>CBDESR010000001.1:0-58624 GCA_965242615.1 Dehalococcoidia bacterium
TTGCCATTGACCGGCTGGGCCGGGTCATTGAGCAAAGCCGGGTAGTCAATGCTGAGGGCGTCGGCCAAGGCGCGGCGGAGGCTGGGTATCCCGCTGCTGTCAAGGCGAGTGAGGGCGGAAAGCAAGCCGACGAGTTGGGCGTCAGTGGGCGGCTGGCCGAGGGTGTGCAAGCCGTCTTTAATCTGGACATCCTTGATTTCACAGAGGTAGCCGTCGATTTCCAGCATAAATTCGCCGAAGTCGTCGGGCGGGGCGTCAACGCCCAAGTCGCGGTGGAGTTCGGCTTGCTGGACCATTTCCCAAATCTGGCTTTCCAGCATCGGGAGTTTGGCCGGATCCAAGGTTTGGCACTGGTAGTGTTCATCGAGGAGCTGCTCGAGTTTGGCAATGTCGCCGTAGCTGTCGGCGGTGGTCATGGGGGGGATGAGGTGGTCGATGATGGTGGCGTGGGCGCGGCGTTTGGCTTGGGTGCCTTCGCCGGGGTTGTTGATGATGAAGGGGTAAAAGAGGGGCAAGTCGTCGAGGGCTACTTCCGGGTAGCAGGCGTTGGAAATGCCAATGCCCTTGCCGGGGAGCCATTCCAGGGTGCCGTGCTTGCCGATATGAATCATCGCGTCAGCCTGGAAAGTGTCGTTCAGCCAGCGGTAGTAGGCAAGGTAATGGTGGGTGGGCGTCAAGTCGGGGCTGTGATAGACGGAGATGGGGTTTTCGCCGAAGCCGCGGGGGGGCTGCAAGCCGACAAAGATATTGCCGAGCTGCAAGCCGGCTATGGCAAGGGTATCCCCGGAGCGATAGACTTGGCCGGGCGGGTCGCCCCAAGCGTTGAGCAACTGCTGTTGGACGGCGGGGGGCAAAGGTATTGAACCATTGGGCGTACTGGCGGCGGGTAACAGTGCCGGCGGCCAGTTGCAGTTGTTGCTCGGTAAGGGTATCCCGGTCGTTGCTGCAACGGGCGATGATGCGGTGGACCAGTTCGTCGCCGTCGGTGGGGATGTCGGATACATGATAGCCGGCGTCCTGCAAGGCGTGGAGGAGGTGGATTACCGAGGCGGGGGTGTCCAAGCCGACGGCGTTGCCGATGCGGGCGTCTTTGGTGGGGTAGTTGCTCATAATGATGGCGATACGCTTGTCGGCGTTGGCTTTGCGGCGGAGGTTGGCCCATTTAGCGGCGAGGCGGGCGAGGGCGTCCATACGGTCGGGGGCGGCAACATAGCGCTGCAATCGGGGGGCAACTAGGGCATTGCCGGCGGAGCCATTACCGTTACCATTATCATTACTATTGCCGTTGACGGCCGGGATGGCGGCGGTTTCCTCTTTGAAGGAGATGGGGACGGTGATGATGCGGCCGTCGAATTCGGGCAGGGCGACATTCATAGCGGTGTCGATGGGGCCGAGGCCGAGGGAGTTGTCAGCCCATTCCTGACGGGAGCCGGTGCTGACGATGCCTTGCAGGATGGGGACATCGAGGGCGTCGAGCAATTCCACAGACCAGCCGGTGGCAATGGTGGGGCCGTCCTGGCTCAAGTCGCTCATGGCCAAGCCCATGGTGTTGATGATGCAGTCAACCCGGGGGATGCCGGCGGCGTCAGCCATAAAGGTGGTCAGGGTGCGGCTGCGCTGGTTGTCTTGATCCGGATTGTGTTTGAGGCTGTAGGAATAGACCGGGAGGACATTGACCTGGTGGGATTCGAGGCAGCGGATAAGGGCGTCAACGAATTGGAGATTGCCGCTCATCCAGTGGGCGCGGTAAAAGAGAATGCCGATGGTGGGGCGGCCGGGTTGGCAACGGCGGCGGATATAGGTATCCACATCAAGGGTTTCGGCGGCGGCAGCGTCCGGGTGATAGATACCCTCCCAAGGCACGGGTTCCGGGGCGGCGTGGCCGTAGTCGCTGCCGAGGTAGGTATCGCTGAGAAAGAGGAACAGGTTGCGGAAGTTGGGTATCCCGCCGCGCATCAGGTAGGCAAAGACGGTTTCCAGTTCGGCGACGGGAGCGGAGCAGGCGGTGATCAAATCCTCGTCCCATTCCTGATGGCCGGGGCAGGCGATAAGGGGGATGCGGCGTTCCCGGCAGAGGGATACCAAAGGGTCAAAGGTGTCAGGCATCGCGCGCTTGCCGCCGAGGAGCCGCAACACTACGACGCCGGCATCGGCAACGGAGGTCAGGAGTTGGGCGCGGGATTCATCGGTATCCAGGCTGACCGGGTTGAAGGCGTGAACCGGGGGAAAGCCGCCGGGCAAGGCAGTGATGGCCCGGTGGGCAGTAAGGAGGTCGGTGTCGGCGGTAGTTACCAACACCACGGATTTTTGCCCGATTTGCGGCGGAGCGGTCAAAACGGTTTTCCTGCCTTACGGTTCAGTTGACTAATTGCCTAGTTGTCCCCGGCGGCGGGGCGGGGAAAGAGCATAATGGACAGGTCGCTGAATTCCTGGGTGAGGGCGGCGCAGTCGGACAGGGCGCCGTGCCATTGGGTTTCGCCGTCGAGGGTGAGGCGTTGGTAGACGGTTACGGGACGCGATGCGGGGATGCCGGCGTCAAGCAAGCCCTGGCAGATGGCCGGGGGCATCAGGTCAAAGGGACGAGGCAGCAGGATGATGTGGCGCAAGCCTTCGCGGAGATAGCGTTCCAGTTCGGCTAAAGCCGGTTCGCCGCCGTCGCGGCGGTGCAGGGTGATAAAAAGGGATTCCTCGAGGGCGATGCCGGCGCGGGCGCAGGCAATCTGGATGGAGCTGACGCCGGGGATGAGTTCGACTTGGCCGGCGCGGCGGTGGACGCGGGCGAGGAGTTCGTGGGCGGAGACATTGAGGTCGCCCCAACAGCAGACGACGCAGTTGCGGCCTTGGGCGGCTTGGGCGGCGGCGTATTCGAGGACGGACTCCTGGTCGCGGTAGGACATAGGGCGGACTTCGGCATTGCCGCACCAGTCGGTTACTACATCGAGGACGGTCTTAAAGCCGACGATGAGGCCGGCGGATTCCAGGGCGGCGCGGCCGCGGAGGGTGAGCATATTGGGGTCGCCGGGGCCGACGGCGACGACGGTCATGGCGATGTTAGCGGTGTCAGCGTTCATTTGCCTTTTTGCCTTGGTCCGGGCCGGGCGTTAGCGTTAAGGCGTCCCGGCAAGGTCAGTCAAAAGAAAAGCCCCCGGCTATGCTGTGCTGCCGGGGGACAAGACCGAGTGAGGTCAGGATTCGCCGCATCCGGCAAGGGATGCCGGGCGCGGGAGGAACCGTCTCCGTTGAGCGCAGAGTAGAGGTTTCCAACCTTCCGGGGTCGGTTCCTGGCTTACGGGCAAGGGTTTGAGACTTGGCCCGTTCACAGTGGCGCAACCGCGGCGGATTCACACCGCCTTCCCAAATGGTACCGTTATGGCGCCCCGGAGGGAGTTTTTGTTGGGTTGTTAAAGTTACTGGGAGGGAGTTTAGCGGGGTTGGGGGGGGATGTCAAGGGGGGGATTGATACATTCGGAAACCGGGACTTTACACCATGCCCAAAGCGCGGCGGACGCTCCCGGCGATACCCAACTGGTTCAGGAAGGACTTGACAGTTCCCTCAGATATATTTTGATGACGCGGGAGAAAACCGGCGTAGCGCATACCGTCGGGAGCGTCCCGGCGGTACTCGTCATGGCTTCGGCCGCTGCGGTGGAAATAGACGTCGTGCCGTTCAGCCAAGGCTCTAACTAAGGCCCGGCGGTTGTAAGTACGGCTGCGGGGCATAAGTCAGCCGCGGTTCCCCATAAGGAACTGGACAGTGCCTTTCTGGACGATGTTAAAGGCGATGGCAATACTGGCGCCCAGGGCGGGCGGTGGAATAGACAAGCCGGCGGCCTGCATTACCCGTTCCCAACCGCCGATTTCCAGGAGGCTCGGGAAGTAGAGTTCAGCCATTTCCAGGAGCATACTGACGGCTTCCCGGGGGGTGTCACCCTCTCCGGTAAGGGGAATTTCCTGGCACTCGGCGAACCAGGGGAGTTCATCCTCCGGGTCGCTGTAGGTGAGGGTTATGTTGAGTTCCAGAAACGGCGCGGCTTCCTCGGGAGCGGAGGGAAACCAAGCGGGTTCGGATTTGGCGGCGGCGGTGATGACCATTTTGGGGAGCCTCTCTAGGTCGGGAGTGGGGATACCTAGGTTTGTATCCGCTCGATTTCCCCGGTTACGGCATGGCCATGCGGCCAGATTTGCAGGATGTAGTTGGCAAGCCGCTCGCCGCGCAACCGAATCTGCTCCTCGTCCCAATGGTCATCCGGGGCGTGGTTGAGCAGGTCTTTGTTGATATAGAGGTTATCCTGCTCAGAAAGAATGCGCCGCTTCTCGAACCACGGCCTGTTGCTCAAGATGGAGTTCAAGCCGGGCTGAACCAAGGTACGGTTACCGAGGCGATGGATTATCGATTTGCGGGCATTGGCGGCGACTTCAGCACCTTCAGGGTTTTCATCAGGATTGACCGGCAAAGGCCAGTCCTGCAAGTTACTGTGGTCTTGGGGCATAAGATGTTCTACCGGAAGGTCGCTTTGCAAAACGGGGTTTCCGGCATACTTGCCCCGCATCATTGCTCGCTCGACTGCCTCAAGGACCAGCCTTGGAGTCCGCAGACCTTCATTTAGAAGGTGCCACCATATTTGCCCGTCGCTTGGCCAATAGGTGTTATTGCTCGTGTAAGCGACCAGATGATCGATCACCGCATCGCTGTACGCCATTTCACTTATCGGATGTTGAGGCAAGGCGTTCAAGACACCCAAGGTAATTTCAGGGAAACTGTTAGGCCGTCGCCCGACAATAGCACGCCGAACGATAAAGCTTTCCAAAGCGCGAAGGCATCGCCTTCGGTCAGCATCGGACATATCAATCCGGGAGAGAGCGAGCAACAAGGGCCAGATAGCTCCTATGCTAAGTGCTTTGCGGCGGCGATGGAATACGCTTTCCACATCACTACCCGACAGACGGTCCCTTACGAACTTTATGAGCGACTTGGAAGCCGCCATTCCAAGCCTCAACCCCAAGCAGCGCCGTCTGGAGGAAGCAGAGGAAGGCATCCTTAACCGATACTGCTATGTATTGGCCCTCTATGAGCAGTTCAAGAGGGTAGCGGCAATACACCTTCAGAACTCGCCGCTCAATACGGAGAGCCCGGAATCCGTTGATGACCTGCTGAAAATACCGGACCAAGCATGGATCAATGATATGAGAGAGCTTTCTTGGCTCTTTCATGACCGGTATAACTACCTGACCAACCGACCACACATCCTGAATCCCACCTTCGACGGTTCGATAGAAGTCGGCGGAGCCGATGCCGACATCATCATCGACGATACCCTGGTCGAGATAAAATCCAGCATAAAGCCAACCATAGAAGGTTATTACATCCAAGAGTTGATTGGCTATGCCTTGCTCGATTACTCTGACCAGTACCAAATCCGCAACATCGGCATCTATATGGTGCGGCAAGGCATACTGCTCCAATGGGAGCTTAAAGAGTGCTTGGCTCACCTCAGTAACTACCTGAACTATGACCTGGGTCAACTTCGGAGTCAGTTTCAGGAAATGCTGGCAAACCGAGCAGCCACTAAATAAAGCGTAAAACGCTCTGCACAGCCAACAATTCAGTAACTAAAAGAGGGCCGGGCATTGCGCCCGGCCCTTTGGCTGTATCGGTTAGAGCGGCCGCCGGCCGGCGGGGGTTAGCCGCCGCCGATGGCGGGGAGGAAGTGGACTTCGCTGTTTTCGTTGACGCGCTCGAGGAGGCCGATTTGGCTGGCTTCGCCGTCGACGATTACAGCTACCCCGGTTTGCAGGTCGTCCTCCTCAGCGTCGTAGAGGACGGCTTTGACGCCGGGGTATTGTTCCTCGAGGTTGTTGATGACCTGGCGCACGGTGCGGCCGCTGACCGGCACCCGCTGGCGGCCGCCGGTCAGACTTTGCATCGTGGTGGGGATCCACACTTCGGGCATACGCGTTACCCCCGTGCTTACCGGGCGGCCTATTCCTGGCCCCACAGGGGCGGCGAGGACGCTGCCGGGGTTCATGGGCAGGGTGTTCATCCGGACGCCGATGGCGTTATAGACGGCGTTGGCAATGGCGGCCATGGGCGGGACGATGCAGACTTCGCCAACGCCGCGCACGCCGTAGGGATGGTTGGGGTTGGCAACTTCGACCACTACGGTGTCAATCATGGGCAAGTCCAGGCTGGTGGGCATCCGATAGTCGAGGTAGCTGGAGTTGACCATGTGGCCCTGGTCGTTGACGAAATACTCCTCGTTCAAGGCCCAACCGATGCCCTGGGCGACGCCGCCCTGAATCTGGCCTTCGACATAGCTGGGGTGGATGGCTTTGCCGGCGTCCTGCAAGGCGGTGTAGCGGAGGATGGTGACCTTGCCGGTGTCCGGGTCAACTTCCACATCGACGATATGGGTAGCCAAGGCCGGGCCGGCGCCGGGCGGGTTGACGCCGGCGCGGCCGGACGATGGGGCCACCGGTGGGGTTCTGCCGGGCCGCCAACTGGCGGAAGGTCAAGCGCAGTTCCGGGTCGGATTTGTGCTGCAAGACGCCGTCGACATATTCCACATCGGCAGTGGCGACATCCCAGATTTTGGCGGCGCGCTCAATCATCTGCTGCTTGATGTCCTGGGCGGCGGTGTAGGCCGCCAAGCCGGTCTTGAAGGTGACGCCGCTGCCGCCGGTGTTGGAAGTGAAGCCGATGGAGTCGGTGTCGGCAATCTGCGGGTTGACATCCTCGACGGCGATGCCGAGGACTTCAGCCAGCTGCTGGGCTACGGAGGCGCGGGTGCCGCCGATGTCCGGGGAGCCTTCGGTGAGGCTGACGGTGCCATCGGGCTGCACCAGGGCTACGGCGCTGGAGGGGCCGGTGTTGTTGCCCCAAAAGCCGCTGGCGACGCCGCGGCCGCGGTAGGGGCCGTTCAGGGGAGCGGACCAATGGGGATGGGCTTTGGCCGCTTCGAGGGTTTCGACGAAGCCGACTTTGGGCATCAGCGGGCCGGTGGCGCGGCGGACGCCCTCTTTGGAGCTGTTGAGCAGGCGAAAGTCGATGGGATCCATGGCGATTTTTTCGCAGATTTCGTCGATGGCGGTTTCCAGAGCGAAGGCGGCGGCCGGGGAACCGGGGGCGCGGTAGGCGGAGGTTTTGGGGCGGTTGACGACCACATCGTAGCCTTCGATGTAGGCGTTGGGGATGTCGTAGGCGGACATCATACATTGGGGCGCCGCCGGGTACCGGGGAACCGGGGAAAGCGCCGGCCTCGAAAATCAGAGTAGCGGCGGCGGCGGTGATGCGGCCGGCCCGGGTCGCGCCGAGTTTCACCTTGATACAGGTGCCGGAAGTGGGGCCGGTAGCCTCGAAAACTTCGGTGCGGCTCATGGACATTTTCACCGGGGCGCCGGCTTTGCGGGCCAAGAGGGCGGCCACCGGTTCCATATAGACGGTCAGTTTGGCGCCGAAGCCGCCGCCGATTTCCATCGGAATGGCTTTGACTTTGGAGACGGGAATGCCCACCAAGCGGGCGGTGTAGTCCCGCACCATAAACTGGCCTTGGCTGCTGGACCAGATGGTCAGGCTGCCGTCCTCGTGCCATTGGGCAGTGCCGCAGTGGGGTTCGATGTAGCCCTGATGGACGGCGACGGTAGCGGTTTCCTTTTCGACGATGACATCGGCATCCTGGAAACCTTGGTCGAGGTCGCCCAACTTGAACTCGAAGTGATTGGCAATGTTGGTGCCGTTCTGGGGGTCGTCGTCGTCCAGGACGCCGCCGGCGCGGATGGAGGCGGTGGTCATACCAGCCAGCCGCTCGTGAACCAGGGGGGCGTCGGGCTGCATGGCGGCTTTGGCGTCCATTACCGGGAGCAGGACTTCGTAGTCCACTTGGATGAGTTTCAGGGCTTCCTCGGCGGCGTGGGCGCTGGCGGCGGCTACGGCGGCGATGGCGTGGCCTTTGTAGAGGGCTTTGCCGTCAGCGAGGACGTTGTTGCTGAGGAACTTGTAGTTGACCATCGCGCCCTCGGCCAGTTCGGAGGCGCGGCCGGAGGGCTGCTGGATGTCGGCGGCGGTGACCACGGCGCGGACGCCGGGATGGGCGGCGGCCCGGCTGGTGTCAATGGACTTGATGCGGGCGTGGGCGTGGGGGGCTGCGGAGAACCTTGCCGTAAAGGAGGCCGGGCAGGTTGATGTCCGCGCTGTAGTGGGCTTTGCCGGTAACTTTGTCGGCGCCATCGGGCCGCACCGGGCGGGTGCCTACTACATTGTATTCCTGATTGGAAAGAACGATGTTGGGCTTGTAGTCGAGCATATACTCCTCCCACGGTGAGAATTGGCGGAAACATTGCTTAAAGTCTCCGCAACATAGTAGCACAATATGCAAAGGGTAGGGATGTTTCCGGTTAATTCTAACATAGATTTAACCCGGGCGGCGGCCGCTAATCCGCCGTTAATCCAACGGGCGGCCGCGCCAGTATTTAGTGGGCGGCCGGGATAGGGGCCGCGGCGGGCGCAGGGGTTGGCCGGTAAGCAGTTTCCAAGCGGCAATGACGGCGGCTCCGGCGACAAAACCGCCGATATGGGCCCAGAAAGCTACGCTGACCTGCCCGGAGACGCCAATGGACAAGATGCCTTGAATCAGCTGCCAGAGAAACCAAAGGCCCAAGAGCAGGGTTGCCGAAACCTGCACGACGGTGACGAAAAAGAAAATTATCAGGGTGTTGATGCGGTGGCGGGGGTAGAGCAGCAGATATGCGCCCATTACGCCGGCAATGGCGCCGCTCGCCCCGACCATCGGGATGGTGGAGGTTTGGTCAATGAACCAGTGGGTCAGGGCGGCGACGACGCCGGTGGCTAAGTAAAATAGCAGGTATTTGATATGCCCCAACCGCTCCTCGATGCTGCGGCCGAATACCCAGAGGAACATCAGGTTGCCAGCGAGGTGGAGCAAGCCGCCGTGAATGAACATTGCGGTGAAAATAGTCGTCCATGTAGGCAGGGGAGTGGCAATGTCGCCCGGAGCCAGGAAGGATTGGTAAGCCTGTCCCTCAGTGAGTTCCCGGGGGATGAAACCCCGAGTGAGAAAGAAGCGGGTTAGCTCGAGGCTGTCGCCGCCAAAGAGAAAGGCAAGGCCGCCTAAAGTCAGTTGGTACAGAAAGACCAGGGCGTTCAATGCCAAGAGCAGGTTGTTGACCAGCGGCCGGCCGCGCCGGATGGCGTCGGCATCAGCAAAGGGAAGCAAGGGGTTTGCTACCGGCGGCCGGGACTAGGCCGGCTGCTCTTGGGGAGCGCGGGCGAGGTCTTCGACGGCGTGGACAATCATCTGGGCGGCGGTTTCGTGGCGGATTTTGCCGGCGTTCAGTATCAGATGGTACAGTTCCGGGTCATTGGGGTGAACCTTGAAAAACTTGCGGAAAAAGGCAATGCGGGCTTCCTCGAGTTCGGCGACGAACTTGGCGGCTTCGGGCCGGGTGTAGTGTTCCCGGGCCATAATGTTATCAATCCGCATTTCCAGGGGAGCCAACATCGCGACATGGAGGACGCCGGGAAAGTCGGACAGGATGCGGTTGGCGCCGCGGCCGATGATGACGACATCGCCATTGCCGGCCAGTTCCCGGATGACGGCGCTGGTGGCTTCGATGAATGCCTTATCGTTGACGGTCTGATTGGCGGAGGGGGAGTCGCCGATAAGTTCGGTGTAGGTTTCCGCCGGCAGCATTTCGGTGCCGTGGCCGAAGTAGGGTTCGCTGCCCACGCCGGAAATGGCGGAACGCTCGAGCATCGTCTGCATAAAGCGGCTGAGCCGCTCGCCGAAGCGGATGACGCGCTGCTCTTTTTCCATCAGGCTGCCGACCGGGGCGCCGACGCGGCGGGCGGCCTGGGCCAAGACCATCCGGTCGACGTAGTTGATGCCGAGCCGCTGGGCGACCAGCTGGCCGACATCGAAGTTGCCGCTGCCAATGGGGCCGTTGATGGTAATTACCGGCATTTTCCACCTCGA
This sequence comes from Dehalococcoidia bacterium, assembly GCA_965242615.1. Classification (GTDB taxonomy): domain Bacteria; phylum Chloroflexota; class Dehalococcoidia; order Lucifugimonadales; family UBA3495; genus CBDBCU01. The sequence continues at coordinate 9,990 of CBDESR010000001.1, forward strand.
CAGATTTTCCAGGGCGGCGTTACCCGGTTTTAGGGGCTTTCCCGGACGGCATAGCCCGGTTACAGGCCGCTGCTGAGCAGGCGTTCCCGGCGGCGGGCGTATTCGTCGGCGAGCAAGCCCATAGCAAAGGAATCGTACCAGTTGTCGCCTTTGCGGTGGGTTTTGCGGAAGTGGCCTTCGAGGACAAAGCCCAAGTGGCGGCACATTTGCAGGGCGTGTTCGTTGTATTCCGGGACATCGACCCAGACCCGGTGCAGTTCGTAGGTATTAAAGGCGGCGTCAAGCAGAGCTACCATCGCCGCCGTGCCGTAGTGGTGATGCCACAGGTCTTTGCGGCCGATGAGCAGGAACAGTTGGGCTTCGAGGAGCGGCCACTCAATCAGCAGCTGGCCCTCGCCGATGTGGTCGCCGGGGTCGGCATAGACCGGGTAAATCTTGCGGTCGTCCGCGTGGAGGGTTTCGTCCCATTCGGCATCCGGGGTCGCCAGCAGTTGGGCCGGGGAGTAGCCGATATGGAGGGGCTGCCCGTCCTCGCCGACGCCGTACCAGTAGGTATTGACTTCGGCGTCGCTGAGCCATTGGGCGAGCCGCGCGACATCGGAGCGGGTCAGGGAAGTCAGGGTTATTTGCGGAAACATTGGACGCCCTCCCGGGGGAAACAAGCGGTAGCCGGATGGGAGCGGCTACTTTGGGGGGGTACTATATCACAAACAATTATGAACTATAGCAACGGCAAAATCAATTGCCGTCAAGCCCATAAGGTAAGGGCGGGGCCGGTATCGCGATGGATACCGGTAGCCCCGCCGAAGGGGTCAGGAAGTTGCCGGGCCTGGGCCGGCGGCAAGCTCAGGCCGGGGTTTCCGCCAGGGAGCTGTTGACGGCGCGCACCTGGGTCATCAGCTTGTCGAAGTTCTCGAAGGTCAGGGACTGGGCGCCGTCGCACATTGCCAAGTCCGGGTTGGGGTGAACTTCGATGAGCAGGCCGTGGGCGCCGGCGGCGATGGCGGCCAAGGCGACCGGAGTTACCAAGTACCAATGGCCGGTGCTGTGGCTGGGGTCGCCGACGATGGGCAGGTGGCTGAGCCGCTGAATTACCGGAATGGCGGCCACATCCATAGTGAAGCGGGTGAAGCTCTCGAAGGCGCGGATGCCGCGTTCGCAAAGCATCACATTGTTGTTGCCGCCGGCCATTACATACTCGGCGGCCAGGAGCCACTCCTCGTAGGAAGCGGCGAGGCCGCGCTTGACCATTACCGGCATCCGGGTTTCGCCCACAGCGTCGAGCAGGTTGTAGTTCTGCATATTGCGGGCGCCCACTTGGAGGACATCGGAGTAGCGGGCCACGGTGTCGACATCGGCGGGGGTCATCACTTCGGTGATGATGGGCAAGCCGGTTTCCTGCTTGGCGATGTTGAGGAGTTTCAAGCCGTCAATGCCCATACCCCGGAAGCTGTAGGGGGAAGTGCGCGGCTTGTAAGCGCCGCCGCGCAGCACTTTGGCGCCGGCGGCCTGGACGGCCTTGGCGGTGCTGACCATCTGCTCCTCATTTTCGACGGAGCAGGGGCCGGCCATTACGACCGGTTCGGGGCCGCCGACGGCGACATTGCCGACCATCACCACGGAGTTGTCCGGGTGGAACTCCCGGCTGGCCATTTTGTAGGGCTTGGAAATGCGGACGACTTCGGAGACGCCGGGCAGGAGGGCCATTTCGTCGTACAGTTCCGGGGGGACGGAGCCCAGGACGCCGACCACTACCCGCTCGACGCCTTCGGAGACCTGGGCGGTCAAGCCGGGCCGGTTCTCAATGCGGGCCGTCACCACGGCCTGCTGCTCCGGGGAGCTGTCTTTGGACATTACTACAATCATCGTTTGCCACCTTTCGCGTTTCGGGAATGCGCCGTTATGTTAAGTCGGGTATCCGCAGGGAAACCCGGGGGACGGTGGGAATGGAAAAGGAAAAAATACATACGGCCCGGCGGCCGTAATAGACCCGGCGGTAAAAAGCCAGGGCTTCGCTTTTCCCGGCCGGGCCGGGCTGAAGGGGCAGGGTGGACATCAAACCGCCGCCACGCCCGGAAGTCGCAGGACTTCGGCGCCGTTCAGATAGATATTCGTCAACTCGTGGGGTTCCCGGTCGGTGTTAAGCAGGATGAGGACGCGGATGCAGCGGGGCAGGGCGTCCGGGACGGGTATTTCGGTGGCGCACATCAGGGCGGTGTTGTTCCAGCCCAACTGCCGGGCGGCGGCGGCGGGAAAGGCGGCGTTCAGGTCTGGGGTAACGGTGAAATACGCCATGGCCAAATCCCGCTCGACAATGCCGTTGGCATCAATGAGCCGGGACAGCATTTCCCGGGTGGCGGCGTAGATGGCTTCCGGCGTGTTGGTGTCGGCTACCGTGGCCCCCCTTAATCCCCGGCAAACGGTCATCGCGCAGTGCCTCCCGGCGGCGGTTGATTGCGCCCGGCCAGTTCCGCAACCAATTTACTGGCTTGGGCTACCACCTGGTCGCGGGGGGATTCTAGCACTGTCCGCACCAAGGCGCTACCCACTGCGGCGGCGTCAGCCCACTGACCGACGGTTTCCACGTGTTCCCGGCGGGAAATGCCAAAGCCGAGGGCTAAGGGAATATCGGTATAGGCGCGCACTCGTTGGGTCAGTTCCAAGCCGAGTTCGGACACCTGTTCCCGCGCGCCGGTTACTCCGGGCAGGCTGACGCAGTAGATAAAGCCGGTGGCGGCTTGGGCGGCGGCTTGGATGCTGGCGTCGGCGCTGGTGGGCGCCAGCAGGGGGATGATGTGGATGTTATGGGCGGCGCAGTGCCGGGTCAAGGGTTCGGCTTCCGGCACCGGCAAGTCCACGACGATAAGGCCGTCGACGCCGCACTCGGCCGCGCGGTCGGCAAAGGGTTCCAGTCCGTAGTTGAACAGGAGATTGTAGTAGGTCATTACAATCAGCGGCGTATCCGGGATTTGCTGCCGCACAGCCGCTACCGTGGCGAGGCAGTCGTCGGGGGTTACGCCTTTTTCCAGGGCGCGGAAACTGGCTTCCTGAATGACGGCTCCGTCGGCTACCGGGTCGCTGAAGGGTATGGAGATTTCGATGGCGTCGGCGCCGGCGGCGGACAAGGCCGGTATCAGCTCCCGGGTGGCCGCCAAGTCGGGGCTGCCGGTAGCCAGATAGACAATCAATCCCGTCCGCTGTTCCTGGCGGAGGGCGGCGAATTTTTCTTTGATGCGGTCTCGGTTCATTCTTGGCTGCGCTTGGGTTGTGTGGCAGGTTGGAAACCCTTTCCCGATTTCAGGGGCGGGAAAGGCAAGGTTATTGTAATGCCGAATCGATGGTATGGCAATGGAATGGCTCGATTTCTTTCACTGCCGGTTGACAATACGATAGAGCCTGCTACCATATTTCCCGTGCAGCAAACTGACCAACTGAGGAGCGGTCAATGCCTACCACCGAAAGTACCACACTCGACCTGACTTCTCAATTTTACTGCCGTAGCAGCGAGCGGATGGCGGAGATTTTCTCCGAATCCGTAGCTTTGACGGTTACTTCGCCGCCCTACTGGAACGCCATTGACTACGATGTCCACACCGAGGGCGACAGTAACGAGTGGTACCGCACCCGCCGCTACAACGAGGGCTTTGACGATTACGCAGAATATCTGGACCTGATGGCCCGGATTTTCCACGAAGTCTTTCGGGTTACCAAACCCGGCGGTTTTTGCGCCATCATTATCGGCACCGTCCTGCTGGAGGGCAAGCATATCCCCGCGCCGTTTGACTTGACCCATCGTCTGATGGCGGCCGGCTGGGAGTTCCATCAGGACATCATCTGGCACAAGACTACCGCCGGGGTCAAGCGGGCCGGCTCCGCCATTCAGAAGCCCTATCCGGGCTATTTCTATCCCAACATTATGACGGAGTATATCCTGCTTTTCCGCAAGCCCGGTGAAAAGATTTACCGCCGGGCCAATGGCAGCCGAGAGGAGAGCCGCTTTCCCATCAACGACGTTTTCAAGATGGACATTGCCAATAACATTTGGCATATTGCTCCAGTCCCGCCGCATACCATTGAACACCCCTGCCCTTACCCGGAGGAAATACCTTATCGATTGATAAGCTTGTATTCCTATCGAGGGGATACGGTGCTTGACCCCTTCGTAGGTTCGGGACAGACCACCAAGGTTGCTGCCGCATTAGGCCGCCGCGCCGTTGGTTATGACACCCGGCAGCAGTATATTGACTATGCCCAATCCCGCCTAGAGGAACCGCTGCATTTGCGAGAGGAGCAATTGATTGCCAAGTTCGGGAAAGTATCCCTCGGACAGGTAACTACCAAGTACCGGCAGAGCGACCTGGAAACTGAAAATGCCGGTCAACGCCGCCTAATGGAGCGACCGGCGTAGGGCAGGAAACATATCTTGCCCCGCATCAGATTGACGATTTAGGATTGCAGGAGCCACATCCTCACTGGCAGTTCGCCGCCGCTGGGGGTTCTGGGGCTTTGTTGGCACTAGGCACTCTAAGAACCATTGCGGTTGGGTGTCGTGCAAATTGTCCAAAGGCCCCCGCGGCAACACCAATGCATCTCTGGTTGAATTCGTAGCACCGGGTAACAAACCAGGATCGGCGTAACCGATGCCCCGATTTGCCAAGATGAAAATCGTCGGCGTTTCCCATACCCTTTGGTCAGCGTCGCCAAGGGCATTAATCAGCCGTATCCCATCACGCCTACCCGTCCACGACGACTTGACGGATATTTGATGCCCGTCAACAACAATATCCTCGCCATCCAAATCCAGGCCACGTGCTTGGGCATTATCAATCCCGACGCAACGCATCGTAGCTACCAAGATAATCTCGGTAACGCCACCAACGAGAAAGCGGTTTTCCCGGATTCTGGTATCGTACTCACTAATCAGCAAGCCCAAGGCCCGCAGCAGTTCGTCCAGAACTTCCGGGTTATTGTTCAGCCCGGCGCGCAAACGCTGGAAAATATCCCGGTGCTGCGTATAGCCCGCAGGCAAATTTGCCTGAACCAACCCAATACCTCTCAAACCAGTATTGTCGGGGAGATAATAAAGGGTAACTTTAGCCTACCGGCGTCCGGTTGTCTAGCTACCAAGCCCTATGGCCGCCAGGGCCACGGCGTTTTGCCCGGCGTGGGCCAGGATGGGCGGCCATAGGGAGCCGGTCAAGCGGTACAAGCCCGCCAGGAGCAGGCCGGTGAAAAATATGGGGAGCAGTACGCCGGGGTACAGGTGAAAGAGGGAGAAAATCAGCGCGCTGAATACGGCCGCCCGTTTTATCCCCCAACGGGGAATCAAGCCGGCGAATACAAAGCCGCGAAAGAATAGCTCCTCCGTGAACGCCGTCCACCCGGCCAGGGCTTCGCAGGTCAGCAAGGCGGCCGGGCCGGGGAAAAGGATTTCCCCCGCGATGTCCGGCGGCAGCAGCAGTTGAATATCTAGCGGCGTTACCGCAGTCAACAGGGCTACTGCCCAGCCGTACAAGGCGGTCAGCCCCAGGCTGATGCCGGTTGCCAACACCGCCAAGAACCCGGCGTAAAGCCAGGAAGTACGGGGGCGGGTCAAGCCCAATTCGGCGGCTAAGGCAATCAGGGATACCCGGCCGCGGTCGTTGCCCAGCAGCCAGACCGCCGCCAGTATGACCATTCCAATAGCATGGCTGCCAACCCAGGCGGCTAAAGCCAATCCATAGTCCAGCGGCTCCAGCAGCAGGGATAAGGCGCTGATGAACAGAAATGCCATGCCCACAATCAGGATGGACATTGCCACTTGCCCGCCGCGCCAGTGAACCGTAGGCAGTCCAATGTCGGCGGCCGGCGGCGCCGGGTTAAGGGCGGCGGTTGCGGTCAAGGGACGGCCGCAGGTTACGCAGAAGCGGTCGGCGGGGTTGGCCAGGGCGTGGCAGTGGGGACAGGACAAGGGCATAGCTCCGAAGGCGGCGGTGTGGTCGGTGCCGGCCGCCGGGGAATTATATCAGTAGCGGGACTTGCCGTTTCCCATCGGGATTTGCCAGACTAGCCCATTAGGTTGATAATAGCCGGCGAAACCTGCCTTGCGAGGTGGCTGCTATGCCTGAGGAAAATCTTTTGACCCGCGAAGCCTTTGACTATCTGGCCCAAGCCGCCGGGCTGGACTTGGCTGACCCGCACCTGGAGGAACTTTATCCTTATGCGCGGAACTCTTTGGCCGGAATGGCACGGTTGGCGCAAATTGATGTGGCCGGGATGGAGCCGGATGCGGCGTTTCGCCCGGCGCAACCCTTTCAGGAGTAGGTGAAAGCGATGGACGCCCTGGAACTATGTTACTTGAGCGCCGGGGAGCTTTCCCGGCTGATCGGCGGCAAGGAAGTTTCCCCGGTGGAAGTCATTGACGCCCACTTGGCCCGCATTGACGCTACCGAACCGACGCTCAATTCCTTTATTACCCTGCTGCCGGAACACGCCCGGGCGGCGGCCCAGCGGGCGGAGGCGCAGATTCAGAGCGGCAATTATCGGGGGCCGCTGCACGGTATCCCGGTGGGGCTGAAAGACTTGTTCAACACCGCCGGGGTTCGCACCACTTCCGGGTCGCGGCTTTTTGACACCTACATTCCGCCGCAGGATTGCACCGTGGCCGCCCGGTTTCAGCAAGCCGGGGCGATCCTGCTGGGCAAGCTGAATATGCACCAGTTTGCCTATGGCCCCACCGGGGAGAACTTTGACTACGGACATATGCACAATCCCTGGAACCCGGAAATGATTACCGGCGGTTCCAGCGGCGGCTCCGGTTCAGCGGCGGCGGCCGGGCAATGCACCATTACGATGGGCAGCGACACCGGCGGGTCGGTGCGGATACCGGCGGCTTTGTGCGGCATTGTCGGCCTTAAACCTACCTATGGGCTGGTCAGCCGGGCCGGTTTGACGCCTTTGTCCTGGTGTCTGGACCATCCGGGGCCGATGGTGCGGACGGTAGCGGATGCTGCGCTGACGATGCAGGTTATTGCCGGCTATGACGCCCAAGACCCGGCAGCGGCGGAAGTAGCCATTCCGGATTACACCGCCGCCCTGACCGGTTCGGTTCAAGGTATCCGCATTGGCGTTCCCCGGGAATACTTTGACGCTCCCTTGGATACCGAAGTAGCCCAAGGGGTGCGGGCGGCCATTGCCTTACTGGAACAGTTGGGGGCAGCGGTTACTGAAGTTTCCTTGCCAATGTTTCCGGATTCCCAAGCCATTTCCGGGACTATTCTGATGGCTGAGGCGGCGGCGTATCACCGGGAATTGCTGGCTAAAGACGGGGATAAGCTCGACTCGGCGGTGCGGCTGCGCCTGGAAGCCGGCTTATTCGTTAGCGCCGCCGATTACCTGAAAGCGCAGCAGGGGCGAGCCAAGTTCAATCGGGAAATGGCCGCCGTGTTCCGGGAGGTTGACCTGCTGGCCGGGCCGGCGGAACCGATAACCGCTCCGCCGATATTGGCAACGGAAGTGGATATTGACGGGCAACAGGTTGGCACCACGGCGGCCTTGACGCAATACACCCGCCCCTACAACATCAGCGGCGTGCCGGCTATCTCCCTGCCCTGCGGTTTCTCCCAAAGCGGAATGCCCATCGGCTTGCAACTGGCCGGGAAACCCTTTGCCGAGACCACGGTTTTGCAGGCGGCCCACGCCTACGAACAGGCTACCGACTGGCATAACCGCCGCCCGCCGATTTAGTGTAAAATTGCAAGGGAGCGAAACAATCATCCCGACTGCCGCTATCTGACCCGGAGCAAGCCGCCTTGGCCGCCATAACCGCCGTTACCTTTGACCTGTGGCAAACCCTGCTGCTGGATAACCCGGAAGTGGGGCGCGTCCGCACCCAAGCCCGGCTGAACGGCGCGCAGGAAGCCCTGCGGAAAGCCGGGGAACTCCACAGCCGGGAAGTCATCGAGGCGGCTTATCAGAACTGCGCCCGCCGCTGCCAGGAAATCCGGGAGGGCTTAATCGACATCAGCTTTCCGGAGCAGGTGGCGTTGTTTGTCAACGGCATTCGCCCCGGCTTGGCGGAGCAGTTGCCGGCGGCGGTTTTTCAGGAAATTGCCGCCGCCTACAGCGATGCCTTTTTCGGGTATCCGCCGCGGCCGCACCCGGAAGGGATAGCGGTATTGCGGCAGGTCAAGGCTATGGGCTTGCGCTTGGGGCTGATTTCCAATACCGGAATGACGCCGGGGGTGGCATTCCGCCGCTTTATGGCGCAGCACGGATTGTTGGATTATTTCGATACGCTGACTTTTTCCGATGAGGTAAAGGTCGCCAAACCGGCCCCGGAGATTTTCCTGATGACCCTGCGCGCCTTGGAGGCAGTTCCGGCGCAAGCCATTCATATTGGCGACCATCCGATTACCGATGTGCTGGGGGCGCGGCGGTGCGGCCTTAAAACCGTGTGGATTGAGGGTTTTTACGAAAGCAGCGACTCCGCTGACCCCGATAGCCAGTCGGATATTGCAGTTCCGGACTTGGGACAAACGGCGGCGGCCGTGGCGCAACTGGCCGCCGGCGGCCGTTCTTTTGCTTGACAAGGGCAATGCCTTACCCTAATCTGGAAAAGGAAAGTCCCGGTGGAGCCGGCGATGGCTGAGTTGAAGCAGCTGGGCGAGAACCTGTTGAGCCGCCGCTCGCTTATCCTGTGCAGCAACCGGGGCCCGGTGGAACACTATCTGACGCCCGAGGGCCGGCCGGAGGCCCGGCGCGGCAGCGGCGGCATCATAACCGCCCTTAACGGCTTGGCGCAGGCGGTTCCCTTTACCTGGATTGGCAGCGCCATGGGCGAAGCCGACCGACGGGTGGCGGTTGGCGATGCGCCGTATTTATCCCCTTTGCCCGGTCAGCGGATAAACCTGCGCTATGTGGTTACGCCGCGGCGGGTTTATCACAAGCATTACAACATCCTTTGCAACCCGCTGCTCTGGTTTTTGCAGCACTATTTGTGGAATCCGCCCTATAACCCCAGTGTGGACGCCGCCGTTCACGATGCTTGGCAGAATGGGTATGTACCGGTCAATCAAGCCTTTGCCCGGCAGGTGGTTGAGCAAGCCGGGCAGAATGAACGGCCGCCGGTGGTTATCGGGCAGGACTATCATCTCTACCTGCTGCCGCAGTATGTGCGGCAGGAAATTCCGGACGCGATTATCCAACATTATGTCCATATTCCCTGGCCGGGGCCGCGCTACTGGCAGTTGCTACCGTCTTACATCAGCCGGCAAATCTGCGAATCCCTGTGCTGCGCCGATTTAGTGGGCTTTCAGACGCCGCAAGACCGGCGGAGCTTTCTGGATACGGTCGAGGAGTTGCTGCCGGCGGCGGTCGTGGACCGGGCGGAGGGATTGGTGTATTGCAATGGGCAGGCTACCCGGGTTCGGGTTTATCCGGTATCTATTAACACCGGGGAAGTGCGCCGCATTGCCGCATCGTCCCGGGCTGTGGAATATGCGGAGCGGCTGCGGGCGGCTTATCCCGGTTCTTTGATTGTCCGCATCGACCGGGCGGAGCCTAACAAAAATGTAGTGCGGGGTTTTCGCGCTTATGAACTGCTGTTATCCCGGCACCCGGAATTGCGCGGCCGGGTGAACTTTCTGGCTTTTCTCGCGCCATCCCGGACCCATATCCGGCAGTATCAGCGTTATCTGGAGGAAATCAAGCAGACCGTGGCGCAGATAAACCGGGACTACGGCACGGCGGAATGGCAGCCCATCACCATTTTTATGGAAAATAACGGTATTCTCAACACGTGTTGGCATAAGTCAAAACAAGGGGAAATCGCCCCGACCAAGAAGGGGATTCCTATTGATTCTCTGGCACTGCTTTGGCTCCGACAAGGCCGTTTTTAGCAATGCCAACACGTGTTGAGAATACCAAAATAACTACACCCAAGCCATCGCCGGGCTGAAATTGTATGATGTCTTGCTGGTCAACACCATTATGGAAGGGATGAATGTAGTGGCCAAGGAAGGGCCGATGGTCAATGCGCGGGACGGGGTATTGATTCTTTCCGAAAGCAGCGGGGCTTACCCGCAGTTGCGGGCGGGGGCTTTGCCAGTGGCCCCGGCTGACCTGGAGGGGACACGATGCAAGCTCTGTACCAAGCCCTGCTGATGTCCCCGGAGGAACGGCAGCGGCGGGCCGCTATCCTGTCGGAAACGGTGCGCCGGGAGGACAACAATCACTGGATTTGCCGCCAATTAGAGGACATTATCGCCCTGCTTTAACCTTGCCGGCCGCCGGGCCATTGGAGAATAGCGTTGCTTGAGGAGCCCATTTACGGGCAGCTGCCGGACGGGGAACGCCCGGATTTGCTGCTTTACATCTTTCCCCACTTGCCGGAGTTTCTGGCGGTGGATTTGCGGGATGACTTGTTGCCTAAAGTTGTCCTGCTGCATACCGACGAGGTTTTTCAGGAGCGGTTTTTCAACTTCCTGGAAAGGGAGTTTGCCGGGGCCATCCGGGACAGCGGCGGCTTTCCCTTTGCCCATCTGATAAACCTGCCGCTGCGGTTGGAGGAAATCATCCGCGGCGTGGCAATGTCGTCAATTATGGATCGGCTGGAAGTGCCGCCGCCGGAAAGCGATGACGATTGGCCCACGGTAGTGGTGTTCATCATCAGCGGCGGCGCCTTGGCGATGCACTCGGAACGGCTGCTGAACAGCCTGCGGGAACTGCTGCGGGCCGAACCCGGCGACCCTTACTTGGCCGAATGGGAAGGGGTGTTGTCCCGGCTGGTCGCGGAGGAGAACGCCGAACTGGAAAAGCTCAGCCAGCAGGAATTGACCGCGGCAATGCGGGACGATTCCCCGGATTACTTTACCCTGTGGGAGAATCGCAACTAACCGATGCGGCAAGTAGGGCTGATTTCCGACACTCATTCGGCCGGCAGCGGCCGGGATTTACCGGCGGCCGCGCTGGCGGCTTTGGCCGGGGTTGACTTGATTCTCCACTGCGGCGACCTGGAGTGCCTGGGCGTTCTGGATTATCTGGAAACTGTCGCTCCGGTACGGGCGGTGCGCGGCTACGAGGATCCGCTGGAACCGGGGGAGCGGTTGGCGACGACGACCCGGGTAGTAACGGTGGAGCAGGTGAATATCGGGATGGTTCACGATATACAGTGGCCGACGCCGCGCATTGCCACTACGCCGGAGGGCAGCGGGCTGATTTTCCCGCCGGGCCGGGCGGCCGATTTAATGGCCCGCAAGTTCGGGCAAGGGGTGGATGTAGTGATCTTTGGGGATACCCACGAGGAACTGGTCTGCTGGTGGGATGGCGTCCTGCTGATTAACCCGGGCAGCCCCACTTACCCCGGCCGGCGGCATCGACCGGGCAGTCTGGGAACTGTCGCCCGATTGCAAATTGACGGGCGGGCGGTGGCGGTGGAACTGGTGGATTTGGAGCAGGTTAGCCAAGTTTAACCGGCTATGCCGGATTTTTTGATTTGGCTTTCCGGTTCATCCAGTAAGCGGTCAATCAAATCCAATATAGCCGGCTAATTCTTACTCGGATCCATCCCCAGGTGCCGGGGAAAGGGCTTACAGGCTAATCAGGCCGGAGCCGAATACCGGGGCAAAGACCAGGGACACTATGGCCATCAGTTTCAGCAGGATGTTGAGGGACGGGCCGGAAGTGTCCTTGAAAGGGTCGCCAACTACATCGCCCTCGACGGCCGCCTTGTGGGCCTCGGATCCCTTGCCGCCGAAGTTGCCCAACTCCACATACTTTTTGGCGTTGTCCCAAGTGCCGCCGGCGCTGGCCATCATTATCGCCAGCATAAACCCGGCGGCGATAGCGCCAATCAGCAGCCCGCCCAAGGCCGCCTGCCCCAGGATAAAGCCGGTAGCCAGCGGCGCAACGACCGCCATCAAGCCGGGCAAAATCATTTCCCGCAGTGCGCCCCGGGTGCTGATGTCCACACAGCGGGCCGAGTCCGGCTTGGCGTCAGCCGCGCCCTCCAACAAGCCGGGAATTTCCCGGAACTGCCGCCGCACTTCGTCAACGATGCCTTGGGCCGCCCGTCCAACCGCTTGCATGGTCAGCGCGGAAAAGATGAAAGGCAGCATCGCGCCGACGACCACGCCCACCAGAATTTGCGGTTGCAGCAGGTTGATGCCGCTGCCGCCCGCCAAACGGCCGTTCTCCAGGGTAATCAGCCCGGTGCTGACCGAATAGGCCGCCAATAGAGCTAGGGCGGTCAGAGCCGCCGAGCCGATGGCAAAGCCCTTGCCGGTGGCGGCGGTGGTGTTGCCCAAAGCGTCCAGAGCATCAGTGCGCTCCCGCACCTGCGGCTCCAGTTGGGCTTGCTCGGCAATGCCGCCGGCGTTGTCGGCCACCGGGCCGTAGGCGTCGGTAGCCAGGGTAATGCCCAAGGTAGAGAGCAAGCCCACGCCGGCCAAGGCCACGCCGTAGAACCCGGCCAGCCAGTAAGCCAGCAGGATGGCAATGGATACGCAGATGACCGGGATCAGGGTGCTGAGCATCCCGGTGGCAATGCCGCTGATGATGACCGTCGCCGCCCCGGTTTGGGAGGATTCCGATACCCGCTGGGTCGGCTTGTAGCTGTAGGAAGTATAGTATTCGGTAGCCAAGCCGATGATAGTTCCCGCTACCAAGCCGGCCACGACACAGCCGAACCAAGCCCAATTTTGGGTTACGAGGATGGTCAAAAGGGCGGCGAAAATTATCAGGATGCCGCCGGCGGCGAATATGCCGTAGCGCAAAGCCCAGAGCAGCCGCTCAAAGTCGGCCTGCTCGCCGCTCCGCACCAGGAAAGTCCCCAGGATGGCGGCGATAATGCCGGCGCCAGCCAGTAGCAGGGGGAACAGGGCTTGGGTCATCTGCGCGCCTTCCATTGCAAAGAGGGCGCCGGCGCCCACCAGGGCAATGGCGGAGATGATGCTACCTACATAGGACTCGAACAGGTCAGCGCCCATACCGGCGACATCGCCCACATTGTCGCCCACATTGTCGGCAATGACGCCGGGATTGCGGGGGTCATCCTCCGGGATGCCGGCTTCGACTTTGCCCACCAGGTCCGACCCCACATCGGCGGCCTTGGTGAAAATCCCGCCGCCGACCCGGGCAAAGAGGGCAATGGAACTGGCGCCGAAGCCAAACCCGGCCACCGCGCTGATGTTCTGGAAAATCAGGTAGAGAATGCTGACGCCCAGCAAGCCGATGCCCACCACGGTTATGCCCATTACCGAGCCGCTGGAAAAGGCGATGCGGAGGGCCGGGTTCAGCCCGCGCATGGCGGCGGCGGCAGTGCGGATGTTGGCTCGTACCGCCACATTCATTCCCACAAAACCCGCCAAGCCGGAGCAGATAGTCCCCACTACATAGGATATGGCGGTGGCCGGCACACCCAAGTTGTGAGTAAAGAGGGTGTAGTCCAGCACGGCCAGCACGATGGTGACGACGATAACCAGGGGCAGCAGGGCAAGATACTCCCGGCGCAAAAAAGCCGACGCCCCGGTGCGGATGGCGTCGCCTATTTCAATCATTCGCGCATTGCCCCGGTCGGCGCCAATCACTCGGTAAGCCATAATCGCCGCAAAAATCAGGGCAATGACCCCGGCCACCAGGGGCAGGATAACCAGCAAAGGGGTAGCGGATTCCATCAAAATACCTCAACGGGATGGCAGGATTTAAGCGGGGGAAACTTATCATATCGGCTGGGGGCTGTCAACTTGACCGGGGCGGTTATGCTACAATCCCGCCGTGCTAATTTCCCGATTGCGCCAACTTGCTCCCTTTACCTGGCTATCGCTGCGGCTATCCCGATTATGCGGGGGCGTCGTATTGCCGGCGTTGGGCGCCCATTGGCCGGGATTGCTGGTCGTCGCCCTGTTTGCTCTGACCGGGCTGGCGGTGGTGGACGATTACGGCGTGGGCTTGGATACCGACACCCAACGGACTTTGGGTCGGGTGAATTTGGAGTATATCCTGGGCGAACGGGAAGTCCTGATTAGCGATCGCTTTTCCCGGTGGCACCGCAACTACGGCGTCGCTTATGAAACGGCGTTGGCTGCTGCGCAACGCGGCGCCGCCAAAATCGGGACTCAGGACACCCGGGACCTTTACTTGTTGCGCCATATCCTGACCCACCTGTTCTTTATCGTCGCCGGGTTTTGCTGTTACCTGCTGGTCTATCGGCTGTTGCACAGCCGGCTGCTGGCGGTCTTTGCCCTGTTGCTGTTCCTGCTGCACCCGCGGATCTATGCCCATTCCTTCTTTAACTCAAAAGATGCACCCTTTCTGGCGATGTTTATGGTTGCCCTTTATCTGCTGCACCGGGCTTTGCGCCGGGATACGGCAACGGCTTTTCTCCTGTGCGGTGTCGCCATTGGATTGCTGACCAACATCCGGGTTATCGGAGTGATGCTTTTCCCGGCGGCCCTGGCAATGCGGGGCTTGGATTTGTTCTATGCCGGGGATTGGGCGGAGCGCAGACACATCCTGCTGACCGGCGGAGTTTTTGCCTTAGCGGCGGCCTTGACCTTGTATGCCACTTGGCCCTATCTCTGGGGCGATCCGCTGGCGCATTTCGCCGACGCGCTGCAACAGATGGCCGCCTTTCCCAAAATAAGGTGGCTGCTGTTTCAAGGCGAGTCAATCCGCTCGGACCAGCTGCCTTGGCGCTACATTCCGCAGTGGATTGCCATTACCACCCCGCCGGCGATATTGCTGCTGGCGGGTGTTGGCGCGGCAGCCCTGGTTCAGCGGGGACTGGCTCATCCCGGCGTTGTTTTCCGCAATACCAAATTACGGTTCGGGTTCCTGCTCTTGGCTTGCTTTATCCTGCCCATTGCGGCAGTCGTTGCGTTGAATTCAGTCCTCTATAACGGCTGGAGGATAATGTATTTTCTCTACGCGCCGTTGTGCCTGTTCGCGGTGTTCGGCTTGCATTGGCTGGCGTCCCGGTTTCGGTTTCCCCGGGGCAACAGTCCAATTCCCGGCCGGGCCGGGGTCTATGGATTGGCCGGCTTTGGTTTAGCATTGGTAGTTATCCAAATGGCGCAGCTGCATCCCCACCAGCAGGTCTATTTCAATTTTCTGGTCGATCGGAAAACCCCGGAGCAGCTGCGTACCCATTACGACATGGACTATTGGCTGCTGGTCGACCGGGAAGGATTGGAGTGTCTGCTGGAACAGTATCCCGGTTTGCCGCTCTATGTTGCTGTTGCGGGCGATGAAGTCGCGGGATATGACCTCGGACACCACCGCGAGCATACCGCCCGGCAACGACGGGTTCGCCCCCTCGCCCGGCAACGACGGGTTCTGCCCTCGGAGCAGCGGGAGCGGATACTGCTGAGCGCGAAGCGGGATGGTCAGACGGACTTTGCGCTGGTGAACTATTACATTCATTCCGATACCGGCAAGTTGCGGGAGTTAGCGGCGCCGTCCCACTGCGCCCTGCGGATTTATAACAACACCCTAATGAGTGTGGAAACGCAGTGGACTTACCCGAAGCTGCTGGCCGCTTGGCGGGAAAGGCATCGGCAAATCACTGCTACTGCGCCCGAGGCCCGAGCTGACTTTGACCTGTATCTCCAGGAGGGCAGCTTGGCTTATGTTCGGGAATCCTGCGCTCCCGGAGATACGGCCGCCCGCTTTTTCCTGCACATTGTCCCCGCCAACCGGAAGGACTTGCCGGAGGAACGGCGGCAGTGGGGCGTGGACAACCTCGATTTTGACTTCAGCCGAGCCGGAGCGCATTTTGACGGCAAGTGTCTGGTAGCCGTATCCCTGCCCGACTACCCCATTGCCGCCATCCGCACCGGCCAATCCACTGCTGACGGGCGGCTGTGGGCAACGGAAATCAGCTTGCGGCGAGACTTGTACCGGGAGCTTTATCCCTCAATCACCGCTGTCCAGCCGGCGCATAGCAATGTCTTTGACTTCTACCTCAAGGACAATGCCCTTTCCTACGCCAAAGAACCCTGCGCTCCCGCGGACACGGCCGCCCGCTTTTTCCTGCACATTGTTCCCGCCAACCGGAAGGACTTGCCGGAGGAACGGCGGCAATGGGGTGTGGACAACCTCGATTTTGACTTCAGCCGGGCCGGAGCGCGCTTTGACGGCAAGTGCTTGGCAACCGTATCCCTGCCGGACTACCCTATTGCCGCCATCCGCACCGGCCAATCCACTGCTGACGGGCGGCTGTGGGAAACGGAAATCAGCTTGCGGCAGGATTTGTACCGGGAGCTTTATCCCTCAATCACCGCCGGGCAGCCGGCGCATAGCAATGTCTTTGATTTCTACCTCAAAGACAATGCCCTTTCCTACGCCAAAGAACCCTGCGCCCCCACGGACACGGCCGCCCGCTTTTTCCTGCACATCGTCCCCGCCAACCGAAAGGACTTGCCGGAGGAACGGCAGCCGTGGGGCGTGGACAACCGGGATTTTGACTTCAGCCAAGCCGGGGCGCATTTTGACGGCAAGTGCTTGGCAACTATATCCCTGCCCGACTACCCCATTGCCGCCATCCGCACCGGCCAGTTCACACCAGCCGGGCCGGTATGGGAAACGGAGTTTGCCGTGGCGCCGTAGCCGCCGGCCGGTTACTCGGCCGGGCCAGCTTTATACTCCCGAGCGACGCGGCTAGAGGACGCAGGGCCGGGTCAAGGTTAGCCCAAGGCCCATAGTATAATGCAAGGCGTTGCCCGGCCGCTGCGCCCTACTTACAAGCTGGGCCTTTGCCGTTGCCGACCGCCCCGGGAGCAGGATGTTACGCCCCATAGAATCCCTTTGCGCCGGCCCGGGAGACCGGCCGGATCAGGTTTGTTTCCGCCGCCCCGGGTTGGGGTTGGCGGTGTTCGCCGCGCTTTTCGGATTGCTGTCGGCCGCGCTGAGCGGCTATTTATACGGGGGCGTCAATCACCCGGAACAACTGGCTCTAATCTTTCGGGAAATGGATGCCGGTTATCTGGTCAACGATTTTTTCGTCAACAGCGCATCCGGGTTCGGCCCCCGGTTTTACTACACCAAACTGCTGGCGGCCGCCGGCGCGGTTGTTCCCTTGCCCCTGCTGTTCTTTACCCTTTACCTGCTGGTTCAGATCAGCGTGGCGGCGGTAACTGCCTTTGCCGCCCGGGATTTAACCGGCTCGACCGTGGCCGGGCTGCTGGCCGCCGTGCTGGTCTTATCTCTGACGCCCTTTCATCTGGCATACCCGGCCCGGGTGAGCGAGGCGGCATTGCTGCCCCATTTCCTGGCAGCGCCGCTGTTGCTGTTGACCCTGTGGAAAGGGATACGGGGGGAACCGGTTGGCGCGGCTCTGATTTCCCTGCCGGCGATTCTGCTGCATCCCGTGGTGGGGGTTGAAGTAGCCGTCTTGGGGATGGCAGCCGTTGCAGCCCGCCGCTTATTCTCCAACGGCGGCGTTCCCGGGGTCTGGCGGAAACGGCTGCTGACGCCGGACTTGGGGCTTGCCCTGGCAATTTTGGGGCTGACGGTAATCATGTTCTGGATTATCCCGTTGGCTTACACCGCCGACAACCTGCTGCTTACCAACCGGGAGTTCGTTCAGATTTATTCCTATGTGCGGATTCCCCACCATACCTTGCCCAGTTCTTGGCCGGCGATCGATTTTCTATTGGCGGGGTTCTTTCTGGGCGCGGCCTTTATTGCCTTGGCGGAGTTCCGGCGCGCCGCCAACACCGGGCAAAGGCAACGCCAACGCGCCAAAGCTGTAGCCATTGCCGCCCTATTCCTGGTCGTTCCGGCCGGTATGCTAATCAGTTGGTTTTTTGTCGAGGTAATTCCCAACCGCTGGGCGGCGACAGCGGCTTTCTTTCGGATGGCGGTTTATGTTACCTGGCTGGGGTGGATAGTGATTGCCGGTCAGTTAGCGGCGCAGTTGGCGCGGCGGCAGTGGCATTGGACGCTGCTGGGTCTAGTCAGTGCCGTGGCCGCGCCGGCATTGTTCCTGTATCAGGCCATCCTGTTCGCAACGGGACGGCGGGATAGCGGCCGAATGTTGCGCTCCCGCCCTTGCTTTGCCACTGTCGCCGCAACGGTAGTTATTACCGTAATAATTACCTTGATGCTGATTGCCGGCGCGCGCCCGGAACTGGATACCCACCATTTTCTCCTTAACCTGGTCGGCTTGGCACTGGTCTTGTCGGTTGCCTTGTTTCCCCGGCGGCTACCGGTTGTTCTGGGAGGCTTGGGCGGCGTCTTGCTGCTGACGGTAACGGTTTTGGCTTTGGAACGCTCTGCTATCCTGCCGGAAATCCCTTTAGTATCCCGCTATGTCCGTAACGCACAACCGGCGTTGACGCTGGCCGATTACCAGCAGCGGTTTGAGGATGCGCCGGCAACCCGATTGGCGGCGATAGCCCGCCGGGAAACCGACCGGGATGCGGTATTTCTCATCCCCTGGCGGGGCGATTGGCTCAACTGGCGGTTGTTTGCGGAAAGGGCGCCGGTACTGGGCTGGAAAGCCTATCCCTTTCGGGATGCCGGGCTGAAAGAATGGCATACGCGCTACCTTGCCATTTACGACCGGGAGCAGGGCGCCGGGTATCCCTTTGCCGTTACCGCAGCCGAGTTGCTTAGGCTGCAAAGGAAGTACCGCTTTGACTACGCCGTGCTGCCCATTGACTCGCCCTTGCCTTTTCCCACTTTGTCCGCGGCCGGAGCGTGGAAACTGGTGCGGGTCAGCCCGGAACCGGGATCAGAAAGGGAGACCGGCAACCCGCCGCCCCGGAATATGCTAAAGTAACCCCCACCGGAAAAATTCGCAAAGGCAGGCATAGATGAACGCGGCGCAGCTTTTTGATTTGAGCGGCAAGGTAGCCATCGTAACCGGCGGCAACGGCGGCATTGGCTTGGGGATGGCTAAAGGCTTGGCTGGCGCCGGGGCCGATATTGTCATCGCCGCCCGCAACGCCGCCAAGACGGCCCAAGCGGTGGCGGAAGTGGAAGCCCGGGGTGTACGCGCCCTCGGCTTGAGCGTGGATGTTACCGATGAAGCCCAAATCCAACGGATGGCAGCCGATACGGTGGACGCCCTGGGCCGGGTGGACATCCTGGTCAACAACGCCGGCACGGTGGTGCGGAAGTCCCCGGAGGAAACTACTACCGAGGAATGGGATACGATTTTGGATGTGAACCTGCGGTCGGCTTTTCTGGCGGCCAAGGCCGTTTATCCCTGGATGAAAGCCCAAGGCGGCGGAAAAATTATCGGCATCGGCTCGGTGTATTCCCTCTTTGGCGGCGGCGGCAGCGGCGCCCCCTATTCAGCCAGCAAGGGCGGGATGGTGCAGCTGGCGAAAAGCCTGGCTGTGGCTTGGGCTAAAGACAATATCCAGTCCAACGCCATCCTGCCCGGCTGGTTTAGGACCACCCTGACCTCGGATATTCCGGTCAATCAGCCGGAGCGGTACGAAATGATTGGCCGCCGCATTCCCACCGGCCGTTGGGGGAAAGCAGAGGAGTTGCAGGGGGCGGCGATTTTCCTGGCGGCCCCGGCATCGGACTATGTTACCGGGGCGGTCATCACGGTGGACGGCGGCTATTCGGTTATGTAAAACCGTTGACCTCTGCCTACATCATACGGTTATAATTTGTTGAAAGCCTGAATCAAAGTGAGGGATACCTTATGCCTAAAAAGCCAGTCGGCGATTTCCCTTCTGTAGGTGAAGCGAAGGATTATTGCAAATCCCTGTTGCGGCGCGGGGATTTGCCTTTGACTGACGAGGAGCACAGTCGATTGTCTCTGCTGATGACATACCATCCTGAGTATAATGAGGGTTGGCAGTTGTGTCGCCACTTAGTCCTTAACGGGGGATGGTATTCGTTCTGCGTTTTCGGGGACGGCAGGCATTGGCCGACGAGTCATCACAATTTCTTTAAACAGCCGCAAGCTGCCGAAAACGACCGGCGCGAGGTGGCTTACCGGCACGCTATAAAGTGCCAAGTTGACGCCTATAAAGCTGCCCACGGCGGCACCGGAGAGGTTGACCATCAACCGCCCGGGTTCGCGGCCCTAGTTAAACAATTTGAGAGAGAAATCGGGTTTTCTCCCACGCCGATCTACGACCAAGTCTCCTCGAATTGGGAATTGCCGGAAAGCGTCAAGGAACAGTGGCAAGAGTTCCACCAGAAAAACGCCTGCTTGCAATTGGTATCTGCCGACGAGCATCAGGAAATCACTGCCAAACGGCGCCGGCAAGGGTAAAAGCTATCAGGGTTTCGGCTTTCACTCGCTGCTGGTCTGCTACCGCCTTACCCCAACTGCTCCAACGCCGCTAGGGACAGCATCATCTTGACCGGGCTGATCGGGCGGAAAGTGCGGGATACCCGTACATCCCCCGCCAGGCTGCACAGAGTATAGGCGTCATAGGGCGGCAATCCCTTTTCTTGTACCAGAAAATCCACCATATCCCGCACTGCTTGTTTCATTGCCGGGGCCAGTTCCTCGCCGTAGGACAGGACGACAAAATGCTCCGGGGTCAAAGCCCGGGGGCTGCCGATGCCCATACCTTTCTCGACCGTTACCCGGAGGTGGCTGTCCGCGGAACATTCGGCGCCGGTGCCGGCTACCGCCCCATCGCCCACGACGGCGTGGCAGTCGCCTAAAGCCAGCAGCCCGCCGGGGACGAACACCGGCATATAAATGACGCTGCCGGCTACCAGTTCCTTCATATCAATGTCGCCGCCGTAGGGGCCGCTGTCGCTGGCGGTGTTCTGCACATAGGTAGGCGTAGTCGCCACCAATCCCATCGAGGGCTGCATTTCCAACCGCAAGCCGCTGGGCAGGACAACCTGGCTGCCGTCAAACTCCATCACCGTGGGGTAGCCCGCGGTGAACTCCTCCTCCAGAAAGCCGCGCCCCGGCATTACCATGTGCGCCGCCCCTTCCTTGGGGGTGATGCTGATAAACTCCACTTTCAGGGCGTCCCCCGGTTCCGCGCCATTGACATAGATGGGGCCGGTCGCCGGGCCTTTCAACGCCTTGGCATTCAGGGCTGCCGGGTCGCGCAGCCCCTCAAAAGCGTCCCAAGTTTCCACCATTAACTCCTCGCCGGAGTCAATGGTAATGGCCGGTTCCGCCGCCGGGTCGAGAAAGTAGATGCGCTGGTCCCGACTTAACTGTTTCATCGCTTAACCTCGGATGGGCAAAGGATTTGGTTACGCCCGGATGGGAAAGGATTGCTGACCGACACCGACGCCTTGGCCCGGCGTCAAGTCCACCACGGCCACGGCTACGCTGTTAGCGTCCGGGGCGGAACCTTGCGGCGACCCGGAATAAACCGCCCGGGTATCCCCTTGGGATACATCAATAAATCGTTCCCAATGCCCCAGAGCCAGATAGTCGCAAGGGGCCGCCGCCACTTCCGCCGGATAAATAGGCGAGGAACGCAGTTCCGTATCCTCCGGGAAGTGAAAGTGACCGTGGGCCAAGGCGACTTGCCAACGGCCCGGCCGGGGCGGCATCATTCCGGCCAGCGGCCGAAACTGCGGGGTGTGTTCGGTCATTGCCCGCCCCCACAAGTCCAAGTTCAAGGCGGGGAGGGCAATAGTCTGCCCCGCCGGTTCGGTGAACAAGAAAAAGTTGGCCGGCGGGTTGTTAAAGGGTGCCCGACGGTACAGGGATTCCGCGTGGTACAGGTCATGATTGCCCGGCAATACTACTACCGGGCAATCCAGCCGGGCAGCCTGTTGCAGAAAGAACTCCAGGGTTTCAGCCGGCACCCGGGCGTGGTCAAAAACATCGCCCACGATAAGCAGAGCATCGGCGGACAAAACGGCGGCCGCGTCCACTACCGCCCGAAATACGGCCGCTGCCCCGGCCGGCCGCCAGTCCGCGCCCAAATGGGTATCCGAAGTGTGCATTAACCGGATTTTACTGCTGCCCGCCAATTGCCTTGCCCTGCCTTCCCCGATGACCCCGGACTTAAACCGATATGATGTTCAAGCCGGCAATCCGCTCAAAGTGCCGGCGGATGGCCCAATCCGTATCCAGCAGGTACTGCATAACGGCTACGGCTCCCGGCCCAGCGTTTCCTCAATCCGCGACCCGGCTTCCCGTTCCTCTGGCCGCCGCCGGGCAAACTCCTCCCAATACTCCCCGTTGGGCGACTCCGACCATACCTCTTGAGCCGCCCGCAAGGATACCCAATCCACCGCCGCCGGTTCCTCACTGGCCGCGGCCACGGTTACCCGATACTCGGCTTCCGCCAAATCCAGCGGCTCCAAGGGCGTGAGCACCCCGTTGGCAAACCGGACTTTTACGGTTTTAAGCATTTCTGCTTCTCCTAGGGTGTTCGTTGTCTCCTTCGCTTCAGATGCCCTGTCGATGACCGCCCTGCACCACAAGTCCAAGACCGGCAAGGTAATAGTCTGTCCGGACGGTTCAGTGAACAGGAGAAAATTGACCGGAGGAACGGGGGTTGTCAATGGGGGATTGGGGGATTTTTTGCAAGCCGCGGTGCTACCCTACCTCTGGCCAAAGAGGGACAGCCTAGCTTCGTGGGAGATTACCTCAATCACTTGATAGTCGTTGGTGATTTTGTTCTCCCCGGCGATTTTCTGCGTTATTTCAACGCGGCAGACGAGTATATCGTCTGCGCCGAACCTTTCCTGACCCTCTGACACCTTCTGGAGAAAGCTCTTATCGGCGATTGAATACCAGTTAGTCGTTCGACCGTCGTTCAGACGCCACTTCGCAGACGGCTTTTCGAAATTGGGAGAAACAACGGTCAAATCCTGCCTGGGAATTTCGATCACGCCATCGGGTCGTTTTTGATCGGCAAGTTCCTCAATTTGATCCAGGTCTCCAGTCTCAAAGGAAACTAATTCCGCGTTTTCCTCGCGGAATACCATTTTGTTTATCTCAGGGCTCTGCAAGGGAGTAAAAACGTCGTGCATTATCCTCCAAGCTACAGAGTCCTCAGCTATCTCAGCTGCCCGCACAGGTATGCTGAGCCTAATATCCCTGGCTTCGAAAGAGCCGGTTCTCAGCTGGCCGGACTCGAGGACTACGAAATCAGGGTTCCTCTCTACAACGGTTGGAGAACGCCCCCTGAATTGCTTAAATGCGCCAACAGCTCCCAACGCTTGAGCACTACCTATCACCACTTGCATCAAATTCGCAGCCGAAGTAATAAACGGCCCCGACAACACATTTGACGCGTGAGAAACGAAAAGGAGTAGTTCGATTTCAAAGGAGCCGGCGTGGACCGCACTGATCCGCAAGGACGTTTCGGCACCCACACCGTTAAGTATCCCGTTGGAGCGAAGGAAAAGCCGATCCAGAGCTGAAAGTGCCGGAACAAGGGCATTCACCGCAATGGTGTTGTCAGAGACACCTTCACCCTCGTAGGATACCGTCAACCTAGTGGTGGTTATGGTGCTGTCGGGAGCGTTCATTATCGACCGCCAGCTCATCAGATAGGAAGTCTTAAAATCCGACTACCAGAAGGACCGCCCTGTAAATAATAACAAGAGCGGCGAGGTTTTGCAACATTTCGATGGATTTGGTTCCGTTTGCTTTTGGCATATTGGGTGCTAAACACCTATATAGGTAGCGAGACTGCACACCAAAAGCAAACAGAACCGTCCTGGCAGCGGACTTCCCGGCCGCCCCTCAACCATCCCCCCTACCTCCCAATCACCCCCCGATCCCGCAGCGCCGCAATTTTTTCCGGGGTGTAGCCCAACTCGGTCAGGATTTCGGCGTTGTGCTGCCCCAGCAGCGGCGAAGGGCGGCGGATTTCCGGGGGCGTTGCCGCCAGTTTCAGCGGCGAGTTGGGTACTCGCATTTCCGGCTCGGTGGGATGGGGGATCTGGGCAATCATATTGCGCGCCTGCACTTGCGGGCTATTGATTACCTCATCCACCTTGTTGATGGGGCCGCAGGGGACGCCGCCGCGCTCGATAATTTCCACCCACTCGGCCACGGTTCGGGTACGGAAAATATCGCTTAACAACGCGACGCACTCGGCCCGGTGTGCTACCCGGTCGTCATTGGTGCGAAAGCGCGGGTCGTCCCGCAGGTCGGGCCGTTCAATGGCGGCGCAGAAACGCTGCCACAGCCCTTCGTTAGCCACGCCCACGATAAAGTAGCCATCGGCGGCGGGAAAGCTCTGGTAAGGCACCAGCCCGGGATGCCCGGAACCCATCCGCTGCGGCACTACCCCGGTCGCCAGATACGCCGTGGCGTGGTAGCTCAGCGCCGCCACCTGCCCGTCCAGCAACGCCGCCTCCAGAAACTGCCCTTGCCCGGTCTGCCGCCGGTGGTACAAGGCAGTCAGTACCGACCCGTAAGCCATCATTCCAGTGAACAAGTCCACCAGGGAAAAGCCGACCCGCAGCGGCAAGCCCTCCGGCTCCCCGGTCAAGTCCATCAACCCGCTGTACGCCTGGATAATCAGGTCATAGCCCGGCTTTTCGGCCAGCGGCCCGGTGCGTCCGTAGCCGGAAATGGAGCAATAGACAATGCCGGGGTTTATGGCTTGGATGTCGGCATAGCCCAAGCCCATCCGCTCCAGCGCGCCGGCCCGGAAACTCTCCAGCATCAGGTCGGCGTCTTTAGCCAGGGCCCGCACAATATCCCGTCCTTCCGGCTCCCGCAAGTTCAGGCTCAAACTGCGCTTGTTGCGGTTAAAGGTGGTAAATTGGGTGCTTTCCCCGCCCGCCCAAAAGGGCAGCCAAGAACGGATTTCATCGCCCCGTTCCGGCTCCTCAATCTTGACCACCTCCGCGCCCATATCCCCCAGCAGCATCGTGCAGAAGGGGCCGGCCAAAGTGCGGGTCAAGTCCACCACCTTAACATTTTCCAAAGCTGCTGCCATCGCCGTCTCTTTCCTTTTTCGCAGGTTTGCCCGATTATAGCACTATCCCTGATCCCTACGCCGGGATGACCTGGCCGCGCCAATGGAATTGACCGGCGGCGGAAGCGGTGATAGTTTTAACCGGTAAAGTCAACCCATTCCAACCCATCCTATCCCGGCAGGAACGGGCAAGGCAATGGCAGAGGAACGCCGGCCGCTGGTGGTTTCCCTCGGCGGCATCAACATCGACCTGGTAACCGTAGCCGACCGTTTCCCGGCCGCCGGAGAGACGGTAGTCGGCAACCGCTTTCTGACCTACCCCGGCGGCAAGGGCGCGAATCAAGCCGTAGCCGCCGCCCGGATGGGCGCGCCAACCGCTATGGTCGGTCGGGTGGGCAATGACCTTTTCGGCCCCCAGGTAACGAACTCCCTAGCCGCCGCCGGGGTGGATGTAGCCGCCGTTACCGTAGCCCCGGATGTCAGCACCGGCATTGCCGCTATCAGCATTGACGCCGCCGGCCAGAACCAAATCATCCAGGTCTTGGGCGCGAACGACACTTGCGGCCCGGCCGAGACGGAACGGGTTGGCAATTTCCTCGACAGCCTGTCGGTTTTGCTGCTGCAACTGGAAGTTTCGGTAGAGTTATCCTTGCAAGTAGCCCAAGCGGCCGCGGCCGCCGGCAAAACGATTATCCTTGACCCCAGCCCGGTGCGCCCTTTGCCCGCCGCCTTTTACGATTGCTGTTCCATCATCACCCCCAACGAAACCGATGCCGCCGCCCTGGTCGGTTTCCTGGTAACGGATTTGGATTCCGCGGCCAAGGCAGCCGATACTCTGTTAAGCCGGGGCGTCGGCGCGGCCATAGTTACCTTGGGCGAACAAGGCGCGTACTACGCTACCGCTGATGGCGGAAAATATCAGCCGGCATATCCGGTAAATGCGGTGGATTCCGTAGGCGCTGGCGACGCTTTCAATGGCGCTTTAGCCGCCGCCTTGGCCGCCGGCCAAACCTTGCCCCAAGCCGTGCAATTGGCAGCCGCCGCCGGCGCCCTTGCTGTTACCAAAGTCGGCGCGCAGGACGCTATGCCCACCAGCCAGGAAGTAGCCGCATTTTTGCATTCCCGGGGTATCGGCTGATGCTGCCGACGGACCAATTCTGCCCCGGCTGCGGTTCTTTGCTGGAACGGCCGGAGACTTCCGGCAAACCGCGCCCGTTCTGCGCCCCCTGCCGCCGGGTAATCTACTACGACCCCAAAGTTGCCGCCGTAGTCGTTGTTGCCCGGGACAACCGGATTTTGATGGTGCGCCGCGCCAACCCGCCGGGCTACGGCCTCTGGAGCGTGCCGGGCGGTTATGTTGACCGCGGCGAAGTAGTGGAAGCGGCGGCGGCCCGGGAAGTGCAAGAGGAAACCGGCCTTGTTGTGAAAATCGCGGGCTTGCTGGGCATATTTTCCCAAGCCGGCAACCCGGTAATCGTGGCCGCCTTTGCCGGCATAGAAATTGGCGGCGAACTAACCGTCAGCCCGGAAACTCTGGCTGTGGATTTCTTTCCCCAAGACGCCTTGCCGCCCTTGGCCTTTCCCCGGGACGCGCAAATGCTCGACCTTTGGGCCGAATACCGGCGGCGGCAGGAGTAACCGATGCCGGCTAATCTGAAAGCCGTCCTCGACTGGGCAACCCATTCCGCCTTGGACTTTCTGCTGCCAATGCGCTGTCTGGGCTGCGGCCGGGAGGGCGGCCTGCTTTGCGAACCTTGCAGCACCGCCTTGCCCCGGCTGGCACCGCCCTACTGCGACCTCTGCGCCGCTGGGGGCGTAGTGGGCGAATGCCGCTATTGCCGGGAGCAAGTGCGGCAACAGGGGCGGCCGCTGGATGGGCTGCGCGCGCCCTATCTTTTTCAGGGCGCACTGCGGGATGTAGTCCACCGTTTCAAGTATGAAAATGCCCGGGCCGCCGCCCCGCTGTTGGGCCGGCTGCTGGCTGAGTATCTGGCGGCCAATCCGCTCCCCGGCGACGGCTTAATGCCGGTGCCGCTCCACCCGGTCAAGCTGCGGGAACGCGGCTACAACCAAGCGGAACTGCTGGCTAAAGAAGTGGGCAAAATCATCGGCTTGCCGGTGGATAGCAAACTGCTCTACCGCATCCGCAACACCCCGGCGCAAGTCCGCGCCATCAACCGTCAGCAGCGCATTGCCAACACTACCGACGCCTTTGCCGTCCGCGGCAACGCCGCCGGCCAATCGATTATCCTGATTGACGATGTCAGCACCACCGGCAGCACCTTGACGGCGGCCGCCGCCGCCCTGAAACAAGCCGGAGCCGCGTCGGTCTGGGCATTGGTATTAGCCCGCGAGGCCGGGTCTTTTAATTAACCGGCGCCCGCCGGCAATGCCGCTAATGGACGCTGCCCCACCAGTTGCTCAGCCGTTTCCCGAAAACCGAGCGCTACTTGGTCAATATGCCCCTTGTTCTTGTAGTAGAACAGGTCATCGTGGGTCAGACCGGTAATATCCAAAGCCAAGTTGAGCATACGGGGTTGCAGGTGCTTGTTCAGGTAAATCCCCATACCGGCCCCGGCTACCGTTCCCGCAATACCGCCAACAAGGTTGCCAACGCCCGGGAAAAAGCTGCCGGCCGCCGTGCCGCCCATACCGCCCACTGTTGCCAACGCAGCGCTGACACCCATTCGGGACATCACGGTTAGGGACTGCACAACCTGGATTTTATTCCGGGTAGTGCGGTCGGCCGCCTTGAACTCCCTTTCCGTCTTGATGACGCTATAAACCAAACGCGCCCCGGCCATAATTGCGCCGGCGTAGGGCAAGATGTCGCCAATACCGTCCGGGATGTCCAGCCCCATATTGTCCGCCAAGGTTCCCAGCCCGTCAGCAATATCCTCCACCCGCAAATAGTCAGAGCCGATGTCCGTCAGCCGGTCGACCAAGTCCGGCACACGCTCCGCGATTCTGTCATAAATCTCGGAGCTCACCAGAAAGTCCACTCCCGGGGCTTTCTCCATTGCCGCAATCACGTCGCCGGCATAATCCGCCGCGCCGGTTTTGACTTGGAAAAGGATTTCCTCTCCCCGCTCGGTTAAAGCGGATATGTCCCAAACCTGCTGAGTTGGATTGTCGGAAATGACGACGTCGGTAAGCCCCTGCTCCTCCAACATACCTTGGGCGGTGAATTCAGCGAACTTCCCTTTCAGTCCGCTGATAAAGCCTTCTACCGCCTCCGGCCCCCGCTCTGCTATCGTCTGCCAATGTTCATACAACGAGTGGTCGGCAGCCAAGCCCGGATAAGCGGCCTCGTAAGCCGCCGTCAGGTTGTCGTCCACGTTGATACTGTCAAAGATACTCCACAGACCAAAGGACGCGGCGGCCGCCCCCTCGGCGGCATACATAGTGCGGTCTGTGTTCACCAAGTCAGTGACGATGTTCCGGAAAGATTTGCGCCCCGCAGATTCACCACCGGGCAGTTCTTGCAAAGCCGGCAAAAGCCTGAGGGACTCCATGCTCATAACGAATCCTCCCCTTAGGCTACCCCAGCAAGTTCAAGAGCAGACTGCCCAATCCGGTTGCAACGCCGGCGACCGCCAGACCAACCAGTAGGATACGAACCTTTACGGCCCGCTTTTCTACGATGTCCGACGCCTTGGCAATACCTTCGGACAGCTTCGCCGCATATTGCTGCTCCTGCGCCTCCAGCGCAACTTGATATTGCCGGCTTTGTTCCGCCAAGGCCGACTGATACTTTCCTTCCTGCTCGGCCAAAGCTTCTTGCAAGGCTGCGGCGATGGCGCGGCTGACCACTTCCGGCAGGCTTTCATGTTCGCCAATATGAGCAGTCAACAGCTCAGCCTGCTTGATGACCCGAGGGATGAGAACCTGATTGATTTTGTCCTGCTCCTCCCAAAAGCGGACTCGGTCGGCAATGGAGGACGGGGCCGCATCATCCGACACTGAATTCCGCGTTCTCGCCGGTTCCCTCTCCGGCTCATCCCCGATAGAGGTACTCCCCCGTTGGAGTATCTCTTGGCAGCTGGAACAATCCACTTGTGCCGGGTCGAAAGTCTGCATAGCAGCAGACATAAAACCCCGATACGAACCACAAAGAGTTCGCGCCTGGTCATCATCAACAACTAAGTGGACTGCCATATCTATCCCTGCCTCCAACCAAATCTAGCTGCTGAAAACTCAAAGGCATCTTACCAACCCCCACCCACCGCGGAAAAGGGTGAGCAATAGCCCGGGCAGCCGCCCCTACGGTTCGCTCAAGTCCCAACCGGCCGTTGCCAGGTAGCCCTCAATAGGTATCGCAACTACCGCCGGCAGCCCTTGGGCTTTCTTAAGCCGCTGGATGTTGTAAAGGTGGGCGATATATTCGTAGTAGCGATGGCGGAAGGTGGCTTCCAAGGATATGTAACCCTGCCCCGGATTGGCCGGGTCGGGGCGGACGCCGCTGGGATGGGCTTCCTGCCACGGCATCCCGCCGGTCAGCCGCTGCTCAATTTCCCGGCTCCGCAGGGAATCAACCGTTTCCGACTCCAGCACCGACCAGGCCAAGGCCAGCCCCTGCCGAAACACCGCCAGGATGGAATCCAGTTCCCAATACTTCCCTTCGTCCAGCCGCCGGTCGTAGGGCGAAGCCATAATGCCCGCCCAATCGCCAATGTCCGGCAGACCCTGGGGAAAAAGACGGGTTCCCCAACGCTCCAGCAGCCACCGAAAATCCCCGGAGGTCACATGGCTGACATTGCGGCGGATGCTCCACTGGCTCCAACCCCATTGCTCCGACTCAAAGTCCAGTTGGGCGTCGGTCAAGCCCTCCAGTTCCCGGAGGTACAGATCATAGATTTCCCCTTGAAATTGGGGAAACAGCGCCGTTCCCGGAGCATCGCCGGCTATTTCCTGTTGGGTCATCAGTATCTGCCCCCTTGTTGGCGTTGGGATTATCTGCGCTAGGGTTTAACCCAGGTTTCCGACCAGGCCAGGCAGGCGCTGCTGCTCGGCTTGTCCCCGCGCATTTCCGTCTTGGGCTGGCCTTCCATCACATGGCCGTTGATGGTCAGCTGCGCCTTGCGGGCCGGCACAAAGCAGCTATAGACCCCGTGCGGCCGCCCCGGCGCGCTGCCCGCCTCGACCCGCAGCATATACGGCTCCTGAAAATCGTACCAGGTCAACGTCAACTCATCCTCATCGCTCAAAACCTTTTCGGTCCAGAACGACCGCACATCCCCCGACTTGCTGAACTCGGCATCCGTCACCGGGATGCTCTGGTCGGCAAACTCCGGAAACAGCACGGCTTCGATTTCCCCTTGCAGCCACCGAGCCAAGGCGATATTGTCGGCGTAAATCCGCACCTCGTCCTCAAACTCCCCGCTTTTGACAAACAGCACATGGCCGGCCCCGGCCGGGGACAGCAACACCCGCCAGTGGCTGGTCCGCTCGGTCAGCGGCCCGTCGGCATCCTGGGCCAAACGGATAAAGGAGTTCTCCCCGGTCAAAAGCACCCGGTTGGGGTCAGTAGGGTTGCTGGTGGTCATAGCGTATCCCTCAATCTGCGGATTCACCCGGCTGGCGCTAACCGCCCGGCGCATTGCCATTATATACGACCGTGGCGACTCGTTAAAAGGTAAAGGCAACAATCTTTACCTTGTGGAGCATCAGTCCGAATCCTGGGGCCGCCTTCGCCCCCTCCTGCGCGACGCTCCGGAAATAAACACGGCCGCTAATCCGACGATGTTCACTCCGATCATTCCCGCCCCGGCCCAATCATGACCCAAGTAAATCAAAATAGCCCCGGCGGTTATGATCATCACTACTACCAGGAAAGCGGCGACCAGTCCCCAATCCAACCGCCGGGCTTCGCGATTGTCGAGACTGTGCCGGTGCGCTACCTGACGCTCAAACGCCGTCAAAAGTCGCTCGGCTGAGCCCGGAATAAGTTTTTCGTATCGCTCCAGAGTATCCGGATGCGGCAACGGGCCGCTCAACACTTCGGCAGTGAGGCTGACTTCCGCATACTCGGTCTGAACAATATCAGCCTGCTGTGGGGCAAGCTGACCTTCCGGGCTATGTTGTATTTCCCGGTCGTCCCTTTCCATACTCCGGAGTTACCCCGACCGGCTTTCCCAATCCGGCGCCGCCGCCCCAAAAGCCGCTTTCATATCCTGCTCAATGGCAACCCAATCGGCCCGGAAAGCCGCAACATCCCTTTCCCAACCGGCATCGCCGTCCTGCCGACCGGCAAAGTTGGCGCGCCAGTCTAGGATTTGCGTCAACCCGGTCATAAAGGGCGACAAAATCCCCTTGCTTCCGCTGAATCGCTCCATTGCCGTACCTGCCACCGCAATTGGGGTAGTTGCTTATACTATTATACCCCATTGGGCAAAACGATGTTCAACCGGAACAACTCCCAATGTCTGAAACTGCGCCGCCGGCTTCGGCCGGCGGCGGAGTATCGCAAGTTGACTACCCGGCAGCCCCCTGCCTAATCCTTAGCCGGGAACCAATCCTGCTGCCACGGGAATTCCCCATTGGCATCGTCAAAGGCCGGCAAACCCTGCTCCACCCGTTCCCGGTAGGGGCTGGTGATGGGTTCGGCGTAGGGATAGATGCCGCCTTCGTACACGCCGGGGCCTTCCTTGAAGTGGCGGGCTTGCGCCAGCGTCTCCACGAAAGGCATATTCATATCGTACAGCTGCTCCACCCGCTTGGGCCGGGGGCCGGCTTTGGACACATGGCCGAAAAGCTCCCGGCCCATAATCCGCTCGGCCATCCAGACGCAGTCGATTAGCTTATCGATGTCCACCCCGGTCTCGATGCCCATATCCTCCATCATGTGGAGCAAGTCCTCCGTGGGCGCCATCCCGGTCGCCCGCCCATTGCCGCAGTAGGGGCAACCGCCGTAGCCGCCGATGGTGCCGTCCAATTCCACCGTATCCTCCGGCCCCAAGGCCCGCAGGGCGGCGTAGGCCGAGGCAATCGCCATATTGCGCCCGTTGTGCAGGTGCAGCCGGAAGTGGTTGATTTCCGGCCAGCGTTCCTTAACCCGGCTGATGCTTTCCTCCACCTTGGCCGGCGTGCAGTGGCTCATCGGGTCGCCCATCGAGCAGCTGACCACCTTAATGCCCACTTCGTCCCACATCCCGTGCTGCTTCTCAAAGAGGGTCATCAGGCTGTCCACCGGGAACTCCCCCAAAAAGTTGGAACCCCAACTGGCATTGCAGCCGATGCCCGCTTCCCGAATGTTCAACTCCTGCGCCTGAGCCACAATCTGCGGCCACCGCTCCATTTCCTGCATCTGGGAGCGGTTGGTGTTGCGGCGCACAAACACATCGCACAGATGGCAGGTCAAGCGCGGATAGGCGTCCCGCTCGATGGTCAACGGCGGCGAATAAGCCCTTGCCCGCTCCACGCCCCGGGAGTTCAGCGCCAACGCCGTATAGGTTACATCCGGGTTCGGGTTAAAGCGGGTAACGATTTCGTCAATCCGCTCCATCTGCGGCGTCCACTTGGGACTGACGAAAGACCCCACCACAATCTGCGGCAAGCCGGTCTCCGACAGGGCATCCAGCAACTCCACCTTGTCATCCACCGAGATGCTGGCGTCCTCAATCTGCATCCCCTCGCGCATCCCTTCCTCTTTATAAACCACCTTGGGCCACTGATACATTGCGGCTTCCTCCTCTCCCTTTGCGGGCATCGGCTGTTGCCGGCCGAGCGGAAAGTTCCCCCGGCCGGGACTGGCAACGGGTTACCTATTGGGGCGGATTGTAGGGTTTAGGAACGGGGTTGTCAAGGAAAGGATCGGGCTGGGGCAAAAGCAGCTAGTCGGACACCATCCCCAACGCCTGCCGGACGCCGTCCTCAATACCCAACTGGGTCAGAAAGGATTTAACAGTTCCCTCGGCGACGCTGCTATGCCGCGGCAGGAAACCCCGATAGGGCGGCGCATCCGGGACATCCCGGCGGTACTCATCATGCCTTGCCGCGTGGCGGTAAAAATAAACCCCGTATCGGCGGGCCAAAGCTCGCGTTACCGTGCCGCGATTGAAAGTGCGGCCCTTGGGCATCGTCAGCCCATGCTCCCCATTTGCAACTCAACCATGCCGCTTTGGCGCACATTGACGGCAATGGATATACCGGTTTCCCGTTGCAGCTGGGGAACATCCAACCCGGTCGCCGCCATCGTTTGCTGCCAGCGGCCGGTCTCGTGGAGACTCCGCAAGTAGAGTTCAGCCATCTCCAAGAGCATACTGACGGCTTCCCTGGGAGTAGATCCCTCGCCGGTAAGCGGCAGTTCCAAGCACTCGGCGAACCAGGGGCGTTCATCCGCCGGGTCGCTGAAAGTAAGGGTTATGTTCAGTTCCAGAACCGGTGCAGTTTCCTCGGTAGCGGAGGGAAACCAAGCCGGTTCCGGTTCGGCGGTAGTGACCATTAGCGAACTTTTCTCCCTTTTCGTACTGGTTTCAAGCTTAACCGGGCGGCGGATTGTAGGGTTTGCGGCTGGGGTTGTCAAGGAAAGTGCGACTACCGCAACCGAACAGGCTGGAGTTGGGGGTTACCGAACATCCAGCCGGCAATGCCTTTCAGCCATTCCCAGAATGAGATGGCGGCCTGCTTGGTGTGCTGCCAAGCCGTAGATGCCACGCGTACAGTCTCTCGGGCCACGGTTTTGACAGTGTTCACCGCGGCTTCCCCTAGAGGATGGCGCATTGCCATCTCAACGACTTTAGCAATACCGTAAGTCGCAGCAATGGCACAGAGGTTAGCAGCGATGCCCGGCCCCACTACCGTAACGGCGACACTCGACGCCAAGCTCAAGATAGCGGTAGCCAGAACTACCGACAAGCCGGCTTTTAGCAAACCCGGCACTAATTCGTTCAGTTTGTTCTGTTTCACCGCCTCGTAGATGGCTTTGCCGAGGGCCGGCAAAGCTATCAAAAGCAATACCCCGTTCTTAAACGTGGCCGCAGATGCTATCAACCGGCCGGCGGTCTCACTTAGCCGCCTGACACTACCGCTTTTCCAAGCGCCGGCTAAGTCAACCAAGCCCAAACCGCCACTGAGAACTTGGGGAACGTTCCAAGATGTCATCTTGTAGAAGGTATCCTTGGAAATCAAAAGATACCGCTCTACTGCTTGGGCGGCCCGGTGGTAGACTTCCTGATCCCAAGTTACGAAGGGCAGACCTCGGGGGGTAACGCTGTCTTTGAGGAGACCTTTAGAAGCCCCAACAAGTTCTTGCAGGATGCTGTCGTTGGGAGCAGCGTCCCGGGCAGCTCTAAAAGCCCCAATGATGGTATGGCCGCCATCAAACTGCCGGTGCAGACCGCCGCCAATCCCGGTAGCGTTATACACGCTATCCATCGCTTTGTCGTAAATGGTGGGCGCGCCGGCGGTCAATTTGGAAATCCAGCCATTAAGCTCGTGGCCCAGACCTTGGCCTAACGCTACTTGTCCGATTACGTACGCCGGTTCCGTCTCGTCAACGGCTTTCTGGTTCGGCGTAAGAATGCGGGAAGTTCGGGGCAAGCTAGGGTCAATTTGCTCTTGAGCTTTCCTGACCGCGGCGTTGCAGGCGGCAAAGCGGCCCTCGAAGTCTTTGCCCCACCACACCCTAGCGCGGGGATTCCGCCGCTCGGTAACTTCGGCTCTGTATTGCCCGGTGGGGTCGTCTTTACGCACCGACAGATGGAAATCCCCCAAATCGCGCATATACGCTTCTGGCGAACGGCGGTGGCGGTCAGGTATCCAAATGTTGGGAGGCGCACTTTCCTCCAAGCGCAAAAGTCGCCTTTCCTCTGGAGTAAGCATACTTACCACCTCCTGACATCCTGCATTAGGTGACTTGATTATGGATTATCAGCAGATATATGTCAACAAAGTGGTTAAGATATTTTCGTATCTGAACCGACGCGGGTCTAGGCTTTCCGATACGCCGAGCGGTCTCCTAGGTGTTAGCGTGAACACACCCTGATTACCTAACGGATACGCCGCCAAGCGATTTCGTAGTCATCCAGACTAATCCAGTCTTGTTGGGCAACCCACACTTGGTCAATAAGATTAGGCAACTGGGCTGATTGGATTACATCAATGATGTCTTCCTCCAGTACCAAGAGAGAGCTACTCCCGTAAAACTGGACCAAGAGTAATTTCAAGCAGTCGGAATACGAGACAAACTTTCGGGCAGCTTTCTTCGCTGCACGCTCAAATTCCCGAGCATACCCGGATTTTGCCACTGCTTGCCGTTGGAGAATCTCGCTAGGGGTATAGTCTGGTTCAATTTCACCCCAGACAGTAATGCCGAGCCCGACTTCCGGGGTGGATTCGTTCCTCTCTCGAGGGTCCAGCGGACGTAAACGCCAAGGTATCGGTTTTCTGTTACCAATACCGCGCGGCGATTTTGCTCCAGTCAGATCAGACAGGACTGTACTTGTGATCTGTTTAGCAATTTCTTCAACTTCCCGCTTCTTTTTCCCTTTCAAGGACACTTCGTTATAGGCCAGTTGATAGGCCGAGTCCCTGAATAGGTCGTCCAATCTGGCAAAAACTATGTCGCCAAGGCAATGTTCATTGCCGTGGTCGCGGAGATATTCGCGAGGCCAGACCACCGATTTACGCTCAATGACAACGGAAATTTCATTCGGGGACTCCAGCAACACCTCTGGCTCTTCCCCTTTCCGATTCTCCACGTCAAGGCAACGAGAGCGGGTATACGACTTCCCGTCGATGGTGTTGAGATGAGAAACGAACCCTCTGAGGTGTTGCCACTCACACTTTCCTTGGGGCGGCAGGCAGGAAAATATCATGAGTCCTCTCTGTTCTCCATATACATAGGGTTACCATTGTCAGATGTCAGACTGCTTAATATATTCGCATACAAAACTGTGCCCGTCAACTGGTTCCGTTCGGCTACAGCATTTTTTCAGTTTTACGATATTTCCATAAATCGGGAAACCCCCGAAAACCGGCGTAACTCAGCCCTTCGACCCTAGCTCGCGCCTCGTTTCCGGTTCAATCGCGGTTTGTTTTCAGCTTGCTCGCGCCTCGTTCCCGGTTTGCTCGCAGCTCGTTCCCGGTTCGACCGCGCCTCGACCTATCCCCCTTGCCGCCATCCCCCGCAAAGCATAAGATAATCCCACTCCCCGCCGGCCCGGATCCCACCGCTTCCCGATATATGTAACCCATTCCCTTCCCGGAGCAGCCAGCCTATGGGCATCGCCACCCTCCGCAACCTGTCCGTAATGACCTCCAACCTGATGCTGCGGCTGACCGTCATCGGCTCCGCCTTCCACGAACTGGCCCACCAACTGGCTTGCTACGCCGTCGGCTTCCGCGTCGTCGAAGTCAAATATGTTATCCTCAACGACCCGGAATGCGCCGGCTATGTCCGGTTCGAGCCGAAAGCCCAAACCGGCCCGGCCCGATTTTTACTGGTCGGCATCGCCCCCTTGCTGCTGGGGGCGGTCGTCTGGTTCGGCTGCCTGCTGTCCATTTATGGTATTGCGGCCAACGGCGTAGCGGAACTATGGGAACTGGCAGCAATTGCGGCGATTATCTGGATTGCCGCCAACACCGCCTACCACGCCGTCCCCAGTCCCGCCGATCTGAAAAATGTCTTTGCCCAGCCCTTCCACCTCTGGCAAACTATCCCCTGTTACGCCATTGCCCTGCCGTTCTGGCTCCTGGCTTACAACTACAAAATCCGCCTCTGGGGTTGGACGCCCTGGCAGATTTTTGTTATCGGCGGCAGCATCTACGCCGCCACCCTGGACTGGCCGGCTATACTGCAACAGGTTTATAACCGCGTCCCCATCCCTTGGGCTTGACCGCCCAAGCCCGGAACTGAACCCCGGAGCCGGAACAAGGAGTATATTATGTCCACCATCGGCTTTGACCATATCGCAATGCCCACCGCCAACGCGGAACGGCTTATCGAGTTCTATAAGCGGCTGGGCTTTACCATCAACGACGAAGCCGCCTGGCGCGCCGGCGAAGTCGGCATTTTCTCCATTCAGGTCGGCGATTCCAAAATCAATGTCCACCCGGAGGGCTACACCGCCACCCTGCGCGGGCCCACCGCCGTCCCCGGCTGCGCCGACCTCTGCTTTGTCTGGGATGGCACGGCTGAGGAGTGCCAACAAATGCTGGCGGCTGCCGGAGTGGAAGTTATCCGCGGCCCCGGCCCCCGCAAGGGCGCCCGGGCCGGCGGCGGTCTCCCCGCCGTCAGCCTCTACGCCCGCGACCCGGACCAGAACCTGCTCGAGTGGATGATTTACCGGTAAAAATCTCATCACTGAAAGGACGGATACGAATGGCAACGATGACCGGCAAGGAAGCCCTGGCCCAAATGCTCGCCGCCGAGGGGCTGGAGTATATTTTCGGCAACCCCGGCACCAGCGAAACCCCTTTCCTGGATGTGCTTCAGGATTTCCCCCACCTCCAGTATATCCAGGCGTTGCAGGAAGGCACGGCGGTAGGTATGGCGGACGGCTACGCCCGAGCCACCGGCCGCCCGGCCTTCGCCAACATTCACATTGCCGGCGGCTTGGCTAACGGCATCAGCGCCCTCTACAACGCCTACCGCGGCGGCACTCCCCTGGTGCTGACCGCCGGCAACTCCGACACCCGGATGCTGCTCAGCGAACCGGTGCTTTCCGGCGATCTGGTGGAAATGACCCGCCAATTTACCAAGTGGAGCGCCGAAGTCCCCAACGCCGCCAACATCCCCATGGCGGTGCGCCGCGCTTTCAAGGAAGCCAAAACGCCGCCTACCGGCCCGGTGTTCCTCTCTTTCCCTTGGGACACAATGGACGAAACGGTGGATGTGGACATCGCCCCTTCGTCGCCCGGCTATTTTCGGATGCGCCCGGACGCCGCCGCCGTTGCCGCCGCGTCCCGGCTCCTTGCCCATGCCGAAAACCCGGTTATCGTCCTCGGCGACCGGGTAGGCCAATCCGCCGCCATGCCCCAACTGGTGCAGGTCGCCGAGCAGTTGGGCGCCAAAGTCTATGCCACTTCCTACACCTATTCCGAAGTCAACTTCCCCACCAACCACGACCAGTACGCCGGGATGTTGAACCTGAACAGCGCCGCCACCCGCCAGCAGTTAGCCTCCGCCGATGTCGTACTGGCTGTGGGAACCAATGTCTTTTCCTCCTTCCTCTATGTCCCGGAACCCCTCTTGTCGCCCCATACCAAGCTGATTCACCTAGACAGCAGCAGCCAGGAAATCGAGAAAATTTACCCCACCGATTTGGGCATCCTGTGCGACCCCCAAGCCGGCTTGACCGACCTGTCGGACGCTCTGGAGCAGGATCTGTCAGCGGCGGCCAAGGAAGCGGCCGCTACCCGGGCTGCCGAACTGGCCGCCGCCCGCCGCCAGTCCCGATCCGACTACCAACGGCATATCGCCAGCTTGCCCGACCGCCGCCCCATGCCGGTCGCGCGGATGATGCACGAACTGGCCCAAGCCCTGCCCGACAACGCCATCATTGCCGACGAAGCCATCACTTCCCGCGGCGACTTGCTCCAAGCCATTGAGCCGGACACCCCCGGCAGCTACTACAGCATCCGCGGCGGCGCCCTCGGTTGGGCCATGCCCGGCGCCCTCGGCATCCAACTGGCTAACCCCGACCGCCCGGTAGTGGCTGTAGTCGGCGACGGCGCGTCAATGTATACCGTGCAAGCCCTCTGGACGGCGGCCCGCTACAACATCCCGGTAACCTACGCCGTCTGCAACAACCGCTCCTACCGCATCCTCAAAGTCAATATGGATGTGTACCTGCGGCGGATGCTCGAGGATGCCGAAAGGAGCAGCGACTATGTAGGGATGGATTTTGCCACTCCCCTGCCCCTGGCTGACATTGCCCGTGCCATGGGCGTAGCCGGCCAGGACATTGCCGACCCGGCCCAACTGCGCCCGGCCCTGGAACAGTCCATCGCCAGCGGCCAGCCGGGCGTAATCAACGTCAGCATCGACGGCGCGCTGTAAATCCCCCGCCCAAAGCACCCTTACCCGGCAAATTGAAAGTTCCCGGTCAAGGATTTCCTTGACCGGGAACTTTCAGTTCACTCCGGTTGAACAACCCTTTGCCAAACTCAACCGCCCTTACCGCGCCAATGGTAATCCGGATAGTTTGGATAAAAGACCTAACTTCCCATCCCCATCCCCACAATCACCGCCCACGCTTCCTTGCTGACCGGCTGAATCGACAACCGATTGCCCGGCTGTACCAGCATCATCCCCCGCAACGCCGGATGATTGCTTGCCTTAATCTCCCGCAAAGTCACCGGCCGGGCAAACTCCAAATCCGCTTGGAGATCCACCATCAGCCACTTCGGGTTAGCCGGGTCCGATTTGGGGTCATAAAAGCAGGAAGTTTCATCCCAAGCCGAAAAGTCGGGATAGGCTTCCGATACCACCCGCGCCGTTCCCATCACCGCCGGCCGGGTAGTGCCGCTGTGGTAAAACAGCAACTCATCCCCAACCGCGATTTCATCCCGGATCAGGTTGCGGATTTGATAGCTGCGGACACCGTGCCACGGATACGGCTCGTTCCCCTTGGCCAGCAAATCGGCAAACTTGTCGTACTCGACATTGCACTTGAACAGCCAATAGCGAACTTCAGCCATACTCCCGCCTACTTTCCCATCCCCAAGGCCACAATCTCCGCCCACGCTTCCTTGCTGACCGGCTGAATCGACAGCCGTACGCCCCGCTGCACCAGCAACATATCCTGCAACTTGGGGTTGGCTTTGATTTCCTGCAAAGTCACCGGCCGGGCAAACTCCTGCTCGGCCTGGATGTCCACCATCAGCCAAATCGGGTTATCCGGCGTGGATTTGGGGTCAGGATGGTCGGAATCCTTTTCCCAAGCGGTGTAATCAGGATACGCTTCCCGCACCACCCGGGCCGTGCCGACCACCGCCGTCGGCTTGGCGCTGCTGTGGTAAAACAGCACCCGGTCGCCAACCTTGATTTCGTCCCGCATCATATTGCGAACCTGGTAGTTGCGGACGCCGTCCCACTCGGCAGTCTGCTCCTCCTCGCCCAGCAAATCCGCATAGGAGTAGGCGTTGGGTTCCGACTTGAACAGCCAGTATCTTTGCTCAGCCATAACATACCTTTCCCGCCGGCCAAACCCCGGCATTTAGTAGCCGCCCTTCGCCGACATTTCCACAGGAATGACAGTAACGGCAAAAATTGCGCCGCTATCCCGCGTAGTAATGCCGGGCCGCCGCTTACAACGCCCCTTCCCCTTCCTCGCCGGTGCGGATACGGATGGCGTTAGCCACCGGGGTAATGAAAATCTTGCCGTCCCCGATGTTGCCGGTGCGCGAGTTTTCAATGATGATGTCCACCGCCCGCTGGGTATCCTCATCCCGCACCACCGTTTGCAGCTTCACCTTGGGCAGCATATCCACCACATAGCTGCCGGCTACGCCCCGGGGGCCGTGCAGCTCAATGCCCCGCTGCATCCCCCGTCCGGTAACCTGGGTAACATTGATGGCCGGCAGCCCGGCGTCCGCCAAGGCATCCTTGACGCTGGTCACCTTTTCCGGCCGGATGATTGCTTCGATGTTGTTCATAACTACCCCTACCGGCGCGCCATCCGGGAAACCTCTTGCTTTCCCGTCATGCCCGCGCCCTGATTGCCCGCATTATAGCCCATCAAGTTACCGATGAGAATACCCGACTTTCCCAGAGAACCCCCGGCCCCGTTTCACCGCAACCGAATTCCCGCCGCTTCCCGGTCGAAACACCCTTCCGTCAGATTCTCCCGTTCCTGCCGCAGCAAATCTTTCCGCACCCGCAAACTCGGCGTCCGCGGCAATTCCTCCCGCGCCTCCACATAGCGCGGCACCTTGAAATACGCCAGATGGTCGGCGCACCAGTAAATAATCTGCTCCGGGTCGATGACGCTCCCCGGCCGCGCCGTCACATACGCCTTGACCTCATCCTCCCCCAACTCCGAGGGCACCGCAATAACCGCGCAGTCCAGCGCCGCCGGATGTCGCTTAATCACCTCCTCCACTTCCTGCGAGGATATATTCTCCCCCCGCCGCCGAATCACATCCTTTTTCCGGTCCACGAAGTAAAGGTATCCCTCCGCGTCCAGCCAGCCCAAATCTCCGGTATGCAGCCAACCCTCCCGCAAAGCCAACGCCGTCTGTTCCGGGTTCCGCCAGTAGCTCGGCATCACCGCCGGATTCCTGATGGTTATTTCCCCCGCCGTATCGATGCCCGCCGGCTGCCCGCCATCATCCACGATACGGATTTCGTTGACAAAGCGGGCATCCGGATGCCGCCGCGCTTGCCCCGAGGAATTAGCCCGCCGCCATTCCCCAATCCGCTCAATCGACCCGTAGCAGGTCTCCGTCATCCCGAACCCGACGATGATGTCCGTCCCAAACCGTTCCCCAAAGCCTTGCAGAAACTCCGGAGGAAAGGCCGGCGAACCGTAAAACAGCCGCACCCGGTTATCCCGGTCCCTATCCGACTCCGGCTGTTTCGCCAGTACCGGCATCATCATCCCGATAAAGTTCACCACCGTAGCCCCGGATTGCCGCACCTGCTCCCAGAACCGGGACGCGCTGAACCGCTCCGCCACAATCAAAGTCGCCCCGGCGGCCAGCGTCCCCATCGTGGAATAGTATTGCGCGTTGGCGTGAAAGAACGGCAGGCAAGTAAAAAAGCGGTCTTGGGCCGTGGCCGCCGTCCAGTAAGCAAACCCCTGCCCGGCGGCCACATACATTTGATGCGTTACCTGTACCCCTTTGGGATTGCCGGTAGTCCCGGAAGTATAGACCAGCATCGCCGTATCCTCCGGGGAAACCTCCGGGTCAGCGTCCACAGCGGCGGCCCCCGCCAAAGCCGCCGCAAAGTCCACCCATCCGCCATCGACCGGAGCCGATTCCTCAGCCCCCACCAGCAAGCGATGTTCCACACTAGCCGCCAAAGCCGCCGCGTCCCCGGCCACCGCCGCCAACGACTGATGGGCCACTACCCCTTTAGCCGCCGCGTCTCGCAGGATAAACGCCGTTTCCTCTCTCTTGTAAGCCGTGTTCACCGGAACGCTGATGGCGCCCAACAAAGCCAAGCCGAACCAGCAGTAAAGAAACTCCGGGCAGTTCGGCAGCAGCAGACAAACCCGGTCGCCGTAGCCGATGCCCAACTCCCGAAACAGCCCCGCCGTCTGCCGCGCCCGTTGGTGAAACTCCCGGTAAGTCAAAACCTTCCCGGCAATTTCCACAAACGCCTGCTCCGGGCGGCGACTGGCGGCCCGTTCCAGAAACTCCCCCAGAGACATCGCCCACATCAACCGCCCGGCCTCCGCCGGCCCGGTAATGCCGCTAACGCCCGTATCGCCGGTAATCGTCGCCATCATAACTGCATCCCGCTTTCCCCCGCCGGGTAAAACCCCAACCGGAATTTCCGCCGTTCAACCTATCACGGGGCCAAAGCCGGGTCAATAGGATATGATACACCCCTACACCACCAGCCGCGCCCCCTCCGGGCGCGCCTTGCCGCCATGCACCGACGGCTCCGCGCACCACTTCGCCGCCAATCGCCTTACCCCCTGATACACCGCCTCCTCAAACCCCAGCAAATCGCAGATAACCCGTTTGTCCAGCAACGCCCGGTTCGGGTCAGCATCCGCCAAGTAAGCCGGCAACAGTTCCTTATCCCGGAACTCCTCAAAAATCTCCCGTGCCGTGTCCAGTTGGGCGTCAGTAAGGGCGCGGAAGTCGAGGACGGGTAGAATGTCGATATCGGTGAGATTTATCAGCCCCCGCCCACCCTGTTGCCGGCTGGCACGCCACCAGAAAGCCAGCAACCCCAAGGTCGAGTTGCACCAAAGTGTAAAGGCATAATCGAACCGGTCATCGGCAAAACCCACATTCGGCCAGGCCCTGCCGCCGAGGGTTTTCTGCTCAGTAAAGGCGGCGGTCAAGGGCTGGGAATTAAAGCGGAAATCCAGGCTCAGATGGGCGCGGCTGGCTATAGCCCACAGTT
Organism: Dehalococcoidia bacterium; assembly: GCA_965242615.1. GTDB lineage: Bacteria > Chloroflexota > Dehalococcoidia > Lucifugimonadales > UBA3495 > CBDBCU01. The sequence continues at coordinate 52,833 of CBDESR010000001.1, forward strand.
CATCGGCCCTTCCCTCTGAACCCGGATTTACTCGCAACTCGCTGTCCGGGCTACAGACCATAAACCGCTCATCCGGGGCAGAGTGCTTATACAAAGCCGGGTAAGTAGCAGTAGGATTGGACGCCTCCAGCTTGAACGGGCCCCTATGCGCCGGGCTAACCAGCAACTGAGAGTCAACACCCCGCTGCCCGCCGGCTTCTTTCAGACTGGTTATCGGCAACTCCCGGCCGGCCCGTTCCGCCGGCAGCCACAATTGGCCTCCCGTCAACGAATGCGCTACTTGCGCCACGGCAAAATCCCGGATCCCGGCAATTCCCCAGCCGCGGCGATGTTCCACCAAGGGGGCGTCCAGCAGTTCCCCCATCAATTCGTTCCCGCAGTAGAGGGGGACGCCGCCATACGGCCCATCCTCCAGATGACGCATTGCACCCACCGCCAAAACCGCTTTTGACACTTCCGACGCTCCGACAAAGCCCGGCGGCCGACGCAATAGGGACACAAACTTGGCTCGTCCCGACGGTTGCTCTTTAGTCCCCAGTTTGCGGGCAATGATTAGACACTCCCCCACGCCGGTATCCGAGGAAAAGGACATATTCCGGCCGGTAGCGGCGATGTTGACAACGGTAATATCGGTGTATTGGGTAGCGAGCATCTGCCGAAACTTGGCCCAAGAGGAACCGTTAATTGCGGTAGCCAGCAGCACCAAAGCAATGACGCCGCCCGGCCGCACTTTCTTATCCGCTATCGCCGCAAAAGCCGCCCCCAATCCGGAATGGCCGTGATAGCAGGAACCCCGGGCCAATTGGTTCAAGCGGTTAGACATCTCCTCTTGGACCGCCGGCGGCGCGCCAAAGGCGGCAAAGGCGGCGCACTGCACATTGCCCGCCGCGTCCCGGTGCTTGGTGTTACTGGTAAAGGGCGGGTTCATAATCACCAAGTCAAACCCGCCGTCCGGGATGTCGGCGACGACTTGGGCCGCCGTCTCCTCGCCAACGCTGCCGGTGCGCCGCGCCGGGTCACTGGTGTTGAACAGTGTCATCACCGCCGACGATTGCAGCAGTTCCAGCGACCCGATTCTTACTTCCCCCTCAACCTGCTGCCCGTAAGCCAGCGTATATTGCCGGGAATTGTCAAACCTGACCGCCGGGGCAATCCCGGACAGAGTGGAACCGGTAATGTGGATGGCCGAAGGCATTACATCGCACCCGTAGAGTACCTGCTCCAGCATCGTCGGATGCAGCAAGTCCGTATCGCCCCCGGCCTGTTCGTATTGGCTGGCGATTTGTTCGTACACCCCGGAAAGCAAGGCCCCGGTGCCGCAGGCAAAATCGCCAATCCGCAGCTGGCCAATGGCGGCCGCATCGGCCAAGTCCACGCCCCTCAACTTGGCCACCGCCAACCGGGCCAGAAAAGCAGCTGATGGCGGCAGCGTGTAGTAAGTCGCCAGATACTTGCGGTCCGAAATCAGCCGCTGGAAAACCCGTCCCGTGAGGTCGTGGGCGTTGTTGACTCCGGTGGCCATAACCTCTTCCACGGTGTAGTTCAGGCCGCGCAGGATACGCGTGGCGATGTCCGTCGGCAGTTGTTCCAGAATATCCTTGCCAATGGCAAAAATCGGCCAGTAATTGATTTTCAGGATTGCCGTCCAGGCAATCAGCGTTTCCCCCTGCGGATTGCTGACCTCCGGCCCGGCTACCAATGCCACCCTCCTGATGTTGCGGTGCATCCCGGCGATGCGCCCGTGAAACACCATCGCGTTAGCCAGAATGGCCCCGGCCATCCGCCGGGTCTGCGGCATATTATCCATCCCCAGCAGCTGGGCTATCTCCGGCATAATATAGGGCCGGGTGCCGTCCATATCGGCCAGTATGGCGGCCGTCCGTTCGATCCCCCTTTGCAGAAATCCCGCCGCCGCTTCCACCGCCAGTTGGGGAACGGACACCAGCCGAATCAAGTCCACCAAGTCAGCAATGGAGCCCTCCAGCCAGCCCGCCTCCGGGAACCGGTCGATCCGCTTGATCTCCCGTTCCGGTGGTTCGCTATACTTGCCCACGGTGAACAGACAGTATTCCAGCCGAGCTGCGCGCAACGCCCCTTCCAGGCTGGCAGCGGTTCGCACTTCCTCCGGGTAGCGCACTGCGATAACCGCCTCGATGCGCTGCCGTTCCGCCGCCGTTTCCAGTCCCAGCCGCCCCCGGGCTTCCGGCTCCACATTAGCCGCCGGCGCATATTCCGCCTCAATCACCACCGGAGCGCGGTCCTCGGCGGTAATCAGGATATCCGGTTGCAGCAGGGGTTGGTCAAAGATTACGCCGTTGTTTTGCGCTCGCGCCACCGCCTTGCCCAGCATCGGCTGTAGCAGATTGCCCAAAACGGTGTTGGCGTTAGGTTCCGTGTGGCGTGGCATCATAGCGTTACCCTTTGCGCGGTTTGCGAATTAGTAGCCGGGGCAATAGTAGCACAATTCCGCCCCCGGGCAAGGGTCTGCCGCGCGCCGGATTGCTCCAGTTGACACCATCCCATCCCTGCATTAACCTGAACTCTCGTAACCAACCCGGCCCAATCAGGATTGACCTGCCGATGACCGCTCCCGCTGCCACAACTCCGGTCTCCGTTGACCCCGGCCGCCTCCGCCTTACCGACCCGGCCGGCAGTGCCGGCGTCCTGTTGGGAATGCGCTGCCGCGCCTGCGGCATCTACCTCTTTGGCCCCGCCATCTTTTGCCCATCCTGCACCGCCGCCGACCTGGAGTCGGTCGAATTAAGCCGCCGCGGCGCCCTCTACAGCTACACCATCGTCCGCGTACCGCCGTCCGGCTGGCCCGGCCCCGTCCCCTACATCCTCGGCGAAGTGGAACTGCCCGAAGGCCCCCACATCCTCGCCGAAGTCATCGACTGCCCCCAAGATGAACTGTCCATCGGGCAAGCCGTAGAACTAGCCTTGCAACCGGTTCCCGCCGCCGCCGATGCCGGCCCAACCCGCATCGTCTATAAATGGCGGCCCGCCGCCAACCCGGGAGACACCCCATGACAACTCCCTTCAAGCCCAGCCGGGAAGTAGCCGTTGTCGGCGTCGGCCTCCATCCCTTCGGCCGCTTCCCCGGCAAAGACCTGGCATCCCTGGCCCGGGACGCCGTAGTCGCCGCCCTCCAAGACGCCGGCGTCCCCTGGCGCGCCATCCCCGTCGCCTACTTCGGCCATGTCTATTATCAAGGTATGTCCGTTGGCGAAACCGCCCTCGGCCCTTTGGGGTTAACCGGCATCCCCATCATCAATGTCGAAAACGCCTGCTCCAGCGGCTCTACCGCCTTTTGGCAAGCCTATTGGGGCATCGCCGCCGGCGTCTATGACTTGGCTTTGGCTTTTGGCGCGGAAAAAGTCCCCAGCGGCCCGGTTACCGTTACCGCCGCCGACAGCCCGGAACGCTTTATCGGCGGCGACCACATGATGGCTGGCTACGCCCTGCGAATGCGCCGCTATATGGCTGAAACCGGCGCGCCGCCCACCGCCTTTGCCCAAGTCACTGTCAAAGCCCGCCAAAACGCCGCCCTCAATCCCTACGCCCACCGCCAACAAACTTATACCGTCGCCGAAGTCTTGGCTTCCCGCCCCATTGCCGACCCCTTGACCCTCTACCAGTGCTGCCCCACCAGCGAAGGCGCCGCCGCCGCCATCCTCTGCGCCCGGGAAAGCCTGAACCGCTACGGACTAGACGCCGCTCGCGCCATCCGGATCGCCGCCGCCACGCTAACCTCCGGCAACTACAACGGCCGCGGCAGCGACCACTCCGCCTTCAGCCCCTACCGCACCGAACCGGCCGCCCTGGCCGCCTACGAAATGGCCGGCCTCGGCCCCGAGGACGTCAACCTGGCCCAAGTTCACGACGCCGCCACTATTGGAGAGTTGCAGCAAATTGAAGCCCTCCACTTAACCCCCATGGGTGAAGCCTGGCAAGCCACCCAATCCGGCCGCACCGCCTTGACCGGGGATATTCCGGTCAACACTGATGGCGGCCTCTCGGCTATGGGCCATCCCTTCGGCGCTACCGGCATTCGTATGGTTCACGAAACCGTAACCCAACTCCGCGGCGAGGCCGGCCCCCGCCAAGTCGCCAATCCCCAAGTCGGACTAGCCCAATGCTCCGGCGCCGGCGATGTTACTACCGTCCAGATTTTCACCCGCTAACCGGGCAATCCCTACAGCCGCCGGCCGACTACCGGGATAAAGTGAAATTATGCCCGCCTTCATCATCCTGGCCGCAATGAAAGGCCGCTTCATCTCCGAACACGGCAACCATTACGACAACTTCCAAATGATGGGCTATCTGGACGCCGCCAGCCCGGCTGACGCCGTGACCACCTTCTTCGACCAGCCGCCCTATCCCATCCGCTGGGCGGATGTCGAATACCTGTGGGCGGAACAATTAGCCGACGCCGACCACACCGGCCATCACGGCGACTATGACCGGGTCTACGTCGAATCCCTCCGCCGCCGTTGGGAAAACCCCGGCTAAACCCGGCTTGCCATCATTCCCCGGCCGCTTCCCGCAGCGCCGCAAAATCCCGCCGGTACGCCTCCGCCAACGCCCGCCGGTCCGTAGTGTGAAGCACAAATCGCGCCCCCTGCCGTACCCAATGCGCCGAAAGCTCCGCCGTCTGATGATGTACCAGCGTAGCCACCCCGTGCCTTTCCGCCGTATCAATAACCCGCTGCACAATTTCCTGATACTCCGGCCGGTCATACTGGTCCGGATAGCCAATGGAAATGCTGATGTCATTAGGCCCGACAAAGATCCCGTCAATCCCCGGCACCTTCAGGATTTCCTCCAGGTTATTCACCGCCGCCACGCTTTCAATGCCGATGATCGCCACCGTGTTATGGTTGCGCCGCTCCAGATACTCCCGGGCGGCATCGCTGATGTGTTCCCCGCTGTCCATCAACCGCCGCACCGCTTCCCCTTTCAGCGGCCGCCACTTGGCTGCCCCGATAACCTCCTTCACTTCCGCCACCGTCTCGCAGTAGGGCGCCAGTATCCCCTGCGCCCCGGCGTCCAACGCCATCGTCACATAGTGGGACGCCGGTATCGGAATCCGGACAATCGGCGCGACCCCGGAACCGCTGCACGCCGCCAGATAATCCGCCAGTTCCGCCCGACTCCGCGGCCCGTGTTCCGTGTCAATGACGATATAATCCAGCCCAATCCCTTCCAAAGCTGCCACCCACCGGGGATTGCGCCCGTGCGTTATCATCGTCCCGTACACCCGTCCCCCGCCCTGCAAAACCGCCTTCAACTCCGCTCCGTTCATACTCCCTCCGCATTGCCCCTTAACCAATCTACCGTTCTACCGTCATTCCCGTGAAAACGGGAATCCAGAACAAGTTGCCACTATTAAAGTTGCGAAACTTTACGCTAATCCGCGCTGGATTCTCCTTTCACGGGAACAACGGTTTTAAGCTGTGATTGCCCGGAACGCCGCCAAGTATAGCACACGCCCCTTGTCCCGCCTTCTCTGCTATAATATATGAGAAGGCATCATTTTACAGAGTAGGAGGCTAATTGGTCTCACCGCGTTTAATCACCCGCCAGCGGGAGTGGAATCGGTTGGCAACTAGTCTTGCCAGTGAGCAGGAGTTGGCGATAGACACCGAATCTAACAGCCGTTACTCCTATCGGGGCCGTATTTGTTTGATACAGATCGGCACTGCGGAGTCTGCACATCTGCTCGACCCTCTGGCTCTGTCCGACCTGTCTGCATTGGGTTCAATTTTGGCAGAACCTTCGATCACCAAGGT
>CBDESR010000002.1:0-240260 GCA_965242615.1 Dehalococcoidia bacterium
GGAATCCGGCGCCAACTGCCCGACACCCGCAGCACCTGCCCGTCCTGATACTCGGCGGCGCCCAGAAACTCATCCACTTCCAGATAGTAGCGCACATTCCCCGGAAAAGCGGAGTAAATCATAAACCCCACCGCCAGAGCCAAACGCCGCCCCCAGCAGTATCAACCGCAACTTTATCGCCACTTATCGCCCCTCGCCCCGTAAGAAATGAATCGACGACCGGCCGCGCGCCGGCCGGCTATCATAATACCACAATTGGGGAAAGAGTTGGGGTTCAATCAATGCGGCCCTTGACAAAATCCCGGCACCAACCCATAATTCCCCCCATAACAATCGGAACACCCGACGACCGCAGCCCAACCGGAGAGCAACCATGACCACCCTGCAAGCTCCGGAAACCCCAGCCAAAACGGAAACCCTCGCTGACCTCTGCGAGCAGTACGGCGTCGCCAAGCTGGTTCTTACCACCTTTGACCACCAGCCCGTGGTCTTTTACCGCGACGACCGCCCCCGGGCCTGGAATAATGCAGTTCCTCGAACTCCAAGCCGCCCTGACCGCCGCCCTCGGCCAACCGGTAGAGCTCATCTCCGCCGGCGCCCCCTGCATCCGCTGGCCCGAATACCAAAAGGCCATCCAAGATGGCGTCATCCTCTACCAGCTCTGATTCGCCGCCAACGCCGCCGTCCGACCTGACCAACCTGGTTAGGTACGCCGGCCGCATCAACAACTGGACTGCCGGCCAATCCCTTTCCCATTACCGGGAAAATACCCTGCTGAACGACGCGGTAGAAAGAAACTACATCGAGATTGGCAACATCCTCCCGCCGTCTCGAAAACTCTGCGCCGGAGCTTCACCGGCAGCTGCCCCAAGCCCAAAGCTGGTACGCCTTCCGCATAATCCTGGTTCACCTCCGCTGGCGCATCGACCCGGATATTGTCTGGCGCACCACCCAAAACGACCTGCCCGCCCTGCTTAACGCAGCCGCCAACCTGATTCCCACCCACCAGAACTGAAATCGCCGCCGCCCCCACTGCTCAACAGCGGTTCCGCCCTTTTGCAACCCGCCCCGTGCCGGGGTTTTCGGGAACCGTGGCCACCTTGACAATATAGTTGACGGCGGCGTATCATCCAAATCGAGGAGTAAGGGTTATGACTTTTGCCAATCAAAGCCCGTTCTCGGTCCGGGGCAAGGTTTCCAAAGAACCCCCGCCCAAGAGCAAGGTCGTGGACAAAATCAACAAGGCTAAACAGGCCCGCAAAGACGGGCAAGCCCTGCGGGCCGGCAAGCCCAAGTCCTTTAACAACCCGGAGGGCGTAAACCGGTGAATTCCGACCCGGCCAACCAACCCTTCTCCCCTCCGTCCCAAAGTCCGCTTTACCATTCGGTTAACGCCAGTCGTTATGACCGCCAGAACCTGATTCAAGACTATGAGCGGCAGTTCAACTGTCGACTCATCGTGTTTATCGACGCCATTTTTCCGCCTGGCGTCACTTTGTTCGAGGATTTGGTTTATGACGCCGACCCGGCGATTGACCTGCATCTTTTGTTGCGCTCCCTCGGCGGCGATGGGGAAACGGCGATCCGCTTGGTTCGGTCGGCCCAGTCCCGGTGCCGCGAGTTGACGGTCATTATCCCGGACCAAGCCAAGAGCGCAGCTACCCTTTTGACCCTCGGCGCCCACCATATTTTGATGTCTCCGATGAGTGACTTGGGCCCCATTGACCCGCAGTTTATGCACGACGGCCGGTTAGTAGCGGCTAAAGATATAATCGCCGCTGTTGACGACGCCGCTCAGAAAATCCAGGAAGCCCCGGACACTTATCCCCTGTACGTCTCGCTCCTCAGCGATGTATCATCCCTGATGGTACAGCAAGCCAAGGCTGCCGTGGAGGGTACCGACGACCTGCTGCGGGAAGCATTGCGTAGCAACTCTGACCGCTCTGATGAATGAGCTAAAGGCTTTGCAAGCCAGTTTGACCGGCCCGCTCATCAGCCGCCCGAGGACCCATTCGGCCATTTTCGGCGTCCAGGATGCCATCGCTGCCGGCCTCCCGGCGAAAAAAGCGGACCTGAACGGCGAACAGTGGCAAATGCTATGGCGGCTGTGGACGAAATACTACGATTTGCTCTCCTCTGACCAAATACTGGGCATATATGAAGGCCGCCGGGTATCTTTCCCGTTGCCCCCGCTGCACCAATCAACCGTTTAGGAATAACCCGCCCCGCGCCGGGCATTTTCCGGAATAGCCGGATATCCGGAAAAATCTACTCCCCCACCTCTCCCGCCAGCCACCCCAACGCCGCAGTCTCCACCGCCACCTAATGGCAACCGGGCCGCCCTTGGCAAAGTAAGTTAGCCAAGGGCGGCCCGGCTGGTTTTGCCCGGGTAGCCGGTTGCGCCAGCCAACCCTAGCAGAACCGCAAGTTACCAAAATCGGAGGAGTCTCGGCTTCAACTGATTTCGCAGCTCAGCAGGTATGCACCCACTTAACTGATTACCAGCGAGATTCAGCCGTTCCAAATTGGTGAGATTGCCCAACTCCGGCGGTATCGGCCCGCTCAACTGGTTATTGCTGAGGTTCAGACTTTCCAAGTTGGCAAGGTTGCCCAGTTCCGAAGGTAACGGCCCGCTCAACTGGTTTATTGCTGAGGTTCAGACTTTCCAAGTTGGCAAGGTTGCCCAGTTCCGAAGGTAACGGCCCGCTCAACTCGCCGCCGAGGCTCAGCTCTTGCAAATTGGTGAGGTTGTCTAACTCCGGGGGTATCGGCCCCCTAGAATTCCATATACTTAGCTCTCGTAGGTTGACAAGGTTGCCCAACTCCGGGGGTATCGACTCGCTCGACTTGCTACCGAGGGTCAGACTTGTCAAGTTGGTGAGGTTGCCTACCTCTGACGGTATCGGCCTGTTAAAACGGGTGAGGAACAGCCTTGTCAGGTTGACGAGGTTGCCCACCTCTGGCGGTATCGCTCCGTTCTCCCCCCAGACTTCATCCCCCGTGAGTTCCAGTCCGACAACTTGTCCCCATTCGTTAACGGTAACACCCTGCCATGCGTAGAAGTCATAGACGTAAACGACATGGTCGATATCCCACATCTGCAATCCGGCGGCATTATGGAGGGCAATCAAGGCGGCACGGTCCGGTATTGGACAATCTGGTACACCATCATACGATGTACCGACTTGCAGATGGCCCGGTATGCACCCGCTCAACTCGTTACCGTCGAGGTTCAGCCATATCAGGTTAACGAGATTGCCCAACTCTGGCGGTATCGTCCCGCTCAAAAGGTTATTACTCAAGTCCAAACCGGTAACTACGCCCGCCCGGACCGAAATGCCGTACCACTCACTCAGTGGGGCATCGCTCAGCCAGTTGGTGTTGTCCCACCAATTGGTACCGTTGGTGGCGTTGTAGAGCGCGGCCAAGGCAACTAGTTCATCCTGCTCCGGGCAAATTTTAAAGTCGGATCCACCACCATAGATCCGAAACTGCTGATACTCATAACTCTGAGCAACCGTCTTGGTAACACACATCGTCTCCGCGTCGAACCTTTCCTTCATTCCCCGGTGGTTTGGGCGGGCAATGAAAAGTTCGATCCATGCCGCCGGTATAGGCCCGCTCAGCTGGGGGTTATCCTTGAAGGATACACTTGTCAGGTTGACGAGATTGCCCAACTCCGGCGGTATCGTCCCGCTCAGCTGGTTGTCGTTGAGGTACAAACTGAAAACTTTGCCCTCCGAGGCCGAAATGCCATACCAATCCCCAATCGGCGCATCGCTCAGCCAGTTGCTGTTATACCGCCAGTTGGGACCGTCAGTGGCGTTGTAGAGAGCGACCAAGGCGGCCCGGTCGCTTTCGGCCGGGGTAGGCGTAGGTTGGGGAATACTCGTAGGAGCCGGAGCTGGGGCGGCCGTGGTCTGCTGGATGTCCGGCGCTGCGGTAGGCATAGCAGTATGTTGGGCCATTGCCGGCACAACAGTGGCATCCGGGGTTTGGGGAACAGCGGCCGGTACGGAATCAGCCGGTGAGTCAGAGGGAGCGGCGGCCGGGCGGTCCGGGCTTGCCGAGTGCGCGGCGGTGGGGTCGGGCAAGGCGGCGGCAACGGTGGGTGCGGCGGTTTCAGTGGACTGGGAAGTGGCCGGTTCTGCCGGCGGCGCGGTGGAACCGCAAGCCAGCAGCAAGGCCAAGGTCAGTAGGATCAGGGCAAAGAGGCTAACCCGCGGGAAAAGTCGTGGGGGGGGGGGGGGGGGCAGAATTTCGGCATCGGTAACTCCTTGTTTCGGGATTTAAGGAGCCGAGTTCGCGTCAGGCAAGGCCGGCTCCAAACTGGGGATAGTATAGCACCGATTGCGGGGATTGCAACCCGCAATGTCAAAGGATTCCATCCTTTTCAGGATGAACCGGAAATTGCTCAAAGTGAACCGCCCCCTCCTCCTCCCCCTCCCCCGCCACCTCCCCCCACTCCTGCTCCAACTCCCGCCGCCGCCGCGTCAAAAAAAAGGCATAGCCAAAAAACACCAGCCAGCACACCGCAAAAGCGGCGAACAGGTAGGCCAAATTAGCCGGAGCTTGGCTCTGCAACAAAATAAATCCCATACCCCTTTAACTTCCTTTATCCTCTATCGTCCCTGACGATGGATGATGAATGGTAGATGATGAATGATAGGAATGGTAGCTGGTAAATGGTAGCCGATAGCCAATGCTTGTTGACCGCCGGCTAATGCCCGCCGCCCCGGCCGATTAGCCCATTAGCCGCCGCCCCGCCGCCCCACCGCCAAACGCCGCGCCGCCAGCCGATCCTCCCCCCGCCGCAGCGCCGTCCGCTCCAGCAGCAGATACAAAAACAGCAGCAGAAACACCCCCAGCGAAAAAAACAGAATGAACTGCATTATCGGCTCCAACGCCCCCGACTCCGCCAGCGGCCCCACCACCGCCGACGGGTGTATCGACCGCCACCACTGCACCGAATAATACACAATCGGCACATCCACAAACCCGACAATCCCCAACGCCGCCGCATAAACCGCCCCCTGCCGCCGGTTCGGCACATACGCCCGCAGCATCAAATACGCCACATAAATCAGCCACAAAATCAGCGTCGTCGTCAGCCGCGGCTCCCAAGTCCACCACACCCCCCACACCGGCCGCGCCCAAATCGCCCCGGTCAGCACCGCCAGCGTAACAAACACCACCCCCACCTCGGCGGCCGCATTAGCCACCGCATCCCACGAACCCTTGCGGGTAATCAGATAGCCAATGCTGGCCACAAACACCACAAAAAACGCCGCAAAGGACACGATGGCAATCGGCACATGGAAGTAAAAAATCCGCTGCACCTCCCCCCAACACCGCATCCGTCGGCGCGACCAGAAATATCAGATACAAGTTGACCAGCATCAAGACGCCGGTCAGGATTAGCAGTACGCCGGCCAATCCCGGGAAAGCGGCCCGCCGCCGGCCCGCCAAAATCTCTTGCCCCCTTGCCAAACCCGACTCCTCCTCTCCCCTTTATTCCTCGACCACAATGGAAAACAGCCACGGACATATTACCAGAAACAGCAGGTCGAAAACCGCCAGCAGCAACAGCCAACGAATCACCCCGCCATCAAACAGCCCGCCGCCGTCCATCGCCCGCCCGGAAACCTCCACCGCCCCAATCAATACCGGCAGGATGACCGGAAAAAACAGCGCCGGCAGCATTATCTCCCGGGCCCGGGTCTGCACCGCAATAGCTGAAAACAGTACCCCCACCGTCGCAAACCCCAAAGTCGCCAGCAGCAACGCCAGCAGCAACAGCGGCGAAAAGGCCGCAAAATTCAGCAAGGCGGCGAATACCGGCAGCAGTGCCGCCTCGATAATCAGCATAAACAGGAAACAGACCGCCGTCTTGCCCAGAAACACCGCATCCCGGCTCACCGGCGCCAGCAGCAAACCCTCCAGCCCGCCCTGCTCCCGTTCCCGCGCAAACGCCCGGCTCATCGCCAACACCCCCGGCAAAGGCAAAGGCCGTCCACAGTACCCCCGGCGCCAATTCCGCCGCCCGCTGCGGATTAACCCGCAAGGCAAAGTTAAACACCACCGCCACCAGCAGCCCGAACACCAGCGCGGCGACAACGATGTCCCGGGAGCGCAGTTCCAGCAGCAAGTCTTTCCACACCAACGCCGCCAGCGGCCGCCAAAACCCCATCAATCCCTAGCCCCCCGGCTGCTCCCCCGTCAACGGCTCCAGAATATCCAGCAGCGTCTCCATCCGGTCCAAACCCCGGTCAATCGCCCCGGAATTCAGAAACCGCCGCCGCGTATAAAAGAACCCGTGCATCTCGTTAGCCCGCCCCCGCAAGTCATCCAACCGGGCATCGCCGGTCAACTCAGCGGCTTGGTACATCACCGTAAAAAACTGGTCATGCTTCTTATACTCCCACCCCTGCGCCTCGGCCACCGCCTTGGCCATCCACGCCGCCGCGCCCCAGCCCTTCTCCGCCGCCTGATGCCAGTCCCCCGCCGCCAGATACTCCCGCCCCTTGCTCAAAAAGCCCGGGCCTGCTGCCGGTAATCCGCCACCACCCCCTCCCCCCGGTCCGCCGCCGCGCCCTCCCCCGGATCAGCCATCACGCTCTCCCCCGGGGCATACGGTTCCATTGGCGACATCTGCATTGCGCTGCCCTCCTTCCTTTCCTTGCCCGATAACCTACAACGCAGAATAACCCACCACCCCCACCCCCCGCAAGGGGGCAGCTGTCAGTCACCCCCTTCGCTCTCGAAATACTTGACAGCCCTAGCCCAATACCAGTAAAGTCCCCCCATCCCGCCTAACTGGCCGCGCCGGAGTAGTATCAACTTGAGCGATTACCAAAGCCGCAGCTACCTGTCGGTGGTTGAGGTAGCCAATCATACCGGGTTGCCCGTGCCGGAGATTCACCGGCTAGTGGCGGCCGGGGCTTTGCCGGCAGCCAAATCCGCCAGCGGCCAGTATCGCTTTGACCTGAAAGACATTGCCGCTTGGCAGCGCAATGGCAAAGGGAATGGGGCGGGCTGCGGAGAGCCGGCGTCCCAAAGGATTGCGGTCAACGGCGCTACCCAGCAGGTTATCGCCGGCGACGCCCGCAGTATGTCGGAAATCGCCGCCGCCAGTGTTCACTTGGTCATTACCCTCGCCGCCCTACTTCAACGCCAAAATGTATTCCGCCGAGCCGGATAGTGATTTGGGCAACATCCACGACCTGGAGGAATGGCTGCACCAAATCGGCTTGGTCTGGCAGGAAGTTTATCGGGTTTTGCAGCCGGGGCGCAAGTTCTTTCTCAACATAATGAACCTGCCCATCCGCGAGGGCAAATCCTTTCGCGCCCTGAACCTGGTCGGCCGGAACATTGACCGGTGCGAAAGTATCGGCTTTGTATTCAAGCGGGATATTGTCTGGCACAAGACCAATGGTGTGCGGGGCGCATTTCGGCACCTACCCCTATCCCGGCGGCATCCTCATCAACAATATGCACGAGTCCATCCTGGAGTTTGAGAAACCGACTACCCGGCCGGCGCAGAAGTATGCCCATCTCACCGCGCAGCAGAAAGCGGATTCCAAGCTGGACAAGGAGTTTTGGCTGTCGGTGAAAAACTCTGATGTGTGGTTGATGAAACCGGAGAAAAGCGGCCGGCATCGCGACCACGCCGCCCCCTTTCCGGAGGAACTGCCGGCGCGGCTGCTGCGGGCTTACAGCTATATCGGGGAAACCGTCCTTGACCCCTTCGTCGGCTCCGGGACCACGCTGGTAGCGGCCGCCCGGCACGGACGGAATGGCATCGGCTACGACATCAACCCGGATTTTGCCGTATGGCGGCGCAACACCTGAAAGAGGTTTTGCTATGTCCCCGAATCACAGCCCCTGCCCCGACAATGCCCAGCATCTCATATCGCTAAACGATGCTCGTCGGATCTGCCGGTGGGAATCCCGCAACATTTCTATATAGGCGTACGTCCACGCCGCCGAGTATTCTTTGTCGCTAAGGGCTTCCAGTACCCTATTGGGACAAGGGCGAGTTCTGGAAATGAGATCCTCCGCCGGTACGATAACCCAATAAGGAGACGGGAAACTGATAGCAAGGGCATAGTAACCGTAGGGCGTTGCTGTCAGAGAGTCAAAATCGGCTTTGGTAAGTTGCCGCAACCGCGGCTGGGTAACTTCCGCCTCTACCTCAAACCGGAACTCTCGCCCTTCCCGAAAGGCAGTTATGTCGGGGTGACCCTGCTGGTTAACCTCGGTTACTTGATAGCCAAGCCGCAATAGCACGTGCGCCGCCAATCCTTGGACTTTGTAACCAAAATTCGCCCAAGTCAAGCTGGAGCGCATACTTTCAATGCACTCAATTGCAACCGTGTCAGTTTGGCTATTCACCTTAGACCAACAGCTGCGGGCCGCCGTTGCGAGACCAGTTGGTGGGTTCTACGATGACATAGCTGGCCGGCTCAAAGTTCTCCGGCAACAACTTTCGGAATCGGTCGGTCTCTTGAGACGCGACGATAAGTTGCACGTTCTCCCCCAATTCGGCCAAACGCTGAACCAGTGTCTCGGTATGCTCTTCGTCGAATGCCCGAGTAGGGTCATCCAGCATAACCAAATACACTTCAGTGGGGGCTTCCTCGTTCTGGCTGAACGCGAAGTAAGGCGCAAGCTCTGCGGCTCTCTCCGCTTGCCCATTAAGAACTCCAATGGGTTCCTCGTCGGGAAACGGGTCTCGGCTGCTTGCTACTTTTAGTTGTAGCCTGGTCGGCGCATCCTTGGCGATAACCAGTCGGTCATACCAAGGATGGCGCGCCAGTGCATCGAAAGCGCGGGAAAGGTCGTCAGAAACACCGGGTTTGCCCGCCTCGAGACGTTCGCTCACATAGGTTTCGATTGCCCGGTGTATCTTCTTGACGGATTTACCGAAAGCAACCAGGTCGTCGTGAGCTTCCTCGACCCGTCCCAAACGGCTTTCGGATTGTCGGAGTTCACTCAACTCCTTGTTTAACTGGTGCAACTTCTCCTCTTGCCTCAGGTTAAGCAGCCGCAATTTAAGGTCGTTAAACCATCCCTCTTGATCTCGTATCTGCGCCTCAAGGGAGGTCTTACGCTCGTTGAGCCGAGAATTGACCGCTTCAATCTGAGGCACGACAACCGGCTCCGGAAGCGCGTCAAAGTCTTCGCTGGTAAGCTCTTCATGCGCTTCTTTTGCCCGTTTAACCAGCTTATCCAGCTCCTCGGCAAGTCGCTGAATTTGACGGGTTAGTTCCTCGGCTTGATTGAGCCGAGACTGAAGTTGGGAAAGGGTTGAATCTACTTCTTCGGGCAACTGTGCGGATATGCGCCGCAACAGGGACTCCAAGCCCACCCGGCTATGTTCGGTTTCGCAAACAGGACATACCGCGATGTCGTCGTCACCACGGCTTACCAAAGAAACGGATTCATCGACAATCTTCCGCCTCAAGTCCAGAGTATCTTTCGCATCTTGAACTTGAGCAATATGGTTACGGAGTTCGTCAATGGAGCCACCCGACAAAACCGCGTCGAGGCGCGATTGAGCCGCTTGCTTGGTGGCTTGATGCTCTTGTATGCCCGAGTGTATCTTTTGGAGTGCATCCAAGCGGGATATGCGTCCCTCGATATACTCCCGTTCCCTTTTGAGACCGACTTGGTCTTGGGAACGCTTGGCTTTTAGAGCATCGTCGGCATCTTCAATAAGAGCGTCCAGAGACGCCCCTGACAGAGAATCGCCAGGCTGTTGACCGGTAATCTCTGTTATCAGATCCCGAACTTTGTTTTGGGATTCGACCGGAGTAGGAACGTTGGTGCTACCCCAAGGAACCGCCTTCAATATACCGGCGCGTTGACCCGACAAATCGGCAATCTGATTCTTAATAACTGAGCGCACATCAGTTATTTGCTGCCCAAGGTCGTTTTCGACCCCTTCTTGTAAGAGAACAAAGTCGCTCAACTGCCTCGAAAAAGATTGGGGATTGGTAAGACCAAGGTGACGGAAAACGGTTCGCTCAAAGGGCAAAAGGTCTTCCGGTTGACGGTGTAAGGTGGTACCTTGAGGCGCAAAGATAATGTGCATCCCTTCGCCGGCGTCCGCAGACTCCAGTTGGGGCATAATCTCCCCCACGGGACGCTCCCGACCATTGTCGTCAGTTAAAACCGCGTCGCTTCCGCCCCGGGCGCCCTGTAACAAGAGACGGTTAAGGTTCCATTGCCGACCTTCGCGCAAAAGGTTTATCCCCACGCGGCACCGACCCGAGTAACCCCGATTAGCCACGACCTCATTCGGCCTGCGGGTAGAACCGAACAGTCCCCAGCGGATAGCCTCAATGATGCTGGACTTGCCATTGCCGTTCCGGCCCAAGAGAAAAGCGTGACGCCCTTCAAGTTTAATAACTTGGCGGGTAGTGAAACCCTTGAAACCTTCGATGGCAACGCTCTGGATACGGAAACCGACCGGCATTGAACTCACCTCCCCTCAGCGACTTGGCTGAGCAGACGCTTTACGCGTTCTTCAAAGCTCTGACTCTCTGTAGCCAAGTGTTCCCTGGCCGCTTCGGGTCCCGCCCTGTCGTACTCTTGAGCTACAGCTAACCACAGAGTACGAGCGTCATCCTCATCCGACGAGAACAACTTCCCGACGGCCGCGATGAATTCGATAGGTTGTTCTTCGGGCATAAGCCCCCGCAAAGCAGGATGTTCGACGAAATAGATTGCAGTATCGCAAGCCGCCAATATAGTAACACGCTTTAGTTTAACCGTCAACTCCTTAAAGAATGGATTCTGTGATACGCCGGTTAGCCGCCACCACCTCCGGTCCCTTCTCAAAACCCTGAAAACCGCATCCCGCCCGGCCGCCACTATCCCCCGGCTCCCCAAAAAAACGCGCCAACAGCCTTAATCGCAGCTCGTTTCCGGTTCCATCGCGGTTTGATTTCAGTTCCATCGCAGCTAGTTTTCAGTTCCATCGCGGTTTGATTTCAGTTCCATCGCAGCTAGTTTTCAGTTCCATCGCGCCTTGTTCCCGGTTCCATCGCAGCTCGTTATATCCCCCGGCCCCGATCCGCCGCCCCCAACTTCTGCTCCGCCCTTGGAAATCTGGCGCCGGCCGCCAAAAGCAAACGGAACCCGGCCGCCATTAACATTTTCCCGCCGGCCGATTTGTGCTACTATAGCTCTTTACTCCAATCCCACTATTGAAAGGGCTGCGGGCATGGCTACGGCGCTGATTCGGGACACAATACAGGAACTGGTGGCGGCGGCGCTGACCCGCGCCCAGCAGGAAAAGGTTTTCCAGTTGGAAACAATGCCGGACATCCTGATGGAACGGCCGGCTAACCCGGCTAACGGCGATTTTGCCACCAGCCTGCCGCTGCGCCTGGCCCGGGCTACCCGCATCAACCCCTTGAAACTGGCCGAAACCCTGGTGGAATACATCGCCGCCGCCCCGGAAGTGGAACGGGTAGCCGCCGCTCCGCCGGGATTCATCAATTTCTACCTTAACGACGGCTGGATTCAGCAGCAGGTCGAGACGGTGCGGCAAGCCGCCGCCGACTACGGCACGGTGGACGCCGGCCAGGGCCGCCGGGTGATGGTCGAGTTCGTCAGCGTCAATCCCACCGGCCCGGTTCATGTCGGCCATACCCGCGGTGCCGTGCTGGGCAGCGCATTGGCTAATACCTTGGCCGCCGCCGGCTATGCCGTTACCCGGGAATACTATGTCAATGACGCCGGCACTCAGATGGATGCCTTTTATCGCTCCGTCTATGCCCGCTACCGGGAGGCTTTGGGGCAGGAGTCGG
Organism: Dehalococcoidia bacterium; assembly: GCA_965242615.1. Lineage (GTDB taxonomy): Bacteria > Chloroflexota > Dehalococcoidia > Lucifugimonadales > UBA3495 > CBDBCU01. The sequence continues at coordinate 11,820 of CBDESR010000002.1, forward strand.
ATTTTCCCGCCAATGGCTATGCCGGGGAGTATATAGCCGACTTGGCCCGGGAAATCGCCGCCGCCGAAGGCGGCCGCTTTCTGGAAATGGCGGAAGCTCAAGCCGTCAAGGAAATCGGCGACATCAGCCGGGAAAAGATGGTTGCCCTGATCCGGGACGACCTGGCGCAGATTGGCGTAACTTTTGATAACTGGTTCAGTGAACGCTCCCTTTACGCCAACCGGGAGTATGACGCGGCCATGGATTTGCTGCGGGCCAACCACTACCTTTCCGAAAGGGAAAACGCCTTGTGGTTCAACTCTACCTTGTTGGGGGATGACAAGGACAATGTAGTGGTGCGCTCCAGCGGCGAACCTACCTACTTTGCCGCCGACATTGCCTATCACTACAACAAGTTTGTCGGGCGGGGCTTTGAGCAGGTTATTGACATCTGGGGGGCGGACCACCAGGGCCATGTGCCGCGGATGAAAGCCGCCGTCGCCGCTATGGGCTTGGCTCCGGAGCATTTGACGGTGCTGATTTCCCAGATGGTTACGCTGAAACGGGGTTCGGAAGTGGTGCGGGCGTCCAAGCGCACCGGCGATTTCATCACCCTGCGGGAACTGGCGGACGAGGTGGGCGTTGATGCCTGCCGCTACTTTTTCCTGGCCCGGACGCCCGCGACCCAAATGGAGTTTGACCTGGAACTGGCGAAAAAGGAATCGTCGGAAAACCCGGTTTATTACATTCAGTACGCCCACGCCCGCAATGGCAGCATCTTGAACCTGGCGCGCGAGCGGGGTATTGACTGGAGCGGCGGCGCGGTGTCCCTGCTAACCGACCCCAATGAACTAAACCTGATTCGGACGATGTTGCGGCTGCCGGAACTGGTGGACCAGATGGCGCGCAGTCTGGAACCGCATCATTTGCCGCATTACGCTATGGAACTGGCTACCGCCTTTCACTGGTTCTACGAAAACTGCCGGGTCATTTCGGCTAACGCCGAGGACAATGCCCTGACTTTGGCCCGCCTGAAACTGGTAGAGTCGGCGCAAATCGTTTTCCGGCGGGCCTTGGAGCTGATGGGGATGTCGGCCCCGGAACGGATGTAGAGCAAGCGCCTCCCGAATTCCCCCCGGCGTTCGGAATACCAGCGGCGGTTGACTGCCGAATTGTAATTTACTTCAGACTGCTCCGCGCTAAAGGGGCGGCGGTTCACAACCCGCCGCCCCTTTTTGTTCAGGCAGTTGGTAAGCGGCGGCGGCAGCGCCTAATCAGTTATCTGCCGGGGCTGGCGACAGGTTGGGAACGCTGACGGGTTCCGCGCCGTTGTTGGCTTCGTGAGCCAAGCCGTAGTTGATGGCGTAGAGCCGGGCATAAACGCCGTTGCGCCGCAGCAGTTCCTCATGGCGGCCGGTTTCCACAATGCGCCCCTGGTCCAGCACCACGATTTTATCGGCGCTGCGGATAGTCGAAAGCCGGTGGGCAATGACGATGGAAGTGCGCCCTTCCAGGACATGGCTCAAGGCTTCCTGAATCAGGATTTCGGTATGGGTGTCAATGTTGGCCGTGGCTTCGTCGAGAATGATAATGCGCGGGTCGCCGACGATGGCCCGGGCAAAGCTGATTAGCTGCCGCTGCCCCACGCTCAGGTTGACGCCGCGCTCGGCCAGCACCGTATCGTAGCCATCCTCCAACGCCATAATAAAGTCGTGCGCCCCTACCGCCTTGGCGGCGGCGATTACATCCTCGTCCGTGGCGTTGTCGTAGCAGTAGCGGATATTTTCCTTGACATTGCCGGAAAAAAGGTAGGGTTCCTGCAAGACCATACTCATCTGCCCCACCAGAGAGCGGCGGGTAACGGAACGCAGGTCGTAGCCGTCAATGGTAATGCGGCCCTGGGTTACATCGGCAAAGCGATGGGCCAGCGTTACCAAAGTGCTTTTCCCGGCTCCAGTGGAACCGACCAGAGCCACATTCTCCCCGGGGCGGATGTGCAGGTTAATATCCTGCAACACTTCCACGCCCTCGACATAGTGGAAATGGACGCCTTCGTAGCGGATTTCCCCGCGCACCGGCGGCATTGCCACCGCATCCGGGGCATCCTTGACCTCCGGCTCCAGGTCAATCAGCTCAAAGATACGGACGCCGGCCGCCATTGACCGCTGAAAGATGCCGTACTGCATCGTCAAGTGGCGGATGGGTTCAAAGAAACGCTGAATCCAGACGGCGAATGCCACTAGTACGCCCCACTCCAGGTTGTCGCCCCGCACCAGCAGGCCGCCGACCAGTACCACGCCAAAGCCCATCCCGACGCCAATCAGGAACTCGACCATCGGCTGCAAGCCGCCGGAGAAGCGGCTGGCTTGCAAGTTGGCGTCGAGGTGTTCCCGGTTCAGTTCCTCGAAGTGCCGCAGGTTTTCATCCTGCCGGTTCAGGCTTTGCACTACCCGGATGCCGGTAATGTTCTGGTTGTATTCGCCGTTGACCATCGCGATAGCCCGGCGAATCCGCATAAAGGAACGGCGGGCAAACCGCTGCCAGTAAGCCAGGATAAAGAACAGCACCGGGACAATGCTGAGGCTGACCAATGCCAACTGCCAGTCCACAATCAGCATATAGATGATGATGAACCCCAGGGTCACCACATCGGCCAATGCCAACACCAGCATCTCAAAGGTTTCCTGAAGCTGCAAAACATCGCTCTGACTGCGGGACATTATGCGGCCCACGGCGGTGCGGTGGTAAAAGGCCGGGGAAAGGTTTTGCAGATGGCTGAACATATGGGTACGCAGGGCGTACAGGATACTCTGCCCCACCCGGGCCATAAAGACGAACTGGAGATAGTTGGCCCCGAAGTGAATCAGGGTAACGGCCAGGAAAGCCAGTCCCATCAAGTGCAGGCGCGACACATCCCCGGTATTGATGCCCTGGTTGATACCCAGCATAATCAGCCAGGGGATACTGGCGTTGGCAATGGTATAGACCAGCACCGCCGCCAGGCTTTTGGCTACATCCGCCTTGAAGGGGCCCCATATAGGAGATGAGGCGGACGACTACCTTGTTGTTATAAGCCGCGCCCAGCTCGTTGTCGTCGCTGAGGTTGTCGAGGTTTACCGAGCGGATGCCGCCGGACTGCAAGCCGCGCATACCGCCCATCATTCCGCCGAAACCGCCGCCAAAGCCGCCGCCGCGCATCAGTCGTTCCCCCCAACTGCGCCGGCGGCCGCTGCTGCCGGGGCCGCGCCAATGGCGGCGTCCAGCAGCACCTCCTCTTGCGGCCGCAGTTGCAGCTCGTAAATGTCCCGGTAAATGCCGCGTTGGGCAATCAGTTCGTTATGATTGCCCCGCTCCGCAATTTCCCCGTTTTTCAGCACCAGTATCTGGTCCGCCTCCCGCACGGTGCTGAGCCGGTGGGCAATAACAAAGGTAGTGCGCCCCTGCATCACATTGACCATTGCCTGGTGAATCTGCCGCTCCGTTTCCACATCCACGCTGGAAGTGGAGTCGTCGAGAATCAGGATGGGCGGGTTGACCAGCACGGTGCGGGCGATGGAAAGCCGCTGCCGCTGGCCGCCGGACAAAGTGCTGCCGCGTTCCCCCACCCAAGTATCGTAGCCGGCCGGCAGGGTCATTATCTGGTCGTGCAGTTGGGCGATTTTGGCGGCGTTGATAATGTCCGCCTCGGTAGCGTTGGACACCCCGTAGGCAATGTTGTCCCGGATCGTGGCGTCAAAGAGAAAAATATCCTGCTGGACGATGCCCACATTGCGGCGCAGGGATTCCAGGGTAAAGTCCCGAATGTCCGCGCCGTCGATAACGACCCGGCCGCCGGTAACATCATAAAAGCGGGGCAGCAGGTTGACGATAGTGCTTTTGCCGCTGCCCGGCGCGCCCAGGATGGCGGTTATCTGGCCCGGCGCGGCGGTAATGTTGACGCCTTTCAGGGCCGGGGAGCGGGCGTCATAGGCAAAGGAAGCGTTCTCGAACTGCACTTGTCCCACGGCCCGCCCCATCACCGGCGCCCCCGGCTTTTCCTCGACCGGGGAACGGGAATCCAGCACATCAAAAATCCGCCGTCCCGACGAAATCGCCCGGGAAAAGCTGTTGATAATCTGCGCCGCGGAACGAATGGGAAAAGTCAACTGGTTCAGATACAGGACGAACTTTGCCAAATCCCCCGCCGTCAAATCCCCCCGGATAATCTCCCAACCGCCGTACCAGACAATCAAACCCAGAGCAAAGGTGAAATACAGCGTCATCCATGCGCTGTTGGTGCCTTGCAGCCGCTCCGACTGATAGTATTCCTGCCGCAGTTCCCGGGCCTTGCGGTCATACTTGCGCCGCTCAAAATCCTCCGACGCAAAGGCTTTGACCACATGGATGCCGACCAGGTTCTCCTGCAACACCGTTACCAGTTCGCCGTTCACTTCCTGCACGTGCAGCCACATCCGCCGCAGCCGCCCCATCACCAAAGTGGAGCGCACTACCAGAAACGGCACAAAAATCAGGCTGATTAGCGCCAGTTCCCAGTTCAGCCAAATCAGAATGCTGGTAACGGCAATGGTGCGTACCACTACTTCCAAGGAACGCACCAAGCCCATATTGACGAACCGCCGGATCGCCTCCACATCGGCGGTCGCCTTGGACATCAGGTTGCCGGTGTGTTCCTTGTCGTGGTAGGCAAAGCTCACGTGCTGGAGCTTGTCATACAGCAAGTTGCGGAAATCGTAGGAAACCAGCCTGCGACAGGGAGTCGGTAGTGTAGGTGCGGGCAAAGTCAAAGAACCCGCGCATTATGCTGGCCGCCAGCAGCGCCGCCGCCAATCCGGCCAGCAGCCCGGTAGTCAAGTCGGGATTGGGCATTATCTGGCCGCCCTCGCCCAGCACCCCCTCGATAACGACCAGAGCGTCAATGGACTCGCCAAAGAGCCAGGGAATCATCAGGGAGAAGCCGATGGCAATAAAGAAGGACAGGTAAGCCAGCACCATCCGCTTGCGGTAGCGGAAAGCCATCGTAGTTATGCGGAGCAGAATGTCCATCGCACCGATACGCCTGGGGCGGCTGAATGCTGAATTAAGCCCGAGGGAAAGCCGTTGCGGGCTATAATATACCGCCTTTGGCAATAATGCAAGGGATTTTTAATCACGGTTAATAATAATGGGATAATTGCCGGTGACGACAAATCACTCGTCCGGTAAATGCCATCACCCGGAACCCGCCGGCGTCTGCTCTTGCCGGACCGCAAAATCCTCCCTCCGGGGACTTGACCAGCCGCCGCCGGCCCACCAGGGCAAAGTAGAGCAAGCCCAACCCGAACCACAGCGCGCAGCCGTAAATGCCTACCCGGTAATCGCTGTTCAGCAGCAGAAAGACCAGCGCAATCAGGGCAATCGCCCCGGCAACTATGGCCCCGGTTATCCCCAAGGGGCTGACATAAGGGCGTTCCATTCCCGGGAACCGCCGCCGCAGTTGGATGAACGCAATCATCTGCATTACATAAGAAATAACCGCCCCGAATACCGCCATATTTAGCAGTATCTCCGCCACCGGCACCCCGCCGCCCAGCCAGTCATTGCCGAACTCAATCAGCAGGGCAATGCCATAGCCCACGGCCGCCCCGGTCAGCAGCGCAATATGCGGCGTTTGTCGTCCGGGCAGGGTCAAAGAAAGCCCCCGGGGGGAAGTAGCCGGCCCGGGACAGGGAGTAGATGTTGCGGCCATAGGCGTAGATAATGGCGTGAAAGCTGGCGACCAAGCCGGCCACGGCCGCCAGGGACAAAACGATTGCCCCCAAGCCGCCGCCGAATATGGTATTGAAAGCCAGGAACAGCGGTTCATCCGACCGGCCCACGGCCGCCGCGCCCGGAGCAATGCCGGCGTTCAGCAGCAGCGTCAACCCGGCGGCGATAAGCAGCGTCAAAATCCCCCAGAGCAAGGCTTTCGGCACATCCCGCCGGGGTTGGCGCGCCTCCTCAGCCGCCAAGGGAACCTGTTCAATGGCCAGGAAAAACCAGATGGCAAAGGGCAGGGCGTAGGCTACCCCGCTCCAGCCAAAGGGCAGCCAGCGGGATTGTCCCGGCTCCGGCGCGATATTCAACGCCAAATCCCAACTGAAATGGGGAATAGCCCCAATCCAGAACACTAACAAAATCGCCAAAGCCAGCAGGGTAATAACCACGGTAAACCGGAAAGCGGCCGCCGCTCCCAGGATGTTAATGCCTACGAAAATGACATAGAAAATCAGCCACCACAGCGGTGCCGGCAGGACCAGCCCCAGCAGGCTGTTGACCACCGCCCCCATATAGCCGCCAATACCGACGACAATAACCGCCGGCGTAAGGATATACTCGATGCTGGCCGCTAGTCCGGTGCTGAACCCGCCCCACGGCCCCAGAGCCGTCCGGGCAAAGGAATAGGGGCCGCCGGCGTAGGGCATTGCCGGCGCCATTTCCGCCAGGGAATAGCACAAACCCAGATACATCACAGCGACAATGGCGGCGGCGATCGCCAACCCGCCAAAACCACCCACGCTTAACCCGAAGTTCCACCCGAAAAAATCCCCGGAAATAACTGCGCCCACGCCCAAAGCCCACAAAGCCCAAAACCCGGCGCAGCGGCGCAAGCCGCGCCGGGCAAAATAATCCGCCCCGGTTTCCTGATACTGCAACGCCCGCAACCTCTATTTGGTATCTATCGCAGCAAGATTTGCTCCTGATGGCGGCGCAACCGCCGCTAATCATTGCCGGCAACGGCCGCCGCCGGCAACAAGTCCCGCACCTCAATGCCCAGCAGTTTAGACAAGGCAGCCGCCATATCCGGCGTAACTTCCTGCCGTTCCTCCAGAACCGCAGCCACCGTTTCCCGACTGCCCAGAAAGGGAATCAGGTCATCCTCGAACAGCCCCAAAGCGTCCATCCGACCCTGAATCCGGCCGGCCGGGGACGGTTCCGGGATGGGGCAATGGATGTCCTCGTAGGCAAACACCAAGTCAGCGATGGCGTTCAGTTCCTCGTATTCGGGATTGCCCGGCCCGGCGTCCAGAATATCCGGGTTGGCCTTAAATAGCTCGTCAACCCGGGCTACGGCCGCATCCAGGTCGGCGTCGTTGTTGACTGCCGTGATTTTCGCCATCCTACACCTCCAAGGCGTTGATACGGTCATATTCGGCGTGGTTGCCGATGAACCGCACATAAACGCGCTTCAGCCGGTAGTCAATGCGCGTTACCAGCCGATAATTGTTACCCTTGATGTTAAAGACAACCCGGTTGTCCCGGAGAATGCTGGCGCTGGGGTAGTCCGCTTTGACCTGTTGCGGATTGTCCCAGCTGGCCTTTTCCGCCCGGTCGTGCCAATCCTCTAAAGCCGGCCTGGAATCCGGGTGCCGTTCCCAAAACTCCCGCAAAGTCCCCTTGGTTAAGACTCTCATCAGTCTCCAATTCCATTGACCGCTTTAATGCCGTCAACCGCGCTTATCATATCATATCCTGGCCGCTTTACGGCGGTTTGACCCGGCGGCAATCCGGTTGTGCCAATACTTTCCGAAACCGCGCCAATCTTTCGGCTCCCCCGGTAAAGGCCGCAAATCTGCTATAATTCCCCCAACTTGCCGCCGGGAGAATTATCCCTATGTCCCATCCCGAAACTGACACCGCCGCTTTGCCCTTGCCGCTGACCGGCATCCGCGTTCTCGACGCCACCCACATTGTCGCCGGCCCTTTCTGCTCACTGATTTTGGCGGATTTGGGGGCGGAGGTTATCAAGGTTGAGCGGCCGGGCAGCGGCGACCTGGCCCGGGGGCGCGGCCCTTACATTACCGCCGCCAACGGCAACGGCATAAATGACGCCGGGTCTGGCGGCGAAAACCCGCCCCAAGTCAGCGCCCGCTACTTGGGCGTCAACCGCAACAAGAAAAGCGTTACCCTTGACTTGAGAAATCCCCGCTGCAAGGCGGCCTTTGAGCAACTGGTCAAAGCGTCGGATGTGCTGCTGGACAATTGGGGGCCGGGAGCCTTTGAGCGGTTGGGCTTGGGCTATGAACGGTTGCGGGAACTGAACCCCGGTCTGATTTACGCCAGCATTACCGGCTATGGCGACAGCCCCCCTTTGCAAGGCCCCTATTCCCGTTGGCCGGCCAACAACTTGGCAATCCAGGCTATGGCCGGTTGGATGGAACAGACCGGCGCCCCGGACGGCCCGCCGCAAAGCGTTGGCGACAATATCGGCGACTCCATTCCCGGCGTCTGGACAGCTTTGGGCATTGTGCTGGCTTTGGAAACCCGCCGTCAGACCGGACAAGGGCAGCGGGTCGATATGGCAATGTACGAATGTATGGCCGCCCATCTGGTCAGCAATATGAATGTCTATCAAGCTACCGGCCGCAGCATCGGCCGGGACATCGACCGAATGGCTACCGCCGGCATCCCCCTGCGGGCCGCCGATGGTTATGTGGTGATGGCCGGAGCGCGGTTGGCGGAACGCTGGCGCGCCCTGTGGCAGCTGGTCGGCCGGCCGGAACTGGCTGCCGATGACCGCTATCTGGCTCCGGCTGATGGCGACTTTATCGCCGCAACAGTCATCCCGGCTATCGAGGAATGGTCAGCCCAACGCCCCAAATGGGAAGTTGCCGGCAAATTAACCGAACTGGGTTTCTCGATGGGGGTAGCCCAAACCATTGCCGACTTGGCCCATTGCCCCCATCTGGAGTCCCGTCAAATGTTTGTTGACACCGCCGACACCTTGGGCGGCCAATTCCGTTCCCTGCGTACCCCCATCCGCCTGACCGGGTGCGTTGAACCTCCGGCCGCCGCGCCGCCCACCTTGGGCCAGCACAACCGGGAAATCCTCGCTACCATCGGCGGCCTGACCGACGCGGAACTGGCTGCTTTGGAACAGGAAGGCGCGGTTTAAGAGTTGGGCAAGTTTGGGGTGTCAGACTCCGGCGGAAGTTTTTGACCGGGAAGTGTTGCGCCTGAGCTATGAATTCACATTATCACTTTCGTGGGAATGACGGTTGCGATAGGCTATAGCTCCGGGATACATCGGGTCTAACTTGTCGCAGCAAAGGACAACTCGCTGAAACCGTCACGGTCGGGCTTGGGTCAGGATGGGCGTCAGGCCGGAGCCGCTCCCGGAAAATCACTGACCAAGTCAATTCGTTCCGCTATGGGTTTCATGCTTTGGATGATGAAGCTGATGTGTTCGTCGAGGTCGACGCCTAATTCGGCGGCGCCTTTGTGAATGTCAGCGCGGTTGACCTCTTTGGCGAAGTTTTTGTCCCGGAGTTTGCGGTGGACGGAGCGGGGAGTGAGGTCGTCGAGGCTTTTGCCGGGGCGCACCAGGGCTACGGCGCGGATAAAGCCGGAGAGTTCGTCCACGGCAAAGAGGGTATGCTCCAGCAGGGACTCCCGGGGGATGCCGGTGTGTTCGCCGTGGGTCAGGAGGGCGCGGATGATGTCCTCAGGGTAGCCGTGTTCCCGCAGGATTTCCGCGCCGTAGGTGGGATGGGACTCGGGAGTGGGGCAGATTTCCCAGTCGAAATCGTGGAGCAGGCCGGCAATGCCCCAACGGTCGGCATCCGCGCCGTACTTGACGGCGTAGCCGCGCATCGCCGCCTCGACGGTGAGCAGGTGTTTCAGCAGCATATCGGTTTTAATGTGGCGGGACAGGAAGTCCAGGGTATGGTCGCGGTTCATTACATCCATTGGGCAAGCCTCCGCTGATAGGTTGGCCGCTTATTCCGCCGGCAAGGATTGTTCCGTTGACTCCCTTTGCTCCGTCGGGGCCGGATTGCCGGCGGTGCCGATGATGCGCGGTTGGCAGCGTACGGCCGTGGTCAGAAAGCCGCTGTGGGCCACCATCCGATGAGCCGGGCGGACGCTGCGCTCGGTTACGTGCCAGGGGCGCAGCAAGGTTTCGATGGTTTCAATCAGTTGAAAGCGTCCATCGGCTTGCAGCTGCCCCACCAGTTGATGCACTTGCAAGATGGTCGGCAGAAAGCTGAGCAGTATCCCGCCCATCACCAAGGCATCAGCAACGCCGGCTACCGCCTGCCACGGTTCGGGAACATCAAGGATTACCCGGTCAATCTGGCGTTCCGGGATACCCTGGTAGATGTCGCCGACGGTTACGGTCAGGTTGGCCGGATTGGGAATGACCCGGCGGATGTTGTCCATTGCCTTGGGGATGACCGCTTCGTCGATTTCGTAGGTGCTGACCCGGCCCCGGTCGCCAACAGCCCGCAGCAGGGCGGCGGTCAAAGCACCGGAGCCAATGCCGGATTCGATGACGGTGGCCCCGGGGAAAATATCGGCAAAGGCGATGATGTTGCCTAGATCTTTGGGGTAGATGATTTGCGGCCCGCGCGGCATTTGCCGCACATAATCGCCCAAAGTGGGACGGACCGCCAGCAGGATATGGCCGCGGTCGGTGCGATACCAGCCGCCGACGCTTTGGCCGAGCAGCCCGTCGTGGGCCAGCCGCCCCAAGTGGCTGTGAAAGGTCTGCCCGGCCGCCAAGGTGGTCAGGTAGCGGCGGCCTTTGCGGTCCAGCAGCAAGGCCAAATCGCCGTCGTGAAAGAAGTTGGGGTCAAGGTTGCGGTCAGCAGTCAAGCCAGCCCCCGGCTAAATCCCCGGCAAGGATTGTTCTGTGTGCTATGGTAGCGGCGAGCGGGGAATTTGTCGCCCCATTTAGGCGGCTTTAGTCCTAGCGGCGGCGATTGGGCTTGCGCTTGAAAATCCAATTGCGAAAGAGGGCAACGCCACCGACAGCGCCGACAATAAAAACAACCAGTACCGCCTGCTCACCGCTCAACCACCCTACTCCCGGCGCCAGATAACTCCAAGCTATAAGCCAGAGAACGGCTAATCCGACCCCGGAGAGAAAGGATGTGGTCAAGAGCCGACCCGGGATGGTAGCCGTGAACGAACGCCAAATTTGAGCGTAGCTGGCGTTGGCGGTCGGGACGATGCCAAAGTCATCGTCTCTATTACGACGGGTCTGGGTGACTCTGTTGCGAGGAGTCCGGGTGACGCCAGAGTCATCGCGTCTGTTGCGAGGGGTTGGGAGGATGCCGGGGACGTCATTGTAGTCGCCGCTATTAGGGGTTGGGAAAATGCCGGGGATGTCGTTGTAGTCGCCGCTATTAGGGGTTGGAAAGATGCCGGGGATGTCGTAGTCGCCGCTATTAGGGGTTGGGAGGATGTCGGGGCCGTAACCTAGTGCGCTGATCGGGATATTCAGCACTTCCGCAGCAATGGCGGGATCCACATGGTTTATCCCCACCGGCGGAGTCGTTACCAGCACGGCCAAATCGTGAGCAGGGTCTTGGTAAGAGGCGTGGGCTTGCCGGTATCCAGATTCGCGACTGAACCGGACGCGGAACTGCGTTGCGCCGGCAATCACTTGGTAGTTGGTAATGACGTGGCCTCCGTCGGAGACGAGAAATCCAGGACCCTGTCCGCGCTCCGTCCAGACGTAGCACTCAGCTGCTTTAACTGCCTGCTCCGAGTAGTCGAAGTACATCTCGGCTTCCCTCAGTGTTGTTTGGCATCCGCCGTACAGAGTGTAAAAATGGAGCGGGCGATGGGATTCGAACCCACGACTCTTTGCTTGGGAAGCAAATACTCTACCACTGAGTTACGCCCGCCCGCATTGGCGCCCGCATTGGACGGAAGGAATTATAACACACCCCGATACGGTTTGCCAACCCTGATACCGCCGCAATTTGCATTTGATTACTTTTCACCCACCCTGAACACGTTGCCGGTCAGGAATAACCAAAAGCAAACAGAACCTATGAGGATTTTGGCGCTATTACATAACTATCGACTTACTTACCGTCATTCCCACTTTCGTAGGAATGACGGTTTTAATGCGCCGAGGACGGCCGCGGCCGCTACTCCGGTGTTACTTGGGCAATGCCTAGATAGACGCCTTGGGGGTCTTTGATGAAGGCGAAGCGGATGTTGCCCTCCTGCGTTACCGGGACGATGATCTCCGCCCCCAAGCCTACCGCCTGCTGCAAACTGGCGTCGCAGTCGTCAACGCCCAGGTAGATGGACCAGTTGGGCGGCACTTCGCCCCACTCCGGCTTAATTCCCATCATCCCGGCGATGGGCTGCTCGCCGTTCTTAAAGATGGTGTATTCCTCTTGTTCCGAGCCGACGTGTTCCAGGTTGGCCGTCCAGCCTAGAAAGTCGGCGTAGAACTGGCCGGCTTTAGCCGTTTCATGGGTGTAAAGCTCGTTCCAGCCCATGGCCCCGGGCTGATAGACCAGTTGGGCGCCGATATGCTCTTTGGGCTGCCAGAGGCCAAAGGCGGCGCCGGTGGGGTCGACGGCCATAGCCGTCCGGCCGGCGTCAAAGACATCGAACGGCTCCTGTATCAGGGAGCCGCCAACAGCCTTGACCCGGGCCGCGGCGGCGTCCACATCGGCAACGGCGATAAAACTCTCCCAATGGGCCGGGATGCCCTGTTCGCGCATCCCGGCGTCCATTTCGTAGAGGCCGACGACATTCTTGCCGTCCTTCTGGGCCATGGTATAGACCATATCCGGGCCGGCCGGGGCGTCGGTGTAAGTCCAGCCCATCAGTTGGGCGTAAAACTCTTTGGACGCCGCGGCGTCCGTAGTGGCAAGGTGGATCCAGCAAAAGTTTCCGGGGGCGTGGCTGTTCACTTCGACCATAAGGGAAAACTACTCCTGACCAAGATTTGGAACACCTGTGCCAATATACCGCAAAGCAGTTCCCGGCGTCAAGGCGCAACTGTCAGTGATTTCAGGCATTATCGCCGCCGCCCCCGTCGCTTGCGACGCCCTGGTTTGGAGAGCATCCCCGGATTTATCCCCTCGCCGCAGCTAATTAGCTCCCGGCAAAGCAACTTCCCACAGCGCGCCCTCCGCCGTGAACTGTCCCGTGCGAATTTCAGTAATGGGATAATTCGGCAGTTCCACCACCGCCAGGCATTTTCCGTCAAACCAATGCCCCCGCCGGTTAAAGTCAAAATCCAAATTGCTGAAACCGTGCGGCCGCCGTTCCGCCGGCAAATCCTCCGGGTTCTCCGGGATTAGATGCAGAAAGAACCGGTCGGCAACATCCGCCGGGGCACAACTTTCCTTGAAATAATACAGGGCATTATCATAGCGGTACAGGTCAAAAATCCCCCGCGTCAGCGGTGCCCCGGCTTTCCCCCGGGCCACCGTTTGATACGCCGCCCGATAATAGTCCGCATCCAGGTCCAGACGGACGCTCCACAAGGGAACTTCCCGGAAATCGTCCTGGCCGGTGTAGATTTGGGCAATGGGATAGTCCGGCAGCTCGACCACCGCTACACACTTCCCGTCGCCGGACAGAAACCCTTTTCTCTTATCCTCATACCTGAAGTCCAGATTCTGGAAGCCCCTGGCCCGGTGGTCTGCCGGCAGGTCCGCCGCATCAATCGCCAATATATGCAGAAAAAACCGCTCCTCCAGCTCCAGCCCGCGGGCGCAAGCAGAATTCTTTACATAATCCAGCCATCCCGGCCGATAATAGAGATCCCAGTAACCGGCCGACACCGTCGGCTGGGTAGTCAACCGAGTCTGATACTCCCGCTGCAAGGCCGCATCAAACTGCCGATCTAAAACGGCCAGCCCGATACTGCCCCCGGCCACCAGCAGGCAAACCGCCGGCCACGCCACCGCCAGGAATGGTATCCCCACCTTCCGGCCCGGCGACCGACCTTCGACTTGGGGGGGGGGTACAATCAACCGCGACCTCCGGCCCTGCCCCAACCCGGCTGACCCGCCGCCACCAAGTCCGCCACGGCTCCCGGCCGCCATCCCGCAACGCCTGGAGTCCGTAAAGAAAAGCCGCCAATCCCAGCAGGTATTCTACTATTTCACTGAATGTCCAGTAGGCGTCTTCCTGATTTAGCAAAGTAAAAGTGCCGCGCACACTGAATATCGCCCCGCTCAGCATAACAAGCGCTACGACGGCCAGCAGCAGCCTTTTATCCCGGGTCAGCAGGGCGACTCCCAGGAAAATCCCCATAATCGGGAGAAATGCCCCACCCTCCACAGCAATGGCTTCCGCCAGGGAAACCTCCCGGTGCAGCATTGCCGCCATTGCAAAGAAAAAAGCCAGCCAAAGGGACGGCAAAGGCAACTTGCCCAACCGGTATTTCCCCACAAGGAAAGCCGCTACCGTTGCCACGCACCCCAGCTCTGGAAGCCGGTGTATGAGCATTTGAAAGAGCCAGAATGAAATGATATTATGGAAGTTAGTCTCACCCTGATGATTGACTTCCTCCACAAAGCCCGGAGTAGCAAATCCAAAGATATGCTGACCCCAACTAATCTCCTCGCCGGCAATAAAGAATAGACCCAGTGCCGCCAGAATATAAACCGGCGCAGCCCGCCCCACAGCCACCGCAGCCAGCAGCAGTGCCAAACCAGCCCCGACAAACAAAGCCGCCGTCAGCCGCTCAACCAGCGTTCCCTCCCTCTCCCCTCCCGCCAGATCGCTGTAGCCGGCAATTCCATAAAAATAGAGCAGCGTCAATGCATTCAGGCAAAAGACCGTAAAGCTGAACAGGGACAGCCGGCCGTAGAGACCCGGTGCCGCCGCCGTAATCCCGCCCTCCGTCACTACCGCGCGCATTGCCTTGCCCCCAGCGGCAATAACCCGTGCCGCCGCCAAACGAAAATTAAGCCAAGGCATATCCTCCGCTCCGTCCGCTGTAGTAAGCTGGAATTATAGCCGCGCCGGCCCCGTTATCAAGCCGCCAAGTATATGCAATTGCCTTGGGGACGGACAGCCCCCAATTGCCCCCGCCCCCCAATTTGATATATAATACTCCCTGGAAACACCAACCCCCCACAAGGAGCTACTATGACTTCCCTGGACGCAAGATTTCAACAGGGTCAGCAGATGCGCGCCACTATGGCCGCCGGCGACCCCAGCCACTTCACCCTGCCCGGCATCGACCAGTTGGCCCCCGACCTGAAACGCATCGTTGACGAAGCCCTTTTCGGCTCCATCTGGAACCGCCCCGGCCTCGATGTTACCCAACGCTGCATCTGCACTATGTCCGCGTTGATGGCGATGGGCCAACTCCCCTTGCTCCACCGCCACATCGAGCGCGCCCTCAACCTCGGCCTCACTCCCGCCCAGGTCGTCGAAGTTTTCATCCAGATGACCTTTTATGTCGGCGTCCCCTCCGTGGAAACCGCCCTCCGCACTGCCAAGGAAATTTTCGACGAGCGCGGCATCCGTTTCACCCCCACCGAAGTGTACGACCCTGACCGCTCCGCCGATGACCTATACCAGTTGGGCCTGGCCACCCATGAGGAACACATGGGGGACATCACCATCTATTACACCGGCGACCCCAATACCCCCGAAATGCAGCTCGAGCGGCTCATTAACGAATACAATTGGGGCGCCATTCATACCCGCCCCCACCTCGACGCCAAAGCCCGCTCGATGTGTTCCCTGGCCGCCCTGACCGTGATGGGCCACTACGACCGCCAACTCCGCCGCCGCATTGCCGGCGCCTTGCGGGTGGGAATGACTCCCATCGAAATTATGGAAGTATTCATCCAGCTCACCCTCTACGGCGGCTACTTCAACACCCGCACCGCCATGCGTATCGCCCGCTCCGTATTCAGCGAGGAGGGCATCGCCGAGTAAAATGGCTAACATCGCCGCCGGCCCCAACCTCGAACTGTCCCGCACCGTCGGCAAGATTGAAAGCTTCCTTGCCGAAATCCGCTGGACTAACCGCATCCTGGTCGGCGGCGTCATCCTGCTGATTATCAAGGAATGGCTCTAGCCCCTGTTGAGCTGAACCGCCGGCCGCCGCCGGCCATCCCCTACCCAACAACCCGGGAGCTGCTATGCAAGTCAAACTGCCCGACGGCGCGGAACTCTTTTACACCGTGGACGACTACACCGACCCCTGGACGACGCCCGAAACCGTCGTAATGCACCACGGCATGGCTAAAAACCACCGCCTCTGGTATGCCTGGGTGCCGGTTATTGCCCGCCATTACCGGGTTATCCGCTACGATATGCGCGGAATGGGCCAATCCGCCGTCCCCGAACCCGGCTACCCCTGGTCCGTGGACAACTTCGCCCAAGACCTGCTCGACTTCCTCGACGCCTTGGACCTCGAACGCGTCCACCTGATTGGCGAAACCGTGGGCGGCTCCATCGGGATGCGCTTTGCCACTCTGCATCAGGAACGTCTCCTTTCCCTCACCGCCTGCACCTCCCCGGTCAGCTTCGACGACCCCCATCATCAGGAAAGCGCCGACTTGATTGAGCGGGAGGGCGTCGCCGCTTGGGTTGAAAGCACCATCGGCCGCCGCCTCGACCCGGAAATGGTCTCCCCGGACTACATCCGCTGGTACGCCGCCCAAATGTCCGCTACCCCGGCCCATGTGGTCGGCGGCTTTCAGCGCAACGCCGGCGGCGACTTGCGCCCCTTGCTCGGCAGCGTCCAAACCCCGGTACTGATACTAGCCGCCGCCCGCCTCCGCGAGGAAGTGTTAGGCGATTTCCGGGACGCAGCCGACTACTTCCCCAACGGCCGCCGCGTCGTCTTTCCCGGCGTCAACGGCTTTGTCCAGCACATCCTGCCTACCCCTTGCGCCCGCGCTTGGCTCGACTTCGCCCGCAGCCTCTAACCCATTTCCCAATTCCCGCCCCAAATCCCGGTCCAAGATACAAGGATACAACGCTATGTCCGATTCCCTCAGCCGCTCCCTCGCCCGTTTCACCGACGCCTTGCAGTACGAAACCCTGCCCCCGGAAGTCGCCGACAAAATTAAAGCCTCCCTGCTCCACGCCCTGGTCATCGCCATCCTTGGCGCGGAAACCCCCCACGGCCAAGCCGCCATCGCCTTGGCCAAAACCGAGGAGGGCAAACCCGATGGCGCGACCATCCTGGTTGACGGCAGCCGCGCCACCCGCTGCGGCGCCGCCTTTGCCAACAGCAAACTGATGCACGCCACCAACCAGTCCGACTCCTATCGGATGCTCTTGCACCCCGGCCCCTGCCTCATCCCCGCCGGCTTGGCCACCGTCGAACTGGAACGCCACACCGGCCGCGAACTCATTACCGCCTTGGCCGCCGGCTATGAAGTCCAAGCCCGTATCGCCGCCGACTTCATCCCCTCGACCCAAGCCCGCGGCTTCCGCTCCAGCCCGGTCTATGGCACCATCGGCGCCGCCGTCACCGCCGGCAAGCTCTTGCGCCTGAACGAGGACCAGTTAGTAACCGCCATCGCCCTGGCTTGCACCTTTGCCGGCGGCACCACCGAAGGGGCGCGCAGCGGCGGCCGCGAAATGCTTTTCCACGAACCCAACGCCACCCGCAACGGCATTATGGCCGCCCTGTTGGCCCGGGAAAATGTCCGCGGCTCCGAAACCGCTTTAGAGGGCGACGCTGGCTTTTACAACGCCTTTACCGGCAACAACCGCGGGGAACTCTCCTATGTTTTCAGCGGCGACAAGCAAGTATTGTTGGATACCGTCGTAGCCGACCTCGGCCAGCGTTGGGAACTGCTCCATGTAACCCCCAAAATCTACCCCACTGCCGGCTACAACTGCCCGGTCATTGAACTGATGACCGACATCCGCGCCGCCCACCAGCTGCCCATTGCCAACATCGAAAAAATCACCGTCGACCTGAACTGGCTGGAAACTACCTACCCCTCTCCGGCCTTTCCCAATCCCGCCCGCAGCGCCGACGCTCCCGGCATTGGCAGCACCCACTACTTCGCCGCCTACACCTGCGTTAATGGCCGCTACCCGCCCCTGAAAGCCCGCATCGACCCCGGCGACGCCGCCGCCGAGGACGACGCCGTAGTAACCTATCTTACCCGCCTGGTCGAAGTAGTCGGTCACCAGGACCGTCCCGCCTTTGCCCCCCGCATCACCATTGCGATGCGCGGCGGCACCGAATACCAGGGCGAATACCGGGGCAACGAACTGGAGTGGGACTTGGCCACGGAAACCGCCCGCCTCAGCCCCCTGTTCCCCGAAATCCCTTGGCCCCAAGCCAAGCTGACCGCCCTCTGCGACCTAATCGCCGCCCTCGAACAAGAACCTCGCATCGACCGTTTGCTCCAGCTCTGCACCCCGGACTAACCGGCAGTCCCTTTGATTGTCGAAAACATCTCGAAAAATCCGCGAGAGTGGATTTGCCGCCGCCGCCGGTCAGTGCTATGCTGTGCGGGTGAAGGGCAGGAAGTCCCCTTCAGCAGCGAGGCTTTATGTCCAGCGAAGTAATCGCCATTCTTGGCGTCGGCGTCGGTTTGGCGGCCCTTATACTCAGCTTGGGTGGGCTGCTGGTTACGCTGTTCATTCGGTCCGAACGGCGCAGTCAGGAACGGCATGACCGGTTGGAAGCCCAGTTCCACGCCTTTCGCGCCGAAATGCGAGCGGACCAAGACGCCCATCGCACGGAAATCAATGAGAAACTGGCTACCCACCAAGAGGAGCTGGCGGCGCACAAGGCGGATACCGCCAACCAGTTCGCCGCCGTGAACGTCCGCCTGGATAACCTGCAAGCCTGCTTGGAACAGCGTTTTGACGCCATTGAGCGCAGCCAAGCCAAGCTGGAGGGCAGCTGGAGATTATTCAAGGGCTGCTGTTCCAGCGGGTAACTATCTCCTGAACCGGGCCCGGGTTACGGCAGGGGAATTTTTGCATTCATCCCCCCTTGCCAACCCCTCAATTCAACCCGCAAAATAAACCTTGCAAACCCTCAACTCCAACCCGTCGGGAGCGTACAATATGGTTGCCCAAACCCAACTTATGACCGCCGATGAACTGCTGGCCCTCCCCGACGACGGCTATCGCTACGAACTGGTCCGAGGAGAATTGAGAAAAATGCCGCCCGCCGGCGCCGAACACGGCGAATTGTCCGTCAACATTGCGGTCTCCCTGTCCCTTTATGTGAAAGCCCATAACTTGGGCAAGGTTTATGCCGCCGAAACCGGGTTCCGCATCGGCGCTGACCCCGACCACGTCCGCGCCCCGGACGCCGCCTTTGTCCGCCAAGAACGGGTCGAAGCCGCCGGCGGCCGTATCCCCGGCTACTTTCCCGGCCCGCCTGACTTGGCAGTGGAAGTAATCTCTCCCAATGACCGCTATACCGAAGTCGCCGAAAAAGCAGCCGACTGGCTGGCGGCCGGCGTCCAGCTGATAATCCTCGTCGACCCCCGCCGCCGTACCGTAACCTGCCACGCTCCCGGCCAAGCCCCGGTCACCCTGACCGACCAGGACACCCTCGACGGCAATCCCGTAATCCCCGGCTGGCAAATGCTGGTAAGCGACATCTTTGCCTGATCCCCAACAACGCCATCCATTATGCCCCATCCTCAGCCGCTGTACCCCAAAATCTCCATACCTTATCGAAACCGTCATTCCCACGAAAGTGGGAATCCAGATAGACGGGAATGACTGTAAGTAAGTTGCCAAGTATATGCGATAGCCTTGTCCAGCCTGTCCCCCATACCGCCCCAAGGAAAATCCGCTATGCCCCCCATTCTCAACAGACAGCCCCCCAAAGCCGCTTCCCTAACCGCCGCCGCCCTCCTATTGCTCCTCCTAATGACGGCGGCGGCCGCCTGCTTCTCCCCTCCAGCCGGCCCGCCCACTCCCCTGCCCGGCGGCCCCCAACACAGCGCAATAATGGTCAGCTCCGACCTCGCCGCCGGCCCCAACCGCATCGCCTTCGCCCTCGTTGACCGGGACAACCGCCCCGTCCCGGCCCAAACCGCCCAAGTCCGCGCCCTCTACACTCCCCCCAACGCCGACCAGCCAGTAGAAAAACAGACCAACCTAGCCCAGTTCCTCCCCTGGCCGCCGGAGGGCAGCAACCGCGGCGTCTTTGTAACCCACATCACCTTCGACCAACCCGGCGAAGCCATCCCGGAGAACCCCGGCTTGTGGGAACTGGAAATCACCGCCGTAACCGACAGCGGCTCCACCGTCCATGCCAAAACCGCTCTCCGGGTAACCGCAAAATCCTCCACCCCGGCCCTCGGCGCGCCGGCTCCCCGAAGCGTAACCCCCGCCGCCGGCCCTACAACTGACCTGGCTACCATCACCAGCGCTCCCGAACCCGATCCGGAACTCTACCAGCTCTCGGTACATCAGGCGTTAGACGCCGGCTTGCCCTTGGTCATCCTCTTTTCCACCCCCGCCTTCTGCGTCAGCGCCACCTGCGGCCCCCAACTGGAAATCCTCGCCAACCTCAAAGACCGCTACCGCGGCCAAGCCAATTTCATCCACATCGAAGTCTTTGCCAATCCCCACCTAATCCAAGGCGACCGCCTCTCCGCCCAACGCGTCCCCGCCGTAGATGAATGGGGCTTGCCCACCGAACCCTGGACTTTCATCATCGACCGGCAAGGCAAGATCGCCGCCAAATTCGAGCAATTCACCCCGGAGCCAGTATTAGCCGCCGCTCTGGAATCCATCCTGTAACGCTTACCTCCCATACCAGAAAACCGTTGCCCATTCCCCCCTTGCCAACTCCCCGTCCAACCCGTAAAATAGCCTCCTCCAAAGCCCGCCACATCCACCCGTCGGGAGCGTACAATATGGTTGCCCAAACCCAACTGATGACCGCCGACCAACTCCTGGCCCTCCCCGACGACGGCTATCGCTACGAACTGGTCCGAGGAGAATTGAGAAAAATGCCGCCCGCCGGATTCGAACACGGGGAATTGTCCCTCGACATTGGTACTTCCTTGTCTCTTTATGTGCGCGCCCACAACCTGGGCAAGGCTTTACGGCGCAACGACACCGGCTTTCTGATTGGCTCCGACCCCGACCACGTCCGCGCCCCGGACATCGCCTTTGTCCGCCGCGAACGGCTCGAAGCCGCCGCCGGACGCATCACCGGCTACTTTCCCGGCCCGCCCGACCTCGCCATCGAAGTCATCTCCCCCCACGACCGCTATACCGAAGTCGCCGAAAAAGTAGCCGACTGGCTCGCCGCCGGCGTCCAACTGGTCATCCTCGTCGCCCCCCGCCGCCGCTCCGTGACCTGCCACACTCCCAACCAAACCCCGGTAACCCTCACCGAACAAGACACTCTGGACGGCAGCCCCGTACTCCCCGGCTGGCAAATGCCGGTTAGCGAAATCTTTGCCTGATTCAATCGGCCAAAGCCACCGCTACCAGCTTATCCCCCCGCCTTTCGTAAGTCACCAGCAGCGACTGCCCCAGCAACTGATGCTCCCGTATATGGGACGGCGTAAAACCCACAAACCCCTCAGTAACAAAGCGATACTCCCGCCCCTCAACATCCCGTACCCGCAAACTCTCTACTTCCGCAAAATCCCGGGCGATTACCTCGATAACCTGCCCCCGCACCTGCATCGTCTCCCCACCGCCGCAAGCCGCCACTGCCAGCAGCAGCAAAGCCGCCGCCACTAGCCGCAGCATTAGCGGTAAAGCCCTCACAACGCCACCGCCGCCGTAGCCGCGGCCACTACCAGCCCATCCTGATTTTCCACCACCAACCGACACTCCACCCACCGCCGGCCGTCCCTTTCCCCCTTGCCGGTTACCTTCCCGGAAATGCTGATGGTATCCCCGGCAGGAATGGGCGACCGGGATTGCCACTCCATCTGCACCGCATCCGCCGGCTCCGGGGGAATGGGCAAACCCTTTTCCAGCGTTTCCCGCACATAGCCGGCCAGCATCGCCAACGGCACTACCGCGGCAGCATCGCCCTCGGTATCATCCTCAACCGCCGCCGCCGCCCTTTGCCCCCGAAACCGGGCTATCGAATCCGCCGTTTCCCACTTGACCACTATCGGCAGCTCATCCCCGGCCTGCACCGACTCGTAGGTAGCGGTCATCGCCCACAACCTTGCCATTTACCAACCCCTTTCGGACTGCCCGCCCGGTTTCAGCATCCGACTGCCCGGTCCAAACCCTGCCGGATAATTCCTCCGCTACCGGACGCCGTGCTATAATTCCCGCTTACTATACTCCCGGAGCTACGGATATGCCTCAGCTTGACCGCCCTTCCCCGGCCGGCCGCGGTAATGTTCTGGCCGCAGCCGGCCGGAAGCTGACGGAGTGGTGGTCAAAAGAACCGGAAACCTCTGTTACCCTGCCGGGACTCTACGGCAAATTGTCTCTTTTCACTTTTGTCGTCTTTTGCCTGAATGTCCTGGTTCTGCTCTACTTTTATGTCATTACCGGCTACGGTCAGCTGGATGAGGGCGGCGAGAACGCCCCGGTTGAGCCGCTGACGGCCGCCCTGTTTGCCGTCAGCGGGATAGTCCTGTTTCTAGCCGCCGTTGCAGCCGGGCACCGGTGGCTCCGTTGGGTCTATATCCTGGGCGGCTTGGCTCTGCTCTTTGCCGCCGGCGAGGAAGCCAGTTGGGGACAGCATATCTTTGGATTCGCCACCCCGGAATTCCTGTGGGGAACCAACTATCAAGGCGAGACCAATTTCCATAATACTTACCTCCTCGGCGGTATCTTTGGCGCGCTCTCCTATGCCACGCCAACCCCGTTATATGTGGCAACCGTTGTGGCTTTCATCCTGCGAAAATACAGTTTGGGCCCGCTGCCCTTGCCTTCCCTCTGGTTGGCATTTTTCTTTGCTCTGGGCATCGAATTTAATCGCGGGCTTTCCCTGCTGGAAATCATTACTTTGGAAGGGCGGCATCTGCTCCTGATTTTGGGAATTTTCCTGGGGGTTGCCCTGTTGGCCCGGGATAAAAAACTGTTGACGGCAGTTGTAGCGGTTATTGCCCTGAGCGGCGCAGCCTACTACCTACACGACCGGTTCCCCCTGTATAGCCAGGTAGCGTATTTGGAAATATCGGAATACTTGATTAGCCTGGCGGCGTTTCTCTATAGCCTCCAGCTGCTGCGGGACAGCGGCCGAGCGCGTTGGCCGGTCTATGGACAGCGGGTAAAAGTTCTTGCCGGGCGGATATGGACTCGGACAGCCGCCGAAAATTCCCGCCCGCCGCGCCGGGGTTGGGAATATCATTCCTGGCACTGGGCTTGGCCGGCGGCCTGCTTGCTGGTAGTCTTTGCCAGTATCGGGCTAATCCTTTTCGACCGGCAGCTTACCGCTTCCTGGAGCCGGGAGTACCAGGCTCTCCTGACCAACCCGCCCACCTTTCAGTCCCCCTTCTGGAATATCTACCATACCCCGGGCCGCTTGACCTATGTAAAAAACGCCGCTTGTCCCCGAATTAGAGATAAAGAGCCCCGGTTTTTTCTGCACGTAATACCCGTCCACGAAGCTGACCTGCCGGCGGAAGCTCGGGAGACCGGCTTCCAGAACCTGAATTTTGATTATAACAGTGCAATCGAGCGTTTCCTGTCCCCCGATGGCCGGTGTATGGCGGTCATTGAACTGCCCGACTACCCGATGGCCCAAATTGAGACGGGGCAGCACGACTTCTGGGAGACCCGACTGTGGACCGCCTATCTGGACCTGGACGAACCTTATTACCGGGCGGCGTATCAACCCATCGCCGCCGGACAAGCCGGGCCGCCCCTGACCCGGGCCGAGTTTGACCTGTACCGCTACAACAACGCCCTGTATTACTTCAAGGAAAGCTGCGCGGCGGCGGATACTGCAGCCCGGTTCTTTCTGCATATTTACCCCATCCGAGTAGCGGATTTGCCGCCGGAACGGCAACCGTATCGTTTCAGCAATTTGGACTTTGACTTTAACCGGCGAGGGCAAGAATTCGACGGGAAGTGCATGGCGGTGGTGGCACTGCCGGATTATCCCATTGCTGAAATTCGCACCGGTCAGTTCACGGCGGGCGGCACAGTTTGGGAAACGGTTTTGCCGGCGGGGAATTAGCCAGGGGCAATCAGGTTTGTTGACAACCGCCATCGCCGCCAACATAATGCTGCCTACTTTACGGACGGGGGCAAGGGGCTGATGGCGCGGGAACTGCGGAGCCGGCGGCTGTGGCTGCTGGCGGCTTTGCTGGCAATGCTGGCGGTTCTGGTGGGATTGTATCTGCTGCGGGGCGCATTGCTGCCCCTCGGCATCAGCGCGGTTATCGCCTACATCCTGCTGCCGCCGGCCCGCCTGCTGGAACGGGCAATGCCCTGGCGGGAAAAGCGGCCGCTGCTCAGCCGGCTCCTGGCAGTGTCCCTGATTTTCTTGACCGCCTTGGGCGCGCTGCTCGCCGCCGGGGTAATGGCTGTAGCCTCGATTGTGCGGCAAGGGCAGCGGTTCGTGGCAAGCTTTCCCCAATTCATCGACGCCGCCCGGGCCCAAGTGGAAATTTGGGTCGCCGACTACAACCGACTGCTACCGCCCCAAGTGCGGGATCGAGCCGAGGAATGGTTGAGCAACGCCGGCGGCCTGTTGGGCGATGCCGCCTGGAATATCGCCAGCCAAACTATTGGCGCGATTACCGGCTCCTTTTCCTTTCTCATCGGCTTGGCTACTGCGCCGGTGCTGATTTTCTACCTGATGAAAGACGCCGACCCCATCCGCGAATCCCTTTACGCCCCCTTTCCGTCCCGGCTGCGCCCCTACCTGCGGGATTTAATGGACATTGTGCACCGGTCGGTAGGCGGCTACATCCGGGGGCAATTGGTGCTGGGGCTGCTGGTCGGCGTAGTAGTAACGGCCGGGCTGCTGGCTTTGGGCATCCCCTTCGCCGTCATCCTCGGCATCGTCGCCGGCTTGACCGAACTTATTCCCATCATCGGCCCCCTGGATTGGCGGCGCCGTCGGGGTACTGGTAACTTTAGCCACCGAACCGGACAAAGTGTTGTGGGTTATCCTGCTCTATCTGACGGTGCAGCTGCTGGAAAACGCCTTGCTGGTACCCCGGGTCCAAGCCAATACTTTGGGGCTGCATCCCATAGTAGTCATTCTGGTCATCACCGTAGGCAGCCAGTATTTCGGCTTGTGGGGGGTAATTCTAGGCCCGCCCGTAGCGGCAATGGTCAAAGGAGTAGCCGTATATGCCGCCGGGGAATGGAACCGAATGGCGGCGGCAGAGGAAAATGGCGCTACTGCGGATACGGCAGTTGCAGTAGAAACGGGGGACAATACGCCGCCGGGGTAAGCGCAGAATTTTCCCTGCCGCCCGATCTGTTACCCGCCCGATAAATCCTTTCTAGCCGCCCACGCCCTGCATAATCATAGTTGCCAGGGCGATGATGATACCGCCGCCAACAGTCCAGGTGGCAATTATCAAATGCCGCTGGCCGGAACGTCCCTCCCGGATTTCCTGCCGGACATCTCGCATTTCCTGCCGAATGTCCTGCTGTCCGTCAGCCAACAGCTGAATACTCCGCTCCAGCCCTTCAATCCGCCCTGTAAAGCGTTCCACCTGCCGGCTCAATTCCTCCACCCGCCCGTCCAAGCGTTCCACTTTCCCGGTCAAGTCATCGACCTTTCCCTCCACCCGCTCCACCCGGCTGGTCAAGTCATCGACCTTTCCCTCCACCCGCTCCACCCGCCCCTCCAGTCGTTCCACCCGTCCCAGCAATTCCTGCATCTGACCGCCCAAGTGCAACAGTTGGGTAGTCAGTTCCCCAACCCGGCTCTCCAGGTTTTCCACCCGGCCGGTCAAGGCCGGCATCTGACCGACAAACTGCTCAAATTGACTGACCAGTTGCTGCATCTGGCCGGTCAATTCCCCAATCCGGCACTCCAAATCCCCAATCCGACCAGCTAGGTTTTCCCCCCGGCCGTCCGCGTCTTGCAACTGAACGACCAATTGGCGTACTTGGCCGGTCAAATTCTCAACCTGGCCCTCCAGGTACTCCAGCGTCAAAGGGCGCGGTCCCGTTTCCGGCATCATCATTGGCAGATTCCTCGGCGGCCGGTTGCCGCTGCTGCCTGTAAGATAAGGTAAGCAGTGGGGATTGTCAAGGATTGCCGAATTGCCCCAAAACCCGGTTTGACTTTTCCTGAATCCAGTGGTAATATGCCTTGCGCTTGGTGAGCGGGATGGTTTGGTGGCTGGTTGCCCTGCGCCTGACCGGATTGGGCTGGTATGTGGCCCTCTGTATCGTCGCGGGCATTCTAATCGGTATCGGCCTCGATAAGGCTGCCGGGACTTCGCCCTGGCTGCTATTGGCCGGGGTAATCCTGGGCAGCGTTGCCGCCTTTTGGGGCGTGTATAAGATGATACTGCCGGTGCTCTACGGGCGGAAAGACCCGGGGGAACCGGCAGGAAAAGGGAGCGACAAGTAGTGCCTTCGGGGGCCGGAGCTAAAAGGTTTGCGCTGCTGGCCGGCGTGGTTATGCTGGCGCTGTTGATTGCCGGATTCGTGGTCGGGGCCATCGGTTCTACGATGTTCGGGCTGGAGCGGCCGTTTTTGGCGCAGCCGGAGATTCATTTGCCGCCGCAGCCGGTCTTTCCCCTTTCCGCCGTCAAAAGCAGCCTCGGCTATGCGGATACCCAATACCCCGCGGCGGAAAAACCCGCGGCCGAACACGCCACCCCCGCCGCCGCAGACGCTGAACAGCACCCGGCCGATTCCGGCGAACATAGCGAACATGGGGCGGAGGAACACCACTTTACCCCTTTGGGCGTTACCCAATTCGCCGTTACCAACACCCTGCTCTCCGCTTGGGTCGCCAGCATCGTCATCGTCCTGTTCTTTGTCCTCGGGGCGCGCAAACGGGCGATGGTGCCGGGACGCTTTCAGGCATTGGTCGAAAGCATCTTTGAGGGGGTGCTGAACTTTGCCGCCAGTGTGCTGGGGCGGGAGATGGCGCGCAAAGCCTTTCCGGTAGTTGCCACTATCTTTTTCTTTGTGCTGTTCAACGCCTGGATTGCGCTGTTTCTGGTGCCGCTGTACCAAGCGGTGGGCTTTGGCAGTGGCGGTTGGTGGGACTTTCAGCTGAAAGCCCATCTGATTCGGCCGGCCGGCACCGATGTTAATATGCCCTTGGCCTTGGCATTGGTCTCCTTTGTCTTTGTCGAGTATTGGGGCATCCGGGTATTGGGCTTGGGCTATTTCAAGAAATTTTTTGCCTTCGGCAACCTGCTGCGGCTGCGGCCGAGCGGGCTGATTGACGCCTTCGTCGGCATCCTGGAACTCATCAGCGAACTGGTGCGGATTGTCAGCTTTACCTTCCGCTTGTTCGGCAATATGACCGCCGGGGAAATCCTGGTGGTGATGATTACCTTCCTGGTGCCTTTCGTCGCCAATGTCTTTGTATTCGGCCTCGAGCTGCTGGTGGGGCTGATTCAAGCGGTAATCTTTGCCGGCTTGACGCTGGTATTCCTTTCTCTGGCGGTGCATCACGAGGAGCATTAGATTGCGGTAAAATCGGGAACAACGCGATTAACCGGGACGGTCAACTAACCGGGACGGTCAACATCGGCGGTTAACGGGACGGGCTGCGGCCCGGAACCCGGAACCCAACACATAAGGGAGGACTCGGACAAATGGCAGCACTGGAGCTACTACCCCTTCTCTTGCAGCTGGAGCCGCAAGCGGCCAAGTTTCTGGGCGCCGGCTTGGCGATTGCCATCGGCGTCATCGGGCCGGGCATCGGCATCGGCATCCTGGGCGCCGGCGCGATGGGCGCCATCGGCCGCAACCCGGAGGCGGCCGGTTCCATCACCACCAATATGATCCTGGCGATTGCCTTCGCCGAGGCTCTGGGGATTTACTCCCTTATCGTCGCGGTAATCCTGCTGTTCGTGGTCTAGCGTTATGGTTGAACTCGGAATCAACCTGCCCCTGCTCATTGCCTACCTGATTACCTTCGTAATCCTGTTGGCAATCCTCTATCAGTTCGCCTACAAGCCGCTGCTGGCGGCGATGGATCAGCGCACGGCCCGCATTCAGGAGGGGCTGTCGGCGGCCGAACAGGCCCGGGCGGAGGCCGCCACTTCCCAAGCCGCCGTCGAGGAGCAGTTGAACGAAGCCCGGCGGGAAGGGCAGCGGCTCCTCGACCAGGCCCGGGAAGCGGCGCAGCGTTACCGGGAGGGTGAAATGGAACGGGCCCGGCAGGAAGCCGAAGCCTTTGCCGAGCGGGCCCGGGCCGACATCCAACGGGAACGGGACGCCGCCCTCGAGGAACTGCGCGCCGGTTTCGGCGACTTGGCTATCACCGCCGCCGAGCGGGTTATTCAGCGTTCCCTCGACCGGCAAGCCCACGAGGAGCTGATTGCCCAGGTACTCCAGGAAGGCGAAAGCCTGCGGCGGGGGTAGGCAGCTATGGCTAAACAAGTGGCCGGCAGCCGCTACGCCCAAGCCCTGTTTGAGTTGGCGGTACAGCAGGATCAGGCGGAACCGTGGGCGGCGGAACTGGACTTTATGGCGGCGGCCTTGCAGGATGGCGAATTTAACGCTTTCCTGAAACACGCCGAGGTGCCGCTGGAGCGGAAAATCGCCGCTTTGGCCGCGGTGCTGCCGGAAGTTGACCCCTTGGTGCGGAACTTGGGCGCGCTGCTGATTACCCGCAACGCCGTCGACACCGTTGGGGATGTGGCAATCGGCTACCGCCGCCGCCTTGACGCCCGCTTGGACCGGCAGCAGGTCGCCGTTACCACCGCCGTGGAACTGAACGCCGAGGAAACGGAGCAAGTCCGCCAATTCGTCGCCGGCCTCATCCGCAAGGAAGTGGCGCTGACCGCCCGGGTTGACCCGGCCATCCTTGGTGGCATCATCATCCAGATTGGCGACCGGCTCCTCGACGGCAGCGCCCGGGCTAAACTGGAAGGACTGCGGAAACAACTGCGAACTGAGGCGGCAGCCTGAAGTTCCGGGGTTAGCTTTGGCTGGGGCCGGCGTCCCGCCGATCCGGTGAAATCAACGGACGGAGGGCAAGCGGCCAAAGCCGGGAGAAACCCGGAGAGTCTGAAATCGTAAGGAGAATGCCCCATGGCCATCAGGGGTCAGGAAATCGTTTCGTTAATCCGACGCCAGATTGAGGAGTTTGGCGGCGACTTGAGCCTGGTCGATGTCGGCACCGTGGTGCAGGTTGGCGACGGCATTGCCAGCATTCAGGGACTGCAAGGCGTCCGTTCCAACGAACTGCTGGACTTCGGCAATGACATTATGGGGCTGGCTCTGAACCTCGAGTCCGACATCGTGGGCGCGGCCATCCTCGGCGACGCCAACGCCGTCAAGGAAGGCCATCAGGTACGCTCCACCGGCCAGATTATCGAGATTCCGGTGGGGGATGCCCTTATTGGCCGGGTCGTCGATCCCATGGGCCGGCCGCTCGACGGCAAGGGGCCGATTAACACCACGACCACCCGCCCGGTGGAACAGACCGCCCCCAATGTGGTGGTGCGTCAATCGGTCGATACCCCGGTGCAAACTGGAATTAAAGCCATCGACGCGATGATTCCCATTGGCCGGGGGCAGCGGGAACTGATTATTGGCGACCGCTCCACCGGCAAAACCGCCATTGCCCTCGACACCATCATCAACCAGCGCGGCGGCGACCTGATTTGCGTCTATGTCGCCGTCGGTCAGAAACAGGGTAAAGTTTCCCAGGTAGTGGGCATCCTCGAGGAAAATGACGCGATGGCGCACACCATCGTTGTCAACGCCGGGGCCGCCGACTCCGCACCCCTGCAATTCATTGCCCCTTATGCCGGCTGCGCCA
Organism: Dehalococcoidia bacterium; assembly: GCA_965242615.1. Classification (GTDB taxonomy): domain Bacteria; phylum Chloroflexota; class Dehalococcoidia; order Lucifugimonadales; family UBA3495; genus CBDBCU01. Next base: position 41,392 of record CBDESR010000002.1, read on the forward strand.
TGGCTGAGGAGTTTATGGCCCAGGGCAGGGATGTGCTGGTCGTCTATGATGACTTGACCAAGCACGCTTGGGCTTACCGTCAGATGTCTTTGCTGCTGCGCCGGCCGGCCGGCCGGGAAGCCTACCCCGGGGATGTTTTCTATCTGCACAGCCGCCTGCTCGAGCGGGCGGCCCGTCTCGACGCGGAACACGGCGGCGGGTCGATTACCGCCCTGCCCATCATCGAAACCCAAGCCGGCGATGTTTCCGCCTACATTCCTACCAATGTCATCTCCATCACCGACGGGCAGATTTACCTTGAGCCGGAACTGTTCAATATCGGCGTCCGGCCGGCGGTGAATGTGGGCTTGTCGGTCTCCCGGGTTGGCGGCGCCGCCCAAACCCGCGCCATCCGTCAAGTGGCCGGCCGTTTGCGCCTGGACTTGGCCCAATACCGGGAACTAGCCAGCTTCGCCCAATTCGGCACTTCCGACCTCGACGCGGCCACCCGGGCTCAGTTGGCTCGCGGCCAGCTTTCCACCGAAGTGCTGAAACAGCCCCAGTACCAGCCCCTGCGCCTGGAGCAGGAAGTGATGATTCTCTATGCGGTCAACGCCGGCTTGACCGACGAGGTGCCGCTGGAGCGGGTGAACGCCTTTGAGCGGGAGTTGTTGGGCTACCTCGAGACGACCCACCCGGAAATCGGCCAGAGCATTGCCGACAGCGGCCGCCTCGAGGATGAGGTCGCCGCGCAGTTGACCCAAGCCATCAACAATTTCAAGGCTACTTTCAGCTAACCCCAAACCTGAACCGGGAAAAACAGGATGCCTAGCGTAAGGGACATCAGGCGGCGAATCCGCAGCGTGGAAAACACCGGCAAGGTAACTAACGCCATGTCGTTGATTGCCGCCTCAAAAATGCGGCGGGCCCAGAACGCCACCGTCCAGGGCCGGCCCTACGCCCAAAAAATTCACGAAGTCATCGCGCACTTGGCGGCGCAGCCCCGGGATGATGGAACTTTACATCCCCTCCTCGCCGCCCGTCCGGTGCATCGGGTCGGCTTGCTGGTCATCACTCCCGACCGGGGCTTGGCCGGCGGGATGCACTCCGCCATCAACCGCCGCGCCGCCCAGTTCATCCTCGAGCAGACCGCCCCGGTACGCAGCATTGCCTTGGGCCGCAAAGGCCGCGACTTTATGGCCCGCTACAGCCAGGACTTGCTCGCCGTCTTTACCGACTTGGGCGACCGGCCGGTAGTCGAGGACACTCTGCCCATTTCCCGAATGATTATCGACCAGTTCACCGGCGGGGAAATGGACGAAGTGTATCTCGGCTATACCCGCTTTGCCTCCACTGTGTCCCAAGTGCCGACGGTGGAAAAGCTGCTGCCGGTCGAACCCAGCGAACTCGCCGCCGCCGACCGTTCCGGATACATCTACGAGCCGGACTCTCTGACGGTACTGGGGGAACTGTTGCCGCAATTCGTCGATATGCAGGTCTATCACGCCCTGCTCGAATCCATTGCCAGCGAGCAGTCGGCCCGGATGGTGGCGATGCGGAACGCTACCGACAACGCCAAATCTCTGGCCGGCGATTTGACCCTGGTAATGAATAAACTGCGCCAGGACAGCATCACCAACGAACTGCTCGACCTGGTCGGCGGGCAGATTGCCCTCGAAGGATAAGCCTTAACCAACCGGTTTCCAATTTCCAATCGGCGGAATCCGCCGTCAAAAGCGACCGTGGGAGGTCAAAAAGAATATGGCCGGACAAATCGTGCAGGTAATCGGCACCGTGGTGGATGTCGAGTTTCCCCCGGAGCAGTTGCCCAATCTGTTCGACGCCCTCGAGTTGGACAACAACGGCGAAAGGCTGGTGCTGGAAGTCCAGCAGCATATCGGCAACAACTGGGCCCGCTGCTTGGCTCTGGGTTCTACGGACGGCTTGGCCCGGGGTACCGAAGTCAACGACACCGGCCGGAAAGTATCGGTGCCGGTGGGCCCGGAAACTTTGGGGCGGCTGTTTGATGTCACCGGTACGCCCCTGGACAACTTGGGCGCGGTCGAAGCCGGCCAGCATTGGCCCATCCACCGGCCGGCCCCGGCTTTTGACGACCAGAACCCGGAAATCGAGATTCTGGAAACCGGCATCAAGGTTTTTGACCTGATTACCCCCTTCCCCAAGGGCGGCAAGGTTGGCGCTTACGGCGGCGCCGGCGTGGGCAAAACCGTCATCATTCAGGAACTCATCCGCAATATCGGCGCCGTCCATCAGGGCGTATCGGTCTTTGCCGGCGTGGGGGAGCGTTCCCGGGAAGGCAACGACCTGTGGCACGAAATGCAGGACTCCGGCGTCCTCGACAGCACCGTTCTGGTGTTTGGGCAGATGAACGAAACCCCCGGCGTCCGCGCCCGCATCGGCTTGACCGGCTTGACCATGGCGGAGTATTTCCGGGAGGAGCAGCATCAGGATGTGCTGCTGTTCATTGACAACATTTACCGCTACATTCTGGCGGGTATGGAAGTCTCCGCCCTCTTGGGACGGATGCCCTCGGCGGTGGGCTACCAGCCGACGCTGAGTACGGAGATGGGCGCGCTGCAAGAGCGCATTACTTCGACCAAATCCGGCTCCATTACCTCTTTCCAAGCTATCTATGTGCCGGCGGATGACTATACGGACCCGGGGATTGTAACGACTTTCGGGCATTTGGACGCGGTGGTTTCCTTGGAGCGGTCGTTGGCGGCGCAGGGCCTCTATCCCGCTGTCGATCCCTTGGCCTCCTTTGCCCGCATCTTGGAACCGCGCATTGTCGGCGATGAACACTACCAGGCGGCCCGGGGCGTGCAGCAGGTCTTGCAGCGGTACCGGGACTTGCAGGACATCATCGCCATCTTGGGCATCGAGGAACTGTCCGATGAGGATCGGCAAGCGGTATTCCGCGCCCGCAAAATCCAGCGTTTCCTGACCCAGCCCTTCTTTGTGGCGGAGGCGTTCACCAACCAGCCCGGCAAATATGTGCCGTTGCGGGAAACCGTGCGCGGCTTCACTGAAATCCTTGCCGGCCAGCACGACGACCTCCCGGAGCAGGCTTTCTATATGGTCGGCACCATTGACGAAGCCATCGAACGGGCGGAACAAATGGCGGGGGCGGCGGCGTAAGCGGAGCCGGCAAGGAGCGAATAGCTATGCCCATGCAACTCGAAATCATCACCGCTGAGCGTCAGGTCTTTGCCGACCAGGTTGACAGCGTCGTCGCCCCCGGCATCGGCGGCCAGTTGGGCATTCTGCCCCGTCATGCCCCCCTGATGACTGCCTTGCAGCCCGGCGAAGTTATGATTCGCAAAGATGGCGAACCCTCTTACCTCGCCGTTACCGGCGGCTTTATGGAAGTGCTGGCCAACAAAGTAACCATCCTCGCCGCCGCCTGCGAGTATTCCCAGGAAATCAGCGAGGAACGCGCCCAAACCGCCATGACCCGCGCCCAGGAACGATTGCAAACCCACGCCACCGACTTGGAACTGGAACGCGCCGCCGCCGCCGTCCGCCGCGCCCAAGTTCGCCTCAACATCGTCCGCCGTCGCCGCGCCCGGGGCGATATGCGCTCCACTTTGGGGGAACCCCAGTAAAGGGGCGGCCGGCCAACGCCGCCCCGAAAACTCCCGTCCCCGCCGCCCTTCCCCGCTATATCATTCCCCCTACATACCCATCCCATTCCGCGGCAACAGCCCCCCTATACCATTCCCCCTACACCCCCATGTCATTCCGAGGCGACAGCCGAGGAATCTCAAATGCCGCCTCCGGCAACCACCCTCAACCCAACCAGCCCTCCCCAAAAACTCAAAAGTTTTGAGGGGGTGCGGGGGAACTTTTACAAAAGTTCCCCCGCCGTCTCTTTTTCCGCCCCCCCCCCCCCCCCCCCCCAAAAAAAAATTTTGATTCTCGATCCACCAACCCCTCCGGTAGCCAACCCCTCCCAACCCCAATTTCCCCAAATCTCAAAAAAGGGCGTGATTTTTGTCAAGCAAAAATCACGCCCTTTTTTACCCTGTTTTTACCGGTTTTCCACCGGTATTAAAAACGCCTGCCGCTGGGAGGTATTGCTATGCACCGCTACCGATTCCCTATCGCCATCCTAATCCTGTCCGCCTTGACCTTCGGTCTGTTCATCACCGCCAGTCCCACCAACACGACCCAAGCCGCCCCTCGTTCCATTCCTTGGGACTGCTCTGACTGGCAAGAGTCCCCGGCCGTTGAGGATGCCGGACGATGCCCCGCGTCTCCCTTATCCTCGAATCCCTCGCCGCCAACCGCGGCAAAACCATCTACTGCGCCATCGACCAGTCCGACACCTTCACCAAAGCTGAAACCTGGGCCGCCGGCCGCCACCGCAACGAACGCGACGACACCGTCTATTTCGGCCAAAGCGGCAACTTCCCGCGGCTTCCTCGCCGCCCAAGAGGGTTATCTCACCGACGGCGAATCCGGCGTTACCGGCGTCTCCCGCGACCTCATCTTTGAATTCCCCCGGGAGCAGCGCCGCGGCAAGAAAACCATAACCAAGCGCCGGGTAGTCCCCCACGACGACTCCCGCCGCCTCCGCACCCCTCAAACTGCTACCCATGCCCCGGCGCCAGATTTTCCCGAAGCCCAACGGCGCGCGCGAGTTGAATTTGGCAATAACCCGCCCAGCGGTTTTGCCCCGGCCCAAGCCGCCGCTACTTGGCAGGCTTTAGCTGAAACCGCCGCCGCCGCTTATTGCACCAACGCCCGCTACCAGCGCACCGTGGGCGTCAGCACCAGTGACGATATTTGGGAATACACCGGCGACCAGAACCCCCACCCCCAAGGCGTCAATGTTCTTGCCAACAAAGCCCGCACCTGGACCGCCACCTGCGAAAAGAAAGTCCGCGTCCGCCGCCGCTAACCCCGCCCAGCCAGCCATCCCCAAATCCAAAAGTTTTGAGGGGGTGCGGGGGAACTTTTACAAAAGTTCCCCCGCCGTCTCCCCATAACCCACCAACGGCAATCCGCCAACCCCCCGGCAGTTGTCAAAACCCCTCCTCATCCCTTATAATCCCCTTACCCTGCAACCGAGGTCGTACTCCTTATGACCCTGCCTTTAGACACCGCCCCCGGCCCCTCGCCCGACGCCATCCGCAACGCCGGCATCAGCCAGGAACTGCTGACCAACGCCCGCCTGGAACTCGACGCCGGCGACCTGCTCCAAGCCTCCGATAAAGCGTGGGGCGCCGCCGCCTTTGCCGTCAAAGCCGTCGCCGAAAAACGCCGCTGGTTCAACGACGCCGACTGGAAACTCGAGAAAGCCGTCGGCATCATCTCCACCGAACTGAATGACAGCGCTATCCGCGGCAACTATCAGCAGTCCCGCAACGCCCACTACAACTTTTACCACCACGAATACAGCCCTTGGCAGGTAGCCAACATCATCGCCGGACACCGCCGAGTTGATTGCCCGGCTGGCGCCGCTCCTGTCCCCCAACTACATCCCGCCCTACATCATCCCCGAAATGGAAGCCGAAAAGCGGCGACTGGAACAGCCCACCAGCCAACGCGACCACGAACGTCTGACCAACGGCCGCCCCCCAATCGAGCAGCGACCGCCCCTTGCCCCACCGCCCACCCCGGACACCCCACCCGAAAACGGCGCCGCCCCCCAATAGCCCCCTTCCCCTCTGCCATTCCGCCCTTACCCACCGGCTTTCCCGGCCCTTTTCCCCATGTCATTCCGAGCCAACAGCCGAGGAATCTAAAATACCCGCCTTAAACCCCTCCCAAAACCCGCAGCCATCCCCAAACTCAAAAAGTTTTGAGGGGGCGCGGGGGAACTTTTACAAAAGTTCCCCCGCCGTCTCCCCGGCTGACAACCGCTATCCCCATCCTCCGGCAAACGTCCCACCCTTCTACCGTCATTCCCACGAAAGTGGGAATCCATAACCTTCAATTCCCAAAATATATCCGAAAATCCGTCTTAAACAACCTTGACAACTATAACCCCCATCCTCCATAATAAGAATCGCAAAGTCAGACTTGGCCCCGGGACGCCGGGTGTAAAACGATACGCTAGCTTACCGTGAAACTATAGCTCACAGCGCGCTGTGGGTCCCATCGTCGTAATGCGGCTTTAGGGACCCCGCTCCTGACCCCGGAGAACGGGACTAAGGAACCCCGTATCCCCAACCGGAGCCGCGGAAAACGGCAAATCCCAATCGCCGCCAAACCGCCGCCCCTTCCTACCAGGAGCTGGAGTTAACAGGTTGACTGGAGGTCGGTCAACCAACGGTAGCTGGACTGGGCCAACCCGCCGGAATGGCAACCATACCAACCGGCGTTAGTAACCAATTCAAGGTCCGTTACCGGACGGCGAATCTGGTCGGGCAAAGCCGACATGACCAGCGAGGAGAGCAATCGGTGTTTCGCAACCCGCATGGCCAGATTTGCCAACCGCCTCCCGCACGGGCGGAACCTCCGGCCAGGGGTTCCGCCCCCCGCGAACTACCCCAATAGCAATCGGCAAACCCCAACCCGCCGGGGCGGCCCCAAGCCGCCGCCCCGGCCATACCCCGTACCGGGGCCTGCCCCCCATGCTTATTGACGCCCCGGCTAACCAACGCCATCCCGCCCTACTGCGCCAACGCCCACCGCGGCACCTTTGTAATCCGGATGTGCGACACCAGAAACAGCGCCTGATTCGACCGCCGCACCTCAAACTCCTGAAACCCCTCCCCCACCTCCAAATGCCGCGAAATGGTCAGCAGCATATCCCGCCGCAGCGCCTCCAGCACTTCCGGGGCCACCAAGTCAAACCGATCCCGGGTAATCGCCGTTTGCAGCCGCTCCCGGGCAATGTTTTTCGTGTAATCCGGGTTCTCCCGGACTTCCTTGCGGCTCCGCGGCCGGCGCAGCGCTTTAAGCATGGGAATACTCGCTTCGGCTGATGCCCATAATGCTCCGCACCTTGTCCATCAGCCCATTCTTGTCCTCCGGCTCCAGCAGCGGCACCTCATCCCCGTCAATCCGCGCCGCAATCCGGGAAAACGCCATCCCCGACGGCGCCCGCTTGTCATGAATCACCGGCACCCCCTGGTTCGTCGCCGTAATCAGTCGGTCATCCGCCGGCACCATCCCCAGGATATCCACCGCCAGCAGCTCCACGATGTCATCCTTATCCAGCATATCCCCGCGCTTCACCATCCCCGGCCGGATCCGGTTGATAATCAGCCGGGGATTATGCAGCTCCGCCGCCTCCAGCAGACCAATCACCCGGTCGGCGTCCCGAATGGCTGACACCTCCGGCGTCGTTACCACTATCGCCTCCTGCGCCGGCCCGATGGCATTCTTGAACCCCTGCTCAATCCCCGCCGGGCAGTCAATCAGCACATAGTCAAACTCCTCCGCCAACTGCCGGCACAGCCCTTGCAGCTGCTCCGGATTGATGCAGTTCTTATCCCGCGTCTGCGGCGCCGGTATCAGGTACAACTCATGGTTGTGCTTGTCCCGAATCAACGCCTGATGCAGCTTGCACCGCCCCTCGATGGCATCCACCAAATCGTACACGATGCGGTTCTCCAGTCCCATCACCACATCCAGGTTTCGCAAGCCAATGTCGGTGTCGATAACCACCACCCGCTGCCCCCGCAGCGCCAGCCCCGTGCCGATATTCGCCGTGGTAGTCGTCTTGCCCACGCCCCCCTTGCCCGAAGTGATGACTATGGTCTTACCCTTCATACAGTATCCCTCCCTGGTACTCCTCTTGCCGCCGGGTGAACGGCGCCACAAATATGGAACGCCGCCGCACATACGCCACCTGCGGCGTCCGCCCTTGACTCTTACTCCGCCGCACCCGGGCCGGGGCTTCCCCGATATGCGGCCCAATCTGAACCCGATGGGACTCCAGATTCAGCGCAATAATCGTGGCTTTCAAGTCCCCGGCCGCCCCGGCATGAGCCAATCCCCGCAACGCCCCAAAAACCACAATATCCCCATCAGCGATGATTTCCGCCCCCGGGTTCACATCCGCCATCGCCACCACATCCCCCGGATACCGAATTACCTCCCCGGAACGGCAGGTCGTCTTGATAATCAACGCCGGCGCCCCCCGCTGCGCGCTAACCGCCATCTCCCCAACCGCCCCTACATCCGCCCCATCATCATCCCCCGCCGGCAGCGCCGCCCCCCTTTCCTCAGCAACTTCCGCCGCCGCCGCACCAATCACCGCCGCAGGTTCATCCCCCGCCCCATCATCCCCGGCCGGTTCGGTATCCGCCGGCTGCACGGCCGCCGCTTCATCAACCGCCGCCGCCGGCTTCGCCGCTTCTGCATCCGCTACTGCCGGCTCATCAACTACCGCCACCGCCCCGCTTGCCGCTCCCGCCGCCGCACCCGGCAAGACCGCCGCACCACCCGCCGCCTTAACCCCATTCCTCGCGCGGCCCCGCCGTTCCCCCGCCGGCGAACCATCCTCCGGAGCCAAAGCCTCATCCAATTCCCGGCCGCCATCGCCAGCAACCTCCGGGATTGCCGCCTTGGCCGGACTGTTCAAGGCTTCCTCGATGATTTCCGGAGCGCACCAGTAGCGGGACACCGTCAGCCCCGACTCCTGATCCAAAATCCGCTTAATCCCCGAAAGCTCCGCCGCCTCCAGAATCCGCCGCCCCACATTCACCGAAATCGTGCCGCGGGAGTAAAGCCCGTTGCACTCCGCTAGGTAACTGCGGAGCCCCTGCACCGCCGTCTCGTAAGGCACCGTGTCGTCAATGGTAAAGTCCACATTGGCGCCCCGGCCCATCACCTGAATCGTTTCCGTTTCCGGCATCCGACTTTCTCTAAATCGAAAAGGATTGAAAAGTAACGCAGCTTTGCGGGGAATCCCCGGCACGGCACGGCAAAAACCGCCCCGCCGCCCCTATTGCCCCCAGCTCACCCCGGGTTATAACAAGCCCCCGCCGTTTCTTTCAAGGCTTATGTTGACCCGTTTTGCGGCAAAATCCGACCGCGCCCTTTACTCCGGCTGGAAAAGCATACTTGCCGGCAAGCCCGCCCCTTTAACCGCCGTGGCCAGTCGGCTATAATATCCCCGCCTCAAACGGCGCAATTATCAACTTTCAGCAATCCAGGCAATAAAGGAGGATTTATGCCCGATACCGATTTTGTCAAAGTAGCTGCCGTCAGCGAACTGCCCCCCGGCGATATGAAAGTCGTGGATGTGGGCGACGAACAGATACTCCTGGTCAACGTGGACGGCGCCGTCCACGCCTGCGATGACATCTGCTCCCACGCCTACGCCTCCCTCTCCGAGGGCGACCTCGACGGCGCGGAAGTAGAGTGTCCCCTCCACGGTGCCGTTTTTAATGTCGCCACCGGCAAAGCCCTGACCCCGCCGGCTGTCGACGCCCTCCGCACCTTCGCCGTCCGGGTCGATGGCGATGACATTCTGGTCGGCCCAGCCCAAGGGTAAGCCCAAGCCCGCCCGTCCCGACGCCGCAAAAAAACCGGCCCCGGATTGCTCCGGGGCCGGCTCCGACAAAAGGGAAATCGGGAGCGCAGCTGCCGCCTACTGCGGTATCCCGAAACTGTCAAAAGGCCAATATACTACCCAGACCTGGCCCACGATGTTCTGCTCTGGCACTATGCCCCAATCCCGGGAGTCATTGCTGTAAAGCCGATTATCCCCCAGCACAAAATACTCCCGCTCCCCCAGCAGCACCGGCCCGATATTGTCGTAACCAACATTTTTCAGATACCACTCCGGGAAAATCGCCCCGTTCACCCGCACTTGCCCCTCCACAATTTCCACTTCATCCCCCGGCGTGCCGATTATCCGCTTCACAAAATCCCGGTCGGGATCCTCCGGGGAGTGAAAGACGATAATCTCCCGGGCTTGGGGCGGCCGCAGCGGATACCCTGGCACCTCTGGGTCAACTCTCCAGAAAGGGATTATACGGGACAGCCGCGCCAGGTCCACCCGGGTATAAATCAGCTTGTTGACCAGCAGATACTGCTGCCCTTCCAAAGTGGGCGACATACTGGAACCTTCCACCCGAAAGTTCTGGATGCTGCCCTGAATCAGAATAAAGGCGATGACCGCCATCGCCAGGGCTTCCAGTATCTCCCGCGCTGCCGTTGACATTGACGCCGCTCTCCGCAAAACCGACGGTAAGCAAGTTGCCTACTAGATTACCGTAAAATCGGGTAGATGGCAACAACTTTCCCTGCCGGCGGCGCAGAGTCGCCGCAAACCGCCCCATCTGCTACAATCCCCGGCAATAAATTGACAGCAAGCAAGGGAGGGCGTTATGGCTTGGCATTACGATTACCGGTTCGAGTTGCTCAACCGTCCTTATGGCGGCGTTAGCGAAGGGCCGGTTTGGGATGGCGAATCCATCCTATTTACCCACATTCCCAGCAGCCGCATTATGCGCTACGACCCCAACTCCGGGGATATTGCCGAGGATCGGGGCAATACCAACCACACCAACGGCTTGGCTTTTGACGCCCGGGGCAACCTGTTCGGTTGCTGCTCCGGCGGCCGGGCTATCGTCCGCTTTAACCCGGACGGCACTACCACTACCGTCGCTGACCGGGTGGACGGGCAAAAACTCAACACGCCCAACGACTTGGCCATTGACCGCCGCGGCCGTATCTGGTTCACCAACCCCTGGAACGCCGGCAACATCGACCCCAGCGAAGTCGAGGAACTGGACAACCGCTCGGTGCTGTGCGCCGCCCCCCAACCGGACGGCAGCTATACGGTAACCCGCGTTACCTTTGACACCACGATGCCCAACGGTATCCTGGTTTCCCCCGACCAGCGCACCCTCTATGTGGCGGAAAGCAACAGCGACCGCCCCGACCTGAACCGGGAACTGCGGGCCTATCCCATCAATGACGATGGCAGACTGGGGGCTTACCGCACCCTGCACACTTTCGGCGCCGACACCGCCGGGGCCCAGCGCGGCATTGACGGGATGTGCCTCGACGCCGAGGGCAACATTGTCGCCACCGCCGGCTGGGAAGTCAGCGGCCCCGGCGGGATGATTTATGTATTCTCCCCCACCGGCCGGGTGCTGGAAACCCATCCCATCGCCGCCAACCGCCCCACCAATTGTTGCTTTGGCGGCCCCGGCTTGACTACCCTGTATGTTACCTCGACCGACGGCCACTTTTACCGGGCTGAAACCGACCGGGTAGGCTGGGCTATCTACCCTTAAACCGGGTTACAAACCGTCCTCTGCCCAGGAGCGGCTTATGCAGAATATGGATTTGCGGGGACATGGGATTGGCCGGCGGCAGCTGCGGCAGGGCGGCGGCCGCGGCAACGGCAATGACCATGTCGAGGATTTGTACGGCTGCACCGAGCTTTATGTCTATCAGCCGCCCAACAAGCGGGTAACCGGCTACGAATCCCTCAAGCTGTTTCTCGAATCCGAAGGCTGCGAGGCGCTCTTTACCGCTGACGCCCCGCCGGAGTTAAACGGCTATGAAACGCTGCGGATTACCCAGCGGCAGGGGCAGCCCATCCCGGCGGCCGTAGTCAAGCGCGCCCATTCCTGGGCCCACCAGCGCAACTTTCTGCACAGCTTTTTCAAGCCGCTGTACCGCTAGGGCGGCCGGGGTAAACCTTGACCTACACCGATCTTAAACTGGAAACCGCCGCCGCCGTTGCTACATTGACCCTGAACCGGCCTGATGCCCTGAACGCTTTAAGCCCGGCTCTGTTGGCGCAGTTTTCCGCCGCCGTGGCCGCCGCAGGCAAAGATGAATCGGTCAAGGCGTTGGTTATCCGGGGCGAAGGGCGGGCTTTCTGCGCCGGGGCCGATTTGCTGTTCTTTGACACCGTCTTTGCCGAGCTATCCCGCCTGCCGCCTTATGTCAAACTGCTGAACGACTGCCTCTTGCAGCTCGAGGAATTGCCCATCCCGACCATTGCGGTAGTGCATGGCTTTGCTCTGGCCGGCGGCTTGGAGCTGATGCTGGCTTGCGACCTGGCTTTGGCGGCAGCGGATGCCCGTATCGGCGACCAGCACGCCAACTTTGGCTTGATGCCCGGCGGCGGCGCCACGCAGCGACTGCCCCGCCGTATCGGGATGCAGCGGGCGATGGAATTGCTGACCACCGGCCGCCATCTTTCCGGGAGCGAAGCCGCCGAATGGGGATTAGTCTTGCGCGCCGTACCCCCGGAATCCCTGAACGCCGAACTGGAGTCCTTGCTGTCCCAACTGCGGAACAAAAGCCGTACCGGCCTCGGCTGGATAAAATCCATCACCCAACGCGGCAAAGACCTGCCCTTGCGGGAAGGCATCGCCCTGGAAAGCTTGGCCTTTACCCAATACTTCGCCACCTCGCCCCACCCACAGCAAGGCATCCAGGCATTCAAGGAAAAACGGCCGGCGGAGTTTTAGGGGGGATGTTATTCATACAAATCTAATCACGCATGGTATCCTCGCGTCTTGCTCTGTCCCCGCTCAATCCGCAACGCACGGGACCGGGTTTTAGCCCGACCGTCCACTGTCAGATTGCCTCCGCCCCGCGCTCGCCGGTGTTCCGCCTGCCGCCGCGCCGGGTTGTTGGTAATCCCCCGGTGGGAAACCCGGCGGCCGACCCGGAAAGTATAGTTGTAGGTACTCCGCGCCATCGGTATCCCCTCCTTACTAACCACATTCCTTAGAAACTTCGCTTGAAGTACTCTTTTTACTCCCCTGGGAATTCTGCTCCAGCCAATCCTTTAGCAGATTGCCAAGACCCGAAAGAGTCTTCTGAAAATCCTCCCTAAACTTCTTTTCTTCCGGTAGCTCGACCTGTCGAGTTTCATAAATAAACGCATCCACTACCTGATCCAGGAGAATGGCGGTCAACATCGTGATGTGTTGGACGCCCTTATCAGATGGTTCGACAGCAGGGATCTCGTCCTGTTTCAACTCGACACTAGGACGCTTTATCATGCTGAGAGCAGATGCGTGAACCGATTTACTAGCCAGTTGATAATCCCGGCAGTAGAGGTCAAGCATTCCGGCCAATTTAGCCCGGTTTTTCATACGTCGGGCAGGCTTCGCTTTTATCCACCCATCTGCCTGAGTAATCTCCTTGCCGTACGTGTTTTCCAAGAGGCTCAAGGCGGCATCGAGTTCGCCGAAACCAACCGAACTCGTTTCCAAATCCATAGCGATTTCCCGTTCGTGGTAGTGAAACTCAGCCAGCGAATAATCCAAGTACCGCTCCGCCGTTTTATCCGGGTCGTCGCTGTTAAGTATGTCTGACAAAACCACAGCTATGTTGAACAAAGTCCGCCAACTTTCATAGGCGGCGTCCGCATAGCCATGCCACAGGAGGCAAGAGATTGCCCCTGAGGTGTACCAAGCTCTTTGAGCCAAGAAGGAGCCAGCTATTAGGTACGATTCGGTCTTGGAATCCTTGCTCTCCTCTACTTCAGACAGAGCTTGCTCCCAAGCATACTTATCGTGTAGCTTGATCCTCACAAGGGCTATCTGGTTGAGAATGTCCAGTTCGCGTAGCATCTCGCCGTGTGCTTCCGATACTTTTACGAACATTTCCAACCTTGCTTGCATAACTCGTCCTGCCAGCTACTTAAGTGAGTCATATCATACCGCAACCAACACTCCCTTTGTCAATCCCCGGGGTGTCACAGTTCCGTTCGATTGTGGGGTGCGGCGAATTCCTCCAGATCGCTTATGGCGGAAAACCCCGCCCCAAGTGCAGTTGCACCGGCACCGGGTAGTTGCCGGTAAAGCAGGCATCGCAGAAACCGCTTTCATCGCCGTTGACTACCGACAGCAAGCCCTTGACGCTCAAGTAGCCCAAGGAATCGGCGGCGGTCAAATCCCGGATTTCGGCTACCGACTTGCTGGCAGCAATCAGTTCCTCCCGAGTGGGCATATCCACGCCCATATAGCAGGGGTGTTTGATGGGCGGCGCGCAGACCCGGACATGGATTTCTTTAGCCCCGGCTTTCCGCAGTACCCGAATGACATGGGGCATCGTGGTGCCGCGGACGATGCTGTCATCCACTACCACCAGCCGCTGCCCCTGAATTACGGCGGTCAGCGGGTTCAGTTTCTGGCGGACGCCCAAATCCCGCAGCCGCTGCTCCGGTTCAATAAAAGTCCGCCCCACATAGCGGTTTTTAATCAGCCCGTCGCTGTAGGGGATTCCCGATTCCCGGGCGTAGCCCACGGCCGCCGCCGTCGAGGAGTCGGGAATTCCCACTACCAAATCGGCGTCAACCGGGTGTTCCCGGGCCAACTGCGCCCCCATTTCCCTACGGGCGGCATAGACCAGGATGCCGTCGAGGACGCTGTCCGGGCGGGAAAAGTAGATATGCTCGAAAACGCACATTGCCCGCCGTTGGGGGGTGCGTTCATAGACGGCGGAACGGAGGCCGTTGCGGTCAATAATCACCGCTTCGCCGGGTTGAATGTCCCGGGCGTACTCGGCGCCCAAGTGGTCTAGGGCGCAGCTTTCCGAAGCGACAACCCAGCCTTCCTCAAGTTTGCCCAGGCACAGGGGACGGATGCCTAATGGGTCCCGAGCCGCCATTAGCGTATCCTCGGTCAAGGCCACCAGGGAAAAGGCCCCGACAAGGTACGCATACAATGGAAAATCCGCTCCTCCCAAGACACTCCGGGGGCGTTGACCAACTGGTAGGCAATGACTTCGGAGTCAGTGGTAGCAGTAAAGCGGCAGTCCCACTGTTCAATAAGCTGCTGCCGCAAGTGAGGAGCGTTGATGATGTTGCCGTTGTGGGCCAGGGCCAGCCGCCCGGCCCGGCCGCGGACCAGCAAGGGCTGGGCGTTGCAGAGTTGGCTGGCGCCGGTGGTGGAGTAGCGGGTATGACCGATGGCAAGTTCGCCGGTCAGCGGCCGAAAGTCCGGCTCCCGGAAAATCTGCGTGACCAGGCCCATATCGACCCGGAGGTTGATGTCCTGGCCATTGGCGGCGGCGATGCCGGCGCTTTCCTGCCCCCGGTGCTGCAAGGCGAATAAGCCAAAACAAGCCACCCGGCTGGCCGCTGCGCCGGGCAGATAAACGCCGACGACACCGCACTCCTCCCGTGGGTGGTCAAAGGGTACCTGGAGCTTGGTGCCGGTCAGTTCATTACCCACGCGGCTATTTTAATTTCCCTTAACCTTTGCGGTCAACCGAAATTAACCCGTTTCCCAAGGCAAATCGCAGATACCTGACAACTTACCTATCGTCCTTCCCGTGAAAGCGGGAATCCAGAGTTCCGGCCTTTCCGGCTTCCCCCTTTCGTGGGAATGACGCTTACTATAGGTGACAGCCCTAACCGGTTTCCCGCCGGATTTAACCCGGTAGCCGGTTGACGGCTACCGCTTGGGGATGATACTGACCTTGCGGTCGTCGCCGTAGCCCACGCTTTCGGTATCGACATTGGGGTTGTTGGACAGGGCGAGGTGAATGATGCGGCGGTCGGCGGGCGACATCGGCTCCAGGGTAATGACGCGGCCGGTCTGGACAACCCGCTCCGCTACCTTGCGGGCCATATCGCGCAGGGAGTTTTCCCGGCGGCGGCGGTACTGCTCCACATCGAGGGATACCCGAATGCCCTCGCCGAACTCCCGGCGCACAATCATACTGACGATGAACTGCAAGGAGTGGAGGGTCTGCCCGCGCCGGCCGATCAGCAAGCCGGAGTCGGGGCCGGTGATGTCAATGACGGGGCCGCCGGCCTCCGGGTCGTGGGCGGCTCGGATGACACAGGAGACATCGACGCCGGCGGTGGTCATTATGTTGTTGACGGCAATGAGGGCCAAGTCGGCGGCGCTGCCGGCGTCAGCGGCGGAAACGGCTTCCGGGGCGGCCGCTACGGCGGCCGGGATGATGTCCTCGGCGTCGGTGTCGGCATCGGCATCCGGGACGGCGGCCGCTTGGCGGCCGGCGGGGCTGCGGAGCGTTACCCGGACCCGGGCGGCCTCGCCGCCGATGCCCAGGAAACCGGTTTTGCCCCTATTTAGTATTTCGACCTCGACCGCGTTGCGGTCGACGCCGAGCTCTTTCAGCGCCAGCTCTTCGGCTTCTTCGACGGTTCGGGCGGTTCGCACGACTGCTTCCATCGTCATCTATCTCCTTGGCCGCGGTATTCGCTGCGGCGGATTGGGGGGCCGGGGTCGGCGCGGATGCAGCCCGGGGGAACAGGGGGAACAATGGACCCCAACCGGTGATGAAGTACTGTATGCCAACGCCGATTACATTGGAAACTATCCAGTAGAGCGGCAGTCCGCTGGGCCATTGCAGGGAAAAGAAACCCAGGAAAATGGGAATCATCCACAGCATCATATTTTGGCTGGACTGCTGCCGGGGGTCGGGGGACGGCATCATGGTCATCTTTTGCTGAACCCAAGTGGTTGCCGCCACCAGAATAGGGAAAATTATCGGCGACGGGTCCGGTTCGCCCAAGCTGAGCCAGAGGAACCGGTCGCTGAGGGGCGCCGCCGAATGGATGGGGACAAAGGTTATCCAGGAGTAGAGTTTTTGGGACAAGCCGACCAAATCCTCGGGCTTGGTGAACAGGGTTTGCACGAGGACGCGGAACAAGCCGATCAGGATGGGCATTTGGATAATGAGCGGGCCGAGGCAGCCGACGGGACTGACGCCGGACTCCCGGTAGAGGCGCATCGTTTCTTGAGAGATGCGGGCCCGGTCGCCGCTGTAGCGTTCCTGAATTTCCCGCATCCGGGGTTGCAGTTCGCTCATCCGCCGCATCTGGCGAATCTGCTTCAGGGTCAGGGGCAAAGTTACCAGCCGCACCAGGATGGTAAAGGCGATAATCGCCAAGCCCATATTGTTGAATAGCAGCACATACAACACCATCAAGGTGTTGAGCATGGGCCGGATGATTACCTCGGTCCAGAGGAGAAAGAGAAACTCCAAGGGGACTCCTACCCGGCCGGTTGGGGCCGCTGTGCCGCGCCGTCTAGCTGCACGGCTGATGTTTGCTGATGTCGAAGCACCAGATAGCTTCCTTGTCTTGCCCTTCGGTTACGGCAATGCGGCGGACGCTGCCGTTGTCGCCGCTGACGAATACCGAATGGCGTTCAATTATGGACAGACTGCCCACATCGCCAGCCAACCCGGGACTGCCCGGCGCGCCGGCGGCCAAGGGGGATTTGATTTCCGACTGCTCGAGGCTGGGCAAGTTGCTGACTACTTCTCCGGCTTCCAGGTTGGTGGGCTGGACGCTGAGCAGACGCATCCGCCCGTCCACGGCAGCGACCGCCAAGCCCAGCGGCACCAGGGCCGGGCGGGAAACGATGGGGCTTTCCATATTGTGCCGCCAACGGGCTTCCTTAACTTCCCCCGGGGCCGGCGCATCAAAGTCCAGGGCGTACAGACTCCCGTCCATCGACGGGGCAAAGATGGTTTCGCCGTCAGTGATGGGGCCGGCCCAGAACCAGTTGCCGCCCTCAAAAGTCCACTCCAGTTCGCCATCATCGGCGTCGAGAGCGTAGAGTTTTTTGTCGAAGGAACCGATAAGGACCAAGCCATTGGCGACTAAAGGCCGCCCCATAACGGCGCCGCCGGTTTGATACTGCCATAATTCGCTGCCGTCGCGCAAATCGACGGCGTACACGCTCCCATCCTGGGCGCCGAAGTAAGCGATGTTGTTGTGGACGGCGGGGGTGGACCAGATTTTGCCGCCGGCGGTAAAGGGCGACCAGTCGAGTTCGGCGCCATCGGCGGCCTGATAGCCGTAAAGATTGCCATCCTCGGAGCCGATTATCACGATGGGAGTGGCTGCGCCGACATTAGCCGGGTCCGCCAGGGCAACCTCAGCCAGCACCGGGCCGCCAATCAGGGACAGCGGATCCCGGCTGGGGTCAGAGCGGAGGTTGCGTTCCCAAGCGGCAGCGCCGGCGGTTCCGGCCGCGTTGGTAGTGTGGATGGCGTAAAGTTTGCCGTTGACGCCGCCGACAAAGACCAATCCCAAATCCGGGCTGACCGCCGGGGGGCCAAAGACGCCGCCCAAGCCTTGGCCGCTGCCCAAGGGCGGGAAAGTCCAAGCCACCCGGGGCGTCCCGGAGCCGAAGTCATCCAAAGCCCTGAGTTTAACCTGATTTTCGTCGCCGCTGAGGTTCATACCGCCCAAACTTTGCCCCAAGTCGTCGAGGTTGCGGTCGAGCGGCCCGGCGGCGTAGATGCGGGCCGGTTCGCCGGGAGTAGCGGAGAAATGGACGGATAGCGGCGACCAGCCGAGGTTGTCGCCGCCGAGGTTGGGGGTGCAAGCCAACAGCAACAGCAAGGAAAGGGCGGCCAAGGGGAATAGCCCCCGGCGCCAGGTTAGCCGGAATTGGCCGGCGGGAGCCGCTGCCGGGGTCGATTGTTGAGCCCGGGACCGCCGAGTCAGGAATAGGGCCATTGCGGCCGTTGCCCGGAGGAACCGAGGTAAAAGAGAAGTCATAAACCTACGCTGACCGGCAGCCGGTTACGGCACCGGGTCATAGCCTTTGCCGCCGCCGGGGCGGCAGTTCAGGAGTCGTTTCAAGGTCAAGCCGCTGCCTTTCCGGATGCCGTGCTGCCGGATGGCGGCGGCGGCATAGGCGGAACAGGTCGGCGTGTAGCGGCAGGTGGCCGGCAGGTAGGGGGAGATACCCCCTTGATAAATCCGTATGGCCAGCAGGGCGGCCGCTTTCATTATGGATTATTCCTCGGCGGCCGCGGGGCCGCCGCCTTTCCTGGTAATGGACAACCGGGTGCGGCGCAGCAGGTTGTCGGTAGCCCGTTTCAACTGATGGTAGTCGGCATTTTCCGCGCCGCGGCGGGCGATAAACACGGCATCCCAACCGCCGTGGACCGGGGTCTGGCGGACGGCGGCGCGCAGGCGGCGTTTCACATAGTTGCGGGTAACGGCGTTGCCGATCCGCTTGCTGACCACGAAGCCGAAGCGGCTGTAGTCCCGCCCGTTAGCCAGCACACGGAGGACCAGCAGATTGTGAACTACGGTGCGGCCCTCCTCGTGAACCCGGGAAAAGTCGCGGTTTCGGGTCAGCCGGAACTGACGCTGCATTGCGTTGGGCCCGCCGGGCTTAAACGGTCAACTGATACCGCCCCTTGAAGCGGCGGCGGCGCAATACAGCACGGCCGTCGGAGGTGCGGGAACGGGCGCGAAAGCCGTGCACCCGGGCCCGACGGCGTTTTTTCGGTTGATAAGTGCGTTTAGGCATTGTGTTTATCCACCCCCCTCCAGTGCAAGGGATTATAGGGCGGGAAAGCGGGTTAGTCAAGGGTATGATGGCGGGCATTTTAGATTCCTCGGCTGTGCCGCGGAATGATATGGGCAACAGTACGGGGAATGGCATAGGTAGAAAGGATGTGGATGCCAGAGTTTCAGCCGGCCGTTGGCCGATGGGCTAGTCCGCGAACATACGGTTGGGCTTGATTTCCTTTTCCCACCGTTCCTTGGCCCAAGCCATTCGGCGGCGGAAAGTTGCTTTTTGCTCCTCGAGTCGCGCTTGGGTAGGTATCCGGCCCCTTTCATAAGCCAGGTCAATGGCCTGCTCCGGGGTCAGGCG
Organism: Dehalococcoidia bacterium; assembly: GCA_965242615.1. GTDB lineage: Bacteria > Chloroflexota > Dehalococcoidia > Lucifugimonadales > UBA3495 > CBDBCU01. The sequence goes on from CBDESR010000002.1 coordinate 60,933, forward strand.
ATTGCTTTTGTCCCCGTTGCAGTCAATACAAGCCAATGCCCGGTTCCAGCAGTCATCGTTGGAGCCGTCCCGCTGGTTGGGTTCCACATGGTCGAGCTGCAAAACGCGGCGGGAGTTATCCTGCGTCCGCCCGCAATACCAGCAGTCCGTCCCCCATTCCGCAACGAAAGCGTCCCAAATCTGGTCTTTGGTTTCCTCCGGTTGGGTGCGATACTTGGGGTCAGCCCGATGAATAACCCCTTTCATCACGGCTTGGGCTTCGGATTCCACCGGCTCCGGCAAATCCAGAGGGCCGCGCACTTTGATCAGTTTGCCGAGTAGCTGGAGTTCGGCAAACAAATCCGGGTTGTCGGCGTCGGGCGGCAGCTCGCCTTCGGTCTGGACGCCCAAATCCGGGTGTTTGTGAAACTGGCGGCGGATAACGGTCCAAGCCCGCGGCGACATATCGCAGGCAATCCACCGACGGCCGGTCAGTTGGGCGGCCACCGGGACATAGGCGCAGCCGGCAAAGCAGTCCAGAACAATGCCATCGGGCGGGCAGCTGGCCTCAATGATGCGCTGGGCCAAAGTTTGCGGCTTCTGGGTAGGGTAGCCGACGTACTCCCGGCCGCTTACCGGGTCAATATCATCCCACAGGCTGCCGGCGGTAGTCCCCCGCCAATCATCCTCGTACTTGCGGCGTTGGAGTCGCCCGCCGGGCAGGATGACAATGTTGCCTTTGCGGTATTCCTCCTCGAGACGCTCCCTTTCCAGACGCCAGCCGCTGGGATGGGGATTGGTAAAGGTATAACCTTCCTTTTCCCAAGAATAGCAAAGGTTGGGCCTAGCTCCCATATTTGGAGAACTCCAAATATGGGAGCTATCGTTGTAGTACCGGCGTCCATTTTCGTCGACGCGATTAAATTTTTTTTCGCGTTCCTGCGGAGTCAGCGGCCGCCAAGGCTCTACGGTGGCTTGCCGGGACTTGGCATAGAAAAGAATGGTATCCAAGGTATTGCCCCAAGACTTGGGGGTGTGCTGGGAACCGCGTTGGGTAGAGGTATGGCGTTCCCAAATGATTTCATTACGGAAGTTGGCTTTGCCAAAGACCGCGTCCATCATTTGACGCAGATAGCCGTTGGCTTCGTTATCGCAGTGCAGGTACACGCTGCCGGTGGGTTTCAGTATCCGCTTGATTTGGAACATCCGCTCGGCCATAAAGGCGATGTAGGCGGCGATGCCGTCGTTCTGGGTATAACGAATGGATTTAATCAGGAAATCCAAGCCGGGGTTGACCAGTTCCAGCTGCTCAATCCAACCGGCATAGACATGGCGGCTGAAGTTCCAGATTTCCTCGAATTTAGCGGTGGTACCCTCTTGGTCGGGCCATTCCAAGCCGGCCTCGTAGGCGCTGTCCGGGTCAGTAACCCCCCAGCTTTGCAGCAGTTCTTTCTCGATGCGGAGTTCGTCTTTGGACAGGGGCTTGACCAGGGTGCCGACAAAGGTTTGCTTTTTGCCAAAGGGCGGGTCAATGCAAACCAAGTCGATGCTTTCCGACGGGATAGCCTTGAGAAAGGGCAGGTTGTCGCAGATGAAAACCGTACTGGTCAAGTCGTCGATGTTGACTGCGTTGACGGCCACCGGTTCCTCCTTGCTGCGGGCCAAGGGTTGGGGGTTATGGGCAGGATGATAGGGTATCCAAGCCGGGGCGTCAACAGGGCGGGCGTCAGGGGATGGAGGAATTTAGGGCGTGTTCACCCCAATTATTGACGCCCCGGGTAACCGACGCCATAGCTATGTCATTCCGAGGCGACCGCCGAGGAATCTAAAAATCTTGAGAGGAGTCAAGGGCGGGCATTTTAGATTCCTCCCTTTGGTCGGAATGACATAGGTGGGGGGCGTTGGTATGACATAGGGGCCGCGGTCGGAATGACATGGGTGGGGCGTCGGTTATCCGGGCTGTCGATAATTAGGGTGAATACGCACCGGTTATAAAGGCGTTGGCAGTAGGTTATTTACCCCGCAACTCCTAGAACTTCGGCGGCGTTTTCGCCGAGGATGCGGCGTTTCTCGAAGGCGTTCAGGTATTTGAGGCTGTTGAGCCAGCCGACCGGGTCGGCGGGGCCCATATCGAAGGGGAAGTCGTCGCCGAGCATTACCCGGTCAGCGCCGACCCGGTCAACCAGGTATTTCAGTCCTTCGTCGCTGTGGGTGATGGAGTCGTAGTAGAGATGGCGCAGGTAGTCGCTGGGGGCGTGTTGGATGTGGTTGACTTTAGGCTCCGGGCGCACTTGGGCGCCGAAGTCCATCCGGCCGATGCCAAAGCAGGCGTAGCCGCCGCCGTGGGCGAAGCAAAGTTTCAGGGCGGGGTAGCGGTCGAGGATGCCGCCGAAAATGAAAGAGGCGATAGCTATGGTGGTGTCCACCGGGAAGTTAATCAGGTTGGAGAGGTAGTAGCGGCCGGCCCGGTCGGCGCCGGCCGGGTTGTGGGGATGGAAAAAGACAAAAGCGCCCAACCGCTCGGCGGCGGCAAAGAAGGGCTGAAAGCGAGGTTCATCCCAATTATGCCCTTCCATATTGGTGTTCAACTCGACGCCTTTCAAGCCCAAGTCCTGCATCGCCCGCTCCAGTTCGGCAGCGGCGGCGGCCGGTTCCTGCATCGGGACGGTGGCCAAGCCGATAAAGCGTTGCGGGTAGGCTTGGGCAACCTGGGCGATTTCGTTGTTGAGTTCCTGGGCGGATGCCAAGCCGGGGGCGGCGTCCAGGTGGTAGTTGGTCAGGTAGGGGGCGACGGAAAGGAGGTGAATGTCCACGCCTTGGCTGTCCATAAAGGCGATGCGCTGCTCCGGGGTGAAGCGCCATTTTTCATCGATGGGGCCGGCGATGCGGTTGGTGGCTGCGATGAATTCGGCGCCGTTCCGGGTAAAGAGGCGCGCGCCGTACCAGTGGCCGGCTTGTGCGTTGGCTTGCCAGAAGCAGGGGGGGACGATGTGGCTGTGGATGTCGATGACTTTCATTGACGCGGCCGCTCCTTGAGGTTGGGGGTATAGTATCGCATTTGGCGGCGGATAAGGCAAATGGGGGCGGTGGAGGGGCGACAGTGAAATCCAGCCCAAATAAAGACTGGCCCCTAGCCGCCGCGGCGGCCGGCGCCCCATTAAGGGGACCGTTCGGGACCAGCCTGTAGGGGTATATTATCCGCCGGCAAAGGGGCGGGTGTCAAGGGGCGGGTGTCAAGGGATTGCGTTCCGATTTAGGTGGTTTGATTGGCAAATTCGGGTTTTGCAGTAAGGGTACAAGCCCAATTGCTGGCTAAACCACCTAAAATGCAACGCTATCGTGTCAAGGGGCGGAAGGGCAGGGGCGGCAACCGGAATCCGGCGGCCGGGGCGTGGCCCCGGCCGCCGTTGCGCCGGCTGGCGGGAGGGCCGCCGGTTAGCGGCGGCGGACGCGCACCTTCTTTTCGCAGACGGCGTTGTAGAGGCGGAACTGCCGCGTCCTTATCGCCCACCCGCCTACATCCTCGATCTCGTATTCCCAATGTCCAAAGCCCCGTCCCGGGACGTCCCGATCCGGCGGCCCCGGGTCGACGATGTCGGCGCTGGTGATGGTCCTGAGGCGGGGGTAGCCCCGGGCAATGCACTCCGCTTCGGCCGCCGTCTGGGCCCTGCCCGTCCAATCGAGGGAAGTAGTGATGCAGCGAGCCTCGATCGGGCCAGTCCAGGACGCGCCGACACTGGCGTGGATACACCAGTTGTTCCGGGCGTTTTCGATGAGCGTAGTGGAAGCGTTATCAGGGCCACTGAGTTCGTGAGCAGACGGTTGATTGGCTGAATTAGCGCTGGCGGCGATGTAGTTCCCCCAGGGAACCCGCTCGGTCAGGCGGAGGCGTTTGATGACGGTTTTCTTGCCGCGGCGGGGTTCCTCGGGGAATTCAAAAATGCGGTCCCGGCTGATGCCGGTTACGCCGGATTCCCCATCGGTCAAGTAGCCCTCTTGGGCGGCGAGGAAGCCGCGGAAGTTGCCTTGTTGGCCGAAGTAGACCGTATCATCCCGCTCGTTGCGGTCCCGGCCGGCAAGCCAGGTTTCGGACTTGGTCCAGGTGTCGGACTGGTCGATGGCGCAATAGATGGATTTGCCGCGGTTGGCGGCCAAGGATTCGAGGATCATCGAGACGCGGGCATCCTCGGCATCGGCCACGGCCGGGGTCTCTTGCCAGTCGGAGCAGTCCCAAGGGATGGAACGGGGGGCGGCTTGCGCGTCCGGGGTAGGACTGGCGGTGACGAGCAGTCCGAAGGTCATGACGGACAGGATTAGAATGGCAATAGGGAATCGGTAGCGGTTCATCGAAATACCTCCCGGCGGCAGGCGTTTTTAATACCGGTGGAAAACCGGTAAAAACAGGATAGGAAAGGGCGGGCTTGTTGCTTGACAACAAGCCCGCCCTTTTTTGCGATTCGGGGAAATTGGGGCGGGGTGGGGTTGGCTACCGGGGGGAATTTCGCGAAAATTTTCGCCGCACTGCCCGCGAAAATTTTTTTGGGGGATATAACGAGGCGCGATGGAACTGATAACTAACTGCGATGGAACCGGAAACAAGGTGCGGTGGAACTGATAACTAACTGCGATGGAACCGGAAACAAGGTGCGGTGGAACTGATAACTAACTGCGAAGGAACTGGAAACAAGGTGCGATTAAGGCTGGGGAAAGGGGTTGGGGGGTTGGGGAGTTTTTAAGGGCGGCGGTTCTGGATTCCCCCTTTCGTGGGAAGGACGGCGGGAGGTTGGGAAGGACGGTGGGGGAGCCAATGGGTATATAGGCGATAGGAATGAGGTTGGCGGCGGCCGGGGCGTAGATATACCGGGCGAGGCGTGTTAGAATTAGCGGAAAGTTCGGGAAAATCGTCCGGGGAGGATTAACGATGACGGCCTTGAGCAACGGCGCAACTAACGGGACGACCCAACGGATGAAGTTCGGGGTTTTTATGGCGCCCTTTCACCGGCCGGGGGAGAACCCGACCCTGGCCCTGGAGCGGGATTTGGAACTGCTGCAATGGCTGGATTTGCTGGGCTTTGACGCAGCCTATATCGGCGAACACCACAGCGCGGGCTGGGAAACTATCGCCTCCCCGGAGGTGTTTATCGCCACGGCGGCGGAGCGCACCCGCAACATCCGCCTGGGTACCGGGGTCATCAGCCTGCCCTATCACCATCCCTTGATGGTGGCGAACCGGATGGTGCTGCTGGATCATCTGACCAAGGGGCGGGTTATCCTGGGCGTCGGCCCGGGCGCGTTGGCTTCGGACGCTTTGATGTTGGGCATCAACCCGGCGCGGCAGCGGGAAATGATGGACGAGTCTTTGGGCATCATCCTGCGGCTGTTCAACGAAACGGAGCCGCTGTCCTACAAGAGCGACTGGTTCGAGTTGAACGAGGCGGTGCTGCAACTGCGGCCCTACCAGCGGCCGCACTTGCCGGTGGCGGTGGCGTCGGTGCAGTCGCCGGCCGGGGTCAGCTTGGCCGGCAAGCACGGGGCGGCGGTGCTGTCGATGAGCATCCCCCGGGATACGGTGCGGGCGACCAGTCTCAAGGAACTGTGGTCGATTGCCGAGGATGCTGCGGCGGAACACGGCAAGACGGTGCATCGGGAGGATTGGGGCTTGGTAGTGGGCTGCCATCTGGCGGAAAGCAAGAAAGAGGCGATGGAGGATATTCGGGTCGGCGGGGGCCGGCTGATTACCGAGTATTTCGGCAATACCCTGGGCAACGAAACGCCGCCGGTGCCGGCGGAGCAAATCGTGGACTATATGGTGGAGCATAACCAGTGGATTGTCGGCACGCCGGACGACTGCATTGCCGGCATTGAGCGGTTGCAGGAAATCAGCGGCGGCTTTGGCAGCTTTATGATTCGGGTCGAGGATTGGGCGCCGCGGCACAAGGTACTGCACAGCTACGAACTGCTGGCGCGTTATGTAATGCCGCGGTTCCAGGGCAGCCTGGACGGGATTATGGCGTCGAACCAGTGGGCGGCGGAACGGCGGATTGCGCTGCAAGAGAATCGGGTTACCGGGCTGCGGGCTGCGACCGATTCCTACTTTGCCGGCCGGGAATCGGGTCGCTAGGAAACGGCCGCCGGTTCCGCTTGCTTTAGGGGTTTTGCCATCCGGTAGTAGATGCCGGATTAGCGGGAAATCCGGGAAGCAAGCGGAAACCTTTTGTTTCCCGATCCGCTTATCCTGAACTTGTCGCAGGGACGCTATGCGGAAAACCAAGATTATCGCCACCATCGGCCCGTCCTCCAACACCCCGGAAAGGCTGGAGCAGCTGATTCTGGGGGGGATGGACTGCGCCCGGCTTAACTTCTCCCACGGCACCTTTGCGGAGCATGAGGAGATAATTCACGCTGTCCGTCAGCTGGCGCAGCGGCACGGCCGCCATGTGGCGGTGCTGCAAGACCTGGGCGGCGTCAAGCTGCGGTTGGGGCAGTTGACGGAAGCCCGGCAGCTGAATCAGGGCGAGGAGTATTGGGTAACCCCGGTCGAAGGGTCTGACGACCCGGCGGTTATTCCTTTCCCGGAGCCGGGGGTGCTGCGGAATCTGCGGGAGGGCAACCTGGTTTTCGTTTCCGACGGGATTGTCTGCTTGGAAGTGCTGGAAAAGCACGAGTTGGAGTTGAAAACCCGCGTCCGAAACGGCGGCATTATTTCATCCTTCAAGGGGGTCAACCTGCCGGGGGTGTCCATTGACCTGCCGGTGTTGACCGAGGAGGACAAGGCCGCCCTGCGCTTTGGCGTGGAGCAAAAGGTCGATTGGGTCGCGGTTTCCTTTGTCCGCACCGGGGAGGATGTGCGCTACGCCAAGGCTTATCTGAACAGTATCGGCAGCCGGGCGCCGGTGATGGCAAAGCTGGAGCGGGGCGAGGGTATCGACAACCTGGATGAAATCTTGGCGGAAGTGGATGGGGTAATGGTGGCCCGGGGCGATTTGGGAGTAGAAATCCCGATGGCCCGGGTGCCCTTGGTGCAAAAGGAAGTGGTGCGGAAAGCCAACGAAGCGGCCAAGGTATCCTGCATCGCCACGCAGATGCTGCGGTCAATGGTGATGTCGCCGACGCCGACGCGCGCGGAAGTATCGGACATCAGCAACGCGGTGCTGGACGGGTGCGATTCCATTCTGCTGTCGGACGAAATTGCGGTAGGGCAGTTTCCGGTGGAAGCGGTGCAGGTGGCGGATGTTACGATACGGGAGTCGGAGCGGGTCTATCCCTTTCACAAGAACTTTCGGGCGCGGGATCGGACGCAGGCTATTGCCGCCGGGGCCAGCCGCCTGGTGAATGAACTTAACGCCAAGCCCATCGTCGTTACCAGCACCGGCCGCGCCGCCTTTGAGCTGGCCCGCTACCGGCCGGAAAGCGATGTCATCGTCTTTGCCCACGATGCGGAAACTTTGGGCAAGCTGTGTATGGGTTGGGGACTTTACCCCAGCGGGGTGATACCGCTGGAGGAGGATATTGCCAAGCTGGTGGCAATGCTGATTAACGCGGCGATGTCCACTGGTCTGGTTACGGAGTCGGATGTAGTTACCATCGTTCACGGCAACCTGACCGGGGTATCCGGCACCACCAACACCATCCAGGTGCTGGATGTGGGGGAGTATCTGGCGCGCTACGCCCGGCTGGTCGAGCAAGCGGCGACGGTGGCGTAAGCCGGCAAGAAAGCGAACCGGCATGACGCTGAACTCGGAAATGCGGTCAGAACTTTTGCAAGACGCGGCCGCCCAAGGCATTGAGCGGATAGTAGTTGCCGCAGTTATCCGGGATGGCGATAAGGCGCTACTGCTCGAGCGCAGCCCGGAGGATTACTTGGGCGGGCTGTTTGAGCTGCCTAGCGGCGTAGTGGAAACCGGGGAGACGCTGGACGCCGCCCTGCGGCGGGAAGTGGCTGAGGAAACCGGCTTTGCCCTTATCGGAATAGACCGGTACTTGGGCTGTTTTGACTATCGGTCGCGGGGCGGGCGGTTGACCCGGCAGTTTAACTTTGCGGTTACAGTGAAAGAGACGCCGGTAGTTGCCCTGTCGGAACACGCCAGTTTTGCGTGGGTTGATGTCGCGGAATTGGCAGAATATCCGGTATCCCCGGAGGTTGGGGAAGTGCTGCGACGGGCGCTTGAATGTAAAGATTTTTAATCCTTACCTTGCCCTCCCCTTGCCGGGGGAGGGATTTATTTTCCCAACCAAGGTTAGTTTAACTCGCCGGCATTGACCGGGGCAAACTGCTGCTTTGGCCGGTGAGGTAGGTGTCGACGCCGCGGGCAACTTCCCGGCCTTCGGCGATGGCCCAGACAACCAGCGACTGGCCGCGGGACATATCGCCGCCGGCAAAGATGCCGGGGATGCTGGTCATTTTGTTGGCATCGGTTTGCACATTGCCCCGGGCGTCTAGAGCCACGCCCAAATCGGTAAGCATACCGGCGTGTTCCGGGTGCAGAAAGCCCATGGCCAGCAGCACCAGGTCGGTCTCCACTTCCATTTCACTGCCGGGGATTTCGGACATTGTGGGACGGCCGTTTTCCCCGGTAGTCCATTCCACCCGGACAGCGTGGAGTTTCTCGACTTGCCCGTCGCGTCCGGAGAGGGATTTGGTCAGGATGTTGTAGTCGCGGATGCCGCCCTCCTCGTGGGCCGGCGAGGAGCGCAGGATGGCCGGCCACTGCGGCCAAGGGTTATCGGGCCGCCGCTGTTCCGGCGGTTCCGGGAGCAGCTCGAACTGATAGACCACTTCCGCGCCCTGACGATGGGCGGTGCCGAGGCAGTCGGCGCCGGTGTCGCCGCCGCCGAGGATGACGACCCGCTTGCCCTCGGCGGTAATCTGTTCCGCCGGGTCGAGGGTTTCGCCAGCCAAGAGTTTGTTCTGCTGCGGCAGGTAGTCCATTGCCAAGTGGATGCCGTCAAGTTCCCGGCCCGGCACCGGCAAATCCCGGGCTTGGGTCGAGCCGCCGGTAAGGCATACGGCGTCAAAGTCGGTCAAGAGTTGGGCGGTCGGGTAGTTGACGCCGACATTAACGCCGGTGCGGAACTGGACACCCTCGGCGGTCATCAGGTCAAGGCGGCGGCGGACTACCGATTTTTCCAGCTTGAAATCGGGAATGCCCAACATCAGCAGGCCGCCGATATAGTCGGCCCGTTCCAGAACAGTTACCCAATGGCCGGCCCGGTTCAACTGCTGAGCGGCGGCCAAGCCGGCCGGGCCGGAACCGACTACCGCCACTTTTTTGCCGGTGCGTTGCGCCGGCGGCTGGGGGATAATCCAACCCTCCCGATAGCCCCGGTCGGAGATTTCCTTTTCGATGTATTCGATGGTAACCGGGTCGCTGTTGATGCTGAGAACGCAGGAGGCTTCGCAGGGGGCCGGGCAGATACGGCCGGTGAACTCCGGGAAGTTGTTGGTGCTGTGCAGCACTTCCAACGCCTTGCGCCATTCCCCCTGATAGACATAGTGGTTGAACTCCGGGATGACATTGCCCAGGGGACAACCCATGTGGCAGAAGGGGACGGCGCAGTCCATACAGCGGGCGCCCTGCTCCCGGGCGGCTTTTTCGGGCCAGTCCCGGTAGAGTTCCCGGTAGTCCTGCTTTCTTTCCGTTACCGGGCGGCGCTCCGGCGGCTGCCGTCCCGATTCCATAAATCCGGTGGGCTTACCCATTGTGCGCTACTTCCATCTCTTTCGCGTTGGCGTGTTGGGCTTGCTGACGGGCTTGCAGCACCCGGCGATAATCCCGGGGCATAACCTTGCGGAACCGGCTTTGCGCGGCCGGCCAGTCGGCGAGGATTTTGCCGGCCGGTTCGCTGCCGGTGTATTGCTGATGCTGTTCAATCAACCCGCGCAGGATAGCGACATCCGCCGGGTCGGCCAGGTTTTCGAGGTCAGCCAAGCCAGCGTTAAAGCGGTTGACAAAATCGCCGTCCGGGTCATAGACAAAGGCGATACCGCCGCTCATCCCGGCGGCGAAGTTGCGGCCAGTGGGGCCGAGGATAACGGCAACGCCGCCGGTCATATATTCGCAGCCATGATCGCCGATGCCCTCGATGACGGCGTGGACGCCGCTGTTGCGGACGCAGAAACGTTCCCCGCCCAAGCCGCGGATAAAAGCCTGGCCGCCGGTAGCCCCGTACAGCGCCACATTGCCGATGATGATGTTTTCCTCCGGGACAAAATCGGCATCAGCCGGGGGGCGGATGACGATACGGCCGCCGTTCATCCCTTTGCCCATATAGTCGTTAGTGTCGCCCTCGAGCCGCAGGTCAATGCCCTTGGCCAGGAATGCGCCAAAACTCTGGCCGGCGGAACCGGAGAGGTTGATTTTAACCGTTTCCGGGGGCAAGCCCTCCTCGCCGTACTTTTGGGCGATTTTGCCGCTGAGCATTGCGCCGACGGTGCGGTTGGAGTTGCGAATGGGGCGGTGGATTTTGACCGGCTGCCGCTGCTCCAGAGCCGGGGCGGCGGCGGCGATTAGCTGATGGTCGAGGGCGTTGGTCAAGCCGTGATCCTGTTCCTGGCAGTGGTGGATGACTACGGAGTCGGCTTGGGGCTGGCGGTAAAGGAGTTTGGAAAAGTCCAAGCCGCGGGCTTTCCACTGCTCGACGGCGGTATCGGCGTCGAGGACTTCGACCCGGCCAATCATTTCCTGAACGGTGCGAAAGCCCAACTGCGCCATAATTTCCCGCAGTTCCTCAGCCACAAAAAAGAAGTAGTTGATGACATATTCCGGCTTGCCGGCAAAACGCTGCCGCAGCTCCGGGTCTTGGGTAGCAATGCCCACGGAGCAGGTATTGAGATGGCACTTCCGCAGCATAATGCAGCCGCTGACAATCAGGGGAGCGGTGGCAAAGCCGATTTCATCCGCGCCCAACAGGAAGGCAATGGCGGCGTCCCGGCCGGTTTTCAACTGGCCGTCGGTCTGCACTACGATACGGCTGCGGAGGTCATTAGCGACCAGCACCTGCTGGGTTTCCGCCAAGCCCAACTCCCAAGGCAAGCCGGCGTGTTTGATCGAGGATTCGGGCGAGGCGCCGGTGCCGCCGTCGTGGCCGCTAATCAGCACTACATCGCCGTGGCCTTTGGAAACGCCGGCGGCGATCGTGCCAACGCCCACTTCCGCCACCAGTTTGACATGGATCCGGGCCGCCGGGTTGATGTTTTTCAAGTCGTGGATGAGTTGGGCCAAATCCTCGATGGAATAGATGTCGTGATGCGGCGGCGGCGAGATGAGCTCGACGCCGGGGGTAGTATGGCGCACCCAGCCGATAATTTCATCAACCTTGTGGCCGGGCAGTTGACCGCCTTCGCCGGGCTTGGATCCCTGCGCCATTTTGATTTGCAGGTCGGTGGCGTTAATCAGGTAGTTGGGGGTAACGCCGAAACGGCCGGAAGCGACCTGCTTGATGGCGCTGTTGCGGGAATCGCCGTTGTCATCCGGGATATAGCGGTGGTAATCCTCGCCGCCTTCGCCGGTGTTGCTGCGCGCCCCGATGCGGTTCATCGCAATAGCCATCGTCTCGTGGGCTTCCTTGCTGATGGAGCCAAAGGACGCCGCGCCGGTGGCAAAGCGTTTGACGATTTCCCGGGCCGGCTCCACTTCGTCAATGGAAACCGGCGGGCGGTCCGTCTTGAACTGGAGCAAGCCGCGCAGGGTAGCCAATTCCCGGCTCTGGTCGTTGACCCCTTGGCTGAACTGCTGATAGGACGCCCAATTGTTGGCGCGGGTGGCGTACTGGAGCTTGGCGATAGTATCCGGGTTCCACTGGTGGACTTCGCCGTGCCGCCGCCACTGGTAAGCGCCGCCGGGAGCCAAATCCAACTCGGCGGCAATGGGCTGCGGGGGAAAGGCGAAACGATGCCGCTGCAACTGCTCGGCGGCGACAGCGGGCAAGCCGATGCCGGCCACCCGGGAGGGCGTCCAGGTAAAGTATTGGTCAATCAAATCCTGATTCAAGCCGACGGCCTCGAAAATCTGAGCGCCGCGATAGCTTTGCACGGTAGAAATGCCCATTTTGGACATAACCTTGAGCAAGCCCTTTTCGTTGGCCTTGATGTAGTTTTTGACGGCGTAGTCGGGATTAGTGCCGTTCAGTTCGCCGCGTTCCGCCAAATCCTGCACGGTGTCTAGTGCCAAGTAAGGGTTGACCGCGCCGGCCCCGTAGCCGAGAAGCAGGCAGAAGTGGTGAACTTCCCGGGGTTCGCCGGATTCCACGACCAAGCCCACTTTGGTACGGCTGCCCTCCCGGATCAGGTGATGGTGGACGGCGGCGGTAGCCAGCAGGCTGGGAATGGGGGCTTGGTCGGCAGTAATGCCCCGGTCGGAGAGGATGATGATGGAGTAGCCGTCGGCAATGGCTTGGGCGGCCCGGGCGCACAGTTCCTCCAAGGCTGCTTTCAGCGAACTGTCACCATCACCGGCGCCATCTCCGCTACCATCAGCCGGGGCATTAAAGAGAGCCGGCAAGGTAACGGCGCGAATACCGTTCCGATCCACCCGGCGAATTTGCTCCAGTTCCCCGCTGGTCAGCAGGGGGGAATGGAGTCTCAACTGGCGGCAATGTTCGGGAGTTTCGGCAAAAAGGTTGCGCTCGCAGCCGATAAAGGCTTCGAGGGAAGTAACCAGTTCCTCGCGGATGGCGTCAAGGGGCGGGTTAGTTACTTGGGCAAACAACTGCTTAAAGTAGTTGAACAGCAGTTGATTCTGTTCGGACAACACCGCCAAAGGAGCGTCATTGCCCATCGAGCCGACCGCCTCATAGCCGCTGACCGCCATCGGGGTAGTGAGCATCCGCAGTTCCTCGAGGGTGTAGCCAAAGACGCGCTGCTGCCGGGTCAACTGGGCCGGGTCGGGCCGGCTGGCGTCCGGGGCGGCCGGCAGGTCGGCTAGGGCAACCTTGTTTTCCCGCAGCCACTGACCGTAGGGCTGGCGGCGGGAAAGGTTTTCCTTGAGCTCGGTATCGCCAATAATGCGGCCTTCCTCGAGGCTGACCAGAAACATCCGGCCGGGTTGGAGGCGACCGCGCTGCTTGATTTGCGCCGGGGGAATGTCCAGTACGCCGGTTTCCGAAGCCATCACCAGTTTCCCGTCTTTGGTGATGGTATAGCGGAAGGGGCGCAAGCCATTGCGGTCGAGGACGGCGCAGATGTGGCGGTCGGTGGCGGCGACAATCATTGCCGGGCCGTCCCACGGCTCCATCAAGCCGGAGTGGTATTCGTAAAAATCCTTTTTCTCCTGGGGCATTGCCTCGTGCTGTTCCCAAGCTTCCGGAATCATCATCAGCATCGAATGGTCGAGACTGCGGCCGGTCATGGTCAGCAGTTCAAGGGCGTTGTCAAAGCCGGCGGTGTCGCTGGCTCCCGGGGTCATCACCGGGGGAATCTTGTTGATGTCATCGCCGAAAAGCGGCGACGCGAATTGGGCTTCCCGGGCGTGCATCCAGTTGGTATTGCCGCGCAGGGTGTTAATTTCCCCGTTGTGCGCCAGAAAGCGGTAAGGATGGGCCAGTTTCCAGTGGCCGAGGGTGTTGGTGCTGAACCGGGAATGCACCAGGGCAAAGGCGCTGACCAAGGCCGGATGGTTCAAGTCCTGGTAAAATCCAGCTACTTGGTGCGCCATCAGCAGCCCCTTATAAACCAGGGTGCGGTTAGACAGGCTGCAAATGTAGAAGTAGTCGGCATCGGCTTCGGAAAGGCCGATTTCCTTTACCGCACTTTCAATGACCTTGCGGAGGGTATAGAGCTTGCGCTCCAGCTGCTCCGGCTCCTGACCGGGGCGGCCGCCGACAAAAACCTGCCCAATGTGCGGCTGGACAGCGCGGGCATCCCGGCCCAACTTATCCGGGTTGACCGGCACGGCGCGCCAGCCGAGGAGTTGCAGCCCTTCGGCGGCGATGGAACGGTCGATAAGGGCGCGGCATTGGGCTTGGGCCTCCGCGGCCGGCGGCAGGAAAACCATCCCGACGCCGTAGCCGCCCGGCGCCGGCAGGTTAATGTCCAGGGCGGGACATTCCTGCTGAAAGAACTGGTGAGGCATCTGGAGCAGGATACCGGCGCCGTCGCCGGTTTCCGGGTCGCAGCCGCAGGCGCCGCGATGTCCCAGGTTCACCAGAACTTGCAGAGACTCGGTGATGATTTGGTGGGACTGGCCGCCATTGATGTTGGCGACGACGCCCACGCCGCAGCTGTCGTGTTCCAGATGGGGGGAATAGAGGCCATAGCGGGCCAGTTCCCTTAATGACGCGTTCATTGACCAGACCCCACCGTAACTAAAGACTGAACCCTCCGGGCCGCCTGGCCCGAAAGTTTGTTAAATATATCACAATATCCCGGAATTGGAAACCGGGATTATACACCGGCCGCGCAAGGGGTTGAAAGGCGTAAATGTAAAATGTTTGTAACGGTGGGGGGAAATCTGATGCCTGTTGTTGGAGGAATAACGGCATATCGTTGCCCCAATCAGCGCAAAACGCCGGCGGCGGTGACGCTAACCTCTGGCATAAACTCCCTTATCCTGCTATATTAGGGCTTAATTCCCCGAGGGATGGATGAAAGATGCCGCGCCACACCGAACCTAATGCCAACACCGTTTTAGGCAATCTGCTCCAGCCGATGCTGGGGCGGTCGGCAGTGCGCGCGCAAAACAGCCGCTCCATCGTTGACCAACCCCTGCTGCAACCCGACATCCTGATTACGGCCAAGGGCCGCTCCCCGGTAGTGGTGGAAGCCGAGTACGCGCCGGCAGCCAATGTGGAGCCGGAAGCCCGCGGCCGCTTGGGGTTGACGGTAGCCGGCGACCGGCGGCGGATTGAGGCGGCCATTGCCTTGCAATACCCGGAGGAAGTTGGCGACGCGGCCGATTTAACGGCGGCCGTGGCGGCGGCCCGGCTGTCCTACTGCGTCTTTACGGTGGGAAAGTATAGCCCGCCCCCGGATCGGGAAATCAAAAGAATCGACCGCTTCCCGGAATCCGGTTGGCTGGAGGGCGGCATTACCGACTTGGCTGACTTGATTCGGCTGATGTCGTTGCCGCAACTGGCCGTGGATACGGCGGCCGACCTGCTGCAAGAGGGCATCGACCTGGCGGCGGCGGCTCTGGAAAGGATGGAGCAGGAACGGCCCTTTATCAACCCGGAAATCGCCCGGCTGCTGGGAATGGAGAATGTGCCGCAAACCCGGCGGATGACCGGGGCGATTCTAGCCAACGCCGTAGTGTTTCACGAGCGGATTGCCGGAATGTACCCCCACATCCGGCCGCCGGCTCAAGTCAGCGGCACCAAGTCCACTAACCCTCGGGATGAAACGCAGGCTACCTGGGACGAAATCCTGAAAATCAACTATTGGCCCATCTTTGATGTGGCCCGGCGTATCCTGTACGAATTGCCTTCCTTCTACGCCGCGACCATTCTGCGGGGACTGGAATATACTTCGGCTCAAGTAGCGGCGACCGGCGTCGAGAATTCCCATGACTTGACCGGGCGGGTGTTCCAACGGCTGATTGCCGACCGCAAGTATCTGGCTACCTTTTACACCCGGCCGGAGTCGGCGGCTTTGCTGGCCCGGTTGGCGGTAGCCCGATTGGATGGCGTGGACTTGGGGGATGCCGCCGCCATCGGCAAGCTGCGGGTGGGCGATTTTGCCTGCGGGACGGGGGCGCTGCTTTCGGCGGTTAATGACCAGATCGCGGCCCGCCACGAACGGGCCGGCGGCGACCCGGAGCTAATCCATCCGGTTATGATGGAGGAAGCCCTGTACGGGTGCGATGTGATGCCCTCCGCGGTGCATATCACCAGCGCCACTTTGTCCGGGGCCCAGCCGGAAGTAGGATTTGGCAAGTCCCGCCTTTACACGATGCCTTACGGCCGGTTGAGCGATGGCAGCGTAGCCCTTGGCTCCCTGGAGTTTCTGGCGGCGGAGTCGCAAATCACCCTGAGCAATTTCAGCGACCCGGCCCGACGCACCGGCGGCAATGGGGATGCGGCGACAGCACAAGCCGTTGCAGAAGTTCCCGATGCCGGGTTTGACCTGGTGATAATGAACCCGCCTTTCCCCAGCAACACCAAGCATTATGACGCTGACGCCGGAGTGGTGAACGCCGCCTTTGCCGCCTTTGACCTTTCACAGGCTGACCAGGCGGGAATGGCCGAGCGGATGAAAGAGTTGGCGCGGGGTACGGTGTATCACGGCCACGCCGGGTTGGGTTCGGCTTTTGTTTCCCTGGCCGCGCGCAAGCTCAAGCCGGGCGGGATAATGGCCCTGGTGCTGCCCTTTACCGCCATCAACGGGGCGTCTTGGACCAAGTTCCGGGAGTTGATGGCCGCTCAGTTCGCTGACCTTGCCATTGTCAGTATCGCCGCCAACGGGCAGAATATGTCCTTTTCGTCCGATACCGGGATGGCGGAGTGTCTGGTTATCGGGCGCAAACTGGCTCCGGAGGAAAACCCCGGCGGACGGGGGACTTTTATATCGCTGCGGAAGCGGCCGGCTAACTTTGCCGAGGCTGCCGAAGTTGCCAAAGCCATTCTGACCGCCAACGGGGAAATCTGGCAACTGGAGGAAGGGCCTTTCGGCGGAGCTTTGGCTCAGTGCGGCGATACGGTGATGGGGGAAGTAGTGGATGGGCCGGTTGACAGCGGCAAAAATGGCTGGGGCATAGCGCGGATACTGGATGCGTCGGTAGCGCAAACCGCCTACGCTTTGTCCACCGGCAAGCTGTGGCTGCCCGGGCAAGCGTCGCCCTTGGATTTGCCGGTGGCGCCGCTGGGTCAGGTCGGGGTGTTGGGCGTTCACGACTCGATGCTGACGCTGCGAACGCATAATGGTCCGTTTATCAAGGGGAAACCGAGTCGGACGGCTACCTACCCCAGCTTGTACAACCACGACGCCAAAAGCGAAACCAAGATGATCTGCAAGCCGGATTCGCAGATGCGGGTACGCCGGGGTAGGCAAAGCCGGGCGGCGGAACTTTGGGCCACAGCCAGCCGCGCCCACCTGAATCGGGAGTTCACCTTTGGCTCCCAAGCCTTGACAGTCGCCTTTACCGAACGCGCCTCCATTGGCGGGACGGTTTGGCCCAATGTCGGTTTTGACGACCAGCGATTTGACTACGCCTTTACGGTTTGGGGCAACAGCACTTTGGGTTTGTTGTCTTACTGGTGGCGTTCCAGCCGCCAGCAATCCAGCAAAGCCCGTATGACCCGGTTGATGGCACCGTTGCTCTCCATCCTCGACTTCCGCGCCCTTACCGACGCCCAGCTGGCCACCGCTCAGGAAATTTTTGAGGAGTTCCGGGACAAGGAACTGCTGCCGGCCTATCTGGCCGACGCCGACCCGAACCGGGCTTTGCTCGACCGGCGGGTAGTCTGCGATTTGCTGGGCTTTGATGAGTCGGTGTATCAAGGGGTGCGGCAGCTGGCGGCCAAGTGGTGCGCCGAGCCGTCGGTGAATGGCGGCAAGGCGCGGCCGAAGGATGTCCAGTTTGTAATGTAACCGTTCAGCAACCTATCCGCTTGTTGCTTAAAAATTGCCCCCAAAAAGCATTTGACAAGAGCCGTTGGGCGTAGTATAATAGCCAATGTCATTGGGGACGCGCGGGTTCGACAGGAGCGTTCCGGGGCAGATTGCAAGCCGAGGCGCCATCGCCCTCGTTAAAACGGTGGCAAAAAAGTAACTGGCGAACGTGAATTCGCACTAGCCGCCTAGCCGCGGCTACGTCTGCACCCTGCTATTCCCGGATGCGGGGCTGTGGGCGCCATCAGACCGGGATGCGGTTGTCCTGAGCTGCCGATAGGGGCAATCTAAGATTTAGCGGCTGGCCTGCCAGAAATTTTGCCGGCGGAAGTTCGAGCAGGCGAGAAACAAAACGCTGGACAAGCTTGTAGTAGATCTAGCCAAGGGGCCTTTTGGACGGGGAGTTCGACTCTCCCCCGTCTCCACCAATCAATACCAAATCAGGACCGCAATCAGGCATTGCCGTTCCCGGCCGCCGCCGCCCGAGAGAACGCCAAGATGCCCCGCTTTTTCCCCCTTGCTCTGCTCCGCCGGGAAACCGGCGCTCCAGTAGGCGCAGCTATTGCCCGCGCCGTTGCCCAACCCAGCCTTTTGATTATCCTGCTGCTGTCCGTGGCCGGGGCGGCGCATATTTTGCTGCGTACCGCTACTTACGGGGCCGGGCTTACCGAGGATTCAACCAGCCTGTGGTCGGCGGCGCTGAACTTGTTGGCCGGGGAGGGTTTGCAGCATTCCCGGGGGGCGCCGCTGACGGCTTACGCCCCGTTATTCCCGCTGCTGCTGGCATTTATCGGCTGGTTCGGAGGGGAGCCAGTCGAAGCCGGCCGTTGGGTCAACGGGCTGGCTTTTGGCTTGGTTATCCTGACCGCCGGGCTGTGGCTGCGGGCCAACCTGCGGTCGTCAGTGGTGGCGGTGGCGGCGACGGGGCTGTTGGCGGTAGCGGTGGATTTCAACCATCACTTTGCCACCTTGATGACCGAACCGCTGTTTATCCTTTTTACGCTGCTGGGGTTAATGCAGTTGGCGGCGTATCGCCGCGTCGGAGTCGAAGAGCGGCGCTGGCGGCCGTTGCTGCTGGCGGCGGTTTGTACCGGATTGGCTGCCGTAACCCGCTATCCGGGGGTAGCGCTGATAGTTGCCGGCGTACTGCTGCTGTTGCTGCCGGGACGGGGTGGGACCAAGGCGGCCCGGATATGGGCGGCCTTTTTATTTGGGGCGATAGCGGCTTTGCCGTTGGCGGCGGCCCTGGGGCGCAATTGGCTGGTGTCCGGGACTTTCACCGGGCCGCGGCGGGTAAGCGTCGGGGATACCTTGACCGAATCCTTGGGCAAGGCCGGAGAGGTGTTCGGGCAATGGCTGCTGCCGATAGCCGGGCCGGATTGGTTGACTTATGGGCTGTTGGCGGGAGCAGCCGGGTTAATAGCGGCGACCGGCGGGATTTTGCTGAGCGGGCGGCGGCGCAACGGGGAAGGGATGGCCGGCGGTTGGGGAGCGGTAGTTCCTTTTGCGGTTTTTGTCCCGCTGTATCTGGTATTTATGATTGCTTTCTTGCCGGCGTTCAGCGCCGGTGGCATCGACAGCCGCTATCTGCTGCCGGCTTATGCGCCGCTGCTGCTGCTGGCGGCTTTTTTGGTGGATCGGGCATTGGCGGTCCCGGCGGCGGACAAGCGGGCGGCGGCGCGGCGGGTTGTAATGGGGGTTATTCTGCTGGGCGTCCTGGTCCACGGGGCGGCGGCGGTTGGGGTGAATGTTGAGCGCACCCGGGCGGGATGGGAGTTCGGGTATATTGACCGGCTGTATAACACGGCCTATTGGCAGGGGCTGGCGACGACGGCTTACCTGCGGGACAACTTGCCGGGGGTGAAAGCCTACAGCAACAATCCCTATCTGCTCTGGGCGCAGCAGCCGACGGCGTCGCCGGGTCAGTATCAAAGTTTGGATTATTCCTTGGCGGCTGCGGCGGAGTCGCTGGCGGCGGATACCGAGGGGCGGGTGGTGGTCTGGCTGAAAAGGGAGGGCATCCGGGGACATCTTTACGGGTATAACGAGTTCGACGCGCGGGCGTTGCCGGGGATTCAGGTAATCGCGGACTTAACCGACGGCGTAATCCTCCGCTATCCGCCGGGGCGGTTTTTTGATGCGGCGGAGTTTGGGGCAAGTAGGGCGGATTATTTTGAGGGGTTGAAGGCGGCGGCCGGGGAACGGGTAGCCCAAGGCGGCGGTTTTGAGCTGTATCGCAACGGCCAGCGGCTGACTTATTACCGGGAACGGTGCACGGCGGGGGATACGGCGGCGCGGTTTTTCCTGCATATTGATGCGGTGGCGGCCGGGGATTTGCCGGGGTGGACGCGGCGTCACGGGTATGAGAATCGGGATTTTGATTTCCGCCGGCGGGGGCTGCTGGTAGCCGGGCAGTGTATCGCGGTAGTGGAGTTGCCGGATTACCCCATTAGCCGCATCAGAACCGGGCAATTCAAACTCGGTTCCGGCCGGATTTGGGAAGTAGCATTGCCGCCCTGAACCACCCCTTCCAACCGCCCACTTTCCCCACTTATGTCATTCCGAGGCGTAGCCGAGGAATCTCGACGCCGCGCCTACAACCACCCTCAAGACAACCAACCATCCCCCGACTCAAAAGTTTTGAGGGGGCGCGGGGGAACTTTTACAAAAGTTCCCCCGCCGTACTCCCATCCGGCAAACCGTCATTCCTATCCCCTCGACCGTCATTCCCACGAAAGTGGGAATCCAGAACCCTAATCTCTAACCAATCTGAA
This sequence comes from Dehalococcoidia bacterium, assembly GCA_965242615.1. Taxonomy (GTDB): domain Bacteria; phylum Chloroflexota; class Dehalococcoidia; order Lucifugimonadales; family UBA3495; genus CBDBCU01. Next base: position 81,228 of record CBDESR010000002.1, read on the forward strand.
AATTAGTCCCATTTTTCCCTTGACAAACATCCAAACCTTCCCCCATAATAATAATCGTCACGGTTAACCGGGCCCCTGGACGCAGGGTCTTAACGATTCGCTAGCTTACCGTTGCCTACAAGCCCACTTCGCGAGGTGGGCCCCGCAAACCCTCACCCGGCTTGCGGGCGCCCCTACTCCATTACCCCACGGGGAAACGGGATTAGGAACCCCGCTCCCCACGATCCGGGAAACGGCAAATCTCAATAGCCGTAAGAGTTGGTGCTAGGTTGACTGGAGGTCGGTCAACCAACGGTAGCAAGACTGGACCAACCCGCCGGAACGGCAACCATACCGTCCGGCGTCGATAGCCAATTCAAGGTCGCGCTATCGTCCTCGGCAGTCTGGTCGGGAAACTCCGGGCGGATGCAAGCCAGGATACCCCCCAGAGCAGGCAACCCAAAGACCAGCCTTGCCAACCGCCTCCCGACCAGGCGGAAACCGCGGCCGCGGTTTCCGCCTATTCCGGTATCTACTGTAATAGCCATATCATTCCGCGGCACTGTAATAGCTATGTCATTCCGAGGCGCAGCCGAGGAATCTCGACTCGTCCATCACCAGACCACCCCCCAGCCACCCCACCCTATCTCTACCAATCCGGCGAACCATCCTCAAAATCATTCGTCGTCAGCCGCCGCTGCCCGCTCCCATCCGCATTCATCACCAAAATCTCCGCCGCCCCATACAGATAGGTAACAAAGGCAATCTGCTCCCCATCCGGCGACCACACCGGCGCCAAATCCTCCGCCGCATTCCGCGTCAGCCGCCGCTGATTGCTCCCATCCGCCTCCATCGTATAAATCTCCGAATTCCCGTCCCGCCCCGAAACAAACGCCAAACTCCGGCTGTCCGCCCGCCACGCCGGCGCCGTATCATCCGCCACCGCTGGCGTCAGCCGCTCCGTCGCCAACTCCCCATCCCAACCCCCTTCATCCCCCCGGCTGATGGTATAAATGCTCGCCGTATCCCCCTCCTGCCGCACAAAAGCGATATACCGCCCATCCGGCGACCACGCCGGCTCCGAATCCTCCCCTTGCGTCAGCCGCACCAAATTAACCCCGGCCGGATTCCGCAGCCACAACCCCCGATCCTCCCACGAATCCCTATTGTAGAACACCAGCCACTCCCCATCCGGCGACCAGTCCCCCAACCGGTCGGCAGTGCGGTTAAAAGTAACCCGGGTCAAATCCTTCCCCTCAGCGTCCACCGTATAGATTTCCCGTACCATTTCCCCCTCCTCCTCCCGTTCCGACACAAAGGCCAACCGTTGCGGCTCCCCGCCGCCGGGCTGCCACCGCGGCGTCTCATCCGCCCCCTTATTCAGCGTCAACCGGCTTACCGGCGCCCCTTGGCGATCCACGATATGAATCTCCCCATCCCCCGACTCCTCGGAAATGTAGGCAATGCTCTCCCCATCCGGCGACCACACCGGCGCCAAATCCGGATGCTGATTATTAGTCAGCCGGGTCCTCTCCCCGCTCTCCGGATCCAGCAGATAAAGCTCCGGATTCCCGTCCCCCTCCGCCACAAAAACTATCGGATTGCCGCCCCCGCCAAAGGGCAGGCAGCCCAAAGCCGCCGCCAGCAGCAGCGTCAACAGTCCAATCCCAACCCAACCCTTGCCCCCCTTAACCCAAAACCCGAAACCCATTGCCCGCACCTCAACCTGATATTCCCTCCATCCTACGCCAAACCGCCCTTTCCCGTCCCTGTAATTTTCCCGCCGCTTACCGGGAAAATGTCGCCGCCCCTACTAAATCCCGCCCCGCTCCCGATACCCGGCTGAATCCTAACCTTGACAAGGCATCACCCTTTCTTTAGCATCAGTGCCAACCTTTAGCCATCCTGATAACCCCATTGAAAGCGGCCGGGAGGTGTAACCGATGAAAGCCCTGCTCGGAGCCAATTTGATTGACGGAACCGGCGGCCCGGTAATGGCGGATGCCGCCGTGCTGATTGACGGGGAGCGTATTGCCGCCGTTGGCCCCCGCCCGGCGGTGGAACTGCCGCCCAATACCGAAGTGGTTGACCTTTCCGGCTTGACTTTGCTGCCCGGCTTGATTGACTGCCACGACCATTTGGCATCCAAAGACTACGGGCTGCCCAGCCGGATGGGGTATCACGAACCCCTTTCCTTGCAGCATTTGCGTACGGCCAAGGTGCTGGAGCAGACTTTGGCCGCCGGCTATACCTGCGTCCGGGATGCCGGCGGGTTGGATGTGGGCTTTAAGCAGGCGGTGGAGCAGGGCTTGTATCCCGGCCCGCGCTTGGTGCTGTCGGTAGCTATCATTTCGCCGACCGGCGGCTTGGCGGACAAGGTAACGCCCTCCGGCCAGTGCTACCCCCACGAGGATCCGCTAATGCCCTCCGGCGTGGCAGACGGGGATGACCCGGTGCGGGCCAAGGTGCGGGAGATGTGCCGGGTGGGCGCGGATGTCATCAAGTTCGCGACTACCGGCGGGGCCAGTTCCCGCCCCGGGCATGGGCCGCTGGATGGGGAGTTCGGACCGTCGGAAGTTAAGACGCTGGTGGCCGAAGCGGCCGCTTTGGGCCGGCGGACGATGTGCCACGCGGTCGGCGGCCCCGGGCTGCGGATGTGTATCGAGGCCGGCGTAAATTCCGTCGAACACGGCTGCTATCTGGCGGAGGAGCCGGATTTGATTAAGATGATGGCGGATAAGGGCATTTTCCTGACGCCTACTTTTGAGATTTACGAGTTTCACGCTACCTTGAGCGCGCCGCATATGCAAGCCCGTTCCCGCGCTCTGCTGGACATTCACCGGGAAACCCTGCACCAAGCCTTGGCCGCCGGGGTTAAGGTAGTGGCCGGCACCGATGCCGGCGGCTATGTCCACGGCGACAATGCCCGGGAAGTGCAGATAATGGTCGAGCGGGGGATGCCGCCAATGCAAGCCATCCAAGCCTGCACCGGTTGGGCGGCCGAATGTGTCGGTATGGACAAGGACATCGGCACTGTCGCCAAAGGCAAATACGCCGACCTGCTGGCGGTAGCCGGCGACCCCCTCCGCAATATCGAGGCGCTGCGTCAGCCGGACAACATCAAACTGGTAATGAAGGGCGGCGTTGCCTATGTGGATAAGGTGGCGGCGTAAACTGTACCAGGGGGGCATGGCAAAAGCGGGATTAGCGGTGCCGGCGAAACAACTGCCAAACCGGAACGGCAAACCCGGGCAGCAAATCGCCGCCCTCCAGCGTATCATCCTCGGTCAAAGTCACCGGCTCCTGGTAAAGGCGGTACACGGTAATCGTAACCCGTTCCGGGTCCGCCACCCAGACCTCCCGGGAGCCATAGCTCAGCCACATCCCGGCCTTGGCCGCCAGTTCCGGATTAGAATTGCCGGGCGACTTAACCTCGACCGCCAAATCCGGGGACAGTTCCGGGTAGCCTCGGGTTCCCGGGAGAATACGCCCCGGGGCAATCCAAGCCACATCCGGCGCCCGCACCGTATCCGGTTCCCGTTCCAACCGGTAGCCCGGTTCCCCGACGCGGAGTACGCCGTAATCCATTTCCGCGGCATAATTGGACAAGGCCCGGTGAATGTGGGACACCGTATCCCCGTGGGGGTCTCCAGCAGGCATTTTTTTCACCAGTACGCCGCGCAGCAGCTCGTAACGCTGCCCGTCCCGGGGCATCAACAGCAACTCCTCGGCGGTAATCAACTTGACTTCAGCAGCAACCGTAACCATAACTACCTAACTCCAGCCCAGCCGGATGGGGACTTACCCCGGAATAAGCGCCGCCCATTGTAGCACAAACAAGGATAGCGGCGTTAGAATGGCTTGGCTATGCGCTTTCACATTCTAACCCTCTTTCCCGAAGCCTTTGCCGGGCCGGCCCACTACAGCCTGCTGGGGCGGGCGATCCGCAACGGCTTGCTGGCGGTGTCCGTTACCGACATCCGCGCCTATACCACTGACGCCCACGGCACCGCTGACGATTACCAGTTCGGCGGCGGGCCGGGGATGGTGCTGAAACCGGAGCCGATTTTTGCCGCCGCCGCGGATGCTTTGTCCGAATATACCCCGGAGCAGCGGGCCGCCATTCCGGTCATTCTCCTTTCCCCCCAAGGGCAACGGCTGAACCAGCAACTGATTTCGGAATTGGCGCCAGCCCCGGCTTTGACGCTGATTTGCGGTCACTATGCCGGCGTCGATGAGCGGGTGCGTACCGGCTTGGCTACCTACGATATAAGCATCGGCGACTATGTGCTGACCGGCGGCGAACTGGCGGCTCTGGTACTGATTGACGCCGTTTCCCGATTTATCCCCGGCGTAGTGGGGACGCCGGAAAATGTGCAGGAGGACTCCATCACTTCCGGCTTGTTGCAACATCCCCTATACACCCGGCCGGCCGAATATCGGGGAATGGCGGTTCCGGAAATCCTGCGCTCCGGCCATCACGCCCAAATCGCAAAATGGCGGCGTCAGGAAGCCCTGCGCCGCACTTTAGAGCGCCGGCCCGACCTGTTGGCTACCGCCGCCTTGACCGCCGCCGACTTGCAGTACCTGGCCGGCTTGGGCTACCCGCCGGCCGCCGCTAGCCAACCCGGAAACCGGGACTAACCAACTATCTATGCCCAAAACCGATTTCAACTTTGCCACGACGCTCCGGGTGCGCTGGATGGAGTGCGACGCTCAAGGCATCGTGTTCAACGGGGCTTACCTGGGCTATCTGGAAGTGGCCCAAGCCGAGTATTTCCGCAACTTGGGCTTTTCCATTTACCGCATTGCCCAACGCGGCTACTTCGACAGCGCCGTAGTCAAAGCCGATTTGGAATTCAAAGCCCCGGCCCGGGTCGACGACCGGCTGGAACTGCACACCCGGGTTGCCGGCATCGGCAACACCAGCCTGACTTTGGCAGTGGAAATTTACCCGGAAAATGCGGATAAGCTGCTGACCAAAATGACGGCGGTCTATGTGGGCTTTTACCCGGCAACGGAAGCCACCCGCCCGGTGCCGGCTGCCATCCGCGCCTTGGTGCATCACTTTGAGAGTACGGGGGAAGTTTTGCCCTTGGCGAATTTCCCGGAGTTGGCAAGGGCGGCCGGCCGCTGCAATCGTTGATTAAACCGGGTATAAGCCTGGCTCCAAGCAGATTGCAAGTGCGTTGGAAAGCAACGGTCGACTTATCATGCCAGGTTCTCCCACCGTTTCAGATATTCGATAGCCTTTGCCAAGTTCTCGAGGTCATCGCTAAGTTGACCGATTCCGAAATTACACTTCGCACACAGCAGACCCCGGATCATACCGGTCTGGTGGTCGTGGTCAACCGACAAGGCGTTGCAGTACAAGGATTTCTTGTTAGACTGTTGCGTCTCGGGGAGATAGCATATCCAACAGACGCCACCGCCCTTTTCCAGCAAAGCCTCGTACTGGTCAATGCTGATACCGAATTCCTTTCTAAGGATTTGGTTTCGCCGCGTCCGGTAAATTTTATCCCGGCTTTGCCGTTCCCAGTTGGGGATCTCAAACCGAGCAGATAGCCTCTCGTCAGGGATTGGGCGGATGTCTTGAGGAAGTACCGGAGGCAAGTTCAGATACACAATGGCTTTGGCCATCGTTTCCGGGTTCTCGTCAAAGAGTCCAATTCCGAAGTTGCAATTCTCGCAGAGCAACCCCCGAACTTGTTTGGTCTGATGGTTATGGTCAACGTGCAGGGCATTTGTGGTTTCCTGCCCGCAGATAGCACAACGGTAGTTTTGTTCAGCTGACATCCTGTCGTAGTCAGCCCTGGTTATACCGTAATACTTCAACAAGGAGCGGTCGCTCAGTTGCTGCTTTCGAGCGGAGTTCCCGTGAAATCGCTCTCGGTCCCGAGCGTTCTCTTTGTCCCGATAATCCGGGTCGGTAGCACGACGCACACGACGACGGGAGTTGTCCCGGTCCCGCGCTTCCGTAGTAGAGCGCTGCTCCTTTATCCGCTCTCGATAATCCGGGTCGGTGGCCCGGCGTTCGCGCCTACGGGCATTCGCCGCATCTTTCACTTCAGGGATTTGGGCCCGTTCTTTCTGCTTTCCCCGATAATCTTCATCGATGGCCCACCGTTCCCGGCGACGGGTGTTCTGCCTTTCCCTTACCTCCTTAGTTCGACCGCGAGCTTTCACGCGCTCCCGATAGTCCTCATCGGTAGCGTAACTTTCCCTCTGAGCGGCCAGCAGGCTTTCCCGATACCCTTGGTCAGTGTCATACCTTTCCCGCCGCAGATCGTTTTTCCTTGCCCTAACCGCAGGGTTCTTTTGGTAGGCAATGCGCTCCTCACGCCACTGAGGGTCGTTGGCGTACCGCTCTCTCAAGGCTGTGTTGACACAAACCTTGCACTTGGTCGCAAAAATTTTCCTGCTCTTGTTGTAATGGAAGTTCTCCGTATCCAAGGGCTTGGTTTCCTCGCAAGCCCGGCACTGTCGAGTCTCCATAACCCACTTCCTCGTAAATTACGCCATAAACACCGGGCTTTCATCCCGGTTAATGCGCTTTTCCGCCGCCATACTGGTGCGGAGAAACTTGGGCAGGTTGAACATACTGCGGTGGCTTTCCCCGTCATAAAAAGCCAATTCCCGCCCCAACCGTTCCGCCAGCAGCCTATCCACTTGCGCGGCGGTCAAGTCCGGCAGTTCCTGGTCAGACGCCAGGGTAAAGCCCCACAAAGTCTGAAAAGCGGGAATGTGTACCTGATAGGCCCGGCTGTGGGCAAAAACCTGCGACAGGGTGCGGTAAATGGTGGTAAAACATTCCTGATGGCTCAGCAGCCCGGCCGGCCCCGACTGCGTTACCAGAAGGCCGCCCGGGTTCAGCTTGTCCCGGGCAATGCGGTAGTATTCCTCGGTATAAAGCAGATACGCCGGCCCGCCCTCCATCGGATCGACCAAGTCCATTATCATCAGGTCGAATCGTTCATCCGTTTCCGCCAGATAGCCCCGGGCGTCCTGATGCAACAGGGTCAAGCGGGGGTCGTCAAAACTGCCTTGATGATGGTTGGGCAAGTACTCCCGGCACAGCCGCACCACTTCGCTGTCCAAATCCACCATCACCACCCGCGCCACGGCGGAATGGGATAGGACTTCGCGCAAAGTGCCGCCCTCGCCGCCGCCGCCGATGAAAACCCGCGCCGGGTTGGGGTGGTACAGCAACGCCGGCTGTACCAGGGCTTGGTGATAGATATGCTCGTCCCGCTCCGTGGACTGGGTCTTGCCGTCCAGGACCAGACTGCGCCCGTAAAGGTTGGACGCAACCACTTCCACTTGCTGGTAGTCCGTTCGGCCGGAAAACAGCACTTGCTGCACCCGCAGCATCACCGCCAGGTCCGGATAGACGGTTTCCAGCAGCCACTTGCCGGTTATATCCTCCATGGCCGCCTACCGTCCGCCCGGCCCGGCCGCCACGGCCGCCGGCTGGAAAATTCGGCCCCGCTCGACCTCGTACACTTCCGAATCGCGGGACTCGAACAGTTTAATCAGCGCATCAGCGGCGTGCCGCGGCTGAAAGGAATCGCCGCAGGTGAAAATATCGGCGGCGGCGTAGCCGTACTCCGGCCAGGTGTGGATGGAGATATGGGACTCGGCAATGGACAGGATGCCGGTTACGCCCTGCGGCGTAAAGCGGTGAAAGGACTCGCCTACAATGTGCGCCCCCACATCCTCGGCCGCCCGAATCAGGGACCTGCGGACATAGCTCAGGTCGTCAAGGAGTTGCGGGTTACACTCCTTGAGTTCCAGCAAAAGGTGCAGACCTAGTACATTCAATCACCCGCCCTCCTCTCTACTGTCGGGGGATACCGTGAGCCGCGTCCCCCGGAATCGGCAAGGAAACGATTGTAGATTTTACTATACTTTACCATATAATCAATACCTTGCAACGATTTTCCAAAAATGGCTTTCGGGAAATGCCGGCCGGAAGCGGCGGGATAACTGCCGCCGCCGTCCTTGACTACCCGCTCTTGACCCGCTAAAATCATTCCCAAATGGCTCGCATCTTTGACCTCCATATCCACACCACCAAGGGCAGCGCCGACAGCAGCCTCTCTCCCGAGGATTTGATTCTCGAAGCGGAACGGCTGGGCTTGCGCGGCTTGTGCATTACCGAACACAGCGGCCCTTGGGATCGCCACGAATTCGAGCGGTTCGCCGCCCAACATAATGTGGTCCTGGTGCGGGCGATGGAAGCCGATACCGACTTGGGGCATATGCTGGCTTTCGGACTGGACCAGTACCAATCCGGCTTTCACAAGGCCGCCGAGCTGTGCCGGGCGGCCCGGGCCGCCGGCGGGTTCGTGGTCAGCGCCCACCCCTTTCGCGGCGTCCTGGGCAAGCATATGCGGGAACGCCCCTATCTCTACCGCTCCTTGCCCAACGAACCTTTGCCCCAACTGCCGGAGGATGCCTTGACGCATCCGGTATTCCAGCTGGCTGATGCTGTTGAAGTAGTCAACGGCGGCACCGCGGACGAGGAAAACGCCTTTGCGATGGCGGTTGCCAGCAAATTGGGCTTGCCGGTCACCGGCGGCAGCGATGCCCATTCCGTCCACGGTTTGGGCCGCTATGTTACCGCCTTTGCCGATGAAATCCATTCCCAGGATGAGTTCATTACCGCCCTGCGCGCCGGCGGCTTTTTCCCGGCGGTGGGCTTGCGCGCCGGCCAACTGCGCCCCTACACTGGATAACCCGAAACCATCAGCCCCGGCCTTGGGATCCCGGTCAAGTCTTTGCCATCCCTTGGCTACTCCAGATCCCGATTAGTGAATTAACCGGAAAGGTCTGCTGTGATGTCCCTCGGCCTGCAATTCCCGGCAACTTCCGCCCTGGAGCGGACTTTTGTTGCCTTGGACTTGGAAACTACCGGGTTGAACGCCGACCGGGGGGATAAAGTTATCCAGATTGGGGCGGTCAAGTTTCAAGGCGACCGGGTTATCGACCGCTTTGATACCTTTGTCAATCCCGGCAAAGACATCCCTGACTTTATCCAACGCTTGACCGGCATCCGTCCCGACCAGGTGCGGCGCGCCCCCCATTTTTCCTCGGTCAGCTATGACTTGGAGAGCTTTATCGAAGGCCATCCCATCATCGGCCACAACATCAGCTTTGACCTGAAATTTCTGGAAGTCGAGGGGCTGTCTCTGGCTAATCCCAGCTACGATACTTGGGATTTGGCTTACTTCCTGCTGCCGCGCAACCCGGAATACAACCTGCAATCCTTCATCCGTCAGTTTGACCTTTCCAGCGCCAAGGCGCACCAAGCCATTGACGACGCCGATGCCGCCCGCCAACTTTTCCTGCTGTTGCTGCGCCGGGCGGGCGAACTGGAGCCGGGCTTGCTGGCGTGGGTGCAGCAGCTGGCCCGCCGCAGCAACTGGCGCGTCGCCGACTTGCTGACCGGATTGGAAAGCGGCAACGGCCGCAACGGCGGCACCGCTCTTTTCGAGGCCGCCGGGTTGAAACTGCACAGCTTGGCCGCCAAAGTCGGGCAGCCGGAACGCCGCCGCTACGATAATACTCTGCTCCATCTGGATGAAGCCAAGGCCGCCGGCTTGATGGGCCCGGATGGTCCCTTTGCTAAAACCTTTCCCAATTTCGAGCAGCGGCCGCAGCAAGCCGAAATGTTGACCGCCGTAGCCCAAGCTATCTATCAGGGGCAGCATCTGATGGTCGAGGGCGGCACCGGCGTGGGCAAGTCAATGGCTTACCTGCTGCCGGCAGCCCTTTTTGCCCTTTCCCGCAATCAACGGGTGGTCATTTCCACCAACACCATCAACTTGCAGGAGCAGTTGATTAACAAGGATATTCCCGCGCTGAATCAGGTTTTAGAGGAAGCCGGGGTTGTCGAGCCGGGGTCGATTAAATATGCTCTGCTGAAAGGGCGGGCTAACTATCTGTGCTTGAGCCGTTGGAATTACCTGGCAAATGGCGATGCTCTGGACCCGGCAGAAGCCCGCTTGCTCAGCAAAACGGCGGTTTGGTTGCAAGATGCTGAAACCGCCGATGGCGACCGCAGCGACTTGAACCTGGGGCGGGACGCCGGCAACTGGAACAAGGTATCCGCCGGGGAACGCATCCGCTGCCCCAATCTGCTTAACGGCGCCGGCCCTTGTTTCGTCCGCAGCTCTAGGGAACGGGCCGAGCAAGCCCATATTGTCGTGGTCAACCACGCCTTGCTCTTGTCCGACCTGATGCGCGGCGGCAGTATCATCCCCGACTACCAGCGCGTCATCATCGACGAAGCCCATAACCTCGAGGATGCCGCCACCAATGAGTTCAGCTTTGAGATAACCCCGGAACGGCTGAATGAGGAAGTAGAAGCCCTGACCCGCTTGACCCGGGAGGTGCGATTGGCATTGGGCGTCGAGGGACTGGATTCCGTTCGGCGGCAGCAGGGGGAACGGCTGATCGGCGATGGGGAAGCTCTATTGCCGCCGCTGCGGGAAAACTGGGCTAACCTGTGGGTAGCCACGGAAGTCTTTTTCAACGCCCAACGCAGCAAAAACGAGGAACTGCGGCTCCAGCCGCAGCACCGCAGCCAGCGCAGTTGGTCTGATTTGACCCTGGTTTGGGAAAAAGTGGATGTGGGCTTGCATAACCTCAGCCAAATCTTGGCGGACTTGGCGGACTTTCTGGAAAACAATCCTATTCCCCAAGCCAAGGAGCAGGCCGGCTTGGCCCTGGAAGCCGGCAATGTGCAGAGCCGCCTCGAGGAACTGAAAGGCCAGTTGGCGGCCATTATCGGCCGGGATGACACCGACGACATCCACTGGCTGCGCCGCGACCAGGGCAAAAGCGAGATAACTTTTCACTCGGCGCCGCTGGAAGTTGGCCCCATCCTGTACGAGCGGCTTTACTCCAAAAAGGAAAGCGTAGTTCTGACCAGCGCCACCCTGACCGTCGGTGATAGCTTTGACTTCCCCTTGCATCGCTTGGGGCTGCCCTCCGCCGAAACCAATCAGCTGAAAGTAGGTTCGCCCTTTGACTACAAGCGGGCCGCCCTGCTGCTGACCCCGGAGGATACTTCCGCGCCCAATCATACCGATTACCCCCGGGATCTATCCCGCGCCCTGGTTGACTTGGGCAAAACCCTGTCCGGGCGTACGATGGCCCTGTTCACTTCCCACAACACCCTCCGCAATGTGGAACGGCGCATCCGGGAACCCTTGAAAGCCGCCGGCATCGAGCTGCTGGCTCAGAATATCGACGGTTCCGCCCAGCAGATTGGCCGCCGTTTTGCCGACAATCACGACAAAGACATTCCGACCGTGCTGATTGGCACTAACAGCTTTTGGGAAGGGGTGGATTTCCCCGGCATCCTGAAAGCCCTGGTCATCACCCGCCTGCCCTTTCCGGTGCCGACCAATCCGATAGTCGCCGCCCGCTCCGAATTGTACGAGCGCAACGCCTTTAACGAATACTCCGTGCCGTTGGCGGTCCTTCGCTTTCGGCAGGGGATGGGGCGGCTAATCCGCAGCAAGAGCGACAGCGGCGTGGTTGTGGTGTTGGATCAGCGCATCGTCAGCCAGGGTTACGGGCGGACTTTCTTTCAGTCCATTCCGGACTGTGACACCCAGCCGGTCAACTTGGTTAGTCTTAGAAAAGTGGTCGAACTTTGGCTGAGCCAGAATAATCGCGGCGGCGGCCGGGGCTGATTGTGGAACTAATCGTTGACCGCCCGGTGGACCTGGAAGCCAGCTTGCTGGGCGGGCAAGCTCACCGTTGGCGGGCGGAAACGCTGGACGAAAACCCGGAAATGGAGCCGGCGGCAAGCGGGATAATCTGGTACTCCGGCGTCCTCCGCGGCAACTTCATCCGCATTCGCCAAATTACTCCGCAACGAATGGAGTTCCATTCCGCGCCTTGGCCCGAGGCGGCTGTCATCCCGTTGCTGCAAAGTTACTTCCGTATGGATGATGACCTCGACGCCATCCACGCCCAAATCTGCCGAGATGAACGGGTGGCGGCGATGGCGGACCGTTACCCGGGCTTACGGATTTTGCGGCAAGAGCCGTGGGAGTGTCTGGTGGCCTACATCTGCTCCGCCAACTCCAATATCAAGCGCATCCATCAGGTATTGGAGAATATGGCCGCGGCTTTCGGCGACCCCATTGACCTGAAAGGAATCCGTCGCTATGCTTTTCCCGGGCCGGCCGCCTTGGCGGCTGCCGGGGAAGCGGAATTGCGGCACTTGGGGCTGGGGTTTCGCGCTCCCTATGTGGACCGGGCGGCTCAGGAAGTAGCCAGCGGCGACTTGGACTTGAACGCTTTGGTGCGCCTGCCTTATGCCCCGGCTAAAGCACGGCTGCTCGAGTGCTACGGCATCGGCAGCAAAATCGCCGATTGTATCGCCGTCTTTTCTCTGGAAAAGTTGGAAGCCTTTCCTATCGATGTGTGGGTGCGGCGGGCCTTGGGCGAATGGTACTTCCCCGGTCAAAAGACGCCCCCGGACCGGGAACTGCTGGCTTGGGCGCAAAGCTACTTCGGCCCCTACGCCGGCTACGCCCAGCAGTACCTCTTTCACGGCCGGCGGCTGGAAAAACAAACGGTGGAATCCCCGGCAGCGTCCCGGGAATCGGGAGGTTAGACCTAATGGAACTGGATACCCGCGGCCAACCCTTCGACCTGGAATTCACCCTGTTCAGCGGCCAGGCTTTCCGCTGGGCCCGGGAAAAGGATACCCCGGACAGCTGGTTCTCCGGCGTAGTGCAGGGCAACCTGATCAGAATACGCCAGACCGATCTGGGCATCGAATTCCGCAGCACCCTGCCCGAAGGAATGACCCAATACCACCTGCAAAACTACTTCCGAATGGGGGACGATGTAGCCGCCATTTATGCGGAAATCTGCCACGACTGGCGGGTGGAGATGATGGTGCGGGAATACTGGGGAATGCGGCTGCTGCGGCAGGAACCCTGGGAGTGTCTGATTGCTCACCTGTGTTCACCGGACAACAGCGTGGCCCAAGTCAGCCAAATTGTCGAGCGGCTGTCGGAAACTTTGGGCAACGCCATATCCCTTGACAGCGAAACCCGCTACTCATTTCCCACCCCGGAGCGGCTGCTCGAAGCCGGCCCGGAGGGTCTGGAGCGGGCGCATTTGGGGCCGGAGCGGGCGACCCATCTCTACCAAGCTGCTCAAGTGGTAGCCGACGGTTCCCTGGATTTGTACGCTTTGGGGGATATTCCTTACATCCACGCCAAAAACCGCCTGCTCCGCTACCCCGGCGTCAACCCCCAAATCGCCGATGCCGTCCTGCTCTTTTCCCTGGACAAGTTCGAGGCTTTCCCCATCGACCGGACGGCGGCCCGGGCTTTGGCGGAAAAATACTTTCCCGGTCAGGAGCCTCCGGAACAGGAGGAGCTGCCCGACTGGACCGAACTGTTTCAGGAACACTTTGGCCCCTACGCCGGCTACGCCGGCCAGTTCCTCTTTCATGGCATCCGGATGGGGCAGTTTTAGGGCGGGCGCGGGGTTGCTATGCAGCTGGAATATGACGCCAGTCAACCCCTGGACTTGCAAATATCCCTGCGGATGGGGCAAGCCTTTCGCTGGCGGCCGCCCGATAGCGATGGCTGGTTCAGCGGCGTAGTACGTGGTCAGTTCATCCAAATCCGCAAAGTCCGCGACGGTCGGTTAGAGTTCCAAGCCGCCCCCGGCCCGGACGCTACGGCCGCGGCCATCATCAGTGATTACCTGCGGCTGGACGAGGACATTGCTGCCATCTATGCCGACCTCGCTAATCGCGACCCGAAAGTCAACGAACTGGTCGCGAAATACCGGGGTTTGCGGATTTTGCGGCAGGAGCCGTGGGAGTGTTTGGTATCATACATCCTGTCCGCCCAATCGCCGATACCCCGCATTGAAAGGAATGTTAAGGCGTTGGCGGACCAATTCGGCAACCGTATCGTACCGGGAATGTCGGCATTTCCTACGCCGCGGCAACTGGCTGAAGTAAGCCAAGACGAAATTTCCCAAGCGCTGGTTGGATTCAAGCGGTATGCCGTGAGCGTATCAGGAGCGGCTCGGGAAGTTGCGGGCGAGCGGCTGGACTTGGATAGCTTGGCAAAGCCGGATTATGAAGCAGCCAGAAAACGGCTTATGCAATGCTACGGGGTCGGCGACAAGATTGCCGACTGCGTGCTGTTGTTTTCTCTGGATAAGCCGCAAGCGTTCCCGATAGATACGCACATCCGCAGTGCGTTGAGAAGTTGCTTTCCCGGAGAAAAACCGCTGTCGGACGCCAAACTCCGGGATTGGGCGCAAAAACACTTTGGCAGCTACGCCGGCTATGCCGGGCAATTTTTGTTTTACAAGGAGCGGCCGGTGCAGAACTAGCGGATTCCTTACCGGCACAGTGTATTGCCCCCTCCCGCCCTCTCCCGGCAATGTGCTATAATGGGCGCAGAAAGCTAGCGAGGTTCGGAATATGGCAGATTCTGACCGCAACACCGACCAGTCCCCCGGCAAGTTCAGCTGGAAACTCTTTCTCAGTGGGCTTTTCGGCAGCAACATCCGGGAGACTATTGCCGACATCCGGGCTATTCGCGGGGAGCGTCAAACTGCCATTGCTGCATCCGACCGAAGCGCGCATAAGCCTGATTGGAAGCACATATTCAGCGGGCTTTTCGGCAGCACTATCCGGGAAACTATTGCCGACCTACGGATTATCCGCGATGGTATTTGCCATCGCCAGTCGGAACTTCCCCCGGAAGCCAAGTAACCATCGCCCTCCCCTACGGCCGCAAGATCAATTTCCCGAAAAAGTTCGCTTCCTCCATTACCCGATGCGCTTCGGCCGCTACCGGCAGCGGATATACCTGATGAATGGCCGGGCGGATGACGCCCCGGTTCAGCATCGCCACAATCTGCCGCATATCCTCCTTGCTACCCATAAAAGTCCCGTAAATCTCAATCTGCCGGGTGAACAGCAGGCCCAGATGCAGCTCCGCCCGCAGCCCGGTGGTAGCCCCGCAAATGGTGTAACGACCGCCCGGCCGCAGGGAATTAAAGGCCGCGCTGAAAAACTCCGCGCCTACATGATCCACCAGCACATCCACGCCCGCGCCGCCGGTCAACGCCTTGACCCGCTCGGCAATATCCTCCTCTTTGTAGTTAATAACCTCATCCGCCCCCAACTCCCGGGCCTTGGCCGCCTTGTCCGCGCTGCTGGTAGTGGCGATGACCCGCGCCCCGACCACATTTTTAGCCACCTGAATCGCCGCCGTGCCAACGCCGGCCGATGCCGACAGGACTAATACAGTTTCCCAAGGCTGCAACCGCGCCCGCCGCACCATCATATTCCACACCGGCAGAAAGGTCGTCGGCACGGCCGCCGCTTCCTCGTAGGAAACCGTGTCGGCAATGCGGTGGGCGTTAACCGCGGGAACCGCCACAAACTCGGCATAACTGCCATCGGACGCGCTGCCCATAAACCGGGACGCTGGGCACAAATCGTCCCGCCCGGCCATACACCGGGGACAGGCATTGCAGCTGATGCGCGGGTTGACTACCACCCGGTCGCCCACTTGCAAGGTGTCCACTCCGACCCCCACTTGCACCACATCCCCGGCGCAGTCGCCGCCCAGAATCAACGGCGGCGGAAACTCCCGCCGCAATCCCCGGCCGCCGGCCCGGGTGTAAAGGTCAAGGCGGTTCAGCGCCGCCGCCTGCACTTTCAACTTCACTTCCCCGGCTTGCGGTTCCGGCTCCGGCCGCTCCCCATAAATCAGCGTCTCCGGCCCGCCGTGGGCCTCAATATAAACTGCCTGCATAAACTGCCGCTCCCAATATGATGGATGATGACCCGGTTGGAAACAGTCCCGCTTACAACCGCCGCCCTTCGCCGCAATCATTGCACAGAAAGACGATAGCCAGGGCTTCCTCGTGGCTGCCGATACGGCCGCATTGGGGAAGTTCGCTGTCCTGACTCCAGGGGCGGTGAAACTTGCCGCCGCACAGCTGGCAGGCGGTCTGATTGATGCCGTCCAGCGCGCCGTTGCAGATAACGCAGGACTCCCGATCCAGCTCCTCGAGCATAAGGACGCCAACCTCCCTACTCCATAAAATTATTTGCCGCTAGCCACTCGGCAACCCACCGCCTTTCCCCGGCGGTATCCCGCGCCCGGCCATCCTGCCGCGCCGCCCGCAGTTGCGCCAAGGCGGCCCCCACCGCCGGGCCGGGCGGTACGCCAATTGCCAGCAAATCATCCCCCCGCAATTCCGGCTTGAGGTGCCGCAACTCGACCAGATAGCGGAGCAAAGACCGGCTGACCGCCGGGGAATCAGTCAACCCGGCAACGGCCGCCACCGCCGCCAAACTTACGCCCTCCAACAAATCGCACAACCGGGATGGGGGCAAAGCCGGGTCAGCGATAACCCTTTCCTGTTGCCGCAAACTGATGGTATCTCTTACTACCGCCGCCCATACTTTGGGCATATTCAGCCGGCTAATCAGCCCTTCCCCAGCACCGGCCGACAGGGGATAAACCAACGCCGCCAACCAAGTGAGTTCCCGGCAAGGGCCGCACAAACCCGTTTCCGCAATTATTTCCGGGCTGCTTTCCGCCCATCGTTGCAGATAGTCAACCTGTCCCCAATCGGGATGAATGGCCGGCAGGATACCCAGTTCCGCCGCCCGCAGCAATGGCGGCCCCGGCTGGGTTTCCGCAAACATCCGCGCCAATTCGTGCCGCAGCCGGTCGCCGCTGACCGGGTTCAGGCAACCTTGGGCTATCGCAATCCGCAGCCGGCTTTCCGTATCCCTTTCCAACCGAAACCCCAGCCGCTGCTCATAACGCGCCGCTCGCAGCAGCCGGGTGGGGTCATCGACAAAGCTGGCTGGATGCAGGATGCGGATAACTTCCCGGTTCAGGTCATCAACCCCGCCGGCTGGAGCCAGTAACTGCTGGTCAGCCCCGGATAGGGGCAGCGCCATCGCGTTCACCGAAAAATCCCGCCGGGCCAAGTCATCGTAAATCGTTCCCGGAAACACCTGCGGCAGGCTACCCGGCTTGGGATAAACTTCCCGGCGGGCCGTAACTAGATCCACCCGCATATTAGCGGCAGTAAAGGTAGCCGTGCCAAAGCGGGAGTGAATAACCGCCCGGCCGTCCAATTCTCTTGCCAACTGCCGGGCTAGGGCGGGCGCGTCTCCCTCCACCGCAAAATCCAGGTCTTGCCCCGGCTCGCCCAAGAGTAAATCCCGCACCGGTCCGCCTACCAGATAAACCGGCACGGCATCAACCGATGCCAGCCGCCGCAGTGCATTCAGCAGGGCAAGGCCGCCGTCATTCAAGCCAGCGGCAACCGTGTCTAGCGTTATCCGGGCGGATTTGCCGTCAGCAAGCAGAGTCGTCATTGCAGCGGCATTATAGCATAATGGATGACCGCCAACCCTTGGATCCTGTGGCTCAGGGGGCTTTTAAGGGGCAGGGCGAAGGGGAAATCCGGTGGTTGCAAAGCTGCCTTTTCATTGCCGAGGGATATTACAAGCTACGATGGAACTGAAATTAAGCCGCGATGGAACTGAATTCAATCTGCGATGGAACTGAAATTAAGCCGCGATGGAACTGAATTCAATCTGCGATGGGGTGAAATCAAACCGCGATTGAACTGAATTCAAACTGCGAGCAAGGGTATTGCGAGGGTGGACGGAGAATTGCGCCGCCGGTAATCGTCGCCGCGGAAGGGTTTCCGGGGGAGACTAGCCGCTAGGACGAGCGGGCGGGCGGAGGGTTAGCGGCGGCGGACGCGTTTGGTGCAAACGGCAACCCAGGTGCGGCTTTCCCGGGCCCGGCTCTGCACTTGGGAGGGGAAATATTGATTGGGCTGTACGGAGTAAAACCAGCCGTGGTAGTCCCCGTTGGCGTCAAGGTTCCGGCCGTTGTCGCGATTATGGCCGCGGCCGAAATCGGCGCTGCCGGCGACATACTTCCCGCCCCGGGCCCGGCAGGCCGCGGGGGCCAGGGCCTCCGCTTGGGCGGTCCACCATTCCGGGGAACGGAAGCTGCCGCCGCCGGTGCCGGCATCCGATACTACCCCATTGGCATCCCAAGTTTGACGGGCGTTGGTTCGCCAGTGGACACGCCAGCGGTTAGTGCCGGAAGCTTGGCCGGAATAGACGACCCGGGCGCGAGCCTGACTGCCCTCGGGGGAGTCATAGCTGCCGTGCGCGCCGGCATAAGGGGTGCAGAGCAGGTTGCCGGGATTGGCAGCGTCATCCGGGCAGGTGCCGGTATCGGCGGATTGGCTGCGGACCCGGAAGCGGACGGTTTTCTTGCCGCGGCGTTCCTCCCGGGGGAACTCAAAGATCAGATCGCGGCTGACGCCGGTAACGCCGGATTCACCGTCGGTGAGGTAGCCCTCTTGGGCGGCGAGGAAGCCGCGGAAGTTGCCTTGTTGGCCGAAATAGACGGTGTCGTCCCGTTCGTTGCGGTCCCGGCCGGCAAGCCAAGTTTCGGACTTGGTCCAGGTATCGGACTGGTCCACGGCGCAGTAGATGGACTTGCCCCGGTTGGCGGCCAGGGATTCGAGGATCATTGAGACCCGGGCATCGTCGGCATCAGCGACAGCGGGGGACTCTTGCCAGTCGGAGCAGTCCCAGGGAATGGAACGGGGCGCGGCTTGGGCCGTGGGGTTGGGACTGGCGGTGAGGAACAGTCCGAAGGTCAGGACGGACAGGATTAGGATGGCAATAGGCAGTCTGAACATAAGAATACCTCCCAGCGGCGGGCGTTGTTAATACCGGGGGAAAACCGGTAAAAACAGGGTAAAAAAGGGCGTGATTTTTGCTTGACAAAAATCACGCCCTTTTTGCGATTTGGGGAAATTGGGAAGGGAGGGGTTGGCTGCCGGGGGGTTGGGGAATTAAAAATTTTTTGGGGATTCCCGGGAGGGGTGCGAAAAAATACAGCGGGAGAACTTTTTAAGGGCGGCGGTTCTGGATTCCCACTTTCGTGGGAATGACGGTAAAGAAGGCGGGAATGACGGTGGGGGAGCGGGAAGGACGGTGGGAGGGAGGGAAGGATGGCTTTTATAGGGGGTAGGGCGGCGGGAGGGGCGGGATTGACTTGCCTGGGTTCTGCCTTTGTGGTACATTGTCCGCAAAATTCAATCGTTGGACGCACAGGCGTTGGCGGCAAAGGAGAGTTTGATGGCCTATGTAACCCCTCGGGAGGGTGAAAGCCCGGAGAGTTTGGTCAACCGATTTCGCGCTTCGGTGCAGCACGCCGGGGTTTTGCGGGAGTTGAAAGACCGGCGGTTTTTCCGCTCGAAAGCCCAGAAGGAACGGCTGGCGGCGCAGCGGGCGGCGCGGCGGCGGCGGCGGCAGCGGCGGTAGGGGGGCGGGTTGACCGGAGGCCGGCAGCCTGTTTAGTTAGCAGTCCGGCTTGACTGGTTCCGGCCGCGCTATTTTGTGGCGCGGCCGTGCTGGTTTCCGGCGGGAAAGGGCGGCGGGACGGGGCATCTCCTTATCCCGCGGCAATGACCTACGACGATGATTCACTGCACAGACTCCTGGTTGCGGGCGCGGGCGCGGGCGGTGCGGGCCAGGTTCAGGATGAATGCAATGTCGGCGGTAGTGCGGTTCAAGTAGTCGGGCTGGGCGGTAAGGGTCGGGTTGCGGCGGTGGCCGCTGTATTCCCGGCGGCCGGCGTACTCGCTGTAAATGTCCGGCTCGATGGAAAGGCGGTAGTCGGTCAGTTCGGGAATCAAGCGGCGGATATTGCCCAGCAGCTGTCCGATGTCATGGGTATTGCCATAGCCGACACCGTGGCCTTGCTCGTGGGCTTCGAGCAGGGCTTTCATTGCGTGTTCCAGGGCGTTGTGCGCTTGTTGTCCGATCATAAGGTCGGACCGGCCGGATACGGCGGACAGCTGCATCAGGTCGAGGTGCTGTTCAGCGTGATACAGCCGGTTGTCGTAGTTGGTTCAGCTGTATTCGTACTCGGTTTCCTCGTCGTCGTAGCTGGAGGTGTATTCCTCCGGGTTGCCTGGCATCAGGATGCCCTCCCGTATGGCGTGGGTTTCGACGCTGTTGGTGTAGCGGCGGTTATGGCGGAACTCCTGTCGGCTGCGCCACACCAGTTGGATGTCGATAGCTTGTCCGTGGGCATCGTGAGCGGTTGGCCCTACGGTTGCGGCCAGGGCGGCTTTGCGGTCCGGGCCGGGTTCCTGGGGAGTTATGACCAGGAGGTCGATGTCGGAGTCGGGGCGGTGGTCGCCGCGGGCCCGGGAGCCGAAAAGGATTACTTGGTCGGGCGTGACGGCGGCTTGGGCCGCTTGAGCCGCGCTCAAGGCGATGGAGCAGGGTTTTCCGGAGGTTTTCGGGTTGGCGGTCATAGGGTTCATTATATTCAGCCGGGCGGGGCTGGTCAACGGGATTACCGGCGCGGGTTTCGTTTGCAATGTCTGGAAAAATGCGCCATTCAATTCCCAGATCGGTTACAATGGGGGCAACTTATCAGCAAATCCCAAGAAATCGGGGGTAACAACTATGTCCGGCATCTGGCCCGGCAATATCCAGTGCGTGGCGATGCTGACCTTTGATGTGGACGGGGTTTCGTCCTGGCTGCGGCGCAATCCGGATTTTGCCAAGCTGCCCAGCCTGCTGTCGATGGCGGAGTATGGGCCCAGCGTGGCAATGCCGCGGATTCTGGATTTGCTGGACGGCTACGGCATTAAGGGCAGTTTTTATGTGCCGGGCTATGTGGCGGAAACCCATCCCGATTTGACGCGGGAGATTGTCCGGCGGGGGCATGAGGTGGGGCATCACGGCTATATGCACGAGCCGCCGGCATCAATGACCGCTGCCGAGGAGCGGGAGGTTCTGGAAAGGGGTTTGTCCATCCTGACCGACCTGACCGGCGTTGCGCCGCGGGGCTACCGGTCGCCCAGTTGGGAGTTGAGCGAGGTTTCACTGGATTTGCTGGCGGAGTACGGCTTTCACTATGACAGCAGTTTGATGGGGGATGACGCGCCCTATACGCTGCGGGCCGAGGAGCCGGGCAAGCGATTGGTCGAAGTGCCAATCCATTGGGTTCTGGATGACGCGCCCAACTTTGTCTATGCCCCGTCCGCCAACCGCTTGGGTCCGATGCGGAGTCCTGAGGAGGTGTATCAGACCTGGTCGGCTGAGTTTGACGGCTTGTATCGCTATGGCCGGTCGTTCCATTTGACGATGCACCCGCAATATATCGGCCGCCCCGGTCGGCTGCTGATGCTGGAACGGCTGATTAAATACATCCGCAGCCACGCCAATGTGGAGTTTATGCGGGTGGGCGATGTGGCGGAGCTGTGGGGGTAGGGGTCGGTTCCCCGCACCCAAAATAAAAAATTCCCCCAATTCCCCCATTGACACCGGCTTTCCTTTCCCTTATAATAGCCAGCCGAGGTTTGATTTATGATGGATTACGCGATTTTCAAGACCGGCGGCAAGCAGTACCGCGTCAAGACCGGCGATGTGCTGGATGTGGAACTTTTGCCGTTGGCCGTAGGCGATGCGGCAGAGTTTGACGAAGTGCTGGCTCTGTCTGACGGCGGCGAGGTCACTTTCGGCGCTCCGGTCGTGGCCGGGGCCAAGGTGGTGGCGCAGGTGCAGTCCCACTACAAGGACAAGAAGCTGATGGTCTTTAAGTATAAGGCCAAAACCCGCTACCGCCGCAAGCGCGGCCACCGCCAGAACTATACCCGCTTGGTCATCCAGGACATCCGGGCCGGAGGTTAATCCCACTATGGCGCACAAGAAAGCCGGCGGCAGCACCAACAACGGCCGCGACAGCAACGCCAAACGGCTGGGCGTGAAAAAGTACGGCGGCGAGCAGGTCATCGCCGGCAACATCATCATCCGTCAGCGCGGCACCCGCATCCGCCCGGGCAACAATGTGGGCTTGGGCCGGGACTATACCATCTACGCCAAGACCGACGGCAAGGTCAAGTTCGAGTGGGCCGCCAAAGGCCGCCGCCAGGTCAGCGTGTACCCGGTCGAGGTCTAGCCGATGAAAACCGACATTCACCCTCAGTTCTACAACGCCACAGTTACCTGCTCCTGCGGCCACACCTTTCAGACTGGGGCCACCAAGCCGGCCCTGCGGGTGGAAGTGTGCAGCAAGTGCCATCCCTTTTACACCGGGGAGCAGCGTATCGTGGACACCCAAGGCCGCATCGAGCGGTTGCGGCGGCGCTACAACCTCCAGTAGCCGGGCGCGCCGGGATTAGTTGACCGGTAAGAAGTCGAGGGCCACTTTTGACCCTCGGTTTCTTTTTATGCCGGTTATGCCGGGCAACACCCCTACCTACAATGAAAAGGCGGACACCATTGGCACAACAACCCCGGCACACCTACGGCGGGCAGGCCGTTATTGAGGGCGTGATGATTCGCGGCCGCAGCTTTTTCAGCTTGGCGGTGCGGCGGCCCGATGGCAGCATTTACCACTATAACGAACCGCTGAACACCGCCTTTACTGGCGCCGTCCGCCGCATCCCGTTGCTGCGCGGCGTCTTGACTCTGGTCGAAACCTTGCTGCTGGGCGTCAAGGCGTTGAACCGCTCGGCATCCTTGGCGGTGGAGTCTCCGGAGGGCGGGGACGGCGAAGTGTCCGGCTGGGCTTTGGCGCTGACCTTGGGCGTGTCCCTGGTTTTGGGCATCGGGATATTCTTTGTCTTGCCGCTGCTGCTGGTGCGGTTGATTGACCCCTTTATCGGATCCGATTTGGTGAGCAATTTGATTGAGGGACTGTTGCGCTTGCTGATCCTGGTGGGCTATATCGGCGGTATCGGGCGGCTCAAGGATATTCGGCGGGTATTCGCCTATCACGGCGCGGAACACATGGCGGTACACGCCTACGAAGCCGGCTTGCCTTTGACGGTGGCTAATGTCCGCAAGTTCGGCACACCGCATCCCCGCTGCGGCACCGCCTTTCTGCTGACGGTGGTACTGGTGTCGGTGGTCGTCTTTGCCTTTCTGGGGCGGCCGGATTTGGAATGGCGTATCCTGTCCCGCATCCTGCTGCTGCCGGTAGTGGCGGCTGTCAGCTACGAAATCATCCGTTTCAGCGGGGTACATCCCACTTGGCTTATCGCCCGGCTGCTGGCAATACCCGGCTTGTGGCTGCAACGACTGACCACGCGCCGGCCGGAGGATGACCAGATTGAGGTAGCCATCACCGCGATGGGCGCCGCCGTAGCCGCCGATGCCGGGGAACCGTATGTTTCCCCCTTTATGGCGGCGGCTGAGGATGAGGGCAATCCGGTGATTCAGGAAAATTCGCCTACTATCCATTGACGGAAGTGGCAGCGTCCGCCTAATCAGAGTCCCCCTAACCAGGGCTATCGCATATACTTGGCGGCATTTATCGTCATTCCCGTTTTCACGGGAATCCAGAGTCCCCGGCAGATCTGGATTCCCACTTTCGTGGGAATGACGATTTCTGTATGCGATAGCCCGCTCCTCTTAACCGGTCAAACTTTCCTAACCGGCAACTTTATGTTATGCTGAAGCCGTTTCAGCCAGCCCTGCTTATTTTCGGGGCGACTGAACACGGTTTTATTGCCTTGTTGCCGGGCTTTTCCTTATTTCCCGGCGGTTGAGGCGGCGGTTTCCAGCATATTCTTTACCTAATTTTATTTTATTCCGGCGCGGGGCGGCGGTGCAGCGGGCCGGGGCCGGGAGCGTCGGGAAGGGGGTATTTTCGTGTTAGAGTTGTGGACCCTTCGTTTGATTGGCGCCGGCGGTTTCGGCGTTCTGGGCTGGCGGCTGGGGGCGTATATGCCGGAGCTTTCCGCCGGGGAACGGCAGCTGGTGCCTTGGGGCGTCATTTTGGCGGTGGTCGGAGTGCCGGCCGGCGCGCTGCTGACGCCCTATCTGGTGCTGAAGCCGTGGCGCAAGAGCGTGGGCTACATCAACGCGATGCCGGGGCCGACGCTGCTGTCGGCGGCCTTGGGCGCGCTGCTGGGCCTGATTTTCGCCGCCCTTATCTCCATTCCTTTCTACACCTTGAACGGCTGGATGGCTTGGGGGATACCCCTCATCGTCAGCGTTACCCTGGGACTGACCGGCTTGCTGCTGGGCGGCTTGCGCGGCCGGGACTTGCCGACGGTCTTTCCCACTTTGGAGCAGACGCCGCACCGCAACGGGGCTACGGCTACCGCCGCCGGGCGCAACGGCAAAATCCTGGTGGATACCAGCGTTATTATTGACGGCCGCATCGCCGACCTGACCGGCACCGGCTTTCTGGCCGGCAGCCTGGTTATTCCCCGGTTCGTGCTGGACGAACTGCGGCACATTGCCGATTCCAGCGACCCGCTGCGGCGGAATCGCGGCCGCCGCGGTTTGGAAGTGCTGGGACGGCTGCGGCGGGATGACAATGTTACCCTGGACATACTGGATGTGGGGGTGTCCAACGGCGACGAAGTGGACTCGATGCTGGTCAAGATGGCCCGCAATATGAAATCCCCCATCCTGACTACCGACTACAACCTGAACCGGGTAGCCGAGTTTCAGGGCGTCCAGGTGCTGAATGTCAACGAACTGGCTAACGCCCTGAAGTCCATCGTCCTGCCCGGCGAGGATATGCGGGTCAACATTGTGCAGGAGGGCAAGGAGGCCGGCCAAGGGGTGGCTTACCTGGATGACGGCACAATGGTGGTGGTCGAGGGCGGCCGGCGGTATATCAACGCCTTTCACGATATAACGGTGACCCGGGTGCTGCAAACGGCGGCCGGTCGCATCATATTCGCCCAATCCAAGAACCGCTGAACCGCCCCCGTCCGATTTAACCCGGTTTAACCCGGAGCCGCCGCACCAATTATGGCAGCGGCGGCTCCGGTCCATCCCCGGACATCCGCCAGGAAATCCAGTTATGGCAATGGACAATTCCGTTGGCGCGGTTATTGTTGCCGCCGGCCGCAGTTCCCGGATGGCGGGCGTGGACAAAATCTTTGCCCCCTTGGGCGGCCGGCCGCTGCTGGCGCATACTCTTGACCGGTTCGAGGAGTTTGCCCCGGTGGGGGCGATGGCGCTGGTACTGGCGGCGGAGGCTGTAGAGCGGGGGCGGGAGTTGGTCCAACGGGAGGGGTACAACAAGGTGGCTCAAGTTTGCGCCGGCGGGGAACGGCGGCAGGATTCGGTGCGGGCCGGCTTGGCCGCCTTGCCGCCTTGCCAATGGGTCATCATCCACGACGGCGCGCGCCCCGGGGTGGACGCCGCCCTGCTGCAACGGGGACTGGACGCCGCAAAGCAATCCCCGGACGGCGCGGCCATTGCCGCCGTGCCGGTGAAAGACACCATCAAAGTCGTATCTCCGGCTTTGGAAATTACCCACACTCCCGACCGCTCTACTCTCTACGCCGCCCAAACGCCGCAGATTTTCCGCTACGACCGGCTGGTACAAGCCCACGCCCAATTTGCCGGCGACGCTACGGATGACGCGGCAATGGTGGAAAGTTTGGGCGATAAAGTAGTGGTGTTTATGGGTTCCTACTGGAACTTGAAAGTAACAACGCCGGAGGATTTGGCGGTGGTGGCGGGGTGGGTGTAGGGCGTGCTGATTTCAGCGCCGGGGCGGCCGTGCTACGGCTTTGCGGGCAAGCCGATTGGGTGGTATAGTGCGCTCTATGACGAACTACCGGGTATTCACCATCGGTCATGGCGGGCGTACGCTGGACGAACTTGCCGCCCAATTACGGGAGCGGGAAATTCGGTTTGTGGTTGATGTTCGCTCCCAGCCCTATTCCCGGTATCAGCCCGAGTTTTCCCGGGATGCGCTGCAAAGAGGGTTGGACGGCGCCGGTCTGGAATATATCTTTATGGGCGATCAGTTGGGCGGTCGTCCTGATGACCCTTCCTGCTACACCGCCAACGGCAATGTTGATTACGCCGCAGTCCGCCGCTTGGCTGCTTTCCAGCAGGGTATCCAACGGCTGCTGACCGGTTGCGCCAAGGGCTACTCTCTAGCCCTGTTGTGCAGCGAGGGCAACCCGGAAAAGTGCCATCGCTCCGGGCTGGTCGGCGATGAATTGGAAAGCCAAGGCGTCGAGGTAGTTCACTTGCTGCCGGATGGCGGGGTCAAGTCCCAACCGGCGGTAATGCAGGCCCGCACCGCCGGCAAGATGCTGTTGCCCGGCTTTGGGCAAGTATCGAGCAAGCCGGTTTCCGGTCGTGGAGAGCAATTATGAGGGTTTTTACCATCGGCGGCTACGGGTTCGATGAAACTTCTTTCCTGGCTGCTTTGCAGGAGGCAGATGTGGACCTTTTGGTGGACATTCGCCAACGGGCCGGGATGCGCGGCGCCAAATACGCCTTTCTTAACAAAAACCGTTTGGGCAACTCCTTGTCGCGCATCGGCAAAGAGTATCGCCACATCAACAAACTGGCCCCTACTTCGGAAATTCGCGCTCTACAAAAAGAGGCGGACTTTTCGGACGGGGTCTTGAAACGGGAACGCGTCGAGTTGTCCACGGAGTTCATCGCGGCGTATAAGGACGAGGTGTTGTCTGTTTTCAGCGAGGAGTTGGAATCGTTTGCGGATTCCTTGGAAGGCGTGGAAAGTATGGCATTTTTCTGCGTTGAGGAGTCTCCCGAGGCGTGTCACCGTTCCCTAGTTGCCGACCAAGTCGCCGAGTATTTTGGAGTTGCAGTAGAGGATTTGCGGCCATGCGTTGCCTGATTGTTTCCAAAACTCGGGCCCGTAATTCGTTTTGCGTAGGAGCGTTAGCCGTAGACCGTTCTAATCTGCGCCTTACCGAACAGGAAGGTCGGCCTTTCCTGCCCCATACTACGCCTTACGAAATCGGGCAAGTTTGGGAGTTGGAGTGGGTTCAGTGCTCTGACCGGACTGCTCCGCACCTGGAGGATGTTCTGGTTACATCAGCAATTTTTGTTGAGACGCGCGCTGACTTGGCGGAACGGCTGCCCGAGTGGATAAGCCCTTGGCGGGGCGGCGTAAAAGACCTGTTTGAGGGGAAAGTTCGCGGCCCTACTTCCTCGGGAAGCGGGTATATTCAAGACGATGTTCCGCAGCAGAGCGTAGGTTTCTGGATTCCTGACCGGGATATGCAGCTGGAGAGCGAAATTTCGCGCTATGATGGTACATCCAGCTATCATTACCGATACGAACCGTTCCGCATAACTTACGTTGGAGTCGCCCGCCCGCCGGAGCAGGTTAAAGCCGGGCAATTGGCGCGGGTTTCCTTAGCCCGGTGGTATAAACCGGCGGACGCGGCGGACGATTTCCCGGAACGCTGCTATTTGCAGATTTCCGGCGCATATTAAACGCCCCAACATTCACACCGGGGTTATCCCGAAATGAAACGATTGTACATCCCCATCATCAGCCTGTCCGTTGCCATTGCCGCGCTACTGGCTGCCGCTTGCGCTGCTGGCGGGGCGGGCGATGCCGCTGCCATAGACGCCGACCGGGCGGCCCTGGTTGCCCTTTACAATGCCGCCGGCGGGACGGAGTGGCGGCATAGTCGGAACTGGCTTTCGGAGCGGCCGCTGGGGGAGTGGGAGGGCGTTGCCGTTGACCGGCAGGGGCGGGTTGTTGCCCTTGACCTGAGCTTTAACAACCTGCGGGGGACGATTCCGCCGGAGTTCGGTAATTTGTCCGCCTTGTCCCGGGTCAATTTCAGCTACAATCATCTGACCGGCCCCATACCGGCGGAAGTGGGCAACTTATCCAACTTGACGCGCTGGCTTTCCTATCAGAACCAGTTGAGCGGCGCAATCCCGCCGCAGTTCGGCAACCTGTCCAAGCTGACGGTGCTAGATTTGTACCAGAACCGGCTGACCGGGGAGATACCGGCGGAGTTGGGGCAGTTGGCGAACTTGACTTATCTGGATGTGGGCATTAACCAGTTGACCGGTCGGGTGCCGGCGGAGTTGGGCGGGCTGGTCAACCTGGATTATCTGGCTTTCACCGACAATCAACTTTCCGGGGAATTGCCGGCATCTTTCACCGCCCTGGTCAGGCTGGACTTTCTGGGCTTTGCCGCTGCCGGCTTGTGCGCGCCGGGGGAAATGCGGGAATGGCTGACCGGGATTGAGACGGTGGTGGGGGAGGGGTGCTGACGCGGGGAACTGAAAAGGACATTCCGGGAACAAAATTGCCCCCGGCGGCGTCAAGGGGATATATGCTAAACTGGCCGCACTGCTAAAGAGAGGTTACCCTTGACGCGCCGCAACTATCTTTTGCTTGCCCTGTTGTTGGTCAGCCTGTTGCTGCCGGCCTTGATTGCCTGCACTGATGGCGGCACTGTTACGCCGGCCGGGACGCCGGCGGCAACGATTGCTGTTGCCGTGATGCCGACGCCGCTGGTTACTATTGCGCCGGCGGCCACGCCGGCAACAATGACCGTGCCGCCGCCGGCTACTGTTGCGCCAACTCCCCCAATAGCGACTGCGCCACCGCCCACCTCTACGCCGACGGTTACCGCAACGCCGCCGCCGCCAGCAACGCCTACGCCGGAACCGGATCCCCGTCCCGCGCCTTTGTCGCCGGGGGATACCTCGGTGGGAACGGACCGGGCGGCGTTGGTAGCCCTTTACGATTCGCTGAGGGCCCCCTATTGGGACGACGAATCCAAAAGCAGTTTGGTAGCGTATATGCATAACGATAACTGGCTGACCGATAAGCCCTTGGACGAATGGTATGGGGTTACTACTAACGCCAACGGGCGCGTTATTGAGCTGGATCTCGATTTCAACGACTTGACCGGCTCCATACCCCCGGAGTTGGGCAATTTGTCCAACCTTACCTCCTTAAGTATCGATTGGTACAACCTGAGTGGCCCCATTCCGCCGGAGTTGGGCAACTTGGCTAACTTGACTGAGCTGTTCTTGGCCGGCGGTCTGACTGGATCCATTCCGCCGGAGTTGGGCAATCTGTCTAATCTGACCGAGCTGTCCCTGCTCTTTGACGACATAAGTGGTCGTCCCATTCCGCCGGAGTTGGGCAACTTGGCTAACCTGACTGAGCTGCTCTTGGTCGGCGGTCTGACTGGATCCATTCCGCCGGAGTTGGGCAGTTTGTCCAACCTTACCTCCTTGAGCATCTATGGGGAAAACCTGAGCGGTCCCATCCCCCCGGAGTTGGGCAATCTGTCCAACCTTACCTCCTTGAGCATCTATGGGGAAAACCTGAGCGGCCCCATTCCGCCGGAGTTGGGCAATCTGTCCAACCTTACCTCCTTGAGCATCTATGGGGAAAACCTGAGCGGCCCCATTCCGCCGGAGTTGGTCAGTTTGTCCAACCTTACCTCCTTAAGTATCCAAGGGTACAACCTGAGTGGCCCCATTCCGCCGGAGTTGGCCAACTTGGCTAACCTGACTGAGCTGCTCTTGGCCGGCGGTCTGACTGGATCCATTCCGCCGGAGTTGGCCAACTTGGCTAACCTGACTGAGCTGCTCTTGGCCGGCGGTCTGACTGGATCCATTCCGCCGGAGTTGGCCAACTTGGCTAACCTGACTGAGCTGCTCTTGGCCGGCGGTCTGACTGGATCCATTCCGCCGGAGTTGGGCAATCTGTCCAACCTTACCTCCTTAAGCATCTACGGGGACAACCTGAGCGGCTCCATACCCCCTGAGTTGGGCAATCTGTCTAACCTGACCGAGCTGAACCTGAGCTTTAACGACATAAGTGGTCCCATTCCGCCGGAGTTGGGTAATCTGTCTAACCTTACCTCCTTAATCATCCGTGGGGACAACCTGATCGGCTCCATTCCGCCGGAGTTGGGCAACTTGGCTAACTTGACTGAGCTGAGATTGGGCGCTAACTGGCATGGGCTGGGCCTAACTGGATCCATCCCCCCGGAGCTGGGCAAGCTGGATAGTCTCATCTACTTGGATCTGGATGTCAATCGACTGACCGGACCCATCCCATCGGAACTAGGCAATCTGTCTAACCTGACTTACCTGGGACTGAGCCATAACGACATAAGCGGGTACATACCGCCGGAGTTGGGCAACTTGTCTCGACTGACCGGTTTGTCGCTGAACGAAAACGGGTTGACCGGGAATATACCGCCGGATTTGGGGCGTCTTTCCAGCCTTACCTATCTGAACTTGGGCGGCAACAGCTTAACCGGGTTAATTCCCCCAGAGTTGGGCAACCTTTCTAATCTCGCCGAGGGGCGGTTTTACGACAACAGCTTGTGGGGAGAATTGCCGGTTGAGCTAGCCAAGTTGACTAATCTGACGTACTTGGATTTCAGCAACAACACTGGTGGTCTCCTTGATTTCCTCGAAAATCCCGAACTCTGCGCCCCCGCCGCCTTGCAGGATTGGCTGAGCGGCATTGAAACCGTGTTTGGCCCCAACTGCTGAAAGGTAGCATCGACATCCACCATCTATCATCGACAAGGCATCCCGCCTATGACCACCATCCCCCCCACATTCCGCGCCGGCATTGGTTTTGACGCCCACGCCCTTTCTGCCGGGCGGCGGCTGGTTTTGGGCGGGGTGGCGGTTCCTTTTGAGCGGGGGTTGGCTGGGCATAGCGACGGGGATGTATTGGCTCACGCGGTTATGGATGCTTTGTTGGGGGCGGCTAATCTGGGGGATAAGGGGCAGCATTTCCCCTCGGCGGATGAGCAGTATCGGGATATTTCCAGCTTGCGGCTGCTGCGGCAAATCGGCGATTTGCTGGCCGCTAACCGGTGGCAGGTCAACAACATAGATGCTACAATGTTGGCGCAGCAGCCCCGGCTGGGGCCGTTCATCCGGCAATGGGGGAAAATATGGCGGCCGCCTTGTCGGTTGACCCGGAACAGGTCAGCGTCAAGGTTACGACCACCGACTACTTGGGCTTTACCGGGCGGGCGGAAGGCATCGCCGCCGTGGCGGTGGCGACCCTTGTCCAGGTTGAACCGGCGGCTTGATTCGCCGCCAGCCGGCTGCCATAGTAAGCAAGCAGTGGCAAAGCGATGAAACTCTACAACACCCTGACCGGACAGGAACGGGAGTTCGTTCCGGCCAACGGCAACACCGTTCAGATGTATGTCTGCGGGGTTACGCCTTATTCGGCCACTCATGTGGGCCACGCCCTCAGCTATGTCATCTTTGACACTTTGCGCCGCTACCTGGAGCATCGGGGCTACCAAGTGCGCCATATCCAGAACTTTACCGATGTGGAC
This sequence comes from Dehalococcoidia bacterium, assembly GCA_965242615.1. Lineage (GTDB taxonomy): Bacteria > Chloroflexota > Dehalococcoidia > Lucifugimonadales > UBA3495 > CBDBCU01. The sequence goes on from CBDESR010000002.1 coordinate 112,386, forward strand.
GACAAAATAATCCAGCGGGCGCAGGAAGCCGGCCTCAGCGAGGCGGCGTTGACCGAGCGGTATATCGCCGACTTTTTCCGCACGATGGACGCCTTGAACATCCGCCGGGCTGACGCCTATCCCCGGGCGACTCAGGAAATTCCCGGCATCATCGCCGCCATTCAGGATTTGGTGGACAAGGATTTTGCCTACCCGGCGGCCGGGGATGTCTATTTTCGGGTCAACCGCAGCCCCGATTACGGCAAGCTGAGCCACCGCACTTTGGACGGGATGATTGCCGGGGCGCGGGTGCAGGTGGATGCCGATAAGGACCATCCCATGGACTTTGTCCTGTGGAAGGGGGCCAAGCCCGGCGAACCCTCTTGGGAAAGCCCGTGGGGGCCGGGGCGTCCCGGCTGGCATATCGAATGCACCGCGATGTCGCTGCGCTATCTGGATTATCCTTTGGATATTCACGGCGGCGGGCAGGATTTGATTTTCCCCCATCACGAGAACGAAATCGCCCAAAGCGAGGCTTATACCGGCCTTGCGCCCTTTGCCAACTATTGGGTGCATAACGGCTTGCTGCAATTGGGCGAGGACAAGATGAGCAAGTCTCTGGGCAATCTGGTGTCGGTGGAGGCGGCGCTGCAACACTACAGCGCCGACGCTTTGCGGGCTTATTTCCTCAGTTCCCACTACCGCAGCCCGCTCCAGTATGGGGATGACGGGGCGGCCGCGATGGAGCGCAGTCTGACCCGGTTTCACCACGCTTTGCGTCCCGGCCCGGCGGATACGGACGAGGCGGCGGCTGCTTTGGCGGCCGCCCCTTTCCGGGAACGGTTTTTGACGGCGATGGATGAGGACCTGAACACGCCGCAGGCACTGGCCGCTCTTTTCGACCTGGCAAGGGAAATCAACCGGGCGCGGGACGCCGGGCAGCCGGTCAAGGCGGCTCAGGAAACCCTGCGGGAGTTGGGCGGCGTTTTGGGACTGACTTTTGCGGAACGCGGCCCGGCGGGCGGCGCGGCCGAACTGGCGGCTCAACCCTTTATCGAGTTGCTGGTCAATACCCGGGCCGAACTGCGGCAAGCCCGGCAGTATGCCCTGGCGGACCGCATCCGGGACGAACTAGCCGCCCAGGGGGTAACTTTGGAGGATACGCCTAACGGGACTTTGTGGCAGTACCAGCGGCCGGAGTAGGAATGAATGGCTGCCGGCAAGGGGTGAAACCGAGGATTGAAGTCGGATGGGATGGGGCGGCGGGAAAGGGGGAAGGGAAGCAGCGGTAGAGTAACCGGGGCGGGTTTGCGCTGAACCCGCCCCGGTTTTTTATGAACTTTTGGGCTGACCGACTGGACTAGCGGGGCCGGCCGCCCCCGCCGCCGAGAAAGCGGCGGTCCGCGGGACTGCCGCCGCCGCGCCGGTCGCCGCCCGGCCCGCCCCGATTGCCGCCCGGGCCGCCGCGCCGATCGCCACCTTGGCCGCCCCGATTGCCGCCATAGCCGCCGCGCCGGTCGCCGCCTTGACCGCCCCGGTTGCCGCCGCCATAGCCGCCGGAACGGGGGCCGCGCTCCCGATCCTGCGGCGGCCGGGGCGGCCGCGGCGTCGCCGGGCCGTCATCCCCGAACAACGCCCGCCGGGAGACATTCACCCGCCCCATCGCGTCAATCTCCTGCACCATCACGGTGACTTCCTGCCCCACCTGCACATCGTCAGCCATATCCCCCATATCCTCGTTCCGCACCAAGCCGTCCTTGCCCGGCAGCAGTTCCACGAACGCGCCGAAATTGGCAATGCGGTTGACCTTGCCGGTAAGGATGTCCCCAACCACCAACTCCCGGGTCAAGCCGTCGATTTTGCTGCGGGCCAGTTCCAGCATGGACTGCTCCGAGGAACTGATGGTAACGCCGCCATCGTCAGCCACATCGATGGAGCAGCCGGTTTCCTCAATGATGCCCCGGATGACCCGGCCGCCGGGGCCGATGACCGCCCCGATTTTCTCCACCGGTATCTGGATGCGGACCGTCTTGGGGGCGTAGGGACTCATCTCAGTGCGCGGTTCCTGGATAGCTTCCGCCATTTTGTCCAGAATATGCAGGCGGCCCTGCCGCGCCTGTTCCAGGGCTTGGCGCAGGATGGATTCATCCAACCCCTTCAGCTTGATGTCCATTTGCAGGGCGTTGATGCCGGCGGCCGTGCCGGCTACCTTGAAATCCATATCCCCCAGGAAATCCTCGATGCCCTGAATGTCGCTCAGCACGGCGTAGCGGCCCTCGCTGTCCGTTACCAAGCCCATCGCGATGCCGGCCACCGGCGCTTTCATCGGCACCCCGGCATCCATCAAAGCCATACTGGAGCCGCAGACGCTGCCCATCGAGGTGCTGCCATTGGACGCCAGCACTTCCGACACCACCCGCACCGTGTAGGGAAACTCCGTCTCCGAAGGCAGGGCGGAAAGGATCGCCCGTTCCGCCAAAGCGCCGTGGCCGATTTCCCGCCGACCCGGAGAGCCAACCCGCCGCGCTTCGCCCACGGAGTAGGGCGGGAAGTTGTAATGGTGCATAAACTGCTTGGTGCCGTCCGGGGACAGGGTATCCAGGGTCTGTTTCATACTCAGCGGCCCCAAAGTGGCAATGGAAAGCACCTGGGTTTGCCCCCGGGTGAACAAGCCGGAGCCGTGAGTGCGGGGCAGCGCGCCCACTTCGCAAGTGATGGGGCGGATTTCCACCGGGCTGCGCCCATCCGGACGGACGCCCAAGTCGAGGATACGCCGCCGCACTTCCTCTTTCACCACATTCTTGAAACCCTCGGCGATGCGGTTGCGGGAAAAATCCTCGCTCAACTGCCCGGCCACTTCCTCCTCGATACGGTCGAGACCTTCGTCCCGTTCCGCCTTAAAGGAGTTCTGTTCCAGAATTTCCGTTACCCGCCCGTTGACGATAGCCTTGATTTGGGCATCCAGCCGTTCCGCTTCCGATTCATCCGCCGCCACTTCATACTTGGGCTTCCCCACCTGGCTGACCAGTTCGTCAATCAGGTCAATGGTAATCCGGTTGGCGTCAAAAGCCTTGCTGATGCCCTCGAGGATAACTTCCTCGGACACTTCATAAGAACCGGCTTCGACCATCATAATGGCGTCCCGGGTGCTGGCGACCACCATATTCAGGCTGCCGGCGGCGATTTCGTCATAAGTAGGGTTGACGATAAACCCGCCGTCATTGTAAGAAACCCGGCAGGCCCCAATCGGCCCGGCAAAGGGCAGGTGGGACAGGGACAAAGCCGCCGACGCCCCGACCATTCCCAGAATTTCCGGCGGGTTTTTCTGGTCGGTGGACAGGACGGTCAGGATAACCTGGACTTCGTTGTGGAGTCCCTTGGGGAAAAGGGGTCGGATCGAGCGGTCGGTGAGCCGGGCGGAAAGGATGGCTTCCTGACCGGGGCGGCCTTCCCGTCGGAAAAAGCTGCCGGGGATTTTGCCGGCAGAGTAGAGGCGTTCCTCGTACTCCACCGTCAGCGGCAGAAAGTCAATGTCGGCCCGGGGCTTCTCCGACATCACCGCCGTAGCCAGGAGGACGGTTTCGCCGTAGGTCAGCACTGCCGAGCCATGGGCTTGAAAAGCCAGCTTTCCGGTTTCGATAACCAGCTTTTCGTTCCCGATAACGCGTTCAACAACAGTAGCGTCAGGCATAATAAGGTTACATAACCTCACTTCTCAAAGATGGACGCGAGAAAAGATAAAGCGGGGCGACCGCGCGGCGGCCGGCGTCAAGCAACGGGCAATCGTTCTTTACCGGGCCACCGGCAAGGCGGCGGCCCCCAAGACCGGGGACAGCGGCGGCGCGTAGGGCAAGCCTAGCGGCGCAGTCCCAGCCGGCGGATGAGGCTCTGGTAACGGTTCACGTCCTCGTTGCTGAGGTAGTTCAGCAGCCGGCGGCGCTTGGACACCATGGTCACGAGGCCACGGCGGGAGTGGAAATCCTTCTTGTGGGTACGCAGGTGGTCAGTAACCTGCCGAATCCGCTCGGTCAGGATGGCAACCTGTAGCTCGGTGGAACCGGTATCCCGGTCGTGGACTCGGTACTCCCTGGTGATTTGTTCCCGGGTGTCAGCATCCAGCATTCTTACGCGAAACCTTCTAACTTCGTATCTTCTCCAACATCAGCAGGCATTATAACACGGCGGTCAAGGCATTGCAATAGCCGGCGGCAAAATTGGCGCTGTTCCCCCAAATGTTGGCAGTCCGGGCGGCGGTCGGGTTAGGCGGTCAATTCGTGCCGGTCTATTGCAATACATCGCCCAACACCGCCATAAAGTTAGCCGCCCCGGCGGCGCTTTTCAGCCCCCGGGTCAACCGGTAGCGGGGTTTAATCCGTCCGAACCGTCCCTCCAGCCAGTTAGTAGTATTGGGTACTCCGGGCTCCCTTTGATGCAAGGTCATCTGTCGCCAGCGTTCCTGCAAATGCACCGCCAACCGGCGCAACTCCCGAGGCAAGGGCCGGATCTCGGGCCCAATGGTGCAACCGCTCGGCCCCATCGGCCGGCAACTCCTTGACCAGTTGCGCCATTTGCGCCAGCAATTTCCCCCAGGCTTCCCGCAAATCCGGTTTCAGGCGGCCCTTCCACCGCCCCAAGGTGCGCTGCATATGCACCATGCACTGCTGCCGTTGCAGCCCGGCATCCTCAATGGGCCCGGCATATTCGCTGGCGTCATCGGTTACCACTACCTCTACCCCCAACTGCTCCGCCAGTTCCCGGAACCATTGCCCATAGTCAAAGCCCGGGCCGGTCAACTGCAATTCCACCATCCGCCCCGCCAAATCCACTACCACCCCGGCCGGACGGGACTTACCGCGCACCCGCAGCCAGGTTTCATCCACCGCCACAATCCGCGCCCGGCCCGCCGGCAACCGCCGCCGCACCGCCCGTCCCAACCGCTGCAGATCCCGCCAACTGGTAACATGGTCCACCTCATAGCCCAGCAGCCGCAAAGCCCCTTCCACTCCCCGATGGCTCAAGCCCAGGGCATACAACACTCCCAAGATGGCGGTAAAGGGCTGACTGCGCCCGGCCCGGCCTACCCCCGGCGGCCGGGCCGTAGTGGTTTTACCGCAAGCCACGCACCGATAGCGCCGGGTGGCCACGGCTTTAACCCGCGCATCGATTAACGGCTTTTGCCGCTGCCCGCCCCACTTTTGCCAGGTTTGACCGCCACAACGGGAACACCGCTGCGGCGCGATGGGCTGGGTCTGGACACGCTGCTCGGCTAGTTTTAAGATAAACATCGGTTGAACCGCCGCGGATCGGATTTTGTAGCCTAATCCATTCTACGGCGGCTCAGATTTTTTGCAATCCACCCCCGCCCAACACTTTCGGAAACAGTGCATATTCGTCCACCAAAGCAAAGCATCGAAACTCGTCCGGGTTTAACCGACGGGAAGTATTGTTGCCAACAATCCCATTGATGAACATCAACATCCCATCCCGTTCGATGGAGGCCCGCGAGCGGCGCAAAGCAATTTCCTAAGTGGGCGCGGCTGCGGCCCATCCTTTACTCAAAACCTAAGGTTTCCTGCATGGCCGCGGCAACTTCTCCCGGGGTATCGGCAGGGGTAAAAGCACCTGTAAAAGACGAGTAGGAATTTCGTCATGGATAAGTTCTCCCGGCATCCACATTAGCGAAAACCTGCTATCAACCAAAAGCGAACGGAACCAGTCGGACGCGTCCGAGCAGCTGTGTTTTGGCAACAGGAATAACACCTAATATGCCATATACGTTACGCAGTCGGACGCAGTTTTGTATTTGGACAGGACACCGAAAAGGCTCTTTCCCTGCTCAACCGCGTGAGTCCTGTGCCATTGCCTTGCCGACAGGCTGCTGATTGACATAGAGCAAGTCAGCTACTAGAATTGGGGCAGTCGGGTAGCACTTTGATTCCCGTCGAGGCTTTTCGGTGAGCTACCAACCGCACCGTCCCCGCGACACCGTCATTCGTCAACCCCGGCTGGCCGAATTGCAGCCTGCCCACTCCGGGGAAATACCCCAACGGCGGCCGCGGCGTTTTTTTGCCGCGCCCTTTCTCCTGCTCTACGGCTTTGTCGCCCTGATTCTGGTCGGCGGGGTACTGCTGGCTTTGCCCTGGGCCAGCAACCCGGGGGCAGCCACTTCCTGGGAAACGGCTTTCTTTACCGCTACTTCGGCGGTTACCGTTACCGGGCATACGGTAGTCAGCACGGCCCAACACTGGAGCTATTTCGGGCAGGCGGTCATTTTCCTGCTGATGCTGGTCGGCGGACTGGGCTTTATGTCCGCCGCCATCTTTGTGCTGCTGCTTATCGGGCAGCGTTCCAGCCTGTCGGAGCAACTGGTGCTGCGGGATACGATGGGCGTTGACGGATTCAGCGGCCTGCGCCAGATTGCCCGCAACATTGTCATCGTAGTGCTGCTGATTTACCTTGCCGGCGGTATCCTGATGTTCGGCCCGGTGCGCGACATCACCGGCTTAGGCCTCCTCGAATCCGCTTGGCAGGCCATCTTTCTCTCCGTATCCGCTTTCAACAGCGCCGGCTTTTCCATCCTCCCGGAAGTTTCAGACCAGCGCGCTCTGGCAATTCTGGATGGCCGTTGGGCTTTGCAGGGGCTGATGGCCGCCCTGATCATCCTCGGCGGTATCGGCTGGACTATCCTCGTGGACTTTTACCGCAACCGCCGCTTTTCCCGTTTTTCTCTGGATACCAAACTGGTGCTGATAACCAGCCTGGCTTTGTGGCTGCTGGGCTTTTCCGTCTATTTCTTTGAGGGATACCTCAGCGTAGCCAGCCGCGGCTACAGCCACATCCTGGAGCAGGCCGGGGACGCTCTTTTTCACTCCATCAGCGGCCGCACCGCCGGATTCATCATCACCGACTTTCAGCAGGCCGCAGACTTTACCAAACTGACCTTTTCCTTTCTGATGTTCGTCGGCGGCGCCGCCGGTTCCGTAGCCGGCGGCATCAAAGTCAACACCCTGGCCGTCATCATCGCAGTGGTCATTGCCTCCATCCGCTCCCGGGCCCAAGCCGAGGCTTTCGGACGGGAAATTCCCCAATCCCAGGCATTCCGGGCCATCGCCATCGCCGGCTTGGGCGTCGGGTTCATTCTGGTGACCGTTCCCGCCCTGACCATCACCGAGGCGGCCGCTCTCCGCTCCGGGACTATCGAGTTCCTTGACCTGTTCTTTGACACCATTTCCGCCTTTGCCACCAACGGCTCCTCGACCGGCATCGTCCCGGAACTGGGAGTAGCCGGCAAGCTCATTTTCATTGCGGCGATGTTCCTCGGGCGCATCGGCCCCTTGACTTTGGCTTTGGCCCTGGCCACCCCGGAGCGGACGGTCTATCGTTTTGCTCAGGAAAGGGTTAAAATAGGATGACCCCCAACGGGAGGCGTCAGCGGGTATGAAAAAACGGGTCTGTGTTATCGGAATGGGGCGGTTCGGTATCGGCATGGCCGCGGAACTGTTCCAAGCCGGCCACGACGTGCTGGTCATCGACACCGATGACGAAAAGGTCCAGAGTATGCTGGGCCGTGCTACCTACGCCGTGCGTGCTGATGCCACCAACGCCGACACCCTGCGCGAGTTGGGCGTCGCCGATTACGATGTTGCCATCCTCACCCTGGGCGACCAGAATGTCCAGGCCAGCATCCTTATCGCTATGCTGCTGAAAGACCTGAACCTGTCCTTTATCGTGGCCCGGGCTACCAACCAGCTCCACGGCGAAACCCTGGAGCGCATCGGGGTCACCCGGGTCGTCTATCCCGAGGAGGAAAGCGCCAAGCGGGTAGCCCATGTCGATTTCAACCACAATGTCATCGACTATATGGACATCGTCGCCAACGCCGGCATTACCAAACTGCGCCCGCCGCGCAGTATGGTCAACCATACCCTCGAGGATGCCGGCTTGGCCGGGGCTAAAAACCGCTACTCGCTCACCGTGCTGGCGGTCCGCCGCGGCCGCGGCTACATCCTAAACCCATCCAAAGACGAGCTGATTAGCGACGGCGATGTCCTGATTGTGGCCGGCCGCAGCGAATATGTCGCTATGCTTTCCGATCTATCCCGCCAGGAAGCCGATACGGCCGACCAAGCGCGGGAACGGCTCAACTTGGCCTGAACTCTGACCGCAAGCGGGTAAAGGATGCAATTCGGCCCCTGGAAACTTCAGAAACCGGCCGCCCGCCGCAGCCCGGGGGAGCTGCGAATCCTCGTGCCGGTCAACGGTCAGCCGGCCAGCGACCACGCCTTTCGCTGGGCTTGCCAACTGGCCCGGCAGCAACGGGCCCGCCTCCACGCCCTCTATGTTTTCGAGATTCCGCTGGCATTTCCCTTGGAAGCGGACGAAAGCGAGTCCGATTTGACCCAAGGCGAGGCCATCCTGAAACGGATGGAAAACATCGCCACCGCTGAACATTATTCGGTGAACGGACTTAATGTGCGCGCCCGCACGGCTGGCCCCGCCATCATCCACGAAGCTGTCGAGCGTAAAATCGACCTGCTGGTGCTGGGGCTGTCCGACCCGCCCGGCGCCGCCGTCCGACCCTTCGACCATACCACCGATTACATCCTGAAATACGCCCCCTGCCAGGTGTTGCTCTCCCGGGAACCTCAAGCCGCCATGGCCGCCATTGACCGTTAAGGCAACTCGACTGATGGATATTCTAATTTTCGGTTGCACCCGCCTAACCTATACCTTGGTACCCCATTTGACCGGGGCCGGGCACCGCTTGACCGTCCTCGACTCGGACGTCGACCGCTTGGCGCTTTTGCAGCGGGAAACCGCCCATCCCCCGGTTCAAGTCATTCCCACCGTCGAGCCGGTGATGCTAGACTACTTGCAGCAGGGCGGCATTGCCGAATGTCAAGCCTTTCTCGCCCTGTCCGGCGATGATCCGCCCAATTTGTTGGTCAGCCAAACCGCCCGGCTGATCTACAATGTCTCCCGGGTCTATTGCCGGCTCAGCGACCCCCTCCTGCGGGAGTTTTATCGCGGCTTGGGGCTGGAAGTAATCGACGCCGGCGCTGAATCCCTCGAACGGGTGCGCCAGTCCCTACAATCCGACGCGGTACGGCAGCGTTAAGCCGATGTTTATTATTATCGTAGGATGCAGTGAAACCGGCTTCGGCTTGGCCCGCCTGCTGCTGGTCTCCGGCCACGAAGTGGCGGTAGTGGAACGCAGCCAGGCCCGTTGCCAACTGCTTTGGAATGAGCTCGGCAGCGTAGCTGTCCTGGGTGACGGCGTCGATCCGGAGGACTTGAAACGCGCCGGCATCAACCGGGCCGATGTCGTCGTCGCCCTCACCGGTCAGGACGACACTAATCTGGTAGTCTGCCAACTGGCTAAACACCAGTTCCATATCGACCGCACCGCCGCCGTCATCAAGGACGCCAAAAATCAGCCCATCTTTCGCCTGTTGGGCGTGGACTTGATTGTCAACTCCCCGGACCTGATTCTCGACAGCCTGGAGCAAGGCATTGCCGAGGTCAACCTCCGCCGCCGCCTTACCCTCCGCATTCCCAACACCTCCATTGTCAGCATCGCCGTGCCTCATGATGCCGCCGCCATCGGACGCCTGATGACCGATGTCGGCCACAACCCGCAAGTGGATGCGGAAATCTTGAACCACAGCTTTGTCTGCATGGTGATTCGCGGCCGTCAAACCCTCTCGCCCGCCGGCTTGACCGTAGCCGAAAACGACGAACTCTTTGCCGTAACTACCGCCGACGAGGAACCAAAACTCTACGAACTGTTCACCGGAGTAAAGCCGTGACGCAACGCCTGTCTTATTTCGGCCCGGCCGGCACCTACACCGAGGAGGCCGCCCATCTCTATGACGCCCAAGCCGAACTGATACCCTTTTCCACCATCCCCACGGTGTGCCAAGCCGTATCCGACGGCGCCGTCGACGCCGGGGTAGTGCCGATCGAGAACAGCATCGAGGGTTCGGTAGTCAACACCCTGGACTTCCTGATTAACGAGTCCGACCTGTCCATCCGCTACGAAATTGTCCTGCCCATTGAACACTGCCTGATGGTGCGGCCCGGCGCCGACTCTACCATCTTGCAGGTCATCTTTTCCCATCCCCAATCCCTGGCCCAGTGCCGTCACTACCTCGAAGACCACTACCCGGCGGCGCGGCCTACGGCGTCTTTAAGCAACGCCGCCGCCGTCACCGAAATGCTGTCCAGCCCGGTACCGGCCGCCGCCATCGGCCCCCAACGAGCCGCCCATCTTTATGGCGCGGAAATCATCGACCGCGGCATCCAGGATCGGGCTAACAATATGACCCGGTTTGTCGTAGTGGCGCCCACCGACCACGCCCCCACCGGGCAGGATAAAACTTCGATCTGCTTTTCCTTCGCCCAGGACGCCCCCGGCTCCCTGTACCAAGCCCTCGGCGTCTTTGCCCTCCGCGACCTCAACCTGGTAAAAATCGAATCTCGACCTACCAAAGAATCCCTCGGCCGCTACAACTTCCTCGTGGACTGCGCAGGCCACCGCGCCAGCCCGGCCGTGCAGGAAGCCTTGACCGTTCTGGCCGGCCTGGTCAGCGCCCTCAAGATATTCGGCTCCTACCCCCGCTGGGACACCCACTAGACGCGGCCGCCGGCTATTCCCGCCCGCGGTCAAACCGCTCCCGTATCCGCTCCGTCACCCGGTTGATGATGCCAAAGAAGCCCAGGGTTTTCGACACCTCTTTAGTGGAACTGAGGACAATCCCCGAAGCTTCCTCCAGGTTGCTCCCGGTGCGCCGCAGGGAAGTAATAAAGCTCAGCAGCCGCACCATCAAAATTATCGCCAGCACCAAGGCAACAATCAGGATGCCCAAGCTGAGGATGGTCAACAGGTCTTTGACAAAGGCCACCTGAATCAAGATACTTTCGTCCACTACTTACTCCCTTGTATCGGAATGGGGGCGGCCGCGCCAGCCCGGTTTTCAGTTCACGGCAGTTCATAAAGGGTAACGCCGGGATTGGCATAAGCCACCCGCGCCAATCCCTCCGCTACCATTCTATCAAACTTTGCCAACCCGCCCGCGCCGTAATAAACCCGCTCCAACTCCCCCACTACTACATACTTCACGCCGTAACGCCGCAGCAGCGCCGCCGCCCGGCTCAAATCCGCCGTTTCGTACATTTCCCGCACCGCCGCCGCCCGGTCTTGCACCCCTTCGTAACTGCCCCGCTGCTGGATCTGATGCCACGGCCAGCCCAATACCGTAGGCAAGCCGGTATAAATCGACATCCGTCCCCCCCAACGGTACTGTTCCGTATGCGCCTCCAGTATCACCGGCGAGCCGACCGCATGGTCTTGCAGCCATCGTATCGCCGCCGCATCCCATCGCAGCTCTAGCGGCCGCTCCCGCTCCCAATGCGCCGCCCGTTCCATATACGCCATTCCGTCCAAAGTTGGCGGCAGGACATTAAAGCGGTCGTCCAACCGGGCCGGCGGCGCCAGGACGGTATAAGTCAAACCCGATACTAGCAGCAGCAGCAGCCAGCCCGTCCATATTTTGCCGGCCCAAGTCCGCTTAACCCAACTCAACCCGCCCTCTTGCCCCAGCCGCCACAGCAGGTAAGCCGCCGCCACGGCGAACAGCGTCCACGCCGCCAGATAATACTTGAACAGCGTATTCATCCGCCCGATGTCCCCGGTCAACCGCAGCAGCTCCACCCCTAAGCCCAGTGCCATTGCCATTGCCAGCAGCAGTAGGGGAAACCCGGCGTAAGGCCGCTCCCTTTCATCCGCCGCCATCAGCCCGTTCCAAGCCGCCAGCCCGGTCAATAGCAGCAAAACCGCCAGCAACGCCCCCGTCGCATAGCCGGCCGCCGCCAGATACACCACCGGCAGCAGCCCCAAGCCGATATACCAGCGCAGCCCGGCCCGGTTATCCCCGGCAGCGGACGGACGGAAAAGCCCCCTCAGCGGCCGCCAGGTTTCCTTAACCAGATAAGTTACCGCAATAAACAGAAACAGGGCATGAATTACCAGGTAACGGGTCAGCGGCGTCTGCCACTTGGATGTCTCAATGCCGGTGTCAAAGGTTTCAATGGCTTGGTGATACGGCAGAAAAGCGATAAAGCTGACCGCCGCAATGCCGCCGGCCAAGCCGACCGCCCAAAGCAGTTTAGCCTTTCCCGGCAGCGGCCTACCATAGACCGCCAATGCCGCACACCCGATAGCCAGCAGCAGGTAAGGCGGATAGTCCCAACTGTTTATCGGCCACAGCGCGCCGACCGCCAATGCCAACCCGGCCGCCGCGGCCGCCCGCCATCCCCAGCCCAGCCGCCGCCAACCGGTCAGCAAATTCAACCCCAGCCCGATAGTCAGCAAAGTAAAAGGTATCGCCATCAAATGGGCGTGCAGGTCCGCAAACAGAAAAGTAAAAAATGGAAACTCCGTAATATGCCACGAAACCTCCGGGTAGCCGGCAATTTTCTCCGGCAGCCAGAAAGTCAGCAAGCCCGGATCCACGCTTTCCAGATTGGGAATCATCCGGCTGCTCCGCCAGAAATCAAAGGGGGGAAACCCGCCGCCGCTGCCGCTGAAACGCCCCCACAGCCCTTGAACTACCTGCGCCATTCCATCCAGATTGCCGATAAGCGCAACCAGCCCGGCGGAAAGCAAGCCGGCCGTTGCCGAGCTGCGGCAAAGACGCGCGGCCCGACTTGGCGGCGGTGCAATTTCGACGGCGGCTACGTTGGCGGACGCCCTGGCCCGCCGCCAAGCCCGATTAGTACCCGCCATCAGGTTATAGCCGATGGAATAAGCCGCCGTCACCGTCAGCGCAAACAGCAACGGAACCGCCAGGTTGAACGCCGTTGTCGGAATAATCCCGGTCAGACGGATGGGAACCGCCAGCAAAAAATGGCCCCAATAGTAGTAGTTAAGATACCCCCCGGCAAACCACGGGTCATAAGGCGGCAAGAGTGTCGAGCGCACAATGGCGTTCAGTTGCGCCAACTCCATCGGCTTCTCTCCGCCCCGGTACGGATGCCACAAATCCGGATTCCCCGCCCGCAGTAGCGCAAAAGCCAGAAAAGCCAGCAGGAAAAGCATTTCCCCGGTCAACAGCAGCCGCCAGCGCTGCGCCAGAAACTCCCGCATTTCCCGCCACCGCGCCGCCACTGCTCCAGCCGACAGCACGGCCACCGCCGCCAATCCCAATCCAATCGCCGCCCGGGAAAACTCCAGCCACCCCAAACTCACCGCCAGCCAAACCAGGTAGCCAGTCAGCAGCAAACCCAGCGGCCGCGCCAGCAGTAGCCCCCGATCCGGCAAAGCCCGGCACAGAAAAAATGCCACCGGCAAAGTCAACAGATAAATCAGTTCGATTGTCAGCAGCCACGCCAGAACCGGCATCTTGTTGACCCAGCTATCCCGGTCAAAAAGCTCCGACCAGGTGCCGCCGCCTTGCTGCCGCGCCCTCTCCCCGTCCGACATCATCAGACTTGACTCGGCATCATCCCCATTTCGCAGCAGCAACGGCAGCAGTTGCTCCGCCGTCCGTTTCTCTACATTGCGAAACAGCAGCACCTGAGGATGGTCGTACCCCACCACATTGTCATCGGCATAACCCAAGTTGATGGCAAGGGGCGGCGCCGGTTCCGGGGACAGTGGCGCCGGGCGCGGCAGTTCCACCCGACTTATGGGGTCATCCACCAATGCAATGCCGGCTAGTTGCGGGTAAGATGTGAAACTACGCTCCAAACGGTAGCCCAAGCCGCCGCCGAATAGCTGCCGGTAGTAGTTAAAGCTGTAGGGAAACCGTTCCGGGTCGCTGGCGACGCTGACATAAGGCCGGTGGCTGTAAAAGAGCAGATATTCCGCCGCGGCCAACTCCTCGGCCAACCGCGCCATCTTTGTCGCCGTGTCCGGGTCGTAAGCCGGAAACCACCAGAGATGGTACCGATACGTCTCCGGTACATATTGATCCCAATGGTTATCTTTGACTATCGCCGCCCCCCCCGGCACATTTTCATTGATCCATCGGGACGCCGCCACTGCCGGGTGCGGGTTGGCATAAATCCTCTGGAAAGCCACCGCATAAAAAGCCGTGGCCAGTACCACCAAAACCACCGGCGCCCACGCCAGGGCCGGCAGCCACCGCCGCCGCGCCGCCGTTGCTGCCTCCCAGCCCTTAACCGCCGCCGGCAGCCACAGCAGCATCCGCGCCCCCATCAATACCATAAAAGGCAGCAGCGGGAAAAAGTAACGCTGAAACCGCACCTCGAAACTTTCCAGAAACAGCAGCCCCGGTACCACCCATGCCAGCAGCAGCCCATCGCTGCGTTGCAGTTGTCCCCCCCGGTACGCCAGCACTGCGGTAAAGGCGATGCCGCCCCAAGCCGCCAGCCCCAGCGGCAGCCCCAAGCCCCATACCGCCGTCTGGTAAAACTGATATAGGAACGGCGGCGTCCCGACATATTGAATAGTAAAAGGCCACAAGCCGGCGTTGCGCGCCATATTGGCCTGCGCCGCCTGCTCCCCAATAAAATTCGACAAGTCCAGCAAGGCGTAGGGCGTAACCGCAAAATACGCCGCTAATGCCACGCCCCCGGCCGCCGCCGCGTGGCCGATAGTCTCTTTAAGGGTATCCCGATGGCCGCCGCCCTCCGTATCCCGCCACCGCCACCAGTAAGCCAGCAGCAGCGGCGTAACGATCAAAAAAATACTGAGCTTCGGCGTCATTGCCAAGCCAATCAATAAACCCAGCAGCAGGGAATCCCGCAATCGCCGCCGCTCCACCATCCGCAGTATTGCCCAGCAGGACGCCAGTAGCAGCAGCACGGAAAAAGTCTCCGGCCGGTAGTAGTGGCTGTTCTGGATATGGATTATCGCCAACGCCGTCAACCCGGCCGCCAGCAATCCCACCCATGGCCCGTACCGCTGCCCGTAAAGCCGCCGCCCCAGCAAATACAGCAGCGCCACCGACCCGGTATCCGCCAACGCCGACAGGATACGCCCCGCATACCGCATATCCAGCGCATTGATGTCGGTAAAAACTTCAATCACCGACCGCAGCAGGACCAGCGCATAAAGCAGTACGCTGCCCAGCGGAAACCAGTGGGGGTTAAGCGGGCTCCGCTCAAAGTCTAGAAAGACGCCGATGGACGGCAGCCCCGGCACAATTTCCGGGTGTTCCTGCAGGCAATCCTGATAGCCCGGCCGCTCCGTTACCAGGTCATAAATGCACCCGGCCCGCATATAAATCGACCGCTCATCCGGGTGAAAGCCGTACCCATCATCCCAATTCAGCCCATGCAGCCGCAAAGCCAACGCCGCCGCCAAAATCAGCGGCAGCAGGAGCCAAGGCCAGGAAAAGTTGGGAAGGCTTTTTAAGGTCAAAAAGTTCACCGGCAAAACCGGAACACGGGACTAGGTTTGCTTTCAACAAAGAAACGCAGAGACCCCGGAGCCAGCTCCGTCAATCTCTGCGTCTCCCCGCTACCCAACCCTTGGGGTAATCGGGATAATCGGGCAATCAGATGCCCTGCTCGCTCATAAAGGAGCAAAGGTCGGCAGTGCGGCAGGAATAACCCCATTCGTTATCGTACCAGCCCATCACCTTGACCATATTCCCCTCCATCACAATGGTGGACAGGGCGTCAAAGATGCAGCTGTGCGAATTGCCCCGCACATCAGAGCTGACGATGGGATCTTCGGTATATTCCAGGATGCCTTTCAGACTCCCGGCTGCCGCCGCCGCAAATGCCTGATTCACTTCCGCCGCCGACACTTCCCGGCTCAGGTTGACCACAAAGTCCGTTACCGAACCGGTCGCCGTCGGCACCCGAAAGGCTATGCCGTGCAGTTTCCCGTTTAACTTCGGCAGCACCAAGCCCACCGCCCGGGCCGCGCCGGTGCTGGTCGGAATTATATTCATCGCCGCCGCCCGCGCCCGCCGCAAGTCCGAATGCCGCTGATCCAGAATAGCCTGGTCATTGGTGTAAGAATGGATGGTGGACATCAACCCGTGTTCAATGCCAAAGGCTTCGTGCAGCACCTTGACCATCGGCGCAAAGCAGTTGGTGGTGCAGGAGGCATTGGACACAATGTTGTGCTTGCCCTTATCATAGGCTTGGTCGTTGACCCCCAGCACCATCGTCAAGTCCACATTGGTTGCCGGCGCCGAAATGATGACCTTGCTGGCTCCGCCCTGGAGATGCCCGCCGGCCCTTTCCCCATCGGTAAAAATCCCCGTGGACTCCACCACCAGGTCAACCCCCATCTCCGACCAGGGAATCTTGGCCGGGTCCCGCTCCGAAAAAACCTTAATGCTGCGCCCGTCAATCCGCAGGTCGCCATTGTCCGCTTCCACCTGCCCCGGATAGACGCCGTAACTGGTATCGTACTTGAACAGGTGGGCATTGGTCTTGTCATCGGTCAAATCGTTGACCGCCGCCACTTCCAGCTGCTCCGGGTACCGCTCCATCGTCGCCCGGGTCACCAGCCGCCCGATGCGGCCAAAGCCGTTGACTCCAATTCGCGTGGTCATTCCTTACCTCTCTACCCTCTGCAATGGGTTTTCCCGGGACAAACCGCTTTTCCCTTACCCGTTTCTTGCCCCCTTTCCCCTACCGCCGCCAGAACAGCCAGCCGTACATCCCCAGCCGCGCCCGGTTCACATAGCTCGGCGTCGGCGATGCCAACAGCCGCCCCAAGCCGATAATGACCCTTACCGTAAAGGTCAGCAGCCACCAGGTCAAGCGGAACAGCCCCTTGACCCCTTGAATCGCCAGATAGCGGACAATCCGCCATGCCAGATACCGGTTAGACCGGATCCGCGCCGGCGGCGCCGTAGGCTCTGCTTCCCGCATAGTTGGCCTCCGCGCCCAATTCCGCCTCAATCCGCAGCAGCCGGTTATACTTCGCTACCCGCTCCGACCGGGCCGGCGCCCCGGTTTTGATTTGTCCCACATTCCACGCCACCGCCAAATCGGCGATGGTCGTATCCTCCGTTTCCCCGGAACGGTGACTCATCACCGCCCCCCAACCGGCTTGCCGCGTCAGCCGCAACGCCTGCAAAGTTTCCGTTAGACTACCAATCTGATTGGGTTTTAGCAAGACCGCATTCCCCGCTCCCCCCTCAATCCCCCGCCGGATCCGGGCAATGTTGGTCACCAGCAAATCATCTCCCACCAGTTGCGTTGTGCCGCCCAATTTCCGCGTCAACTCCGACCAGCCCTCCCAATCATCCTCATCCAGCCCATCCTCGATGCTCACAATGGGGTACGCCTGCCGCCACTCGGCATAAAGCTCCACCATCTCCCCGGAAGTGAGCGACCGTCCCTCTCGCTCCAGCCTATAGCGGCCCGTCTCCCGGTCATACAACTCTGACGCCGCCACATCCAAAGTCAAAAAAACCTCTTTCCCCGGAGCGTAGCCGGCCGTCTCAATAGCTCGCAGCACCGCCTCGATAGCGTCCCGGTTCGAGGGCAGCGACGGCGCAAACCCGCCTTCATCCCCCACATTCAGGCTATGCCCGCCCGCCCGTAGCAGGCTTTTCAACGCCTGATAAATCTCCGCTCCGGCCCGCACTGCATCGGCAAAGGACGGCAGTCCCGCCGGCGATACCATAAACTCTTGAATATCGGCGGAATTCGAAGCGTGCCGCCCCCCGTTCAGAATGTTGAACATCGGCGCCGGCAAACTCACCGGCCCGGCAGCGGCCGTCAACGCCAGATACCGCCAAAGTTCACCGCCGGCCTCCGGATGCGCCAACGCCGCCGCCCGGGCTACCGCCATTGACACCGCCAAAATAGCATTGGCCCCCAGATTGCTCTTATCCGCCGACCCGTCCAAGTCCAGCATCCGCTGGTCCAGCCCTTCCTGCTCAAAGGGCGACTGACCGACCAAAGCCGGGCCGATGATTCGGTTGACCTTAGCCACCGCCTGCAAAACGCCGCCGCCGCCAAACCGCGCCGGGTCCTTATCCCGCAGCTCCAACGCCTCATAGCTGCCCGTGCTGGCTCCGGAGGGAACAGCGGCGTGAGCCCGGACGCCGTTCGACAAACGCACTTCGGCTTCCACAGTCGGATTGCCCCGGGAATCCAGCACTTCCCGCCCCCGAATTTCAGTGATGACGGCTTGCCCGTCCGGCTTGGTCATAAAGCCCTACCTGCTCTCTAGGATTGCCGCGGTTGCGGCTCCGGCGCACTAGCGGCCGCCGCCAACGCTTTGTCCACAGCTTCCACCGGGTCAACGGCCGGAATTATCCCGTCCACCACCGGGTCGCCGTCCCCTTTAATCGTCAGCGACCAGGTGCTGAGCCCGACAACCGGTATCCCTGCGTCCATAGCGTAAGCGATTTCCGACAGCGTGCCAAAGGCTCCGCCCACCGCGATACACGCCCCGCCGGTGTGGACGACAATAATGTTCCGGGCGTACCCCAGCGTAGTAAAGATGGGAATATCCACATACTCATTAAACGCCGAACCCCGCCGTCCCGGCAAAATGCCAATCGTAGTGCCGCCCTCCGCTTTAGCCCCCCGGCAGGCCGCTTCCATCACCCCGGTCATCCCGCCGCAGGCCACCATTATATTGCGCCGGGCCAGTTCCCGGCCCACTTCCTCGGCCAACTCCAGATGTTCCGCCTTGGCGCTGCTGCTCCCAATGACCGAAATAATCATAAACCGCTCCGGTTGCCGGCGACTTTACTGCGCCTTGGCAGGATGAGCCGCCGTCGAGTTGTAGCTGCCATCCGGGGCTATGCGGGGCAGCGCATATTGAGCATCGGTCAACAGGTTAAAGACCTGAGCGTCCTTCCCTTTGACCTGTTCCAGGGTACACAAAGCCCACTCGCCGGAAATCTCCCGGCACCGTTCCGCGCCGCTCTGCACACCCATAACTGCCGTGAGCGCCCAGTAGAAGTATTCCGTTACCATACAGGCGTAGTCGCAGGTGGGATCCAAGTAGGTGTACCAAGCCCCCGCCGGATACTGTCGGTTGGGCGGGAGAGCGCATTGCCCTTGGCCGTCAGCGCAATCGGCAGCGTTCCGCTCCGCAAAGTGTCCACCCCGGGCTTGGTCCATATAGCCGGCTATGGTGGAGCCGCCCTGCTCCCCAAATACCTCGGGGTAGGCATTAGCGTAGCCGGCGGAGATTATCAGGTGCCAAACCTCCTCCAAGCTGGCGTCGAAGCCATCGGCCGGATTGGTTTCCGAACCATAAAGGTCCTGGACTTGAACCTGTTCCCGGTCCACCATAGCCCGGAACTGGTCGGGCAAGTCGCCCATTAAGTTCTCCATAGCCGATTCCGTTTCAGCCATTATAAGCGCCGCGTTGCGCCGGGTCATCGCCGCGACGACGACCGGGTTGTCCGGCTCGCCATCCCCGTTGTTATCCAAGTATTCCGCCATAACATTCGCCGCGTGGCACACTTTGGCATCCGGGACGCCGGCGGCGGCAAATATATGTACGCCGAAAACATTCCCATACTTGGGAAAAACCCCGGTCAAAAACTGCCAATCCGCGGGCAACTCCCGGATGCTCAAGGCGGCCGGGGCGGGTATCCCTGGAGATGCGCTGGTCGGCGCCGGTTTATTGCCCCCGGCTATTTCGGTCGCGGGAATTGCGGATGCCCCGGTTTGACTGCAACCCAGCAGGGCCGCAATCAATGCCAGCGCCAACCAGTATAACGGTATGGGCGGGCAGGCCACCATTATATTGCGCCGGGCCAGTTCCCGCCCCACTTCCTCGGCCAACTCCAGATGTTCCGCCTTGGCGCTGCTGCTCCCGATGACCGAAATAATCATAAACCGCGCTCCCTTGCCTATGCTCCGCCCTGACCCGCCGCCCACACCGCATAATTCTCCCGCATATAGCCGATATGCTCGGCAATATGCCGTTCATAGACCGCCAGCCAATCCTCCAGCGTCATATCCCCATTTTCCGGGTGGTAGCAAGTGTTGCCCCAAGCCGCTTCCGGCAGATTGCGAATCAGTTGGTAAGTCTGCCGCCGCAAGACCCGCAGCAACTCCACCGCCCCCTCGGTACTGATGCTATGGTAATCCAGCGCCGCCGCCCACCGGTTTTCATCATAAGCCATCAACGCTTGCCCCGCCTCGGCAATCAGCCGGCGGCAGCGGATATAGCTGTTCACCTCGCTGTCGGCCAGGTGGACGATATGCTCGTGGATGCTCCAGCAACCGCATTCATCCCGGAACTGCCACATCTCCCGCGGAAATTCCGGCAAAGCCGTATCCAGTTCCGCCAATGCCCGGCCGTAAGCCTCTATTTTCCCGTGCCGTTCCTCCGGCGTCATCGCGAACTCCAATGGATTGAATAACCCCCGGTCGGCCTCTAGCCCCCCGGCAGTATCGCCGCGCTGGCCCCTTCCACCAACTCCAGCAGCGGCGCCGGATACACCCCAAAACCCACCATCGCGACCAGTCCCACCGCGATAACCACTATCAGCAACGCCGACGGCCGCGCCAGCGGTTCATACGCCGCCGCGCCGTGATGCGCCGGGGTATGCGTATGTTCCCGATGCCCGTCTCCCCCCTCCGACTCCCCGCCGCCATCCGCCGCTGCCAACGCCGGCTGTATATACATCTGGCGGATGACCTGCAAATAGTAGTAAAGGGAGATCAGACTGGCAAAAATGGCAACCCCCGCCAGCCACAAATAGCCGGCCTCCGCCACCGCCGCAAACAGGTAAAACTTGATGGTGAACCCCACAAAGATGGGCAGCCCGCTCAGCGAAAACAGACCCACCGCTATTGCCATCGCCAGAAACGGCTGCCGATCCGCCAGTCCCGCCAAATCCGCAATTTCCTCTTGGCCGGTATCGTTAAAAAATGCAATCAGCGCGGCAAACACCACTATGCTGGTGATGGAATACCCCACCACATAGAAAATTATCCCGTTGGCCCCCAGCAGCGAACCCGTCTCCAAAGCCACCGCCCCGGCCAGAATGTAGCCGATATGCCCGATACTGGAATAAGCCATCAGCCGTTTCAAGTTGCGCTGCGCCAACGCCACCAGATTGCCCACCAGCATCGTCAAAGCCGCCAGTACCGCAATAATCAGCTGCCACTGCTCCCACCGCTCCCCCGCCGGCACAAAAGCCTCCGCCAACAAGCGCAGCAGCAAGGCAAAAGCCGCCGCCTTCGACGCTATCGCCAGATACGCCGTAACCGGCAGCGGCGCCCCATCGTAAGCATCCGGCGCCCACATATGGAACGGCACCACTGACAGCTTGAACCCCATCCCGACCACGATCAGCGCAATCCCCACCCACAACGCCGGCCGCAGTTCCTCCACCGTAGCCAGAACCACCAGTATATCGGCAAACCGCGTTACCCCAATGCTGCTATAGACCATACTGATGCCGTACAGCAGTATCGCCGACGAAAACGCCCCGATGATGATGTATTTCAGGCTGCCCTCATTAGACTTGGCATTGCCCAGCGCATAAGCCACCAGCACATACAGGCTGAAACTCAGCAGCTCCAGCGAAATGTAAGCCGTCAGCAATTCCCGCGACTGCGCCATCAGGTTCATCCCCAGAATGGAAAACAGCAGCAGCCCGTAAAACTCCCCGGGATGGGACAAATGCCGCTTCACATAGTCGATGGAACTGAGGATGATGAAAATGCCGATGCCCAGGAACAGCACCTTGAAAAACAAGGCATAGCTGTCCACCGCCAGCAGCCCGCCGTACAGCGTTGCCGTCTGCCCCGGCAGCATCACCAGCGACAGGGCAATCAACCCGACCAGGCCCACCACCGCCAGCCAGCCCAGCAGCTCCTTCCGGCCCTCCGGCGTCACCAGGTCCAGAATGAACACCAGAAACGCCAGCCCCGCCAGCGCAAACTCCGGCGTCAGCAGATACAAATTGTCGGTAAGTCCCGGCATACTTCCTTAAACCAACCTGACCGAATCCCGTCTTTCCCTTTCCTCCGGAATTGACGGCGGCCCCTCGCTCCTAGAAAAGTTTCAGCGCCGACTCCACGCCCACATTGATAACCCGGGTCAACGGCGCCGGCCATATCCCCACAAACAGCAGTATCAGCACAAAGGCCGCCCCTACCGTCTTTTCCACCGGGCTGGCGTCCGTAGGATTCGCCCATCCCGCTATCGGCTCCGCCGCATCCCCAAAGAAAGTCCGCGCCAGCAGCCGCAGGATATAAACCGCCGTCAACGCCGCCCCGATAACCGCCAGCACCGCCAGCGGCAGGTAAGTGCGGAACACCCCGGTAAAGACCATAAACTCCGCCACAAACCCGCTCAACCCCGGCAGCCCCAGCGACGCCAACCCGGCCACCGCAAAGCAGAAACTGGCAACTCCCATCCGCTTTACCAACCCGTTCAGCACCGTAATATCCCGGCTGTGCGACCGCTCGTAAATCGCCCCTACCATTGCGAACATCAGCGCCGTCATAATCCCGTGGGAGAACATTTGCAGCACCGCCCCGGTCAACCCGACCGGGTGCAGCGTGGCAATCCCCATCAGCACATAACCCATGTGGCTGACGCTCGAATACCCGATAATATACTTCAAGTCCCGCTGCGACATTGCCGATATGGCCCCATATATCACATTCACCGTCCCCAGCCCAATCAGCACCGGCATCCACGCCGTCGCCCCCTCCGGCAGCAAAACCATTCCCACCCGGATAATGCCGAAAGCCCCCAACTTCATCAGCACCCCGGCGTGCAGCATACTGACCCCAGTCGGCGCCGCTACATGGCCGTCCGGCGACCAGGTGTGAAACGGCCACAGACCCGCCAGCACCCCGAACCCGATCATAAACAGCGGAAATACCCAATTCTGAAATGCCGGACTGAACTGGCCCCCTTCTGCCAACTCCCCCAACGCCATCATCGAGAAAGTAGGCGTACCGGCCTCCCCCGCCGCCACATACAACGCCAGTATCCCAATCCAGATAAGTACGCTCCCCGCCACCAGGAATATCATCAGCTTCATCGCCCCGTATTCCTTGGTCCGCAGGAAACTGCCAAAATCCGTGCTGCTCCCCCATACCCCGATCAGCAGGTACATCGGCAGCACCGCCAGCTCGTAGAAAAAGAACAGGAAAAACAAATCCTGTACCACAAACACCCCGAACACCCCGGAACCCAACGCCAGCAGCAGCGCAAAGAAATCCCGCGTCCGATGTCGTATCGTCTGCGAAATCAGCACCGCCCCGAACAGCACAATCCCGTTCAGCAGCACCAAGGAGGCCGCAATCCCGTCCATTGCCAGCGCCAGGTCAATGTTCAGCGGCGCCTCCAGCCACTCGTAAGTCCACGCGAACTGATACCCCCCGGCGTCAAAGTCGTACCGCGCAAACAAGACCACCGACAGCGCCAGCGTAATCAGCGACACAAAGATGGCAAAGTGCCAAGCATCCCGCGGCCGCTCCCGCGGCAGGAACATAGCCAGCACCGCGCCGGCCAGCGGCACGATGATGGTCAAAAGCAGGGCGACTTGGTCGAAGTTACTCATCCCTTTCCCGTTAAGCCGATTGCAGCCACCAGATAATCGCCAGGGCAATCAGCCCCAAAGCCATCGCCAAAGCGTAGCTATAAACCTGGCCCGTTATATGCAGCCGCAGCTTGATCCCCGTCCACCGCACCAAATCCGCCGGCCCGTTCACCCCCACATCATTGACCACCGCCCGGTCCAGCCAGGCAATAAACCCGGACACCACCAGCACCACCCGGTCAATCGCCCACTGATAGACTTCGTCAATGTAATACTTGTTCTCCACCACCCGCCGCAACCCGGCAAAACGGCCCTTCACTCCCTCCAACGACTGATTGCCCTTCACATAGACCAGGTAAGCAATGGCAAACGCCGCCACCGCCAAGACCGTGGACAATGCCGCCAGCCACCAGACGAAATGAAACCCCTCTTTGTGGTCATAAAACAGGAAAGTCCCGAACCCGCCGTAACTCCCCGGCCAGTTAAAGGCCATAAACCCGAAAAACACTGCCAGGATACCCAGCAGCCCCATCGTAACCGTCATCGTCCCCGGCGATTCGTGGGCATGACTCACCACCTCCCCAACCTTGCCGTAAAACACCA
This sequence comes from Dehalococcoidia bacterium, assembly GCA_965242615.1. Taxonomy (GTDB): domain Bacteria; phylum Chloroflexota; class Dehalococcoidia; order Lucifugimonadales; family UBA3495; genus CBDBCU01. Next base: position 136,442 of record CBDESR010000002.1, read on the forward strand.
CCAACATTGCCCGCGCCATATACAGCGCGCTCAGCAAAGCCGTCAGCAAAGTCAACACCAGAAAAACCGGGTTCAAGTTCCCGTTGACCGCAATCAGAATCTCATCCTTGCTCCAGAACCCGGCCAGTATCGGTATGCCCCCCAGCGACAACGCCCCAATGGAAAACAAAATCGCCGTAACCGGCATTGCCTTGCGGAGTCCCCCCATCTTGCGGATGTCTAGCTCCTCCGTCCCGTGCATCACGCTGCCCGCCCCCAGAAACAGTAGCGCCTTGGCAAACCCGTGCGCCAGCAGGTGGAATATCGCCGCCGTGTACCCCAACGCCCCCAGTGACAGCATCATTAACCCCAAATGACTGATGGTCGAATACGCCAGTATCCGTTTCAAGTCCGTGGACACCAGCGCAATCGTCGCCGCCCCCAACGCCGTAATCAGCCCGATAACCGCCACCACCAGCAAGGCGTCCCCGGAGGCGTAAAAAATGGGAAATGCCCGCGCCACCAGATACACCCCGGCTGCCACCATCGTTGCCGCGTGAATCAATGCGCTGACCGGCGTCGGCCCCTCCATCGCATCCGGCAGCCAAGTGTGAAAGGGAAACTGCGCCGACTTCCCCATCGCCCCCATAAACAGCAGCAATGCCGCCGCCGTAGCCACGCCCTCGCTCATCGCCCCGCTTTGGGCGGCCGCAAAGGCATCCGTCATACTGAAACTGCCCACTTCCCGCCACAGCAGCAGGATACCGATTAGCAGCCCCACATCCCCGATCCGGGTAACAATGAAGGCTTTCTTGGCTGCCTCCCGCGGCCCCCGATTCTCAAACCAGAAACCAATCAGCAGGTAAGAACACAGCCCCACCAATTCCCATGCCACATACAGCAGCAGGAAGTTGTCCGCCAATACCAAAGTCAGCATCGACGCGATAAACAAGGCGTGAAAGGCATAGTACCAGTCAAAGCGCGGGTCGCCCTTCATATACCCCAAGGAATAAACCTGCACCATCAGGGCTACAAAGGTTGCCAGCCCCAGCATCGCCACCGTCAGCGGGTCGATGATATATCCCCAAGTCAGCCGCACCCGCTGGTCAATATCATTCTCCTCACCCGGGAAACCCGCCTCGAACCAGGTCCGTTCGTAGGAACAGGTCAGCGCCCCCGTTCCCTCGCCCTCAAGACAGTTGAGCAGCTCCGGACTGGCGTTCAGAAAGCCGAACAGAGTTACCCAAAACAGGATAAACCCGCCGGCCACCGCCAAAATCGCCAACGGCGACCCCTTGCCCGGCAGATACTTGCCGAACAGGATAATCAGCGGCGTTGCGGCAAAACTCAATACCGGGATCAGCCAAGCCCATTCCATAGCTAAGCCTTGCCCTCCCCCGGGGCGGCCGCCGCCTTATGTCCCGAAAACAATGCCACCGCTACCACTTCATCAAGTTCAGTTCGTCCACATTGACCGTGGCCCGATTGCGGTACATCCGCAGGATAATCGCCAACGCCAGCCCCACTTCGGCGGCCGCGATGGTGATGATGAAAATTGCCAGTATCTGCCCGTCAAAATTGGCGAACAGCCCGTAACCCTCCCGGTGGGACGCGGCGGCAATCAGGTTGATGTTGACCGCATTCAGCATCAACTCAATAGACATCACAATCAGCACCGCGCTCCGCCGGGCCAGCACCCCGTACAGCCCAATGGCAAACAAGGCCGCGCTCAACAGCTGAAATGCCACCAACGGTACCACTTTAAGACCTGTCCTCCCCGCTCCGGGCAATGATAATCGCCCCAATCAATGCCACCAGCAGCACCAGCGACGCCACCTCAAAGGGAATCGCCCACCGCGTAAAAAGCGAATTAGCCAAGTCGCTGAACGCCGGGCTTTGCGGCGTCGTCCCCGAAACTCCCCGCACCAAAAACGCCGCCCCCAACACTACCCCCACCCCGGCCGCTGCCGCCACTGCCAACGGCCACTGCCGGTTGTCCGAAATCCGGGGATAGTCCGGTGTTCGCGTCAGCATAATCGCAAACAGCAGCACGATGATGATGGCCCCCCCGTAAATCAGCACCTGCACCAAGGCCAGAAACTCCGCAAAGAGTATCAGGTACAACCCGGCCACCGCCACCAGCGAGACCAGCAGAAACAGGGCGGCGTGAACCACATTGCGGGTAACTACCACGCCCAAGCCGCCGCCCAGGGTGAACACCGCCAAGACTATGAACAGAAACCAGGACAAGGCTCCTTACCCCGCTCCTTTCCGTTTTTCCTTACCGTTACAAACCTATTGCCGGCCCGTCATTCCCGGGCCGGCGCCAACCCCTTACTCCCCGGTCTCCGCCCCGGCCGCCGCCGGTTTCTTTTCCGCAGCAACAGGCGCGGCGGCGGCCGCCGCTTTAGCCGCATCCTCGGCATCCTTCTTTTGCTTGGCCAACACCGTCGGCGGTATCCACCCCGTTTCCTGCTGGTGTTTCGTACCGATTTCCAGCAGACCCGGCAAGTTCACCCGCGCCCCGTTGCGCTGATAGGCGCTCATCTCATGCTCGTGGCTCATCACGATGGCGTCAAAGTTGCACACCTCAACACAGATGCCGCACAGAATGCACCGGTTCAGGTTAATCTCGAAATAGTCCACAATCTTGCGGCGCGAACTCTGCCCCTCGGCGTTCTTGGGGTTGTCCATCATACTGGCCGACATACACTGCGTCGGGCAGTTGCGGATGCACACCATACACCCGGTACAGTACGGCTCCTCCACGCCATCATCCCAGGTCAACGCCGGAAACCCCATAAACCGCGGCTGTACCGGCGTCGGCGCCGTCGGATACTGCCGGGTTACCGGTTTCCGCAGCCCGGTAAGGGTCGAAGTCAGGGTCAGAAACATCCCTTTAACGCTGTTCAGCATTGCCGCTACTCCCTGCCGTCTATCCGGCCCGTTGCCCGCTCGACCGCCGCTGTGCCAGCTGCGCCGCCTGCCGCGCCCGCACCTCCGCCACCCGCCGCGCCGGCCCCATCATCCGCCGATACACCAGCCAGCCCACTACTGCCAGCCCCGCCAGCGACATCAGCGTCAAACTCCACGCCGGCCACCCGTAAAACAGATACAAAGCCGTGATGACGATGGAATAAAAGGACAGCGGTACCATCGCCTTCCACGCAAAAGCCATCAACTGGTCAATCCGCAGCCGGGGGAAAGTCCCCCGAATCCAGAACACCACCAGTATAACCGCATAAACCTTGATTAGAAACCACACCACCCCCGGCAACAGCGGCCCCGACCACCCGCCCAGAAACAGCAGCGTCACCAGGGCGGCGATGGCAAAGGTATTGATATACTCTGCCAGAAAGAACACCGACCAGTGCGCCCCGCTGTATTCCACAAACGGCCCCCCCACTACCTCCGACTCGGCGTGGTAAATGTCAAAGGGCGTCCGTCCCACTTCGGCCAAGCCGGCGATAAAGAATACCACCATCCCCAAGGGCAAAATCAAGGCGTACGGCACCGGATTTTGCTGCGCCACAATCACCTGCAAATTCAGCGATTGCGCCAGCATCGCCACCGCTACCACTACCATAATCACCGGGATTTCGTAGCTGATTAGCTGTGCCGCCGACCGCAACCCTCCCAGTACCCCATACTTGTTAGCCGACCCCCATCCCGCCAGCACCAGCCCCAGAATCCCGATAACTGCAAAGGCCGTGATGTAAAACAGCCCCAAGTCCAGATTCCGCAGTACCAGCCCTTCCGCTCCGGGAATAGTTACCCAAATCATAAAGGCCGACATAACCACGATAACCGGCGCCGCCCAGAAAATCGCCTTGTCCGCCGAATCCGGAATAATATCCTCTTTCAGGATCAGTTTCACCGCGTCCGCAATGGGCTGCATCAACCCCATCGGCCCGGTGCGCGTCGGCCCTAACCGCAATTGCAGCCGCCCCAAGGCTTTCCGCTCCAGCCACACCATCGACAGTACCACCACCGATAGCGCCGTGAACATCGCTAGCAGCCCCGCCACCATCCACGCCAGATCCGTCAAACTCACCGGCGGCATTACCGATCCACCTCCCCCAGCACAATATCCAGCGACCCCAGAATCACCACCGAATCCGCAATCCACGAATCTTGCAGCAGATGCTTAATCGCCGCCAAGTTGCAGAAAGAGGGCGGCCGCACCTTCACCCGGTAGGGCCGGTCCGTACCGTTGCTGACCAGATGAACGCCGATTTCCCCCCGGGGATTCTCCGACCGCACATACACCTCTCCGGCCGGCGGCCGAATCAGCCGCCGCCCCAGGGACGAAGTCACATTCCCCGCCGGCATTTGCGCCAACGCCTGCTCCACAATCCGCAGCGACTCGTACATCTCCTGCACCCGTACCCAATGCCGATCCCAGCAATCCCCATCCAAGCCGACCGGAATATCAAACTCAAACCGGTCATACACCGAATAAGGCTGCGCCTTGCGGACATCATACTCCACCCCGCACCCGCGCAGACACGGCCCGGTCAGCCCGTAGCCAATGGCATCCTCCCGGCTGATCGCCCCCACATCCTTGAGCCGGGACAGGAAAATCTCATTAAAAGTCAGAATTTTGTCGCTTTCCTCGACATCCGCCCGCACCACCGGCAGCAAATCCCGAATCAGCTGCTCAAAGTTATCCGGCAGCTCCTCTTTCAGTCCGCCGATGCGGAAATAGTTGTGCATCATCCGCGCCCCGGACACCGCCTCAAACAAAGCCTGAATCCGTTCCCGCCCCCGAAAAGCGAACATCGTCGGCGTCATCGCCCCGGCGTCCAGCCCGATTGTCCCAACATACAGCAAGTGGCTGGCAATGCGGTTCAGTTCACACAGGATAACCCGCACATACTCCGCCCGCTCCGACACTTCCAACCCCATCAGCTGCTCCACCGCCCGGCAATAAGCCAACTCATTATTAAAGTTAGCCACATAGTCCAGCCGGTCAAACAGGGTAATGACCTGATGGTACTGCTCCCCCTCGCACAGCTTTTCCGAACCCCGGTGCAGGTAGCCGATATGCGGCTCGACGGCAACGATTTTCTCCCCGTCCACCCACAGCACCATCCGAAATACGCCGTGCGTCGACGGATGTTGCGGCCCCATATTCAGCAGCATCTCCATCGGCTCGGCGTCAGCCGGCCCGGCGGCAGTGGTGGTTAGGTCCGTGCGGGTCTCTATCATCGGTCTCCCCGATACCCTCGGTTACAGAAAAGTCAGCCGCGGCTCCTTCGGCGGCGTCACTAGGCTGCTCATCCAAACCTCATCATTGTCATAAAACCCGGCGTCAATCAGCACCGCATCCAGGATACCCAGCTCCTCGCAGTCCTCCAGATACGCCCCGATTTCGGCCCGCAGCGCCTGCCGCGCCGCATCCGCGCTGTCCCCAAAGCCGGTAATCACCAACTCCGGGCAATACGCTTCCCAGCTGCTCCCCTGCTGCGACTCCTCAATTTGATAGACGATTTTATCCACGCGGTTACTCCACGAACTGCAATTGCAGCTCCGTATACTCCTCCACTCCCGGAAACCCGGCTTGCGCCAGCGTCTCCTCCAGCGCGCTTTTCCCGTCCTGAACCTCAATCCAGGAACGCATCAGGCTAATCAAATTGTCCTGGGCTTGGGCGGCGGTTTCCCCCTCGGCTTCCAGCTCCAAGGCGTCCAGGCGGGCGATATAGCGGCCGTCGGACTGCTGCACTTGGGCGGTCAAAACCGTTGGCTCGAGGATTGGCGTCACTGTTGCTAAAACTCCCGGTACTCGTAAAAGGGAAACTCTTTCCGCCCCGGAAAGCCCTCAAACCCTTCATACAGCAGCAGCGGCGCCTCGTCCGGATTCCCCTCGAAAGAGACTCCGAACAAATCCCGCGCTTCCCGCTCGTACCATTCCGCCGCCGGCCAAATCCCCGCCACCGACGGCAGGCGCGGGTCAGCATAAGGCACCTCGGCCTTGATGACCAGCATCCCCGCGGTCTCAATGGAATGGAGAAAATAAACCAGCTGAAAATAGCTTTCGTAGTCCACGCAGGAAAGACAATGCAGCATCGTCAGCGCCAACCGGGCATCCTCTTTAGCCCGCCGGCACGCCCGCTCAATCGCCGCCGCCGCCATTTTCACCTGCGGTAGGTCTCCCAATACGCCCGGCTCGGGATCCAAGTCCCCCAGAACTTCCTGCGCCGCCGTCAGCGTTTCCCGCCCCCGGTCCGACAGAACCGAATAGTCGGGTTGCGCGGCGGCATCCCCGGCTTCCCCGTGGCCGGCGGCTTGTCTAGTTGCCGCTGCCACTCTTGGCGTCCTGCATAATCTTTTCCTGAAGTTTAAGGATACCGAACAGCAGCGCCTCCGGCCGCGGCGGACATCCCGGCACATAAACATCCACCGGGATGATATGGTCAACCCCCATCACCACCGAATAGGAGCGGTAATAAGGGCCGCCATTCGTAGCGCAACTCCCCATCGCGATAACCCACTTCGGATCCGGCATCTGCTCGTACAGCAGGCGGATAGGCTCCGCCATTTTCTTGACCACCGTCCCCGCCACAATCATCACATCCGACTGCCGCGGCGACGGCCAGGTCACTACCCCGAACCGGTCGAAATCGTGATGCGCCATATAGGTGGAAATCATCTCGATGGCGCAGCAAGCCAAGCCGAAACTCAGCATCCACAGCGACGACTTGCGGGACAGGGCGAAAAGCTGCTCGCTGGTAGTGGTAATCACCCCCGGCGCCCTGCCAGACATAGCCTGATTCAACAGACTCGGCGCCGGCCGATTCCCCGGCCCCAGAATTATTTCTGCCATTCCAGAACCCCTTTCCGCCAGCCGTAAATGATGGCAAAGAACAGCACCCCCAGAAACAGCAGCATCGCGTAAAAGGGAATGGCATTCCCCAAATCCCGCTGCTCCAGAAAGATGACCGCCCACGGAAACAGAAACACCGCTTCCACATCAAAGATGAGGAACAGAATGGCGAAAATGTAGAACCGCAGGTTGATATTCGACCAGGAAAAGCGCGCCGGTACGATGCCGCATTCGTAGGTCGAGAGTTTCGTCGGGTTAGGGCGGCGCGAGGACAGAATGCGGGAAGCCAGAAACATCCCCCCGATAGCCACCAAGGCGACAATGGCGGCGAGAGCCACCATCGTCCAGTTGCCGAAAAACAGGTTAGGGTCGAAAGTCTGCACTTCAGATACCGCCGGCCGGGTAAAATCCCCCGCTGGGAAAGATAACGGGGGTAATAATAGCACTGGCGGGAAAGGGTGTCAATTGTGATTCCGCCTAGTATTCTTATCATTAAAGTAACAAAAGGAACCGTCGGCCCTGTCCTTCCCCCGGCATTGTTTCAGAAAGTGTTGGGAGGGAGCGGATTGCAAAAAGGCTGAACCGCCGTAGAATGGATTAAGCTCAAATCAGTTCTCCGGACGGTTCAACCGATGCTTATCTTAAAACTAGCCGAGCAGCGTGTCCAGACCCAGCCCCTCCCGCCGCAGCGGTGTTCCGGTTGTGGCGGTCAAACCTGGCAAAAGTGGGGCGGTCAGCGGCAGCGCGCTTTAACTGATGTGCAGATCAAACGCATCCGGACCCAACGCTATCGGTGCGTGGCTTGCGGCAAAACCACCACGGCCCGGCCGTTGGGAGTCGGCCGGGGCCGGCGCAGCCAGCCCTTTACCGCCCTGCTGGGGATGTTGTATGCCCTGGGCTTGAGCACCGGGGTATTGAGGTCATCGCGGGTCTGCTGGGCTATTCGGTGGACCATGTGACCAGTTGGCGGGAAGTGCAGCGGTTGGGCCGGGCGGTGCGGCGGCGACTGCCGGCGGGCCGGGTGCGGATAGTAGGAGTGGACGAAACCTGGCTGCGGGTGCGCGGTAAATCCCGGCCGGTGAGGGTGGTAGTGGGCCGGGACGGGCGTATGGTGGGATTGAAGTTGACCGGCCCGGGCTTTGACTATGGGCAATGGTTCCAGGAATTGGCGGAGCAGCTGGGGGTGGCAGTGGTGGTAACCGATGACGCCAGCGAATATGCCGGGCCCATTGCGGACGCCGGGCTAGGGCGTCCGCAATGTATGGCGCTTATGCAGCGCACCTTGGGTCGTTGGAAAGGACGCCTGAAACTGGACTTGCGGGAAGCTTGGGGGGAATTGCTGGCGCAAATGTCCCAACTGGTCAAGGAGTTGCCCGCCGATGGTGCTGCGCGGTTGCACCATTGGGCCCGAGACCCGGCCTTGCCTCGGGAGTTGCGCCGGTTGGCGGTGCATTTACCGGAACGCTGGCGACAGATGACCTTGCATCAAAGAGAACCCGGAGTACCCAATAGCACTAATTGGCTGGAGGGACGGTTCGGACGGATTAAACCCCGCTATCGGTTGCCCCGGGGGCTGAAAAGCGCCGCCGGGGCGGCTAACTTTATGGCGGTGTTGGGCGATGTATTGAAATAGGCCAGCGACTGTTGACCGCCTAACCCGACCGCCGCCCGGACTGCCAACATTTTTGGGAACAGTGCCAGTCGGGCTCGGCCAAGTTGGAGCACTTTGAGCTTTTTACTGGGCAAAGGGACTTGGAGAGGGTTTTCGCGGAGTTGAACTTGCCATCCTTAGCTCAGAGATTAGAACCAGAGTGCCCCGACCCGAGGGGGCGGCCGCGGTACTCGCGGTTGGCGTTTCTGCAGGCCTTTTTCCTGGCTAGGGCCAGGGGCTGGGAGAGCACGGCGCAATTGGTAAGGGAGTTACAGTTGAACGCGGCATTTGCATATTTCTGCGGCTTCACGGAAGTGGGCGTCGGACAGGCTGTCGTTATCAGGGTACCGCATCGGACTACTTTCTCCCGGGCCTTTGCCGAGGTTTGCCGAGGGCTTCCTCTGTTGGAAGCCCAGCTCCGAGAGATTGCGCGGGAGTACGCTTCCCTTGTCGAGGGTTTCGGGGAAGATTTAGTAGTAGATGCTTCGGTTGTGCCGACCAATGCCAACCCTACTAAGCGGCCTAAGGGCGGGCTGTCCCGGTATACTGATCCAGATGCCGGCATTGCGGTGAAGAACTCGCCGCGTTCTCTGGACGGCAAGGTAAAAGTACTTGGCTACAGCTGTCATTCGGCAGTGGATGCGAAGACCGGTTGTTTGCTGGACCTGGTAGTTTCGCCGGGCGGAGTCCATGAAACGACATTGCTGGGCGGGGTGGTTGACCGACTGCTGGAGCGGCATCCGCAACTGCCTTTCCGTTCTTTGATTACCGACCGGGGCTACGACTCCAAGCTGAATAACGAGATGTTGTATAAGATAGGGATTAACCCGGTGATTCACAAGCGGCGGCCGCGGGGAGGAGGCTTGCACGACGGGATTTATACTACCGAAGGGACTCCTACTTGTGTCGGCAGGCAACCAATGATTTTGCGGGTACCGACCCGCGGACCAAGCAGCGGTTGTATCGGTCTTCTCCAGAAGGCTGTCATTTGAAAGGCCAGGTTCTGTTCACCAGGTTCTGCGATAGTGAGGTAAGGGTGAACCCGGAGGATGACATTCGTCTGTTCGGAGGCGCGTTGCGTCGGGACGGGACGGAGTGGCGGGCCAAGTACCGGATGCGCTGGACGGTGGAGCGGCTGTTTTCCGAGTGGAAAAGGGAGGGGCATATCGAGCGACACCATTTCCGGGGGAAGGATAAAATCGAAACTCTGGTTATCCTTCAAGCCGTGTTCTCAGCAGCCAAAGTTTTGAGTCGGTTGCGTCAGGGAGAGACTGCCGGGCTGCATCGGGGGATATGGACGGTAAAGTGAGTGCGGGTCACGGAAACGTGTCTTGGCGAGTGATTAGTCGCCTGTCCCAAGCGATCGGAACTGTCTGAAGGCATGTCGGGGTAGTCTGGGTGTTTGATTTAGACAAGGACTTTATGTTTTACGGGGCGTCTTAAAGACGTCCTGTATTTTTGTGGCGCGATGCCAGTATTTTCAGATTCTGGAGAATTACGGATTTCGTCACAATAGGTTAATAATTTTCTTGAGGTGCTGTTTTTTGCACTGAGCTAACGCCGCGTCTCCGGCTTGACGCCGGCACCTTTTCTGCTTATCCTTACCTTGAAAATCGGCATCCTGACATTTAAGGAGCAGCTATGACGCAGCAAGCCGCCCCCGCCATTACGCCGCCGGTGCCGCAGCCGGAGTCGGATTTCTATTGGGAGAAGTGCCAGGAGCATCAGTTGTGGCTGCGGTACTGCCGGGACTGCAACACCGCCTACTTCTACCCCCGGGATCTTTGCCCGGCGTGTTTTTCCCGCAACACCGCCTGGATCCAGAGCAGCGGGCGCGGCACGGTGCACACTTTCTGCATCGTCCACCGGGCGCCCACGCCGGCTTTCCGCGACCGGACGCCCTATGTGCCGGCGGTGGTGGAACTGGACGAGGGCGCGCGCATCTGCACCAACCTGGTGGAAGTGGCGCCGGAACCGACCGCCATCCGCTGCGGTATGGCCGTGGAAGTGGTCTTTGAGGATTTGACCGACGCCATCAGCCTGCCCAAGTTCCGCCCGGCGGCGACGGCATAGCAACTCCGGGCAATACCCGGCCCAGTACCCCAAAATGCAATCCGGAGGAAGGATTATGACTACCCCCAATCCGGCGCGGGAAGTCGCCCCGAAAATGGCGGAACTCAGTGCCAATGTCCTCTTTGGCGATGTTTGGGAACGCCCGGAGCTGTCCAAGCGGGACCGCAGCCTGATTACCGTGGCTACCTTGGTGGCTTTGTACCGCACCGACCAGCTGCGCGGCCATATCAACCGCGCCCTGGACAACGGCGTTACCCAAGAGGAAATTGGCGAGGTCATCACTCACATTGCCTTTTACGCCGGCTGGCCGACCGCCGCCAATGCCGTGCGGGTGGCTAAAGAAGTTTTTGACTCCCGGTAGGCGCAAATCCCGGTCAGCCCCTTCCCCTTAAACCGGCGATTACCTGCTGCGCCGCCGCATAGTTGCGCCGGCCGCCGGGTAGGATACCCGGCACCAGGTAGATGTTCAGTAACCCGGCGGCGCGGAAAGCGGCGTACAGTTCCAATGCCTGGTCCACGGGAGAACGCCCGGCGGCGATTTCCGCCCAAGCCGCCGCCGGCGTGGGGCCAAAGGCAATCCCGCCCGGCTCTAAAATCTGCAATCCATAAAAAACCGGCGCCGGCAACCGCTCCCCGGCAAGGGCGGCGTAAGCCTCTTGAAACCGTATAGCAATTGCTGGGTCATAAATCGGCTGGGTGATGAGGAAATGGGCCCCGGCGGCGATTTTGCGGCGGGTCAACCTTACTTCCCGTTGCCAGTCCCGGCCCAAGTCGACGGTAGCGCCAATGCAAAAGTCGGTAGGCGCAACCAGTTCAGCATTGCGGAAATCCCGCCCCCGGTTCAGCGCGGCTATAGCGGCGATTAGTTCCGTAGGCCGGTAATCGGCAACGGTTAGCGGCCGTCCCGGGTCGGCGGGATGGAACGGGTCGCCGGCGGCCACCACTACATTGCTCAACCCCAACAACTGCGCCCCCAATAGCTGGGATTGCAGGGACAAGCGGTTCGCGTCCCGGGTAATCAGGGTAAAAGCCGTTTCCCGCCCGGTCTGCCGCCGGATGTGCGCCGCGACCATCGCGGAGTCGGCCCGCACCGCCCGGCCGGGGCAGTAGCCCACCAGCAGAAAGTCGGCATCCGGGAAAGACTCGGGCAAGTCCGCCGCATTGCCGGAACGCGGCGGGGAAATATCACAGATGATTACCGGCCGCCCGGCCGTTTCCGCGCAGCCGTCGGTAACTTTTACCATAGCAATCCGGGCGGGCAAAACGGCGGGATGGCGGCTTAACTTTCCAGCTTTTCCAGATATTCCCGGAAAATCCGGATGGACTTCTGCTCCGACATCCCCAAGTAGTAGCGGATACCCTGCACATACTCCACCACATCCCGGGGCAGCATCAGCAGGTTCTCCCGGGGTTCGGAAATGTGGTACAAGTGGTCCACGCCATCCTCCAACCCCACATAAAGGGTATCCTCGAGGATGGCTAACGATTTGGAATCCACATCGGTACGCGCCATCCAACGGGCGATGACCAAAGGCAGGCGCAACCAGTTATACCACTCCTCGCCCAAGTCGTAGCGGTGGGGAAAGCCGCGGGCGCCCCGCCGCTGCCGCAAGCCGGCATCGCCGCTGACCACAAAGGCGGTATGCTCCTCCTGCCGGGATACATAGGCTTGCGGCCGGATGGCGTACTTCTGCTCCAGCAGCACCCGCAGCAGCTGCCCCGCCGTTACCGACTCCGCGGGAATGGCAATGCGGGCGTCAGTCAGTTCGGCGATGGGACTTTGGGAATAGAGGAACATACTGCCGGCCCGGTCGGTGCTGGCAATGCAAAACCCGCCGACCGGCTGAAAAATGCCCTCTTTGCCGAAAGTGTCCACAATCGGCACCGGGGCGGCGTCGATAAGCCCCTGCTCCAGATCGGCGGCCGCCCGCTGCGGCGTGGTATCCACCAGTTGCAGCCCCCGCCGCACCGTGTCAAAGTAAAAGGGTTCGCAAATCATATAGGGGACACGCCCCACTTTCAGCGTCATACACCGTTCCCAACTTTCAGATTCCGGCTGGTCGGCTACCGATTCTAGGGAAACTCCGTCCACTGGTCAAGGGAATAGCCGGCAAGCCAGGGTTTCCCTTGGGCTAGGGACTGGATTAGGCGGGTTTGGCAGCCGCCGCAACGACTTCGGCAATATGCCGCAAGCTGTCCACCACGCTGTTCAAAGCTTCCGAGTACTCGACCTCCCTTTTCAGGTTGACCGGCGCATAATCATCGTGGGTTGCTCCCAACTGGGCGCGTACCTGGTCCATATCGAGCTTGCTCAGGTCGTCGACAAATCGCACCCACAAGGGAGATTCACCGGTACTCTCGAACCGTTCCAATTGGATTCCGAACCAGACCCAAGCTAATCCGGAAAGATGGATGTAGCGGCCATATTCTCCGCTGTACCGCATTACCCGCGAGCCTTTCCGGCTGGCCCAACCTTCCTCAACCCCGCGCCAGGTAGCCCCTTCAATCAGCTGCTCGAAGTCCCGCTTACGCTGTTCCGAATCCTCCCCAACCAGCTCATCCCGAAGGATAGGCTTGAAAACTCCCGTACCCGCATAGCGGGCAAGACTTCGCAATTGCCGGATTTCGACGCCGATGCCGGCCGGTTCCTCAGCGTCACCGGAGCGGGCTGCCATACTGTCCAGCAAACCCGTCCAACTGACGAGCATCAAATGACGCTGGGTGTCGCCAATACGAAAGCACTTGCGCTCCGCTTCAGCCAAGGCCAGGGCGTATTGACCCTCGACACGGCCGCGCAATTCAGGCCAAAGCCACCTAATCCGGTCATCCGGCGCAAGAAACACCAGCGCCGCCGGGCCATCATCCGGCAACCGGTTAAGGTAGGCATTGGGCTGATTGTCGGTAAGGCCGGCCCAGAATTTGACCTCGACAATTACCCGTTCTTTCTGTTCATCATCGAAGCCAACCATATCGGGAATCGAGCTGCCGGCGTCAAGTACCTGCGTCCGCACGGCCTTAATCGGCTTTACACCCCGGACGCCGGACTGAACTACTTCGTTCAACGCCTCGATAGAGGCGTAGGAGTTCGCCAAGATGTGGGCTAGGGCTTCCGTAGCAATATCCTCCTGGTTCCCGGGAAACCGCCCCGCCAGGTGCGCCAACAAAGTATCGCTCTCCGCCATCAGAAACCGCCTCCTTGAAAATGTCAGGTTTAGTTTAACCGCCCCGCGCCGGTTGAGCAAACCGGCCGGGGCCGCCAAGTTCCGGTTGGGCCGGGTTGCTACTCCCGGGCCGGTTCCGCCGGGTAGTTCTCCCGCATCCCGGTGTCGCCGGGCTGCACCACGAAGTCCCGGCGATCCCGGTACAGCCGGGCCCGGTTCAGCACATAGTCCCCGCCATCCCGGTAGGGGTCGATTTTGGCGTAGTCGTCCATCAGCCAATACTTGTGGTCGCCGATGAACAGGTAGGTGTTCCGCATCGTGAAAAAGCGGCAAGCCACCCCTTCGCAGGCCCGGAACCGGGCGCAGACCGCCGCCAGCAAATCCCGCTGGTCATCCTTTTCGGTCAGCACATACTCGTGCGGCCAGGTTTCCCGGTAAGTAACCGCCTCCCGCCAGGGGGCAGCGGCAATCAGCCCGGTCAAGTTCAGTTCGGCATCCATAAACGCACCTCTCCCTAAACAAAAATCCCCGCCGGAACGGGGTATATACGGGTTTTATCCAAAGTGGCCGCAGTTGTCAAGGGGACGGCTTGCCCGGCGGCCCAAAAGGGGATTTGCCGGGAATTTCCGATAATCGGGCAATCGTGCCGGCAAGTCCGAAACTCCTCGATCAAGCGTAGCATTTAAGGGCCGGTTATCCGATAATATATAAGGAAGTTTCCCACAACCCCAACTAACCTGCCAACAAAAGGATTGCCGATGCGCTTGCTTTTAACCCTTGCCCTTATCGCCGCCGGGGGCGGCCTTGCCCTGTTATTCCAACTGACCGCCGCGCCGGCCCAAGCCCAGACCGCTGACGAAATCCGGCTCCTGTCCCACCGGGTCGAAAGCCGCTTTCCCGACAGCGTCCACTTCTTTGTCGAGGCGGCCGGCCCGGACGAAATCAACGACATCCGGGTCTATCTGAAAACCATCGGCCAAGTCAGCCGCAGCGCCTACCGGCAGGTGGAGTTTGCCCCGGGAACCCGCATCAGCGGCGAAGCCGAACTGCTCAGCGGCGGCAATAACTACTTTCCCCCCGGCACCCGGATGGCTTATTCCTTTGAGATTAGGGATACTGCCGGCCGCCGGCTCCGCACGGAGGAGCAAATCTTTGTCTATCTGGATACCCGTTTCCAGTGGCTTACCCTGACCGACGGGCTGATTACCGTCTATTACAACAACCCCCTGGCGCAAAGCCGGGCGCAGCACGTGCTGGAAACGGCGGCCGCGACCCTGGACTATATGGGGCCGGTGCTGGGTATCCAGCCGGAGTATCCCCTGCACATCGTTACCTATCACAACTACCGGGATATGTCCGGCGCGCTGCCTTTCCGCTCCCAAGCCGTCCGGGAGCAGCTGATAACGGCGGGAATGGCTTTCGACGAGGAGCGGGTGCTGCTGGTTTATAGTGGCGGCCCGGGCGTAACCGGCACTACCGCCCACGAGTTCGTCCATCTCCTGGTCGGCGATGCTACTGGCCGCGCCTATTCCCAAGTGCCGGCATGGTTGAACGAAGGCTTGGCCGAATACGGCGATTTCAGCGCGGACGCCGACCGGGAACGCTACCTGCAACGCGCCCTCCAGCAAGGCAAAGTGCGCCCCCTGTGGCAGCAAGCGGCCTTCAGCGGCACCCCGGAGGACATCCTGATCGGTTACGGGCAAGGCTTGTCCGTAGTCAACTTTCTGGTGAAAAACTACGGCACTGCGCCCCTTGCCGATTTGATGCAAGCAATGCGGCGCACTCTGGACATTGACGCCGCCCTGCTCGAAGTTTATGGCTTCGACCAGTACGGGTTGGATGCCCTGTGGCGGCAGTCCTTGGGCTTGCCGGCTTTGCCGCGCCCGGAAACGCCGGAGCCGTCCCGGCCGCAAGCCCCGGCGCAACCCCGGGCCACCGCTACACCGCGGCCTACTCTAGCCTTGGCCGCTTTCCCGGTGGCATCGCCCACAGCCACCCCAGTGCCGTCGCTCCCCACTGTTGCCGTACCGGAACCGGCGGCCACGGCCGCCCCCACGGCCACCGCAACACCGCCGGCAGCGGATACCCCTATGCCTACCCCGACTCCGCTCCCCTTGGCCGCCAACCGTACGCCTGTGCCGCCGGCCGCAACGCCCGCAACGCCGGCCGCTGAGCCCGGCGGCGGCTGCAACCCGGCGGCCGCGCCGGCCTCGGGCGGCGAACTAGCCTTAATCCTGCTGCTGGTCAGCCCGGCGGCAATGCTGGCGGCGGCCCGACGGCGGCTATTCCGGTAACAGCAAACGGGCAACCCTTTGGGGTTGCCCGCAATGCTTGGCAGAGAGACGCCCCTTGATACCCGGTCAACGGGCCCGGGGGTTAAAGGCGTCATTCACCCCATCCCCCAAAAGGCTGAAAGTGAACAGCAGCAGCACAAACACCATGGACGGGACCAAGGTTAGATGCGGGTCGCTACGCAATACCGAAATAGTGCCGTTCTCCCATATCATCACCCCGAGGCTGGGAGTCGGCGGCTGAATACCGATGCCCATCCAACTGAGAAAAATCTCAGTCCCAGCGACTGTGCCCAAACTCGCCGAAACCGACACAATGACCGGGCTGATGATATTAGGCAAAAGATGAACTCCCAGTATGCGGGAGGTGGATGAACCTACCGCGCGCGACGCCTCGATATACTGATTCTCCCGAGCCTGCAACACCTGCCCCCGTACCAACCGCGCCATCCCGAACCAGGAAAATATGGCCAGAGCCAAGGAGATTACCAGATAGTCCACAATTCCCAAGCGCACAATCCAGTCAATGCCTGAGGCATCCTCAAAGTTCCTTACCCATTGCAGAACTCGAGGTTTCACCGTCGCAACGATTATCAGCACCAGGAAAATATCAGGAAAGGATGAGGTTACTTCGCCAACCCGCATAATCACCCCATCCGCCCAGCGGCCGAAATAGCCGGCTATCAGACCCAAGGTGATCCCCAATATCAAAGTGCCGGTCGCCAAAGAAACGACGGTGATAATTACGGTCGTACGCAAGGCGTACATCACCCGGCTCAGCAGATCCCGCCCCAGCCGGTCAGTGCCTAATGGATGGCTCAAACTTGGCCCTTGTTTAGCTACCGACAAGTCTTGGTCGTCGTAGCCGTAGGGGGAAACTACGGGGGCAAAGACGCCTGACCCGTACATCAGGACGATAATGACCAGACAAGCCATTGCCAACTTTTTCCGGGACAACCGCCGCATCGAAAGATACAGGTAACCCCGGGAGCGGCGGGACTGCTCCGGTAGAGCAAGCCGTTGCTCATCCTGCAATGTAATCACCTCCCAATCGAATGCGCGGGTCCAGCACCGGGTAAATCAAATCCACTACCAGATTCGCCAGCACGAACATGGTAGTTGCCAATAAAGTAACTGCCATGATTATGGGGTAATCTCGCGCAAAAAGGGACTCCACGGTTAATCGACCTACTCCGGGGATACCGAAGTAAAGCTCTATTACCAGTGAGCCGCCGAATAGCCCCGCTAGAGAAAATCCCAACGTAGTTGCTACTGGAATAAGAGAGTTCCGCAGGATGTGCCGCACCCGCACCAACCGCTCCGGCAGCCCCTTAGCCCGGGCCGTGCGGATGTAATCTTGTCCAATGCAATCCAAGGTGCTGGCACGGGTCAGTCGTGCCAGTCCAGCAACAGCAGGGATACCCAACAGAAAAGCCGGCATAATGGTAGTGGTCGAAAAGAACCCGTCCCAGCCGTGGCTGGGCAGCCAGCCCAAGCGTAGGGAAAAGATATACAAGGCAATGGGGATGGTCAGAAACAAGTGCATGGACTGACCGACTAGGGCCAGAGAAACGGTTGCGCTGTCCCACCAAGAACCTTGTCGCAAAGCCGCAAAGAGCCCGGCAGGAATTCCTATACTCATCGCAATAATAAAAGCCGCCAGGTTCAACTGAGCCGAGACCCAAATGCGGTTTTTCAGCAATTCAGTTACGCTGCGGCCCCGGTACTGGTAGCTCTCCCCGAAGTCCCCCCGCAAGACATTCCCCAAGTAGCGGACATACTGGGTGGCAATGTCGTCATCCAGCCCCTGCACGGCCCGAATCCGCTGGGCCACTTCCTCGCTGAAGTGCTGCCCCAGCAGGATTTCCACCGGGTCGCCCGGCCCAAAGCGGCCCAAGGCAAAGGTAACAAAGGTCGTAATCAGCAACAGAACCGGCACCCACAGCAGCCGGCGCGCAATGTAAGTACCCACGCTTTGCTCCCCTTGCCCCGGGCCGCTTGGCTACCCCTGCTCCATCCAGATGTAGCGGAACTTGGGTATCGTCATCGGCAGCAGCAGGTAATCGTGGACTTGGGGCTTGACCAGGAAGTACCAATCCTCATCGTTCCACAGCAGCACCCAAGGGGCATCCTCCAGGATCTGCCGCTCGATGTCCTGGTACATTTGCAGGCGGGTCGCCGGATCCCGTTCTACCGCCGCTTGCTCCAACTGGGCGTCCACTTGCGGATTGCTGTAGCTGGTGTTGTTGCCCTCGCTGTCGCTGTGGAACAGGATGTCCAGGAAGTTCTGCGGGTCGGGATAGTCCGCCCCCCAAGCAATGGAAAACATCTGAAGTCGTTTCTGGTTCACATCCTGCAGGAAAGTAGCCCATTCCGTTTGCTGAATTTCCACCGGCAAGCCCAACTCCTCCTGCCAGGAATTGAGGATTACCTCCAAGCCCAAAGGCACCGCCGCCCCGAAACTGCCGGTGATGCTCAAAGTCATCCGCGGCAGGTTGTCCAAGTCATCCCCGTACTTGGATTGGCCCAGCAGTTCCCGGGCCAAATCCGGGTTATAGGGGTAGGGATCCAGGTCCGGGTTGTAGCCCGGAAAGCCCGGCGGCAGGATGGTCTTGGCCGGCCGCACCGCCCCCTCGTAGGCGATTTCCGCAATGCTCGCCCGGTCGATGGCCAAGTTCAACGCCTTGCGGAAGTTGGCATCGTCCAGCGGCGGCTCGTTCACATTCAACCCGATGTAACTGACGCTGAACCGGGCCGGATAGGGTTTCACCTGGGCGTTCAAGGGACTGGTCGGATCCAACACCCGCTCCAAGTCGGGCAAGCCCACGCCGGTCACATCAATTTCATCATTCTCATAGAGAATCATCCGCGACCCGCCGCTGAGAATCATCTCCACTTCGTCCAGATGCGGCGGCCCCAAGTGATAGTATTCGTTGCGCGCCAGCCGCAGGGTCTCGCCGACCGTATACTCGGCCAAGCGGAACGGCCCGGTGCCGTTAGGTTCCTGAATCCAATCCTCGCCGCCCTCGACATTGGACTGGTCGAGGACAAAACTGGTGGGATAAGTCAGCTTGGACAGGAAATAGGCTTTGGGGGCGTCAACAGTAAGGGCTACGGTGCGGTCGTCAATGACCCGCACGCCGGAAACTTCGCTGACGGCCCCACTAAGCTTGTCGGAAACGCCAACAATGTCGCTGAGGTACTGATCCACCACCGGGGAAAGGGTATCCGGGTCGGCTACCCGCTCCAGAGACCATTTCACATCCTGAGCCGTAACCGCCTTGCCATCGTGGAACCGGGCTTCCGGGCGCAGGTAAAAGGTGTAGGTAGTCCCATCCTCGCTGATTTCCCAGCGTTCCGCCAAATCCAGCGCCACCGAAAAGTTGAACGGCTCAATAGTTACCAGCCCGCCGAACACTTCGTTGACCAGCAAGCCGGAGCGGCTGTCCTCCGCCAAGTGCGGATCCAAAGTCGGCGGGTCGGCAAAGAGCAACCGCAAAGTGCCGCCATCGGTAGCCGTGCCGTTGCCGCTGTTAGCCGGCCGGGTGCCGGGAACAAAATCACCACCGCCGCCATTGCCGCCGGACGCCGCCGGGGCGGCAGTCGCTACCGCTTCCCTAGGCGCAACCGTCATCGCCGGAACCGCCGTAGGCACCGCCTCGATGGCCGGAGCCGCCGCGCCCGGCGTACCCGAAACAGAGCCGCCGCCGGCCGCGCCATCAGTAACCGCCGGTGCCGCAACAGTGGCCGCGGCGGGCGCCCTTTCAACGACTTCCGCCGCCGGCGCCACCGCCGGAGTATTCCCGCTGCACCCCGCCAGGAAAAGAGCCACCAAGGCCGGGAGTATCAGAGCTTTCCAACCCATAAACAACCTTCCAGTCAAAATCAGGAAATGGATAACGTATAATGAATAGGGTTCCTGTCCCCCCAAGAACGGTCAACTTACGGTTCCGGACCATCTACATCAACTTACCCCCGGCATTATAGTAGCTGCCCCCGTTGATAGCAACTTTTATAAGGGAACTATATGCCCTGCTACCGGACAACTTGAAACTTCGCTTTTGCGGTTAAGCCGGCAAAGCCTATGGGAAATAGTATATAATTCCCTAACTAAAGGATACCCCATCCACCATACCGGAGGCGCCGCTATGACCTACAAACCCCAATACTTGGGCCATGTGAACCTTTTTGTCCGCAACGCGGAACGCTCCCAGCAGTGGTACGCCGATGTGCTGGGCCTCCATACCTACGACTTTATGCCCGGCCGCGCCGCCTTTATGTCCGCGGACCTTGAGCAGTCCCACGAAATCGCCCTCATCGAAGTCGGCCCGGACGCCCCCGGCCTCCAGACCCGTCAGGTGGGGCTGAACCACATGGCGTGGATGATGGGCAGCCTCGACGACCTCAAGGAGTTCTACCACCGCCTCCAGGCAAAGAACATCCCCATCGACCACATCTCCGACCACGGCATTTCCATCGGCATCTACTTTCACGACCCGGACGGCAACGGCATCGAAGTTTCCTACGAACTCCCCCGCAGCCAGTGGCCTCGGCAGGAAAACATCTTTATGGGCGAAGGCCGGCTGAAAGGCCAGTTCCCCGGCCCTTGGGACAATGAGCCGGCCGCTCAACCGGCCGCCGCCCGTTAGCCCCTTCTTTACCCTATGGAGAAACCGCATTTGGCGGCGTTTCCCCATCCTTCCCAAACCGCCAACCTTCCCGCCTTTGTCCCCTGCCCTTTTTCCCTTTATAATGATGGGTAAATCGAGACCCGGAACGCAGGAGGGATACTATGCCCAACCCGGACGACATTGCTTTAATGGCGCACCTGATGCGGCGCGCCGGCTTCGGCGCGCCCCGCGCCGAACTGGAGCAGCGCGCCGCCAAAGGCTACGCGGCCACCGTCGAGGAACTCCTCAATCCCGGCCCGGAACCCGGCATCGACGAGGATGAACTGGTCCGCTACTTTCCCCAATTCGAGAGTTCCCTGGCCCCGGTAGCCGCCCAGACCGAGTGGGTCTATCGGATGATTAACACCCGTTGGCCCTTGCAGGAAAAGATGGCGCTGTTCTGGCATCAGCTTTTCGCCACCGGCAACTCCAAAGTGGACAACCCGCCGGAACTCTCCGCCCAAATCGCGATGTTCCGCCGGGAGGGGCTGACTACCTTTCCCAACCTGCTGGTGCAGTTGGCGCAAAGCCCGGCGATGATTTACTGGCTGGACAACAACGGCAATCACTACGGCTCCATCAACGAAAACTGGGGACGGGAACTGCTCGAGTTGTTCAGTATGGGCGTCGGCCACTACTCCGAGGATGACATCAAAGAGGCTTCCCGCGCCTTTACCGGCTGGACGATCGGCCCCAAGCCGCCCCGTCAGCCCTTGGGCCGCTTCTACTGGAGCTTCGACTTCATCCCCAGCGACCACGACTACGGCGAAAAGCATTTCCTCGGCCACACCGGCCACTTCGACGGCGGCGACATCATCGACATTATCGTCCAGCAAGAGGATACCGCCCGTTTCCTGGCCCGCCATCTTTACAACTTCTTTGTGGCCGATGAACCGCAGGTGCCGGCGTGGAACATTACGCCGCCCAATGACCCGGATGCCATTGACCACTTGGTCCAGGCGTATCTGGACTCCGGAGCAGACATCAAAGCCATCCTGCGGGCGTTGTTCAACTCCGACTTTTTCCAGGCGGCCCGCTTTGCCCATATCAAAAGCCCGGCGGAACTGGTGGTTGGCACGGCGCGCTTGGCCGGCAATTATAACGCCCCGCGCACCGGCTTTACGGCGCTGGCTTTCGAGTGCAACTGGCAAGGGCAGGAACTGATGAACCCGCCCAGCGTGGAAAGTTGGCACACCGGCGCCGAATGGATTGACGGCGGCGCGCTGGTGCGCCGGGTCAACTTCGCCGCCAAACTGCTCTCCGACACTTCCCTCCCCGGCGTCCAAGCCATCCTTGCCGGGCTGAAAGAACGCGGCGCCCTTTCCCCCGCCGAGTTTGTCCGCGCTTGCCTCGACTTGGCTGGCCCGGTGCAAGTGGACGCTGGCACTTTCGACGAACTGCTGGCCCAAGCTCAGCAAGGCGGCGATCTTGCTTGGGATACCGATGAACAAGCCCAAGAATCCGCGCGGCGGGCCGGCGCAATGCTGGCGATGATTGCCGCCACCCGGGAGTATCAATTCGCCTGATTGCCCTGAACCCTTGAACCACAACCGGGGATTAACCTCCTTTCGGATTAGTCCCCGGCCCATGCAGTCATAAAGGAGGACAACCTGATGGTAGCTACCGGAAAAGACCCGGCGCTGGTAGTTTTGCAGCTCTCCGGCGCCAACGACTACCTCAACACGGTGATACCGTTCACCGACCCGCTCTATCGGGATTACCGCCCCAACTTGGGCATCCCGGAGAGGGACATCATCCAGTTCACCGACGACCTCGGCTTTCATCCCAGTATGGGCCCGGTCAAAGACCTGTGGGAACAGGGCAACCTCGCCATCATCCACGGCATCGGCTACGAAAACTCCTCCCGTTCCCACTTCCGTTCGATGGACATCTGGCACACCTGCGAGCCGGATACGGTTGGCACCGAGGGCTGGTTGGGCCGGGTCATCCGCGACCTGGATCCCGCCGGTGAAAATGTCCTCAAGGGCGTCAACTTCGGCCAGGGTTTGCCCCGGGCCATGGCCCTGCGCGGCGTGCCGGTTACTTCCGTCTCCGACCTGGCTTCCTACGGCGTCCTTACCGATGTTCCGTCCATCAGCGACGCGGCGGAACGGGAGCGAATGCTGGAACTCTTTTCCCGCGTCTATTCCCCGGCTATCGGCAGCGGCCCGGTGATGGACTACTTGGGGCAGACCGGGCGGGATGCCCTCAAGGGCGCGGACATCATCAAAACCGCCCCGGAACGGTATTCGTCGCCGGTGGAGTATGCCGACAATCCCATCGCCAAAAGCCTGCGGAGCGTAGCGCAGGTTCACCTGGCAAACTTGGGAACGCAGGTTTTCTATACCCAGTACGGCAGCTTCGATACCCATTTTAACCAGCTGCCCACCCACGCCAAGCTGTGGACCGATGTGGCCGGGGCCATCAGCGACTTCTTTGACGACCTGCGGGAGCATAACGCCGCCGACAATGTAACAATGCTCGTCTTTACCGAGTTCGGGCGGCGGGTGCAGGATAACGGCACCGGCTGCGACCACGGCCGCGGCGGCGTAGCCTTTGCCATCGGCGACCGGGTCAAGGGCGGTATGTACGGCCAATATCCTTCCCTGAAAGCCGCGGATTTGATTGAGGGCGACTTGGCCCCCGATTACGATTTCCGCGGCTTTTACTCCACCTTTGCCGAGCGGTGGCTGGGCCTCGACGCCAAGCCCATCGTCGGCGGCCAGTTCGAGCAACTGGACTTCCTGTAGGCCGCCGGCTATTCCCGTTCCACCGGAGCCCTGCCAATAAATACCGTCATTCCCGCGCCGGCGCGGGAATGACGGTAGCCGTACAATCCATTAGCCCATCAATCCAACCAATCCAGCAAAGGAGACCGCGCAATGCTGACCACTATCGCCGCTGGGCGGGTGTTTGACTTCAGCCATTGTATCGGGATGTATTCCACTTCCGGCGTCGGCTTTCTGGTTCCCCAAGACTTTGCCCTCGGCGCTGGGGATACCCTTTATGTGCTGAACCGGGGCGTCGACGAACTGACCCTCCGCATCAGCAAGTGCCGGCTGAACCACGAATTCATCGCCGACATCGGCCGCTACGGCACGGGGGACGGGCAATTTGTCTGGCCCACTGCGCTGGCACTGGACACGGCCGGCAATATCTATGTGGCTGACGAAAACCTGCACCGCATCACGGTTATGGACGCTGACGGACAGTTTCTCCACAAGTGGGGCATCCCGGGCAGTGAATTGGGGCAGCTGCAAGGCCCTTCGGGGCTGGCTTTTGACCAAGAGGATAACCTGCTGGTCGTGGACAGCCTGAATAACCGGGTGCAGCGGTTCACCAAAGACGGGCAGTTTATCGCCGCTTGGGGCAGTTACGGCAGCGGGCCGGGGCAGTTCAACAAACCCTGGGGGATCTGCCTTGACCGGCACGGGGCGGTATATGTCGCCGACTGGAAAAATGACCGGGCGCAAAAGTTCTCCCCGCAGGGTGAGTTTCTAGCCCAATTCGGCGGCACCGCCGAGGGCGTGGGCGCGTTGCGCCGACCGACCGGCGTTGCGGTAGATTCCGATGGGGATGTGTATGTGGCTGATTGGGGCAACCATCAGGTCAAAATCTACGAACCGGATGGCAAGTTTATCGCCGCCTTGGTAGGGGACGCCGAACAGCCCTCCCCTTGGGCGCAGGATTACATTGACGCCAACCCGGATGTCGCCAAAGCCCGGCGGCGGACCAATATGGAAGTGGAATGGCGGTTCAACCGGCCGATTGCGGTAAAGGTTGACGCCCAAGACCGGCTGTTTGTGGCCGAGGCGGTGCGCCACCGCATCCAGATTTACACCAAGGAAAGGAACTACGCCGAGGCGGCGTTGAACCTGTAAAATCAGTGCTGTCTCTCTTCGGAGAGACAGTTCATTTAGAAACTGTGAAATGGGCCCCGGCTATCACGGCCCTACCCTATGGGCAAACTTCTCCTGTGAATCGGAGTTTGGCGAATTTCTTCCTCTTCAGCGAGGGCCGCCGCCAACCCCGGCACATACTCCGCCCCGGCTGGCGCGGTCAGCGATGAGCCGGCCAAATCATCCCCCGCCGGCTCATATCGCCCGCCCAAGTGTTCCGCCAGAAATGCCTCGGCTACCGCAAAGAAGGACAAGTTGTTTTCCGGGCGGGCAAAACCGTGTCCCTCGTCCGGGTAAAGAACATAAGTAACCGGGATGTTCTTTTCCTGCATCGCCGCCACTATCTGGTCCGACTCCGACTGCTTGACCCGGGGGTCGTTAGCCCCTTGTCCAATCAGCAACGGCCGGCGGATATTGTCCACATAGGTCAGCGGCGAGCGTTCCGTCAGAAATGCCCGGCCTTCCTCAGTGCGGTAATCCCCCACCCGGCTGGTGAACAGGTCAATCTGCGGCTGCCAGTACGGGGGTATGGTGTTCATCAGCGTTATCAGGTTGGACGGCCCGACGATGTCCACCCCGCAGGCAAAGACTTCCGGGGTGAAAGTCATCCCCACCAGCGCGGCATAGCCGCCGTAGCTGCCGCCCAGAATGCCCACCCGCTCCGGGTCGGCAATGCCCTGCGCCACCGCCCACTGCACGGCGTCCACTAGGTCAGTGTGCATCTTGCCGCCCCATTCCCGATTGCCGGCATTGCTGAATCCCTTGCCAAACCCGGTAGAACCCCGAAAGTTGACGCTCAACACCGCGTAGCCCCGGTTCGCCAGCAGCTGAAAAACCGGGTTGTAACCCCATTCATCCCGCGCCCAAGGGCCGCCGTGTACCAGCAGAGCCAGCGGCAACGGCTTGTACGGCAAGCCGGTATTATCCGGGTCCGCCTCCCGGGGCAGGGAATAGTAGCAAACCAGGTTCAGCCCGTCCCGGGCCGGAATAGTAACCGGGTAATTTTTGACCAGCGGTTGCCCTTCCAACGCCGCCCGGTTGGTGAACAGGAATTGCGCTTCCCGCCTTTCCCGCAAGTAGCGATAGTAGCGCACCGGCCCATCATCCAGCAGATAAGCCACAATCCAGCAACTATCGTCCAGAGTGCGGCTCAGCACCTCAATATCCCCCTCCGCCACCGTATCCAGAAACTCCAGGTCGGCGGCAATAGCCGCATCCAATACCTGCCATTCCTTGCGCTCGTAGGTAAAGGCCGCCGCCTGCACCGTCCTTTCCGTGGGATGGGTCAGGGTATCGCTGACATCGGCCCGGGCGTCCGATGCCAGAATAGTCGCAGCGCCGCTAGCCAGATGAACCGATTGCAGCGCCGCCGTATCCCGCCCCCGGCTGTCGGTCAAAAACAGCGTTTCTCCGGAACGGTCAAAGCCCACCGGCCCGGTAGTCAAACTATCCTCTTGCCCCACGGTGATGAACGGTTGCCAGCTGCCATTATCATCCCTTTCCAGATACTCCGCGCCCCCGTCGGCAGTCATCCGCACCGCAAAGCGCACCTTAAAGTCGGCATCGGTAACGAACCCGGCAAAACCGTCATTCTGCAATACCAGAGAGCGCTCCCCGGTTGCCAAGTCAATGCGGTAAATATCGTGAAATTGGGCGTCCCGGTCGTTCAAGGCCGCCAGAATATGCCCCGGTTGTTTGGGGCTGACTTCCTGAATCTGGGCGTGGATACCCTCCAACGGCGTCAAGTCCAGGATAGCGTCCGATTCCAGATGAACGGCGTAAAGATGCCAATTTTCATCCCCACCCGCATCCTGCAAATAGATGATCTGCGCCCCGCTATAAGCCCAGCCGTAAAAGCGGATGCCGCGCCCGGTATCCCGGGTAACCGGCAGGGCCGCCGCCGGGTTATCCGCCGGGGCGACCCAAACATTCAGTACGCCCTCCCAAGGGGCTAGCCAGCTAATCTGCGCCCCGTCCGGGCTGATTTGGGCCGACGCCCGATCCGGGTTGCCGAAAAGCAGTTTGCGGGGAATCAGCGGGGAAACTTCCCCGGCGGTGGGCAAAGTCATAATTGGGCTGCTCCTCAAGTTGATGGGGTTAAGCGGGAATAAATCTTGACCGCTATTCTTGGCGCAATGAGAATGACGGGAAAACCGGTAATAATCCGGCGCTATTGGTATCCCGTCCCGACCGTCAGCTGTCCACCCCACCGATCGGGATGGCCGACAAATCGGCGCCGGTTTCGGTCAGCAGGTTGCGGATGTGCAATTCCGTCTCCAGATACGCCCCTTCGCCAATATGGTGAAAGCGGATGACGCCTTGAGCATCGATAAGAAACTTGTGCGGCCAGTAGCGGTTGTTGTAAGCCCGCCAAGTCCGAAAATCGTTGTCCATTGCCACCGGCCAAGTTACCTTAAGCCGCGGCAGGGCTTCCCGCACATTTTCCTCTTTTTTCTCAAAGTCAAACTCCGGGGAATGGACGCCGACCACTACCAACCCTTGGCCGGCGTACTTGTCATACCAGTCCCTTACATACGGCAGGGTACGCTGGCAGTTGATTCAAGAGTAAGTCCAGAGATCCACCAGCACCACCTTGCCCCGCTGCTCCACCATCAAAAGAGGCTCGCTGTTGAGCCAAGCAGTGACGCCGCGGAATTCCGGGGCCGCTTCCGTACCCGGCGGGGTAACTATGGCCGGAACCGGCGTCGGTTTAGGCGTGGATTGGGGCGGCGGAGTTACTTCCGCTGACACCGGCGCACCGGTCGGAGCCGCCGCCGGTTGAAACGCCCACAAGATACCCACCAAGGCAGCGATAAAGGCGATGGCGGCGGCCAAGGGCAAACCGGCTTTGATTTTGGAAATGCCCATTTTTGACTGCCCACGCCGCCTTTGCTGTTGCTGGGTTGGGGCTGTTACTACCCGGCTTTTACGCCGGGGAACAAGGGTTTGGATGCGGTGCCGGGACGGTTCAGTAACCCCTATCGGCTAACTGAACCGTTGGCTAGTCCGCCAGAACCGGCTCCACTACCCGGGCTTCCCGGCCGGTAAAAGCCGGCATTACCTCTTTAGCCAGCCACTCCAGTTGCTCCACGATAACCCGCTGCGGCGTCCCTACCGGGTGGCTCATTCCAACCCGGTCGAGACCGGGGTAAGTTGCCTCGAGTTCTTGCAGCTGCTCAATAATAAGTTCCGGCGGCCCGCAGAGGAAACCTTGCCGCTCTACCGCCCGCTCAATAGTTGGCAAGCCGGCCGTCGGCGCGCGCTTCGGGTCGCCCATTGCATCAATCTGCTCATCGCTCAAAGACCGCACCAAGCGCAACGGACCGAACATTTTAAGGTTTTCCTCATAATACTTGGCCGCTTCCTTGATGGCTTGCTCTTGGGTATCCGCCAAATAGAAGTGAAAGCCAATGCTCAAATCCTCGCCCAATTGGGCATCCTCCCGACCGTGCCGCGCCAGAGCGTCCCGGTAGGCGGAGATGACATCATAGATAGCGCCGCCCTCGGAAACGCCGCCGCCAATCATCCCTTTGATGCCGTGCTTTGCCATAAAGTCCAAAGCCCGCGGCGTGGCGCTCTGGATGGGCTGCCAAGTCTCCACCGGCAAGTTGCGCGGCCGCGGCACTAGGGTTATCTCCTCCAGTTGATAACCCCGATAAGGCACCTGCGGCGGCACGGTGTAATACCGGCCTTTATGGGCAAAGGAACGCTGGTTAAAGGACTTGAAAATCAGCTCGACCTGTTCCTCGAACAAATCCCGGTTCGCCGCTTGATCCAGCAGCGGCGCGCCAAAGGTTTCCACTTCCCGGGTATGGTATCCCCGGCCCACGCCAAAGATGACCCGCCCGTTGGTCAGGATGTCAGCGGTAGCAAAATCCTCAGCCAGACGCAGCGGATTCCACATCGGCGCAATGTTAAAACCGCAGCCGAACTTGAGCTTGCGCGTCAAATGCGCCAAGTGGACATTCAACATCAGCAGGTTGGGGATGCACTCGTACCCCTCGGGTTGGAAGTGGTGTTCCGCCATCCACAGCGTATCGTAGCCGCCGGCGTCCATCGTTTCCGCAATGGCCTGCGCCTTGTCAAAGGCCGTGGTCAAATACTCGTCGGAAAAGGAACGCTCGTTCACCGCCGTACCGCCGTAGCCCACATTGTCCATATCGACATGGCCGGCGTACAGGCTGTCAAACTTGGTAATCATTGCCCTGCCCCCTTGCTTTATGTTAAGGGGATTATACCGGATTCTGGTAAGATTCCTAGAGGCGGCGCAGGCGAGGAAGGATTACCCCCATCAGCAGGGCCAGGGTAATAAGGGCAGCGCCGTTGACCAAGAGGGCGATACGGGCGTTGGTGACTCCCGCCAGGTAGCCGCCTTCGAGTTGACCCAAGGGGGCGGCGCCGATGCCGATTATCCACGAACCCATCGCCCGGCCGCGTTCCTGATTGGATACGCTGAACTGCATCAAAGCGTGATGCAGAATGTCCGTAGCCGATGCCATCAGGTTGATGAATACCACAAAAATCACGGCTACCCAGAAAGTGGGTGCTTGGGACAGCATAATCTGACCCAAGCCGAACAGGGCAATGACGGTCAAGAGGAGCAAGCCCCGGCGCCGCACCCGCTCCAAACCCACTACGGCAAAGACGCCCAAGGCGCTGCCCAGGAACCGAAAGGCGGTCAGCAAGCCCAAGCCCACCGCCCCAACGCCCAAAACTTCCACCGCCAGAATGGGCAAGAGCGCCTGATGGGAAAAGCCCAGAATTTCCGCGCCGGCCGTAGAAATTATCAGGCTGAGCATCACCCGGTTGTTTTTGAGGGCGCGGAAGTAGTTGAGCAGGTTTTGCAGCAGCGGCTCCCGTTGCCGCGGCGCGGCGGCCCCAGCGCGCCGCAAGCCATACATCAGCGCTACACCAACCAGATAAGTCAAGCCCATAGCCAGGAAAGCGGAGGCCGGCCCCTGCCAGGCAATAAGTCCGCCGGTGAGCAGGGAGCCGATAATGCCGCCGACCCATTGGGCCAGGGATACCAAAGCGATGCCGTTGACCGCGCGGCGGGGGCCGACAATGTCATAAACATAGACCTGCCGCGCCGTCATATAAAAGGCTTGGGCTACCCCCATCAGGAAAGTGGAAAGAAGTAGCAGCCAGACCAGCAGGCTCAAGCCGCCCATTTCCGCCGTCAACCGCCCGTCAAACAAAGCCCACGCCATCAGCAGGGACAACAGGAGCAGGGCGGCACAGGAGTAGCGCATTATCCGCCGCCGGTCGAAGCGGTCAGTGATGGAGCCGGCCGCCAATCCTACCACCAAATTGGGCAAAGAACGGACAGCGTAGATGACGCCGACCATCGCGGCGGAGCCGGTAATGTCGAGAATCAGCCAGCCCAACAAGACCTGCTGCATTCCCCAACCCAGCTGGTTGGCGACGGTGGAAAGCCACAAGGTACGAAAGTCCGGGTAGCGCAGGGCGGCTAACCGCCGGGTCAAAACAGAGGGACGGCGGCGCGGCCGGGACAAGGCATCAGAGGGCGGGCGGGACATAGGGCAAGGATAGGGGGATAACCGGGGATTTTCAAGTTGGCGCGGCCACTTGAATTACGGCGGCTTTTCTGGCAATATATGGGGTATGCGTATTGGAGCTTTTGAACTGGTTGAGCCGCTGCCGGAGCTGCGCGACCCTCACGCCTTTGCCATGATTCGCCCGTGGGTGGATGTGGGCAGCGTGGGGACGCTGACTTTGAGCCGGCTGGAGCGGCATCTCCATTCCCGGGAGTTGGGCAAGCTGGCCCGGCCGGGGAACTACTTTGACTTTACCCGCTACCGGCCCAACATCCGCTTGGCGCAAGGGGAGCGGCAAGTTACCGTCCCCAACAGCTACCTGCGCTACGCCCGCACTCAGGAAGGGCCGGACTATATCTTTCTGCACCTGCTGGAACCCCACGCCGGCAGCGAGGAATACACCGACTCCATCCTGGAAGTGATTCAGCATTTCGGGGTGCAACGGTACTGCCGGGTAGGGGCAATGTATGACGCGGTGCCGCATACCCGGCCGCTGCTGGTTACCGGTTCTTTGGGAAATGTACCGCAATTGAATGCGGTGCCGAACCTGAAGCTGCGGCAGAGCAACTATCAGGGTCCGACCACGATTATGAATCTGGTTGCCACCGGCATTGACCGGCTGGGGATCGAGACCATCAACTTTATGGTGCATCTGCCCCAATACCTGCAACTGGAGGAGGATTACACCGGCACTTCGCGGATGATTGAGTGCTTGGCCTCGGTCTATGCGAATATCCCCCCGGAACTGGCGCCGGTGCGGCGGGGACAACGGCAGTATCGGGAATTAAGCACGGCCGTGGACCGCAATTCCGAGCTGAAGTCACTGATTCAGCAGATGGAAGCCTATTATGACGCGCAACAGGATGAGGAGGATGCGGCGGCCGGTGGTGCCTCGGAAGTGAACTTGTCGCCGGAAATTGAGCGTTTCCTCAGCGAATTGGGGGAACAGATGGACAACGGGGAAAGGTGATCGTTGCCCCGGCTTTTCCTTGGAATTAGCCCCCGGATATGGCACAGCCGGGGGTTTTGCTTTGGGGGAAACGGCGGCAGCGGCCGGGGCGGTTCGCATAAATCCGGCAGGCAAAGGTATCCCGGTCCAGCATCGGGCAACGTTCCCCGGGATGGTCAGCAAAACGGAGCCAACCGCTTCCGTCGGGTCGGCGGGTAATGCTTACAGCAATGTCGGCCGCAGTGGCCCGCTGCCGAAAATCCGCCACTTCCGCCGCCGTCAACTCCAGTAGCAGCGGGCCGCGGCAGCAACCGGCTTGGCACCGGGTCATACAGATATGGCTGGCTTGTTCTGCCGTTAAGCCGGGAATGCGAAAAAAGGACATTACGGCCCCTGCCGGAAAAAATGGGGGAGAATAGCAGCAGAGGAAAGGGTTAGGGATGGTGGCGACGGATGGATTCGAACCAACGACCTAGCGCTTATGAAGCGCCCGCTCTGCCGCTGAGCTACGTCGCCACCGGGGGAGATGCCGGCCAGCCGCCTTGCCCTCTCCCGGGGTATCTATAATAAACCTGCCGGCGTATAGCTGTCAATGCGCCGGGGTCGGGGAAATTGACCGGGCGGCGTTCCGGGCCGCCTTTGCCTTGCCCTCACCCGGCCACTATGATGTTGCTATGACCGAGCAAAACAGAACCGCCGACCAACTGGCTACCGCGGCCCAATCTGCCCTGAACGAAACGGCGGCTGCCCTGAGCCAAACCCTAGCCGAATTAGCCGCCCAACTGCGCCCATTCCCCGCATTCATGGGAATGGCGTCGGTGCAGGCGGTAGAGATAGAGCCGACTTTGACGCCGACCCGGGATTTGGGCTGCCTGGTGGTAACGCCGGAGGGTCGCATCTGCCAACTGGATTTGCGGGCAATAGCCGGCGTCGCGGGTTTTACCGAAACGGAACAGGTAGAGGAGTTTGTGGAGCCGGAGTTGAGCGCCGCCGAGTATATTGTTTATGCAGCGACAGCGATTGAACTGCTGGCGGCGGAATTACGGCGGCGGGGGCAATAGCAAACCAATTAACCCGGTCATTCCCCGGTCATTCCAAAGTGATGTCGCCGCTTTGCCCGCCCCGCTTGCGGACGAGGCGCACTTCACTAATCCGCATTCCCCGGTCAACGGCTTTGCACATATCGTACACCGACAGGGCGGCGACGGTTACGGCGGTCAGGGCTTCCATTTCGACGCCGGTTTTGCCCGAAGTGCTGGCCGTAGCCGTTATGTTCACCCGGCTTTGGGCGGCGTCGAGTTCCAGCTCCACATCCACTTTATTCAAGGGCAAAGGATGACACAGGGGTATCAGTTCGGCGGTGCGCTTGGCCCCCATAATGCCGGCCAGTTGGGCAATAGTCAGCACATCGCCCTTTTTGACCAAGCCGGCTTGAATCCGGTTAAGGGTATCCCGCTGCATCAGCACCGAACCCCTAGCTACCGCTTCCCGGTCAGTAACCGGCTTCCCGCCCACATCCACCATTCGGACGCGGCCCTGTTCGTCGAGGTGAGTCAAGGATTGTCCGGCCGGCGGGCCGGCGGCGGCGTCAACGGGGGCATCAAAGTTAGTCATAGCAACGGACTCCGGCAATCAAGCGGACTTTCCCGGGTTTAGCGGGCGGCGCAACCCGCGGCTAGATAATACAACGCTCACAAATCCGGTAACCGGCTTCCTCCGCTGCCGCCCGGTCGGCAAACTCGAGAAAGTCAGTCCCGGAAGCCATAATGCGGGGAGCGTAACGGCAGGAGCGAAGGTGATAGGTCTTGGCGCCCCGGGTCTTGTTGCTGGCGATATAGCCGACGGTGGCAGCGCCATCCTCCGCGCACCGCCGGCAGGGTTTGTAGCCGGCCGCTGCCGCCGCTTCCCGGGTGGGGTAGGAACGGAAACCCCCGGCTATCCTCAGGAACCGCCGGGTGTGGTAGCAGCCTCGGTAGTGATAGGACTTGAATCGGTTGCCCCGGCGCGCGGCAACATAATCCCCGATGCCGCTTTCCGCAACGGCCGCGGTGGGTTCTACCGGAGCCATTGCCGCTGCCGGTTCTACCGGAGTCCCTGGCGGTGCCGCTGACAGTTGCCCGCCCTGCTCCAGCAGCCGGATCCGCCGGCGCAGTTCGTCCACTTCCTCCTGCAATGCCTGCAATGCCCGGTCGCGATTCAGCATAGTTCCAAACCTCCGATGGCTACTTTACTGGAGAGTCCGGGTTAAATCAGCCGCCAATCTGATACATTTCCACTTTGGGACGGTCGTTCTGCAAAGGGGCCAGTTCCGTCCGTTCCTCGGAGTAGCGGTCGCTGCGGCGGCCCCAGACGCCTATAATCTGGTCAACCAATTCCCCATCGGAAGCCCCGGCCCGCATCGGCCCCCGCAAGTCCAAGCCATCGGCGGCAAAAAGGCAAGTGTAGAGTTTCCCATCGGTGGACAGTCGGGCCCGGGTGCAGTCGCCGCAGAAGGGCTGGGTTACCGATGCGATAACGCCGATTTCGCCCGTCCCGTCCCGGTAGCGGTAGCGGTTAGCCACTTCCCCCCGATAGTTGCTTTCCAGCGGCTCCAGGGGCAGCTCGGCGTCAATGCGGCGGATGATTTCGGCGGCCGGCGTCACTTCATCCCACTTCCACCCGTTGCGGTTGCCCACATCCATATATTCAATGAACCGCACAATGTGGCCGCTGCCTTGGAAATGGCGGGCCAAGTCAACAATGGTGTGGTCATTGACCCCTTTCTGCACTACGGCGTTGATTTTGATGGGCGACAAGCCCACGGCCGCGGCGGCGGCGATGCCCTCCAAAACCCGCTGCACCGGAACGCCCCGGCCGTTCATCTCCCGGAAAATAGCATCATCAAGAGTATCCAGACTGACGGTTATCCGTTGGAGACCGGCGTCTTTCAGCTGCTGGGCTTGCTGCGGCAACAAATAGGCGTTGGTGGTCAGCGTCAAATCCAAGGCGGAGTCAATGGCCGCCAGCATCGCGATAAGACGGTGCAGGTTGGTACGCAGCAGCGGCTCCCCGCCGGTTATCCGCAGTTTGTTGACGCCCAAACCGACAAACAAGCGGGACAGCCGGGTAATTTCCTCAAAGGTCAAGATTTCCCCTTTGGGCAGAAACTGGTAGCTTTCCCCGAAAATCTCGGCCGGCATACAGTAGGCGCAGCGAAAGTTGCACCGGTCAGTAACCGAAATCCGCAAGTCCCGCAAGGGACGGTTAAAGCTGTCGGTAATTCCTGCCATTGCAGTATCCGTCAGAGAGTCAGGAAGCAAAAGATGAAAGAAGCCGCCGCAACGCCGGTACCGCCCGGCCGGCGGCATCCGCCCGGTGGCTGATCCGGTTCTTTTCCGCCAAGGGCAATTGCGCCATCGTTCGCCCTAAGGATGGCAGATAGAAAACCGGGTCATAGCCAAAGCCGTCAGCGCCCTGCGGAGCATATTGTATCATCCCGGCCACGGCCCCTACTACCGAAGCCTCCGCCCCTTGCGGATGATGCAGCGCAATAAAGCAGCGAAAGCGGGCGGTGCGCCGCTCCCACGCCACCCCTTGCAGGTTTGCCAGCAGCAGATTCACCCGCTCCCCATCAGTAGCGCAAGCGTCGCCGCCATAGCGGGCCGAGTGTATCCCCGGCGCGCCGCCCAAGGCGTCCACTTCCAACCCGGAGTCGTCAGACAAGGTAAGCAGCCCGGACGCGGCGGCATAAGTCCGGGCTTTAAGCCAAGCATTTTCCGCGAAGGTAAGCCCGGTTTCCGCAACCTCTTGAGTAATGCCCACATCCGACAGGGATACCAACGGCAAGTCAATATCCCGCAGCAACTCCCGATATTCCCGCACTTTGCCCGGGTTATGGGTGGCGATAAGCAGTTTGGATTCAGTCAAAGCGTATCCTTATACGGCGGGAACAGGCCGGGCTAACCCGGCGTCAGATAATTCCCTTAGCCGTCAGTTCCCGCAGAGTTTCCCCGTCATAGCCCAGCCAAGAACCATATACTTGCCGGTTATATTCACCCAGCCGGGGGCCGGCATACCGGACGGCGCCGGGAGTCTGGCTGAACTTGGGGATGATACCCGGCATCAGCGTCTTGCCCAATTCCGGGTCATCCACTGCCAGCACATCCTCCCGGGCTTGATAGTGAGGGTCTTGGACGATTCGCGCGCTGTTATAGACCGGGCCGACAACGCCGCCGGCCGGCACCAGTTGCTCCAGCAGTTTAGTCAAGGAACGCTGCCCCAGCCAATACTGGAGAATTTCGTTCAGGGCATCCTTGTTTTCCAACCGGGCGGCGTTGTCCTTAAACCGTTCATCCTCCAGCAGTTCCGGCAACTCCATAGCTTGCACCAGCCGTTCCCAAGTGCTTTGGGAAGTAGCCGACAAACCCAGCCATTGGTCATCCCCGGTGCGGTACAGACTCCGCGGCGCGGCGTCGGGAAAATCGTTGCCCACCCGTTCCCGGACAATGCCCAGCAGGTCATACATCGGAATATGCGGAATGCACAACCGAAACAGCGGCTCAAAGAGGCTGACATCGATAACCTGACCCGGCCGGGGTTCGCCGCCAACCCTTTCCCCGAATGCGGCGGTATCCCGGTGATACAAAGCCATCATCCCGGCCAAGGCCCCGAAAACCCCGGCAATTTCATCCGCCAGCGGAATCGGCGGCAAGACCGGCGGCGTATCGGGAAAGCCGGTCATTCCGATATAACCGCTCATACACTCGGCAATAGTGCCAAAGCCGGGCCGGTCTTTATACGGCCCGGTCTGCCCGAAACCGGAGTAGCGCAGGATGACCAATCCCGGGTTGACCCAGCGCAAATCCTCCGGCCCCAACTGCCACCGCTCCAAAGTGCCGGGACGAAACCCCTCAATCAGCAAGTCGGCTTGCCCGGCCAGGGCTTTCAGCATTTCCTGCCCCTCGGCGCGTCCCAAGTCGAGGGTAATGGACTGCTTGTTGCGGGAATGGACTTTCCACCACAGGGACACGCCGTTGACGAAAGGCCCCCAATTCCGCAGCGGGTCGCCGCCGCCGGGCCGTTCCACCTTGACCACTTCCGCGCCAAAGTCAGCCAGCAAGCTGCTGGCAGTGCCGCCGGCCACGATAATGGACAAATCCAGAACCTTTAAGCCGGCCAACGGGCCGAATTGCCCGGCGGCATTGGCATTGCCGTTTTCAGTCATCAGCCGCCTCGAGTTCAGGATTGAAAAAAGCGCGGATTTCCCGCAAAACCGCCGCCGGATGTTCCAGCGGCAGGAAGTGGCTGCCCATGCCCATCGGCTTAACCCGCGCCCCGGCTACCAATTCCTGAAAGCGGCGGACGCCGGTATCCGGCAAAGTCTGCGCGCCGGGGTAGTTGCCCAACAGCAGCAGAAAATCCCCGGTCAATCCCTGGAGATAGCGGGATACCGGTAGTTCATCCCGCTGTTCGTAAAATACCGCTTCCACTTCCGGCGGGCATTTCAACTCGACGCGTCCATCGGGCAGCAGCCGAGCGCCGCCCTCGATAAAGGCATTGAAAGCCCTTTCCTGCCAATCCTTAAATGCGGCCCGGGGACGGTAGGCGGCGGCCATCGCTTCCCGGCTTTCCCAAATTGCCCGCTTCAACCGGGTGCGTTGCGCCCGCTGCTTCAATTCCCCCGGCGGCGCATTAGCCGGGCTTTCACCAACTCGAGTTTCCACTAACACCGCCTGCTCAATGCGCCCCGGCAGCAGGGCGGCAGCGATAATAGTCGCCAACCCCCCGGAGGAATGGCCCACTACCCTTAACTCGGACAGCCCCATAGAATTGATGATTTCCGCCAAATCCTGCCCCGCCAACTCGAAACTGTAGCCCCGGTCCGAGGGTTGGGTATCCCCATGCCCCCGCTGGTCGAATGCCAGTACCCGGTAATCCCGGGCCAACTCTTGCGCGATGGGCTGCCAAGGAGCAGCGCACAAGCCGGTAGCGTGGAGCATCAGCAGCGGCGGGTTAGCCGGGTCGCCCCATTCCAGGTAGTGGTGTTTTATGCCGTTGGCGGCAATGTACCGGCTGGCCGGTTTCATCCCAGTTTCCCTTGCCTTTACAGTAATACTGCGGCGTATATTCTAGGCGTTCATTCTAGTCGTTTATTCTAATGGCGCTTGCCCCGGTTAGCCACTGCCCGACCCAATCTCTGAATTCCGCCGCCTTTCTCTAATCCGCTCCCAATGCCGTGTGGTATAATCACCCGGCACAACCGCCAGCGAGGTTCAACAAAAAAGTATGCTTGAGGATTACTTTCGGCAGTATGGGCTGATCGCCATTCTGGCGGTAGTCGCCATTGCCGTTCCGGTCAGTATGCTCACCATGTCCTGGCTGGCTTCCCGGGTTGGCATCCGCCCCAAGAACCCGACGCCGGTCAAGCTGGAGACTTACGAGTGCGGGGTAGAAACCATCGGCGGCCCGTGGAACCGCTTTAACTTCCGCTACTACCTTTACGCCATCCTGTTCGTCATCTTCGACGTGGAAGTGGTGTTCCTGTACCCTTGGGCTACCAAATTCATCAGCTTGGAGCTGTTCGCCCTCATTGAGATGGGCGTATTCGTTGCCATCCTGCTGGTCGGCTGGGCGTATGCTTGGCGCAAGCGGGATTTGGAATGGGGCAGTTAAGGACGGGTTGAAATGCCGGATTTGCCGCAAACCGGTGAGCCGCTGCCAGACCGCACTTGGGAGCTTGACCGCGCCGAAGGCAATACGGTCAACGACCTGATAGCGGTCTCCGCCGCTCCTCTGGAAACCCCGTCCATCGAAGTGCCGGAGGACTTGCAGCAGAACTTGCTGGTTACTTCCGTGGATGCCTTAGTCAATTGGGGCCGCAAGTCAGCCCTGTGGCCGGTTTCCTTCGGCTTGGCTTGCTGCGCCTTTGAGATGATGGCTACGGCGATGGGGCGCTTTGACATTGCCCGCTTCGGAATGGAAGCCTTTCGCGCCTCCCCCCGCCAAGCCGACTTGATGATTGTAGCCGGCACCGTTACCTGGAAAATGGCGCCCCCCATCAAGCGCATCTACGACCAGATGGCCGACCCCAAGTGGGTTATCGCTATGGGCGTCTGCGCCACCAGCGGCGGCCCCTATTATGGCTCCTACAGCGTCGTACCCGGCGTTGACCATATCGTCCCGGTGGATGTCTATGTCCCCGGCTGCCCGCCTCGTCCCGACGCCCTGCTTTACGGCATTATGGAACTCCACGAAAAGATAAAAAAGTACCAGCACCTCCGCAAGCCGGCCGCGCCGGAAATCACCGGGAACGGGCAATCCTGATGGCATTGCCGGAACTGACCGGGCCGGAATTGTCCGCCAAGCTGACCGCCGCCCTGCCGGACGCGGTAGCCGGCTGCGATGCCGCCGCCGTTTGGGTCAATCCCGACCAACTGGCCGCCGCCGCCGCCTTGCTCAAGGATGACCCGGCCCTCGACTTTCAGTTTCTCAATTCGGTCAGCGCCGTGGACTTCATCGAGTATTTTGACCTGGTCTATCACCTGACTTCCCTGCGCCGCCGGCACACCGCCGTAATGAAAGCCCGGCTGTACGGGCGGGAGGAATTGACCGCGCCGTCGGTGTACCCCATCTGGCGGGGTGCCGACTTTCAGGAACGGGAAATCTGGGACTTGATGGGAGTGCGCTTTGAGGGACACCCCAATATGAAACGCATTATGCTGTGGGAAGGCTTTGCCGGCCATCCCCTGCGTAAGGATTTCCTCTAGGCCGGGCCGCCCAGCCGGAAGTGTTATGACCCTGCGTACTGAACCGATGACCGTCAATGTGGGGCCGCAGCACCCCAGCACCCACGGGGTGTTTCGGGTGCGGATTACCTTTGACGGCGAGGAAATCGTCGAGGTGGAACCGGTTTTCGGCTACCTGCACCGCGGCACCGAAAAGCTGGCCGAGGAGCGCAACTATGTCCAGATAGTTACCCTCACCGACCGCCTGGACTACACTTCCTCGATGATTAACAATCAGGCTTACTGCCTGGCGGTAGAGCAGCTGCTGGAAGTGGTGCCGCCTCCTCGGGGCAAGTACCTGCGGACTTTGACCGCCGAGTTGCAGCGCATCGCCAGCCATTTGATTGCCGTCGGGTTCTTTGTGCAGGAGTTGGGCGCGCTGGGGACGCCGCTGATGTATAGTTTCCGCAGCCGGGAGCGGATCCTCGAGCTTTTCGAGATGCTGTGCGGGGCGCGCATTACCGTCAGCTATATGCGCCCCGGCGGCGTCTTTGCCGACGCCCCCCCGGAGTTCTGGCCGGCTTTGGAGCGGTTTCTCACCGACTTTGCTGTCGAGTTTGCCGAAATCGAGCAACTTTTGCTGGAAAATGAAATCCTGATGATGCGAACCCGGGGCGTCAGCCCCCTGCCGGCGGAAGTGGCAATCAACTGCTCGGTCAGCGGGCCGGTACTGCGGGCCAGCGGCGTCAACTGGGACTGGCGCAAGCAGGAACCCTATGACGCCTACGACCGAATGGAATTCGAGGTGCCGGTAGGCGTCAACGGCGACAACTACGACCGCTTTTGGGTGCGGATGCAGGAAGTCCACCAAAGCCTCCGCATCATTCGCCAGTGCATCGCGCAGATTGAACCCGGCCCGGTGCGACTGGATTTGCCCCTGGTACTGCGGCCCGAAGCCGGGCGCGAAGCCTACGGGCGGGTCGAGGCGTCCAAGGGGGAACTGGGCTTTTACTTGGTCAGCGATGGCGGCGTTGCCCCCTATCGCTGCAAAATCCGCTCTCCCTCTTTGCTTAACTTGACGGTTACCGAACACCTGCTGGTAGGCTGGAAACTGGCGGATATGATTGTCTCCCTGGGTAGCGTGGACATCAATATGGGCGAGGTTGACCGGTGAACTGTCAGTTGTCTCCCGACAACATCCTCTACGCCAACGGCCTTTACCGCCTGATTTATGACGGGGCCGGGTTGTTGTTGCCCTGCTGGATGGCTTATGTCATCTCCGGGCTGGTCATCATCTTTATCCTGGTCAACGCCGTACTATTGGGCGCGGCGGTGATTACCTGGACCGAGCGGCGGCTATTGGGTCGCTTTCAGAACCGGGTTGGCCCCAACCGTTGGGGGCCTTTCGGCTTGCTGCAACCCATCGCCGACCTGGTCAAACTGCTAACCAAAGAGGACTTGACCCCGGCCGGCGCCGACCGCATCGTCTTTGCCCTGGTGCCGGTGGCAATGATTGCGCCGCTCATCCTGATGACGGCAGTGATACCCTTTGCCCGGGATACGGCTTTGGCTGGGCTGAATGTCGGCGTCCTGTACCTGCTGGCGATCAGTTCGGTAACGACCGTAGCCATCTTTATGGCTGGCTGGGCCTCCAACAACCGCTACGCAATGTTCGGCGCGGCCCGGGCCGTGGCCGTGCTGATTAGCTACGAAGTGCCGGTAGTCCTTTCCCTGCTAGGCGTGGTGATGGTCGCCGGGTCAATGTCCCTCGGCGATATAGTATCCGCCCAAGGT
Organism: Dehalococcoidia bacterium; assembly: GCA_965242615.1. Classification (GTDB taxonomy): domain Bacteria; phylum Chloroflexota; class Dehalococcoidia; order Lucifugimonadales; family UBA3495; genus CBDBCU01. Next base: position 176,996 of record CBDESR010000002.1, read on the forward strand.
TTGCCTTTCCTGCTGGTGCAGCCGCTGGCTTTCTTGGTCTTTCTGGCCGGGATGTCCGCCGAATTGAACCGCACGCCCTTTGATGTAGCCGAAGCCGAATCGGAAATCATTGCCGGCTACCATACCGAATACAGCGGCATCAAGTTCGCGCTGATTCAAGCCGCCGAGTTCGGCGGCGTCGCCGTAGTTTCCGCCATCATTGCCACCCTGTTTCTCGGCGGGTGGGCTGGGCCCCAGTCCGAATACTTGGGCTGGCTCTGGTTCCTGATCAAGACCGGCGCGGTGGTATTCGTGTTCATCTGGATCCGCGCCACCTACCCCCGGCTGCGGATTGACCAGATAATGGCTTTTTCCTGGAAGTTCCTGCTGCCGTTGAGCTTGATTAACCTGCTGGCGGTCAGCTTGGAAGTCTTTTTCCTGCGGGACGCCGCCGGCCGGTTGTCCACCGGGGATTTGGGTATAATGGCCGGCATAAACATCGCGGTTACTATTGCGGCCATCGCCCTGTTCGGCCGGTTGATTAGCCGCCGGGTATCCTTTGCCCCCGGACGCCCGGCCCAACCGCTGGCCCCGGGCGTATCCACTATTGAGGCCAACTGAGGTAAGCAGAAATGTACGGCTTGGCTATGGCCAAGGGTCTGCTGGTTACGCTGAAAAACCTGACCCGCAAGCCCTTTACCATCCAATACCCCGAGGAGCGGGCGCAGCAGCATCCCCGGTTCCGGGGCGAGGAGTTTGCTTGGTACGAGGAACGCTGTACCGGCTGCGCCTCCTGCGCCAAATACTGCCCGCTGGGTATCATCAAAATCGTGACCAGCCCCAGCGAGACGGCCATTCCCCAAGGGGACAAGTACCGCTTGGAAGTCTTTGACATCGAGTTGCAGCGGTGTATGTTCTGCGGGCTATGCGTGGAAGCCTGCCCCTACGATGCCCTGTTTATGGGCAGCGGCTTCGAGGAAGGCCAATACCGCCGCAAGGACCTGGTCATCACCATTGACCAGCTGCGGCAAGCCGAAAAACGCCCCAGTGCCTGGTTTCGGCCGCAGTTGGAAGCGATGCCCCCGGAAGGGCGGGAAAGCCGGGACGGGCAGATTACCCGGGGCGAATCCCAAGTCGGTTATGACCCGCGCGGCGGCCCGCCCTTGGGATGGCGGGATGTCGGCCGGGAAAGCTGGCGTTGGCACCGGCGGGAAAAAGCCGGGATGCGGCTGGAACCGACACCCACCCAAGCGGCTAACGGCGGCGCCGCTCCCGACGCTGACGGCAACCCCGGCGGCGACAATGAAATCCGGGCGGAAAAAGCCTAAATGCTGTTTCAGGATATTGTTTTCTGGATACTGGCCATCGCCGCCATCGGCGCCGCCTTGGGCGTGGTGCTGGTTAAGGACTTGTTCCGTTCCGCCCTGCTGCTGGCCGTGGTGTTTATCGCCGTAGCCGGGTTTTTCGCCCTACTCAGCGCCGAGTTTCTGGCGGTGGTGCAGGTGCTTATCTATGTGGGGGCTATCTCCATTCTGTTCATCTTTGCCATAATGCTCTCCCGCAATGTACCGGAAGGCAATCAGCCCAACCGCCTGCAACTGCCGGCCGTGCTGTTTCCGGCTCTGCTGCTGGCCGCCCTCGTCGTAACCGCATTGGCTACCGATTGGCAGCCCATCCCTATTGCGGAGCAGGAACGGGCCGCCCTGGCTCAAACCCAAGCGGTCAGCGCCGTCGATGCGGAAACTTTAGCGGCGGCCGGTTTCCAATCCAATGCGGATGGCGCGGCCGCCCCGCCGCCGGGCTTGGCTGAACTGCTGATCGGCCGGTTTGTCCTGCCCTTTGAGGCGGTTTCCCTGCTCCTACTAGCCGCCCTTATCGGCGGATTGGCTTTAGCCCGCAGCCGGGGAGGGCAACCCTGATGTCCCTGGAAAGTATGCTGATTGTCGCCGCCATCATCTTTGCCATCGGGCTGTACGGCACTTTGGCCCGCAGCAATGTCATCGTGGCGCTGATGTCCCTGGAATTGATGTTTAACGCCGTCAACCTCACGGTAGTGGCCTTGGCCCGCTACGCCGCGCCCTTGGCCGTGCGGGAAAACATTGCCGGCGTCTTGACCGGCCAAGTCTTTGCCGTGTTTATCATCACCGTAGCGGCGGCGGAGATTGCCCTGGGCTTGGGCATCGTATTGGCAATGTACCGCAACACCGAATCCATCGACCTGAGCGAAGCCAACCGGCTGCGCCACTGACCGCAACCAGGCAGCTATGTGGATTGAGTTCAAGCGCGCCCCCAACCTGATGGCGGCGGAGATGTGGCAGGAAGTCCTCGAAGGGGAAGGGCTACCCGCCCGCATCCTGCCGGAAGGCGACATTCGGGATTGGGCCGAGCGGAAGCCGTTCCGCATCTATGTCCCCAAGGGCCGGGAACACGTCGCCGACGAGATACTGAGGAAACTGTAGATGGTTACCGAACCGCTGGTATGGGCGGTTTTTTTCCTGCCCCTGGCCGCCTTTCTGCTGATTGGCCTAGTGGTTCGGCCCTTTCTGAACCGCTACGCCCTGCCTTTGAGCGGCGGGATACTGATTGCCGCCCTGTCGGTCTCGTTCATCCTTTCCCTCTGGCTGCTGTTCCTGCTGGACAGCGGCGGCGGCATCCCGGACTTTGCCCCCCATACTTGGCTGGATTTAGGCAGCGCTACCATCGAAATGGGCTTACTCCTCGACCCGCTGACCGGCATTATGCTGGTAGTGGTTAGCGGCGTCAGCCTGCTGGTGCAGGTTTATTCCCTGGGCTATATGCGCCACGACCGCAGCGCAGCCCGCTACTACGCTTATATGGCCCTCTTTACGGCGGCGATGCTCGGACTGGTACTGTCGGCCAACATCATCCAGCTTTACGCCTTTTGGGAACTGGTCGGCGTATCCTCTTACCTGCTTATCGGGTTCTGGCACGACCGGCCGGCGGCCGCAGCGGCCGCCAAAAAAGCCTTTATCGTTACCCGTATTGGCGATGTGGGCTTTCTACTGGCAATCATCTATCTCTTTTTCCAAGCCGACCGTTTTGCCGCTGCCGGTCTCAACCCACTGCACATCCCGGACCTTTGGCAGGCAGCCCAGCCCATAGCCGCCGGCGGCGCCATCTTGGGCGGAGCGGCCTTGACCTGGGTTGCCTTGGGCATCTTTGCCGGGGCCGCCGGCAAGTCGGGCCAATTCCCCCTGCATACCTGGCTGCCGGACGCTATGGAAGGCCCCACGCCGGTCAGCGCGCTGATTCACGCCGCCACTATGGTCGCCGCCGGCGTCTTTCTGGTCGCTCGTTTCTACCCCCTCTTTCAGGAAAGCCGCGAAGCCTTGACCGTAGTAGCCCTGATTGGCGGGTTCACCGCTTTTATGGCGGCGACCTTGGGCTTGGTGATGAACGATATAAAGCGGGTGATGGCTTACTCCACCGTCAGCCAGTTGGGCTATATGATGGCGGCCTTGGGGATGGGCGCTTTCGGGCCGGCTTTATTCCACCTCTTTACCCACGCCTTTTTCAAGGCATTGCTGTTCCTCGGGGCGGGCAGCGTCAACCACGCCAGCGGTACCTTTAATATGCGCTATATGGGCGGACTGCGCCGGGTTATGCCCTGGACTTACGCCCTTACCCTCATTGGCGGGCTGAGTCTGGTCGGCATCATCCCCTTGGCCGGGTTTTGGAGCAAAGATGAAATCCTCACCGGCGTTTGGCTGAGCGGCGGGCCGGTAGCGTCGGAAGTAGGTATGCTGGTCTTTGCATTGTTGGGATTGGGCGTGCTGCTGACCGCCTTTTACACTTTCCGAATGATTTTCCTGACCTTTCACGGCACCTTTCGCGGCGGCGGCCGGCAGGAAATAGCCGATGCGACCGTGCGGCGGGAATCTATTCCATCATCGGTATCCCCGGAAGTCCACCGGGCGGAATCCCCTTGGGTAATGGTCGGCCCAATGCTTTGCCTCGGCATCGCGGCGATCGTTGCCGGCTACCTGACAAACCCCCAATGGGTCAAAACTTTTATCGTCATTCCGGGCCACTGGTTCAGCCACTACATCGAGGCGGCGGTAGTGTTCGACCAGCCGGAAACGCCGCCCTTCAACTTTGCCATTGCCCTGCTCTCCACTTTGACAGCGGCGGTAGGCATTGGCTTGGCTTGGGTGCTGTACCACTACCGCCCAACCCGCAGCCGGCTGGATTTGCGGCAAGAGGAACCGTTGACCAAAGGGGCGCAGTTGCATACCCTCTTGACCCGCAAGTATTACGCCGACGAACTGTATGAGAATTGGCTGGTGCGGCGCGGCTTTTACCGGGCCTTGGCCCAAGCCGTGGACTGGCTCGACCGCAATTGGGTTGACCGCTTGGTGGACTTTACCGCCGGCGTCTTTCGCAACGCCGGACGGCCGCTAGCCCAACTTCAGACCGGGCAAGTGCAGTTTTACGGCGCGGTTATAGTTCTGGGCGGTGTGCTGATGTTGGTAGGCTACCTGATTTTCGGGGCCGGACTGCGAGGTTAGCGGGATGTACGCTGTACCGGGACTGCTCTCCCTTACCGTGTTCCTGCCGGCTGCCGGAGCTTTGGTCATCCTGACCCTGCTGCGTGGCGACCGGGTCATCCGCGCCTTTGCCTTTGCCATCGGGCTGATTACCCTGCTGCTCTCCTTGGTGGTGTTCCTGCTCTTCGACCGCAGCGCCGTGGCTGCCCGTTTCCAACTGATTGACCGTTTCGACTGGATTTCCAGCCAAACCCTGAACGCCAGTTATTTCTTGGGCGTGGACGGATTGAGCGCGCCCCTAGTGCTGCTGACCGGCTTGCTCGGTTTCTGCGCCGTCATCGTATCTTGGCACATCCAGCTACGGGTAAAAGAGTATTTCATCTGGCTGCTCCTGCTGCAAACGGCGGTAATGGGCGTCTTTACCGCCTTGGATTTCCTGCTGTTTTTCCTGTTCTGGGAGTTGGAACTGGTGCCGATGTATATGCTCATCGCCACTTGGGGCACCGGCCGCAAGGAATACTCGGCGATGAAGTTCCTGATATTTACCATCCTGGGCAGCGCCTTTATGCTGGTGGCAATCATCGCCCTTTTCCTGAGCCAGCCCGGCGGCTCCTTTGATATGACGCAGCTGCTGACCCCGGGCTCAATGCTGACCGGAGCCAGCGCCGCCCTGCCTTTGGGCTTGATGTTCTGGCTTTTCTTTGCCGCCTTTGCCATCAAACTCCCCACTTGGCCGGTGCATACTTGGCTGCCCGACGCCCACACCGACGCGCCTACCGCCGCCAGCGTAATGCTGGCCGGGGTAATGCTGAAAATGGGCGGCTACGGCTTGCTGCGGGTCAATGTGGGGATGTTCCCGGGAGAAGTAACTGCCTTCGCTTGGGCAATAATTGCCTTGGGCGTCATCAGCGTCCTTTACGGGGCGATTGTTACCATCCGACAAACCGACCTGAAACGCCTGATTGCCAACTCCAGCGTCAGCCACATGGGATTGGTCCTGGTCGGCATCGGTTCGGTAGGAACGGCCGCCGGGGATTTGAACGCCGCCGGGCTGAACGGGGCGGCCATGCAGCTATTCACCCACGGCACCATTACCGGCCTGCTGTTCGCCGGCGTGGGACTGATTTACGACAAAGCCCACACCCGCTACATCCCCGATTTAGGCGGGCTGGCCGGACGGATGCCCCTAGCGGCCATTGCCTTGGCCGTTGCCGGGTTCGCCTCTCTCGGCCTGCCGGGGTTAAGCGGCTTTGTCTCGGAAGTGCTGGTATTCTTTGGCGGATTCCGGGCTTATCCTTGGCCCACCGCCTTTGCCGTCTTGGGTATCATCCTGGCCGCCGGCTATATCCTGTGGATGTTGGAGCGTTCCTTGTTCGGGCCGACGCGGGAGCGGTTTGCCGAGTTGACCGACGCCTCTTTGCTCGAAGCGGTGCCACTGGCTCTACTGGTCATCAGCATTATCGTGGTCGGCGTCTATCCGGCTATCCTTACCGAAGTTTTCAACGCCGGCATTGCGCCAATGGTAGAAGTAATCAACCAGGGGACAACCGCCCCGGTGGGCGTTTCCCGCTAACGGCTGGCTGCGCTTATGTCATTGCAAGACCTGTACCTCGTATCGCCGCAGCTGGCTATGGCCGGCTTGGGCCTCCTAGTCATCCTGCTCGACTTGCTGACCGGCCGCAAGGGTTGGCTGGCCGCCGTAGCCTTTATCGGCTTGGCTGCGCCCCTGGCCCTGACCGCGGCGCAGCTCTATCAACTGGAGCAACTGAACTTTCTGGCCGGCCTTTCCGGCGGCGCCGGGCTGAACAATTTGACGCCCGCCGACAGCATCCTGTCCGCCAGCCTTTCCGTGGACCGGTTCGGCATATTCTTTAACCTGTTGGTCATCACCGCCGCCGCCCTGGTCATACCGGCCTCCGTCGATTATGTCCGCCGGCTTACCCGCTTGACCGGCGAATTCTACGGCCTGCTGCTACTATCGGCCAGTGGAATGATGCTCTTGGCATCAGCAACAGAATTGATAACCATTTATGTCGCCTTGGAATTAACTACCCTGCCCTTGGTCGCCTTGGCCGCTTTCCTGCGGAACACTCCCTCCGGCGAAGCCGGGATGAAATTCCTGATTATCGGCGCTATCAGCTCCGCCCTGACCTTGTACGGGATGGTATTGATTTTCGGCTATACCGGCGCCACCAGTTTATCGGAAATCGCCGTTAGCATCGGGCAAACTAATGCCGACCCGGGCTTGCCCTTTGGCAGCTACGCCCTGCTGCTGGGCATCGTCCTGGTTACCGTCGGCATTGCCTTCAAGCTGTCCGCAGTACCCTCCCATACATGGGTGCCGGATGTGTACGAAGCCGCGCCCACCCCGATGGTCGCTTTCCTGTCGGTAGCCAGCAAAGCGGTAGCCTTTGCCCTGCTGCTGCGCGTAATTTATACCGGTTTTCCGGAAGTAGCCGGTGAGTGGTCTTTGTCCTTGGCGGCACTGGCGGCCGTTTCTATGACCCTGGGCAACTTGGTCGCCATCACCCAAAGCAACATCCGCCGGCTTTTCGGCTACAGTACCATTGCCCACGCCGGCTATATCCTGGTCGGCGTGGCGGCCGTAACCCAATATGAAACCGCTGCCGGCGGCGCCGGGTGGAGTGGCAACCCCGCCTTTGGCCCCGGCAGCGTTCTCTTTTACTTGGCCGCCTACACCGCCGCCAACTTGACCGCCTTTTTCGCCATCATCGCCATCAGCCGGCGCATAGGCAGCGACCAAATTGAGGACTACGCCGGTATGCTGCGCCGCGCCCCTTTCCCAGCCATAGCCTTGGCCTTGGCCTTGATTGCCCTCATTGGCGCGCCGCCCACCGGTATTTTCTTTGCCAAGATTTATGTCTTTACGGCGGCCGTGCAGAACGGCTTGGCGTGGCTGGCCATCCTCGGCGTCATCAACAGCGTAATCTCCGCCTACTACTACATCCGCATCATCCGGGTAATGTTCCTGCAACCGCCCCCGGAACCGCCGGCGACAACGGCTGAAACCGGCACTGACCCCGAACCGGCGGACACCGCAAGTCCGGCCGCCCGCTTAACCGAAGTGATGCTGGGAATAGCCGCCGCGGCAACGGTAGCCTTGGGCCTAGCCCCCGGCCCCCTGCTGACCGCTGCGGAAAGGGCAGTAACCACGATGCTAAGGCTTGCATAGCCTATTTGACACCACCCATCCCCCAATGCTAGACTGCCTTTCCCAAACCCCGGTGGACTCAAAACTCTGCCCTATGGGGTCTCCAGCTTGACCACTCCGATAAAAACCGTCGGCATCATCTACAACGCCAGCATCCCCGAGGCTTTGGACTTGAGCACCGCCATCGTCAACGAGTTGTCCCTCGAACAGCGCAGTTGGATTTCCCCGGCGGAAAACCCGGAAAGCCTCCGGGAACAAGTAGCCGACACCGACTTGGTCATAACCGCCGGCGGCGATGGCACTATGCTTCGCGCCGTGCGGGTCACCGCCCCTTGCCAAGTACCCCTCGTTGGCATCAATATGGGCCGCCTCGGTTTTATGACCGAGTTGCAGGTTCACGACGCCCTCGAAAAGCTCCCCCGCTACTACTCCGGCGATATGCGGCTGGACGCCCACAATATGCTCCAAGCCCGTATCCTCCGCGGCCGCAACAGCGACGCAACGGCAGACGAAACCGTCGCCGGCCCCTTTCACGCCCTCAACGATGTAGTCTTGTCCCGCAGCAATGTCTCCCGCGTCGTTACCATCCGCACCACCGTGGACGGCGCTGAACTGGCATCCCTCCGCTCCGACGGCATCATCCTGGCTACCGCCACCGGCAGCACCGGCTACAGTCTCGCCGCCGGCGGCCCCATCCTCGACCCCCTTTCCGACAGCCTGGTGCTGAAACCGGTCGCCGCCCATGTCGGAATGACCGCCGCCCTGGTGTTGTCCGCCACCGCCAAAGTCTGCTTTTACTTGGAAGGCGCGCAAGACGCCGTGTTAAGCGTCGACGGCTACCTCGACCTGACCCTGGAGCCGGGCGACCGGGTGGAAGTGGAACAAAGCCCTCTGAAAGCCCGCTTTCTCCGCGCCAACCCGCCCAGCCATTTCTACGCCACCCTCACCCGCCGCCTCGGTTTCAGCATCCGCGGCCAATAACCCCCATCCGGCCTTTAAGGAATCGCCATCGTGAGTGACCAAACGCCCACCCAACCGGCCGCCGACTTGACCGAAGTAACCCTCGCCTCCACGCCCATTTACCAGGGCAAGCTGCTCAGCGTCCGCCGGGATGAAGTGCGGATGCCGAACGGACGCCTGACCACCCGGGAAATCGTCGAACACTGCGACTCGGTGTGTATGGTGCCTTTGGACACAGCCGGCAATGTAGTGCTGGTGCGCCAGTACCGCAAGTCCGTGGCGGCGGCGTTGCTGGAAGTCCCCGCCGGCGGCATCGAGGAAGGCGAGGAACCGGAAGCCGCCGCCCTGCGCGAACTCCGCGAGGAAATCGGCCACACCGCCGGCCAGTTGCGCCCCTTGGCCGGCTACTATCTGGCCCCCGGTTGGTGCGACGAGTATATGTACGCTTACTTGGCAACCCAACTCAGCCCCGACCCCATGAGCCAGGACTACGATGAAATCGTCGAAACCCGGCGCGTCCCCTTGCCCGCTACCCTCGACTTCATCGCCCGGGGCGAAATTCGGGACGCCAAAAGCATCGCCGCCCTCTTGTTGGCAATGCAAGTTATCGCCGCCGGAGAGCAGTAGCCGCATCCCTGCCGGGATACTATAATATCCCCGGCAAAAATCGGTCGGCGTCCCCCAACAAGCCGGCTATCAGGAGAAAAGTAAAGGGTATGCTGGAGCATGATGTTCTGGTAATCGGCGCCGGCTTGGCCGGTATGCGCGCGGCCATCGCCGCCCGGGCCAACGGCGCCAACACCGCCATAATCAGCAAAGTTCATCCGGTACGCAGCCACTCCAACGCCGCCCAGGGCGGTATTAACGCCGCCCTCCTCGACCGCGGCGACGATTGGGAGGACCACGCCTACGACACCATCAAGGGCAGCGATTTCCTCGGCGACCAGGACGCCATCGAGGTTATGTGCCGCTCCGCCGGCAAAGCCCTCATCGATATGGAACACATGGGCGTTACCTTTAACCGGGACGACGAGGGCAAACTCGGCACCCGCGCTTTCGGCGGCCAGCGCCGCGCCCGCACCTTCTTTGTCGGTGATTTCACCGGCCAAGCCCTGCTCCATGTGATGTTCGAGCAGCTCATCAAATCCGGCGTCCGCAGCTACGAGGAGTGGTTCGTTACCTCCCTCATTATGGAGGACGGGCAGGTAGCCGGTGTAATGGCTCTCGAAATCCGCACCGGCCAAATCCACGCCATCCGCGCCAAAACCATCATTTTCTGCACCGGCGGCTGCGGCCGGCTCTTTGAACCCTCCACCAACGCCCTTATCGTTACCGGCGACGGTATGGCCTTGGCCTACAACGCCGGCGCCGGCTTGATGGATATGGAAATGGTGCAGTACCATCCCACCACCTTAGCCGGCAGCGGCGTCCTGCTCTCCGAAGCCGCCCGCGGCGAAGGCGCTTACCTCCGGGACAAAGACGGCAACCGCTTTATGGAAAAGTACGCCCCCAATATGATGGAACTGGCCTCCCGCGATGTCGTCTCCCGAGCCGAGCAAACCGAAATCAACGCCGGCAACGGCGTCAACGGCTGCGTATTCCTCGACTGCACCCATTTGGGCGCAGCCCTGATTACCGAAAAGCTCAGCCAAATTCGCGAAATCGGCATTGACCTGGCCGGCGTCGATATGGTGCGCGAACCGGTGCCGATCCGCCCCGGAATGCACTACATTATGGGCGGCATCAAAACCGACATCGACGGCCAGACCACCATTCCCGGCGTCTATGCCGCCGGCGAATGCGCCAATGTCAGCGTCCACGGCGGCAATCGCTTGGGCGCCAATTCCCTGCTGGACACCATCGTTTTCGGTGAGCGTTCCGGCAATCACGCCGCCGCCGCCAGCCGCGACCTCGACTTCATCCCCTTTGACGAAGCCGCCGCCGTCCGCAAAGAGGAACAGCGCATCCAGCAAATGCTCGACCGCCCAGACAACGGCGACCGCTGGGGCAGCATCCGCCTCGGTATGGGCGAATCGATGGTGCGAAACGTCGCCGTCTATCGCGACCATCAAACCATCGAGGAAGCCATCCGCGACCTCGGCGAAATGCGCGACCGCTACGCCCAAGTCCCCGTGCATAACAAAAACCGCATCTTTAACACCGACCTGGTCTTTGCCCTCGAATTGGGCTATATGCTCGATGTAGCGGAAACTATCGCCGTCAGCGCCCTCGACCGCAAGGAAAGCCGCGGCGCCCAGGCCCGCACCGACTACCCGGAACGGGACGATGCCAACTGGCTCAAGCACATCGTCGCCAAAAAAGGCGAAGTCGGCCCCGAAGTCTCCTACCTGCCGGTTACCATCACCAAGTGGACTCCCGAAGTGAGGAAGTATTAGCCCTATGGATGTCACTGTAAAAGTCCGGCGCTTCGACCCGGAAGCCCAGCAGCCCGAAAGCTACTGGCAGGAATACGCCGTTTCCCTGCCCGACAACGCCACCGTCCTCGACGCCCTGATTCAGATTCGCGAGGAACAGGACGGCACCCTGACCCTCCGCTGCTCCTGCCGCAGCGCCATCTGCGGCTCCTGCGCCATGCGGATTAACGGCCACGCCGGCCTCGCCTGCAAAACCCCCCTTTCCCGCGTCCTCGCCGACGACGATTCCGTAGTCGTCGAGCCGTCCGGCGTTATGCCGGTGGTCAAAGACCTCACCGTCAACTTCGACCCCTTCTGGCAGAAAATCCGCGCCGTTGAACCCTATCTCCAGCCCCAAGGCCCCGAACCCGAAGGGGAATACATCGCCTCCAACGAATCGATGCTCCATCTCTCCGGCGTTACCGCCTGCATTATGTGCGGCGCTTGCGTCTCCGACTGCACCGTCCTGGAAGTTGACCCCACCTTCCTGGGCCCGGCGGCCCTGGCCAAAGCCTACCGTTTCACCGCCGACCCCCGGGACGGCGACGCAAACGGCGTATCCCAGGAACGGCTGCGGCAATTGAGCGAAGCCACCGGCATTTGGGACTGTACCCGCTGCAACGAATGCGTCCAGGCTTGCCCCAAGGGCGTTGCCCCTATGGACCGCATTATGGCTTTGCGCGAGCAAGCCGTGAACGCCGGTTTTACCAACAACAACGGCGCGCGCCACACCACCGCTTTTACCGACTCCGTAGGCCACAGCGGCCGCCTCGACGAACTGCGCTTGCCCATCAAATCCGTTGGCGGCATCACCAACATTGGCGCAATGCTCAGCTACGCCCCAGTCGGCTGGCGCGCCTTCACCCACGGCAAAATGCCGCCCCTCTTTCACAAAAATATCGAAAATGTGGAAAATGTCCGCCGCCTTTTCCATAAACTGGAAGGCTAGGCCCTTTCCCGTCCCCCCCATAACCCGCCATCATCCTGGAGGATTAGCTTGAAGTACGCTTTCTTTCCCGGCTGTGTATCCCAGGGCGCGGCCCCGGAACTCTACCCGGCGGCCCGCCTCATCTGCCAGAAGTTGGGCATCGAACTCGATGAGATCCCTGCCTGGACTTGCACCGGCGCCGGCGTCTTGCAAGAGAAAAATCAGCTCTTTGGCGATGTCCTGAACGCCCGCAACTTCGCCAAAGCCGAGCAAATGGGCTTGCCCATCCTCACCATTTGCAGTACCTGCCAGGGCGTAATGGGCCAAGCCAACCTCCGGATGCGCCGCGACCCGGAGTACCTGGCGCAAATCAACTCCCACTTGGCCGAGGAGGGCTTGGAATATAAAGGCACCGCCGAACCCAAACATCTCCTCTGGATCCTTATCGAGGATGTCGGTCTGGACAAACTCCTCGCCCTGGTTACCCGTCCCCTCAACGGCATACGGATGGCCCCCTTCTACGGCTGCTACATCGTCCGCCCCACCGAAGCCCTTGACATTGCGGAACACCCGGAACGGCAAACCTCTCTGGAAACCCTGATCGCCACTTTGGGCGCAACGGTAGTGGACTTTGCCGGCAAAACCCGCTGCTGCGGCTTTCCCATTCTGACCATCAACGAAAAGAACTCGATGGCTATGGTCGGCAAGCACACTTCCGAAGCCAAAGACCTGGGCGCGGACGCTATGGTAACGCCCTGCCCCCTGTGCCACCTCAACCTCGACGGCTACCAACCCAAAGCCGCCGCCCAACTCCGCCGCAAAGTTGACCTGCCCATCCTCCACCTGCCCCAGCTAATCGGCTTGGCAATGGGCATCTCCCCCCGCGAACTGGGCTTGCAAAAGCACATTATGAACACCCAGCCTCTGACCGTGAAAGTCGGGGCCGCCGGCTAGAACCGCCATCCCGACCGAAAACCGGAGCGTCAATGCAAGAAACCCCTACCATACCGGCAATGCCCGAAAACTGGCAGAAAGCCTTGGCTATCGTCGCCCACCCCGACGACCTGGAGTACGGCGGCGCCAGTGCCGTAGCCAAGTGGACTGCCCAAGGCAAAGAGGTCATCTACTTGATGGTCTCCAGCGGCGAAGCCGGCATTGACGCTATGCCCCCGTCCCAAGTCGGCCCGTTGCGCGCTCAAGAGGAAATCAACGCCGCCGCCGTAGTCGGCGTCAGTACCGTCGATTTCCTGAACTACCCCGACGGCATCATCGAGTACGGGTTGCTCTTGCGCCGGGATTTAAGCCGCGCCATCCGCCGCCATCGGCCCGAAGTTCTTATCACCCTGAACTACCACTTGAAGTTTGTCTCCGGCCACTTGAATATGGCTGACCACCGCAGCGTAGGCTTGGCAACCCTTGACGCCGCCCGGGATGCCGGCAATCGCTGGATTTTCCCCGAACTGCTCGACGAAGGCTTGTCCCCGTGGCCCGGCGTCCGTTTTGCCGCCGTCTTGGGCGTAGGCCCGGCCGCCGCCAGCCATGGCATCGATGTCAGCGGCTATTGGGAGCTAGGGATGGACTCCCTGCGCCAACATCAAGCCTACCTCGACAACCTCGGCCCGGCCGCCGCCAACACCTTCCAAAATCTTACCAACCACGCCCTCCAATCCGGGCAAACCTTCGGCTGCCACTACGCCCTGTTAGTCGAGCTGATACTGATTAACGAACCCCGCAGTTAGCCGGTTAGCAAAAAGCCGGGGCGGCCTTGCGGGACCCGTGGCAGCCGTTGGTGGTTTTGGCTAAAATGCGGGACCGCTTGACGCGGGATTTGCCGGCGGATTCTTTGCAAGGGCTGGTTGGGACGGCGCATCGGTAAGCCGGCGGTGGAAAGTAAAAAGCCCCGCCCTCGTTAGCGAGGGCGGGGCTTTTGTTGCCGGTTACCAGTAATGCCCGTAGTTACCGTTAGCCAAGCTGTCAAACAGCTTCTTCACAATCGCTTCCCGGTCCGGGCTCCGGTTGTAGGCGCAGATGTCGAGTCGGATAAAATAGTAGAAGGGACCTATCCGCTTGCTCATGCCGTATCCCTCTACTTCCTCACCAGTCACGCCGTACCGGAACTCTGCGCGGTGGTCCTGTATGGTTGGCAAGTTTCCGGGATTTGCACCCGATAATCGCAGAGGTCGTAGTGGTTTCGGTTCCTCTATCCACTGTCGGACTAGACGATAGTTCGGTACAGCGTCCCCATCGTCCTCGATGGCCAACAGGTTTTCTTGGGTGAACTCTTCCCAAGTCAGACCCAGCGTCTCGCTAACTGTCCTCTCGTAATAGCCGTAAAAAATCAACGCCGCCGACCATTGATTGTCCCCAGCCCCAACGGACGGCAGGCTATAAACCGAAAACCCTTCGGATTCGTATTGATTTTCCCACTGGTCTGACGGCAACTGGATTGTAGCCCAGTGGATTGGTGCTAAGTCCACTCGGTGGTTCTCCGGCCACGGCTGATATTCTGTCCACTCGTCTCTCTCGAAAAGGGATGGAGTGTCTGCGCTACAGTATAAATCGCCGGATGATTCTACAGGTTCCGCTACGGCAGTTTCCCCCGCAGGGGTTACCTCAGACGTTACGGCAACCGTCGTGGCCGCAGGCTCCGGCGTAGCCGGGGCTACGCTACTGCTACAGGCCATAATCAGCACCGCCAGTAGCAAGAGCAGGATAATCCGAATGCCAGTCAACAAAGCAAACCTCCTGATGACTTTCCCCCGCTAACCGTCGCGAAGCGTCGGTGCCACTTCCCGAAAAGCGTTAAGCGTCTGCTCCACATCCCCATCCGTATGCGCCAGCGACGGGTAAAACTTCTGCGGCCAGCCCTTCAGTACGCCCCGTTCCAGCATCCCCGTATTGAACCGGGCCAGCATTGCCGCATCCGCCGCCAAGCCGTCCCGGTAATTCCGCACCGGCTGGTCGGTAAAGTAAATGTCAAAAATGGCATCCTCCCCGCTGCTCTGCACTTCCAGCCCATACTCCGAGCCAATATCCACCAACCCCTGCCGCACCCGGCCGCCAACGCTGCGGATGTGGTCATAAGCCCCTTCCCGCCGCAACTCCGCCAAAGTCGCCAACCCGGCGGCGCAGGCGATCGGATTGCCGTTCAGCGTGCCAACCTGGTTCACATAGTCATCCGCCGCCGCGGCCGACTGGTCATAGACCGACATTAGGTCCGCCTTCCCCATTATCGCCGCCAGCGGATACCCGCCGCCCATCACCTTGCCCATCGCGCACAAGTCGGGCGTTACCCCATAAAACTCCTGCGCCCCGCCGTAAGCCAGCCGGAAACCGGTAACCACTTCGTCGAAAATCAGCGGCAGGTCATACCGCTCGGTCAACTCCCGCAGCCCTTGCAGAAACCCCGGCCGGGGCGCGATGATGCGCTGCAACGGCTCAATAATTACCGCCGCCAACTCATCGTGATGGGCCTGGATAATCGCCGCCGTAGTTTCCAGGTCATTAAAGGGGGCAATCAGCATCAGCTCCTGAATGACGCCGGGGATGCCGCCGCCATTGGCCACCGCTTGGGGGAATTCGGCCGCCGCCGCCGGAGCCGGGGTAACACTCATCAAAGCATAGTCGCTGGTGCCGTGATACCCGCCCTCGAACTTCAGCACCTTGTCCCGCCGCCGATAAGCCCGGGCCGCCCGCATACATTGAAAGCAAGCGTCAGTGCCGCTGGTCGTAAAGCGCACCTGCTCCGCGCAAGGCACCGCCCTAACCAGTTCCTCAGCCAGTAGCACCGCCTTTTCGCTGGTGGTAAAGAAAGTGCTGCCTTGGCCCACCGCTTCGGTAACCGCGGCCACCACCGCCGGGTGCGCGTGGCCCAGCAGCATCGGCCCCGAACCCATCAGCCAGTCCACATACTCATTCCCGCTCACATCCCAGATGTGCGACCCGCGCCCTTCCCGGGCCAGAAACTTGAGAGCCTCGGGAAAGTTGGTATTGCCGGAACTCCCCGCCGGAAAAAACCGGGCGGCCTTGTCCAGAAGTTCCATCTCCCGCAAATTGCGCTCAGCCATAGTTCAGCCCTCCCCCCTTGCGAAAATTAGAGGCCATCCTCTACCAGCACCACCGGGTCGCCAATTTTGACGAAACTCTTGGTCTCGTCCATAGGCTCCAGATAAAGCCCGCCATCCGGCCTTAAAGTGCGAATCCGGGTAACTTCCCTGCTCCGACCAAAAAGGTAGGAAAAATCCGGTATCCCGCCACCGCCTACGGTTACCTTGTAAGTCTCATAGGTGCTACCCACCGAATATTTGGGATTAACCTCAAGTATCCGCACCCGGACTTTTTCCCGCTCGAAAGTACCCAAGGTCTCTCCCGTGTCCGGGTCGAGAATCTGACGGCTGGGTTCCACGACCTTGAACTTCATCCCTTCGGCCACCCCAGCCTCAGAACCCAAGTTCACCACTAGTTCCCGCTCGTTGAGGATGGCCGCAACTTTGCCTTCCAGCGTCATACTACCCTCTCCAATGCAGAGTAACCTTCTCCGCAAAATCCCAAAAGCCATCAGGAATCTCTCGGGAAAATACTACTCCTTGGGGCGGAGAAAAATCCCTTCGCTTCCGGCCTTCCAGTGCCTCCCAAAACTCTAGTCGATCCATACGGTCGGCAACCAGACACAAGCACGATGCCTCTCTTACTTCCACCGGTTCGACAACACCCAGGACTTCCCCCGTGGCCGCATTAGACGCCAGAATTCTCTGACCGCTCAATGTGCCGCCAGCCGCGCCCAAGGGTAATTTGATGACCACGCTTCCCTCTTGCTCACCAATGCTATGGGCTTGCACCGGCTTGGAATAGGCTATAATCGCCCGCCTCAACGTAAACAGTGTAACCCGGGACAAGCTCTTACGCCATAGCCGGCTCAAACCCCAGCCCGCCATCATCAGAATCGCCGTGGCCCCTCCCGCCGACACCACGGCCAACACCCCATTAACCGCCAAGAGCGTGGGCGACAGAGCCGGCAAATCCAGCCGCGCCCCGAATAGAAACAAAGCAACCGTCAAACAGACCGGAAACAGGACGATTGCCCGTTTCCAAGCTATGGCTTTCAGCGCCGCCGACAACTTTCCTACCCGGCCCCCTCCCCTTTAGCCCTCCGCATCACCTCCACCAATTCCTGCACGCTGGCCGCCGAACTGTTCAATGCCGCCTGTTCCTGCGGCGTCAGCTTTATCTCAATTACCTGCTCCATACCGCCGGCCCCCACCTTCACCGGCACCCCCACACACAAGCCGTTGATACCAAACTCCCCTTCCAGATAAGCGCAGCCCGGCAAAATGCGCTTCTTGTCCAGCAAAATGGCTTCCACCATTTGAGCAATCGACGCCGACGGAGCGTAGTAGGCGCTCCCCGCCTTCAGTAAAGCCACAATTTCCCCGCCGCCCTGCCGGGTGCGCTGCACCAAAGCATCCACCCGTTCCTCCGGCAGCAACTCGCTGATGGGAATGCCGCCGACAGTGGTATAGCGCACCAACGGCACCATATCATCCCCGTGACCGCCCAGCACATACGCCTGCACATCCTCCACCGAAACCTCCAGTTCCTGGGCAATGAAAGTGCGGAATCGGGCCGTATCCAGAACCCCGGCCATCCCCAACACCCGATTACGCGGAAAGCCGCTGGCCTCAAAGATATTCTGGCACATCGCATCCAGCGGATTAGTCACCGCCAGAATGACGCAGTTCGGCGAATACTTGACCACCTGCTCCGTTACCGCCGTGGTGATGTTCATATTGGTAATCAGCAGGTCATCCCGGCTCATCCCCGGTCGGCGGGCAATGCCGGCCGTGATTACCACCACATCAGACCCGGCGGTGGCTTCGTAGTCATTGCTGCCCACCACCTGGGCATCCGAACCGATAACCGGCCCCGACTCCAGCATATCCAACGCCTTGCCCTGCGGCAGATCCTCCACCACATCCACCAGCGTCGTATCGGCATAGCCCAACTGGTGAATGCGCTGCACGGTAGTAGCGCCCACATTCCCGGCGCCCACTACGGTCACTTTACTACGCATCTGGTTAGCGCTCCTCTCTTTATTTCCTCGGTTTGGCAACCCACCGGACAAGCGCGAACAAGCCTTGGCGGTACCCCTTAGCTCCGACCGGTAAAACCGGCACTGCTACCGCGGCTTGCGGAGATGGATTTCCTCCCCCAAGCAATCTAGCCCCGATAAGCCGCCCGGCTGAGGCGCAGCCTTAAGCCGGCCGGTGGGTTTGCTACATTGCATCCACAATCGCGTTCAGGGTGGCGCTGGGCCGCATCGCCTTGGCTGCCAGCCCGTTGTCCGGCCGGTAATAGCCCCCGATGTCCACCGCCTGACCCTGCGCCTCGTTCAGTTCCTGGACAATCTGGGACTCCTTTTCCGTCAACTGACGCGCCACCTCAGTAAAACGGGCTTGCAGCTCCGCATCCTTATCCTGCTTCGCCAGCATTTGTGCCCAATACAGCGCCAGGTAGAAATGGCTGCTCCGGGTATCCAGCTCATTCACCCGCCGGGAAGGCGCCCGGCGGTACTCCAGGTGTTCGCCAATGGCTTGGTCCAAGGTCTCCGCCAGCAACTTGGCCCGTTCGCTGTTGAACGCCTCGCCAAAATGCTCAAAGGAGGCCACCAGAGCGCAGAATTCGCCCAGCGAATCCCAGCGCAGATGTCCCTCCTCCAGAAACTGCTGCACGTGCCGCGGCGCCGACCCGCCGGCGCCGGTCTCGAACAACCCGCCGCCATTAAGCAGCGGCACCACCGAAAGCATCTTGGCGCTGGTACCCAACTCCAGGATGGGGAAAAGGTCGGTCAAATAATCCCGCAGGACATTGCCCGTAACCGCAATGGTATCCTGCCCGGCCCGGCTCCGCTCCATCGTAGCTTTGATGGCAGCGACCGGAGCCATTACGCTGATGTCCAAGCCGGTCGTATCATACTGGGGCAGGTATTGTTCAACCTTCTTGAGCAACTCCGCATCGTGCGCCCGGTTCGCGTCCAGCCAGAAAATCGCCGCCTGGCCGGTGAGCCGGGCCCGCGCGACTCCCAACCTGACCCAGTCCTGAATCGGCGCATCCTTGGTCTGACACATCCGGAAAATGTCCCCTTCCTCAACCCCCTGCTCCATCAGCACGGTTCCCGTAGCGTCAACTACCCGAATAGCCCCATTGCCCGGTGCCTCAAAAGTCTTGTCGTGGGAACCGTACTCCTCCGCCGCCTGCGCCATCAGCCCCACATTGGCAACGCTGCCAATAGTAGCCGGGTCAAAAGCCCCGTTCTCTTTGCAATCCTCAATTACCGCTTGGTACAAGGTGGCGTAAGAGCGGTCGGGAATCATCGCAATCGTGTCGTGCAGCTCGTTATCCGGCCCCCACGAGCGGCCGCCATCCCGGATAATCACCGGCATCGAGGCGTCAATAATCGTATCGCTCGGCACGTGCAGGTTAGTAATTCCCCGCGCCGAATTCACCATCGACAACGCCGGGCGACTAGCGTACACCCCCCGGATGTCCGCCTCGATTTCCGCCCGCTTCTCCTCCGGCAGAGCCTGGATTTTCGTCAGCAGTTCCGCAACCCCGTTATCCGGATCCACCGCCAGTTGCGCCAGTTCCGCCCGGTGCTTCTCAAACACTTCCTGGTAATAGACCGCAACGCAATGGCCGAAAATTATCGGGTCCGACACCCGCATCATCGTAGTTTTCAAGTGCAGCGAGAGCAGCACATCCTCAGCCTTGGCCTGCGCCATTTCCTCAGCATAAAACTGGCGCAACGCCCGGACATTCATCACGGCGCAGTCGATAATTTCCCCGGCTTGCAGCGGGATGCCGGCCTTCAGCTCCGTAACCGTCCCGTCGCCCGCCACAAACTCGATGGCCGCTGACCCGGCTTCCCCGGTAGTGACCGCTTGCTCGCTGCCAAAGAAATCCTGCCCGGTCATGTGTCCCACCCGCGTTTTAGACACCTCCGGCCAATCCCGCATCATCCGATGCGGATTCCGTTTGCCATGCTCCTTCACCGCCGTCGAGGAGCGGCGGTCCGAGTTCCCTTCCCGTATCACCGGATTGACCGCGCTGCCCAGCACCCGGGAATAGCGCGCTTGGACTTGCCGCTCGGCCTCCGTCGCCGGTTCATCCGGGTAGTCCGGAACAGCGTAGCCCTTGCCCTGCAACTCCGCGATGGCCGCTTTCAGCTGCGGAATCGACGCGCTGATATTGGGCAGCTTGACCAGGTTCGCCGACGGCTCCAGGCACAACTCCCCACACATCCGCAGATAATCGGGGATTTTCTGCTCCTCCGTCAGATTGTCCGGGAAGTTGGCTAGCACCCGCCCGGACAACGAAATGTCCCAAGTCTCCAGCTCAATCCCCGAACCCCGGGTAAAAGCCTGGAGAATGGGCAACAGGGAGTGCGTGGCCAAAGCCGGCGCCTCATCCGTCTCGGTATAAATAATCTTGGCTGCTTCTGGCATACTAAATCTCCTGAGCAAAGCGGAAAGTCGCTTGATTATACAATGAAAACCGCCCGCTGGGTAGTGCCGTCAGCGAAATCAGCGTTGAACCAACTTTGCGCGTCTGGACGGAAAATTAAAAGACCCCGCCCAGTGCCACCGGCACTGTTTCAGAAAGTGTTGGTTGGGAAAATATGCCTTAAAATGAGCAAATTTCCGCCGTCTCACGTATCTGCCTGACTCGGAATTGAGGCCGTAAAAATGCCGTCCGAACCAGTGCCAACACTTTCTGAAACAGTGCCAGTGCCACCCCGTTCCTTGACGCTGGGGTAACACTGCCCTAGAATGCGATGGCGTTGAACGAGTGCCGTTGCCCCATTGCCGGCGCAACCGGACGCCCCAGGAAAGAACTTTGACCGATACCGCCCGCAAATCGACCGGCGCAGAACGGGTTATCACCGGGACGGCGCGCCCGGATGATGAGAACCTGGATCTTTCCCTGCGCCCCCGGCATTTGGCGGAGTTTGTGGGGCAGGCCCAAGTCAAAGACAACTTGAACATTGGCATCCGGGCGGCCAAGCTGCGGGGGGAGCCGCTGGATCATATCGTCCTTTACGGGCCGCCGGGATTGGGCAAGACTACTTTGGCGCACATCATCGCCGAGGAAATGGGAGTCAATATCAAGGTAACTTCCGGGCCGGCTATTGAGCGGGCCGGGGATATGGCAGCCATCCTGACCGCCTTGCATGCGCAGGATATTCTCTTTATTGACGAAATCCATCGGTTGAATCGGACGGTGGAGGAAGTGCTGTATTCGGCGATGGAGGATTTTTTCCTGTCGTGGATGGTGGGCAAGGGGCTGGCGGCGCGGAGTATCAACCTGCGAATTAACCCCTTTACGCTGATTGGGGCGACTACCCGGTTTTCCCTACTGAGCGCGCCGCTGCGGGATCGGTTCGGTTCAGTGTTCCGCTTGGACTATTACGAGCAGGCGGATATGGAGGTGGTAGTCAAACGGTCGGCGGGGATTTTGGGCGTGGCCGCCGAAGCTGAGGGCATTGTGGCCGTGGCGGCCCGTTCCCGGGGGACGCCGCGCATTGCCAACCGCCTGCTGCGGCGGACGCGGGATTATGCGCTGGTGGAAGCGGACAATCGGATTACCGGGCCGGTGGCGCAGGAAGCGTTGAACCGGCTGGGTGTGGACGGCTTGGGGCTGGACGATGCCGACCATCGGCTTTTGTCCAGTATCATTGACAAGTTTGACGGCGGGCCGGTGGGACTGGATACGCTGGCGGCATCGTTGAGCGAGGATTCGGATACGGTTATGGAAGTGCTGGAGCCGTATCTGATGCAGTTGGGGTTTCTGGAGCGGACGCCGCGGGGGCGTACCACTACACGGCGGGCGCACGAATACTTGGGGCGGCCGTGGCAGGGATTGACCGAACCCAGCGACCAGGGGCGGCTTTCCGGTATCTGACCGCTATCCCCGGACTGACCGGGATACTTTGGGAGGAAGGATGATTTACGAACTGCGGATTTACGAAACCATCCCCGGCCGGTTGCCGGCGTTGAACGAACGGTTTGCCAACCACACCCTGGGCTTTTTCGAGAAGCACGGCATCCATGTGGTTGGGTTCTGGACCGAGGAAATCGGCACCAGCAACCAGTTGGTGTATATGCTGGGCTTTGACAGCTTGGCGGACCGGGAGCAGAAGTGGAACGCCTTTCAAGCCGACCCGGGGTGGCATCAGGTACGGGCGAATTCGGAGTTGGATGGGCCGATTAACGCCCGGGTGCGGAATATGATTCTGCGGCCGACCAGTTATTCGCCGATGCAGTAGCCGGCATAACTCGGGCAGTGGCGGCGGCCGACCCCGACTCCGACAGCACCCCGGCCGCCGCCGAAACCGTCTGAAAAGCGATGAACTCCTGCCGGCAAAGTGTGCGAAATAGACTCCCGCCGCCTCACACCTCAATGCTCACTACTTCATACTCCCCGGTAGCCGCCGCCACGGCCTCCGCCTGGTTCATCTCCAGCGCCTCCCGCAACGCTGAACGCAGGTTCTCCAGCAACTCCCCCCGGGTCTCCCCTTGCGAATTCACCCCGGGAACCTCCTCAATCCAGCCTACCCTCTACTTGCCATTGGGCTGAATTATCGCTGTATAAGCGGTTTTCATCGACCGATTCCCTCCTACCTTCAGGCTTTCCCACACTACCCAAAAACCTACCCCGACAGCGTCCGCTCCTCCAACGCCAGCACCCGCCGCAGCTCAAAAATCTCATCCCGCACCTGCGCCGCTTTCTCAAACTCCAAGTTCCGCGCCGCATCCTTCATCTGCACCTCCAAATCCTTAATCACCCGGAACATATCCTCCCGCGACATCTCCTGCCGCACCGTGCGGTAGCTCCCCCGGCTCTCCCCAATCCCCTTAATCCCCTCCGTTATGTCATGCACCGCCTTATGGATGCTCTGCGGCTCAATCCCGTGTTCCCGGTTATACACATCCTGGATACGCCGCCGCCGATAAGTCTCGTCAATGGCCCGCTTCATCGAATCGGTAACCCGGTCGGCGTACATTATCACATGACCCTCCGCATGACGGGCCGCCCGCCCGATGGTCTGAATCAGCGCGGTAGTCGAGCGCAGATACCCCTCCTTATCCGCATCCAGAATCGCCACCAAACTCACCTCCGGCAAGTCCAGCCCCTCCCGCAGCAGGTTAATCCCCACAATCACATCGTACACGCCCAACCGCAAATCCCGCAGGATTTCCACCCGCTCCAAAGTGTGAATGTCCGAGTGCAGGTAATGATTGCGGATACCCATTTCCGACAGAAAATCCGCCAACTCCTCCGCCATCCGCTTGGTCAGCGTCGTTACCAGACACCGCTGCCCCAAGTCAACTCGAACCTTGATTTGATGCAACAGGTCATCAATCTGCCCCTCCGACGGCTTCACCTCAATGGTCGGATCCAGCAACCCGGTCGGCCGAATCACCTGCTCCACCACCGCCGCGCTATGCTCCATCTCGTAAGGCCCCGGCGTTGCCGACACAAAAACCACCTGGTTGATATGCCGCTCAAACTCCCCGAAATTCAACGGCCGGTTGTCCAACGCCGACGGCAGCCGAAACCCGAAATCCACCAGCGTTTGCTTCCGGGAACGGTCCCCGTGATACATCCCCCGAATCTGCGGCAAAGTCATGTGCGACTCGTCCACCAGCATCAGGAAATCCTCCGGGAAATAGTCCAGCAGCGTCCACGGCGCCGACCCGGCCGCCCGCCGCGACAAATGCCGGGCGTAATTCTCCACCCCGGCGCAGAACCCCGTTTCCTGCAATATCTCCAAATCGTAGTGCGTGCGGCTCTCCAAGCGCGCCGCCTCCAATACCTTATCCTCCGCCCGCAGTTCCCGCAGCCGCTCCTCCAACTCCACCTCAATATCGGCGCACGCCAACGCCAGCCGCTCTTTGCTGGTAACGAAGTGTTTGGCCGGATAGATCGCCGCCTCCTCCTGCTGTGCCAGCACCTCCCCGGTCAGCGGATCCAGCGATACGATCCGCTCCACCTCATCCCCAAAAAACTGAATCCGCATTGCCACTTCCTCATACGCCGGCACAATCTCCAGCGTATCCCCCCGCACCCGAAACTTCCCCCGGGCCAGATCCAGATCGTTCCGCTCGTACTGCATCTCAATCAACTGCCGCAACAGCCGCCCCCGGTCGCGAATTTCCCCCACCTTCACCTGCGCCACCAGGTTAAAGTAATCCTGCGGATCCCCCAGCCCGTAAATGCACGACACCGACGCCACAATCAGCACATCCCGCCGCGTCAGCAGCGAAGTAGTCGCCGACAGCCGCAGCTTGTCCAGTTCCTCATTGATACTGGCATCCTTCTCCACATAGGTATCCGTCTGCGGCACATAGGCCTCCGGCTGGTAGTAATCGTAATAGGAAACGAAATACTCCACCGCATTGTTGGGGAAAAACTCCCTGAACTCCGTAGCCAACTGCGCCGCCAGCGTCTTGTTATGGGCAATGACCAAAGTCGGCCGCTGCACTTCCTGTACGATGTTCGCCATCGTAAAAGTCTTGCCGCTCCCGGTAACCCCCAGCAACGCCTGCTGCACCACGCCATCCGTAACCCCGGCCGCCAACCGCGCCACCGCCTGCGGCTGATCCCCGGTCATCTGAAAATCCGATGCAATCGTAAAGTCAGGCATCGCTGAAACCCCTGTATCTCCTAATCTTAACCGTGGGTATCCTTCCGGGCGTAGCCGGGTAATCTAGCCGTCTTGCGGCAAAATCTCAAAGCGGGTTTCATACCGCAACACCCGGCTACCCGGAATGGCTTTGATTGCATAACGCAACCGTTGGTCGTAGTCCGGGGTCAAAACGATGCCCTCGACATCCCGACCATTGGCTAGATGTTCCTTAACCCAGCCCATATAGCGAGTCAACTGCCCGATGACGGCGTCGGACTGCCGCCCTTTCTTCAGTTCTATGACGACCAAAGCACCGGTGGACATATCTTCGCAAAGCAAGTCGATGCGGCCAACCGCCTCCGTATCGTACTGCTGCCCAACCGGCTCTCCCTTTTCCTCGTAGATTTTAAGCGGAGCCCCGAAGTTCACCTGATTCCAGTGGTCAACAAGCCACTCCTCAAGGTGGACTTCAATGAGGCGGTCGGCCGGCGAACCGGGCGATGCTGCTTGAACTGAATGACTGGCAGTAGGCGAACCTTTAAGTAACTCCAGAACTCGCTGAGCTTCCGTATTATCCAGTTTGGCGATATTGAACCACTGGAGGCCGCAACGGCTGAAAATCTTTGGAAGTTTCTCCTCAGCGACGAGGGAAAGAATGTCATCGCGGTAAAGCGGGGACGGGAACCAGCTCGGCTGCCCCACACTAAACCTATTCTGGTCAGGGCCGACCTCTTTTACCTCAACGCTGAAAGCCAACGACCTCTTATGGTCCGGCACGTTGCTGGTACAGTACACCAGCAGCTCATCGCCGGGCTTGACTAAGCCGTGGTCCTTATCCAAGGGCTTGTTTGCCCACCGGACATTCTCATAATATCCTTTGCCGGTGATGTCGGGATAGCCAATGTTGCCATTGACTTGCAGCAAGAAACTGTCCACGCTAAAGTCTCCAATTTAGAGTTTAGGCCGTCAAATTCCCGGTTCACCCTCCCCCCATCCCCCGCAACGCCAGCCGTATCCGCTCCTCCAGCGTCTGCCCCGGCTCCCGTTCCAAACCCGCAATCGACCGCCGCGCCTCCGCCGTCGAATACCCCAACGCCGTCAACGCCGCCACCAACTCCCCATCGCCATCCGCCGCAAAACCGCCGCCGCCCGCCGCCGTATCCCCCTCCGCCAACTCCAACTTCCCCTTCAACTCCAGCACCAAGCGGCTGGCCGTCCGCCGCCCGATACCGCTAACCCCGCTCAACGCCGCCACATCCCCCCCGGTAATCGCCTGCTGCAAACCGGCCGCCCCTAATCCCGACAGCAACGCCAACCCCAAGCGCGGCCCCACTCCGGACACGCCGATAATCGCCTGAAACAACTCCAACGCCGCCGCGCTGCCAAACCCGTACAGCACCGGCTGGTCATTAACCATCCGCAAATGGGTGAAAAGCTGCACCGTGCCGCCGGTCGGCCCCAAGTTGGCAATATCCGCCGTCGGCGCATAAACCAGCAGCGTAACCCCGCCCACCGTCAAATGCACCCAATCGCCGCCTACCGCCGCCAATTGCCCCCGCAGCCCTACAATCACCGCCGCCGCTCCCGCCCCGGCGCAATCTCCCGGCTCAACGCCGACCGCGCCCCGCTCTGGATCAAATGGCACAACCCCACCGACAGCGCATCGGCGGCATCCGCCTCTGGCAAAGTCGGCAGTCCCAAAGTCGCCGCCAACGCCCGCTGCATCTGCTCTTTCGTCGCCGCCCCATAATCCGCCACCGCCCGTTTCACCTCCGCCGGCGCATACCGATACACCGGCAGCCCCGCGCTGGCCGCTCCAATCAATACCACCGCCTGCGCCTGCCCCACCGCAATGGCCGGCCCGATAAACTGCCGTTCCCCCCGACCCACAAACGGCTCCTCCACCGCCACCGCCTCCGGCTGAAAGACGCTAATCATATTGCCGACATGGGTAAAAAGCTGATACAGCCGCTTCTCCAGCGGCATCCCCTTGGGCAAAGCCACCACCCCATAATCCGCCGCCGCCGGATGCGGCTCGCTTTCCAGCACACCATACCCCATCCGCACCGTCCCCGGGTCAATCGCCAATACGCGCATCCCATTCCCCTCAATCTAGCCATCAGCCCCACCATCACCACCGTCAGACCCCTATCCCCACCGTCATTCCCACGAAAGTGGGAATCCAGAACCCCCAAATACAACCAGCCCGGCTCCCTCCCAGCCGAGCTGCCTTCTCCTACCGCACCGGCGCGCCGCCCGGCCCGCCGCCCCAGCCATCATCCTCCCCCGGCCGTGGCGGCTGCCCCCCCTCCGCCAAAATCCGGTAATAATCCGCCGCATCCGCAAACCCCTGCGCCTGCCGCTCCGCCGCCTGCGCCCGTTCCAACGCAATCTGCGACAAATACGGCACCAAGCGCGGGTCATCCACCTTCCGCCCCAGCGTCTCCGCCAACTGCCGATTCTTCCGCAGCGCCGGCGCCAACCGCGGATCTTCCGTCCACTTCAGAATATCCAAAGCCTCCCGGCCCCGATCCACGTGTTCCCGCGCCTTCTCCAACGCCGCCCGCGCCGCCGCCTCCGCCCCCCGGGCCGCCGCAATCTCCCGCAGCGTCCGCGCCTGCTCCGCCGTCAACCCCGGAAACGGACTCGGCGGCCCCTCCTCCGGCTTTTCCCGCTTGCCAAACAATCCCCAGAACTTCATTATCCCCTCCGCAACGAACGGAACCACCCGCCAA
Organism: Dehalococcoidia bacterium; assembly: GCA_965242615.1. GTDB lineage: Bacteria > Chloroflexota > Dehalococcoidia > Lucifugimonadales > UBA3495 > CBDBCU01. The sequence continues at coordinate 204,377 of CBDESR010000002.1, forward strand.
TTTCAGACCCTAGGGAGTGTTCTCCCTAATCATTTACGCCCCGGACAACCGACCCCTATAGTTATGTCATCCTGCCCAAGAAACTATGTCATTCCGAGGCGCAGCCGAGGAATCTAAAATGCCCGCCCTTGATTCTTTGCTATCCCTCGGAATGACCTGACTGACCGACTGCGCTACCCAATCGTTAGCGTGAACACACTCCAACCGCCCCCACCCTACGCCGTCAGCTGATACTGCTCCAAAACCTCCGCCGGAAAATCGGCGTTAGTATAAGCCTTCTGCACATCCGCCAAATCCTCCAGCAAATCCAGCAGCCGCAGCGTCTGCTCCGCCGCCCGATTATCCAAAGCAATGGTGGACTTCGGCGCCATAACAATATCCGCCGCCTCCGGCGTCACCCCCTCCGCCGCCAACGCCCCCTGCACCGCTTGCAGCGTATCCGGCGCCGTATAAATCTCCAGCGTCCCCTCCTCAATTTTCACATCCTCCGCCCCGGCGTCAATCGCCAGCAAACCCAGCTCCTCGGCCCGCTCATCGTCAGCAATGGCGACCGTCAACGCCCCCTTGACCTCAAAGTTCCACGCCACGCATCCCGACTCCCCCAAACTGCCGCCGCCCTTGTTAAACGCCGACCGCACCTCCGCCGCCGTCCGATTGCGGTTATCCGTCAACGCTTGCAGCAGAATCGCCCCCCCGCCCGGGCCATAGCCCTCATAAGTAATCTCCACCAGGCTGTCCGCCGCATCGCCGCCCTCCCCCGCACCCCGTTTCACCGCCCGTGCGATGCTGTCCTGCGGCATATTATTGGCCTTCGCCTTGTCCATCGCCAACCGCAGCCGAAAGTTCATATCCGGATCCCCGCCACCGCCCTGACTCGCCGCCAGCGTAATATCCCGGGCCAACTTAGTGAACAGCGCGCCCCGCTTGGCGTCCGCCGCCCCCTTGGCCCGCTTAATCGTCGACCACTTGGAATGTCCCGACATAAGAGCGCCTCCCTATGTCTTGCCCGCTTTCCCGCCCCACCATCCTCGCCCCGAATTGTACCACCACCCCAACCCCAGGTCAAAGGGCTTCTTGACCTTCCTGATAGGGCGGACTCTACCCCCCCGCCCGCTCCAAATTCAACGCCAGCAGCCGCCCCAAAATCACCTGGTCGTAAAAGCCCGGACTCCACCCATACGCCGCCGCCACCGCCGCATCCAACCGGCTATGGGCATTCTCCAGCCACTGCGGCCGCTGGTTATACAGGTTCGTCAAAGTCCGCTGCCGCCGCTGCGCCGCCGTCAGCAAAGCATTGCCCAGCATATCCACCGGATTCCGCCAATTCTCCCGCAGCCGATTCAATTCCGCCGCCGCCTCCCCTATCGCCGCCCGCTGCTCCTCCGTCGGCTCCGGGAAAGGGAAAGTCTGAAAGCAGGTGGTCGGGGTATAGCGCGGCCGGCTCTCCAACTGCGTCCCGGTTGCCGCCGCCCAAACCCCGTGAATCCGGCTGTGCAGGATGCCAAAGAAGTAATCATCCTCCCGGGGAAAGACGATGATGGTGGCGTCCGGCAGCACTTCCCCGTCAATCCACGCAAAAATCCGATGTTTCGACACCATACTGGTGCCAATGTAGCGGGACAAGCCGGCGAGGGATTCACGCATTTTAATCCGGGGCGCGCCGTGCAGCCACCAGAAGTTGCGAAACCGGGCGTCCCGATTCTCGTCCCGCCGCGGCTTGACCGTTGCCCGCACATACTCAAAGGGCGCTTCATACAGGGCGGCGTCGGCTTCCGGCAGATCAACCCCGAAGTCGATTATCCACTTATCGCCGGCAACCTGGTTGATGTCCCGCCCAATCATCCACCGCTTGACCACATCGCTGTTCGGCTTGCCGTGGGGATTCGGCTGCGCCAACATTTCCGCGGCGACTTCCGCCGTCAACTCGAACGGGCCAACCTTAATATCCCCCATAAAGCTCAAGTCGGCATTCTCCGGCAAGGTTCGGGCCAGCGTCAAATCCGCCCCCGCCGTCAAGTTGGCGTTGATATTAGCCGCCGGTTCATCGTCCAGCGTCCGCGCCGTCTCGCTACCATCGTCAAAACAGATGATGGAAATGTGGACATTCGCCCCCTCCAGCACCCAATCGTGGTCCGAAATGGCGTTGAAAATGTCCCCGCTCTCCCGGATGCGGTTCAGCACCTCCCGGTTGGACTGAAAGCGGATCGCCTGCGTGGCCAGCAATCCGGCCCGCTTGGTCTGCCCCGCCGCAATCTGCGCCCGGGCCTTTTCCAGCCAGTAGCAGCAAATGTCGCTGGAATTAGGTATGCGCTCGCCGTAAAGCTGATAAACCGCATCCACATACTCATCCCCCAACTGCTCCCGGAACGGGAAATGCCCCAGAAAGGGCGGATTGCCAATGATAAATTCGGCGGCCGGCCAACCCGGTTCCCTAGGGTTATCCGGGGCGGATCGGTCGAGAATGGCGTCCGTCTGGCGTATGGTGTCCAAGGGGGTCAGGATGGGCTGCCGGATGTAGGGAAATCCATTGCTCTCGTGCCATTGAATATAGCCAATCCACAAAGCCGTGCGGGCCAGTTCTACGGCATAAGAGTTGATTTCCAATCCCAGCATCTGATCCGGCTTAACCCGCGGCGTCAAGTCATTCCAACCCTGCTCGGCGGCAAAGTTGATAACTTCCTTTTCCAAGTCGAGCAAGGAGCGGAGGGCAACATACAGAAAGTTGCCGCTGCCGCAAGCCGGGTCTAATACGGTGACCTCAAAAAGCCGCTGACGAAACTTTTCCAGCCGGGCTTGGGCCGCATCGGTATCGCCCTCGACCAACAAATTCTGCGTTTCCCGGCGGGCGATTTCCCATTCCCGCCGCAGCGGCGCCATTACTACCGGCTCCACTACCAGCATAATGTCCTCGGCGCCGGTGTAATGCGCTCCCAACTGGGAACGCTTGCCCGCGTCCAACACCCGCTCAAACAAAGTGCCAAAGATGGACGGCTCAATGTTCTGCCAGTTCTTTTGGGTAGCCGCCAGCAGGTGCTGCATCGCAGTGCCGCTAATCGCCACGGTGTCCGCCGTGTTGAAAAGATCCCCATTGAAGTGGGCAATCCGGGTATAGCCGAACAGTCCCCCCTCGGTCATCTGGCTGAACAGGTTGGCGACCGCCCGATTGAACAGTCCCGGTTCGCGATACAGATTGCGTACCATATCGGAGAAAAGGTCGTTAGGCAGCAGGCCGGCGTCCTCGGCATAGAGGCAGAACACCAGTTGATTAAGGTAGCGGGCCAACTTTTCCGAATCGGGGCAATACTGCTCCATATCCTCGACGATAGTTCGGAACAGGTCGGCCGTTTCTTTGGTAACTTCCTCGACGGAGCGGTCGGAGCGCAATTGCTCCGGGTCAAAGAAAGCGCAGCGCAGACGATTCAACTGTTCCGGCTGGACCAAGTCGGTAACCGGAATCCGGTAAAGCACCGTTTCCGTCCCCGGAAAGTTGGTGCGAATCAGGATAGTGCGGAAAGAGGAAACGATAAGCAGCGGCGGCGTCTTGAGATATACCGAATAGCGCAGCAACTGGCTGAAAGCCCCGGGCAGCTGGGCGTCGCTGCCCTTGAATTCCCAACCGAACCGCCCTTCCAGGTAAGCATCCGCAAACCCGCCCGGCACCCACTTCTCAAAGGTGAAAACCTCAGGGTTCCGGTAGTCGGCGGGAGTGGGGTGTCCGACCAGAGCGCAAATGTCGCTAAAGAAGGCTTGGGACGCCTGCTTTTCGCCAAAGGAAGTATCGTACCACTTGGCGACGAATTGGATCGGGGTCAGCGTCGGTTCTCGAGGTTCGATACGGAGCGTCATACTCTTTCTCCTGATTTTACTGATCTGGGGTTAGAGTAACGGCAAGGGAATAGGAAAGTCAACACCCCCAGCGTCACTAAAAAAGCGGCTAACCCCAACGCCCCAAATCTGTATCGCGCCGGCCCGGCCGCGCCGGTAATTACCCCATCCCCCCCATCAACCGAACCCGCATCACCCCCAACTCCAAATCCATCCCCAAAATCACCTGCCGCACCGCCGGCAGCAAAACCTCCCCCGCCGACCCCGCCACCACATAAACATCATTGCTGCCCGTAACGATAACCTCCCGGATACGCCCCAACTCCACGCCCTCCTCCGTCACCACCCGCAACCCCAGCAGTTGAAAGTGATAATACTCCCCCCTCCGGCAAAGCCGGCGCCTCCGCCGCCATCACCGTAACCTCCTCCCCGGCCAACAACCGCGCCGCCGCCCGCGTCCTCACCCCGTCCAACTTCAGAATAACCTGCTCCGGCGGCCGCAAAACCGACCGTACCACCCGGTACGGTCGGCCGCGCAAAAACAACTCCCGACCCGCATCAAACCGCTCCGGAACATCGCTCAGGCTTTTCACCCGCAGCGCCCCATCCGTGCCGTGCGGCCCCAAAACCAGCCCCACGACCACCGGCTCGCCGCCGGCCGCCCCCTCCTGGACTCCTGCGTCGCTCAAACTCTCGCTCAAAATCGGCCCAAACCTGTTCCAAGTTGAACTAGCGACGCCGCAACGCCCCCGAATCAGCCCCAAGGGTAGGGAAAGGGACTACACAATCTCCAGCACGGCCCGCGTCCCGTCCTTCACCGCCGCCACCCGCAGCAGCACCCGCATCGCCTGCGCCACCCGCCCCTGCCGGCCGATAACCTTCCCCTTATCCTCCGGGGCCACTTCCAACCGCAGCACCACCTGGCCGTCCTCGACCGTCTCCGTAACTTGCACCGCCTCCGGATTCGTCGCCAAGGAGCGGGCAATGTACTCAATCAGCTCTTTCATTCCGCGGCCCCCTCCGGCGACCGCATCCGCTCATAGATGCCGTCCCGCTCCAGAATCCGCTTCACCGCCGCCGACGGCTGCGCCCCCTTTTCCAACCAAGCAATGGCCCGCTCCGCCTTCAGCGTCACCGCCGGCGGATCCACCATCGGGTCATACTGACCAATCCACTCCACATAGGCCCCATCCCGCGGCGCCGCCGCCTCCGCCACCACTATCCGATAGGCGGGATACTTCTTCTTCCCCACCCTTCGCAACCGAATTCGCAGCATACCAACTCCCCCGACCAGCCATACGCCGGCCGCAACTTGTTGCCCGCCATTCTAATCCAATTCCCCCATCCTGTCAATCACCTCTGAATCATCCCCCAAGGCTATCGCAATACCTGGCAACTTACTTATCGTTCTTCCCCCCACCGTCCTTCCCACCCGCCCATCGTCATTCCCACGAAAGTGGGAATCCAGAGGGGCGGGGGTTTCCTTCTTTAAGTAAAACCGGAAACCCCGCCCCACTCACGAACAGTAATCCGGCAAAATCGCCCGCACCGCCTCGTCAATAGCGGCCAAAATCGGCTGCATCGCCCCATCCCGCAGCACCGCATCCCGCCCGATTTTCCGCCGTCCGGCCGCGTATTCCGCCACCAAAGCCGCCACCCGCCGGTGCGCCAACTCCGACTGCGCCGCCAAATTAGCGTGGTGTTCATTGCCCGCATCAAAGGCCGGAATAGGCAGGTTCTCCATTGGCCCCATCTGAAAGTGCTTGTCGGATGCCCGGCAAGCGTCCCGGAAAAATATCGCCAAGGCCGGGGCATTGAAAATGGCCGCCAGGTAATGCAGTTCCTTTTCATCATTACCGGCAAACCAGTTCAGCGTACCGTCGGCAATCATATCTACCGACACCACGCAGGATTGGAGCCAAACTCCTGACCGCTGATAGACCACTTTAGCCGCTTGTTTGCTGCCAAGTTGGTACGACAGCCCGCGCTGATAATCTATGCGGTCCAGCAAAGTAACCGGCGGCCGGCCTTTATTCCCGGCGCGCCACTCCTGATTTGCCCGGTTCCAATAAGGCCGGAATTGGGCGGCGGCGTTGCCTTGCGGTAGGGTCGGCATAAGTCCGTTGCCCTCCGCCGTAAAAGGCCCAATCACATAGGAATGACCGGCCGCCCCGAACGGCAGCAAATGCCGGGAGAAAAGCGCCGGTTTTACGAACTGCTCCTCAACGTTGTCCGAGCGTTCCTTGCCTTTCCACTGCCCTTTGCCGGAATTGGTCTTGAAATAAACCTTGCCCATCGCCCGGGAAGTAGGCTGCTCAAACACCACCAACGGCTGCGGAAACAAAGTTGCCCCGTTGCGAAAGGCGGCGGCATAAGCCGGGCTCGGCGCGGTCGGCCACTGCTTTTGTCCGGTAAAGGTCAGCAGCGGCTTTACCGCATCCCAGGACATCCGGGAGTCGATGGGCCCGGTATTGCCTACATCCTGAATCCCCTCCAACGGAACCGGCTGAAACTCCTCAGCGGCGTCCGTAGTGTCCAACCTGACCCCAAAGATTACCGACGAATTGGCCCAGGGAAACGGCGTAGCTTTTCCGGCAAAGAAATTCCAAGCCGCCTTGCTGAGATCCGCCAGAGTGCGCCCCCGGTCCGCCAAACCCCGGCGCCCCGGCTCCGCCAGCAAACTCCATTGTCCGCAGCGGAACGGTTCCCAATGGCGGGCTTTCAAGGCAGCATAGGGCAGCACAAAGCCGAACTTGCCTCCGGGCTTCAAGTAGTAGTCCACGCAAGTAGCGACAAAAGTAGCCGCCAAATCATTCTGCGTCGCCAAGTGGCCCCCGGCCCAAATATCCCGCAGCCGCGCCTGCTCCCGGAACTTGTCCTGCCGGTCGAGCGCCATCGCGTTATAGACCACCCAAGGCGGATTGCCCACCAAGCGGCTCGGCGGGTTCGCCATCAGCCGAATGGCTTGAACCTTGTTGATTATCCACCACTGCCAGACATGATTGCGCCCCGTCTCGATATATTCCCGCATCCGGCGATACAAAACCAGCGCCGCCGCCTGCTCCGATTCCCGCGGCAGGGACAACACGCTAACCAAATCCTCCTCTATCTCCGGATAGACCGGGAGTTTGGCGTAGTCAATTATCTGTTGTATCAGAGACTCGAAACGGTCGTTCAGCAGAAAGGTATAGGGCAGACTGATCGACGCCTCCGGGGATTCGGTATGGATAATGTAGTCACTATCCAAGCCAATGCGGGCAAAAGAAAAGTCCGATTCCCACTGTAGGGAATCGGACATATAGACCTGCGCTTTTTCCGAATCTGCGTAAAACGCAGATTCGGAAAAAGCGGCGATTTTGGTGGTTTTTGCCAATTCCACGGCTACCGGATGCAAATCCATCCCGGCCACCAAACCATTGACCACTTCCACCTGCGCCTCCGGACTGTTGACCAGTTCCGGATGCTTGGCCGCATCCGCCAGCAGCAGCTGGGTCGCGTGATACAGGAAAGTCCCGGAGCCGCAAGCCGGGTCCAGCACCGCCGGCCCCTTCAGCTGCCCGGCCACCGCCATCGCAATAGTTTCCCGCCGCCAATCGGCATCCATCACTTCCTCGCACACCGCCCGGGCCAGCCAGTCCGGGGTGTAATACTCCCCAAAATCGTGGCGAATGTTGCGGGGAATGACCGCGTGGTACAAGTCTTTCAAGGTATCCCGCCCGGCCACGCTCCAGTCGTAGCGGTTCACCTCGGCGATCAGGTCATCCAGAACCCGCTCCCCATCAGCGTCAGCCGCATCCAGCAGCCAAGCAACAAAGCCATCAGTCAACCTGTGGTGCAAGGCATCCCGGTCCGAAATTTGTTGCCCCCCCTGCCGCAGGGTTTCCGCCACCGCCCGGGCCGTTACCACCAGCATCGTATGCCGGGCAAACAAATCCCGCTCGGCGACGGTATCATCCGGCGGCGTCAGAAAAGCCCCCCGCAGCAAATCCCGCCACAGAGTGCGCTTCACCCCATAAGCCGGGGAGCTTTCATAATCGGTAGCCAAGTCAATGAACGGCTGCGCCCGGTCGTCCGCCCAATCCTTATTGTCGGTAGGCGGCGACATCTTGGCGGTGCGGTTGACGAAATCATACAGATACGCCAGCAGGTCCTCATCATCCTGCGGCGTCTGCAACTGCAATTCCCGCAGCCGGGTCAAGGCTGGCTCCCCATCCCGGCGGTAATCGTAAAAGCTCCACGCCTTGCCATCCGTAATCCCGGCCCGCCAGCCAATCCTATCCCGGTCAAATAGGCTGGGGCGGGAAGTCAAGGCGTTCAAGTAGCGAACCGCCTGCTCCTCCGGAGTTTCCGTAGTCCCGTCCCGCTTGGCCCGGGCATCATCTTTCTTGCCCTGCCGCTTGGTCTCAAAAACCACATTGCGGCAATAAACATCAATCGGCCCGTTGCCCGACGGGTACTGCACCGCAATCTCCGGGTATTTCAGTCCCGGAAAGAGAAAGCCCAAGACATTCCGCAACCGGTTTTCCACTTCGGCTTCGGCGGTCGCCGCCGGCATCTCCCGCAATTGCGCCACAATTTCCCGCGCCAACTGCCACCGCGGTTCCCCGGTTACATCCTGCCGACTGGTCATTATGTCAACTCCCCGCAAGGTAGCTAATTGCCCATCCCCTCAACACACCCCCACCGCCCCGGCAACAAAAAAGGCGGCCAGCTCTGCCAACCGCTAGAAAAAGATTCGGGCCCAGCCAAAATCTGGAAGGACACCGCCCAAGAAAAACCAAGTCTCGGGGGCGATGATAGGCATTGGCCTGGGCCCGACTGACGGGTATCTTATGTCCACAGCGACTGTTAGCCGACACTCACCCCGTCGTGTCCAGACTGATGCCTACCATCGCCCCCGCGTATTAAACTATGTTTCATGCCGCATCACCTCCTTTTTCAAGTTTCCCGCCAAGCGGTTCTGCTAAAACTACCACAACCCGCAATCCTTGTCAACCCCGCCGCCGCCCCAATTTTTTATTAAATTGCCCCGGGCTAATCCCGCCCCGCCATTGAACCCAACCAAGCCATCCTGCTATCATAGTTACCATCGGCACTCCATCCAACGGCGGGAGAATTATGCTGACCCAAACCTTGCCCCAAACCCCGGCGGAAACTTGGGCTGAAATCCGCTCCGGCCACTGGCGCGGCGTAACCTCCGGCGTCGCCCCCGGCTATGTCCAAGCCAACCTCGCCATCCTGCCCCGGGAACTGGCCTTTGACTTTCTCCTTTTCTGCCAGCGCAATCCCAAACCCTGCCCCCTGCTGGAAGTAATCGAAGCCGGCCAGGTCGAGCCCGCCCTTACCGCCCCCGGCGCCGACATCCGCACCGATATTCCCGGCTACCGGGTGTACGAACAGGGGCAGCTGACCGGGGAAACCGACAACCTGCTCGAACTCTGGCGGGACGACCTGGTTTCCTTCCTGCTGGGATGCAGCTTTTCCTTTGAGACCGCTATGGCCGACGCCGGCATCCCCCTGCGCCATCAGGAAATGCGCTGCAATGTCCCGATGTATGTTACCAACATCCCCACTAACCCGGCCGGCGTCTTTTCCGGGCCGATGGTGGTCAGTATGCGCCCGGTACCCCAAGCCCAAATCGTCCGCGCTGTCCAGGTAACTTCCCGCTTTCCGGCCACCCACGGCGCGCCGCTGCATATCGGCAGCCCGGCCGCCATCGGCATCCGCGACCTCGACCGGCCCGACTTTGGCGACCCAGTGGAAATCCGCCCTGGCGAGGAACCGGTTTTCTGGGCTTGCGGCGTAACCCCCCAAGCCGTAGCCCTCAACTGCCAACCCTCCCTGATGATTACCCACGCCCCCGGCTATATGTTCGTAACCGCCCAACGGGATGCCGACTACGCCGTCCTCTAACCGTCTCGGCTTTTCCCGGTCAATCACCGACCGCCCGGACTTGCCCTCGCCTTGCCCGCCCATCCCTTTTAGAACTAGACAGCCAACCCATCCTCTTGACCCGTCAAGGAGACGCCGTGAACCCTCCCGGCAACACCCTCGAGGACATCATCTTAGCCCAAGACCAGCGCGGCGTGTCCGAACTGCGCCCCTTCCTGCCGCCCGACTTCTGCCGGCAAGCCGCCCAATACATCCTGGCCCATCCCGGCAAGGCGGCCATCGTCACCGGCTTTTACATCCTGTCCGCCGGCCAGCCCGAAACCGACGGGCCGCCCGGCGCTGTTGCCATCGGCAACGCCTTGCAAGCCCTCGGCCGCCCGGTCTGCTACATCACCGACCGCTACACCGTGCCCCTATTGCGGAACTGGCTGGGTAGCCGCGCCGAAATCATTGACTTCCCCATAACCGGCATCCCGGAAAGCCGGCAAGCCGCCGCCGACCTGATCGCCCAAACCCGCCCCGACCTGCTCATCGCCATTGAACGCTGCGGCCGCACCGCTGGGGATGTGTACCTCAATATGCTCTCCCGGGACATCACCGCCTACACCGCGCGGCTCGACTATCTCTTTGCAATGGGTATCCCCTCCGTAGGCATCGGCGATGGCGGCAACGAAATCGGTATGGGCAACTTGGCCGCGCACATTCCCCAAGTCGCGCGGCTTCCCAACGAACCGACCATCGCCACCGTGGACCGACTGGTCATCGCCAGCGTCTCTAACTGGGGCGGCTACGGCTTGGTCGCCGCCCTCTCCCAGCTGACCGGCTGCAATCTCTTGCCCTCCGTAACTGACGATACCCGTTTCATCCGCCAAATGGTCGACTCCGGTGCTGTGGATGGCGGCAGCGGCCAAAACCGTTACTATGTCGACAACTTCACCCTAGAGCAAAACGCCGCCGTACTGACCGCCCTCCACCAACTGGCCGCCAAAACGATACAATAACTCCAAAGGGGGATGAACAATGACTGTCTTGAAAGAACTCCACGACCTGGTGGACTGGTTGCCCGAGTGCGCCCACGCCGAAGCCCGCCAAACCCTGTTGCAGTGCCTCAAAAAACACGACCCCGTGCGCTATGCCCTTTTCACCGCCCGGGAGGAGGAACCTACCGCCGCGGAAATAGCCGCCGTAGAGGAATCCTATGCGGCCATCGCTCGGGGTGAGCGGATCCTGTCCGATGCAGAGCTGAAAAAGGAGCTGGGTCTGTAACCGTGGCAGTTGAATGGGCTCCGGCCGCAACCAGAGATTTAAGAAAGTTGGACCGCCTTACGGTTCAACGAGTGCGCCGGGCTGTAACGACCTTCGCTGAAACCGGGCATGGCGACCTGTCAAAACTGCGCGGCCGCGAAGCTGAGTGGCGGCTGCGGGTAGGCGACTGGCGGGTATTACTAACCTTCGTCGCATCGGGACACACCGCTAGGGTAGAGCGCGTCCTCCACCGCCGCGAAGCCTACCGCTAACCCAATCATCCCTATTCGGAGAGACAAACAATGACCATCCTCAAAGAACTCCACGACCTGGTGGACTGGTTGCCCGAGTGCGCCCACGCCGAAGCCCACCAAACCCTGTTGCAGCACCTGAAAAAACACGACCCCGTAGCCTACGCCTTTTTCACCGCCCCGGAGGACGACGAACCTCTGACCGAAACGGAAATCCACGAAATCGACGAAGCCTTGTCCGACGACAACCCGGAAAACTGGAGCTCCCACGAGGAAGTCAAAAACCGCTCGTTGAGCCTGCCGTGAACCGCGAACTCCGTTGGAATCGTCAAGCCGCGGCAGACTTCGACCGCCTGACCGAGCAACTCCGCGACCGGGTGCTGGCCGCCTTGGAGCGTCTGGCTGAAACCGGCCATGGCGACCTGTCAAAGTTACGCGGACGGCAAAACCAATGGCGGTTGCGCGTCGGTGATTGGCGCGTAATAATCACCTTCGCCGGCCACGGTAGCATCATCCGAGTTCTGCGCGTCCAACACCGCCGCGAAGCCTACCGCTAACCCAATCATCCCTTCCGGAGGGACAAACAATGACCACTCTCAAAGAACTCCACGACTTGGTGGACTGGTTGCCCGAATGCGCCCACGCCGAAGCCCGCCAAACCCTGTTGCACCACCTCAAAAAACACGACCCCGTAGCCTACGCCTTTTTCACCGCCCCGGAGGACGCCGAACCCCTAACCGATGCGGAAATCCACGAAATCGACGAAGCCTTGGCCGACGACAACCCGGAAAACTGGCGTTCCCACGAGGAAGTCAAAAATCGCTTGTTGAGCCTGCCGTGAACCGCGAACTCCGTTGGAATAGTCAAGCCGCGGCAGACTTCGACCGCTTGCCCGAGCAACTCCGCGACCGGGTGCTGGTCGCCTTGGAGCGTCTGACTGAAACCGGTAACGGCGACCTGTCAAAGTTGCATGGACGGCAAAACCAATGGCGGTTGCGCGTCGGTGATTGGCGCGTAATAATCACCTTCGCCGACCACCGTAGCATTATCCGAGTGCTGCGCGTCCGCCACCGCCGCGAAGCCTACCGCTAACCCAATCACCCCTTCCGGAGGGACAAACAATGACCACCCTCAAAGAACTCCACAACCTCATCGACCAACTTCCTGAATGTGAGTGGCCTGACGCCAGGCAATTTCTCCTGAAACACCTGGCCAAACACGACCCGGTACTCCACGCCTTCCTCAATGCCCCGGAGGACGACGAACCGGAAACCGAGGAGGAACGGGCCGCCATGGAGGAAGTGTACGCCGACCTTCGTGAAGGCTGCGGCTACTGGATTTCCCAAGAGGAACTCGAGAAAAAGTTCCGGGAGTTGCCCTAGTGTGGCAAGTTCGCTGGCGCAACCGGGCCGAATCCGACCTCGATAGCTTATCCCCTCGTGTTCGTGAACGAGTGCTGGCATCGGTAAGACGCCTTGCCGAAACCGGCCACGGTGACCTGTCCAAGTTGCACGGTCGGGAAGCCGAATGGCGGCTCCGGGTCGGCGATTGGCGGGTCCGACTAACCTTTATCGGGGACAGCCGAACTATCGAAGTGTTGCGCGTTCAGCACCGCCGCGAAGCCTACCGCTAACCCAATCGTCCCTTCAGGAGGGACAAACAACGTCCAACTGGCAGGAACGCCGCGCTCTCATTGACTAACTGTCCGAATGTGAATGGCCGCCCCGCCGCCAATTCCTGATCCAGCGACTGGCAAAACACGACCCGGTACTGAAGGCTTACCTCACTGACTAGGAGAACAATACTACCGTTGTGCCGGCGAAATCTGTTACTGCCGGTCGCTATGGTTAATTGGCGGGATTTGCAATGGTTGCCAGTCAGCTAAGGAAAGGCTAGAATAGGGCATCTCAAAAGGCAAGGGCAAGGTAGTTTTGAGGGTTCTGGCAACTTCGCTGGCTGACGGCTGCAGGGACGGGAATGCTCCGGGCGCAGACCGGGCCGGGGCGGCCGTTGCCCTCGACCGGCTGTTGTCAGCAGTGTCGAGGGGGGCGACGGTTGGGGACGACCAAGCCTTTATTCTGGACGGGCCGTCTGATTACCCGACGGCTGAGTTATGCGCCGTGGCGGCCGAGTTGCGGGATAAGGGCAAGGGGCGGGTAGTAACCTTTTCGCCCAAGGTGTTTATTCCCCTGACGCGGCTGTGCCGGGACTTTTGCGGGTATTGCACCTTTCGGCAGTCGCCGCAGGAGGCGGAATGTTTGTATCTGTCCCCAGAGGAAGTGCTGGCGGTGGCCCGGGCCGGGGAACGGTTGGGCTGCACCGAGGCGTTGTTCACGCTGGGGGAAAGGCCGGAGCAGCGTTACCCGGAAGCGCGGCAGTGGCTGGCGGAACGGGGGTATAGCTCGACACTGGAGTATCTGGCGGCGGTGTGCCAATTGGTAGTGGAGGAAACCGGCCTGTTGCCGCACGCCAACCCGGGGACGATGAGCCGGCGGGAACTGGCGGCGTTGCAGCCCTATAACCCGTCAATGGGGTTGATGTTGGAAAGCGTCAGTCCCCGGCTGTATCAGGAAGGGGGGCCGCACGAGTTCGCGCCGAGCAAGCGGCCGCGGGTGCGCTTACGTACCATTGAATTGGCCGGAGAGTTGGATATACCGTTCACTACCGGCATCCTGATTGGCATTGGGGAAACGCGGCGGGAGCGGATTGCGGCGCTGCTGGAAATTCGCCGCTTGCATCAAGCGCATGGACATATTCAGGAGGTTATCATACAGAACTTTCGGGCCAAGGCCGCTACGCCCATGGGCGGCGCGCCGGATGCGGCAGTGGCGGAAATGCGGTGGACGGTGGCGGTGGCGCGGATTATTCTGGGGCCGACGGTGAACTTGCAGGTACCGCCCAATCTCAGCGCGGCGGACTACCCGGATTATCTGGCGGCGGGAATTAACGATTGGGGCGGCGTGTCGCCGTTGACGATTGACTATGTGAACCCGGAAGCGCCTTGGCCAAGGCTGGCGGAATTGGGGGAACGGAGCCGGGAACAGGGGTTTGAGCTGCGGCCGCGGTTGCCGGTCTATCCCGAGTATTTTGTGGGTTCGGGGGATTGGCTGCCGGATTCGCTCCGGGCGCGGGCGGCGGCTTTGGCGGATGCTGCGGGATATGTTAAAGGAGGGATGGAACGGTATGCCGGGAGGAATTAGTCAGCCGGTCAACCGGGGGGAAGTTGCCGGAAATGCCGCCGGTTTGCAAGGACTGGTGGGACAGCTGAAGCCGGCGGTGGCGCGGATTCTGGAGGATGCCCTGGCCGGTCAGGACATTGCCGTGGCCGATGGGGTGGCGCTGTTTGACACCAGCGGGCTGGAGTTTGCCGCGCTGGGGATGGTAGCGGATGAACTGCGGCGGCGTACGGCCGGGGAATTGGCTACTTATGTGGTCAACCGCAACATCAACTTTACCAATGTCTGCATCAAGCGGTGCGGCTTTTGCGCGTTCAGCAGGGATTTTCGGGAGGAGGAAGGCTACTTCCTGCCGGTGAACGAAATTGTGCGGCGGGCCCGGGAAGCGTGGGATTACGGGGCTACTGAGGTTTGCATTCAAGCGGGGCTGCCGCCGCAAATGGAGGGCGACCTTTACATCAAGCTGTGCCAAGCCATCAAAAGGGAACTGCCGGAGCTGCACATTCACGGCTTTTCCCCGGAGGAAGTGCTGTACGGCTCCGTCCGCTCCCGTTGCACCATCCGGGAGTATTTGCGGGAGTTGCAGGATGCCGGAGTGGGCAGTCTGCCGGGGACTTCGGCGGAGGTGCTGGACCAGGAACTGCGGGATCGGATTTCGCCGGGGCGGATCAGCGTGGAGCAGTGGGTCGAGGTGATTACCACCGCCCACGAGTTGGGGATTCCGACCACTTCCACGGTGATGTTCGGGCATTTGGAAACGGCGGAGCATTTGGCGCGGCATCTGGCTTTGCTGCGGGATATTCAGAAGGATACCGGGGGCTTTACCGAGTTTGTGCCGCTGAGCTTTGTGAACAGCGAAGCGCCGATGTATCTGAAGGGTTTGTTGCCGGCGGTGCGGCCGGGGCCGACCGGGATGGATGTTATCAAGATGCACGCCATCGCCCGGATTATGCTGAACAACTGGATACCCAACATTCAGGCGTCGTGGGTCAAGGAAGGCAACCGCCTTTCCCAACTGCTGCTGACGGTGGGGGTGAACGATTTGGGCGGCACCTTGATTAACGAAAGCATTTCCACTTCGGCGGGGGCGCAGCATGGGCAGCTGATGCGGCCGGGGGAGTTTCGGCGGATGATTCGGGAAGCCGGGCGTATTCCCGCCGAGCGTTACACTACCTACCAGTTGAAGCGGGTTTTTGACGATGCCGATGCGCCGGTGGATCCGCTGGACTTGGTGGGGGACAATGTGGAGGAAATCTTTGGCTCCTACCGGAAACTGGTCAATTTGGACACTTTCCGGTTTGAGCATCCCCGGCAAGCGGCCCGCTCCGGGGCGGCGGCCGGCATCACGGCGGGTTAGGCGATTTGCCGGCGGCAGTGCAAGGGACGGTGCTGGCTTTGGCCGGCGGTGTGGGCGGTGCCAAGCTGGTTTGGGGGCTGGCGCAAGTGCTGGAGCCGGAGCAGTTGACGGTGGCGGTGAACACCGGGGATGATGACGGCTTTCACGGCCTGCACATTTCCCCCGACCTGGATACAATGCTATATACTCTGGCCGGGTTGTCCAACCGGGAAACCGGCTGGGGTATTGCCGGGGATACCTTTCACGGGTTGGCAATGCTGGGCCGCTACGGGGCGGAAACCTGGTTTAACTTGGGCGACCGGGACTTGGCAACGCACATCCGGCGCACCCAATTGCTGCGGGAAGGGGCAACGCTGTCGGAAGTAACGGCGGAACTGGGCCGGAGACTGGGGGTAAGGCAGCGGATAGTACCAATGTCGGATGACCCGGTGCGGACTTTTCTGACGACAGCGGCCGGGGAACTGACCATGCAGGAGTATTTTGTACGAGAGCGGAGTCAGCCGGCGGTCAGCGGGATAAGGTATCGGGGAGCGGATGATGCCAAGCCGTCAGCCGGTTTTGCGGCGGCGTTGGCGACGGCGGAGGTTGTAATCCTTTGTCCGTCAAATCCGCTGCTGAGCTTGGGGCCGATGCTGGCGATGCCGGGAGTTCGGGAAAGTCTGGCGGCGGTATCGGGCAAGGGCTGGCGGGCGGCGGTCAGTCCCATTGTGGGCGGCGCGGCGGTGTCCGGGCCGGCGGCGCGGCTGATGGACGGGTTGGGTTATGCGGCAACGGCGTTGGGCGTAGCCCGGCTGTATCAGGGGTTGTGTGATGTTTTCCTGACGGATGAGCGGGATGCGGCTCTTGCGCCGGCGATTGCGGAATTGGGGATGCAGGCGGTCAGCGCGCCGATAATTATGGAGACGGAGGGGGATAAGCGGGCGTTGGCGCAGTTTATCCTGGACTTGAGAGGCGGCAATGAGCGTGGATGAAAGCAGCGTTGTTCCCATCATACCGATGAAGCCGCTGGCCGACTGCAAGACGCGGCTGTCCCGGCGGCTGACTGAGGAGGAACGGGGCGACTTGGTCATCGGGATGCTGCGGCGGGTGCTGATGGCGGTTAAGGGCGCCTCCATTGAGGTTTTTTGGGTAGTGGGCGGCGACTGGCGCATCCGCAATCTGGCGCGCAATTTTGACGGCCTGTGGATGGAGGATTTGGGGCGCAACCTGAACGATACGATGGACAAATCCTTTGACAAAGCGTCCCAGCGCGGCTATTCGGCGCTGTACCTGCCGGGAGATTTGCCCTTTCTGAAGCCCAGCGATTTGACCAGCCTGCTGCGTTCCGCCGGCCACGGGCGCAACATCGTGCTGGCGCCGGCACGGCGGGACAGCGGCACCAACGGCATTTTGATACCGCCGGGTTTGGCGTTCAAGCCGGAGTTAGGCAATCGCAGCTTTCCCAAGCATTTGGGCCAGGCGGCCAAGTTGGGAATTTCGGTAGCGATGTGCTACAGCGAAGGGCTGGGGTTTGACCTGGACATTCTCGAAGACCTGGACTTTTTCGAGCAGAAAGAACCGGGCTTTCAGCGGCGTTTGACGCCGGGCAAACATCCCCCGGGTCAAGAGGAATGGGAACCGTTGAGGAGGGAAGGTGACCCTACTGCAATCTGATGCCGCGCCAGCCGGCCCGGTGAAACTGGGCTTGCTACTGCCGACCCGGGGCTTGCTACTAGGAGATAGGCCGCCGGCGGATGCCGACCGGATACTGAGCCTGGCGCGGCAAGCCGAGGCCGGCGGCCTGGATTCCCTGTGGGTGGGGGACAGCCTGACCGCCAAGCCGCGAATGGAGCCGCTGGCTACCCTGGCGGCGGTGGCGGCGGTTACGGAACGGGCGCGGCTGGGAACGGCGGTGCTGCTGATGGCACTACGCCACCCGGTACTGCTGGCGCAAACCCTGGCCACGGTGGACTTGATTGCTAAAGGGCGGCTACTGATTGCGGCCGGGGTTGGCGGCGCTTTTAACGATGAACAGCAACGGGAATGGCAAGCGGCCGGCGTGGCGGCAAAGCGGCGGGCGAGTCGGCTGGAGGAAATGGCGCGGATTGTGAAAGGGCTGGGCGGGACGGAACCGGTAACTTTTGCCGGGCGGCATTTCAATCTGGATGGGGTTGCCGTTGGCCCCAAGCCGACGCAGAGCGGCGGGATTCCTTTGTTGCTGGCTTGCCACTGGCGGGCTAAAGCGCGGGAGTCGCAAATCCGGCGGGCGGCGGAGTTGGCGGATGGCATTATTTCCATTTCCGACACCCCGGAGGAATATGCCCAAGTAGTGGCCAAGGTGCAGGAAAAGGCCGCCGAATTGGGCCGCAATCCGGAGGCGCTGGAACGGGTGATGTACCTGACGGTGAATATGGATGCCGATAGCGGGCGGGCGGCGGCGGAAGCGGAGCGGTATCTGTTGGGCTACTATGGAGCCAACATCTGGGGACGCCGCTGGGGGCCTTTTGGCGACCCGGAACGGGTACAAGAGCGCATTACCGAATATGCCACGGCCGGGGCGCAGACGGTTATCGTGCGGTTGGCGTCTTTTGACCCGGAGCGGCAGCTTAACGATTTTCTGGAAAAAGTGGCGCCGGCCTTCCGGTAAGGCGAACTGTTAGACAACATCAGCTCCCGGGGGAGGTGGGTTTTTGTATCCGATTGACCTGAGCGGCCAGAAGGGAATAGTTTTCGGCGTGGCTAATGACCGCAGCATTGCTTGGGCCATTGCCCGGCTGCTGGGGGAAGCCGGGGCGCAACTGGCTTTTACCTACCAGAACGAGCGGCTGAAAGACCGGGTGGCGCGGCTGGCGGCTACTTTGGACGATTCGCTGATTTTGCCCTGCGACGCCGCCGAGGATGAGCAGATTGCGGCGGTGTTCGAGCAGTTGAGGGATGCCTTTGGGGGGATTTCCTTTCTGGTGCATAGCATTGCCTACGCGCAGCGGGAGGATTTGGCGGGACGCTTTGCGGACACCGGGCGAGAAGGGTTTCGCGTTGCCCTGGATGTAAGCGCCTATACGCTGATTCCGTTGGTGAAATACGCCGCACCGCTGATGACCGGGGGCGGCAGTGTCATCACGATGACTTTTCAGGCATCGCAGAAGGTCTATCCGGGCTACAATGTGATGGGGACGGCCAAGGCGGCCTTGGAGCATAGCGTCCGGCAACTGGCGTCCGAGTTCGGGGAAATGAATATCCGGGTCAACGCTATTTCCGCCGGGCCGTTGGATACTCTGGCGGCCCGGGGGATCCACGGCTTTCTGGATATGAAAAAAATCCACGCGGAACGGGCGCCCTTGCAGCGCAACATTAACGCCGGGGAAGTAGCCAAGACCGCCCTGTTCCTGTGCAGCGATTTGTCCAGCGGCATCACCGGATCCATCATCCCGGTGGACGCCGGGTATCACATAATGGCGGTGTAGTTGGGGATGGCTTTCCCGGAAAGCCCGGGGAAAGGCGCGGTTAGATGGTTTCCAACTGCCGGCGGTCGGCGGCCTGCCGCTCGGCGCGGCCGAGGCGGCCGTAGGCTTCGGCCCGCTGTTCCCAAGCCTGCTTGTATTTGGGGTCGAGGGCGATGGCTTTGGTGAACTGGTCCACGGCTTCCTGAAAGCGGCCTTGGCGGAAAAGGGCGATGCCGCGCTCGGTCAGGTTGGCGGCCGTGGGGATGCGGCGCGGCGTTGAGGCCGGCGCGGCGGGAATGGTTTCGGTCGGCGCCGGCGGGGGCGGTTCAGTATCCTGAGCCAAAACCGGGGCCGGTTCCGGGATGGCGGCCGGGATTGCCGGTTCCGGCGGGATAATCTCTGGCGATTCCGGGGACGGTTCCGCAGCCGGCGCGGCTTTTACATCCTCAAGGGTAGTTTCCAGGACGGCGGCGGCCGCCGGTTCCGGTGTGGGAGTAGCCGCCGGGGTCGCCGCGGCAATTTCATCGGTTTCGGCGGCCGGGGTGTAGCTTTGGGACAAGTCCCAACCGCAGTGGACGCAATAGTTTTGCCCGCCGGCTTCCGGGATGGCGCAGCGGGGGCAAGCGTGGGCGGAAGGGGCGGCGGCGACCGGGGCCGCCGGGGCGTTGTCGCTGCGGCGGCGAAACAGCGGGCTGCGGAACAGCAGTAGAAAAACCAGCGGCGCCATCCCGATAAAGACCATATAGCGGCGCCACTCCTCCGGCAGCACGAACCAGCCTACAGCCATCAGCAGGGCGGAGCCGATGCCCCACAGCAAGGGGTTCAAGCCCTTGGCGTGGGCCAGCCGCACCGTCCACAGGACAATAATCGCCAAGGAAATCAGTTGCCAAATCGAGGGCAAGACGGAATCCACGGCGGAAAGCCTCCCGAATCTGTATCTATCCCTAAATATACACTACTTCGGGCGGGTTGGGCAATGCCTGTTGAGGGGCGGCCGGCGGTTGCCGGTTGCCATTCCATTGACCGGCTAGGGGGATGTGCTATAATGCTGGCCGTTGCAAAGGCGTAAAATCGGCGATGGTTCCGACTCTTGCCGGCGGGTCTTGACCGGTTAAAGGGCGGATTGTTACGGTTGGCAAAGCAATCCGGGCCCGGGGGTTGCTCCGGGCGGGCGGAATAAGGAGAAAGGAGTTATGAAACTCACCATTTCGGTACTGAAAGCCGATGTTGGCTCGATTGGCGGCCATACCAAGCCCTCGGAGCGGATGATGGATGCGACCCGGGCGGCGGTGGCGGATGCCATCAGCAGCGGGCTGCTGATTGACGGCTATGTGGGGCATACCGGGGATGACATTTGTATGACCACGACCCACACCCGGGGGGCTAACGATACCGAGGTCCACCAGTTCGCGTGGACTACTTTCCTGAAAGCTACGGACATTGCCCGGCAGTACGGGCTGTACGGGGCGGGACAGGATTTGCTGGCGGATGCGCCGTCGGGGAACATTCGGGGGGCCGGGCCGGCGGTGGCCGAGGTGGAGTTTGACCACGACCCGGTCAAGACCAATCCGCTGCGGCCGGCGGAGTCCTTTATGGTGCTGGCGGCGGACAAGTGCGGGCCGGGGGCTTATAACCTGCCGATGTTTTTGGGCTTTGCCGACCCGATGTATTGCGGCGGGCTGATGCTGCCGCGGTTGAGCGAGGGCTTTACCTTTAACATCATCGATATGGACAACACCGAGGGGGACAGCCTGATTGCGCTGAATGCCCCGGAGGATTACTACAAGCTGGCGGTGCTGCTGCGGGACAACGAACGGTTCGGCATTGACTCCATCGTTTCCCGTTACTCCGGGCAGACGGCGGCGGCCATTTCGGCGACGCGGCTGCACAACATTGCCGGCAGTTACACCGGCAAGGATGACCCGGTGGCGGTGGTGCGGAATCAAGGGATTTTCCCGGCGCCGGAGGAACTGACTTCGCCCTACGCCAAGGCCCACTACATTGGCGGGGACGCCCGGGGTTCCCATGTGATGCCGCTGATGCCGGTGCCCATCAACACGCCGGTGACCGGGATGTATTGCCTGCCGCTGGTTTCCTGCGTGGGCTTTTCCATTGCGGCCGATGGCACTTTTTCCGACTCCAGCATCGACTTTTTTGACAATCAGTCTTGGGATTATGTGCGGCAGTTGGCGCAGCAGAAGGGCATTGAGATGCGGTCGCAGGGCTGGTCGGGGGCGGCGATGCTGCCTTACGGGGAACTGGAATACTCCGGTTTCCGGCAGAGCATCGGCAATCTGGTGGACCGGTTCGCCTTCCGCAACGGTCACGGTGCCGGCATCCCGGAAAAGGCGGGGGCCGCCGGCGATTAGGCGGTTTTTCCCGGTTGGGGAAAAGGGTAAGGGAAAGGCCCGGACTGGTTGCAGTCCGGGCTTTTCTTTATTGATGGGATAAACCGCTAGAGCAACAGTCCTTTGCCCTAGCCGCGCAAGACGCCGTGGCCTTCCAGGATGCGGGCCAGTTCAGCTACGCCTTCGGAAACATGGTCGGCGGTGGGGTGGCCAAAGCAGAGGCGGGCGCAGTTGGCGCCGCGGCCTTCCGGGGAGAACATGGTGCCGTTGTAGTAGCCGACGCCCTGCTGAAAGACTTGCTCTTGCAAGGCGGCCAGGTCAGTACCTTCCGGCATTTCGAGCCAGATGTAGAGGCCGCCTTCCGGCTTGCTCCATTGGGCGGCGTCGCCAAAGTTTTCACCCAGGGCGGCCAGCATTGCATCCCGCTTGACCCGGAGGGACTGGTTTTGTTCGGCGATGTGGGCGTCGAGATTGCCCTTGACATATTCCTGCACGGCCAGGGCGGCGAACTGGTTGACGCCGCCACCGCCCTTGAAGCTCAGGGCCCGCTGGATTACAGCGGAGGGGGCGACCAGATAGCCGAGGCGCATCCCGGGGGCGACGATTTTGGAAAAGGAACCGACATACAGCACCCGCCCGGTGTCGTCCAAAGAGTGGAAAGAGGCAACATCCTCCCCCTCAAAGCGGAGGTCAACATAACAGTCGTCCTCCAGCACCGGCACGCCGTAGCGGGAAGTGATTTCCAAGGTTTTAATGCGCCGTTCCAGAGTCATCGTCCAGCCCAAGGGGTTCTGAAAGACCGGGATGGTGTAGAGGAACTTGACCTTTTTGCCCTGGGCGGTCAGGTCGGCAAGGGTGGATTCCAGTTGCTCCGGGAGGATGCCTTCCTGGTCGCACTTGAGGCTGCGGACATCGGCCCCGAAACGCTGCATAGCCCGCAAAGTCCCCAGATAGACATATTCCTCGGTCAGCAGCACATCGCCCGGGTCGGTCAATGCGCCAATGAGCATGGCGATGGCTTCGCCGGAGCCGGAAGTGAGGACAATATCCTCCGGGCTGACGGTCATTTGGCGGTCTTGGGCCAACTTTTCGGCCAGCCACTCGCGGAGGGAGGGCAAGCCGGCGGAAACGGGATAGAGGGCCAAATCCCGCCCTTCCCGTTCCAGGGCGACCCGCAGGGAGTCGGCAAGGCCGGTCAGCGGCAGGGTATCCGGGTCGGGATAGGCTACGGCAAAGTCGTACTTGGCGTGGCGGTTTTCGCCGCGGGCAACGGCTACCGAGTTGCGGGAGTAGAGGCTGTCGTAGTTGAAGGAATTAGCGGGCATACCGTTACCTCCTGAGGTTGCGATACGGGATTATCCGGGCCGGTAGTTGCCGGGTCTCTCCGGGGAAGTTAAGCGGCGGCTATTCGGCGAGCCGCAGGGACAAGTCGCGCAGTTGGGCGGCGTCCACCGGGGCCGGCGCGCCAAAGAGCAAATCGGAACCGCTTTGGGTTTTGGGAAAGGCGATGACATCGCGGATGGAAGCGGCGCCGGCCAGGAGGGTGACGAGGCGGTCGATGCCGGGGGCAATGCCGCCGTGCGGCGGCGCGCCGTACTCGAAGGCTTCGAGAATGTGGCCGAACCGTTCTGCTACCTGTTCTTTGTTGTAGCCGAGGATACCGAAGATCTTTTCCTGCAAGTCCCGGCGGTGGATGCGGATGCTGCCGCTGGCCAGTTCGGAGCCGTTGCAAACCAAGTCGTAGGCTTGGGAGGCAATGCCGCCGTAGTCCGGCCCGTCGAGTTGCGCCTCTGTACCGGGAGCCGGGGCGGTAAAGGGATGGTGGGAGGAGTCCCAGCGGCCGTTGGTTTCATCCCAATCAAAGAGGGGAAAGTCGGTGATGAAGGCAAAGGAAAGCTGATTTTCGTCAATCAGCCCCAAGCGTTCCCCCAAGTGATTCCGCATGGCGCTGAGCCAGAGGTTGACCCGGTTAGGCGGGCCCGCCATTAGCAGGATCAGGTCGCCGGGTTTTGCCCCCATTCGGGCGGCCAAGCGGCGGCTCCAGTCGGCAGGCATCCGCAAGCCGGGGGAGAGCAGGATGTTAGACTCGGGGAGATTTTCGAGGGAACCGTCGCCTTGCAAGCGGAGGTGACTCATTCCGCCGGCGCCGAACTCTTTGGCCGTTTCCTCGAGGCGGCGCATTTCGGAACCGGTGTAGTGGGCTTGCCCGGTGGCGACCAGTCCCTTGACAATGCCGCCCTGGGCAATGACATTTTGGAACACCCGGAAGTCGGTTTCCCCGGCCAAGTCGGTTACTGCGGTCAGTTCCAAGCCAAAGCGCAAATCGGGTTTGTCACTGCCATAGCGGGCCATTGCTGTGGAGTAAGACAGGCGGGGAAAGGGTTTGAGCAAGGTCTTTTCCGGGGTCAGGGTTGCGACCATTCCGGTGTAAAGTTCCTCGGTCAGTTGCAGCACATCCTCTTGACTGACGAAGCTCATTTCCAGGTCCAGCTGGGTGAACTCCGGCTGCCGGTCGGCGCGCAAATCCTCGTCCCGGAAGCAGCGGGCAATCTGAAAGTAGCGTTCCACGCCGGAGACCATCAGCAATTGTTTCAACTGCTGCGGCGATTGGGGGAGGGCGTAAAAGCTGCCCTTTTGCAGGCGGCTCGGCACCAGGTAATCCCGCGCCCCTTCCGGGGTGCTTTTAATCAGGATGGGGGTTTCAATTTCCAGAAAGCCGCGGGCGTCGAGGAAGTCGCGGATATACTTGACGACCTGATGGCGCAGGGTCAAGTTGCGCTGCATTTGGGGGCGGCGCAAGTCGAGATAGCGGTACTTGAGGCGGAGGCTTTCGTCGGCTTCGACATCGTCGGTGATGTAAAAGGGCGGCGTGAGGGAGGAGTTAAGGGCGGTTACTTCTTGCGCCATAACCTCGATGACGCCGGTAGCCAGGGCCGGGTTTTCGGAGCCGGCGGGACGGCGGGTTACCGTGCCTTGGACGCTGATGACCCATTCGGAACGCAGCTGTTCGGCGGTTTGGCTGGCGGCCGGGGCCAGTTCCGGGTTAAAGACTACTTGCACGATGCCGGAACGGTCGCGCAGGTCAACGAAAATTATCCCGCCGTGGTCGCGGCGGCGGCTGACCCAACCAGCCAGGGTATGCTGCTGGCCGATATGGGCTGCGGAAAGGTCGTTGCAGTTCACGCTTTTCAGCGGGTGGCCTCCTGATGGCGCGGCTTCAGCCCCGGAATGGTCAAGGGTACAGAGGCTAAATGCCGGCAAATCGCTCAAAGATGTTCTCAATAGGACTGGGGGAATCGGCTAGAGCATCGGATACGGATTCCGCCAATTCCGACGGCTGGCTGACCGGCGGGAAACAGACGGTAGCGAGGCAGATATGGGCTTGAACGGAGCTGTCGCCGCCGGTGGCAAAGTTCGGCTTGATGATGACATTGGGGTAGTCGATACGGGCGGCCGCTTGGGCCATTGCCGGATAGTCGGCGGCGCCGGGGTTTCCCTCGAGGGTGATTTCCAGGGGCGGGTGCAGGAAACGGTCGACGGCAACGGCATAGCCGGCGGCGTGTTCGCCATAGTCCCGGTTGGCTTCGACAAAAGCACTGAGGACGCTTTCGGCGCGCTGCTGATATTGGCTTTCCCCGGTGGCGTGATGGAGTTTCAATAGCCCCAGGGCGGCGGCGACATTTTCCGGCAAGGGCTTTTCCCGGATGCGCAGGCTGCCGGCGGCGGCCGGGTCTAGCGCGGTGTCAAAGAAAGCGCCGCGGCTGCGGTCGGCAAAGCGGGTTTCCAGTGCGGCGGCGGCGGCTACCGCTTGCGGCAAGTAGTCGGGACGCTGGGGGCAGCAGTGGTAAGCGTCCATTAAGGCGTTAAGCAGGGCCGCCCAATCCAGCAGCAAATCGCCGCTTTCTTGCAGTTGGCTCGAGGGTTGGCCGGCTGGGTCAAAGGCGTGGGGCAGGCGGCCGGCGGCGGCTGGGCCGGCTAGATTATCGAGGACTTGCAAAGCCGGCTTGGTCAGTTCGGGGTGCGGCAATTTCCAAGTGGCTTCCAGTAGCAGGGAAACGGCTTGCAGGCTGCCGGCGGCGTAGCAGTAGGTATCGACCGGCGGCGGTTCTTGGGATTGCCGGACTCGCGGCGTCTGGGCAAAGTAGTCGGAGTGCGCGCCCTGACTGCCGCGGAATCCGCCGGCTTTTTCGCAGTAGAGGGTGGTCAGCAGGTAGTCAATGGTTTTGATGGCGGCTTGGCGGTATTGGGGGTTAGCCAACAGGAGGGCGGCGTCAAGGAAAACCCGGGCCAAGCCGATATTATCCTCGAGCAGCTTTTCGTGCTGGGCTTCGCTCCAATCGGCTTGGGCGCAGTAGCGGAAAAAGCCGCCATCCACGCCATCATAAAGTTCGCCGTCCAGCATAGCGTCGAGGGTTTTGGTCAGCATTGCCCGGTAGAACTTTTCCCCGGTAGTACGATAGCAATGGAGCAGGAATTGCAGGATGGGCGCGGCGGGAAACTTGGGCGCATCACCAAAGCCGCCGTGGCGGGCATCATAGACTCCGGCGATGCGGTGGGCGATGCGGTCAACCTGGCGGTGGGTCAGTTCCGGGCCGGCGGCGGCCCGGTGGACATATTCCTGCCGCTGCCGCTGCAACTGGGCGGCTTGGTCGTACAATCCGGGCTTGTCCTCGGCGTAGGCGCGGCGCACTTCGGAGAGCATGGCCAGCAGTTGGTCGGGCGGCAGGTAGGTAGCCCCGGCAATGGAGCCGCCGTGCGGCGTCAGCAGGGCGGTAGTCGGCCAACCGCCCACATTGTAGCGGGCGTTCACCTCGGGGCGGTGGTCGTTGTCCACCATTACCGGCACAAAGTTATCGGTGATGAAATCCACGACTGCCGGGTCAGCATAAGTGGTCTGCTCCATCACCTGGCACCAGTAGCACCAGACGGCGGAAATGGCGAGCAGGATGGGCTTATCCGCTTGCTGCGCCCGGTCAAAAGCAGCCGGATGCCAAGTCAGCCAGGGGATGATTTTTGCGGTGTCCCGGTCGGGGGCGATGGCCATTGTGGTTTTCTCGCGGTCAGCCGAGGGGCCGCCGGCGGTGGATTTGCTGAATTGCCGAATTAAGGTAGCATAGCCGGGCGGGATTTTCAATTGCCGGTAAATCCGCGAATGTCCATCTTAAGCCTAGCCGCGCCGCCTATCCAAACCCCACCAACCCGCCGGATCAGTATCCCCGCTGTGGCCGGCCAACCCGGCAGAAATGAGGTCGCAACAGTAATAACCAACGCCCCCTTCCCCCAACCAAATGCCAACCCCTGCCCGGAGCCTTATAATAATCCCCCAAAACTCCCCGTCACCCCCGCAAAGGAATCAAAAACTATGCCTCTAAACATCCTCGGCATTGAAACTTCCTGCGACGAAACCGCCATTGGCGTCGTTGCCGATGGCTGCCGCCTTCGCTCCAACATTGTTTCCTCCCAAGTCGAACTCCATTCCCCCCACGGCGGCGTCGTCCCCGAAGTCGCCTCCCGCCAGCACATCCGCGACCTGGCCCCGGCTCTGGAAAAAGCCCTATCCGACAGCGGCCTGAACCTCGCCGACATCGACGTAGTCGCCGCCACCTACGGCCCCGGCTTGGCTGGCTCCCTCCTCACCGGCCTCAACACCGCCAAAGCCCTCGCCTTCACCCTCGACAAACCCCTAATCGGCGTCAACCACCTCGAAGGCCACATCTACGCCTCCTGGCTGACCCGTCCCGCCGGCGACAGCCCCGCTGACAATCCCGGCTTCCCCCTGGCTTGCCTCGTCGCTTCCGGCGGCCACACCGACCTGATTTTAATGGAAGGCCACGGCGACTACCGCCTCATCGGCCGCACCCGTGACGACGCCGCCGGCGAAGCCTTCGACAAAGCCGCCCGCATCCTCGGCTTGGGCTTCCCCGGCGGCCCCGAAATCCAACGGGTATCCCAAACCGCCGTCCCCGGCGACCTGCCGCCCTTGCCCCGCGCTTGGATGCGCGACACCCACGACTTCAGCTTCAGCGGCGTCAAAACCGCCCTCCTCCACCAAGCCCAGGCCCAAGGCGTCTATCCCGGCAATCAGCCGCCGCCAAAGCCACCCGACCCGGCGGAACTCGACCGCCTGGTCAGTGAACTGGCCGCCAACTTTCAGGAATCCGTCGTCGAAGTAATGGTAGTAAAACTGCTGGCTATGGCTCAACGCTACCACGCCAAAGGCATCATCCTCGGCGGCGGCGTCACCGCCAACGCCCGCCTCCGCCAGCAAATCACCGCCCAATCTCCCCTGCCGGTAGTCATCCCCCCGCCGGTCTTATGCACCGACAACGGCGCGATGATTGCCGCCTGCGCCTACTTCCAATACCAGCGCGGCCAGCAATTCAGCCTCGACCTGGACATCGACCCGGCTTTACCCCTCGGCTGAAACCCCGCCGTCACAACTGGGCGGGGCAACCCCAAGGATTGCCCCGTCCTCAGCCATCCGCGTCCACACGCCCCTATGCACTCCCCGCCTTCTCCTCCTCCGTCCCCTGCCGCAGCGTCTCCCGCCGCAGCTCTCGGCACCGGAACAGCGCATTAACCCATACCCCCACCTCCCCCGTCCGTTCCGCCCCCGGATACTCAATCGGCAGCGTCCAGTTATTGCCCACCAGCGTCACCACCCCTCCGGCCGGGTGAATGTAACGACTCGCCAAAAACCACCCGCCCACCAACAGCGCCGCCAATACCAGCAGCGGCGCGGCGTCAATGTTTATCCCCGGAATCGTCGGACTCGACACCCGCCCCACCAGCCAATACGCCGCCACCAGGTAAAACACCAACGCCCCCAACCCCAGCAGCAACGCCCGCGCCCACGAAAAAGAACCCTTCACCGTCGCGCTCACCGTTACCCCGCTCAGTTCCTCCACCGGCAAAAGGTAAGTCTCCTCGTAGCCCCGGTTCCGGGTAAAGTACAGTATCCGCCGATTCGTCGCCGCCAGCAGCCGCCCCTCCGCCGCCGGCTCCGCCAGCAGCCCCTCCTCCAGCGACAGCACCCGGGCCACCTTTTCTTCCGGCAACAGGGGCACCCCCCGTATCCGGGAAATGTAACTTTGCGCCGGCAAAAGACCATCCATAACTATTCCTCAACCTCCACGCCCCTATACTACCACATCCCGCCCCTTATACCGTCCTTCCCGTGCCACCGGAAATCCGGAAATACTCCACCGCAACGCCTCTAAAACCACCAGTTGCCCCGTCAACAGTATCCCCATCCCGCCCGATTATGTTACCATTGCCCTGAACTGAACCCAGCTACCCTGCACCGAACCCAGCCGATACCCCCACCATCTTTGCCGGAGCCGCCAAAATGCCCGACCTCACCAATCCCGAAATCCAGGCCCTCGGCCGCGCTGTCCGGTCTCGACATCCAGGAACCCGAACTAACCCAAGTCAACTACAGCCTCAACGCCATCCTCAACGCCGTCGCCGCCATCAATGTCCCCGGCGTCAACGCCGTCGAACCCCTGCCCCTGCTGCTCCCCGACCCGGAGCTGTCCCCGGAGGTGACTGATGCAGCCCGCTGAAATCCCTTATCTCTCCGCAGTCCAACTCGGCAGCCTTATCGCCGCCAAAGAACTCTCGCCCCTTGACGCCGTCGACGCCTACCTCGCCCGCATTGAGCAGGTTGACCCCCAACTCAATGCCTACATCACCGTTTGCGCCGCCACCGCCCGCCAGCAGGCCCGCCAAGCCGAAACCGAAATCGCCCGCGGCCAGCATCGCGGCCCCCTCCACGGCGTCCCCGTCGCCATCAAAGACCAGATTCACACCCAAGGCATCCCCACCACCGACGCCTCCAAAATCCGCGCCGACTTCCTCCCCGACGCCGACGCCACCGTCGTAACCCGCCTCTACCAAGCCGGCGCCATCCTCCTCGGCAAGCTCAATATGAGCGAATTCGCTATGGGCGACCCCATCAGCTCCTGCTACGGCGCCACCCGCAACCCTTGGGACTTGGCACGCAACCCCGGCACCTCCAGCACCGGCTCCGGCGCCGCCACCGCCGGCTTTCTCTGCTCCACCTCCCTCGGCGAGGACACCGGCGGCTCCATCCGCGGCCCTGCCGCCA
Source organism: Dehalococcoidia bacterium (assembly GCA_965242615.1). Classification (GTDB taxonomy): domain Bacteria; phylum Chloroflexota; class Dehalococcoidia; order Lucifugimonadales; family UBA3495; genus CBDBCU01. The sequence continues at coordinate 234,003 of CBDESR010000002.1, forward strand.
ACTGCGGCCTCGTCGGTATCCGCCCTTCCTGGGGCCGGGTCAGCCGCCACGGCGTCGACGGCGCTTGTTGGTCCATCGACACCATCGGCCCCCTCTCCCGTACCGTCGCCGACTGCGCCGCCACCCTGGCCGCCATCGCCGGCCACGACCCCCAAGACCCCTACACCGGCCGCGTCCCCGTCCCCGACTACCGACAAGCCTTAACCGGCGACCTCCGCGGCCTCAAAATCGGCATCGTTACTGAACTGATGAACCCCGACCTCGGCTTGGATCCCCAAACCCGCAATGCCATAACCGCCGCCGCCCAAACCCTGGCTGACCTCGGCGCCTCCGTACAGGAAGTTTCCCTGCCTCTAGCCCCCCAGACCGGCGCCATCGTCCGTACCATCACCAGTACCGAGCGGGTCAGCCTCCACCCCGAATGGCTCCGAGAACGCCCCCAGGATTACCACTTCAACACCCGCGTTGCCTTCATCACCGGCAACCTCATCCCCGCCCAAGTCTATTACCAAGCCCAAAAACTCCGTGCCCTCGTCCGCCGGCAAGTCTTAAACCTCTTTGACCAGGTTGACCTACTGATTCAGCCCACCTCCTCCGGCCCGGCCGGCAAACTCGACTTCACCCCCGGCGTCGGCAGCCCGGACGCCGCCGCCCGCTCCTTGGTCGAAGGCAGTTTCCGCGGCCCCTACAGCCTCAGCGGCGCTCCCGCCCTCTCCATCCCCTGCGGCTTCACCACCGACGGCCCCGGCGCGCTCCCCCTCGCCCTCCAAATCGCCGGCCGCCCCTACGCCGAGGCCACCGTCCTGAAAGTAGCCCACGCCTACGAACAAGCCCCCCCCTGGCACACCCGCAAACCGCCCCTCTAACCCGCCGGCTACCCCAGCTTTTCGGGACACCATCCCCTAGACTCTTACCGCCATACCAATCCCGCCTACCGCCATCCCCTTTTCCCCGCATCCAGAAACTCCAAAAGAAAAGGCCGGGGATTACTCCCCGGCCCTTATCCCGGTCAGCGGTCAGCCCGCCACCGCATCACTCATCCCAATCCCCATCCAACTCCCCATCATACTCCTCGCCTTCCTCTTCCTCCTCCTCATCTTCCTCAAAATCCCCGTCCTCCAGATACCGCAGCAACTCGTTATCCAGATACACCCGGTACTCCCCCCCGACTGGCCGCCGGAAAGGAACTGATGTTGTGCAGGCTGGGGTGCCGGTAAGCCTCCCGGATGATGATAGACACCCCCCAATCGTTCAACCCGATAACCGCCGCCTCATACCGGTTGCCGCCGTCCATCAACCGCAGCAGCCGCCGCGCCAGCTTCGGCTCCACCTGCCCCAAATACTCATCCTCCCGGATGTACGCCCGCAGGCATTGTTGCTCCCCCCGCAGCGTCACCGGCTCCCCCGGCGCCACGCTGGCCGCCACCCGGGCCGCCGCCGTCCGTTGCAGCGTCGTCGTCCCCGACTTCCCGCTCTCCGCAATGAACAGCTGCGGTACGCTGGCCGTCTTCCTGACCAGCTTCTCCGAAACCGGAATGCTCTCCAGTTGCCCCAGCCGCGCCAGATTCTTCCGCGCTATGGCGTTGTACGGCGCCTTCACCACCACCTCGTCCAGCACCTCCCGCGCCCGCTCATACCGGCTCAACTCCATCAACGCCTTCCCCAGCCGGTTCATCGCCTCCACGTCGTCGGAAAACAGCGCCAGAATCGCCTGATTCACTTCCGCCGCCCGTTCCCACTCTCCCTTTAAGGCCAGGGCAATCGCCTCTTTGCTCCAATCCCGTCTCAACCGGGACTGGTTGTCCTTCCGCGTCAGCGTCTCCATAATCTCCTGTCTCCCCAATTTAAGAATAGTCCAAAGAACCCGTTGGCCCCCGGCCAACCCTTTGCCGGCAATCCCGGCCCAGCTGACCGGTATTAGTTACACTATTCCCCGGACTAAGGTCAAGTCCCTTTCTAGCCCTTTGTTTAGAACTTTCTAAAAATGGACTCCCTTTTCAACGACAACCGCCCTCCCGGCCCGTTGCCCACCATCCATCATAATCCAGGCTTATTACGGAACTATTACCCGCAACCCCCATTTCCCATTTCCCGCCCACTGCCGGCATCACCGTGAAAATCTACCAGCTGGCAGCGCCCTTTGTAGGGGCAGCCGTGCGGTTGCCCTACTCCCGGTAATTAGCGTGAATACTCCCTGATGTCATCGCTTATCCGCGTCCGGTGTTCAGAATGGCTTGGCTGTGGCCGGCCGGGGACATCCTGGTGGCCTACTAGCATCTCCTGACCGTCGACCTACGTCAGTGGTGGCTGCCAACGGACTACTGCATCTGACGGTGGGCCCATTCTTGGTCCGGGGTTGTCGGTGGTGGAATGGGTGCTACCAGCACGGCTAATCGGGTGTCGGGATCCTCCCGAAAATCGCCCGAGGTAAATCTCTGCCTACTTCCTCTTTCTCTTATCACGGGCGGCGGCCGTTTGTTTTCGACGTAGCGTCGCTGCTTGTTTATCGCTGATTGCGCCGCAGCGTTGCTGTATATCGAGGTCCGCTTCCCAAGCTGCCGGCCGCTGTTTCCTCAGTTCTACCCAATCTAACTCCTGCTGGCAGTACCGGCAACGCTGCTCTTGTTGCTGCTTTGCTTGCCAGTTATAAAAGACTCGACCCTGACAGGCCGGGCAGTAAAACCAGTCGTCGCGCTGTGGCATTGGTCCCGACTCCGGAAGGGTAACGGAATCCTGCCAAGAATTGATGGCGGCAATTAACCCCGGTACTGCTTGGTACCTGGTCAGTTGCTCCGGGTTACGCTCCGCACTCCAAGCCGTAGATCGGGAGCTGCTCTGCCGCTGTCGCACCAAGTCATCCGGCCGCAGCTTCGGCCAGGTTTCTAACAATTGGGCTTCCGACATAAGCAGGCAGCGCTCCGGGTGCAACAACAAAAAGTTCCTGTAGTCCCTTTGTTGCCAACTGTAACTGTTGGGGCCGGGCGGCCGCTTTTGTGACTGTCGTTTCCGACCGCGCCTACCTTCCGGCCACAGGGAATTGGCCGGGGGATTCTGCTTATAAGCAGAATCCCTCCTTTTATTTGGCTTGTGTGCCTCTTCGATAGAGGTATTACAGCGGCTATGCAGCAGACCGCGCACCTTCCCGGTGGTATGATCGTGGTCAACTACCCAATTCCCGTATAGGCAATTTCCGTCTCGGGGGTATTCCCACGGCTCTTGGCAAATACCGCAGCGGGATTCCTGGTGTTGATTCAGGGCAAAGACGTCGAACAGGCAAAGGCCGTACTCCTGCCACAGCCGGGGTTTCCGTCGCCGGCAGTCAGCGCAGTCACAGACCTGAGGAGGGGACATGATGTATTGCATGGAATCCATTGCAGACCTCTGCTTGCCGTGGATTTTAGGGTGTGTTCACACTAACGATTTTCCGATAAGAGTTGGCGACCCCGATGCCCGCCGAGCGTACGCCAGCAACCAGCGGGCGGTGTCTTTTGCAGGGACAACCCTTGTATGTGACCTACCTCCAGCAACTACTGTGAACACGCCCTAAATCCCTATCTTGAACTCACCCAAAACCGCAGACTACCCGACCCGCAACCCCCATTCCCCCAAAACCGGAATCCGGAAAACACCCCAACAGCGAACCAACCCCCTACCCCCCTTTTCCCGCCGCCGCAACCCCCAACGCACGCCGCCGCAACCGCCGCCGCATTCTCAGCAAATCCCGCACCATTCCAATACCATCCCGCACCGGCCGCACCCGACTCCCCTTCCCGTAACGCCAGTCAATCGCCACCTCCCGCATCCCCATCCCCAGTTGCCGCGCCGTATAAAGAACTTCAACGTCAAAGGCATAATCCTCCGCCTCCAACCGCCCGAACAACTCCTCCGCCGCTTCCCCCCGAAAACCCTTAAACCCGCACTGCGTATCCTGTATCCCCGGCAGCAGCAGCAGCCGAATCATCCGGTTATACACTCGGCTGGTAAAATACCGCCCCAACGGTTCATCAATCCGCCGCGAACCCGCCGCTTGCCGCGAGCCAATCCCCACCTCCACCCCCTCCAACCGCGGCGGCAGAAACCGCTCCACCTGCTCAATCGGCATCGACAAATCCGCATCGCACAGAAACCGATACTCCCCCAACGCCGCCAGCATCCCCGCCTTCACCGCCCCGCCCTTGCCCCGATGCGGCAGCGACAGCAAGCGAATTTCCGGCCGCCCCGCCGCCAACTCGGTAACAATCCGCCCGGTGGCGTCCCCGCTCCCGTCATCCGCCACCACCACCTCCCACGAATAATCCCGCGTCTCGAGAAAGCCCACCACCCGCTCCAGCGTAGCCGGCAGCCGCCGCTCCTCGTTATACGCGGGAATCACCACGGACAGAAACGGACGCGTCAAAGAACCTCCCCAACTCTTGCCATCATTCCCGGGCCAACGGGGATCCAGAACCGCCGCTGCCCGTAGCACACCGCATCCAACCCCTACTCCCGATCCAGCTCAAAGCCCTGATGCAGCAGCCGCACCGCCGCCGCTACCTGGCTCTCCTGGATAATGCAGGAAATGCGGATTTCCGAAGTCGTAATCATATCAATGTTGATGCCGCCATCAGCCAGAATCCGGAACATCCGCGCCGCATAACCCGGCGTGTTCTGCATCCCCGACCCCACCACGCTCACCGCCGCCAGCGTAGCATCGCTGACCACTTCCGACGCTTCCAACGCCGGCAGCAGCTCCCTAACCTCCCGCATCGCCGCCGGCAAATCCGCCCGGGCCACCGTAAAACTGATGTCCGTCGCCCGCTCCACGCTGGCATTCTGCACAATCGTATCCACGCTGATGCCCACCCCGGCCAGCGGCTCAAACAGCGCCGCCGCCACTCCCGGCCGGTCGGGAACTCCCCGCACCGTGATTTTCGCCACGCTGGACTGATACGCTATCCCCGTAACCTTAACCCGATTCTCCATCCCCGTCCTTGCCGCCGTCCGGTGTATCAAAGTCCCCGCCGCCTCGCCGAAACTCGACGCTACATATATCGGCATCTCGTACGCCGCCCCCAACTCAATCGACCGGGGGTGCATCTTCGCCCCGTAACTGGCTAACTCCAGCATCTCCTCATACCCGATTTCCCCCAGCTTCCGCGCCGCCGGCGCCACCCTCGGGTCAGCGGTATAAATCCCGTCCACATCCGTATAAATATCGCACCGTTCCGCCCCCAAAGCTACCGCCAAAGCCACCGCCGTAGTATCCGACCCGCCCCGGCCCAAAGTAGTAACATCCAGCCCCTCGGTAATCCCCTGAAACCCGGCCACAATTACCACCTTCCCCGCCGCCAACTCCCCCTTCACCCGCCCCGGGTCAATGCTGTCAATCCGCGCCCGCCCGTACATCTCATCCGTATGGATCCCCGCCTGAAACCCGCTCAGCGTAATCGCCTCATACCCCAAGGCCCGCAACGCCATCGTCAGCAGCGCGCCAGACACCAGCTCCCCGGTGGACAGCAGCAAATCCAGCTCCCGCGGCGGCGGCTCCGGCGACACCGTCCGTGCCAGCTCAATCAAATCGTCGGTAGTATCCCCCATCGCCGACGCCACCGCCACAATATCCGTCCCCCCATCCTTCACCGCCCCAATCCGCCGCGCCACATTCCGAATTTTCCCGGCATCTGCCACCGAACTGCCGCCATACTTATGCACTACCAGCGTCAACTTCCCTGCTACCTCTCCCCTATCGAATTTTCTAACCAACCACTACCCAATCTTTGGGAAAGTTATGTCCTTCCGAGCATAACCCCTATGTCATTCCAATCGTTACTCCCATGTCATTCCGAGCATTACCCCCCATGTCATTCCGAGCGCAGCGAGGAATCTAAAATGCCCGCCTTAACCCCCTGCCCAGACTATAGCCCGCCCGTTAAACCCAACCCGCTGCCGGACAAAATCCTTAAAGGCAACCCGACTCTTACCCGCCCCCCACCAAATGCGCCCCCTTATCCGTCGGCTGCGTAATCTCCACCCGTCCCGCAACCCCGGTCAGCCGCGCCGCCTCAAACATCTCATACGCCACCGTCATCTCCCGCCCTTTAGTCAACGCCAAAACCGTCGACCCGCTCCCCGACAAAAACACCCCCAACGCCCCGGCCGCCCGCGCCGCCGCAAAAATAACCTTAATCGCCGGAAACAGCGGCTGCCGGTACGGCTGATGCAGCCTATCCTGCGTTGCCACCTCCAGATACTCCGGCCGATTCAACCCCATCCCGGCCA
>CBDESR010000003.1:0-18298 GCA_965242615.1 Dehalococcoidia bacterium
TACCGCTAATGCTGCGGCTAGTGGCGGCGGCTTTGCTGCTGCTGGCAGTGGCGGCTTGCGGCGGTGGGGAGACGATGCAGGTGCGGGGGCAGGTTATCGAGGTAATCGCCCGGGATTTTGCGGAAGTAGAGAGTTTGCGGGTACGGGATGTTGAGGGGCGGGAGTATCGCTTTGTTACTGAGGGGTTTGTGGGTTTTACGCCGTCCCATATACGGGAGCATCAGTTGCTGGGGCAGTCGCTGCTGGTGACTTACGAAAGGCGGGGGGATAAGCTGGTAGCGGTGGCTTTGGCCGATTGAATCAGGCAAAGATTTCGCTAACCGGCATTTGCCAGCCGGGGAGTACGGGGCTGCCGTCCAGAGTGTCTTGTTCGGTGAGGGTTACCGGGGTTTGGTTGGGAGTGTGGCAGGTCACGGAGCGGCGGCGGGGGGCGACGAGGATGACCAGTTGGACGCCGGCGGCGAGCCAGTCGGCTACTTTTTCGGCGACTTCGGTATAGCGGTCGTGGGGGGAGATGACTTCGATGGCGAGGTCGGGCGGGCCGGGAAAGTAGCCGGTGATGCGTCCGGCGGCGGCTTCGAGCCGTTCGCGGCGGACAAAGGCGATGTCCGGGGCGCGGACGTGGTCGGGGTCGGAGCCAATCAGAAAGCCGGTGTCGTTGGTGTAAAGCTTGCCCAGGTTGTGGGCGCGCACATATTGGGTCAAGGGGAAAATCACGTTGACGGACAATTCGCCGTGTTCGGCGCCGGCGGGCGGCATTTTTCTCAATTCTCCTCGGACCAGTTCGTAGCGATAGCCGTCGTCGGGGAGGGCCAAGAGTTGGTCGGCGGTCATCAGTTGGGTTTGGGCAACCATATTGTACGCTCCCGACGGGTGGATGTGGCGGGTTTTGGGTGAGGCTATTTTACTGGTGGTGATGGGAGTTGGCAAGGGGGAATGGCGTCAATTGCATACGGGAAGTTTAGCCCGCATCCCCAAGGAGTAGGGTGAGAGAGTTGGCGGGACTTGAAGGGGGTTGAGGGCGTGGGGTCGAGATTCCTCGGCTACGACCAGGAATAACGTAGGATAAGGGAGGTGAGTAATCTTTGGGAATTATATACTTGTGTACCAAACCGCTTGAGCGGACAGGCTAGTGGCAGATATAACCAGGTGCACAAGTATATAATTCCCAATCAGTTCTGTAAAAATCCATAATAACCCGCGCTTAAATTCATTGAATTGGGGGGCGCCTTTGGGGTAGGCTGGTTGTTGGCGGCGGCGCTGACCGGGTTACAGCAATCATTTCTATTGTTTCTTTCATCCTAAACGGTCAGCCGGAGAGTTCGCCAAATCTGATTTGAGGAGGTGGGAATTTATCCGATGCTGACCGGGCCGGCGGTAGAGCCGGCTCTGCCTTTCAAGGGCGTTTAACGGGGGTTAGGCTCCCGTCAACTATCGGGGCCGGCGGTTGATTTGCCGACCGGCTGCCGTCAACGAAATCTCCACCCCAAGGGAGGATGAGAGAACCGATATGAGCAAGATTGCGACTACTTTGGTGTCCTGGTACGACTGGCTGAGCAGCCCGGCGTTGAGCGAGCGGGAACGGGTGCAGCGGCAAATCGCCGCCTCCCGGAGCGTCATTCGGGCGCATACCGCCCTGCGCTAGGCGGCCGGGCGTATCCCGGAAAACCCTAGCAAGCCCCCGGCAACACACTGCTGCCGGGGGCTTAATTTTGGGTGTGTTCACCCCAATTATTGACGCCCCGGATACCCAACGCCATAGCTAGGTCATTCCCGCCTACCTTCACCGTCATTCCCACGAAAGGGGGAATCCAGATCCCCCGCCCTTACGCCAAGCAAATCCCTGGGTATCCGCGATAGCCCCCTCGCCCCCCAATTCCCCACCCCCAATCCCAATTGCCCGCCAAATCCGCCGCCGAATATATTGACAACCCGCAATTGGCTATGTATTATCAACAAAAGTATCCCGTTACATATACCTTTCTAGGGAGTGGAATAATCCATGAGCTTCCTGATTACTGGCGGCTACAAAGGCGCGGCGGCCGTCCGGCGGATACCCTTGGCAGCCCTCCTCGGACTGCTGGCTGTAGCCGGCGGCATCGCCTTCTACGCCTTCCTGCTCAACGGAGTCTCCGCCGAACTCAACGAAAACACCGCCGGTTTGCAGCCGGCTTGGTCCGACGGCTACTTCGCCCAAGCCTCCCCCACCGACGATGACGACGACGATGATCCGCCCACCCCGCGGCCTACTTCCACTCGCTCCCCGACCCTCACCCCGGCCCCCACCTTTGCCGTAGCCACCAACACCCCGGCGCCTACGGCTACCTCTCAGCCGACTAACACCCCGCGGCCGCGTGCCACCAGCACCCCGCGCCCCACTCGCGACACCGACGATGACCGGGCCACCGCTACGCCGCGGCCGGCCCCCACCGCCACCCCGGTGCCGCCTACCGCCACGCCGCGCCCGACTGCGACCGCCACTCCGGTGCCGCCCACGGCCACCCCGGTACCCACCGCTACCCAGCGGCCTACGGTAACCCCGGCCCCCACCGCCGCCCCCGAACCCACCCCGACTCCAGTCCTGACTGACGCCGAACGCCAGGTTGAGGCCAGCGGCGGAACCAGCGGCGATGTACCCACCCCCGGTGCTGGTAGGCAACAAACCCCCGAGCCTACGGACGACAGCCTTGGCGTGAGCGAACCGGTCTCTCCCCCGTCTCAGCCGGCCCCGCCCGCGCCGCCTACCCAGCAGCCCGATACCGGCCTCCCCGGCGGCAACTTCACCCTCATTGGCATCCTCGTCCTGGTCGTGGCCGCCGCCCTGATTGTCCTGGTGGTAGTCGCCCCCCGGATGCGCGCCAATCGCCGCTAACCCCAACCGGTCCACACCGGTAACCCAGTAGCAACCCAAAGCCCCGGCCCTTAACCAGCCGGGGCTTTCCCTTTCATCTCATCCATTCTCCCCGTCATTCCCACGAAAGTGGGAATCCAGAATCCCCTACCTTCCTAGCGCGTGTTCACCCTAATTATTGACGCCCCGGATACCCGACCCTATAGCTATGTCATTCCGACCGCAACCCCCCATGTCATTCCGAGCGATAGCGAGGAATCTAAAATGCCCGCCCTTGCCTCCTCTCAAGATTTTCAGATTCCTCGGCTGTCTCCTCGGAATGACCAAGACAATTGCCTGCACTACCCCATCGTTAGCGTGAACCTACCCTAGTTATATGCAATAGCCCAATTGCCCCCCTTACCCCCCTGGAGTATAATCCCCCTATGCTCCTGACCATCGACATCGGCAACACCGTAGTCACCCTGGGCGTCTTCGACCACGACCGCCTCGTCACCACCTTTCGCGTCTCCACCGACGCCCGCCGTCTCCCCGACGAATACGGCTTGCAGCTGGTCAACCTCCTCCACCTCCGCCACATCGACCCCGCCGCCATCACCGCCGCCTGCCTCTGCAGCGGCGTCCCCCCCTTGACCGCAATTTTCACCGAACTTTGCCGCACCTACTTCTCCGTAGCCCCCTTGTCCGTCTCCGCCGGCGTCCGCACCGGCCTCCAAATCCTCTACGACAACCCCCGCGATGTCGGCGCCGACCGCATCGCCGACGCCGTCGCCGCCCTCGACCTCTACTCCCCGCCCCTCATCGTCGTCGATTTAGGCACCGCCACCGTCTTTGACGTCGTCTCCCGCGACGGCCACTACCTCGGCGGCGCCATTGCCCCCGGCATCAGCCTCGGCGCCGACGCCCTCTTTTTCAACGCCTCCCAACTCCGCCGCGTCGAACTCACCGCCCCCAAATCCGTCGTCGGCCGCAACACCGTAACCGCCCTCCAATCCGGCCTGGTCTATGGCTACGCCGCCCTCGTCACCGGAATGGTCAACCAAATCAAAAGCGAAATCGGCCCCGACGCCCAAGTTATCGGCACCGGCGGCCTCGTCAGCGTCATCGCCGACCAAACCCCCGTCTTCGACGACATCAACCCCGAACTCACCTTAATCGGCCTCCGCCTCATCTACCGCATGAACCGGGAACGAAACTAGCGCGTGTTCCTAGGGCTATCGCATATAGAAACCGTCATTCCCACGAAAGTGGGAATCCAGATAGGCCGGGGACTCTGGATTCCCGTTTTCACGGGAATGACGATAGGTAAGTTGCTCGGTATATGCGATAGTCTTGGGCGTGTTTCCACAAATCATTGACGCCCCGGATAACCGACTTTATAGTTATGCCATTCCAACCATAGTCATGTCATTCCGACCAAAGGGAGGAATCTAAAATGCCCGCCCTTGATTCCTCTCAAGACTTTCAGATTCCTCCCTATCCCTCGGAATGCCCTGACCGATTGCCCCCGCTACCCCATCGTTAGCGTGACCCCACCCTAGCCTCGGGAGACGCCCGTTTTGCCTCTGCCCTTAGTCGATAAACACATCGTCCTCGGCGTTACCGGCAGCATCGCCGCCTACAAAGCCCTCGACCTCGCCAGCCGCCTGACCCAAGCCGGCGCCCCAGTCGACGCCGTCTTGACCTACGGCGCCACCAATTTTGTCACCCCCCTCGCTTTCCGCAGCATCACCCACCGCCCGGTCGTCACCGACGCCTACGACCCCGCCTCCGAATTCGCCAACGAACACATCGCCTTGGCCCGCCGCGCCGACCTTATCGTCATCGCCCCGGCCACCGCCCACTGCATCGCCAAACTGGCCGCCGGACTCGCTGACGACCCCTTGACCACCACCGTATTAGCCACCCGCGCCCCCCTGCTAATCGCCCCCGCTATGGACGGCGGAATGTACGACCACCCGGCTACTCAGGAAAACCTCGCCAAACTCCGGCAGCGCGGCGTAATCCTTGCCGGCCCCGCCGCCGGCCGCCTCGCCTCCGGCCTTACCGGAATGGGCCGCCTCCTCGAACCCGCCGAACTCTTGGGACATATCACCGCCGCCCTGGGCCGGGATGGCGATTTAGCCGGCCGCACCGTAGTTATCAGCGCCGGCGGCACCCAGGAACCCCTCGACCCGGTGCGCGTCCTCACCAACCACTCCTCCGGCAAAATGGGCTACGCCTTGGCCGCCGCCGCCCGGGACCGCGGTGCCCGGGTGATCTTAGTATCCGCTCCCACCGCCCTGCCTCCGCCGCCCCTCGTTGAAATAATCCCCGTACAAACGGCGGAGCAAATGGCCGCCGCCGTCTGGTCCGCCGCCGCCCCCGCTGACGCCCTGATTATGGCCGCCGCCGTTGCCGACTACCGCCCCGCAACGGCAGCTGAGCAGAAAATCAAAAAATCCGCCGCCGCTCTATCCATTGAACTGGAACCCACCCCGGACATCCTGGCCGCCGCCCAAGGCAACTTCCTCCGCGTCGGCTTCGCCGCCGAAAGCGAAAACCTGCAAGCAAACGCCGCCGCCAAAGTCCAGCGCAAAAACTTGGACCTAATCGTCGCCAACGACATCACCGACCCCGCCAGCGGCTTCGGCAGCGACACCAACCGCGTAACCCTCATCGACCGCCACCTCCAAATCGAGCAACTCCCCCTCCTCACCAAAGACGAAGTAAGCCACCGCATCCTCGACCGCGTCGCCCACCTGCTGCGGTAATATATCCCGCAAGTTTCCTTTCCCCTACATCAATCAACCGCCCCCGGTTTATGCTACAATAGTTGCATACCGGCTGAAAGGAGCGCTGAAAATGTTCGCGTCAATCCTCGGGCCTATAATGATTGTGGTCGGCCTTATCGGGGTACTCGCCTGCTTGGGAATGTTGGCTTATTCCCACTGGCCCCGAACCACCACAAGGAAAGAGCGCACCCCTTCCGAGCAAGTTGGGGAAAGTCAGTAATGACGCCGTTTCGGGATAACATCCTGATTGTAGGTGTCCTCCTGTTCCTCATCCTCTTGGGAGGTGGGGTATTGGTGTGGCTGGCCCCGGTTCCTGACGAAACTTTGACCCGAGCGCAAAGCAACCTGATTGAGATAAGCGACTGGATAGTCAAAAGCTCCTTTGGAGCGATTATGGGCTATACCGGCGGCCGTTTGACTACCCGAAAAACTAACGGCAACTCCCCGGAGCAGCTACCTTGACCGGCGACACTTACCAGGCATCCGGCGTCCATCTCGACGGGATGGAACAGCTCAAAACCCGCATCAAAGCCTTTGCTTCCATGACCCACGGGTCCGAAGTTATCGGCTCCGGCGGTAGCTTTGCCGGCTTATTCGAACTGTCCGGCTACAACCGCCCGGTCCTGGTCGCCAGCGCCGACGGCGTCGGCACCAAGCTGAAAATCGCCGCCCAGTTGGGCCACTACGAATCCATCGGCCAGGATTTGGTCACCCTCAATGTCAACGACATCCTGACCAAAGGCGCCAAACCCCTCTTTTTCCTCGATTATGTCGCCTTCAGCGACCTCGACGAGCAGCGCATGGAAACCCTGCTGCGCGGCATTGTTTGGGGTTGCCGGGAAACCGGCTGCGCCCTCATCGGCGGCGAAACCGCCCAATTGCCCGGCATCTACGCCGCCGCCGATTTTGACCTGGCTGGCTTTGTAGTCGGCGTAGCGGAAAAGGACGCCCTGCTCGACAGCAGCCGCATCGTCCCCGGCGATTGCTTGGTCGGCATCCCCTCCAACGGCTTGCACACCAACGGCTTCTCTCTGGTGCGCCGGGTATTCAACACCGACGCCGACCCGGCCGCCCTGTTTCGGCGTTACGGCGACTTGCCGCGCACCCTCGGCGAGGAACTCCTGACCCGCCACCGCTGCTACTACCCCCAACTCCAGCCCGCCCTCGGCGTCATCAAAGGCTTGGCTCACATCACCGGCGGCGGCCTGCCCGGCAAAATCCCCGCCATCCTCCCCGACCATCTGGCCGCCCATTTCCAAACCGGTTCCTGGCCCATACCCCCCATCTTTCCCCTGATTCAAGCCGAAGGTTCCGTAGCAACCGATGAAATGTACCGGGTGTTCAATATGGGCTTGGGCATGGTCGCCATTTGCCAAGAGACGGATTTTGCCCCCATCCGGGCCGCCGCCCCGGACGCCGTAATAGTCGGCCGCATCACTGAACGCACCGGAGACGAGCAAGTTATTTTTCACCCCTAATCCCCCGCCATCATCACCTAATCGAGGAACAGCCAACTTGAAAGCCCTCATCAGCGTCTATGACAAAACCGGCATTATCGAATTCGGCCGCCGCTTGACCGCCGCCGGCTTCGACCTAATCAGCACCGGCGGCACCCACCAAACCCTCACCCAAGACGGCGGCCTCACCGTGCAGCAGGTATCCGCTGTTACCGGCTCCCCGGAAATCCTTGACGGCCGGGTCAAAACCCTCCACCCGATCCTCTATGCCGGCTTGCTCGCCCGCCGCGACGCCCCGGAACACCTCGCTGAACTGGAAAAACAATCCATCGACCCCGTCGACCTGGTGGCGGTCAACCTCTATCCCTTTGTCGAAACCATCCGCCGCCCCGGCGTTACCCTGGCGGACGCCCTGGAAAACATTGACATCGGCGGCCCGACTATGCTCCGCGCCGCCGCCAAAAACTTCGCCGCCGTTGCCGTAATCGTTGACCCGTCCGATTACCCCTGGGTAGCCGACAAAATCGCCGCCAACGCCCTGACCGTCGCCGACCGGCGGCAACTGGCCGCCAAAGCCTTCCGCTATGTTGCCGAATATGACGCCGCCGTAACCGCCTACTTATCCGCCGCCCCTACCGCAGCTGAGCCGGCTGAACCGCCGGCCCCCTTGCCGGAACAACTGAACCTCTCCCTGCAACGCGTCAGCCTCTTGCGCTACGGCGAAAACCCCCACCAAGCCGGCGCCCTGTATGTGCCGGCCGGCGCCGCGGCCACCGGCGGCATTGCCCACGCCCGCCAACTCCACGGCCGGGAACTCTCCTACAACAACTTGATGGACGCCGATGCCGCTTGGCGCACCGTCAGCGACTTTGCCGCGCCGACCGTCGCGGTAATCAAACACGCCAACCCCTGCGGCCTCTCCAGCCACCCCGACCTGGAACAGGCTTACCTGCAAGCCTACGCCGGCGACACCGTTTCCGCCTTTGGCGGCATTGTCGGCTATAACCGCCCGGTAACCGCCGCCGCCGCCCAAGCCATGAGCCCCGTCTTTTACGAAGTAGTAGTAGCCCCGGACTACGCCCCGGACGCTCTCGAAATCCTGCAAAAAAAGCGCAACCTGCGCATTCTAGCCGTGGCCGGCCTTGACAATGCTACGGATGGCACTGACGGCGCGGCCGCCCTCGACTTGCGCCCCATCACCGGCGGCCTCCTGATCCAGCAGCCCGACGCCCTCGCCGAAAACCCGGCCGATTGGCAAACCGTTACCGCTAAGCTTCCCGACGCCGCCCAATGGGACGACCTCGCATTCGCTTGGCGCGCCGTCAAGCACCTCAAATCCAACGCCATTGTCTTTGCCCACCAGCAGACCCTGGTCGGAATGGGCGCCGGCCAGCCCAACCGGGTGGTCAGCGTTCACCTCTCCCAGCGCAGCGCCGGCGACCAGGCCGCCGGCTGTGTCTTGGCATCCGACGCCTTCTTTCCCTTCCCGGACAACATTGAACTGGCCGCCGCCGCCGGCATTACCGCCATCATCCAACCCGGCGGCTCCATCCGCGATGATGAAGTAATCGCGGCCGCCAACAGCCACGGTCTGGCTATGGTCTTTACCGGCGTCCGCCACTTCCGCCACTGATTGAGTTGAAAGTTATGTCCCAAGCCTCCGTCGAAATCGTAGTGCCGGTCTATAACGAGGAAGCCGCCCTGCCGGACAGCATCCGCCGGCTGACCGCCTTTCTCGAGACCAACTTGCCCAACCCCTGGCTGATTACCATTGCCGACAACGCCTCCATTGACCGCACCCGGGCCGTCTCCGAAAGCCTCTGCCAGGAAATCCCCGGCGTGGATTACTTTTACCTGCCCCAGAAAGGCCGCGGCCGCGCCCTGCGGACGGCTTGGCTGCACAGCGAAGCCGACATTGTCAGCTATATGGATGTGGACTTGTCCACCGACTTGGCCCACTTTCCCCAACTCATTGCCGCTCTGGAAACCGGCAGTGATGTCGCCGCCGGCAGCCGGTTAAGCCGAACCTCCCGGGTTACCCGGGGCTTCAAGCGGGAGTTCATCTCCCGCTGCTACAACCTGATGATTAAAACCCTGTTCCTTAACCCCTTTCCCGACGCCCAATGCGGCTTCAAGGCAATGACTAGGCCGGCGGCCCAAACCATCCTCCCCCACATTAAAAACAACAACTGGTTCTTTGACACCGAGCTTCTGCTAATCGCCGCCAAACGCGGCTACCGCATCACTTCCATCCCGGTCAAATGGGACGACGACCCTACCACCACCGTCCATATCGCCGGCGCGGCCGCCGAACACTTCAAGGGACTGCTGCGATTGCGCTTCGGCGGCATCCCCAAAATTGCCGGCCCGGCCCGGCCCGGCTTTGGCGAGGAATAGCTATGGAATTGGGCTTGCAGGGTAAAAATGTCATCGTAACCGGCGGCGGCTCCAACATTGGCCGGGCTATCGTCCACGCCTTCGCTGCCGAAGGCTCCAACATCACCATTGCCGAGTTAGCCCCGGCCCAAGGGCAAGCCGTCGCCGCGGAAGTGGCGGCAATGGCCCCCGGCAGCCGCGTCAAAGTCATCCCCGCCGATGTAACCGACCGGGAGCAAGTAGCGGCCATGGTCGCGGCCTCCGTCACCGAATTCGGCAGCGTGGATGTCCTGGTCAACAATGTCGGCTGGACTATTGACCGCCTCTTTATGGAAAAGCCCCGCGCCGAGCATGAGAAAGAAGTCCAAGTCAACCTGTGGAGTCCCATCAACTGCGTCCACGCCGTCCTGCCCTATATGATTGAACGGCAAGCCGGCGCCATCGTCAGCATCAGCTCCGACGCCGGGCGGATGGGCGAATATCGCGAGGCGGTTTATTCCGCCTGCAAAGGCGGCGTTATCGCCTTGAGCAAAGCCATCGCCCGGGAAACCGGCCGCTACGGCCTGCGGCTCAATGTAGTTTGCCCCGGTCTGATTGTGCCGCCGGAGAATGAGGATCTCAGCCCGGAAAGTATGTGGCACGAAATGCGGGACATCTTTACCGACGAAGTGTTGGAGCGGGTGCGGCGGGCCTACCTCCTGCGCCGAATGGGCACCGCCCGGGAAATTGCCAACGCCGTAGTCTTTCTCGCCTCCGACGCCGCCAGTTTCATCACCGGCCAAACTTTAAGCGTCAGCGGCGGTTACACGATGATGTAAGCCGGTATCTAGCCGGAATAACGCTCACCCGGTACAAAAAGACGGCCCGGCATTGCTGCCGGGCCGTCCCCTTTTGCCGGGTATCCGGGCAAGGCAATGCCCACCGGATTAGAGCGCGGCGACCCGCTCCCGCAGAGAGTCGAGTTCCTTCAGCAGGGCGGACTTGGGGTCATTCTGCATCCGATCGATCGCACCCTCGTTCTCCGCTTGCAGCTCCAGCGCCCGCTTCTCAATGGCCGGCATCGTGGCTTGGAGCAGGTTCTCGTCAATATCGTTGGCAATAGTGGGGTAGCCGGCCCGCTCCACCATCTTTTTCATATTGCCGGCCTTGAACTGGCCCAAAGTCCAGCGCAAGGTTTCCCCGGAAGTGGTGGTGTCCCAATAGATGCGGATGTCCTGGTTGCGCGGGCCGTAGTGGTAATGCGGCCCGTTGACAAAGCAGTCAAAGGCCAGCAGTTCCACATTCTGGCCGGCCACATCGGACAGGACATGAATGGCGACGCCCTCGGTGTTGGCTTGGGGCAGGATGCGATACTCCAGCCCGATACGCAGGTTCCCCACGGTGAAAACATCCTCGTCCAGCATCCGCTCGAACTTATGGGTAACGGTGCGGCGCTTGCTGACCGCCATCTCCCGCCCCGTGGCTTCCACCTGATCGAAGGTCTCGGCGGCTACCGGCTCGGCTTCCACCGCGGCGGCCAATTCCTCATAGCCGGCCCGCTGAATCAGCGACGGCAGCTTGCTCCGCAGGTTGTCCATCGTCCAGCCGAAGGGATTGCCCACGGTGGTCTTGTCCATATTCAGCCGGATGTTGTGGTTCGCCGGCCCGTAGTGGTAATGCGGCAGCTGGTCGAAGCAGTCGAACCGCAGGATTTCCGTCTCCTGGTCCTCCACCTTGCCGAACACCTGGACGCACAGCCCCTGGTCGGGCATCAATTCCCGGTACTCCAGGCTGATGTCCACCGCGCCGCCGTTAAAGACTACACTCCCTTTGTCCATAGGTCGTCCTCCTGTAAGATAGTCTGGCTGCCGCAGCCCGAACTTGGGGGCTGTCGGCTTTGGCTCAACCAGCCAACCCGACCGGTTGAGCAATGCGGCCTGGCCCAACTACCCCACCGCCGGCGGCAAAAGCCCGGAGGTCTTTAACCGCTGCCCTGGCGCGCTTGGTTCCAGTGATTATAGCACATTCCAAGCCTTTGGCAATTGCCAACCCCGCTTTGCCCCGACGCCCCAAGCCCAGGCGGCTACAATCGGATGAATAATGGCAACTTTCACGGGAAAACATTGGTATCGCCAACTGCTGCCGGTTACGCTGCTGGCGGCGGCGCTGCTACTGGTGGCCGCCTGCGATTCCGCGCCGGCGGCAGAACGGCACATTGACCCGACGGCAACGACCGCTCCCCCTGCTGCACCCCTTTCCCTGCTGCCATCCCCCTTGCCCGAACCGGTATCCTTGCCCTTGCCCACGGCGACCCCGACGGTTCTACCGCCAATCCTTCCGACACGGCGGGCGGCAACGGACACTCCCTTGCCGCCTGCCATCACCCCGAAACCGAAACCCACGCCCCGCCCCATTCCAACGCCTACTGCCACGGTTGCGCCAACAGCTACCCCTACCCCTACCCCTACGCCGCCGCCAACCTTGCCCGTGCCAACCGTAACTCCGACACCAACAACACCGCCAACCCCAACCCTGACGACATCTCCCCCGCCAACGCCAACCGCTACGCCCGTTCCCACCCCGTCAGCAACGCCTTTGCCCCAGGGGATGATTATCGAGTGCATTTTCTTTGACGGCGCAATACCCAATACCGAAGCCGATGAATATGTCCAGCTACTGAATAACACCGGGGCCGCCGTTGACCTCCAAGGCTGGACCGTGCAGGATGTCAGCGAAGGCGAACCAGCATTCACTTTCAAGCAGTCTTTCCTGCTGAATCCGGGACAGCGGGTAAGGATTTATACCAATCAGACCCATCAAAAATGGGGCGGCTTTTCCTTTGCCTGGCCCGGCCCGGTGTGGAACAACAACCAGCCCGATGTCGCCGGCTTATCCAACCCGGCCGGCCATCTGATTTCCGCCCGCACCTACCCGCCAGGCTGTGAATAGGCAGGGTTTTTCAATGGCCCCGATATTGCTATGTGCTATACTCCTCCCCAACCTCAACTCTCAACCAGGATTGGCCCAACAATGAACATCGGATTAAGTATCCCCCGCTTGCCGGACGCCGCCGCCATCCGCCGCTTCGCCCAGCGTGCCGAGGAACTGGGCTTTGAGGCAGTACTAGCCGGCGACCACATCCTGCTCCCCACCGCCGGCACCGACCAGTATCCCTACACCGCCGACGGCTCCTTTTCCCGCCCGGTCGATGAACCCTTTCTGGAAACGATGACCATGCTGGGCTATATGGCGGCCTGCACCCATACTATCAAACTCGGCAGCACCGTCCTTATCCTGCCTTACCGCAATCCCTTGGTGCAAGCCAAGATGTTCGCCTCTCTCGATGTGCTGACCGGCGGGCGGATGATTTGCGGCGTCGGCGTCGGCTGGCTGGAAAAAGAGTTTGACACCTTGGGCGTCCCCTATGCCGAGCGCGGGCCGCTGAGCGATGAATTTCTGGAAATTTTCAAGGCGCTCTGGACCCAAGCCGACCCGGAATATCACGGCCGCTACTACGATATTTCCGGCATCCAGTTTTACCCCAAGCCGGTCCAGCAGCCCCATATCCCCATCTGGGTCGGCGGCCACAGCCGCCCCGCCCTGCGCCGGGTCGCCAAATACGGCGACTGCTGGCACACCACCCGCCAAACGCCGGACTTTGTCGCCCAAAACCTCCCCTACCTGCGGGAACAAACCGAACGGGCCGGCCGCGACCCGGCGGCCCTTTCCATTTCCCTGAAACGCAGCCTCCACTTCACCGACCTCGACGCCCGGCAAGGCGAAACGATTATCTCCGGCGGCGCCGTCATCGCCACCACCCGGGAAGTGATTGACGATGTGTATTACTGCCGGGAGCTGGGCATTGACCAACTGACCTACGACTTCCGCGTCGAAGGCTCCGCCGCCGTCCTCCGGGTAATGGAACACCTGGCGGCGGAAGTGCTGCCCGTAGCCCAGCGGCTCGGGTAATGGCGCGGTAGTCTCTCCGCGCAAAAGAATGGGGCAACCTTGACGGTTACCCCATTGTGTTACCCAAGCATTGCAGTTGACTAAAGCCCGCTGTCCCGAAACACCTTGGCCCGCTCCACCAACGCTTTGGCCGTGCGCTGCATATTGGCAATCTGCCGCTCGCTGACTTCCCGCTTCACTTCCCCCGGAATGCCGGTAACAAAGGAACGATCCGGGATTTGCGCCCCGGTCAGCACTACCGAATTAGCGGCGATCAGACACTCCTTCCCAATGGTCGCCCGATGCAGGAAAGTGCAGTTGTTGCCCAGCAGGGAGCCGGTGCCGATGCGGTCGCCATGCACCACCACGCTGTGGCCCACGGTCACATAATCCTCAATGACCAGGCCGTTGCCGTGCACCACCGCGCCCTCCTGGACATTGACATAGTTGCCGATAACCACCTTCTCCCGCCCATCAGCCCGGATGGTAACCCCCGGCCAAACGCTGCAATACTCCCCAATCTCCACATCCCCCACCACATAGGCGAACTCGCTAATCCAAGCGGTTTCGGCTACCTTGGGGGTCTTGTCGCCCAAACTTCGTATCAAAAGTAATCCTCCTTGGCGCATTAGAGTGAATTGCCCGGCCCGGGCGGTTTCCCTCAACGATTATACCGGTTCTGTTGAATTTTGCTGGGTATTTGATGACTCTACATCACTAGATAGGGGCGTACGGGTGTCCGCTATCTGCATTTTATTTGATGGCTTACCCAGCAAATGCAACAGTACCATGGTGGCGTCTCCTTAAGTGTGGTCGGTCAGATGGCTGCCGCAGGCATAAATACCGCATTTGCTGCATACCGCGATGGGCTTATGGTCGCAAAAGGCGCATACCGGGTTCTCCGGTTCAGGATTGCCTTCCAACGCCTCTAAACCCCGCTTTACGGCGCGGATCTCAAAGTGGGCGAATACGGCGTAGCCCAGGGCAATGACCGCGCCAATGGCGACGGCGATGGTCAGCCAGGTAGAGTTGGGCAAAAGCCCGGCCAGCATAATGACCGCGGCACCGCCAATGATGATGCCCAAGCTGATCCCGCCGTTGAAATAGGCGAGGATGAACCGGACGGCCCATCGGGTTGAGGCTCTGGCGAGCATATAGGACATGACTAGGTTTGACCTCTTGCTAAGTGTGTTCCCGAACAAAGTTTTGCAGGTGCTGCCGCCCCTGCTCCTCAGTGGGGTAAAAGGCAATGCGGGCATCCTCGCGAGGGTAATAATTCGTACTACCCAGCAAAATTCAACAGAACCATTATACCTTATGTCCAACCGGGGCATCAGCGCACCGCGCGCATCGCCTGCCGGGCTGCCATATCCAGCTCCCGGTCCCGGATCGCCCGCCGCTTGTCATACTGCCGCTTGCCTCGGGCCAAACCCAACTCCAGCTTGGCGTGGTGGTTCTTGATGTAGAGCCGCAACGCCACCAGGGTCAAGCCCTTTTGCCCCACTTCGTCGGACAGCTTGCGGATTTCCTCCCGATGCAGCAGCAGCTTGCGCGGCCGGCGCGGGTCGTGGTTATAGATGCTGCCGGCCTCATATTGGGCAATATGGGCGTTGAGCAGCCACAATTCCCCGTTCTGCGGACGGGCGTAGGCTTCCCGCAAGTCCACCCGGCCGGCCCGAATCGACTTGATTTCCGTGCCGGTCAAGGCCATACCGGCCTCGTAGCTCTCGAGAATTTCGTAGTTAAACCGCGCCTGCCGGTTCACCGCCACCGTGCGGTTATTCGCCGGCTGCGCCTTTGCGGCTGCGGTTTTTTTCTGACGACTGGGCATAACTTAACCGCCTTGTGCATCAGCCGGCTGGGACGCCGGGTTTGCGCCGGCCCGCCGCTGTTGCAGATACTCAATCGCCCGCTCCAACTGCACATCGGTAGCGGCGTCCGGGGGAATGTCCACCGTAAAAGTGGGATTGATGCCCGCCCCCTCAATCAGTGTGCCGTTGGGCGTGTACCAGCGGGCAATGGTAAAGAAAATGCCGGAACCGTCGGAAAGTCCCCGCATCGTGTTGACGCTCCCCTTGCCAAAGGAAGTAACCCCGATCACCGGCGCCCGCTGATGGTCAATAATCGCCCCGGCAAAAACCTCGCTCGCGCTGGCGCTGAACTGATTGACCAGCACCACCATCGGAATGTCCCGGCCTTGCCCGTCAGCGGTTACTTCCCAATCCCGCCGCTCCCCCTGTCCATTCAGTTCATAAGCCACCAACCCATCCTCCAAGAACTGACTGGTAACATCCACCACGGCCCGCAGCAGGCCGCCGGGATTGTTCCGCAGGTCAACAATCAAGCCAATGCCGTTGCCCTCCCGGAACTCCTGCAATGCCGTTGTGACTTGCTCATTAGTATTGTTGGCAAAACTGGAGATTTGCAGATGGCCGATACCGTCGGGCCGCATTGCAAAGCGCACCGTTTCCAGCGGAATGACGCCCCGGGTAATGGCAATGACCGCCGGCTCCGGCTGGTTCAGATGCAGCACCAGCAGCTCAACAGTAGTGCCTTGCTCGCCGCGGATCCGGGAAACGGCTTCCTGCAAAGTAAGGCCGCTGGCGCTCTCCCCGTCAATTTCCAGAATAACATCGCCCGGCATAATGCCGGCTTGCTCCGCCGGGGTATCCGGCAAAGGGGCAATGATGGTCAGACGCCCCTCCCGCATCCCCACCTGCGCGCCAATGCCGCCGAAAAATCCGCGCACCTCCTCCGATTCCAGTTCAAACTGCTGCACATTCAGGAAAGAGGCATAGGGATCCTCGAGGGCTTGCATCATCCCCCGGATCGCCCCGTCGCTCACCTGGCCGGCGTCCAGCAGCTCCCGGTCGATATGCTCCTGCTGCAAAAAATCCCACGCTTCGCCCAACCGGTCGAACTCCGGCGGCAAGTTACGGACGGCGGACGGCGACCAAGGCCCCAAGTTGACGCCGCCGGCCAGCCCCTGTTGCAAGGCATAAGCCACGCCCAGCCCCAAAGCCGCGCCCACCGCCAGCGTCAGCAAATAAGTACCCAAAATGCGGAGTTTAGTCATTCCCCCGCCGCTCCTCAAAGGTAAAGCGCGGCCCATCCGAAAGAACGGATACCGCTGCCGCCCATTCCTCGGACGCCATCAAATTCCCAACCATTTCCAGCAACTCGGCTACCGCCGCCTCGCCATCAAAGCCCTCAACCTCGAACCCGTGAATCAGGGCATTGCGGTAAGCCATCAGCGCGGTCAGACGGTTGTATTCCTCCCGCGATATGACACCCTGATAGACCGCATAGTCCAGGACATAGGCCGCCGTGGTAATGCGCTCAATGGCCACCCCTTCCGCCGCCACCAGTTCCCGCAAGACCGCTTCGGCCGCCGACCACGTCAGCAGAAAAGCCGCCGCGCCAAATCCGGCATCCTGGGCCTTTTCCGCCTCCGCCAGCCGCCGGTGAATGCTCTTTACCGAGAAAGGCTTCGCCTCGGCCGGGGACTCCCGCTTCTCAGGCTCGCCCACCAGTTGCAGCTCAAAGCTCCAGCCCGGCTTGGCATTAATCACCCGCGACAGCTCCTGCATTATCGGGTTCGCCGTCAGCGCGGAACGGTGTTTTACCGCAACAACCCGGGTCTCACCATCCTTGCGGGCCACCAAGTCAACACGAAACCCCGGCAGGAAGTCCAACAGAACCTCCTGCTCGACCGCATAACCCTGACTGCGAAACTCCTCTGCCGTTATCGCGGCGAGCCGGCTTTCGGTAAGAGCCGTGTCCGATACCACGCTACAACCTCCCTTTCCGGCGCATTTTCCACCACGATGTGGAGAAATTGTTCGCCCTTATCGATCGCTTCGTTCAAGACCGCTGACCCGCTCACCACTCGCGGCAAGTCATCCAAGTTCAGCTTGCGACAAACCAAGTCGGTAACTTGGTTATCATCGCTAAAGACCAAGCCATTCAAGGCATCCAGAATCGGCTTGGGGATATTGTCCACATCAAACCGCCGGCCATCGTGAAAATATATCACGGTAACCATCACGACGCCCTCCACCGGCGGCTTCCCAAGCCAGCGCCGACTAGCAGCTTCTTTCACTGCTTTGCGCCACTCCTTTACTCGTTTCGAGCGGCGCGCCTGCTGCGACACCGGCGGGCCGGCAATAGTAAAGTCAAAAGGCAAAGTCATTTTCACCCAAGAGCCGCGCCAAAATTATTCCACAAATGCGCACTTTAGCCATACCATCATTGTAGCACACCCCTAGCAGGAATATGCCCGGCCGCTGACGCGGCGGTTCTTTACACCAATTCCAGAGCAGGTTAAAATGCGGCTACCCTTTCCAAGGGATACAACAAGGGCAGCGGAGGGCGCAAGCGTGTCTGACCTGAATGTCCCCAACCGCACTTTGGCGATTACCGACAACCTGCCTTTCCTGCGGTCGTTGAACAACGAGTGCATTGACCTGATTGCCATTGACCCGCCCTTTGCGGCTAATGAGACTTTCACCGGGCGGCCGCGCCCGCCCATCAGCGCCGCCGAGTTTGCGGAGGAGGCGGCTTTGGCCGCCCAGCACGGGGCGGCGCATAACGAGGGCATCGGGGAAACCCGGGTCAGGGATGTCTGGAGTTGGAACGCAGACATTCATCCGGGATGGAAAGCCCGCATTGCCGACGATTACCCCAAGGCTCACGCGGTCATTCAGGCGGTGGAAGCCTGCGCGTCGGAAAACGAGGCGGCCTACATCTGCTTTATGGCCATCCGCCTGATTGAGTGCCAACGGATTCTGAAGCCGGCCGGCAGTATCTATATCCACTGCGACAACCACGCCAACAGCTATTTGCGGATGCTGCTGGACGGGGTGTTTGGGGCGGAGAATTACCGGAATGAAATCACCTGGCGGCGGCATACG
>CBDESR010000004.1:0-812275 GCA_965242615.1 Dehalococcoidia bacterium
ACTCGGTTTCCACGCAGGAAATAGCGGCGGCGGTCATTGTGATTCAGCCCTCATACTTGGTTAGGTTGTTTGGCAAGGGGATTGCCAGGTCAGAGGACTGGCCGGGCAAACTTACCTTGCGGCAGGATTATACCCCCGTTGTCAAGAGCGCCAACACCAACAGGCTGGACTTTCAATGTAGGCGGGCGGGTTCCGGAGAACCTTGCTCCAAGATTTGCATTCTCCGAAATTCGCAGGAGATTATGTTGCCTGGTTCTTATCGGAATGCTACTGTAGGGGGAGAACCGCCCGGCGCTCCTGAGAGGAAAAAGTTATGACGCAGAAAACGCCGGAAACGCTGTTGCCCGCAGTGGGGGAAAATGATGAAAAGGCGCACGTCCAGATGAGCGATCGGTTCGAGGAACATACCGTCATCGAGATCGAGAAAGAGAACCGACTGCAAGCCTCGGAGAAAGTTTGGGGCTCGGTTTCCCACGCGCTTAAGGTGGTGGCGGAGCAGCGCGGCTGGCAGGGCGACACCCATTCCGCCCTCTATGACGTTGCCCGTCAGTTGGGAAGAGAGGGCGTAAGAGCCACATCCCGGACGCAAAGGACCCGGTTGAACAAGGCCGGAGCCTTCGTGAAACATCTCGAAGTGGCTAACGGGATGCACGATAATTTTTACGAGAACCAAAGAGATTGGCCGGACATCTTGGACGCCCGGGATGATGCCCTAGTTTTCATCGACCAACTGGATGCTATCCGGGATAAGCCGCCCGGCGCTTTCAGGATTGGTGACGATGCCGACCAGCGTCGCTTGGGAAGGTTGCTCTTGGGGGTGGAGGGGATGAAGGAGGTCAGCGAAGCGGACCTGAACCGGATGTTGCCGCTACGCTCCGTGTCGGATGTCGGCTTTTCCCCCAGCTTCGGTTTCCGTCTCCCGGATAAATCGTCGGACAGTCAAGATGACAATAACGGGACTACTCCCGTGGTACGTCCTCGTCCCGGCAATCCTCCGCAGCCCGGGGGCCGAGCCAAGTCCGTCCCGGAGTCGGGGCAAGGGACAACTCCGAAAGTTGACCTGAAGCCTGGTAAGCAAGTGCGCCCGGATGCGGCGGCTGATACCCTGCCCCCAAAAGGTCGGCGTCCGCGTCGGTCGCAAAGCAAATATGAGCAACCCACCAACGTCAATATCAGGTTTGGGTAAGGGTTTTGCGTTCCCAAAACCCGACTTGCCTATTTCCCCATTTAAGGAAATCGGCTCGACTCTTACCTTGCGACTTACTCACCATTCCCGCCCTTTCTACCTTCATTCCCGTGGCAAGGGGAATCCAGAGTCCCCGCCCTATCTGGATTTCCCCTTATCGTGGGAATGACTATTTCCACAGGCGATAGCCCTGCCGGCCGCGGGGAAACAGCGTTGCCGGCAAGTTGCCATCCTTGACCGCAACCCAACTCACTGCTAAAGTCCCTACTCGGTCCCGCGCCGCCGGGCCAAACCCCATCAAAACACAAGGAGTTATAACCCAATGCCCTTAACCCCCAGGCTGCCCCCTGTTCGCCGCGATCCTGACCCTGTTGGCTCTGATTCTGGCCGCGTTTTCCCTGAACGCCACTCTCACCCCCACGGCCCAAGCCCAAACGATGACGACCGCTACCGACTACGACAGCAATGATGACGGGCTGATTGAAATTACCACCCTGGCCCAACTGAACGCCATCCGTTGGGACTTGAACGGCGACGGGGTGGTGGATTATACGAACGATCAGACCGTCTATACCGCCGCCTTCCCGTGGCCGGCCGCCGGCATGGGCTGTCCTGATGGCAGCGACGCCGACACCAACCCCGACCCCTGCCTCGGCTACGAACTGCAAACGGACCTGGACTTTGACAGCAACGGCGATGGCAGCGTAACCACCGCCGATTCCGGCGGCCTTTACTGGAACGGCGGCGCCGGATGGATACCTCTCGGCAACGCTGTCGATGACTACCACGGGGAGTTTCAGGGCCGGGGCCAGGTCATCTCCCACCTGTTCATCAACAACTCCACCCGGGCCTATCTGGGCTTGTTCGGCTCCATCGGAAATCGCGGCCGGGTCACCGGCTTGGGATTGGAGCAGGTCAGCATCAGCAGCAGTCTCGCGGCGTCCGCCGGGAGCCTCGCCGGGTCTAATACCGGCATCATCACGGCCAGCTACGCCGCCGGAACTGTGGGCAGTAATGTCAGCGCTGGCAATGCGCTGACCGGGGGACTGGTGGGATATAACGGCCTTGCCGGCACGGTGCAATCCAGCTTTGCGAATGTGGCCGTGTCGAGCCGGCACAGCCAAGCGTCGGCCATCGCCGGCGGACTGGCCGGGGAGAATGCGGGCAATATCCAGGCCAGCTATGCCGCCGGCGCGGTGTCGGTTCACGGGACCACCCGTTTCACCCGGGTTGGGGGCTTGGCGGGCAGCAACCGGGGCCGGATAACGGCCAGCTACGCCCGGGGGCAAGTAACCCGTTCCGGCAGCGGCAGCGTCGCCGGCGGACTGGTGGGCAGCCAACTCCGCAACGGCCGGGTAACCAACAGCTATTGGGATACCACAACTTCCGGCTTGGCGTCCAGCGCCGGCGGGACCGGACAAAGCAGCAGCGCCCTGCAAACCCCCACCGGCTACACCGGCATTTACGCCCACTGGAACCTGAACCTGGACGGCGTAGCCGGCGGCGATAACCCGTGGTATTTCGGCGCCGCTAACCAGTATCCCGTCCCGGTCTATGAGACGGCGCGGGATTACGATGCCGACAACGACCAGCTGCTGGAAGTGGACAACCTAGCGCAGCTGAACGCCATCCGCTGGGACTTGAACGGCGACGGGATAGTGGCGGCCGCGGATTCTGCCAACTATGCCGCTGCCTTTCCGTGGCCGGCGACCGGGATGGGCTGCGCCAATGGCGTTGCTGCCGCCGCCTGCATCGGCTACGAACTGCAAGCCGACCTGGACTTTGACACCAACGGGAACGGCAGCATCGACGCCGCTGACCAGTTCTGGAACAACGGGGCGGGCTGGCAGCCTATCGGCAAAGCGTCTTGGATCTTGAGTTCCGATGGGAATAGTTCGACTTTAACCGGGATGTTCGAGGGGACTTTCCAAGGCAACGGCAAGACCATTGCCAACCTGTATATCAACCATACCCGATTGGTCCGTGCTTCCTTCAGCCTATTCGATAACATAGGCACCACCGGGGTCATCGACGGAGTGAATCTGCGTAACGTGGACATCCGCATTCACTCCCTAGGCGCAGGAAGCCCTTTAGCCTCATTCAACTGGGGAACCATCAGGGGCAGTTCAGCCACCGGGCGTATCAGTGTGAACCTTGTGAACCCTGGTACCATCGTGCGCCTCAGCGATAATACCAAGGCGCGGGTCGGGGCCTCTGCCGGGGGCTTGGTGTACGTCAACCACGGCAGCGTCACCAGCAGCTACGCCAACACCGAAATTACAGGCAACGTTTCGTGGGCCGGCGGGTTGGTAGGAAGTAACGGGTGTGTTGTTTTAACTAGTGGCGAGTATTGTGGGAGCGTCGTTGCCAGCTACTCCAGCGGTGCAGTCAGCAGCACCAACAGCAAAGGTGCAATGTTGGGTGGACTGTTGGGCGATAACACCGGTACAATTACCGCCTCTTACTCCATCAGTCCAGTCAAAGCTACCGGAAATGGGGCGCGCGTGGGGGGGCTGGTGGGTGACCAACATCGTGGAACCATCACCGCTAGTTACGCCGCCGGCCCGGTAGTGGCTACCGGAACCAACTCCTTTGTTGGCGGCTTGGTAGCGGTGAACGGCCAGTTAGATGGGAACGGCAATGTGGGCGCGAACACCGGGGGAACAGCGGTCAACAGCTACTGGGACACCCAGGTCAGCGGCCAGAGCAGCAGCGCCTTGGGAACGGACAAGACCACGGCGGAACTGACCGACCCCACCGGCTACAGCGGCATTTATGCCAACTGGAACCTGAACCTGGACGGGCAAGCCGGCAACGATGACCCTTGGGACTTCACCCACCACTATCCCAAGCTGAAGTACGGCGGGCTGGCCCTGCTGAACCAAGCCCGTATCTACCCGGATTACGATGGCAGTTCCCCGGTAGTAGGCGAAGCCATAGTCTATCGGCTGAACGACGGCTACCATACCCGCTTGGGCAGCGACGCCATTAAATGGGAACTTTCCGCCGATGGCGTAAGCGACTGGACGACGGCGCAAAGCAGCGGGAGCAACCTCCGCAGCACCGGCGGCACCGATTACTTCGTACCTAAAGCCACTGAAGCCAACCAGCGGCTGCGGAATCAGGTTAATACCACGGAATCGGGCTGGCTTGCCAGTTACACCACCCCGCCCATCAAGGCAGCCTGGACCGGGGCGACGGCGGCGGCCAGTTTTGCCAGCGGGCATAATCCGCCTCGGGTGGGGCAAAGCATCGCCATCAGCGGCAGCGATAAGGTGTGGTGGATGTTCTGCGCGGCGGCCACGACCGGCGACTGCGTGGTGGGCGACACCAATAAGGAACGCCAAACCAGTTACACGCCCGGGGCGGGAGTGCAGGGCAAATACTTGTACGCCTACCGCTACTACACCGACAGCAACGGGGTGCTGACCAGAGCCAGCACCGGCTTTATCGGCCCGATACAGGCGGCATCCAGTCCCTAGCCGTAACCCCTTTGCCGGTCATCTAACGCGCGGGCGGGTTAAACTGACCTGCCCGTTTTGTAACCGACTAGATAATAGCTGCCGGAGCTGCCGCCATTGACGCAAGTGAGCAGGCTACCGATGCCAATGCGATAGCCGCTGAGGAGAACCGGGCATCTGGTCGCGGCCGGAGTAGCAGCAGTGAAAAGGGTAACGGCGGCGGCAAGCCGCCCAAAGTTAATGTGCTGCTACCATAAAAGCCGGCTGAACCAGAGCCGTTTGTCCGGGCAACTGACCGACTAATGTCGAGAAGTAAGTTGCTGAAGCGGCGCGGACGCGCTGCAAAGGGGCTTGGTCAAGCAAATGCCAACCCGTACCGCCTTACCCGGACCGAGTTGAACTCCATTCAATACGCTGCTCTCGGGAAAAGGAACACCCTGGCAAAGTTAAACATATAACGCCCAAATAATATCTCAACACGCCCTAGGGCATTTTTGCGGTCTCAATAAAGGGAATAACGGGGTTGGAGTGGCGGGGTTAGGGTTTGGCGGGTAGGGTGGTGTCGGGGGGTTGGGGGTGAGGGTGGCGTTGGCGATTTAGTTTTTGCCAGAGGAGGCCGCGGCGGGGGGAGAAGAGCATAACCAGGGCGAAGAGGAGGGTGGCGATGATGACGATGGCGGGGCCGGTGGGAAGGTCGATGTAGTAGGAGAGGTAGAGGCCGCCGAGGGTGGAGATCAGGGCGGCGGCGATGCCGGAGAGGATGATGTAGGGGAAGCGGCGAGCAATAAGGGTGCCAATGGAGGCAGGGGTGATGAGCATGGCCATTACGAGGACGATGCCGACGGTTTTGAGGGATACGACGGTGGTAACGGCGATGAGGAGGGGGATGAGGTAGCGGAAGAAGGTTACGGGGATGCCGGAGGCGGCGGCGACGGAGTCGTCGTAGACGGTGAAGATGAGTTCTTTGTAGAAGATGAGGATGATGAGGGCGATGAGGGCGGCGAGGGCGGCGATGATGGCGATTTCGTTCCAGGTGGCGCCGAGGACGTTGCCGAAGAGGAAGCTGAAGAGGTCGCCGAAGAAGTTGTCGACGCGGCTGACCAGGATGATGCCGAGGGCGAAGCCGCCGGTGAAGATGAGGCCGATGGCGGTGTCGGGGCGGAGGTGGGAGCGGTGGCTAATCCAGGTAATGGCTAAAGAGGCGGGGATGGCCCAGGCGAGGGCGCCGAGGAAGACGTTGATGCCGGCGAGGAAGGCGGCGGCGAGGCCGGCGAGGGAGGAGTGGGCGATGGCGTCGCCCATAAAGGCCATGCCTTTGAGGACGACGAAGGCGCCGACGAGGGAGCAGGAGATGCCGGCGAAGGCGGCGGCGAGGAGGGCGCGGTGCATAAAGGAGAAGGTCCAGGGTTCGAGGAGGAGGTCGAGCATTTTGGCGTCCTGATATGGGGTGAGTTGATGCCGGTTGTGGGGGATGGGGCGAACCCAAGGGCTGCCCCACACTGGATACCCGTTTGCGCGGGAATGACGGGTTGGTTGGTTCGGGATTCCCGTTTGCGCGGGAATGACGGGTTGGTTGGTTCGGGATTCCCGTTGGCGCGGTAATGATGGGTTTGTTGGTTCTGGATGCCCGTTTTCACGGGAATGATGGGTTTGTTGGTTCGGGATTCCCGGTAGCGACATCCTTCCCGGTAGCCCGGGAAGGATGTCGCGTTGGAGACGCCAGGGCCTGGAGCCGGGTTAGCGGAGGTTGGCGGCGAGGGTGTCGGCGTTGGAGACGCCAGGGCCTGGAGCCGGGTTAGCGGAGGTTGGCGGCGAGGGTGTCGGCGTTGGCGCGCATCATTCCGATATAGTCCGGGTAGTCCGGGTGCGGGAGGGAGTAGATGATGCCGATGCCGGCGCCGGCTTCCCGGGCGGTTTCGTGGACTACGTCCTCCATGAACTGGGGTTCGGTGAAGATGGCGGTGAGGCCGCGGTCGTTGACCAGGTCGAGGACGGCGGCGATGTCCTGGGCGGACACGTCGCCGCCGTGGCTGCCGACGAAGGCGAGGACTGCGAGGTCGTAGCGGGCGCCGAAGTAGCCAAAGGCGTCGTGGAAAGTTACCATAACGCGCTTTTCGGCAGGGATGGTAGCCAGCTGCTGGGCGATGTAGGCGTCGAGTTCCTCGAGTTGGGCGATGTAGGCGGCGGCGTTGGCCCGGTAGTAGTCGGCGTTGCCCGGGTCAACATGGCTCAGGGCGGTGGCGATTTGGTTGACGTAGTGGACGGCGAAGCGGGGGTTTTGCCAGAAGTGGGGGTCGCCGGCGCCGTGGTCGTGGCCGTGTTCATCGTGTTCGCCGGGGTCGTCGTGTTCATCGTGGCCGGCTTCCGGATGGTCGCCTGCGCCGAGGATGCCGACGAAGGCGATTTTGGTGGGTTTGCCTTCGACATCCCAATGGGCGACTACTGCGAGGTCGTGGTTGTCGAGGGCGAGGACTTCGCCGGCGCCGGAGTCGGTGATGTAGATGTGGCCGGGGGCGGTGGCGATATGGGGCCGGCCCCAGAAGCCGGTAGCGATGGGGGCGGAGAGGACGTCGCTGCTGGCGGCGAGGAGTTCGCCGTCGTGGGCGTCGTACAGCCGCACTTCGCCGTCGCTCATTACTACGATGAGCAGTTCGCCGTCGTGGCTGAAGGCTACTTGAATGGGGCGGAGGGCGTCAGTGGCAGGAATCATCTGCGCCATTTCCCCATCCTCGGGTTCCACGAGGTAGAGGCCGACGGCGGAACCGAGGGCAAAGAAGTGGTCGAGACCTTTGTAGCCCCAAACGGAGGTGAGGCGGAAGTCGTCGGGGGAGCCGGCCGGGGCGGCGATGAAGGAATGGGAGAATTCGCCGTGGTCAGCTTCGAGGGCGAGGACGCCGCCGGCGCAGCCGAACATAGCGATATGGCCGTTGCTGGCGTCGCCGTGGAGTTGGGGGCAGCCGTCGGGGGCGGAATAGAGGATGTTGCCGTCCAGGTCGCGGATGTCGGCGCCGATGGGGAGGCGGTATTCCTCCGGGTTGGAGGCGTAGTCCGGGTGCTGGGGGGTGATGGCGAAGAGGTTGTCCTCCAGCGGGACGGCGGCGCCGTGGTGGGGGCCAATGTCAAAGCGGACCGGGCGGTAGGCAGCGCCTTGGGCGGCCAGTTCTTGGGCGTTAATGAGGATTACTTCGCCGGAGCCGTCGTAGTAGATGGCGGCCCAGTCGGAGTAGATGTAGAGGTGAACGGGCCGATCCCCGGCCAGGTCAACGCCTACCGGTTGGAATTCGGATTCGACCAGGTCGAAGTGGCCGTCGTGGGGTTCGAGGTAGATGCCGCCGTCGAGGATGTGGACGGTGTTGGCGTCGCTGGAGACGGCGATGGCGTAGCGACCGTTGGCGAATTTGTAGATGCGGCCGGCGCGGGAGCCCAGATCGTAGGCGTTGTTGGCGACGGTATTTTCCTCGAGGTCGATGATGGAGAGGGCGCCGGTTTCGCCGTCGCCGATGAGCAGGCGGCCGTGGACTTCGGCCATTTCCTCGGAATGGTCGTCAGCGTGGTCGGCCATTTCCTCACCGTGGTCGTGGTCATGGTCGGCATCGGGGAAAGGGAGTTCGACCAGTTCTGCGGGTTCCAGTCCGTCGGAGAGTTCGGTCCACACGGCGCTGCCGCCGGCTTGTGCGATTACGGAGTCGACGGACGGGGACAGGCCGGTGCCGTTGCTGAAAATCAAATCGGCTTGGGCCAGGCGGACGCTGTCCTGGGTGGAGGTTTGGTAGGAGTGGACGTCGGCGCCCAAGGGCGACAAGACTTCCACATTTACGCGGTCGCCGCCGACCTGGCGGACAAAGTCGGCGGTGACGGCCATATCGGCAACTACTTGCAGTTTCTGGGTCGGGGCGGCCATGGATTCGGCGCTGGCGGCCGGAGCGGCGGGAGCCGCCGGGGCGGCCGGAGCAGCGGCGGCCGGGGCCGCCGGGGCGACAGCGCCCGAGGCGGCGTTGGCGGCCGGGGCCGCCGGGTTCGCGGCACTCGAGGCGGCCGGAGCGGCCGCACCGGAGACGGCCGGCGCGGCGGCGGGCGGTTCGGCGACGGGCTGGCTGCTGCTACCGCAGGCGACCAGGAGCAGGGCGAGGAGGGAGAGCAGGCCGAGGGCGTACCGGGCGGTAAGCCGGCGGCGGATTCCGCCAAGGCGGTTAGAGAGATTGGAGGGTACCGGGTTTTCCATTGTGAGACCTCAACTTTTATGATGGATTTTTGCCTGATTTTGACACTGGCATTTTTAATACCAAGTATCAATTAGCAGCGATTAGTGATATTGGGTATCAAATATCCGGCGGATGGGATACTCCGTTAGGGATACTCCGTTAGGGATACTCCGTTAGGGATGCTGGCGGAAAGGGATACCCAGGTCAGGGGACGGCCGGGCTGAGGGCGCAGTTGCTACATTGGCCGTAGATTTCGAGCCAGTGGCCGGTGATTTGGAATTGGTGGCGGGCGGCGGTGCTGTGGAGTTGGGTTTCGAGGTCGCAGCCGCGCAAGTCCTGGGATTCGCCGCAGTGGACGCAGAGGAGGTGGTGATGGTGGCCGTGGTGGTCGGGGGAGTTGAGTTGGTAGTGGAGGTTGCCGTCCTCGAGGCGGACGCGGCAGAGGGAGCCGGATTGGACGAGGAGTTTGAGGGCGCGGTAGACGGTGGCGCGGCCGATGCCGGGGAGTTCGTCGCGGAGTTCCTCGGCGGTGAAGTGGCGATTTTTGCGGGCGATGGCGGTGACGACAGCGCGGCGGGGGCCGGTGTCCCGGTAGCCCTGTTCGCCGAGGGTGTCGAGGAGGCGCTCGGCCAAGGTGTAGCTGGGGTTACGCATGGTCAGTCCCGCCGATTATTGATATATCGTATCAGTTAGGGATTATAAGAGGGGGTAATGGGGGTTGTCAAGGGGGGAATTTGGGGGGATTCGTGTTGGCAGGTTCATCCTAATTGTTGCTGGACCCTGATGGTAAATTACGTGGGTATGCCGGCTGTGGGGGCGGGAATGGCGGCGGATATGCTACGGCAGTTGCCGGCGGCGTTGATAAAGGGTATCTTGGGCAATGGGCATCAATTGTTTAGAGGGCTATCTTGACCGGCAGGCGGCCGGGGAGTTTTAACTGATGCGAATAGCGGTAATGGGGGCGGGCAGTATCGGCGGCTATTTTGGGGGAATGTTGGCCCAGGGCGGTCATCAGGTAAGCCTGATTGCCCGGGGTGAACATCTGGCGGCAATACAGGAGCAGGGACTGCAAATCCATACCGACGCCGCACGGTTGACCATCCCTTGCGGCGACAGCCTGCGGGCGACGGCGGATCCGGCGGCCGCGGGCATTGCCGACTTAATCCTGCTGACCGTCAAAACCTACCAGAACCCGGCGGCGGTGCCGGCAATGCGGCCGATGGTTGGCACGGATACCGGTATCCTCT
Source organism: Dehalococcoidia bacterium (assembly GCA_965242615.1). Classification (GTDB taxonomy): domain Bacteria; phylum Chloroflexota; class Dehalococcoidia; order Lucifugimonadales; family UBA3495; genus CBDBCU01. The sequence continues at coordinate 10,097 of CBDESR010000004.1, forward strand.
GCCTGCAAAACGGCATTGACAGCTACCAAGCGGCCGCTGCCGCGGTAGGGTTGGAAAGGGTATTGCCGGGCGCCGCCTACATCGAAGCCGCCCGCCCGGCTCCGGGTATCATCCGCCAGAGCGGTAGTGTGGTGCGTATCGTGTTCGGGGAACCGGCTGGCGGCGGGTCGGAGCGCGGCAAGGTTATCCGCAATACCCTGGAGCAAGCCGGCATCCCCGCCGAGTTCAGCCCGGACATTCGGCAGGTTTTGTGGAGCAAGTTTCTCTTTATTGCTACGCTGGCGGGCGTTACTGCTTTGGCCCGGGAAACTATGGCGGACTTGATGCCGCGCCCGGAATGGCAGCGGGTGATTATCGCCTGCCTGCGGGAAGTCGCGGCGGTAGCCCGGGCCGCTAGGGTGAACCTGGCGGTCACTAGCGTTGACGATACCCTGGCTTACATTGAGGGTTCGTTGGCTGACTTGCAGGCGTCAATGCACACTGATTTGATGGCGGGCCGCCCCTTGGAACTGGAAGCTTTGAACGGCGCGGTAGTGAGGGCCGGGCAGGAATTCCAAATCTCTACCCCCATTAACGACCTGATTTATGCGGCCTTGAAACCCTATGCGGAGGGGCGGGGGTGAATCTGCTCTGGCATAACCCGCAGCCTGTTGCGACGCCAAGGGGTTAGCCCATCCCGTTGGCTATGCGGCTTGCCTTGAAACTATCACGCCCCAACTGCCGGCGCAATTGAAACCGGCGGCTTGACCCGGCGCCGGCCCGTTAATATATAATACCCAAAACTCCTCAGGCAGGTATTGCAATGAGCAGCGACCCCAAGTTGTTCCGCGTTAACCGGGAAAATCGGGTATCGGAGTCGGTCCGTGAAGTAGAATTTTCCCAATTAGGCTTGCGGGAGCGGCAGGATATTCAGGAATGGGTCGCCGCTAATCCCACCATCCTGGGCGATGACCTGCTGATTATCGGCAAGGAGTTCAGCGACTTTGACCGCACCAACGAGCGGCTGGATTTGCTGGCCGTGGACCGGGACGGCAAGCTGGTCATCATCGAGTTGAAACGGGACGATTCCGGGGCGGATGTGCATTGGCAAGCCATTAAGTACGCCAGCTATTTCGCCCGGGCTACCGCAACGGACATCATCAACCGGCTGTCCCACCACGCCGGGATTTCGGCCGAGGAGGCGGAGTCCCGACTTCAGCAGCACTTGGGCGCAGACGACTTGAACGCCCTGAATAATGACCAGCGCATTGTCTTGGCCAGCCATCGCTTTGCCCCGGAAGTTACCAATGCCGTTCTGTGGCTGAACGAAAAAGCTCCCGAGGAAACCCTGATTACTTGCGTCAAACTGACGCCTTACCAAGATGGCGATGTCCTGTATGTGCAGGCATCGCGGCTTATTCCGGTACCTGATACCGAAGGGTTGCGGGTGGGTATCAGGGATTCGTCGGCTGAGGGAAGGGGCGGATTTAGCCCGGCGCTACGGCAATCTGACAGTTCCCACCGGCAAGACCATGTCACTCGATTCCTGTGGGATGTGGCAGGTCGTGCCAAAGTAGGATTATCCTACGAACTGAAGCCGGATAGGCAAAGCAGGTGGGCCAGGAAAGCCTCTTATCTACCGCATGGAAGTCGGCGATACCTTGCTATGTGGTATTCGAGGGTTCCTTGGGACAGGAATCGTATCCGCTACCGGATTGATTTGTTCCAAATTCAATCCGAGGAACCTTCTATGTTGATAAAACGTCTGCAAGCTCAAGGTGTCGATAACTTGGTACACCCCGGGGCTTGGGTGGCACTGGTCTATTTTGCGACTGGCTCCGAGCATAATTCGGAGGCTTTCCGAACCCGCCTTAATGGGCTGAAAATTGACGACCATCAGGTAATTCCCCATGGCGATTGGGGTTGCAACATTGAGGTGGTTCGCGGTAGCGACGCGCTGGATGATGACTTTGCCGGTACTCTGGCGGCTACTTTGCGGCGGTTTATTGAGGTGGTTACGCCGGTGGTGGATGACTTCTTTGAGAATGAGGGGAATGAGGAGGAGGGCTGACCGGCGGGATACCTTATCGCTCTACCTTAACCCTTCCCGGATGGGGAGGGTTTTTTATTGGGGCGAGTAGTTTTGGAGCCACCAGCGGGCGATGTCGAGGCGGCGGGGGAACCAGACGCCGGGGAAGGTTTGGGCGTATTGGAGGAAACGGGCCACGGCTTGGGAACGGGCGGGGCGGCCGGCGATGCGGCAGTGCAGCCCTACGGACATCATTTTGGGATGGGTTTCCCCTTCGGCGTAGAGGCAGTCGAAGGAGTCTTTGAGGTATTCATAGAAGTCGTTGACGCTGACCAGGCCGCCGCGCCAGAAGCGGGCATCGTTGGTCTCGAAGCTGTAGGGCAATACCAGCCAAGGGCGGTTATGGACATTCACATAATAGGGCAGGTCGTCGTTGGCGGCGATGCTGTCATAAAGGAAACCGCCCTCCGCGGCGACCAGTTCCCGGGTATTAACGCTCGGCCCGTAGCGGGTGAACCAGCCTACCGGCCGCTCCCCGGTAGTCGCCGCGATAGACTGCACCGTCCGGGCAATGTCGGCTTGTTCCTCGTCCCGGGTCATCCGATGCGGCTCCGTCCAACGGTAGCCGTGGCCGCAGGGTTCGTGGCCGCGGGCGGTAATTTCCCGGGCCAGTTCCGGGTTGCGTTCCAGGGCTAAAGCGCAGCAGTAGAAGGTGGCTTTGACGCTGTGGCGGTCGAACAAATCCAAGAGCCGCCAGACGCCGACGCGGCTGCCGTATTCAAAGAAGGATTCGTTGAACAAGTCCCGCTGTTCCAGAGGGATGGGGGACGGCACTTCGTTGTTGGTTTCGTGATGGGGGTCGCCGTCGAGGAGGGAGTATTCGGAGCCTTCCTCGTAGTTGACGACGAGGGAGACGGCGATGCGGGCGTGGTCGGGCCATTCAATTCGGGGAATCTGGCGGCCGTAGCCGATAAAGTCGCGCTGCATAGGGGGATTGGCCTCCGGGGGCGGGATGGGATGGGGTTATTATAAACCGGGCCGGCGGGGCGGTTTTAGTTTTGGGGGCTGGATTCTGGTTGGCAGGGGAAGGGCAGTGGAAGGGTGGGAGTGACGGTGAAAGGAGTACCGGGTTGGCTGAACTTTCAGCCAACCCGGTTTTTTAGTGGGTACTGGATAGGCTCCGGTTGCCCGGGGGTTAGCGGCCGGCGAGGTTGGGGGTGGCGGGGCCGTCCATAACGACGACTTCGGCGCCGGGCTGGAATTCGCGGGCCTTGGCTTCGAGGTCGGGCATAATGGAGTCGATGAGGTCCTGATCGAGGTCAGCGGCGACGCCGGGGTAGCCGGCGCGGGTAATCATACCCTTGAGGTCTTTGTTCTTGAAGCGGTCGAGGGTCCACTCGAGGGTGTCGGGGACGAGGGTGCGGTCCCAAAAGATGCGGTGGTTCTTGTTGCGGGGGCCGTAGTGGTAGTGGGGGGCGTCCCGGAAGCAGTCGAAGGCGAGGAGTTCGGTTTCCTCGGTGTAGGAGCGGCCGGGGGTGCCGGCGAGGTCGGCGAGGACGTGGATGGCGAGGCCGCCATCGCCGCCGGCCTGCTTGCGGAGTTCGAGGCCGAAGCGGATGTTGCCGGCTTCGAAGATGTCGTGGCCGCGGTTGTGCTTGACGGTGTTGCGGCCGGTGGCATAGACCTCGCGGGCGGTGGTTTCGACTTCGGGGAGGACGGCTTTGACGGCGTCCATATCGATGGACTGGGCGAGGTCGGGGTAGCCGGCTTCGGCGACCATCGCGGGGAGGTTTTTGCGGATTTGCTTGACGGTCCAGAAGATGGGGTTGCCGTCGACGGTGGGATCCATCCGGCAGAGCTTGTTTTTGGCGTCGGGGCCGTAGACGTAGCTGCGTTCGAGGTCGAAGCAGTTGAAGCGGAGGAGGGTGGTGTCGTTGGCGTCGACGAGGATGACGACGCCCTGGTCGGAGTGGTCTTGCAGGTTGCCGTCCCAAAGTTCGTGCTGGACGACGAAGGTGACCGGGCCGGCTTCGAATTTAGGTCGGGCCGCTTGCTGCATCATAGGGGGAAACCTCCTGTGGGTGAATGAGTTTGGTTGGGGCTGGGCCAACGCTTTACACTTTACAATAACCGGCGGGACAAGGCAAGGGGGTAGCCGCGCCGGATTGACATAAGGCAAGAGTTGGCGTCCCCGGGTTTGTTGGGGGGTATTATAGCATTGGAATTAAGAATTGGGAATTAGGAATTAAGAATTTAGCGGGGGCAAGTACGGGGTATAGCCGGGGCGGTGCCTCCTGGTCTGCCCCGGCGGATTGAGTTTAGTATTTATCAGTATTGGGGTTGGGTTCGCCGGGGCGGAACCGCTGGCCGGAAGTTCCGCCCTTGCGGGAGGGGGTTGGCAAAGGGGCCATTGGGTTGCCTGCTCCGGGGGGCATCCTGGCTTGCATCCGCCCGGAGTTTCCCGACCCAGTTGCCTAGCGGCAAACTAGACCTTGGGGTGGCTACTGGCGCCGGTTGGTATGGTTGCCATGCCGGCGGGTTGGCCCAGTCCAGCTACCGGGGTTGACCGCACCTCCAGTCAACCTGTTAACTCCAGCTCCTGTAGGGAAGGGGCGGCGGTTTGGCGGCGGTTGGGATTTGCCGTTTTCCGCTGCTCCGGTTGGGGATTGAGGGTTCCTTGGCCCTGTCCCCGGGGGTTAGGAGCGGGACGCTTGACGGCCGCGGGGGCCGGTGGCGTCCACAGCGCGCTGTGAGCTGTATTTCACGGTAAGCTAGCGTATCGTTTTGAGACCCGGCGTCCCGGGGCTAGGTCTGACCTTCGCAATTTTTATTATGGGGGCGGGAATGCTAGTTGTCAAGGGGGTTTGAGACGGATTTTCGGATTGATTTTTTGGAGCAGGCGTTAATGCACACCGATTTGATGGCGGGCCGCCCGTTGGAACTGGAAGCCCGGAACGGCGCGGTAATCCGGGCCGGGCAAGCGGTTAAAGTTCCAACGCCAATTAACGACCTGATTTATGCGGCGTTGAAACCTTATGCGGAGGAGCGGGGGGAAGTATCGGTTGACCGGAGCGCGGACGGAGGGTAAGATATAGTCCGTTCAGCTCCCGAGGGGAAACCCAATCAGGCAAGGGAGGTTAGCGTGTCGAACCCGACTCAGCCGATAGAAAACTGCTATTGGGTAGCGCCGGGTCAGTTCTTGGCCGGGGAATACCCCCGCAACTTTGACGATGAATCCTCTCCGGCCAAGTTGGCGGCTCTGGCTGAGGCCGGCATCGCCGCCTTTATCGACCTCACCGAGGAAGGAGAATTGCGCCCCTATAGCCAGTGGCTGAACCCGGAAACCCAATCCCACCAGCGTTTCCCCATTCGGGACTTGTCCACGCCCGCCACGGTCGATTTAACGACAGCCATCCTTGATACCATCGATGACCATATCGCCAACGGGCGTCCGGTCTATCTCCACTGTTGGGGCGGCGTCGGACGCACCGGCACTATAGTAGGTTGCTGGCTCGCCCGGCACGGCTGCCCCGGAGCCGCCGCTTTGGATCGTTTGCGGGAGCTGTGGGCGCAGTGTCCCAAATCCTGTAGTAAAGAATCCCCGGAAAGGCCGGCCCAACGGCAGTATGTCCGGGATTGGCCGGGGTGACCGGTTTTGGGACCAGTGTCTCTTGTTTTTCCGCACCGGCCCTTGTATTCCTTGGCAGCAAGACCAATTCGAGAGAACAAGTCGGTGTTGCGGTAAGTTCTCCGCAGGCGGATTTTCCTGGGAGTTTCCGATATTAAAAGACCTTGGCCCCACTGTATCCTTAACACGCGTTGGCATAAGTTAAAACAGGAAAAATCGCCCCGCCCAACAACAGGATTCCTATCGATTCTTTAGCCTTGCTTTGGCTCTGACAAGGCTGTTTTTAGCATAGCCAACACGTGTTGAGAATACCAAAGCAAACGGAACAGTGGACGCTGCCAGCCCAGTTGTTCAATTGTCGGTGTGATATAATGGTATATCACGCCAAGGAGGATGGCAATGATAGCAAACATAGGAACGACGTCGTTGGCGGTTGCGCTAGTCATCCTGAAGGTCTTGTGGAGGGTGGCGGTAGTCACCCTGAAGGTCTTGTGGGGAGCGGTGAAGTGGACGGGGAAGCTCTCGGCCCGTCACCCGAGGTTGTCGGGGTGGACGATAGGGAGTATGTTCATGGTAGTGGGGATGACGCAGCTCTTGGGCACTATGGGTCTCGGCTGGTGGCTATTCCTCACCATTGCTGGGGTGTGTATCGGAGGTGTAGTCCTATTCATAATCACGTCGGATGTGCCTTACGACCGGAATAAGCACGAGGGCGACGTGTATTTGTTGGTGCGGCTGAGGCGCCGCCGCTGAACATCAGATCTGGGGATACTACGGCCCGAAGTTGGGAGAGGTCCCTAAAGACTAAGCAATCCAAGTCGCCGGCGCGGAATCCTGCACCGCTGAGATTGACCTTAACTTGGGCGATCAGTAGCCAAGGGGTGCAACTCCGCTCCCATACACTTCTGCTACAAAAACCACGCTGCTGTGGGCCGAGCATTGGCGTAGCCTCTTGAGGCTGGCGGGGCTTTGGCAGTTGCTCCGGAACCTGTCCTTTGCTCCCGGTTGCCAACCTGTCCTCAATTTGTTGACAACAAAGCAGCAAATTACTGCACTTCATCCAACCCAACTACAAGGCGCACTGCTATGACCGCCATCAAAACGCCCTTGGCGCCGGCCGGATTGGAGAATATCCGGGCCCATTGCCGGTTGAACCAGGTTAAAAAGCTAACCGAGTACCATCCGCCGCAACCGGGCGGCAACCCCGCTTTCGTCGTCGAGTACCAAGACAAAGGCCATTACCCTGGTCTCAAAGCCTACTTCGGTTTGGAAAACCTGCTGGTCGAACTGCACGGCCGGGAAGTAGAGCTGATGAACCCGCACGACCTGGAAGCCAACCCCCACCTGAAGCAACTGCTCGGCGACCCCAAGGCAGTCATCTATGCCTGACTTGGCGCAACTCTTGGACTCGGCCCAGCGTAACTGCGACTACATCGCAGAATGGTCGGCCACCATCCAAAGCCCTCAAGACCTGGAACAAAACCCGGAACGAACCAGCGCAATAGTCGCGCAAATCATATTCCTGGGATCAACGGCCAAACTCTTGGTGGAAATCACCAGTAACCGGACATCCAGTTCCGTAGAAGTAATCCAACTGCGCGACAAAATCAGTCACATCCCTTGGAACCACCTGCGGTTCGACCTGCTCCTGACGGCTATCCAGAACGACATACCGGAGTATGCCGCCGAGCTGAAAACTCTGGCCCAACCCCAAGAATAGACCGCCCCACGCCATCACCTACTGACCCTAGCCGCCCTTTCCCATCCCCGCATCCTGCCCCTTGCTCCCGGTTGTCAACTTTGCCGCGGCCGGTTACTATGTCCAGCAGTCAAGGCAAGGTAAAACAGTTAGACCCGGAGCAAAATAATGACGCAAACCCCCAAGGACGGTTGGCTGACCGTCAACGGATTGAACCTGCATTATCGCGATTGGGGCGGCGCCGGCCAGCCGCTAATCCTGCTGCACGGCTTGGCTTCCACTTGCCACATCTGGGACTTGGTAGCCCCCCAACTGGCGGCCGATTTCGCCGTTCTGGCTCTCGACCAGCGCGGCCACGGTCAGAGCGACAAGCCCGATTCCGGCTACGATTTTGCCACCGTCGCCCGGGATTTGCTGGGGGTAATTCAGTCCCGCAGTTTGGAAAAGCCGGTAATTATCGGCCATTCCTGGGGCGCGGATGTGGCGCTCGAGTTTGCTGTGGCTTATCCCCATCTGCCCCGGGGCTTGTGCTTTATCGACGGCGGGATGATTGAACCTTCGGCCCGGCCGGGGATGACTTTGGAACGGGCCCGGGCGGAAATGGCCCCGCCCGACTTTACCGGAATGACCCTCGACCAGTTCCGGCAGCGCATCCGTTCCCGGGTCTTTCCCTCGCCAATGCCGGCCGAGTTCGAGGATATTGTGCTGGCAAACTTTGCGACCTTGCCCGATGGCACGATACAACCCCATTTGAGCCGGGCCAATCACCTGCGGATTATTGATGCCTTGTGGGAACACCATCCCCCGCAGCTTTACCCGCAGGTGCCCTGCCCGGTACTGCTGCTGCCGGCGCGGATGCCCGGCGACGAATCGGTTACTTCCCGCATCATCCGCCGGGAAAAGTCGGTAGCCATCGCCGAGCAAGCCCTCCCGGTCAGCAAAACCGTCTGGCTGGAAAACAGCATTCACGATGTCCCGGTGCAGCGGCCGCAACTGGTGGCTGAGGTTATCCGGGAGCAGATTGCGGGCGGGTTCTTTAGTTGACACTAATCAGCGTCGAGTTTAGACTTGACCTAAACCACAAAAGGGGGCAAAAACTTATGACCACCGTCGGCTCCGGCAAATACACCTACGAACTAATCCAGGACTGGCCGCAACTGCCGGCCGGGGAATCCCTCGGCATCGTCAGCGCCGTCGCCACTGACTCCCAGGATAATGTCTATGTCTTTCAGCGGCAGGATCCGCCGGTGATGGTCTTTGACCGGGAGGGCAACTACCTGCGCTGTTGGGGCATTGGCGCCATTGCCGACCCCCACGGCATCACCATTCAGGACGACATCGTCTATATCACCGACCGCTTCGACCAGGTAGCGGTGCGCTTTACCCTGGAGGGCAAGCCCTTGCAGGTTATCGGGGAGCGCGGCGTCCACTCCGATACCGGTTGCGAAACCCCGGGCGATTTAGTCCCCCGCGCCGCCGGCCCCTTCAACTACCCTACCGAAATGGTGCCGGCTCCTTCCGGGGATTTGTATATCTCCGACGGCTACCGCAACAGCCGGGTACACCGGTTCACCGCTGACGGTCAGCTGATTGCCTCTTGGGGGCAGCCCGGCAAAACCGAGCCGGGCCAGTTCCATCTGCCGCACAGCATCCTCGTTGACCCGGCTGGCAAGGTCTATGTCTGCGACCGGGCTAACCGCCGGGTGCAGATTTTCTCCCCGGACGGCGAGTTTATTGCCCAGTGGACTAACGGAATGGGCGGCCCGGATGACATCTCCCGGGACGCGGACGGCATCTTTTACATTGCCGAGCAGGAAGTGGACGGCGGGCCGCCCCATGTCAGCCTTTGGCAGGAGGATGGCACTCTTATTGACCGTTGGGAAATTCGCCACGCCCATGGCCTCTGGGTCGATTCCCGCGGCGACATTTACCTCGGCCTGACCACTAACCACAGCGTGGACAAGTACGTACGGCAGCGGTAGTTGCCGCCGGCAGCATTACATAAAGGGCGGCGGGTTATCCTCCCGCCGCCCATCTTTGCAGTAGCAACCATCCCGTCCACGCGGCCAACACCGCCCCCCACAACACCGCCCAATACAAACGCTTCCAGTTCATCCCTACTTACCCTCCTGGCTCAACTTGCAGTAGCAAGTCCAGCGCACCAGCAAGCCGGCGTACCGACCGCCGGTCTTACTCTACCCGGCCCCAAATTACCGCGGAAACGCCTCCCGCACTCCCCCGTCCACCGGTATCATTGCCCCGGTAGTCTTTGCCGACCGGTTTGACGCCAGGAATAACACCGTTTCCGCTACATCCTCGGCAAAAACTTTGGCTTTCAGCAGGTTGCGCTGCTGATAAAACTCCTCCAAGCCGGCCACCGTTACCCCGTGCGCCGCCGCCCGTTCCTGCCGCAGCTCCTCTGACCACAGCTGCGAACCCTGAAACACCGCATCCGGGTTCACCACATTGACCCGGATGCCATATTGCCCGTTTTCCAGAGCCAGCACCCGGGCCAACTGCACCTCCGCTGCCTTGGCCACGCTGTACGCCCCGAACTCGGCTCCCGGCGCCGGCACATTCTTGGTGCCGATAAAGACCAGACTGCCGCCAATGCCCTGTTCTTTCATTAGTTTGACCGCTTCCGCCGCTACCAGAAAGTGGCCGGTGGTGTTGATGTCCAGCGACCGCTGCCAGTCGGCTAACGGCAGGGCGTCAATCATTCCTACCGGGGCAATGCCGGCGTTGGATACCAGAATATCCAAGCCGCCATAGGTACGCCGCAAGTTCTGAAACCCGATAGCCACTTGCCCGGCGTCGGCAACATTCAGCGGAAAAGCCGTCGCCCGTTCCGCGCCGTTAGCCCGGTTGATTTCCTCAGCTACGGCAGTTGCGCCCGCCCCGTCCACATCGGTGACAATGATATGCGCCCCTTCCGCCGCCAGCCGCTGGGCGATAACCTTGCCGATGCCGCTGGCCGCTCCCGTTACCAATGCTACCTGCCGCGCCAGTTCCTTCTCCGGCGGGGCCAGGGTCAGCTTGTAAAGTTCCAGCGGCCAATACTCGGCGTCATAAGCGTCTTTAGCCGTCAAGGAAGTGTAGTCGCTGACCGCCTGCGCCGTCCGCAGCACATTGATGGTGTGGTGGTAAATATCGTTGGTTATCAACGAGGCCCGGGCATCCCGGCCGGTGGTCCACATCCCGACGCCGGGCAGCAGGATGACCCGGGGATAGGGATCCAGCATACTATCCGCGCCGGAAGTGTGCTGCTGATACCAAGCGGCGTACTCCTCAGCGTAAGCGGCCATCCCCCGCCGCAGGCTTTCCTTAACCTCCCCGATGAAAACCGGGTTCTCTACCGCCAACCACAGCGGTTTGCGCTTGGTATGGATTAGATGGTCGGGCGTAGCCGGGCCGATACCGCTCAGCCGCGGCCCTTGCGCCGAGCCGATAAACCCCAGCACTTCCGGGGAATCGTCAAAGCGGATTACCGCCCGCCGCTGCTGACTGACCAAACCGCGCAAAGTAGGGCCAACGGCGGCTGCGATTACTTTGCGCATAGCATCCGGCAAGGGATTGCATTGCCAGCCGCCGAATACCGCTTTGTCCGGGTCGGCGGCGGCGTACTCCTCGGCTTTCGTTACCAGGTCAATGTGCCGGTCGTAGGCAGCCTTGGTACTGTCCCCCCAAGTGAACAAGCCGTGATTGACCAAGACTACGCCATCCAGGTTGGGCGCTGCCTTAACCGCCAGTCCCACCAGTTTGGACAGCTGAAAGCCGGGGCGCAGGTATTCCACTACCGCCACTGTTTCCCCATACACCCGGCGCAGGATGGCGGCGGCGTCCCGGTTGTTGGTCAAGCCCACTACGGCGTCGGCGTGGGAATGGGCCACGGACATATAAGGCAAGAAGGCATGGAGCAGCGTTTCAATCGAGGGACGCGGCGAATTGGGGTCGAGGATGCAGCGGTCGAGGTAATCCACCATTTCCTCATCGGACATTGCCGCCCGCTCAAAGACCGGCAGCACTTCCGCCAGTTTCAGCCGGGGAAACTGCCACCGCTCCATCGATTTCAAGTCCGAACCGGAACCTTTAATCCGCATCACTTCTACCTCCCGCCCCAGGAAATCCTTTTCGGTAACTTTGATGGAAGTATTGCCGCCGCCCCAAACTACCAGCGACGGATCCGCCCCAATCAGCCGGCTCATATAAACCAGCTGATCCAGTTCATCCAGACCCTGCGCCGCCTGTTCCGACCAGAGATTTTCCATAAACTACTTCCTGTTTCCGGGTTTGAGATTTGCCGGGTTAAGTCGGCAATTAGGACTTTACACCCCCAGCAACTCCTCCAGGTTTTTCCAAAGGATCCGGTCCTTTTCCTCTTGCGTCAGGCTTTCCAGTCCCTGCACCCAGCCCGCCGGCGACGGTTCCCACGGCACAAAGGGATAGTCGCTGCCCAGCACTACCCGGTCAATTCCTACCGAGTCGATGAGAAACCGCAGCGCCGTTTCGTCCATCACCACCGTATCGTAGTAAAGCCGCCGCTGATACGCGCTCGGCGGCTTGCTGATGTTGACCCGCGCCTCGGCACGCACTTGCCAGCCCCGATCCAGCCGTCCCATCCCGAAACAAGCCGGCCCGCCGCCATGGGCCACGCACACTTTTAAGTCGGGACACTTTTCCAGCACCCCGCCGAAAATCAGCGTCGCCACCAGCATAGTATCCTCCAGCGGCACCCCGATAGCGTTGGGCAATGCCAAGCGGTTGGCGCGCTCCAGCATCACATTGTGCTGCGGCTGGGGATGGAAAAACAGTACCGCCCCCATTGCCTCGGCTGCTTGAAACAGCGGCAGAAACTCCGGTTCATCCCAATTGCGGCCGTTCACCACCGTATCCAGTTCCGCCCCTTTCAAGCCCAGGGTATTCACCGCCCGCTCCAATTCCCCAATGGCGGCGTCCACATCCGGCAGCGGCAGCGTCGCCATCCCCGCAAACCGGTGCGGCGCTTCCTGGACAAAGGCGGCCAGGTCATCGTTGACTTCCCGGGCTTGCGCCAATCCCGCCGCCGCGTCCAGATGGTAGCCGAACACTTGGGTATGCAAGGAAACTACCTGCACTTCCGTACCCAAGTTGTCCATATCGGCAATGCGCTGCTCCGGGGTAAAGCGCAGCTTGGGGTTGATGCCCACGCTTTTCCCCGCTTTGACCTGAATAGTCCGCCGGTCAGCGCCGGTATAGCGCATCCCGTACCACTCCCGGCCGGCGTCCAGCGTTTCCAGCATCGACCGGGTAAAGGTATGGGCGTGAATATCGATGCTCCGCATCCGGTAACCTCCCCAAGGTGATAGTTGGCAGGAATCAACCGCCGCCGCCCGGCTTATAAATCCAGCAGCTGCTCCAGGTTTTTCCAGAGAATCAGCTCCTTTTCCGCTTGGCTCAAACTCTCCAGACTCAGGATCCAGGACACCGGCCAGTCAAAGACCATATCGTAGGGCCAATCCGTCCCGAACAGCACCCGGTCGGCGCCTACCGCGTCAATCAGGAACCGCAGAGACTCCTCGGTATAGACGATGCAGTCGTAGTAGAACCGCCGCAGGTAGGCGCTCGGCGGCTGGGCCGGTTTCGTCGGCGTATCCGGCAGCCCGCGCCAACCCCGATCCACCCGCCCAATCCCGTAGCAGGTATAGCCGCCGCCGTGGGACAGGCAGATTTTCAAGTCCGGGCAGGCATCCATCACCCCGCCCAGTACCAGCGAGGCAAAAGTAACCGCCCGGTCGGCCAAGTTGCCGATAGTGTTGGGCAGGTGGTAGCGGTCAATGCGGAAGTCAACGATAGTGCCGTCCCCCTGGTGAAAGAGAATCAGCGCGCCGGTCTGTTCCGCCGCCTTCCAGAAGGGCATAAACTCGGCTTCATCCAGCAACTTGCCGTTCACCTGGTCGTTAATCATCGCCCCCTTGAACCCGGCGGCCATAATCCGCTCCAGTTCGGCCACGGCCGCCCCGACATCCTGCATCGGCAAAGTCCCCAATCCGGCAAAGCGGTCGGGCCAACTCTGTACCATCTGCGCGATTTCCGCGTTGGAATCCCGCGCCGTGGCAATGGCGACTTCCGCCGGCAGTTGGTAGTTGTAAAACCCGGAGTAGGGGGAAAGGACATGGACATCGACCCCTAGGGAGTCCATATCCGCCATCCGATCCTCCGGCGTCCAGCGGGCCTTGGGCGGCAGCCCGCCGCGGCGGTCGCCCACAACGGCAATCTCCCGGCCCCGGCTGTCCTGCTCCCGCCGCAAGCCGTGCCAATTGCCGCCCTTTTCAGTAGCCCGCCAGAAACATTGCGGCGTCAGGTGGGCGTGAATGTCAATGCTGCGCATCGCAACCTCTGCTGTCGCTTATTGTCGGTAGGCTTGTCCCAAGCAACCCGAATGGGATAGGTTACATAAAAAGCAGGGCAAAGGTAGCACAGGCGGCGGAAGGTGTCAATTTGCCCGGCAACTAGCTGCTTTACATAAAGCGGGGCGTTGCCGCCTTGATTGACGCGGCAGATCGGGTTATATTATACAATCTCCAGACCTTCTTACCGGGAGTCGATGGGATGACTATGCCGCAGGATGTAACCGGGGAACCCCGTTGGGAAATCGCCAGGGATTCAGTACGTCGGTTGCGGGAGCTGCCGGCTGACTTGGCGGAAGCCAACGTGCAGGGGACGTTACTGTATGCCCTGCAAGCTTTGTTTCCCCGGCTCCCGGCGGCTGAGTTGTGCCTGGAAAAGCCGTCCGGGGATGGGGATATTGATGTCTATTGCCGCAATGTGGTCTTTGAGACCAAGCGGCAAGGCAAAAAAGACGATGCCCGGGTTAAGCCCGATGGCACTACCGAAACCCCGGAGGAGCAGGCGGTCCGCTACTTGAACGCCCTGACGGCCAGCTCTGATCTGTTTAAGGACGAGAGCATCGGCTGGCGGGCCGGCATCACCGATGGCAAGGCGTGGAGTTTTTACGATTATCAACGGGATGCGGAACCGGCTTTGGCCTTGGTACAGGAAATGCAATTGCAGGAGCCGGAGGATGACGACCACCTGCTGGCTTATCTGTACGATTTTGTCAACCGCACCGCCAAGACGCCGCCGCCTACCGACAATGTGCGCTGGGCGGACGCTATAGCTCAGCCGTTCATCGACTTGGCGGCGGACTATGAAAACTCCCCCGCTTATGTTGTCAAGCGCACCCTTTGGCGGGATTTGCTGCGGGGGGCTTTTCTGACGCCGCCGGATGATACCGTCGCCGAGCGGGATTTGTTCGCCCGGCATACGATGCTGGTGGTTACGGCCCGGGCGGTGGCGGAAACCTTGCGGCAGGGCGGGCAACAGACTGATGACCGGGATGCCTTGCGCCGCCAGTTGACCTACGGCTTTGCCGCTTGGTTGCTCGACGCCGCCGATAGCGACGGGGAGCAGGTTCTGGACGCCCTGACAACCGAGGTGAACCGCTACAATTGGAGTGTGGCCGGGCGGGATACCCTGAAAGATTTGTACCACTCCGTCATCCCCCACAACATCCGCCATGATTTCGGGGAGTATTACACCCCGGACTGGCTGGCCCGGGCGGTGTGCGAGGAAGTGATGGATGCCGATTGGCGGCGGGAAATCATTGATATGGCGGTTGCTAATCAGCTGAACGGCCCGGCGGTGCTGGATCCGGCCTGCGGCTCCGGGACTTTCCTGTACCACGCTACCCAACTGCTGCTGGCTGACGCCGCCCAACACCCGGAACTGGCCGGTCACCCCTACGCTCAGGTAGAAATCGTCAACGAGCTGGTGGCCGGGATGGATCTGCACCCGGTAGCCGTGGAGTTGGCTAAGACCACCAAGATAGCCGCTTTTTCCGAACTGGCATCTTTGGTCAATACGGAAAACGCCGCGATTTCCATATATCTGGGCGACAGCCTGCAATGGGAATCCCGGCGGCAACACGCCGAAATCGCCTTTGACGACCGGGTAACCATCAACACTGACGACCCGGATGCCCCCTTATCCTTGCCCCGTTCTTTCCTGCTCAGCAGCCAGTTTGAGCAGTCCCTCAACCTCATATTCGACTATACCAAACGTCCCTATCGGGATAGCCTCGAGACCCAATTGGCGGCGGTTCTGGCTCTCCCTTCCGAAGTTGAGCGGGACGCGGTGCTGAACCTTTACCGCCGCCTGCGTCAGTATGTGGATGCGGAACGCGACCATGTCTGGCACTGGTACATCTCCAACTTGGCCCAGCCCACCCGTCTAATGGCGAACCCGCCCAGCCGCTTGGTGGGCAATCCGCCTTGGGTGGTCTATAAAACTATGTCCCATAACCCGGAACGGCAGGATGCCTTTCGCCATCACGCCGGCCAACGCGGCCTGTGGGCCGGGGCGAAATTGGCGCCGCAAAATGACTTGGCGGCGACCTTTGCCGCCACCTGCGTGGACTACTACCTGAAACCCGGCGGCAAGTTCGGTTTTGTGCTGCCCTACGCCGCCTTGCGGGGCCGCCACTGGGAACCCTTCCGCGCCGGTGACTGGAGCCTGCCGGAGGCCGCCGGGCGGGGGCGTACCCTAGCCGACCTGAGCCCGGACGCTTGGAACTTCTTTGCCGGCACGGTGCGCCCCTTTCCTTGGGCTAACTCCTCAGCCGTATTCGGGCGCAAGCTGGATATTGGCGAATCGGCGGCGAAAATCAAGCCGACGCCGCTGGCCGGGATGCAACGGGTGGGCAATACCGAATCGGTAAGACCGCGAATGTCTTGGGAGGAGGCTAAGCCGCTGCTCACCTTTACCCGGCAGGAACAGCAGCGTACCGAAGCCAGCGAAGCCTATTCCGGGGTTTTCCGCAACGGGGCTACCCTGTTTCCCCAGTCCCTGGTGGTGTTCGAGCGGCCGGAGGACCGGGTCTTGGGCATTGTCCATTTCCATACTAATCGCGCTAAAGGGGCGTGGCGGGGAACGGACCGCCGGGGGCAAGTCGAGGAGCAGTTCGTAAAGCAGGCGATATTTTCCCGCTGGCTGCTGCCTTTCGGTACCAACGGCCATTCGCACATCATCGCGCCCTTTGCGGCCGATGGCGGCAGTTTGCTTGAAACCTTGCCGCAAGACGCCGGCGCTTCCCGATTCCGCCGGTATTGGGACTCCGCCGACCAGAAATGGCGGGAAATCAGCAGCGGCCGGCCACCGGTTACCCTGCTTGACCAGGTGGATTATCAAGGCAAAATGTCCGCTCAGCTTGGCAACAAGCAGCTGGGGAAAGTGGTCTATCAGCGGTCAGGAGTTTGGCTCCAATCCGGCGTGGTGCCGGTGGATATGATTGCCGACGGTACGCTGAACTGGTTTGCCAGTAGTGAGGAAAAGGAACTGCACTACCTGGCGGCCATTTTCAATGCACCGGCTTTGGCAATCTTTTTCCGGGACGCTTGCCGGGCGTCCGACCGGCACTTTCAGATGGGGCCAATGGAGAACCTGCCGATTCCGGCCTTTGACGCTGGTAATGAACACCACGCTAATTTGGCGGCGCAGTCGGAGTTGGCGCACCGGCGGGTGGCGGCTCTGGTGGCGGAATATGCGGATAGCCGGCGGAAAATCGGTCGGGATTCGGTGCTGCGGGATGGGGCGATGCAGCCGATTTTGGCGGCTATTGATGAGGCGGTGCGGGTTATTTTGCCGGATTACTGTTCCTGAGCGGCCGGCGTTCCCGGTTTTACTTGACGGCAGCTAATTGCCCTTTGCCCCAACCCCCAAACCGTTTGCCACATCCTGCCCTTTGCCGTATATTGGGGGGCGGTATCCTACCGGCCGCGCCGCAAGACACCCCAAGAAAGGACTGCCTGATGCGGATTTTGTTGATTGCCACTAACCGGCACCAACGCCTGATGAGCCGAATGAACGCCCGTCCCCTGCCCATCGGCATGGCTTACATTGCCGGCTACCTCGACCCGGAACGCCACCAGTTGCAAGCCCTCGACTTGATGTTTGCCGACGATTACCTGGCCGCTGTCGAGCAAGCCGTTACCGACTTTCAGCCGGAACTGGTCGGCATTTCCCTGCGGAACCTCAGCAATCACAGCTACCTCGACCCCCAGTGGGCCTTGCCCTTGACCAAAGCCGTCATCGACCGGGTGCGGGAGCTGTCCAACGCCCCCATCGTCTGCGGCGGCCCGGCCTTCAGTCAGCTGCCCCGCCAGTGCTACGACTATCTGGAGCCGGACTTGGGCTTGGCTGGCGACGCCGGGGAAACCTTTGCCGAACTGGCCGGCCGCCTGGAAATCGGCGAACCGGACTACCGCGACTTGCCCGGCTTGGTCTATCGCGATAACGGAGCCGTCCATTACAACGGGATGCAATGCGCTTCGGAATTCACCAAGCCGCCCCGCTTTGACGAACTGGATATGGAACGCTACCAGCGCGCCGGCTTTGGCATTGGCATCGTTACCAAGTTGGGCGACTTCAGCTACCCTACCGGCCCCGGCACCGAACCGCCGCCGGAAGCTTGGCGCGTCATCCGCCCCATCCCGGAGGTAGTGCAGGAAGTCCGGGAGATGAAAGAGCGTTACGGTCTCCGCAAGGTCTTTTTCATCGACAACGGCTTTAATGTGCCGCTAAATCACGCCAAAGACCTGTGCCGCGCCCTGATTGACGCCAACCTCAAACTCCACTGGAATACCCCTTTTGCCCCCTACAGCTGCGACCCGGAACTGGTCACCCTGATGAAACAAGCCGGCTGCGCCCTGGTGCTGATGGGCAATGCTCAGGGTGACGCCCACGGCGGTATGGCGTTAGGGGAACGATTGGAGCCGCTCCTTGCCACTTGCCGAATGTGTGAGGAGGGCGGCCTCCACTACACCATCTCCCAACGCTTCGGCGAACCCGGCGAAACCCGCCAGTCGGTAGCGGAAAAACTGGATTTCTTGCGCCAGTTGCGCCCTTCCCTAGCTAATCTGCGGATTGGCGTCAGCCTGATGCCCGGCACCAAAGAAGCCCAAATCGCCCGGGACGAAGGACTGATTGCCGACGAAGCCGAACTGATTAAACCCACTTTTTACATTGCTCCCGAAGTCAAAGACTGGCTCGTGGATTACCTCCGCGAACAGGCCGCCGACCAACCCCGCTGGAACTTGCTCTAAACCCCCAAGGAGAAACTCTTTGCAGCCCGAAAGCAAATTCATCCCCACCAACGGCATCACCTTACACGGCTTGGCTTGGGGCCATCCCGACAACCCCCTGCTCTTGATGACCCACGGCATCGGCTTGTGCGCCGCCGTCTGGAATCCCCTGGCCCAGGACTTGGCAAAAGACTACTACGTCCTCTCCCTCGACCTGCGCGGCCACGGCGACAGCGACCAGCCTGGCGACTATACCTTTGACGCCATGGCTCAGGACTTGGTGGGGTTAGTCCAAACCCTGAACCCGCCGCAACCGCCCTACGCCGTTGGCCACTCCGCCGGCGGGATGACCCTGATGATTGCCAACGCAATGCAGCCCGGCATTATCGGCCCGGCTGTCCTGGTCGATACCCGGGTCGGCCCGGCTCTGGAAGTCTATAGCCCCGAAGTCCGGGCCGAGCGGATGAACCGCACCCGCAACAAGCGCGCTATCTGGGAAAGCCGGGAAGCGATGTACGCCGCCTACCGCGACCGCCGCGTTTTCCGCACCTGGACGGACGATGCCGTCCGCGATTACCTGTGGGGCGGCACCCGCCTGCTTTCCGACGGCCGCGCCGAACTGAAATGCCCTACCGATGTTGAAGCCATCTACTACGAAGCCCGCCACGCCCTCGACCCCACGCCCTACCTGCAAAACTTGGCCGGCAACTACCTCTTGCTCTTGGGGGATACCGGTAACTACCCGGATGCCGCCGCCCGGGACAGCGCCGAAATCCATTACTTCCTGCACCAAGCCAAAGGCGCGCAGCTCCAGACCCTGCCGCAAGGCTCCCACTTTGTAGCAATGGAATACCCCGACCTGGTCTTGGCCGCCGTACGCCAATACCTCGACGGACACCGCTTGGGCCGCGCCTGAAAGGGAAAAGCGGGGAAAGAAAAGATAGGAAAGGATTGGTGCCGAAGGTCGGAGTCGAACCGACACGGGGTTGCCCCCACCGGTTTTTGAGACCGGCGCGTCTACCATTTCGCCACTTCGGCTTGAGGGGTTAAGGGATAGGCCGCCTTTATTATAGCACACTTCCGGGGCCGTTGCACAGCGGTTTAACGGGCATCCAAGTCATTGGTGATATAATGCCGGAACAGTCGCGTCAGGAGGGTTTTGCAATGGTTATGCCGGAGGGAGCAGCGGTTGTTGCACCGGTCAAAAAGCGGAAAAGGGTGAGCCGGCAGCAGCTGTCCCGGGAGATTTGGTCGGAAGTGGAGCAGGCGGCGATAGGGGTGGCGCTGCGCCGGGGCTGGCCCCATCAGACTATCGAGGACTTGTACGCAGCGATGCGGCGGCTGGATGAGGAAAATCCGGATCCGCGGCGGAGTTTCGTGTCCTCTTTCGGGGGCAGCCAGTTGTTTCGGGATAACCTCGAGTACGATTGTATGGATCTGGCCGAGATCAAGTTCTTTCAGCCGGTGGCGGAGCAGTTGGTCCAGCGGCTGGAGGGGCTATAAGCCGGTCAGTAGTCGGAGTTTGTTGAATCCCTCTCCATAAAGGGACAAAGGGACTCCGGGCAACTCCGGAATCCCAAAGCAACCGCATTACGTTGTCAGTCACTCCCCCGCTTCCGGAACTTCCATCTCCGCCAGGATTTTCTCGATGCGGGGGTTGAAAGTCTCCCTGAACTGGATAACGGTATCCACCAACCACGCCCGGATTTCGTCGAGTTTCTTGGTCGGTTCATTTATGGAAGCGGGCCGGGTAAGCCAAATCCAAGCGTAGCGTTGGTTGTTGCCGCGCCGCTCCCATATCCATTCGCCAACGGCGAATTCACGCTCAATCTCCCCTTGCTCTGCTTTCAGGGAGTTGAAAATCCGACTGATGTCAGCGCCGCCCCTATGGCCTAACCAGAGAAGTACCCGCGCTTCGTTATTCTTTAGGCTGGGGTAAAGGTAGCAGCCGTGAATTCCGGTGTTGTTCTCGGTGACCCCGCGCTTCGCCAAATCCTCTTGAAGGCTTTGCTCAAACCTTCGGTAAAGCCCCCGTTCCTCATCCGACACTCTGGATACCGTCTGATGAGCCTGACGCTTCTGAACAGTCGGCCCGGCCACTTTCTCGAAAATGGCCGCCGGCTTGGAGTCGTCAATCCTAATGGCTCGAACTTTCACGGCATAGAACTCGACTTCGTCGAGGGTCCACCGGTTAAGCCACTCGATAGCGGCCTTGTGTTGATCGGTGAAATCAGGAGCCACCCATATTGCTACTTGAGCGTCAAGTCCGGCCGCATAGGTCAGCAACTGCCCCAAATGGGTGTGGTCAGTCCCCGCCAGTTGATTCTCAATGGCGACTTTGCGACCATCTGGGCCGGCTTCCTGCGCCAGAATGTCCAGGGAGAAAGGGCCAACCCGGGCCTCAGTATCCCCGGAAGTCCCCAAGTCCAGATTCAAGGCTTGACCCAGCCGCCCCAAGTTTTGGGCCAGCCAAGGCGTAAAATCGTGCGCCTCGTTCGGCCACACTTCCCGCACCGGCACATCCTTGATGACGCCTACCCGGTCATCCTGCTGCGTCACGCCATTACCTCCAGAACTGAAATTGCCGGTACAGCATAACATAATCCCTAATCCCTCCAACTTCCACTAATTCAGCAAATCCCCTTCCCCGCTGACGCCCGCCCCGTTGACGCCTCGGCTTGGATACCCTATCATCCTGCCCATAACCCGCAGCCCATCATCATCGCCGCCGCTATCAGCAGCAGCACAGCCAGCAGCCGGCAAATCATCCCGCCGCGCAACGCTAACAATCCCCCAGCTCCGTCAACCGTCCCTCCCGCCAAGCCACTGCGCCATCCCGCACCGTCAAATAAGTATCGAACCGCACCTTGCCCTCCACCTTGTTCCGCGCCATATCGTGCCAGACGAACCGCCCTTCCCGCAAATCAAACACCGCCGCATCCCCCGCCCTTCCCGGCGCCAGCGAACCCAGGGTATCCCCCAGTCCCAACACTTCCGCCGGCCGCTGCGTACTCGCCGCCACCACCTCCCGCAGTGACATCCCCAAGGCGTGAAACTTGCTCACCAAATCATTCATCAGATACACCTTCCGCCCCGGCGGCCCGATATGAATATCGGTGCTGATGGTATCCGGCGGCAGCCCCTGCGCCATTGCCGCCCGGGCCACCTCCACATCGCAGTGGACGCCGGCGTGACCCAAATCCATTATCACCCCCCGCTCCGCCGCCGCCCGCACTTCCGGGCGTATCTTGTCCCGCTTGTCCAGTATCCCCTCCGGATTGCCGTTAAAGGCGTGGGTGCAAATATCCCCCGGCCCCATAAACTCCAGCACCTGCGGCAAGGGAATGGGCGTGCCGCTGATATGAACCATCAGCTTGCCGCCAGCCAAATCCGCGGCGGCCCTAGCCTGCCGCATCGCCTCCGCCGCATTCCAGTAAGCCACCGCGTTATACTCCATCCGCACCTTCACCCCCAGCAGGAAACCGGGATTTTCCTTAATCGCCGCCGCCGTGCGCTCCGCATCAATAATCCGCAGATCCTGCAAACCGCCGCCCAGAATGCGGTTCGCCGCCAATCCCACCGCGCCAATGTGCAGAAATGCCAGCAGCCGGGTGCGGTGCGCCGGAAAGACATAATCCCGCATCGCCCCGTAATTCAGAAACCCGGCGCTCCCGGCGTCCACCCCGGTAGTCACCCCCGCCGCCAGACAATGCCGGTCGGCATCCACCGCGCTGCCGGTGCCGCCGTGATAAAAATGCCCGTGCAGGTCAATCAACCCGGGCGTCACCAACTTGCCGGTCACATCAATAACCCGGTCGGCCTGCCCCGGGTCGATGCCCTCCGCCACGGCGGCCGTCAAACCCTCCCGAAACGCCACATCCCGCCGCTCGTGGATCCCCTGCCCCGGATCCAGCAGCGTCCCGCCCTTCAGCAGCAGGTCATAAGTCCCAGCACCCTCAGCCATCAAAACCCTCCTTGTGCCTCACTCATCCTCGCCCGGCGGCTCCCCATACTCCAAACGCCGCAGCCGCGGATAGACCAACTCTTTCGGATTCAGCAAATCCGCATCGGAAATCTCCGCCGACGCCGGCAGCGGCCGCGCCGACCACTTCGCTACCGCCTGCTGCACCAGCCGATTGACAATTTGCGGCGACCGACCCTCCAGCCGCCCCAACTGATAGGCCAGCGTTACCGCCAGTTGATTGCTGGTGATGCGCTCAAAGGCCGCCGGCTCCCGCAAATCCTCCGGCATCCCCCCGCACTGCTCCAGAAAATCATCCAGCACCTGCCCCATAATATCGGTCAACCCGCCCAACTCAATCTCCGTCAGATACCCGGTCAACTGATCCGTCAAATCCTCCACCCCGGCCGCCGGCAAAGCCAAACTGCCCCCTGCCAACTCCGGAGAATAATCCCCCCCATTAGCGACGCCGTCATCATTAGCCATCCCAAAACCCCCCAGCCGGTAACGAATTATCCGTATTGTAACACTTCCCCCGCCCCCGCCGTCATTCCCGCCCTCCTATCGTCATTCCCACGAAAGTGGGAATCCAGAACCGCCGCCCCTACAACCACTCTCAACAAAACCAACCATCCCCAAAAACCCAAAAGTTTTGAGGGGGTGCGGGGGAACTTTTACAAAAGTTCCCCCGCCGTCTCTTTTCGCCCTCTCCCGGGCCCCAAAAAAATTTTGATTCTCGAGCCCCCCAACCCCTCCGGTAGCCAACCCCTCCCCACCCTGAAAATCACCCAATCGATAGAAAAGGCCGCCCTACCCCTTGACAGGTAGGGCGGCCTTTTCTATCCTGTTATTACCGGCATACCGCCGGTATTAACCGGCATTGCCGCCGCGGAGGTATCCCTATGCACCGCTACCGATTCCCCATTGCCATCCTGGCCCTGACCGTCTTAACCCTCGCCCTTATCATCACCGCCAGTCCCGCCCCTGATGCCCAAGCCGCCCCCCGTTCCATCCCCTGGAACTGCGACGACTGGCAAACCTCCCCCGCCGTGGCCGACGCCGAGGATGAGCGGGTGTCGGTCATCCTGGAGTCCTTGGCCGCCAACCGCGGCAAAACCATCTACTGCGCCATCGACCAATCCGACACCTTCACCAAAGCCGAAACCTGGGCTGCCGGCCGCCACCGCAACGAACGCGACGACACCGTCTATTTTGGCGAAAGCGGCAACTTCCGCGGCTTCCTCGCCGCCCAAGAGGGCTATCTGACCGACGGCGAATCCGGCGTTACCGGCGTCTCCCGCGACCTCATCTTTGAATTCCCCCGGGAGCAGCGCCGCGGCTGGAAAACCATAAAAAAGAAACTGTTTGTCCCCGAGGACGACTCCCGCCGGCTCCGTTCGCCCTTTGGCCCTAACGGAACGCCCCCGCTTAATAATATCCCCCAAGCCCAAGGCGAAGCCGAGAGCGCTTTTAACAGCAACCCGCCCTCCGGCTTTTCCTCCGCCCAATCCTCCGCCACTTGGCAGTCGTTAGTCGATACCGCCGCCGCCGAGTATTGCCGCGAAAAAGGTTATCCTCGCGTTCTCAGCTCGATCTCCGGCACCGAGTATTGGGAATACAGCGGCAATGTGAACTCTAACCCCAACACCTACCAATACCAGGCCCGCTTGGCCCGCACCTGGCGCGCCACCTGCGAAAAGAAAGTCCGCGTCCGCCGCCGCTAACCCCCACCGCCACGGCGCAGCAAAACCGGGACGGTTCCACCGAACCGCCCCGGCTTTCCCGCCATAACGCCGCAAAATCATTGACATCCCTGTCCCAATTTGCTACTAATATAAGCGGATTGGGCTGACTCCGAACCGTCCCTAAATGGGGTGCCTGCCTTTAATGGCTAGAAGTCAGCCATCCCCCCGGTCAAGTTAGCCGTGTTGCCACGCAACAAAACCGGGACGGTTCTACGGAACCGTCCCGGTAAAACTTTGCCGCCGCTAAAAGAATCGAGCGGAATTCGCGGCTACCGCTTGGTGTATTGCGGGGCGCGCCGGGCCCGTTTCAGCCCGTACTTCTTGCTTTCCTTGATGCGGGAATCCCGCGTTACCAACCCGTGCCGCCGCAGGGTGGCTTTCAGCTCCCCGTCATAGACAATCAGGGCCCGGGCGATGCCGTGCCGGATGGCTTCGGCTTGGGCATTGACGCCGCCGCCCTGGACTTTAGCCACCAGCCGGAACTGGCCGCCGGTGTTCGTTACCGCAAAGGGTTCGTTAACCGTGGTCTGCCAAGGCAGCCAGTTGAAATACTGCTCCAGCGGCTTGTCGTTGACCGTCGCCACCCGGTCATCGCTGGGGTAAATCCGCACCTTGGCGATGGCCGTCTTGCGCTTCCCGGTTCCGTAGAAATACTGCTGCTGCGTCTCCGACTGCACCAAAGCGGTCTAACCCTCCTGTTCCGTGTTCAGTTGCCCCAACTGGGCTTGGTGTGGGTGTTGGTCGCCGGCATAGACCTTCAGCCGTTTCAGCATCTCCCGGCCCAACTTGTTGCGCGGCAGCATCCCTTTCACCGCCAGTTGCAGCACCCGGTCGGGATGGTCGGCCAGCAAATCCCGCAGGATAAAGGACTTCAGGTTGCCCACATAGCCGCTGTGCCGGTAGTAGGTCTTTTGCAGCAGCTTGTGGCCGGTAACCCGCACTTGGTCCATATTCACCACCACCACATGGTCGCCGGTGAGGACGTGCGGCGTGTAGTCGGGCCGGTCTTTCCCTTGCAAGGCCACCGCCACATTGCGGGCCAAGCGGCCCAAAGGCTGCCCGGTAGCGTCAATCAGCCGCCACCGCTGCGGAATTTCCCCGCTCTTGGGAAAGTAGGTACTGGTTCGTTTCATCGCGCTTTTACCTTTGCCCCAAAATCCGAATAGGTTACTTGCACCAGGCACAGCCCGTAAGCCGGCAGTACCGGCCAGTTCCCGGCGGCTTCGGGAGGGTCCGCCCCGGCCAAAAGCCGTTGCAGAGTATCCACCGGCCAGTTGCCCTTGCCGATTTCCACCAGGATGGCGTTAGCCCGGCGTATCTGCTGCCGCAGAAAACCGCTGCCTTCGCAGTGGATAACCACTTCCGCGCCATCCTCGGTCACTTCCCACCGGTACACCTGCCGCACTGCGCTTTTGTCCGGGGGATGCCCCGAGGACAAGGGTCGGAAATCGTGGATGCCCACCAAATCCTGCGCCGCCCGGTTCATCCTTTCTACTGTTAAGCCTTCCCGTATCCAGTGCCATTCCCGCCGCCGCAAGGCGGGGGGAGCCGGCCGGTTCAGGATTTGATAGCGGTAAATCCGACTAACTGCATCCCGCCGGGAGTGAAAATCCGGCGTCATCTCAAAAGCCTGCTGCACCCGAATATCCGGCGGCAGATGGTAGTTCAACGCCTTGAGAAAAGTCTCCGCCGGGTGGCAACTGACGGTTGGAAAATCCACCACTTGCCCCAAGGCGTTAGCCCCGGCGTCGGTGCGGCTGGCCGCCCGAATGCGGATAGTTTCTCCGGTCAGTCGGTTTATCGCCCTTTCGATTTCTCCTTGCACCGTCGGTTGGTGGACTTGGAGCTGAAACCCGGCGTAATTGCCGCCTTCATACTCGACCACCAAAGCCATCCGGCGTTGTTGGCTGTTGTCCAAGTCGGGTTGACTAATGTCTAGCCCCTAGACCAACTCGATGACGGCCATTTCCGCCCCGTCGCCCTGACGCGGCCCCAGCTTCACGATACGGGTATAGCCGCCGGGCCGCTCGCTGTAGCGCGGCGCCAGTTCGTCAAACACCTTCTTGACCGTCTGCTTGTTCGGCACCTGACTCAACGCCAGCCGGCGGTGATGCAGATTGCCTTTCTTGCCATGGGTAATCAGCTTTTCCGCCACGATGCGGGTTTCCTTGGCCTTGGCCAGCGTGGTAGTGATGCGCTCGTGGCGAATCAACTCGCTGGTCAAGCCCCGCAGCAGGGCTTTGCGCTGGTCTTTATACCGGCTGAGCTTGCGGCCGGCTACGCGGTGGGATGCCATGGGTTAATCCTCCTCATCCTCGTCGTCGGCATCGTCGTCCGTTTCCGCCAAGTAGTCATCATAGTCCCCGTCCCCGGGCAATCCGCCCGGAGCCGGGGCGAAACTTCCGCCCATACCCATCATCCCGGCGGCCGTGGCTACGCTGCCGACCGCCAGCAAGTCGCTCTCATCATCCTCATCGTCGTCCTCCTCATCCTCCAGTTCCTCCAACGGCGGCGGCTCCAGGGCCGGGGTAATGTAGCCGGGTTGACTGCCGGCTACGGCGGCGGCGCCCCGTTCCGCCAACTTGGCACGCAGTTCCACCAGCGACTTCTCCCCGAAGTTGCGGATTTTCAGCAGTTCCTCGTCGGACATATCGATGACTTCCCCGATCCGGGAGATGTGCGCCCGTTTCAGGCAGTTCAGCGTCCGCGCCGACAGATCCAGCCGTTCAATGGGCGTCTGGTACAGCTCCGGCGACAAAGCCAGCGATTGCCGGTCGCTGAGGCCGCCCCCGGCCGTGGACAGGTTCTTGAACTTGAAAAACTCGTCCACCAAAAGATCCGCCGCTTCGGCCAGGGCGTCCACCGGGGAAATGGTGCCATCAGTCCACAACTCCAGCACCAAGTTATCCAGGTCATGCTGATCGCCGACCCGGGTAGAGTTGCGGTGATGGGTTACTTTCTGCACCGGGTTAAAGATGGCGTCCACCGGCAGCACGCCTACCGAAAGCCCCTGATTTTCCTCGGCCCGTTGGTAGCCCTTCTTGCCGGCTTCCACGGTGAACTCGATGGAAAGTTCGATGCTGGCATCATCCAGGGTTGCCAGGTGCAACTCCGGGTTGACAATCTCAAAGTCGGCGGAAGTGGCGATGTCCCCGGCGCAGACCGGCCCCGGCCCTTGGGTTTCCAGTCGCATTTTGCCAACGCGCCCGTTGCCCGACCGGGCCAGCGGCGAGCGGATGCGGATGCGCTTGATGTTCAGGAGCAGGTCCATCACCTCCTCCTTCACCCCCGGAATCGCACTGTATTCGTGCATCACATCGAGGATTTTCACCTCGGTGACGGCGCTGCCCTTGATGGAACTGAGCAGGACGCGCCGCAGGGAGTTGCCGATAGTATCGGCATAACCCTTAGGCAAGGGGCCGAGGGATACCTGGGCGTAGGTCGCGTCGCCTTCCAGCACATTGATGCTGGCCCGGGGTATCTCCTGGGTGTCGCCGGGCGGCAAAAGGGAGAACGGTTCCAGCATACTGGCTACCTCGAATAATACTCGACAATCAGCCGGGAATTGATAGCCTGGGTCAAATCCTCGTCCGCCGGCAGGGCAACGACCTGGCCGGTCATCTCCGCGGCGTTCAGGGACAGCCACGGCGGAATGGGCCGCTTGGGAATCCCGTCGGTGCGCTCCCGAAAGAAATCGCTGCCTTTCACCGACTCTTTCCAGGCAATCGTCTGCCCGGCCTTGACCTGGAAGGACGGGATGTCGGTCTTGACCCCGTTGACCGTGAAATGGCCGTGCCGCACCATCTGCCGCGCCTGCTTCCGGGAATCGGCAAAGCCCAGCAGATAGACGATGTTGTCCAGCCGCCGCTCCAGCGTCCGCAGCAGGTTCAGGCCGGTGATGCCCGGAGTGTTAAAGGCGTCGGCCATATAGCGGCGGAACTGCCCTTCCATCACCCCGTAAATCTGGCGGGCTTTCTGCTTTTCCCGCAGGTGGATGCCGTAGTCCGAGGGGCGGCGGCGGCGGTTATGCTGGTCGCCCGGCGGCGCGTGGCGGCGTTCCACCGCGCACCGCGGCGTAAAGCAGCGGTCGCCCTTCAGGAACAGCTTTTCCCCCGCCCGGCGGCACTGCCGGCAGGATGGCCCGGTATATCGTCCCATGTTTCTCTACACCCTCCGTCGTTTCGGCGGCCGGCAGCCGTTGTGCGGGATGGGAGTTACATCCCGAATGCTCGTAACCGTCAGTCCCGCCCCTTGCAAGGAGCGGATGGCGGCTTCCCGTCCGGCGCCGGGGCCGCGAATGTAGACGTCAATCAACCGCATCCCCATATCCATCCCCCGGCGGGCGGCCTGTTCCGCAGCCCGTTGGGCGGCGAATGCCGTTCCCTTGCGGGAACCCTTGAACCCTACCGTGCCGGCACTAGCCGACGCGATGACATTCCCGTCCGGGTCGGTGATGCTGATGAGCGTGTTGTTAAAGGTCGAGTAAATGTACGCCCGCCCCTGGGGGACTGACCGGCGTTCCCGGCGGCGTGTTCGTGGCCTGGGCATAAACGCTCCTTAACTGGTCTGCTTTGGGCTGACGGGCAGCCCCGGATCGCCAAAGGTAAAAGGCTACTTCTTGCCCCCGGTGCGGCGGCCGCGGCCGGCTACGGTGCGGCGGGGGCCTTTCCGGGAGCGGGCATTGGTGCGGGTGCGCTGCCCGTTCACTGGCAAGCCGCGCCGGTGCCGCAATCCCCGGTAGGAACCGATTTCGATGAGCCGGCGGATGTTCTGGTTCACTTCCCGGCGCAAGTCGCCCTCGGTTACATACTCCCGGTCAACGATTTCCCGGATGCGGTCCACCTGACCCTCGCTCAGTTCGTTCATCCGCGGCGGCAGCTCCGGGTCAATGCCCGCCTTGGTCAGAATTTCGGCGGCAATCAGCGGGCCCACGCCAAAGATGCTCCGCAGAGCGATATGGGCCCGCTTGCGGTCTGGTACATCAACGCCGGCGATACGAACCATAACCAACTCCTCCTCTTTCCGGCCCGGGTCTGCTAACCCTGCCGCTGGGCGTGGCGCGCATTGGAGCAGATAATCCGCACTACTCCCTTGCGCTTGATAACCCGGCACTTGTCGCACCGGGGTTTGACGGATGCGGTTACGCGCATTGCTACTTCTCCTGAACCCGGCTGCGCCGTCCCCTACTTGAACCGGTAGGTTATCCGACCCCGGCTCAAATCATAGGGCGAAAGCTCCACCAGCACCCGGTCGCCCGGCAGCACCCGGATAAAGTGCATCCGTATTTTCCCGGACACATGGGCCAGTACCTGGTGGTCATTGGGCAGTTCCACCCGGAACATCCCGTTGGGCAGGGCCTCGGTTACTTTGGCCTCTACCTCGATGGCTTCCTTTTTCGGCATAAATCTCCTTGCAGCGGTTGGCTCCGGTCAAGGTCTGAAACCGGCGGCGGCTGAACGCCGCCCGGTTCCGTCGGACTAACTATGCTTGGTCAAAATCTCCGGCCCGTCCTCGGTAATGGCAATGGTATGCTCAAAATGGGCCGACAAGGAACCGTCGGCGGTTACTACCGTCCACTGGTCATCCAGAATCCGGGTATGCCAATCGCCCACATTCAGCATCGGCTCAATGGCAATGCACATCCCCGCGCGGAGCAGTTGCCCCCGGCCCGGCTGCCCGTAGTTAGGCACCTGCGGATCCTCGTGCAGGAAGCGACCGATGCCATGCCCCACAAACTCCCGCACTATGCTATAGCCCCGGCCTTCCCCGTAGGTCTGCACCGCCGCGCCAATGTCGCCAATGCGATTGCCCGGCTGAGCGGCCTGAATGCCCTGCTCCAGGCTGAGCCGGGTAGCCTCCATCAATTCAATGGCTTCCGCGCTCACTTCCCCGGCCGCTACCGACACGGCGGCGTCGCCGATAAATCCGTCGATGGTCGCGCCCACATCCATTTTGATGATGTCCCCTTCCTTCAGCGTCCGCTTGCCAGGGATGCCGTGGACGATTTCCTCGTTCACCGAGGCGCAGATGGAGCCGGGAAAGCCCTGGTAGCCCTTGAAAGCGGGTTTGGCCCCGTGCCGGATGATTTCCTGGTACGCGATGTTGTCCAGCTCCCGGGTAGTGATGCCTGGCTCCACCGACCGCTTCAGCAAGGTCAGCGTTGCGCCTACAACCGCTCCGGCCCGGCGCATCGCTTCCATCTCCGCCGCTGACTTGATGGTAATGCCGCCGGTGTAGGTGGACGGCGAGTTGGAGGCCGTTTCTTTTCTCTGCTTGCGGTTCATCTTGTCTATTTTACTCCCAATTGGTGTAATTGCAACCGGCATTAGCCGTCAATATCGGCAAAGCTCAAATTCAATGCGGCCAAAGCCAGCCGATTGATTGCCGCCACCGGGCCGACCCCGGATATTTCAGTCAGCAGTCCCCGTTCCCGGTAAAAGTCCAGCACCGGGGCCGTTTCCCGCCGATAAACTGCGATGCGCTGCTGCACCGCTTCCGCCCGGTCATCCTCCCGTTGGTACAATTCCCCGCCGCACTGGCCGCAGGATGGCGGGTTGACCGCCGCTGCGCCCGCCACATTGTCCGGGGCTTGACACTGGCGGCAGACGAACCGTCCGCTCAACCGCCGCACCAGTTCCGCCTCCGGAACGCTGATATAGACTACCGTATCCAACCCCCGGGATTTTTCCGCCAAAGCGTCGGCCAGGGCTTGCGCCTGGTCGGTAGTCCGGGGAAACCCGTCCAAGATAAACCCCTGTTCCGGCGCGAACTCCAGCGCCTTGTCCAAGACAATCCCGATGACCACTTCGTCCGGCACCAACGCCCCCCGGTTCATATACTCGGCCGCCTGCAACCCCAGTTCGGTTTTCTGCTGCAAATGGTAGCGGAACAGATCTCCCGAACTGAGATGGGGAATATCCAGTTGTTCCTTGAGCAGTTGGGCCTGGGTGCCTTTGCCGGCTCCCGGCGGCCCGAACAGCGCTAACCGCAACGACGACGCCAAGGCTATCTCAAAAATCCTTCGTAGTTTCGCATCAGCAACTGCGCCTCCAGCTGCCGCAGGGTATCCAGTCCCACCCCGACCATAATCAGCAGGCTGGTACTGCTCAATTGGATGGCTTGCACATTGGTAACCAGCGATGCCAGGTAAGGCACTATGGCGACAAAGCCCAGGAACAAAGCCCCGCCGGTGGTAATCCGCACGATAACCCGGTTCAGGTAATCCTGCGTCGGCTGTCCCGGCCGTATGCCTAGCACAAAGCCGCCGTTGCGCTGCAAGTTTTCCGCCAGGTTCTGCTGCTGAAACACCACCAGCGTGTAAAAGAAGGTGAATATCACCACCAGCACGAACACCATAATCCAATAGACAAAGGAACTGGGGTTGAACAAGTCGGCAAAGAACCGGGCAATGTCCCCCATCACGCCGGTGTTAGTGGCAAAGTAAGTGGCAATGGTGCCGGGCAGGATGACGATGGAAAAGGCAAAAATCAGGGGGATCATTCCCGCCGAGTTAATCCGCAGCGGAATATAAGTCCCGCCGCTCTGCCGGTACATTCGCCCGCCCCGGAAAATGCTGCGTCCGTACTGCACCGGTATGCGCCGGTGCGCCTCGTTGAACACCACAATCAGCGCGATTATCAGCACCCCGATAATCACGAAAAACCCGATGCCCAGAATATCCTGCCGGTCGAGGAATCCCTGGGTAATCAGGCCGGGAAAGCCGGCCACAATACCGGCAAAGATAATCAGCGATATGCCGTTGCCGATGCCCCGCTCCGTTATCAGCTCACCCAGCCAGACCAGAAACATCGTGCCGGCGGTCATCGAGATAATCGCCGCCGTAGTAGGCAGCAAAGCGTCTCCGCTGAAACCCACATTGGTCAGCACATTGCTTTGCTGCAACAGCACCAGTTGCCCGAACCCTTGCGCCAGGGCAATCGGCACCGTCATCCAGTGGACGATGCGGTTGATCTTGGCCCGCCCGGCTTCCCCTTCCCGGGACATCTGCTGCAACTGCGGTACGACCGGGGTCAGCAGCTGCATCACGATGGATGCCGTAATGTAGGGAAAGACCCCCAGGGCCACAATGCTCATTCGGCTCAGCGCGCCGCCGCTGAACAGGTCGAGAAAGCCCAGCAGCTGGTTATTCTCGAACAGGTTGTTCAGCTGGACGGTGTCAATGCCCGGAATGGGAATGTGCGACACAAAGCGATAAATCGCCAGCATCCCCAGGGTGAACAGGATTTTAGACCTCAAGTCGGGCAGACTAAAGGCGTCAATGGCGGCCTGGATCAGCCGCGGCCACCGTCCCCCTTGCGCTTCCGTCGAAATCATAAAGGGCTACAGTTCCTCCGCCGTTCCCCCGGCCGCCTCAATTTTGGCCCGGGCCGAACGGGTGAACTTGTGGGCGGCTACGGTCAGGGCTTGCCCCATTTCCCCGTTGCCCAGAACTTTCACCGGAAACTTTCGGGTGGACAGGATGCCCCGCTGGTAAAGCAAATCCGGCGTAATGCGCTCCCCGGCGTCAAAGGCCGCCAAATCCTCCACCTTGACCAGGGAAAAGCGGGTCTTGAACTTGTTGTTGAACCCCCGCTTCATCGGCAGACCCTTAATCAGCGGCAACTGACCGCCCTCGAAACCGGGGCGGATGCGGTAGCCGGAGCGGGACTTCTGCCCCTTCATCCCCCGGCCGCCGTAGCTGCCCTGGCCGGCGGCATCGCCCCGACCGACCCGCTTGCGGGCCTTGCGCGCCCCCGGCGACGGGATTATCTGGTGTTCCATCATAACGGGTTGTCGCTCCTGGCTGTTTTGTCCCCGGAAAGGCCGCTTGATTGTCCCGGCGGCCTTTTCCGGGAAAGAGTGTTCCCTGGTTATGCGGCCGCCGGCCGCGCCGCCGCTAACCCTCGGCTACTTCCTCCACCGTAACCAAATGGGCAACCTTGTTCACCATCCCCCGGATGGTCGGAGTGTCGCCCACGGTAACGGTGTGATGCAAGCGGCGCAAGCCTAAGGCTTGAACTACCTTGCGCTGGTTCTGCGGCTTGCCGATATAACTCTTGGTCCAGGTAATTTTCAGTTGGGCCATTGCTGCACCTTGTCCCTTTCCCGGCCGAATCCGGCCGCCGGCTACGCTTGGGGCTGCCGGGCCGGAGCCGGTCGCGGCGGCAGCGGTCGGGCTGGTGCCGGTCGGGCTTGCCCGGGGCGGCCTTGCTGTCGCGGCGGCAGCGGGCGCGGCGGCCGGGCTTGTTGCTGGTAATGCTGCCGGTCCGCCAATCGCCGGGCCACTTCCACTTGCGGATCCCGCAGCCGCCGCAGGGCTTCCAGCGTAGCCTGCACCGTGTTAATGGGATTGCGGGAACCCAGAGACTTGCCCACCACATCCCGTACGCCGCCCAATTCCAGAATGGCCCGCATCGCCCCGGCGGCGATAATGCCGGTGCCTTCCGGAGCCGGCTTGATTACCACAATCGAAGCTCCCACCTTAACGGTGATTTCGTGGGGAATAGTGCTGCCCTTAATCGGGATTTTCACCAATTCCCGGCGGGCGATGGCATTGCCCTTCCGCACCGCGTCGGGGATGACCAAAGCCTTGCCCATTCCCGCGCCGACGCTGCCCATTCCGTCGCCCACCACCACCAGCGCATTAAAGCGCAGCCGGCGGCCGCCTTTAACTACCTTGGCGATGCGGCGGGTATAAACCACCCGCTCCGAAAACCCGCCCGGATCTTCCACCTCCCGGGGCGGACGCTGCGGTCGGGGCCGGTTTGCCGTACTAACCATTAAAACTTGAGACCTCCCTCCCGGGCGGCTTCGGCCAAAGCCTTCACCCGTCCGTGATACTTGTAGCCGCCCCGGTCGAACACCACCCGGCTGATGCCCTGCGCCAAGGCCCGCTGCGCCAGCAGGTTACCCACTGCCGTGGCCAATGCCGTCTTGGGCCGGATTTCCCCCCCGGCTTCCTTGACCGCTTCCTGACTGGAGGCGGCTACCAGCGTTTTGCCGCCGGCATCGTCAATTATCTGGGCGTAGATGAACCGCAGGCTGCGAAACACGCACAGCCGGGGTTGTTCCGGGCGTCCCGACACCTTCTTGCGTACCCGCCGGTGTCGGACATTCCTCAACTTGCGGGCGTCTCTGTCTTTGGGCATCTCTTACCAAAATCTCCGGTTCTGCTGGTATCCCCGGAGCCAGCGGCTAACCGCCGCTCCGGGGCCGGTTTGCTAGGACTTGCGGGCCGCCGCCTTGCCCGGCTTGAAGTGCAACACTTCCCCCTGGTAGCGGATGCCCTTTTCCTTGTAAGCATTGGGCGGACGCACCTTCCGCACCTGCGCGGCCAGTTCCCCCACCTTCTGCTTGTCAATGCCGCGCACGTGCACCCGGTTATTCCCTTCCACTTCCATAGTTACCCCTGCCTGGGGCTGAATCTCGACCGGATGGCTGTAGCCCACGCTCAGGGTAATCCCTTCCCCGGTCTGCTGTACCCGGTAGCCGACGCCCATCAATTCCAGCGTCTTGGTATAGCCTTCGGTTACGCCGACGATGGCATTGGCAATCAGGCTGCGGGTCAAACCGTGCAGGGAATGGTGAAACTTCCGCTCCGAAACCCGTTCCACCAGCACCTCCCCATCCTCGACCCGAACCTTCACCTCCGGGTGGTAGTTCTGGGTCAAAACGCCGCGCGGCCCCGTGACCGTTACGCCGCCGTAGTTGACCTGCACCTCCACCCCCTCCGGGATGGGAATGGGCTTGCGGCCGATGCGGGAAAGGGTGCGCCCCTCCCGTTCCTCTCGTGCGTTCACGCTACCAGACATAACAGAGCAGTTCCCCCCCAATACCGAGTCGCCAGGCTTGCCGGCCGGTCATCAACCCTTTGGAAGTGGAGACAATGGCAATCCCCAAGCCGCCGTACACCCGGGGAATCTCCCCCTTGCCCACATACAGCCGCAACCCCGGCTTGCTGACCCGTTTCAAGCCGGTGATGACCGGCTCCCGTCCGGGCCGATAAGCCAGATGCAGCCGCAGGTTCGCAAACCGCTGGCCCCGGGGTATATCGTAGTCCCGGATGTAGCCCTGCTCCTTCAGGATGTCGGCAATGGCCGACTTCAGCTTGGAATGCGGCACTAGCACCGTGTCGTGGTGCATCTGTACCCCGTTCCGAATCCGGGTGAGCATATCCGCTACCGGGTCGTTGACTGGCATGGTCAGTTATTCTCCCGTCCTCAATGGCAATGTGCTCGGCGCCGCTGCCGCCGCGTCCTTACCAGCTGGCCTTGCGAATGCCCGGCAGTTCGCCGGTCAGGGCCATCTGGCGGAAACAGATGCGGCAGATTCCGAAGTAACGAATGTAGGCCCGCGGCCGCCCGCAGCGGTGACACCGGTTGTACTTCCGCCCGGGATACTTCGGTTCCCGCAGCCACTTCTGAATCATCGATTTCTTAGCCAAAGCCTTCCCTCAGCCTCTCTTGGCCGGCTTAACCGGCCTGGTTCTGCCGCACAAAGGGCATCCCGAACAGTTCCAGCAGCCGCGCCGACTCGGCATCGTTCCGGGCCGAAGTGATGATGCTGACCTGCAACCCCCGGAACCGGTCAATCTGATTGTAGTCGATTTCCGGGAAAATAATCTGTTCCCGGAGGCCAATGGAAAAATTGCCCCGGCCGTCAAACCCCCGCCGGGAAATTCCCCGAAAGTCCCGAATCCGCGGCAGAGCCGTATTCACCAGCCGATCCAGAAAATGGTACATCCGGGGGCCGCGCAGGGTTACACAAGTGCCGATGGGATTTCCGGCCCGCAGCTTGAACCCGGCAATCGACTTGCGCGCCCGGGTGATTATCGGCTTCTGCCCGGTGATGGTCGCCAAGTCCCGGGTCGCGCTCTCCATCGCCCGCCCGTTGGTCAACGCCTCGCCCAAGCCGATATTCACCACGATTTTCTCCACCCGCGGCACCCGCATCGTGTTGGCGAACCCGAACTCCGTCATCATCGCCGGCACAATCTCGTTGCGGTACACATCCCGCAACCGGGGGTAAGGCGGCCCGCTCTCCGCCGCCGCGGACCGACCGCCGCTACGCCGGGCCCGGGACTGCTGCCGGGCCGGCCGGTCACTGGCCGCCGCCGTCTGTTCCTCTACCCCTTGGTTATCGGGCATCATCAATCACTTCCTCGCACTTGGGGCAGCCCCGCACCCGCGCCCCGGTTTCCAGTTGCACCGACCGCGGCTTAGTGGTCTGGCTGCACTTGTTGCAAATCAACATCACATTGGAAATGTGAATGGGCGCTTCCCGCTGGATCCGGCCGGCCTGGCGCAAACCGGGACGCGGCTTCACATGACGGGTAATCATATTTACCCCTTCCACCACGACCCGCTGGTCGGCAATCAACTGGCGGTCCACCCGCCCGGTCTTGCCTTTGTCCTTGCCGGCGATAACCAGCACCATATCCCCCCGACGAATGTTCATTACACCACCTCCGGCGCCAGGGACACAATCCGCATAAACCCCTTGTCCCGCAACTCCCGGGCCACCGGCCCGAAAATCCGGGTGCCGCGCGGCATCAGGTTGTCTTGGATGATGACGGCGGCGTTGTCATCAAACTTAATGTAAGTCCCGTCGGTCCGCAGCAGGGCTTGCGCCTGCCGCACCACTACCGCCTTGACCACCGTCCCTTTCCGCACCGGGGAATTGGGCGCCGCCTCCCGCACCGTGCAGACAATTACATCGCCCACCTTGGCGTACTTGCGCTTGCTGGCCCCGGGGATATTGATGAGCCGGATGAGCTTCGCCCCGCTGTTGTCGGCTACATTCAGCCGGGTATAGGTCTGAATCATCGTTAAGCGTCCTTTGCCTCCCCGGCCTCAGCAGCCGGTTCCGCCGCTGCCGCTTCAACCTCGGCCACGACCGGGGCATCCTCGACCGCGGCCGAAACCGCCGCCGCTTCCCCGTCATCCCCTTCCGCGGCTACCGCCTCCGGGCTGTCCCCTTCCTCATCCCCGGCAATGGCGGCGTCCAAATCCGTCTCCAGCTCAATGGGCTGCACCTCGGCCACCTGCCGCCGGTGCAGGATTTCCAGCAGCCGCCAGTGCTTCGTCTTGGAAATGGGCCGGGTTTCCTGAATCCGCACCGTGTCCCCCACCTGGCACTGGTTCAGCGGATCGTGGACATAAAACCGCGTTACCCGCCGCATCGGCTTGCGGTACAAACGATGCCGCTGTTTCCAGACCATTTCCACTACGGCGGTTTGCTCCATACTGGTGCGAACCACCGCGCCGGTGCGAACCTTTCGCATCTCTTTAGCCATAGCTAATTCACCGTCAAGTTCCGTTCCCGCAACACCGTTAGCAGGCGGGCAATGTCTTTCCGCGTCTTGCGCGGCTCATTGGTGTCAGTCAGTTGGTTGGTCGCCGCCCGAAAGCGCAGGTTCATCAACTCCCGGTAAGTCTTGCTCAACTCGTCCGTCAACTGCTGATCGCTCAGCGACCGGATTTCCTGGATTTGCATAACGCCCCTTCTCCCCTAGCTGCCCAAGCTGGCCGCCACCTGATCCCGCTGCACCGTCTTGGTCGGGATCGGCAGCTTGTGGGAGGCCAGACGCAACGCCTCGACCGCCTGATTGCCCGGCACCCCGCCCACCTCGAACAGGATACGCCCCGGCTTCACCACCGCTACCCAGTGGTCATTGGCCGCCTTGCCGCCACCCATCCGGACCTCCGCCGGCTTCTTGCTAATCGGCTTGTCCGGAAAAACCCGAATCCAGACCTGCCCGCCCCGCTGCAAGTGCCGGGTAATGGCAATCCGCGCCGACTCAATCTGCCGCGCCGTAATCCACTCGCAGCCCATGGCCTTCAGCCCATACTCTCCGAAGTGGACGCTGTTGCCGCTGGTTGCCATCCCCTTGCGGCGGCCGCGCCCCATCTTGCGGAACTTGGTTCGCCTAGGTTGCAGCATCGAAACTTCCTCCCGTCGCCAAGCCGCTGAAATCCCCATCGGCAAAGGCTTCCGTCAAATCCTCGTCCTCCGCCCCGGCCTCTACCCGCATCTCAATGTTTTCCAGTTCCTCCTCAAACTCCGGAGCCGGCGGCAGGATTTCCCCCCGGTAAATCCACACCTTGATGCCGATGCGCCCCATCGCAGTCGCCGCTTCGGCCAGGGCGTAGTCAATATCCGCCCGCAAAGTATGCAGCGGCACCTGCCCCATCATCAGCTTTTCCGTCCGGGCTATTTCCGCGCCGGAAATCCGCCCCTTGGTGATTATCTTGATGCCCTTGGCCCCGGCTTGCATCGCCCGTTGCGCCGCCTGCCGCATCGCCCGCCGGTACGCCACCCGCCGCTGCAACTGGTCGGCAATGTTCCGTCCCACC
Organism: Dehalococcoidia bacterium; assembly: GCA_965242615.1. GTDB lineage: Bacteria > Chloroflexota > Dehalococcoidia > Lucifugimonadales > UBA3495 > CBDBCU01. The sequence continues at coordinate 48,609 of CBDESR010000004.1, forward strand.
AGATACGGCTCCAGTTCCGGCTGCTCAATCTCCATAATGTTCAACTGCACCCGCCGCCGGGTAATCCCCTCCAGCCGCGCCCGCAGGTTCTTGACCCGTTCCCCGTCCCGGCCAATCAGGATGCCCGGACGGGCCGAGTGGATGTTGAGCACCGTATCCTGCGCCCCCCGGTCAATCTCCACCTTGGCAATGCCGGCGTCAGAGAAGTTGCGGTACTCGTTATAGACCGTGTTCCGCAGCTGCAAATCCTCCAACACCAGCCGCCGGTAGCTGCTGGCGTTGTTGGCGTACCAGTGGGTTTTCCAGTCCTTGATGATACCCAACCGGAACCCGTAGGGATGCGTCTTATGGCCCATTAGGTCACCTCGATTTCGTCCACCACCACGGTGATGTGACTGGAACGCTTGGTAATGCGCCCGATGCGGCCCCGCGCCCGCGGCCGGAACCGCTTGATGGAACGGGCCGGGTCGGCGGTTATCCGCACAATCCGCAAATTGTCCCGATCCATAAACTCATTATTCTCCGCATTGGCCGCCGCCGCCTGCACCACCTTATAGACCGTCCGCGCCCACGGCGACGGCAGCAGACTCAAGGTGTTCAGGGCATTCTCTACCCCCTGACCGCGCACCAAGTCCAGGATGGGCTTCAGCCGCTTCTGCGAAGCCCCGATTTGTTTGGCAACGGCTTTCACCGGCGGCATACCTTCACCTCACCCGACTGGTGCGCTCGGAGCGGGAGACATGGCCCCGATAAGTGCGGGTCGGAGCGAACTCCCCCAGCCGATGCCCTACCATATTCTCCGTGATGAACACCGGAATATGCCGCCGACCGTCGTGGATGCCCATCGTCAGCCCCACCATCTCCGGCATAATCATCGACGCCCGCGACCAAGTGCGGATAACCGTCGCCGCGCCGGAACGCTGCACCGCCTCGACCTTTTTCATCAACTTGGGGTGGACGTAAGGCCCCTTCTTAACCGACCTCGACATACTCTACCCTCGCCTAGCGCCGCCGGCCGCGCACTACGAACTTGCCGGTGGTCTTTTTCTTGCGCCGCGTCTTGTAACCCAAGGTCGGCTTGCCCGTGGGCGACTTCGGCCCCGGCATCCCGATGGGCGACCGGCCTTCGCCGCCGCCGTGGGGATGATCCACCGGGTTCTTGGCTACCCCCCGCACCTTGGGCCGCCGCCCGATGTGCCGACTGGCCCCCGCCTTGCCCAGGCTTTCGTTCTTATGATCCGGGTTCGACAGCTGCCCGATACTGGCCCGGCAGCTCAACAGCACCCGCCGCATCTCCCCGGAGGGCAGCCGGATTAGCACATACTCCCCTTCCCGGGACAGCACCTGCGCCCCTACGCCGGCGCTCCGCACCAACTGCCCGCCCCGGCCCGGCGTCAACTCCAGGTTATGCACCACCGTGCCGGTCGGAATGTTCCGCAGCGGCAGGGCATTGCCCGGACTGATTTCCGCATTCGGCCCCGCCTCGATCCAGTTGTCCACTTCCAGCCCCTGGGGCGCCAGAATGTAGCTCTTCTCCCCGTCGGCGTAATAGATCAGGGCAATGCGGGTCGTCCGGTTCGGGTCGTACTCAATCGACACCACCCGGCCCGGCACCCCTTCCTTGCGCCGCTTAAAATCAATCACCCGGTACATCCGCCGGTTGCCGCCGCCCCGACTCCGGGCCGTGATTTTCCCCCGGTTATTCCGCCCGGCGTGCTTCGCCAGCGGCTCCAGCAGCGACTTCTCCGCCTTCTTCCGGGTTATCTCCTCAAAGGAGGGCCGGACGGCGTTCCGCGTGCCGGGCGTTATCGGCTTCAGGTTCTTCAATGGCATAACCGCTTCCTCGGCCTACAGCCCTTCCACAATGTTGATGCGGTCGCCAGGCTTCAGCGTTACTACCGCCTTCTTGGTGTCCGGCATCTTCTTGAACTTCGGGCCGTACCGCTTCATCTTGCCCCGCAGCATCGTGATGTTCACATCCGTCACGGTGACATCAAAGTTCTTCTCCACCGCCTCCTTCACCAGCCCCTTGTTGGCCTTCAACGCCACCTGAAAGGTGTAGCGGCCCGACTCCTGGAGCAGGGTGCTTTTCTCGGTAATGGTAGGCTTCAGCAGCACCTGATAGATGTTCATACCTGCTACTCCTCCCCGTCCCCGGAACCGGCGGCTTCCGACTCCCTAGCCGGCCGCCGGTTCGGACTAGCGGCCCACATCGCTTCTCCCTTGCGGAGAGCGTCCTGCGTAATGACCACCGTCTCCCGCCGCAGCAACTCGTGGGCATTCAACTGGTTCACCGGCAGCGTCCACACCTTCTCGAGGTTATGCCCGGCCCGGGCCACCGCCGGCTCCGATTGTGCCGTAACCACCAGCGCCGAGCCGCTAATCCCCAGCCCGGCCATCAGCCCGGCCATCGACCGCGTCTTGCCGTCCAGCGAATCCACGCTGTCCACACAAAGCAACCCGCCGGCCCGTATCTTTTCGGACAGGGCGCACTTCAACGCCTGCCGCCGCATCCGCTTGGGCAAAGCCTTCCGGTAATCCCGGGGATGCGGCCCGAACACCGTCCCGCCGTGCCGCCATTGCGGCGCGCGGATACTGCCCTGTCGCGCCCGACCGGTATGTTTCTGTATCCAAGGCTTGCGACCGCCCCCGGACACCTGCCCCCGGGTCTTGGTGTCATGCGTCCCCTGCCGCTTGTTGCCCTGATAGATGACCACCGCCTGATGCACCAGCGAATGGTTCATCGGCACGGCAAAAACCCCGTCGTCCACCGCAATGCGGCCGACCGTTTCGCCCTGCTGGTTCAACACCGGAAGTTCCATAACCTCTAACCTTGCCCTTGCCATCCCTTGCGGGAAACCCGGCGGGACGACTCTATGCCGTCTTGCCGGTGCGTCGAATCATCAACAAACCGTTGGGCGCGCCCGGAACCCCGCCCTTCAGGAACAGCAGATTCCGCTCCGCATCCACCCGTACCACTTCCAGATTCTTGACGGTGATACGCGCATTGCCCATGTGACCGGCCATTTTCAACCCCTTGAAAACCTTGCCCGGCGTAGTCCCGCCCCCAATCGAGCCGGGCGCCCGGGCCCGGTCCGATTGGCCATGCGTCCGCGGCCCGCCGCCGAACCCGTGCCGTTTCATCACCCCGGCAAAGCCCCGACCCTTGGACTTGCCGATAACATCCACCAGCTCTCCCGGCTGGAAAATATCCACCCCCACTTGCTGCCCGACCACGAACTCATCCCCACCGTCGGCCTTCACCTCCCGCAGGTAGCGGGTCAACGGGTTATCCCCCAGATGGCCGGTCTTCGGCTTGTTCAGCTTCTTTACCGGGTCAAAACCCAACTGCACCGCCGCGTACCCGTCGGTTTCCTCGGTCTTGATTTGCGTAACCGAGCAGGGGCCGGCTTGAATCATCGTCACCGGCACCACCCGGCCGTCCTCCCGGAAAATCCGGCTCATCCCTACTTTTTTGCCCAGGAACCCACGGAGCATTGTTGTTACCCCTGTTTTTGCTCGGCGGCCGGCCGGTCCAATCCCCGGCTGCGCCGCCCCGTCTTTACTACTGTTTCCCTACAGTTTAATGGAAATGTCCACCCCGGCCGGCAGGTTCATCCGGGTCAGCGAGTCAATGGTCTTCGAGGTCGGCTCCAGAATGTCAATGAGCCGCTTGTGCGTCCGAATCTCGAAATGCTCCCGGGAGTCCTTGTCCACGTGCGGCCCCCGGATAACGCAGAACCGCCGGATGTGCGTCGGCAGCGGCACCGGCCCGGCAATCCGCGCCCCCGTCCGCTCCGCCGTCTCCACGATTTGCTCCGTCGAAGCGTCCAGCTGCTTATGCTCGAAGGACTTCAGGATGATCCGCACCTTCTGTCGAGTAACCATACCCCTTTATTCCCTGACCGCGCCCGCCCTAGCCCTGGCTGACCAAAGCCTTAACCAGATGTTCCGGCGCCGGTTCGTAGTATTTGAACTCCATCGTAAAGTTGGCCCGTCCCCGGGTAATGGAACGCAAGGCGGTAGTATAAGCGAAAGTTTCCCCCAAGGGAATCATCGCCCGCGCCGTTTGTATATCCTCCTCCCCCTCAATGCTGCGGATTTGCGCCCGCCGCATCCCCAAGTCCCCCAGTACCTCGCTCAGAAACTCCCCCGGCGTTACTACCTCCAACTCCACCATCGGCTCCAGCAATACCGGGACCGCCTTCTTGACGCCCTCCCGAATTGCCAGCATCCCCGCGCTGCGGAACGCCATTTCCGACGAGTCGACGGTGTGATAACTGCCGTCCACCAGCGTTATTTTCAAGTCCACCAGCGGATAGCCCCCCAGCGGCCCGTTGTCCAACGCCTGCTTGACCCCATTCTCCACCGCCGGGATATATTCCCGGGGGATCACCCCGCCGCTAATGCCGTTGACAAAAACAATGCCCGAACCCCGCTCCAGCGGCTCAATCTCCAGCCACACATGACCGAACTGACCATGCCCCCCCGACTGCCGCACAAACCGTCCTTCGCTGCGGATCGCCCGCGTCAAAGTCTCCCGGTAGGATACCCGGGGACTCCCCACATTCGCCGCCACGCTGAACTCCCGCCGCATCCGATCCACTAGCACCTCCAGATGCAGCTCCCCCATCCCGGATATAACCGTCTGGGCCGTTTCCTCGTTGAAACGCACCTGAAAAGTGGGATCCTCGTCGGAGAGTTTGCGGAGGGCGTCCGAAAGCCGATCCTGGTCGGCCCGCGTGGTCGGTTCAATGGCTACCGATACCACCGGCTCCGGGAACTTGGGCGGCTCCAGAATCAACGGCTTGAACTCAGTGGTAATGGTATCCCCGGTAAAGGTATTCTTCAGCCCCACGGCGGCGCAGATATTGCCCGCCCCGATGGCCTCCAATTCCTCCCGGTGGTTGGCGTGCATCTGGAGCAATCGCCCCATTCGTTCCCGCTGCCCCTTGCTCGCATTCACCACCGACGCCCCGGCCTTTACCGAACCCGAATAAACCCGCAAAAACACCAGCCGCCCCACATACGGGTCCGTAACCACCTTGAACGCCAACGCCGCCAACGGCTCCCCTTCCTCCGGGAACCGCAGCTCCCTCTCTTCCGTCTTCGGCTCCGTCCCTTCCACCGGCGGCACATCCGCCGGCGAAGGCAAATAGTGAATGATGGCATCCAATAGCGGATGAACGCCCTTCCCGGAGATTGCGCTGCCGCACAGCGCCGGCACCAGCTGCCGTTTAATGGTAGCTTCCCGCAGCGCCCCCCGCAGGTCATCCTCCGACAAATCTTCCCCTTCCAGGTAGCGTATCAGCAGCCGCTCGTCCGTCTCCACGATTTTCTCAATCATTTCCTGACGGTACTCTTCGTAGGTCTCCTGATACTCCACCGGCACCGGCGCCTCTTCCGGCGGCGCCATCCCGTTCCCGTTGTCCCGCCCTTTGGGATACAGGTAAGCCCGGCCCCCCAGCAGGTCAATAACCCCCACAAAGGAGTCTTCCTCCCCCATTGGCACCTGAATCGCCACCGGGTTCGACTTCAACCGCCGCTTCACCGAATCGATAGTACGGGTATAACTGGCCCCCACCCGGTCCATCTTATTCACAAAGCAGATGCGCGGCACCATATAGGTATCCGCCTGCCGCCACACCGTTTCCGACTGCGACTGCACCCCCGCCACCGCGTCCAAAACAACAATACCGCCGTCCAGCACGCGCAAACTGCGCTCCACTTCGGCGGTAAAGTCCACATGGCCCGGCGTGTCAATGATGTTGACCCGATGGTCATTCCACTCGGCCGTCGTCGCCGCGGCCGTAATGGTAATGCCCCGTTCCCGCTCCTGCGGCATCCAGTCCATGGCCGTAGTTCCCTCGTCCACCCCGCCGACCTTATGAATCCGACCGGTCAAAAACAACGCCCGTTCCGTAACGGTCGTTTTACCGGCGTCGATGTGGGCGATGAACCCGATATTCCGAATTTTCTCGATGGGATAAGCAGAAACCATGATACTGGCTTGGGCTCCTCTATCTTCGCCCCTTGAATCTCGACTACCGTCGGTAATGCACAAAGGCCCGGTTGGCCTCGGCCATCCGGTGCAATTCTTCCCGCCGCCGCACCGCCGCGCCTTCCCCTCGGGCGGCGTCCATAAACTCATTCGCCAAGCCCCGCCGCATCGGCATCCCGGCCCGGCTCCGCGCCCCCCGAATCAGCCACCGCATCGCCAACGCTTCGCTCCGGTTCACCCGCAGCTCCGTCGGCACCTGATAAGTTGCCCCGCCAATGCGGCGGGGTTTCACTTCGACCAAAGGCGTAGCGTTCTTCAGCGCCTGCTCAAAAATCTCCATCGGATCCCGCCGCGACTCCGCCGCCACCAACTCCAGCGCGCCGTACACTACCCGTTGCGCCGTAGTCTTCTTGCCGCGCGTCATCACCCGGTTAATAAACCGGGCCAGCGGCACACTATGGTAGCGGGAATCCTCAGCGATTACCCGCGGTTCGGCCCTGCGTCGTCGCGACATATCCGACTACACTCCGTCCGATACTGATGTTGCACAAAATCCCTTACCGGAGAGACCGACGGGAAAATTTGCCGTCTATCTCCCCTAACGCTGTCGGGTCATAAGAAAAGCGTTCCGCCGGGCCGGGCCTTATGCTCCATGCTGCGGCCGATGAAATGCGTCCTTCTTACAGCCTGGCGGCTAGGGCTTCGTCGCCCCGTACTTGCTGCGGCCGCGCCGCCGATTCCGTACCCCTTCGGTATCCAGCGCGCTCCGCACCACATGGTAGCGCACCCCCGGCAGGTCCTTCACCCGGCCCCCGCGCACCAGCACTACCGAATGCTCTTGCAGGTTGTGGCCCTCCCCGCCGATATAGGCGGTTACTTCCACCCCATTGGTCAGCCGCACCCGGGCGATTTTCCGCAGCGCCGAATTCGGCTTCTTCGGCGTCATCGTCCGCACCTGAATGCACACTCCCCGCCGCTGCGGACAGCCCTCCCCCCATTTCGTTCGGTTGCGGAGCGAATTCTGTACCCAATGCAGCGCCGGCGCCTTCGTGCCTTTCCGCACCGGCTTGCGCCCTTTCCGGACCAACTGATTTACCGTCGGCATACTTCGCCTTTCCAGCCCCTCTTTCGTATCTGACCCTGGGGGGCAAGGGATTCGTAATTTGATACTTTACCAAGCGAATCCCATAATGTCAATGCCTATTTTAAGGGATTTGCTATCCAATTTTCTGACGCCCTTTTTCCCGCCGGGCTATCGCAGACCCCGTCATCCCCCGAAATCGGGCATCCAGAACGGCAACCGTCATTCCCACGAAAATGGGAATCCAGAACCCCCGCCTATTCGCTGCTGATGGTAACACTGCCCCTGCGCCCGTCATACTCCATCAGATAATTTTGCAGGAAATCCCGCCCGATCAGAGCGTACCGCGACTGTCCCCCGGCTTGGAGCTGCACCCCGGCAAACTGCCCGTAAATCGTGCGGTTCAACCCCGGCACATACATCTGCGCCAGGAAATAGTCAAACCTGCTGACGCCGGTTATCCCGGCTATATCATGCTGGTCGCCTACCGGCAGCCCCAGCGTCCGGGCCAAGTCTGCGTCAATGCAGTTTTCCGAGGCCCCGGTATCCACCAAAGCCGGAAACCGGTCATCCGGTATATTCGGCCGCTCCGGGCTGCCAATGCGAAAGGCCGCGTCAAAGCCAATCTCCACCAGGATAGTCGGCCCGTAGCGAATTAACGCATCCCGACCGGAAAGCCCCGGCCGGTCGCTGAACCCCCCGCTAATCGTGGACATAAATCCACTGCGCCACGGCCTCAGCCGGCAAAGTCCTCCGCACCCGACCCACTTGCCGAATCAGGTACGGCCCCCGCCCAAACCGCCGCACCGCCGTATCCGCCGCCACCTGTAAATCAGGGAAAATCCCCACCAACTCCTCCCCGTGGATAACCACCCACTCCAAATGATGGTTAGCCTCCAAATCCTCCCGCATCCGGTTATAAGTCGCGACTTCCCCATCCAACTGCCCCATTTTCAACCTCCTTGCCCGTCCGCCGGCTCAACCGGCAACATCCGCCGCCCCAAAGGCAACGGCAATGACCCGGTTAACCGGAATTATAGCACAGCCCCCCATCCCGGTTAAGCCCAGCCCTTTCCCATCTCCAACGGCGGCAGCTCCCCCAACCGGCCATCGCAAAGGATATAACTCCCGCCGCCGTACATCATCCCGGTTATGCCGCCCGCCCCACTAAATACCCATCCCCTTCATCCCCTTCCCAACCTTCCGCTGATACGCCTCTTTACGCACCTCCACCGCATACAGCCGGGCCAAGTCCAATTTCACCAACTCGGCTTGCCCCCTTACCTTCATCTCCCCACGCATCGCCACCTCCACCCGCAGGTCGGCCAAGGTCATATTCAGGTTGCTCTTCAGCAGGTTATGGGTCTTACACAGCGGCGCCCGGTTAACAATGTCATCCTCGCCACCGTGCGAACGGGGAATGATATGGTCTAACTCATAGTTCCCATAGTCCAGCGTCCCATTGGCGTTGCGGCTCTCAAAGCCACAGCACCACCCTTTCCCCTCGGAGAACTTCAGCAGTGCCTCCAGCATCTCCCGCCGGTTCATCAAGGTCGATTCCCGCTTGTATTTCGGCGCCGCCTTCTCCCGTTGCGCCGTCGTCCGCAGCGGCTTGATTTCCACATCAGCCGTAGTCGTCAGCGTAGGCAACTCCTCCGGCCCGTGCACCGTAACCGTCGGCTCGCTCCCCAGCACCTGCTGCCCCGTAGTCCGGTCATTGCAAGTCAGCAGCGGCAAATCCCCGCCCTTGTTAAACTGCCGCTTAAACACCGTCCACGCCCGCGGGTTAATATCGCAGGCTACCCATTGCCTACCCAACTTCTCCGCCGCCATCGCGGCGTAAGCGCACCCGGCAAAGCAGTCCAACACCACATCCCCCGGGTTAGTGCTGGCTTGAATTATCCGCTCGGCCAGCGCAATCGGCTTCTGCGTGGGGTAGCCGGTTCGTTCCTTTGACACATTAATCAAAGGCTTAACGTCGTCCCAAACATCCCGCACATAAACGTCGGCGTAATAGTTGCCGTCCTCGTCGGTCTCGCTGGTGAAAAACGGCTTTTCATAAATCAGCCGTTCTTGTATCGGGTTATGCTTATATTCCCCCGACTTGCTATAAAAGTAGATGGTGTCATGCTTGCGGGGCCAATACCGCTTGCTTACCCCGCCCGTGCGATAACTCCACACTACTTCGTTCCGAAAGTTATCCGCCCCAAATACCCCGTCAAGCAACTGACGCAGGTATCCGCTTGCCGTATGGTCACAATGCAGGTACAGGCTTCCCGTGGGCTTGAGTATCCGATGAATCTCGAACACCCGGATAGCCACGAAAGCCAAGTAAGCGGCAATGCCGTCACCGTGTATCTCCCGGGTCGCCTCAATCAGCAGGTTCACCGCCGGGTGGGTCGCCTTAATGCCGTCCACCCAATCCTCGTGAATATCCTGCTCCCACGACCACTGGTCCTTGTAACCGCCCCGGGACTTCGGATCATCCGGCCATGCAATGCCCTTGGCGTCCGCCTGCTCCGGCGTAGTAATCTCCCACCGCTTCAGCAGCCGCTTCTCGTTGGCCCCCTCCGCCTTACTCAAAGCTGGCTTCAGCTTATCCCCGGTAAAGGTATCGTTCTTGGCAAAGGGCGGGTCAATGCACACCAAGTCCACCGACCCGGTGTTAATCGACCTGAGGAAGTCGAGATTGTCGGCGATATAAACGCCCCGGTTGACCGCGTTGAATGCGGGGTTGCGGGGTTGCGGGGTTGCGGGGTTGCGGGGTTGCCTTCACCATAACATAACCTCCCTCTTTTTTCAAGGATTTTTTCGCCGCCGGTAGCGTTCCGATTTAGGTGGTTTGATTAGCAAATTCGGGTTTTGCAGTAAGGGTACAAGCCCAATTGCTGGCTAAACCACCTAAAATGCAACGCTATCTCCACCGCCCCCATTATCCCCAACCCATAATCCCCTGTCAAACCCCCAGCGTCACCCCGCCGCATATCGCAACCATCATTCCCCCGATGGCAACCGTCATTCCCGTCCTCCCCACCGTCATTCCTACGAAAGTGGGAATCCAGAAAATCCGGAGACTAGGTATATCCAACAGCCCAAAACCCCATCCCTAAATTAGGTATCCCCCCGCCATCCCGAAAAGTGATATACTGATAACCATCCCAAAACCGCCAGTCCCGCAAACGCCACCCAACGGGGGAAACAATGTCGCTCTACTTTCTAATGGGAACCTCCACCTCCAGCGGCCGCCGCCGCCTCCGCGACAACCCGGATTTGATTGTCGAGTCCATCCGCGACTGCCACTGCGAAGGCGCCGACATCCTCAGCCAATACGCCGTCCTCGGCCAGTACGACTTCGTAATGCTCGCCGAAGCCGACGACAACGACGCCGTCGCCCGCCTCTCCCTGGAAATGTCCGTCCTCGCCGGCCTCCAAATCGAAACCCTCCCCGCCATCGCCATCCGCCTCCGCGGCGACAGCGACCCCAACGCCGTGGACTACGAACCGGCTTACGCCACCGCCCCGGCCGTCAGCGAATGGACTCTCCCCGACCAGCAGCCAGACTAATCCTCGTCCCGGCCATTCCCACCGGGAACAGCCCACCCCAACGGCAGGTAACGCAATGACCACCAACCCCATCCCCAAAGCAATGACCATCGCCGGCTCCGACTCCGGCGGCGGCGCCGGCATCCAGGCCGACCTCAAAACCTTCGCCGCCCTCGGCGTGTACGGCGCCGCCACCCTTACCGCCATCACCGCCCAGAACACCGTCGCCGTTACCGCCGTTCACGAACTCCCCCCCGACCTCATCCAAGCCCAAATTGACGCCGTAGTAACCGACATCGGCGTTGACGCCGTAAAAACCGGGATGCTCTCCAGCGCCGCCATCGTCGTCGCCGTGGCCGCCTCCCTCCAAAAACACGCCATCGCCAACATCGTCGTTGACCCGGTAATGATTGCCAAAAGCGGCGACGCCCTCCTCCGTTCCGATGCTGTGGAAGCCCTCCGAACCCATCTCCTCCCCTTGGCCACCGTCGTAACTCCCAACATCCCCGAAGCCGAAACCCTCACCGGCTTATCCCTCCAAACCGCCGCCGCCCTCCGCCAAGCCGCCGCGCAAATCGTTGGAATGGGCGCGCGCTCCGTAGTCGTCAAAGGCGGCCACCTCGCCGGCCCCGCCGCCGACCTCTTTTATGATGGCATCGAATTTCAGGAATTCACCGCCCCCCGCATTGACACCAAAAACACCCATGGCACTGGCTGCACCTTCGCCGCCGCCATCGCCGCCGGCTTGGCTCAAGGCAAAACCCTCACCGCCGCCGTAGCCCAAGCCAAAGACTATGTAACCGCCGCCATCCAACACTCCTACCCCATAGGCCAAGGCCACGGCCCCCTCCACCACTTCTACCGCCTCTGGAACTAGCCCACCCGTCCCCCCGTGCGCAAGCCCCATATCATCCCCCCACCAAACCCGCAGTCAACCCCAACTCAAAAAGTTTTGAGGGGGTGCGGGGGGGAACTTTTACAAAAGTTCCCACCGCCGTCCCCCCAGCAGACTCCCCTTTCGCACCCGGCATCCCCGCCCCTGCTCATCTGACTCCGCGCCGCCTCCCCCGCAAAACGCGCCAACAGCGTCCCCACCGGCATCGCCGCCGCCCCCTCAGCTTCCATCGCGCCTCGTTCCCGGTTCCATCGCAGCTCGTCCTATCCCCCAACCCAATAGCAAACCCGATTCCTCCGATTCTCCCCCAAACCGCCGCCCCTCCCTGAAACCATCCTCCCCCTTCCCGCCCCCACTCTCTGGCATCAACCCCACCGCCGGCCGCCGCCCCTTTCCCCAGCAAATCCCTATGCTATAATATCCGCCAAACCAAATCCTCCCATCACGCGAGGTTCGCTGCAATGTTCACGCCCGTACCCAGCCGCGTCAGCCTCCCCGAACTCGACGCCCGTATCCTCGACTACTGGAAAGAGCGCGACATCTTCCGCCGCACCGAAACGGAACGCCCCGACGCCCCCCAGTTTATGCTCTACGAAGGCCCGCCCACCGCCAACGGCAGCCCCGGCATCCACCACGTCCTCGCCCGCGTCTTCAAGGATGTCATCTGCCGCTACCGCACGATGAAAGGCTACCGCTGCCTCCGCAAAGGCGGCTGGGACACCCACGGCCTCCCCGTCGAACTGGAAATCGAAAAGGAACTCGGCCTCACCTCCAAGCGGGAAATCGAGGAATACGGCATCGCCAACTTCAACCAGCGTTGCCGGGAAAGCGTTTTCCGCTATGTCAAGGAATGGGAAGCCCTTACCGACCGCATCGGCTTCTGGGTCGATATGGAGCATCCCTACGTCACCCTCGACAACCACTTCATCGAAACCGGCTGGTGGATCCTCAAAGAACTGTGGGACAAGGGACTCCTCTACGAAGGACTCCGCGGCACTCCCCATTGCCCCCGCTGCGAAACCAGCCTCAGCTCCCACGAAGTAGCCCTCGGCTACCAGGAAAACACCCCCGACCCGTCCGTATTCGTTCAATTCCTGCTTACCGAACCGTCCCCCGTCTTGCCCCTTGACTCCGCCATCCCCACCTACCTGCTGGCGTGGACTACCACCCCTTGGACCCTCCCCGGCAACACAGCCCTGGCCGTGGCTGCTGATGCCGACTACTCCATCGTCGAACTGGAACGGGATGGCATAACCCAGCGGCTGATTCTAGCCACCGAACTGCTGAACTCCGCCCTCCGCCACGAATACCGCATCATTGCCGCCGTCAAAGGCGCCGCCTTGGTTGGAACCGGCTACCAACCCCTCTATCATCCCGCCGCATACGGTACCGAAATCCGCCGCTTTGTCCGCCGTCCCGGCCCCGGCGACATCCCCGTAACCGACTTGGAAACTACTACCGACTTCAACCCCCGAGTAGTAGCCGGCGACTTTGTATCCCTCGAGGATGGCACCGGCATCGTCCACATTGCCCCCGCCTTTGGCGACGAGGACTTGGGCCTCGGCCGCGATCGGGAACTGGCCTTTGTCCAACCGGTGGATTTGCGCGGCCGCATCACCGGCCGCTATCCCTTTGCCGGCCAGTTCGTCAAAGACGCCGACAACGCCATTATGCAAGACTTGGCCGACCGGGGTCTCCTTTACCACCGCGACATCTATCGCCACACCTACCCCTTCTGCTGGCGCTGCGACACGCCCCTCCTTTACTACGCCAAATCCTCCTGGTACATCCGCACTACTGCCCGCAAAGACCGCCTGGTCAGCGGCAACAGCAGCATCAACTGGTATCCCGACTATATCCGCGAAGGCCGCTTCGGCGAATGGCTCCGCAACAATGTTGACTGGGCTATCTCCCGGGAACGCTATTGGGGTACTCCCATTCCCATCTGGCGTTGCCCCGACTGCGCCCACCGGGTTTGCATCGGCAGTGTAGCCGACTTGAAAGCCGCCGCCCGCCCCGACCAGCAAGCCCAAGTCGATGACCTCGACCTGCACCGCCCCTATGTGGACGACATCATCCTGGCTTGCCCCGTCGCCGGCTGCCCCGGCCAAATGCGCCGCATCCCGGAAGTAATGGACGCCTGGTTTGACTCCGGCGCAATGCCCTTCGCCCAGTGGCACTATCCCTTTGACAACCCGGAAATCGAAACCGATGGCCGCTTCCCCGCCGACTACATCTGCGAAGCCGTCGACCAGACCCGCGGCTGGTTTTACAGCCTCCACGCCCTGGCTACCCTGCTCCGCGAGCAACCTTCCTATCGCAATGTCATCTGCCTTGGCCTCATCCTCGACGGGCGCGGCCAAAAAATGAGCAAACACGTCGGCAATGTAGTCCAGCCCAGCGCCGTACTGGACGCCCACGGCGCCGACGCCCTCCGCTGGTATCTCTTTACCGCTTCCCATCCCGGCGAACCCCGCCGCTTCTCCGACCAACTGGTTAACGAAACCTTGCGCCGTGTCCTGCTGACCCTCTGGAATGTCTATTCCTTCTTTACCAACTACGCCGCCATCGACCAGTTCCATCCCGACCAAATCCCCGCCGACTGGCGGCCCGAAACGGAGCTTGACCGCTGGATATTGTCGGAGCTTAATGTCTTGGCATCCCAAGTGGACGGCTATATGGACGCCTACAACCCTACCGACGCCGGCCGCCGTATTCAGGAGTTCATCGACCACCTTTCCAACTGGTATGTCCGCCGCAGCCGCCGCCGTTTCTGGAAAAGCGAAAACGATACCGACAAACTGGCGGCCTATGCCACCCTCTACCGGTGTCTGGTCACCGTAGCCCGCCTGATGGCCCCCTTGGCGCCCTTTATGGCCGAGGAGCTTTACCGCAACTTGGTCTGCGCCGTGAACCCGGACGCCCCCGACAGCGTCCACCTCGACGCCTACCCCGTCCCCGACGACTCCCTCATCGACCGGGACTTGATGGCCGCCACCCACCTGGCGATGCAGGTCTCCAGTATGGGCCGCGCCGCCCGCTCCAAAGCCGGCGTCAAAGTCCGCCAGCCCTTGGCCCAAGTCCAAGTCTGGGGCCGCCCCGACTACCTTAACCAGGTCAGCGGTCAGATTCTCGAGGAACTCAACATCAAGGAACTTGCCGTTCTGGAAACTGACGCCGCCTATCAGGAACGGCTCCGCCAAGCCGCCCAGGCCCAAGGCGAAACCGACTTCTCCGGTCACGGCATTTACCCCGTCGACAACTATTGGGTATCCGCCGAGCCGGGTTGCCTCGTTGCCATTGACGCCACCATCACCCCGGAACTTGCCGCCGAAGGCTTGGCCCGGGAACTGGCCCACCGCATCCAGGGACTCCGCCGCAACGCCCGTTTCGACCTCACCGACCACATCATCGCCTACTACCAAGGCCCGGACGCCGTAACCGCAGTAATGCGGCACCACGCCGCCTACATCCAGCAGGAAACCCTAAGCGACCAACTGCTCGCCGCAGCCCCGCCGGCCGACGCCCAATCCGAAAGCCAGAAAGTCGAGGGTATGGAAGTAACCCTCGGCGTCCGCCGCGTCTAGCCCTTTACCCCGCAGCTCACCGTCATTCCCGTGCCAACGGGAATCCATACCTTGCATTGGTGACCTATGCCCGAACTCCCCGAAGTCGAAAACGCCCGGCAAGTCCTTATCAAATTCGGCTTGCCGGGCCGCGCCTTTTCCTCAGTAACCGTCGGTTGGGCCAACAGCGTCCGCGGCGGTTCCATCGAGGATTTTGTCCTTGGCATCCCCGGCCGCCAAGTATCGGAAATCAACCGTCGCGGCAAATACCTGCTCTTACCCCTCGATTCCGGTGAAACTTTGATTATCCACTTGGGAATGACCGGCGGCTTAAAAGTGCAACCGGCTCATCAACCCGCCGACCCGATGGTGCGTCACACTTTTACCATGGATGACGGCCGTGAACTTCGTTTCCGCGACCCCCGCAAATTCGGCCACCTCTGGCTGACCGCCGACCCGGCCCAAGCCCTACCGCCCTTTGGTCCGGAACCCTTGTCCCCGGACTTCACCCCGGAAATCCTGGCTGCCAACCTCAAAAACCGCAACGCCCCCCTGAAAGCTATGCTCCTCGAGCAGTCCCTAGTAGCCGGCTTGGGCAACCTCTATGTGGACGAATCCCTCTATCTCTCTGGCATTCACCCTTTGCGCCCGGCCAACTCTTTGACCGAATCCGAAACCGCCCGCTTGCATCACAGCATCCTAACCGCCCTGCAATCCGCCACCGCCCAATACAACCACTCCCGGGAAAAGGAATGGCCCGACCCGCCTTCCGCTCTCCACACCTGGACCATTCCCCGCAAAGACGGCGAACCCTGCCCCCAATGCCAAAGCCCCATATCCGGCATACGGATCCGGGGCCGCGGCACCTTCTTTTGCCCCCAGTGCCAGGGGGAAACCAGCTCGTGACTCCCCCATTCAATCCTTGCTCCCCGCCGGTTGACGCTACCCCCATCTTTGCTTACAATGCTTATAGACCATATCGCCGGGGAAAAGTTACATTACTCCATTCCCCGGCCTTGCCCCGGCAACTCTATTTGGGAAGGTGATTCTCTATGGCGACCTACCGGAAACACGAAGCCCAGGAATGGGCCTGGGATTTCCTCAAAGACCAGTGGACTACCATTATGACCCCCTTTACCCCGGACAACCGCGTCGATGTCGACGGCCTCCGCCGCAACATCCGCCACATCCGCAGCCTCGGCACCCGCGGCGGCGGCTGCACTTGGGGTATGGGCGAATTCTGGAGCCTCACCTCCGACGAGCGGATCCGGGTGATGGACACCGTGGCCGCCGAAGCCGCCGGCCAGTGGGGTATCGCCGCCCATGTCACCCACACCTCCGTTGCCGATCTGCTGGCCCTCGCCGACCGCGCCGAATCCGCCGGCTTCGACCTCCTGGTCGTCGCCCCGCCCTATATGGTCGCCAAAACCGAGGAAGTGGTCTTTGACTATGTGAAAACCCTCGCCGACCACACCAACCTCGCCATTATGTTTTACAACTCCCCCCAATTCGGCATGGTGATGAGTCCCCAGGGCCTCAAACGCCTCTGCCAAATCCCCAACGTCGTCGGCGTCAAGGAAGCCAGTTTCAACCAGCAGATTTCCCTCGAAACCCACCTCCTCGTCGGCGGCCAAGCCATCATCAGCACCCCGGACGAATGGATTTACCCCAAGGCCAAGGAGTTGGGCTTCCACCAGCAGGTGATGTTCGCCAACACTTCCGACTGGCGCTTTGACACTCCGGACTGCAACAACTATGTCCAGTTCATCAACCGCGCCAGCCGCGGCGACCTCGACCTCAAGTTTTACGACCGCCACCTCAAAGACCTGAAAGCCCTTTCCGACAAATGGTGGGGCGGCACCGTCAAAAAATCCGGCGGCGTCCTTCCCGCCCCGATGTGCAAGTATTGGGGCGAGCTGATGGGCTTGGCTGGCGGCAATGTCCGTCCGCCCCTGATGCCCCTGACCGCCGCCGAAAAGGACGAACTCAAACAGGAACTGCTGCCGCTTATTCCTCGCCGCGAAGCCGCCGCCGTTCCCGCCCAGCCGCGCGTCCACGCCCCTTGGCTCAACGGCAACGGCCGCAGCGGTCTCTCCGAATCCGGTATGATGCTCCTGGTCAGCGTCCAGAATATGCCGGAAGCCCTCGAAGCCGACCGCGGCGGCGCCGACATCATCGATGTCAAAAACCTCCAGGAAGCCCTCGTCGGTTCCGGCCACCCCAACCTGGTGCGCGAAGTCCGCGAACGCATCCCCGCCGAAAAGCACGTCAGCGTTACCCTCGGCGTCGTCCCTAACCAGGCCGGCACCGTCGCTATGGCGGTCCACGCCGCCGGCCAGCTTGATGCCACCTCCGTAAAAGTCGGCTTCTGCGAATCCACCTACGCCGACGCTGTGGAAATCCTGCAAGGCGCCCGCGCCGCCCTTCACGGCTATGAAACCAAACTTATCGGCTCCCTCTTTGCCGACAACCACCTTTTCCCCGGCGGCCTTGACCCCAACCTGATGGTCCAGCTTGCCCTCGAGGGTCAGTGCGACGGTTTCCTCATCGACACCCTCACCAAAGATGGCCGCAACCTCTTTGACTTCATCCCGGAAGCCCGCCTGCGCGAAATGGTAATGGAAGCCAAGCAAGCCGGCCTCAGCACTGCCCTCTCCGGCCACTTGAAACTCGACAACCTCGACGAACTGGCCCGAATCAACCCCGACATCGTCGGCGTCCGCGGCGCCGTCTGCTCCAGCGGCGCCCGCGACCGGGCTGTCGCTTGGGAAGCTGTCGCCCACTTCAAGGAACAGCTCGACCTCCGCAAATCCGGCGCCATCAATGTCCATCAGCAGCCGGTCAACGGTCACGCCAACGGCAGCAGCGGCAACGGACATAACGCCGCCGGCGGTTGGGCCATAGTGGACGGCCGCGGCAAAAATTGCGCCGGCGTCATCGCCGCCCTCAGCCGCCAGATGGAATACGACCGCGGCGCTTTCGTCGAAGCCATCCTCCACGATGCCTTGAACATCTACGATGTCATCTATTGGGCGGAACAAGCCGGCCACCGCCTCCTGACCCAGCGCAAGGAAACCGACGGCACCCTGCGCGTTCTCATCCAGCCCTTTGCCGACAAAGTAGCCGCCGCCCGCTAGACCCCAACCATAGCCCGCCTATCCTGACTGTTTGCCGGATCGGCGGCGACCGCAAACCCCGGCCCGGTTACCGAAACTTCAACAACCGGCCGGGGTTGCCTATCCGGATACAGGGAGATAATCAATGGCTACTGAGGAACGCTGGCAGCTCCAAGGCGACTACTTCGAGAACTGCAATTGCGAAATCCTCTGCCCCTGTGTAGTCCAGGGCGGCCCCGCCGTCCCCACCGCAGGCCATTGCGATGTCGCCTTTGCCTTTCACATTGCCGCCGGCGACTACCGGGGCATCCCCCTCGACGACCTCAACTTCATCATCGCCGCCTACACCCCCGGCGTAATGGGCGCCGGCGACTGGACTTTAGCCGCCTACATCGATGAGCGGGCCGACCAACCCCAGCGCGCCGCCCTCGGCCGCATCCTCTCCGGCGAAATCGGCGGCCCCGCCGAGCGGTGGCAGCGCTTAACTACCAACTACCTCGGCATCAAGTATTGCCCCATCGCCTATCAATCTGACGGCCACCGCCGCCGCGTCCACATCCCCGGCATCATCGACTTCACCGTCGACGGCATCGTTGTCGGCCGCAACCCGGAACCTATGCGCCTCGAAAACACCGGCCACCCGGTCAGCTCCTCCCTTGCCTTGGCCAAAGGCGCAACCAGTACCTACACCGACCACGGTATGACTTGGGACAACAGCGGCAAAAACGGCCACTACGCCAACTTTGATTGGCATTACCCCGGCCCCTAGGAGCAGATATGTGCCGTAGCATCAAAAAATTGCGGACGCCGGAAACCCCGGCATCCCCCGATGAAATCCACGCCGCCGCCCTCCAGTTCGTCCGCAAAATCAGCGGCTACCGCCAACCCGCATCAGCCAACCGCTTGGCATTTGACGCCGCTGTAGCCGAAATCGCCGCCGCCTCCGAAAAACTCCTTACCGCTTTGCCGTCCCGCCCGGCCGCCGGTTCCCGTTAAGCGGCCCGCCGGAACTTGCCGCCGGCACAACCGGTCACGAAACATTGCCCCCGTAAATATGCTCCGGTACCACAATAATGGCGGAACGCCGCTGCTCCACCATCGCCCGGTCATACTCCGCCCAATCCGGGTGTTCCCTTCCCGCCGCCGTCCGAAACACCTCCCGCAGCATCAACCGCAGTTCCTCCCGGTCCGTATTGCCCGCCGAAAAAACCTGGGCCGTCCCTTGCAGCACAATGTACGCCGACCAATCCTCCCGGGCCACCAGCAGCGAGCATTGCGGATTGCGCCGCAAGTTGTGCAGCTTGGCCCGCTCCTCCGTAGTAGTAAAGGCCACCCCTTCCCGATACGGGCCGACGGTGATAATACTCAGCTGCGCCGCCCCGTCCCGCCGAAAAGTAGTCAATACTCCCCGCCGGTTTTCCGCCACAAACTCCCGCCAACTCTCCGTCAACATAACCATCCCTCCCCTTGCTATGCCCTTCCTCTCCCCACTATGTCCTTCCGCGGCGCCGCCGAGGAATCGCGACGCCCGCCCTTGAATCCGCTCAAAGGTCGAAATTCCTCGACTAGGATACCGGTATAGGCATCCCCTACCGCTACCATCGACCGGCCGCCCAATGTCTGCCGCCCGCTTCCCCTAACCCCCCAGCCACCGCTCAAACCCCTTCCCCCGCCGTTCCCCCTCCCGCGCCTTCCACAACCGCCGCACCCGCTCCAAATCCGTCAACACCCCCGACTCCAAATTCACCGCCCACAACTCCTGCGTCGTCAGCCGATCCCCCTTCACCGGATTGCAATACGAACACAGCAACTGGTAATTCCACTCCTCATCCGGCCCGCCCGCCGCCCGGGGGACTACATGGTCAATCGACAGCAAATAAATCGGAATTGACGCCGCGCACCCAATACAATACCCCTGCTGCACCCCGAACAGCCACTGCTTCGTCCGATCCTCCACCCGCACCCGCCGCGCCGGCGTAGCCCGTCCCCCCACCCGCCGCGCCTCCGGCTGCGGCACCAACGGATAATCCAACCGCTGCCCCGGCAGCTCCTCCAACCGGGTAATCACCCGCTCCGGCTCCAACAGCAACGGCGTATCCTTACTGGCGACTTTGACCGTATCCCGCATCCGCTGCACTACCTGCCGATACCCCTCATCGCCGATTTCAATGCCCAGCCACCGCCGTTCCAGCCTTTCCGCCGCCACGCAGGCCGTAGCGCATCCCGCAAAGGGGTCCAGCACCACATCCCCCGGATTGCTCGACGCCGCAATTATCCGCTCCAGCAATGCCAAAGGCTTTTGCGTCGGGTATTTAGTGCGCTCATTGGCTTGGGAGTTAATGGCCGGAATATCCGTCCAGACATTGTTAAGGGTTTTACCCTTCTGTTCATCCAGATAGCGGATTTGCCGGGGGACATTGCCCGCCTTGGTCTGTACCACTCGGCCATTGGCGATTTCCCGCTCCATCCGTTCCTTGGTCCACCGCCAAGTCCGCACCACTCCCATCACTTCATAGGTAAGTTTCGACTTCGGATTTTGGGTCGGAGCAGTAACGGAAGTCAGCTGATACCGGCGTCCCGCTTGATCCAAGTTGGAATACTTGCGCCGGGTTTTCTCATCCAAATCGGACAAGTCATAAGGTTGGGTTACTGCTTGCGGATTCCAAGTGAACGCGCCGCTTTTGCTGTAACGCAGAATCATATCGGTGTCCCGCGCCAGCCCCCGCGTCAGATTCCCCTTGCGGGTGATAGTCCGTTGCCAGATGATTTCATTCCTGAAATTATCCGGACCAAAGACGCAGTCCATTACCGCCTTCAAGTAATGCCCGGCTGTCGGGTCGCAGTGCAGATAAATACTCCCGGTCTCCCTCAACACCCGCCGCATTTGCAGCAACCGCACCGCCATAAAAGTCAAATACCCCTGCAAACCCTCATCCTGCGCCTGCCCCGCGCTGGTCAAAACCGAATGCAGTGCCGGGTAAGCCTCCGCAATCGCCGTCACCCACTGGTGTTTCCAGTTCGGATTAGGATAAATGTTGCCCGCCTCATCTTTCAGATACAGCTCCATCGACCACTGATCCGAAAAGGACGGCTCCACCACCCTAACCCCCATCTCCGTATAATCCCGGTAAAGCGTATGGGCATACTCCTCCGGGATATTGATGGGATTGGAATACTCCTTCTTGGAATTAAACGGCGGATCCAAATAAATCAAATCCACGCAGCCAGCCGGCATCGCCGCCAACGCCGGCAAATTATCGCTAACCACCAAAGTCCGGTTAGGCACCTCCGCCCCAATCCCCTCCTTTGCCGCTGCAACGCTCACCATAACCTAACCCCCATCTTTTCCAAAAATTCCCCGCTTCATCCCCATTATCCCCGCATTCAATCTCCCCTGTCAAACCCCCAGCGTCACCCCCACTGGACTATCCCCTACCGCAGCCGTCCTTCCCGCCCTCCCAAGCCCCGCCGCGCGCCTAATCCTAACTCAGCCAGAAAGTTGACCCATTGGCATCCTTCTGCACTTCAATGCGCGCCGGAAACATATCCTTCAGGTCGTCCAGATGGGTAATGACGATGATTTTGTCAAAATCCGGCTCAATGGCGCTGATCACATCCAGAATTCGCTCCCGCCCGGACGCATCCTGCGTCCCAAACCCCTCATCAATAAACAGCGTCGGCAAGGGCGCGCCGGTACGCTGCGACAGCACTTTGGACAGCGCAATCCGCAAAGCCAGGTTGACCCGAAAGGCTTCCCCGCCGCTATACAGCTCATAACTGCGCAGTCCCAACTCGTCGCTGACCTTGATTTCCAGCGTCTCCACCGGCTCGCCGCCCGGCCCGCTCCGCCGTTCCCGTTGCGTTTCCAGCTTCACGTGCATCCGATTGTCCGTCATCCGCCCCAACAGGATATTGGCTTCCGCTTCCAGCCGCGGCACCACCGTTTCAATCAGCATTGCCTGAATGCCCTGCTTCCCGAAAGCGTTGACCAATTCCTGATAAATCCCCTGTTCCTCCCGGGCCACCGCCAGTTGTTCCTGATTCCGGGCTTCCGCGGTCATCAGACTTTCCCGCCGCTGCTTCTGTCCTTCCAGCAGACCTTGCCGCCCCAGCGCGCTTTGCTGCCGGCTTTCCAGTTCCGCTATTTCCGCCGCCGCTTCCTGCCACCGGGCTTGGGCTGCCGGCAGTTGCTCAATAGCCGCCTCGCCCCGCCGCAGTTGCTCCCGATGTTCCTCCGCTTCCTCCCGCCGCCGTTCCAGCATCCCTTGGGACTGTTGCAACGCCGCCGCCTCGGCCGGCTCCCGTTCTACCGCTTGCTGCAACTCCCCTTCCCGCTGCGCGTAGGGCTGCAATTCCTGAATCCGCCGATAGCCCTGCTGATAGGCGTCATCGTTGTAAGCCAAAGCCGTTATCGCCGCTTCCACTTCCGCCAGCCGCTGCCGTTCCTTATGGGCAAAATCCCCGGCGGCCACTGCCGCCATCGCCGCCGTCAACTGCTGCTGAACCCGTTCCAATTCCGCCCCGGCTTGCCGGGCTTCCGCTATCTGCTGCTCCAGTTGCGCCATCCGCCCCCGAATTTCGTTGCCTTGCTTAACCAGCCGCTGCTCCTGCCGCGGCAATTCCTTTTCCCAACCGGCCAACTCTCCCTCCAGCCCTTTCAACTGCCGGTTACTCTCCCGATAAAACTCCCGCTTCTCCCTAATCTCCCCTTGATAGGCCGCCGCCAGCCGCTGACAGCCGTCCGCCCCCAACGGACTTTGACACAGGGGACAAACGGCCGCCGCCGGATCCGTATTTTCCAGCAGATGCAATTTTTCCCCCAGCTGTTTCCCTTCCGTAGCATACCGCTCCATCGTCGCCCGCCTTTCCCCAATGCCGTCCGCCAGAACTTGCATCCGACTCCTCCCGGCGGCGATTTCCCGTTCTGTGGCTACCAAACCCTCCAGACTTTGCCGCGCCGTAGCCAACGCCGCCGTCAATTCCGTCTCCGCCGTGGCCTTGGGCATCAACTCCCGCTCAATGCGGCGGCGCAGCTGCTCAATTTCCGCTTCCCGCCGTGCCTGCTCCACACTGATGGCTTGTACCAGCGACTGCCTTTCCTGCTGCCCTTCCCCCGCCCGCCGCCGGGTATCCTCCAGTTCCTCGAACCGTTGCCGGGCTTGCGCCAATTCCGCCACCCCGGCCGCAATTTCCGCCGCCTGCTCCAGCAGCCGTCGGTATTCCCGCAACCGCCTTTCCCCGCTGGGCAGAGACGCCGCTAGCTCCTCAATATCCCCTTCCACTTGGGCTAACCGCCGCCGCCGTTCCGTCAACGCCGCCGCTTGACTTTCCAGACCGCTGACCTTTTCCCGCAGTTCCTCGGCTTGCCCCCGCCGCTCTGCCAACCGTTCCTGCAACGCCGCCAGTTCTTGGGCTACCGCCGCCAGTTCCGCCGCCGGATCGCCCAACTCGGCCAATTCCCGCTGCACCTGCGCCGCGCTGCCGGCCAGTCGGTCGCTCTCGGCCCGGCTTTCCGACTGCCGAAGCCGTGCCTTTTCCCGATAGCGGTCATAAGCCGCCAACCCCAAAATCGCCCCTAGAACCGCTTTCCGTTCCGCCGGCGTCTTGTTGGTGAACTCATCCGCCCGCCCTTGCAGCAGAAAAGCCGAATTGATAAAGGTCTCATAGTCCATCCCCACCAGTTGCTCGATTTTCCCCTGGGTTTCCGCGATGGTGTTGCCCGACACCACCTGCGGCGATACTCCATCGTTATCACTGAGGGCTTGCAGCTGCAAATCTCCCGCCCCCTGCCGCCGCCGGCCGCCGGCCCGGGTCCGACTCCGTACTGCCCGATAGCGGCTCCCCCGGGCCAGAAACTCCAACTCCACCCGGCAATCCTCGGCCCCATAGGAGACCAAATCATCCTGCACCCGGCCCCGGGCCTTGCCCCACAGACACCAGGTAATGGCGTCCAGCAACGCCGACTTGCCATGCCCGTTATCCCCGCACAGGCAAGCCGTATGCACCCCGGTCAAATCCAGAACCGGCGCCTGCTCCCGGTAAGACAGAAAGTTGCGGATATGCAGTTTAAGCGGTATCAAAACCGAACCTTTCCCCGACTAACTCCTGAAATGAAACCCTTGCATTCTAGCATAACCAACCAGGCATCTGTCGGCCGCCTTCGACAATTCCCATCGGAAATGACAAACAGCCGCCCGCCGGTATATAATGACCACCGCAAAGTGTACCGAATGGCAAAACGCGGGCTTGACGGTTAAAATAGAAATCGCCGGGTGGTGTGCTGACGCGATTTCGAGGGTTAAAGCAATGGGAGCGTAGCGAATGACGGAACGGTTTCTGCCCGGCGTGCCGGGCGATAAAGTGGAGGCACTGCTCCGGGCGGCGCCGGGGAATGAAATCAAGTCCGGGAAGTTTGACAGCCCGCAGTCATCGGCGGCCTTGGCGGCCAATGTATTCGGGTACTTCCTGTGCCGTCCCAAGGATCTGCCGGAATTGCCGGGCTGCGGCGATGCGCGCTGGCCGGCCGATGCCCTGACTTTGGAGAAAGAGTTGCGGTTGCCTTGGCGCGGGGGAACGCACCCCCATCCGGATGTGGTGGTAAAGACGCCGACGACCCTGATCGGCATCGAGTCCAAGCGGTTTGAGCCGTTCCGCAGGAATCGGGTAGATAAGCTGTCGGAAGCTTACCGGCGGCGGCTGTGGGGCAGCCAGATGAAGGGCTATGAACGGGTGCGGGACAAGTTGGGGGAGAATAAAGGGATCCCTTATGCGCTGGATACGGCGCAATTGTTCAAGCACGCTTTTGCGTTGCGGACGGTGGTACAGAATAGTGGAGCCTATCCCGGGCTGCGCCCGATCCTCTTTTACATTTACGCCGAACCGGAGCGTTGGCCGGAGGGCGGCGAAAAGATTGCGGCGGCGGCCTTGGCCCGCCACCGGGAGGAAATTGACGCCTTTGCCAAGGAAGTAGCCAACGACGAGGTAAAGTTCGTATCCTGTTCCTACCGGGAACTGCTCGAGGAATGGGTAGGACAAGGAACAGCGGCCGTAAGCCGCCACGCCGCCCAAGCATTAGTGCGCTTTGCGCCGTAGGCCGGGGGTTAGACTTCAGTTTCCAGCAGCACCTTGCGGTCGGCCAAAGGAATATCGGCGCGAATGTCCAGGGGTAGTTGGTCGTAGCTGTCGAGAAGGTTCTTGGTAAGTTCACCGGAACCCCACAAGCGTATCTGAAAGAAAGACCGCTCGTTTTCGCGGCGGACCGCGCGGGTAAAGTCGCTGAGGCTGACCAGCAAACCGTGGTTGGCGCTGAAACTGGTAATGTTATCCTGGAGCCGGTTGTAGTCAGGCAAATCCACCGGAGAGCTGCCGGATTTTACCTGGACGCACAACCGGGGTTCGGCAAAGCCCATTTCCCCCTTGCCGGCCACGATGTCAATACCCCCATCAGCGCCGCGTTGGGTTTGCGAAGTGGTGTAGCCTTGGGCTTTGAGAATCTCCTCGACCAGATACTCCAAACGGTGACCGGTGAATTTCTGACGGATGCGCTCGACGATTTGGTCGGAGATCGCCTCCGGCAAGTCAAAAGTGCTGGGTTCGTCCTCAGCCATATCGGCCGGGGGAATTGAGACGGCGGGCGGTAGCTCGCCAAGATGCTGGCGGACAACTGCGTCAATACGCTCTTGGCAGTTGGTGCGATTGACCTGGAAAACGGTCAGCTTTCCGCCGAAGCTATGCAGCAAGTCCTGGTCAAAGTTGATGCGGGGGATGTCCACCGCCGCCCACTCTACCGGCCGGATATGGGGGTAGGACCAATCGGGTTCATAGCGGTACGGCCCGGTTATGCGGCCAACGGCAACCACCTTGTATTGCTTACGCGGCAATACCACCGTTTCCCCTACTTGCACCTCATGGGCAAACCGCCACAGTTGCCCGGCCGCATGAGGGCCGCGGGCGTACTGGCGCAGAGCTTCCCGGCTGGGAAACTCGGTTACGCCTTTCGGCAACTCAAAATCAATGCCGGCAACGCTATTGTCAATAGCAAATTCCTCAAACTCACCCTGCCGGCCGGCCCGTACTACCCAAACTGCCATGTTGATACCCCTCCTCTCCAGTGTAGTGCCAGTATAGCAAGCCCGTAATGGAATAACAACCCGGGCGGCGTCGAAATAAGCACACCAAAATCCCCCCAACGCCCCCCATTGCCTAAATCAGCCCATCCGAGTATTATGTTTCCGTTATGCCCACTTACCCCCACATCGCCCAGTATCACGCCGAATTGCAGCGGCTCCGCGACGCCGGCGGCAGCACCGAGTCCCAAATCCGCCGGGCCTTCGAGAACTGCCTGGACACCTATTGCCGGGAGCATCGGGACAAGTTGACCCTGGTGGCGGAAATGGAAGCCGAGCAGCGCAACATCCCCGACGGCTCGGTCAAAGACGCCCTGCGGATGGTGCGCGGCTACTGGGAAGCCAAAGACCCGGAGGACGACCTCGACGCCGAAATCGCGAAAAAGTTTAACCGCGGCTACCCCCGGGACAATATCGTCTTCGAGGACTCCCGCACCGCCGTCCTCTTTCAGAACCGTCAGGAAGCCATGCGGGTCGATATGTCCCGCCCCGGCGAACTGCACCGCCTCATCCAACGCTTCCTCGACTACGAACTGCCCAGCATCGCCGAATTCCGCCAAGCCCAGCAGCAGTTCAAAGCCGATTTGCCCTCCGTCCTGGAAAACCTGCGCGCCGCCATCACCGAAGCCGAGGCCGCCAACCGGGAGTACCAAGCCGCCGCCGCCGCCTTTCTCGAACTCTGCCGCCGCACCATCGGCCCCGCCGTCGCCGAATGGGATGTGCGCGAAATGCTCCTCCAGCACATCCTGACCAAAGACATTTTCCTGCGCGTATTCGCCGAGGACCAATTCCACCGGGAAAACAACATTGCCCGCCAGCTGGACGGCTTGGAGCGGACTTTTTTCACCGGCGACGTGCGCCGCCAAGCCATCGACCGCCTCCGCGCCTACTACGGCGTCATCGGCCGCTCCGCCGACGAAATCGCCGACTACGCCGAAAAACAGCAGTTCCTCAAAGCCATCTACGCGGACTTTTACCAAGCCTACAACCCGGCCGCCGCCGACTACCTCGGCGTGGTCTATACCCCCAACCCAATCGTGGACTTCATCATCCGCGGCGCCGACTGGCTGCTGCAAAAGCACTTCGCCCGCGCCCTCGCCGACGATAATGTGCAAATCCTCGACCCGGCCACCGGCACCGGCACTTTCATCACCAGCCTCATTAACTACCTGCCCCCGGAACGGCTGGAATACAAGTACCGCCAGGAAATCCACGCCAACGAAGTCGCCATCCTGCCCTACTACATCGCCAACCTGAACATCGAATACAGCTACAAGGAACGCACCGGCCGCTACCTGGAGTTCCCCAACCTCTGCTTTGTGGATACCCTCGACAACCTCGGTTGGCAAGCCCAGGGCGCCAGCGGCGATACGCTAACGCGGCAAAGCGTGATGGACTTGGGCCGCCTCTCCGAGGAGAACTGGCGGCGGCTCCAAAGCCAAAACGAAAAGACCATCAGCGTCATCATCGGCAATCCGCCCTACAATGCCAATGCTACCCTTTGGGGCGATGGCACGGACAATTGGACCTACGCGGCGATAGATAGCCGTATCAGGGAAACCTATGTTGCCGCCAGCAATGCCCGGAAAACCAAGCAGTACGATATGTATAAGCGGTTCCTCCGTTGGGCATCGGACCGCTTGGCTGATGACGGCATTATCGGGTTCATTACCAACCGGGCATATCTCGACGCTTGGCAGGATGATGGTTTCCGCAAGGTAGTCCGGGATGAATTCAGCCATTTGTATATCGTTGACTTGGGCGGCGATGTCCGCAGCAACAAAAATGTGGGCAATGTTTTCGACATTATGACCGGCGTTGCCATCGGCTTTCTGGTGCGGGAAAGCCAGGTTCGGGAGCCGGCGCAAATTCACTACTACGCCTTGACCGATGCCCTGTCCGGTTCGGAAAAGTTGACCGCGCTGGCGGCGGCCCATCTCCCCGATTTGCCGCTGACCAACATCCTCCCCGACGCCAACGCCAACTGGCTCAACCAGCCCGACAGCGGCTTTGACCAGTTGCTGCCCCTGATTGCCCGGCAATCCAAGTTTGCCAAATCCACCGACGCCAAGCAAGCGGTGTTTGATCTCCATACCCATGGCATCAGTTCCAACCGCGACCAGTGGGTTTATGATTTCGACGCCCAAAACCTGCGGGACAAGGTCACTTTCTTTGCCGACACTTATAACGCCCTCCACGATGCCGGCTTGGTAGCTGCCGGTATCCATGCCTATGACCCCGTTATTAAGTGGAGCCGCGACTTGGTGAATGAGTTTGGCCGGGGCAGGCGCATCGACCCTGACGCGCCGTGCATTATTCAATCCCTGTACCGTCCCTTTGTCGTAAAGCGGCATTTCGCCGATTTTAAGATGAACGACGTCCTCACCGGCAATCACTACAAGATGTTTGGCCCGGATTTGCGTCAACCCAACAAGGTCATCAACTTCCGAAATAAAGGCGACCTCTATGCCATAGCGGCGGACAAGCCTACCGATCTCCATTTCGTCGGCGATACCCAATGCCTGCCGCTCTACCTTTACAAGGCTGACGGGGAAAAGGTCAGCAACATCACGGCTTGGGGCTTGCAGCAGTTCCGTGAACACTACCGGGATGATGCCATCACCGCCGAGGACATCTTTGCCTACACCTACGCCGTGCTGCACGACCCGGTCTATCGCCACGACTACCGCCTGGACCTGCTGCGAGAGTTTCCCCGCCTGCCCTTCTATCACGAGTTTGACCTGTGGGCCGAATTGGGCCGGGAGCTGCTCGACCTGCACTTGGGCTTTGAGACGGTCGAGCCGTATCAACTGGAACGGCGGGAAAACGCCCAAGCCCCGGCGGACGGCGGCAAAGTTATCCTGAAAGCCGACAAGTCCCGGGGCCTAATCCACCTCGACGCCCGCACCACTTTAGCCGGCATCCCGGAATCGGCGTGGGAATATATCCTCGGCAGCCGCACCGCCCTGGAGTGGATCCTCGACCAGTATAAAGAGCGCAAGCCCAAAGACGCCACCATCGCCGCCAAGTTCAACACCTACCGCTTCGCCGACCACAAAGAGCAAGTCATCACCCTATTGCAACGGGTCTGCGCGGTGAGCGTACGGACGGCGGAAATCGTAGCGGGTATGGCCTACTGGATGGACGGCTGCCTGGTAGTGTCCGGCGACCGGGAACAGCGCGATTTTATGCTGTTGGGGCTGGCGTACCTATCCAGCCGCCCGCCGGACAGTTATGACGACCCGGAAAATCAGGCTTGGCTGGGCGCCCTGCCCGATATTGGGGAAGGGGAATAGCCGGCAATGGCGGTCGGGGATATAGTTTGGGTGAACCTGCCTTTCACCGATTTGCTGGGCGCCAAGGGAAGGCCGGTTCTGATAATCGCCGATGTGCGGGACCGGAACGAAGCCGATTGGCTGGTCTGCGAAATCACCAGCAGCCCCGTGTCCCATCGTCGGGAAATCGCCCTTTCCCGGCGGGATTTGCGGGCCGGCCGACTGCTTTCGGGCAGCCGGGTTCGTCCTGACCGGATTTTTACGCTGAACGAAAGTGTGTTTGAGCGCACCATCGCCCGCCTCACCCCCGCCAAAACCGCCGAAATCCTCACCGCCGTCCGTGGTTTGTTTTAGCCGCTCTTGCTCAGACCAGCTTTCTGGTGCGGCTACCCCCGCCCGCTATGATGCCGGTGCTTAACATCCACCGGCCGACGTGGCTACGGTAGTATCCTGAACGGATGCTCGCCCGTATGCCGAGATACCCGCCGGTGCCTAACGTCCACCGGCACGACGGGGCTACGGTAGTATCCTGAACGGATGCTCGCCCGTATGCCGAGATACCCGCCGGTGCCTAACGTCCACCGGCACGACGGGGCGGCGAGTAGCCTGCCCTGCCATTATAGCATACTACCGTATCCCTACTTCCCCGAAATCCTGGCCGCCGTCCGCAGCCTGTTTCCCCCCTAAAACACCGCTATCGGGTTCACCGGCGAACCGGTAGTATTGTGCAAGCGCAGCGGGCCAATAGACACCAAAAACTCCCAGCGATTCCGCTCCCGGCAGGCTTCAGCCACCTCCTCGAGGTTCGCATTATCCAGAATCCACAGCCCCATCGCCGTAATGCCCACCTGATGGATTGGTTGCAAAACCGTTTCGTATTGCGGCGGGCTGACATCGTTGCCCGTGTCCGAACCCAGAACGGCAATGCCCCGCTCGTGAAACAGCGGCAGGCAAGCGGCCTGGCAAGCCGTAGAACCGGCGGCCCGCTCCACCGGCCCCTCCACATTGCGGCGGTGCAATTGGCCGGTGCGCACCAACAGAATATCCCCCTCCTCGACCGTAAAGCCGCACCGTTCCTCCGCCGCCCGAATATCCTCCGGCATCACCCCCTCGCCCCGTTCCAGCCAGTCCACGCCGCGCACCAGTGGTACATCGACCAGCACGCCCCGGGTGATAAAGCCGTTTTTGGCGGCCTCGACCGAGCAGACCGTCGCCCCCATACTGGTCGAAACCAAATGCGCCGGCTTGCCGTTGTAGGTTTTGCCCTCCCAAAAGAAATGCGCCAGGCTGTCCACATGGGTAACGGTATAGCCGTGGAAAATCATCCCGAAATAGTCCACCGCGGCGGCGTTGGGCCGATTGCTGACCTTATCCCCGCTGCCCCAACCCTCGCCGCTCTCGACCATAAAATGCACCGGCGGCGCCGGAGCGTCCAGGCTCGGCTCAAAACGGACGGTGCGGGCCAGGGATACCGTAGTTCCTTCCTGAACCGTAGCCAGCGCGCGGCGGGTCTTTTCCGGAGTAATCAGGTTGGGCGTACCCAGTTCATCCTCAGCCCCCCAGCGGCCCCAGTTGCAAAGCCGCTGAAAGTAGCCCAGAACTTCCGATTCGGCGGGAATAGTAGCAGGCATAGCGTTTTCCTCCCGACAAAAGATGGGAATAGCCGCAGAGACCAATTAAGTCAGGGGGATTATGCCCCATTTGCGGCGGCGGCGCAATATGGGAAGTTGAGGTTTCCGTTGTTCCTTGACCGGACATATATAATATCTAGCCATGGCTCTGACTGCCTTGCTACCCGCCGCCCCCAACTCCCAGGCCCAGCCCGGGGTTGCCAACCCGCGCTGGCGCATTGCCGGCCGCAATGCCCGCTGGTACTACGCCGCCGCCTTGGCCATACTACTGCTGGCCGCCGTACTGCGTTTTTATGACCTGGCCGGAGACCCCCCTCGATCGTCTAGAAGCGGAAACCTTCGGCAATAGCTAGGGGGATTCTCCGCGCGAATTCCTGATACATTTGAGGAATTACTCGCATCCGGTTGCGTATCCCCTGTTACTGAGAGCGGTTCAGGAAGTAGCAGTTTCCCGTTTCAGTACTCGCGTGGCGCCGGCTGTGGCGAGCCTGCTGACGGTGGCGGCAATACTGTTTCTGTTGCCCCGGTGTGGCTGCGACCGTCGCGCCGCTTTAATAGCGGGGCTGCTGGCGACCCTTTCCGTTGCGGACATCGAGTTAGCCCAGAAAGGTCGAGTCTATTCCTTGGCCGCTCTGTCCTCAGTTTTAATAATCGCCGGGTTGCTGCTGTATCTGCGGACGGGGCGAAAAACGCTGTTTGCTGTAACGCTGTTCCTGGCGCCGCTGCTTAACTATGGTTCGGCCATTTTCGGCATCGCCGCCTTGGTTGCCGCCCTGGTCGCCGGCCGCCCGATGGCGGCGTCCCGGAATGGCGCGCCGGGAAACTTTCATTCCTACCCGGCGCGTCTTTGGCATTGGCTACAGCAGCGGAAAGACCTGGCCGCGCCGGGGGCGTCCTGGTTGGCGGGCAGCGTCGCCACCGGGGCCCTCTCCTTATTAAACCAATGGCAATGGGCGCCCAGCGGCAGCGGAAAGTATTTTTTTGACTGGAACGCCCCGCTGACCGCAGCATTGCCTTTCACCGTCGCCCGGCTGTGGGAATCCCTGACCTGGCTAATGCCGTCCGTTGTCGCCGCTCTGGCCGTTGGGGCTTTCGGGATAGTCTTGTTAGCTTCCCTCGCTCGGCGGCGGTTTCATCCGGTTCTGCTACTGACCCTGTCGGCATTGGGAATTGCCGCCGCCTTATCCCTGCTGCGCTTTTACCCGCTGGGCGCGACCAGGCAGATCTTGTATCTGGCGCCGCTGCTTTTTCTGGCGGTAGGCTTCGTCTTTTGCGCGGCAGCCGACCGGCTGGCGGCTTGGTCCCGCCGGGAGTGGCTGTCGCCGGCGGTGCTGGCAACCTTTGCCCTGTTGAGTGGACTGGCTGGCGTGGCGGCAATCCGGGCGGCGGATGTTTATGCGGCGCAAGATGACCCGGTTGCCGACTTTTACGCGGTATTGAAAGAGCGGGTTCAAGCCGATGACGCGGTTTATGCCTCCAGCGATGTGTTTCTGCAAGCCCAGTTTTATCTTTGGGGAAAGCCGGCTTATCTCCGGGACTGGGTGTGTTATAGCGACGCGGTGGCTGATTGCAAAGCGGAAACGGTCAATTTGACTCTCCGGGAACAGCCGGCGGCGCAACGCCTCTGGTTTATCTATTGGGGAGAACCGGGCTTGAAAGAAACGGTCTTGCAAGACTGGGAGCAGCAGGGCTTGGTCGAGCGCATTCCGGTTGACCGGGGACGGGCGGCTTGGCTGATGCGGGATACCGCCTGGCTGCGGGAAATGCAGGCCGCGCTGGAGCTGGAACGCCGGGACATTACGGCGGGGGAACCGGCGGCCCGCGCCAATTTTGACCTGTATCTGCGGGAGGACACCCTGTATTACCACAAAGAACCCTGCAACACCGCCAAATATATCGCCGCCGCCGTAGTCGATGACCCCCGCGGCAGTTTTTTCCTGAACTTGATTCCCTTGGCTGCTGCGGACTTGCCGCCGCTCCAACACGCCGCCGGCCGCCAGGAATTGAACTTTACTTTCTGGCAGCGCGGCACGGAGCTGGCCGGCAAATGTTTTGCGAAAGTGCCTTTGCCCGATTACGATTCCCCTTTGGCTGAAATCCGGGCCGGTCAGTATGTCGACGCTGGCGGCCCCCTGTGGGAAGCCGTCATTGACCGCAAACCCGACTATTTCCGTTCCGTCGATCCGGCAATTACTGCCGCCGCGCCGGCCGCCCGCGGCGTCTTTGACCTGTATCTGACTGAGGATGCGCTTTATTACTACCGGGAACCGTGCCATCCGGCGGATACAACCCGGCGTTTTTCCTGCACTTCATCCCGGCGGACGCGGCGGACCTGCCGGCGGAAGGACAGCAGCGCGGTTTTGACAATCGGGACTTTGCTTTTGACCGCTATGGGGCTGTCTTTGACGGCAAGTGTATGGACAAGGTACGCCGGCCCGATTACCCCATCGCCGCCATTAAAACCGGCCAGTTTGTCCCCGGCGAGCCGCCGGCGTGGTCGGTAGAGTTGGCGGTGGCGCCGTAAGTCGCCGCTTATTGCTTAGCGAACCACCCCAGGTTAGAAACCGGCCCGCCAATATGCTACAATGGCGGCCTTAAAGCCCGGATCCTTGAAATCCAGCAAGTTAGAGAGGGTTGGCTATGTCCAATATCGTACTGTCAAATACCGACTACGCCGTAGTTGGCACCCGCCCCATCCGCCACGACGGCACCGACAAAGTCACCGGCCGCGCCAAATACGGCGGCGACTTCCAAATGGCCGGCTTGCTCCATGGCAAAGTCCTCCGCAGCCCCCATGCCCACGCCCGCATCAAATCCATCGACACCCGCCAAGCCGCCGCCTTGCCCGGTGTCAAAGCCGTAGTAACCGGCCAGGATTTGCCGGTGGCGTCTATGGAAAACCCCGGCCGGGGGATGCGCTTTTCCAGCGAAAACATCCTCGCCCAGGATAAGGCGTTGTACCGCGGCCACGCCGTCGCCGCTGTCGCCGCCATCAACCCCCACATTGCCGAAACCGCCCTTTCCCTCATCCAAGTCGAGTACGAACCTCTGCCCCCGGTCATCAATGTCACCGCCGCGATGCAGGACGACGCCCCCCTGGTTATCGAGGATTTGACCACCACCGAACTGGGCGAGCGCACCGACAAGCGCAGCAACATCGCCACCCACTTCCAGTACGAATTGGGCGACCTCGACGCCGGCTTTGCCCAAGCCGATCTAGTCGTCGAGCGGGAATTCCACACCACCACCGTCCATCAGGGCTACATTGAACCCCAGAACGCCGCCGCCCTCTGGAACGCCGACGGCAAGCTGACCGTCTGGACCAGCACCCAAGGCGCCTTCAGCGCGCGGGATTCTCTGGCTCAGATTCTTAACTTGCCCGTCTCCCAAGTCAAAGTCGTCCCTATGGAAATCGGCGGCGGCTTCGGCGGCAAAATCCCCGTCTATCTCGAACCCATGGCCGCCCTCCTCTCCCAAAAAAGCGGCCAAGCCGTCAAACTCCTAATGTCCCGCACCGATGTCTTTGAGAGCACCGGCCCCACTTCCGGCGCCTGGGTCAAAGTCAAAGTCGGCGCTACCCAAGACGGCAAACTCACCGCCGCCACCGCTACCCTGGCTCTCGAAGCCGGCGCCTTCCCCGGCTCCCCGGTCACTATGGGCGCCCAGTGCATCTTTGCCCCCTACGACATCCCCAATGTCCACACCGAGGGCTACGATGTCGTGGTCAACAAGCCCAAAGTCGCCCCCTACCGCGCTCCCGGCGCCCCCATCGCCGCCTTTGCCGGGGAGCAGGTGATCGACGAAATCGCCGACCAGTTGAACATCGACCCGGTCGAGTTCCGTCTCCGCAACGCCTCCAAGGAAGGTACCCGCCGCGTCGAAGGCCCGGAATTCCCGGTCATCGGCAATATCGAATGCGTCGAGGCGGCCAAAGCCACCGACCACTACAACACCCCCTTGACCGGCCCCAACCAGGGCCGCGGCATCGCTTCCGGCTTCTGGTTCAACATCGGGATGCAGTCCAGTTGCAGCATCGGCGTCAACGCCGACGGCACCATCAGCCTGGTCGAGGGTTCTACCGACATTGGCGGCACCCGCGCCTCTATCGCTATGCAGGCCGCCGAAGTGCTGAACATCCCCGCCGAGGATGTCCGCCCCAGCGTGGCCGACACCGACTCCGTGGGCTACACCTTCCTCACCGGCGGCAGCCGCACCACCTTTGCCAGCGGTTGGGCCGCCTACGAATGCGCCCAGGACATCAAAAAGCAGCTCATCGAGCGGGCGGCCACTATCTGGGACGTCTCCGCCGCCGATGTCGAACTGGTCGCCGGCGCTTTTCAGCACAAGTCCGACTCCGACCTGAAAATGACCTTCAAGGAACTGGCCGCCCAGCTCAACGGCAGCGGCGGCCCCATCTCCAGCCAGGTCAGCGTCGACCCCCGCGGCGCCGGCGGCGCTTTCAGCACCCATATTGTCGATGTGGAAGTTGACCCGGAAACCGGCAAGGTGGACATTCTCCGCTACACCACCGTACAGGATGCCGGCAAAGCCATCCACCCCAGCTATGTCGAAGGCCAAATGCAGGGCGGCGTCGTGCAGGGTATCGGTTGGGCCTTGAACGAGGAATACTTCTTTAACCCGGACGGCCAGATGGTCAACTCCAGTTTCCTCGACTACCGTATGCCCATCAGCCTCGACCTCCCGATGATTGACACCGTCATTGTCGAAGTCGCCAACCCCGGCCATCCCTACGGAGTCCGCGGCGTCGGCGAAGTCCCCATCGTCCCTCCTATGGCCGCCATTGCCAACGCCATCCACGACGCCATCGGCGTACGCATGGAAAAACTCCCCATGTCCCCCGGCGCCATCCTCGAAGCCCTCTGGCAAAAGAACGGCCGCTAACTCCGGCCCGCAAGTGGCGGCGGCCGTCAAACCCGGCGGCCGTCGCCTTGCCTTGCCGCCCGCCGCCGTGTTAAATTATTAGCAAGGGAGACAACGGTCATCCCAATGGTTGCATCCAATCCGGAAATCCGTATCGGGATCCCCACCATACCCCTCGAATCGGTCCGTTGGTGGGCTATCCTGTTCAGTGTTGGCACCGTCTACCTGACCGGCGCCAACACCCTGTCCCAAACCCTCCGGCTGGAAAACCTGACCTGGTTGGAAATTCAGCGCATCGCCACCGCCGAGTTTCTGCAAGCCGGCGGCGCGTCCATTATCGGCGCCGCCATCATTGTCGAGGTGTTCAGAATGATTTTTGCCGTTTTGGCCGAACTGCGCGCTATTCGGAAAGGCGAGGAGATCGGCGAGAAGCGCGGTGAGGAGCGTGGCGAGGAACGCGGCATCGCCATCGGCGAGGAGCGTGGCGAGGAACGCGGCATCGCCATTGGCGAAAAGCGCGGCTTTGCCGCAGCCAATGCCCGCTGGGAAGGCTGGTGGCAGCGCCGCCAGGAAGCGGAACGGCGCGGCGAACCCTTTGACGAACCGCCGCCCAGCGCCAACCACCGCAACGGTGCCGCCGACGTCCCCTAACTCTCCCACCTAAGGAGGAACCCACTAATGGCCCGTGTCCCCTTTGCCACCCGCGAAACTATGTCCCCGGAAGGGCAGCCGGTTTGGGATGACATCCAGACCAGCCGCGGCGGCGTCCAGCCCAACTACGCCGCCCTGCTCAACAACCCCCAAGCCGCCGCCAACTTCGCCCACCTCGGCGGCTATGTCCGCTTTGAGACGCCCCTCGACCCCCGGGTCAAGGCGTTGTCAATCCTCACCGCCGCCCGGGAAGCCGGCGGCCACTATGTCTGGACGGTGAACCAGCGCGGGGCCAAAGCCGCCGGCCTTGAGGACGACATTATCGCCGCCATCCGGGAATACCGCGCCCCGGTCGGCTTGCCGCCCAATGACGCCGCCGTAGTCCAGTTCGTCCTCGAACTGCTGCGCCAGCACCGCATTTCCGACGCCACCTTTGAGAGCGTCCGCGCCCAAGTCGGCGACGCCGGCATCATAGACATCCTCGTCGTAGTCGCCTACTACCACGGCTTGGCCCACAGCCTCCAAGCCCTGCAAGTCGAACTCCCCGCCGGCACCGAAACCGACTTGACCTATTAGCCGCCCGCCGGTTCTGTACCGGGAAAACTAACGCCCGCCCCCAACATTCGGGGGCGGGCGGTTTTGCTAGGTTTGATTGGATGCCTCAAACTCGGCAAGGCAATCTACTATGCTCTGACTCGCCGCAGCGAACCTTTTTGCTGCAAAGTCCGACAGCCAAGTTTTTACCTTCCGGCGTACGGCTTCCTTATCCCAAGGGTCAGGAACAATCCCCTCCAAGCGGGTTTGCCCCACCAAGGAAAGCAAGACGAAGTCTGACGGCACTTCATCCCGCCTGGGCGGTAAAAATACGTCCGGCCTCTGCCTGACCTGTTCGTAGATGGCCCGCCGCGCCAATTCGTTTGTTCCGGGACTGAGCGCAAGGCACAACGACAAGTTGTTGCCCGACAAGTGGGTCTCGAACAACAACAGATGACCCGGGCCGCCCCAGAGTCCCCTTTCTCCGGTTTGCCCCGTCTTAAAGGTGTCAAACCCCTCCCAGTCAACTGAGTAGAATCGGGTGTACCAGTGGTTCGCGTAACCGCGACGCCATTGGGGGTTATCTTCGATGACCTCTAAGAGAATTCTCCGCATCTCCACCCTGATATCGACCGGCTTGTGCCGATAAATCAGCTCAATGGCGTCGGAGTGTTCGGTGTAGATTTTCCGGGCCAGCTCCCGAACTTCTTTATCTCCCAAAATGTCCCTCCTCAAAGTGTTAGCGTACTGCCGTAGGAATACCCGCACCTCCTCATCGATGGAACCTGTCGGAGTCTGGGCGGTTTCCTCGACCAGTTGAGCGACTACTTGGTAGTCAATTGCTTTCCAATGCTCCTGCTCTGTGGCGTCCTGAGCAGATATTCCGCCCGGCGATAGAAACACATAGCACTGGGTAAAGTCGGGAAACTCGGCTGTCAGAGCTTGCCGGTAGCGGGTCAATTGCCGGCTGTGTTCCCCAGACCATACTTTGTTTTCAACGGCGCAGAGGAACTGCCGCCCATTGTCCAAGATGAGAATGTCCAGGTAACCCGTTTGCCCGTCAACCTCATTGGGCCACTCCGGTTCCACCTGTGCCGCCATCAGGTTGCCCCCGGACAGTTTCATTCCCGTAGTCGCGGACAAGAAACCTTTCAGGAAAGCATCGCCCAACCGGTGGTTTCCCTGGGGATTCAACAGCCAAGCCAATACCCGGGAGTGGGTTTCCTCCCCGTCCACCAGATTAAGCAGTCGGAACAGGTTAAACTCCGACAGCCGCCGCTTCTGTTCCAGTTCGGCCAAATCCGGGGCTTGGGCAAACCGCTCCAACGCCGCGCACTGTTCCGCCGGTTCCATATCGTCCCCTACCCTTGCTAAATACAGGAGCGGCCGGCCTCCGTAGAGCGGAGTCGCTGAAGGAGCGGCTCACTGCCGGTCGCTGCGGGGTTGATTGTAACGGCTGCGGGGCGTAGTAGTCAAGGGTTGGCGACCTTTGCGCGGCTATCTGACAGTGCCGATAAGCCGGGGAATACCCGTCCCACCGCCCGCTCATCCCCCTTGTTGCCCGCCCCTTGCTGGTATAAACTTGCCTTGACGCCGCGATGGGGCTAATTCCCCGGGAGTTTTCCCGGCTGGCTTTGCCCCATTCCCGGCTCGCGGCAGGCGTCTTTTACGGACCTTTCGACAATTCCCTAGAGGTGATGATGTATCAGCGCACCGTCCTGGCTAACCAACTGCGCGTTTTGACCGCCGCAATGCCCCATTCCACTTCTGTGTCGATAACCGTTTCCGTGGGGGCCGGTTCCCGCTACGAAACGGCGGAACTGGCCGGGCTGTCCCACTTTCTGGAGCATTTGCCCTTCAAGGGCACTGCCCACTGGCCCACGGCCCGGGAGGTCAGCGCCGCCATTGAGGGCGTGGGCGGGGTGATGAACGCCAGCACTGACCGGGAAATTACCGTGTTCTGGTGCAAAGTTGCCCGCCTGCACTTTCGGCAGGGGTTGTCCGTCCTGCTCGATTTGCTACTGAACCCCTTGCTGGAGCCGGAGGAAATGGAGCGGGAGCGGGAGGTCATTCAAGAGGAGCTGCGGATGACCTACGATTACCCCTCCGACCGGGTGGGTCTGCTGATTGACGAAATCCTGTGGCCGGAGCAGGCTATGGGCCGGGATGTAGGCGGTACGCCGGAATCGGTGAACAACATTACCCTGGCCGATGTGCAGGATTATATGCAGCGGCAGTATAACCCGGCTAATACGGTGATTGCCGTTGCCGGCAATGTGGAGCATAACGAGATAGTAGATCTTATCGACCGGGCTACGGCGGATTGGCGGCCGGCGGCCGGTCTGGATTGGGAACCGGCTACGGAGCTTAACGGCGGCGGGCCGTTGGCGCGGGTCGAGCGGAAACGCTGCGACCAAGCCCATTTGTGCTTGGGTCTGCCCGGCGTGTCTCTGACCGACCCCGACCGCTATCCCTTTCTGCTGCTGAACGGCATCCTGGGCGACGGGATGAGCAGCCGGCTGTTCGTGAACCTGCGGGAAAATCAGGGCTTGGCTTATGATGTCGCCAGTTCCCTGAGCCACTTTCGGGACTGCGGCTCCTTGGTCGTCTATTGCGGGGTGGAGCCGAAAAAGACCAAGGAAGCGGTGCAAGCGGTAGTCGCGGAACTGGAGGGAATGCGCTACCCGGCGCCGGCCGAGGAGTTGAACAAGGCTAAAGAGTTTGCCAAGGGCCGGCTGCTGCTGCGGATGGAGGATACCCGGTCGGTAGCCGCTTGGTTGGGGGCGCAGGAGCTGTTGTTGGGGGAAATCGCCACGGTCGAGGATACTGTAGCCAAGATTGACGCCGTTACCGCTGACGACATCACCCGGACGGCGGAAAGGCTGATGGACCCGGAGCGGCTGCGCTTGGCGGTAGTCGGCCCCGGCGGCGGAGAAAAGAGCCTGCAACGGCTGCTGAAGTTTTAACGCCGCCGGGCAGTTCCGCCCCTACCGGCTATCCCCATTGGCCGCGAACTCGGCGATTACCGGGTTACTCAGCACACCGATGCCGGGAATATCCACTTCCACCGTGTCCCCCGGGTTCAGGGCGCAGGTTACGCCGGTAGCCCCGGAAAAGACCAAATCGCCGGGGCGCAGCGTTACCTGCTGGCTGATGTAGCTGACGATTTCGGCAAAGCTGAACAGCATATCCCGGGTGTTGCACCGCTGCACTTCCGCCCCGTTAATCCGCACCAGCAAATCCAGTTTTTGCGGGTCAATTTCGGTTTCAATCCACGGTCCGACCGGGGCAAAGGTGTCGGCGCCCTTGGCCCGCCAGAAAGTCCAATCATCCTTTTGCCAGCCCCGCTCGCTGACATCATTGCCGCAGGTGTAGCCGAGGATGAACTGGTGCGCCCGCTCCGGGGAAATGCGGCGGCAGTTTTTGCCAATGACGGCCACCGCCTCGCCTTCGTAGTGAACTTCGCCGGCGGCGTCTTTGGGAATGATCACCGGGTCGCCGACACCGGTCATCGCATTCCGGCCCTTGCGCCAGGGATTGGGATGTTCCGGAACCGGCGGCGTTGCGCTGCCGAACACCGCCCCGGCAAACTCCAGATGGTCAACGAAGTTCAGCCCCGGCCCCCATAGCTCTCCGGCGTCAGTGGGCGGCAGCAGTTTGACCTGGGATAGGGGAAAACGGGTGTCGGTGATGCGAAACTTGGCATAGATGCTACCCCGGATTTCAGCGATTTCATCGTCCAGGATGCAGCCATAGGCAACGCGGCGGCCGGTGCGGAAACGGGCAATTTTCATCCAATCCTCCGAGGGATTTTGCGGGCAAGGTCGGTTGGGAAAGGGCAATTTTATAACAGCGGCGGCGTCCGGTCTATAGGGAATGGGGGGGAAATTGAGGGCAATTGCCGGTTAAAACCGGTCGTTTCGCCTTACCCCGCCATCGTCATTCCCACGAAAGGGGGAATCCAGAGTCCCCGGCATTTCCGGTTTCCCGTTGATACTGGAACTATGGAAACCGTCGCGGCCGCCGGGCAAACCCGCCATCCCGCCTACATTTTGATTTGCTTTTCCCCGGAGAGGTAGGCATCCGGCTCCTTCTGAAACGCCCGGTTGCAGCCGGGGGCGCAGAAATAGTAGGTCTGGCCGTGGTATTCGTAGCTGCCGCCGGGCGGCTTGCCGGTATCCACCTGCATCGCGCAGACCGGGTCAGCGGCGCGGCGGCCGCCCCGGTTAAACAAAGGTATCCGCATAATCCGCTCCTTGCGGCCGGCTGAACCGGCGGGCTGACCTCAGGGCATTATCACGCTGGTTACGGTGCTGAGCCGCGGCGGCAGTTCCACGCCGGCCGGCAGGTTGACCCGCAGCGTTACCGGGTAACTGATGATGCCGCGCTCGGTGCCGGGTTCGTCAGCAACCGCCGTTACAGCGGCCGTCAGTTCCCGGCCGGGCAGGGCGGCGATACTGACCCGGGCGGCGCTGCCAACCCGGACCAAGGGAATATCATTGGCATCGACCAAGCCGGCGATTTCCACTTCCCGAGGGTCAAGGATTTCCAGGATACGGGAATCCTCGTTCACCCGGTCATCCACCGCCGCGTTGACCAGATAGACTATCCCGTCAAAGGGGGCGCGCAGCTCCGCCTTTTCCAGATCCTCGAGAATATCGTCCATCCGCTCCAGATTCGCGATAATGCCGGCTTCCAAGGCGGCGATTTGCAGCGGGTCGGGGGCCGCGTTCAGGTCAGCAATTTGGGACTGACGGGCGGCCATTTCGGCTTCCCGCAGCGGCACCGCGTCCCGGTCGGGGCCGTCAGCCAGCAATTCGTTGAGTTCCCGTTCCGCCAAGTCCAGCCGGGTTTGGGCCAGTTCGACCGCCACGCTCAAGCGGCGGATGTTCAACCGGT
The DNA here is from genome assembly GCA_965242615.1 of Dehalococcoidia bacterium. Lineage (GTDB taxonomy): Bacteria > Chloroflexota > Dehalococcoidia > Lucifugimonadales > UBA3495 > CBDBCU01. The sequence goes on from CBDESR010000004.1 coordinate 90,808, forward strand.
CGGGGCCTTCCAGCTGCTCCTCAAGGTTCTTTTCGGCTTGGGACCGGATGGCTTGCGCCAAGTTCACGGCGGCTTGGAGTTCGGCCAGCACCAGCGAATCGGGGCCTTCCTCGAGTTCCGCCAAATCCTCTTTAGCCCGGGCCAAGTTGACCTCGGCCACGGTGATGCTGGATTGCAGTTCCTGTAGCCGCAGCGGGTCGGGAACCGCGCCTAGTTCCGCCAAATCCTCTTTAGCCTGAGCCAGGTTGACCTCAGCCACGGTTACGCTGGATTGCAATTCCTCGAGGCGCAGCGGGTCGGGGCCGGCTTCCAGTTCCGCCAAATCCTCTTGGGCTTTTTCCAGTTCCGCCGCCGCCAACTCCACATTCGTCTCGAGCCGGTTGCGGATGGAAAGGTCGATGCCCTTATCGTCCGATTGCAAGTCAATGACCGGATTGCGATAGAACCGGGTTCGCGCGTCGGTGGCATCGTCCAATGCTACCTCGGCGGCCCCTACTCGGGTGCGGGCGCGGATGACCTCCCGTTCGTGTTCGGCGGGATAGTCGTCCAAAGCGTCTTGGGCTTGGTCTAAAGCCAATTCCGCCTTGGCTACCCGGTCTTGCCCCCGCACCACATTATCCGGCAGGTTATCCCGGTAGTCTTGCAGGGCATCCCGGGCTTGGTCTAAAGCCAGTTCCGCCTTGGCTACCCGGTCTTGCCCCCGCACGGCATCGTCGGATACATCGCCGGTATATTCCTCCAGCCGTTTCTCGGCTTGCTCCAAAGCCAACTCCGCATCGGCCCGGGACTGGAACGCCTGGGCCAAAGTTTGCTGATGGGCCACCTCCAGGTCGTCGAGGGCTTGCTCCAGGTCATCCCGGGCCGTGTCCAGGTTCAGGATGGCTTGGTCGCGGGTATCTTGGGCGGACACCAGGGCATCGTCATAGTTCTGGTCAATATCCGCGAGGAAATCGGCGGCTTGCCGGTTGGCATATTCCAACCCGGCTACCGTTTCGGCGCGCTGGGCGGCCAGCAACGGCTCACCGCTGAAATCCAACCGCAGCTGTTTGATGGTATCCCGGGTTTGGGCAACATCGTAGCGGAGGCGCGCCAGTTCCTCCTCTTGGGACGGCAAGTTGTCGGTTTTCAGCCGGGCCAGGACTTGCCCTTGGGATACCCGGTCGCCGGCGGCAACCAGGATTTCCGCCACTTCCCCGGCGGTGTCAAAGGACAGTTCGGCTTTGCGGGGAAAGACGAGACGGCTGCGTACCGCAATTTCCGCGGGAGCGGCGTCAGTCTGTTGCCCGGCGGCCGCTGGCAAAGCCGCCGGCCCCGGGTTGGTTTCCCCGGAACTGGCCTCGCCGCAGCCCACCGCGCCGACCATCAGAATTAAGGCAGCCGCGCCCAATAAGGCGGCGCCAATCCGGGAATTAAGGTTGCGGAACGGTTTTGCCACTATCGGATACCTCTACCAGAAAAATAATGCTGGTTAGATTATGCCGTTATTCCCGCTAAAAGGGAATGGCGGCAAGGGAAAATACCGGGGAATTATATACTTAACCGGACAAACTATGCCACTTGTACCCGCCACAAAGTGGAACCCGTTGCCCCGGGGTACTTGCTAATTCCGCTGGGGTGTGTCAAACTAGGGGGTATGAAACTTGGCGAATTTGAATTGAACGAACCGTTGCCGGAACTGAAGGAGCCGCATCTGCTGGCGGTGTTGCGGCCGTGGATTGATGTGGGCCGGGTGGGCAGCCTGAGCCTGAACCGGGTGGAGCGGCATCTGCGGGCCCGGGAGTTGGGGCGGCTGCGGCGGCCCGGGCTGTTTTACGACTTTACCCGCTACCGGCCGCGCTCCTACTTCAGCGAAGGGCGGCGGGAGGTGTCCATCCCCAACACCATCATCCGCTACGCCATCCGGGAGGAAGGGCCGGATTTGGTGCTGGCGCATTTGCTGGAGCCGCATCTGTATGGGGAGGATTATACCGATGCGATGCTGGAGCTGCTGAGTCGGCTGGGGGTGAAACGGTATTCGCTGGTGGGGGCGATGTACGATATGGTGCCGCATACCCGGCCGCTGCTGGTGTCCGGTTCGGCGGCCGGCCCCGGCGACCCGGCGGCGGCCGCGGCGGAACGGCAGCGGAATCGGGTGCGCTCCAGCGACTACGAAGGGCCGACGACCATTACCTACTTGATACCGCAGGAGGCGGCCCGGCAGGGGGTGGAGACGCGCACTTTTGTGGTGCATTTGCCGCAATACTTTCAGGTGGATGAGGATTGGCAAGGGACGGCGCGGCTGATGGAGATCCTGTGCGACCGCTACGGGCTGCCGGAACGATTGATTGAACCGGAACGGGGGCGGGAGCAGTACGATTCCATTGCGGAGATGGTTAGCGCCGAGGGGGAAAGCGTGGCTGAATTGCTGCAACAGTTGGAGGAACATTATGATGAGGAGCGGCGGGCCGAGGCGCCGCCGCCTACGCCGCTGTCCCCGGACATTGAGGAGTTTCTGCGGGATGTGGGGCAGGATTTTGACCGGCCGGGGGATTAGGCCGGTTTGCCCCGGTACCGGGGCAACGTCGTTATGATGGCAAGGGCGGGCTTTCGTAGCCCGCCCGGATTTATGGCCGGAGGGCGACCGGCGGCGGGGCCGGCCATTCCTGATGCCTACGCCCGCCGCTCTTGATACCAGGGGATGAATGCCAGGGCCGCCCCAATCAGCAGCAGGATGCCGCCGATGGCAAAGCCGAGGCTGATGAAAACGAAGCCCAAGACGGCGGCGACAGCCATCAGGATGGCAGCCACCAAGGGTTTGGCCAGAGCCAGCGCGCCGCCGACAATTCCGATGATAGCCATAACCATAGCCGCCAGACTGGTCACGGCAATAGCCCCGCCGCCGCCAAAGGAGGCGACAACAACTCCGATACCCAGCCCAGCCAAGGTGATGACCAACTGAATAACCCCGCCGATAATTCCGCAAAGCAAGGCGGCGACTTTCATAACCTGAACCCCCGTTAAAAGTTTTTCCCTTTCCGGGGTAGAGGATACCACCGGAAAGGGGTGGGGGGCAATGTCAGTGCGGGAGAAATGGAACTACCGCTACAGTAGTGATAACAAAAGAAAAACGCCCCCCACAACTACTGTGGGGGACGTCCTCTTGCCGTCAGGGAAACTGCGGGATTAAGGCGTTACATAACGCCCCGTGCTGGTCACCTGCCCCTCTTGCAGCGTCCAAATCTCAAAGCTGCCAAAGACATCGCCCGCGTCGTTAATGTCCTGATTGCCGGCCGCCCCTTCGTAGTTGATGTCCTGCCCGTCCCGAATCAACTCCAAAGCCCGCGCCAAATCCCCCGGCCCGACCATCACTCCCGGCGGGTTAGCCACCGTCCGCAGCGCATCCTTAATCGCCGGCCCCTCCACCTCGCCCGCTTGCTCAATCGCCAAGGCCAGCAGCACAAAGGCATCAAACCCCTCGGCGATAAACGGCTGACTCGGCAGCTCCCCGAACCGCGCCTCATACAGCGTCTTAAACACCTCATTGGCCGTGCTGTCCGTCCCCGGCGCCGTGCCAAACTGCCCATCCAACTGGTCGGCGTTCAGCGCATCAAACAAATCCTGGCTCTTGGTGCCGTCCACAAACAGGAAAGTGTCGCTGAACCCCCCTTCCAGGGCTTCCCGGAGATACACTTGCGCGCTGGCCGGGTAAGTAATCGCCAGCAGCACCTCCGGCTCCCCCTCCGTAGCCCGCCGCAGCTCCGAAATATAGGAAGTCTGCTCCTCCTCCACCGGCACCAGCTCCAGCACCTGCCCTCCGGCCGCCTCAAACCGCTCCTTGAAAATCGTCGCCAGCCCTTCTCCATAGGGATTGTTCACATACAGCGCCGACGCCGTATCAAAACTTTCCCGCGCCAGCGCGGCCAGCACAATCCCCTGGTCATTATCCCCCGCTGTAGTGCGGAACAGGAAATCGTTATCCTCCAGCACCGTCAACGCCGGCGAAGTCGCCGACGGCGAAATCAGCACCACCGAACCCGGCACCGTCACCGCCTCGGCCACCGCCAGCGTAACGCCACTGGCCATCGGCCCCATAATGGCGTCCGCCCCTTCCACATTCACCAACGCCCGGGCCGCTTCAATCGCCGTTTGCGGCGCGCTGCCCGAATCCCGGTGTACCGGTTGCACCGGCCGCCCCTCCAGCACCCCGCCGGCCGCGTTCAGCAGCGATGCCGCCAATTCCGCCCCGTTCCGCACCGGCGGCCCATAAGTCCCCAGCGGCCCGGTATAAGCCAGAATCGTCCCGATTTTCACCGGCTCCCCCGGCTCCATCGGCACCTCGACGATGACATCTTTGGTAACGACGACCTCCCGCGGCACCTCCCGGATGACCTCCCGCTCCACGACCTCGACCCGGGGAACTTCCCGCACCACCTCTTGGGTAACCACCACCTCCTTGGGGACTTCCTTGATTACCTCTCGCTCGACCACCCGCTCGACCTCCACCACCTGGGGCGTGGGAACGGCCGCCGGCGCGCCGCAAGCCACCGCCAGCAAAGCCACCAACCCCAACGCCGGCAGAATAAGCCGCATCGGCTTCTTAAAGGAACCCATTTGTCTCTACCTCCGCAATACTTGCTGAATCCCAATCGCCGGCCCTCGGCCGCCGGGATTGCCTTGATTCATCTTAAAGTAAGAAATACGGCTATGCAACTGGTTATTTGGGCTTGGCCAAGAAATTGGGTTGTGTTCACCCCTAATCCTTGGCTTTATCGCCAGTTAGGGTTGCTGGGAAGTAACTTGCACAGCAGCAGCCAAACCCTATGTCATTCCGAGCGATAGCGAGGAATCTAAAATGCCCGGCATTGATTCCTCGCAAGATTTTTAGATTCCTCCCTTCAGTCGGAATGACCTGGCTATAGCGTCGGTTATCCGGGGCGTCAATAATTAGTGCGAGTATTCCCTGTTATATAATTCGGACGACCAATTTATGCGACCGCAACCCTACCCGCCGCTACCGCCGAGGTGAACTATGAACTCCGAGACCCCCGTCAATGCTTGGCTGGAAGTGAAGTACGATAAGGATTTGGATATTCTTTACGTACTGATTCCCGGCCGGAAAATCGCCGCCTCCAGTGAAGTAGTCTCGCCGCTGATTATCGACTTCGGCAGCGCGGACGACGGCTTTGATGTAGTGGGCTTTGAGCTGCACACGGCATCCCGGTATCTGCTTCCCGCTTTGCAACCGGCCGACGCTGCGCCCCTGACCGTCGCCGACAAATAGCCCATTGCCCGCCCTTCCCGCCGGTGTTATACTCCCCCAAGTCTATCGCATATAGAAATCGTCATTTCCACGAAAGTGGGAATCCAGAATGGTATGCGATTGCTCTGAACTCCCCCAAAAATCCCCTAAACCGGTGCAAGCCAATGTCAAAAGACGAACTTCCCCTCTTGGCCCACCTGTTCCGCCGGGCCGGCTTCGGCGCCACCCAGTCGGAACTGGAAACGGCCGCCGCCCAAGGCTACGCCGCCACCGTCGAGCGCCTGCTCCACCCGGAGCAGTCCCCGCCGCTCGCCGATTTAGACCTCCTTCGCCGCTACCACCCCGACCAGCACAGCCTCATGCTCATCGACAGCGCCCAAGCTTACTGGCTCTACCGCATCATCAACACCCGCCGCCCCCTCGAGGAAAAAATCGCCCTCTTTTGGCACAGCCTCTTTGCCACCGCCTACGGCAAACTGAACCACGCCAAAGCCGTCGTCAATCAGACCGACACCTTCCGCCGCTGCGGCCTTGGCGACTTCCGTACCCTCCTGCTGGAACTCTCCCAAGACCCGGCAATGCTTTTCTGGCTGGACAACAAGGACAACCACAAAGACGCCCCCAACGAAAACTACGGCCGCGAACTCCTCGAACTCTTTTCCCTCGGCATCGGCAACTACACCGAAGCCGATGTCAAAGCCTGCGCCCGCGCCTTCACCGGCTGGACTATCGCCAACGCCGACTATATGAGTATCCGCGCCGCCCGCGACTCCATCTGGCCACATGGCCGCCTCGACTGGCAGTTTGTCTATGACCCGGCTGACCACGATGACACCGACAAAACCTTTCTCGGTCATACCGGCCCCTTCAACGGCGCGGAAGTTATCGACATAATTTGCCGCCAACCCGCCACCGCCTGGTTCATTGCCGGCAAACTCTACAACTTCTTTGTCGCCGACACCCCGGACGAAACCGCCATCCAATACCTTGCCGACGAATTTCAGCGTACTGACGGCAACATCCGCTCCGTCCTGCGCGCCCTCTTTATGTCCGACTTTTTCCGCTCCCCGGCTGCCCGCCGCGCCCGGGTCAAAAGCCCCGCCGAACTCGTCGCCGGCACCGCCCGCCTCGCCGGCAGCCACCGCTCCCCCCACTGGAGCATCGTCAACCTGGCGATGGACGCCAACTTTATGGGCCAGGAAATCCTTAACCCGCCCACCGTCGAGGGTTGGCACACCGGCTTGGAATGGATTGACACCGGCAGCCTCGTCGAGCGCGTCAACGCCGCCGCCCTCGAAATCGGCGACCTCAACCAACCCGGCGTCCAGGAAATCATCGAACGCCTCCAGGAAACCGCTTCCCGTCATTCCCGTGCCAACGGGAATCCAGAAATCAGCGCGCGCCTCCGGGAAACCGCTTCCCGTCATTCCCGTGCCAACGGGAATCCGGAAACCGGCCCGGAACTCTCCCCGGAACAGCTGGTTGACGCCTGCCTCGCCGCCCTCGGCCAGTACGAACTAACCGAAACCACCCGCCAAAGCCTCCTCGACCACGCCCGGCAAGACGGCAGCCTGAACTTTGACCGTCGCGGCGCCGCCGAATGCGCCGCCCGCCGCATTGTCGCAATGCTCCAGCTCATCGTCGCCACCCGGGAGTACCAGTTGGCGTAAGTTGCTATGCCCGCCGCCCCTCTCCGCTACACCAAGACCATCGGCTTTATGGCCAATCAGGGCCGGGGCTTCAACAACCCGGTGGACTTGGCATTGGATTCCACCGGCACCCTCTATGTGCTGAACCGCGCCGGCCCGGAAATCGGCAGCCGCCTCTCCTCCAAGCGCATCACCCGCTGCACCCTGGCCGAGGATTACTTGGGCGAATTCAGTAGCGGCGGCACCGCCGCCGGCCAACTGTGGTGGCCCAGTTCCCTGGCTTTTGACCGGGACGACAACCTCTATGTAGCCGACGAAGCCTTGAACCGCATCACCATCTTTGACCGGCAAGGCGTCTTTCTAGGGCAATGGGGCGCATCCGGCGACAGCCCCGGCCAGTTTAACCGCCCCTCTTACTTGACCTTCGACCTGCAAGACAACCTGCTGATTTCCGACAGCCTCAACCACCGCCTGCAACTTTTCACCAAAGACGGGCAGTTCCTGTCCCAATGGGGCGGCTATGGCAGTGACCCCGGCCAGTTCAACACCCCTTGGGGCAGCGCCGTAGATACCGCTGGCAACATCTACGCCGCCGACTGGCGCAACGACCGCATCCAGAAATTTGACCCCGCCGGCAATTACCTTACTGCCTTTGGCGCGCCCGGCTCCGGCCCCGGCCACTTTCACCGCCCCGCCGGCTTGACCGTCGACCCCGCCGGCAATATCTATGTTGCCGATTGGGGCAATCAACGGGTGCAGGTATTAGACCCGGACGGCCGGTTTATCGCCGCGATAAGGGGTGATGCCACTGTCCCCTCCCAATGGGCTGCGGATTACCTCGCCGCCAACCCGGACGAAGCCGCCGCCCGCCGCCAAGCCAACTTTGAACCGGCTATACCCCGCCGCCCGGAACAAAGCCCCTCCGAATACGAATGGGAACGCTCCGCCGCCGTCGAAAAACTCCTCTGGGGGCCAACTGCGGTTAAACTCGACGCCGCCGGCCACATCTATATCGTTGACAGCCTCCGCCACCGCTTGCAGCTTTACCGTTGGGCATCTTAAAACAGCCGCCCGTTATACTCCTCCAACCCGTCCCCCGCCGGCGCGATACACTCCGGCCCGTCAAACCCGGCGGCGTTCACCCGCTCCGCCACCCGGTACAGCTCCATCTCCCCCGCCGGGTAAGCCGTCAGCAGCTCCCCCAGCCCTTCGGTATCCCGCAACTCCCCATCCAGCCACACCCCTTCCTTATCCCGTCCCAGTATCACCGGCATCCGGGGATGAATTGACGCCAGCAGTTCATTAGCCGCCGTAGTCACGATAGCGCAGGAATGGACTACTTCCCCGCCCGGCCCTTGCCACCGTTCCCACAACCCGGCAAAAGCAAAAACTTCCCCCGACTTCAGCCTGACCCGCCAGGGCCGCCGCTGCCCGCCGCCAACTTGCCACTCGTAAAACCCGTCCGCCGGTATCAGACACCGCCGCCGCTCCAACGCCTCCCGGAACGATGGCTTGTCCGTCAGCGTTTCCGCCCGGGCATTTATCAACGGATTGCTGCTGCCGGCATCTTTAGCCCATGCCGGAATCAGCCCCCACCGCATCAATCCGGCCCGCCGTTCCCCAGCCGCGCCCTTGCCCTCCCGGCGGCCGCCGACCACCGTCAAAACCCCCTGCGTCGGCGCCACATTAAAGCGCGGCGCTATTGCCAACGCCCCGGCTGCAAAGCCGAAACGCCCCGCCAATTCCGCCAGCTCAATGGTCAATGTATAACGCCCGCACATACCTTCCCGTCAATGCCCCCAAATCAGAATCAGCCCGCCCCTTGCCGGATGCGCGGCAAAGGGCGGTACCAAATAGCCCCGATAACGCCTAAACCGGCAGTAGCGGCTCCTCCCGGTTCGGCGGCAAATCCGTGTCAAAGGCATTGATGCAGAACGCCAGCATACTGTAACTTCCCATCACCAGCGTCAACTCCACCAGCCCTTGCGTCCCGAACTGCTCAAAGGCCGCCTGCCACCCGCCCCGGCTAACCTGATGCTTCCGAAAGAACTCCTGCCCGTAGTTCACCACCGCCTCCTCATCCGCCCCCAATTCCGCCAACTCCTCCCCTTCCCGCAGCGCATCCACCAGTTGCCGCGGCACTCCCGCAGCCACCGCCGATGCCGCATGAGCGTTCCAGATGTGCTGGCAATCCATCTCCCGGGCCGTTACCAGCATCGCCAACTCTTGGATTTTCAACGGCAGACTCGAATCCCGCCGCAGATACTGGTTCAACGCCGTTACCCGCTTCGCCGCCTCCGGCACATGAATCGTTACCGAACCCGGCCCCCGGCCCGGTACCGGCCCCTCCCCCACGATTTGGTCAAAGGCTTCCCGCTGCTCCTCCGGTACACTCTCCCGGCTGGCTAAAGGTAGTCGCGCCATAATGCCCTCCTGTCTGCTGAAAATTGGTATAACCGTCATTCCCACGAAAGTGGGAATCCAGAAAATCCCGCCCCAAGACCATTTGCCATACTAGGGCGTGTTCACACTAATGAATTTCAGTCCGAGGAACCGATTTACGTGGCTATGTCATTCCGACCAAAGGGAGGAATCTAAAATGCCCGCTTTTGCTTCCTCTCAAGATTTTTTAGATTCCTCGCTATCCCTCGGAATGACCAGGCTGATTGACTGCAATGCCCAATCGTTAGCGTGAACACGCCCTGGATTCCCTTTAGTCCAGCAATAACGGTCCGAAATCTAACCCCTACTGCCGCCGTTTCTTGCCGGTCTTTTCCTCAAACAACTGCCAGGTCAAATCGTTGAACGGATAGTACTTCCCCGGCGAACACCGCTCCACTTCCAATTGCGCCTTGATGACCGCCTCCACTTCCTCCCGCTCGTGGGCAATGGCGATTACCTGCTCCACCGCCGCCCGCGGCACCACCACCGCCCCGTCATCATCCCCCACAATAGCATCCCCCGGCCGGACCAAAACCCCGCCGCACTGAATCGCGTCATTCACCTGCCACGGCCAGAACTCCGCCGGCCCCTGCTTGGCCGTAGTGGACGCCGAATAGACCGGAAACCCATACTCCAGCAGCACATTGCTGTCCCGCACCGACCCGTCCGTAACCAGCCCGCCCACCTGCCGCTGACTCAACCGCAGAAACTTGATGTCCCCGCCGATCGAGCTGTAAGTCCACCCCATCGCGTCAATCGCCAGCACTTCCCCCGGCCCGCACAACTCAATCGCCACATACTCCGCCGACTGCTCCCCCTTCGGCTTATCCTGCGCCAAATCCGGCCGATGCGGCACAAAGCGCAAAGTCACCGCCCGCCCCGCCATCTGCTGCCCCTTTTGCAACGGCCGCGCCCCCTCAATGTAGCTCATCGGCCACCCCATCACCCACAGCCCGTCAATCAGCGTCTGCGTCGGTATCCCCTTCAGCGTCTCCAGCGTAGCCTCGGCAATCGGCTCCAACATCGGCTCCAGCCCAGTCATCAAACGCCTCCCTCCAAAAGTAACCAAGCCCAAATCAGCCGCCATTATACCACTCGCCGCCCCCAAACAAAGCAAAGGGGGAACAGCCCTCCCCAGACCGTCCCCCACAAAAAACCTTCACCCCACTTCCGCGCCGCTAAAACCTACCCCTCCGGCCACCCCATCGGAATCTCCCCCGCCGCCAACGCCGCCTGCACCTTATCCCGCGCCTCCGCCGTAACCCACGCCCCCCAAAGCTCCCCATTCCCCTCCAGCCACCACAAAGCCGCATCCCGGTTCGACGCATCCGGGTTCGCCTCCAGCCACTGCGCCACCTCCCGGTAAATCCCGGCGTCAAACCCCCACTCCCGCAGCATCGCCACCACCTCCGGCGCCTGCTCCTCCAAATCCGGATGAATGGCAATGATAATGCGCGACTCCTCATAAGCGCACGCTTTGGTACTTTCCCAGCACGCCTCGCTGTAGGGCGGCTCCTCCAGTAGAACCAAATCCAGCAGCAGCGCCGGATCATTAGTCCCCCACTGATAGCCCAGCCACGGCTCCCCCTTTTCGTACGCCCCGTACAGGTCCGCATTCATCGCCGCCCCGTCCCCCGGATTGATAACCTCCACATGATCCAGCAGCCCGTAGCCCTTAATCTGCTCCGCGTTCACCTCCTCGCAAGACCAGCCGATAACGCACGACACCAGCCGCGCCTTGCTCCCCGTCTCCGCCGTCGCGAACAGCTCCTTGAACCGCTCCTCCCGCAAGTCCTCGATGCTGTCCAACTCCGGATACTGCTCTTGCAGATACGCCGGGATGACAAACGCCGACTGCCAATCCGTCCCCAAGCTGTCCCCCACCGCTACCACCGCCCCGTCCGCCAATGCCTTCTCCCACGCCTCCTCCTGGTTCGGCAGCCAGATTTCCATACTCACATTGGTGTCGCCGCGCAGCAAACCCTGAAACAGCGGCAGCGTCGCCCCGAACTTCACCTCCGTCGGATGCTCATACCCCTTCTCCACGATGTATTGGGCAATCCGGTTCTGCACCAGCGCGCTGGTCCAGTTCAGATCCCCGAAAATAATCGTCGCCTTCTCCCGCTGCGGCGCCGCGCACGCCGCCACTATGAGCAGGAACGCCATCGCCGCCATCAAAACCATAACCCGCCCGTTGCCCCGCATAACTGTCCCTCCTCAAAACTAGGTCGCGTTCACCCGAATCATTGACACCCCGGATAACCAACGCTATAGCCAGGTCATTCCCGCCGCAACCCTCGTTATTGTCATTCCCACCGCAACCCCCTATGTCATTCCGAGGCGATAGCCGAGGAATCTAAAATGCCCGCCCTTGACTCCTTGCCAGACTTTTAGATCCCTCCCCGCGGTCGGAATGACCTGGACAATCGACTGCCTTGCCCCAGCGTTAGCGTGAACCCACCCCGGATTTACTCCCCAAATCCATTATATACCCCTCCATTGCATATAGAAAAGGGGGGACGGTCGGAAAGACCGTCCCCCCAATGCTTCCCGCGGTTTCCCGCTAAAGCCTAGCCCTCCGGCCAGCCGTCAGCGGATTCACCGGCCGCCAGCGCCGCCTTGACGCCCGCCGCCGCTTCCGGCGTAACCCAAGCCTCCCAGATGTCCGCCTTGCTGCTCAACCACCAAATCGCGGTCTCCTCATTCGAGGCATCCGGGTTCTCGGTAGCCCACCGGGCCGCTTCCTTATAGACATTGATGTTGTAGTCCCAATTCCGCAGGAACTCCACCACATCCGGCGCCTCTCCCGGCAAATCCGGGTTCACCGCAATCAGCACCGTCGCATCCTGATACGCGCAAGCCTTCGTCGTGAACCAGCACTGGTCGGTGTATTCCGGCTCCTCCAGCCGCACCAAGTCCAGCACCAACGCCGGGTCATTAGTACCCCACTGATACCCCAGCCACGGCTCCTGCCGCTCATACGCCCCGTTCAGGTCGGCATTCAGCGCCGCCCCATCGCCCGGGTTGATAACTTCCACATGATCCAGCAGGTCGTAGCCCTCAATCTGCGCGGCGTTCACTTCCTCGCAAGCCCAACCGATGATGCAGGACACCAAGCGCGCCTTGCCCCCGGTCTCCGCCGTAGCGAACAACTGCTTGAACTGGTCATCCTTCAGGTCTTCGACGCTGTCCAGTTCCGGATACTGCTCTTGCAGGTAAGCCGGAATGACAAACGCCGACTGCCAGTCATTGCCCAGGCTGGTGCCAACGGACAACACCGCACCCTCGGCCCGGGCCTTGTCCCAAGCCTCCCGCTGGTTCGGCAGCCAGATTTCCATGGCCACATCGGTATCGCCGTTCTGCAAGCCCTGGAACAACGGCAACGTGGAACCGAACTTCACATCCGTGGGATAGCCGTAGCCCTTCTCCACAATGTATTGGGCAATGCGGTTCTGGAGCAGCGCGCTGGTCCAGTTCAAGTCCCCGAAAATGATGGTCTCTTTCGGCCCCTCCGGCGCCATCACTTCCACTTCCTTAATGACCTCTACCGGCACTTCCACCGGCACCTCCCGGATTACCTCCTGCACTTCCACTTCGGTAACCGGGACTTCCTTCACCACCTCCCGCACGGTCTCGACCGGAACCTCCACCACCCGCTCGACCTCCACCACCCGCTCCACCTCGACGGGAACCTCCCGCACTACCTCCTGCACCTGCGGCGCGGCCGCCGGAGCCCCACAGGCGACTACGGCGAATAACGCCATTACCGCCGCCATAAAAATGAATACCCGATACTTGGCAAACAAAACCGACTTCCTCCTTAAACCTGTAAATTTAGTATTCCGGGCCAGCTGATCCAGCCCAAACTTCGGCAATGTTACCAGCATCCCCGCCCCCTGTCAAATCCCCCCGCAACAATGCCACAGAACCGTCAAGGCGATGGAAAATGGCATTAACCAATCTGCTCCGTCAAAAAAGCGGCCGGGGACAGTATAGAAATGTTGCGGAAAGGATGCAAGTCCCGTAGGTCGTTGTCGCCGGTGATGATGTGGGTAGCGTTGCCACTTACCGCTAGTTCCAGAAACTTGTCGTCTTTAGGGTCGCGGCAAGCGGTAATGGCGTGGGTGATGGGAATCATAATGGCTACCCGCTCCAAATCATTCAGTAACTCCCGACGCCGCGCCTCCCGCAAATAGCGGTCAAATCGGGGCCGCCATAGAACTTCAACCAGTTCGGCGAAAGTGGCCGCCGAAACAAGTATTGCCCGCTGCCCAATGGCATAATCCAGAACTTGACCAGGAATGGAAATGGGAAATAAAGCGGCGCTGACTACCAGGTTCGTATCCAGCACCACCCGCAGGTCACTCCCCATTTTCATCCCGCAAAATCGACTCCAGAATCTCCGGAGTCAGCCCATTTTCTTGAGCCTCCCGGCTCATCCTGTCGATCGTTTTACGCAGCGACTTGACCGGCGAACCGGTAAGGTCTTGCAGCCGCAAGCTCAACATTGCCTGCATTTTCCGCTGCTCCTCCGGAGTTGCGGCGGCATAAGCCGCCGCCGCAACCGCGTCCACCTCGATAGTTATGGCAGTAGTGGTCATCTAGGATTCTCCCGCCTTGCCCCGGCTACTACCCGGCGCTCAGCGAACGCTGCTGCCGTCCCGCCGCCGCCTGCGTCAGCCGGTCAATGACAATCGCTAGGAAAACAATCGCCAGCCCGGCAATGGCCCCCGTGCCGTACTCCTGCTTCTGCAACGCCCGCAGCACCGGGTCGCCCAACCCGCCGGACGCCACCAAACTGGCAATCGTCACCATCGCCAAGGCCATCATCGTGGTCTGGTTAATCCCCGCCATAATCGTCGGCAGCGCCATCGGTATCTGAACCTTCATCAGCACCTGCCGCGGCGACGCCCCGAAAGAACGCGCCGCCTCCACCGTCTCCGCCGACACCTGCCGTATCCCCAAATTAGTCAACCGAATCACCGGCGGCACCGCGTAGATCAGCGTGGCAAAAATGCCGGCTGCCGGCCCCAGTCCGAAAAACAGGATACCCGGCAGCAGATAGACAAAGCTCGGCATCGTCTGCATCCCGTCCAGAATCGGCCGCATAATGTTATCCGCCATCCGACTCCGCGCCCCCAGTATCCCCAGCGGCAGGCCAATGGCCATACACACCACCACCGCTACCACCATCAAAGCAATGGTGTCAATGGCGTCCGCCCACATATCCATAAAGCCGATAAACAGCAGCGCCACCGCCGTGAACACCGCCACGCTGCCCCGGCCCAAGGCGTATGCCAGCAGCACCAACCCCAGCACAATCGCCGGCCACGCCACCCATTGCAGGAAGTTGGAAATATACACCAGGGCATAGGTAACGCCCGACTTAATCCCGTTAAAAAAGAAACGCAGCCGGTCATTCAGCCAGCGCACCCCGTCGTCGATGCCCTCCGAACTCACATCCCGTATCGTATGGCGCAGCTCGATCGTCCCGCCCCCGGTAGTCTCCACCGCCCGCGTCGACACGGTGGTCGGAAACTCCATCGTCTCCCCCCGAAACTCGAACGGCCCCCAGATGACATAACAGGCGATCGCCACAATCACCACCGCCGCCAACCCGGCCCCCGCCTTGTAAAGGGCCGGTAAGCCTTGCAGCGTAGCCAACAAAGACGGCGCGGCCGCCTCCTGCTGCTGTTCCGCAGCCGCCGGATCCGAATCTTCTCGGGTCGTCAAAGACGTCATAACTGCCTCCCAAAAACTGGGATCTGTCCCTCGTTTCAAGTTCAGGAAATAAGTTTCTCGACCGCGGCGGTCAGCGCAACCGCCACCCCAATCGCCGCAATAATCGTCCCCACCATCCACCGGTTAGCATTCAGCTGCGCCTTCGCCGCCCGGGCCTCCGCCCGTTCCATAGACGCATTAAAGTTCCCCACCACCTGCTCCAGAGCGGCGTTGAAATCCCCACGCATCCGCTCCCGGTCGGCGTTGAAGTTCCCCACCGCCTGCTCTAGGGCGGCGTTGAAGTTCCCTTGCATCCGCTCCCGGTCGGCGTTGAAATCCCCACGCATTTTTTCAAGGGCGGCGTTAAAGTTGCTTTCCATCTGTTTAATGGCGGCGGTGCAGTTGCTCTCTACCCGCTCAATAGCCGCCATCAGCTCGGCCTTGGTGCGTTCCGCTTCGGTTTCCACCCGTTGGATAGCGGTGCTAAAATCGTGACGCGTCTGCTCAATGGCCGCCATCAGCTCGGCTTTGGTGCGTTCCGCTTCGTTCTCCACCCGCTGGATAGCGGCGCCAAAATCCTGGCGCGTCTGCTCAATAGCCGCCATCAGCTCGGCTTTGGTGCGTTCCGCTTCGTTCTCCACCCGTTGGATGGCGGCGCCAAAATCCTGGCGGGTCTGCTCAATGGCCGCCATCAGCTCGGCTTTAGTGCGTTCGGCTTCATTCTCCACCCGTTGGATGGTAGCCGTAAGGTCAACCCGCACCTCGCTGACCGCGGCTATCAATTCCGCCTTGTCCCGTTGCGCGTCTTCCCGGGTGGACAGATGCCGCGACCCCTCCTCCAGGGTGGCAACCCGTTCCGGCAGACTCAACTCCGGGACTATCGTTTCAGTAGTCATAACCCTCCCTTCCGGTCAATCCCAACCCTCGCCCAACGCCACTTAACGCCCGGCTCCGGCCCGCCCTTGCTCGCCCAACGCCGCTTAACGCCCGGCTCCGGCCCGCCTCCTACTTAACCCTCTCCCACTGCCGCCGCCTCCCCCGCTCCTTCCTCAACAACCGCCGCCTCCGCCGCAGTTTCCGCCGCCAGCGCCGCATTCAGCGCCGCATTAGCCTCATAATCCTGCTCCACCGCCGAAGTTTCCGCCAACGCCTCCGCCAGCGCGCTCCGATGTACCTCCCCCAGCAGCAGGTTATTCTCATCCACCACCGGAATCGGATAATCGCTCCCCATCGCCCGCGGGATCAGCTCCTCAAAAGTAGTCCCCGCAAAAACCGGCGCATACTCCTGATCCACAAACTCCCACGCCTGGTCAAACCGATGCACCCCGGCCCGCAGCGCCCTTTCCGCCCCGCTGATCGACAAAATCCCCAAATAATGCTCCCGCCGATCCACCACCCACGCCACATCCCCATCGCTGCTCCCGATCGTATGCAGCGCCGCCCGCGGCCCCTGATGCCCCATCACCGTCGCCTTCGGCCCCACCATCACCTTCCCCGCCGTCAGCACACTCTCCAGCCGCACATCCTGCGTGAACTCCCCCACATACTCATCCTCCGGCCGCAGCACAATATCCTCCGGCGTCCCAATCTGCGACACCTCCCCGCCCTTCAGGATGCAGATATGATCCCCCAGCTTCAACGCTTCGTTCAGGTCATGGGTAATAAAGATGATGGTCTTGTGCAGCTCGCTTTGCAGGTTCAGCAGCTCATCCTGCATCTGCCGCCGAATCAACGGATCCAAACCGCTGAACGGCTCATCCATCAGCAGAATATCCGTATCCACCACCAACGCCCGGGCCAGCCCCACCCGTTGCTGCATCCCCCCGGACAGCTGCCGGGGATAAGAGTTTTCCCAACCGCCCAAGCCCACCAGCTCCAAAGTCTTGCGGGTGCGCTCGTACCGTTCCTCCTTCCCCACCCCCTGAATCTCCAGCCCCCAGGACGCATTGTCGAGGACATTCCGGTGCGGCATCAGCCCGTAATGCTGGAAAACCATCGCGATTTTCCGCCGCCGGAACTCCACCAACTCATTGTCCGACATCTGGGTAATGTCCGACCCGTCAATAATAATCTGGCCGCTCGTCGGCTCAATCAGCCGCAGCAGGCAACGCACCATCGTGGACTTCCCGCTCCCCGAAAGACCCATAATCATAAAGGTCTCCCCCTGGTTCACCTCAAAACTCACCTCCCGCAGCCCCACCAAATTGCCCAGCTCGCTCTGGACCGTATCCCGGTCCTTGTAGTTATGCTCCGGGGACAGCACCCGCTCCGGATTGCGGCCAAAGACCTTCCACACCGACTTGACCGCAATATAAGGCTGAGCGCCGCCATTCGCCCCGGCGGCCGCCGTCAAAGTCTGGTTAGCGTCATCATTCTGCATCCGACAATCCCTCCGCGTATCCCGTAGCGTTAAACCGCAACCCGCATATCCCTTGGCATTAAACCGCCGCCCGCATCCGCAGCATTAAACCGCAGCCGCTGGATACCGGTGTTTCCGCTTTCCCTGTCCTCGACCGCCCGGCATTAAACCGCCGCCGCTGAATCCCGCCCCTTTCCCACACATCCCTACTTATGGGCTTATCCTAATGATACCCGCCAAATTAGTCAACCCTGCCCTTACCCCCGAATCAACCACTCTAACGCCCGCCGCTACCGCCGTATCTCCATCATTCCCCCGTACTGACTGTTACCTATATCACTCCAAACTTGTTACCCATGTCATTCCGAGGCGATAGCCGAGGAATCTAAAACACCGCGCCCCGCAACCCCCTCAACACAACCAGCCATCCCCCAACTCAAAAAGTTTTGAGGGCGCGCGGGGGAACTTTATGTGACAGTTCCCCCGCCGTCCCCCCATCCGGCAACCGCCATCCCCGTCCTCCCTACCGTCATTCCCACGAAAGTGGGAATCCAGAACCGCCCGCTGTCAAAAACTCCCCAAAAACCAAAAAATTTCGCGAATTCCCCCCAGCCGCCAACCCCACCCCAATTTCCCCAAATCTCAAAAAAGGGCGTGATTTTTGTCAAGCAAAAATCACGCCCTTTTTTACCCTGTTTTTACCGGTTTTCCACCGGCATTAAAAAGCGTTGCCGCCGCGAGGTATTGCTATGTTCCGACTACCTATTGCCATCCTAATCCTGTCCGCCCTGACCTTCGGACTGTTCATCACCGCCAGTCCTACCCCGGACGCGCAAGCCGCCCCCCGTTCCATCCCTTGGGACTGCTCCGACTGGCAAGAGACCCCGGCCGTTGCTGACGCCGAGGATGCCCGCGTCTCGATGATCCTCGAATCCTTGGCCGCCAACCGCGGCAAGTCCATTTATTGCGCCATCGACCAGTCCGACACCTGGACCAAGTCCGAAACCTGGCTTGCCGGTCGCGACCGCAACGAACGGGACGACACCGTCTATTTCGGCCAGCAAGGCAACTTCCGCGGCTTCCTCGCCGCCCAAGAGGGCTACCTTACTGATGGCGAATCCGGCGTTACCGGTGTCTCCCGCGACCTCATTTTTGAGTTTCCCCGGGAGGAACGCCGCGGCAAGAAAACCGTGCGCTTCCGGGTCCGCAGCGGCTCCGCCGATACCGACACTTGCCCGGATGACGCCGCCAATCCCGGCAACCTGCTTTGCACCCCCTTTGGCGGTACGCACGGCAGCTGGCTCCAAGCCTGGTCCGTCGGCGACAGTCAGAAACGGTCCCGGGGCATCTATGGCGCCGAAAGTGATGAAGGAAATACCGACTGGAGGGTCCACTGGCGAACCGGCGTCCGTACCCACAATGTTGATCCACCCCGTCAAGCCGGCGGCGGGTTCCGCACCGAGGCTCAATGGATCGCCATGGCCGAGGCGCGGGCCATCGCCGCCTGTCGGGCCCGGGGCGGGAAATATGTCCCCGGCAGCGCCGATTTCGGCCCCGGCCACAACCGTGACCGCGGCTCGGGAGTGAGTGATGCCGGGGCCAACTTGGGCTGGTTTTACCTGATTGAGGACCATCCGAATCCGCAGCAGACAGTGAAAAAACGGCGAGCCCGGGAAAGCCGCACTTGGGTCGGCGTCTGCACCAAACGCGTCCGCCGCCGCTAACCCCCCACCCACAAAAAAGGCGGGTCTCCCGGCCCAGCCGGGAAACCCGCCCAACCCTTTCCCCCGCTCAATTCCCCTACGAATCCACCAGCAGCAGCGTCACCCCATGCTCCTGCGCCCGGCTCTCCTGCGGCGCATTAACCGTCTCCCCCACCACCATCGCCAGCGTCGCCACCCCGGTAACCCGCTCCAGCGTCGCCGCCCGACCCCGCGCCCGCTCAATATCCCGGTCATCCACCGTCAACGCCGCCTCCACCACCACATACCGCTCCACCCCATCCGCCATCCTCCGCGCCCGGGCGATATAATCCGCCTCCTGCAAATGATCCAACTCCTCCCCCGTAATTTTCCCATCCCGCTGCTGTCCCCGCAGCGCATTCAGCATTTGCGGCGGCAAGTTCTCCTCCGGGTCCTGCAGCAACTGGCAATCATCCAACCCACAGCGGGACCATAGCAAATTCGGCAGCCGCCGCTTCAACCGCCGCTCATACCGTTCGCCCCTCAAATTGCCCACCTGACCGGTCAGCGTATTCACCCGCCCCTCCATCCGTCCGTTAAACTCCCGCTGCTCCTCCTTAAACTCCCGCAGCTCTTGGATGACCCCATCCAGCCGCTGACTGAGCTCATCCAGCCGCTGGCTAAGCCTTTGGTTAAGCTCCCGCAGCTCCCGGTTAATCTCCCGTTGCTCCTGGATAAACTCATCCAGCCGGCGGCTCAGCTCCTGCAACTGCCGGCCCAATTCCCGCAACTCCCGCCCCATCCCCTCCTGGATGGCCGCATACTGTTCCAGCCGCCGCCCCAGCTCCGCCACTTGTTCCGTCAGCCCGGACATCTGCTCCGCCAACCCGTCCACCCGTTCCGTCAGCCCCGCCAGCTGCTCCGGCATCGCCAGCAACTCCGGCGTCAAAACCCGCTGCCGTAGCTCCGCCGCCAAATCCGGCCGCGCCTCCAGCAACCGCAGCAGGTCATGAATATCGTTAATTTGCGTCGTCACGGTTGCTACCCCCTCCGGTGACCCTTAATAGTCTTTCCCGCCCCCTAACTATACCACACCTCCCGCCCCCGCAAAACCATCCCGGCCCCCAACTCAAAAAGTTTTGAGGGGGCGCGGGGGAACTTTTGTAAAAGTTCCCCCGCCGTCTTTCCTAAAATACATCCGAAAATCCGTCTTAAAACATATTGACATTTCCCAAACCATTCCCCACAATAAAACTTGTCGAGGTCAGACCCGGCCCCTGGACGCAGGGACTTAAACGATTTGCTAGCTTACCGTTGCTTTATCGCCACAGCGCGCTGTGGGCGCCCGGCCGCCTAATCCGCCGCCGGCCGCCTCAACTCCCCCCCGGGGACACGGGACTAAGGCCCCCAAACCCCCATCCGGAGCGCGCGGAAAACGGCAAATCCCACTAGCCGCCAAACCGCCGCCCCATCCTGATAGGAGTTCGAGCTTAGGGTTGACTGGAGCGTGGTCAACCAACGGTAGCGAGACTGGGCCAACCCGCCGGAACGGCAACCATACCGACCGGCGTCAGTAGCCAATCCAAGGTCGCGCTATCGTAATCGGCAACCTGGTCGGGCATTACCGGAATGTGCAGCAAGGAATCCAACCGGCGTAGCAACCCGCATGACCAGACTCGCCAACCACCTTCCGCGACGGGCGGAACCCCTTAGGCCAAGGGGTTCCGCCAATACCGGTATCCCCCACCCGCCGAATTGCCCCTCATTCCCCGTTTCCCCATCCCCCAAACAGTGGTAAGATAAAACCCGGATCATCCCCCACTGGCCAAACTCCCCGGCCCCGGAGGTTAGGCAAATGCCGAAAATCGCTATCGTTGGTACCGGCTTGATGGGTACTTCCCTCGCCCTCGCCCTCCGCCAATCCCAACTCCTCAACCTCGAAATCGTCGGCACCGACTCCAGCGGCGGCGTCCGTACCGCCGCCCAGCGTACCAAAGCCTTCGACAAAATGGAAAACCGCCTCCTCAACGCCATTGACAACGCCGACATCGTCGTCCTGGCCACCCCCATTATGGCTATGCAGGAAGTCCTCGAGGTCTTGGCATCCCACCTGCCCCAAGGCTGCGTCGTCACCGACCTCGGCAGCTCCAAAAAAGTAATTATGGATTGGGCTGACCAATACCTCCCCGATGGCATCGACTTTATCGGCGGCCACCCCATGGCCGGCAAAGAAACCCCCGGCCCCGAAAACGCCGCCGCCGACCTCTTCCAGGGCAAAACCTGGTGCATCACCCCCAGCCTCAAATCCGGCGAACGGGCCGCCGCCGAAATCACCACTATGGTCGAAGCCATCGGCGCCCAGCCCTTTTTCATCAGCGCCGCCGAACACGACAGCTTCGTCGCCGCCGCCAGCCACCTCCCCTTTATGCTCTCCGTCGCCCTCGTAACCTGCACTTCCAAAAGTGCCAATTGGGACGACATCGCCCGCGTCGCCGCCACCGGCTACCGCGACCTGACCCGCCTCGCCGCCGGCGACACCATTATGCACCGCGACATCTGCGTCTCCAACCCCGAACCCATCGTTGCTTGGATTGACTCCTTTATCCGCGAACTCTACGACATCCGCCAACTCCTGGTTGACCGCGACAACCTCGACCCCGCCGCCATCCTCGACCTTTTCGTCCGCGCCCGGGACGCCCGCGCCCAATGGCTCGCCGGCGACTACGGCGCCCAATCCCGCCAATATAACCCCCATCAGGAACTCCCCACCTTTGCCCAAAGTATGGGCGATATGTTCGTCGGCCGCCGCTTGATGGACGCCCAACGCCGCATCTTCCGCGGCGGCTCCAACGACGGGGAACGGCGTTAGTTTGACCGCCGCCATCGACATCAAAGAACTGGCCCCGGCCCCGCCGCTGCTGGTCGTTATCTCCGGCCCCTCCGGCGTTGGCAAAGACGCCGTGCTTGCCGAACTGAAAAAGTTGCCCCAGCCCTGGCATTTCGCCGTAACCGCTACCACTCGCCCGCCCCGGCCCGGCGAACAGGATGGCATCGACTACATCTTTCTGGATACCGATACCTTCTCCACTATGCGGGAAAGAGACCAGTTCCTCGAATGCGCCCAAGTCTATGGCCACTGGTACGGCGTCCCCCGCAGCCAGGTCCGCCAGGGCTTCGCCGCCGGCCGGGATGTCATCCTGAAAATCGATGTCCAGGGCGCCGCCACCGTCCGCCAACTGGCCCCCGAAGCCCTGTCCATCTTTCTCCTCCCCGGCTCCCTTGCCGAACTCGCCCAACGCTTGACCCAGCGTCAGACCGAAACCGCCGCCGCAGTCCAACTCCGCCTCCAAACCGCTCAGCAGGAACTGGCCCAAGTCAGACATTACCATTACCGCGTCATCAACCGCGATGGCGGCCTGACTCAAGCCGCTGCTGTCATCGCCGCCATCATCGCCGCCGAAAAATGCCGGGTAATCCCCCGAACCATCGACTTCATCTAATACAGGAAACGCCCATGACCGCCGCCCGCCCGCAAACTACCTCCATCCGCCCCCGTCTCCCCCAGTGGCTCAAAGTAACTATGCCCGGCGGCCCCGGCTACCTCGAACTCAAACGCCTGATGCGCGGCCAGCAGCTCCATACCGTCTGCGAGGAAGCCCACTGCCCCAATATCGGCGAATGTTGGGAACGCGGCACCGCCACCTTTATGATCCTCGGCGACCTCTGCACCCGCCGCTGCCACTACTGCGCCGTAACCACCGGCCGCCCCCAAGGCGTGGACTTGCAGGAGCCGGCCCGCCTCGCCGCCACCGTTCAGGAACTCGGCTTGCGCTACTGCGTCATCACCTCCGTCAACCGCGATGACCTCCCCGATGGCGGCGCCTTTATCTTTGCCGCCTGCATCAACCGCATCCGCGCCCAATCCCCCCACTGCAAAGTAGAAGTGCTGATTCCCGACTTTGCCGGCTCCAAAAATGCCTTGGCCCGGGTAATGGCCGCCCGCCCCGCTGTGCTGAACCACAACATCGAATCCCCTCGCCGCCTTTTCCCCCGGGTGCGCCCCAAAGGCGATTACCAGCGTTCCCTTAACCTGCTGTCCCAAGCCAAAGACCTAGCCCCGGACGCCGTCACCAAATCCGGCATCATCGTAGGAATGGGCGAAACCCAAGATGAATTAGTAGCAACGATGGCTGACCTCCGCGCTGTGGACTGCGACCTCCTCACCATCGGCCAGTACCTGCGCCCCTCCGCCCAGCATATCGCCATTGACCGCTTCTACCACCCCGACGAATTCGCCGAACTGGCCCGCCTCGGCCGGGAAATGGGCTTCAAGCACGTCGCCGCCGGCCCCCTCGTCCGCAGCTCCTACCACGCCGACGAACAACACGCTACGGCCGCCTTAGCCCCGGCAACTTAACCCCACCCGCCCTTGCCGCTGCCGCCCGCAATGTCCCCCCCAGCCGACCGGCTCCTGGTCAACGCCCAAGTCATCACCCTTGACCCGGCTTTGCCCCAAGCCGCCGCTGTCGCCATCGCCGGGGATACCGTTCTAGCCGTAGGCAGTTACGCCGACCTCCGCCCCTTCCGCCATTCCCGAACCGAAATTATCGACTGCCGCGGCCACACCCTCATCCCCGGCTTGAATGACGCCCATTGCCATCTCCTGGCTACGGCCGCCGCCCTAACCGCCCTGGATTGCCGCCCCCCGGCTGTCAACTCCATCGCCGCCTTGCAGCAAGCAATCCGCCGCCGCGCCGCTGTCACCCCGCCGGGCCAATGGCTCCGCGGCTACGGACTGGAACCGGCGGCCTTGGCGGAACGCCGCTATCCCAACCGTTGGGAACTGGACGCCGTTGCCCCCCACCATCCGGTACGCCTTGAACACCGCAGCGGCCACGCCGCCATCCTGAACAGCCCCGCCTTGACCTTGGCCGGCATTAAAGCCGCCACTCCCGACCCGCCCGAGGGCGTCATCCGCCGCGATGAAACTACCGGCGAACCCAACGGCATCTTGCTGGAAATGTCCCCCTGGTTGCGGGACAAATTAGGCAATACCCGCTCCCCGGCCGAACTAGCGGAAAGCGTCAGCCGGCTAAGCCAAAAGCTGCTCCGCCACGGCATTACTTCCGTGCAGGATGCCGGCCCCCACAACTCCCCCTCCCACTGGCAAACCTTCCAATCCCTGACCCAAGCCGGCCATTTCCAACCCCGCCTAACAATGCTGGCTGGAGCGTCAAACCTGAACCAATTTGCCAACGCCGGCTTGTCCTGGGGCTATGGCGACGACTATCTCCGCTTGGGCCACGCCAAAATAATGCTGACCCTCACCACCGGCGCCTTGCATCCCGGCCCCGACGAATTAGCCGAATTAGTATCCGCCGCCCCTAGCTTGGGTTTCCCGGTAGCCATCCACGCCGTCGAGCAGGAATCTATAGCCGCCGTAGCCGCTTTGCCCGCAATGTCCCACCCCATCCCGACCGTCCCCACTCCGGCTATCCCCGCCGCCTCATCCCGTCCCATTCCCCGCAACCGCCTTGAACACTGCGCCGAATGTCCCCCGCAATTGCTAACCCAACTGTGCCGCCGCGGCCTAACCGTCGTAACCCAACCCGGCTTTATCTACTGGCGCGGCGAAAGCTACCGGGAACAAGTCCCCTCCGAACTCCTGCCCCATCTCTATCCCATATCCGCCCTGTCCCAAGCCGGCATCCCCCTGGCTTTCGGCTCCGACGCCCCGGTCATTGACCCGTCCCCTTGGCCGGCCCTTTACAGCGCCCTCACCCGCCGCACCGCCGCCGACCGCCCCTTGCCCTTTGACCAATCCGCAGCCCCCAAGCCGGGCTTAACCCTTAAATCGGCATTGCGCGCCTACACCCAAGGCAGCGCCTGGGCCGAAGGAATGGAAACCCGCAAAGGCATCATTAAGCCCGGAATGTTAGCCGACCTGGTGCTAGTGGATACCGACTTGCCCCAAGCCAAGGCGGCGTCCCTAAAAAACACCCAAGCCCGCTTGACCCTAATCGGCGGCCAAGTAGCTTGGGCTGACGGAATCCTCTGACTGTAGGGGTTCAATCAGACTACGCTGCCATCGTCCTCATTTCCCAGGTCATCCACTATGGGCGTTATCTCCTCGACGAATTTCCGAACTACCCCGGCTATCTTGCCCTTAAACTCCTCGTCCAGCTGACCCGTTCCGACCGTTGCCGTAATGCCGGCGGAGTCAATCCGGCATTCCAGGCATTCCACCGGAAATTCTATCCCGGTGAAGTCCCTTTGCGCGTCGCCGGGATAACCCTTTAACTCGAACTCAGCCCGCCAGTAGCCGGGTTCCGTTTCCGGGTACAAGTTCACCCGGTACGACAGCCTCCAATTTCCCCAAGGCGGCCGGGAATACCAGAAATGGTAATAGCGACGGCCGGAGCCCTCGCCCGCCCACTTACTGGTTTTATCTGGCCTGATTGCTTCCGGCAACCCGGTAACCATCGACTTTCCCATATTCCTGAGAAAGTGTGTAACCTCGTCGTCTTTGTTTCGGGCGAAAGCTTGGTTCAGCTTGACGGCGAAGCTGCTGTCGCTTCCCCCAAGGTTTATTCGAGTGCCTTCACCGACGCTGACCACGTAATCCTCCACGCCGGGTAGCGGTATTATCGTGGAGCCTTGCAGATAAAGGGTGTTGGTGGCCGGATCGTGGTAGGGTATCAACTGGACGCAGGTAATCAGGCTTTGCCCGGGGACATTTCCGTTCAGCCACAAGGCGGCGGACGTTACTTCCGGCGCGAAACGGTGGCTGGCGATGATGATGCGTTGAGCGCGGTTCAATGCGCTAAGTTCGCCATCTTGCAGGTGCTGCACTATCCGGTTCTCCGCCTCCGGTTCACCGACTTTCTGATAGGTTGCCAGCATCCGGATAATGGCATCAGCGTTAGTATGCTGGAAGTAGCTGGCGTACTTGATGGCTTGCCAGTGAACATCGGCGCCGGTGTCATCGCGCTTCAATTCAATGATGACTACCTTGCCCTCCGGGTCTAACGCCAGCAAGTCCAGCCGCTCGGCAGTGCGGTCGAAACCGCTGAATTCCTTGCCGATTATCAGCAAGTCCTCGCCCAATATGCTGGGGTTGGCGGCGACCCACTCTTGAATGTGCCGCCGCTCCTGAAATCCCAGCCGGGCAAAGTCCACTTCCGCTATGGCCTCGGCCTGTTCGTTCTCGGGGTCAATGCGAAACAATTGGGGTTGTCCGCTCATACTCATCTCCCATTCCGGCAGAATTGCCCGGGATCTTGCTCAAAAATGGCGCTCAATACCGGTGAGCTACCTACTCCGCTCCCGCACATAATCCGCCAGCGACTCCAGCGACTCCCGGCATTCCCCCGCCGGCAGCAACTCCAACGCCCGGTTCGCCCGATCGCAATAGTCCCGTACAATGGCAAAGCACTCCGGAATGATCGTGGAATTGTTAATCAGCTCCAAAGCCCGCCCCAAGTTGCCATCCTGCTCCGGGTTCTCAAACAAAGCCGCTATCGGGTTATCCGCCGGATACCGTTCCAGCAGCAGAATAGTCGGCAAAGTCAACACCCCTTGCAGCAGGTCATTCCCCACCGGCTTGCCCAACTCCCGCTCCTCCCCCCGAATATCCAGCAAATCATCCACAATCTGAAACGCCATCCCGATGTTATACCCATAATCCCGCAGCGACTGTACCTGCTCCTCAGACGCCCCGCTCAACGCCGCCCCGGTTTCCGCCGCCGTGCAAAACAGCGACGCCGTTTTGCGGTAGATCCGGTCATAGTAGCGGTCGATGGCTTGCTGCGGATTAAAGGTGTTGAAATACTCGATGATTTCCCCGCTCGCCAACTCCATAATCGTCTCGGCAAAGCGGCGCACCACCCGCAAATTCCCGGTATCGCAAACCAGCGTCGCCGATGCCGCGAACAGGTAATCCCCGAACAGCACCGCCACCGGCTTCCCCCAACGCCCGCTCACCGACACGCTCCCCCGCCGCAAATCGGCATCATCCACCGTGTCATCGTGAATCAGCGTCGCCAGATGCAGCAGTTCCACCCCGGTCGCCATATTCACCGGCTTTTCCGCATCCTGGGGAAAAAAATTGGCCGCCAGCAAAGTCAAAGCCGGCCGCACCCGCTTGCCGCCATAGGACAGCGTATGCTTCAGCAGCGGCGCCATCTCCGGAATTTCCCGGATGGCCGTATCCGACAGGGCCCGCAGTTTCGCCTCGACTTGTGCCAATCCCGCCCGCACCGGGGCGTAAATGGCAACCGTCTGCTGATCCAATCCCTGCGTCAAAACGCCCTCTATACCGCCGGCGCGCCCAGCCGTTGACTTTCCGCCGCCACCGCCACCGCATCCAATTTGACATAAAGGGGTGCCGGCGGCCGCAACGCCTGCCCGCCTTGAACAGCGGCGACCAACGGCGCAAACTCCCACGGCTCCTGTTCCACCGCCCCGTCAAACCCCAAGTAGCCGTGCAGCTTTTGCGAACTGAACGGCAGGAAAGGTGTCAGGATGACCTTCAGGCAGTTAATCACCTGCAAGGCGGTGTAAAGGGTAGTCGCCGCCGCTTGCCGGTCACTGCGGATTGCCCGCCAAGGAGCCTTGGCGTCCAGATAGCGGTTAGCTTCCTGCGCCAGCCCAAAGGCTTGCCCGATGGCCGCCTTGAACCGGGTATTGCTCAAACTTGCCCCCACTGTATCCAGCGCGGCCCGGGCTGCTTCCAGAATCGCCGCATCCCTTTCGTCCAACGCCCCCGGCTCCGGTACCCGCCCCTCAAAGTTGCGGTAAGTAAAAGACAGCACCCGGTTGACCAGGTTTCCATAAGTGGCGACCAGCTCCTCGTTGTTGCGCCGCGCAAACTCCGCCCACGAAAAATCGGCGTCCCCCGTCTCCGGCATATTGATGGACAGCAGATAGCGCAGCGGATCCGGATCATACCGTTCCAGATAATCCGGCAGCCACACCGCCCAATTCTGACTCGTCGAAAACTTGCGATTCTCCAGACTCAGAAACTCGTTGGCCGGCACATCATAAGGCAGGTTCAGCCCGTTGCCGTAGCCCATCAGCATCGCCGGCCAGATGATGCTATGAAAAGGAATGTTATCCTTCCCGATAAAATAGTAAGACTTGGTTTCCGGGTCTTTCCAGAAATCCTGCCACTTATCCCCCTGCCCGCTATTAGCCGCCCACTCCACCGCCGCCGACAGGTAGCCGATAACCGCCTCGAACCAGACATAAATCCGCTTGCCCTCATACCCCTCCAACGGAATCGGTATGCCCCAAGACAAATCCCGCGTAATCGCCCGGTCTTTCAACCCGCTTTCCAGAAAACTCCGCGTCTGATGGGAAACATTGGCCCGCCAGTGGTCTTGCCCCCGGATCCACTCCAGCAGCCGCTCCTGAAAGGCCGACAGCTTCAGGAAAAAATGCTCCGACTCCCGAAACTCCGGCCCGCCGCCGCACAGGATGCACTTGGCGTCATGCAACTCCTGCGGATCCAGCGTCCGCCCGCACTGATCGCACTGATCGCCCCGCGCCCGCTCGTAAGCGCAATGGGGACACCCCCCCTCCACATAGCGGTCGGGCAAAAACCGCCGGCAGCAACCGCAGTAAGCCAGCGGCATCGTGTCGGTATAAATGTACCCCTGCTCCCGCAGCGCCATAAAGATGTCGTGAACCACCCGCTGGTGATTTTCCGTATTGGTGTGCGTGAACAAGTCAAACCCGATGCCCAGCCGCTCCCAGGTCGTCAGATACTCGGCGTGATACCGCTCCACCACCTCGGCAGGGCTAATCCCTTCCTGGTCGGCCCGTATCGTAATCGGCGTGCCGTGGGTATCGCTCCCCGACACCATCAGCACTTCATTGCCCCGCATCCGGTGGTAACGGGCAAAAATATCCGCCGCCAAATAACACCCGGCCAAATGCCCCAGATGCAAAGACCCGTTGGCATAAGGCCAAGCCACGCCGATAAAAATTCGCTCGGTCAAGGAACTTTCCTTTCAACCCTCTGGTAATTCAATTAAGGATAGCACAAATTGGGGTTTAGTAATATAGTATGTAGTGCTAAACCCTGAACCCATAAAGGGAAAGGCATCAATATGTCCCAGCCCGCCATCCACCCGGGAACTGCCGCCGCATATCGGGCGTAAAATGCCCTTCGTCCGGGCTACGCCATAAACTAAAGAGAGGCCAATATGCCCTATGCTGACTACGCCCCGGGTGAAATCACGTCTCGGGGAGAAGCCATTTACCTGGAGCGGATCTTCCCCCTATTGTCCCCGGAGGAGTCGGGGAAGTTCGTCGCCATCGACATTGAGAGCGGCGACTATGAAATCGACGCCGATGACCCCTATGCCTGCCTGCGGTTGCTGGAACGGCGGCCGCAATCGGTCATTTACGGACTGCGGGTAGGCGCCCGCGCCGCATACCGCTTTGGCGGCTTTGCTCCCCGGGTCAGCTATGATTAGGGGGGAAGTAGGGCAGTCTCGTGAGGCATTGATTAAAATCGAGGTAACCGGCAGCGAAACCCGCCGGCTATCTCTCTCTGCCTTGTTGGACACCGGGTTTTACGGATACCTGACTTTGCCGTCAGAGGTTATCCGCTGGCTCGCTTTGACCTCCGCCGGGCAAGTAGTCGGCGAACTGGCTAACGGGATGCGCTTCGACTGCAACGCCTACTTTGCCACGGTATCTTGGCACGACCGTCCCCGCTTGGTGTTGGTGCTGGAGGCGGACAGTACCCCATTGCTCGGCACGTCGCTGCTGTGGGGCAACTTGGTTACCATGGAAATGCAGGAAGGCGGCCCTGTAACCATCGACGAACTTTCCCCCTGACCGCTAGGTGTCAAAACGCTCCCCGCAGTTGCCCAGCTCACTGCCCCACCAGAACGGCTTTGCCGAAGGAGTCTATGCTATGTTCGACAATTACCAACTCGGCGAAGTAACCGACTTGGCGAAAGAAATCTACCGGGAAAGGATAAAGCCCTTGGTCGAGCCGCAGGAAAAGGGAAAATTCATCGCCATCGACGTAGCCAGCGGCGACTACGAGATCGACGCGGAGTTGCTCGCTGCTTTCGACCGGTTGCATCAGCGCCAGCCCAACGCTGTTGCCTATGGCGGCCGCATTGGTTATCCCACCACCTACGACCTTCCCGGGTGGCGGCCCAACGATGATTAGGGGGAGAGTAGCTCAAAACTGGCAAGCCCGGGTTACCCTCGACCTGCTGGGACTCGACGGACGCTTCCAGTCGGTTGTGGCCGTTTTAGACACCGGTTTTACCGGGGATTTGCTCTTGCCGCCTGACCTTATGCGGCAACTTGATTTGTTGCCGGGCATGGAAATCGATGGGCGGCTAGCTGACGGACAGGAACTACGGCTGCATAGCTGGCGCGGCGTGGCCCTTTGGTACGGACGCCAGCGCAATATCCTGATTCTGGAAGCTAAAGGCGAACCGCTGCTGGGGATGAACCTGTTGCGCGGCAGCCGGGTTACCCTGGATGTAATCGCAGGCGGCCCCGTAACCATCGACGAACTTTCCATTGACCGCTAGGTATCAAAACACTCCCCGCGACCGCCCGGCATACAGCTCAACTAACACAATTTTGCCGGCAGCATTGCGTAACCCGGCTTACTCCGTTCGCCCCCCCACCGTAACCCCATCCTCCGGCAACCGTCATCCCCGTCCTCCAACCGTCATTCCCACGAAAGTGGGAATCCAGACCTCCTTACCGTCCCCCAATTCTTAATTCCTAATTCTCAATTCTTAATTACAGAAAATTCATCCCATTCACCCCTTGACAAACACCCAATCCTTCCCCCATAATAAAACCCGTCACGGTTGACCTGACCCCGGGACGCCGGGTTCTTACGCTAAGCTTACCGTAAAACTTAATAAGCTCCTCACAGCGCGCTGTGGGCCCCGGCAGCCTAACAACTGCCGGACGCCTCAACACTCCTACCCCCGGGGAACGGCCTAAGGCCCCGTAATTCCCCACCCGGAGCAGCGGCCAACGGCAAATCCCACCCGCCGTACCAAACCGCAGCCCCAGCCTACAGGAGTCGGAGCAACCCAGGTTGACTGGAGAACGGTCAACCGCGGTCGCAACACCGGGCCAACCCGCCGGCATGGCAACCATACCAACCGGCGCCAGTAGCCAACTCAAGGTAGCGCAACCGTAATCGGCAGCCTGACCGGGCAAAGCCGGCATGATGTAGCCAGCTGACCAACCGGTGTTTGGCAACCCACATGGCCAGACCTGCCAACCCTTCTCCCGACAAGGCGGAAACCGCGGCCGCGGTTTCCGCCTAATCCGGCATCCCCCGCCAATCCTGCTTTTATTCCGGCATTCCTGCTCCCACCCCTTGCCCCATGGTATATCATAAGTACCACAGCCCAACCCATCGGGAGGAACTGCTATGCCCACCATCCTCGACGAATACATCGCCAAACATCCCGGCTCCGCCCGCCGCTATGCCGAAGCTACCCAAATCTTTCCCGGCGGCGTCACCCACGACAACCGCTACGCCCAGCCCTTTCCCCTCTACCTCACCCACGGCACCGGCTCCCGCAAGTGGGATGTGGACGGCAACGAATACATCGACTATGTCTCCGGCCACGGCGCCCTCCTCCTCGGCCATTCCCACCCGGCCATCGCCGCCGCCGTCGCCGAACAGATCACCCGCGGCACCCACCTCGGCGCCTGCACCGACGAGGAACTCCGCTGGGCCAAAGCCATCCAGGCCCTGATGCCCTCCGTCGAAAAAGTCCGTTTCCACAGCTCCGGCACCGAAGCCACCCTGATGGCGATGCGCCTCGCCCGCGCCTACACCGGCAAGGACAAAGTCATCAAACTGCAAGACCACTTCCACGGCTGGCACGACTACGCGATGGCCGGCTCCGACCGTCCCGCCCCCGGCGTCCCCCAAGCAAGTTGGGGCAGTATGGTCATCGTCCCCGCCGGCGACCTGAACGCCGTCGCGGACGCCCTGAACCGGGACGACAATATCGCCGCCCTCATCCTCGAACCCACCGGCGCCCACTACGGCCAGTTGCCTTTTGACGTTCCCAACTACCTGCGCGGCCTCCGCGACTTGACCGCCCGCCACGGCGTAATCCTCATTTTCGACGAAGTCGTTACCGGCTTTCGCGCCTCCCCCGGCGGCGCCCAGGTCTTGTACGGCATCAACCCCGACTTGACCACTATGGCTAAAATCGTCGCCGGCGCCCTGCCCGGCGGCGCTGTCGGCGGCAAAGCCGACATCATCGATATGATTGCCCACCGCGGTGACCCGGAATGGGACAACCGCCAGCGCGTCTATCACCCCGGCACCTTCAACGCCAACCCCCTCTCCGCCGCCGCCGGCGCCGTCTGTCTGGAAACCATTGCCCACCAGCCCATCAACCAGCAAGCCGACGCTATGGCCGACCGCCTCAAAGCCGGCCTGAACGAAGTCCTCGGCAAAATGGAAGTAGCCGGCTACGTCCACGGCATCGCCTCAATGCTGCATCTGGTCTTGGCTGACTGCGCCAGCGACCAAGAAGTTTGCGCGCTGCCCCACTCCGAAATCAAAGCCGCCCTCGGCCGCCCCGCCGTTACCGCCCTCAAGCGCAGTATGCAGAACAACGGCATCGACATTATGGGCCGCGACTCCTTCCTCGTCTCCGCTACCCACACCGAATCGGACATCGACCAGACCTTGGCCGCCTTCGAGCAATCCCTAGCGGAAGTCCGCGCCGAGGGCTTGCTGTAGAAAAACCGGCCGGCAAATCAGCCGGCCGGCCTCGGTGCATCGGCCGCCCCAAGACGGGCGGCCTCCGGCTTCCCACCCCGCCGCCGCCCGCTAGTAAGCTCCCCCCATCCCTAACCCCCGCCCATCCCGCTCCAACCCTCCCCCAATTCTTAATTCCTAATTCTCAATTCCTATCTCCCCCTACCGCCCCATCGCGTAATTATCCCGCCGCAAATCCGCCCCCACCTCCAGCGTCCCCCTTTCCCGGTCAATCATAATCGCGCACAACGCCCCCATCCGCGGCGTCCAGTCATCCCACACCTCCACCTCATGCCCCCGCCGCGCCAACTCTCCAACCGTATCCCCATCAATCCGCCCCTCCGCCGACATCGCCGCCGCCCGGTAGCCGTGCGGCCACCCCGAATCCGGAAAACTCCAACTCGCCACCCGCGGCGCTTCTATCGCCTGCTGCGCGTCCATCCCGAACTCCGCCACATTCAGGAACAGCTGCGCCATCGCCTGGCACTGCACATCCCCGCCCGGCGTCCCGAAGGGCATCCACAACTTCCCCTCCCGAAACGCCATCGCCGGATTCGGCGTCAACCGCGGCCGTTTCCCCGGCATCAAACAAGCCGGATGTTCCCGATCCAGCCAAGTCTGATACCCCCGCGACGACAGCGCAAACCCCAACCCCGGCGTAATCGGCGCGCCCCCAATCCCGTCGCTCGGCGTCGCCGAAAACCCGTTCCCCCACCGATCCACTACGCAAACATAGCTGGTATCCGCTTCCACCAGCCCGCCCACCGGCTCCGGATGCGCCGGCTTATGCCCATTGCTCCCCCCGCCCTGATAAGCCCAGGGATTGCCCGCATACGGCATCTCCGGATACGCCCGCAGCGGATTCACCTCCCGCCGCCGTTCCGCCGCATACTCCCGGCTCAGCAGCCCCCCTATCGGCACCTCCACAAAATCCGGGTCGCCCACATACGAATGGCGGTCTGCAAAAGCCAGCTTCAACGCCTCAATCAGCGTATGCAGATAATCCGCGCTGTTATGCCCCATCCCCCGCAGGTCAAACCCCGCCAAAATCCCCAACGCCATCCCCAGCGTCGGCCCCTGACACCACGGCCCGCAAGTAACTACCTCCGTCCCCTTATAGTCAATGGACACCGGCGGCTCCTCTTTAGCCGCAAACCCGGCCAAATCCTCCCTTGCCAGCAGCCCGCCCTGCTCCCGATTGAACCGCACCATCTCCTCCGCCAGCTCCCCCCGGTAGAACAAATCCCGGGCCGCTTGCAAACCGGCTTCCCGCCCGGCTGCCGCCCGTTCCGCCGCCATCAACCGCCGGAAAGTCCGCCCCAAATCCCGCTGCACTGCCACCGCCCCGGCCGGCAGCGCTTTGCCCCCGGGAAAGAAAATCTCCCGCGTTGCCGCCCACGCCGCCGCGTCCCGCCGCCCGTTGGCAAACTTCCCCTCCTCCCGTACCAACGCCCGGTGCAGCGAATGCGGTATCGGAAACCCGCCCTCTGCCAATTCCAACGCCGGCGCAACTGCCTGCTCAAAGGTCATCGTCCCGTAGCCCAGCAGCGCCGCCAGCCACGCATCCGCCGCCGCCGGCGTAACCGTCCGTAATACCCCGGCCGGCAAATCGCCGCCATAATTCCCCTCGAAATACTCCCCACTGGCCGCCTGCGGCCACCGCCCCAACCCGGCAATAGTAACCGTCTCCCCCCGCGCCGCCTGATGTACCATAATCGGCGCGACCCCGCCAAAACTGGTATATTGCGGCAGCGTTACATTCAAGACCAACCCGGCCGCCACCCCGGCGTCAATGGCATTGCCCCCCTGCTCCAAAATCCGGTATGCCGCCGCCGTTGCCAGATAATGCCCCGCCGCCGCCATGTGCGTCCGCCCGGCAATCAACGGCCGGTAGCTCCTCAATCCCAATCCCATTGCCAAACCTCCTTGCATTCCCCTGCCTCGGACTAATTCAACCCTGCCGCACCGTCGCCAGTATAAGCCATCCCCAAAGGATCCTCAACGACAACTCCAACCCCGCCCAGGACTATCCCCTATATAAATCGTCCCTCCCCCTCCCCCATCGTCATTCCCACTTTCGGGGGAATGACGAGTCCATTCCCCCGAAAGCGGGAATCCAGAACCGCCCGCCCTTAAAAACTCCCCAAACTCCCCACCCCTTCCCCATCATCTCCCCATGTCATTCCGAGGCGCAGCCGAGGAATCTCAAATGCCCGCCTTAAACCCCTCTCAAAACCCGCAGAATCCCCAAACCCAAAAGTTTTGAGGGGGCGCGGGGGAACTTTTACAAAAGTTCCCCCGCCGTACCCCATCCTCCGGCAACCGTTATCCTTGACATCTGGCAACCGTCATTCCCACCCTCCTGCCGTCATTCCCCCGAAAGCGGGAATCCAGACTCCCCCGTCCTTTCCCAATTCCCCCAAAATCCCCAATTGACAAATCCCGCCCCGTCCATTACCCTTATGCCACAACCTTACCGCAAGGAGAGATCCTTATGATTCGACTTCTAGCCGCCGGCTTGGCCTTGGCTGCCCTGTTCCTGGCCGGGGACGGATTGGCCCGGGACACCCGCCCCGAACCGTCCCTCACCCGCTCCAATTCCGAATTACCCCCCCCCAGAACGCTTGTTCTATGTAGGCGCGGCTGAGGCCGCCCCCCGTTCCATCCCCTGGGATTGCTCCGACTGGCAAGAGTCCCCGGCCGTGGCCGACGCTGACAACGCCCGCGTCTCCATTATCCTCGAATCCCTCGCCGCCAACCGCGGCAAGTCCATCTACTGCGCCATCGACCAGTCCGACACCTGGACCAAAGCCGAAACCTGGGCCGCCGGCCGCGACCGCAACGAGCGGGACGACACCGTCTATTTCGGCGAAAGCGGCAACTTCCGCGGCTTTCTGGCGGCCCAAGAGGGCTACCTGACCGACGGCGAATCCGGCGTTACCGGCGTCTCCCGCGACCTCATCTTTGAATTCCCCCGGGAGGAACGAAAGCGGCGGCGGATCCGGTACCGGAACTTTGAGTTGTGCCCGGGTTTTAATAACGAGCAGCGGCATCCGCCTTATTCCCCGTGTGTATTGCAGACCGGCTTGCACAGCACGGCGGGGGCGGTCAACTCCAATCGCGAAACCGCTCAAGATAACGCCGAGGGGCTGTGGAGTACTGACTTGAGTGGTCGCCCCGATGCGGTTGACACTGCTGAAAAGTATGCGGCTTGGTCGGAAATATCCGCCCGCCAAGCCGACGCCAACGCCCAAGCGGCGGCCGGCTGCCGCGCCGCTGGCGCGCGTCTGCGGGGTAGCGCCCGGATCCGCCCGCTTGCCGAAGGCTCTACCCAAGGCTGGGCTATACCTTACTTCGGCGAGAACCTGGGCAGCGGCGGCAATTACCAGTTCCGGGCGGGCGTCCAAATCCACTTCGATGCTACTTGCAGAAAACGCCGGTAGCCGCTATTCGAACCGTCCCGGCGGCCGGCTTGTCCCGGCAAATCCAGCAGATGCAGTAGCCCGGCCGGTTACCCCGGCCGGGCTATCGTCTATAACAAAACCCTCATTCCCCCGAAAGCCGGAATGAGGGTAAGCAAGTCGCCAAGTATCTGCGATCGCCCTGTAACCCCATCATCCCCCTATTGCCGTCCCTTACTCTTTCCCTTAAAATTGCCCAAAATCCTAATAACAAATCGGACGAAAAATGCTCTACGCCGTGGAAGTAACCGCCACCGACAACAGCCCGATGCCCCTGCACCGGGTCTTTGACCTGCTATCAGAACCCCGCCCCATCAGCCAGGTATTCACCGCTGACCCTATGGGCGTCGACGCTTGGCATCAAGTTACCGGCTGGAACGAAAGCGACGGCCCTTGCCCGGCTTGGGCCGCCTTGGCCGAGGACTCCGGCGATGGCGTAATCATGCTGGTCTATGGCGGCGATGACGGTATCCGTCTCAAACCCCAAACCGACCCCAACGCTTGGAACCTGAACACCCCCGGCCAATGGGGCGAACCCTGCCTGATGCTCGACAAAGCCACCCCCATTGCCCCCTAGCCGCGACCCGCGCCCCCGGCTAATCCCCCGGCGGCG
This sequence comes from Dehalococcoidia bacterium, assembly GCA_965242615.1. GTDB lineage: Bacteria > Chloroflexota > Dehalococcoidia > Lucifugimonadales > UBA3495 > CBDBCU01. The sequence goes on from CBDESR010000004.1 coordinate 127,757, forward strand.
CTATCGGTTCCGGCCAATCCCGCCCGGACGCCCCGCTTTCCCTTGCCCCGGACAAGGCCGCCCGCAGCCGCGCCAAACTCTCCCCATACCTTTCCCCATCCTCCCAACCGCTAAAATCCACCACTGTAACCCGCCGCAAAGCCGCGCCCAAATCATCCTCTCGACCGTCTATCCCCCCGTCCAGAACCACCGCTACCGCATCCTTTCCCTTATCCCGCGCTATCTGCTCAAAGGCCCGCCACCCGTAGGGACTGCCCAACGCTTCCTCCGAACAAACCAGTACCGGCCGGTCGTAGTAAATCACCCGACTCAGCAGCGACTCCCCCTCCTCAGCGGTAAAAGCCGCTTCATCATCCACCGCCAGTTGCCAGCAAGCCAATCCCGCCGCCCGCAAATCCCCTTCCAACTTGCCCATAAACTCCCCGTCATTGACCGCCCCCACCAACAGTACCCGGTCAAAACCCGCAGTAGCCAGTTGTCCCTGAACCCCAATCAGCAACTCCGCCACGCCGGCCCGCCGCAGAAACTCCGGGGAAATCCACCCCTGGGAACGGGCTAATGTATCCAATCCGATACTGCTCGGCCCCCGGTGTTGCGCCTTATCCAGCCCCAACGCCTGACTCAAATCGCAGTCCCCGAACAGCGTCATCTCCAGAACCGCCCCCTCGAGCAAGGCATTGTCCAACCGGGTTCGCACCAGCAACGCCCGCCGCAAATCCGCCCCGGTCAAATTTGCCAAATCCAGAACCGTCCCGGTCAAGCCGGCATCGCTCAGGTTGGCATCGCTCAAATCCGCCAGGAAAAAGTTGGCTTCCCGCAAGTCGGCCGCCGCCAGGTTAGCCCCGCTCAAGTCGGCATAGGAAAGGTCGGCAAAGGACAAGTCCGCGCCCCGCAAGTCGGCATTGTGCAGTTGCCCGCCGCTCAAATCGACCCGGTTCAGGGCCGCTCCCCGCAGTTGGGTATCCCGCAGATTGCCCCGGCGCAGGTTGGCCCGGGACAGGTAGCCCCCATTAAGATTTGCGCCGGACAAGTCGGCCCGGCGCAAGTCCGCATTGGTCAAGTCGATAGCCGTCAGTTCATCCCGGGCCAAGTCCGCCCCCGGCAGCTTGACCCCGCTCAAAGCCGCCCCGGACAAATCCAGCCGACTCCGCCGCCGCCACTCCTTTTCCCGCCACTGGGCCAGCGCATACGGCCCCCGCCGGGCCAACGCCACATGATGCGGATTTGCCACCCGGCGGCCCGGCCGCTAATTCCCGTCAGCCCCCGCCAAAGCAACCGCCGGCCGCTGCGTAAAAGCCGGCATCACCTCGGCGGCGAACTGGGACAACTGCTCCTTGAACTCCACCCAGGGCATTCCCTCCGGCCATTGCAGGATGATGTCCTCCAACCCCGGATATTTCGCCTCCACTTCTTGCAGGAAAGGCACGAAATCCCGGCCCGGGCCGCAATACCACGCCTTTTGCTGCACCCCGTCCTCAATTTTCGGAACCCCGGTGGGCGCGCCCGGCGTACCCCACGGTCGCCCCTGCGCGTCGGTATAGCGCACAAACCCGAAAGGGGCAAACCATTTGTACCGTTCATCATGATACGGCCGCACCCGGTCGATGGCCTGCTGCTGGGTAGCGTCCAGGCAGAACCCGAACCCCAAGGCCATATCCTGTCCCAAGTCTATCGACCGGCCCGCCTCGTTAGCCGCATCGTGGTAGGCGTGAAACAGCCGGTCAACCAAGGTCTCCCCGGTCAAGGCCACCATCGCCTTGATGCCCCGCTGCGCGATATACTCCAGTGTCTTGCCGCTGGCAATGGGCTGCCACATCTCTACCGGCCGGTTGATCGGCCGCGGCACCAGAGTAACATCCTGCACCTGATAACCCCGGTACGGCACTTCCGGCGGAATGGTGTAATACTTGCCCTTATGGGTAAAGGAGTCCTGGTTAAAGGCTTTCTGGATAATCTCCATCTGCTCTTCGAACAGTTCCCGGTTGGCGTCATTGTCAATCACCGGCGCCCCAAAGGTTTCCACTTCCCGGGAATGATAGCCACGGCCCACGCCGAAAATCAGCCTCCCCCCGGTCAGAATGTCCGCCATGGCAAAATCCTCAGCCAGCCGCAGCGGATGCCACATCGGGACAATGTTAAAGGCCGCCCCGAACTTCAGCTGCTTAGTCAGCCCGGCCAGATGCACCCCCAGCAGCGTCAGGTTGGGCAGACACTCGTAGCCCTCCCGCTGGAAGTGGTGTTCCGCTGTCCACATACAGTAAAAGCCCAACTCGTCCATGTGCTGCGCCAAGGCGACGGCGTGGTCATAGGCTTGAATCAGCCGCTCGTTGGGATACCGCCGGTCATTGGCCGGCGTCCCCTCAGCCCCCACATTGTCCAGGTCAATCTGCCCCACATACAGGACGGAAAACCGTTTAATCATCGCGCTAAATGCTCCGCGTCGGCGAGCCGCCCCGGCGTAAGACCGGCGGCCCGGTGAAAATCAGTGGCATAATAATACCACACGGGGAAAGAAGCAGAGCGGCCGGGTAGCGGCGGTAATTTCCCCCAATCAAGCAGGAGGCAACTATGGACTTGGGCTTGCAAGGAAAGGTGGCAATGATTACCGGCGGCAGCCGGGGTTTGGGACGGCAGATTGCGCTGACTTTGGGACGAGAGGGCTGCCCAGTCGCTATCTGCGGGCGGGACGAGCGGCAACTGGCGGCTACGGTACAGGAGCTGACCGGCTTGGGCTACCGGGTCCAGGGGACGACGGCGGATGTTACCAAAGAGACGGACGCGGACCGTTTCCATCAGGAGACGGTGGACGGGCTGGGCCACCCGGATATTCTGGTCAACAATGTAGGCGGCCGGCGGGGTTCAACCCGCATCGAGGAAACTACGATGTCCCAGTTTCGGGAAGGGCTGGAGGTCAACCTGTTCAGCGCGGTGTATCTAACTACGCTGGCCTTGCCCTATATGCAGTCCCGGAAGTGGGGGCGGATTATCAACATTGCCTCGATTTACGGGCGGGAACACGGCGGCTCCATTGACTATATGACCGGCAAGGCGGGGCTGATTGCCTTTTCCAAGCATCTGGCGTTGCAACTGGCGTCCGACGGGGTACTGGTCAACTGCGTGGCTCCCGGCTCCATCGACTTTCCCGGCAGCACTTGGGATCGGTTTCAGCAGAGCCAGCCGCCGGAAGTAGTGGGCGAGTTCATCGGGCGCAACTTGCCCATGGGCCGTTTCGGTTGGCCGGAACCTATTGGGGAAACGGTGGCGTTTCTGGCCTCAGACCGGGCCGACTTGATCACCGGGGCCTGTATCAATGTGGACGGCGGCCAGTCCCGTTCCTTGTTCTGACCGCCCCCCGGCCGCGCCGCTGTCGGGTCAAGGGATTAACCGCCCAGGAAAAAGTCGGCGACATTGCCCAGTTTGGAAGTGTCGCCCCGGTAAATTTCGGTGTAGCCGCACTGATTGCAGGACACCGTCATAAACTTCTTGTTCTGCACATCGAAAAACTTGGCGAAGTTGCCGCCGGTGGCGCGAAACTCGTCCGTGGTATAAGTGGTGTTCTGGCACTTGACGCAGGAATAAGCCGTGCGATTGGTTGCCATAGGTTGCCCTCCTGAAAGGATGGTTGGCAAGGGATTGGTTCCGCTGCGGCTATGGTAACGCAGGGCATTGGCAGCTGGCAAGGCCGGGTCAGCCGCCAGTCAGTCGAAGGCCGGTCAAGCACACATCCCGCAGGCAGCAATCGCCGCACTGGGGAACTTTCCGACAGGCAACCTTGGCGTGCCAGTCCAGCAGGGCGTGAAATTCGTTGAACACAGCGGCATCCGGGGGCAACTGCGAATGGAACAGCCGTTGAAAATCCCCATACTTTTCCTTGCCCTCAGTCGGAACTACCCCCAGCCGTTTCAGGATGCGGATGGTGTAAGCGTCAACAACAAAAGACGGCAAGCCGGCGGCGTACACCAGAATGTCATCGGCGGTTTCGGGGCCAATGCCGTAAAGGGACAGCAGTTCCCCTCGCAATGTTTGGGTATCCTGCGCCAGCAGCGCCGCCAAATCGCCGCCATACCTTTCCACCACATAGGCGGCAAAGGCTTTCAACTTCCGCGCCTTGGCGTTGTAATATCCCGCCGGGCGGATTAGCGCCGCCAATTCCGAGTGAGCCAGGCGATGCAGCGCCGGGAAAGACCAGGCATCAGCCGCCTTGAGGTTACTGATCGCCCGCTCCACATTAACCCAGGAAACCGCTTGAGTCAGAATAGCCCCAACTATCACATCAAAAGGCCCGTCGCCCGGCCACCAACCCTGCGGCCCGTAGGCTTGGTAAAGCCGTTGGTAAATTTGGCGCAGCGGCGTATCCATCGCAGCCAGCGCATTGCCGTCCCGGGTTTGGCTGGTCATAGCTTTATCGGCAAGGGGGACGCCAAGCGTATTTCAGAGGGAGACACCGCGCAGTTGTAAGCATAGATTTCGACCCCGGCGGCTTGGGCGGCGCGCAGGGCCGCGCCAAAGGCCGGGTCGGCGGCGTCATTAGGGGACATTGCAACGGCGTCAGCCCGTTGCACTACAAACACTACCGCCGCCCGGTGGCCTTCGGCTACGGCGCGGGATAGTTCCTTGAGGTGTTTTACGCCGCGGACGGTGGGAGCGTCCGGGAATAGACCGATTCCATCCACTACGAGGGTTACCGATTTGACTTCTCCATAGCATCGCCCGCCCGGCCCGTCCAGCAGCAAATCGAGCCGGCTGTCCCCATAGCGTACTTCCCGCCGCAGCTCGGGATATTCTATAAATTGCGGCAACCGACCGGCGGCCAATGCTTCCGCCACCAACCCGTTGGGCAGGCGGGTGTCCGCCGAAACCAGCGTTGTCCCCAAGTCCACTAGTGACAAGTCAAACCGGGTTTTGCGGTGTTCCCCCGGAGCCGGGGTCAGCAGCAGCCGGCGGCCCGGCTCCAGCAGTTCCCGCATCCGCCCCGAGTTGGCGATATGCACCATCACCTCCCGCCCTTCCATTTCCACTAACGCGGCAAAGCGGTTAAGGCGGGTCAAAAAATGGGCTTCGACCAGTTGGGGATGGAGTTTCACGGCGGCCTCGACCGGGTTTCACCGGGGTTAAAGATTGCGGTTAATGGTAACAAGGGGCGGCAATGGCGGCAAACCGTCGGCATTGATAGCATAGGCGGCCGTCGTGGGGCTATAATGTGCGTATTAAAGGGAGGATTTTATGCCTAGCTATCTGGAAAGGCTGGAGCGAGCGGCGGCAGTCAACCGGAGTCTGGTATGCGTAGGGTTAGACCCGGAACCGTCCCGGTTGCCGGTTACCGATACCCTGGAGTTCAACCGGGCTATCATCGACGCTACCCGGGATTTGGTCTGCGCCTACAAGCCCAACCTGTCTTTTTACGAAGCTATGGGGTTGCCGGGACTGCAAACCCTAGCGTCCACTATCGATTACATACGGCAGGCGGCCCCGGCGGTGCTGCTGATTGGCGATGCCAAGCGCGGCGACGTTGGCCCTTCCGCAGCGGCCTATGCGCGGGCAATGTTTCAAGCCTGGGATTTTGACGCTGTTACCGTCAATCCCTGGGGCGGCGCTGATGCGGTATTGCCTTTCCTCGAGGATGAAACCCGGGGTGTTTTTCTCTGGTGCCGCGGCTCCAACCCCGGCGCGGCCGATTTGCAGGATTTGACGGTGCAATCTCCCTACGGACAAATCCCGGTCTATGAACACCTGGCTCAAGCCGCCCGGGACTGGAATCAGCGCGGCAACTTGGGCTTGGTAGTGGGCGCTACCGTCCCGGAACAGTTGGCCGCCATCCGAAAAACCTGCCCGGACTTGCCCCTGCTCATCCCCGGCGTTGGCGCGCAAGGCGGCGATTTGGCCGCATCCGTCCGCAACGGCACCGACCACCGCGGCCGCCGCGCCATCATCAACGCTTCCCGCAGCATTATCTACGCATCGGCCGGCCCCGATTACGCTCCGGCCGCTCGCCGCGCCGCCGCCCACTTGCGGGATGCCATCAATGCCCTACTGGACGCTGAGGGAAAGGGATGGCTCTGAACCTGCATATCGGCGACGAAGTGCGGATGAAAAAAGCCCACCCCTGCGGCAGTTACCGGTGGCAGGTCTATCGTTTGGGCGCGGACATCGGTATCCAATGCCTGAAGTGCCGCCACTATGTAATGTTGCCCCGTCCCTATTTGGAGCGGCGGGTGCGGGAAGTCATCAGCAAATCCGCCGGCAATGCCGCGGACACTGCGTAAAAATGCCGCCCCGGATACAGCTGTTCCGGGGCGGCTTCGACTAACCCGGTTCGCGAACCTTCCGGGCTAAAACGGGTCAGTCCCCCACGCTGACCAGACTTGATGGGTTTCCCACATCATCAGGATGCGGTGTTTCCCATTCCTCCAAGTGGACCTGAAAGTCGCTGAGATGCTCGACCAGAGTGTCGATGAAGTTCCGCACGGCCCGGCCCAAGAACTTGCCCTTCAGTGTGCAGACGCCAACCACCGACGACGGGAAAATATGCCCCAAGGAAACTACGCCCAGCTTGTCGTGGTCTTCCGGATGCAGGGTAAAGTCGTTGCCAATGGCGACGCCCATCCCGATTTCCACATACTGCTTTACCGACTCGGCGTGGTCCACTGCCAACACCACATCAAAGCTGATGCCGTTATCCTTGAACGCTTGCTCCAGGTTGCGCCGGGTTAAACTCTCCGGGCTGGAGAGAATCAACGGCCAGTTGGCAATGTCATTGAGGCCGATGGGGTGTTTCTGCAAAAGCTGATGTCCCGGCGGCGTCAGCAAAACCACGCTGTAGCTGAACAGCTCCGAAAAGGCCAGGGACGGCTCATCGGCCAGCGGCGGCGAGCAAATCGCCAAATCCAACTCCCCGGACTTGACCAGTTGAATCAGGCTGGCGTAGGAACGGGCCATCAACTGCAAGCGGACATCAGGGTAAAAGCCCAGGAAAGACTGGATGGGCCGGGGCAGGTGGTGAGTAACCAAGTCCGGGTAAGCGCCGATATGCAGGGAACCCCGCCGCTCGGTGTAGTCCATCTGGGTTTTCAGCGTGTCCACCGACTCGACAATGGGCGTTATCAACTCCATAAAGATATGCCCCTCGGAAGTGAGCTGGATGGGGCGCTTGATGCGGTCAAAGAGGGTAATGCCGAACTCGTCCTCCAGTTTTCGCAGATGGGTGGTCACCGTCGGCTGGCCCAATTCCAGCCGCCGGGCCGCCTTGGAAACGCTGTGCAGACGGGCCACATGGTAAAAGCTGATAATTTCCCGCAGTTCCATCGGGGAGTGTAACCTCAAGACAGGATTTAATATATATAACATAGATATAATATATTAAGCAATATCACTTGACAAAATAGTTAAGTCTATTGAGAATTACATTACTTAAGGACAAGGGCGCGACCGCGCCCCCGGATACCGGAACAGTGGCCTTGGTCTCCACCGTCCGGGAGGAAAGGGACTGATGCCTTTCGTAATAACCGAACCCTGCATCGGGGTCAAAGACGCTTCTTGCGTCGAAGTCTGCCCGGTGGACTGCATCCACACCGCCGATGACGCGGAGATGTATTTCATCAACCCGGATGACTGCATCGATTGCGCCTACTGCGAGTCGGCCTGCCCGGTCAACGCCATCTTTGACGAGTTCGGCGTTCCCGGCCAGTGGCGGGAGTATGTGCAGAAAAACCGGGCTTTTTTCCGCAAGTAGCCGACCGGCGTTCTGAATCACCGGGCCGGCAGACCCCGACCCGGCTGCCCCAACCCGCTGGTCCCGCCAGCGTCCCCGTCAATAAGGAGGCCGGTTGGAATTCGCCCGTTTAATGTTGCGCCGGCTCAATGTCATCGGCAATTTCAAGGAACTGGGCACCGACCGGCAGCGGCGGGAAACCCTGATTGGCTTGGCATCCACCCAGCTGCTGGTCCAGTTGTCCAGTATGCCTATTGCCTTGGTCATCCCGTCGGTGGCGCGGCACTTTGAGATTGATGTTGCCCAAGCCGCGTGGATGGTAGTCATCCGGCTGCTGCTATTGGGCAGCACCGTCTTTCTGGCCGCCCGGTTGGGGCAGAAATACGGCCATGTCCGCGTCTATTTTATCGGCGCGATTATCCTTTCCGTTGCCAGCGTCCTGTCCGCCACTTCCTTTACCCCCAACCAGCTGATCCTCTGGAGCGGCATCGTCGGCATTGGCGGCGCGCTGATTACCGCCAACTCCAACGCTATCCTGGCAATGGTGTTCCCGGCCGAGGAGCGCGGCCGCGCCTTTGCCGTGCCGGTGGTCGCCGCCCGCTTTGGCACACTGATTGGCTTGGGGCTGTTCGGGATTTTCCTGCAATTCTTTGCCCTGAACTGGGGCTGGCGGCTGGTCTTTCTGACTTCTCTGCCCATCGGCTTGCTGGCGCTGTGGTGTAGTTACCCCTTGCTGAAGTATCACGGCAAGCAGGCGGCTGCCGAGATGAAACGGGTATCCATCAACTACTTAGGGGCGGCGTTGATGGTGGTTACCCTCGGCGCTTTCATCCTTTCCGGGCTGCATATCCACGAAGGCGCGGAGTCTTTCACCTCCCCGGACGCCTTGAGCTACCACTTGCCGATGCACCTGCTGTTCCTCTCCTGCCTGGCGCTGTTCTTTGTCATCCAGCAGCGCAGTAGCGACCCCTTCGTAGATTTCGGCTACTTCAAGCAGAAGTATTTTTCGATGGCCCTGTTCACCAACACCACTTTTCACCTGTCGATGCTGGCCGTTACTACGCTGATACCCATACTGGTCGAGAACGGGTTGGGGCAAGCTCCCATCATCGCCGCCCTAGTGCTGTTGCCCAACCAGTTTATGGGATTGTTCCTGCCGACTTTGGGCGGTTGGGTGCATGACCGCTATAACCCCCGCTGGCTGCGACCCGGCTCTCTGCTGATGATTGCCGCCGGCTTCTTTCTGGCCGGCTTTTTCGCCGACGATGTGCCGATTTGGGTTTTGCCGATACTGCTGCTGCCGATCGCGGTCGGCTCCAACTTGTTCAACTCCCCCAACAACGCCACGGTGATGAACAGTCTGCCGGAAAACCGCAGCTTTGCCTCCGGGATGCTGGAAACTACCCGGCAAATGGGCCATTCCATTGGCACCACGGTAAGCGCCACGGTGCTGGGCTTGGCTCTGCCGGTGGCTATTGACCTGATGTCTCCCGCCGCCGCGCAACCTTACTACTTGTCCGGCTTCCAGATTTCCGCGCTGACCGTGGTTTGGATAATGATTGCTGGTAGCATAGTGGCAATGTTTCAACGGACGCCGGCGTCACCGCAGCGTCCGGGAAGGCGGTCGGCCCCGGCCCCACAGACCGGCGGCGACGGGTAGCCCCCATCCTTGCCCGTCTAACCGGCTTTTGCCACAATCCCGGCAACCGGTTACACTAATCCGAGTACTTCCCTATTCAGATCCGAAACCAACCAAAAGAGGTAAGCAGCAATGGCCCTGTTTCTCCGGGACGAGGAAGTGAACCAAGCCGTTACGATGGACGATATGCTGACCGCTATCGAGGAGATGCAGCGGCAGTTCGGGCAGGGGGCGGCGATGAACTTGACCCGGCGCAAAATTATCGCCCCGAGCGGGATGTTGTCGGTGATGGGCGGCGGGCTGTTCTACGCCGGCGTCTTGGGCGTCAAAACCTACACCGTGGTTCAGGGCAAGTATTCCTTTCAGGTCAGCGTCTATGACGCCGCCACCGGCGCGCTGCTCTGCTACACCCAAGCCAACCGGCTAGGACAGCTGCGAACCGGGGCTACTACCGGCTTGGCGGTCAAGCACTTGTCCAACCCTGACGCCGCCACCGTGGGCATCATCGGCGCCGGCTACCAAGCCCCCACCCAACTCGAAGCGGTCTGCAAGGTACGCAACATCAAGGAAATCCGCGCCTACAGCCGCACCCCGGAACGGCGGGAAGCCTTTGCCGCCGCAATGACTGATTCTCTAGGTCTGCCGGTACAAGCCGTGGCTAATAGCGCGGCCGCCGTTGCCGACAGCGATATTGTCATCTGTATCGCCGCTACTATGGAGCCGGTTCTGGCCGGGGAAAACCTGAAAGCGGGAGCAACGGTTATCGGGGCCGGGCCGACCACTTGGCGCGCCCGGGAAATGGATGACGCCGCGCTGACCCGCGCCGACAAGTTGTTCGTTGACTCGGCGGAACAAGCGCCGCTGGAAGTGGGGGATGTGGCCGCCGCCGTTGACCGGGGCCTTCTGCAATGGAGTCAGTTGCAGGAACTGCGCTATGTGGTCGCCGGCAAGACGGCGGGACGGGACAACCCGGAGCAAATCATCTACGCCAAAATGATGGGCACTGGGGTAGCCGATGTTGCCGCCGCCAAACTGGCCTACGACCGGGCCAAGGCGCAAGGCATCGGTATGGAAATGGAGTGGTAGCCGGGAATAATCAGCCGGCCGGCTCCAAGTAGGCGTCAATCTGCCGGATGTCGTAGTTGCCTTGCTCCATCAATAGGCACTCCACCGCCGCCCGGGCCGTATCCAGGGAAGTAAAGCAGGGTATCCGCCGCTCCACCGCCGCCCGGCGGATATAAAAACCGTCCCGTAGCGCCGAAGTGTCCCCGGACAAGGTGTTGATTACCGCCCCGACGGTGCCGTCGTTAATTACATCGACCACATTGGGATGTCCCTCGTTCAGCCGTTTGGTTATCATCGTAACCGGCATCCCGGTGGCGGCGATGGTGGCCGCTGTCCCTTCGGTAGCGTACAAGCGGCAGCCGGCGGCCAGCAGTTCCCGCATTACCACCAATGACTCGGCTTTGTGCGGGTCGGCAATGCTCAACAGCACGCCGCTGCCCGGCTTCAGGCTCAAGTTGGCTGCAATCAACGCTTTGGATAAGGCATTAGGAAAATCCCGGTCAATGCCCATCACTTCCCCGGTGGATTTCATTTCCGGACCCAAGTAGGAATCGACGCCAACCAGCTTGGACATTGAAAAGACCGGGGCTTTGATGGCGGCCAGTTTCTGGCGGGGCCACAAGCCGCCGGAGTAGCCCAATTCCGCCAAAGTCTGCCCCAGCATTACCCGGGTCGCCAACCGGGCCACCGGCACGCCGGTAACCTTGGAGATAAAGGGAATGGTGCGGCTGCCGCGGGGATTGACTTCGATGATGTAGACGGTGGTAGCGGCGGAATCGTCAACGCCGGTATGCGGGCTGCGGTAGGCGCTGCCGCCCTGAATGACAAACTGAATGTTCATTAGCCCCCGGACGCCCATAGCCAAGCCAATGCGGGTAGTGTAGTCCACCAGGGTATCCACTTCCGCCTCGGTCAGGTTCAAGCCCGGATAGATAGCCATCGAGTCGCCGCTGTGGACGCCGGCCCGTTCGATATGCTCCATAATGCCGGGGGATTAAGACCTGTTCCCCGTCACAGATGGCGTCAACCTCACATTCCTTGCCCTCCATATAGTGGTCGACCAGTACCCGCTTATCCGGGGCCACTTCCGTGGCCGCCGTCAGGTAGCGTACCAGTTCGGTAGCATTCTGGACGATTTCCATAGCCCGGCCGCCCAGCACATAACTGGGGCGCACGACTACCGGATAGCCAATATTCTGGGCTACCTGCAAGGCTTCGGATACCGAAGTCACCGACGCGCCCGGCGGTTGGGGGATGCCCAACCGGGAAAGAAATTCCTCGAACTTCTGCCGGTCGGAGGCGACATCAATAGCTTCTGCGCTGGAACCCAGAATCGGCAAGCCGGCGTGGGCCAAGGATTGGGACAGGTTGATGGCAGTCTGGCCGCCGAACTGGACTACTGAAGGCGGCGGTCGGTCGTCAATGGTTTCGTTGTCAATGACATCCCGCACGGCTTCCTCATCCAGAGGCTCAAAATAAAGCCGGTCGCTGGTGTCAAAGTCGGTGGAAACTGTTTCCGGGTTGGAGTTGACCATCACACTGGCAACGCCGGCTTCGGACAAAGCCCAAGCGGCGTGAACGCTGCAATAGTCAAACTCGATACCCTGACCGATGCGGATGGGGCCGCTGCCGATAACTACCGCCTTGCTGCCGGGCAGGGCGGGAGCTTCATTTTCCCTCCTCGTAGGTGCTGTAGTAGTAGGGCGTAATTGCCTCGAACTCGGCGGCGCAGGTATCCACCATCTTATACACCGGCCGCAGGTTCCACCGCCGCCGCAATTCCCGTACCTGCTCCGGTAGCATATCGGCCAAGGTGCCAACCTGCCGGTCGGAAAAGCCCAGCCGCTTGGCCCGGTACAGCAGTTCCGGTGTCAGGGTTTCCGACAGAAGCCGCCGCTCCATTCCCACAATCCGCTCCAAGGCGCTGACAAACCAGGGGTCAATATAGGTATCCCGCACTAGGTCGGCGGCCGGCGTGTTGCGGCGCAAAGCGGCCATCATTGCCCACAAGCGAAGGTCATTGGGCGCCAACAGGTTATCGGGAGCGGCCGCCACTCCGTTTTCCGCGATTTCCGAAACGGCGCCGTCCCCGGTATCGGGCAACGCTTCCCAAAGCAAAGTGCGGTTGCCGATTTCCAGAGAGCGGGTCGCCTTTTGCAGCGCCGCCTCAAAGGAACGGTCAATCGCCATAACTTCGCCGGTGGCTTTCATCTGAGTAGTAATCTGGCGGTCGCCGTGGGGGAATTTGTCGAAGGGCCAACGGGGAATTTTGACCACGCAGTAGTCGAGGGCCGGTTCAAAGGCGGCGCCGGTTTTGCCGGTAACGGCGTTGGTAATTTCGTCCAGCCGCTTGCCCACGGCGATTTTTGCCGAAACCCGGGCGATGGGATAACCGGTGGCCTTGCTGGCCAAAGCCGAGCTACGGCTGACCCGGGGGTTCACTTCAATGACATAGTAGGGCGAGTCCGCCTGCCAGTCCGATTGGATCACCGCCGCCACTTCCGGGTGCGGGTTCAATGCCAGTTGAATGTTGCAGCCACCCTCAATGCCCAAGCCACGAATGATTTTGAGACTGGCGGTGCGGAGCATCTGGTACTCTTTGTCGGTCAGCGTCTGGCTGGGCGCGACGACGATACTATCCCCGGTATGAGAACCCATGGGGTCGAGGTTCTCCATATTGCAGACGGTAATGCAGTTGTCCGCGCTGTCCCGGATGACTTCGTACTCCACTTCCTTCCAGCCCACCAGGGAACGCTCGAGCAGCACTTGGGAGATGGGACTGGAAGCAAGGCCGCTTTGCACGATGTCCTCGAATTCCGACCAAGTGTTGGCGATGCCGCCGCCGGTGCCGCCGAGGGTGTAGGCGGGACGCACTACTAGGGGCAAGCCCATTTCCCGGCCCACGGCGCGGGCCGCCTCGATGGTGGATACGGTTACATTGGGGGGTTCCGGTTCGCCGATGTCGTGGAGAAAGTTGCGAAAATACTCTCTATCCTCGGACTTGCGGATAGTTTCCAAAGGAGTGCCGAGCAGACGGACATTGTACCGCTCCAGGATGCCGGCATCAGCCAAGGCGACAGCCAAGTTCAACCCGGTTTGGCCGCCTAGAGTGGGGAGGATACCCTGCGGTTGTTCCCGTTGGATAATGCGCTCGATAACCTCGACCGTTAGGGGTTCGATATAAACATGGTCGGCAATGTCCCGGTCGGTCATAATAGTAGCCGGGTTGGAGTTGACCAGAACGGTGCCGACTCCCTCCTCCCGCAGGGCTTTGCAGGCTTGGGTGCCGGCGTAGTCAAACTCGGCGGCCTGGCCGATGACGATGGGGCCGGAGCCGATTACCAGAACTTTGTTCAATTGCTGTCCATGGCTGCTCAAGGGCGTTTCTATCCTCCGGGCATCCCGGGCGGTCGGTCCGGGATAAGTGAAACCGGTTGCTATTATGCCATTATCGGGGGAGCAATGGGGCGGATAACAGACCCGCCCCGCACTGCTCGCCCGGTCCCGGCAACGCCGGCATCCCTAGAAAGTGGGCAGCCGGCCGGGCAGTTCCATCAGCCCCCGGCTGTGCAGGACATTGAGCATCTGGTAGATAAAGGAGCCGAAATAGGCCCCGTCCCAGTCAAACTTGCTCATCCCCGGGAAATCCTGCTCCGACCGGGGCGGAATGCGGAAATTGACCGAGTCGGAACCGGTCTTTTCTACCACCACGCAGCCCACCGGTTCCGGGTGCGTCTGGTGGGTGAGATTGTCCACCAGCTTGACCGACAACTCCCAGTTGCTGCCCAACCGGGCCCGGTTCACCGAAGCCAACTGGTAGCCGTGGCCGTTGTGGTGAAAGCCGGGAACTACCTGGTCGAGCAGCCCCAGCATATTGGACAGGCTGATGGGCAGGTCGGACTCGATGCCCTCCTCGAGCAGAACCATAGAGAACGCCGTCATAATAAACCTCCGAATAGTGCAGTCAGGAATGTTGGCAACTAACCGAAATCGCCGTTAAGCGGCAACATCGCTTCCGCTGTTCCACACCTCCTCCAGCCGCCTTGGCCCGCAAGCGAGCTAGTTTTTGAATTCGCTGACCATACCCAGGAATTGGTCAAAGATATATTCGTTGTCCCGGGGGCCGGGCGACGCCTCCGAATGGTATTGGATGGTAAAGAGGGGTATATTCCGATGCCGCAGCCCCTCAACCGTGCCGTCGTTCAGGTTGATGTGGGATACTTCCAGGTCAGCGGGCAGGGTATCCGGGTTGACCGCAAAGCCGTGATTTTGGGCGGTGATATAAACCCGCCCGGTAGCCAGGTCTTTAACTGGATGATTACCGCCCCGGTGTCCGAACTTCAGCTTGAAGGTGTCCGCGCCCAAGGCCCGGGCGACCAACTGATGGCCGAGGCAGATGCCCATTACCGGTACCCGGCCTAGGATTTGCCGTACATTGCCCACTACATAGTCCAGCAACTGCGGGTCGCCGGGACCGGGGGACAGCAGTATGCCGTCCGGGTTCAGCCCCATAAGGTCCGCCGCCGGCGTAGCCGCCGGCAGGGCGATAACCTCGCAATCGCGCTGCCGCAGCAACCGTAGGATGTTGTATTTCAGCCCCACATCGGTAACCAGTATGCGGTAGCGGGCCGGGCCGTGGTCGGCGTCAACAGCCGCCGCCGCATCCGCCGCCACGCTTTCCGGGCCGGCTGCGCCCCAACGATACCATTCCGCCGCGCTGACCGTCTGCACCAAATCCTGTTCATCATAGCGGGGCATTTCCCGCAGCCGGGCCAAAGCGCCCTCCGGTGCTTCGGCAGTCATCAGCCCCATCATCACGCCCCGCTCCCGTAGCCGCCGGGTAATGGCCCGGGTGTCCACGCCGCAGATGCCCGGAATATCCTGGGAGCGGAGAAACTCATCCAAGGTGCGGTCGCTGCGGCCGTGGCTGGGCCGGTCGCAATGCTCCCGGGTAATCAGCCCGGCCACCCGTATCTGGCTGGACTCGAAATCCTGCGGGTTGATGCCATAGTTGCCCACCAAGGGGTAGGTCAAAGTCACCAGTTGCCCGGCATAGGAAGGGTCGGTAAGCACTTCCTGATAGCCGGTCATACTGGTGTTAAAGACCACTTCGCCGTGACCGGACAAGGGCGCGCCAAAGGATTCGCCCCGGTGTACCGAGCCGTCCTCGAGAACCAGGTAAGCCGTTCCGCCGTTAGCTGTTGTCAAAATCTTTAACCTCGATTGGTACCATTCCCTTTCCCGGATGCCGGGATGGGGATTTAATCGCTAACCAGGCAAATCTTGATACACCACTTCCCCATTCACCAGAGTTGCCGCCACTTTGCCCTTGAGCGCGACGCCCTCCAGGGGCGTGTTGCGACCCTTGGAAGCAAACTCCGCCGTGTCGACCGTCCACTCCCGTTCCGGGTCAAACAGGGTAATATCCGCCGGGGTGCCGGGGTGCAGGGTTGCCAGTTCCTCAAAAGCCGGCCCCAACACCCGCGCCGGGCCGACGGTCAGCCGGTCAACCAAATCGCTCAAGCTAATCCGCCCCGGCGGCACCAACGACAGCAAGGAACCTAAAGCCGTCTCAAAAACGCTGATGCCAAAGGCCGCTTCCTGATAAGTAACCTGCTTGCTGGCCGCTTCGTGGGGGGCGTGGTCGGTGGCAATGCAGTCAATTACGCCCTCAGCCAAGCCTTCAATCAAGGCATCCGCATCCCGGCGGCTTCGCAAGGGCGGATATACCTTGGTGGCAGTGTCATAGTTAAGGTGGCCGGCGGTATCGGCGGCGCCCTGGTAGCCCAATGCCCAATCATCGGTGAGATAAAGGTGATGGGGGCAAACTTCAGCGGTTACTGACACGCCGCGCGCCTTGGCTTGCCGTACCAATGCCACCGAGCCGGCGGTGCTTAAATGGGCCAGATGCAGCCAGCCGCCGGTTAGCTCGGCTAAAGCCAAGTCCCGGGCAATCATCGCTTCCTCAGCGGCCGCCGGGATGCCGGCCAAACCCAAGCGGGTGGAAGTCCATCCCTCTGCCATTACGCCGCCGGGGCAAAGGGCGTGTTCCTGGCAGTGATTGCTGACCGGCATTTCCAAGTCTAAAGTGTAAGTCAGAGCCAGCCGCATCAGGTTGGCGTCATAAACCGGGTCGCCGTCGTCGCTGTAAGCTACTACGCCGGCGGCCGCCAGTTCCTCCATTTCTGCCAGTTCCTTGCCATGCCGGCCCTTGGTAACGCAGCCAATGGGATAGACCCGCACCACGGCGTCGGCTTTAGCCCGCTGTTTGACCAGTTCCACTACCGCTGCGTTATCGATAGCCGGGTCGGTGTTGGGCATACAGCAGATAGCGGTAAAGCCGCCCCGGGCCGCCGCTTGGGCGCCGGTGGCAATAGTTTCCTTGTATTCAAAGCCCGGTTCCCGCAAATGGCAGTGCAGGTCAATGAACCCCGGCGCCGCGACCAAGCCGGCGGCCGGCATAACCCGGCAGCCTTCAGGAATGTCGTCGTCGGTCAGCCGCGGGCCGGCGGAAAGGATCCGACCGTCCTGAATCAGGATGTCGCCCACCGCGTCCAGACCCCGGCCGGGGTCAACGATGCGGGCTTCCTGAATTAGCGTCAGATTTGCAGTTGCGCCGTTAAACACCTTAATCCCCTTACCGACCGTTAAGTTCCGCCGGCATACCGTTGCCGGCCGTTGCTCTTTCCGCTTCCTTGGCCCCGCGTCCGGCGCAAAGTTGATACAACAAAGCCATCCGCACGGCTACCCCGTTAGTTACCTGTTCCTCAATTACCGAATAGCCGCCGTGGGCTACCGCCGTGCTGATTTCAATGCCTTCGTTCATTGGCCCGGGGTGCATTACCAGCACGCCGGGCTTGGCTCGTTCCAGGCGGGCCGCGGTCACCTGCCAGCGGCGGACATATTCCCGCAGGCTGGGCAAAAAGCCGCCGTGCTGCCGCTCCGATTGGAGCCGCAATGCCATTACCACATCCGCATCGGCAATCGCTCGGTCTAAATCGGTATCCACTTCCACTTGATTAAAGGGATGGCTTTCCTCCCGGTCGCCGCCGCAGCCCAGTAAATCCAAGGGCAACAAGGTAGCCGGGCCGCACAGCGTAACCCGCGCGCCCAACCGGGTCAAACCCCACAAGTCGGAGCGGGCTACCCGGCTGTGCAGCACATCACCGACGATGACGACTTTTTTATCCCGCAGGCCGCCGGTCTTTTCCCGGATGGTGTATAAGTCCAGCAAAGCTTGGGTCGGGTGGGCGTGCATTCCATCCCCGGCGTTGACAATACTGACCTGCGGCAGGTAGCGGGCCAGCAGGTAAGGGGCGCCGGAATGGGGATGGCGGAGGACGATAACATCCACGCCCATAGCCTGCAAGGTCAAGCCGGTATTCAGCAAGGACTCTCCCTTTTCGACGCTGCTGCCGGAAACGGACATATTGATGACATCGGCGCTCAATACCTTGCCGGCTTCCTCAAAGGAGATGCGGGTGCGGGTGCTGGCTTCGTAAAACAGCGTAACGATGACCCGGCCGCGCAGGGCGGGGACTTTTTTGATGTCCCGGCGCAGCACTTCCCGCATCCCGGCCGCGCCGTCCAGGGCCGCAACAATCTCCGCCGGCGAAAAATCATCCAAGTCCAGCACATTGCGCCGGGGCTGATCGGCGGCGGCCGGGACGGAAACCGCCCGGTCAACGCTGGCGTACGCAACTTGCGGGATTGCCATAGCCGCTAACCCTCCCTCCGGACAATAGCCGCTTCATCCCGGCCGTCGATTTCGGTCAACCGCACCTTGACCTGTTCCTCCCGGCTGGTGGGAATGTTCTTGCCTACATAGTCGGCGCGGATGGGCAATTCCCGGTGGCCGCGGTCGAGCAAAACGGCAAGCTGCACCTGGCGGGGCCGGCCCAAATCGTTCAGGGCATCCAAAGCGGCCCGGACGGTGCGCCCGGTGAACAGCACGTCATCGACCAGCACCACGGTTTTGCCCCCGATGTCCACCGGAAAGCGGGTCGGCTTGACTACCGGGCTGACCCGTTCCTGCAAGTCATCCCGGTACAGGTTGATGTCGAGTTCGGCCAAGGGGATGCGGCTGCCCTCAAAGCGCAGGATGTTCTGCTCCAAACGGCGGGACAGGGGGACGCCGCGGGTATGGATACCCACCAGCGCCAAGCCGGCGACGCCCCGGTTCCGCTCGAGGATTTCGTGGGACACCCGGGCCAAGGCCCGTTGGATGTCCGGTTCATTCATTATCTGCCGTTCCGCCATTTTCTTGCCTTTGACCAACCGACCCGGATTCGGGCAAATTACCGCTAGCGGCCCATCGCCTTGACCGCCGCCAAGAGTTTGTCCATTCCTTCCGCCAGCAGCGCGGCAACGGCCGGGTCTAGCAGCTCACCGGCCGGGCTGAATACGCTGGCGGCGTTGGGAATCAAGACCAGGGGCTTGGGAACTACCCAGCAGCCTTCGCATTGCAGGCAGTCGGAGAGGTGCAGATGCATCCGGATGCCGCCGGATTTGCCGGGCGTAGTTCCCATAGCAAAAGCCACCTGATCGGTTAAGGCGTTGGGCGGGCGGCTGCACCATTCAATAGCGTTTTTCAGCACGGCCGGGATGGAATGGTTGAACTCCGGGGCGGCAATCAGGATGCCGTCCGCCCGGTGCAGGGCGTCCCGCAAAGCGGCGACCGGCTCCGGGAATTCGCCGCCGTCCAGGTCGCCGTTAAAGAGCGGCAAGTCGGACAAGCTGCCCTCGGTAACTACAACGCCCCTTTCCCGCAGCAGCCGCGCGGCGACAGTGGAAAGTTTGTGATTCCAGGAATCCGGGCGCAGGCTGGCGACGATGCTGACGATTTCCATTGCTGAACTCCCGCTGACTTGAGCAATGCCGGCTTTCCGGTATCCCGACCTTGCCGGCCGGCCAACAAAATACCCCTTGCCGGGCGGCGGCAAGGGGATACGGCGCGTTGCAGTCATTTGTACCCTATCCGGGATACAAGAACTGAAATCGGGCGGTAACGCTTTGCCAGCCTCGCCGGACTGCTTAAAAGCCGGTCAATCCACTACGGACTGACCTTGCCCATTAGGGTGTTTAGTTTTGTTGGGGGATATAGTAACAGATTTTTGCGGCGGGGGAAAGGGGAAATCAGGGCGGGTTTCGGGGCAATTGCAGATACTTGGCGGCATACTGCCGCCACTCTCGCTTTCGGGGGAAGGACGGTTGCGATGGGCGATAGCTTTGGGCAGCGTAACTTGGTGTTGCGGTTAAAGAATCCGGGGCGGGCTGTACCAAGCCCGCCCCGGTTGGGGTTGTGGGGTTGGTGGGCGGCCGGGGTTAGCGGCGGACTCGCTTGCGGCAGGTGGCGGTGTAGGGGCGTTCAATGCTGGCTATGAACTGGAAGCCGGTTGCGGGCTCCAGGCTATAGTGGTAAAACCGGCCATCGTCCAACTCAATGTTGCGGACTTGCGAGTAGCCGAGTTCCCGGCATTTGGCGCGGGCATCGGCTGCGATGCGGGATTGCAGGTTGTCGGCCCAGTCGTTGAACCAAGCCTGGCCGGAGTTGGTGTTGGTAATCCAGTTTTGGTACGCGGACTCCGCGTTGCTCTTGGCGGTAGCCTCGTCTGGGTCGGCCGCGCCGGAGTTAATCCCGTACTGGAGAACGGCGGACAACGGCTTATTTTTCCAAGTATAGCGCCGCCGCCGTTCCTCCCGGGGGAACTCAAAGATGAGGTCGCGGGAGACGCCGGTAACGCCGGATTCGCCGTCGGTGAGATAGCCCTCTTGGGCGGCGAGGAAGCCGCGGAAGTTGCCGCTTTGGCCGAAATAGACGGTGTCGTCGCGTTCGTTGCGGTCCCGACCGGCAACCCAAGTTTCGGCTTTGGTCCAGGTGTCGGACTGGTCGATGGCGCAATAGATGGACTTGCCGCGGTTGGCGGCCAAGGATTCGAGGATCATCGAGACGCGGGCGTCCTCGGCGTCGGCCACGGCGGGGGACTCTTGCCAGTCATCGCAGTCCCAAGGGATGGAGCGGGGGGCGGCCTCAGCCGCGCCTACATAGAACAAGCGTTCTGGGGGGGGGGTAATTCGGAATTGGAGCGGGTGAGGGCCGGTGCGGCGCGGCCGCTGTCATTGGCAAAGGCGGCGGCCAAGGCCAACAAGCCGACCACGGCCATGGCGGATACGAGGACGCGAAACATAGCGGTTGCTCCTTTTGGTGGTTGAGGTTGGGGATTAAGGTAAGGGATGGAGTGGGGTTTTGTCAAGGATTGGGGGATGGAGTTTTTTGAGGGGATTTAGCGAGGGAAAGGGGAAATGGAGGTTTGAATTTGAGTCGGGGGATATAACGAGGCGCGATGGAACCGGGAACTAACTGCGATGGAACCGGGAACGAGGCGCAATGGAACTGAAAACTAGCTGCGATGGAACCGGAAACAAGCCGCGATGGAACTGAAAACTAACTGCGATGGAACCGGGAACGAGGTGGGATTAAGGGTTTTGGGCGGAGGCGGCGATGCCGATGGGGATACCCTTGGGGCATATTTCGGGGGATGCGGAGGGAGGGCGGTGGATGCCCTTTGCTCCTCTCGAGACGTCGAGATTCCTCGGCTGTCGCCTCGGAATGACATGGAGGAAGGCGGCGGGAGTTTGGGAAGTTTTTAAGGGCGGGCGGTTCTGGATTCCCACTTTCGTGGGAATGACGATTTCTATATGCAATAGCCCCGGGCTTGCCCGGGGGTTTTGGTTGACGCTGTTTGAGGGCTTGTGCTACTATCGGCGGCAAAATTGCGCCTTGGCAAAATTGGCACCGTTAGAATTGCGCCCCAATCGCGCGGGATTGACTAAAGGCGGGGTTGGGGCGGGCAAGTTGGGCGGGTAGTTACTTTCCAGGATATAGGGTCAGGATGAACTTTCGTCAGCAGCTGGGTCAGGCCGCCCCGGAGCGGGAAACGGTGATTACGATCGGCGTCTTTGACGGGGTGCATCGCGGCCATGCTTACCTGCTGCAACGGCTGCTGGACTTGGCCGGTCCGGATTATCTGCCGGCGGTGCTGACTTTTGCCAATCACCCGGTTACGGTGCTGCAACCGGGGCGGCAGGTGTCGTTTCTCACTACCTCGGAGCAGAAAGCCGGGCTGCTGGCGGCGCAGGGGGTGGAGTTGGTGGTGTCGCTGGAGTTCACGGCGGAGTTGGCGCAGTTGACGGCGCGGGAGTTTGTGCGGCTGCTGGTTGAGGAATTGCGGATGAAGGGGCTGGTGGTGGGGCCGGATTTTGCTTTGGGGCGGAATCGGGAGGGCAATGCCGATTTTTTGCGGGAGTTGGGCCGGGAGATGGGGTTTTGGGTGGAAACTTTGGAGCCGCTGCTGCTGGGGGGAACTTTGGTGAAAAGCCGGGCGGTGCGGCAGGCGATTACGGAGGGGGAAGTGGCGGCGGCGGCCGATTTGCTGGGGCGGGAGTATGCGCTGACCGGTCGGGTGGCGACCGGCGACCGGCGGGGGCGGGAGTTGGGCTTTCCTACGGCTAATCTGGATATTGCCCCGGAAATGGCGTTACCGGGGGACGGCATCTATGCTACTTGGGCGGTGGTGGACGGGATACGGCGGCCGGCGGCGACGAGTATCGGCGTCCGGCCGACTTTCGGGCTGACGGAGCGGCTGGTCGAGGTTTATATTCTGGACTTTGCCGGGGATTTGTACGGGCGGGATTTGGAAGTGGGGTTTGTCGCCAAGCTCCGCAATCAGGAGGCTTTTCCGAATCTGGAGAGTTTGGTGGAACAGATCAACCGGGATGTGAGGGATACGCGGCGGACTTTGGCCGGGGTCGGGAGAGAATGATGGCGGTCAGCCCGGGGGAATTGGAGCGCATTACCCGGCGCGGGGTCAGCGATATTATCGTCCGGGAGGAGTTTGTGCGGCGGCTCCAGTCGGGGGCGGCGCTGCGGCTCAAGATGGGGTTCGACCCGAGTCGGCCGGATATTCATTTGGGTCATGTAGTGGGGCTGCGGAAACTGCGGCAACTGCAAGAGTTGGGGCATCAGGTCATCCTGATTGTGGGGGACTGGACGGCGCAAATCGGGGATCCGAGCGGGCGGTCGGTGACGCGGCCGATGCTATCCCATCAGGAAGTGATTGACAATGCCGAGTCGTACTTGCGGCAGTTTTTCAAGGTGGTGGACGCCGACCGGGCGGAGGTGGTGTGGCAAAGTGAGTGGTTTAGGAAGTTCTCCCTAGCGGATGTTATCGGGTTGACCGGGCGGTTTACGGTGGCGCAGTTTCTGGAGCGGGATGATTTTGCCCAACGGTTCCGAGAACACCGGCCGATTGCGATAACCGAGCTGCTGTATCCGCTGCTGCAAGCCTACGATTCGGTGGCAATCGAGGCGGATGTGGAGTTTGGCGGGACGGATCAGATGTTTAACCTGCTGGTGGGGCGGGAATTGCAGGGGATGATGGGGCAGCAGCCGCAGCAGTGTTTTCTGATGCCGATTTTGCCGGGTACCGACGGGGTACAAAAGATGAGCAAGAGCCTGGATAATTATGTGGGGGTGGAGGAGGCGCCGGCGGAGATGTACGGCAAGCTGATGTCGCTGCCGGATGGGCTGATTATCCCTTATTTTGACTACTTGACGGATGCGCCGGAGGCGGAGTTGGCGGAGATGGGGCGGGATATAGCGGCGGAAAGGGTCAATCCGATGGAGTTGAAAAAGCGGCTGGCGGGGGAAATTACCGGCTTTTTTCACGACGCGGCGGCGGCTACGGCGGCGCGGGAAAGGTTTGAGCGGGTGGTGCAGCGGCGGGCCTTGCCGGAGGATATGCCGGTAGTAGCGTTGGCAAGTTTGACCGGGCCGCGGTGGAGCAATGCGCTGGCGGCGGCCGGGCTGGTGTCAAGTGTGGGGGAGGGGAAGCGGATGATCAGCCAGGGGGCGGTGGAACTTTACCCGCCGGAGGGGGAATCTTATCGGTTGAGTGGGGATGACGCCTATACGCCGCCGCCGCCGGGGACGGCGGTAAAGGTGGGACGGCGGCGGTTTGCGTCTTTGGAGGGGTGATTGGGGGGGTATTGCGTATATTTGGCGGCTTGCTTGCCGGGGTTCTCGGGGAAATGGGAATCTAGAGTCGCCGGCTTGTCTGGATTCCCACTTTCGTGGGAATGACGGTGGAAGGGTGGGGATGACGGTTTCTGTGGCAGACAGGCGGCTAGGTCATTCCGGGCACAGGGAGGAAGCTAAAAGTCCGGTGAGGAGTCAAGGGCGGGCATTTTAGATTCCTCGGCTACGCCTCGGAATGACATAGGTGGGGCGTTGGGATGACATAGCCATAAGGTCGGGTATCCGGGGCGTCAATAATTAGGGTGAGTACGCCCGGCCATTAGCCAAACAGCCAAACTAGTATCGGGTCAGACCGGTTCATTAGGGGAGGGAATTATGCTGGATTACAAGCCTAATATGGTGCTGTCCAACCAGGAGTATGCGGTGGTCGGCACGCGGCCGATACGGCACGATGGGCCGGACAAGGTGATGGGGCGGGCGCGGTATGCGGCGGATGTTCACTTGACGGGGATGCTGCACGGGAAAATCCTGCGGAGTCCGCATCCGCACGCCCGGATCCGGGGGATTGACGCCAGCCGGGCGTTGGCGTTGCCGGGGGTTCAGGCGGTGGTAACGGCGGCGGATTTCCCGGAGGTGTCGGCGGAGGCGTCGGATTTGGCGGAGGGGGCCAATGTGAATTACGGCTTTTACAGCCGCAATGTGATGGCGCGGGAGAAGGCGTTGTATCGGGGTCATGCGGTGGCGGCGGTAGCGGCGGCCAGCGCGCATTTGGCCGAGGAAGCTATGGCGTTAATCGAGGTGGACTATGAAGTGCTGCCGGCGGTGCTGAATGCGGAGGAGGCATTGGCCGCAGATGCGCCGCTGCTGCACGAGCGGCTGGTAACGATGGACAGTCCGGCGATGCGCCCGGGCGGTTGGGGCGACGGGTCGGGGCAGGTGTCGAACTTGGCGAATCAGTTCGAGTTTCGGCTGGGGGATTTGGAGCAGGGGTTTGCGGCCGCGGATGCGGTGGTGGAACGGGAGTTTCATACCCGGCCGGTACATCAGGGCTATATTGAACCCCACGCGGCGACGGCGCAGTGGAACACGGACGATACGGTGACGATCTGGTGCAGCAGCCAGGGGCATTTTGCGCTGCGGGATCATACCTCGACGATTCTGGGAGTGCCGGTTTCCAAGGTGAAAATTATTCCGATGGAAATCGGGGGCGGTTTCGGGGGGAAGGGGATGGGCGGTTGCTATTTGGAGCCGGTGGTGGCGGCGTTGTCGCGCAAGACGGGGCGGGCGGTGAAAATCGCGATGAGTCGCAATGAGGTGTTTCTGGGGACGGGGCCGGCGCCGGCAACCCACATGAAGGTCAAGGTGGGGGCGACTAACGAGGGGAAAATTACGGCGGCGGAAGCGCATTTGACTTATGAGGCGGGGGCGTTTCCGGGGTCGCCGGTGGCGTCGGCCTGCCGGACGATGTTTGCGCCGTATGATATTCCTAACGGGTGGATTGAGGGGCTGGATGTGGTGGTGAATACGCAGAAGGCGGCGGCGTACCGGGCGCCGGGGTCGCCGACGGCGGCCTTTGCGGCGGAGACGGTGCTGGACGAGGTGTGCGGGCAAATCGGGATGGATCCGGTGGAGTTTCGGCTGATTAACGCGGCGCAGGAAGGGACGCGGCAGATTACCGGGCCGGTGTTCCGCAAAATCGGGTTTCTGGAGATGTGCCAAGCGGCGCAGCAGCATCCGCATTTGGCGGCGCCGCCGGCGGGCAAGAATGCCGGCCGGGGCGTGGCGGCCGGGTGCTGGATGAATGGCACGGGGCCAGCCAGCGCGGTGGCCAGCGTCAATCCGGATGGGACGGTGAGCCTGGTCGAGGGGTCGCCGGATATTGGCGGGAGCCGGGCGGCGATGGCGATGCACATTGCGGAGGTGCTGGGGATTGCCGCCGAGGAAGTGAAGCCGTCCATCGCGGATACGGATTCCATTGGCTACAGTTCCGGGGCCGGGGGCAGCGGCGTTACCTTTAAGATGGGAACGGCGGTGTATCAGGCGGCGGAGGATATCAAGCGGCAGATGGTGGAGCGGGCGGCGAAGATTTGGGAGGTGGCGGTGGAGGATGTGGAGTATGACCGGGGCGTCTTGAGGCACAAGGCGGATTCGGAGCTGCGGATGAACTTTAACCAGTTGGCGCGGCGGCTGAACGGGAGCGGCGGGCCGATAGTGGGCCGGGCGACGGCTAATCCGCCGGGGGTGGGCAATGCTTTTGGGCTGCATATCGTGGATGTGGAGGTGGATCAGGACACCGGGAAGGTGGACATTCGGCGCTATACGGCGTTGCAGGATGCGGGGAAGGCGATACATCCCAGCTATGTGGAGGGGCAGATTCAGGGCGGGGCGGTGCAGGGCATCGGCTGGGCGTTGAACGAGGAGTATTATGTGGACGGGGCGGGGCTGATGGTCAATTCGAGTTTCTTGGACTATCGGATGCCGACCAGTCTGGACTTGCCGATGATTGACACGGTGATTGTGGAGGTGGCGAATCCGGGGCATCCGCTGGGGGTGCGGGGCGTGGGGGAGGTGTCGCTGGTGCCGCCGATGGCGGCGATTGCCAATGCCATTTATGATGCGGTGGGGCTGCGGCTGGAGGAATTGCCGATGAATTCGGCGAACATTTTGGAGGCGGGGTGGCGGCAGGAGAAGGGGGGATAGGGGTCGGGTAGGCAACAGGAAGTTAAACGGGTAGGGGCGGCCCCGCAGGAGGCCGCCTTTACTTTTGGGGATTTCGGTTTGGGGCAGGAGTGACGGTTGAAGGTGGGGGGATTGCGGGATTTGGGACGGGGTTTAAAGCAGGCATTTGAGATTCCTCGGCTACGCCGCGGAATGATATGGTAAGGTATCCGGGTCAGGGGTCTGGTTGCGCTTGGCCGCGGCAGCCGCTATAGTACGCAGACCGGCCGCAAATCCGGATACCCGGCGGCGTTTCTTTACGCCGGGAAGGGACTTGCGGGGCGGCAGCTTTATTCCTGTATTCGATTTAACGGGGGTTATATGCCTAAAGTTCCTGCCCTGCTTACCTTTGCCCTGGTTGCGGTTCTGGCCTTGGCTTGGGGCTGGATGCTGAACACCGCTTTTGCCGGGGAAAACAGCGGCAGCGTTGCCGAATACTTCGGGTATGCCGCTCAGGATGGGGCGGCATCGCTCGATTCCAACCGCAGCAGCGTGGTGGCGAATGAACGGATAACCCTGTCCGGCTCCGGCTTCAGCCCGGACGGGAGGATCAGTTCCATCACTATCGGCGACATTAACATCCCCGGCGGTCGTATCAATGACGGGGATGGCGTCAGCATTGACGGCGATGGCAGTTGGCGGGCTCGGGTGAACTTGCCGATTACTAAAGGTATGCTTTCGGAAGGCTCCAAAAGGATCTCGGCAACGGATTCCGCAGGCCGCGCGGCGCAAACTACCGTGAGAGTCTCCGAACCCCGTATTACGGTCAGGCCGGGATCCAGCGAGATTGGCAGTGTGGTTACGGTGAGGGGCCGTAATTTTCCGGCCGGGAATGACGAGGGTTCCAGTTTCGAGGTCCGGGTGGGCTACTATAGTTGGGATGGTCCCAACAGGAACTATCACTCCACCGATACGGTAGTCCCGGATGAGGATGGGGATTTTGAGACCGAGATAACGGTTCCGGATACCGCGCCTTCCGGCACCAACGGCATTGATGCGTCCTTCCTGGTTTATTGGGAGGAGCTTGGGGATATTGGCCGTACCGGATACGAGGAAACGCACGAGGTGCCTGAGGCCGCAACCCCTACGCCGGAACCGACTGCTACGCCGGAGCCTACGCTAACGCCGGAGCCTACGCCTACGCCTTGGCGGCCTACGGCTACACCGGCACCCACGCCTACCCCTTGGCGGCCTACGGCTACACCGGCACCGACAGCTACGCCGCGCCCTACGCCGACTCCGGCACGGGGGTAACGCCGCAGCCCACGAATACGCCGGTACCGACGCCCACGCCACAGCCGACCCCGACGCCAACTCCGGTACCTACGCCTACGCCTACCCCCACGCCGGCGCCTACGCCGACTCCGGCCGCGCCGACCCAACTGGCATCGAATACGGGCGAACCGCCGCATATTTTCTCCGGTTGGGCGTCGATCGATGGCGTCTCGGCCGGGCCGGGCGTTGCTGTTGCCGCTTATGACAGCGACAATAATTTGGTGGGGGCGACCACTACGGCCGGCAACGGACGCTTTACCATCCATGTCCACCGGGCGGTCAATCCCATAACTTTCCAAGTGGATGAACGGCCGGCCGCGCAATCGTGGAAAACCTGGCAGCTGGGTCAGGTAACCGGCGGGTTCAACCTGACGGTCGGCACGGCTGCGGACCGGACGGATGCCGGTTGGCTGTTTGACGCCTTGCCCGATTTGGTGCGGGCTTTTACCTTTGACAATCAGACCAAGGAGTGGTCGTTCTTTGACCGGGAGACGCCGGAGGCTAATACGCTACTCCAGTTCATCCCCCAACGCTCCTATTGGTTCCTGGTTTCGCGGACGACCAACTTGGTGTTTAACGCGGTGGAGCGGGAGCTGTTCTGCGCCGAGGGCAACTGCTGGAATGTGATTGTGTGGTAGGTAGCTGAGTACGGGGTATGGCCGGGGCAGGAACTCCTGGCTGCCCCGGCGGGTGAGTTTAGTATTTATCAGCATTGGGTAGGGGTTCGCCGGGCGGAAGCTCTGGCCGGAGGTTCCGCCCTTGCGGGAGGGGGTTGGCAAAGGGGCCATTGGGTTGCCTGCGCACACGGGGCACACTGGCGTACTCCACACGACGTTGCCCGACCCGATTGCCGTCCGGGAAATGGACCTTATGTTGGCTACTAACGCCGCTGGGTATGGTTGCCACTACCGGCGTTTTGGCCCAGTCCAGCTACCGGGGTTGACCGCACCTCCAGTCAACCTGTTAACTCCAGCTCCTGTAGGGATGGGGTAGCGGTTTGGCGGCGGTTGGGATTTGCCGTTTTCCGCTGCTCCGGTGGGGGAATTACGGGGCCTTAGTCCGGTTCCCCGGGAGTTAGGAGCGGGACGCTTGACGGCCGCGGGGGCCGGGGGCGTCCACAGCGCGCTGTGAGCTATATTTCACGGTAAGCTAGCGTATCGTTTTGAGACCCGGCGTCCCGGGGCTAGGTCTGACCTTCGCAATTTTTATTATGGGGGCGGGAATTATGGTTGTCAAGGGGGTTTGATACTGATTTTCGGATTAGTTTTTGTGGATTGGGGGACAGTGTTAACCCGCTACTCCGGAATTGATTACCGGAGTAGCGGGTTAAAGCTCTGGGGTTGCGGTCAGGCTAGGGGTTAGCGGCGGCGGACGCGTTTGCGGCAGGTGATGGAGTAGGCTTGCTGGTAGCTGGCTTTGTATTGGTAGTTGGGGGGAGTAGCCCGGTTTTCGCTGTAGTAGAGGACGTTGCCGCCGGTGATGCGGATGTTTTTCTCGCGGACGATGGGGTAGCCGGCGGGTCGGCAGAGGGATCGGGCGTGTTCGGCGGCGTAGGAGGGGCCGTTATCCAGGTGGTCGTTGAACCAATCCCGGCAGGCGCCGCCGAAGCTGGCGCAGCCGGCCAGTTGGGCGCCGCCGTTGGCTTTGGCGCCGGCTTCGTCAGCTACGGCGTCCCCGGTGTTGAGGAGGGTGCCGGCGGGCAGTTGGTCGGGAAATCCCCATTGGAAATCGCCGGAGAGGACCAGCTTTTTGTAGGAGTAGCGCCGTCGTTTCCGTTCCTCCCGGGGGAATTCAAAGATGAGTTCGCGGGAGACGCCGGTAACGCCGGATTCGCCGTCGGTCAGGTAGCCCTCTTGGCCCGACAAGAAGCCGCGGAAGTTGCCGCTTTCGCCGAAATAGACGGTGTCGTCCCGTTCATTGCGGTCGCGGCCGGCAAGCCAGGTTTCGGACTTGGTCCAAGTGTCGGACTGGTCGATGGCGCAGTAGATGGTTTTGCCGCGGTTGGCGGCGAGGGATTCGAGGATCATCGAGACGCGGGCATCGTCGGCGTCGGCAACGGCGGGGGAGGCTTGCCAGTCGGAGCAGTTCCAGGGGATGGAACGGGGGGCGGCTTGGGTGGTGTTGGTGGGACTGGCGGTGATGATTAGGGCGAGGGTTAAGACGGACAGGATTAGGATGGCAAGGGGGAATCGGTAGCGGTTCATTAGGAATACCTCCCAGCGGCAGGCGTTGTTAATACCGGGGATAAGCCGGTAAAAACAGGGTAAAAAAGGGCGTGATTTTTGCTTGACAAAAATCACGCCCTTTTTTGAGATCTGGGGAAATTGGGGATGGGTGGGGTTGGCGGCTGGGGGGAATTCGCGAAATTTTTTTGGTTTTTGGGGAGTTTTTGACAGCGGGGGGTTCTGGATTCCCACTTTCGTGGGAAGGACGGTGGAGGGAGGATGGGGATGACGGTTGCCGGAGGATGGGGGGACGGCGGGGGAACTTTTGTAAAAGTTCCCCCGCGCCCCCTCAAAACTTTTGGGATTTGGTAGGGCTGGTTGTCTTGAAGGTGGTTGCGGGGGCGGCATTTTAGATTCCTCGGCTGCGCCTCGGAATGACATGGGGGGCTATGCTTGGAATGCCATAAGGTTGGGAGTAGGGGGTTGGTAGGAGGGTGATTTGGGGTGCGGGTTCTGGGTTCCCACTTTCGTGGGAAGGAGGGTGGACGGTTCTGGGTTCGGGTTTTCAGGGGGATGAGGGTTGGGGTGGGGGCGGGAAGGAGGTTTCCCAGGAGCGGGGGCCGCCGATGCGGAATTGGCCGGTGCGGATTTCTTTGATGGGGTAGTTGGGGAGGGCGGCTACGGCGAGGCATTTGCCGTCGAAGCGGGCGCCGCGGCGGGCAAAGTCGAAGTCGAGGTTGTCGGTGCCGTGCTGCCGGCGGTCGGGGGGGAGGTCGGCGTTGTTGACCGGGACGAGGTGGAGATAGAAGCGGTGGGCGATGTTGGCCGGGGCGCAGGGTGCTTTGAGGTAGTAGAGGCGGTCGTCCTGGATATAGAGATCGAAGGGGGCGCGGTGAACCGGTTCATTGGCAAGGGCGGAGAAATAGGCGGCGCGGTACAAATCGGTGTTGTCCACCAGGAAGCGGAGCTGCCAATGGTCGCTTTGGCCGGTTTCGATTTCACTCAAGGGGTAGTCGGGGAGGGGGATGGTCAGGAGGCACTTTTCGTCGAAGCGTACGCCGAAATCGCCGAAATGGAAGTCGAGGTTATTAAAGCCGTGCTGGCGGCGTTGCGGGGTTACATCTTGGGGAAACAGGGGGTAGAGGTGGAGGGAGAAACGCCCGGCGGCGTCAGCCCGGCTACACGGTTCCCGGAGATAAGTTAAGACGTTGCCGCTGAGGTAGAGGTTGAAGTAGCTGGAGGCGGTGGGCGGGTCGGCGACGAGGGAACCGTATTGGCCGGCGTAGGCGGCGCGGTCGTAAAGGAAGATGCGCTTGTTTTGCGGGGTGAGCAGGGCGGGCCCCGGTTCCCGGTGGCCGGCGACGACGAATTGGGCGCGGGAGTAGTATTTTTCCTGCTGGGCAAAGAGGATAACGCTGTCGTGGAGGTAGTATTCGGGGGCCAGCCAGGCTCCGGCGAAGCGGGTACGGGTTTGGTGGGCGGCGGTTAAGGGAATGAATACGGTTTTGCCGGCGGTGTGTTTGCGGATGTTCGCGAAGTCGCTAATTAACTCTTGGTGTAATGCGGCGATTTCGGGGTCGTAGCCGACGGCTTGGATCTGGTAAGCGGAGAGGATGAAGAGGGGCAAGGCGGCCAAGGCGGCGGCGATGGGGAAGTAGCGGCCGGGGAAGCGGCGGGTTAAGGGGTTCAGTGCCAAGGCAAGGCGATGGCGGATGCTTGGCGGCTTGCTGCTGGCATTTCCGTTTTCTGGGGAATTTGGAAAGGCCGGGGATTCTGGATTCCCACTTTCGTGGGAATGACGGTGGGGGGAGGGATGACGGTGGGAGGGGGAATGAGGCTTGGGGGAGGGGTGGCGGTGGCGATAGAGGATGGACTGGAGGGCGAGGAGGAGGGCGGTGAAAAATACCAGGGTGATGCCGATGTAATAGACGCTCTCGAAGAGGTGAAAGGCGACTTGGTTGCGCATTAGGGCGGCCCAGAGGATGCCGGATAGGGCGAGGGCGGTGAGCAGTAGTTTGTGGGGGCCCCAAATCAGTCCGGCAAGGCAGCCGCCGGTTACGGTGATGAAGATGGCGATATGATGCCAAAGCAGTTCAGCCGAGGGTTGTTTGTTGAGGACGTCGAACCAATCGGTTAGGGCGTAGGGAAGGGACATCAGGTTGACTCGGTACAGCTGCTGCTCGAGGTAGTTGGGCCAAGCCAGGATGTAGGCGTAATCGGCGTTGCGCTCGGCGTCGGCGCCTAGGCGGAAAAGGATGGACTCGACGGTGGGCAGTTCGGTTAGGGAACGGCGGCCGTCGAGAGCCAGGTATTCGTTGCCGAGGTTAAAGGTGAGCAATGCCAAGCCGAAGAGGAGGGCAAAGATGCCCAGGTGGAGGTAGCGGCTACGCAGGAAAGTTGCAGCTAGTTGCCGGAGCTGAGCCAAGGGCTTGGCGGCGTGGTCCGCGGCCGGGGAGGGTCGGCGCAGCAATTCTTGTCCCAAGCCGAGGAGTATAAAGAGCAGGAGCAGGGGGTAGGTATGCCAGCCGAGGAGCAGGGCGGCGGCGGTTTTGAGAAGCAGTTGGCGGAAGCGGCCTTCTTGAAGGAAGACGACCATTCCGTGAAAGACGAGGAGGATTCCGAAGAGATGGAACATTACTTCGCCGATGATGTGGCTGTAATACAAGGGGGGGAAGGCGGAAAATGCCAGCAGGGCAGCGGCGGCGGCGAGCCAGGGATTGGCGGTGATGCGGGAGAGGGAGAGCCAAGCGAGGATGGCGGTGGCGGCGAAGAAAATCAGCATCACGAGGCGGGCGGCGTAGATTTGGGCGGTAAGGCTGTCGTCGAAGGGGAGGATAGCCAGTTTGAGCAGGGCGTAGCCGCCGAGGGGATAGCGGTTGTACGCCTCGTAGGTCAGGTTGCCGTATTCATCCAGGGTTTGGCGGTGGAAGAGAAGGAAATTGTGTTGAGGGGAAAGGTGGGCGACTTGGGCCATAGTGCTGGAGGAAGTCCAGTCATGCTCCCGCATCAGGTAACTGCGGCCTTGGCCGAAGAGGAAGAGGGAGGACAATGCCAGGAGCAGCAAGATAAGGGGGAGCAGGGTCGAGGCGGCAAGGGCGGCGGGGGAGTTGGGGAGAGGCAGGCGTTGCAGCATAGGTTGGGATTATAGCATAGCTTTGCCTGTGGGCTGGGCGGTTTAAGGGGCGGGGGCTATTGGAAGTAGCTGGCGGCTTGGGATGGCTGCTTTTGGGGGAGTGGGGGTTGTCGGAGGATGGGGAGACGGCGGGGGAACTTTTGTAAAAGTTCCCCCGCACCCCCTCAAAAGTTTTGAGTTTGGGGTGGTTTAGTGCGTGGAGTCGAGATTCCTCGGCTATCGCCTCGGAATGACATGGTAAAAAGAGGGGGAAGGACGGTTGCCGGAGGATAGGGAGACGGCGGGGGAACTTTTGTAAAAGTTCCCCCGCGCCCCCTCAAAACTTTTTGAGTTTGGGGTGGTGTCCGCCCCTTTAGGGTTGCCATGGTTAGCGGCGGCGGACGCGTTTGAGACAGGTGGCGGTGTAGGGGCTTTCGTAGCTGGCTTTGAACTGGAAGTCGGGGCCGTCGTCCAAGTCCTCGCTGTAGTAAAACCGGTTGTTGCCGGAGTCCATGATGTCGCGAGCCTTGGAGTAGCCGCGGGCCCGGCATTGGGCGCGGGCGTCGGCGGCGATGTAGTCTTGACGGTTGGCGACAATGTCGTTGTACCAAGCCTCGCCGGTGCCGCCGGCACTGAAATAGGGTACGAACACGGCGACCGCGTCGGCCTTTGCGGAGTTTTCGGTACTGCTCACCGCGCCGGCGGGCAAGTCGGAGGGCTGCCCGAACTGGTAAGTGGTGGACAAGGAAAACTTTTTCCATTTCCAGCGGCGGCGGCGTTCCTCCCGGGGGAATTCAAAGATGAGTTCGCGGGAGACGCCGGTAACGCCGGATTCGCCATCAGTCAAGTAGCCCTCTTGGGCGGCCAGGAAGCCGCGGAAGTTGCCGCTTTCGCCGAAGTAGACGGTGTCGTCCCGCTCATTGCGGTGGCGGCCGGCAGCCCAGGTTTCGGCTTTGGTGAAGGTGTCGGATTGGTCGATGGCGCAGTAGATGGTTTTGCCGCGGTTGGCGGCGAGGGATTCGAGGATAAGGGAGACGCGGGGATCGTCAGCGTCGGCAAGGGCGGGGGAGGGTTGCCAGTCGTCACAGTTCCAGGGGATGGAACGGGGGGCGGCTTGGGCTACGTCTGTATAGAACAAACGTTCTGGAGTGGGGTAGTACGGAATTGGAGGAGGTGAGGGTGGGTTCGGCGCGGCCGCTGTTATTGGCAAAGGCGGCGGCGACCAGGAGGAGGGATAGGGTGGTCAGGGACAGGATTAGTTTGAGGGGGAAGGAGAACATATAGCCGACCTCCGTGGGGAAAGTTCGAGGTGGGGTTACGGTAACAGGATGAGGCTGGGGTTGTCAATTGGGGATGAAGGGGGGAATTTGGAAGGATGGGAATGACGGGTGCGGTTCTGGATTCCCACTTTCGTGGGAATGACGGTGGGCTGGCGGTTTGCCGATGGGGAGACGGCGGGGGAACTTTTGTAAAAGTTCCCCCGCACCCCCTTAAAACTTTTGGATTTTGGAGGATGGCTGGTTGTCTTGAAGGTAGTTGTGGGGGCGGTGTTTTAGATTCCTCGGCTATCGCCTCGGAATGACATGGGGGGGCTGGGTCGCGGGATGGCATAGGTAACATACGGGGGATGACGGTTGCGGTTTGGGATGCCTCTTTCGG
Source organism: Dehalococcoidia bacterium (assembly GCA_965242615.1). GTDB lineage: Bacteria > Chloroflexota > Dehalococcoidia > Lucifugimonadales > UBA3495 > CBDBCU01. The sequence continues at coordinate 162,134 of CBDESR010000004.1, forward strand.
GGGAGTGGCGGTTGTTGTAGGGGATGGCCTTGGTTTAAGGGGTGATAGGTGGGGTTGGTGGGGGCTGGGCGGGTTGGCAAAGTTGGGTCGGTTGGGTTAAACTGCATTGCCAGATTGAGCGGGGGGCGACAGGGTTTTGACCAGTATCCGGGTAAAGGTCGGGGAACAGTGGTATTCGGTGGAAGTGGGGGATTTGAGCCGTACGCCGGTGGAGGCGCGGGTGGACGGGGAGATTTACTATGTGGAAGTAGAATCCCCGGAGCCGCCGGTTACGCCGGCCCGGTCAAGGCGGGGGCGGCGGCCGCCGAGTCGGACGCTGCCGCCGGCGTTTCCGCGGGGCGGGACGCCGGTAGGTTCTTTTGACCCGTCGGATGCGGTATTGCGGTCGCCAATGCCGGGACGGGTTATCGCGATTCGGGTGCGGCCGGGCGACCGGGTGGCGGCCGGGGATGAGGTGTGCGTGGTCGAGGCGATGAAAATGGAGCAGAGCATCCGGGCGGCCCGGGACGGGGTAGTCAAGGAAATTTATGTGCAGCCGATGGATTCGGTGAGCGCGAATGATGCGCTGATTGAGTTGGAGTAGGTAGATGCCGCAGGATTATATCTATGTCAAGGGGGCGCGGGAGCATAACCTTAAAAATGTCGAAGTAACCATCCCCCGGGATAAGCTGGTGGTGATTACCGGGGTATCGGGTTCCGGCAAAAGCTCCCTGGCTTTTGACACCATTTACGCCGAGGGGCAGAGGCGCTATGTGGAGTCGCTGTCGGCGTATGCGCGCCAGTTTCTGGGGCGGATGGACAAGCCGGATGTGGACTACATTGAGGGTCTGTCGCCGGCGATTTCCATTGACCAGAAGGGGGTATCGCATAACCCCCGTTCCACGGTCGGCACGGTTACCGAAATCTATGACTATCTGCGGCTGCTGTTTGCGCGGGTGGGGGTGCCGCATTGTCCCAAGTGCGATCGGCCGGTGGAGCGGCAAACGGTGCAGCAGATTGTGGATGCGCTGCTGGCGCTGCCGGCGGATAGCCGGGTGACTTTGCTGGCGCCGAAGGTGCGGCGGAAAAAGGGGGAGCATAAGGAGGTTTTCGAGGCGGCGCGCAAGGCGGGGTTTGTGCGGGCGCGGGTGAATGGGGAGACGCTGCTGCTGGAGGAAACGGACAATCTCAATCTGAACAAGCAGAAGTGGCACTACATCGAATTGGTCATCGACCGGCTTATCGTGCGGGCGGACACGGAACAGAGCCGGGTGGCGGAGTCGGTGGAGACGGCGCTGCGGGAAGGGGATGGGGTGCTGCAAGCCTTGCGGCAGTCGCCGGAAGCCGGCGGTAAAGAGGAGGAACTGGTCTTTTCGGAGCAGTTTGCCTGCGTCCGGTGCGGGATCAGCCTGCCGGAGATTGAGCCGCGCACTTTCAGTTTTAACAGTCCGCACGGGGCTTGTCCGCAATGCACCGGGCTGGGGTTTAAGCTGGAAGTGGATCCGAATCTGGTTATCCCCAACAAGAATCTGTCGCTGGTGGACGGGGCGATCGTGGCTTGGGCCAAGTCGGGGACGATGCCGGGCTGGTATTCGAGTATGGTGGAGTCGGTGGGACGGGCTTATGGGTTTTCGCCGCAGACGCCGGTTAAAGACCTGGAAGCGGAGCAGTTGGAAGTCATCCTTTACGGGAGCAAGAGCCGCAAAATCAACATTCGGCACCGTACGCACAACGGGCGGGTCTATAACTGGGAAACGCGGTTTGAGGGGATTATAACTACCCTGGAGCGGCGGTATCGGGAAACGGAGTCGGAGCATAGCCGGCAGGAAATTGAGCGGTATATGACGGCGCGGCCGTGCCAGGGCTGCGATGGGCGGCGGCTGAAGCCGGAGGCGTTGGGCGTCCGGGTGTGCGGGTTGGGGATTATGGAAGTGACGGCAATGAATATCGGGCAGGGGCTGGAGTGGGTGCGGGCGATTGACCCGGATGCGCCGGGGCCGCATAGCGGGGAAACTTTGTCCCGGCGCAACAAAGCCATTGCCAACCAGATACTGAAGGAAATCGAGAGTCGGCTGCATTTTCTCGACGGCATCGGCTTGGACTATGTGACGATGAACCGCACGGCGCGGACGCTGTCCGGGGGGGAAGCGCAGCGGGTGCGGCTGGCGACGCAAATCGGTTCCGGGTTGACCGGAGTGCTGTATGTGTGCGATGAGCCGACGGTGGGGCTGCATCCCCACGATGACCATCGGCTAATCAATACGCTGACCCGGCTGCGGGATATGGGCAACACGGTTATTGTGGTGGAACACGATGAGGCGATGATGCGGGCGGCGGATCATATCGTCGATTTGGGGCCGGGGGCCGGGGAACATGGCGGGCATATCGTGGCGACCGGGGATATTGGGGAAGTGATGGACAATCCCGGTTCTTTGACCGGGCAGTACCTGAGCGGGGACAAGCGGATACCGCTGCCGGAGCAGCGGCGGCCGGGGAACGGGGGTTTTATCACTGTGTCCGGGGCGCGGGAGAATAACCTGAAGGAGGTAAGCGTTGCGCTGCCTTTGGGGACGCTGACCTGCGTAACCGGGGTATCGGGTTCGGGGAAAAGCACGCTGATTTATGATGTGCTTTACAAGAAACTGGCGCAGGTGCTGAACCGGGCGCGGGACTATCCCGGGGCGCATAAGGAAGTAACCGGGATTGAGAACATTGACAAGGTGGTCAACATTGACCAGTCGCCAATCGGGCGGACGCCGCGGAGCAATCCGGCGACTTACACCGGGGCTTTTACGCCGATCCGGGAGTTGTTTGCGTCTTTGCCGGAGGCCAAGGTGCGGGGCTACAAGCCGGGGCGGTTTTCCTTTAATGTGAAGGGCGGTCGCTGCGAAGCCTGTCAAGGGGAGGGCTATAACCAGATTGAGATGCAGTTTCTGCCGGATGTGACGGTGCCGTGCGAGATTTGCCAAGGGCGGCGTTATAACCGGGAGGCGTTGGAGGTGACGCTGCGGGAGCAGAGCATTGCCGATGTGCTGGATATGACCGTGGACCAGGCGTTGGAATTTTTCTGGAATTTTCCGCGGATTCGGCCCAAGCTGGAGACTTTGCGGGATGTGGGCTTGGGTTATATTCGTTTGGGGCAGCCGGCGACGACGCTGTCCGGGGGGGAAGCGCAGCGGGTGAAGCTGGCGACGGAGTTGGCGAAGCGGGCGACCGGCAAGACGCTGTATCTGATGGATGAGCCGACGACGGGTTTGTCTTTTGAGGATTGCGCCGCTTTGCTGCGGGTGCTGCATCGGTTGGTGGACAATCGCAATACGGTGGCGCTGATTGAGCATAACCTGGATTTGATTAAAAATGCGGATTGGATTGTGGACTTGGGGCCGGGAGCCGGCGACCGGGGCGGGCAGCTGATTGCCTGCGGTACGCCGGAGGAGTTGGCGCAACGCCCGGAGTCGCATACCGGCCGCTACTTGCGGCCGTTGCTGGGGATGCCGGCGGTTCCGGCCGCGGCGGCGGTGAATGGGGTAAGGGAGGCGGTGGCGGCGGCGGGGGATGGGTAGGGGGGATTGGGGGTTCGGTGATTCCGGGTTTTGCAACTATCGCGTATTTTAGGGGAGTTCGGCGATGGCGACGCGGGAATGGGAAAGCACGTTGAATATACGGCTTGCGGCGGTTCTGCGCAGCTGGGGGTTGGACGCCCGGCCGGAGGTGATCCATCCCGGCAACCGGCGCATCGATGTAGAGGTTCACATTGGGCCGGCTCTGATTGCGGTGGAAGCGGAACACGGCCAGTCCCCGGGCAAGCGGGCCGAAGCGATTCGGGATGCCGATGCCCGGCTGGAGCAAGGGTTGGCGCAGTGCGCGGTGGCGGTGTGCTATCCCGACGGGACTACGGAGGGGTCGCTGCCGGATACGCGGGTGATTTGGACGGTGCGGGATGGGAGCGGCAGCGCGCCGAATTGGGTTGAGGGCAACATTGAGCGGTTGGCGGCGGTCATCCGACTGGCGCCGGCGCAATTGGGCAATCCGGACTATGTGGCGGCCGCTTTATCCAGCAGTTTGGACGGGGCGGTGCGGCGGCTCAGCGAAAGCCAGAAACAGGAATTGGCCCGGGCGATTGACCTGCCGCGGCAGACGAAAAACAAGCGGCCGACGCCGCATCCTTGGGACGCTCCGGCCAAGCGGGCTTTGCTGGTGGTGGCTACCGCCGTGATGTTTCATTCCCGGCTGGACAGCCATCGCAACGAACTGCGCCCGGAACTGGATAACCGCACCGGTCAGCCTTACGCCGGGCCTTGGCCGCCGGCGATGGCGCAGCAATGCGCTGACGCCGACGACCCGGTGGGGGCTTTTGGCGACGCCTGGAATCTGATTCTGGCTTTGGACTACAAGCCGATTTTTGAGACGGGACGGGCGGCCCTCTTGTCTTGTCCGCGGAGTCCGGCTTTTACCGCCGCCGTCCGGGATACTGCGGGGGCGGCGCTGGCGGCGACCGGGGATGTGGCCGGCTTTCGGCATGATTTGCTGGGGCGCATTTTCCATACGGTTCTGGATACGGCCCGCTATGACGGTTCTTTTTACACCACTACGCCGGCGGCTACTTTGCTGGCTACTTTGGCGATTACCGAGGCGATGTGCGATTGGTCGGACCCGGCGGCGGTTGCCCGCTTGCGGATTACGGACCCGGCTTGCGGCACGGGGACTTTGCTGATGGCGGCGGCGGAACGCATCCGGGATATTAACCCGCGCTTGCGGGATGACCCGGCTCTGGCGGCGGCGCTGATTGAGCAGGTGTTGGTGGGCTATGATGTGAACTTGACGGCGACGCACATGGCGGCGGCTACTCTGGGCTTGCTGTCGCCCACCACGCAGTTTCAGAAAATGAAAATCTGGCGCAGCCTGTTGGGGGTGGATGCGGATGGCGTAGCGCACTTGGGTTCGTTGGAGTTTTTGGATCAGAAGCCGATGTTGATGCCCTGGCCTAACGGGGCGACCAAGACGACCCACGTCAACGGCGATGCGGCGGCGGCGATGGCGGAGCCGTCGGATGTGGTGCTGATGAACCCGCCCTTTACCCGGGACAGCTTGCGGCATGACCAGTTCAGCCGGGAGGATGAAAAGAAAATCAAAGACCGGGAAAAGGAACTTTTCACCGAAAAGCCGGTGCATCTTTCCAGCAACGGCAACGCCTTTCTGGTTTTGGCTAGTTATCTCCGACGAGCCGACTCCGGCGTTATTGCGGCGATTTTGCCCTTGGTAACGGCGACCAATGCCTCAAGCTTGGAAATCCGCCGGTTTCTGGCCAGTCAGTACCATATCGAAACTATTGTGACCTCTCACGACCCTGGACGCATTTACTTTTCCGAAAACACCAACATCGGGGAGCTGCTACTGGTTTGCCGCACTTGGCAGCCGGGGCAACAGACGAAGCCGCCGACCCGGGTAGTGAATCTGGCAAGGAATCCGTCCACGCCCGCCGACGCCTTCGGCGTAGCCCGCGCCATTCGCGATGACCGGGTAGCGGCACAAGGCTATGGCACGGTTCAGGAGTGGCCGGAAAGCCGCATTGCAGAGGGCGATTGGGGCGCGGTGCAATTTCTTTCGCCGGCTTTGTGCGATTGGTTTGTTCGGCTGCGTCAGAACCGGTTTTTCCCCGTTGTTGCCTTGGTTGAGATTGCCTAGGTAGGGCCGGCCGGCCGGCGCACTCAAGACGCGTTCACCAGGTCAAGTATGCCCAGCACTCAGGGGCAAACGGCACTGTGGGACCATAAAACCGACACTACCCAATCGATGGCGGCCAAGCCAGACGCCTACCTTGAAATCCGGCCCGGCAAGGAACATCTGGCAGAAAGCTATTGGGGTCAGCGCGGCCGTTTCCTCTTGCCGCAGCGTCTTTTCCTACCTACAACCCGGGTATTGTCGGTTCGGCTGGAGCTGCCGGGCTTGGGTTCGGCTTGGGTGCCTTGCCGCATCGATGCCAATCGGGACGCTACGGAAAATTGGGAAAAGGCTTTGTGCGCCTACTTGAATTCGTCCATAGGCATATTGTCGGTCTTGGGCGACCGTTCCAACAAGAAGCCTACCTACCCGAATTTTTCTCTGGATGACCTGCGCCGCTTGCCCGTTCCTAATTTTGCCGCTATTGGAGAGCAAGCGGTAGCCGGGTTGGCGGCGGCTTATGACCAGTATGCCGATGCGGTGCTGCGGCCGTTGCCGCAGTTGAATGGCTGCCCGGCGCGGCAGGGGTTGGATGCGGCGGTTATTGCCGCCTTGGGCTTGGATGGGGAGTTGGTGGCAAATATCCGCCGGCAGTTGGCGATGGAGCCGTCGGTGACCGGGCAGCGGTATGCCGGGTTTGAGGGGTAGGGGGGTGAATGTGGTATATAATCCCCTATATACCGATTATAGAGGGGTGAGGTTGATGACGCAAACCGCAGTGGAAACTAGGCAGTACGACCTGCTGATTGACGGACAGTGGCGGGCGGCGGATAGCGGCGATTATTTCGCGGTGGAGAACCCGGCTACCGGCGACACGGTGGCCCGGATGGCTAATGCCGGGCCGGCGGATGTGGCGGCGGCCGTAGCGGCGGCGGAGCGAGCCTTTAAGCATGGCCCTTGGGCTACTATGCCCGACGCCGACCGGGGCAAAATCCTGTGGCGGATGGCGGATTTGGTCGAGGAGCGGCGGCTGGAGTTGGGCCGCTTGGAGTCGATTTCCAACGGGCGGCCGATTTCGGAAACTTCGTCGCAAATGCTGGTGGTCGCCAGTTATTTCCGCTACTTCGCCGGGTTCTGCGACAAAATCCAAGGCGCCACGGTGCCGACAGACCGGGGACACTTTAACTATACGGTGCGGGTGCCGCTGGGCGTAGTCGGGCAACTTACCCCCTGGAATCATCCTTTGATGATTGCCGCCAAGAAACTGGCGCCGGCTCTGGCCGCCGGCTGCACGGTGGTGTTGAAACCGTCGGAATGGGCGCCGCTGACGCCTACCGAAATCGGCAACATTGCCCGGGAAGCCGGCTTGCCGCCGGGGGTACTGAACATTGTCAACGGCTTTGGGCCGACGGCGGGCAAGGCGTTGGCTGGAGACCCGCGCTTGGGCAAACTGGACTTGACCGGCGGGACGGAAACCGGCAAGGCGGTGGCGCAGGTAGCCGGCAGCAACCTCACGCCGTTGCAAGCGGAGTTGGGCGGCAAGGCGCCGGTCATCGTCTTTGCTGACGCCAATTTGGAGGATGCGGTCAACGGGTGCGCTTTTGCCGCTTTCGTTGCCTCTGGGCAAACCTGCATTCAGGGTTCCCGGGCGGTGGTGCATCGCTCCATTTATGACCAGTTCGTAGCCGGGTTGTCGGCAAAGGCGGCGACGATACGCATCGGCGACCCGACGGATTTTGAGACGCAGATGGGGCCGGTGGTGTCGAAGCCGGCTTATGACCGCATACTGGGCTACATCAAAATCGCCCAGGAGGAAGGGGCCGGCGTGGCCGCCGGCGGCCGCCATCCGGCCGGCGCGGAATACGCCAACGGTTACTTTATTCAGCCGACGGTCTTGTCGGAGGTGCGGCCGGAGATGACCGTGGCGCAAGAGGAAATCTTTGGCCCGGTGGTGGCGGTAATCCCCTTTGACACCGAGGACGAAGCCATTGCCATTGCCAACGATATTCCCTACGGCTTGGGCTGCTCCATCTGGACGCGGGATGTGGCCCGGGCGCACCGGGTCGCGCGGGAAGTGGTAGCCGGGATAATCTGGATTAACGACCATCACCGCCTGCACCCGGCGATACCGTGGGGCGGGTTCAAGGATAGCGGTTACGGGCGGGAAGGCAGTTTCGACTTCATCCACGAATACACCGCGCCCAAGTATGTGTGCGTGCGGGTCGAGGCGCAGGGCTTTGACTGGTACGCGGCTACCGGGCCGGGGCAGCGGCTGAATTAGCGGGCGTTGGCGGGGTGGCAGTCGTCGACGAAGGTTTCGACTACTACCTTGAAATCGGCCGGATTAGCCAAGGAATAGTGAGACTTCTCCAAACCAACAACCCGGCCCTTTTGGTCTTTGCTAAGGGCTATGCCATAGCCATCCACCGCGCTGATACTCGCGTCTTGAGGCAACCCCCACCACACCCGCAAAGTGCTGCGCTGGTGGTCATAAAACAGCTTTACGGCGGCATCAGCGGTCGCAGCCGCTGATGCCATCTCATTGGCCGTCAGCGCCACCGCCCGAAAGTCCGCCGTGTCGCCGCCCTGGAAATGGATATATTCAAAGCCGATGACTTTCCCGACTTTATCCTTAATCAGGATAAGGTCATCATCAGTCTCCGAACAGACTTCCTCATCCTGCGGATTACCCCACCACACGCACAAAGTACCTCCGATATTGTCGTACAACACCCTTACCGCGGCCATACTTTTTCTCCTTACAAAAACTGTGGGGGCCGGTTAATTAACCGCCCCCACTACGCTTTTTGCCCGGGGTTTGCGGCTAATTGACCGGGGCGGTGCGGCGGGTGTCGGGGTATTGGGACTGAGGGAACTTCCAAGGGTTATCGGTGTCGCCATCGCCGTCGAAGTCCAAATTCCAGTCGTCGTAAATGCCGGAGTAGGTCACTTCGGCTTGCAATTCGGCGGTGGTTTTGCCGATGCCGGCGCCGCTGGCGGACTGGCCGCTGGCTTCGGTGTCCCAATAGCTGTTGATAACATCGCCCCCCAAGTAGAGGCCGACCAGACCGCCGGGGACAAAGATTTCTGAGGTGGGGGCGTTTTGGGAAACCCGGCTACGGGCGTAGCTGGCTTCGATACGGCCGCCGAGGTTTTCGTCGCCGAGGAAGTAGCCGACCAAGCCGCCGGCAACGGAGGGTTCGGTTCCGGTGGCGGATACGGCGCCGCTGGCATAGCAAGCGGCGATGGTGGCCCAGTCAACGACGGAGACGAGGCCGCCGGCAATGGCGGAGCTGCCGTTGGCGGTTACGGGGCCGCTGGCGTAGCCTTCCGCGATGATGCCGTACTTGCTGTAGCCGACCAAGCCGCCGAGGCGGATGTATTCGCCGGCGCGGGAGCCGTCAACGGGGCCGCTGGCGGAACTGGTGGTGACGGTTCCCCGGTTGTTGTAACCGACGAGGCCGCCGGCGTAGGCGCGGTTGCTGACCGAAACGGCGCCCTCGGCGTAACTGTCCTGGATGTCGCTCCGGTTGCTGGCGCCGACGAGGCCGCCGGCGCTGGCTTTGTAGCCGGAGGAACTGACGGCAACTTCGGCAGCGCCGCGATGAATGAAGCCGCGGTTGCTGCGGCCGACGAGGCCGCCGACATCGGCGTTGGCCCCGGCGGCGCTGACCTGCCCGTTGACCTCGACGATGCGGATTTCGCCGCTGTCGTTGTAACCGACCAGTCCGCCAACCGCTTGGGCGGGAGCGGAGCCGGCGATGTTGACATTGGTCAGGTACAGTTTCTGAATTTCGCCGCTGGAGACGCCGAACAAGCCGATGGCATTGGTGTTACTGTTGTTGGCGAACAGGCGGGAAATGGTGTGGAAGTTGCCGTTAAAATCGGCGTTAAAGTAGGCTTCGGCACTGCCGATGGGCGTCCAGCCGGCGCCGTTATTCCAGTAGATCTCGCCGTCATCTATATCGACATCGTTGTCGCCGTCGGTGTCAAAGGTGAGGTTGGCGGTAAGTTCGTAGCCGGCGCAGCCGCTGCTGGGACAGCCCATATTGTCGGCGGCGGCGGGGAAGGCAGCCCGGTAGCGGCGGCCATTGGGGGACTGCTCGGTGTCATTGGGGCCTTTGTCCGGGCCTCTGCTCCCTTTGGGGGCGTCGGCTACGCCGTTGCCGTCCAGGTCGAAGCGGATGGCGTCGAGTTGCAGCAGGCTATTGACCTCGATGAGGGCGTCATCGTCGGTGTCGTAATCGACGCGGGGAACCGGGGTAGCGGTGGGCGAGTCGGATTGGGCCGGATTGGGCGCCGAGGTCGGCTCCGCTTGGGCCGGATTGGGCGCCGGGGTCGGCTCCGCCTGAGCCCAAGTCGGCGGCGGGGTCAGCAGCGGCAAGGCTACAGCCAAAGCCAGAGCCGCCAGCACAGCCAGCAGGGAAAGGGCAGGCAAAAGGTGGCGGCGGATCGGGGAGAACAGGGGTAAAAGTTGGTGCAACGGCATAGCGCGGTTTCCTCCCTTGCCGTTGGCCGCCCGGCTTGGAATGGCGTTGGAACGGGCGGCAACGGGTTATTACGGAACCGGTTCGGTTACGGGTTCAATAAAGGCACCGTAACTTGGGGATTTGGCGGTTGTCAAGCGGGGATAGATGGGTTTTGCAAGGGAGAAAATGCCCGGGCGCGGGACGGGTTCAAGATGCGTTCACGGCGAGCAGGTCAGCGGCGGTCTTTGCCTCGACGGTAAAATCCTCCGGGTTTCCCCCGGCAAAGTGCAGTTTCTCCAAGCCGATGACTTCGCCGCGCTTGTCTTTGATGAGGATTATCTCGTGTTCGGTTTCCTCGCAGACCTCCTCGTCCTGGGGATTGCCCCACCAAACGGATAGGGTGCCGCCGATGTTGTCGTACAACACCTTTAATTGGGTCATATATGGTTCTCCTTAATGCGTTGTCCGGTAATTGTAGCAGATATGGCATTGGAGATTCAGAAAATAACCCGAGAATTCAGACCGAGGCGGATTGAGGCTTGCAAGGCGTGTTCACACTAATTATTGACGCCTTGGATAGCCGGTTCAGGTCTGCATAGCCGGTTGGCGGGCGCGGCTTGAAATGGATGGTAGCGGCAAAGCTCAACCTTTGGTAGAATAGCGGGCCACGGGCAATGCCCCATCCCAACACTGGCGGAGAGGTTTGTTATGTCCCTGCACTATGACGGCGAAATCCGCATTTCCAAAATCAATATGGGCCCCTACGATAACAACGGGTATATCGTGGTGTGCCCGGAGACTAACGAAGGGGTGATTATCGACACGCCGGCCGAGCCGGAGAAGCTGCTGAACGCTTTGGGCGATGTGGCGGTGAAGGCCATCCTGATTACCCACAAGCACCGGGATCACCTGCTGGGCTTTGCGGAAATTACCGGCGCGGTGGGCGCGCCGGTAGCAGTAGGGGTGAATGATGTGGACGGGATGCCGCGGCCGCCGGAGCGGGAGCTGCGGGACGGCGATGTGGTGCGGTTCGGGAATCAGGAAATCCGGGTGCTGGATACCCCGGGGCATACGGAGGGGGCGGCCTGCTATCTGGTGGGCAAGCACATCTTTACCGGGGATACCCTGTTCCCGGGCGGGCCGGGGAGGACGCGCAGCCCGGAAGCCTTGCGGCAGCTGCTGGAGAGCATCGACAGCAAGCTGCTGCCGCTGCCGGATGATACCGCCGTTTATCCCGGCCACGGCGGGGCGGATACTACCATCGGCGAGGCGCGCCGCCGCTATCAGGTCTTTATGTCCAAGAGCCACGCCGCCGATTTGTGCGGCGATGTTGACTGGCTGGAAACGGAGTAGGCAGTCGGTTTTTTTGCGTTTTTTTGTTGGCGGCGCCGGAGAACGGATTATCCCGGATTCCCGTTGCGCCGCCGGGTGTTTCCGGGCGCAAAGTCGCTTTCAGCCAAGAGGATGACTGTTCACGGGGGTAAAGGCGGGCGGATTGACGATTGCCCACCGATTCCCCCTTGTTGCCCGGCGGCGATTGCCCCTTGTTGCCCGGCGGCGATTGGTATAAGATGATTGAGGTACTGCAATTGGGATACCTTTAGCGGGTTTCCCGGTTGCATTTGCCCCGATTTTCCCCAAAGATGACTGACAGGGACGGTTATGAGTTCCATATTTGATCGGCTGGACGCCGTGGTCCGCCGCAACCGGGAAATCGAAGAGGAGATGGGCCGGCCGGAAGTGGCCGCCAACTTTGAGCAAATCCAGGCTTTGGCCAAGGAACGGGCCGGGTTGGAGGATTTGGTGGCAATCAGCCGGCGGCGGCAGTCCCTGCTGCGGGAACAGGCGGACTTGAAAGCCCTGGTGTCCGAGGGCGGCGACCCGGAAATCGTACAGCTGGCCCGGGAGGAACTGGAGGGCGTGGAGGGTCAACTGGAACGGCTGGCCCAGTCCCTGCGGGTGGCATTGCTGCCCAAAGACCCCAACGACGAGCGGGATGTCATCGTAGAGGTGCGGGCCGGTACCGGCGGGCAGGAAGCCGGGCTTTTCGCCAGCGATTTGTACCGGCTCTATCACCGCTATGCCCAACTGCAAAACTGGCGGGTGGATGTGATGGATTCCAACCCGTCGGATTTGGGCGGGTTCCATAAGATAGTGTTCGAGATTCAGGGCAAGGGGGCGTTCAGCCGGCTGAAGTACGAGCGGGGTGTCCACCGGGTACAACGGGTGCCGGAAACGGAAGCCCAGGGGCGTATCCATACTTCCACGGCCACCGTGGCCGTGCTGCCGCAGGCCGATGATGTGGAGGTAAAGGTGAATCCGGATGAACTGCGGATTGACATTTTCCACGCCGGCGGCCACGGCGGGCAGAATGTGAATAAGGTAGCCACCGCCGTCCGCATTGTCCACGAACCCACCGGGCTGGTGGTTACTTGCCAGGATGAGCGTTCCCAATACAAGAACCGGCAAAAGGCGATGGCGATGCTGCGGGCCCGGCTGTTTGCGGCGGAACAGGAACGCCACGATGCGGCGATTTCGGAGAATCGCCGGGCGCAAGTGGGTTCGGCGGAACGCTCGGAGAAAATCCGCACCTACAACTATCCCCAGGACCGCATTACCGACCACCGGATTTTGACCAGTTTCCACGGCATCCCCCGGGTGATGGACGGCGATGGTTTGCGGGAAATCATCGACTCGCTGATTACCTGGGAACAGGGCAAATTACTGGAAGGGGTAACGGCCTGATTCGGCCGGGCTGCCCGCTATGGCTATTCTGCGCGAAGTAGTTCAGCAGACCCACCGCACATTAGAGGCTTGCCACATTCCGGACGCCCGTCTGGAGGCGGAAGTGATGCTGATGAATGTGCTGCGGATGCCGCGGCAAGACCTTTTCGCCCAGCAGGAAATGGTGGTTTCGCCGCAGCAGGAGCAGGCTTTGGCCGGCATTATGGAACGGCGGTTGAAACGGGAGCCACTGGCCTACATCCTGCAATACAAGGAGTTTTACGGGGTCAACCTGCTGGTGAACCCGGCCGTGCTGATTCCCCGCCCGGAAACCGAGGGTCTGGTCGAACACGCCCTGTTTATGGCATTGATGGGGATGGAGACGCCGGATTTGGTGATTGCGGATGTAGGCACCGGTACCGGGGCCATCGCGATTAACCTGGCATTGCACTTGCCGGCGGCCCGCATTTATGCCTTGGACAATGCCGATGCGGTGCTGGATGTGGCGGCCTATAACATCCGCGCCCATAATGTGGGCGACCGCATCAGCTTGGGCAAGGGGGATTTGCTGGAACCGCTGCCGGAGCCGGTGGACTTGATTCTGGCGAACCTGCCTTATATTCCTACGGAGCGCATAGCTACATTACAGCCGGAAGTGCGCTGGGAGCCGCGGGCGGCTTTGGACGGCGGCCCGGAAGGGTTGGATTTGATTTACCGTCTGCTGACCCAAGCCCAAGGGACGGGCAAGCTGAAGGAACATGGGATAATTTTGCTGGAGTTGGACCCGGAGCAGGTTCCGGCAGTGAAAGAACGGGCCGGGCAGTTGTTCCCGGAAGGGGAGATTTCGGTAGAGCAAGACTTGGCTCGCCGCGACCGTATATTGGTCATCAACCGGGGTCTGGGCGAATACTAACCGGTAGCGAAGGGGGCGACAATGGAGATTAACCTGCCGGCGGAAGTGGCGGAGATTATCACCCGGAACATCGAATCCGGAGAGTATCATTCGCCTACCGAGGTTATCGTTCAAGCCCTGTGGCTGTTCGACGGCTGGAACGACTCGGCGGAGGAAAAACTGGAAAAGTTGCGCCGGGCGGTTCAGGCGGGGCGGGACGACCCCGGCCCGGCGATTTCCGGGAAGGAGTTTTTTGCCCAATTGCGCGAGGAAATGTCGGCAACCCAATTCAAGGGCGTCGAGTAGTCCCCAATGGGCGACTATATCCTCGAGCCGCAGGCCCAGCGGGACATCCGAGATATTCGGGAGTTTATCTCTGACTATAGCGTATCCGCCGCCGGCAAATTTATGGAGCGGCTGGAGAGCGGTTTTAGCAGCTTGGCCGACCACCCTTTTATCGGCCGGGAACGCCCGGAGTTGGGAATTGACCTACGCAGTCGGGCGGTGAATAACTATGTCATTATTTATCGTCCCTTGGATTCCGGGATAGAAATAGTGCGAGTTATCAACGGTTCCCGGGACATCAACCGCCTTTTCCGGGCCTAAATGGGAGGTGTAGTAATGGAGATTAACTTGCCGGCGGAAGTGGAGGAGATGCTGAACCGGAAGGTGGCATCCGGGTTTTATGCTTCGGCTGACGATGCCGTTGCTTGGGCGTTGCTGGTGGTGGACGATTGCGAAACCTGGGAAGACGAGAACACCGATGTGGAGGAACTGCGGCGGCTCATTCAAGAGGGTGTCGATAGCGGCTTGTCTGAAATTACCCCGGAGCAGTTTTTTGCCGAATGGCGTGCAGAATTGGCGGCGCGCCGGGCCGGCAATAATGCTACGGCAGCATGAACCGCCGTACTCTTTCCCGAGAAGCGGAAAGGGATTTGCGGGACATCCGGGAGTTCATTACAGACCGTAACCCCGCCGCTGCCGACCGGCTCATCAACCACTGGAGCTTGGGATGAGCCTATTGGTCGATAATCCTGCTATGGGTCGGGAACGGCCGGATTTGGTGGAGAATCTGCGTAGTTTCCGGGTGGAGGAATACATCATTTACTATTACCCTGTGGAGTACGGGATCGATGTAGCCCGGATTGTCCACGGCGCTCGGGATGCCAGCCGGCTTTTCTAATCCGCCAGCGAGGGGTGCAACAATGGAGATTAACCTGCCGCCGGAAGTGGAGGAGATGCTCAATCGGAAGATTGAGTCGGGGGAGTATCATTCGGCCCGGGATGCCATTGCTATGGCGTTGTTGACGCTGGACTCGTGGGAAGATCTGGAAGCGGAATGCTTTACTGCCGGGTATCTGCGCCAAAAGTTTGAGGAATCCTTGGACAAGCCGGCACCGCGGATTCCTTGGCAGGAGTTTTTTGAGGGAAGGTTTTCCCGAAGATAAACCCGGCTGGCTTGGCCGGGCCGAGCGAGGCCAGCAGCAACCCTCCCAACAAGAAGTTGAGAATGAACAGGGCGAGCAGCAACCCGAATACGCATCCACAGCCTCACATACATCCTTTCTTGAAATCATCCATACCGGCTACCCCGTGCTGATAATCCCGGCCGCCAACCCGCCCCGCTCCTACTGAGCGCGGGAATGGAACAGCTTTACAACCCCCGCAGTTCCAGGGTAGTTACTTCCAGGGTGTCCAGGTCGGCGGCGCGGATGCAGTGGTTGTTGGTGTCGGCGATGTAGAGTTTGCCGGGGGCGCTGCTGATGCCGGAAGGTTCGGCAAAGGCGGCTTGGGCGCCAATGCCGTCCTGATGGCCGGCGGCGCCGCTGCCCAAGAGAGTGGCGGCGGTGCGGGCCACCGGCATTATCACCTTGACCTTGTGGTTGTAGGTGTCGGCTACATAGAGCGCGCCGTCGTGCCAGGCTACGCCCAAGGGATGCTGCAAGCGGACATGATGGCCTTCGCCGTCCAGGTCGCCGAACTCGAAAAGTCCCAAGCCGATGATGGTGCGTACCCGCCCGTTGGGGTCGAGTTCGGCGGAGCGGATGGCGCTGGTTTCGCTGTCGGCAAAGTAGAGGCGGTTGCCGTCAGTGGTGATGCCGCTGGGCTGGGCCAAGGTAGCGGCGGACAATGCGCCATCGCTGATATTTTCCATCCCGGAGCCGGCGTAGGGGCCGATTTCGCCATCGGCCAGGGTCAGCAGCCAAAGCTGATGGCAGCCGGCCATCGCGATATAGAGTTTGTGGTTATGGTGAACCAAGTCCCAGGGGGAGTTGAGTTCTACGGTCGTGCCAAGGCCGAAACCGCCGCGCCGTTGGCCTTGATTGCCATTGCCGGCAATAGTTTTTACCGTGCCGGCGGCCAAGTCAATTTGACGCAGGGCGTGATTTTCGGTATCGGCAACATACAGGGTTTCGCCAACCACTGCCATTCCCTGGGGATGGTTGAATTGGGCGGCGGTCAAAGCGCCATCGGCTAATCCCTCAATGCCGGAGCCGATAACCTGCTGCACCGCGCCATCCAAGGCGGCGACTACAATGCGGTTGTGATTGGAGTCGGCGATAAAGAGGCGGGAGCCGGCCGGGTCAGCCAGGACTTTGCCGGGGAAGGATAGGGCGGTTTCCGGGGCGGCGGGCCGGGTGTAGGCTACCGGCTGACGGTTGAGCAAGCCCTGTTCGTCGAATTCGGCAATCATACTGCCGAGCAGCCGGTCAAAGTCAGCGTAGGAAATTTCGCCTTCGTGCTTGCCGATGACCTTGCCTTGGGGGTCAATGAACATCAGGGTGGGCCAAGCGCGACAGCCGTATTCCTGCCAGACTTGAAACTCGGCATCGTTGACTACCGGGTGTTCGAGTTCGCAGCGGCGCACGGCTTGGTGCAGGTTTTCCCCGTCCTTTTCGTTGGGGAACTTGGCGGAGTGGACGCCAATGACCATCAGCTCGGCGGGGTACTTGCGTTCCAGTTTCCGCAACTGCGGAAAGATGTGCATACAGTTGATTCAACAGTAGGTCCAGAAGTCCAGCAGCACGATTTTGCCGCGGAGTTCGTGCAGGGTGAGGGGGCGGTCGGTGTTGACCCATTCCAGCCCGGCGGGAAATTCCGGGGCGTTGACCTTGCCGGCAAAAGACCTGGTGGTCATAGCGTACCTCTCTTTAGTGGCTGCTGGCGGCCGGGCGCAGCGTTCAACGGGCGGCGCCGCCGGGCTATTGCCTATACTTGGCGACTTACTTATCGTCATTCCCGTGAAAAGGGGAATCCAGAGTCCCCGGCATTACTGGATTCCCACTTTCGTGGGAATGACGGTTGCGATAGGCGATAGCCCCAATCTGCGCCCGGTTATCGGTTGGCGGTTTTGGGGTTAGCGGGCCGGGGCTTCCTCGAAAGCCAGGGTAGCGTGGCGGAAAAAGATAGTACCTACCGGGTCGCCAAGGGGGGCGTTGGCGACGAGGACGGCGATAAGGTGCTGCTGGCCGGGTTCGGCCGGTTCCTGCACCAGTACCCGCTTGGGGGTGTTGTTGCCGGTGATGACGCCAATGTCCCGGTTGATGGCGCCGTCGACATAGACTTCGCCGTAGTTGTCGACGTTGCACTCGAAATAGACCCGGTTGCCGGCAACGGACTGGCCTTTGACGGTTTCGGGCATGGTGAAAGCCAGCCGGTACCAGGCGAAGGTAAAGCCGACGGAGAGGCGTTCCTGAATGGTGGCGGGCTGTTCCCAAGCGGAGTCGTCGTAGTCGGGGAGGCGGGCGGCGACGCCGCGCATTTCGGCGACCAAGCCCTGATTGGGTTCGCCAGGCACCATACCCATAGCCCGCCGCCAGCCGTTGGCGGCCAGGACTTGCAAGTCGGCGGCGTTGTCGAGGTCGAGGGATACTCTTGCCATAGGGTTTCCTCCTTGGGGTTGTTCCGGTTTGCGGTAAGGGCGGGATAGGGGGTCAGCTCAGGTGAGCGGCGAAAAATTCGAGGGTGCGCGGCCAAGAGGCATCAGCGGCGGCCTGCTGGTAGCGACCGGCGGTGAAGTCCATAAAGGCATGGTTGGCGCCGGGATAGGTGTAGAACTGGTGGGATTTGCCCAAGCGGGTCAGTTCGGCGTCGAATTTCCGCATATCCTCTTGGGAGGGGTTTTCATCGACTTCGCCAAAGTGGAACAGGATGGGGCAGTTGATGCCGGCAGCCAGGTCAAAGGGCGGGGTTTCGCCGGCGCCCCAAGTTACCATCAGGTTGCCGCCGTAGTAGGGGGCCAATGCCTTGAAGTGGGGATTGACGGCCGCGCCGAGCCAGGCGACCCGGCCGCCCATACAGAACCCGGTAATGCCGAGGCGGTCGCCGTCAATGGCCGGGTGGCTGCGGAGAAAGTCGACGGTGGCGTTGATGTCGGCGATGATGTCCGGGTCGCTGAGAATATCCCAAGGGCGGGGGCGCGGGTCGGCGTTGCGGACGGAGTCGGGTACGCGGTGGTAGAGGTTGGGGGCTACGGCGGCATAGCCGGCCTCAGCCAAGCGGTCGCAAATGGTCTGGATGAACGGGTCCACGCCGCCGCCGTGCTGACTGACGACGATGGCGGGAAAGGGGCCGGAGCTGCTGGGGACGCTGGCGTACAAGTCCATCGCCGCGTCGTTGACGGTTATTTTTTCCCAAAAGGACAGCATAGCAGGGGTACCTCCCGGTTCAGGTTTAAGGGGATTGTAACAGAGATTGGGGGATTTGGCACATTTCCTATCGGCATTCTCGACCAACGGGAATTGAGAAATGCCGAGGACTTTGGATTCCCACTTTCGTGGGAATGACAGTGGGAGGGTGGGAATGACGGTAGAGGGTGGGGATGACGGTTGCGATAGGCGATTGCTTTTGGGGTTGCAAGGAAATGGCAAGAGCCAGCTAGTTCTTTGCCGGCATCCCCGGGCCAACGGGAATCCGGAATACTCAGCATTGCTGAACTTCCCGTTGCCTGGGGATGCCGGCATAAGTTGCGCGGGAATGGTGTGGTAGGGGCGGGTTTAGTAGAGGTGGCAGGCGGTCATGTGGCCGGGGGCGACTTCTTTGTATTCGGGGACTTCTACGGAGCATTGGTCCATAGCGAAGGGGCAGCGGGGGTGGAAACGGCAGCCGGAGGGCGGGTTGATGGGGGAGGGGACTTCCCCGGTCAGGACGATTTCCTCCTGCACCAGGTCGGGATGGGAGGGCAGAGCCGCCGAAAAGAGGGCTTTGGTGTAGGGATGCAAGGGGTTCTGGTAGAGTTCCTCGGTTTCGGCGTATTCGACAATCTGGCCGAGGTACATTACGGCGGTCTGGTGGGCCATATAGCGGACGGTGGCGAGGTTGTGGGCGATGAGGAGGTAGCTGACATTGTATTCGCCCTGCAAGTCCACGAGTAGGTTCATAATCTGGGCGCGGATGGAGACGTCGAGGGCGGAGACGGGTTCGTCGAGGACAATCATTTTGGGGTAGGAGGCAAGGGCGCTGGCGACGGCGATGCGCTGGCGTTGGCCGCCGCTGAATTCGTGGGGGTAGTTGTTGGCTTGGGCGGAGTGGAGGCCGACTTGGGAGAGGACTTCGGAGACGCGGTCGTTCTTTTCCTGCTGGGTGACCTGGCGGTTGACGACGAGGGGTTCGGCGATGATGTCGCGGACGCGCATTCGGGGGCTGAGGGAAGACCAGGGGTCTTGAAAGACGGCTTGAACGGTGGTGCGGTAGTCCTGGAGTTCGGCGCCGCGGAAGTTTTGGATGTCCTTGCCGTCGAGGAGAATTTGGCCGGAGGTGGGGCGTTCGAGGCGGAGCATCAGCTTGCTGGTGGTGGTTTTGCCGCAACCGGATTCGCCAACCAAGCCGAGGGTTTCGCCCTGGTTGATGGAGAAGCTGATGCCGTCCACGGCCTGGACATAGCCGATGGTTTTCATCAGGATGAGGCCCTTGGTGACCGGGAAGTGTTTTTTGAGGTCGTTGACCTGGATGAGGGCTGCGCCGTTAGCTACCATGATTGGTCCAACCTCCAGCAGTCAGCAGTGTGTCCCTCTTTGATGGTGTAGGAGGGCGGGTATTGGTCGCGGCAACGGTCGCGGGCGAATTCGCAGCGGTCGGCGAAACGGCAGCCGGGGGGCAGGTTGGAGAGCAAGGGGGGCTGCCCTTCGATGGAGTAGAGGCGTTCGGTGCGTTCCTCGAGTTTGGGGACAGAGGCGATTAGCGCTTGGGTGTAGGGGTGGGAAGGGCTGTTGAAGAGGTCGCGCACCGGGCCGTTTTCGACGACGCGGCCGGCGTACATCACGGCGACACGGTCGCACATTCGGGCGACGACGCCGAAGTCGTGGGTGATGAAGATGATGGCGAGGCCGGTTTCGGCCTGGATTTCCTTGAGGAGGCGGAGGTATTGCAATTGGATGGTTACATCAAGGGCGGTGGTGGGTTCGTCGGCGATGATGACGCCGGGTTCACAGGAGAGGGCGATGGCGCCAACGACGCGCTGTTTCATCCCGCCGCTCATTTGGTGGGGGAAGTCGTCGAGGCGGCGTTCCGGGGCGGCGACGTTGACGCCGCGGAGGGCGTCGACGGCGCGGGTTAGCATATTTTTGCGGCCGTCGCGGCGAGCCATACCGAGGGCTTCCATCAGCTGGTTGCCGATGGTGAAGACGGGGTTGAGGGAGGTTTGGGGGTCTTGCAAAATCATAGAGATTTGGCGGCCCCGGATTTGGCGCATTTCGTCGTCGCTTTTCTGGAGGATGTCGTCGCCGTTGAGGCGGATTTGGCCCTGGATGATTTTGCCGGCGGGGGGGGGGACGAGGCGGAGGAGGGAGAGGGCGGTCATGGTTTTGCCGCAGCCGGATTCGCCGACGATGCCGAGGGTTTCGCCCTGGCGGAGGTAGAAGCTGACGCCATCCACGGCTTTGACGGTGGAGTCGCGGTTGAAAAAGTAGGTGTGGAGGTCTTCAACTTCCAGGATAACCTTGCTGGTTTCAACGCTGGGGGCAACGGCCACTGGGGTGTCAACGCTCATGGCAGTAATGTCCTTTGGCAAGGCGCGGGGTTGCCTTTTAGTTGAGTGGGTCTCCAGTGCAGGGGGTTCTGGTCAGCCGGTAAAGGTTGGGGGCAACAGGGGGACGGCCCCGGTCGGGATTGGAAAGGAATATATACTAATCTTATTTGCAATGTCAACCGGGGAAGGCTTGGGGTTTTCATAACCGGTTGGAGGGTTGAGGGATAAGACGGTAATTCCTAAAATGGTATAATTCGGCTACTGAACAGGCTGAGGAGTTGGCAAGGTATGGTAGCAGTTCCGTTTGCCGGATTAGGCAGGTTTTGGCGGGCCGGCGTTGACCGGTGTCGGGATGCGGTGCCGGGGGAAGGGACGGACCGGAGGGTATCGGTTTTTGGCTACCTGTTTCTGGGGCTGAATCTGCTGTTTTTTGCCGGGTTGACGGTGGCGGCGCCGGATAGTTTCGAGGTACTGAACCGCAAGGACAGTTGGGTTGAGGTCTTTACGGCGTTGTGGTTTTTCCTGGGCGGTGCGCTGCTTTGGGGGGCGGCGCTGCTGGAGCGGCGGTTGTGGCGGCGGGTGGTTTATGGTTTGGCGGGCGTTGCTTTGGTGTTCACGGCCGGAGAGGAAATCAGTTGGGGGCAGACTTTTTTCATCTGGTTGGAGTCGCCGGATTTTATGGTGCGGCTGGCCAAGCAGAATGATTTGGTGGCCCATAACAATATCCCCATCAACTTCTTTTTTTTCAGCCGTTACGGGCTGCTACTGCTGGGGGTATTGACCGGGGTATTTTTCTTTTGCGGGAAAAACCGGATTGCCGGGATTCCATTGCCGTCGGTGATGCTGACGCTGGGGACGCTGGGGGCGCTGGCATTTTATTCGGCGATATTGAGTCCGGGAATCAGCAGCGGCCCGTTGAACTGGCTGGCGAGTTTTGCTTTTGGGAGGGAGATGGAACTGCTGCTGATTTTGCTGCTTTATTGTGGAGTGGCGAGACGGGGGCGGTTATTTTGGGCGGCGGGGGCGGTTACGGTTCTGGTGGCGGCTTTCTGGACTTTGGCGGCGAGTCTGTCGAATGTTCGCGAGGGGCGGGAATTAACCGAGTACTGTTTTGGGCTTATCTATATGTTCTATGCCGGGGAGTTGCTGTTGGCGCAGGGTTCAGCGGGGCGGCGGCTGATGGCGCCGGTAGTCAGGTTGGGGCAAGGTGTGAAAGGACGGGTTGGCGGCGGGCAAGGCGAGGAGAGGGAGCCGGGTGGAGTTGGGGAAAGGGAAGGCGGCCGGGCCGGCAATGGGCCGGCGGGCGCGCCCTGGTTGGCGGCGGGTTTGCTGGTGTTGGTCGGCGGTGTGGGGTTGGCGGTTTACGGTTATTTTGATGGGCGGGCGGAAAGGGCGGAACTGGCTGCGGTGTATGGGGACATCCGGGCGGGCCGGGCCGGGGAGCCGGTGGCGCGCGGCGATTATGAGGTCTATCGCTGGGGGGATCGGCTGGCATACTTTAAGGAGTCATGCACGGCGGGGGATACCGGTTCGCGCTTTTTTCTGCACGTGGTACCGGAGAAGTGGGATGACTTGCCGGAACAGCGGCGGCGGTACTGGTTTGACAACTGGGATTTTACTTGGGACGGGGCTTATTTGGGGGAGGATTGCATTACTCTGGCTGCCCTGCCGGATTATGACATTCGGAGTATCCGCACGGGGCAAGCGGGACGATTGCCCTGGGTAGCGGAGTCGGGGGCGGACTGGAATGATGACTTGCTGCGGTCGGCGTATCCGGCGGTAGTGGCCGGGGAGCCGGTGGCGCGCTCCGGGTTCGATGTCTATCTGTCGGGAAAGAAGTTGAGCTATGTACGGGAGGAGTGCGCCGCGGCGGATACGGCATTGCCGTTCTTTCTGCACGTGCTGCCGCAGGATTGGGATCATATTCCGGATGAGCGGCGGGAGTTCTGGTTTGACAACCGGGATTTTGAGTTTGAACAGCAAGGGATAAGGTTTGAGGGGAAGTGCATTGCGATGGTTACGCTGCCGGATTACCCGGTGGATCGGGTGCTGACGGGGCAGTATGCGGGGGAGGGGCCGGTTTGGGAGACGGAGATTGCGGTGGGACGGTAGGGGGTGTAGCGGCGATTCTGCGGGTGACTGCCGGGCAAGGGCAGATGGATAACGGTTTTCTTAATAGAAATTAACCGTCCAAATGCCTTCCGGTCGCACTCCCGCCACAGACCGGCGGCACTATTTTGTGGGGGCAGCCCTTGGGGTTGCCCGGCCCGCGGCAAATAGTGGGAACACGCCCTAAAATGCCTGCACTTGACTCCTTGCCAGACTTTTAGATTCCTCGCTACCGCTCGGAATGACATGGGTGGTTGCAGTTGGAATGACCTGGCGGCCGGATTGGTTATCCGGCCGCCGTATTTTTTCGCTCCTCTCCCGGGACCAAAAAATTTTTTAATTCCCCCCAACCCCCCGGTAGCCAACCCCGCCCCTCCCAAAATGGCACCAATCGCAGAAAAGGCCGCCCTACCTGTCAAGGGGTAGGGCGGCCTTTTCTATCCTGTTATTACCGGTTTATCGCCGGCATTAACCGGCTCCGGCCGCCCGGAGGTATCCCTATGTCCCGCTACCGACTATTCATCTCCGCCTTTGCCCTGACCGCCTTGACCCTTATCCTGTTCTTTACCGCCAGTCCGGACCCGACGGCCCAAGCCGCCCCCCGCTCCATCCCCTGGGACTGCTCTGACTGGCAAGAGTCCCCCGCCGTTGCTGACGCCGACGACGCCCGCGTCTCGATGATCCTCGAATCCTTGGCCGCCAACCGGGGGAAGTCCATCTACTGCGCCATCGACCAGTCCGACACCTGGACTAAAGCGGAGACTTGGGAAGCGGGGCGGGACCGCAATGAGCGGGATGATACGGTCTATTTCGGGCAGCAAGGGAACTTTCGGGGGTTTCTGGCGGCGCAGGAGGGTTATTTGACGGAGGGGGAATCGGGGGTAACGGGGGTGAGTCGGGATCGGATTTTTGAGTTTCCGGAGGAGGAGCGGCGGCGGCGGACGATCATCAAACGGCGGCATTTGGCGCCAAGTGCCGACCCGGAGCAGCTGGTTTGGTCCGAGTGGGGGGCAAGGACCGATCAGCAGTCCTCTGGCGTACGGCGGTTACAAGCCCAATACCGTTTTACTACCGCTCCCAATAATCCCTACTTTGATACGTCGATACCGGATGCCCGGTACGGGGCGCATTCCCGGCTCAGTAATTGGCCTACTCTGCTCCGGGAACAAGGCAACGCCCGCTGCCGGGCTTTGGGCTATCAACGCGGGATCAACCCCGAGATGTCCTTCGTGGACCCGGTGACTGATGCCGACTGGACTTCGACCAGGGATGATACTGATCCGGGTCGGCGGCCTGAGGACACCGTCAACGGTCTGGCGTGGCCGGAGGACAGCTACACGGAGCATGATCTCGCCAGCGCGGTGGGTAATGCGGAGGCTGATGGGGCGGAAGGCAGAGCGGTAAGAGAGGCGGCGGCGGGGGATTATAAGCATTACGCCTACTTGAAGGGTAATACTGCCACCAACTGGTATGGTTGGGCCCGGCAAAGTTTTCCCTACAGCGTCACCTGCATCAAGAAAATCCGCAAACGCCGCTAGCCGCTGCCGGCTAATCGTGGCACGCTGACCGCAGAGGGGGCGGGTTGTTGCAGAGCCTCCCGCCCCCTTTGCTTTTTGTGGTTCGGGATGTCTGCTTTCGTGAGGGAAGGATGGGGGGATGGAGGTTGTAGGCGGGCATTTTAGATTCCTCGGCTACGCCTCGGAATGACATAGGTGCTTGGTCGGAATGACCTGGCTATGGCGGGTCGGAATGACATAGCTATAGCGTCGGGTATCCAGGGTGTCAATAATCAGGGTGAACACGGCACTGTTTCAGAAAGTGTTGGTTGGGAAAATATGCCTTAAAATGAGCAAATTTCCGCCGTATCACGTATCTGCTTGACTCGGCATTGAGGCCGTAAAAATGCCGTCTGAAACAGTGCCAACACTTTCTGAAACAGTGCCGGTGAACACACCCCAGGGCGTGTTCACCCTGATTATTTTCAGCCAGGAATTGACCGCTCGAGTTCCCGCCGGGAGCGCTCTGGTTCCCGCCAGTATTCGCTATTTTGTAGGGGCAACTCTTGTGGTTGCCCTATCCTTGGATATTGGCGTGAATGCGCCTTAGGCCGGGCGGGCGCCGCGGGATTGGGCGTCGAGGGTGACGGCGATGCGGGAGCGGAAGGGTCGGACGCGGTTTGGGTTGGCGGTGTTGCCGATGGGGACGACGAACATAGCACTTTGGCCGGCGGCGTGGGGGGAAAAGAAGTGGGTTACGGCGTCATCGTAGAAGGTGAGGCCGCTGGCGCCGAGGCCGAGGGAGTGGGCGCTGAGATAGAGTTTGCCGCCGAGGATGCCAGCTTCGAGTTGGGCGGCGCGGTAGCCGCGATTGCCGTATTTTTCCAGGATTCGGTCGAGGTCAGCCATAAAGAAGGCTACGGCGGAGGCGTCGGCGGGCAATGCCTGCTCGAAGCCGAGGTGACCGGCTTGCTGGCGGAAGTCGCCGGCTTGCAACAGGGATAAGCCGGGCCGCTGGGGGGAATAGTAGTAGGCGCCGGCGGGGATGCTGTCGACGGCGTTGATGATGAGATAGAGGTTGAGGAGGCTGGAGCCGGGACTGTTGAGGAAGTCGGCGGGGATGCCGCGGGTGGCGGTGTGGAGGAGGGATGCCAAGTTGTTGCGGGAGATGGCGGTCGGGGCGAAGCGGCGGGTGGAGCCGCGTTCTTTGATGGTTTGGCCCAAGGGAGCGGATACTACATCGGCCGGCGGCAGGGGATAGAACGGTTCCGGGATTGGCATAGGGGGGAAGGTCACACCGACGCGGCCGGCGGCTACTTCCGAAGGGTCGTTGAGCAGAGTTGCGGCGTGGATTTGGCGGATTTCGGGGTAGTCGATTTCGCCGGGGGCGGAGATGACGGAAGTTCCACCAATGGGCGGTAAGGGTTCGGATGGAGCCGGGAGGTCTGCCGGGTCGGGGTCAATACCAACGGGGAGGAGGCAGGTGGCGGCTTCGGCGATGCCGTCGATGCCGAGCAAGTTGTGGATGAGGGAGTCGAGGAAGGCGTTGACGATGTGGGCGGGCAAGGCGGCGGCGGTAGCGGTGGCCAGAAGGTTGGCGGCGACGGTGCCGGTGTCCCAAAGGCAGTAGCGGTAGGCGCGGGCACGGTATTTCCAGGAGCTGCGCCAAAAGACGGTGGTAAGGATAAGGGTAACCGGGGCGTCAGCGATGGGGGCGTAATGGCCGGCGGCGGCAGCCAAGGCGGTGCGGTGGTCGCCGGGGTGCAGTTGGGTCAGGGTAAAGTCAGCGGGGGAGAAGTGGTAAATGCCGGCGGCTAGTCCCGGAAGATCCCGGCAGGCCAGGTAGGTTTCGACGGGGTAGAGGCCACCGGCGGAGGCGGCGGCGCGGAAGTGGACTTCGCCGGCGATGCGGAAGTGGGCGGCGCGGGTGACGCCGGCCGCGTGGTAGAGCAGTTGGGCCAAAGTTGACAAGTCCGGCTCGGGGCCGCCGGCGGGGGCAATGCTGCTGACGGCGGTTAGGGTGGGAGTTTGCGGGATGGGGAAGTCGGCAGGCAGGGGAATGGTGGGCAGGCCGCGATAGGTTTTGTAAAGGGGTGGCTTGTTGGACAGGTTGATGTAAGCCAACTTGGTGGATTCGTGGTAGGAGAGGGCGGCGGCGGTGTCGGTGTTGGTGTTGGGCATAGGGTTTTCGTCCTTTGCGTTCGCTTTGGGCATTTTCTGGATTCCCGTGCCAACGGGAATGTCGGTAAGAACTGCATACTCGATAAGCAAACACGGCGTCGGGTTCAGCGGCGGCGGTGGATGGTTACGGCGGCGTATTGGATGGTGGAGCCTTGAATCGGCGGGTTGGGTTTTTTGACGGTTACTTGAATGGCGGCGATGGGGAGTTCGGATAGCAGACGGTCGGCAAGGGTTTGAGCCAGGGCTTCGAGGAGGTTGCGGGATTCGCCAGCGATTACCGATTGGGCGATGCGGTACATTCGGGTGTAGCTGACGGTGTCGTCGAGATGGTCGGAGCTGCCGGGCTGGGTCAGGTCGAGGTCGGCGGCGAGGTCGATGATGTAGGGTTGGCCGAATTGCTTTTCCTCGGGGTTGACGCCGTGGTAGCCGTAGAGGCGGATACCTTTGAGGATGATTTGGTCGGAGGGCATAGGGCGGCTACTCCTCGAGGATTACGGCGGTGCCGTAGAAAGTGTACCGACGCCCTACAGTAGCCCCATAATCTTGGGCTACGGCGACAGTATCTATCTTGGTTCCCACCACAGCATTGGCACCATACTCTTTGGCGGCGGATTCCAGCTGAGCGTAGGCATCCGAGATGTCGGAGTCGCTGCTCCAAACCAAGCCCAAGACTTGGCGGATGTTACGGCCGGGCACCGTGTCGGTCGTAACGCAGATAAAATCCTTTTCTTGTGCCATAGGTTACTCCTTGTTGCGGATTATTGGCCCACAGTGGACTGGGCTTCGATAGATTCCGCCAGGGTCAGTAGGTTTTGGGCGCGTTTGACTACCGGGATGTCGACCATTTTGCCATCCAGAGCCAGGGAACCACGGCCGGCGGATTCGGCTTCGTGCCAAGCGGCCATTATGCGTTGGGCGTGGGCGATTTCCTCGGGGGAGGGGCTGAAGGCGGCGTTGATGGGGTCAATCTGGTCGGGGTGGATGGCGAATTTGCCGGTGTAGCCCATTTGCCGGGCGGTGGCGGCGTCTTGCTGCAAGCCTTGGGGGTTGCGGAAAGCGACATAGGGGCTGTCGAGGGCGACGAGGCCGGCGGCGCGGGCGGCGATGGCAATGGCGGCCCGGGGGTGATGGACTTCGGCGCCGGCATCGGTGCGTTGGATACCCATATCGTTGGTGTAATCCTCGGCACCGAAGGCCAAGGCAATGGTACGAGGCAAGGAGGCGGCTATTTGGTGGACATTGACGACCGCTTTGGCGCTTTCAATCCAGGGGATTAGTTTGATTTGGTCGGGAGGGATGCCAGCGGCTTTTTCCAGAGAGGCAAGGATGCTTTCGATTTGCCGCAAGTCAGGGGCGGAGTCGGTTTTGCCGACGCTGATGCCGTAAAGGTCGGGGGAGATGAGGGCGGCTAGTTCGTCGCGAATTAAGCCGGTGTCGAGGGAGTTGACGCGTACCATTACGCGGCGGCCGGCTTGGCGGAGTTGGGGAATCCACTGGGCAGCCAAGTCGCGGGCGGCGGATTTTTCGGCGGGCGGGACGGAGTCCTCTAAATCCACCATAAGGATGTCGGCGTTGAAGGTCAGGGCCCGTTGGAGCATATTGGGCCGGTTGCCGGGGACAAAGATGAGGCTGCGGAGCAGGGGCAAGGGTGGGGCCTCCTGATGGTGGGTTAGCTGGGGGTGGCCCGGGGCTTTTGGGAGTTTTCGGACAAGGGGGCGATTACCGGCTGGAGGAGGCGGGAAGCGTCCATAATTTCCACGCCGATGGGGTCGCCGTTCTGGTCCAGTTCAATGGTAACGCCGGGGCAGAGTTCGGAGGATTCCGCAGCAGTCCCCTTTTGGGCCAGATAGAGAATGTCCTCCGTGGAGTCATAGTGAATCTTAAAGCTCATCGCTGCCACCTGCCGTTGCGGATTCGTCGTTCTTTTTGCCCCGCTTTGAGCGGGTGTATCGTGATGAGGAGTATGGAGCCGTCGGCGGTAAATCGATACACCAACGCAATATCTCTTACTGCGCCGGCGTGGTACATTGCTTTGACGGCCGCATAAGTTCCTTTTAAGGAATCGTAGAAGTGGTCATCGGCTTCCCGGAACAAATTCAGGGCAAACTGGTCGTTGAAGTTACGGGCGTCGAGTTGTTCCGAGAAATGCGGGGAGTAGCGGAACTCCAGCCCGTTTCCTGATGTTACCATAAATACCCTACTCCAAATCGCCCCAGGTTTCGCCCCATTTGGCTTCGACTTTGAGGGTTACGTCGAGGTTCATAGCGGCGGGCATTTCGTCGAAGACCAAGGCTTGGAGGTCGTCCATTTCGGAGCGGGGG
Source organism: Dehalococcoidia bacterium (assembly GCA_965242615.1). Lineage (GTDB taxonomy): Bacteria > Chloroflexota > Dehalococcoidia > Lucifugimonadales > UBA3495 > CBDBCU01. The sequence continues at coordinate 190,933 of CBDESR010000004.1, forward strand.
ACTTCAAAGACGAGTTCGTCGTGGACTTGGAGGAGCATTTTGGCCTGGAGTTTTTCCTGCTGGAGGCGGTGGTGGACGCGGAGCATAGCCAGTTTCATAATGTCGGCGGCGGTGCCCTGGACGGGCATATTGATGGCCATACGCTCGGCGGCGCTGCGGGAGTTGAAGTTGCTGGCAGTGATGTCGGGGACATAGCGGCGGCGGCCGAGGAGGGTTTCGACATATTGGGTTTCGCGGGTTTGCTGTTTGACGGTTTCGAGGTAGCCGGAGATGCCGGGATACTGATTGAAGTAGGTTGCGATGAAGCGGGCGCCATCCTCGCGGCTGAAGCCGGTTTGCTGGGAAATGCCGTGGGGGGAGAGGCCGTAGATGACGCCGAAGTTGAGGACTTTGGCGATGCGGCGCTGTTCGGAGTTGACTTCGTTGATGGGGACGGCGTTCATCAGGGCGGCGGTGGAGGCGTGGATGTCCTCGCCGCGGCGGAAGGCGTCGAGGAGGGCCGGATCCTGGGAGAGGTGGGCTAGTACCCGCAGTTCAATCTGGGAGTAGTCGGCGGAGAAAAGGATCCAGTCGGGGGCGTTCTCGGCGATGAAGGCGCGGCGAATCTGGCGGCCGACGGCGGTGCGGATGGGGATGTTCTGGAGGTTGGGGTCGCTGCTGGACATTCGGCCGGTGGCGGAACCGACCTGGTTGTAGCTGGTGTGGATGCGGCCGGTGTGGGGGTTAATCATCCCGGGGAGGGCGTCGACGTAGGTGGATTTGAGCTTGGCGACCTGGCGGTATTCGAGGATTTGGTCGATGATGGGGTAAAAGGCGCGCAGACCTTCGAGGGAGTTGGCGTCGGTGGAGTAGCCGGTTTTGGTGCGTTTGGTTTTGGGCAAGCCGAGTTCGTTAAAGAGGACATCGCCGAGCTGCTGGGGGGAGTTGAGGTTGACCCGATGGCCGATGGTATCGTACAAATCCTGTTCGGACTGCTGCAACTGCTGGCGCAAATCGCCGGACATTTCCCGCAACATTCCGACATCCATTTTGATGCCGTGGCGCTGCATAGCCACCAGGACGGGAGTAAGGGGCAGTTCCAGGTCGTACAGCAGGCTTTTCAAGTTGGGCTGGGCCATTACCGGGCTTTGCAGCGGGGGAGTGAGGCGGAGGGTCATATCGGCATCGGCGGCGGCGTAGGGAGCGGCGTCGGCGATGGGTACCTGGGCGAAGGTTATTTGCTTTTTGCCGGCGCCGATGAGGTCTTTGATGGGAGTCATTTCGATGCCGAGCAGGTCGAGGGAAAGGGGTTTAAGCCCCAAGTTGTTTTTGCTGAGGATATGGGCGGCAAGCATAGTGTCGAAGTTGACATTGCGGGGAGTGATGCCGTAGTTAGCCAGCATCATCAGGTCGAAGTTGGCGTTATGGGCGCACTTTTCCAGGTCGGGGGATTCCATTAACGCCTTGACTTTAGCCAGGGTCGGCTCGAGGGGCAGTTGGGGGCCTTCCTGATGGAGCAGGGGGAGGTACCACGCCTGGCCGGGGGCGACGGCGAAGCTCAAGCCCACGAGGTCGGCGTGCATCGGGTTGACGGCGGTGGTTTCGGTGTCGAAGGCGAAACTGCCGGCCGCGCGGAGGGCGGCCAGCATCGCGTCCAACTGTTGCTCGGTCTGCACGGTGATGTAGTTGGTTGGGGCGGCGTTAGCGTCTGGGGCTGACGGGGCGACGGTTGCAGCGGCCCCGGGAGGTGCATTGGCCGAGGGTAGGCGGGGGATGATGCTGTGGAACTCGAGTTCGGTCAGGAGGCGGACGACCTGCTGGCGGTCGAAGCGGCCGCTGCGGGCATCCGCAAGGGAAAGTTCGACCGGGGCGTTGCGGTCGATGGTGGTCAGGAGGCGGTTGGCAAAGGCCAGTTCTTTGTTTTCAGCCAGGGATTGGCGGACGCTGGGCGGTTTCACGGCGTCGAGGTTTTGGTAGATGCCTTCGAGGGTTTGATATTCGCTGAGCAGGGCGGCGGCGCGCTTTTCGCCGATGCGGGGGACGCCGGGGATGTTGTCGGAGGGGTCGCCGAGGAGGGACTTGAAATCGGGCTGCTGGGCGGCGGTGAGTCCGTTGTAGCGGGCGGCGAGTTCGGCTTCGTCATAGACTTTGCGGTCCTGGATGCTGTAGGAAAGGTCGACGCGGACTTGGGGGGAGATGAGTTGAAAGGTATCCCGGTCGCCGGTGAGGATGACGGTGTTAAGTCCCCGGGCGGCGGCCTGGCGGCTGAGGGTGCCAATAAGGTCGTCGGCTTCGTAGCCGTCGAGGGTGTAGATGGGGACGGCAAAGGCGGTCATCAGCTGCTTGGCGCGGTCGAATTGGGGGCGCAGTTCCGGGGGGGCGGCTTCCCGTTGGGCTTTGTAGTCGGGAAACTGCTGGTGGCGGAAAGTGGGGGCCGGAGTGTCGAAGGCAATGGCGCAGTGGGTAGGCCGCCAATCGTTGAGGGCGCGGAGAAAGACATTGGCAAAGCCATAGACGCCGGTAACATCCTCGCCGGTGGTGGAGATGGTCAGGTGGCGCTGGGTGGCGATGGCGCGGAAGGAGCGATGCACCATAGCGTGGCCGTCCATCAGGAGGAGCAAAGGGTTTTCCGGGGCGGGATTTTCGGTGGTGAATAGAGGGAGAGCGGCGTCTTGAGCCGTAGCCATAGCAGGCACCTCAAAAGGTCGGCTTGGGGATAGTTGCCGGGCATTATACAACAGGCGGCGGCGGGCATAAACGGCGGGCGGGATGCGGGTTTGGCAGGGAATGGATAGGGTTGGTTTGGAGACTTTACTATCCCGGCAAGGGATTTGGGATAGGCGGGTAAAGGGTGGGTTATCCGTGCTACAATGGACGGGACAAATAAGGGTGGTGGTTTGGGCCGGTTTGGTCGGGGGAAGGGTTAAAGGAGCGGCGGTTAATGCCGATTTATGAGTTTCGGTGTGGGGAGTGCGGGGAGATTAGTTCCCGGCTGATTTATAGTTGGTCGGAGAATGCGGCGCGGGCTTGTGGCAAGTGCGGCGGTGGTCAGCTGGAGCGGCTGGTTTCCCGTTTTTCCTTTCGGCGTTCTTGGGGGGACAGCTTGAACTGGGCGCCGAGCGGGGAGACTTTGCGGGATGTGGATGAGGATAGCCCGGCAAGTCTGGACCGGTTTATGGGGCGGATCAAGGGGGAAATGGGCGGGCAGGTGACCGGGGATTTTGAGGAGATGCGGCGGGAGATACGGCAGGGGCCGCGTTCCTTTGAGGCCGGGGATGCCGCCGGCGGGACGGGAGAGTAGGGGTAGCCGGAGGGGGATGAATGCCGATTTATGAGTATCGCTGCGGGGAGTGCGACCGGGTTAGTTCCTTTTTCACCCGGTCAATCGACGCCGCTTTGACGCCGGTTTGCGCCTACTGCCAAAGTACCGATATGCAGCGGCGGATGTCGAGTTTTGCGCTGGGCAAGACTACGGCGGCGGTGCAAGAACGGTATCCGACTGGCGGCGCTGCGTCGCCAATGGATTACTACAGCGACCCGCGGAACATTGGCCGCGGGGTAGAGGAAAGTTATCAGCGGCATGGGTTGGCGATGCCGGAGGCGGTGCGGGATAACATTGCCGCGGCCCGGGAAGGAACTTTGCCCAAGGATTTGGAGCTATGATGACTGCGCCGGAAGTTACGCCGGATTTTTTGTTGGATGCGCTGCGGGGGTGCCTGGACGCTTTGGCGGCCGGGTGTCCCGATTTGCCGGAATTGGCCGGGCCAGTAGGCCGGCTGAAGGAGTTGGCGGCGTCGGTTTATCCCGGCGGCGGGTATCAGCCGGGGCTGCCGGCGGCGGCTTTGACGCTGGGGCAAGGGCTGCGGCTGGCGGCGGTGGCGCAGGATAGCCTGGCAGCCCGGCGGGGTATGGACGGGCTGGCGGAATTGGCGGCGGAAACCGGGGCGGCTCTGGACGGGGCGTTGGCGGAATTGGCGGCAGCGCTGGGTACGGCGCTGCGGCGGGAAAAGGCGGATGCGATCCGGGGGCTGTATGTGATTATTGACCCGGAGGTTACCGGGGGGCGGGAGCCGTTGGCGATTGCCCAAGCGGCGATACGGGGCGGGGCCAGGATGCTGCAACTGCGGGACAAGCTGCGGGACAAGGGGGAGATTTTGCCCCTGGCCCGGGAATTGCAGGAGCTGTGCCAGGCTAATGACGCTTTGCTTATCGTTAATGACCAAGTGGATTTGGCGGCGGCAGTAGGTTCCGGTGGGGTGCATATCGGGCAGACGGACTTGCCGGTGGCTGAGGCGCGGCGGTTATTGGCCCCGGAGCAGGTGCTGGGACGCTCCAACCGGGAGTTGGATTTGCTGGTGGAGTCGCAGGAAATGGGGGCGGATCATGTGGCATTCGGGGCGATTTACGCTACTACGACCAAGCCGGGGGGACGGGGGCCGCAGGGTCCGGCGCGGTTGCGGGAAGCGCGGGCGGTGACGAAAGTGCCGCTGGTGGCAATCGGGGGGATTAACGCCGACAATGTGGGGCCGGTGGTGGAAGCCGGGGCCGATGCGGTGTGCGTAACGGCGGCGGTGGGACTGGCGGCGGAACCGGAAGCGGCGGCCGGTAGTTTAGTGGAAGCAATCCGTCAAGCAGGGGGTAAGGTTTAATGCCGTCTCGGTACAATCAGGAATTAACGGACATTGCGGCGGCGGCGACGGCGGCTTTGACGGTGCGGCATCAAGCCCGGGAGCAGGCGTTGGGAGTTTCCCGGGAAGTTATCCGGTTTTCGGCTAACGCGATTCGGGCGGTACATCGGGGGGAGTTTGAGGAAGCGCAGGCTCTGCTGGAGCGAGCCGGGGAACGGTTGGCGGCGACGCAGCCCATCCGGGAGGAAAACCCGGAGATTTACTTTGCCGGTTTCCTGTCGGATGCCCGGAAAGAATACGCTGAGGGGCAAATTACTTTGGCGGTTATTTCCCGGGGCGTTGTCCCGCGGCCGGAGGAACTGGAGATTGACGCGCCGGCGTACCTGAACGGGATGGCGGAGGTGATTGGGGAACTGCGGCGGTATATTCTGGACACTTTGCGGCAGGATTCCTTCGAAGGGTGCGAGGAGTATATGGAGGTGATGGATGAAATTTACGGGCTGCTGGTTACCATTGACTTTCCCGAGGCGGTGACCGGCGGGCTGCGGCGGAGTACGGATGCGATGCGGGGAGTGCTGGAGCGCACCCGGGGGGATTTGACGATTTCCTTGCAGCAGCGGCGGTTGGAGTTGCGGCTGGCCGGGCTGGAAAGCGGAGAGGGGGAGGGTTAGCGGTGGCGGCGGTGGACATAACCTTTCTGGGAACCGGAGCGGGCAACTGTATCCACCGGGCGCATACGGCGATTGTGCTGGATTGTCCCGGCGGCGTACGGTTGCTGCTGGATGCGGCGTCGGGCAATTCGGTATTGCGGCAAGGGGCGGAATTGGGGATTTACGCCGAGGATTTTACGGAGGTTCTGCTGTCGCACCGGCACGGCGACCACATAGCGGGGCTGCCGCATATTCAGGGGCGGCGGACGCAAATGGCGCCGGCGGCGGCGCCGCTGCGGGTACACAGTTTAGAGCCGACGATTTCCGGGGCGCAAAACCTGTTTCGGGCGGTGAGTACTACGCACAAGGTGGACGCCGATGGGGTGACAACGGCTGAGGGCAAGCCGGTGGTGGCGTGGGATGTAGTGGAGACGGAGCAGTGGATTCAGTTGGGGGAGGATTTGCGGGCGCGGGCTTTTGCGGTTAATCACATTGGCGGGGCGGTGGGTTGGCGGGTGGAGACCGGCGGGTTGGCGATAGTTTTTTCCGGGGATACCCGTTACTGCGATAATCTGGCAGCGGCGGCGGAAGGGGCGGATTTGCTGATACACGAGGCGTTGAGTACGGAAGCGGATAAGGAAGGGACGGAGCGGCGGGGACATTCCACGGCGGCGGAAGCGGCGCGGGCGGCGGCGTTGGCCGGGGTCAAGGAGTTGATTTTGACGCACATTGACACGCCCTTTCACCGGGATACCCAACCGCTGGTGGCGGAGGCGCGGCGGGTTTATGAGGGGCCGGTCAGCGTGGCTGAGGATTTGATGCGGGTTAGGGTGGCATTGGGGTGAGGGTTGTTCATATAACGAGATGCGTCCGCTGGCATTTCAGTCATCAGGGAAACCGGGGTTGGTCTTGACTGGCCCCGGTTAGTTTTATCCGGTTGATATTGCTGGGAATTTCCCCCAATTTTGATTTACTGACGCTGGCCCCCTTGCGGGCTGGTAGTGCATTAGTTCTATACTTTGGTTGATTTCTCAAACTATTCCCGGAAAAGTCCGGGAATTCTAGGGAGTTTGCGATGTTAGCCAAGAGTCAGACTTGCGCGGTGGTGGGGCTGGACGGGTTTATCGTTCAGGTGGAGGTGGATATAGCGCCGGGGCTGCCGGTGTTCAACATTGTGGGGCTGCCGGATACGGCGGTGCAGGAGGCGCGGGAACGGGTGCGGGCGGCGCTCCGCAACAGCGGCTGCGAGTTTCCGATGCGGCGCATTACGGTGAACCTGGCGCCGGCGGACTTGAAAAAGGCGGGGCCGGCCTACGATTTGCCCATTGCGGTGGGCATCCTGCTGAGTTCGGGGCAGATTGACTTGCCTTATGAACCGTCGCTGTTTCTGGGGGAGCTTTCGCTGGACGGAAGTTTGCGGCACACCAACGGGGTGCTGCCGATGGTGTCGGTGGCGCGGGAGCAGGGGTTTGCAGTGGTGTATGTGCCGACGGCTGACGCTACGGAGGCGGCTTTGGTGGAGGGAATAAAGGTGGTGCCGGTGCCGACACTGGCGGCTTTGGTGAGCCATTTGTTGGGGGAGTCGCACATTGCGCCGGCTTGCAGCCAGGGGATACCGATAGAGGATGACCCCAAGATGGCCAACAGCGCCAACTTGGCCCATATCAAGGGGCAGGAACACGCCAAGCGGGCGCTGGAAGTGGCGGCGGCGGGTTTCCATAACATTCTGTTTAACGGGCCGCCGGGCAGCGGCAAGACGATGCTGGCTCGGGCGTTGCCGTCCATCCTGCCGCGGATGACGCCGCAGGAGGCGTTGGACGCGACCAAGATTTACAGCATCAGCGGGGCGTTGCCGGCGGATTGCCCGTTGATTGCCCATCGCCCCTTTCGCGCGCCGCACTACAGCATATCCAACGCCGGACTGGTGGGCGGCGGCCGCAATTTGCGCCCCGGGGAAATAACGATGAGCCACCGGGGGGTGCTGTTTCTGGATGAATTGCCGGAGTTTGACCGGACGGCGTTGGAGTCGTTGCGGCAGCCGTTGGAGGACAAGGTAGTAACCATCAGCCGGGTGACCGGTTCGGTAACTTATCCGGCCAGTTTTATGCTGGTGGCGGCGCAGAATCCCTGTCCCTGCGGGTATCATTCTCATCCCCGGAAGCAGTGCGTTTGCAGTTCGTCGGCGGTATCCCGGTATCAGAAGCGGATAAGCGGGCCGCTGATGGACCGGATTGATATTTTCGTGGAAGTGCCGCCGGTGGAGTATGAGAAGTTGGTGGATGAGGATATGGCGGAGGATTCGGCGGTGATACGGGAACGGGTGGAGCAGGCGCGGTCGGTGCAGGCGGAACGGTTTCGGGAGGTTCCGTTTCTGTGCAATTCGGAGATGGGGGCGGCGGAAGTGTGGAAGGTGTGCCGGATGGATGACGGGGCGCGGAATTTGCTGCAATCGGCAACGACCCAGCTGAGTTTGTCGGCGCGGGCTTTTCATCGGATTGTTAAGGTATCCCGCACCATTGCGGATTTGGCCCATTCGGAGGAGATAAAGGTATCCCATTTGGCGGAGGCGTTGCAGTACCGTTCGCGGGGAGTGAACTGAGGATAGGCGGCGGGGTTGCTTGGCCTAGCCGCCGGTGATGGAGCGGAAGGCGGCGAAGTAGTCGGGGAAGGTTTTGGAGACGCAGCCGGGGTTAAGGATGGTGATTTCGGCGCGGCCGAGGGCGGCCAGGGAGAAGCTCATAGCCATACGGTGGTCGTTGTAGGTTGCAATGACGGAGGGCTGGATTTGTTGCGGGGGGGTGATTTCGAGGTAGTCCGGGCCTTCGACTACGGTGGCACCGACTTTGCGGAGTTCGGCGGTCATAGCGGCGAGGCGGTCGGTTTCCTTGACGCGCCAGTTGCCGATGTTGCGGAGGGCGGTTTTGCCTTGGGCGAAAAGGGCGGTAACGGCGAGGGTCATCGCGGCGTCGGGGATGGGGTTCAAATCCAGGTCGAGGCCGTGGAGTTGGCCGCGGGAGACTTCAATCCAATCGGGGCCGCGTTTCACAGTGGCGCCCATTTGCTCCAGGATGGCGGCGTGTTGGATGTCGCCCTGGACGCTGTCCGCGCCGACGCCGTGGACCCGTACCGGGCCGCCGGCAATGGCGGCGGCTGAGAGAAAGTAGGTAGCGGAGGAAGCGTCGCCTTCAACGAGGGCGCGGCCGGGGGATTGGTAGGTTTGGCCGGCAGGTACCCGGAAGCGGCGGTAGTGGTCATTTTCCACCGTTACCCCGAAGCGGCGCATTACATCGAGAGTCATAGCAATGTAAGGCTTGGAGACCAGTTCGCCGTCAATTTCAATCAGCAGTTCGTCGGCGGCTAGGGGGGAAGCCAATAATAAGGAGGTCAAGTACTGGCTGGAAAGGCTGCCGTTGATGGCGACTCGGCCGCCGCGCAGTCCGTTGGCGTGGATGGTCAGGGGCGGGTAGCCGTCTTTTTGTGAATAGCGGATGTCCGCGCCCAAGGGCCGCAGGGCGTCGACCAAGTGGGCGATGGGGCGTTCTAACATTCGCGGTTCGCCGGTCAGGGTATAGTTGCCTTGGCCCAAGCAGAGGGCGGCGCAGAGGGGGCGAATGGCGGTGCCGGCGTTACCGAGGAATAAATCGGCGGTCGGGACGGGAAAGGGGCCGCCGGCGCTGTCCACTTGGCAGACGGTGCGGTCGGCGGAGAATTTTAGGGAGATGCCGAGGGTTTGCAAGGCGGCGGCCATATAGCGGGTGTCGTCGCTGTCCAGCAGATTGCGGACTTCGGTAGTCCCCCGGGCCAAGGCGGACAGGAGCAGGAGGCGGTTGGAAAGACTTTTGGAGCCGGGGAGGGTGATGGTGCCGGCGACATGGGAGATGGGGGAAAGGGTTAGCTGGTTCATAGTTGCCCTCGCAAGGGTATGGTGATTGGGGACGGGATGGAATTGCCGGGGTGAACTGCGCCGGCTATTCCGTAACGGGGTCGTTGGCTTATTTTTATATCTACCGCCCGGTAGGTAACGCCGTTGACGGTTACCAGCAGGGCGCCCTCATCTGACCAGGTGCCGGTGTAGTGGCAGAAGGGTCGGGTGGCTCTTACGGAATAGCCGCCTGCGCTGGTTTCGTTCAGCCGGAGCAAGGTGGCGCAGGGCCGGCCGCTGCTATCTACGTTCAACTGCCAATCGTCGCCTTCCTGCCAAATCATATAGCCCAGGAAATCGCCGTTGGGCTGGTGGAGTTCAGGCATTTCCCGGTAGCCGTACCACTTGTCGATGATGGCTCCGCTGTTGGGGTAGGCGGCGCGGAGTTGGTGGACGCCGGCCAGTTTGTTTTTTCCGGCGGCGTAGAGATTGCGGAAGGATTGGCGGAATTGGGTTTCAGGCAGAGAGTCGTACAGGTCAACGAATAACCTTTCGCCCAGGCTGTAGTTGCACCAGAAACCGGCATCGCCGTGCTCATACCGTTGGGATTCCAGCTGGCTGATGTTGGATACATAGTAGCAGGGCCGGTTTTGGACGCTGATGGGGGCGCCAGTGCGGCGGTGTTCGGAGTAAAGGGCTAGAAAGTCGGCGGCTCCTTCGTCAACCCATTCCCGTTCACTGTTCCAATAGTAGTGGGCTACTTCGTGGGCGATGATGGCGGCCAAAGCCGCGCGCTGCCAGGGTTCGCCGACCTCGTATTGCTGCAAAATCTCGATGTGCGTTCCTTTGTAGATGCCGGCCGGGTCGCCGCCGCTGGTTATGTCCTTTACGAAGTCAAGGCGGATTTCCCCGCTTTGCAGAGGGAGGGGTTGGCCCATATATTCCTCGATGGTTCTTACGGCGTGTTCGAGGATTGCCATACTTTGGTCGGAACCGAGTTCCCCGGAACGGTTTATTTTCAGGGTAACCGGCCCGGTTTGCGGCAGGTTAATCGACCGGGTTTCTACTTGGGTGGCTTGAAAGGCGGTGGTGTTCCGGGCAACGCAAGTGAGCTGGCCGGAGGTCAGGGTGAAGTAGTTGCTGCTACAGGACGGGATGCTGACCTGCTGGCTTTGGGCTTGGTTCAGGGAGGCGCGCAGGTTGGATATGGTGGTATTTTGCTGGCTGATTTGGTCGTTCTGCTGGTTAATCAGGCGGGACTGGTCGCTGATGCGGGTGTTCTGCCGGTTGATTTGAGCGGTCTGCTGGTTAATGCGGCTATCTTTGTCGCGAAGGTCGGTTTCCAGTTGGGCAAGGGCGGTGGATCGGCGTTGGGTCAGCTCCTTTGCGGCGGCCAAATTTTCCCGCTCGGTGTCAAGGGAGGTTAAGGCGGCGTTCCTTTCGCTGCGGGTGGTGTCCAACTGCTGGGCTAGTTCCACGATGTTGGCATTGGCTTGCTGGACATTGGCGTTGGCTGCGTGCAAGCCGTTGCGGTAAAGTTCAAGCTGCCGGTCAGCAGATTCCTGAGCTGCCTGCAACTGGGCGATTTCCGCTTGGAGCCGGGACTGGTCGGTTTGCAGGGAGTTGACGGCGCTTTGGGCGGCGTTGAGTTCGATTCGCAGATTGCTGCCTTCGGTTTGGGCGTTTTGCAACAGGGCTACGGCCCGGGAGTTGGCGGCTTGCCAGCCTTGGAGGGCGGCGGCGGAGGCGGAGCTGTACCAGAGGAGGGAGCCGACGGCAACAAGAGCCGCCAGGAATAAGGGGTACAGGATGAAACGCTCGAGGGTGTGCATTGGGCTTTCCTCGGCCGGGCGTTTGCCCGGAACTTCCAGAGATACTTTGACACATTCCGATTAACAATGTAGCATAAACTTGGCGGGGTTGGGGGCTTTGCGGCGTTGCTGACGCCGCCGGGAATCTGGAAAGGGATATAGAGGAGCCGAAGTGGCTGAGGAAAATACGGAAAGGCAAGGGGAACCGGCAGACAAGTCGCCTTTGCTGCCGCCGCGGATGAACCCGGAGTTTAACCGGGTGTTGGATGAACTGGTGGCGTTGGCCCGGCAGGGGCAGCGGTCGGACTGCGAAAGTTTCAATCCCGCCAACCAGTGGCTGGTGGCGAATATGCCGGTGTTTCAGGATTTGCCGGCGGCGGAGCGGGAGCGGACGTTGGTGGAAGCGGCGGAGATTGTCCGCGTTGGGGAGGAAGCCAACGCGGCCGGGCGGGCGGCGACGAAAGCCTGGCCGGGGGTAGCGGTGCGGCTGGACAGCGGCGGGCTGGGGTTTTTCAGCCAGTTGGGGGTGGTGCGCCGGCCGGATTTGACCCAATACTATGTGGACGGCTTTACGCCGAACCGGGACGCCCTTTCGTTCAGCGAGGAAAATCAAGCCCTGTTCACCGAGGTTTTCCAGGGGGCGGCCGCTAAAATGCGGGAGCATTTCGCCGCCGGGGAAACTATCATCCAGACCGACCGGCAAATCTGCGATGCGCCGGGCCGCTCTTTCCACGCCCGACAACTGCTTTTCGGGGCGGACTATCTGCAACTGCCCTATATGTGGCGGCAGTTGACCTTTGACCTGCCGGAAAGCCAATACACCGACGCCCCGGACATTATGGAGGTTTCGGTGCCACACTGGTTCGAGGATTTGGGTCTGTCGGAGGAGTTGAAAGCCCGGATCAGGGAATTGGGCATTACGCAACTGGTGTTCAAAGCGCCGACCAAGGGGCTGTCGCTGCATTTGGGCTTTGACTACTTGGGGGAGCATAAGATGGGGCCGTTGTCCATCGCAATGTTCCAGGTCAAGCAGAACAACGGCATTGCGATTCAAGCCGCCCTGAGTTTGGCCCGGGTGAAAACGCTGCGCGGGGAGGTGTCGAATACGGCGTTGGTGACCGTTGGGCCGTCGCTGCACGGGAAAAGCACGCTGACCATTATGATTGAACTGGCGAACAGCGAGTTGGCCGGTTTGCTGAATCTGGATACGGACCCGGCGGAAGGGGTCTATCCGATGAACGATGACATCGTGCTGCTCCAGCCGCTGCGGGAGCCGCTGGTGTCGCACCGGGGCGGGAGCCGCTACACCATTTCCCACAGCATTGACGGGACGGAAAACAACTTTTACGCGATGCCCTTCGGGTTGAATGAAGCGGAGGATCCGATAACCTTTGATGCGGTGCGGGGGTCTAAGGAAACGCCCAATCCGCAGGAAACGCTGGAAAATGTGCCGGTGTTGCTGCCGGCGGAGGTCAGCGGGGCGGCCGCGCCGAACTTCCTGGAAAACCCGGTGCGGAATATGCGGGTTACCCTTTCCCGCCGCCGTCTGCTGGCGCGCAAAGGCGTGGGCGGATTGATTGAATCCATCACCGGCGGGCGGTTGACGGATTCGGTTCATGTGCCGATGGAGTTCACGGATCGGGTGTTCTGGCAGGAAGTGATGCGGCAGAACACTGTTATTCCGCCGTTGCGGCGGCTGAGCCTGGAGCAGTATATCCGGGTGCTGATGTACGGAGAAGCGGTGCAGATGGGGGCGGCCATCGGGGCCATTGGGCGGCCCTATGTGGAATACTTTTCCGACCCCTTTATTATCGGGTTGGAGGATGAGAACGCCAACCTGATGTACCACATTCTCCAGCAGCTGGCTTGGGGTGGGCTGCCGCAGGAGTATTATGTTTTCAATACCGGCGGCATCGGGGCGGACAGCAATGAGGAAGCCAGCGGCCCCAACTATAAGAAAATCCCCCGGGAACTGACGCTGATGCTCCAGGAGGCTCTGCTGCGGGGGGCGGTTAAGTTTGAGTATGACCCCATCCTGCGCTCGGAGGTGGGGGTGGCAGTTGTGAACCGGCAAGGGGAGGAAGTGGTGAACCTGCGGGAGGAATGGCTGCCGCGGGAAATATATGGGGAGGCGGACTATACCCGCCGGGTAGTGGAATTGCGCCGCCGCCGCTACTACGGGCGGGATGCGGAGGACAAGGCGGGCATCCTGCGTTATACCAAGGTGAACAGCGCGCTGATTGACTTGGCGGATGTGCCGCCGCCGGTCAACGAGCGGGAACTGGCTTGGCTGCTGTCCTTTTTCTGGAAGGTGGATCAGGCGTATAACACGGTGCGGGATTTGGCGCGGCATATCGGCGACGGGCAGCGGCCTTTGACGCATCTGCTGCGGGCGTTGCAGGAGAAGTATGACGCCGGCCGGGGGCAGGGGCTGACGCTTTCCCCGGAGGGATGGGACGCTTTGGCGGCGTCGGGTTTGACGGCCCGGTAGCCGGCGGCGGCGGCGTTCCGTAAAGCGGCCCGGCGGCCCCGATTTGGTCGGGGATGGGCAAGCCCGGATTGGAAGGGAAGGAATGGAGCAAGGCAGTATCCAATATCCCTTGGGGTCGCTGTCGCATATTGGGGCAGAGACTTTTGGCGAGCCGGGCCGGCGCACTTTCCGCTTGGTGCTGGAGTCGGGTTTGGCGCGGGCGTATGTGTGGCTGGAAAAGGAGCAGCTTTTTCAGTTGGGCGTGGGTTTGCGGGAAGCGGTGCAGCGGCAGACGGAGGCGGACCGGGAACGGGGGAGTTTCCCTACCGCGCTGAGTTGGGACGGCGGCGAGGCGGTGATTGAATTCTGGGCGCGGGCCTTGTCGGGGCGGCACGATGTGGAAACTAACTCTTTCTATTTGCAAGCCCAGGGGGATGAGGAAGAAGGTTCCCGGGAGGCGCCGCCATCGGTAAGTTTCTGGATTACGGTAGAGCAGGCGGCGGCGTTGGCGGAGGAAAGCCTGCGGATTTGCGCTTCGGGGCGGCCGCCGTGCTTTCTGTGCGGTTTGCCCATCAATCCCGGCGGCCATGTTTGCCCTCGGGCTAACGGCCACGCCGTATTTGAGAGCGGTTAGGGCGCAGTATGCCGGCGAACAGGATGGCAGAGGATAATCCGGTGGACTGTCCCGACCTGCTGCTTAACGGGGAGTTCCTTTCCTGCGAACTTACGCCCATGGGTTCCAACTATACTTTTTTGGCGGCTCTGGAGTTGGACGGATGGGAAGGGCAGGCTATTTACAAGCCGCGGGATGGGGAGGTGCCGCTGTGGGATTTTCCCCGGGGGACGCTTTACAAGCGGGAGTATGGGGCTTATCTGCTGAGCCGGGCATTGGGCTGGGATTTTATCCCCCGTACGATTATTCGCGAGGGGCCTTACGGCATTGGGTCGGTGCAGCAGTATGTGGAGCATAATCCGCGGCTGAACTACTATACGCTGAGCGCGGCTGACGCCGATGCACTGCGGATGATTGCCTGCTTTGACCTGGTGGCAAACAATACCGACCGCAAGGCTAACCATGTGCTGGTGGACGATGCCGGCAAGTTGTGGGGCATTGACCAAGGGCTGACTTTTCACGCCGATACCAAAATCCGCACGGTGATTTGGGATTTTGGCGGTGAACCGATTCCCGGCTACCTGCTGACCGCCCTGACCCGGTTGTTCAAGCAACTGGACAATCCGCCGCCGGTGCTGAAAGAGCTGCTGGAGCTGCTGCTGCCGGAGGAGGTTGACGCTTTCCGTAAGCGGATTGCTTGGGTGTTGCGGGAACGGGCTTATCCGGGATTGCCGGGACGGCGACGGCGGCGGTGAGGTCTGCCGGTTTGCGGCAATAGGTGGCGGTTTTTACCCGTCCGGGCTGGCGGCTAACAGGGACAAGTCAAAGTCCTCGAGGGTTTCGAGGATGGCGTGGGCTTGGCTGACATCCAGGTGGCGGGTGTAGTCGGTGCGGACGGCAATGGTACAGGTTCCGGCGGCTACGGCTGCGGCAATGCCGATGGGGGAGTCCTCGATGGCGATACACTGCTCCGGGGGCAGCCCCAAGCCGGCGGCGGCTTGGAGATAAATGTCTGGTTCGGGCTTGCCGTGGGTTACATCATCGCCGCCCAACACCAGGTCAAAGGCACCGGTCAAGCCGATGGCGGCCAGTTTCAAGTCCACCCAGATATGGCGGGAGGAGGAGGCGACGGCTACGGGCAAGCCGCGCTGACGGCAGGCGGCAATCAGGGCGCGGACGCCGGGCTGCGGCGCCAATTCCTGCATCATCACTTCCCGGACGATTACATCGTAACGCTGCATATAGGTTTCCGCCGGCAGGGGCAAAGGGCGGCGCAGCTTTAACTGCCGCCAAGTTTCCTGAATGGTAGTGCCAATAAGGAACTCCTGATTTTCCGCTTCGGAAACCGGGTCAACGCCCTCTTGCACCAGCAGGCGGTTGATGGCATTGAGAAACAGGGGTTCGCTGTCCACCAGCACCCCGTCCATATCAAAGATGATTGCCCGATAGCCGGCCATAAGTTCAATCCCTCCTGTGGGGTAGAATCTTAACACATTGCGCCGCCGGATCAGGATTCCCTTACCAGAAAGCAGGAGGATGCCTTGAACACGGCCCAGATGTTACTGCCGGGGGCAATGCCCATTTCGGTAAGGGAGGCACCGGTAATGTGGCATTTCAGTACGGCGCGGCCACAGTTCAAGGCAACTTCGTAGCCGGGCGGGCGGAGTTCAATACTGGCAACTATGCCGGGCAAGCGGTTGCGGGCAGAGGAACCGGTGGGTTCCTGATGGGAGAGGATGATGTCGGAGGCCCGCAAGCCGACGGTTACGGTATCCCCCGGCTGCTCCAAGCCGCCTAAAGGCACTTCCAACTGCAAACCGTCGGCACCGGCGCAAAGCATTGTGCCGTCGATGGGGTGGCGGGAAACTATCCGCAGCGTCAGCAGGTTCTCCACGCCGACCAAACGGGCAACTTGTCCTTGGCCCGGCTGGCCAAGGACTGCGAGGGAATTGCCGACGGCTTGGGTTTTGCCGTCGGCGATTACCTGCACCCGGTCGCCGATGCTGATGGCTTCCTCGATGTCGTGGGATACCATAATGGCCGGGATGTTGGCGCGGGAAAGGGCGGCGCGGAGTTCGGCACGCAAGGCGCGGCGTAGTTGGGTATCCAGAGAGGTAAAGGGTTCGTCGAGGAGCAGTACCGCCGGGTCGGGGGCCAAGGCCCGGGCCAAGGCGGCCCGCTGCTGCTGACCGGCGGAAATCTGGCCGATACGCCGGTTTTCCAATCCCTCGAGTTGGAAAGTATGGAGCAGTTCCTGAACCCTTGACCGGGCGGCTGGGGATTTGCGGTCAGTCAGTCCGTAGGCAATGTTGCCGGCCACGGTCAAATGGGGGAAAAGGTGGTACTGCTGGGTCAAAAACCCGACGCGGCGTTGGTGCGGCGGTAGCCATACCTTTGCGGCGGCGTCAAAGACTACCCGGCCGCCGATTTCGATGCGGCCGTCCGCCGGGCGCAGCAAGCCGGCAATGGCCCGGAGTAGGGTGGTCTTGCCGGCGCCGGAAGGGCCGAAAATGACCAGTACCTGGCCGGGCAAGGCTTCCCATTGGGTTTCCAGGGAAAAGCGGCCAATGCGGTACTGGGCCCAACCGCAGGCGGGGCCGTTGTTAAATTGCTGCGATTGGTTAGTGGTCATAATCCTGCGGTTTGAGCGCGCCGGGTAATCAATCCCAAGGCAATCAGCACTAGCAGCGCGCCGATAAGGAGCAGCACAGCCAGGGCTACTGCCGTATCCAAGCCGGTTTCCAGGGCGGACATTATAGCCAGCGGCATTGTTTGGGTTTTGCCGGTCAGGTTGCCGGCAAACATTATGGTAGCGCCGAATTCGGAGATGGCCCGCGCCCAAGCCAGGGCGATGCCGGTCAGGATAGAAGGGGCGGCTAACGGGAGTGTCAGGCGGCGGAAGGTAGCCCAAGGGGATAAGCCGAGGGTTTGGGAGATGTCCTCGTAGTCCCGGGGGACGGATTGGAAGCCGAGCTTGGCAGCCCGGATGTAAAAGGGGGCGGCGACGAAGATCTGGGCAAAGATGACGGCGGCGGTGGTGAAGGGCAAGGTTATTCCCAAGGCGGACAAGGGGGCGCCGAGGATGCCCTGCCGTCCGAAAGCCATCAGCAGGGCAACGCCGGCTACTACCGGGGGCAGGATGATGGGAAGTTCGACGAAATGGTCAATTACCCAGAGCAGCCGGGACTGGCTACGGGCCAGGAGGCGGGCAAAGGGAGTGCCGACGGCAATCACAATGATGATGCTGATTAAACTGGTCAGTAGAGAAAGGCGCAGGGCTTGAAAGGCGGTGGGGCTAGTCAAACTGGCGATAAAGCTGTCCTGCTGGGCGGCTTTAATCAGCAGGGCCAGTACGGGCAAGCCGATGAACAGGACATAAATGGCGGTGGCGGCCGCGCCCAATGTCCCACCGTAGTGGGATGCCGGCAACAAGTTACGCATAGCTGCAACGGCCGGCAATGGATTCAAGGGGATTTGGCGGGTTGGGATGGCGGCGGGTCAAAACCATTGCGCTCCAGAATTGCCTGCCCGTCCGGGGACAGGACAAAGTTGATGAATGCCTGTGCCAGTTGCGGTTGGGGTGACTCTCGCAGGATGGCGATAGGGTAGCGGGCGGTTACATTGACGGACTCAGGGATGGTTAGAACCTTGACCCGCTGAGCAGTATAAGCCGGCAAGGCGTCGGTGCGGTAGGTTATGCCGGCGTCGGCTTCGCCCAATCCCACTTTTTGGGCTACGCTGCGGACATTGGCTTCCGTAGATACTACATTGGCTAACAGACCATCAGCATAGGCCGGGCCGAATTGAGGATCGTTTCGCATTTGGGCAATGACCGTGCGGGAATAGCGGCCGGCCGGGGCGGCGGGCAAGGCTAGTACGATTTTCACTTCTGGCGCGGCCAGGGCGGGCAAGTCAGCCGGGGCAAAGTCCCGGTGTACCAGAAAGACCATTCGGGTGGATGCAAAGTCGGCCGGTTGCCCGGCGATTAAGCCGGCCCGGATTAGGGCGTCCATTTGTTCCCGGTCGGCGGGAGCGAACAGGTCGGCTTGCGCGCCATGTTCCAGTTGGGTGCGCAGGCGTTGGCTGCCGTCAAAGTTGACAGTTATCGCCGTTCCGGGATGGGACTGCTCGAAGGCGGCGGCTATTTCCGTGAAGGCTTGGGTCAGGGAGGCGGCGGCGAAAACCGTTAATTCTCCCCGGAGTTGCCGGTCGGCTGCTTTATCCGTAGCAAGGGTTCCCGGTGGCGGGTCGGCGGCGCAACCGGAAAGGGCGGCTATGAGGATTACCGCTACTATTGCTGCTGCCAAGCAACGGCCGGCCTGTCGCAGGGGATAGACCGCCGGTTTCACGGATGCGCTGCCTTTCTCTGTCCAGTGTTTTGCGGTACGCCGAGTTGATGGGATTGTAGTTTGGGCGGGTTGAGGCTGTCAACGGCGGGCTGATGAAAGTTGGGGGCATCCGATTGGATGCCCCCGTTGGCGGTATGGGATTGCCGCTTCCCCGGCGGCTACCGTTCGATGATGGTAGTGCCTTCCTGGGAAGTGATGGACTGGCTGAACTCGTCGTAGTTCATCGTGGCCGAGGCTACGACATCGTTGGCGGCGTTGGCCCGAACCGAGATAGTGAAGGTTTGGGTCTGTCCGGCCGCCAAGGAACTGATGGCCGCGTAGGATACCTGGTTGTTGCTGATGGTACCGCCCTCAGCGGACAGGATGTCCAGTTCGGTGGGTACAACGACGGTTACCAGGACATTGGTGATGGGCGAGTCGGCGCTCTGGTTTTCCACCGTGATGGTGTAACCGCCCTCCTCGCCAACGGCCAACGGGTCGCTGGTGTCAACGATGGAGAGGTGCGCGCCCGGCGTCGCCAGCACAGTGATGTCCAAGGTGGCGTCGGCGTCGGCGTTCTGGTCGGTAGTTACCCGAGCCTGGTTGGTGACTTGGCCGGCGGTAACGCCGCGCAGGGTTACCGTTACGGCGGCGGATTCGTTGACCGCCAAGTCGCCGACGGACCAAGTAACGGTGTTGCCCGAGCGGCTGCCGTTGCTGTCGCTGCTGACATAAGTCAAGCCGGCGGGGATGGTGTCGGTGATGGTTACGCCGGACAGCGGGGCTTCGCCGCTGTTGGTGGCGGTGATGGTGTAAGTGCGCTCGCCGCCGATATAGACCGCCGCATTGCCGGTCTTGGCCAGGCTAATGCCCGGGGTCAGGGCAGTGGATTGGACTTCGGCGTTCAGCGTCCGGCCGCGGTCGGTGACTTGGCTCACATTGGTAATCAGGCCCGGCGACGCGGTATCGCCGCTGACCGTAAAGCTGGTCGAGGCTCCGGCCGCCAGAGAGGCGATAGTCCACAGCAAGTTGCCGTCAGCATCGGTATCGGCAGCCGGGTCGCTGGCGGTTACGGTCAAGCCGTCCGGGATGATGTCAACTACCCGCACATTAGTGGCGTCGCCATCGCCGTTGTTGGTAACGGTGATGGTGTAGGTGAGGGATTCGCCAAGGATAACTTCTGAAGCATTGACGGACTTGGCGACACTGACATCGGAAGCCACTACTTTGGTAACGGCGTTGGCGCTGGCCGTCGCGCCCTCGGCGGAGGTTACGGCTACGGAGTTGGTTTGGTCGCCGGTCGATTGGGCGGTAGCGTTGACGGTAAAGGATTGGGAATCGCCCGGGTCGAGCCGGGCAATGCTCCACTGGACGGGGACGGCGGCGCCGGAAGTGGCGCCGGGCGCGGAAGCCAGGGATACCCCGTCCGGCAGGGTGTCGGTAACGACAAGGTTGGTCAGGGAACCCTGCCCGTTGTTGCTCAAGCTGATGTTGTAGGTCAGGGCGTCGCCCAGGTCAACCTGCGTTGGGGCGGTCTTGGTCAAAGAAAGGGAGCCGGGGATGACGGCGGTAGTGGTGTCATCCTCGCCGGTGAAACCTTCGCTGGAGATGGCGGTAGCCCGGTTGACCTGACTGCCAATCACGGTGGCCGAGAGGGTCATCGTGATGGTAACGGAGTCGCCCGGATCCAGGTCGCCCAAGTTCCAGGTTGCCGAGGTTGCCGATGCGCGATCCGGGGCCGGGGTGGAACTGACCAGGGACAAGCCGGCCGGCAGGGCGTCGGTCAGGGTTACAGCAGAGGCTACGCGGTTGCCGCTGTTGGTAACGGTAACGGTGTAGTCGGACTGCTTGAACAAGCCCAAGTTGTCCGGGCCTTGCTTGTCAACTTCCAGGGAGGGCGCGCGCCATTCCTTGGTGATGACGCGGTTGAACAGGGCATCGCCGGATTCGTGGATAACGGCGATGCTTACTTGGTTGTCGCCGGTTTGCGGGGTGACCTGGCGCAGCACGGCTTCGGCAATGCCATCATCGCCGGTGCGGAGGCTGACCGAGTTGCCGCTGCTGTTGAGGCTGCCGTCCGGGTTATCCTCAAGGATGGTGTAGAGGACTTCCACATCAGCCAGCGGTGAGCCGTCGCTAACCCGGAAAACCCGCACCGCCATCGGATGGTCGGTGCCGACCAGGTTCACATCATCCCCGGGGAACTCGGCTTGCATATCGACCCAATGCTTGACGGCAAAGACCTTATGGCTGTCGGCGTCAGCAATCTGGGGGACATAAGCGGTAACATCGGTGTCCCCGGGCCGGGTGGCGGTGATAGTGAGGGTAGCTTCGCCGTTGGCGTCGGTCATCACCCGGCCAAAGGCGTTGTCCACTTTGCGAGGGTTGTTTCCGTCGAGGGAAACGATGTCGCCTACGGCGGCGCCGAAGCGGTTGAGGATGATTTCCACTTCCGCGCCATCAGCCGGGTTGCCGTTTTCATCCTGCACGGTGATGGTAAAGGTGTGCTGGCTGCGGATGGGATTCCAGTCCTCGAGCGGCGCAATGCTGACTTCAGTCGGCGTTACGGCGGTGTTTTGCGGCTGGAAGGTATCAATGCCCTGAACGATGGTATCCGGGCCGGACAGGGCGGCGTTGGCTTGGAGGGAAGCGGCAAAGTTGCCGGGAGCCGGACGGTCAGCGGCCGGGGCCGGTTCGGTTTGGTCGGCAAAGCCGGAGGCCAAGGATTTGACCAGCCCGGGCGCGCCGGCCGGGTCAGTCCAGCCGGTTAAACCCATAGCGGCGATCAAGCCGCCGAGGGACAGGAGGGCAACGATACCGATAATCCAGGGAACGGTCTTTCCGGCAAACAGGTGCATAATCAGGCTCTCGCTTTTGGAAAGGATGATGTTGATATTGTTACCGGCGGTTTGAGCAAGCCGGTCGCAACCAGCAAAGGCCGCAAGGATAGTTGTAAAATCAACTCCGCTATTGTTTCACCGGTTTTATAGAAAGTCAATAAGCCGACTGGCCTTTGCCGGATATTGGGCGGAGAAATTGCGGCGTAATTCCGTTTGCTTGCCGTAGTCTGCCACCTTGTTACAAAGTTCCGGGTGATGGGCGTATGTCGAGAGCAAAAGGGTCGCAATTTTCGAGGATAATGGCCTTGCTCGCTGACGCCCTTATGCTATTCTTGACCAACCCGCTCTCCCCAACTATAATGGGGCAGTCTTGAACCTGCCAAATCTGACCCGTAGGAGACGCTATGACGACTCACGAAGCGGTACTACATCCCCCGGCCATCGTGTCCGAGTTGAAAAAGAACGCCATCACCCATGTGGTTTGGCTGCCGGACAGCGAGACCAACTTTATGTATCAACTGCTGATGGCCGAGGATTCCCTGGACTTGGTGCCGGTGTGCCGGGAAGGGGAAACTATGGCGATCGCCGCCGGCCTGTGGGTGGGCGGCAAGAAGCCCATCGTCCTGATTCAGAACACCGGCATTTTCGAGTCCGGCGATTCCATTCGGGGGTTGGGGCTGGACATCAACCAGCCGCTGGTGATGCTCATCGGCTACCGGGGTTGGACCCGCCGCGGCGTCACTACCGATTCGGCAGCCCGGTTCATCGAGCATATCCTCCACACCTGGGGCATCAACTACTACCTGATTGAGACCGACGATGACGCCGACCGCATCAGCATCGCCATTGAGGAAGCCGAGCGCACTCAGAAGCCGGTAGGCGTCTTGGTCGGCACCGAATTCGGCGTCTAGCCCGCCCGGTCGCGGCAAGGAGAGAGGGAGAGTATGATTAACAACACCGACGCCGTGCGGCTCATTGACAGCAAGCGGGCCGACTCGGTTATCGTGCCGACGATGAACGCCAACAATGTGGGCTTTGGCTTGCCCACCGTTACCACGAACCAGAGCCTGGATTTGCCCTTGTCCGGGGCGATGGGCAAGGCGGCCAACTTGGGGTTGGGCTTGGCCTTGGCGCAGCCTGACCGCAAGGTTTTTGTGCTGGACGGGGACGGCAGCCTGCTGATGAACTTGGGGGCGCTGGTAACCTCGGCCAACAAGGCGCCGACCAACTTTTACCACTTCCTGTTTAACAACGGGGTCTATGCCGTAACCGGCGGGCAGCCCATTCCCGGCAGTGAATGCGCCGATTGGGAAGGGATGGCCCAAGCGGCCGGCTATGCGGCGGTCTTTTCCTTCGACAATCTGGAGGACTTTACCACCGGCATTGACGAAGTGCTGAGCGCCGTCGGGCCGGTCTTTATTCACTTGGCGGTGGAGCCGCAGATTGAGAACACGCCGGTGCAGTTCCGCGCCCGCTCGCCGCGCACGGTCAAAATGGCCTTTGACGAAGTGCCGGCGGCCTTGGGCGTCGGTTCCCGCTAGGTTCAATTTTCCCGGCAAGGCATTCCCTTGCCGGGTTTGGTTTTCGTATCGAGACGCAGAGGAACCGAAGTACGCAGCAGTTCTGCGAAACTCCGTGCCTCTGCGTTTCCGTATGGAAAGGGAAGGGGCGATTGCTGAAAGATTTGGGCCGTAGTTTGCTGGGCCGCTTGGTGAGCTTGGCGGTCTTTGTGTCGGGGTTCTGGGTGCTGTATCAAGCCCTGGGGTTCGGCAACCGGTTGCTGCTGGTCTTAGGGGTGGCAGCCGGTTCAGCTTTGATTTTAGGCGGGCTGTATTTGATGGCAACCACCCGGCGAATCGCAGCCCGGCGGGCGGCGGAGACGGATAACAGGTTCGAGGATTGGTCTGATGATACCGGCGGCGGAAGCGGCAAAAGCTATTAACTACCACCGGGGGGATGCGTTGGTAGTGTCCACTTCGGCAGCCTTGCGGGACTGGCATCCGGTATCCCAGCGGCGGGAGTGGGATGTGGATTTGACCGACTGTATGGACCGGGCCCCGGCGGTAGGCTTGGGGCTGTCTTTGGCGCAGCCGGGGCGCAAGGTGTTGGTGCTGGACTGCGACGCTACGCTACGCACGGACTTGGGGGCATTGGCAACCATCGGCGAGGCGCAGCCGGAAAACCTGGTGCATTTTGTCTTTGAGGATGTGGCCTATTCCTCGACTGATGGGATACCAGTTAAGGGACTGGACAATGTGAACTTCCCGGAGATGGCCCGGGGCGCCGGCTACCGCCGCGTTTACCGCTTTGACCGATTGGAGGAGTTGCTGATTGGGCTGGAGGAGGTGATGGCCGCCGCCGGGCCGGCGTTGGTAGTGGTGCCGGTGCTGCGGGAGGAGGAATCGTCGCCCTTCCCGGAGCGGCGGATGGCCGAGGGTTGGGCTACGGTGCGGGATACGCTGCTGGGGGGAGAATAAAGGGGCGACCGATAAGGGTTGCCCTTAACTTTTTCAGATAGTTCCAGACCGAGGCATTTCCGGCGGCTAATTCCGGGCCGGGCGCACCAGGATTTGCCGGGCTACGGTGAAGCCGATGGATACCCGGTGGGACGGGGTGGCTACGGTCATTACGCCCAAGTAGGGAGTGGCTTCGACGACGCTGACGGTGCGGTCGGGTATTATTTCGGAGTCGGCCAGGAAGCGGAGCAGGTTAGCGTCCTCCTCCGGGATCCGCTCGACCAGATAGGGTTGCTCCAGGGCGGCGGCGTCCAGGGCGATGCAATCCGGCGGCAGGGCGGGCGCGTTGGCTCCGGGAATGGGACGGCCAAAGGGCGATTTGCGGGGATAGCCCAGCTTTTCAATCAGCTTGGCTTCGAGATCGCCGGAAATGCCGTGTTCCAAGCGGTGGGCTTCGATGTAGGCGCAGTGCAAATCCATTCCCAGCAGACCCACGACCAGCCACTCTGCGAGGCGGTGCCGGCGGGCAATGTCCTCGCCGCCATCCATCCCCTTTTTAGTCAAGCGGATACGCTTGTCGGCGCCGATGTCCACCAGACCCTGCTTCTGCATCCGGCGGGTCATTCCGGCTACTGACGGCACGGAGGAACCCAAGCCTTCGGTGGGCGGCAGCTGCTTGATGGCTTCGGTCAGCCCGGTAACGGTGGGGGTAACGGAGTCCTCCCACAGCTTGTAGAGGCAGAGAAGGTAGTTTTCGGTTACTTCCGAAAACCGTTCCGCCACTGCGCCATCATCGGTAGCTTTGCCGCGGGGTTGCCGGCCGCTTCGGGGCATAACCTGACCTCGTCGGATTTGTTCTGCGGATGATGGCAGATTATACAACGGCGGCCGGGTTTTGGGTAGCCTAAACCGTCCTTCCCTTGCTCAAGGGAAAGACGGTTTTATTTCGAGGATATGCCGGGGTGTCAGTCCCTTAAAGCCAGGTCGTCGCGGAAGGGTTTGAGATGATGACCTTGCCGAACCTGTACGGCTACCGGGTCGCCAATGGCGTATTCCGCGGTGTGGGAATTAAGGCAGCGGACGATGTGGCCGCCGGGCAGGGCTACCTGATAGAGATAGAAAGCGCCGCGAAATTCCCGGCCGGCAATGACGCCGCCGCCCCGAGCGGATGGGTAACAATCGAGGCAGTCGGGGCGCGCCATAACTTCCAAGCGGCCCTTGCCGGGATATTCCGGCCACGCCAGGTTGCCCAGGGGAGTGGCGATGTGTCCCTTTTCCCACTGAGCCGGCAAGAAGTCCGCAGTTCCCATAAACTCGGCGACGAAACGGCTGACCGGGCGGTGAAAGACTGCCTCAGGATTGCCTTGCTGCTCCACCCATCCCCGGTTCATTATCATAATGGTATCGCCGGCGTACATTGCCTCCTCCTGGTCGTGGGTAACCAGAATGGCGGTGATGTGGTGGTCGCGGAGAATGGTCATCACTTCGCCGCGCACCTGTTCCCGCAAGCCGGCGTCCAAGTTGGAAAAGGGTTCATCTAAAAGGAGTAGCTGCGGCCGGGGGGCTAAAGCGCGGGCCAAGGCTACCCGCTGTTGCTGCCCGCCGGAAAGCTGATGCGGCAGCCGGCGGTTCATTCCCTCGAGCCCGGTCAGGGCCAGCACTTCGGCGATTCGCTGCTGCCGGTCGGATTTTCGGGAAAGGCCGTAGGCAATGTTCTGCTCCACCGTGAGATGGGGAAAGAGCGCGCCCTCTTGAAAGACCATTCCCACTTGCCGCTTTTCCGGGGGGACGCGGTGGCCGTCTTGATGCACCGGGCGGCCGCCGATGTTGATGCTGCCGGCATCCGGGTCGCAAAAGCCGGCGATGAGGCGGAGGGCGGTGCTTTTGCCGCAGCCGCTGGGGCCGAGCAAGGCAAGAACCTGACCCGGCGGCAAAGTCAAGTCCAGCCGGTCAACGGCCAGCGTCTCGCCGAAGCGTTTGGTCAAGCCGGCGCACTCCAGCATCGGCTCCTGGCTTGCTGCTGTGGGATAAGGACTGGCGGAAAGTTCCGCCGTCAGCGTTTTCGGGGTTACGGCCATTTTCATCGGAGACCTTTGACCCGGCCGGGATGATTGACGGCCGGTATCGCCTTGTCTGAATGCTGATTTAAGGTTAGACAATCTTAACGGTTAATCCTGTCAATAGCAATAGTTCAGGATGTATTGAATCTGGCTTTAATGCCACTATTTTATTGGGCTGTTGCCGGGATTGGGCGTGGATTTGTGGATTGGATATTGAGGATAGGCAATAGAGCTTTGTCCCAGTTATTACCAAGCCGGGAAGTACGGAGTCTTGAAAGTCACGGCAAGACGGGTATTTAGTGTTTCTGGGCTGGGCTTTGGATAGCTGTAACGGTCGAACTGAGGGGCAGCGGAGTCGGGAATGGGCGGATTATCCGGGATGCAAGGTTATAGGGTTTGGTTGGCGGCAAAGGCCAAAAACCAGTTTCCAATCTTATTTTGTAAAAGCGTTGACACGATAATTATTTGGTGTTATAGTCTTGTTAATTAAGTCAGTAAGACTTACTTAAAAAATATGTATATACATATTTCAGCCAAGCACCCGGGCGCGTCCGTTTCTTTTTTCCGTTCTCCTCCCCGGACGGAGAAGGCGGGCGCGCCTTTTCTTGGCTCCAGTTAAGGCCATAAAGTTCAAGGGCAGTCGGCTGCCCGGGACTAAATTTAATTGGTTGAAGGAGAGTGACTTATGGCGCGGATTGCCCGGTTTAACCGGAACTTGTGGCTGGCTTTGCTGACGGTGGGTCTGCTGGCGATGCTGGCTTGCGGCCCGGCGGCGGCCCAGCCGCAGGTGGTGGAGAAAGAGGTCGTGGTAGAAAAGGAGGTGGTGAAGGAGGTTCCCCGGGATGTGGTGGTCGAGAAGGAAGTGGTGCGGGAGGTGCCGGTGAGTGTGGTAGTGGAGAAAGAAGTGGTACGGGAAGTGCCTAAAGAGGTGCTGGTGCCGCAGGAAGTAGTACGGGAAGTTACCCGGGATGTGGTTGTAGAACGGCCAGCGGACCCGGGGCAGCTGGTCATCTACTCCGGGCGCAGCGAGTCGCTGGTGGATGACATCATTCAGCAGTTTGCGGCGGTGACCGGAATTGATGTGCAGGTGAAGTATGCCGGGACGGCCCAGTTGGCGGCGACGCTGCTGGAGGAAGGGGCCAATTCGCCGGCGGATGTTTTCTTTGCCCAGGATCCGGGCGGTTTGGGTGCGGTCGAGGGTATGTTCGTGGCGCTGCCGGCCAGTGTGGTGGATCGGGTGCCGGAGTGGGCCCGGTCGCCCAAGAGCAAGTGGGTAGGCATTTCCGGGCGGTCGCGGACGGTGGTATATAATTCGGAGCGGCTGACCGCAGCCGATTTGCCGGATGATATGTTTGGCTTTACCGATCCCCAGTGGCGGGGGCGCATCGGCTGGGCGCCGACTAACGCCTCTTTCCAGGCGATGGTGACGGCGATGCGGGCGGTGTGGGGCGAGGAGCGGACGCGGGAGTGGCTGGAGGGTATCCAGGCTAACGAGCCGCGGGTCTATCCCAAGAATACGCCGCAGGTCGCGGCGGCGGCGGCCGGGGAGATTGATGTGGGGTTCGTCAATCACTACTACCTGTTCCGCTTTGTGACGGAGGAGGGGGATGGCTTTACGGCGCGGAATTATCATCCCCGCGGCGGCGGTCCGGGGGCGATTGTGATGGTGGCCGGGGCCGGCATCCTGTCCAGCGGGGAAAATCAGGAGAATGCTCAAAAGTTTGTGGAGTTTATGCTGTCCCCGGTGGCGCAGCAGTATTTCGCCGGGCAGACCTTTGAGTATCCTTTGGTGGATGGCGTAAAATCGCCGCGGGCGCAGTTCCTGACGCCCTTGGCGGACATCGCGAAGCCGGATTTGACGGCGGATGATTTGACCGACCTGGAGGGGACGCAGGCTCTGCTGCGGGATACCGGAGTTCTGCCTTAAAGGTCGGCGGCGGGAGTGCCATTCTTGTCCACCGTTATGGGACAGTATTTGAGGGGACTGTTGCGGCGGGTCGGGGTTACACCCGGGCCGCCGCCTTTCCTTTGGGGGCCGGCGCTGGTTATCGGGGGGCTGCTGCTGCTGTCGCCGGTCTATCTGACGGTGCGGTCGCTGGGGGCCGGGGCGGAGTTCTGGGAGGTTTTCCTGCGGGCGCGGACGCTGGAGATTCTGCTGCGGACGCTGCTGTTGGTGGTTACAGTTACGGCGGCGTCCATCGTGGTGGCGGTGCCGCTGGCGTGGCTGACGGCGCGGACGGATTTGCCGCTGGCCCGGATGTGGGGGGTGCTGACGGCGTTGCCGCTGGTCATTCCCAGCTATGTGGCCGGCTTTATTATGGTGGTAGCGTTAGGGCCGCGGGGGATGCTGCAAGGATGGCTGGAGGGGCCGTTGGGAATAGAGCGGCTGCCGGACATCAACGGGTTTCCGGGGGCTCTGCTGACGCTGACTTTGCTGAGTTATCCCTATGTGATGTTGACGGTGCGGGGAGCGTTGCGGCGGTTGGATCCGGCTTTGGAGGAGTCGTCCCGGGGTCTGGGTTACGGGAGTTGGGGAACCTTTTGGCGGGTGACGCTGCCGTTGCTGCGGCCGGCGATAACGGCCGGGGGGTTGCTGGTGGGCTTATATACCTTGAGCGATTTCGGGGCGGTATCACTGCTGCGGTATGAGACATTTACCTGGGCTATTTTCGTGCAGTATAACGGGGCGATTGACCGGACTTTGGGGGCGGCGTTTTCGCTGGCGTTGGTAGTATTGGCTTTGACGTTGCTGGCCGGGGAGTTCGGGACGCGGGGACGTTCCCGATATTACCGGGTGGATCAGGGGGCGGCGCGGCCGGTGGAGACGGCGGCGTTGGGGCGGTGGCGGTGGCCGGCGGTGGGATTTTGCGCCGGGGTTACGCTGGCCGGGCTGGCGCTGCCAATGGCGGTGCTGGTCTATTGGGTGGTAAGGGGAGTGGGCGCGGGGGAGCCGCTGCTGCTGCTGTGGGGGGATGCCTGGAATTCGTTGTATGTTTCGGGATTGGCGGCGTTGGCTACGATAGCGGCGGCCTTTCCGGTGGCGGCGTTGGAGGTTCGGTATCCCGGCTTGATGAGTTCGCTGTTGGAGCGGATAACCTATGTGGGGTTTGCGCTGCCGGGAATTGCGGTGGCGTTGGGATTGGTGTTTTTCGGGGCGAATTTTGCGGGGTTTCTGTACCAGAGTTTGGGGCTGCTGATACTGGCGTACGGGATACTGTTTCTGCCGGCGGCGGTGGGGTCGCTGCGGAGTTCGCTGCTGCAAGTGAGTCCGGGAGTGGAGGAGGCGGCGCGGAGTTTGGGGCGGGGGCCGTTAAAGGTGTTCGTTACGGTGACGCTGCCATTGGTGGGGCCGGGGATTGGGGCGGGGGCGGCGTTGGTGTTTCTGCTGACGATGAAGGAGCTGCCGGCGACTTTAATCTTGCAGCCGATCGGGTTTTCGACTTTAGCGACATCGGTTTGGAGCGCAGCGGCGGAGGCGTTTTTTGCTAGGGCGGCGGCGCCGGCGTTGCTATTGATTGGGGTTTCGGCGGGGCCGTTGGCGTTTCTGATGCTGCGGGAACGGGATTAGGGAAGGGGTTGAAAGCGGGGGATGCCG
The DNA here is from genome assembly GCA_965242615.1 of Dehalococcoidia bacterium. Classification (GTDB taxonomy): domain Bacteria; phylum Chloroflexota; class Dehalococcoidia; order Lucifugimonadales; family UBA3495; genus CBDBCU01. The sequence continues at coordinate 220,225 of CBDESR010000004.1, forward strand.
GCTTGGGGAAAGGGGGTGGTGTGGTAGGATGGGCGGCGATTTCCGTTCGCAATGACGGGACGGGATAGGGGGAAAGGCGATGCATCATTGGCAGGTGGGGGATACCATTCGGATTGGGTGGCCGGATTTCGGGCGAGCGGAGCAGGCGTTCCGGATTGTGGAGTTGGATTTGCTGGGGCCGGTGTTTCGGTGCCGGGTTACCGATGGGGAACGGCAGGGCGGGTTTTTGGTGATTTATGACTGCCCGGAGCCGGCGTTGGAGCAGTTGGCGGAGCTGGCGACGGAGCGGGTGGGGTTCAAGGTGATAGTGTCGAGTTTGCGGTGCAGTGTGGAGGGGAGGGCGCTGCGGAGTTTTGATTATGAGTGGTATCCGACGGCGGAGTATGCGGAGCGGCCGGGGCAGTTGGCGCGGGCGTTGGCGGAGCTGCTGGCGGGGATGAAGGGGGGCGGGAATTAGGGGATAGGCGGGGTGCAAGTACGGGATATGGCCGGGGCGGCGGTTTTTGGCCGCCCCGGCGGTTTTGGGTTTGCCTGTTGCTAGGGGGTAGTTCGCTGAGGGGCGGAACCTCTGGCCGGAAGTTCCGCCCGTGCGGGAGGCGGTTGGCTAGTCTGGCCATGCGGGTTGCCAAACACCGGTTGGACTGCTGGCTCCCATGCCGGCTTTGCCCGACCAGATTCGCCGTCCGGTAACGGACCTTGAATTGGTTACTAACGCCGGTTGGTATGGTTGCCATTCCGGCGTTTTGGCCCAGTCCAGCTACCGTTGGTTGACCGACCTCCAGTCAACCTGTTAACTCCAGCTCCTGTAGGGAAGGGGCGGCGGTTTGGCGGCGGTTGGGATTTGCCGTTTTCCGCGGCTCCGGTTGGGGAATTACGGATCTCCTTGTTCCGTTCCCCGGGGGATAGGAGCGGGACGCTTGACGGCCGCATGGGCCGGGGGCGTCCACAGCGCGCTGTGAGCTGTATTTCACGGTAAGCTAGCGTATCGTTTTGAGACCCGGCGTCCCGGGGCTAGGTCTGACCTTCGCAATTTTTATTATGGGGGATGGAATGGTAATTGTCAAGAGATAAATGGGATAAATTTTCGGACAATTTTAAGAATGTGGAGCTCTGGATTCCCACTTTCGTGGGAATGACGGTAGTAGGGCGGGAATGATGGTTGTCGGGAGATGAGGATACGGCGGGGGAACTTTTACAAAAGTTCCCCCGCACCCCCTCAAAACTTTTGGATTTTGGGGAGGGCTGGTTGTCTTGAAGGTGGTTGCGGGGGCGGCATTTTAGATTCCTCGGCTGTCGCCTCGGAATGACATAAGTAATAGTGCGGGGGAATGATATGGGGATATAAGGGGGAATGGTATAGTGGGGTTCTGGATTCCCACTTTCGTGGGAATGACGGTGGAGAAGGGCGGGAATGACAAGTAGAGAAGGGTAGGGAAGAAGGTTGCTATTGGGGAATGAGAGTTGCTATGGGCGATAGTCAGGGGTGAAAGGCGGGGTGACATAAGCAGGGGGGTGTGGTATAGTTGGGGCGGTGTTCCGATTTTTCCGAATGGAGGGGTTCAGTCGTGAAGGTTATTAAAATCAGCAATGCGCCTAAAGAGGTGGCGACGAGCGCGCTGTTCACCGGGAATGTGGTGACGCGGCAGGCGCCCTTTGGGCCGGAGGACAGCAACAATTTTAACTTCGGGGTGGTGAGTTTCAGCGCGGGTTCCCGGAACAAGTTCCATAAGCACAGCGGGGACCAGATGCTCATTGTTACCGAAGGCACCGGGACGGTGGCCACGGACGATGAGGAGGTGGCGATTACGGTGGGGGATGTGGTGATTATCCCGGCGGGGGAGAATCACTGGCACGGGGCGCCGGGGGATACGGCGATGGCGCATATTACGGTGACGGTGAAGGGGAGTCAGACGGAGCAGACGGAGCCGTAGTTGGGGCCGGTTGGCTCGGCGGGTTGACCCCGGCGTTCTTTGAGGGGACGCCGGGGTTTTTTGTTGGGGGTTAGAACAGGGCAATCTGGTAGTCGGTACGGATACAACGGTGTTGGCGGCAACAGCGGCGGCAGAGAATCCGGTCGCAGGGGATACAGAGGACGCAGTGCAAGCGGATTTGGCGGCACTGTTCACAGTGGACGGAGGCGCGCATTACTGGTTGGCGGGGCCGCCGAAGGATTTGCCGGTCAAGGGGAGGATGGGGCGGACAGCAACAATGCCGGCGTTTTTCATCCGCTCGACAAAGTTGTCAAACTCGGGCTGGTCGGCCAGATAAACCTGGTCTAATCCCTCGACTTCGCCGTTAGCGATTTTTTGCCGAATCACTGTTGCCTCTTGGCGGTGGAGGGTAATCAGGTAAGACTCGGCACGGGGAAATTTGAACTTGAGCAGCCGTCCCTCGAGGTCGGCTTGTTTCCAGCGTTCCCGCAAACTGGTCTTGCAGGAGATGATGATGGGGTGGCCGTCCCGCGTCCAAGAGGCGATGTCGTAAGTATCGTTGGGCAAGCCGTAAAACTGGCACTGGTAATAGAGGGGGCCAATGCCGAAATGGGCCAGAGTATCGCAGACGACGAACTCAAAGATGCGCCCGTTTTTGTTGTTGCTGGTTTTGCCGGACTTTTGATAGGCGTCCCAAAGGGCGGCCACGGTATTGTACGGGGTAGCGGCCACGGTCAAGGGCGCAATCAAGTCACGGTATTCCCGGCCGGTTCCGGTTGCGCCGGTAAGGTCAGCAATTTTGGATTCCATTGAGCCGCTCCTGAAAGATGGATTGGTAGGCGGGGGCGATGTCGTTGAGGTAGTAGGGGTAGCCGAGTTGGGCGGCGGCGATGCCAATGGTGCCGCTGCCGGCGAAGGGGTCGAGGACGGGGCCGTCGATGGTTTTGACCATGCGTTCCGCCAGTTCCAAGGGGAAGGGGGCGGGATGGGGATTGCCCATCTCGAAGCGGATGTTCCAGACATCGCCCCATTTCCGCATTTCGGAGAGCCATTTTTGCGGCAAACGCCACTGGCGGCCGGCGATGAGATAGACGAATTCGTAGATGGGGGGAAAGATGGTGGGGACTTTGCCGCCCTGGTTGTTGCTGGAGCCGCGGTTCCAGATGATGGTTTGGCGGACGGGGAAGTCGGCGATGATTTCCTGGCGGCGGTTTTCGCCGAGGTTGGCGATTTGGCGGCCGATATTGTAGAGGATGACGCCGTCGGGGCCGACGAGGCGCAGGGCTTCGGCGAGGAAAGCGCGCTGCCAACTAATATATTCGGCCGGGGGCAGGTCGTCGTCGTAGCCGGCGTAGTTGTTCGCCATCAGCTTGCTGTTGGGCCAGTTGGACTTGTGGCCGCCGCGGTTGCGGAAGGCTTTGTTGTAGGGGGGCGAGGTGGCGATGCCGGCGATGCTTCCGTCGGGGAAGGATTGCATATATTGGAGGGCGTCGCCGATGTGGTAGGTGTTGGGCAGGGGATGGGACGCGGCATCGGGATGGCAGCGTCCGTTGGGTAGGGCGGGCCGGATTTCGGTTTCGAGTAACATCGGGTTTGGTTGCTCCTGGAGTGGGTTTAGCAATTTTGGGCTATTTTACTTTCACGGGGTAAGGGTGTCAATGGGCTGGGGATGGCTATTGCATATACTTGGCGACTTACTGCTCTGGATTCCCACTTTCGTGGGAATGACGATTTCTATAGCGATCGACCTGATGGGCGGGGGAGGGGTTAGAAAGGGGCGGGGATATGGGGTATAATGGGCGGCGTTCCTTTTGGGGAACCGGATTTCGTAGTTAGAGGAGAGGTGAAGCGTATGCCCGCAGAGATTGGCGATGTGGCGCCGGATTTCAAGCTGCCGTCGGTGAATGAGGGGGATATTACCCTGAGTCAGTTCCGGGGGGAGAAGAGCGTCATTCTGTCGTTCCATGTTTTTGACTTTACTTCCGGTTGAACGACGCAGGCGACCTCTTTCCGGCAGTATAACGGCCGGTTTGAGGAGCGGAATGCCCAGGTGCTGGGCATCAGTTGCGATCATGTGGCGGCGCATCGGGCGTGGAGTACGGCGATGGGCGGGCTGCCTTACCCGGAGTTGTCGGACTGGCATCCGAAGGGGGAGGTTACCCAGGCTTATGGCCTGTGGAACGAGGAACGGGGGGCCGGCACGCGCGCGGTGATTATCGTGGACCGGGAGGGGGTGGTGCGCTTTCGGGAAACCTATACTCCGGGTAATCTGCCGGAGCCGCAGGATATTCTGGCGGAATTGGACAAGTTGGGTTGAGGTTAGCCGGGGAAACCGGGCGATGAGGTTAGCGGGGCTCGGCTGAGCCGCGCCCCAAGTCTATCGCATATACCTAGCGGACTACTTATCGTCATTCCCAAAACGGGAATTCAGAGTCCCCGGCCGATCTGGATTCCCACTTTCGTGGGAATGACGTTTTCTGTATGCGATAGCCCTGAGCCGGGCCCCGCTTGGTTTCGCATTACTGGTCGGGATGGGTAGGCGGTCAGTCGCCGATTTTCTCGACGAGGTAGCGCATGGTGCCTTTGGGTACGGTGATTTCGACGTGTTCGCCGACGACGCGGTCGAGGAGGGCTTGGCCGACCGGGGAGACGGTGGAGATTTTGCCGGAGGCGACGTCGGCTTCGCGCTTGTCAACGAGGATGTAGTTGATGCGCTTGCCGGAGGCGACGTCTTTGATGGTGATGCTGCTGCCGACTACGGAGCGGATGTTGGAGATTTCGCCGGAAAGGATTTGGGCGTTGGTGAGCTCGGATTCGAGTTCGCGGATTTTGGCTTCGACGAAGCCCTGGCGTTCTTTGGCGGCGTCGAGGGGGGCGTTTTCCCGAAAGTCTTTGTCGGCCATAGCGCGCTTGATGTCCTCGACGACGCGGACGCGTTCCTCGCGGAAGCCTTCGAGTTCGGAGACGAGGCGGTTGTAGCCTTCCTCGCTGAGGCGGGGGCCGTTGGCGGCGTTGAGGGCGGCGCCGGACTGGCGGGAGCCGGCGGCGCGGCGGGAGCGGATGGCGCGGAGGTGGGTTGCGAGGTTCTGGGCGGTCCACTGCCGCTTGTGCATAAAGGCGAGGAACTCTTTGAGGGGGAGGAGTTTTTTCTGGGCATCGGCGCCGCGCTGGGCGAACTCTTTGGCGTAGTCTTCGACCAAGCTGGGGGCCAAGTCGCTGATTTTGCGGTCGCGGCCGTACCACTCGATAAAGCGGATGATTTCCTGGTGGCCGTCCATGGAGGACTTTTTGGCGCCCTTGCTGTTTTTCTTTTCCAGGACGAACTGGCTGAGGGCGGCGGTGAGGTGGTCCGGAATGCCGGCGTCCGGGGCGGCGGTAGTTTCCGAAGAGGGATGGTTCGGGGTGGTCAACTTGGATACCTCCTTGTTGCCCCTTATCGCCGGTTGTGGGATGCGGCCGGCGGTTGGCGGGTTCAACTTAGTTCTTTATACTACCAGTTTATGGGGCGGGCGGCAAATGCGGGTTAAAAGCGGTGGGGAGTGTTATACTGACGGGTAGCAATAATCCATTGCCCGAGGGGGCGGGAGGCAAGGTTTGATGAAAGCGGTACAGATTGACGAGTTCGGCGGGCCGGAGGTAATGCAGTATCGGGAAGTGGCGGAGCTGACGCCCGGGGATGGGGAGGCGTTGGTGGCGATTCAGGCGGCGGGGGTGAACTTTACCGACATTTACAGTCGGGCGGGGATTAACCCGGGGCCGCCGCTGCCGCGCACCATTGGGGTCGAGGGCGCCGGGGTAGTGCGGGCCGTCGGCGGCGGGGTTACCGATATTGCGGTGGGGGATGTGGTGGCTTACAGCAGCAGCCAGGGTTCTTATGCGGAGCAGGCGGTGGTGCCGGCGGCGCGGCTGGTTAAGATGCCGGAGGGATTGGACGCGCGGGACGGGGCGGCGGCGATGCTGCAAGGGATGACGGCGCATTACCTGTGCCATTCCACTTACCCGGTGCAGCCGGGGGACAAGGTGCTGGTTCACGCCGGGGCCGGCGGCGTGGGCTTGCTGCTGACGCAGATGATTAAGCGGTTGGGCGGCTATGTTTTTGCGACGGTTTCCACGGAGGAAAAGGCGGAACTGGCCCGGGGCGCCGGGGCGGATCAGGTCATCCGCTATACGGAGGAGGATTTTGCAGTGGTGGTGAAGGAAGCTACCGGCGGGGCGGGACTGCAAGCGGTTTATGACGCGGTGGGGCAGACTACTTTTGAGCAGAGTATCAGCTGTTTGGCGCGGCGGGGGTATATGGTGCTGTACGGGCAAGCCAGCGGGGTGGTGCCGCCGATGGATCCGCGCATTTTGGGCAATGGGTCGCTGTTTCTGACCCGGCCCGGGTTGGGCGACTATACGGCGACGCGGGAGGAATTGCGGCAGCGGGCCGGGGATGTGCTGGGCTGGGTGCAGTCCGGGGAGTTGAAGCTGCGGGTGGAGCATATTTTCCCGTTGGCGGAGGCGGAGGAAGCGCATCGGCAGTTGGCCGGGCGGGCGACGACGGGGAAGCTGCTGCTGATACCCTAGTCTGATGCCCTAGACGGGGGACGGGGATTGATGGCCGTCCTGGCCGGGGAAAGGGGAAGGACGGTTGAGGAGGGGCATTGGCGGGCGGACGCGGCGGTTATTGACCGGTTAGCCCGGCTTGCCTATACTAAAGGGAGACCAAGGGGATTAGAAGGAGGCGTTATGGCGGCGGTAGTTAGCAGCGATGAGGTGTACCAGGCCCTGAAGACGGTTTATGACCCGGAGATTCCGGTCAATGTGGTGGACCTGGGGCTGATTTACGATGTCCAGGTCAGCGACGACAGCAATGTTTTCGTCCAGATGACGCTGACCTTTCCCGGGTGCGGGATGGGGCCGCATATCGCCCAGCAAGCGGAGTGGGCGATCCAAGATTTGGACGGGGTGGAGGAAGTGGAGATTGAGTTGACCTTTGACCCGCCCTGGTCTCCGGACCTGATCAGCGAGGAAGCCCGGATGCAGTTGGGCATTTAACCCGCCATCCCGTAAGGGAGGCGGCAGTCCCCCCAAAGGGAGGAAAGCGAATGGCGACGCCCCAGGAGAACGCGCAGAATGCCCGGCTGGAGCAAATCAAGCGCAGCTGGCAGCAGAAGCGGCAAATCACGGAACGGCTGTCCACCATCAGGACCAAGGTCGGCGTCTATAGCGGCAAGGGCGGCGTGGGCAAGACCACGGTTGCGGTCAACTTGGCGGCTACTTTGGCGCAGGAAGGCAGCAAGGTGGGGCTGCTGGATGTGGATATTGACTGCCCCAATGTGGCCAAGGTGCTGGGCATCGTGGAGAAGCCCGACTATATCGACGGGCGGATTGTGCCGGCGGAGAAGTGGGGGGTCAAGGTCATTTCGATGTCCTTCTTTCAGGAGAATGAGGAGGAGGCGATCATCTGGCGGGGGCCGATGATTCATAATGCCATTAACCAGTTTCTCCAGTCCACGGATTGGGGGGAACTGGATTATCTGGTGGTGGATATGCCGCCGGGCACTTCGGATTCGCCGTTGACGGTGATGCAGACTTTGCCGATGGACGGGTTTGTGGTGGTCAGCACGCCGCAGGAGCTGGCGAACATTGACGCCAAACGCTGCATCAATATGATTCGCAAGCTGAACCTGAATGTGCTGGGGATTGTGGAGAATTATACCGGCGAGGTGTTCGGGCAAGGCGGCGGCGAGTCGATGGCGCGGGAAGTGGATGCGCCTTATCTGGGGACTTTGGCGCTGCGGGCGGCTTACCGGGACAGCAGCCGGCCGACTTCTCTGCTGGATTCGGAAGTGGGGGAGGAGTACGCTAATTTGGTGGATGGGCTGAAGCAGAGTTTGCGGGAGATGGGGCGGGAGGTGTAGGGGGAGGGGTACTGCTAATTCATAGGGGTAAAGGAATCGGGTTGCCTAAAGGCGGCCCTAGCCCTTTGCCTTGCCAAACTTCCGCTGATACGCCGCCGCCCGCACCCGCATCGCATACTCCAACGCCCGATCCGCCCGCGGCAGCCCTTGCAGCGTAATCCCCGGCCGCAGCTCCCGACGAAACGCCACCTCCGCCCGCAGCTCCTTCAAGTCAATATCCAAATCCCGCTTCAGCCGGTTATGCGTCGGGCAAAGCGGCGCCCGGTTCGTAATATCATCATCCCCGCCCACACTCCGGGGGATGATATGATCCAGCTCATAATCCCCCAGCGCCAATTCCTCATCCGCATTACGGCTTTCATAGCCGCAGCACCACGCCTTGCCGTTGCTGAATTGCAGCAAAGCGGTAAGCATTTCCTCCCGGTCCAGTAGCGTGGACTCCCGCTTGTATTTCCGCTCTCCCTGCCGCCGGTTGTCCGTCCGCAAGGGCTTAACCTCCACGCCGCCGCCGCCATCCGTCCGCTCCGGCAATTCCCCCGGCCCGTGCACCGTAACCGTCGGCTCGCTCCCCAGCACCTGCTGCCCCGTAGTTTTATCATTACAGGTTAGCAGCGGCAAATCCCCGCCCTTGTTAAACTGCCGCTTAAACACCGTCCACGCCCGCGGGTTAATATCGCACGCTACCCATTGCCTACCCAACTTTTCCGCCGCCACGGCGGCGTAAGCGCACCCGGCAAAGCAGTCCAGCACCACATCCCCGGGGTTAGTGCTGGCTTGAATTATCCGCTCCGCCAAGGCAACCGGCTTTTGCGTCGGATAACCGGTGCGCTCTTTACTCGTCGGCGGCAGAAAGTTAATGTCAAGCCAAGTGTCGTGCATCGTAACGCCCTTGTTCGGGGCGTTGCGCCTTATGTAGTTGCCCCCATCATCCTTCAAGCGAACCAGTTTGCCGTCCACCACGCCGCGCACCGTATCCTCGATGAGACTTTCATCGGCGTAGGGTTGCAGCAGCTTGTTAAACACATACTTGCCCCCCTTGGCATACCACAGGATAGTGTCGTGCATCTGCTGGAAACGCGTCGCCGTCGCCGTCCAGCGGCGATACTTCCAGATGATTTCGTTTCGCAAATTATCCTTGCCAAACACCCCATCCAGCAGCTGCCGCAAGTAGCCGCTTGCCGTATGGTCACAGTGCAGGTACAAACTTCCCGTCGGCTTGAGGATCCGGTGAATCTCAAACAACCGGATGGCCATAAATGCCAGGTAAGCGGCAACACCATCCCCATGTATCTCCCGGGTTGCCTCAATCAGCATATTCACCGCCGGATGGGTCGCCTTAATCCCGTCCACCCAATCCGAGTGAATATCCTTGTCCCAAGCCCAAGTATCCTTGTAGCCGCCCCGGGCCCGCGGGTCGTCCGGCCAAGCGATGCCGGCGGTATCGGCCGCTTCTTGATTGGTAATATCCCAATCCTTCAGCAGCCGCAGCTCATTGTTCCTCTCGTGGTCTTCGAGTTTTGGCTTCAGCTTATCCGCCGTAAAAGTATCATTCTTGGCAAAGGGCGGGTCAATGCACACCAAGTCCACCGACGCGGTGTTGATGGAACGCAGGAAGTCCAGGTTGTCGGCGATATAGACGCCCCGGTTGACCGCGTTGAATGACGCCATAAGGGGAATAGGCTCCTTTTTCAAGGGTTTGCGGCGATTTTAGCCGCAAAATTGTTGCCGCCCGGCCTATTATAAGCCCGCGGCGGCGGGGGTGTAAATTAGCCTGGCGGCACGGGACAAAGCAATTCCCGACTAGTTTTCCTCGGGCGGAGCGGGGAGGGCTTTGGGCGGGGTTTCGGGGGGCTTTTTGCGGGGGGCGCGGGTTTCGGCGCGGCGGCGGGGCTGGGCGGTGATTTTCAGGAGCAACTCGACTTCCCGGTCGATGGCTTCCTGGGAGTAGGCGCTCTGTTCGCCCATTTGGCGGAATTTTTTGTAGCGGGCGTTGAGCAGTTTGCCGGGGGAGGGTTTGGATACGGCGGACAATTGGCGGACCAGGGCGGTCTGCAAGGATAGGGCGGCTTCCCGGGAATGGTGGTGGGCGCCATGGGCCGGTTCCGGGATGATGGCGTCGATGATGCCCAGCTCGAGGCAGTCTTTGGCGGTGAGCATCAGGGCTTCGGCGGCTTCGCGGTCGAGTTCCGGGTCGCCGTAGGGGCCGCCCCAAGCGCGGTTGAGGGAGATGGGGGAGTAGATGGCGTACTGCTGCATTATGATGCGGTCGGAGATGCCGAGAGCCAGCGCGCCCTCGTTGCCGCCCTCGCCGATAATCGTCGACACTATGGGTACCGGGGCCTCAGCCATCATTGACAAGGTGGTGGCGATGGCGTTGCCGATGCCCTGCTCCTCGGCGGCCAGGCCGGGGTCAGCACCTTGGGTGTCAATAAAGGTTATCAGGGGCAGGCGGAAACGGGTGGCCAGTTTGATGAGGCGTTGGGCTTTCCGCAGTCCGTCCGGGTACACATGGTAGCGTTCCCCGTCGAGGGAATAGGGGCGCTGCTGGCCGATGACGGCAACGGGGCGGTCGCAGAGGTAGCCGATGCCGGCGACGATGGAGCGGTCGTCGCTGTTCAGGCGGTCGCCGTGGAGTTCGATGAAGGGTTCCAGGATGGTGCGGATGTAAAAGGTGGCGGAGGGCCGCTCGCCGTGGCGGGCGGCGGTTACGGATTCCCATACTTCCGGGTCGGGATTGGGTTTGGGCCGGGCGCGGCTGGCCGGCTTGAACTCGCCCTTGCCTAACTTTTCCCCGGTTAAGGCGCGGAGCAGGGTGGTCAAGCGGGGTTTAAGGGATTCCCGGTCAACTACGTTGTCGAGCAAGCCGTGATGGAGATGGGCTTCGGCGGTATGGGCGTCTTGGGGCAAGGGCGTTTCGGAGGCTTCGCGCAGGGTACGCAGGGGGGACAAGCCGATAAGGGAGCCGGGTTCAGCCAGGATGACATCGGCGAGGTTGGCGAAACTGGCGTAAGCCTGGCCGGTGGAGGGGTTGGCCAGGACTACGATAAAGGGCGCGCCTTTTTCCTTGAAGCGGTTGGCGGCGGCCACGGTTTTAGCCATCTGCATCAGGGAGAGGACGCCTTCCTGCACGCGGGCGCCGCCGCCGGTGACCAGGGCGATGAGGGGCAAGTCGCGGCGGGCGGCGGTTTCCAAGCCGAGGGCAATTTTTTCGCCGACGACGCTGCCCATACTGCCGCCCATAAAGCCGAAGTCGAGGACGACGAGCATAGTGCGGATGTCGCCGATGCGGCAGGCGCCGGTTACGGTGGCTTCGGTTAGGCCGGTGCGGTTCTGGTTCTGATGGAGCAGGCTGCGGTAGGAGCCGCCGCGGGAGAAGGCGATGGGGGCGACGGAGCTGAGATATTTGTAGGATTCCTTGAAGCTGCGGCGGTCGGCGAGAAGTTCGATGCGCTGGCGGGCGGAGAGGGTGTAGTGGAAGCGGCAGTAGGGGCAGACGCGGTAGTTGCGGTAGGCGGCGGTTTCGCTGATTTCCGCTTCGCAGAACAGGCAGCGGTCGCGGACCGAAGTCAGATAGATTCGGTCCAAATCGCCGTTGCGGCTGAAGAGGTGTACCAGCAGATTAGCCAGGTTTCGCAAGGGAAAGCCCCTTTAAGCCGGGTGATGGTTGGGGGGAACCGGGGTTTGCCAGTTTAATGATACAACTTGGGAGTGGGGGTTGGAAAGGGATAATGAGGGGGATTGGGCGGGCAAAATCGGTTGATGGGGATGGCGGCGGCTAAAGGAGGGGGCGGAGCAAGGTTTGGAAACGGCTGATGGCATAGTTCAACCGGGCTAAGGACAGTTCCTTGAAGTAATTCGGGTTGTGGATGGGGTGGTCAACTTTCCTTTCCCCGTCCAGCAGGGTCAGGATGTTCAGGTCAACATCCGGGAAGTAGGACATCAGGGTGTGAGCTGATGGGCTACCTAAAGCGGGGGCGTCGGGTTTGACGGGTTCGGAGTAATCGCCGCCCAGCATACTTTCCAGTTGCAACAAGCAGCAAATCAGGTTGGGGTGCAGGGATTTCAGCAGGTTGAAGTCCACTAGGATGCGCTTGAGCATAGCGGTTTCGGCGTACGCCTTACATTCTACGCCCATAACCAGCTTTTTGTCCACGAAAACATGGACATCGACTTGGACATTGTAATAGTACCGGCTCTTTCGGGCGGCGATTTCCGGTTTGACGGCCGCCGGGAGACGGTCGACATAAGCGGAATTGATGGGCAATTGGTAACGCTTGGTGTCGCCGAAGGTCAGCCGCTCCGGGTTGCCGCCGTTTTCCCGCCACGCCAGCATAACCAGTTGCTGGGCCATTTCCTCGACTAGCTTGCCTTTGGCGGCCCGGATGACGCCGCCGTAAGCCCGTTCCGTATCCCCGGCGGCTTGTTCATCAATGCCGCCAATAACCTGATTGTAGGAACGAATCAGGTTGCGGCGGATGGCGGTGCTTTCTTGCCGGGAAACCACTTTACAGCCCCCGTAGTTGGAGGTCGTGGAGCCGCTGCTCGGCGGTGGCGCAGTAGTCCGGGGCGATGTCGATGCCGAGGAATTGGCGGTTATGGCGGCGGGCGACGACGCAGGTGGTGCCGGCGCCGGCAAAGGGGTCGAGGATGGCGTCGCCGCTGAAACTGAACAGGAGCAATACCCGGCGGGCCAGTTCCTCCGGGAACATTGCCGGGTGGTCAAATTCTTTCATCCGCCGCTCCGGGGCGATGGACCACTTGGCGGTTACCCATTCCTTAAAAGAGTCGGCGTCGATGTCGGCGTCAGACGCTTGGCCTTTCTTGACCAGGCTGCCTTTGCAATAGACTTCGACGAACTCCCAAGTGTATTTGAGGTAGGGACTGGAAGGGCTTTTCCAGCTGCCCCAAGCGGTGTATTTGCAGTTGTAGTTGTTCTTTTCCCAGAGGATTTCCCCCTTCCAGATGAGGCCCTTTTCCATAAAGTAGTTGGAGATGATGTGGTGGCTGGGGATGTAGTCGGAAAAGAGCGGCTGGACATTGACCACGATGCGGCCGCCGTATTTCAGCACGCGGATGCACTGGTCGAAGACACGGAACAATTTGGCAAAGTAGTCGGCCCAATGGTCGGCGTCTCCGGTTTCCTGATAGCCCAACCCGAAGTTGTAGGGCGGGGAGGTGAACACCAGGTCGATGCAGTTGTCGGGCAGCTGCTGGAGAGTTTCCTCGCTGTCGCCGCAAATGATTTGGTTGGTGAATTGGGGCGGCAACGGGTTGGCGTATTGGCTGAAGCCGCGGCCGTGGGCGTAGTAGTGCTTGCCGCGCTCCCGTTCCTTTTCCTTGCGGTTGGCTACTTTGCGCTCGGCGTTGTAGCCTACATAGAGGCGTTTGCTACCGTTGACGCCGTAGCTGTGGACGCTTTCGACTTGGCGGAGGATGCCCAGCAGTGTATCCCGGTGGCCGTGCCGGTCGGCAACTACGGCGATGGCCGCCGCTAGTTCATCGAGGTTGACCTGCCGCAGCCAGATGTCGATGGCGTCGCTGTCGATGGTGACATAAAAGTCGTCGGGGTTGAACCGGTCGTTCAAGGCGGCAAGGGCAACGGCGGCCGTGTCGGTGGAGTTACCGTCGGCTGTCAAGTGGAGCCGCTTGTATTTTTCGGCGGTCGTCATTGACTTAGTCACCGGATAGATAGGGAAACTGGGGCTTGGTCTTAGTTCAGGGATTTTATGCTTAGTAATTGGGTCTGTCAAAGGGGGTAGCGTCAGGGGACGCTGTTTCGGAAGGGGTTGGGGGTTTTCAGTAGGGGCATAGGTGGAGACTATCGGTCGGGGCTGGGCTTATTGCAACACGGCGGCAGATGACGCTGTGAAGTTGGGTGACCCGGCGGCGCGGCGGGTTCCCGGGGCGACCGGGAGCGGCGGCGGATGTTTGGGGTTGCGGCGTTATTGATAGGTTGGAACCGGCAGGTGGGGAGGATTGGCGGCGGCGGCGTGTGGGGGTTACATGGCGGTGCGGCCGCCGTCGATGACGAGTTCGCTGCCGGTTACGAAGGAGGATTCGTCGGAGGCGAGGTAGAGGGCGCCGTAGGCGACATCCTCGGGGCGGCCGATGCGGCCCAGGGGGGTGCGGCCGAGGCGTTCGCGGTATTGTTCATCGTCAGCCAAGAGGTGGGCGGTCATGGGGGTTTCAATGATGCCGGGGTGGATGGAGTTGGAGCGGATGCCATCGGCGGCGTATTGAATGGCGGTGGCTTTGGTGAAAATGCGCACGGCGCCTTTGGAGGAGCCGTAGGCAGCGGACATTTGGCTGCCGACGAGGCCGGCGACAGAGGAGATGTTGATGATGGAGCCGCCGCCGTTGCGGCGCATTTCGGGGATTACGGCTTTGGCGCCGAGGAATACGCCTTTGGCGTTGATGTCCATAATTTGGTCCCAGAGTTCGGGGGAGGTTTCCTCGACGCGTTCGGTGCGGTAGATGCCGGCGTTGTTGACGAGGATGTCGAGTTTGCCGAAGCGGGCGAGGGTGGCGGCGACGACTTCCTGCCAGTTGGATTCGCTGGTAACATCGAGGGGGAGGAAAAGGCATTCGCCGCCGGTTTCGTTGATTTCGGCTTCGACTTGACGGCCGGCGTCCTCGAGAATGTCGGCGATGACGATTTTGGCGCCTTCCTGAGCGAAGAGGCGGGCTTCGACGGCGCCTTGGCCGCGGGCGCCGCCGCTAATCAGGGCTACTTTGCCTTGCAAGCGCATAATGCTGTCTCCTTGATGTTTTAGTTGGGGGAATTGTAACCGGCGGCGGGCGGGTGTCAAGGGGTTGATGGTATATTGGGGGCAAGGTTAGACGCGGGAGTTTGGGGCGGGTATGACGGTTCTGGACGGGATTTTGACGGCGATTTACTGGCTGCATAACTTGGGGGCGGTGGCTTGGGTAGGGGGGAGTGTGTTTTATCTGCTGGTGCTGCGGCCGGCGTGGCGGCGGACGGCGGCCAGTCCGGAGCTGCGGCGGACTATAGGTGAGGAGTTTCGGGGAGTGGTGCATACGGCGATGGCCATTCTGGTAGTTACCGGGGCGGTTATGGCGGTGGCGCAGTTGACGCGGGAGGAGGTTAGCGGGATGTATCTGGCGGCGTTGGGGGTGAAGGTGGGGTTGGCGGGGTATATGATGCTGCTGGTGTGGTGGGGACGGCGGCCGGCGGCGCGGCGGGAAGTAAGCGCGGAGTCGGGCCGGTGGGGTAGGATTAAGGCAGGTTTGACCGGTACGACGGCATTGCTGGTTTTGGGGGTACTGGTGATTGGGCTGTCGGATGTGCTGGCGGCTTTGGGGTAGGGGGTTCAGTTTTGGGATACTCCGGATTTCCATAGGGACGGTTAGAGGGGACGGGGCCGGTTAAAGGCAGAGATGCAGTTTAGGGGAGGGAACGGTGAAACGGGAGTTGATGGAGATATTGGCTTGCCCGGAGTGCAAGGGGGAGTTGGTGTTGACGGTGGCGGTGGAGGCGGGGGATGAGGTGGTGGAGGGGAGTCTTTACTGCGGGGTGTGCGGGGAGAGTTATCCGATAGGGGATGGGATTCCGAATTTGCTGCCGGTGGGGATGCGGGGGTAGGGGAAAGCGGCGGTTTGGTCAGGGTAGTCGCAGATTGAAGTTGTCCTTCCCGGGAAAGCGGGAATCCGGAGAGTCTGCGGTATTTCTGGATTCCGGTTTTCGGGGGAAGGACGATCGAGGGGATGGGTTACGGCGGGGGAACTTTTGTAAAAGTTCCCCCGCACCCCCTCAAAACTTTTGAGTTTTGGGGAGTTTTTTTAAGGGCGGCGGCTCTGGATTCCCACTTTCGTGGGAATGACGATTTCGATATGCGATAGCCCTATGAATACGTCCTAATTGCCGGTAAGTACCGCTGCTACTTCCGCAGCCAGGGTTTCGGCGCGTTGGCGGAGTTGGGCGCGGTCAAGGTTTTCGATGGGGTGGGGGGTGTAGAGGGTGGGGTAGTCGGGCGCGCCCCACATTTTGGCCATAGCCTGGGCGGTGTGGGTGAAGCGGTCGGTGCAGATGGTGGCGGAGGGGATGCCGGCCTTTTCGGTGTGGATGCCGTCGTGCACACTGCACGCGCTGCAAGAGCCTCAATCGCCGATGGCAATGATGACGGCGGCGCAGTCTTGGGCCAGGGCGGCCAGGGCGGCCGGGTCAGCAGGGCGGGAGGCGCTGGGTTTGCGATGCCATTGGACGCCGGCGATTTCGTAGCGGGTGCGGAGGGTTTCGGCCAGTTCCTCAAGCAGGACATCGGCGTTGCGCTTGCTGTCGTCGATGATGCCGAGGCGGGCGCCGGCGAGGGTAGGCAGACGGGGCGCGCCGGCAAAGGGGGCGATTACCGGTTCAGTGGTGGGGTTCAGCAAAGTATATTCGGGCATGGTTCTGACTCCTTTAGGGGCTGGCCGGGGGGCCGGGCGGTTAGCGGCGGATTTCGCGGGTTACGGCGGCGGAGGCTACTTTGGGCCCCCAACTGGGGATTACGGAGGACATATTGGATTCCTCGCCGCCGGCAAAGATGAGCAGGATGTCGTCGGGGGAGGGAATGAGGGTGAGGTAGCGTTGTTCGTCGGCGGGTTCAAGGTCGCCGGCAAAGACTTGGGCGCGCTTAAGGTCGGCAACAGAGCGGCGGATATGGGCGTGGAGGTAGCGGCGGACATCGGCTTTGCTCCAGTCCTGCCATAGGTTGCTGCTGCCGGCAATGGTGACGGCGATTTCGCCCTGGCGGATGCCTTGCTCCGGGTCGCCGACGGAGCCGGAGGTGGAGAGGGAGGTTCCGAGGGAGGAGGCAACATCGGCGATGGCGTAGAGGATGGCGTCGGGGCGGCCAACGGAGCGGACTTGGCGGGGGCCTTCGGCGGCAAAGACGGTAACGGCGCTTTGGTCGGGTTGGAAACCGCGTTCGCAGTGGAGCGGCGTCCAGTGGGTTTCGGGGTCGGCTTCGGCGATGCAGTAGGTGTATTTGCCGGGGTGACCGATGACGCTGCGGTCGAAGAGGCCGGGGATGGCGGCGCAGGCGTTCAGCAGAACGAGGCGGAGGGCGCGGCCGATGGTGGCGTTGGCGCGGTTGCCGGGGCCAAAGAGGTTGTTGCGGGAGTTGATGCTGAGTTCTTGGGCGATGGGGCCGTTGACGATGGCGAGGATGGCGGCGCCGCCCATACTGGAGGAGGGGCCGACGAGGTTGAATTCCGGGGCGAGCATTGCGGCGGTGGCGGCGAGGACGACGGGGAGGTATTCGGGGCGGCAGCCGGCCATAAGGGCGTTGGCGGCTACTTTGTCGGCGGTGATGATGCGGCGACGTTCCGGGAGTTCGCCGATGATTTCAGCAGGGTCGCGGTTAGCGGCGGCCAGGAAGGCGGCGACGCGATCGGCAGTGGGGGGGACAACGGGCAAGCCGTCGGTCCAGCCGAGTTCGTAGCAGCGTTCGACGGCGTCGAAGATGTCGTCCCAGTGGGTGGTGAGGGTGTTGGTCAAAGCTGTTACCCCTTTCAGCCTGGTAAGGCTACTTGGTCAGTTCCGCCAAAAGAGGGCCGAACACCCGCTTGAACTTGAGCAGATTGTCAATCATCCAAGATTGGATGTCGGCAAGGGTGTCGTCGTCATCCTCGATGCTGCCCTGGCGAACAAGCCAAAGCCGACAAGCCCGGCGGCCTTCTACTTGCTCCCAACCGAGGGTATGCCCGATTTCGGCTTCGATGCTTTCCTTACTTTGCTCCAACCCCGCAACCAAGGCACGGTTCTTTTCCGCGTCAGGGTAGTCGATGGAAATGTTAACCCTGGCCCGCCGCGGACTCGGCGGCGAAAAACTTGACCCGTAACTAATATGTCTGTATCCGGACCGAAAGCTGCACCAGCTTTTGGCCCCCACTTTGCGGACATTGGTGAACTTATGCTCCTCCCGCAAAGTATCGGTCAGGGACTGGAAAAAGCCTCGGTATCGCCTCGACAGCTCCGAAGTCTCTATGTCCTCGCTCTTGGCGGTTTCCTTGCGCCAGCCGTTGGGGACGGCGACCAAGTTGAAGTGGGGAGCGGGAGGAGAATCGCCGATGCGCCACAGTTCCACTACTACACCGAAAAACTCGGTGTTTTTCGTCGGTGCGCTGGTTCAGCCAGTCCAGAGCCCGCCGATGTTCGTCCCGGAACTCTCGAGTGACCCAGATTATTACGCCGGCGTCAAACCCGGCGGCGTAGGTCAGCAACTTCCCCAAGTGATCGTGGTCGGTGTTCTCCAACTGGTTCTCGATAATTACCGGACGGTCACTGTTCAAGTCGGTAGCCAGGATGTCCAAGGAATAGGCGCCTACGGCGGCTTCCGTCTCCTGCAACTCCAAGTCCATGCCCAAGGCTTCCCCCAGCTCGCCGATGTTGTCGGCCAGCCAAGGCGTAAAGTGCAGGGCTTCGTTGGGCCAAGTAGCCCGCAGGTCGGCGATGCGCTCGATTTTTGCCAGGTTCGGGGTGGTCATCCGGTTGCTCCTTTGGGGAGGGATGGAGTGTCCCTCCCCCTAAATTGTTGGCTGCGGCGGCTATTTGACGCGGGCGTATTTGGAGAAGCTGCGGAGTTCGCGGGGCGGGTTCATTTTGGAGCCGCGGATGGTGTAGGAGACTTCGGCGACATAGACGGCGCCGGTGGAGTCGACGGCGACGCCGTGGGGGGCGATGAATTGGCCGGAGCCTTCGCCTTCGTCTTTATCGCCGAACATACCGACGCGATTGCCGTCGAGGTCGTAGATGGTGACGCGGTGGCCGAGGCCGGGGGCGTCATCGACGCCGCCCATACCGTTGAGTTCGCCGATATAGATGTTGTTGTTCCACAGCACCATGGCGTCGGGGCGGTGGATGTTGCTCCACATGGTGATGAAGCCGCCTTCGGGGTCGAAGACCTGGACGCGGTGGGCTTCGCGGTCGACGACGAGGATGCGGTCGGCGTCGTCGACGGCGATGTTGTGGGGGCGGATGAATTGGCCGGCGTCGATGCCGGGTTCGCCCCAACTGAATTTGTAGTCGCCATTGCCGGAATAGACGTGGATGCGGGAGTTGCCGTAGCCGTCGGAGATGTAGATGTCGCCGTTGGCGGGGCGGATGGCGGCGGAGGTGGGCCGGTTGAAGGGCTGGCCGCTCCATTTGGGGGCGGGATGGTTGCGTTCGCCGATTTCCATAACCTTTTCGCCGTCGGGGGTGAATTTCTGGATGGTGTGGATGCCGTCATCGGCGGCGAGGATGGAGTCGTCGTGGGCGATGTAGAGGCCGTGGGTGCGGTCGCTGAACAAGCCCTGACCGAAGGAGCGGATAAAGTTGCCGTCCGGGTCGAAGACCATAATGGGGTGTTCGCCGCGGGTGAGGATAAAGACCCGGTCTTGGGAGTCGCAGACTACGCCGGGACATTCCATGAGGCGCATCCCGTCGGGGAGTTTGAGCCAGTCCGCGACAAAGGTGTATTGGAAATCGCCGTAGCCGAAAGTTTCCGCCATGGTTTTCCCTCCTGCTGTTGGGTGGTGCTTGGTGGTTGGGGTTGTCGCCAATACTACATAATAGGCAAGGCGGCGTCAAATGGGGGCGGGTTCCGGGGCGGTTTTGGGGTCAGGCGGCGGTGGTGTCGGATTGAAAGAGGCCGAGGCGGTTGCCTTCGGGGTCGTGGAAGTAGGCGCAGTAGCCGACGCCGGGGACGGGGAATTTGGGGACGGCGATGTGGCCGCCGGCGGCGGTGATTTTGGCGGTGTAGTCGTCGATGGAATCGACGAGTTCGAGCATAATGGCGGCGCCGGCGGGCTGGCCGGGGGCGCGCTGGAGGAGGCCGCCGTTGATGCCGGGCTGGTCGTCGGGGCCGGTGTTGACCATCACATAGACGAAGCCGTTGGGGCCTTCCCATTTGTTGAAAGTCCAGCCGAAGAGGTCGGCGTAGAACTGTTGGGCGCGGTCGAGGTCGGCGGCGGACAGCTCGAAGTGGACGATGCGGGGCATAGGGGAACCTCGGGCGTCGGATTTGGTTTGCGGGACGCCGGAAGCAGGGTAACAGAGGGGGAGGGCCGGGGCAAGGGGCGGGGCAAGGGCGTATATTGGGTGTGTCATTCCCGTTTTCTTGGAAATCCAGAGTCTCCGGCGGTTCTGGATCCCCACTTTCGTGGGAATGACGGTGGGGGAGGCGGGAAGGACGGTTGCCGGATGATGGGGATAACGGTTGCCGGGGGATGGAGGTACGGCGGGGGAACTTTTGTAAAAGTTCCCCCGCACCCCCTCAAAACTTTTTGAGTTGGGGGAGTCTGCGGGTTTTGCGGGGGTCTGCCTATTAGGAGTCGAGATTCCTCGGCTACGCCTCGGAATGACATGGGTATATAGGGGAATGGTGGTTTCGATAGGCGCTAGATAGGCGGTGGTAAGCTGGCAAAGGCCGGTTAACCGGATACCACGGTTAACCGGCCGCTGAAGGGCATAGGGGTTCAGGACAGCAGGCCGCTGCCTTCGCCTTTGAGGAAGTCGGCGGTGCGGAGGGCCAGGGCCTGGATGGTGGCGGTGGGGTTGATGCAGGCGCCGGTGGTGAAAATGGAGCCGTCGATAATCAGCAGGTTCGGCACATCGTGGGCGCGGCCCCAACGGTCGACAACGGAGTTGGCCGGGTGGTCGCCCATTCGGGCGGTGCCGAGGAGATGCCAACCGGTGTTGCGGCGGAGATGGGAAGTAAAGATTTCCTTGGCGCCAGCGGCTTCCATAACTTCTTTGGCGCGGGCGACGCCGTGGTCGAGCATTTGGTGGGTGTTGTCGCTGACGGTGTATTGGATGCGGGGAGCCGGGATACCGTGGGCGTCGGTGAGTTCCGGGTCGAGAGTTACCTGGTTGTGTTCCTCGGGCAAGTCCTCGGTCATTACGCTGATGCTCATGGTGTGGCCGAAGCGTTGGGCAAAGACGCGGTGGTGTTCCGCGCCCCAGGGGACGATTTCCTGCTGGATGCCGCCGAGGGCCGCCGGCAAGGGGGAACTGGTGACGCCGGTGATTTGCAGGTCATAGCCGCGCACAAAACCCCGGCTCAAGTCGGTTTCGTAGAATTCCTGGCTGAGCATTGCGCTGCCGCGGGGGCCGGCTTCGGCGCCGAGCCATTCGTCGAAGATGCCCATAACGCCGCCGACCGGATGGTGCATCAGGTTTTTGCCGACGAGGCCGCTGCTGTTGGCGATGCCGTCGGGGAAAAGGGCGGATTTGGAATTGAGCAGCAGGCGGGCGGTGCCGATGCCGTTGCCGGCAACAACTACGACCCGGGCTTTTTGTTCCTGCAAGTTGCCCTGGGCATCGTAGTAAAGGGCGCCAGTGGCGCGGCCGGCGGCGTCGGTAAGGATTTCGCGGACGCGGCAGTGGGTTTTCAACTGCGCCCCCCGCCGTAACGCTTTGGGCCAATAGATGATGTCGGAACTGGACAGGGAGCGGATAGTACCGCCAATATCGGGTTGCCGCCCGTCATACTCCACCGAGGAAATGGCGTTGTCGGACGACCACCAATGCCAACCCAACTTGTTAAACCCCTTGGCCAGGAGTTCGCCGCCGATGCCGATAGACAAGGGCGGGCAAGGGCGTTCCGGCTTGGGGGGATAAGCCGGGTCGCCGCGCCGGCCGGAGACGCCGTGCATTACATCGTTCAGGTCGTAGTAGGGTTCGAGTTCGGCGTAGGTCAGCGGCCAGTCGTCGGCGACGCCATCCTGGGATTTCAGGCGGAAGTCGGAGGGATGAAAGCGGGGGAAGTGGGAACCCCAATGGATGGTGCTGCCGCCCACGGCGTTATACATCAGGGGCGCGATGGGGGTTTCAGCCTCGCGTACCGGGTAGTCCTCCGGCAAGCCGCGCAGGTTGGGGTTGGGGTTAAAGTCGGTCTGCCAATGGAGTTGGGCGTCCGGTTCCTCGGTGGAAAAGGCGTCGAGGGGTACCCAGCCGCCCTGTTCGAGGCAGACTACTTTGATGCCGGCTTGGGCCAGGCTCCAGGTGAAGGCGGCCCCGGAGGCGCCGGCGCCGATGACGAGGACATCGGCTATGTGGTGTCGGTTAGCCATGGATTCCCTCCCTTAATTAAATCGATTTGCTGGAGTATTACTCCCCCTTATAGAATTCGCTTGTGGGGCAGTGCGGGTGTTGAGTTCGTCGAGAACCCCCGCAGTAATGGTTATGCAAAGTGGGGAGTGACTCATGCACTGCTGGCAGGATGTGGCTATGACAGTACCAACTTCCACCACACGCAACTTCGCCCTGTTTCGGTTGCTCGTTGGAATCGGAGAATATGAGAATGAGAAATCCGACAAGGGCGGCGACAACGATGGCTATGAAAGTTATTGGTATGGCAACGAAGGAACACGCAAGTATCTGCGCACAGCCCTTGGCGGTTGCGTCGGTAGATGCGTCATTCCGGTCAGTCATTAGTCCCTTGCCTGTATGGGAGTGTTACCGTGGAATTTTCTAGGATGGTGGTTCCCTTTACTTTCGGCATTTTCCATCCTTCTACGAGTTTAGGATGATATGGAAAACCGGCAAAGGGAACCGTTCGGAGTTTCTATTGTTGGATTAGCGGCGCTCGAATACGGCGGCTACGCCCTGGCCGCCGCCGACGCACATGGTTTCCAAGCCGAATTGGGCGTCGCGGCGTTCCATTTCGTGGAGGAGGGTGGTCAGGATGCGGGCGCCGGTGGCGGCGATGGGATGGCCGAGGGAGATGCCGGAGCCGTTGACATTGAGCTTGTCCGCATTGGGGAGTTTCCATTCGCGGAGGACGGAAAGCACCTGGGCGGCGAAGGCTTCGTTGAGTTCAATCAAATCCATATCGGCGAGGGACATTCCGATGCGGGGCATCAGTTTGCTGACGGAAGGGACGGGGCCGATGCCCATATAGGCGGGATGGCAGCCGGTGACGGCCCAACCTTTGAGGTAAGCCATGGGGGTCAGGCCGAGTTCGTCGAGTTTGTCGGCGGCGACGACGAGGCAGACGGAGGCGGCGTCGTTCTGGCTGCTGGCGTTGCCGGCGGTGACGGTGCCGTTGGGCATCACCGGGCGGAGGCGGCCGAGGACTTCCATGCTGGTGTCGGGGCGGGGGTTTTCGTCTTTGTTGAAAGGAACGGGGTCGCCGCGGCGCTGGGGAATGGGGACGGGGACAATTTCCGGGTCGAATTTGCCTTCGGTTACGGCGGCGACAGCGCGCTGATGGCTGCGGAGGGCGTATTCGTCCTGTTCCTCCCGGGAGATTTCGTATTGTTTGGCAAGGTTTTCGGCGGTTTCGACCATTCCGGAGATGTAGCCGAAGCGTTCCTCGGGGGAGATGGTTTCGCGGGCGCGGACGAGGCGGTCGTGCAAAGTCAGGGAGCCGAAGCGGCCGCCCCAGCGGGATTCGTTGACATAGTACTCGGCGTTGCTCATGCTTTCGACGCCGCCGGCGATAACAGCGTCGGCGTTTTCGGTTTGGACGAGCATGGCGGCGTTGAGGATGGCTTGCAAGCCGGAGGAGCAGCGGCGGTCGAGTTGGTAGCCGGGTACTTCGATGGGGAGGTCGGCTTTGAGGCCGGCAAGGCGGCCGATGGCGGGATTTTCGCCGTTGGGATAGCCGAGGCCGAGGATGACATCGTCGATGCGGGTGGGGTCGATGCCGCTGCGCTGGACGGTTTCCTTGATGACGATGGAGCCGAGGTCGGCGGCGGATACAGTTTTGAGGCCGCCGCCGAAGGCGCCGACGGCGGTGCGGACGGGGGAAACGATGGCGACTCCGCGCATTTGCATTGCTCCTTGTTTTGGATGGCCCGGGTTTGCGGGGTTAGGCGGGTAGTATATTACATTATGGTTGGGGGGATGTCTAACGGTGGGGGTGGGGGGATGCAGGGGCTTTTAATTTTCCGCAATCATTTGACATTTGACCAAACTCTTGCCTGCCCGTATAGTATGCCGCGGACAGCACAACCGGCAGCACTATCAGGAGTTATGCCTTATGCAACTGCTCGCCGCAGAAACCGACCGCCGAGCCATACTGCTCTCTGCCCGGTTCCTGTTGGTGGCGGTCACGGCCGCGTTGCTGGCCTGCGGCCCGGTAGCCCAGCCGACCCTGGAAAATACCGGCGTCCTCCCGGCAGTGCCGAATACCCCGATACCGACTCCCACCATCGAAAAACCGGCAGCCGAACCCACCCCGTCTCCCGGCGGAGACAGTAAAACGACCGTCGCAACCTATGTTGATGTGAGGATTTGGACTTGTACCGGTCCCTATTCCCCCGCCACTGAAGCGTTGATCGATTGGCTGCGCGACCAGAGTATGGGCGGCTTTCCCAGACCAATAGTGGACGAAAATTACATTATTGCCGACCGGGTGGCGTCATCCCTGATGGACAGCTTGTCCCAACGGGATGGTGTTTTCGGCGTTGACCATATCCAAGAAAGCCTTCCTCCGATAGATTACCAAGGTGGAGAATTTATGCCGCCGCCCCCGCCGATACCGGCCCCGAAGTACCCAAAACTGGACACTGACTTGGACAGCCTGGTACTGGCCTTTATGAAATGCCCCGGCGCCGCTTGGCCGGCCGCTGCTGACCCTCAAGTACCGGTGGAGGTTTTGCTGAGGGACAACCCGGATACTGCCACCACCCGAGCAGTAGTATCCTGGCTCAAAGCCAACGGCATCGCCAGCCAGGACATTTACCTTTATAAGGCTTGGGCTGAAGGGTACGGGGATGGAAGTTTTATCCTCATTCACCAATTCCCGGCCGCTCTGCTGCTCCCCCTGTCGGAACAATCCAGCGTCTTCGGCATCAGTAAATATGACCCCGTGATCGCCACGCCCGCTCGGTAGCCGCCCCCGGGATGGCGGCCATCGGGCAATCTGCTCCCATTAACGGGGTTTTTAGGGCGTGTTCACGCTAATGCTTGGGCGGGGCAGTCAATTGTCGATGTCATTCCGAGGCGCAGCCGAGGAATCTAAAAATCTTGCGATGAGTCAACGGCAGGCATTTTAGATTCCTCCCTTCGGTCGGAATGACATAGCTATAGAGTCGGCTATCCGGGGCGTCACTGATTAGTGTGAACACGCCCTAATTTTCCGCACCGACGCTGGTATTCCCGTGTAACCGGTGCCGGCAAAAAGGGCGAGTCGTTGTCGCTGCACGCTCACCGCGAGCCGATTTTCCGAGGGGGTTTCCGACAGTTAAGGGGCTTTGGGGGTAATGGAGTGGGTTAGGATGGGAGATGGGTACAGCAGCAGGGCAAAAATATGGCAGGGGCTAGTTGGGGCGTGATAGAATGGAGGGGCCGCACCGGTATATTGGGGGTGTAGCTCAGTGGGAGAGCACCTGCTTTGCACGCAGGGGGTCAGGGGTTCGAATCCCCTCACCTCCACCAGTTAAGGGCTGATACGGCGGTCGGGACCAGTTTGCAGGCTGAAAGGAATGGTTAAGCCGCCCCGGTATTACCGGGGCGGCTTTCCCCGTCCTGGCTTTAAGTGCCAATCCAGCCGGAGCCGGAGATGTCGATGACCTGCTGGTCGGGGCCGCGGTATTTGAGTTCGTAGTAGGATTGGCCGTGGGGGTTGTTCATCTCAATCCGCTGGTTGAGGGGCTGGGCGCCTTCGGCTTCGAGTTTCCGGCAGGCTTCGTCCAGATCCTCGACCATAAAGCCGAGGTGGTCGATGCCGGCGTAGCCGGCGGTGTCCCGGGGGCTGACGCCGTCGCCGTGGTCGACGGATTTGAGGATGGCCAGGTTGATGTAGCCGTCGGAGAGGTAGCAGCCGGCGGCGGCCTTGCCGACTTCCTCGAGGCCAAAGACTTTGACATAGAAGGCGGCGGTCTGCTCCGGGTCGGGGGTGCGGATGGCGATGTGCTTGATGCGGGGCATTGGCGTTCCTCCTTTACTGTGCGGTTGGGGTGATTATACCGGAATCCGGTTGTGTTCTAAAGCCCAAGGGATGGCGGCGGCGGTCGTTTTATCCCCATTCGGGTTCGGATGTTGGCGGATAGCATTATAACCGGTGGCGGGAAAGGATAGAATGGGGGATAATGGGGGCGGGGATTAGGGTGGAAAGGGGATAGCACGGTTAGCGGGATTCGGTTTTAAGGAGGGCGGCGTTATGGACTTGGTCGAGGAGCAGCTGCGGAACAGCCGGACGATTGCAGTGGTGGGGCTGTCGGATAACCCGGAGCGGGACAGTAACCGGGTGGCCCGGTATATGCAGCGGCAGGGGTATCGGATTATTCCGGTGAATCCGATGATTGCGGCGGCGCTGGGGGAGAAAAGTTACCCGGACCTGAAGTCGGTGCCGGAGCCGATTGACTTGGTGGATATTTTCCGCCGGTCGGAGCTGGTGGCGCCGGTGGTGGACGAGGCAATTGCCGTGGGGGCGCGGTATATCTGGATGCAGGACGGGGTGGTTAATCCGGAAGCGGCGGCAAAGGCGGAAGCGGCCGGGATTCCGGTGGTGATGGATGATTGAACGCTGCGGCAGCATCGTCGCCGGTTCGGCGGCCAATAGGTCAAGGCATTAACCGGGGCGGGTTGGACAGCCCGCCCTTTTTTGCTGTGGGGAGGAGGAGGGAAGGGTTGCATATACTTGGCGGCTTGCTTACCGTCGTTCCGGTGAAAAGGGGAAGTCAGAGTCCTCGGCCGATCTGGATTCCCACTTTCGTGGGAGTGACGGTCGGGAGATTGGGAAGGGCGGTGGAATGGTGGGAAGGACGGTTTCGATAGGGGAAAGGGCGGGAGTAGGAGGGAAGGGCAAGGGGGGCGGTTAGCGGGCTGTGGTATAATAGGGGGGAAGTTACGGGTTTAGCCCAAGCCGGCGGTGGGATTGGGCCGGCGGGAGGGAGAGATAGTTGACTACCCAAGAGGAGTTGGTCGCCCGGCTGCGGCCGCTGGGGCTGCGGTTGACGCCGCAGCGGTTGGCGATTGCGGAGGTGGTGGTGAACTCGGCGGATCATCCGTCGGTGCGGGAGATTTATGAGCGGGTACGGGAGTTCTTTCCCTATGTAACGCTGGCTACGGTTTATTCGACGCTGGATGTGCTGGCGGAGGCGGGGGTGGTGCGGGAGTTGCCGTTTCAACGGCTGTCCCGGTATGACGCTAACCTGTCGCCGCACGCCAATTTGGTGTGTATGGGGTGCAGTTCGGTGGTGGATGCGGAGGTGGGGGAGGAAACGGTGGCGGAGTTGCTGAGGGTGGTTAACCGGGAGTCGGGGTTTGAGGTGGCGTCGCAGCGGGTGGATTTTTACGGGTGGTGTGCCGGGTGCCGGGTTGAGGCGGCGGACCGGCGGAACTGAGTTTTTTCGACATTGCGATTTGCCGCCGGGGTTACGGCGGGGGAACTGTCACATAAAGCTCCCCTGGGGTTACGGCGGGGGAACTTTTGCAAAAGTTCCCCCGCACCCCCTCAAAACTTTTGGATTCCCCGGCGGGGCCGCGGAAGGACATAGTGGGGGCATCGGTTATCCGGGGCGGCAATAGTTAGGGTGGACAGGCCCTAAAAATCTGGAGAGGAATCCGGTGCGGGCATTTTAGATTCCTCCCTTTGGTCGGAATGACATGGGGGGCTGCGGTCGGAATGACATAGCTATCTAGCTAGCGCCGGGCAAGGGCGAGTTCCCGGCAGGGGTCAGAGGAGGGTTTGAACCGGTTTGGCAACCCTCGCGCGGCTGACTTTGACTAATTTTCGCAACTTTCGGGGGCTGGAATTGGAATTGCCGCCGGGGGTTGTAGTGCTGTATGGGGGCAATGCCGCGGGCAAGACTACTTTGCTGGAGGCGGTGTATCTGCTGGCGATTGCCCGGTCGTTCCGGGCGGAAAATGAGCGGGAGTTGGTGAATTTTCAGGCGGCCCGGGACGGGGAGCCGGCGTTGGTGGGCGGCGTACTGGAGCGGGGGGAGGAGCGGGTGTCGGTGTATGTGGGGTATGAGCGGGTGGAGCGGGCCGGTCAGCGCGGCGGCGATGCAAGCGGCGCAACGGGGATGGGAGGAGCGGGACGGGGCGGGTTGGATTATTCGGTGCGGCGGCAGATACGGGTCAACCGGGCGGCGAAGCGGGCGGCGGATTTGGTGGGGGTGATGGGGGCGGTGCTGTTCAGCGCCGAGGATATTGAGCTGGTACAGGGCGCGCCGGCGGGACGGCGGCGCTATCTGGACATTCTGATTTCTCAAGGCAATCCCCTTTACTTGAAAGCGTTGCAGCGTTACTACCGGGTGGTCAGGCAGCGGAATCGGCTGCTGCGGCTGCTGCGGGAAGGGCGGGCGGAGGCGCGGGAGTTGGAGTTTTGGGATGAGGAACTGGTACGGGAAGGGGCGTGGCTGACCGGGCAGCGGGGGGCGGCGTTGAAGCTGCTGGCGGAATTGGGGGCGGAACATCATGGGGATTTGGGCAGTCCGGGGCAGGATTTTCGGCTGGAGTATCGGCCGAGTGTGGTTCCGGGGGAGGATGCGGCGGCGACGGAAGGCAATTTTCGGGAGTTGCTGGCGGCGCGGCGGGCGCAGGAAAGGGCGGTGGGCAACACGGCGTTGGGGCCGCATCGGGATGATTTTGCGCTGCTGGTGGACGGGCTGGATATGGGCTACTTTGCGTCGCGGGGAGAGGCGCGGACTTTGGCGTTGACTTTGCGATTGGCGGAGGCGGCGTATTTGGCGTTGGCGCGGGAGGAGGAGCCGATAGTGCTGCTGGATGATGCGCTGTCGGAGATGGATGCGGCGCGGCGGCGGCGGGCGTTGACCAAGATAGGCGGGTATGGGCAGGCGTTGATTACTACTACGGATTTGGAGCCGGCGCGGGCTTTTTTCGGGGAGGGGGCGGTGTATATGCGGGTTGAGGAGGGGACGGTGCGGTGGGAGTAGAGGGGCGGGGGATGGGGGGTTTGCTATAATTGGCCGGGATGGGGCAAGCGGATTTAGCCGGGGGAGCAGGATTAGTTGATGGATGATTTGCTGGCGGCTTGGGGGTTGAGCGGCCTTTGGGGACAGTTGGCTACGGCGGCGGTTATTCTGGGGAGCGGGTTGGCGCTGTCCGGGGTTTTTGACAAGCTGCTGTATCCGATTATTTTGCGGTTCACCCGTTGGACGCCGACGGATTTGGATACGCGGCTGGTGCGGGCGTTTCGCAAGCCGTTGGCGTTTGGCATCCTGCTGCTGGGGGCGTATCTGGCGATTGTTCTGCCCTTTGAGTTGACGACGACGCAACTTCATGTGGTGGAGCGGGTGGCCGGGGTGGTGGCGGTGCTGCTGGGGGTTATCGGGGTTTCCTTTGCGGTGTCGAATGTTTTTCAGTGGTATATCGAGGTTATTTCGCCGAGTACGGCGACCAGTTTGGATGACCGGCTGATTCCGTTGCTGCGGCGGATTGCGGTGGCGCTGACTTACGGGCTGGGGGCGCTGCTGGCGTTGGATTTGCTGAGCATCAACATCAGTCCGCTGATTGCCGGGTTGGGGTTGAGCGGGCTGGCGGTGGCGTTGGCGTTGCAGCCGACTTTGGCTAACCTGTTTGCGGGAACTTATGTGATGACGGAGGGGGTGGTCAATCCGGGGGATTATATTGAATTGGACAACGGGATTGCGGGGTATGTGCAGGATGTGAGCTGGCGGAGTACCCGGCTGCGGACCTGGACGAATAATCTGGTGGTGATTCCTAATTCCCGGTTTGCGGAAACGATCATTACCAACTACCAGGGGCCGATACCGGCGGTTAATGTGTATCTGACTTGCGGGGTCAGCTACGAGAGCGATTTGTTTCTGGTGGAAGGGGTGTGCCAGGAGGTGATGGGGGAGCTGCTGGAGAAGGATGAGCGGGCGGTGAAGGAGTATGGGGCGTATTTCGGGTTTGAGAACTTTGACGATTCTAATGTGAGTTTTTACCTGTTTGTGCAGGCTAAAGACCGGATTGCCAGTTTTGATTTGCGGTCGGCGTTGATGCAGCGGCTGCACCGGCGGTTTCGGGAGGAGGGGATTCTGATTAACTACCCGATGCGGACGTTGAACTTGCCGGGGGATTGGAGTCCGGAGGCGATAATGGAGGGCAAGGGGCGGGCGGCGAGAAGGGCGGCGGGTGGGGAATAGGGGTAGGGGTTTTCGGGCGGTTTCAAGGTTTTGTCGTACGGCAAGGAGTTCGGGGTGAAAGGGAAAGTCGAGAGGAATGAGGGACGGTTAAAGGGCGTTGCAAAACCGGGCTAAAAAACCACTTGCCATTGCTGCGGTGGCTTGTTATAATGGGGCGGTCAGATTTGACGCTCCGGGTGGGGGCCTGTAGCTCAGGCGGTTAGAGCGCGGTCCTGATAAGACCGAGGTCGTTGGTTCGAGTCCATCCAGGCCCACCAGAGATTTCCTCCTTTTCACTTCTTTTCCCCAACTCCGATTATTTGCGGGTAGAGGCCGGCTTGGGTAAGTTGCCGGTCAATTGATTCCGCTATAAATTGGGATCCGGCTGGCCGCAAGTGAATGCCGTCACCTTGTAAAAGCTGATCGAGGTCTTGCCGGGGCAGTTGGTTGAATTCCTGGTAAAGGTCAATCAGCGGGGCGTTTTCGGCGGCGGCTACTGCGCGGACGGCTTGGACATACTGCTGATGCAGCGGCACTAAATCCTCGAGATTGGCCAGAAAGTGCTTGGTGGTCAAGTAGGGCGGTTCCTGCCCAAGTTGGTGGGAGGTGGGGGCAGTGAGGAGGATGGGGATGATGTCATTGTCCCGGGCGATGCGAACCATCTGGCGGAGATTGGCATGGAAGTCGGCCAAGGAAACCCGTTCCTGGCTGGGGTCGGCGAAGTGTTCCTTAATGGCAAGGAAGGCTTTATTGACGAGTTGGGCGGTCCGAAAGCGGGAAAGAAATGCCGACAGCCGGGAGAGGCTTCCCGGGTTAAGGAAGCGGGCGGCGTCTTTGTCTTGGAGTCCGAAATAGTTCCAATGGTCGTTCCAGCCGTAGTAGATGGTGATGGCCCGCGGCTGAATGGGCAGGACATCCTGTTGCAGTTGCTGCAAGCCGGAATAGGTGCTCCACCCGGGTACGGCGAGGTTGCTATAAGTAAAATTGCTATCGGGATTACGCGCCGCGATTATTGACTGGAGTTTTTCATCGTAATTACCGTAATAGGTGCAGGAGTCACCCATAAAGACTATTGAAGTCTGTTGGGTATGGGCGGCGGCAACTTGAGCTGAGTATTGGGGGGGCACCCAAAGCAGGTCAGGGTCGGCAAGGAAGTCGTTCTCCAGCGAAAACGGGTTGGGCCAGCCGAATTCAACCCGGGGCGGTTCCAGAGCGAATTGAAAACCGAAGAGACGCAAGCCCAGTTCAATGAGGATGAGCAGAACGGACGTGGTCAAGGCGTTGTAGCCAAGGAGCTGCAAGGCACGGCGGGTTCGGGAAGGGGGAGTCGGGGTTGGGTGCAGCGGGGGGGGGTACTGTTGGATGGCATAGCGGGTTAGTTTTTGGTCTTATGATTTTGGAAAGCGGTTTGTTCCGCTTTGTTGAGGAAGCAGTTGCCGATAGCCAGGCAGTCGAGGCCGGCGGCGGTGAAGCAGCGGAGGGCGTCGTGGGGGGTGCAGACGATAGGCTCCTCGTTGACATTAAAGCTGGTGTTGACGATGACCGGGCAACCGGTCTGGTCGGCAAAGGCGGTGAGGAGGGCGTGATAGCGGGGATTGGTTTCGGGGTGGACGGTTTGGACCCGGGCGGAGTAGTCAATATGGGTTACGGCCGGGATGGCGGAGCGGACTTCCCGGACGCGGTCGACGCCGGAAAGGGCGTTTGCCACAGATTTGCGGTGTTCGGCTTTGACGCCGGCGACGAGTAGCATATAGGGGCTGTCGGCGTTGAGGTCGAACCAGTCGGCTAGGGCGGAGCGCAAGACGCTGGGGGCAAAGGGACGGAAGGATTCGCGCTCTTTGACCTGCAAGTTGAGGGTCTGCTGGATGGTGGGGGAGCGGGCGTCGGCGAGGATGGAACGGCTGCCCAAGGCGCGCGGCCCGAATTCCATACGGCCTTGAAACCAGCCGATGGCTTTGCCGTCAGCCAGGGCGGTGGCGGTGGCGTCAATGAGTTCCCGGTCGGAAAGGACGGCGTAGTTGGCGCCGGCGGTGTCGAGGGTCCGGCAGATTTCGTCGTGGCTGAATTCCGGGCCGAGGTAGGCGCCTTGCATCGCGTCCTGGCCGGTTTCCTCAGTGATGGAGGGACGGGGTTCGTCAAAGAGGCCGTGGCTGGCGGCTAGGGCGGCGCCGAGGGCACCGCCGGCGTCTCCGGCGGCCGGCTGGATCCAGATGTTCTCGAACTGTCCGTCGCGCAATACTTTGCCGTTGGCGACACAGTTGAGGGCGACGCCGCCCGCCAGGCAGAGGTAGGGGATGCCGGTTTCGGCGCGGAGGGAACGGGTCAGACGCAGCACGGCCTCCTCGAGGACGGTTTGGATGGAGGCGGCCAAGTCCATGTGCCGCTGTTCGAGGGGTTCGTCGGGTTGGCGGGCCGGGCCGCCGAAGAGTTCAGCAAAGCGGCGGCCGGTCATTTTCAGCCCCGTGCAATAGTCGAAGTAGTCGAGGTTCAATCGAAAGGTGCCGTCGGCTTTCAGGTCGATAAGGTGGTCGAGGATGGCCGGGGCGTATTGGGGTTGGCCGTAGGGGGCCAAGCCCATCAGTTTGTATTCCCCGGAATTGACGGCAAAGCCGGTGTAGTAGGTGAAGGCCGAGTAAAGCAAGCCCAAGGAGTGGGGGAAGTGGATTTCCCGGAGCATTTCAAGGCGGTTGCCGTGGCCGACGGCGGCGGAAGTGGTGGCCCATTCGCCGACGCCGTCCATAGTCAAGACTACGGCGTCGGGAAAGGGAGAGGGGTAAAAGGCACTGGCGGCGTGGGACTGGTGGTGTTCGGTAAAGAGAAGTTTGGCGTTCCAGTCCACGGCCGGGTCGAGGGCTTTGAGGCGGCGGCGGAGCAGGTCTTTCTGGAAGAGTTTTTCCTTGACCCAGAGGGGGATAGCCATACTGAAGGAGCGGAAGCCGCGGGGGGCAAAGGCAACATAGGTTTCGAGGAGACGCTCGAACTTGAGAAAGGGTTTGTCATAAAATACTACCCGGTCAAGGTCGGATGGGGATAGTCCGCCGGCTTGGAGGCAGTAATCGATGGCGTTTTGGGGATAGCCGGCGTCATTTTTTTTGCGGGTAAAGCGTTCCTCTTGGGCGGCGGCAAGGATGCGGCCGTCGACGACGAGGGCGGCGGCGCTGTCGTGGTAGAAGGCCGACAAGCCGAGGATACGCATGGCTAAAAGATGGTGTAGATGAAGGGCGCGGCCGGGCTGGTCGTGCTGAGGACGACCAAGCCGCCCAAGAGGAGGGCCATAACGATGACCGGAAGGAGCCAGAACTTTTTGCGGGCCAGCATAAAGGCCCAGAATTCAGCGAGGAAAGACAGCACTTCAGCGACCTCAGAATTGGTTTTGCATGGTTTCGGGTTCTGGCCCGGGCGGGTCGCGGGGGAGCCAGTAGCTGGCGGCGTCCCGGTTGTAGCGCAATCGCAACAGGTCTTTGCCCAAGGCGCGCATTATAATGCCGGTGGGCAATACTACGCCATAGAAAAGCAGGGCCATTACCAGGAAGGCGATGATGCGGTTCAGCACCAAGCGAACCCGATGCCAGAGGCGGTTGAGCGGACCCAAGAGTTGGGGTTTGAACAGGGCCGGCAGCAGGAAAACGGCGGCGATTACGGCGAAGTACCACCAGTAGGGTTTTTCCCGGACAAACAGGTGCAGCAGGGCAATGATGGTGAATACGGCGGCAAAGATGATGCCGAAAATCCGGTTGGAAGTTTCGGCAATGGGCGCGCCGCCGGTCAGCCGCTCGTGGGTATGTACGGGTTCTGCCATAATCGGAAAGGCCGCCGTTGGGCCGGGTTAGTTGGCCCAATTATAGCATATTGGGGTTAGACGGCAACGGCGGCGTAGTTTTTCAGGTACCAGTCGTAGGTAGTCCGCAAGCCATCGGCAAGGCTGGTGCGGGCTTGCCAACCGAGTTGGTGGCACTTGGTCATATCGAGAAGTTTGCGAGGGGTGCCGTCGGGCCGGGTGGGGTCGAAGGCGATTTCACCCTCGAAGCCGACTACTTGGCCGATGGTGGCGGCCAGTTCGGCAATGGAGACATCATCGCCGACGCCGACGTTGATGATTTCCGGGGAGTTGTAGTTTTGCATCAGGAAACAAGCGGCGTCAGCCATATCGTCGATGTAAAGGAATTCGCGGCGGGGGCGGCCGGAACCCCAGACGGGGACGGAGGGGTCGCCGTCGAGTTTGCCCTGGTGGAACTTGCGGAGGAGGGCGGGGATGACATGGGAGGATTCGAGGTCGAAGTTGTCGCCGGGGCCGTAAAGGTTGGTGGGCATCAGGGAGATGGTGTTGAAGCCGTACTGCCGGGTGTAAGCCTGGCACATTTTGATGCCGGCGATTTTGGCGACGGCGTACCATTCGTTGGTGGTTTCCAGTTCGCTGGTGAGGAGGGAGTCCTCGGTGATGGGCTGAGGAGCCATGCGGGGATAGACGCAACTGGAGCCGAGGAAGCAGAGTTTGGCGGCGCCGTGGCGGTAGGCGGCGTCAATGACATTGGTCTGGATTTGGAGGTTCTGGCTGATGAAATCGGCGGGCCAGGTGTCGTTGGCGACGATGCCGCCGACTTTGGCGGCGGCGAGAAAGACATACTGGGGCTGTTCGTCGCTGAAAAAGCGTTCGACGGCGGCTTGGTCGCGCAAATCCAGTTGGGCGCGGGTGCGCTGGATGAGGTTGGTAAAGCCGAGTTCGGCGAGGCGGCGGGTGATGGCGGAACCGACCAAGCCGCGGTGGCCGGCTACAAAAATTGACGCGTCTTGGTCCATAGCGGTTTCCGGTTTCATTGCCTAACTCCCCTAGTTTTAACTTCGCTGCGGGTCAGGGATCCGGGCTTACTGCTGGCGGGCTGCGGCCCGGGCCAGAGGCAAGTCCACTGCTACCATTTCCTTTACCAGTTCATTGAAGCCGATTTCCGGCTGCCAGCCCAGTTGCCGGCGGGCTTTGGTGGTGTCGCCGACGAGGGATTGGGGTTCGACGGGGCGAAAGAACTTTTCATCAATGCGTACGATAGTTTGGCCGGTGGCGGTGTCAAGGCCGGTTTCAGCGACGCCCTGGCCGCGCCATTCCAAGGATATGTCCAAGGCGGCCGCGGCGGCGGTTACGAAGTCGCGGACGGAATGGAGTTGGCCGGAGGCGATAACATAATCCTCCGGGTTGGGCTGCTGGAGCATCATCCATTCGGCGCGGACATAATCTTTGGCGTGGCCCCAATCGCGTTGGGCGTCCATATTGCCGAGGTAGAGGCATTGCTCTAACCCTACTTTAACACGAGAGAGGGTGCGGGTGATTTTGCGGGTTACGAAAGTGTCGCCGCGCAAGGGGGATTCGTGATTATAGAGGATGCCGCTGCACGCGTAGATGCGGTAGGATTCCCGATAGTTGACGGTTATCCAGTGGGCGTAGGCTTTGGCGGCGGCGTAGGGGGAACGGGGGTAAAAGGGAGTAGTTTCCCGCTGGGGGCTTTCGACGGCTTTGCCGAACATATCGGAGCTGGAGGCCTGGAAAAAGCGGGTTTGCTCGGCAAGGCCGCAGATGCGGATGGCTTCGAGGATGCGGAGGACGCCGAGGGCGTCGGCGTTGGCGGTGTATTCGGGGGTCTCGAAGGAGACGGCGACTTGGCTTTGGGCAGCCAAGTTGTAGATTTCATCGGGGCGGACTTCGTGGACGATGCGGATGAGGTTGGTGGCGTCGGTGAGGTCGCCGTAGTGGAGGATGACGCGAGGGTCGGGTTCGCGGAAGTCGCCGAAAACCCGGAGGCCGTGGACGGTGTAGCCCTTTTCCAGCAACAGTTGGGACAGATAGGTTCCGTCCTGGCCGGTTACGCCGGTGATCAAAGCGGTTTTCATTGGCGGATTATCCGACGCGGCCGGCGCCGCTGAGGTAGCGCATTTTTAGCTGGCGGCGGAAGCCGAGGGCGCCGCGCCAAGCCCGGTTGCGGGAGAGGCGGGAGAGGAGACGGTTGGCCCAGGGCGGCCGCTGCAAGCCGGTGGCGGTTACGATATAGTCGGCTTCGCGCAGGGAAATCATACTGGAAAAGCCGCCGGCCTGGCGCAGGGTTGCCATAGCGGTATCGTCCCGTCGCCAGGCGTTTTGTTTTCGGGCGGTTTGCCGGGGTGTTTCGTGGTTTTGGTGGATGACGGTTACTCGGGGGCCGATGTTGACCACCGGGATGCCGCGCTGCTGGTGTTGAAAGAGGAACCAGGGATCCCAGCCGGGGGCGGTTACGGAGAAGGGCGGCAGGATGGGCGGGTTGATGCTTTTGGGATAGACGGCGTAGTCGATGGCGGAGGGGATAAAGAGTTCGCCGGATTGCTGGATTTGAGCGCGCAGGCGGTCGCGCCAGTCCGAGGCGGCAAAGTCGATTTCGGTGGTGACCGGGAGGTTGTAACGCTGGCCGGCGGCGATAAACTGGGGCAGGGAAATGGCGTTCAAGGCTTTGTAAAAGCCGTCGAGGATGATTATATCGCCGTTGATGATGCAGAGGCGGTCATAGTGGGCGGCGTCCCGGGCCAGTTGGCAGAGGGAGGAGCGAAGGGGTATGCCGCGCCGGTCACATTCCACTTGGGGGATGTGGGAAAGGGAAAACTCGGCGGCGATTTCGGGGACGCCGGCTTCGTTGCCGATAAGGATAACCTGCGGCGTGGGGTCGAGAGCCAGCCAACTGCGGATGGCGTTGCGCTGAATGGTGGCAATATGCGGGTCGGTAAAGGGCCGCAGGGTGGTGAATAAGGTCAGCAAGTTTCGGTCCTTGCAGGGAAAGGGTACTTAAAGACAAGCCGTAACGGGCGGATATGCTCTCCGGCGGGAAACGCAACCGGGATACCCGGCCGGTTTCGGTTGTCAAATATATACCACAGCCCTCAACATATTACAAGGGCCGGCTGCGGCGGAGTTCAGTCCGGTTTGCGGGCAAGCCGGTTGGCGCGGGTTGCCGGGAGAGAGGCAATTATAAGGGTTGCCAATACGAAACAGCGACGCCCGGCAGTTGCTACCCTTGCGTTTCCGGCGCCGGGCGTAATCCGATTGTAACCGGTTGGTAACAAAGGTTTAACCGGATGGGGCTAGAATGGTCTAAACCGGCGCGGGATGGACAAAGAAAAGCCGGCGAAGGATGGTTTATGATACCGCTAACTTCGGCTGCAGAAACGGCTTGCAGCGAATATCTGACCGGGGAGGGTCTGGTTAATGGCAACTATGCGGCGGCGATGACCGCGCTGGAAGGGATGGGGTTGGAGGAGCTGCGGAACCGCTGGGGGGCGGCGAAGCGGGCGGCGGAGTTGGACGCCTTTTCCTTTCTGCTGGATCCCAAGACTTTTCGCACGACGCCTACGGACTGGATACCGCGCATCATTCGGCAAGGGGAGTGGGCGGTTATCGGGGCCGGGGTGGAGCAGCGGCTGAAGGCGTTGAACTGTTTTCTCCTCGATCTGTATAACGGCAGTCAGACCATCGTGCCGGAGGATGTAATCTATTCCTGCCAGTATTACTACCCGGATTATCAGGGGTTTCGGCCGGCCAAAGATACCTTTGTCCACATTTACGGGATTGACCTGGTACATCTGGAGGACGGGCGGTATGTGGTACTGGAGGACAACCTGCGGATTCCGTCGGGCATTACTTACCAGTTAAAGTCGGTGGAAATCGGGCAACGGGTCTTGCCGGAGGTGGCGGCAGGATATGACATAGTTCCCTATGACATCAAGGCGACCTATCGGGACTTGTTCACTTCCCTGTGCGACCAAGAGAACCCGGTTTGCGTTCTGCTGACGGACAGCAAGTTCGGGGCGGCTTTTTTCGAGCATCGGTACTTGAGCGAGCTGCTGGGTATCCCGCTGGTGGAGGGTTCGGACTTGTATGTGGGGCCGGACGGGCGGGTGTGGGTCAAGGCACTGGACGGGGATATAGCGGTGGATTTAATCTATCGCCGGGTGGAGGATTTGGAGATATTCGTTCCCGGTCTGACGGATGCCTACTTGCTGGGCAAGGTGGTATTGGTGAACGGGATGGGTACCAGCGCGGCGGATGACAAGCTGGTGTTCAAGTGGGTGCCGGAGATGATACGGCACTACTTGGGGGAGGAGCCGATTCTGGACCAGGCGGTGAGCTATGATTTGCAGGATGCCGGCAGCCGCAAGTATGCGCTGGAAAATCTGGATAAACTGGTGGTGAAAACCCGGCAGGGGTATGGGGGCATCGGGGTCTATATTATGCCGGACTTGGGGGGGAACTACCGGAACAACCTGGCCCGGCATATAATCGAGTCGCCGCGGGCGTTTATCGCCCAGGAGACGCTGGATTTTTCCCGTCATCTGGTATTTGACGAGAGCAGCGGCAGGTTTGAGGAACGGTATATTGACCTGCGGGTGTTTGCGGTGCAGAACGGGCGGGGAGATGCGACGGCCTTTCCCGGGGGGCTGACCCGGGTGGCCCGGGCGAACAGCCGGATTACCAACAACTCATCAGGTGGGTTATGCAAGCCGACATGGGTGGTGCGCTGAGGGATGGCGCGGCCGTGGCCAGCTATGCCTATGCGGCCCGCTACCACTATACGGATGTGGTGGTGCAGAATGATAACTTTCTGCGCTTGTCGGCGTATGCGGACGCTTACCAGATGCCAGTCAATACGGCGTTGATGACGACGCCGGCCAGTCGTCCGGCGCAGTTCCGGGACGCCTACGGCAACCCGACGCACCGGGTAAGGGTAACGGCGCCGCATCGAGAGTTCACCATTCTGGCGATTGGGGAGGTGCGGATTGCCCGGCCGCCGGCCGCGCCGCCGGAAATGGCTTTGCGCGGGTTGGACTATGATTTGGCGGTGGCGGAGTTTCTGACCCCGACGCCGTTGGTGGACCCGGAGAGTTTGATTAACACAGCCCGGGAAATTCAGGGAGACGCTGCGGGGTTGATGGAGTCGGTGTCCCGGGTGGTGGATTGGGTGTATCGGAACATCCAGTATGTGCCATCGCGCACTACGGTAGCGACTACGGCCAGCCAAGTGCTGGCGGCCGGGGAAGGGGTGTGCCAGGATATGGCGCATCTGGTGCTGGGGCTGCTGAAGGCTTTGGGTATCCCGACCCGCTACGTCAGCGGGCTGCTGGCAACGCAGGTGGGGGAAACCCACGCCTGGGTGGAGTTTTTGCATCCCGAATTGGGCTGGCTGCCGGCGGATCCGACCCGGGGGCAATCTCTGGTGTGGGGCGGCGATTTGATTAAGTTTGCGGTGGGGCGGGACTATACCCAGGCGGCGCCGGTAGAGGGTTCTTTTGTTTCCCGGGGTTCCGGGTGGCTGGCGGGGGTGCAGGCGCAAGTTCAACTGGGGGGCGCGGGCTTGTCCTTTGAGGATGCCCAGAGCTTGATTGACAACAGGAATACCGGTTAGAGGGGGCGCAGCTATGGTTGAATTGATGGAACCGCGTTCTTTGGCGGTTTCGCCGGGGAGTTGGCTGACGGATTCGCGGGTGTATAACCTGATTTGGCTGGGGAGATGGCTGGAACGGGCGGAAGGCGTGTCCCGGTCGGTGAACGGGGCGGCGCAGCATACGCTGGCGGCCGGGGGCGACGGTGGAGAGTTTGCCGCCGCTTTGAGCCGGGTTGCGGATACGCTGGGGGTGGCGGTGGACAACCAGGAGGCGGCGGCCGGGGAAATTCTGCTGCGGAATCCGGCTTCGGCGGCGTTGCAGTGCTTGGTCAAGGCGCGGATGAACGCGACGCAAGTGGCGCCGGTGGAACTGATTCGGGCTATATCCGGGGTGATTATGGAACTGGAGGCGGTGGAGGATGCCGGGCTGGAGTCGCCGGAAGGGGTGATTGAGGTTACTGACGGGATTACGGCCGGGTTGGCGGATATTTACCAAGCCATTGAAGACCGGTGGTTCGGGCGGGAGTCGTTGACGGAGGAGGAGGTGTTTCACCGGTTTGTGCAGTAGGGGGCGGGCCGGTGGCTTGTAGCGGGCGGGCCGGATGGGTAAAATCCCTGTCAGGTTCAGGGGCGGATGGCGGTTTTGTATGCCGGATTATGAATTTGAGGCGACTTTGGAACGGCCGGATATGCGGGGGGCGTGGACTTTTATCCGGGCGCCGTTCAGCGTGGAGAAAGAGTTTGGAGTTAAGGGGCGGGTGGCAGTGAAAGGCACGATTAACGGCGTTCCCTATCGGTCGTCGCTGCTGCCGCAGGGCGGCGGGGAGCATATCTTGGTGGTGAATAAGGAACTGCGGGACAAGGCCGGCGTAACGGTGGGGAATACGGCCAGTTTTGTCCTGGAGCGGGATGAAAGTCCCCGGGCCGTCGAGTTGCCGGAGGAATTGTCCCAAGCTCTGGAAGCCGATGCAGCGGCTCAAGCCGTCTTTGCCCGGCTGTCTTTTTCCCATCAGAAGGAGTATGCCGACTATATTGGGGAAGGCAAACGGCCGGAAACGCGGCAGCGGCGGGCGGCTAATGCGGTTGACTTGCTGCTGCAAGCGGAGGCTGCGGGTCTGACGCCCCGTTACCGGCGTTCCCGGAGTTGACTGCGGAAACCATAGGCCGGTGGGGCCGGGAGCGGAAATAAATCCCGGCGCAAAGGAATTAGATGGCCCGACTGACGGCACGGATTAAGGCGGCGCTGCCCCCGCTGCCAACCTTTCGGGCCTTGCGTTACCCCAACTTTCGCTGGTTCTGGTACAGCGCCGCCGGGCAGGCGGTGGGCCAAGGGATGCAGTTTCTGGCTCTGGGCTGGCTGGTACTGGAGCGTACGGACTCGGTTTCCCAACTGGGACTGGTCATCTTTTTCTACGGGATTCCCAACCTTACTCTGGTGCTGCTGGGCGGCATTATTGCCGACCGCATTGACCGCCGCCGGTTGCTGCTGGCGGCGCAAAGCGGCGTGGCGGTCATCATTCTGGTGATTGCTACTTTGACGGTTGCCGACTTGGTGGCGGTCTGGCACATTTACGCCGCCTCTTTTCTGATGGGGACGCTGCACGCGGTTAATATGCCGACCCGCCTGGCGATTGTGGTTAATTTGGTGGGGCGGGAAGAAATAATGAACGCTGTAGTGTTGAACTCGGCGGTGCTGAACACCGGGCGGATTGTCGGTCCGGCGGTGGCCGGCGGCGTTATTGAACTGCTGGATATTGGCTCTGCCCTTTACCTTAATGCCCTCTGCTACCTGCTGTCGGTGGGGTTTATCCTGCCGATGCGGGATGTGGAGCAGACCCGGCCGGCGCGGCGGGCCAATGTGCTGGGGGATTTATGGGCCGGGCTGGATTATTTCCGCAAAACGCCGGTGGTCTTTACGGTTATCGGGATGGGGTTTGCTTTCGGGTTCTTTGGGATGCCGCATATTCAGGTAATGCCGGCTTTTGCCCGGGAAGCCTTGGGCAGCGGCGCCGGTGAAGCCGGGCTGCTGATAACGGCGGCCGGGGTCGGGTCGCTGCTGGTCAATATCGTATTGGCAGCGTTGGGCAATGCCCGGGGCAAGAACTGGCTGCTATTGGGCTTTATTCTGACTTTTGGGGTGAGCCTGTTCATATTCGCCTGGTCGGAATGGTACTGGCTTTCGTGGATTATCCTGCTGTTTGTGGGGCTGGGGAGCAACGGTTACATTTCCTTGGGGACGACGGTATTGCAGTTGACGGTGAACCCGGAGTTGCAGGGACGAGTGATGAGTTTGTGGTATGTGTCGGCCGGGTTTATGTTCATCGGGTCGCTGCCGATGGCGTTGGTGGCGGATTGGGTGAGTTGGCCGGCGGCTTTGGCGGGCGGGGCGGGTTTGTGTCTGGGGTGTACGCTGGTGCTGGGGGTGTGGCGGCCGACGCTGCGGCGGCTGCGGATATAAGGGGGGCGGTCACAAGGTAATTGCAATATAAGTGGGTCGTATATCAGACGCTCGGTCAGACATTTTCCCTTTGGATGGAAAAATCTGGATTCAAACCACTGTGTAGATAGGGACATAATGCGCCAAAGTTAAAATGTAATTGCCCTGCGGTGGGGCGAAATACTGTTGCGTCTGGTGCGAACGTGAAGTGTATTACCCGAAGGCACTTTACAACGACGGCCGGCGCGAGAAGTGCCACGCGCAAGGGAGTACCCTAGGACTGAAACTGCTGATTGCCCAACTACGGATC
This sequence comes from Dehalococcoidia bacterium, assembly GCA_965242615.1. Classification (GTDB taxonomy): domain Bacteria; phylum Chloroflexota; class Dehalococcoidia; order Lucifugimonadales; family UBA3495; genus CBDBCU01. Next base: position 262,224 of record CBDESR010000004.1, read on the forward strand.
CAATTCGACGGCGCGCCGCAAATCGGCGTCGGCTAAGGTTTCATTACCCAACTCCTGATAAGCAAGTCCCCGGCCTTCATAGGCATCGGCATAACCGGGGTTCAGAGCAATAGCTTGGCTGAAATCGGCAATGGCCAAGTCATACTCCCCTTTAGACGAGTAGGCACGGCCCCGGTCGTTGTAGGTACCTGCACCCTTGGGGTTCATGGTAATGACTTGGCTGTAATCGGCAATGGCCGCGTCATACTCTCCTTTGTCCCGATACGCATCGCCCCGGTTGTGGTAGGCAGCGGCACCAGCATAGTAGTTCGCGATTTTCATCAGCTGTTGCGCTCGGGAGGGCCAGGCAGAAACTACAGCATCGGGGGAACGGGCTAGGGCAATGGCCTGGCTAAAGTCGGCAATGGCCAAGTCATACTCCCCTTTAAGGGTGTAGGCATCGCCCCGGAGGATGTAAGCACGGGCAGCGCCATTCGGGTTCAAGGCAATGGCTTGGCTGTAGTTGGCAATGGCCAAGTCATACTCCTCTTTGCCGCGATAGGCATCGCCCCGGTTGCTGTAGGCATCTGTATCGCCGGGGTTCAGAGCAATAGATTGGCTGAAGTCGGCAATGGCCAAATCATACTCCCCTTTAGACGCGTGAGCACGGCCTCGGCTGTTGTAATCATCCGCATTGCCGGGATCCAGGGCAATGGCTTGGCTGAAGTCAGCAATGGCCAAGTCATACTCTCCTTTAGACGAGTAGGCACGGCCCCGGTTGTTGTAGGTACCTGCATCGTCGGGGTTCAGAGCAATAGCTTGGCTGAAATCGGCAATGGCCAAGTCATACTCTCCTTTAGACCAGTAGGCACGTCCCCGGCTGTTGTAATCACCTGCATCGTCGGGGTTCAGAGCAATGGCTTGGCTGAAGTCAGCAATGGCCAAGTCATACTCATCTTCGACAATATAGGTTTCGCCCCGGAGGATGTAAGCATACGCATCGCCGGGGTTAAGAGTAATGGCTTGGCTGAAATCGGCAATAGCCAAGTCATACTCACCGTTGTCGATATGGGACTTGCCCCGCTCCAGGCAAGCCTCTGGTGACTTAAACAAGTTGCCAATGAACTTCAGCATTTCCTTACTCCAGTTACTTTCCCAGTTTAGCGGCCCGTTCCACCCGTTCCAACACTACTCGCTATTATACCCGCCGGCCAAGGCGATTTCATTATAATGGCGGAAATTTGCCCAATTTGAGGAGTATTTTTCCTTACCAATACTTTCTGAAACAGTGCTGTAGTTAAGCCGGGTTATTCCTGCTACAATGGCCGCCGGTTATTCCGATCCCGAATCCGGCGATGGCTTGGGAGGAGAAAGGGCGATGAAACGGAGTGTTGAGCGGATACTGACTACGCACACCGGCAGTTTGCCGCGGCCGCGGGGGATGCTGGATTTGCTGGTCGAGGAGCAACAGTCCCGGCTGCCGCAGCGGGCGGACCTTGACGCCGCGGTGCGGGACGCCGTGGGGGAAGTGGCGGCGCGGCAGGCGGCGGTGGGCTTGGATGTTATCAATGACGGAGAGCAGGGGCGGGTGGATTATACGGTGTATGTGAAAGACCGTCTGACCGGCTTTGACGGGGAAAGTACGCCGCTGGGGATGGGCGACCCGGAGTTTCCTGAACTGGCGGAACTGCTGAAACCTTTTGCCTCGCCCTTTCAAGTGCGGCCGGCTTGCACCGGGCCGATTGCCTGGTCGGACTGGCCGGCGGTGGAGCAGGATATTGACAACCTGAAAGCGGCAACGGCGGACACGGCGGCGGCGGAAGTGTTTATGACTTCGCCGTCGCCGGGGCAGATTGCCCGTTTTCTGCATAACGAATACTACGCCAGGGACGAGGACTATCTGTATGCCCTGGCGGAAGTGATGAAACGGCAGTATCAAGCCATAGTGGACGCCGGGTTTCTGTTGCAGTTGGACTGCCCTGACTTGGCGTTGGGCCGCCATCAGATTTTTGCCCATCTGACTTTAGGGGAGTTTCGGGAAGTGGCGGCGATGCACGTGGCGGCGTTGAATTACGCGGTGGCGGATATTGCGCCGGAGCGGATGCGGATGCACATTTGCTGGGGCAGCACTTTGGGGCCGCACCATACGGATGTGCCGTTGCGGGAGGTAATTGACATAGTGTTGACGGCGCGGCCGGCGGCGGTGGCATTTCCGGGGGCCAATCCCCGGCACGAACACGAGTGGAAGGTATGGCGGGACATCAAGCTGCCGGAAGGGAAGGTCATCATCCCCGGGGTCATTGATTCCACTTCCAACTTTATCGAACACCCGGAAGTAGTCTGTGATCGGATTGTGCGCTATGCCGAGGTGGTGGGGCGAGAACAGGTGATTGCCGGGGTGGACTGCGGTTTTGGCACCTTTGCCGGCCGGTTGCAGGTGGATTCCAAGATTGTCTGGATGAAGTTGGAGTCGCTGGTGGAGGGGGCGCGGCGGGCATCCCGGGAGTTGTGGGGGTAAGTCCGGCGGTGCGGCACTTCTGGTTTTGTTGCCGGCGGCGCGGCTTTGGCCGGATTGACTACCCGGCCCGGTTAGAGTAACTTTAGAACAACGCACTCCGGGATTGAGAGGTTTGAGTTATGTTTGTGATGCGGTTCACCGAGCGGGCTTACTTCAACTACACCGAGGAGGATGTTAAGAGCAGTCCCAACGGGGCGCACCGGGTAACTTTCTCCAACGCCCATTTTGACCCGGCGGTGGCGGCGAACCAGTATAACTACTACCTGGACGAGTGGGAATACTGCGAGGAAATCGGGTTTGACGGGATGATGCTGAACGAGCATCACAGCACGCCGACCAGCTTGGGGGCGGCGATGAACCTGGAAGCCGCCATCTTGGCCCGCATCACCGACAAGCCGAAAATCGTGCTGATGGGCAATCCGCTGCCCATTCACGACAACCCGCTGCGGCTGGCTGAGGAGTTGGCGGAAATTGACTGCATTTCCCGGGGGCGGCTGGTGTCGGGATTTGTGCGCGGCGGCGGCACCGAAAGCTGGGCGACGAACAGCAACCCGGTTTATAACCGGGAGCGGTTTGAGGAAGCTCATGACCTGGTGGTGAAAACCTGGACTACGCCGGGGCCGTTCCGCTGGGAAGGGAAGCATTACCACTTCCGCCAGGTCAACCCTTTCCAAGTGCCGTTGCAGAAGCCGCATCCGCCGATCTGGATACCGGGTACGGGCAGCGCGGAGACGGCGGCGTGGTGCGCCGAACATCACTATCCCTACTTCTACCTGGGCATCGTTCCGTACACTTTCAGCTATATGCAGGACATTTACCGGGACGCGGCGCGGCGGCACGGCTACGAAGCGGGGCCGCAGAATTTTGGCTATATGCTGCCGGTTCATGTGCAGGATACGGATGAAAAGGCCAAGGTGGCCGGGCGCGGCTTTCTGGAGGCGTTGGTGGGGGTGGGCCGGGTGCCGATGCCCCGGGAGTATTCCTTTCCGCCGGGCTACAACCGGGCAACCCGGGATGAATGGGCAGATGATCAGCGGGAGGCGATGGTGCGGGCGACCCGGGCCAATGACCCGTTCCGCACCGGGCCGGTGACGGATGAAATGTATCAGGCGATGATTGACGACAATCGGCTGGTCATTGGCAGCCCGGATACGGTCATTCGCAAAATCCGGGAGGTACTGGAGTTGGTGCGGCCGGGCATTTTGGCGGTGTGGACTAACGACGGCTCCATTACCCACCCGGACACGATGCGCTGCCTGGAGTTGGTGGGGCGGGAGGTGCTGCCGGCGGTGCGGGAGATGGGGCAGGAGCTGGAGCTGCCGGGGCCCTTTGATGTGGCGCCGTAGGGGGGATGATGACTACCCGGGAGCATGAGCATACGCTGAATGTTCAGTTGGGCGACGAGTTGAAGCAGCGGGGACTGGAAGCCCACGCCGAGTTGATTCAGCTGGGCAATCGCCGCCGCATTGATGTGGAAGTCCGGATCGGTTCGGCGGTTATCGCCGTGGAAGCGGAGCATGGGCAATCCCAAGCCAAGCAAGCCGAGGCTATCCGGGATGCCGATGCGCGACTGGAGCAGGGACTGGCGGCTTGCGCCGTGGCGGTCTGCTACCCGGATGGCACTACCCGGGAAACCCTGCCAGCGGCGCAATTTATGTGGACGGTGCGGGACGGGAGTCAAACGGCGGCGCAGTGGACGAGCGGGGATATTGAGCGGCTGGTGTCGGTGATTCGACTGGCGCCGGCTCAGTTGGGCGACCCGGACTATGTGGCGGCCGCTTTGTCCAGTAGTTTGGATGGGGGAGTGCGGCGGCTTAGCGAAACGCAGAAGCGGTTGCTGGCGCAAGCTCTGGATTTGCCGCAACAAACCAGAAAAGGCCGACCGGCGCGAAGTCCTTGGGATGCCCCGGCCAAGCGGGCTTTGCTGGTAGTGGCTACGGCGGTGATGTTTCATTCCCGTTTGGACATTCACCTGCAAGGAGTACGCCCGGAACAGGATAATCGTCTGGTGCCGCCCCAACCCTTTACCGGCGATTGGCCGCCGGCACAAGCGAACCGATGCGCTGACTCCGAAGGGGTAATAGCGGCTTTTCGCGAGGCTTGGAACTTGATTCTAGCCCTGGATTACAAGCCCATTTTTCAGACCGGTCGGGCGGCCTTGGGCGCGTGTCCTCCCGACCCGGCTATTTCCGGCGCAATTCGGGAGACGGCACAGGCCGCCTTGGTGGTGTCGGAGAATATCGCCAGCTTGCGTCACGACCTGTTGGGCCGCATCTTTCATACCGTGCTGGATACGGCTCGGTACGACGGCTCCTTTTATACCACTACTCCAGCGGCTACTCTGCTAGCCGCACTGGCGATTACTGAGGATATGTGCGATTGGGACGACCCGGCGGCCGTTGCCCGATTGCGGATTACTGACCCGGCTTGCGGCACTGGTACCTTGCTGATGGCGGCCGCCGAGCGCATTCGGGATCTCAACCCTCGACTGCGGGATGATCCCAATTTGTCCGCAGCTCTGATTGAGCAGGTGCTGGCTGGTTACGATGTGAACTTGACGGCCACGCACATGGCGGCAACTACTTTGGGTTTGCTGTCGCCCTCTACCCGGTTCAACAATATGAAAATCTGGCGCAGTTTGTTGGGGGTAGATTCGGATGGCGTAGCGCATTTGGGCTCTTTGGAGTTTCTGGATCAGAAGCCGATGTTGATGCCTTGGCCCAACGGGACTGCTAAAGCCACTCAGGTTAATGGAGATGCGGCGGCGGCGATGGCGGAACCGTCGGACTTGGTGGTTATGAATCCTCCATTTACCCGCTCGGACCTGAGGCACGACCAATTCACTGAGCGGGAGGAGTTGAAACTCAAAAGTCGGGAAAAAGAGTTGTTCGCCAACAAACCGGTTCATCTGTCCAGCAACGGCAATGCCTTTATGGTGTTGGCGGATTTTATCAACAAATCTGAAACCGGGGTAATTGCCTCGGTGTTGCCGCTGGTGACGGCAACCAATGCCTCGGCGTTGGAAATCCGCCGGCACTTGGCAGAGCGTTACCATGTGGAGACTATCGTAACTTCTCACGACCCGGAACGGATTTACTTCTCCGAGAATACCAGTATCGGAGAAATACTACTTATATGTCGGCGTTGGCCGGCCGCACGGGGACAGAAGCCGCCGACCCAAGTAGTAAATCTGGCTAGAAATCCGGCCAACCCGGGCGACGCGTTTAATGTTGCCGGGGCTATTGCTGATGGCAATGTAGTAACCGGCGGTTATGGAACTGTTCAGCGATGGCCGGCTCGTCTAATCGCCGCTGGCGATTGGGGCGCGGTGCAGTTTCTTGTGCCCGAGTTGTGCGAAAAATTTCTTGAGTTGGGTCGAGGAAACTTTTTCCCGGTAATTGCTTTAGGGAAAATTGCTAAAATCGGGCCGGACAGCGGTGGAATTCGAGTATCTTTTGACCGTTCTCCGTTGCCTGGAAGCCCGACTATGGTTGCCTTGTGGAACCATAAGACTGACCTTCCCCCGTCAGAACGGCGAAAGCCCGAATCGGAGCGGACGCCTATCGTCCTAACTCAGACGATGTCTGCCCGCCCGGATACCTATATCGTTCCCAAAGAAGGGAAACTTACGCAGGCGCAAAACTTGTGGCAGCAGAGAGGCCGGCTATTGCTGCCTAACCGGTTGTTTTTGCAAACGGCCAGGGTAGTAGGAGTTCGGCTGAACACCCCCGGTCTGGGTTCGGCGTGGGTGCCTTGCCATATTGACGACGCTTTGGGTGAGACCGACCTTTGTGAAAAGGCGTTGTGCGCCTTTTTCAATTCGTCCATAGGCATTTTGGCGATGTTGGGCGGCCGCTCTAACCGGAAACCCACCTATCCTAATATATCGATAAACGATATGCGGAACTTCCCGTTTCCCGACTTTGCCGCCATTGGCGGGTCGGTGGTGAGGCGGCTGGCGGCGGCTTATGACCGGTATGCTACGGCGGTGCTGCTGCCGCTACCGCAGATGAATGACTGCCCGGCGCGGCAGGGGTTGGATGCGGCAGTGATTGACGCCTTGGGGCTGGATGCCGAGGAGGTAGGCAGCATCCGCCGGCAACTGGCGATGGAGCCGTCGGTGACCGGGAAGCGGTATGCCGGGTTTGGGGGGTAGGTCTGAGAATCCGAGTCTGGAGAATGTTGACACTATTGCTTACATTCTGTTATACTTTTTCCACATCAGGGACAAGCCCACCGTATCAGTTAAGGAGATGAAGATATGAACGGGCGGCAAGAGGTAACCATCAGTTTTAGTGCGGCGGCCTCCTTTGAGCAGCGGGAAGACCGTTGGGCGGCTTATATTGAGCCTTTCGGGATGACCGTTTACGGTCAGACTAGGGAGGATGCCGAAGCTCGCCTCCTGGAGAGCGTTGACTTCGCCTTGAAACACTTCCCGGACATTCGGAAGTACCTGGACTCCCACGGCATACCCCATTACATAACCGAGGATGATGGGGCGCCGGCGCGTCGCACCTATCCGGTCAGCGCTCGGGTGGAGAGTCCGGTTTATGCCTGAACCGATTTCCCGGGAAAGGGCCATTACCGCCTTCCTTCGGATGGGCTACGAAATCACTGCGGAGGAAGGCGATATGATTGTATTCACTGACCGGAATTATCCGGCGCGTCCGATGGCCTTTAACTTCAGTTGGGGAAGCATCAAGTGGGATGACTTCTGCCGGGAACTAGACTATGAAGGCGTAAATGTGGATGTGGTCGTAGCGGAACTGGAGTCCATGTAGCCGCCCTCAGTTGCCGCATTGCCCAATCTTGCTCCGGACCTGCGTTTTTTCCTGCCAGGAAAATTCTGGCCTCAGGTCGGATGTCTTATGCCTGCCACCCCCAACGTCCCAGTCGAAATTTTCTACGACAGCCTTTGCCCGGTATGCCGGCGGGAAGTGGGGTTTTTGCAACGGCGGGACAAGCAGGACAACTTGCGGCTGGTGGACATTGCCGCCCCGGATTTTGACCCGGGACAGTACGGGTTGGCGTTGTCCGATTTTATTGCCCGGATGTATGTGCGGGACGGGCAAGGCGTCCTGCGGCACGGGTTGGACAGCTTTCCCCTGATGTGGGGCGCGGTCGGCTTGGGCTGGGTTTGGAGCTGGACGCGGATTCCCGGTCTGCGGCAGTTGGGAATAGCCGGCTATGCCCTGTTTGCTAAAGTGCGCCCCCGCTTTTCCCAGTTCAAGCCCTGCTTGCCGGAGGATGCCTGCCGGCTGCCCCGGCGCGAGGATTAAGCCGCCTTTCCCCGGTTGACGCTTTCCCCCTATCCCCATTATAGTTGTCCCGTCATTCCCTTTGTCTTATCTCCCTATCCTGTAGCAGCCGCGCCGAGGTATTTTATGACCCCAGAGAGTCAACAACCCCGGCCCAGTATTGTCAGCCGCTTGGTGGACCAGCACACGGCGGTAACTCTGGCCGGCATTGGCGCCGGCGGCCGGGGGCCGTGGCCCTTCGTTACCGCCATCCCCAACGACAAAGCCGACCTCGCCGGGCCGCCGGCCCAATATCTGGCAGTAGCCGGTTGGGCGGCTTGAACGGTCGTTACGGTGGTAGGCGTGGCCTACCGGGGCGGGATCCCTTTAGAGAATATCGCGGTGGACTTTGCCGTAGCGCCAATTGCGGCGGCCGCCGGGCCGGGCTTTGGTGTGCGGGAAACGGTGCTATTGCAAGGCAAGCTGTCGGAAACGGAGCGGGTGCGCTTGGAGCGGGCCGTGCGGTTCTGTCCGGTCGGGCAGGCGTTGACCAAGGGGTCGATGCAATTCGAGGATATAGTGGAGTGGAGCAGCGGGGAAACGGCGGCCTTGTCTCCGGATGCTGCTGACGGCCAATCCTTGACCGGCAGCTTGCCGGCTATTACTCCCGGCACGGTGCAAGCCCGCTATCTGCTGGATACCAAGGAGTATGACGCTGACGGCAAGATGGCGGACGAAGGAGAATCCAAGATTTACATTAGCGTCGCGAATTTGACCGGTGCCAGCCGCTGGACGCTGCTGGCCGGGCATAGCTCCCCAGGGTGGGTAGCGCCGCCCTTTCCAACGGCGCAAGCGGCTTGGGCCGCCTCCACCGTCGCCACCCTGACCGGCTTGCTGCCTTTCCCGGACGCTGAGTCCGCCCGGGATTTGCGCGTGGAAGTGGGCTTGCTGATGCGGGGCGGCCGCGAACGCTCGCAAGGCGACGCCGCTACCGGCAACATTACCCGCCGTCCGGCTTTGCGCCGCGTGATTGTCCCCGGCCGCCCGGATACCCTGCCGGCAGAAAGGATAGCGGCGGCCTTGGCCCGCGACCCCATTACCATTGCCTACCAAGGCGGCGGCGTACTTTTAGATGAGCAGGTCGTTGTCGAGTAAGGGTATCCCCCGAGATTCCCAACTCCCCCTATTTCTAGTATTGATGAGAGGTTACGGTGATGAGCGAAGGCAAGTTCCCTCTGGAGGAGGCTACTGTTGCCGACTTGCACGCGGCCATCCAGTCCGGGGAAACCACCTGCGTTGCAATTGTGCAGGGCTACCTTGACCGGGTGCGGGCTTATAACGGCGTCCCCAGCCTGCTGGTAACGGCCGATGGCGCGCCGGTGCCGCCGGCCGCCGGCGCAATGCGCGGCGGGCAGCCCCTTCAGTTTCCCACCGCAACGGTCCCGGCGGCGGCGGTATTTCCCGACCTGGACCAGTACCAGGGGCCGCCGCTGGAGTTCGGCCGGATGGCGGCCACGGCTTCCGACCCCACGGTACAACAGCAGTACGGGATGATTGTCGGCAAAGCCAAGGCGGGGCAAGTCAACGCCCTGGCTACCCTGAACCTGCGCGGGGAACGCTCCGTAACCTGCAAAGGGGAATATGACCGCCATCCCGCCCAAGGGCCGCTGCCGCCGGGCGCGCCGCCGGTCTGCGAACACTTCCGCCATTTTCCCGATGCTTTGGAACGGGCGGCGGAACTCGACGCTACCTATGGCCGCCATCCCGACCTCGAACTGTTGCCGATGTACGGCGTAACCTTTTCCTTCAAAGACCCCTTCGACACCAAGGATATGCGCTCGACCGGGGGCGGCGATGCCGCTTACGACATCGACTTTCCGGCCCGGGATCATATCCTGGTCGAGCAACTGCGGAACAAGGGCGCCATCATCTTTGCCAAGGCCGTCAATACCGAATATAACGGCCGGGCCGGCGACCCCGGCGGCCGCCACACTCCCGATAAGATTCTCCCGTCGGTGCTGGGCTACCAGCGCAGTTCTTGGGGCGGCAATCCCTCCAATCCCTACGACACCACCCGCTCGGCTTCCCTGGGCTCCAGTTCCGGCTCGGCCCTGTCGGTCAGCACCAATATGGTGATGGCCAGCCTGGGCGAGGAAACCCGGGCCTCCACCCGGGGGCCGGCCAATCACAACTCGGTTGCCCTGATTTTGCCGCACAAGGCAATGCTGGGCTTTGACGGCGGTGCCATTGGCGCGGACATCTATTGCGACCGCAGCGGCATCCATTGCCGCCGCATTGCGGACTGCGCCCGGGTCCTGGACGCCTTGAAAGACCCGGAGAACGGCTACTATGACCCCCGCGACCCCTTTACCACCGTGCCGCGTTCCTCCGTGCTTTCCACGCCCTACGCCGGCCACGCCCGCAGTTCCGGGGCCGCCGGTTCTTTGACCGGGCGGCGTATCGGTATCATCCGGGAATCGATGGCCATACCCCCCGGCTCCCTGACCGAGCGGCCTATTGTGGCCGCCGCCGATCAGGAAATCAAGGAAATCCTGCGGGATAAATTGGGCGCTACCCTGCTCGAATCCGGCGACCGCCATTGGCCGGCTGACCCGGAAATTGAACCCATGAAAGTGGACTTTCGGCGGGCTATTGCCTATCTCCTGCCGGTGTTTATGCCGGATGTGCTGTACCGACTGGATGCGGACGGGCAGCCGCTGTTCCCGGAATTTGCCGCCGCCATCACGCCCACCGAGTTTGCCCCCGGCAAGGTTTTCGGTTCCGGGGAAATGCCGCCCATCGACTACTTCGTGGATTTGGCGGACGGGCGCATTGCGCCGCCGGTGAACCTGGATTTGGCGACCATTCAGCAGCAGGAACTGGCCATGTCCTTCCGCTACCACATCCGGCAGTATCTTTCCCGCCGGGCCGCCGATTGGCAGGAATTGGGCTACACCGAGTCCTTGGTGGACTGGCCGACCCTCAACGCCCGTTCCAAATTCTGGGGCGATGACCAGCGGGCCGCCTTCAAGAATTGGGAGGAGGTTACCGATCCGCGCAATCCCCTGGACGGGCGGCAGGGCGTGAACGAGCGGATTATGCTCCGGGAACTGCTGCGCCGGGTCGATATGATGGTGCTACTGGAGAACCGCCTCGACGCTTTGGTGCGGTTGCATACCCCCTACCCGCCGGGGAAAATCGGCGGCGCTTACCAGCACGGCAACGGCAACAACCTGCGCCAGGAATCCTACAACGGCCCCAACGCCGGCCTGACCGAAGTGCTGATCCCGGCCGGCTATGTTACCACCGTGTACGACCCGGTGTTTCAACTCTCCCCCGACCGCCAACGCTATGTGTCGGTTCAGTCTGACCAAGCCGAAACGCTGCCGGCGCCGGGCTTGCCCTTTTCCTTGGTGTTCCGGGCCGAACCCGGGAAAGAGGATACCTTGCTGGAAATCGCGTCGGCTTACGAAGCGGCCTCCCGCCGCCGCATTCCCCCGCCGGACTTCGGCCCCCTGTAAAACCGCCGGCTCGCCCGGCCGGCGGTCTAACGGTCAAATCCGTTCCGGGCTATCGCACATAGAAACCGTCATTCCCGCCCTCCACCGTCATTCCCACGAAAGTGGGAATCCAGGTAATCCGGGGACTCTAGATTCCCGTTTTCACAGGAATTACGATAAGCAAGTCGTCAAATATATGCGATAACCCGGCAAATTCATTAAGGAATTGTTGACAACTGCCCATCCTTGCCTTATATTGCCCCAAATTGCCGGGCAAAGGCGGCGTAAGTTGCCTTGCGCCGGTTACCCAACGGCTCGTGTCCATCCCGGTTCCCCAGGGATCCCCATTCAGTTTCACCGGAGGTTATGGAGGGTAAGACATGAAATATAGTTGGTTCACCAGTCCCAAGGCGTGGCTCTACGGAGCCTTGAGCTTGGCATTAGTCTTAATCATCGCCTGCGGTTCGGCGCAGGAAGCCCCGGCGGCCCCGGCCCAGTCGGAAGTGGCTTCCCAGTCCGCTTCGGAAGTGGCCGGCATTTCGGACGAAAAGGCGCCCGCGCCGGCAGCCCAGCGGCAGCCCAGCACCGGAATGGCCGGCGGCGAGGGCGGCTCCACCAGCGGCTCCGAGACTATGGGCGACAGCGCCGCGCCGGCCCCTACTGCCGTGCCGGAACCCACTGCCGCTCCTGACCCCGGAGTGGAAGCCCGGCAGGTTACTCGTCTCGAGTTTGCCATCACTTCCGCCAACAACGAAAGCAATCGCCCCTGGAAGGGCAGCCGGCAGGCGTATGTGCAGTATGACCCCACCCTGGAATACGCCATCGGCATTCACCCCACCACCAGCGAATATGTGCCGGAGTTGGCCACCCGCTGGGAAGCCAACGACGACCTGTCCGAGTGGACTTTCTACCTGCGGGAAGGTATCCAGTTCCACAACGGTTGGGGTGAACTGACCGCCGACGACTTCCGGCACACCGCGGAAATTTTGACCCGGCCGGATACCCGCTTGGGTACCTGGCGTTACTTTGTCGGCGGCCGGGACGATGACGGCAACCCCTTGGCCGGGCCGGATCAGTATTTCCGGAAAATTGACGACCATACCTTTACCATCATTTTCCACGGACGGGAGGGCAACCCGGCGACGACCTTTGACGCCGAGTTTGTGATGAGCAACGCCTCCTCGGAAATGGGCGCCTGGAGCAAAGCCTTCTGGGAATCCGCCGGGGAGGATGTCGAAGCCCGGGAGAAACTGTTGGATGAACAGGGTCTCCAAGGCACCGGTTCTTACCAGTATATGGGACGGGAACCGGCCCAAGCCTTCCTCATTGAGAAAATCCCGGGCCGCCACTGGTCCCAGGATGCCGACCTGCCGGAAGGCGTCCTCCCCGAGGATCCGGACTTCCAGGAAATTCGGATTTACTGGGCGCCGGAGGATGCCACCCGCTTTGCCAACCTGCTGGCTGGCACCGCGCACATGGCTGACCTGCCGTTGGACTTGCAGAAAGACGCCGCCAACCGGGGCATGGCTCTGATGCGCTCTCAGTTCACCGCCAACAACTTCTTTGTGTTCTTTGGCGGAATGTACCTGAGCGACGACGAGCGGGACGTAGCCAACTACGACCCGACGGTGCCTTGGGCGGAAACCCCTTGGGCCGGCCAGGAACCGCCCGGCAAGGGCGAACCCGGCTTCGAGAACAACGGCTGGAAAGTCCGCCGGGCCATGAACAAGGCCATCAACCGGGAGGAACTGCTCGAGCAGCTCTACAAAGGCATCGGCGAGCTGATGTATGTCGGCTACTACCACCCCAGCCACTACGGTTGGGATCCCAGCTGGGAGCAGCGGTACGAAACCGAATACAAGTACAACCCGGAGGAAGCCATGCAGCTGCTGGCCGAGGCCGGCTACGGCCCGGACAGCGACAAGACGGTCAAGGTAACCGTCCAGTCCTATGTCTCCCCCGGCGAGGCGGAACTGCCCCAAGCTATGGAAGCCATTGGCAACTACTGGTCCCAAGTGGGTATTGATGTGGTGATTGAGGACTTGAGCGCCTCCCAGGTGCGGGAACGCTACCGGGCTCGCGAGATGCAGCACCGGGTCTGGCCCAACATCATCATCTACTTCCCCCTGGAGTACGGCAACCTGACCGGTTTCACCAGCACCTTCGGCGGCAGCAACCACTACCAGGACAACTATACCAACGCCAAGGCCAGCGAATGGCGGAACGAAACCGACTTCGCCCGGCGGGACGCGTTGGCCCGGGAGTGGGGTAATTGGGCCTTCGACAACTATATGACCATGCCGCTGTTCTGGTTCCCCCACACCGTAGTGGTGGACCCGGCCGTGGTGTCCAGCTGGATTTATCCGGGCAGCACCGTGCCTCGCAACGGCCATATGCACGCCATCAAGGCCACCTACCAGGGCGGTTAGCCCGCGGCGGAAACCCGCTAATTCGCAGGCTTAACCGGGGGCAGGTCGCTACTACAGTGGCCTGCCCCTCTTTACAACCCCGGCAACACCGGCCCCAGCCAGCCAATAAGGGAGTTCGACTGATGAGTACCCAATCCCAACCGGCCAATGGCAAGTCCCTGGAGTTCGGCATCTTTGACTGGATTGAGTGGGAAAAGCAGCCCCACAGCAAGATTTACGAGGAACGGCTGAAGCTGCTGGAGTATGCCGACCGGCAGGGCTTTTACTGCTACCATCTGGCGGAACATCATGTAACGCCGCTCAGCCTGGCCCCCTCCCCCGGGGTTTTCTTGGCGGCGGCCGCCCAGCGCACCCAAAACATCCGCCTCGGCCCCCTGGTCTATCTGCTCCCCTTTTACAACCCCCTGCGCCTGCTCCACGAAGTCTGTATGCTGGACAACCTCAGCAACGGACGTCTGGAGTTGGGCGTCGGCCGCGGCATCGTCCCCATGGAAGCGGAACACTACGATGTCAAGTTCGAGGATGGCCGGGATATGTTTCGGGAAGCCCTCGACATCCTGATTATGGGCTTGACCCAGGAGACCCTGGACTACGAAGGCCAGCACTACGCCTACAAAGACATCCGAATGTGGTCGGAACCGCAGCAAAAGCCCTACCCGCCCCTGTGGTACGCCACCAACAACAAGGAAACGGTGCCGTGGATTGCCCAGCACGGCTTTAACACCAGCACCGTTTTTGACCCGGCCCCCGAAGTCAAAGGCCACTTTGACTTGTACCGCCAAGTCTGGCAGGAACACCGGGCAGATGCTGACCGGCTGAACGGACATATTGCGGAGCCGAAATTGGGGCTGACCCGTCATGTCTATGTCGCCCCCACGGATGCCGAAGCCATTAAGGATTGCCGGGCCGCCTTTGACACCTGGTTTTACAACATCAACTTCCTGTGGGACAAGCACGACGTGCCTTTGCCGGCCCGCATTGACTTTGACGAATGGGTGGAAAAGGAAGTGCTGCTGGCCGGCTCTCCGGCCACGGTTCGGGAGCAGGTAGGGCGGACTGTGGAAGCGAGCAGCATCAACTATTTCAACTCCATCTTTGCTTGGGGCGACCTGACCCACCAGCAGGTAATGCGCTCCATCGGCCTGTTCGCCGAGGAAGTAATGCCCTCCTTGCGGTAAAGGATGGCGGCATTAACCCGGGTTTGCAGCCGGCCGGGGCGGATTTAGAACCCGCCCCGGCTGTTATAATGGGCAACAGTCCAATCCTTGCGCGAGGGATGATTAACTTTGCGACCGGCAGCAGCAACGGCGGCGCCCCGTCCCCGAGCCTTTCCGTGGCCAATGTTGGTTTGCGCGGTCAGCGTAGCCGTGGTACTGGTCGGGGCGGTAGGCCCCTGGGCCCGGGTGCCGACCTACCGGGCAGCTTACGGCGGAGCCGCCGCCGACCCGACCGCCGTGTTCTGGGTGCGGGGCCTTGACGCGCCGGGAATGATTCCCTTGGTGGGCGATGGCACGGTCATCCTGATCCTGGCCTCCTTGGCCGCCCTGCTGATTCTGTGGCGGCTGTTTTGGCCGCCGCGTTCCTGCGGGTTTCTCCTGCTGGCGATTTTCAGCCTGCTGGGCGTAATCACCTTGATTGGGATGGTCAACTGGGCTAATGTCGGCAACATCCCGCAAACCGACTCCCGCCTGTTCTTTAAGAGCAGCGTAGAAGTCAGTTGGGGGCTGATTGTCTTGTGCGTCGGAGTTTGGCCGGGCGCGTTGGCGGCCGGTTATCAGCTATGGGCGGACGAATTGCGGTCGTAAGGGTCTCCCTTTGCTTTCCGGGCATCTGTATGGTACATTGCTTTTGTGCCAAGTTCGAGAGGTGGTGATGTTATGGGAATCCCCAACTTTGAGAACCGAACCCTGTTTCAGGGCGATAACTTGCCTTTCCTGCAAGGGATTAACTCTGAGACGGTGAATTTGATTGCCACGGATCCGCCGTTCAACAAGAACAAGGATTTTCACGCCACCCCGGACAGCTTGGCCGCCGGGGCGCAGTTCCAAGACCGCTGGAGTTGGCAGGATGACCTGCACGATGACTGGTTGATTGCCATACAGCGGGACGCTCCCGAGGTCTGGCAGGTAATCACGGCGGCCAAGGAAGTTTGGGGCGACGATATGGGGGCGTTCCTTTGCTGGCTGGGTGTGCGGTTGTTGGAAATGCACCGTATCCTCACCAAGGACGGGAGCTTGTACCTCCACATGGACGATACGGCCCAAGCGTGGGTCAAGTGCTTACTGGACGCTATCTTTGGCCGGGATAACTTCCGCAATGCCATCGTTTGGAAACGGACGCGCCGGGGATTCAAGGGTTCGCAGTGGAAGGCCAAGCGGTACAATTCCAATACCGATACCATTCTGTTCTACGCCAAGTCTGACCAGTCCTTTTTTGACCAGACAAGGGTGGCTACTCCCTATGAGGAGGGGTATTTGGAGAAGGCTTTCCGGCTGAAGGATGACAAAGGCCCCTATTACTTGGACTTGGCGTACAACCGTCCCAGCGCGGGCCCGCGTCCCAACTTGTGCTATGAGTACCAAGGATTCAAGCCGCCGCATCTTTCCGGGTGGAAAGTGGGCTTGGAACGAATGGAGGAGCTGGACGTTGCGGGCGAGCTGGTAATTGCGGAAGGGGAACTTTGGCGCAAGATTCGGCCCAAGTCCGGCAGAATCCGCAATACGCTCTGGGACGACATCAACGAGACCCTAGGCAACGAGGATACCGGCTACCCGACTCAAAAGCCGTTGCCATTATACGAGCGCATTGTCCTGGCCAGCAGCAACCCTGGGGATGTCGTTCTGGACCCGTTTTGCGGTTGCGCCACTACTCCCATTGCGGCGGAACGGCAAGGCCGGCAATGGATCGGGATGGACATTTGGGAAGGGGCTTATCGGCAAGTAGTTCAGCGCATCGCAGCCAACAGCCAGTTGCTGGTGGACGCCAACCCGAAAATCATCCATCGGGACACCCCGCCCAAGCGGACGGACAGCGGAGAGACGGCGGCATCCCTATTGGAAATGCCGCCGCCCCGAGTTCGGCAAAGCAGACACCCGTCTCCCCGTACCCAACACAGCAATTTGTTGGTGGATATTGGCCCGTTCTGCCAAGGTTGCGGGGCCGATTATGCCTTTGACCCCAGGGTGCTGGAAGTTGACCATATCAATCCGCGCTCCCAGGGCGGCACGGATGCCTACGAAAATCTGACCCTGCTTTGCCCGCCCTGCAACAAGGAAAAGCGCGACCGTTATACGCTAATCGGGTTGCAGGATTTCAGCCGGAAAATGGGGTATATGAAAAACGAAGCCAATCTACGGATGGGGCGGGTTGCTGGACGCACATCGAAACGCCGCCGCCGGCGGCGTTAGAACGGTACCATCCCGGCCACGGTGAACCGCGTAAGGACAGCCCGCCTTGCCCCGGCAAGAAAGTCAAGAGCGCGCCATTAAGCCCAACCAATAAGCCCCGGTCAGCTCTGCGACTGACCGGGGCTTTAGCTCTAGCCGGTATAACCGGCTTTTACAAATTGCGCTGCTTCGGGTCGAGGCGGTCCCGGAGCCAGTCCCCCATCAGGTTCAGGGACAGCACCACCAAAGATATAGCGACGCCGGGGAAAAAGGATACCCACCAAGCCGTTACCACCAATTCCCGCCCATCGGCTACCATCAACCCCCAAGCCGGCGTGGGCCGGGGAATGCCGGCCCCCAGGAAACTGAGGCTGGCCTCCAGCAGGATGACAAAGCCCACTTGCAGCGTTGCCAGCACGACGATAGAGTTGACTACATTGGGAAATACATGGCGCACGATAATGCGGAAATGGGACGCCCCGGCCACCTGCGCCCGCCCAATGAAATCCTGATTCTTAATCGCCAGCACCTCGCCGCGCACCTGCCGGGCGTAGCGCGACCAGAGAATTACGCAGATGACGAAAATCACCGTCCCGAAACTCGGGCCGCGCGCCGCCACTATCGCCAAAGCTAACAGGATTGCCGGAATGGACAGCGCAATATCCACCGCCCGCATAATCAGCATATCCCAGCGCCCGCCGAAGTACCCGGCAATCAGCCCCAGGGAAACGCCGATAACGCCGCTGATGGCAATGACCGTAATGGACACCAGCAGCACATACTTGGCGCCGTGCAGGATCCGGCTGAGCTGATCCCGTCCCTGCTTGTCCGTGCCGAGGATGTAGCGCATCGAGCCGCCCTCCTGCCACGCCGGCGGCGTCAACCGCTCGGAAAACTGCCCCCGGGTCGGATGATGCGGCGCAATGAACTGGGCAAAGAGAGCCGGGATTACCAGTCCCACCATCAGGATGATGAAGGGTATCAGCGGATACCGCCGGGCCGCGCGTACGCCTCGGACAATGCCGCCCGGCGAGTACCAAGTGCTTTTGGGGGCCGGTGCCGTTATTTCCATAGTCTGCTCCTCGGGATTTCCTGGGTGGTACACCTCCGGTACCGGGACGGGGCCGGAATATGCCGGCCGCTATCCCGACCGGCATATTCTTGCCCTAGTAACGGATGCGGGGATCCAGGTAGGCGTAGAGGACATCCACAATCAGGTTGGACAGGATGTAAATGCCGGCAAAGATGATAACTACCGCCTGCACTACCGGATAGTCCCGGGCCCGGATGGCATCCACCGCCAACCGCCCCGTGCCGGGCCAAGTGAAAACGCTTTCGGTAATCACCGCCCCGGTCATCAACTGCCCGGCGACAATGCCAAAAAAGGTCAGCGGCGGAATGGAGGCGTTGCGGAGGGCGTGTTTCCAGATAACCTTCCACTCCCGCATCCCCTTAATCCGCGCCAGTTTAATGTATTCGGTATCCAGCACCTCCAGCATTGCCGAGCGCACCAGCCGCATCATCGCCGCCACTTGGAACCAGCCCAGGGTTATGGCCGGCAGAATCAGGTTGCGCCAGCAAACATCGCAGTCTCTCCCGATGCCGTCTGATGGCAGCAGATTCAAGCTGACCGCGAAAATGAAAATCAGCACAATGCCTAACCAGAACGGCGGCAAAGACTGGCCGGCCAAGGCGATAACCTTGCCGATATAGTCAAAGATGCTGTCCTTTTTCACCGCCGACAGTACGCCGATAGGAACGGCAATGAGCAGGCTGACCCCCATCGCCACGGCGGCTAACTTGAGCGTAGCCGGGAAACGCTGCCCCACCAGTCCAATAGCCGTTTGGTCCGCCCAATTGATGGAATCGCCAAAGTCGCCGCGCAGGGCATTGCCCACGAACCGCAGGTACTGAATGGGCAAGGGCTGATCCAGCCCCCACTCCCGGGCCAACGCCCGCTCCTGGGCTACGGTAGCGTCAGCCGGGAGAAACACATCCACCGGATTGCCGCTGAGCCGGGCCAGGGCAAACACAATGACGCTGACGACAAACAGCACAATCAGGGCGTAAAAGCCGCGGATGATGATGAAACGCTGCATACCCTCACCTCAGATTTGGTAGGCCCGGCAACTCTTTTCGATCCCGGATTAACGGCGGCCGGCAGTCTGAACCATGGCCGCTTTGCTGCCGATGGGCAAATCTCCCCTAAAGTTCAACAAAATATATGCTATCCGGGGCAATGTGTCAACGAAAACGGCCGCCAGTCTTGCCTTGTCGGTAAGGATTGCACACTGTTATTTCCGCTACGGTATAGGAAAGGATATAACTGGTTGAAAGCAAGGGAGATCCCGGTTTATCTTGAATTGCTTGCATTTTGTTGCTTGTGTTACAATGGGATGTGTTACAATGGGCAAGACGGGAAGGGGCAGCTTGCGCGTTGCCGTCCATTGAGCGCAAAGTATTGAAAGCAGTTAAAGTTGGGCGGAAGGGAAGCCGATACCCGACTTTGCTACCTTTGCCATAAGGAGTTTAGGGTATGAAACTGGTTGTCGTAGGAACCGGCCAGGGCGGGTCGAACATAGCCGACGAGTTTGTCGCTCTGGGGCATTGGGTCTGGGCCAACCGGCGGGTGCGGATTTTCACCGGTTCGGACAGCGACCCGATTTGCCGGGGCGTTTTTGCCGTCAACTTGGGCGCCGGCGACCTGTACGGGCTGGAGCATATACCGCAGACGGACGACCACACCATCCTGCTGGGTTCGACGGACGAGTTCCGGGGCCGGGGCGCGGGCAAGGTCAACGCCGACGGCGCGGAACAGGCCCGGCGGGATTCCCGCAAGATTGCCTCGACCATCCGCGACCACGGGGATGTGTATTCTGCCGACGCTATCTTGGTTATCGCCACTACTGCCGGCGGCACCGGTTCCGGCTCCGTGGGCGTCATCGTTGACCTGCTGAAAGAGGAGTTCAAGAAGCCGGTTTACGCGATGCTGGTGTTGCCTTTTGAGAACCAGTATGACGAACCGGACAGCGTCATCAACACTGCGACTTGCCTGAAAAAGGTGCTGGAGAACTCTAAGGCCGACGCGGTGTTTCTGGTGGATAATCAGAAGTTCGCCCGCAAGCAGGATTCGATGGGGTTGAACTACAATACCATCAACCGGAAAATTGCCGACTCCTTTATGGACATCCTCTGCGTCGGGGAGGAAACGGACCGGCGCTTTATCGGGGAAGTGCTGGACGCCAACGATGTCATCCGGATCCTCAAAGGGCCTTCGGTTATCGGGGTCAGCCACGCGGCCATCCCGGAAGTGCGGCGGGTCAAGTCGTCCTGGTTCGGGCGGCTGCGCGGCGGCAGTGACCGGGCCAACCAGCATTTTTCCGTTTCCAAGGCGCAGATTGAGCGGGCGCAGACGGTGGTCAGTCAAGCCCTGTCCGAGCTTTCCCTGGACTGCGAGTATATTGAGGACGGCAAATCGCTCTATGACGCTCAGCACGTGCTGGGGCTGTTCAGCGGCCCGGCTAACGAAGCCACCGAGGAAATCGTGGAGATGATGGACAACACCTTTGCCGAACTGGTGCCGGGAGCCGGGCGGCGGAAAGGGACTTACCCCGGCCGCATCTCTGATACCATCAGCGTTACCACTATCGTCGCCAACTTGGGCGAAGGCAAGGCGATGGACCGGATTGAGTGGTTCTACCGGGAAGCGGCTAATATGATGACCAGTTCCCAACACCGGCGGGAAGGGCGCGGCAAACGCTGGGAGGATATTTCCAAGCTGTCGGAGATGTTGCCTAACCTGTAGCCCGGTCGGCCGCGGCGGCTGTATTTTGTTGAGTTCCGGCTCAGGGTTGCGCCTTGAGCCGCTACCTGACCAAACCATTGGAGGGAAAATTGAGAGTCTCGAGAGCTCCGGAGTATCGGGGAGGCGGTGGCAGCTCGCCCATCCTTTTGATCCTGGTGTTAGTCGCCATTCTGGTTGTCGGCGCGGCCGTGGCTTATTTGCTGTTGGTGCAGGACTCCCCGAGTCAGGCTCAAGAGCCGAGCAATTCGGTCCAACCGGCCCAATCCCCGGTGGCTGGCGGCAGCCCCAATTCGGGCAATGCGCCGTCGGCAGCTACCCAGCCGCCGCCTACTCCGCTGCCGGCGGCGACTACCGCCCCGAATGAAGCAATGGCGCAGACCGGCTGCGAAGCGGAGCCGCCGCGGGCTGACTTCGGTGAAGTGGTAGCCGAGGGTTTCGTGGATTTGCGGCTGTTGAACGCGGATGTGCTTTCCTGGTACAGCCTGCAACTGGACACCGGCACCCGAACCACTACCTTTTTCTTTGCCCTCTTTGACCCCGCGGGCTGCACGCTGAGCCGTACGGCGCTAATCACGGACTATACGCCGACGGAGGTCATCGACAACGCCGAGGTAACGGTCTATTACCCCAATGCCCTGGAGCGGAGCGTAACCTTTGACCGGGAGTTGGGAACTCTGGTTTCCCGGCAGTTCTACAACGCCAACGCCCATGAACCGGGGATGTTCACTTCCCAAACCCGGATTTCCTTGTCCCAGCAAAATCTGGAGCTGACTAACCCCGATGGCAAAATCCGGGCCGATATGTCGATAGACCTGACCGGATTGTCGAACCAGGAGGGCATCGCCATCCGGCAGGAAAATCCGGCGGTGGTCGAGAACTCCTTGAACGAACTCCAGCTTATCGTTGACCAGATTGAAAGTCGGCGGCCCAAATCCCAGTAGTCTGACCACACTCCGGGCCGGTGGTGGCCGGTTAAAGAATAAAGACGCCGGAGGGAGTTACCCGGCGTCTTTGCTTTTGTGGATTGTCTTGGGGTTCAGCGAACAACCCCGGGCTAATCAGGGGTTTCCAGCCCGGTCAGCAGGGACTCGTCCATAGCGAAACTTTCCCGATCGGTGGGGAAAGTCCCGGCGCGAACTTCAGCGGCGTATCGGGCAAAAGCTTCGGTAATGACCGGGGCCAAGTTGGCATACTGCTTGGCGTGGCGAGGGACAAAGTCGGTGAACAGCCCTAACATATCGTGCAGCACCTGCACTTGCCCGTCGCAGCCGGCGCCGGCGCCGATGCCAATGGTGGGGATAGTGAGCCGTTGGGAGATGAGCCGGGCCAAGGGCGCCGGGGTCAATTCCAGCACTACCGCATAGGCTCCGGCCGCTTCCAATGCCAGGGCGTCTTTCAGCAGTTGGGCGGCTTCGGGCCGGCTGCGCCCCCGCACCCGGTAGCCGCCTTGGGCATTGACCGACTGGGGGGTTACGCCGATATGCCCCATCACTGGAATATCGCAATCCACAATGCGCCGTACGATAGGGGCAACATTCTCCCCGCCCTCGAGTTTGACGGTATGGGCGCCGCCTTCCTGGAGCAGGCGGGCGGCGTTGCTTAAAGCCTGGGCCGGGTCAATCTGGTAGGTCATAAAGGGCAAGTCGGCAACGATCAAGGCGTTCTTGCTGCCCCGGGCTACGGCTCGGGTGTGATGAATAATGTCGGCCAGGGTTACCGGCACGGTGGAGTCGTAGCCCAGCACGACCATACCCAAGCTGTCGCCCACCAGCAGCAAAGGGATGCCGGCGGCGTCAGCCAGGATAGCGGTAGTGTAGTCGTAGGCGGTAAGCATCGGGATTTTTTCGCCCCGCCGCTTCATTGCGGCAAGGTCCCGGACGGTTACTCGGGGCATCGGTTCAACCTCCTGTCATATTGGCGCAGCAGGGAGCGGATATTTTCCGCTGGCCGGGAATTGTCCCCGGCGGCGGCCAGATTCAAGGATGTTGCGGTCAAGGTCAGGTAAAGGTCAGTCAGTTCAGGCCGGCGGGCGGCAATGGCTTGCAGGTGGGCTTGCACCGTGGTGGCATCGCCGCGCACTGCCGGCCCGGTCAAGGCGGCGGGCAAGCCCAAGGTTGCTATGTTTTCCAGAGTAGCCCGGGATAGGGGCAGCAAGGCGTCGAGAGCCTGCTCCGGGCTGAAACCAGCCGCTTGCCAAAGCGATGCTGCCGCTTGCAGCACAGTTGCCAGATAACCGCAGCCCAGCACCGCCGCCGCATGGTACAAAGGGCGGTCAGCGTCCGCTAGCTGCACCGGACGGCCGCCCAGTTGCCGGCCTACATCCTCCAGATACTCTTGCAGCCAACCGGCGGCGGATACGGCAAAGACGACGCCGGACAACCGGGACAGGGCGGCCGCCGGATCGCTCAAGCCGGCAAAGGTTTGGAAGGGATGAAAGGCGCCGGCAGTGGCCCCTTGCGGGGTGGCGGCCGCCAGTAAATCTACGCCGGCGGCGCCGCAGCAATGGACAACGCCTTGGCCGGGACGCCATTTTATAGCTGCGGCTACAGCGGCAATAGCCGAGTCGGGAGTGGTGATAAATACCAAGTCGGCGGCGTCGGCTACGGCTTGAGGAGACATAACGGCTTGGCAGTTGGCAAGGCGGCCGGCCAGTTGAATGGCGGGATGGGGGCGGCGGCTGTGTGCGGCGGTCACTGGGTAT
Organism: Dehalococcoidia bacterium; assembly: GCA_965242615.1. Lineage (GTDB taxonomy): Bacteria > Chloroflexota > Dehalococcoidia > Lucifugimonadales > UBA3495 > CBDBCU01. The sequence goes on from CBDESR010000004.1 coordinate 285,779, forward strand.
CCCTGTTGGGCTAAAGCCATAGCCAAGCCGCTGCCCAGCGCGCCGATGCCGATAAAACCGATACGGGGTTCTTCGCTATTCATCGGACAACTCTTTGACAGCCGGGATGCCGCCCAAGCCGGTGGCCGTGGCGGCGGCGCGCAACACGGCTTGGGCGGTAACTGCCACCGCCGCCGTGCCCAGGACGGTAAGATCAACCGGGGCGGTGGCGCTTCCGCTTCCGGTGGACAAGGCAAACAGCGTATCTCCGTCCCGCAGGGTATGGCAGGGGCGAATGGTCAAAGCCAACCCGTCGTGGCTGACCCGGGACAGGAAATTAGCTTCCTCTTTAGTTAGCCCGGCGTCGGTGGCAACTACGCCAATCGTGGTGTTGGTCAAGGGGCTGTCGTCAGCTTCGGGATGGGCGAAATCCAGGGACGTTTTGCCGGTCAGCCAATCCATTGCGCTGATAAAGCCCGGCCCGGATTCCCGCCGGGGGCCGGCGATGATTTGCCCAGTGCGGTGGTCAACGATGTCTCCGTAGGCGTTGACAGCAACGAGGGCGGCGACGGTGATGCCACTGGGCAGGGTGATAGCGGCGGAACCGATGCCGGCCTTTACCGCTTGGGACAAGCCCAAGATTTTGCCGACGGTGGCGCCAGTGCCAGCCCCAACGCTGCCCTCGGCTACCGGCTCCAGCCCGGCGGCTGCGGCTGCGGTGTAGCCGGCGGCCGCATCAGGACGCACGGCGGCGGTTATCAATCCCAAGTCAAAGAGGATGGCGGCGGATACTATCGGCACCAGAGCCGGGCCGACTGGTAAGCCGATGCCTTGCTCCTCGAGGTAGCGGACTACTCCGGCGGCGGCATCCAGCCCAAAGGCGCTGCCACCGCTGAGCAGGATGGCGTGCACCCGGTCAACCCGGCGCATTGGTTGGAGCAGTTCGGTTTCGCGGGTGCCTGGCGAGCCGCCGCGTACATCTACGCCGGCCACTGCGCCTCGACGGCAGAGAATGACGGTGCAGCCGGTAGCGTTGGCCCGGTCGGTGTAGTGGCCTACTTCCAACCCAGTTACGGAGGTGATGGTAGTATTCAAGCTGCCCGGACCTCCTGAGGAAAGTAAGCAGCCAACCCGGCCGGGACAAATTCGGGCAAAAAGAAAGCCACACCAAAAGACGGCGCAGCTAACTTGACTGACGCAAAAAGGGAAACTGCTTCAATTTTGGCCGTCTCGGTCAACATCGGATCCCAGCGGCCCGCCGGATTTAGAGGATAGATTGCTTTGCCGGTGGCTAACCCCCCTTGCGGGTGGATTGCCGGGACAATTTTACGAAGGGATAAGGCCGGTGTCAAGGCGGCGGCAGCTGATTTAGAGCAAGGGCGGAGCGTCTGTTGCCGTTTCCTCAGCGGCAATCAGCTTTTCAGCGTAGTTGATTATTTTTTCCTGCCGTTGGGCTTCGGTATCCCGGCTTTCCAGGTAGAGGCGCAGGACTTGCAACGGCTGCAAGCCTTCGGCCGTATTCCCGGCAAGGCGGGGGCGGTGGGTATTTCCCACTTCCCGGTTGATGGCGGCGATGTAATGGGCCGGGGCTAAGGCTTCCCGGATTTCATTCTCCCGGAGCAAGGGTTCCGCTTCAGCCGGCAGTTTTATCCGGACCCGGACCACAGCATCAGCAAGGTCTCGGCGGGTAATGGCGCGTAGTACGGCCGCCGTTGGTTCCGGGTCCCCCGGCATAACCGATACATCAATAGTAACAAAGGGACGGGCTCGGACCGGCTGAAATCGGAAGTCAACCATTCGCTGCCCCCGGGGCGCTGCCGGGTCTAAATCAACGATACAGAAACCCTTTTCATCCCTTTCCTCGGAAAAATCTACCCGCTGCAAGCTGCCGGAATAGACCACCATCGGCGGCTCCCGGCGGATTATCTGGTGTTTATGGATATGACCCAAGGCAACATAATCGAGTTCCGGGCGATGCACTGCGCTGGCCAGTAGCACATGGTCATTGCCCAGCATCATTGACCGCTCGGTACCGACGGTCGCGCCGTTGATAGTGACATGACCGGTCAGGATGGCAGGAATAGCCGGGTCGAGTTCGTCGATACGGGCGGCAATAGCTTCAGTCATCCGCCGCTCCATTTCCGCTCGCACTTCGTCGATATTCAGGCCGCGGGATTCCTCCTGGGACAGCAACCCACCCCGGCGCGGCCAGGGTACGGCGATAATCTGGAGCGGCCCGGCCGGTGTGTCGATATTGTAAGTCTGAAGGCTGCTGCCAATGTGGACGCCCGGTACGGCCAAGGTCGGGAAAATCTCCACGGCATTGGCGCGACTGCCGGAGTTGGGCAGGTCGTGATTGCCGACCAGCAGGAATACCGGGATGCCGGCGGCGGAGATGCGATGAATGCGGCGGGCAAACTCCCGCTGGTGGGTTTGGGACGGGTCGCGGCCCTTATACACATCTCCAGCCAGCAGTACCAAATCTACCCCTTGGTTCAGAGCAAACGCGACGACTTGCTCCAGAGAATCTAGAAAATCGCCCAGCCGGGTGGAAAGGCCGGTAGCCGGGTCGATGCGGCCATAGTTCTCGACGCCAATGTGCAGGTCGGAAAAGTGCAGGATACGCATACGGGAACCTCTGCTGTGGTTAAGGGGTAGCGGGTTTTGCGGCCGGCGGTTGGCGGCCGCCGGCAAGCGGTGATTATACCGGATGTTGCCGGCGGTTGCCGGCAATCATTGACAAAAATATGGCAAAGTTAATAGAATTGACCCGGCAACAAGAGAACTAATCACCAGAAGTTACAGGCGGGTTAAATGACTACCATCAAGCAGTTGTATTCCCTTCAGGAAGTGGACTTGGCCTTGGACGAAGTCAACGGCCGCATCGCCGAAGTAGAGCAGGAACTGGAAACCCGCCTTTCCTTGGGCGAGATTGAGGAAGCTCTGGAACAAGGCCGCGTCCGTTTGCAGGAAATCCAGTCCTTGCACCGGGACGCGCAGCAGGAAGCGGAGCGGCTGCGGGAGCGGGCCTTTAACTTGGACGCGCAGCTTTACAGCGGGGACATTACCAATCCCCGGGAACTGGAAACCCTGCAAATGGAGTCCAACAACACCAAGTACTCGTTGGAACAGCAGGATGTGCGGCTGCTGGAGTTTTCTTTGCAAGCGGAGGATACCCGCCACCGCATTGAAACCTTGGAGCAGCAGTTTGCGGATACGCAGACCGCGTGGAGTAGCCGCCAAACCGAGCTGTGGGTGCAGCTGGAGGAATTGACCGAGCGACAGGCAACCTTGACCGCGGAGCGGAAAAATATGGCGTCCGGGGTGGATGCGGTGGAATTGACCCGCTACGAAGGGCTGCGGAAAAGCAAGGGCGGGCAAGCGGTGTCCCGGGTAATGCGCGGCTTGTGCTTGGCTTGCCGAATGTCCCTGCCGACCCAGCATTTGCAGCGGGTTCGTTCCGGCCGCCAAACGGTGCTGTGCAACAGTTGCGGGCGGATGCTGCTGCCGGGGTAGGAAAGCAGCCAAGCCAGTCTATGGCTAACCGTTAAGGACGGGTATCCCACCTGTCCTTTGTTATTAGCGGCGGGATACCGGTTCATCCACAACTTGACCCTTTGATAAGCCTGTGCTAGATTGGGGGTGGGAGAGGCGGGGCAAACCGGGTGACCGCCGCGGTGGGGAGCAATTCCTGCCGGGGAGGAAAGTCCGGGCTCCACCGGACAGGGTGCTGGGTAACGCCCAGGCTCTGGCGGCGGCTTTCGGGCAGCCGCCGGGGACGGAAAGTGGCACAGAAACATACCGCCGCCGGGTACTACGGTCATTGCCGCCGCGCCACAAAATACGGCGTCTTTGGCTAATTCGGCGGTAAGGTTGCAATCGGGCGGTAAGAGCGCCCGGTCGCTGTGGCGACGCAGCGGCGGCTAAACCCCACCTGGAGCAAGGCCGAATAGAGGGAGCACGAGTGTCCGGCTCATCCCCGGGTTGGCCGCTGGACCCCGATGGCAACATCGTCCGGCGCGAGGTTTTCCTTGGCGTCGACCGGCGGCAGCGTCTGCCGATACTGCTGCCGGGGGCTAGATAGATGGTCACCATCCCGCCGCAAGGCGGGATACAGAACCCGGCTTACAGGTTTGTTCAGACCTCTCCCTTTCCCGGCTTAATCCATTCCTTAACCACTGTTTGGAGATGGGAAAATAATGGTGCGAACTAACGGCACGAAAGCGAAACTGGCTGCCGGCGCGGTTACTCTCGGCGCCAGTATCAACTTTTACGCTCCCGGCTTGGTCGAGCTGTATGGGGTGATGGGCTTTGATTGGGTCTGGATTGACTGCGAACACGGCTCCTCCAACGACTCCGAGACCGAAAATATGGTACGGGCCGCCGAACTTTACGACCTGACGCCCATCGTGCGGATACCCAATGCCTATCCTTCGACCATTCTGCGGTTCTTGGACCGGGGCGCGCAGGGGCTTATCGTGCCGCACATCTCCACTAAAGCCGAAGCTGAGGGCGTGGCCCGGGCGGCCCGCCACTATCCCGAAGGCGACCGCAGCAGCGCCACCGGCGGACGCACCAACCGGTTCGGGGCCGGCTTGTCCACTCCGGAATACTACGCCGCCGCCAATCGGGAAACCTTGGTTATCGTGATGATTGAAACGCCGGAAGCAGTGGAAAATGTGCGGGAAATTGCCGCCGTTCCCGGCATTGACGCTTTGCTGGTGGGCAGCAGCGACTTGACCCAAACTATGGGTATGGCAACTCCCGCCCAACTGGACGCTGCTATTGACCGGGTTATCGCCGGAACTAAGGCCGAGGGCAAGTTCATCGGCGTAGCCGGCGCGGGGATGTCGCTGAACAACTTGCCGCGCTTTCAGCATTTTGCCGGCCAAGGGGTGCAACTGCTGTCGGTAGGCACTCAGGATATGATTCGCGGCGGCGGGGATGAGTTCTTAAAGGAAATGCGCGGCTGACCCGGTTGCCTATTCCGCCGGCAACCGGTATCATAGGCGGCAAAATTGCCGGCCTGATTTTCCCGTTTGCCGGGATTGCCCGAAAGGATGATTGTCCGTTCTATGTACCTCGACTTGCACAGCCACTCAGTTTCCTCTGATGACTCCCGGGCTACGGTGGAGCAGTATGTCAAGTGGATTCAGGTTTTGCGGAAACGGGGCTACACGGTGGACGGCATTGTCCTGACCGAACACCGCAAGTTTGACTTTGACAAAGACTATTCCCAACTGGCGGCAGAGTACGGCGTCTTGATTCTTAAAGGGTCGGAACTGGATACCCGCTACGGCCACTTCCTGGTGTACGGCGTTACCGTCGCGCTGGCCAAAGAGGTCAACTTGGCGGATGTGGGGATGGACGCCCGGGAGTTGATGCGGGTAGCCCGGCAGCACAATGCCATTGCTTTTCCCGCCCACCCCGGCCGCTTTGGCATCGGCTTGGTGGACTATATGGAGCAAGGCGAAACCTTTGCTGATGTGCACATTGCCGAGCGGTTGAACGGGGGTAGCCGAGCCGGAGAGAATGAACGAGCCGACGCCCTGTGCCGGGAACAGGGCTACGCCGGCACCGGCGGCAGCGACGCCCATCTGGCCAGCCACATTGGGGCTTGCCTTACTTCCTTTAAGACAACGATACATAACGAGCGGGAGTTGGTGGATGCTCTGCTGACCGGCGGCTTTGCCCCGGTCTGGCTGGAGGATACTAAAGGGGAATAAGGGCTGATGGCTTTGGAACTGGAATACAACCGGGATTTGTACGGGGTGGAGCATCAGGCCGGCCCCTTTGCGATTACCCCGGAACTGATTCAGACTTTCAACCGCAGTATCGGCGAAACCAACCCGGTCTTTACCGACCGGGTTGCGGCCCAAGCCGCCGGCTATGCCGATATTCTGGCGCCGCCCACTTTTTGCACTTTGCTGGTGCGTAATGTGGAGCTGCCGGATATTGAATTGCAGTTCGGCCGCGCCCGTTTCCACGCCGGCCAGCGAGTACAGTCCCGCGCCCCCATCGTGGCCGGGGATTGCTTGACCGCATCCTCCCATCTGAAAGAGGTTTATCCCAAGACCGGGCGCAGCGGCACGATGGTTTTTACGGTTTGGGAAACTACATTTCGCAATCAGGATGGCGTGGTAGTCGCCGATGTGCAGGAATCCTACGCTTCCCGGGAGTGAACTGAACCGATGACCATTGGAACCGTCCCCTGGTTTGAGGATGTGGAGTTGGGCAGTGAAATCGGCCCGCGGGAATTGGTGGCTACCGATGAAGGGGTAGCAGACTTTTGCCGGCTTTGGGGCAATGATATGCCGAACCGCTTTACGGAACAGGCTATCGCCGAAGCCTCCGGCCTGTCCGGGCCGATTGTCCCCGGTGTGATGAGTATGGCGATTATGAGCCAGGCTTTGACCGATTGGGCCGGCCCGGAGTCGCTGAAAGACTTGGATTTGGTGTTCCGCCAACCGGTGCCGCACAACCAGCCGCTGCTGATTTCGGCCACGGTTACCGATACCCGGCAGGAAAATGGGGAGAACCTGGTGGAGTGCGACCTGATGATGACCGGGCCGGACGGGGAACGCTATGTAGGCGGCACGGCATTGCTTGCCTTGCCTGGCAAAACCGGGTAGCCGGTTCATCCCAATACATTCCGTTGAGGGGATTGCATTATTATGGCGCAGATTGATGCCACCGCCGTGCTGGAAGTAACCGGCCTCAGTGCCGGTTACGGCGGGCGTTTGGCTTTGCAAGGTGTTACTTTCACCGCCGACCGGGGCGATGTGGTGGGTATTATCGGCCCCAATGGGGCGGGCAAATCCACCCTGCTGAAAGCCATTTTGGGCTTAATCAAGCCGTTGACCGGAGCGGTTTCCATTCTGGGGCAGCCGGCCTTGACCGCCCGAAAGCGGGTGGGCTATGTGCCGCAGCAGGAGCAGGTGGATTGGGACTTTCCGGCAACGGTGGGAGATGTGACTTTGATGGGCCGCTACGCCAGCCGGGGGCTGTTCCGCCGTCCGACTAAAGAGGATAAGGAGCAGGCGGCGGCCGCTTTGGAGCGGGTCAAGATGTATGATCGGAAAAACGCCCTTATCGGCGAACTTTCCGGCGGGCAGCGGCGGCGCGCTTTGCTGGCCCGGGCTTTGGCCGGCAATCCCGCCCTGTTGCTGCTGGATGAACCGATGGCCGGCTTGGACGCGACCGCGCAGCACCAGTTGCTGGACATTTTCAGTAACTTGCAAGAGGAAGGGACGGCGATAGTTTTCAGCACCCACGATTTATCCTGCGTTTCCTCTTGCGCCGGCAAGTGCCTGTGCCTGCATTGCCAGATGGTGGCCTTTGGCGACCCGGAGGAAATTTTGACCGAGGATGTGCTGAACGAAACCTTTGGCGCGCATTTGCTGCTGGTGCATACCGACGGCCACGCCTACGCCTACCAGCACCACAGCCACGGGGACGCGTAGCACATACACGGCAAGGATTGGTGTCAGGATGTACGACCTGAGCGGGAAAGTGGCAATCGTTACCGGAGCCGGCGGGCGGCACGGCATCGGCCGGGCTATCGCGACCCGACTGGCCCGGGAAGGGGCGGATGTAGTAGTTACCGACATTCCCCAATCCCGGGACGCGATCCGCGTCCAGGACCGGGCCGAGGGTTGGGAAGGGCTGCCCAGTGTAGTCAAGGAAATCGAGGCTGAAGGGCGGCAGGCGTTGGGCCTCTTTTCCGATGCGGCCGACAGCGGGCAAGTGGCAGAAATGGTCGAGCAGGTGCTGGAGCGGTTCGGCAAGATTGACATTCTGGTCAACAACGCCGGTTCCCGCCCCGGCCGCGACCGGGTGCCGGTAGTGGAGCTGGAGGAAGATGCCTTTGACGAAGTGATGCGGGTCAATGTCCGGGGAACTTATTTGTGTTCCCGGGCGGTGGCGCGGCACATGGTAGCCCGCAATCAGGGCGGTAAAATCATCATCATTTCCTCCGGGGCCGGCAAGCGGGGCATTGCCCGCTACGCCGCTTATTGCGCTTCCAAGTTCGCCCTGGTGGGTTTTACCCAAGCCCTGGCTCAGGAAATGGCGCCGCACCGGGTTAATGTCAATGCCATCTGCCCCGGTCTGGTGGATACGGAGCGGGTGGATTTTATCGCGGCGGCCCTGGCGGCCGAAGGGCAGTCGGCTGAGGAACACCGGGCTTTGATGGTGCGGGAACGCTCCACCCGGGTGCCGATGGGCCGCATTGCCCAAGGAGATGACATTGCCCGGCTGGCCGCTTTTCTTTCCTCTGCCGAGTCGGACTATATGACCGGCTTGTCTATCAGCGTATCCGGCGGCTCGGAAATGAACTAACTCCGGATTTCCCGGGATTGGTGAAGTTAATGGCATTGGAACGCACCGAAGTTGAACACATTGCCGCCCTGGCCCGCATCGGCTTGACCGACGCGGAACTGGAGACCTTTGGGGAACAGCTTTCCAACATCCTGGCTCAGTTTGAGGTGTTGAAGCAGTTGGATACCAGAGCCGTTGTCCCCACCGGCCACGCTGTAGAGTTGGCTACGGTGATGCGGGAGGATATTCCCCAATCGCCGCTTAACCCGGAGGATACCCTGCGGAACGCCCCCCGGCGGGAAGGCGATTTTTTCCGGGTTAAAGCGGTGCTGGAGGAGTAATTCTTGAACCGGGATGAACTGTGGCGGCTGACCATCTACGAAGCCCGGGACGGGTTGACTCGGCGGGATTTCAGTTCGGTGGAATTGACCCGTTCCTGCCTGTCTCGCATCGAGCAGGTGGAAAGCCGGGTTAAGGCTTTCGTTACCGTTACCGGGGATGTTGCTCTGGAGCAAGCGGAACAAGCTGACCGCATTTTGGCTGCCGGGGAAGCCCAGCCGCTTACTGGCATCCCGATGCAACTTAAAGACTTGATTTGCACGAAGGGCATCCGCACTACTTGCGCCTCCCGGATGCTGGAAAACTATGTTCCGGTGTATGACGCCACTGTTGCGGAAAATCTGGGGAAGCAGGGCGCCGTGCTGTTGGGCAAAGGCAATATGGACGAGTTCGCTATGGGTTCATCCTGCGAAAACTCGGCCTTTTTCCCAACGCGCAATCCTTGGGACTTGACGCGGGTGCCGGGCGGCAGCAGCGGCGGCGCGGCGGCCGCCGTAGCCGCTGGCGAAACTCTCTTTGCCTTGGGTTCGGATACCGGCGGTAGCATTCGGCAGCCGGCGTCCCTGTGCGGCGTAGTGGGGTTGAAACCCACCTACGGACAGGTCAGCCGCTACGGTCTAATTGCCTTTGCCTCCTCCTTAGACCAAATCGGGCCGGTGGGCAAGGATGTTACTGACTGCGCTTTGGTGCTTAACGCCATTGCCGGTTATGATGACAGGGATTCTACTTCTCTGCTGGCGGCCGCCGCTGACTTTACCGCCGGGCAGACCGGCCGGCTGGATAACCTGCGGTTGGGTATCCCCGACGAGTACTTTGTAGCGGGAATGGAGCCAGGCGTCCGGGCGGCGGTGCGGCAAGCCATTACGGAACTGGAAAGGCTGGGCGCGTCCGTCGAACCGGTTTCCCTGCCGACTACCAAACACGCCTTGGCCTGCTACTACATCATTGCCCCGTCGGAATGCTCGGCTAATTTGGCCCGCTACGATGGGGTAAAGTTCGGCTATTCTTATCAGGATACGGCGGATATGTGGCAGGCTATGGAAAGCACCCGGCAGCACGGTTTTGGCCCGGAGGTGAAGCGGCGGATAATGCTGGGGACTTACGCCCTGTCCGCTGGCTACTATGATGCCTATTACCTTAAGGCGCAGCAGGCGCGGACGCTAATCCGCCAGGATTTTGCCCGGGTTTTCGAGCGGGTGGACGCCTTGGTAACGCCCACTTCTCCGGTGGTGGCTTTCCCACTGGGGGAAAAGACGGCAGACCCGGTGCAGATGTATCTGATTGATGTCTGCACCCTGCCGATAAACATAGCCGGCCTGCCGGCTTTGTCAGTGCCTTGCGGATTTGCCGACGGCTTGCCGGTAGGGATGCAGCTGATTGGCCCGCACCTGTCGGAGGAACGGCTGCTGGGTATAGCCTACGCCTACGAGCAGGCTACCGAGTGGCACAAGGCCAAGCCGGGGCTTTAGGATTCCAATGCCTGCGCCGCTGAGTACTCCGGTACGGTGAGGTAGCCCTCCGGACTTTGAGTGCCTTCCGCTAACAGGAAATGGTCCAGTTTCCTGGAAAGGGCGGCCGACAGATAGGGTTCCCGGCATTGCTGGCAGATATCTGCCGGCACATCCCGGATAACTACCAACTGTTCGCCCTGCCAAAGTTGTAGGGTGGTTTTGCCCGGTACCAACGCTCCGCTGCACCAATCGCAACGGTCAACTTCTTTACGCATTACCTCACCTGCGGGTCTTGTAATCCCGCTGCCACTCGGAATCGTCTGGTTCATACACCGTAACGATCCGGAGCGCCGGTTCTGTGTTTCCTCTAGAACAGACGATATGGAGCGGCTCCCCTGAAGCCAGCCAGCCTAAAATAAGAGAAGTTGGGTAAGGGTCTCCGTTGGGGTTGCGCTCTATGATTTCCCCGTTGAGCAAGACATCCTCGATTTGAGATAGGGCGATTCCCCGCTCCAGTCGCCGAAGCGTAGCATGGCCGGTCAAACGGTATGTCCCCGCATAAATATGACTGTGAATAAACCGTATACCGGGCGGTACAGGCATACTTGCTCGCTTACTTCTGTCCTGAATACCATTATATCCAGTATAACACTCATTTGCTACCCGCCGCCCTTTCCCGATACCCCGCGCCAATGCTAAAATCAGGTCATTCCATTGGCGGTAGGAGGGATACATAATGCAGCGCAGCCGAGTTAAGGATATTCTGAACCGGGATGCGGCCGGGGGCGAAGTGCTGGTGCAGGGCTGGGTTAAGACCCGCCGCTCCTCCGGCGCCGTTTCCTTTGTGCAAATCAGTGATGGCTCGACCCTGAAAGACCTGCAAATTGTGGTGGAGCAATCCTCGCCGCATTACCCTTTGGTGGAGTCCCTTACCGCCGGTTGTAGCGTCAGCGTGGTCGGGGAACTTACGGAGTCCCAAGGCCGGGGGCAGCGGTATGAGGTCAAGGCGCGGGAAGTGCAGTTGCTGGGCGCGGCCGACCCGGAGGAGTATCCCCTCCAAAAGAAGCGGCATACTCTGGAGTTTCTGCGGGAGATTGCCCACTTGCGGCCGCGCACCAACACTTTCGGCGCGATGGCACGGGTGCGGAGTGGTATGGCTTATGCCATCCACCGGTTCTTTCAGGAGCGGGGCTTTCAGTATATTCAGACGCCGATGATAACCGCTAGTGATGCCGAGGGCGCCGGGTCGATGTTCCGGGTTACTACACTGGACCTGGAAAACCCGCCGCGGCGGGAGGGCGCGGCGGATACGGCCGCCGATTTCTTTGGCCGGCCTACTTATCTGACGGTCAGCGGCCAGTTGGAAGCGGAAATCTTTGCCTTGGCCCTGTCGGATGTTTATACCTTTGGCCCCACTTTCCGCGCCGAAAACTCCAACACTTCCCGCCACTTGGCCGAGTTCTGGATGGTGGAGCCGGAAGTGGCCTTTTGCGACCTGGACGGGTTGGCGGAACTGGCTGAGGATTTTCTTAAATCCATCTTTACCTACGCCCTAGAAAACTGCGCCGAGGATTTGGCATTTTTCAACCAGTGGTACGACAAGGCGACCATTGCCACTTTGGAGGGCATTGTCAACGCCAGCTTTGAGCGGCTGACTTACACCGAAGCGGTGCAGTTGCTGCAAAATTCCGGGGAAAGTTTCGAGTTTCCGGTGCAGTGGGGACTGGACTTGCAGTCGGAACACGAGCGTTACCTGACCGAGAAAAAGATAGGCAAGCCGGTGGTAGTTACCGACTACCCCAAAGACATCAAGGCGTTTTATATGCGCCTGAACGACGACGGGCAAACGGTGCGGGCAATGGATGTGCTGGCGCCGCGCTTGGGGGAAATCATCGGCGGCAGTCAACGGGAGGAACGGGAGGGCGTGCTGCGGGAGCGGATGGCGCAGAGCGGGCTGGACGCGGCTAACTACTGGTGGTATTTGGACTTGCGCCGCTACGGCACCGTCCCCCACGCCGGCTTTGGTTTGGGTTTTGAGCGGACGGTGCAGTTCATCACCGGGATGCAAAATATCCGGGATGTGATTGCCTTTCCCCGGACGCCGCGGAATGCGGAGTTTTAGGGCTGGCAGGGTCAGCTACCCGTCGTTGTCGTAGGAACGAGCTACTGCCTGAAGCCGGTCAGCCAAGCCGTACAGGTCATCAATGCTATCAATCGGTATCCGCTCATTTTCGCGCTGATCGTTGCGGATTTCCACAGACTTCCGGTCGGGATTGTTAAAGCGGAAATTGCAAATGCGCTTCCGGATGTTGTCATCCAAAAGCACGGAACAATGGCCCTTGAAATCCCGAATGACTACCCGACTGGGAAGGACGACCTCGCGCAAGATGGCTTTCACCACATGGAAAGCCTCGCGTTCTTCCACGGTAGTGATGATACCCTTCTCAGGCGTGTCAGAGGTTTGAGACGGATCGGTTTTGGAAGCGGTCGAGCTGTCAGGCTGACCTTCTTGGGATATGGCTGACCGTAGCAGGGAGTTGGCCCTGCCAGTGATGAACTGGGTAAAAGCATCTCTAATGATCGGCCTGAAACGGTCAATCACAGCTTGGGTCTGCCGCCCTGAGTAGATACGGGTAAGGATGAGTTTCACAAAATCTTCATCAGGCTCCCGTAACTGTTGCCCCATTACCTGCTGGATCTCCCGAGTATATTTCAACTCCCCAGCGGCGGCTAGGGTAGCTTCCGAGTCGAAGCCTTAGTTGGTAAACCGTTGCAGTTCAGTCATGATAGCAACGTCCAAGTTGGTAAGGTCAAACTCAAGGAAAGGTTTGGTGTCCATCATGTTGGGACGATCCAGGTCGGCGTAAAAACGGTAGACAATGCCGTTAGTCAAGACGCCGATGTGCGCGGATGTCGTACTGAAATACCGCACCAACTGGTTAAGGTGGGAGTTGTCCAGAGCGGCGGACGCGATTTTGCACTCGAAAAGGATGATGGGCTCACCATTGAGCAGGATAGCGTAGTCAACCTTTTCACCGCTCTTGTTGCCCACGTCGGCGGCGAATTCAGGAAGTACCTGAGACGGGTTAGACACGTCGTAGCCCAATGCCGAAATGAAGGGCATTATTAAGGCGTGCTTGGTCGCCTCTTCCGTTCCCAGTTGCGGGAGCAATTCAGGGATGCGGCGGGCTATATCCTGAACGGCATCTTCCAGTGCCATTTGTTGCCCCCTTCAGATTGGATGACGAAATTGTAGTTAATCAGGTTGATATTGTCAAGTCTTCATCTGCGATGAATTTTCGGTTGGAATCCATTCGGTAATAGGTTGCTGTGTTACAATCTAGGGATGACCGAGTTTGACCGACTAATCCGGGGCAACACCCTTTCCGAGTTGGCTTTGCTGGACTCGGAAATTGTCCAGGTCGGCGTTACTTCTCCGCCGTATAACAAGCAGGAGAAGCACAAGGGCTGGCTGGTCAAGAATGTGGTGTATGACGAATACACCGACGCGGTGCCGGAGGCGGAGTACCGGCGCGACCAAGTAGAGGTGCTGAACCAGATTTATCGGGTAACCGTGCCGGGCGGTTCCTTTTTCTACAACCATAAAACCCGTTGGGAACGGGGCGAAATGTACCATCCGATGGATTGGCTGCGGCAAACTGAGTGGACGGTGCGGCAGGAAATCATCTGGGATCGGGTAATCGCCGCCAACATCCGGGGCTGGCGGTTCTGGCAAGTGGACGAGCGCATCTATTGGCTTTACAAGCCGGTCAATGGTCGGCGGGTGGGCCAGGAACTGGCTTCCGGAGATGCCAAGTTGACCTCGATTTGGCGGGGCGTACCGGAAAGCCGGAACGGTCATCCGGCGCCTTTTCCCTTGTGGCTGCCGGCCCGGGCCATTATCGCGATGCTGGGGACTGGCGAACCGGGAGTTGTGCTGGATCCTTATGTGGGCAGCGGCACTACTGCCGTGGCGGCCAAGTTGTTGGGGCATCACTACTTGGGCATCGACCGGAGTCAGCAATACTTGGAATATGCCCGGCAACGGTTGGACAACGCCCAAGCTGAACTGCCGCAACTGCAAAAGGAACTGGAACTGCACCGGGTAGGAACTACTTTCAAGGAGCGCAAGGAACGGGGTATGCCGGTGGGCCGGCACCGCAAAGGCAAAGATGCAGCGGAAACGCCGCCGCCGCTATTTGCCGATTCCGTTCCGGCGGTCGATATTTCCGGCGGCGGCCCGACAGACTTGCCTTAATCACCGGCCGGGACATTCCCTGGCGCGTCGGTTATTTCGGCTTCTACTTAATTCTGCCGCATTGTTTCCAAAATCGGCTTTTTCGGTATTGACAAATTGGATGACACTAATATAATGGTAGGTTACTGAATTATGCTTTACGCATATTTTTGCCTACTTCCCAAAGCGGTTTTCCGACCTTGACCCCTTTTTGCCAAAAATTAAGGCGGGCAACTTCCATTCATCCGCGCATTCGCCCCATCCGCCGGCGTCCCGACCGGCATCCGAATAAGGAGATTGGAGCATGACGATTACTCCCGTCCCTAACCGGCAGCTTACCCCGCGCATTAACGGAAACGGCGGCAACGGCCATGGCAATGGTTCGGCGCCAGCCCCGGTCAAGTCCTATGCCCGGATTCCCCAAGTGCTGGAGGTACCCAATCTCATTCTGGGCCAGACGGAGTCCTACGAGTGGTTCCGGGGCGAAGGGCTGCGGGAGGTTTTCGCGGAAGTTTCGCCGATTACCGACTACACCGGCAAGAAGTACGAACTGCACTTCCGGGAGCATCACTTCAGCGCTCCGAAGCAGGATCCTCTGGAGTGCAAGGCGCGGGAAGTGACCTATTCGGAGCCGTTGACGGTCAAGACCCAGCTGGTGATGAAGGAAACCGGGGAGGTCAAGGAGCAGGACATCTTTATGGGGGACATCCCCAAGATGACCGAGAACGGCACCTTTATCATCAACGGGGCCGAGCGGGTAGTGGTCAGCCAGTTGGTGCGTTCCCCGGGGGTCTATTTCAAGCATGACCGCACGACGCAGAAAGACGAGCGGGCGGCGCAGGTTATTCCGGCCCGGGGCGCATGGCTGGAGTTTGACACCAGCGCGCGGGATGTGCTGTCGGTCAAAGTGGATCGGAAGCGCAAGGTTTCGGTTACTTCTTTCCTGCGGGCTTTGGGCTACGCCAGCGACGAGGAAATCGTGGCCCTTTTTGAGGGGGTTACGCCGGAATCGGATACTGATGGCCGGCACCAGTATATTCGCAGCACCCTGGAGCGGGACCCGGTGGTGGAGGAACGGGAGCTGTCTTACTTTAAGAATGATGATTTGCGGAACACTTGGGACTGCATTGTCCGGTGGCGCAATCCCGACGGGGATGCGGAAGCCGTAGCGGCGGCTACCGACGAATATAACGAGGCGGCAGTGCGGCGTATCGCGGCCGCGCAGATTGACTTTTACCGCAAGATGCGGCCGGGGGAACCGCCGAGCCTGGAGAACGCGCAGAACCTGCTGAACGGTTCTTTCTTTGACCGCCGCCGCTACGACTTGGGCGAAGTGGGCCGCTACAAGTTCAATATGCGGCTGCGGCGGCGGGAACGGGCCGGCTTGCGTATCCTGACGCCGGACGACATCGTAAATGTCCTCCGCACGATGCTGCTGGTGAACCGAGGGGAGGGACGGCAGGATAACCTGGACTTGCTGGCGCGGCAGGGTCTGCTGCAAGAGCGGGCGCAGGGTATGCCGGACAACATCGACCATTTGGGCAACCGCCGGGTGCGCTCGGTGGGGGAACTGGTGCAGAACCAGGTTCGCATCGGGCTGCTGCGGATGGAGCGGATGGTCAAGGAAAAGATGACGCTGGTGGAGCAGGAAGTGGCCGCCCCGCAGGGCTTGGTCAACATCCGGCCGGTAGTGGCGGCAGTGCGGGAGTTCTTTGGCGGCTCCCAGTTGTCGCAGTTTATGGACCAGACCAACCCGTTGGCGGAGTTGACGCACAAGCGGCGGCTGTCGGCTTTGGGGCCGGGCGGCTTGTCCCGGGAACGGGCCGGCTTTGATGTGCGGGATGTGCATTTTTCCCACTACGGGCGCATCTGCCCCATTGAAACGCCGGAAGGGCCGAACATCGGGCTGCTCAGTTCCCTGTCCTCTTACGCCAACACCAACCGGTACGGGTTTATCGAGTCGCCGTATCGCAAGGTGCGGAAAACCATTGCGAACACGGCTCCGGATTTGGAAGGGCGGCGGGTTACCGAAGCGGTGCTGGATGAAAGCGGCAAAACCCTGGTGGGCCAAGGGCAAATCATCCGCCGCAACCGGGTACGGGCGATCCAGTCCCTGCCGGCCGGCACCCTCCTGTCGGTAAAGCCCTATGTCCCGACGGATCCGGGGGATGTGGTTTATATGCCGGCCAACGAGGAGGAAAATCACCGCGTTGCCCAAGCCAATTCCAAGCTGGATGAGTTGGGGCAGTTTGTGGACGACCGGGTGGAAGTGCGGCGCGGTGAGGATTACAGCCAGGAGTCCCCGGACTTGGTGGACTATATGGATGTGTCGCCGATGCAGATTATGAGCATATCGGCGGCCTTAATTCCTTTCCTGGAGCATGATGACGCCAACCGGGCTTTGATGGGGTCGAATATGCAGCGGCAAGCGGTGCCGCTGCTGCGGCCGCAAGTGCCAGTGGTGGGCACCGGTATTGAGGACCAAGTAGCCCGGGACAGCGGGCAGGTAGTGCTGGCGCAGTCCGACGGCATCGTAACCGCCGTTTCCGGACGGGAAATTGTCATTACCGACGCCGCCGGGGAACAGCACGACCATAACTTGGTCAAGTTTTCCCGCACCAATCAAGGCACCTGCTTTGACCAGCGGCCGGTGGTGCATAAGGGTGACCGGGTACATCAGGGCGATACCTTGGCCGACAGTTCCTCGACGGATGGGGGCAAGCTGGCTTTGGGGCAGAATGTGCTGGTGGCCTTTATGTCCTGGGAAGGCTACAACTACGAGGATGCCATCATCCTCAGCGAGCGACTGGTCAAGGACGACCGGTTCACTTCGGTGCATATCGAGAAGCACGAAATGGAATCCCGGGAGACCAAGCTGGGGCCGGAGGAAATCACCCGGGATATTCCCAATGTGGGCGAAGCCAGCCTGCGGGATTTGGACGAGCGGGGCATTATCCGCATCGGCGCGGATGTGGGCCCGGGGGACATTCTGGTCGGCAAGGTTACGCCCAAGGGGGAGACCGAGCTGACTGCCGAGGAGAAACTGCTGCGGGCCATTTTTGGGGAAAAGTCGCGGGATGTGAAGGATACTTCCCTGCGGGTACCGCACGGGGAGCGCGGCAAGGTCATCGATGTGAAAATCCTGAGCCGGGAGAACAAAGATGACCTGTCGCCCGGGGTCAGCGAGGCGGTGCGGGTCTGGATTGCCCAAACCCGCAAGATTTCGGTGGGGGACAAAATGGCCGGCCGTCACGGCAACAAGGGCGTGGTGTCCCGCATCCTGGCCGAGGAGGATATGCCTTACTTGGCGGACGGCACTCCGGTGGATATGATTCTCAATCCCATTGGCGTTCCGTCCCGGATGAACTTGGGGCAGGTCCTGGAGACGCATCTGGGCTGGGCGGCCCGGGGTCTGAACTTCCGGGCGGTGACGCCGGTGTTTGACGGGGCCAAGGATGTTGCCATTGAGGACGCTTTGGCCCGTATCTGGTTTGCTGAACCGGGGCAAGCTGATGCTATTGATGCCGGCCCGACGGAAGGGTCGCCCCAGATTGATTACTCCAAGACTGTGGAGTGGCTTGAGGATCAGTGCCACGAACTGGAGCAACACTGGTGGATGCGGGAAAGGGCTGAGGTGCAAAGTCGTGAACTCCAGGATCAGATTTCCTGGATGGACGACTTTGTTTCTAAAGTCCGGGAACTGATTTCTTGGCTCCGTATGCTTGCGGAGAATCCGGGCGCGGCAACAGTTCATAACGTAGAGATCAAAGAGCGCATCGCCAGCCACGTCGGCCTTGCTCTTTGGCTCAAAAGCGTCGGCATTAAGCCCTACGGTCTCACCTTTGAGGAGATGTACGCCAAAGGTCTGGAAATTCAACGGGAGCGCGGCATTCCGTCCCCGTTGGATGGCAAATTCCAGCTTTTCGACGGGCGCAGCGGTGAACCCTTCGACCAGCG
Organism: Dehalococcoidia bacterium; assembly: GCA_965242615.1. Lineage (GTDB taxonomy): Bacteria > Chloroflexota > Dehalococcoidia > Lucifugimonadales > UBA3495 > CBDBCU01. Next base: position 304,061 of record CBDESR010000004.1, read on the forward strand.
GGTGACCGTGGGCAGCATCTATATGCTGAAGCTCATCCACTTGGTGGAGGACAAGATTCACGCCCGTTCCACCGGCCCCTACTCGATGATTACCCAGCAGCCGTTGGGCGGCAAGGCGCAGTTCGGCGGGCAGCGGTTCGGCGAAATGGAAGTCTGGGCTTTGGAAGCCTACAGCGCCGCTTACAACTTGCAAGAGGTGCTGACGGTCAAGGCGGACGATATGACCGGCCGGGTCAAGACCTACGAGTCCATCGTCAAGGGCGAACCCATCAGCGGGGCCGGGGTGCCGGAGTCTTTCAATGTGCTGCTGAAGGAACTCCAGAGCCTGGGCTTGGCGATGGAGCTGCTGAACGAGGATGACCGGGCGGCGCTGGCCGGCGGGATGGGGGACGACTCCGAACTTTACCAAACTTTGGAGGCGATTTAATGGTCAGGATGCAAGACCGGACGGAAACCCAGGCCACCAACTTTAACGCGATTCGCATTTCCGTCGCGTCTCCGGAGCAGATTATCAACTGGTCTCACGGCGAGGTTACCAAGCCGGAGACCATCAACTACCGCACCCTGCGCCCGGAAAAGGATGGGCTGTTCTGCGAGCGGCTGTTCGGGCCGACCAAGGATTGGGAGTGCTTTTGCGGCAAGTATAAGCGCATCCGCTACCGGGGCGTGGTCTGCGACCGCTGCGGGGTGGAGGTTACCCGGGCCAAGGTGCGGCGGGAACGGATGGGCCACATCCGCTTGGCGGCGCCGGTGGCGCACATCTGGTTTGCCAAGACTACGCCCAGCCGCTTGGGGACGCTGCTGGACTTGTCCCCGCGCAACTTGGAGCGGGTGCTTTACTTCGCCCAGCACATCGTCATCGCCGTGGATGACGAGCAGCGGAATCAGTTCATCGAAGAGGAACAGGCCCGGTTTGACCTGGACCTGGAAAAGCTGCAAAAGGAAAACGCGGGCAAGCTGACGCCCTTGCGGGAGCGGCAGGAGGAACTGGAACTTTCCGACGATTCTGGCGATGCTGTGGGGGGGATGGCTGACACGATAGCGATCCAGTCGGAAATCGAGGCTTTGCTGGCGGAACTGGATGGCGAGGAAAAGAAGCTGCGGGATCATCTGGATGAAACGATTACCGAACTGGAGGACTTGCGCCCGCTGAAAATCCTTTCCGAGTCCCGCTACCGACACTTGAAAGACCGCTATGGCGATGTGTTCCAAGCCGGGATGGGCGCCGAGGCCATTCTGGAAATCCTGCGGACGCGGGATTTGGAAGCCATCCGGGACGAACTGGTCACTACGATGCGCTCGACCTCCGGGCAGCGGCGCACCAAAGCCATTAAGCGGCTGCGGGTAGTAGAGTCCTTCCGCCGCAGCGGCAACCGCATCGAGGACATCATTCTCACGGTTCTGCCGGTGCTGCCGCCGGAACTGCGCCCGATGGTGCAGCTGGACGGCGGCCGGTTTGCCACCAGCGACCTGAACGATTTGTACCGGCGGGTTATCAACCGCAACAACCGTTTGAAGCGGCTGATGGATTTGGGCGCGCCGGAAATCATCATCCGCAACGAAAAGCGGATGCTGCAAGAGTCGGTGGATGCCCTGATTGACAACGGGCGGCGCGGCCGTCCCGTCTCCGGCAGCCATAACCACAAGCTCAAGTCCCTGTCGGACCTGTTGCGCGGCAAACAGGGGCGGTTCCGCCAGAACCTGCTGGGCAAGCGGGTGGACTACAGCGGCCGGTCGGTCATTGTAGTCGGCCCGGAGCTGAAAATGGACCAGTGCGGCCTGCCCAAGCGGATGGCTTTGGAGCTGTTCAAGCCCTTTGTAATGCACAAACTGGTGATGCTGGGGTTGTCGCCCAACATCAAGAGCGCCAAGCGGATGGTGGAGCGGGCGCGGCCGGAAGTTTGGGACATTCTGGAGAATGTGATTAAAGACCGGCCGGTGCTGCTGAACCGGGCGCCGACTCTGCATCGGTTGGGCATTCAGGCCTTTATGCCGGTGCTGATTGAGGGCCACGCCATCCAGCTGCATCCGCTGGTCTGTTCCGCGTTCAACGCCGACTTTGACGGCGACCAGATGGCGGTTCATGTGCCGCTGTCCCGAATGGCGGTGCATGAGGCCAAGACGGCCATGCTCAGCACCCACAATATGCTGTCCCCGGCTTCCGGCGAACCGCTGGTGTCGCCCACGCTGGATATGGTGATGGGCTGCTACTACCTGACCGAAATCCAGTCCGGGGCCAAAGGCGAAGGCAAGCGGTTTTACGGGGTAGCCGAGGCCCGCAGCGCCTACGCCGACGGGTTGGTGGACTTGCGCGCCTTTATCACCGTGCGGGATGTTCCCGGCTGCCAGGGCTGGGTGCAGACCAGCGTCGGCCGCCTGCTGTTCAACGAAGTTCTGCCCGATTCCATCGGGTTTAAGAACTATGTCTTTAGCAGCGGGGACATTCGGGAATTGACCGCCGAGTTGCATCAGGCTTTGGGCAACGAGGGAACGGCGGAAGCGTTGGATGAGTTGAAAGCCTTGGGGTTCAAGTACGCTACCAACTCCGGCACTACGGTAGCCATCAATGACATTCAGATTTCCGACGAGAAAGCGAAAATCATGCGGGAAGCGGCTGACGATGTGGCCGGCTTTGCCAATGATTATGAGTTCGGCTTGATGGACGATGCCGAGCGGTATGAAGCCACCATTCGGCGGTGGACGGTAGCTTCAGATGAAATCGAGAGGAGGCTGATCAATCGCGACCTGCGGGAATATGGCGGCATCGGGATGATGGCCCAATCCGGGGCCAAGGGCAACATTGCCCAGATTAAGCAAATGGCTGGGTGGCGCGGACTGATTACACGGCCGAGCCGGGACCTGTCCCGCCAGACCATTGAGCTGCCCATCCGCTCCAGTTACCGGGAAGGGCTGTCCAGTCTGGAGTATTTCATCTCCAGTCACGGGGCGCGCAAGGGCCTGACCGATACCGCGCTGAACACCGCCAACAGCGGCTATATGACCCGGCGGCTGGTGGACATTTCCCAAGAGCTAATCATTCTCGAGGAGGACTGCGGCACCTATAATTTCACTGTCTGTTCGCCCCGGCCTGACGATCCGAATCCCAGTGACCCTGACAAATCCACCTTAAAGGAGCGTATCTTGGGGCGGGTGGCGGTGTCGCCAGTCATTAGCCCGGCGACCGGAGAAATTCTGGTTGACCGGGGTACGGTCATCGACCGGAACATTGCCTACAATCTAGTGGCTGCTGGAATCCTTCAGGTTCCGGTGCGCTCGCCGTTGACTTGCGAGGCCCGGCGGGGGGTCTGCCAAGTATGCTACGGCTACCTGCCGGCCAGCGGGGAACTGGTGGAGTTTGGGCAAGCGGTGGGCATTATCGCCGCGCAGAGCATCGGCGAGCCGGGAACCCAGCTGACGATGCGGACTTTTCACAGCGGTGGTGTGGCGCGGCTGATGCGGGTTCCTGTTTTGTCCGAGGTTGACGGCGAGGTGTGGAGAATTTTGCATCGCAGCCCTAGGCTTTGGGTGGTATTCGTTTCGTTAGACACTCGGGAGCAGAGTATCCAGCCTGACGCCAACTTCCAATTTGACGACTACGAGCAAGTTGCAAAGGGGGCTATCCTTGCCACCGTTTCGTCCCGGGTTGACGGCTTGGTGTGGGGAATTGTGACGCGTAGCGGTCGTCACAATGAGGTGGACATCCGCGATTATCAGGTTCTGTCTGACGTCGTTCTCTCGGATGCTAATCTCCAAGTTAGGGAAGGCCAGCGAGTTAAAAAGGGCGCTACCCTCGCCACCGTTTTGTCCCGGGTTGACGGCGAAGTGAGGGGAATTGGCCGGAATACCGGCGCCGGTATTCGGAAGGTAATTGTTTTCGAGGAAGTGCCTCACGAGCATATCGTCCCGTCCGGCGCTGACCTCAAAGTTGTTGCCGGACAGCAAGTTGAAAAAGGCGCTGTTCTTGCCACGTTCGGCGAGGATGATGCGCTTACCACCATTTTGTCCCAAGTTGACGGCGAGGTGAGGGGGATTGCCCAGGATACCGTCGAGGGCAGTTGGAAGGTGACTGTTATCGATGAGCTATCGCACGAGCATAGCGTCCGGTCTGACGCCAACCTCCAAGTCCAAGTAGGCCAGCGCGTTGAAAAGGGTGCCACCCTTGCCGCGGTTTTGTCCGAGTTTGACGGCTTGGTTTGGCAGATTGAGCCGGGCAATGATGGGAGGTGTGAGGTAACGGTGGTCAGCGACCTGCCGCACGAGCATAGTATTCAGTCCGATGCCAACATCCAGGTTGGCGAATGCCAGCAAGTTAAAAGGGGTGATACCCTTGCTGTCGTTTTGTCCGAGTTTGACGGCCAAGTGCGAAGTGAGTTGCTTGGCGATGGGCGTCGTTTGGCAAAAATTGCGGTGGGAGGAATTCCCGAGTATCTCGCTCAGTCTGACGTAGACCTCTCTGAAGCAGACCTCCACGTTCATGTGGGACAGCCGGTTAAAGTGGGAGACCCTCTCGTCACTGTTACCCGGGCTACCGACATTACCGGTGGTACCAGTGGCTTGCCCCGGGTGGAGGAGCTTTTCGAGGCGCGGATACCCAAGAACGCGGCCATCCTGTCGGAAATCGACGGGGAAGCGCAGGTGGACCAGGATGGGGAAGGCCGAATGCGGGTGCGGATTGTGAACCGGGAGGAGTACCGGGAGGAGTATGACCGGCCGGAAGGGGTGCAGCTGCTGGTGGAGCCCGGGGATGATGTGGAGCCGGGGATGCTGCTGGCGGCGACTTTGCCGGACTTCAGCTTTGAGGAGGATACCGGCGACGACTACGAACCGGAGCCGATTCGGGAAGTGGTCGCCAGTGTCGGCGGGCGGGTGGAAATTTCCCCGGACACCATTGCCATCGTTTGGGAGGACGAGGAAGTGCGGGAATACGCGGAGGGACGGGAAATCCCGCCGGGGGCTTATCTGCTGGTGTCGGACGGTGATCAGGTTAATGCCGGCCAGCCGTTGACGGCGGGGCCGCTGAACCCCCACGACATCCTGAACATTCAGGGTTCGGAGGAGTTGCAGCGTTACCTGGTGGACGAAGTGCAGCGGGTGTACCGCAACCAGGGCGTGGGCATCCACGACAAGCACATTGAGGTTATCCTGCGGCAGATGCTGCGCCGGGTGCAGGTGGATTCCATCGGGGATACCGACTTCATCCCGGGTCAGATGGTGGACAAGTTCGACTTTCAGGAAAAGAACGGCAAGGTGCTGGCCGAAGGCGGGGAGCCGGCTACCGGCAAGCCCATTCTGCTGGGGGTAACCCGGGCGTCCCTGCTGACCGACAGCTTCCTGGCGGCGGCGTCTTTCCAGGAAACCACCCGGGTGCTGACCCAGGCGGCGATCAGCGGCTCCTACGACCAGCTGATGGGGCTGAAGGAAAATGTCATCATCGGGCGGCTAATCCCGGCGCAAATCGCCTCGGCGGCCTATGTGGAGGAACCGGAGCCGGAGCTTCTGGAGATGCCGGACTTGCCGGAACTGCTAACGGCCGGCTGGCTGGGCGAAGGCGATGGCGGCGCCGGGATGGCTTTCGGGCCGGGCGCCGGCGCGCCGGCCGGTTACTACGAGGAGGAGTCTCTGGACTTCGACGAGGATGAGGAGGATGAGGACGATTGGGAGGACGACGATGAGGAGGAGGACGGGGGCGCAGCGGCCCCGCCGCCGGCGGAACAACGCTCCTTTGCGCCGGAGCCGGAACCGCAACGTAACCTGTCCGGCCTGCCGTCCTTCCTGAGGAACCGGGACGGCCAGAACGAGTAGCCAGGGCAAAGACGCCGGGGTTAATCCTAACCCCGGCGTTTTACTGTAACTTCGGAAAGGGCGACGGAGGCGCGGCTATGGTGGCAATCGGAGCGGCAACGACCAGTTTGGCGGTGGACTTGGCGCCGCAGCATCCCCGCCGCTTGGAATTGTCCAACCCGGTTATGATTGCCTCCGGCACCTTTGGCTATGACGGCTACGGGCGCGGGCTGACCCCGGAACTGGATTTGAGTTGCTTGGGAGCGGTTATCCCCAAGACTGTTACCCGTTGGCCCCGGGAAGGCAATCCGGAACCCCGCTGGTATCCCGAATCCTATCGGGTAGCCCGGGAGCAAGGGGAGCCGGTTATGCTGAACGCTATCGGCTTGACCAACCCGGGCATTGAAGCGGCTTTGTCCGACTTGGCCCCCCAATGGGCGCAGGGGGATGCTACCGTGCTGTTGAGTATGTCCGCCGACAGCGTGGCGCAGTTCGGGGAAATGGCACGGATGACCCGGGGAGTAGCCGGTTTTGCCGGCATTGAGCTGAACCTCAGCTGCCCCAATGTGGAGCAGGGAGAATTGTTCAGCCACAGTGCGGCCGGCACGGCGCAGGCGGTGGCGGCGGTTAAGCAGTACGCCGAAGTGCCGGTACTGGTCAAATTGGCGCCCAATGTGCCGGACATTGCTCCCATCGCCCAAGCGGCGGTGGCCGCCGGGGCCGACGCTCTGACCATCTGCAACACCATCCTGGCAATGACTATTGATGTGGACAGCGGGCGGCCGGCGCTGGGCAACATAACTGGCGGCTTGTCCGGGCCGGGATTGCATCCGGTAGCGGTGGCATTGGTCTATCGCGCCGCCCAAGGGGTGGCTGTGCCGATAATCGGGGTGGGCGGCATTTTCACCGGCAAGGATGCGTTGGAGTTCATCCGGGCCGGGGCAACGGCGGTGCAAGTGGGCAGCGCCAACTTGGCCGATTTGCGGTCACCGTGGCGGATACTGGAGGAAATGCAAGTTTGGCTGGGCGAGCGGGAGATAGCGGATGTGCGGGAGTTAGTGGGGGCGGTTCGGGTGTAAAGTCAAGGGGAATTGACCGGCATATAGAATACCGGGGACGGTTGCCAACCGTCCCCGGGATTTTTGTCGATTACGGCCCGGTCTAGGCGGCGATTTCGGCGGCCGCAACTTTGCTGATGTGCAGTCCGTCCGGGCCGGCGTCCACCAGCAGGCGGTCGTCGGTCTGAAAGTCGCCGGAAAGGATACCCTTGGACAAGGGGTTTTCCAAATGCCGCTGGATGGCCCGGCGCAGGGGGCGCGCGCCATATACCGGGTCAAATCCTTCAGCGGCCAGCCACGCGGCGGCGGCTGGGGTCAGCTCAAAGGTAATGGCTTGCTCCTCCAGCCGCTGGGCTACATCCTGCGCCATCAACTGCACCACCTGGACAATCTGCTCCCGGGTCAGGGGGCGGAAAATGATGGTTTCGTCGATGCGGTTCAGGAACTCCGGGCGGAAAGCCTGTTTGAGGGCGGCGTTGACCGACTGCTCCAGCCGGCTGTTGGCGGCGGCGGTCTCCGGGCTGTCGGTGTGAAAGCCAACGCCGGGGCGGTTCAGGTTGCCGGTGCCGAGGTTGCTGGTCATTATGATGACGGTGTTGCGGAAGTCCACGGTGCGGCCGTGGCCGTCAGTCAAGCGGCCATCCTCGAGTATCTGGAGCAGGATGTTGAACACATCCGGGTGGGCTTTCTCGATTTCGTCGAACAGGATGACCCGGTAGGGGCGGCGGCGTACCGCTTCGGTCAACTGCCCGCCCTCATCATAGCCGACATAGCCCGGCGGCGCGCCAATCAGGCGGGAGACGGCGTGCTTTTCCATAAACTCGGACATATCCAGCCGCACCATATTGGTCTCGTCGTCAAAGAGGAACTCGGTCAGGGCTTTAGAGAGTTCCGTTTTGCCGACGCCGGTAGGCCCGAGGAAAATAAAGCTGCTGATGGGCCGGCGGGGGTTGCTGAGGCCAGAGCGGGCGCGGCGGATGGCTTCGGAAACGGCAGTAACGGCTTCCTCCTGCCCGATCAGGCGCTGGTGGAGGACTTGCTCCATATTGACCAGCCGCTCGGCTTCCTTTTCCAGCAGGCGGCCGGCGGGGATGCCGGTCCAGCTGGAGACCAGTTCGGCGATGTCCTTTTCATCCACTACCAGAGGGGTATCCGGTTCCGGCCGCAGTTCGGCCCGGGCGGCGTCCCGCTCCGCTTCCAGTTGCAGCCTCTCCGTCCGCAGGCGGGCGGCTTCCTCATACTCGGAGCATTGGGCCGCCGCCGTCTCCTGGTCGGCCAGTTGGCGGATGCGGTTTTCCAACTCCTGCACGGTGTTGGGCAGTCCCTGGGCGTCGATGCGGAGTTTGCTGGCGGCTTCGTCGATAAAGTCGATGGCTTTGTCCGGCAGCTGCCGGGAGGTGATGTAGCGGTCGCTGAGGCGAGTCGCCGCCTGCAAAGCGGAGTCGTTGATTTTGACCCGGTGATGCTTTTCGTAGCGGGGCCGCAGGGCTTCCAGGATCCGCAAGGTATCCTCTGCGCTGGGTTCCTCGAGGTAGATGGGCTGGAACCGGCGTTCCAGGGCGGCGTCTTTCTCGATATGGCGGCGGTATTCGTCGGCAGTGGTGGCGCCGATGCACTGGAGTTCGCCGCGGGCCAGGGCCGGTTTCAGCAGGTTGCTGGCGTCCATACCACCCTCGCCAGCCCCGGCGCCGACCATCGTGTGCATTTCGTCGAGGAACAGGATGACTTCGCCGTGGGCCTGCTTCACTTCGTCCATCACCGCCTTGAGCCGTTCCTCGAACTCGCCGCGGAACTTGGAACCGGCGACCAGCGCGCCCATATCCAAAGCCAGCACCCGGCGTCCCTTGAGGGAATCGGGGACATCGCCGGCGGAAACCCGGGCCGCCAGCCCTTCGGCGATGGCGGTTTTGCCAACGCCGGCTTCCCCGATGATGACCGGGTTGTTTTTCTTGCGGCGGGTCAGGGTTTGCATTACCCGGCGGATTTCGCCGTCGCGGCCGATGACCGGGTCGAGCTGACCGTCGGCGGCCAGGTGGGTCAGGTCGATGCTGTATTTTTCCAGAGAGCGATAGCGGCTTTCGGCTTCCCGGTCGGTAACCCGGTGACCGCCGCGCACCCGTTCGAGGGCTTGATAGACCCGTTCCGGGTCGATGCCGAATTCCCGGTTGACCAAGGCGGCGTCGCCGTTGGGTTCCTTGACCACGGCGATAAAGAGATGCTCGACGCTGATGTATTCGTCGTTCAAGTGTTGGGCTTCCTCCCGGGCCGTTTCCAAGAGTTGCTGGGCCCGGGGGGTAATGTAAATCTGCTCGGTAGCCGTGACCAGCTTGGGCGAGGCTTCGAGGAGGCGGTCCAGGCGGGAGCGGACGGCTTCCGACGAAACCCCCAACTGGGCCAAGATGCGCGCCGGAATGTCCTGATTGTCGGACAGCAGGGACAGGTAGATATGCTCCACATCCCACTGGCTGTTGAGGTAGCGGCGCACCAGTTCCTGTGAGTTCTGGATGGCCTGCTGGGCCCGTTGGGTGAAATCCTCGGCTTTCAATGCCATTGTTATGCCTCCTGATAAGACACCGCTGCTGCCGTTGGAAAGCGGCCGGCGTTGTTGGTTGGGGTGGTAAAGGGCCGGGTTAGCGGCCGGATTGCGGGCGGCGCGGCGTGGACTGGGCGGCGGCCAACTGCTGCCGCAAGTTCCGCACTTCCCGCTCCAGTTCCTCGATGTGCTGCATCAGTTTCAGAGCCACTTCCGCGCCAGCCAGGTTGACGCCCAGATCCTCGGTAAAGGTTTTGATGCGGCGCAGCCGTTCAATGTCGGCTTGGGAATAGAGCCGCTGCCGCCCGTGACTGCGGGAAGGCTGGATGATGCCCACGCGCTCATAATAGCGGAGGGTTTGGGCGTGCAAGCCGACCATCCGGGCGGCGATGCTGATGACGAAACAGGGTTCATCGTTGGGGCTACGCTGATAAGCCATAGTTATTCGCTCCGGGCGGTCCGCAGTTCCTTGAGCTGGCGGAACAGTTCAGTTTCCTCCGGGGTCAGGTCGGTAGGCAGCACCGCCTTGACGGTGGCGTAGAGGCTGCCCTTGCTTTGGGGCTTGTTGAGTTCCGGGATACCCTGGCCAGCCAGGCGGAAACGCCGCCCGTTCTGGGTGCCGGGCGGGATGGTAAGGGCAACCTGACCGCGCAAAGTGGGAACGGTGACCTCGGCGCCCAAAGCCAAGTCGGTCAAGGGAACCTCAATTTCGGAATAGAGGTTTTTGCCCTGCCGCTCAAACTTGGGATGGGGCATCACGGTTACGGTGAGGTAAAAGTCCCGGCCGCCGTTGCCGCCGGCCGGGATATGCACCCGGGAGCCGTTGTCCACGCCGGGCGGGATTTTTACTTCCAAGCGGCGGCCGTCGGGCAGGTCGATGCGGCGGGTAGCTCCCTCGGCGGCCTCGGCCAAGGTAACCTCGGCGGGATATTCGGCCGGGGGCCGGGGGCGGCCGCGCCGTTCCGGGCCGAAATCACCGCCGGGCATATTGAACAGGTCGGAGTTAATCAGGTCTTCGAGGTCAAAGCTGAAACCGCCGGCCGACCGGTTGAAATCGCCGCCGGTGTAGAAGTGAAAGCCGCCAGCGCCGCCGCGGCTGCGGGCTTGGGCTTCCGCTTCCTCGATGCGGTCGGCGTGCAGCCACTGGTCGCCGTACTTATCGTACTTGCGGCGCTTGTCGGCGTCGGACAGGACTTCGTGGGCGGCGTTGATTTCCTTAAACTTTTCCTCGGCTTGGGCATCGCCGGGGTTCACATCCGGGTGGTACTGGCGGGCCAACCGGCGGTAAGCCTGCCGAATATCCTTGTCCCCGGCGTCCCGGGCCACGCCCAGCACATCGTAGTAATTTGCAGCCATCGGAGCTACCCCGGTTTCTGATGATAAGAGGTTACATTGCTATTGTAGGTTGTTTATCCGGGAAAGTCAATAAAATTATGGATTAAAAATAAATTACTTGACAAATACCGATCAACTATATAGAATGGCATTACCAAGTTGACACAGAGCGTATCAAGTCAACCGTAGAAATTAAGCCAAGGAGGCAAGAACTATGGTAATGCGTCGTTGGGAACCCTTCAACGAACTGCGGCGGATGCAGGACACCATTGACCACTTCTGGCGGGGTTTCGCGCCCCCGCCGCCCGGCAGCCCGGAACTGGAGAGCTGGGCCATTCCCCTGGATGTGGTGCAGGCGGGGGACGAGATTATCGTCCACGCCGCGCTGCCGGGGGTGAACCCGGCGGACATCAGCGTCGCCATCGACAACGATGTGCTGACCATCCGGGGGCAGACGGCCGGGGAGCAGGAGCGGACGGAGGGCAACTACCTGATGCGGGAACGGCATACCGGGCGTTTCCACCGGGCCTTGCGGCTGCCGGATACCCTGGACACGGAAAATGCGCAGTCCCGCTACGATAACGGGGTGTTGACCATCGCCCCCAAGGTGGCGGCCAAGCAGGCCCGGCAGCTGACGGTGCAGGTGGGCAACGCAGCGGCGGCTCCGCCGGCCGGGAGTGAGACCGCCTAGACTGGCGGCGCCGGCCGGCGGGAATAGCCGGGTATAAAGCGGGGGCGGGTTTTCAAAACTCGCCCCCAAGTTTTTGGGCGGTCGAGACCCTTGAAAGTTTTGGGATGGAGTGGTAATATAGTTATGTTGCGGGCTTGGCCCCGCAACGCGATGGCTTTCCTCAGTAGCTCAGCGGTAGAGCGGGCGGCTGTTAACCGCTAGGTCGCAGGTTCGAATCCTGCCTGAGGAGCCATTTTCTTTTTTCGCCCCCAATTCCCCCGCCCTTGCCCTATTCCCGGTTCAGCTCGGCCAGTTGGGCGGCTTTGGCTTCCCAAGCCGGGGCATAGGGCTGGGCGTCCACTTCGTCCCATTGTTCCCGCATCTGCACTTCGTCGTACCACGCCTGGATACCCAGGAGCAATGCCATCCCGACGGCGAAGGACTTGTTCAAGCGCAACGCCATCTCCGGCGTCAGCGGGGTTTTACAAGTCAACAAGTCGGACAGGGCGGCCGCGCTGACCCCCAGGATTGCCGCCGCGGCGGCAACGCTCAACCCCAGATCCTCGATGACTTCGGTGCGGATGAAGTCCCCGGGATGGGGTGGTTTCATTTTTACCTTGATGCCGCGCTGTGCCATCAAATGCGCTATTCCCGGTTCAGTTCGGCCAGTTGGGCGGCTTTGGCTTCCCAAGCCGGAGCGTAGGGTTGGGCGTCCACTTCGTCCCATTTGGGGCGCATCTGTTCCGCGTCGTACCGAGCTTGAATGCGCAGCAGCAACGCCATTCCGACTCGGAAGGATTTTTCCAAGCGCAGCGCCATCTCCGGCGTCAGCGGGGACTTGGAGTTTAACAAGTCCGACAGGGCGGCCGCGCTGACGCCGAGGATTTCCGCCGCGGCGGCAACGCTCAACCCCATGTCCTCGATGACTTCGGTGCGGATGAAGTCCCCGGGATGGGGAGTAGCCATCTTTATCTTGATGCCGGTTTTGCTCATCAGTGATAATCCTCTAATCCGGACTGGATTAGCATATTGTTGAGTATAGCGGTTAAGGGTATCCTGCGGCAATACCGACCGCGGACTTTTAATCTGGTGGCTGGTTTGCTATTCTGCTGAGGCTAACCTGATGCGCGGAGATTCTGATGCGGGCTTTGAGTATTCGGCAGCCTTGGGCCTGGCTGATTGTCAGTGGACATAAGGATGTGGAAAACCGCACTTGGGCGACGCGGTTTCGGGGGCGGGTGTATGTTCACGCCGGGAAACTGCCGATGGCGGCGGGTGCCTTTCCGGCGCAGGAGGAATATATACGGCGGGCGGGGATTTGGCTACCGGAGGATTTGCCGCTGGGGGCGATTGTGGGGGAAGTGGAGATTGGGGACTGTGTGGACTTTTCGGAAAGTCCCTGGTTTTGCGGGCCTTACGGGTGGGTAGTGGCCGGGGCGGTGCGGTATGAGACGCCGATTCCGTGCCGGGGAAAGTTGGGATTTTTTCGGGTAGATGAAAAGTTGATTAGGGGTTAGAATGGTAAGTCGTTAGCAACAAATTGCAAAGGAGGCGGCGATGGCGACTTCGCCGGTAGCGCAGGCTAAAACCAAGGTTTCTTTTCCCGAGGCGGTGATGCTGGGGTTGCGGAAGTATTCGGACTTCAGCGGGCGGGCCAGTCGGGCCGAATACTGGTGGTGGGTGCTGGCGTTGTGGATTGGGAGCTCGATATTTTCGGCTCTGGACCGGACCATCCTGTCGGTGTCGGCGGAGGGGACTTACAGTCCTTTCGGGTCGATATTCTTTCTGGTGGCGTTTCTGCCGTCGTTGGCGGTGACGGCGCGGCGGCTGCACGACATCGGGCGGAGCGGCTGGTGGCAGGTGGCGTGGGAAGCCCTGTTCACCCTGGGTTGGATACCCTTGGTGGTGGGGGTCGTCATCGGCATCATCGGGGCCTTGGGCGCGCTGATTGGGGGGATTCCCGATTTGGTGTCCTCCTGGGACTTCCGGGAGTATTTCAGCGAGTTGGGGCTTTCCCTGATTGGGCCGGTGGTGACCGGATTGGCGGTTACGGCGCTGGTGTATCTGGGGACTTTTATCTGGTGGATCGTGTGGATGACGAAGCGGGGGACGGCGGGGCCGAACCGGTTCGGGCCGGATCCGCTGGAGTAGTTTGGGGCAAGGGCTATCGCATATAGAAATCGTCATTCCCACGAAAGGGGGAATCCAGAAAGGCCGGGGACACTGGATTCCCGTTTTCACGGGAATGACGGTAGGTAGGTCGCCAGGGATAGGCAATTGCCCTGGGCCGTCGCAAGGGCAAAAGAGGAGGGAGAATGACGGAAAGCAAGCCGATGGTGACTTTCCCGGAGGCGATTAAGTCGTGCCTGCGGCAGTATGTGAGGTTCACTGGGCGGGCGACTCGGGCGGAATACTGGTGGTGGGTGCTGGGTACGGTGGTGGTCAGTATCCTGATAGGTATCGTGGACGGGATTATTTTCGGGTTTGACGGCGGCGCGCAGCCGTTGTCGATGCTGTTTGGGTTGGCGATTGTGCTGCCGGGGCTGGCGGTGACGGCCCGGCGGCTGCACGACATCGGGCGGACGGGGTGGTGGCAACTGGTGTGGTTTGGGGTGGGCATCCTGGGGGTGCTGCCGGCGGTGGCCGGGATATTGCTGTCGCTAGGCGGCTTGTTCGCGCTGTTCAGTGGCGATGCCGACTTCGCTATGGGGGTTATTATGCCCGTAGTGGTGGGGGTGGTGATTTCGCTGGCGGTGTGGATTGGGTTGGCGGTGTGGGAAATCTGGTGGCTGGTTACGCAGGGGCAAGGGGGGCCGAACCGGCATGGGGCGGATCCGCGGGCGTGGGATGCGTAGGAAGGAGATACGGGATGCCGAAGGTGATACCGGTTCCGGATGAGTTGAGCCAACCCTTTTGGGACGGGGTGCAGGAGCGGCGGTTGGTTTTGCAACACTGCGCGGCGTGTGAGCGGATGCAGTATCCGCCGCAGGCGGCGTGTCAGTTCTGCGGCGGGGCCGCCGCTTTGACTTGGCGGGAGGTAGAGGGCAAGGGTCATGTCGCTACCTATATCGTCATTGAGGATGGGCGGTTGAACCGGCGGATGCCGGATCAGCCGTATAACCTGGCGATGGTGACGCTGGATGCGGACCCGACCATCAACTTTTATTCCAATCTGCCGGGGACGCCGGCGTACGAGGTTCCGGTGGGGGCGGCGGTGGAAGTTTGCTTTGAGGAAGTGGCGCCGGGGCAGCTAATTCACGAGTGGCGGGTGATTGCCGGATGAGCAGCAGCAGTAGCAGGTTTCAGTGGCGGCGGGACCGGGATGGGTTGGGGGTGTGGGAACACCGGGGGAAGGTAGCTATTGCCGGCTACGGACATTCGCCGGTGGATCGGCGGTGGGATGGAGTGGATTTGGAGAAGTCGCTGGGGGCGTACTGCATTTTGGCCTGCGAGGGGGCGATGGCGGATGCGGGAGTTACGGCGGAGCAAATTGACGGGGTAATCTGCTGCGACAGCCATATTGCCGGGGGGAGCGGCGGGTCGGCGTCGCAGTGGGCGCCGCGGCCGTATTTTGACCCGCCGTACGATTCGGAGTATGGGCTGACGCTGGTCAACGGGGAGTGGCTGGTCAAGGCGATGGGGCTGCCCAATGTGAAGTTTGCGCCAACGGGGGTGCCGACGATTGGGGAGATGATGGGGATGGCGGCGCAGGCGGTGGGGGATGGGGTGTGCAATACCTGTCTGGTGATTTATCCGACGGGGAATCTGGAGGGGCGGTACCGGCGGGGCGGGGAGAATGCGGATGATTATGCCCGGGGGGCGCGGCAATGGACGGTGCCGTGGGGGAATCACGGGGGGAATGATTTTATCAACATCTTTCCGCATAACCAGTATTGCCTGAAGTATGGGGGGCAGCATGATGATTTGGCGCCCTTTGTCATTAACCAGCATAAGAACGGGATGCTGACGCCGTGGGGGTTCAATGTGAATCATGGGATTGAACCCATTACGGTGGAGGATTATGTGAGTTCGCGGTATATCCTGAATCCGCTGCGGATTTGGGACTGCGATCGGCCGGTTAATGCGGCGGCGGCGTATTTGTTCACTAGGGGGGAGCGGGCGCGGGCGATGAAAAGTGCGCCGGTGTATGTGCTGAATCATTCGCAGCATAATTTTCGGTTTCGGACGACGCAGCCGGATTTGGCGGAGGTGGAGGAGTGGACGGATCGGGCGGCGGCGCGGATGTATGAGGGGGCGGGATTGGGCCCGGGGGATGTGGATATTTTCAATCCCTATGATGGGTATTCGATAATGACGCAGTTTTTTCTGGAGGGGTTTCAGTGGCATGGGGTGAAGCGGGGGGATGCCTTTGCCTTTTATGCAGGGGACATTAGTGTGAAGGGGCCGCATCCGTTCAGTTCGAGCGGGGGAAATTTGGGGAATGGGCGGACGCGGACGGCGATGTACACGGACAGCATTGAGCAGCTGCGGGGGACGGCAGGGGCGCGGCAGGTGGCGGTGCGGGCGGAGACGGCGTTGTGCGCTTTTACGACGCCGAGCAGCGGGGGGTGGCTGATGCTGGGGAAGTATCCGAGTTAGGGGGCGGTTGGGAGCGGGTTGGATAGGGGGATCAAGGGCGGGCATTTTAGATTCCTCCCTTTGGTCGGAATGACATAGCTATAGAGTCGGTTATCCGGGGCGTCAATAATTAGTGTGAACAAGGATGAGTACGGGGTAGGGCCGGGGCGGCGCCTCCGGGGCCGCTCCGGCGGGTTGGTCTTTGGGGATTTAGGATTTCGCTGGTGGCGGCGCCCCTTGGCCCAGGGGCGCCGCCCGTCGCGGAAGGTGGTGGGCAAGGCTGGTCATTGGGTTGCCTGCTCTGGGGGGAATCCTGGCTTGCTCCGCCCGGAGTTTCCCGGCCAGGTTGCCGACGGTGGTTGGACCTTGGATTGGCTACTGCCGCCGCTGGGTATGGCTGCCGCTGCCGGCGGGTTGGCCCAGTCCAGCTACCGGGGTTGACCACTCTCCAGTCAACCTTTTAACTCCAGCTCCTGTAGGGAGGGGGCGGCGGTTGGGCGGCGGTTGGGATTTGCCGTTTTCCGCAGCTCCGGTTGGGGATTGAGGATTCCTTAGTCCTGTCCCCGGGGTTAGGAGCGGGGCCCCGAAAAGCCGTGTTAGGGCGGTGGGGTCCACAGCGCGCTGTGAGCTATATTCAGTTTTACGGTAAGCTTAGCGTAAAGAACCCGGCGTCCCGGGGTCAGGTTAACCTAGACGCTTTTAATTATGGGGGCGGGATTTTGAGCTGTCAAGGGGTTTGGGACAGATTTTCGGATGAATTTCAGGAATGGGAGGGTTCTGGATTCCCACTTTCGTGGGAATGACGGTGTCCGGGGGATGGGGACGGTTTGCCGCTGGGGAGACGGCGGGGGAACTTTTGTAAAAGTTCCCCCGCGCCCCCTCAAAACTTTTGAGTTTTGGGGTGGCTGGTTGTGTTGAAGGTGGTTGCGGGGGCGGCATTTTAGATTCCTCGGCTGTGGCCTCGGAATGACATGGTGGGCGATTTGTAATGACATAACGGGGGTGATGGGGTTGGCTGAGGAGTCAGATTTGGTTGAGGAGGGAAGGTTTTTGGCGACGCTGATTAGTTTTGATATTGACGGGACTTTGGAGGTGGGGGATCCGCCGGGGTGTATTACTTTGGCGATGGCGCGGGCGGCGCAGGCGGCCGGGTGCATCGTGGGGAGCTGTTCGGATCGGACGGTGAGCAATCAGCGGCGGCTCTGGGCGGAGAACGGCATGGGGATGGCGTTTACCGTGCTGAAGCATCAGCTGCCGCAGGTGAAGGCGGAGTTTGCGGCGGAGCGGTATGTGCATATCGGGGATACGGAGATTGACCGGCAGTATGCGGAGCGGGCCGGGTTTGAGTTTCTGCGGCCGGAGGGGCCGGTGGCGGAGTTGTGGGAGGGTTCGGATTAGCAGTTGCGGGAATTATCAGGCTTTGATGGACCGGTTCCGGTTGGCCCGGCGGGATTCGGGGTTGGCGGTTTTGGAGGGGTTTCATCCCTGGAAACACGCGCGGCGGTTCGGGGCGACGGTTTTGGAGACGGTGGCGGTGGCGGGCGGGGAGTGGAGGCGGTTGACGGAATTGTTGGCGCCGGAGTTGGCCGGGGCGTTGGAAAGGGAGGCGGCTATGGTGCCGGCGGCGGTTTTTCGGCAGCTGTCGCCAGCGCCGCCGCCGACCGGCGTGATGGCGATAGCGCGGCGGCCGGCGGTGGATTTGCGGTCAATGCTGGAGGATGGCGGGCCGGGGCCGGTGGTTTTGCTGGAAAATCCGCGGAGTCATGGCAACTGCGGGGCGGTGATACGGGCGGCGGCGGCCGCCGGGGCGGCGGGAGTGCTGACAACGGGGGAGCATAATCCGTGGCATCCGTCGGCGTTGGTGGGTTCAGCGGGGCTGCATTTTGCGCTGCCGGTGGTGGGGCTGCGGGATTTTGACGGGGAGAGTTTGGCGGCGGGTTCAGAGGTTTGGGGAAAGCGGACGGTTATGGCGGTGGATCCAGTGGGGGAGCCGCTGGTTTGGGGCGGGATACCGGAGCGGGCGCTGCTGATATTCGGGTCGGAGCGGGAGGGGGTGAGTCCGGGTTTGCTGGCGAAGGCGGAGCGGCGGGTGGCGATTCCGATGCGGGCGGGGGTGTCGAGTTTGAATTTGGCAACGGCGGTGGCGGTGGTGCTGTATGGGTGGCGGCTGGGGCGGTAGCGGGGGAATGGATTGAATAGAAGGGGAACCGGAGTCTGTTGAATTTGCTGGGTAGCTCCTACTGCCGCTTGCTGGCTTTGCCCATAGCTGGCTGGTACCCGCTCCGATGGTTGCCGATGCGCGCTACCCTAGCGCATCCTGTTGCCGTTGCTGCCACTCCTGCCGGCAGCGCCGGATCGCCGCCCCGATTTCCCTACGCCGTCCCGACTCGTTCAGCTCCGTAACCTCCGCCAGCATCCGCTTCGCCTCCGGGCTGTCAAAAGGAGGGGCGGTCTCCCCGCTGTTGCGATGCACCATCCCGAAAATATGCTTGCACACGCCGCAGCACAAGCTGGGCTGGCCGGACATCCGGCTGATTGCCAACTGCCCCCGGCACATCTCCCCGGACTTGCCGCAAGCCGCGCAGATTTCGTTGACGTCCTCCGGCAGCAAGTCAAACTGATACCACCACTTCTTTACTAGGGTCGCCACCGTATCTTGCATTTTTCCTCCTCTAACTACCCGGCAAATTCAATAGAACCCTTTGTTTTTTGGTATCAGAGAGCAGGGGTCTGCCGGTATTGCGGGGAGTTGGTGATGTACGGTCGAGATTCCTCGGCTACGCCTCGGAATGACATGGGTCGAAAGGGGGAATGATATGGGTCGAAAGGGGGAATGATATGACTGCTATGTATGGGCTATTCGTAGTGGGGGACGAGGTGGGAGTAGAGGGCGGACCAGTCGAATGCGATGCCGTGGCCGGGGGTTTCGCGAGGGGTGTATTGGCCGTTTTCGGGCATTAGGGGGTTGCGGATAATGCCGGTGTTGTTGAGGTTGAGGGTGGGGAGGTGTTCGACGAGGAAGCCGTTGGGGACGCCGCAGCAGAGGTGTACGGAGAGTTCCTCGACGAGATGGGGAGCCATGGGCAGGTGGTAGGCGTCAGCAAGGCGGGCGATGCGGAGCCAAGGGGTGATGCCGCCGACGCGGCAGACATCGGCCTGGACGAATTGGATGGCGCCGCGCTGGAAAAGGTCGAGGAATTGCTCGAGTTGGTGTTCGCCTTCGCCGGCGGCCAGGGCGGTGTTGACGGATTGGCTGAGTCGCTGGTAGCCGGGATGGTCGTCGGAGAGGATGGGTTCCTCGAGCCAGAAGAGGTTGAATTCCTGCATAGCGCGGGCGCGGGTGATGGCTTCGCCGACGGTCCAACGCTGGTTGGCGTCAACCATCAGGGGAGTGTGGGGGCCGATGGCTTGGCGGACGGCGCGGAGGCGGTCAATGTCCTCGTCGAGACGCTCGCGGCCGACTTTGATTTTGACGCCCCAAAAGCCTTGCTGGATAAAGGTTTGGACTTCGTCGAGGAGCTGCTCGGTGGAGTAAGCGAGGTCGAGGCCGCTGCCATAGACGGGGACGGATTGGCGGTAGTTGCCGAGGAGTCGGTAGAGGGGCTGGTTGGCGGCTTGGCCGGCGAGGTCCCAGAGGGCGATGTCGAGGGGGGCGAGGGTTACGGCGGTGAGGCCAGCCATGGTGATGTTGGGAAAGACGCTGCGCCAAAGTTTATCCCAGAGGCGGTCGCGGTCGGCGGGGTTTTCGCCGAGGAGACGGGGGGCAAGGAGGGAGTCGATGGCGGCTTTCATCCCGCGGCCGCTGTCGCCGTGGCTGTAAGTCCAGCCGATGCCTTCGAGGCCGGTGTCGGTGATGATGCGGCCGAGGAGGAGGCTGGTGGACTCGATTTGGGAGGTGGAGTTGGACAGGCCGGGTTGGCGGGGGATGCGGTAGAGGGCGGTATCGACTTGCGCGATTTGCAAGGGGCGGCCTCCGGTTTTTTGGGGTTTTCCGCCCATTCCGGGCTTGCGCCGGAGGGGCGGAAAGGTGCTGCTTTGGCGGGTTCTGGATTCCCGTTGGCACGGGAAGGACGGTGGAAATTTACGGGAATGACGCCGGTTAGTGATACGGGATGGTATAGGGGTGGGTTAGACGGCGGCGGCCGCGGCGGTGGGGGTTAGCTGGTGGGCGATGAAGGATTTCATCAGGCTGAGGGCGCGGTCGGAGGCGGGGCCGGGGGTGTTGCCGAAGCCGTGGATCTGATCGGGGAAGATTTCGAGTTGGATGTTACCGCCGGCGGCTTGGTAGGCGGCGGTGAAGTTTTCGGGGATGGACATAGGGACGTTGTCGTCGCGGGTGCCCTGGATAAGGAGGGTGGGCGGCAGTTGGACGGGTTCGCGGCGGTCGAGGATGTGCTGGGGGTTGGCTTCACGCATCGCGTCCTGGTTCAGGAAATAGGCTTCGGTGGAGGCGGCGAGGCGGTCGTTGTTGGCTTCCTGGGCGTAGAGGTAGCGGGCGTAGGGGTCGAGGACGGGCCAGCAACAGAGGGTATAAGCCAAGGAGGCGTCGGTGCCGGCGGCGGGCAAGGCGAGGGCGGTGTAGCGGGAGTCGTGGGGGCGCATAGCGTTGAGCATGAGGGTGTGGCCGCCGCTGGAGGCGCCGAGGCCGCCAATGGTTTCGGGGTCGGCGTTGAAGTCGGGGGCGGTTGCTTTGAGCCAGCGGACGGCGTAGTTGACATCCTGGACTTGGGCGGGATAGGGATGGTCGGGGGCGAGGCGGAAGTCGATGGCGGCGACGACGATACCGCTGGCGGCGAGGGCGTGGTTCATTACGGCGTCGTTGCTGCGGTCGCCGCGGTTCCAGGCGCCGCCGTGGACATCGAGGAGGGCGGGAAAGGGGCCGCGGCCTTGGGGGAGGTAGAGGGTTACGCCCCAGGATACGCTGCCGGCGTTGCGGTATTCGCGTTCCTGGAGGGTTACGGGGAATTGCTGGTCGGGGGTGTAGTGGGTCATGGGTGAAACTCCTGTTTGTCGGGTATTTTCTGGATTCCCACTTTCGTGGGAATGACGGTACGAAGGTCGGTCCTATTTCACGGGAATGACGGTATGACGGGTTGACGGTTGAGAAGTTTGGGCTGTCCGGCGGGTTAGATGAGGGTTTCCGGGGTGAAGATGCCGGCGAAGTCGTCGTCGGTGGCGGGATCGACCGGGGTGATGCCGAGGGTGCTTTCCATAAACCAATAGACTTGTTTGAGGTGGTGGGCGCTGTGGCTGAGGATGATGTTGAGGAGTTCCTCGACGGTGACTTCGCCGCCGTAGTGGGCGGGGACGATGCGGTTGAAGGCGGCGGTGTCGCTGCTTTGGAGAAAGGCGGTGATGCTGTTGATGACGCCTTGTCCGTAGTCGGCGATTTGCTGGGGGGTGTGGACCGGGGCGAGGCGCTGGCGGCAAGCCTGCATATCGTCGGTGGTCATTTGGCCGGTGCGGTGGCTGAGCCAGGCGAGTTCGGGGAAGGAGAGGATGTGGAGGAGGGTGTCGCGGAGGGTTTCGGGCCGCCAGGCGACTTCTTGCTGGAGTTGGTCGGGGGTAAGTTGGAGGGTGGCGCGGATGGCGGCATTGAGGATGCGGTGGTATTTGTCGGCCATCCAGAGGGCGCGGCCGGAGAGGTCGACTTGGGCGTCGAGGTTTAGGGTGGCGATGAGTTTGCGGGGTTGGTAGCCGATGATGATTTGGCCGTCGATGACGGTTACGGGGGCGGATTTGACGCCGTGGTGGTGGAGGAAGGTTTGGGCGTCGGGGTCGGCGGGGATGTTGTGATGTTCATACTGAACATTATGGGACGCGAGGAATTCCTCGAGCGTCCGGCAGCTGAATCAACCAGGGTTGGTGTAGACGTGGATGTTCATTTTTGGGGCGGCTCCTTGGGGATTTGGAGTTTGTTGGGGGTTAGGATAGCGGAAAGGGGGGACGGTGGCAAGGGGGGTAGGATTGGGGACTGACCGCTGCAAACTATAGGAGGATGAGCCCCAAAGTGGAATGGAGCCATTCGCCAGCCTTGCCCTCGGCAAATCTAGCCGGGATAATAAACCCCTCAGCCCTCTTAATCGCCCAACCCGGAGTTTGCTATGCGCCTCATATTTATGGGTACCCCGGCGGCCGTAGTCCCCGCTCTAACCGCTCTCGACAACGACCCGGGCGTCAATCTGGCCGCCGTCTATACTTCGCCCGACCGGCCCCGGGGCCGGGGCCGTCCCACCGAACCTACTCCGATTAAGGCCGCCGCCCAAGCCCGGAAACTCCCGGTCTTTCAACCTCACTCGTTCCGCTCGGCCGCTGCCCGGCAGGAACTTGAAGCCTTGCAACCCGATGTCATCATCGTTGCCGCCTATGGCAAACTACTTCCCCCCGGAGGTATTGGCTATTCCGCCTTACGGCTGCCTTAACATTCATCCTTCCCTATTGCCCCGCTACCGCGGCCCTGCTCCCGTCGCTACTGCTATCCTCGACGGCGCCGCCGTAACCGGCGTAACATTGATGCTCCTCGATCCCGGAATGGACACCGGCCCTATCTTGGCCCAACAGGATTATCCCTTGACCGGCAATGAGACCGCCGATTTTCTGACCGATGCCCTCTTTGCCTTGGGCGTCCAACTCCTGCTCGATAACCTCAATCCTTGGGTATCCGGACAGCTGCTCGCCCAGCCCCAAGATGAAACCCGAGCCACCACTACCCGCAAACTGGAGCGCGCTGATGGTATTGCCGACTGGCGTTTGACCGCCACTGCCCTTGAGCGAAGGTGCCGCGCCTTTACTCCTTGGCCTGGCTTGACTGCCCAATGGCAAGACAAATCCCTCCGACTCTTATCCGTAACCGCCCTCGACCAACCCGACTATCCCAACGCCGCCCCAGGCCAAGTAATTCCTCTGAACTCCACTGCAACCCCCGCCGGTATAGCCACCGCCCAAGGCATTCTTGTCCCGCAGCAAGTCCAGCTCGAAGGCCGCCGCACCGCAACCATCGCAGACTTCCTCCGCGGCTACCCCGACTTCATCGGTAGCCGGCTAGGTATGCTCAATGTTTGTTGAAATTAATCAACGCCAGCTGCAGGCAGACCAAATCGGGATACCACGAGGTTTAGCTAGCGAGCTGAGCGGTTAGAGCAGCGGCGTCGGTAACCGGCAGTTGGCAGACATAATTCTGGCAGACATAGGCGGTCGGTTTGCCGTCCACCATACCCCGGTTTTCCAGCAAGGGTATTCCGGCGGGGTCAGTAGTAGCAGCGTCGGGCGCGGCCAAGCCGGTGTCCTGTCCCGCTACCACTTTGTTGGGGAGGTAGCGGCCAAAGATAGCGTTCCGCAACTCCCGGGTGGCCGGGTCAGTTCCGGGGCCGATAAGGGCGATTTCTTTGGGCTGGGCAAGGTAGAAATCCAGGACGCCGAGCCAGTAGGCGGTGCCGCCGGGGGCTTGGGACATTAGCTGGTGCAAGGAGCGCAGGGGCAGCGCGCCTTTGCGTTCGTATTCGCTGTTGCCGGTGAACAGGGCCAAGCGCAGCAGCACTTCGGCGGCTACGGAGCCGCCGCAAGGTTGGGCGTTGTCGAAGATGTCGCGGGGGCGGGTAACCAGGGTCTCGTGTTCCCGGCCGGTGTCGTAGAAGCCGCCGATACCGTCGTCCCAAAAGAGGTCAAGCATCGTGTCGGTCAGGGCAATGGCTTGGCGGAGCCAACGGGGGTTGAAGTCGGCTTCGTAGAGAGCCAGCAAGCCGTCGGCAACGCAGGCGTAGTCCTCGAGAAAGCCGGGGAGTTTGGCTTGTCCGGCGCGCCAAGTGCGGAGCAGGCGGTTGTCCGCCAGCATCTGGTCGAGGAGGAAGGCGGCGTTGCGGGCGGCGGCTTGCAAGTAGTCGAGGCGGTTGAAAGCGGCGCCGGCTTCGGCAAAGCTGCGGAGCATCAATCCGTTCCAGGAGGCTACTACTTTGTCGTCGAGGAAAGGGTGGATGCGCTGTTCGCGGGCAGCCAGGAGGGCGGCTTTGCCACGGGCGATAAGGGAATCCAGTTGTTCTTGGGGGATGTTCTGTTCCCGGGGCAAAGGTTTCCGGGTCGCGAGTTACATGGAGGATGTTGGCACCCTCGAAGTTGCCGGCTGGGGTAACGCCGTAATAGCGGCCCAAGAGGTCGGCGTCGGCAATGCCCAAGATTTCCGGCAACTGCTGCGGCGTCCAGACAAAGAACTTACCCTCGACGCCTTCGCTGTCGGCGTCCTGAGCGGAATAGAAGCCGCCTTGCGGGTCGGTCATTTCGCGCAGCACATAATCGAGGGTTTCCTCGGCAATGCGGCGGTAGAGGGGCCGGCGGGTAAGCTGCCAAGCGTGGAGATAGAGGCGGGAGAGCAAGGCGTTGTCGTAGAGCATTTTCTCGAAATGCGGCACCAACCAGTAGGCATCGGTGGAGTAGCGGTGAAAGCCGCCGCCAATCTGGTCGTACATTCCCCCGTAAGCCATTTTTTCCAGGGTCAACTCGACCATTTCCAGAGAACGGGGGCTGGGGCCGCGGTGGTGGTAGCGGAGCAGGAATTCCGGGGTCATGGGCTGGGGGAACTTGGGGGCGGCGCCAAAGCCGCCGTTCTGGTAGTCGAAGTTGGCAGCCAGGTGGGAATAAGCATGGTGCAGGATGTCCTCGGTCAAAAGGCCGCCGCCGCGGGACAAGTGGCCGGCGCGGCCCATTTGGGCGGTCAGTTGTTGGGTAACCCGGGTAATTTCACCTTTGTTGTTGCGATAGGCTTCGCTGGCGGCTTGAAGGATGCGGGGGAAGCCGGGCATATTGAAGCGGTCGGCGGGAGGAAAGTAGGTGCCGCCATAGAAGGGCTGGCCCTGGGGGGTGAGAAAGACGGTCATCGGCCAGCCGCCGCTGCCGGTGAGCATCTGGACGGCTTCCATATAGACGGCGTCGAGGTCGGGGCGTTCCTCGCGGTCAACCTTGATGTTGATGAAGTGGTCGTTCATCAAGGCAGCGATGGCGGCATCCTCGAAGGATTCGCGCTCCATTACATGGCACCAGTGGCAGGCGGAGTAGCCGATGCTGAGGAGGATGGGCTTGTCCTCGGCTTGGGAGCGGGACAATGCTTCCGGCCCCCAAGGGTGCCAGTCCACGGGGTTATGGGCGTGCTGAAGGAGGTAGGGGCTGGTTTCGTTGATGAGGCGGTTGGGCATAGGATTGTGTCCTTTTGGCAATTTCCGGGTGAGGTTAGAGGAGGCCGAGGTGGTGGAGGTCGGATTCGGTCCAGTGGGTTGACTGGAGTACGCTGGCCAGGGTCTTTCGGTCCAGGGTATCACGGCCCCGGTGGTAATGGATAACGGTACGGCGGCCATCGGGGCGCTGGTATATATGGCCGCCGGTTCGGGTAGTTCTTTGCAGGATAAACCCGTCGCGTTCCAGAGCGTGCAGCAATTCCCGAACCGGGGTGTTGCGGAGCAGGTGTACCAGCCGCCCGGGTTCCCTCATAGGGTAACGGCTACTACTTCCCCGGATAAGGCCCGGGACTCTTGCTCAGCTTCGGGGGGAAGGGGATCGCCGAACTCCTCCATAACTTCGAGATAGGCTTGGGCGTTCTCTTGCAAGGCTTCGAGGGTCTCGGCGCGGGTATAGCCCCAAGCGTTGCAGCCGGGCAAAACGGGAACGACTGCCCCCCAACGACCATCGTCATCTTGTTCCACTTCAACGCGGAAAAGGTAGGTGTTCACTTGGGAAACCTTTTTGGCGGCATAGGCCAGAGATTCCTGGAGGTCCGCCGCGGTCAGGGAAGGGTAGGACTGCAATACTTCCGCAGGGGAATGCCCCGCGGCAATCATTTCAACTATAGTGGCGACGCTGACCCGGGTATCCCGGATGCAGGGCTTGCCGCCCATTACTTCCGGGTTAAGGGTAATCCGCGCCAAGGGTTGAACGCTGCTGGAGACAAAACGGGCAGCGGGGTCGGCGCGGGCCGGCTCGAAGTAAGGGTTGATGTAAGGGTTCTGCCCCCAGAACACGTTGCCGGTAACCGCGAGGCTCTTGACGGAGCCGCGCTTGGCTTCCCGGGACTTGGGGTTACCGAAGGTTCCTTTGGCGGTCAAAAACCACTTGCCATCGTGAGAGGTCACTTTGGTCACGCCCTGCTCGCGCATCAACCCAATAAGGGGATCGACATTGACGCCTTGAAGCAAGTAGCTGTACCGCCGGTGCGGGGAAAGGACGCCGCGGGCTTGCAACCCGCCGGCACCGGTTTCTCTCAAAAACTCCCGGATGTTTCGTTCCATAGGATATGCTCCGTTTTCTGCGGATTACTAAACCGGCCGTCTGCACGGCGGATTGGGTCGGTCGCCGCTAGTTTTGGGTGCGTTCCGCGGTCATTTGCTGCACCAGTTCGGTTAAGGGCATTGCACCGAGGTTGCCGCCGGCGCGGGTGCGGACGGATACGGCGTCTTGTTCTTGTTCCCGGTCGCCGATGACCAGCATATAGGGGATTTTCTGGAGTTGGGCGTCACGGATTTTCTGGTTCATCCGGTCGTTGCGGGTATCCACTTCGGTGCGGAAACCGTGGCTTTCCAGCCGGGTTTTGAGCTGGCGGGCGTAGTTGTGGTGGCGGTCGGCGATGGGGATGATTAGGGCTTGGACGGGAGCCAGCCAGAGGGGGAAAGCGCCGGCGTAGTGTTCAATCAGGACGCCGAGGAAGCGTTCGAGGGAGCCGAGGATGGCGCGATGCACCATATAGGGACGGCTGCGGGCGCCGGCGGCGTCCATAAAGGTGAGGTTGAAGCGTTCCGGGAGGTTAAAGTCGAACTGAATGGTGGTGCATTGCCAGTCGCGGCCGAGGGCGTCCTGGATTTTGATGTCGATTTTGGGGCCGTAAAAGGCGCCGCCGCCTTCGTCGATGTCGAAAGTCAGACTGCGCTGCTGCAAGGCGCGGCGCAGGGATTCGGTAGCGTGTTCCCACATCGCCAATTCCCCGGCGTAGTTGGCCGGGCGGGTGGAGAGGGATATGGAAAAGTCGGTGAAACCAAAGGCGTCAAGCAGCTCAAAGGTCAAGTCCAGTACGCCGCCGACTTCGGACTCGACCTGTTCCGGGAGGCAGAAAATGTGGGCGTCATCCTGGGTAAAGCCGCGGACGCGCATCAAGCCGTGGAGGACGCCGCTGCGCTCGTAGCGGTACACGGTGCCGAGTTCGGCAATCCGCAGGGGGAGTTCCCGGTAGCTGCGGAGGGCGGAGCGGTACACCATAATGTGGAAGGGGCAGTTCATCGGCTTGAGGAAGTATTCCTGTTCGTCCACTTCCAAGGGGGCGTACATACTTTCCCGGTAGTGGTCGAGGTGGCCGCTGGTCTGCCAGAGGCGGGCGCGGCCGATATGGGGGGAATAGACGATGTTGTAGTCGTGGCGGTAGTGCAGATCGCGCCAGTAGTCTTCGACGAGGCTGCGGACTACGCCGCCTTTGGGATGCCAGACGATAAGGCCGGGGCCGATTTCCTCGTGGATGGAAAAGAGGCCCAACTCGCGGCCGAGGATGCGGTGGTCGCGGCGGGCGGCTTCCTCCTGGCGGTGCAGGTAGTCGTCGAGGGCGGCGCGGCTTTCCCAAGCGGTGCCGTAGATGCGCTGGAGCATCGGGCGGCGCTCGTCGCCGCGCCAGTAGGCGCCGGCGATGGTGAGCAGTTTGACGGCGGTGATGTCGGCAGTGGCGGCGACATGAGGCCCCTGGCAGAGGTCGATAAAGTCGCCGTGACGGTAGATGCTGAGGGTGGTTTCAGCCGGCAGGTCGGCGATAATTTCGAGTTTGTAGGGCTGGTCGGCAAAAAGCTGCTGGGCGGCGGCCCGGCTGACTTCCTCGCGTTGGAAGGGTTGGCCGGCGGCGATAGTTTCCCGCATCAGTCCTTCGATGCTGGTCAAGTCCTCGGGAGTGAAGGGGCGGGAAACGTCGAAGTCGTAATAAAAGCCGTCCTGGGTGGGGGGTCCGATGCCCATTTTGGCTTCGGGAAAGAGTTTGAGGACGGCGTCGGCCATAACATGGGCGGCGGAGTGGCGCATTCGGTGGCGCAAAGCCTGGGCGGCGTCGTTACTGGTAGGGTCGAGGGCGGCGTGGTCGAGCATATTGACTTCCTGCGGTGAAGTGGCGGGCAACGGGTGATTTGCCGATTGTTTATTATAACCAAGACCGGGGAATAATGGTATTAGCCGAGAACCGGGTTGTCGGGGATAGGTCAGGCTTGGGGCTAACTTTCGGCCGGAGGGGAGCCGTAGAAAACGGCGCGCAGGTTGCGATGGCGGAGGGCGTTGCGGAGTTGGTAGCGGATGGAGATGGCGTAGGAAATGGCAACAACGGCGGTCAACATAAGGCACAAGCCGATGTGGTAGATGCCGGGGTTGGGAATGAGCCAGTGCAGGTTAAAAAGGGCGGCGGCGATGACCAGGAGGTTAATGAGGATATAGCCGACGGCCAAGCCGACGATGGCATTGCGGGCGAGGATAACGGCGATTATGCCGGGAAGCAGGGCAAGGAGGGCGGGCAGCGGGACGAAGGCCAGGCAGATGCCGATGATGCTGGCGGCCCCCTTGCCGCCGCGGAAGTGGAGCAGGAAAGTCCAGTTGTGGCCGGCGACGACCAATAGGGCGGTTACATAGACGGTCCAGGGCTGCAGGTCAGCCCAACCGGCGGCGTTGACCCAAGCGGGGAGCAGGGCGGCTACTGCGCCCTTGCCGACATCAATGGCTAGTACCAAGGCGGCGCCCCATAAGCCGACTTGGTGGTAGGTGTTCAGGGTTCCGACATTGCGGCTGCCGACTTCCCGCAGGTCGACGCCTTTGACCGCCCGTACCAGCAAGTAAGCCGGCGGGATGGCGCCGAGGAGGTAGGCGAGGATGCCGAGGAGGGCGATGGTCAGCAGTGCCAAGGGGTGAGACTCCCGGGGCAAGTTTCAGGGTAGGCGATGGGATTCTAGCACCGGATAGGCTTTGGGGGCAATGCGGGGTTGTAGGAGGTTCTGTCCGGTCAGACTGCTGCTTGCCGGCGGGCAGAATTGTGCTACTATTGCCCCGGCTGGTAATTCGCAAACCGGGCAAAAGGGTAACGCTATGATGCCGCGCCAGACGGAACCTAACGCCAATAATGCCTTGGGCAATTTGCTGCGCCGGATGCTACCGGGCTGTACGGTGCTGGCGGAAAATACGCAGACTTTTGCCGACTATCCGGGCCGCCATTCGGATGTGCTGATTACCGGGCGCGGGCGGGCGCCGGTGGTGGTCGAGGCGGAATATGAGCCGGCGGCCACGGTGGAGCAGGATGCCCGGGAGCGGTTGGGGCTGAACATTGCCGGGGACGGCCGGGCCATTGAGGCGGCCATTGCGGTGCGCTACCCGGCGACGGTGGAGGCGGCGTACGATGTGACGGCGGCGGTGGAACAGGCCGCCTTGTCGTACCGGGTTCTCTATCAGCAAGGCAATCCTTTTCCCCGGGCCGGATGGCTTACCGGCTCCGTGGGCGATTTGGCGGATTTGATCCGGCTGGTTTCGGTGCCGCAGCAAGAGGTGGAGCGGGCGGCGGAAACTTTGGAAAACGGCATCGAGCGGGCGGCCGAATGGTTGGACGATATGGCGAAATCGCGTCCTGGCAGCGCCGCCGATTTGGCCGCCCTGCTGGGAATGTCCAATGTGCCGCAAACCCGGCGGATGGCTTGCGCTATCCTGGCTAATGCCCTGGTCTTTCACGAGCGCATTGCCGGGATGCACCCCGCCGTTAAGCATCTGCGGCAGTTGGGCGGGCCGGCGGATCCTACCTTGCAGGATGCGGTGCTGGCGGCGTGGGAGGGTATCCTGAAAATCAACTACTACCCCATTTTCGCCATTGCCAAAGACCTGCTGACGCAGCTGCCATCCGATGCCGCCGCCCGAGTGCTGGATGTGCTGCGGCCGACGGCGCAAGCCGTGGCGGCCGCCGGGGTGGACAATGCCCACGATTTGACCGGGCGGGTTTTCCAGCGGCTGATTGCGGACCGCAAGTATCTGGCGACTTTTTACACCCGGCCGGAGTCGGCGGCGCTGCTGGCCCGGCTGGCCGTGGCGAAACTGGAGGGAGTGGATTGGGCGGATGCGGATGCCATCGGCCGGCTGCGGGTGGGGGATTTTGCTTGCGGCACCGGCGCGCTGCTGTCGGCGGTGTATGACCGCATTGCCGCCCAATATCAGCAAGCCGGCGGCGACCCGGCGCGACTGCATCCGGTTATGCTCGAGGAAGTATTGTACGGCTGTGATGTGATGCCGTCCGCCATTCACATTACCGGTTCCACCTTGTCCGGGATGCAGCCGGAGGTGCAGTTCGGGCAGTCCCGGCTCTATACGATGCCCTACGGTCGGCAGGAGGATGGCAGCGTCAAGCTGGGTTCGCTGGAATTGCTGCAAAGTTCGGCGGTGCAAACCCTGTTCAACACCAGCGACCCGGCGCTCCGCACCGGCAGCGTTGGCGAGGAAACGGCGGCGCAGGTGATTGCCCAAATCCCGGATGGCGGCTTTGACCTGGTGATTATGAACCCGCCTTTTACCCGGGCCACTAACCACGAGGGCGCCCATGCCACGGTGGTCAACCCGGCCTTTGCCGCTTTTGACGCCAGCAAAGCCGATATGGATGCGATGGGCAAGCGGATGCGGGACTTGGGCAAGAATAGCTGCTATGACGGCAAGGCCGGGTTAGCCTCGGCTTTTACCGCCCTGGCGCACCGCAAGCTCAAGCCCGGCGGTGTGCTGGCTTTTGTGCTGCCGCTGTCGGTATCGGCCGGCACTTCTTGGGATAAGTTTCGACAGCTACTGGCGGATGAATATACCGATTTGGAAGTGTTGAGCATTGCCGCCGCGGATAACGACCAGTTGTCCTTTTCCGCTGACACCGGTATGGCGGAATGTCTGGCAGTAGCCCGGAAACTACGCCCGGAGGAAATCCCGGCGGAGCCGGCGCGCTTTACTTCCCTGCGCCGCCGGCCGCCCGGCTTGGCGGCCGCCGCTGAAATTGCTAAAGAGATGGTGGCGGCTCAGTATGTCCGGGGTATCGAGGACGGCCCGTACGGCGGCGCAGTCTTGAACATAGGTACGGAAAATTTCGCCGAAATTGCGTCGGTAAAACCGACTATAGTCGGTTTTACCGACGTGGAACTCTGTCCGTATCCAGGACCTATCGGTAGCCCAAGTAGCCCACGCCCTTACCAACTCCCACCTCTGGCTCCCCACCTACCAAAACCCTCTCCCACTCCCCACTACTACCCTCTCCACCATCGGACAACGCGGCCTGGTTGACCGTCTTATCCTTGGCCCGCCGCACCCGGCTCCCTTTACCAAAACCAACCCCAGCGATACGGCTAACTATCCTTGTCTCTGGAATCACGACGCCAAGAAAGAGACTCATCTGGTCTGCGAACCGGATTTGCAGTTGCTGGTACAGATTGGTATGGAGCAGGAAGCAGCTGGCATTTGGGATACGGCAAGCCGGGTTCACATCAGTAGAGGGTTTCGTTTTAACTCCCAGCCACTAGCGGCGGCCTTTACCGAAAGGGAAAGTATGGGCGGCCGTGGTTGGCCGACTGTAAAGTTTGCTGATTCGTCCTTTGATTACCCCTTTATAGTGTGGGGCAACAGCACTTTGGGGCTGATTTGCTATTGGTGGCACGCCAACCGCCAAGTTGCCGGTAGGGGAGACATAACGGTCAGCGCGATAGACGCCCTACCCAGTCTCGACCTGCGCTCCCTGACCGACGCCCAACTTGCCACGGCCCGGGAGATTTTTGAGGAGTTCCGGGATAAGGAACTGCTGCCGGCTTACTTGGCGGATGTGGACCCGAACCGGGCGTTGCTGGATAAGCGGGTGGTGGGCGATTTGCTGGGGTTTGCGGAGGCGGTGTATCAGGGGGTAAGGCGGTTGGCGGCGAAGTGGTGCGCGGAGCCGTCGGTGCATGGGGGAAAGGCGCGGCCGAAGGGGGCGCGGCTGGTGGTGTAGGGGGGCTAATCCCTTACGGGCAAGCCGGGCAAGGGGCGCGGAAGGAAGGGCGGCCTATGCTATAATCCGGGCGGTGGCGATTAAATCCATGTTCGAGATGTTCCGGCGTTCCGGCCGGCGGCGGGCGGCGGTCAAGTGGCTGACCGTCGCGAGCCCGGCGTTGCTGTGCGCCCTGTTTTTCGTGGCGGGGTTGGCGGTTCTGGATGATTACGGGATGTCGCTGGATGAGGATTGGCAGCGGGTTATTGGGGCCAGCGCCGTGGACTATGTCTTGGGCAATGATTATGCGCCGCGGCGTTATACGGACTGGTATTACGGGGTTGCTTTTGAGGCGCCGTTGCTTTTGCTGGAGCGGATCCTGGGGCTGGAGGATACCCGCGCCATCTACCTGAGCCGCCATCTGCTGACGCACCTGTTTTTCATCGGCGGCGGTTTTTTTTGCTATTTGCTGGTTTATCGGATGTTCAACCGGCGACTGCTGGCGCTTTTGGCCATGCTTTTGTTTTTGCTGCATCCCCGCCTTTACGCCCATTCTTTTTTTAACAGCAAAGACCTGCCCCTGCTCAGTATGTTTATGATTGCCCTGTATCTGACGCACCGGGCATTTCGAAAAGAGACGCTCGGGGCGTTTATTCTTTGCGGTATCGGGGTGGGACTGCTGACCAACTTTCGCATTGTGGGGGCAATGCTGTTTCCGGCGGTGGTGGCACTGCGGGGGCTGGACTTGTTTTATGCTGCCGGGTCAGGGGGACGGAAAAGGGTATTGGCGACCGGCGGCGTCTTTGCGCTGGCGGCGGTCCTAACCCTTTATGCTACTTGGCCTTACTTGTGGAGCAACCCCATCGGACATTTTGGGGAAGCTCTGGCGGGGATGGCGCAATTTCCGACGCATATATATACCCGGTTCCAGGGCGCGCCGGTTCACGCCACCGCAGTACCGCCGGAGTATATACCGGTCTGGTTTGCCATTACTACGCCGCCGCTGATTCTACTGCTGGGAATAGTGGGGATGGCGGTGGTGGTGGGACGCGGGTTAGCGCGGCCGGGGGCGGTTTTCCGCAACAGCGATTTGCGCTTTGGCTTGCTGCTGCTGGCCTGCTTTGTCCTGCCGATAGCGGCGGTGATCCTGCTGCAAGCCAACTTGTATCGGGACTGGTTGCATCTCTTTTTTATCTATGCGCCTTTCGGCTTGCTGGCGGTGTTCGGGCTGTACCGGATGGCGGCGGCGTTTGCCCGGCGGCCGGTTTGGCGCGGCGGGCTGTATGCCTTGACCGGAGTGGGAATCGGGCTGATTGTTCTCCAGATGGCGCAGCTGCATCCGCAGCAGCAGGTCTATTTCAACTTTCTGGTGGATCGGACTACGCCGGGACAGCTGCAACGGGAGTACGATCTGGATTACTACCGGGCGGCGCATCGGGAAGGGTTGGAATATATACTGAACCAACACCCGGGGGAAATAGTATATGTTGCCGGTACGACGCTGTTGACGGACATTTTACCGGCGGCGGAGCGGGAGCGACTGGTGGTGAATCCGTTGGAACGGGAAGTGGACTATTATTTGGTTTATGACTGGGATCACCGGCGCAACTTGAATGACCTGTCGCCGGGAGTATTTAATGATGTCTATACGGTTGAAGCCTACAATAACACGCTGCTGGGCGTCCGGGCGGTGAATGCGGCGCGATTGCAGCCGTCTTTGGCCGCCGGGTACCAAGAGCTTTACCGGGAGACAACCGCCGGGGAGCCGATTATCCGCGCCGATTACGATGTGTACCTTGCGGGCAAGACCTTGACTTGGGTTCGGGAGGAATGCCCGGCGGGGGATTTGACCGGGCAGTTCTTTGTAATGGCGCGTGCGGCGGAAGGGGCGGCCGGAGACGAGGATGGACCGGCGGCATTTGTCCCGGTGGCAAGGCTTTACGGGGTACGGTTTGACGGAAAATGCTTGGCGCGGACGCGGCTGCCGGATTATGCGGTTGCCGATGTGGTGGCCGGCCAGCGGCGCGGTGATAGAGTGGTCTGGAATGAACTGCACAACTTGGCGCAGCCGGGTCTGCGGGATCTAGCGGCAACTTTGCGGGAGGAACGGGGGCAAGCGTCCTTTCCGGGAGCTTTTGAGGCGCTGCTGAGCGGCCAGCGGTTAATTTATGCGAAGTCGGACTGTACCCGGGCGGATTGGGAAACCCGTTTCTTTTTGCACCTGTTCCCGGTGGACGCGACGGCACTGCCGCCGGAGCGGTGGGGATTAGGGTTTGACAACCGGGATTTCGATTTCACCGGTTACGGCGGCTGGTCGGACGGGGAGTGTTTGGCAATAGTTCCGCTGCCGGACTACCCGATAGCAGAAATACGGACCGGGCAGTATGTTCCTGGTCAGGGGGAGTTTTGGTCCGTGGAGCTGACGGTGGGGCGGTAAGGGCTGGGGGCGGTTCTGGCAAAAGGTTGGGGGACAATTTATAATGGGCGGTAGAGTTTGATCGGCTGCGGCCGTTGAGGGATAGATTGATGGAAGAGTTGCGGCAGGAACTGTTGGGGATGGTTCAGAAAATCGAGTCGGTTGTGGAGCGGCTTTGACCTGGCGGGGAAGGAGGCGGAGATAGCCCGGCTGGAGCGGGAGGCGGCCGCGCCGGGCTATTGGGATGACCCGCGGGCGGCGCAGCGGCAGATGCAGCAGTTGGGCCGGCTGAAGGAAACGGCGGCTTTGTGGCGGGGGCTGGAGAGCCAAGCGGCGATGCTGCTGGAGCTGACGGAACTGGCGATGGAGGATGGCGACGCCGGGATGGAGGAGCAGCTGGCGGCGGCGGTTCAACAGTTAGGCAAGGACTTGGCCCGGGAGGAGATAACCCTTACCCTGTCCGGGCCGTATGATGACCGGCCGGCCATTGTGTCGATAGCGGCCGGGGCCGGCGGCACGGATTCCCAGGATTGGGCGGAGATGCTGCTGAAGATGTACGCCCGTTGGGGGGAGAAGCGGCGGCGGCCGGTGCAGGTGATGGATTTGGCTTATGGGGAGGATGCCGGCTTGCGGAGCGCAACGCTGGAAGTGGGCGGGGCTTATGCGTACGGCTACTTGAGCGCGGAGCGGGGAGTGCATCGGCTGGTGCGTTTGTCGCCTTATGACCCCAACCATTTGCGGCACACTTCCTTTGCTCAGGTGGAGGTGCTGCCGGCGGCCGGGGAAGAGGAGGAAGAGTTGTCGGTGCGGTCAGAGGAGGTGAAGCTGGATACTTTTCGTTCCAGCGGGCCGGGGGGGCAGAATGTGCAGAAGGTGGCTTCGGCGGTGCGGTTGACGCACTTGCCCAGCGGCATTGTCGTTTCCTGTCAAACGGAACGGTCGCAGCATCAGAACCGGGAGTATGCGATGCGGATTTTGCTGGCGCGGTTGCTGGCGCGGCAGAACGAGCAGCGGGCGGAGGAGTTGGCAAAGCTGCGAGGGGAGCGGGTAGCGGCGGAATGGGGGAATCAGATACGCAGTTATGTGCTGCATCCCTACAAGTCGGTGAAAGACCACCGAACCAACTTCCAGAGTACCAACCCGGAGGCGGTGCTGGACGGGGATTTGGACGACTTTATTGAGGCTTACCTGATTTCCCGGTTGTAGGGGAAATTTTTGCCAGGGGTCGTGAAGGATGCGCCGCCGGGGTTGAATTTCAGCCCGGCGGCGCATCCTTTCGGGATTTATGGGGGATGATGCTTGGTCAGGAGCAGGAGCCGAGGATGTGGCCCATCCGTTCCCGCTTGGTTTCGAGATAGGCGCGGTTTTCGTCGTTGGGGGGGACTTCGACCTGAACCCGCTCGACTACTTCCACCTCAAAGCCGGCCAAGCCGGCCAGTTTTTTGGGGTTGTTGGTGAGGAGTCGGACTTTTTTGATGCCCAGGTCGGAGAGGATTTGAGCGCCAATACCGTAGTGGCGCAAATCGACATCGAAGCCGAGTTCCCGGTTGGCCTCGAGGGTGTCCAGACCGCCGTCCTGGAGGGAGTAGGCTTTGATTTTGTTGTGCAAGCCGATGCCGCGGCCTTCCTGCCGCATATAGAGGAGGGCGCCGGCGCCTTCCTGACCGAGGATCTGGAGAGCCAGATTCATCTGCTCGCCGCAGTCGCAGCGCCGCGAGCCGAAGACATCGCCGGTAAGACATTCGCTGTGGATGCGGGTCAGGATGGGCTGGTCGGGCGTCCAGTCGCCGATGGTGAGGGCGATATGTTCGCCGGGGTCGAAGGGGCTGCGGTAGGCGAAGATACGGAATATGCCGTGCTTGGTGGGCAGGCGGGCTTCGGCGATGCGTTCGATGTGGGATTCGTGGCGGCGGCGGTAGGCGATTATCTGGGCGATGCTGAGGATTTTCAGGTCGTGTTTCCGGGCGAAGGACTCGAGGTCGGGGAGCCGGGACATCGAGCCGTCGTCGTTCATTATTTCGCAGACGACGCCGGCGGGGTACATTCCCCCGATACGGCAGAGGTCAACGATAGCTTCGGTGTGGCCGGGGCGGACGAGGACGCCGCCGGGCTGGTAGCGGAGGGGGAAAAGGTGGCCGGGACGGGAAAAGTCGGCAGGAGCGGCGGCCGGGGAGATGAGGGCTTGAACGGTGGCGGCGCGGTCGCCGGCGGAAATGCCGGTGGTGGTGTCCTTTTTGTAGTCGACGGACATAGTGAAGGCGGTGGGCATTTCACCCGGGGCGTGTTCGCTGACCATCATCGGGATGTCCAGGGCGCGGAGGCGCTGGTCGAGCATAGGCATACAGAGGAGTCCCCGGGCATAGGTGACCAGGAAGTTGACGGCTTCCGGGGTAACCATTTCGGCGGGCATTACCAAGTCGCCCTCGTTTTCCCGGCGTTCATCGTCAACGACGATAAGGAACTTCCCGGCTTTGAGGTCGGCAATGGCCTCTTGCACGCTAGACAGAGGCATAATCCTGTTTTTCTCCCGGAAATCGGCGGGCCGGTTCAAGGGGACGGGCTAGTGGGGAAGCAGGCTTTCGACATATTTGGCGAGGATGTCCACTTCCAGGTTGACCCGGTGGTTGGCCGATTTCTCCCGTAAGTTGGTGTTCTGTAGGGTGTATGGTATCACAGACAGGGTAAAAGAGGTATCCCTTTTGTCCACGACGGTAAGGCTGATGCCGTCCACGGCGATAAAGCCCTTTTCGACGATGTAGGGCATCAGGCGTTTGGGAGCGCGGATGCGGAAAAGGAAGCAATCGCCTTCGGGACGAATGGAAGTGATGCGGCCGGCGGCGTCGATGTGGCCCTGGACGATGTGGCCGCCCAAGCGGCCGTCAATGGCAAGGGGCCGCTCCAAGTTGACAGTGCTGCCGGTTTCCAGTTGACCCAGGGCGGTGCGGCGCAGAGTTTCCGGGGCCAAGTCCACTTGGAACTGGCCGGCGTCAAAGTGGACGACGGTTAAGCAGGTTCCGTTGACGGCGATGCTGTCGCCGAGCTTCATTCTGGGGATGACGGCTGCGGCCCGGATGGTGAGGGCGTAGTCTTGGCGGTCGATTACGGAGCCGGTTTCCTCGATGATGCCGGTGAACATAAGGTTCGTTCCTTGGGATGGGCTAGTTGCGATCAGGAGCGCGCGGGACTGGCGTCAGCGGTCAGGGTGTCCAGGGTCAAGTTGTGGCCGGCTTGCTTGGCTTGGAGCCAACGGGCAAAGGATTGGGGACTTTCAGCGGATTTGCGGCCGGCCAGCAGGCCCTCGACGCTGAGATCCTCGTCCAGGTCAGGCCAATGGATGTCTTGCCCTTGGCCGATGAGCCGCCAATTGTCCCGCTCCTGCCGGGTGGCGTGGGCCAAGCGCGGATACCAAGCCAAGGGCAGGGATATGGTGCGGCCGTCAGCAAGTTCGACGGTTAAGGCGTCATCGGTAACCGCTACGCTTTGGGTAGTCAACATCAAGTCGTCTCTTTAAGGGGTGTTGCGGGCGGGGTAGCCGGTGATGAGCCAGTCGGGGCCGATTTGCTGGAGATGGGTTTGGGTTACCGGCCAGGCTTCGGACATTCGGGCGACGCCGTGGCCGGCGATGGGCGAGGCGGCTTGGCGGCCGCCGATGATGACCGGCGCAATGAAAACATATACCTTATCGACCAGGGCGGTGTCAAACAGGGTGCCTAAAGTGATGCCGCCGCCTTCGACCAGCAGGCTGACGATGCCGCGGCGGCCCAGTTCAGCCAAGAGTTGGTTGATGGCAACCATACCGGCGGCGTCTGTCGGGAGGGTCAGCACTTCGGCGCCGGCTTGCTGCAACTGGTGGACGGCGTCCGGGGGCGCGGCGGTGGAAGTGGCAATGAGGGTGCGGCCGGGTTCTAGCAGCAGCCGAGCGGTAGGCGGAGTGCGGCAATGGCTGTCCAGCACAATCCGCAGGGGTTGGACGGGACGAGGTTGGCCGGATTCGTTGCGGGCGGTCAGCAAGGGGTCGTCAGCCAGCAGGGTGTTGATGCCGACCATAATGGCGTCGCTTTCCCGGCGGAGCTGCTGCACCCGCGCCCGGGCTTGGGGGCCGGTTATCCATTGGGAATCGCCGGAGTAGGTGGCGATTTTCCCGTCGAGGCTCATAGCAAACTTGGCGGTTACAAAGGGCAGACCGGTAGTGATGTGCTGGGCAAAGGCTTCGTAAAGTTCGGCAACGCCAGCGGTTTCGTCTATGGTTGCTGCGATGCCGGCGGCTTGGAGGGCGGCGATGCCTTGGCCGGCTACTTGGGGGTTGGGGTCGATGGCGGCGGCGACTACCTGGCGGATGCCGGCGTTGATGATGGCATTGATGCAAGGCGGGGTGCGTCCGTAGTGGCAGCAGGGTTCAAGGGTGGTGTAGAGGGTGGCGCCTTTGGCCCGGTCGCCGGCTTGCTCCAAGGCGCCGATTTCGGCGTGGCGTTGGCCCGGGGGGAGGGTGTAGCCTTCGCCAACGATTATGCCATCCCGCACTATTACCGCGCCCACTGCCGGGTTGGGGCTGGTACTGCCGAGGGCTTGGCGGGCGAGGGAGAGGGCGCGGTGCATCGGAGAGCAA
Source organism: Dehalococcoidia bacterium (assembly GCA_965242615.1). GTDB lineage: Bacteria > Chloroflexota > Dehalococcoidia > Lucifugimonadales > UBA3495 > CBDBCU01. The sequence continues at coordinate 342,996 of CBDESR010000004.1, forward strand.
GTGGACATAAAGGTTATAGACCTCCCGTTAATTGCGATTATAGGATACCGAATTGAATTATTCCAGTTGCAGTGTTAGGATAAACCGCCATCGATCCTTTGACTTGAGGTGTGCCGTGCTGGATGATGTTCAGGGTTCGCGTTGGGAGTTCGCTTCGCCTTTTGAGCCGGAAAGTCCGAATTGGAGATTCGCTAACGACCCAATGCGGGGAATCTCGATTGGGGTTTGGGAAGCAACTCTACCCGGGGCTATACCTCTACTTGGGGCTATACTAGGAAGCAGGCACCGGAGTGTTTGTGACTGGAGGTCGCCCAGTTTTACCCTTAGTCGGGGAGCATTGGTCGTCTCCTTCAAGCACGAAGGGTACTACGACGGTAAGCTGGTTTTGGTGCCGGATAAGCCCGGTATCGCTAACCGCCCCAAGACCCTTTTTAACTTTGGCAAACGTGATGAGGTTACTGGACTTTGGCGGGTTGTTGAAGGCAAACGGCGGTATCCGCATCCTGGCACCAAGTATCACTTGGAGGTTTTCTCTGGGGGTAAATTCATTTGCAATATGCTCCAGCCGACCTTAGGCCAAACGGCGGTGCGGTTTCCTTACCAGGTCAGGGGTAGCAGTAAGCCTGCTGTTGCCGGCCCGTTCCGGGTGGGCTCCAAGCCGATTGTGGCTGAGCTGAGGTACGATGGCGGCGGTCAATTCTATGTGAACTTGATCAGCGTGGACGGTACGGACGAGTGCGAGGTGGTGAAAGTCGAGGGCCAAACTCATCTGGAGCAACTTCCGTTGAAAGTTAAGCCCGGCAAGGAGTACCTGCTTTATGCCGTTGCTGGCGGCGATTGGGAACTGGAGTTGACCGAGGGATATTAGGAGGTTTTATGCGCTGTCATTTGGGGTATCATTGGAATGAGCTGACGCTCAAAGTTCACCGTCCGGGTTGCTCTCACCACGCCAAGGTGTATTGCCATCCTTTGCCGGAGTGCATTAACTCTCTGATTAAGGCAGTTAGCTATACCAGAGAGTGGATTGATTCCGAGGCCGATCCATGTTTCTACTGCCGGAGGGATGATTCTTTGTTACGCCTGCTACGCCGTCTCCGGCGATAGCTTTCGGCTCTCCTCCCACCGCATCAAGGCCGAGTAGCCCGTTTCCCAAGCAAAGCGGGTGTGGCAGCGGGGGCTGCAAAAGTAGGTGCCGACTTGGTGCAGGGGCAGGTCATAGGCCATAGCCCGCTCAATGCGCTTGAGGGCGCTGTAGCCGTACAACCCCATTGCCACCGGCAGCAGAAAGGGCGCAATTGTTACCAGCAAGGGAGCCGCGCCGGGGATTAACGCTACGGCGGCGGTTACGGCGAAACCGACAACAAATCCGGTAGCTCCCCGGTTGGCAATGGATAAGGCAGCGTCTTTGATGGTTTCCTCGCCGGTTTTTCGTCCCCGCTGGTAGTGGTAGTAATTTTCAATGGCGGCTACCGGGGCTTCCAGCAAACTGGCGTAAAAGGCGGCTATTGCTCCGGTCTGGAGACATTCCCGGAACACGATGGTTGACGCGTCAAAGGCATTGCCGGCGTGGGCTTGCCATAGCTCCGGCCTGGTCATATTTTCAGCGCCCCGGGCGCGGTTGAGGCCGGAGTTTTCCCAGATACTATTGCCGGAATCGCTGGCTAGATGCGGGGCGTTGCGGACAGATTGGATATGACTGGCGTCCTTGCCGTCGAGGAATTGTCGTGTTGCTCCCTCGCCCAAGTTCCGTATGGGATAGGGTATGCTGTCGTGGTAGAAACCTTGCGCCTCGGTCAAAGTACGGACGCCGCGCTCGCCGCCCAACCCGGCACTCACAAACTTCTGTTGCAAGCTGTTGCTGAGGTTACCGAAAGAACCGTTGGGGATGCCGCGAATTAGGGTCTCAATGCTGACGGCCGCGGTAACCGTTCCGATAACGGATGCCGCAGACTTGCCGCCGGCCGTTTCGTCCACCGCTTCCGGCCATTCATAGTAGCGGTCGACGCCAGCCTTTTCTCCCGCTCCAATGCGCCGACCGCAGCGAGCGCAAGGCAGACTGCGGGGCGTCTTGCTGGTATTGCCGCCGGCATCGAGATAGCGCACATAGCAGGCGTGTTTGCCCTGCCGCCAGCACTCGGGGCATCCGATGCAGTAATTCTTGAAATCGCGGCGGCTGACGCCGGCCGGCGTTTCCTCGGGCAGTTCCGACAGGCACAGGCGGCCCGTTTGGATGTTATGGCGGCACTCGGCGCAGCGCAAGCCGGCTTCGGCAATCATCGGCCACATATTGGCATCGCTCCGGGGGTTGCTCAGTTCACCGCCCTGGTTGCGGGAAGTCGCGGTGGGAGCGGCTGGCGGTGGGTTCGGTTTGGCCTTGGTATTTGCTGCCCAAGTCGGGGGAGCCGTAGAGGCGTTCCGCCGGGGTGGTGAGGCGCAGGAAGGAAATCTGCCCGATTTTCATTCCGTAGTAGAGGGTGATGGGCAGACGGGATAGGTTGCTTAATTCCAAGGTGAGGTTGCCTTTCCAGCCGGGGTCAACGAAGCCGGCGGTGGAGTGGATGACCAGTCCGATGCGGCCCAGGGAGCTTTTGCCCTCCAGCCGGGCGACCAAGTCGTCGGGGAGTTCGATGTGTTCGATGGTGCTGCCGAGGACGAATTCGCCGGGGTGCAGGATGAAGGGATGGCTGTCGTCGGGGATTTCGACGATTTCGGTCAGCTGCTCCATACTTTGCTTGATGTCGATGTAGGGCTGGCGGGAGTTGCTGAACACCAGAACCTTGCGGTCGAGGCGCAAGTCCACGCTGGCCGGCTGGATGTCCGCCGGGTCTAAAGGGCGAATGACGATGCGGCCTTCGCCGAGGGCTGCTTTGATGGAGTGGTCGCTGAGTACCATTGTCACTTGGTCCATGGGCTGATTTAGGCCGGGATGCCCGGATGGGCAGTCTGGGTTGAGGATGATTTTATAGTGTTGGGGAAAGGGCGGCAACTTAACCGGGTTTCCTTAAAGGAAAGGAAACCCGGTTAAGCTGCCGGGTCTAACGGATGGCAAAGGTGCCTTGGACGGTTACTTCGACGGACAATTGGCCGCCGGAGATGGGGGTGCTGCGGCCGGCCGAGGCGTCGGCGGATTCCATTGCCATTGCTACCTTGCTCAAGTCGGCGCGGGCAGGCGGGGCAAAGCTGGTTTCGGTGATGTAGATAAGCTGCCCCAACTCCACGCCGCCGAACTCGGCCAGTTGGGCGGCGCGTTCCTGCAAGTCGGCAACGGCGGCGGCGCGGGCTTGCTGTTGCAATTCCTGGGTATCCTCAATGGAAAAAGACAAGCCGTTGAACCGGGTCAAATCACCCCCGGCGGCGGTGGCAGCGTCGATGACCGGACTGAGGGATTCCAGGTCGCGCACCTTGACATTGACGGTGTTGCTGACTTGGTAGCCGGTCAGGACTTGCTGCCATTCCTGATAGCAGCCGGCGTCGAGTTCACCGCCGCGTTCGATGCCGGAGAGGGCGGCCGTTGCGGAGGATTCGGTATCCCCGTTGGGGCAGCGGGTAATTTCCCGGCCGGTGTATTGGGGGCGGATGTCGAAGTAGTCGGTGCGGATGTCCTGGTCGGCGATACCGTTGGCTTGCAAGGCGTCCAGGATGGCAGTCATTGCGGCCGCGGCATCGGCGCGGGCTTCTTTGACGGAGCCGGCGAAGGCTTCGACGCCGAGGTTCAGGTCAGCCAAGTCCGGGGGCGCGCTGGCGGCGCCGCGCCCGGCGGCGGAGATGCCGGTTTGGGCGGCGGGTTGGCTGACGGCGGCGGTCATGGCCGCCGGGGAGAGGTTGGCGGCCATTTTTTCGACTTCGGCCTGGGCTTCGGACAGGGTATCGGGTATGGCGGCCGGCGGGTTTTGCGGGGCGGTGCAAGCCAGCAGCAGGGCGGCGATGCTCAAGGCCGCCAGGGTCAGAAGTTTTTTACCAGAGTTGGGTATCCGCATTATTTGGCTCCTCCCGGTTGGGTTGTTGGCCGATTAGCCAAGTATAGGTTAAGACGGCGGGATGGCGGGGAAAGTTCCCGGTGGTGGGTCTGGGAAACCGTTAAGGGGACGGCCGGCGGTTGCGGCGCAATTTCAGGATAAAGGCGATTAGCAGAGCTACGGTCAGGGCGGCGGCGATTCCCTGGAGCAGGCGCAGGGTGATTTTACTGCCGGCGGGTGGTGTTGCCGATTCCGGGGACAGCGGCGGTTCTGCGCCCTGGATGGACGGTTCTGATGCGGGATTAGGTTCAATTCCGGCTTGTGGCGGCATTGCGCCACCGGCCGCGCCGTCTGCACCGGCTACGCTGGATGCCATGCCGGTGACGGCTGCGCTGGTGTCCAACGGCGGCGGCGGGGTCGGATTGGGCGTGGGGGTGGCAGTGGGCGTCGCTGCTGTTGGGGTGGGCGTCAAGGTCGGCAGGGGCGTCGCCGTGGGCGTCGGGATTGGGGTAGGGGTTGGCGGTGGTTCGACAGAGTCGCCCATTGACCCGGCGGCACCTTGCGACCCCTGGTGGCCTCTAGCGCCGTTGGCGTAGCCGGAGGGTTCGGCGGCGGGACCTTGCGGCACGGCCGCGGTGGTTTCAACTTGGGCGGTTTGAGGGGTAGCGGTGGCGGCGGGCGCGGAGGGCGCGCTGTCCAGTATGCTGGCGGATTGCGGGGGCGGAGCGGGAGGGGATACCGAACTGGCGGTGGCTGGGGCGGCCGTGCCGCCGGAGGACATAGAATCCGGACTCGGGCCACCGGTTGGTTCGGAGGTTTCTACGCTGGCTGATTCCGTGGTTACTTCTGCCGGCACTTCCCGGGTTACCTCTTTTGCAACTTCTACTTCTACCGCTTTCTCTACAGGCGTTGGGGCGGGTTCTGCTGACTGGGGGAAGGTTTGTTCCGATTGCGGCGCGGCGCTGGCGGCGGCGGGGGCGGACATAGATTCTGTTAGGGGTGCCGGTTGGGATTGGGCGGCCGGGCTGGCCGGTTCGGCGGCGGCTTGGGGGATGGCGGCGATGGCTTCTGGGTCGCTGAAACCGTTTTGCGGGGTGGTCAGGCCGGCGGTGTCGACCAGTAGCAGGAGGGCAAGGGCGATGGCGGCCATGGCCGCGGCGCCGGCGTAAGCCCAAGCCGGCAAGGCAGCCAGTCGGGAAGTTGCCGGGCCGGCAGTACGGACCGGTTCGGTAACCGGCGGGGCGGACAAGGTGAAAGAGCGCGGCGGCGGAATAGGCGGCAGTTCCCGGAGCAGGAAAAGGGTAACCCGGCGGGTTTCCAGTTCCTCCCGGCAGTGGGCGCAGGCAGCTACGGCCCGGTCAACCCGCTCTTTGGCCCGGATAGAAAGGCGGTCGTCCAGGTACTCGGAAAGGGTATCCGGGTTGATATGTCGGTGTTTGCCAAATATCCACATAGCCTAACCGTCCTGACGAAAACGGGCGGGCAGAAGTTCCCCGGCGGCGCGCAGGTAATCCCGCAGTTCGCTGCGGCCGCGGCTGAGGCGGGATTTGACGGTGCCTAAAGAGCAATTGAGGGCGGCCGCAGCATCCTCATAGCTGAAACCTTGCACATCGACCAGTAACACCGCAAGCCGCCGCTCGGCGGGGAGAGCGGCTAGTCCGGCCGCGATAGCGCGGCGGAGTTCGCTGCGTTCGGCGTGCTGCTCCGGGGTTTCGGCGGTAGAGGGCAGGTTGGCGGCGGAAGGGATGTTAGGGCCGGGGTTGTCGCCAAGGTCGGGCAAGGGGTCTAAAGGGACGGAGGGACGGGCGCGGTGGGCGCGCAGGGTATCCCGGCAGGTGTTGGCGACGATACGCATCAGCCAAGCGGAAAGGTTGTCGCCGCGGAACTGGGGAAAGGCGCGATAGGCGGATACAAAGCTGTCCTGCACGGCGTCCTCGGCCAAAGCCCAATCGTTCAGCATCCGGCGGGCCAGGTTGTAGGCCGGGGACTGGAAATGCTCGATGATGCAGTTGAAGCAGTAGGCTACGCCGCTGCGGTCTTGCACTGGCAAGGCGGCATGGCCGGCGCAGTTAGGGTTGCCGGGCCGGAAGGGATTAGCGGCGGTCATCAGCGGCCGCGGCCCGGAGAAAACGGGGCCGCCGGACCGCCGCCGCTAACCCGGCGGCCGGTTAGGCTAACCCTGGAAGGATACCCGGCCATCGAGCAAGCCCCGGGCCATAACGAACTTGTGAATTTCGGAGGTGCCGCCGCCGATGCGGGCGTGGCGGAGCAGGTGATACCAATGGGGGATGGGCATATCGAGGGTTTCGCCCATACCGCCAAAGACCTGCATAATTTTGTCGATGCTGCGGCAGCCCCACTCGCCGGCGCAGTATTTAATCATTGAGGCTTCGACGCGCACATCCTCGCCTTGGTCGGCGCGGGCGGCGGTTTCGCGGGTAACGGCGCGCAGGTTCATAATGTCGATATAGACATCGGTAAGCATCCACTGAATAGCCTGACGGTCGCTGATGGGGCGGCCATAGGTAACGCGCTGTTTGGCCCAGTCGATAGCCATTTCGAGGGCGCGGCTGAGGATACCCAAAGCCATTGAACCGCGCAGCAGTCGGTCGTGGTGAACCAGCCACTGCTGACCGAGGGTGAAGCCCATTCCGACTTCGCCCAACACCTGGGTCTGGGGAACCCGCACTTCGTCGAGATGTACCATATATTGCTGGGCGCGGGTAGGGACTATCCAGACCCGGATCGGCTCGAAGCTGAGGCCGGGAGTGGGATTGTCGATGATAAACATAGTGATGCCGCCGCGCTGGCGTTTTTCCGGGTCGGTAACGGCTTGTACTAAGAGAAAGTCGGCGGTGGCGGCGCCGGAAATGAACATCTTGGTGCCGCTGAGGACCCAGTCGTCGCCATCCTTGACGGCCCGGGTTTGCATCATTCCGCCGGGGTCGGAGCCGGCTTGGGGTTCGGTCTGGCCGAAGGCGTAGTTGAGATCGCCCTGGATGGAGGGATAGAGATACTTTTGTTCCTGCTCCGGGGTGCAGGAGCCAATCATCATCATCGGCACGGGGGAAGTGGGCAACTGGACGATGCTTTTGTGGATTTCCTCGTCCAGGACCACATGGCCGAGGGCGCCCATTCCGCCGCCGCCGTATTGCTCGGGGACAAAGGAAGTGAAAATGCCGGTTTCCTTGGAAACCTGGTTGAGGCGGACCCACTTTTCGGGGGAGAGGGAGCCGACCACGCCCATAACGGTTTCGGCGATACCCTTGGGGCCGCCGTCATCCACGCCTTCCTGGGGCGGGTTAGCCAGATACTCGGCTTCCAAGGGGACGCACTCGTCCCGCACGATCTGGCGAATCATATTTTTGAGGCCGTCGATTTCCGGGGAAAGCCCTGGCTGCATTAAACTACTCCCAAGCAAGGTTGTTCAGGGAAAGCGGGGGCGGGGGGCGCGAAGGCCAAACCGCCGGCTAGTGAAAGGGGCAAACGTAGGTAAAGGCGGCGTAGAGGGCGTTTTCGTCAGCGGTTGCCGCAACTGAGGCCGTGCTGGATTGGGCCAAGGCCGTGCCGTTGGCGTTGGGCGGGTCAAGGTTGCCGCCCTGGGCAACCGCGCCGATGCCGGTGGCGACGATGGATAGAACCAGCAGGAGAATGACGGTGAGGCCGATAATTTTCCCGGGCATACTCATCTCCTGAACCGGCGGTTAGGATACCCATAGTCGGCCGGTAGTGGCAAGTCCATTTTATACCGTTAAGGGGGGAAATGCCATACCGGGCGGCGGCGTTGACGGGGTCTTTTAAGGGTCAAGAGCAGGGGGAAATCCGGGAGGGGCAAAGCTGCCGTTCCTTGCCTTTTCGCTGCCGGGGGATATAACAAGCTGCGATGGAACTGAAATCGAGCTGCGGTGGAAGCGAAATCAAACCGCGAGCAAGGGGAAATCAAACCGCGAGCAAGGGTATTTCGAGGGTGGCAGGGGAATTGGGATGCCGGTAATTGGCGCCGGGGGAGGGCTTTTGCCGCAAACAAAAACCGTCTTTCCTCGGCCTTTCTGGATTCCCACTTTCGGGGGAAGGACGGTTAAGGCCGGGGCAGGACGGTTGCCGGAGGATGGGGAGACGGCGGGGGAACTGTCACATAAAGTTCCCCCGCGCCCCCTCAAAACTTTTGAGTTTGGGGAGAAGGCGGGCTTGGTACGGCCCGCCCCCCTTTGGGGTGGGGAGGGTTAGCGGCGGCGGACGCGTTTCTTGCAAACCGCGCTCCAAGTGCGGCTTTCCCGGGCTTGAAACTGAAAAGCGGTCGCATGGGGATTAGTGGCGTAAAACCAGCCGTGGTAGTCCCCGTTAGCGTTATTGTTCCGGCCGTTGCCGCGGTTATGGCCGCGGCCGAAATCGGCGCTACCCTCGACATACTTCCCGCCCCGGGCCCGGCAGGCGGGGATGGCCCGGGCTTCCGCTTGGGCAATCCACCAATCCGGGTCCTGGAACCGGCCACTGCCTTGACGAGTTGGCTCAGTAATGTGGGTACGGAGGTTGGTGCGCCAGTGGACCGACCAGTCGGTATCGCCGTCACCTTGGCCGGCATAGACATTCCGGGCGCGATTCTCGCTGTCCTCACGGCCGGCAAAGCTGCCGTGAAAGCCGCCATAGTTGGTGCAGAGCAGGTTGCCGAACGGTCGGTCGGCCGGAACACGGGTACTTCCACCCCGATCCGGGCAATAATCGGTATCGGCGGAGCCGCTGCCGACCCGGAAGCGGACGGTTTTCTTGCCGCGGCGGGGTTCCTCGGGGAACTCAAAAATGAGTTCGCGGCTGACGCCGGTAACGCCGGATTCGCCGTCAGTGAGGTAGCCCTCTTGGGCGGCGAGGAAGCCGCGGAAGTTGCCTTGCTGGCCGAAATAGACGGTGTCGTCGCGTTCGTTGCGGTCGCGGCCGGCAAGCCAGGTTTCGGACTTGGTCTAGGTGTCGGACTGGTCGATGGCGCAGTAGATGGACTTGCCGCGGTTGGCGGCGAGGGATTCGAGGATCATCGAGACGCGGGCGTCATCGGCGTCGGCAACGGCCGGGGTCTCTTGCCAGTCGGAGCAGTCCCAGGGGATGGAAGCGCCGCGGGCTTGGGCATCGCGGTACCCCCCCCCCTGCGAAAATCAGTACAATTAAGGCCGCGGCCAAGAAAAGTTTTGGCATAAATTTGCCTCCTGGGGGTTTAAAGATTTGGGGGTTAAGGTAATGGATGGATTGAGGGGTTGTCAATAGGGGAAAGGGTAAATTGGGGGCAATTGCGTATATTTGGCGGCTTGCTTACTGCCATTCTTGGGGAAAGGGGAATGCAGAAAAGCCGAGGGCTCTGGATTCCCACTTTCGGGGGAAGGACGGTAGGGGGATGGAAAGGACGGTTTGCCGGATGGGGTTACGGCGGGGGAACTTTTGTAAAAGTTCCCCCGCGCCCCCTCAAAACTTTTGGAGTTTGGGGACGATTTAGGGCGTGGAGTCGAGATTCCTCGGCTGTGGCCTCGGAATGACATGGGTATAGGGAGGAATCTAAAAGTATCGAGAGGTGTCAAGGGCGGGCATTTTAGATTCCTCGGCTGTCGCCTCGGAATGACATAGGTGGGGGGATTGGGAGTTTGGGGAGTTTTTAAGGGCGGGGGTTCTGGATTCCCATTTTCGGGGGAAGGACGGGGGATGCGTTCGTGATTAGCGGGTCGCACCAGCAAGCAAATCGGCGGCAAGCTCAGGGGGGAGGGGATGAAAAGCGCGGCGCAGCGGACAATTAAAAGTCCTTGGCGGCGTTGCAGGGCGGCGCTCGTGTTAGAATAGAGCGGGCCGGGGGCGAGAATTTCCTATAATTATAATTATAGGAAATTCCCCGGAAACCTGCTTGCGGTGAACTTACAGCAACACTGCCTTGCTCTTTCAACTGTCACCTGTTGTAAGGGAATACCAGCGTCGGTACGGACAATTAAAAAGCCCTGAAGCTATGCCGGGCCTGGGTTGCTAAACTGTGGGGATACGCCTATGCTATCCCTACTTTTCAAGAGGTTGTCATAATGGCAGAGAATTGGACTTTGCTGGCTGACCTGATTCCCCGGCTTACCAACCGCATTGAGGACTCCGCTGTCGAAGCGTTAGGGTTTATCCTGAAAGAATCCAAAGCATCCTTGGCGGCGTTGAACGGCTTGGTTGGCACGGACAGCGTGGCTATGCCGGAAATCGTCCGAGTACGGACGCAGGTAAGTGGTGAGGAAGGGTCTCGTCCTGATTTGGCCGGTTTTGACGCGGAAGGCAAAGAGCGTCTGTTGATTGAGGCCAAGTTTTGGGCCGGACTTACTGACAAACAACCCAATGCCTATCTTGACCGCCTACCTGCCGACAGTCCGGCGGCGTTGCTTTTTGTTGCGCCAGAGGCAAGGATTCCAGCCCTGTGGCCGGAGCTGGAGGGTCGGGTGGGGGAAAATTTAGACTCTACTGTTAGCGGCAACGGTATCCGCAGTGCTATCGTCGACGGCTCTACCAAACGGCTGATGATAGTCAGCTGGGCGCGGCTGTTGGGCCGGATGTCCGAACGGGTTAGGGAAGTTCACGAAGATCCTGGGGTGCAAGCTGGCATTCAACAGCTGCTCGGTCTTACCCAGCGAATGGATGCCAAAGAACCTCTGCCACTGCACCAGGAGGAGTTTGCGCCGCAGTTGGCCCGCCGGGTGCGGGGATATATGCGTCTGGTGGATGAATCCACAGAAAAGGGTGTCGCCGAAAAATGGCTCGACGTCCGCCGTAAGGACGGCACCACAGCCTGGTACGGCTATGGGTGGTCGTTACGATTTGCTGGAACTACCGCTTGGTTCGGCATCCGATGGACGCTTTGGTCGAACAACGGTACTACCCCGTTGTGGCTACGACTCCATAGTGAATCTGTTTTCAATCAAGTACGGGACAAGTTGCCCGCCACCCTTGGTGACGACTGGATTCCGATATATCTGAAAACGGGCGTAGAGTATTCTGTTGTGCTTGATGGTGTCGTGCGCCAGCTGAAAGCGGTCTGCGATGCTGTCAACGGGGATAAGGTTGATGCCTAGCCCGTAGGGCATTTTAATTGTCCGTACCGACACTCGTATCCCGGTACAACCGGCTCAGGTCACGAGAGCAAGGCAGTGTTGCGGTGACTTCACCGGGAGCGGATTTTCCGACGATTAAAAGGGCGGGTCGGGGGTTGCAAGGGGCAAGGGGCGGCAATCGGGCAATTGGGTTGGCAAGGAAGGGGATTTTGACTAGGGAGTTTCGGAACATTCCCAGCGTGGAGCGGGTAATGACGGCCGGGGAAGCGGCGGCTTTGACGGATGCCTACAGCCGGGAGTGGGTGGTCAGCCTGGTACGGCAGGAGCTGGAAGCGGCCCGGATACGGGTGCGGCAGGGCGCGGCGGCGCCATCTGCCGGTGAAGTAGCGGCGGCAGTGGAACGGGCGGCGGTGGAGCTGACCCGGCCGGCGCCGCGGCCGGTCATCAATGCTACCGGGGTTATCATCCATACCAACTTGGGGCGGGCGCCGTTGAGCAAGGCGGCGACCGAGGCGGCGGCGCAAGCGGCGCAGGGCTATTCCAATTTAGAGTTGGACTTGGAGAACGGGCGGCGGGGTTCCCGGCAAGCGCATTTGCAATCGCTGCTCCAGGAATTGACCGGGGCCGAGGCCGGGCTGGTGGTGAATAACAATGCGGCGGCGGTGCTGCTGGGGTTGTCGGCGTTGGCGGCGGGCAAGGCGGTGATTGCGTCCCGGGGGGAGGCGGTGGAGATTGGGGGCGGGTTTCGGGTGCCGGAGGTTTTGGCGCAGAGCGGGGCGCAACTGGTGGATGTGGGAACAACGAACCGCACTTATGCGCGGGACTACGAAAATGCCATTGGCGACAACACCGGGGCCTTGCTCAAGGCTCACGCCAGCAACTTTCGGGTGGAGGGATTTACGGCGGCGGTGGAGCCGGCGGAACTGGCGGCTTTGGGGAGCAGACATAAGATCCCGGTACTGCATGATGTGGGCAGCGGTTGCCTGCTGCCTACGGAAAGGTATGGGCTGGCGCACGAACCGACGCCGCAGGAAAGCGTGGCCGCCGGGGTGGGATTGACTTTTTTCTCCGGGGATAAACTGCTAGGGGGGCCGCAAGCCGGGATGGTCGTGGGGACAAAAGAGTTGGTGGGGCGGCTGGAGCGGCATCCGCTGGCGCGGGCGGTTCGCATTGACAAGCAAAGTCTGGCGGCTTTGCTGGCGACTTTGACCCATTACTTGCGGCGGGAGGCGGAGCGGGAGATACCGATTTGGCGGATGATTGGGATGCCGCTGACGGTGATTGAGGAGCGGGCCCGGGAGTGGCAAAAGGTTTTGGACTTGCCGGAAGCGGCGGCGGCAAGGGTCGAGACGGCCCGGTCGGCAATTGGCGGGGGCAGCTTGCCGGGGGAGACTTTGCCGACTAAAGTTTTGTCGCTGCCGGGGGCGGCTTGGGCCGGCGGTGTTGAGGAAGGGATGGCGCGGCTGCGCCGGGGCCGGACGCCGGTAATAGCGCGGGTGGAGGATGACCGGGTACTGCTGGATCCCCGGACGGTACTGCCGGAGGAGGAAGGGATTTTGCTGGAGCGGCTGAAAGCGGCTTTGGCTTTTGCCGGGTAGGGTACTGAAACCAAGGTAAAGCAGTGGTGGCTTAATGACGGACTTTTTGATAGCGCCGGACGCGGGGCAAGGGGCGTGGTTCTGGGGGCGGGTCTGGGGTTTCTTGACGGCGCCGGTGGAACATCCGCCCCGGCTGTATCAAGCGCGTAATGACCGGCAATGCCTGGTCTTGAATTTGCCGGGGCACGGTTCCGACGCGGCGGGGGATACCGGAGAGGTGCGGCTGGAGGAGTGCGTGCAGGCGGTGGCGCAAGGGGTGGAGCGGCGGAATCTAAAGACGCCAACGCTGGTAGGGCATGGCTTGGGCGGGCTGCTGGCGCTGCTGGCGGTGCCCCGGCTGGCAACGCCGCCGAAACGGGTAGTGCTGGTGGCGGGAATGACGCCGGAAAGCGGCCGTACGCCGTTGTCCCGGTATCCGCAGAAAATTCAGCGGCGGCTGGAGCTGAGCTTGCGGCTGAGCAAGGTTTTGGGGCGGGAGTTGCGGCTGCCGCCGGCGGTTATCAGCAAGTATATGTGCAACGGGATGGCGGCGGGGGATGTGGCCGCGGCTATGGGGTTTTTCGGGCCGCTGCCGACCCGGGTATTGGAAACTAAAGGGGAGGCGGAAAGTCTGGAAATGCCCTGCCCGGTCAGCTATATCGTGCTGGAGCAAGATTTGCTGCTGCCCCGGGAGGCGCAACTGCGGATGGCGCGGCAAATCCCTGATGTAGAGCTGGTTCACCTGGATTCTTGCCACCAAGGGCCGTTGCACAAGCCCCGGGAATTGGCGGATATTCTGCTGGGCTTGGGGTGATATGACCTACATTGCCGACCTGCATTTACATTCGGCTTACGCTTACGCCACCAGCAGCGCGCTGACTTTGCCCAACTTGGCGGAATGGGCCAATCTCAAGGGCATTGACCTGCTGGCAACCGCTGACTTTACCCATCCGGTTTGGTTCCGGGAGTTGCAGGATAATTTGACTGCGGCGGCCGCTGAGGGCTTGTATGCCTTTGGCGGCGTTCACTTTGTCTTGGGGACGGAGGTCAGCTGCGTTTACCGGCAAGGCGGGCAAGGGCGGCGGGTTCATCTGCTATTGTTGGCCCCGGATTTGGATACGGCGGCGCGGCTGAACCGGGCGTTGGCGGCTTATGGCAATCTGGAGTCGGACGGGCGGCCTACCTTGTTGCTGTCGGCGCGGGACTTGACGGCGTTGGCTTTGGAGGTCAACCCCGATTGTATCGTGATGCCGGCCCACGCCTGGACGCCGTGGTATGGGGTTTATGGTTCCAAGTCGGGATTTGACAGCTTGGCGGATGCCTTTGGTGATATGTACCAGCACATCCCCGCCATTGAAACGGGTTTGTCCAGCGACCCGGAAATGAACTGGACGATAGGGGAGTTGGGGGACAAGACGATAGTTTCCTTTTCGGATGCTCACTCTCTGCCGCGGCTGGGGCGGGAGGTAACGGCCTTTGCCGGGGAAATGAGCTATCCCGGATTGGCGGCCGCGCTGCGGGACAACGGGGTGGCTTACACCGTGGAGTTTTACCCGGAGGAGGGCAAGTATCACTATGACGGCCACCGCAAGTGCGGGGTGGTACAACACCCGGCGACGACGGCAAGGTTGGGGGCGGATTGCCCAGTATGCGGGCGGCCGCTGACTTTGGGGGTGTTGAATCGGACGCTGCGGTTGGCCGGAGGCGGCAAGTTGCGGGAAGGGAAGCGGCGGAAAGACGGGTTTATTGGAGCTCCGGACGGGCGGCCGCCCTTTGTCCGGTTGATACCGTTGCAGGAAATTATCGCCGCGGTGCTGGGGCAGGGAGTCAATACCAAGGGAGTGCAGGATAAGTACCGGCGGTTGGTTGGGGAGTTGGGCAGCGAACTGGCAGTTTTGCGGGAAGCCGGCGGCGCCGATTTGGAAGCGGCGGCCGGTCCGGAACTGACGGCGGCGGTGCTGCGGGCCCGGGTCGGGGACATCTATGTGGAACCGGGATATGACGGGGTGTATGGCAAGGTGTCGTTGGCGGTAGTCAATGGGGCCGGGGACAAGATGCAGGGGGCGTTTGACTTGGGTTGAACGGGGCGGCGGCCGGGAAGGAAAATCGGGGCGGTGTGTTACAATTCCCGTTCAGTTTTGCCGATTAAACTGGCGGCAATGGAAACCGGGTTGAGTTGAAAAGGCTGCTATGGATGTGGCGCTCCGGCGGATGCGCGCCGAGGATATTGAGCAGGTTCTGGCGATTGAGCGGGAAGCCTTTCTGCCGCTGCGCTTGGGGACTGCCTTCAAGCGGGAGTTGAACAACCGCTATGCCCGCTATCTGGTGGCGGTGCAGCCGCCGGTCGAGGAAAAGCCGGTTGAGGAAGGGGACGTGGGGGATATTCCGGCGGCCGGGGAACTGGATGGGGCGGCGGACGCTACGCTGTGGGGCCGGATGGTGCGGGGGGTGAAGGAGATGGTACGCCGGGAGTCGATGGGGGAGGAGCCGGCGGCGGATATTGCGGGCTATGTGGGCCTCTGGTTTCAGGGGAATGAGGCGCACATTACCGAGATAGCGGTGCGGGAACGGCTGCGCGGGAACGGCATCGGGGAGTTGCTGCTAATCGGGTCGGTGCGGGCGGCGCTGGAAAACGGCTCGGCGGTGCTGACTTTGGAGGCGCGGGTTTCCAACTTTATTGCCCAGCGGCTTTACGAAAAGTACGGTTTTCAGGAGGTGGGGCTTCGCAAGAATTACTACTCGGACAACCGGGAGGATGCGGTGATAATGACCACCAGCCCGATCCACAGCAACGAGTATCGGGAGTTGTTTAATCGGTTGCAAGGGAAGTTTCTGGCGCGGTGGGGGGAGATACGGGTGGAGGGGTAAAACGGTGATTGCCCGGAAATGATGACGCTGCGGTCGTGGCAGTATCCCCGGATTCTGCTAAAATCCGATTACTTAACATAAAGGGGCAATGTATGGCGGTAGGTGCGAATCCCCGGCAGAATTTTCCCGACCACGCCCTTTATACCTTGGACAACTTGGAAGTGCTGCGGGGGATGAACAGCGAGACGGTGGATTTGATTGCTACCGACCCGCCCTTTAACACTTCCCGCAACCGGGCTGGTAGCGCCGGCTTTTATGTGGACAAGTGGAAATGGGGCGATACCGGCCGCCTGCCGGATCAGTGGAAGTGGAACGAAGTTCATCCCATCTGGCTGGAGCAAGTACGGGATGAGAACCGGGCCTTGTACGAAGTCATCGCGGCGGCCGGGGAGTGTCACGGCGATGACATTGCGGCCTTTCTCTGTTTCCTGTCAGTGCGGCTGCTGGAAATGCGCCGCATATTGAAGCCCACCGGTTCCTTGTACCTGCACTGTGACCACGCGGCCAACGGCTACATTCGGATGGCGTTGGACGCTATCTTTGGGGCCAAGAATCTACGGAATGAGATTGTCTGGCTGCGGCGTCAAGACCGGCACAACCTCGGGCGGCGGCAGATGGGCAATGCCCACGATACGATATTCTGGTACGCTAAATCCAAAGACGCCCACTACAACATCCAGTACGAACCTTACACTGATGAATACATCAGGACGGCGTACAACAAGACTGATGCCCGCGGCCAGTATCGAACTTTGCCTTGCACTAACGAGACCGGGGGCAATAAGGTTTATGAGTTCCGGGGAATAACCCGCGCTTGGCGATTTACTCCCGAACACATGGAGGAACTCTACCAGAACGATATGTTGGTGCAGGCTACGCCGACTTCGCCGTTCCAGTATAAGAAGTATCTTGACCTTAATCAGGGGGTTAAAATTCAAGATGTCTGGGATAAGGTCGGCGGAGCTCGTGGCAAGGAGCGCACCGGTTCCCCGGACCAGAAGCCTTTGGAACTTTATGAGCGGATTGTCCGCGCCAGCAGCAATCCGGGGGACTTGGTGTTAGACCCGTTTTGCGGTTGCGCTACTACGCTGATTGCGGCCAACAACTTGGGCCGGCGTTGGGTGGGCATTGACCGGCGGGCCGACGCCGCTTATCACGTCGCCAACCGGCTGTTGGGGTTGGGCATCAATGTCAACGAGTTTCAGGCGCAGCAGCAAGCCCTGTTGCAGGAGTTGCAGTTCCACTGTCAAATCCTCGACGCCGCGCCGGCGCGTACCGATGACGGGGAAACGGCGCCGCATCTGGCGGCGGTCTATACCTATCGGCGGAAGCCGGCGAGTATGACGCGGCAGCAGATGCTGGATATTTTGGTGGAGCAATGGGGCTGCGTGTGCTGGGGTTGTGGCTTTGAGCCGCCGGACGCCGAGCATTTGGAGTTGGACCATATCGACCCGGCATCCCAAGGCGGCAGTAACGAGCTGGATAATCGGTGTCCGCTGTGCGGGCCGTGCAACCGGCGGAAGTCGAATCGGTTGACGCTGGTGGCGCTGCGGCAGCTGAATAAAAAGCTGCGGAAGTGGTACGGCAACCCGCCCATCGACCAGCGGATTAACATTCGCTTGGCCCGGGAGTGGGCGGCGGAGTATTTAGCGGGACGGGCGGAAACCCGCTTGGCCGGGGGCTAGAACTGTAACGGTTTCAGAAAGTCGCCCCGGCCAAGCGGGTAATGTCAGCGGTTGCCTTTTGCTCGAAGTCCGCCAAGACCGGATACTGATGGTCGGCGTTGCGGGTCAGGTAAGTTATTTCCCGTTTGCCCAAGTCGTCAATGTCCTCGTGGACGATCAGGCTGATGAAAGAGAGCCGCTCTTTCTGAAACTCCAGCAAGGTAATGGCGACGTTCTTGGCTTTGTCATTGCCACGCACCCCAAAGAGGTAGAACTGGCGTTGATTGCAGGTCAACTGCCAGTCCACGCTGACCGGGTAATCCAGCAGTGGAAATTGGTTGGCGACCGGCTCAAAGCGTGCCAATTCGGAAGCGACGTACTTCTCCAAGTCGTCGTAAAAGGCGCTACGAACTTGTTCCCGGCTCCAGTAGCGCATATTGCAGACCTTTTGTACGCAGCCGGCAAATTGCAAAATGCTTTCGTACAGCATTCCCATTGGAGCGTCCAGATAAAGGTTGCCTTTATCATTCGCGACGCCGTTGTTGATGAGGATGCTGTCAAGAATCTGCTGCCGGGTCGGGGTGTTGACTTCGTAGGTATAGGAAAGGCGCATCAGGGCCAAGCCGAAGTCGCAGATCCGGATATGGCTATCGCCTTGGGGGCTGTCGGTCAGATAAATGTCCACCATATCCCCGTCCTCGTGGAGGATGGGGATAATCAGCTGGAAACTTCCGGAACGGCGCTCGTAAAAGTC
The DNA here is from genome assembly GCA_965242615.1 of Dehalococcoidia bacterium. Lineage (GTDB taxonomy): Bacteria > Chloroflexota > Dehalococcoidia > Lucifugimonadales > UBA3495 > CBDBCU01. The sequence goes on from CBDESR010000004.1 coordinate 360,867, forward strand.
GAACTCCGCTCCGGGTTGTCGGCTCAGGGTAGCCCTAAGGCTGCTGATGTCCATTGAAAAGACTTCCCTGTAACGATTCGGGAAAATACTGCGCGTAGTTCGCTACAGCAATATCCTGAAAGAAAACCGGGATAGCTTGTTCTAAAGTCGCGTACCGGTCGGTAATTTCCCGATGTTTTGCTTGAGGTCGGATGGAACCGGAAGCTATTTCCTCAGCAGTAATGCGGTGAATGTGGGGCTTGACGTAGTGTCCGTCCGGTTCCCGGCTTACTTCGCCGTGGGGGCCATTGTAGCGCACCAAGGTGATGCTGCCCGAAGCCGGCGTCCGGGCACTACAGGTTAGCCCAATGGAGAAGTTTTCCATAAAAGCCACGCTCTGGCGGATAAAGACACGAAACGGCGTTGCGTCGTCAGTGGTTGCGACCAAACGCAAGTCGCAACGCCGTTGAGAATTATCCTCCCGGTAGCCGCGGGCTGGCTCTTTGCTTATGATGGTTTTTGGGCAAGTTATCAAGGCGTGAAATTCCGGGTCAGTCATTATAATCACTGCCTCCTTGGATAGGATTATATACTGAATTAGCACCCTTTGCCACCGGGCTGCGAGATTTGACAATTCAACGGCACTGGGATATAAATATGTACTAAAGGAGGATACATGGACGCCAAAACCTTGACTGTCGTGACCAACGCTCTGGACATAGCCATAGCAAGCGTGGTGGAAACTGAGTTCCAAAGGCTCGCTACTGCGGCCGGCCCGGAGCAAACCGCCAGCAATGTCCTGCGTTCTCTCCGCTCTTTTGAGCGTTTGCAACGAGGCGTTATGCCCACCTACAACGAGTGGGACGCGGTCTTTTACGCTGCTTGGTATCATCCCGGCCATGTCAACTTGGCATACACGATCATCGAGAAAATACCCGCGCTCAATAACCCCCTGAAAAGCGGCAAAGGGAGTTTGCACATCAGGGATTTTGGCTGCGGTACTCTGGCGATGCAGTTCGGGTTGGCGCTTGCGGCTGCGGACTCGGTAGTTGCACGATGGATTGTACCCCATATCAACATTTTCTCCGAAGATAGTAGCGAGCCTATGCGCGCTATTGGATGGAAGATTTGGGAGACTTTTGTGGGCGAAATCGCCAATAACAGGCAATACCCGGATCTTGCAACCCTGCGGCGAGTATGCGCTGGTATAACGTTTGAATCACAGCGTAAGGACGCTGGCTTGAGTTGGCTTACTGCCCTTCACGTGGCTTATGAAGAAAACACTCCGCAGGTCGAAAAGACTCTTGCTGATCGTATTGGAAAAGAGCAACCCGAATTAGTCGTGGTTACTGCTCACCCAAGGGGTGCTCCGTACACCTTCCAAGCGCAACGTTATGGCTACTTTGATGAAAGCCAGACCATTCACGCGGCGGTATCCTCGCTGAGCGGTGTGTTCGGGCATACAACGTTATTTCGCTCGGACGTATATGATAAGTTCGTGCGCCCGGCCAACCTACTGTCCGAAGTTGATGACCGATTCCTCCAGAACTACCTGACGAAATACAGGACAGGTTGGGTTACTCCATTTTGGGAAACCTCGAACTTTCTCTACGCCAAGAAAAAGGCGTATGATTTGGATGGCTTACCGTTCTAAAGAGTTGTTCTCAAGGCACCATCCGGTAGGGGGCTGAAATTTTATGAAGCCCGACCACTGTCAACAATCGTTGCCCGGCATCGGTAGTACCGAGTCTGCGCTTGACGAGCAACCCCAAAGCGTAGCTGAAGCTACTGCTACTTATTACGTTGCGTCTCCTGCCGAAACTATTTCGAGAGTCGGTCGTTCCACCCGCATCGGCCACGTCGATATTGCCTACGCCCCGGCCCGGGAAATCCTCACCAAGGCCACCGGGTTTATGGATGCCTATGACTTTACCCTGAATCCCTATTCCGGGTGTTCCTTCGGCTGCGCTTACTGCTATGCCGCCTTTTTCAGCCGGGATACGGAGCGGCGGGACCGCTGGGGCTATTGGGTCAATGTCAAGGAGAACGCTGTTGAGTTGCTGGAGAAGCGCCTGAAGCGCCGCCCGAACTACTTGGACGGCAAGCTCATCTATATGAGCAGCGTTACCGACCCTTATCAGCCGGTAGAGCGGGAGTTGGGTTTGACCCGTCGTTTGCTGAAGCTGTTGGCCGCCGAGGGCCGCCAGCCCAAGCTGGTGGTGCAGACCCGCAGTCCGGATGTGGTACGGGATTGCGATTTGTTTCAGCAGATTGATGCCAATGGCGGGCGGGTGCAGGTCAATATGACTGTTACCACCGACGACGAGGACATCCGACGTACTTTTGAGCCGTTTTGTCCCAGCAATCCAGTGCGCTTGCGGGCGATTGCCGAAGTGCAAGCGGCCGGCGTGGAGGCTTGCGTCACGATGACGCCGCTGCTGATAGTATCCAGTCCCTATGCCTTTGCCGACAGCCTGCGCGATACCGGGGTGCAAAAGTTTATCGCCCAGCCCTTTCACTTCAACCAGGGCAAGTTTGTCGCCAAAACCCGGGACGCGGCTTTTGACTTGATGGCGGAAAAACTGAACTGCGACCGGGCGGTTTTCCGGAGGGAGTACCTGGAGCATTATCGGATGGTATTTGGCGTACTGCGGGATACGCTGCCGGAACTGGGCGAGGGTAAGGATGGGTTCAAGCCGCCTTTTTAGGTATCCCGACTTTTGCCGCCCATATCCTAAACTCGAGTCAATCAAGGTTGACCTATACCTAGCGCCTTGTTAGAATGGCAAGCAGTTTTGCGGCCGGTGGGGATCGGGTAGGAATGATTGTTATTGGCCTGACCGGGGGAATTGGCAGCGGCAAGAGCGAGGTTTCCCGCATTTTGCAGGGGCTGGGCGCCGCCGTGATTAACGCCGACCAGGTGGGACATCAAGCCTATATGCCCCATTCGGAAACCTGGCGGGAGATTGTCGCCGCTTTCGGGGAGCAGGTACTTCAGGAAAGCGGGGAGATTGACCGCCGTCAGCTGGGCGGGATTGTCTTTGCGGACCCGGAGCAGTTGGCTCGGCTGAACGCCATTATGCACCCCCGGATGGCGCAGATGGTAGCCGAGCAGTTGGCGGAGCTACGGGCAGACGGTTGCCCGGCGGCAGTGGTCGAGGCGGCGGTGCTGTTGGAAGCCGGTTGGGATGCGCTGGTGGATGAAGTGTGGACGACCGACGCCCCGGAGGAGGCAGTGGCCGCCCGGTTGCAGGAGCGCAGTGGTCTGGAGCCGGCGGAAGTGCGCAAGCGAATGGCGGCGCAGCTGCCGGCGGCGGAACGGGCCGCCCGGGCGGCGGCGGTTATCAGCAACGCCGGTTCTCGGGAAATTTTGGAAGCTACGGTTAAGGAACTTTGGGCCAGCAGGGTCCAAGGAAGGATTGAACGAAAGTAATGGTAGATACCATCGACGCGGCGGAACCCGAATACAAAGAGTACGCCATTGAGGAGTTCCTGGTGCGCAGCGAGCCGTATTATCGGCCGGTTGGGGACGAACTGGAACTCTTTTCGGCGGCCTATAACCAGCACATTCCGGTGCTGCTGAAGGGGCCGACCGGGTGCGGCAAAACCCGGTTTGTGGAGTATATGGCCTGGAAACTGGGGCGGCCAATGACGGTAATTCGGCCTCAAGACGGCGGCCGGCCGGCTCAGGAACTGCGGGAGGGCGAGGTGCGGGTGCCGCTGGTTACTATCGCCTGCCATGAGGATTTGACGGCCAGCGATTTGGTGGGCCGCTACCTGCTGGATTCGGAAGGCACCCGCTGGATTGACGGGCCGATGACCCGGGCGGTCAAGGCCGGGGCGATTCTGTACTTGGACGAGGTGGTGGAAGCGCGCAAGGATACTACCGTGCTGATTCATCCCTTGACCGACCACCGGCGTATCCTGCCGGTGGAAAAGACGGGGCAGATTATCGAGGCGGATGACCGCTTTCTGCTGTGCATTTCCTACAATCCGCACTATCAGAGCGCGCTGAAGGACTTGAAACACAGCACCCGGCAGCGGTTTATTTCCGTGGAGTTTGACTATCCGCCGGCGGATATTGAAGCGGAAATTGTGCAGCGGGAAAGCGGCTGCACCGCGGAGCAGGCGGCGGCCCTGTCCAAACTGGGGGAGAAGGTTCGCAATCTGCGGGATCATGGGCTGCAAGAGGGGGCCAGCACCCGGCTGCTGATTTACGCCGGCCGGCTGATGACCGAGGGCATCCCGGCCCGGCGGGCTTGTCAGGTGGCGATTGTGTGGACGCTGACCGATGAACCGGAGTTGCAGCGCAGCGTCGAAGAGGTGGTATCCTCTATTTTTGAGTAGGAGGATTGGAGGAGCGTGGCTACCGCGGACCGCATCAAGGAACGGCTGGCCGGCCGGGTCAAGTGGAGCGTGACCGACGACAGCTTGATGCCGGCCGCCGTGCTGCTCCTGCTGTATAACAAGGAGGGCGCGGACTGCATCCTGCTGAACAAGCGGTCGGAGCAGGTGGAACATCACAAGGGGGAAATCTCCTTCCCCGGCGGGGCGCGGGATCCGGAAGACCGGGATTTTCTGGATACGGCGCTGCGGGAAGCGGAGGAGGAGATGGGGATAAGCCCCGGGGATGTTACCATCCTGGGGGAACTGGATGATGTGGTTACGCGGAGCCGGTTCGGGGTTCGGGTTTTTATCGGCGCCATTCCCTATCCCTACCCTTTCCGGCCCAGCGACTTGGAAATCGCTGAGGTGCTGGAAGTGCCGGTAGCCAGTCTGTATGACCCGGCTAATGTGCGCTGGGAAACCCGGCGGACGCCGGAAGGGGAACTGGTTACGGTCTATTCTTACGCCTATGGGGAACATCTGGTATTCGGGGCCACGGCAAAAATTCTCCAACAGTTTCTCGAACTGATGGCAGACGGTCTGAAGTAAGGAGGGGTCATCACCTTGAGCAATGCTCCCTTTGACCAGGTAGAAGCGGAACTGGCTAAACTGCCGCCGGCGTTGCTGGACACTTACCGGGAAGCCGCCGACGGGATGACTACGGCCTTTTCCGACGAGGAACTGACCCTGTGGGCCAAGGAAGGGGTTACGATAGCAACCCAGACTGTCCGCTCTTGGGAGGCGGCAGTGGAGTACTATCGGGCGGGGCCGCCGGTGGCCCGGTCGCTGGCTTTTGCCTCGTTTATGCAGTGGGCGCGGTGCGGCACTTATTTGTCCCAGGATTCCCCGGCCTTGGCCGTATCCTTTTTCAAGGCCAGCCCGTCCATCGTTTCCAACTTGCGGCCGCAGTATATTCCCCGCTGGGCCGGGTTGGGCCGCAGCCTGTATAAGGGGACTTGGAAGTCCAGCACCCTGTCGGCCCGGTTCTTTGAGGTCAGCCCCGACTTGATTCGGAGCCTGCCGTTCTGGGATGTGGAGGTTTTCGCAGCGCTGATTGAAGCCCTGTCGTACAAATCGTATGACATTGCGTTGGAGTGTCTGACTTTGGGGCGGGATGTGCTGCCGGGTATGGGCCGGGAGCGGGAAGCCTTTTTGTCGATGTCCCGGGCTTTGTCCGATGGCAACTGGCGGGAAGTGAAAAGCTGCCTGAGTATGGCGCCCAAGGCGTTGCAGCAGATTGAGGAGGGACAGACCAGCCGCTTTCTCAAGCTGGGGGAACGGCTGACCAAGGTGGGCATCCGGGATACCGCCAAGTTTCTGTCGGATGGCAGCCAGGCGTTGGGGCAAGTTCCGCAAGGCTCCCAAGCCCATATTCTGGACTTGTGCGAGGGGCTTTTGGCGGTGTCTCCGGAGGCGGTGCCGTCTTTCCTGAAAAGCCTGGAGGGGGTGCTGCATCGTATCACGCTCCAGCAGTTGGATACCTGGTTTCAGCAGGGTGTCCATTTGTTGCAGGAAAACCCGGAAAGCGGCATTGCCTTTTTCAAGGTGGAATCCAACACTTCCGAGGCGCTGCTGGAAACTCTTTCGTCCAGCTTGGAACTGGATAAGGTCAAGGGAGTGGTGCGGCTTTACTGCCGGGCGTTGTCCGGGTCGCCCATTGAGGTGCTGAACACCCAGGAACTGGTGCGGAAAAACATCGGCTGGGTGGATGAGGATTCGGCATCGACTGATGGCAGCAAGGTTTTCCTGCCGCCGGTGGTGGACCACTATCAAGACAAGAGTGAAAACTTTTCCTGGTTCAAGGTGGTGGCTACCCATCAGGTCGGCCACCTGGAGTTTGGCAGTTTCGAGTTTGACTTCAGCCGGCCGGCCACCCGGTTTGAGGAGGAACGGCGGTTTGCCTTGGAGCGGGAGCGGGCGGCGGCGCAAATCAGCGAGGATGTGCTGGTGGCGGAGGAAGCGGACGGGCAGACGCGGGCCTTTACCGAAATCGGCCGGTTTCTGAACCTGTTTGATGACCGCAAGCTGGCCTTTGACCTGTTCACGGTGCTGGAGGATTGCCGGCTGGATTACCGTATCAAGACGGAGTATCCGGGCATTCGGCGAGCGGCCGCCGGGGTGCAGGCGGAAACCTTGGCGCGCCGGCCGCAGGTGGAAGATTTGCCTTTGCAGGAAGCCCTGGTTGAACTGCTGATTAAGATGAGTCTGGAGCAGTTCAAGGACCTGCCGATCCCGGTGGAATATCAGGAAGAGGCGACGATGCTGGCCCGTATCCTGCACCAACTGCGAGATGCGGCGGCGGTAGTGGAGGATACGGCCGAGGCTACGTTGCGGGCTTATGAAATCATCTCTAGGTTGGAGAATGAAACGCAGCCGGAAGACCAATGGGAACCGGAGGATATGGACAGTCCCGGGGACTTTTCCGAGGAGGAGTTTCAATCCCTGCTGGACAAACTGCAAGCGTCCCAGGATGCTTCCGGGCAAGGCGGGGAGAGTGAACCCTACGAGTCGCCGGAGCCGGTGGATTACCGGGGGGATTTCAAGCCGGAGATGGTGCAGCTGCTGACCAAGCTCCAGATGGACCAGAACCAGCAGGGCGAAGGGGAGCCGATGTCCCAGGAAATGCTGGAACAACTGCTCCAGGACAGCGCGGAGTTGGAGCTGGACGCGGAGCAGGGGGACATTAACAACAGTATGAGCACCTTTGCTCAGAACATTATGAAGGAAGCGGGGGTGCCGCCGCCTAACTCCCAGCCGGGACAGGGCTACGGGCCGCTGCTGCACGATGATGACCAGGGCGGGGAACTGGAAGCCCGGGAGCCGCGGGCCTATGTCTATGACGAGTGGGACTTTCGGGCCAACGATTACAAGCCGCGCTGGTGCGTGGTCAAGGAAAAGACGCTGGACGAGGGCGATCCGGTGTTTTACAACGACGCCCTGAAAAACTATTCGTCGCTGCTGAACCACATCAAGCGGCAGTTCGAGTTGATAATGCCGGAGACCTTCCGCAAGATTTACCGGATGGTGGACGGGGAGGATATTGACCTGAACGCCGCGCTGGAAGCGGCCGCCGACATTCGGATGAAAGTGCCGCCGGATGAGAAAATCTACTGGCGGCGGAACAAGATTGAGCGGGATGTGGCGGTGGTGTTCCTGCTCGATATGAGCGCGTCCACCGCCGAGGCCATTGACGAAGGCCGGCACACGGTCGACGACCGGGACGCGCCGGATGATCCGGTGGAGTATATGGTCTGGCTGCGCCGCCGCCGGGAGGGGCTGGTGCGCCGCCATTACAAGCGGATTATCGACTTGGAAAAGGAAAGCACCGCGCTGCTGATTCAGGCGTTGGAGTCCATCGGGGATACCTATGGCATCTACGGCTTTTCCGGCTACGGGCGGGAAAATGTCGAGTTCTATGTCATCAAGGACATCGAGGAGACTTTCAGCGAGCGGATTAAGCGGCGCATTGACAAGATAACGCCGCTGCACGCCACCCGGATGGGCAGCGCCATCCGCCACGCCATCACCAAGCTGGAAAATCAGGACTCGCCGACCAAGATAATGTTCCTGATTAGCGACGGTCGGCCGCAAGACCGGGGCTACAGCCGGGAGGGCGTGGAAAAGGAGTACGCCGTCCACGACACCCACATGGCGCTGCTGGAAGCCAAGCGGAAGGATATTACGCCCTTCTGCCTGACGGTGGACAAGGCGGGCCACGACTACCTGAAGGAGATGTGCGGGGATATGGGCTACGAGGTGCTCAGCGAAATCTGGGCATTGCCGGAGCGGCTGCCGATGCTGTACCGGCAGCTTACTGCCTAGCGGCGGGATAGTCCGGGGGATTTACATAAAGACTGGGGCCGGTGGTGAGCCGGCCCCGGTTTTGTTGGAGAGACTTTTATTTGCTGGGACTTGCTCGGAACCTAAGAAAGACCTGGTCGAGATTGCCGGACGGCCAAGGCCTTCCGCTAATCCGCGCTTACGGCAAGCCGGCCGGTTGCGCCGCCTTTTCCAGGTACCCCCTAGCCCATTCTACCGCCAACTTTATCACTATGCGCTGGTCGATGGGGGGATTGCCGTACCAGTAGCCATCCCGCCGGTTAGCCTGTCGCAAGGCGGTAAGCGTCATCCGATTGCCTTTCCGGCCGTTGCAGGGGCGGCACAGGATAGCCCGGTTATCCAAGGGATTATGCCCGCCCTCCGCCTTGGGCATAATGTGGTCCAAGTCAAAATGCCGGTCGTCCCCATGGGGCGGCTCGAAGCCGCAGCCCCAACATACCGCCCCCCACTGCTTAATCAGGATGGCCTTCATTTCCGGGTTGCTGAACAGCGGCCGCCGTTCAATCTGCTGCAAATGCGGGGCCGCCGTAGCCGCCGCGTCGGTTCGTTCCGGCGGCACGGTTACCAGTTGCACATCCTCCGGCCGCCATACTTGCTTTTCCGCATTCAGCCGGTCGAGTACCATCTGATAAGCGCCCGTCCACAAGTCCATGCCAATCCATTGGCGGCCCAATCGTTCCGCCGCCACCGGCGTGGTAGCGCACCCTGCGAAGGGGTCTAGCACAAAGTCCCCCTCGTTACTGCTTGCCTTGATTATCCGCTCAAGCAAGGCCAAGGGCTTCTGCGTGGGGTAGCCAACCCGCTCGGATTTTGGGGTATGCATCATGTCCGGGATAGTATCCCAAACATCCCCAACCATTTTGGGATCCAGAACGAAATCGCCTACCCGCTCAAGGAAATACTTGATGCGGATATTCCCGTTACGGGTTTCGTATATTCGTCCCTCATCCCGCAGCTCCGCGATGCTTTTATCGGTGTAATTACCGCGCGGGGCAGTCTTGAAGGGGCGGCCGTCATTGCCGATTCGGATATGACTCGGCAAATCACTTACCGGATGCTTTACCGGCAAATAATCAGGCCGATAGGTATGGCAATCACCTTCCTTGTTGTAGGCCAAAATGGAATCGTGATTGCGCGGGAATTGCTTACCTACCGCCTTTGAGCCGGTATAAGCCCAAACGATTTCGTTGCGGAAATTATCCGCGCCAAAGATACCGTCCAGCAAGCATTTGGTCCAAGCGTGGGCGGTGTGGTCGATGTGCAGGTACAGGCTGCCGGTGGGTTTCAGGATACGGTGACATTCCATCAGCCGCACGCCCAGCCAGCACAGGAAGGCCGCCATATCTTGCCCATAAGTTTCCCGCGCCGCCTGAATTACCCACCACGCCTTGGGCCAGTCGTCCTGGATGGCGTCCACCCATTCGGGCTGCACATCATCCTCCCACCGCCAGCGGTCGTTGAACCTTGCGCCGGACGCCAGGCTGTTGGGGGTGGCGTGAAAATCCCGGCTCTTGTTAAAGGGCGGGTCCGTGGCAATCAAATCCACGGTCGCGCTGTTAATGCCTTGGAGGAAGGGCAAGTTGTCGCCCTGATATAGGGTCCGATTCGCAAAGTTGGGCAGTCCCATAGCGGCGACTCTCTTTTCTTGGTTGTGGTTCCCGCCTGGTATCTACTCCCTGCCCTCGGCCACAATCAGTTTGCGCAGTTCGGTTAGGGCGGTGTTGGCGGCGCGGCGTTTGACGACGATGCGGCGGGGCGGGGTGCGGGATAGTCGGAGCAGGTGATTCAGAGGGGCGGTATTGAATACCGCCCCTCTACAGTTCAAAGGTAATGTCCGGGTCAGCCAAAGCCGCCTTGAACTGCTCGAAGTCGTGGAGAGGGTTCTGCTGCAACACTGCCAGGATACCCCCGACCAGAACCGTCAACGTTTGGTAGTCTTGTTTCTCGACTGCCAAGTGCAACTCCTTAAAGAAAGACTCTAGGGTAAAGCGTCGCTCCTCGAAAATGTGATCAAGGTAGGATTCGACCATATCCCGGTGATACTGCAAGGCATCCCGGAATTCTTGATAGCGGACCTCTAACTCCTTGGTTTCCCGATAGGTCTGAATCGCCGTATTGCCCAGTTCAATCACGGCTTTGCCGAGAGTCAGCAGAGTCAGCAATGGCGCATTGGTCTCGGTCATAGTTAGCTCCCTTCGCCCAACGCCGGGGCGTTGATTTTGATACCGGGCTCGGCGGCCTGACTCGCAGTAATGACCTCGGCATCCATCGCTTGGCCCAGCAGATCAGCCAATTCGTACACCGCGTGGGCGTGCCGCAAATCCTCCGGGTCACTTTGAGCCAATTGTTTGGATAGCAGGTCCCGGGCGGAAATTATCGACCCCTCGGTCTCAGACATCCGCCGCATTACTGCCTGCATAATGGAAACCTGCCGTTCCATAGTGGTCTCCGCTGCGCTGATTTCCTTCAGAGCGGACGCTACTTTGGCCGCCGCTTCATTGCCCTTCTTGATGCTCCAAGCGGCAGCGCCAATACTGATTGGCAAGCTGATTATATTCAGGCCAATGGAGACCGCAGACAAGGTTGACGCCCCGGCGGACATCCCGGCGCCGCCAACTGCCCGGCCGATAGCGGCCAAGATAGCGCTGTTAGCCGCAGCCCCACTGAGATTGGCAATAGGCGTCCCGGTAGATGCCACGCCAAACAACCCCACGGCGGTATAAATGCCGGCCGGCGCCGCAGCTGCGCCAACGACCGCCGTCGGACCGCCAACGGTGCGGAGAATAGTCTGGAGTGACTCGGCTTGGAACTGCATCTGCTCCAACCGCAACTGGAAATCCTGGGGAGTTCCGACGTGGAAATCCCGGTGCTTCACCCGGGCCTTTTCGAGGAAATCGGCCGCCTCTTTCAACGTAGTCGAGGCTTGGGCTTTGGTGTAACCGTACACGCCGGCGCGTTCCTTAAAATCCTCGCCAACGGACTCTGCCCGTTCCCGAGTCCGTTGGGCGTTGTCCCACGCTGCCTTGTAGGTTTTCTGCAATTTCTTGACGCGGATGACTTGGCTAACGGCAACTCCGCCGCTAATGGCCGCCGCCCCGATAGCGATGGGAATTAAGGGTATGGGCATACTATTTCTCCTTCAAGCAGGATGGTCGGATTTCTGCTGCCTGCATTATATAACTACTCCCCACCCTCAGCCACAATCAGCTTCCGCAGTTCGGTTAGGGCGGTGTTGGCGGCGCGGCGTTTTACTACGATGCGGCGGGGCGGGGTGCGGAAAGCCAGTTCCCGGTAGTCTTTAATGCCGGCAATGGCGATATAGACCTGCCCCGGCGGCGGGTCGTCCCCGGCTTGGGCGTCGATGACGCCGGCGATGCCGATGGCATAGTCGGTTTGGCGGGTTTCTTGGGCGGCTTGAGCCATGGCGCGGGCGGTTTCCGGGCTGGCCGCGCCATATTGTTCAATGACGGCGGCGGGGACGCCGCCGGCTTGCAGGATGGCCGGAGTGGGGGCGACCAAGCCGCCCCGGTAGTAGGCGGCGCTATCCGGGATTTCGGTGATGCTGTTGGCAAGGAAACCGCCGGTGCAGGATTCCATTGTTGCCAGAGTCAACCCGCGCGCGGCAAGGGCTTGGCCGGCGGCCTGCTCCGGGGTTTCGTCATCATAGCCCCAGATGTAGGGGGCCAGGCGGTTAGTGATGGCTTGCTCGACCGGGGCAATCATTTGGCGAGCGGCTGCTGCGTCAGCGGCGCGGGCGATAATTCGCAGATGGATGCCGTCGGCTTTGGAATAGATGCCCAAGTAGGGATTTTCCTGGCCGAAGTATTCGGATATTTCCTCATCAATGGCGGCTTCGGACATTCCCAGGGTTTTGATGTTGCGGGTGATGGCAACTTCGTCAGCCACTAATTCCCGCAGCTGGGGGGCTACTTCTGTGTTCCAGATAGGCTGCATTTCCCCGGGCGGGCCGGGCATTGCGACAACAATTTTGCCGTTGCTTTCGGCCCACCAGCCGGGGGCGGTGCCGTTGCGGTTGCGGACAAAACGGGCGGAGGGTATCAGGTGGGCTTGCTTGATGTTGTGGGCGGGCATGGCGATGCCGCGGCCGGCGAAGTAGCGTTCCAGTTCCTGCACTACTTCGGGCTGGACGGCGGGAGTTTCGTCCAAGGCTTGGGCAATGGCTTCCCGGGTCAGGTCGTCCTGGGTGGGGCCGAGGCCGCCGGTGGTAAAGATGATGTCGGAACGCTGCAAGCCGCGCCGGAAAGCGTCAGTCAACATTGTCAGGTCGTCGCCAATAATGGATACCCATTGCAGGCGGATGCCCAAGGCCGGCAGTTGGGCGGCAATCCAGGCGGCGTTGGTGTCGGTCAGTTCGCCCATCAGCAGCTCGGTACCAATGGAAAAGATCTCGGCTTTCACGGGTTGCGTCTCCTTAGGGGGAATCGGCGGCGGCCGGATCGGGCGGCGCGACCGGTTCTCCGGGCGGCGGGTCAGTTACCAACCGCTCCAGGGAGTCAGCCCAAGCCGCCGGCACGGTGAACAGGGCGGGATTGCCCACGGTGAGGGCGTAGCGGGATTGGCCGTCGGGAGTGGGATTGCCCAGGTAAAACTCATGCAACTGGTCGCCGAGGGTGCCAACGCAGACGATGGCACGCGGCGGCTCCAAGCCGTAGTTTTCCGGGTCGTCGAGTTCGTCGCTTACCACATTATCGGCCCGGGGATTGTCCAGCAGGCGGTCGGCATCGGGCCAGTCGGCCGGCGCAACGGCAAGTTGCTGATAATCCTGCCCCTCACCCCGGGAAAAGCCGGGAGCGCAGACGGATTGCAAAGGAGCGCCGGTCTGCAAAGGCTCCAGGAGGAGCCAAGAGTCGAGTTCGCGGCCGCGGTATTGAAAGACGACTTGGTCGGTCCCTTGGGTAACCTCGAAATAGACGGTTTCATCCCGCCGGTCATTTTCGCCGTCCATATCGTAAAGACGGGGATAGGGGGGCTGAAAAACCAAGCGGTTGATGACCATTGCCCAAATCTGCGGCACGGTGAACAGTTCCTCGGAACCCACCAGGCGGGCGTACTGATTTTCGCCGTCCGGGGTAACGATGCCCATGTGGAACTCGTAGGTGCGGCCGGTGCGCTCGGTAACTCGCACAATCGTTTCCGGGGGGGACAAGCCGTATTCGGCGGGGTTGCCGATTTGGTCAGACAGCTTGCGGTTGACCCGGGGGCCGCTGAGCAGCAAGGGGGTGCCGCTCCATTTTTCCTGAAATACCGGGATTTCCCGCCCATCCTCGAGGATGAACCACTTGGTACCGCCGGCTTTTTTGTCATAGACCGCCGTGTTGCCCTGATAGGCAACCTCGATGTGGGTGATGGTGTTGTCGTCCACCTTGAACAGCCAGGGCTGGTCGGGTTCCGCCGGGGCTTCGCGGTTCAGGGTAACCACCAGTATGGTCCCGCCAAAGAGCAGCAGGATGGCCAGGAGCAGAAAGGTAAGCCGTATGTTCATCGGTTAAGTGCCTTGCAAGGACCTGTTGTTGTGACCGGAAAGCCGGTGTCCGGGGAAATTACCGGTATCCCCGGCTAACGGCGCACCCACCAGACCAGACCGGCGGCCAAGGCCATTAAGCCGGGCAGGAACAGCCAGGAGGAGAAGCGGACAAAGTTGAATTCGTTGCGGTCGAGGTTGAACTCCCGGGTGGTGATGGCTTTGGGGCGCAGGGATACCAAGGAATAGTCCCCTACCAAGTAGTTGACGGAGTTGAGGAACAGGTCGGCGCCGCTGCCCCGGTCATAGAAACTGTTGGCAATAAAGTCGGAGTCGCCCATGACCACCATACCGACAACCTGATTTTCGGTGATTTCCGACGGGGCGGACGGGGGCGGAGCGCCGATGGGGCCCAAGGCGCGGACATAAGCCACGGGAGTAAAGGGGCCGGGGATGTCGGCGTTGTCCTGGGTCAGGTCGGTTCTGGGGTCGGTGCGCTCCGGGTCGGCAATGGAATAGCTGCCGCCGGTACAATTGACCAAGTTGCCGGAGTCATCTACCGAGCAGTCCGGGGTGGAAGTGTAGGCCAGGGGAATGGGCTGGCGGAGGCCGCTGCCATCGTCAATCAAGCGTACCGGCGCGGCTTGCGGCATCAGCACCAAGTCAAGGGAGTTGCCCCGGGGCGTGGTGATTTCCAGCAAGGTCTCGAGGACGGACCGGGGAATGTTGGCAATCAGTTCGCCCGGCAGTTCCAGCGGGTTGAGGGTGTTCACTTGCAGGATTTGTTCGTTGCCATCTCCGGGCAGGGAGCCGTCCAAGTCCCGGATATAGCCGGCGTCAAGGATGATGCCCCAAGATGCCAGGAATTGGCGGAAAGAGTCCGGGGTATCGGGTTCGCCGAGGAAAATGAGCCGGCCGGCTTCCTGCCGGTCGCTGCCATCGGCGTTCTGGCCCTGCAAGTAATGGTTCAACACCTGGGCGTGGGTGTCGGGCAGTTCCCCGGTAGGGCGGGCGATGACCAGCAGGGCGGCATCCTCCGGGACGGCGACATCCGCTGCGGCGGACGGCCAGTTGAGGGGTTCGACCCGGTAGTTGTCCTGCTCCAAGCCGGCGCGCACGGAACTGTAGCCATCCCCGTCGGTGGCGCGGCTGCTGATGTTGCGCTCACCGTGGCCGGAGAGGAAATAGACGGCTTTCTGTTCCTGGCCGGTAACCAGCAGGATGCTGGAGACCAAGTCCTGCTCGAGATGGCTGTATTCCGGGTCTTGGGGTTGAATCACATCCAACCGGTCGCGGTCTTTTACTTTGACCACAATGGACTCGTTGATAAAGGCGGTGGGAGTGACGCCGAAATACTGGCTGACCCGCTGGGGGCTGACATCCGGGTCAACGAATTCGGAACTGAAACGGCTGCCCCGGGCGGCTGCGAATTCCCGAAAGGTTTCCCGGACTTTGATTTGGCGGTTCAGGCTGGCGAACTGGGCCTCCGGGCTGGAACCGGGGCTTACCGGGTTTTCCAGCTTGTAAAAGGCGATAACTTCGATGTCCTGTTCCAAGTTGTCCAGCAGCTGCTTGGTGCGCTCAGCCAGGCTGAACTGATTGGTGGCAGTAACATCGATGCGCTGATTGTTACCGAAGGAGACAAAGTTGGCGACAATGACAATGCCAAGAAAGGCAATCAGCATAATCAGGGAGTTGACGCCATAGCGGCCGGTGCGGCTGATGAAGGCGGCGACTACGGAACTGAGGGAAATCAGCCCGACCAGCAAAATCAAGGCCGCGCCGAAGCCGAGGGCGATGAACCCATAAAGGCGCATTGAGCTGACAAAGGCGACCAACACGCCCCCGGCGATGAGGGCAATGATGCCGGCAATGACCAGCGGCGCGCCGTAGATGCCGACGGTGTTGAGGGAGGGTTCGAGGAAACTGAACAGGGTACGGGAAGCGGTTGCGGCCGCCGCAGTTTCCCCGTCGGTTTCGGCGTTGGCGGCGGTGGTTTCCGGGTCGGTGGACGGGCGGCCGCGGCCGCGTTGCTGCCGCCGCCAGTCGCGGTGGGTGTCGCCAGGTTGTTGGCTCATACTATTTCCATCTCCGGAATTCCAGGGCCCGTATCGCCAGGAAAAGGAATACGGCGGTAACGCTCAGGAAATAAACGATGTGCTTGGTGTCGATGACGCCGCGGTCGAAGTCGTCGAAGTGGGACTTCAAGCCGATTTCGCTGAGGATGGTGGACAGGAAGCCGCCGACTACTTCGGAACCGATATGGACGAAGGAAAGGGCGGCGATTATGCCCATTGCCACGAAGCCGGCCACGATCTGGTTGCTGGTAACGGTGGAGGTGAGCATCCCGATGGACAGGGCGGCCGCGCCGTAGAGAATCAGCCCCAAGTAGCCGGAGTAAATCGGCCCGGGGTCGGGGTCGGCAAAGACAAAGAGCAGCAAGGGATAGTAAAGGGTCAAGACCAGCAAAGCCAGCAGGAAGGTAAGGCTGGCCAAGTACTTGCCGATAATGACTTCCCAATCCCGCACCGGCGAGGTGAGGAGCAGTTCGATGGTACCCAACTTCTGCTCCTCGGCCAGGAGGCGCATCGTCAAGGCCGGGGCCAGCAGAATCAGGATGATGGTACTCCACTGGAAAAAGTTGCTGAGGGAAGCCTCGGGGAAAGGGTTGCCCAGGTCAATCACGAAAAAGAAGCCGGTCAAAGCCAGGAAAATCAGCCCGACGATGTAAGCCATCGGGTTGCCGAAATAAACCTGAATCTCTTTCCAGGCCACGGCCCGGACGGTACGCATTTTTACGAATCCTCCTGAGTGGTGAGGTGGAGGAAAATGTCCTCGAGGCTCATATCGTCCCGCTGCATACTGCGGAGGCTCCAGCCGTTTTCGATGACGGCCCGGGAGATTTCATCCCGGGAGTCCTGTCCGCGCTGCACCTGAACAGTATAGACTTGGCGGCCCTGATAGTTACGGTGGCTGACCTCGGCGACGCCTTTGACCCGGCGCAGGGCGGCGGTGACTTCGGCCACCGGCCCGGCCACTTCCACCTGCAACTGGTCCACGCCCTGCAAACGGTGGGCCAAGTTGGCCGGGGTATCCTCGGCTACTATACGCCCCTGGTGAATAATCAGCACCCGCTGGCAGATGAGTTCGACATGGTGCAGGATGTGGCTGCTGAGCACTACCGTCCGTTCCCGCCCCAAGTCTTGAATCAAGTCCCGGGTTTCGACAATCTGGTGGGGGTCGATGCCGTTGGTGGGTTCGTCCAGCACCAGCACTTCCGGTTCGTGCATAATGGCTTGGGCAATGCCGACCCGTTGGCGGTAGCCCTTGGAGAGTTTGCCGATGATGGTCTTGTGGTAGTCGCCCAAGCCGCAGAGGCTGATAACTTCGCCGATGCGCGGTTTCAGCCGCCGGCCGGGCATACCCCGCAGCGTTCCCATATATTTGAGGTAGCTGGTCACCGGCATTTCGGTGTGGAGGGGGACGGTTTCCGGGAGGTAGCCGATGCGGCGGCGGGCCTCGAGGGACTGCTCGACCACATCAAAATTGCCCAAGGTAACCTTGCCCTGGGTGGGCGGCATATAGCCGGTGAGGATACGCATCGTGGTGGTTTTGCCGGCGCCGTTGAGGCCGAGGAAACCGAGGATTTCCCCCTTTTTGACGCCGAAGTTCACATCCTCAATCGCCGGCTGGGGGCCGTAGTAATGGGTCAGGTCGCTGGCCTGAATCATCAGGTTGTCGGGTTTGCGGTCGTCCATTTCCGAAGTTGGCGATTTTGCGCCGGGTCGGGTCAAGGGCGGGAAAATCGCCAGCCGCCTCCTCAAGTTGAATTAAAGTATAGATGATGATATTCTATACTTTCCATTTTGCCAATAGCCGGCGGCAGGGAAAGCCCCGGGCAATTCTTTTAGTCGGGGTTGCCAAGCCGGCCCGCGTCCGGTTCAGCAAAGAGCCGGCGGCGCAATTTTACCTTATGGAGGTTAAAGAGAACCCAAGATGCACTTGGTTATTGACGGTTACGACGGGGATGTGGACAAGATGTGGGATCGGGAACTGGTGCGGGATTTCCTGACCAACTATCCCGACAACCTGGGGATGACGCGGATAACGGAGCCCAAGGTTCTGGAATACAACGGGCCCAAGGTGGAGGACGGCGGGGTGTCCGGTTTCGTCATCATTGCCGAAAGCCACATCAGTATCCATACCTTTCCCTACCGGAACTATGTCAACATTGACATCTTTTCCTGCAAGTCCTTTGACGGGGAGCGGGCGTTGCAGGAGGTGCGGGAACTCTTTGCCTTTCAGGAAATCAAGCACTGGCTGCTGGACCGGGGGCTGGAGTGGCTGGACGGGGCGCAGGGATTGACCGAAACCGCGGAGCAGCGTTCCGTGCTGAACTACGGCGGCGGGGGCCGGCCGCGGGGCTGAACCGGTGGACATAAGCATTCCGTGGATTCCCGCCAACTTTCTGGCATTGCCGCCGGAGCAAAGCGACCCGGAACGGGCGGGCGTCCGGCTAATTCCCGTGCCTTACGACAGTACTACTTCCGTGCGCAGCGGAGCGCGGGAAGGGCCGGCGGCCATTATTGAAGCCTCTTACGGCCTCGAGGATTACGATTGGGAGTTGGGGCTGGAGGTAGCCGAAGTAGGCATTTACACCACGGCGGCCCTGGAGCCGCATACCGGCGACCCGGCGGAAATGACGAGGCGGGTCAAGGCGGCGGTCGGGCAGTATATTGCCCCGGATAAGTTGGTAGGAGTATTGGGCGGAGACCATTCGGTTTGCATCGGGGCGGCCTTGGCGCATTGGGAAGTCTGGCCCAACCTGTCGGTGCTGTATCTGGACGCCCACGCCGATTTGCGGGACGAATACTTGGGGACGGCTTGGGGGCATTCCTCCGGGGCGCGGCGGCTGCACGAACATTGTCCGCTTACTTTGGCTGGCGTCCGCAGTATGTGCCGGGAGGAACAGGACTATTTACGGCAGCATAACATTCCGACCTTTGGCTGGCCGCCGGCGGCCGGGATGGCCCGGGATGAGTGGCGCTCGGAAATTGTGGCCGGGCTGAGCCGGGAAGTGTATATCAGCATTGACCTGGATGCGCTGGACCCGGGAGTGATGGCGGCGGTGGGGACGCCGGAACCCGGGGGGATGGGCTGGCTCGATGTGATGGCGTTGCTCGAGCGGGTAGCCCAATCTTGCCGCATTGTGGGCTTTGATGTGAATGAACTGGCGCCCCGGGCCGGGCCGCCGGCTTGCGCTTATACGGCGGCCAAGCTGGTTTATAAGCTGATTGGGTACACCGCTTTATCGCCGCATTCGCCGATTGGCGGCGGGTGAACGGTATCCTTTTTGACAGCGGTTCAGCGTTTTCCCAATCTGCTCCTGTCTGCTCTTGGCTAACACATCCTGAACCGGTGCCCACAAACTCCCGGCTATTGACAAGGCACTTCCGCGACAGTAATATGCACTATATTCTAATCAGGAGAACTGTCATGACTGGAAAACCCCTTTCCTTGCACGAGCTAGCCGAACAATCTGGGAAAGCCGACGCTATCACCTCAGCCATTGCTAATGGCGCCAATCCTGACGAAAAAGCAGGACAGCGCCAAGAGGCTCCTCTCCACGTAGCTTCGCGCAACGACAATGTCGAAGCCGCCAACGCTCTAATTACGAGCGGTGCAAACACCGAAATCCGAGACTGCGACGGCGCCAACGCCCTAGAGGTGGCGATCTGGAAACACGCCTCCGTGGAAATGGTAAAGCTGCTGAGCAGCTACATCCAAATAATGCCCAAGAACCTCCACGAAGCCACTAGCTACGTTTGCGACCGCGCAGTCATAAAACACATCCTCGAGTTCGGGGTAAATCCCAACATACCCAACCGGAACGGCAACACCGCGCTACATCTTTACGCCCAGCGCGGCAACGACCAAGAAGTAATCCGTGACCTCATAAAGCACGGGGCTGACCCTAACGCGCGCAACAACTTTGGAAATACCCCCTTGCACTCCGCCAAACAGCGCAACCCTAACACCGGCATATTCCAAACGCTGGTAGCAGCCGGCAGCGACCTTAACCTCAAAAACATGGACGGAGAAACTCCGTCACAGATACAGTTCCTACCCCCGAACGTCAGGAGAGTGCAATTCTGATAAACCTTGGTAACACCCCCCGGAAGGAGCCTTCGTTGTGCTGAAAAATCTGGCTTGGCTTACCGGCTTGGTCATTCTCCCCTTGGTGGTATTTGCTTTGCTGACGACCCTGACTTTGCCCGCGCAGGCGCAAGGGGAGCCGCCGCACATAGTTATAGGCAAGGCTATAGCCGACGGCTCGGCGGCGGCGACCGGCAGTACGGTAACTGCTTGGGACGGAAACACGGAAATCGGCTCGGCCACGACTGGGGAGGGTGGCAACTTTTTCTTGCAAGTAAGCCGGCCGTCGGGAAGCGTCATCCATTTCAAGGTTAATGGCGTATTCGCCAATGAGACACTTTCTTGGTGGGAGTCAGGCTACAGTACCGGTAGCAACTCCGAACGTTTCATCCTTACGGTCGGCGAAGCGGACCCTGATGCCACCCCGTGGCCCACGCCTACACCCACACCAACCCTCACCCCTACACCTACTGCACCCTATATCACCTCATCCGCAACCAGCGGACCACCAGGAACGTTCGTCGAAATCCTAGTGGGCAACTTTAAGAGTTTCGTACCAGTGCGAAGCCTAACCGTAGGTGGCATTGACGTTAACCTATGGCTACGAGAAACCGACGACCAAGGCATGGCTTATCTCTTGGTTTTTATTCCGGGGCTACCTTCAGGTGACTATACTATCGAGGCTGATATAGGCGGCGACCTTGCCAACGTCAACTTCACCATTACCGACCCAAGCTGCACCATTGCCGCGGGCACATCTAGTCCGAGTATTACGCTTTCCCCGAACAGCGGCGTGGAGGGAGAATTCTTTCCCGTGTTGCACGGCGCGGGTTTCAAGGGGTTTATGCCAGTAAAGTCGGTGGACGTCGGCTCCAATGATTATGAGCCCTTTCATTCCTACACCAATTGCGATGGCGAGTTTTCGGAAGGCGAGCCGTCGGTATCCTCCCTCGCAGCAATAGCTGGCTTGCCCGCTGGTAGGCATACCATTGAGGTTGAGGTAGCGGGCAGCACAGCCAGCGTAGATTTCACAATTACACCCGCGCCCACGATTGCCCTGTCAGCGAACAGTGGCCCGCCGGGCAGCACCATCACCCTACGCGGCGAACATTTCAAGCCCTTCGCCCCGGTGCAACACGCTTGGTTCAGCGTCATTGAGGTCCTGCCCTCGCCGGCTCCGTCGACCAACGCCCAAGGCATCACGGAGTTTGACATCCGCATCCCTGACGTGGCACCGGGCGTGTATCACATCGCGTTTCAGGTCAGCGACACCAGGGTCGCCGCTTGGTTCACGGTAACAGCGGCATCCGCTCCTACGCCAACACCGCGGCCGACCGCTACGCCTACGCCCACTCCCACCCCGACGCCCACGCCATTACCTACCGTTGCCCCAACTCCAGCCCCCACTCCCGAGCCGCCGCAACTGCCGGGCAGCGGCGGCACACCGCCGCACATTTTCGCCGGCACGGCTACTATCAACGGCAGCCCGGCGGGGCAGGGCATTGCTGTTGACGCTTATGATGCCGGGCGGCTGATTGGGGCTACGGTAACTCAAGCCAACGGGCGGTTCTCCATCCATGTCCACCGGGCGGAGGGCGTGATTACTTTCCGGGTGAATAATCAGGCGGCGGCGGAAAGTTGGACGGGTTGGCGGCAGGGGCAGGTAACGACCGGCTTTAACTTGACGGCCGGCGGGGTCAACAGTCGGGAGACTGACCCGGCCCGGCTGTTTGCCGCCTTGCCGGACTTGGTGCGGGCCTTTGGCTTTGACAACGCGACCAAGCGATGGGACTTTTTTGACCCGGCGGCCGCCGATGTCAGCACGCTGACCCGCTTTATGCCCCAACATTCCTACTGGCTGCTGGTTTCGCACACCACCCGGCTGCTGCTGAACGGGGTCGAACGGGATTTGTTCTGCGTGGAGGATAACTGCTGGAATCTGATTGTGTGGTAGAACCGGGTTTGCTCAATCCCTGCCTACTAGCTCACCGAGCAATAACAGCTAGGGCGTGTTCACCCTAACGCCCGGGTAGCGCGGTCAACCAGCCAGGTCATTCCGAGGCGATAGCCGAGGAATCTAAAAATCTTGAGAGGAATCAAGGGCGGGCATTTTAGATTCCTCCCTGCGGTCGGAATGACATAGCTATAGTGTCAATTATCCGGGGCGTCAAAAATTAGTGTGAACACGCCCTAAAAACCCTGAGGGAACGCTATGGGGACTTCCATTCGCTTGGGCAAGGTGTTCGGCATTCCCCTGGGCATCAACTACAGCTGGCTGGTGATTTTCGGGCTGGTGATTTTTCTGCTGTCGGCCCGGTTTGCGGAGTTTTATCCCCAATGGCCGCTGCCGCAGCGGTGGGCAACGGCGGTCATTACAACTGCGCTGTTCTTTCTGTCGGTGCTGGCCCACGAACTTTCCCATAGTTTGGTGGCGGTGAACCGGGGCATACCGGTGCGGGGAATTACGCTGTTCATTTTCGGCGGGGTATCCCAGCTGGCGCACGAGGCGCAGCGGCCGGGTACGGAGTTTGTGGTGGCGGTAGTGGGGCCGTTGACCAGTTTGGCGCTGGCGGCCGTTCTGGGCGGGCTGTGGTACTGGAGCGACGGGTTCAGTTCCTATTTAAGCGCCGTGCTGTTCACCCTGTTTGCCATTAACCTGTCTCTGGGGATTTTCAATTTGCTGCCGGGCTTTCCGCTGGATGGCGGGCGGGTGCTGCGGGCGGCGGTTTGGGGGATCAGCGGCAGTTACTGGCGGGGAACGCAGGTGGCAGCCCGGGCCGGTCAGGGCTTGGGGATAATGATGATTGTCGCGGGTATCGGGTGGTGGCTGCGGCTGGGGGATTTTCAAGGGGTCTGGTTCGGGTTGGTGGGCGGGTTTCTACTGTATGTCGCTACTAACAGCTACCGGCAAGAGGAACTGCGGGAGGGATTGAAAGCCTACCGGGTGGCGGATGCAATGACGGCGGGAACGGCGGCTTTGCCGGGGGAACTGCCGGCGGCCGCCCCGGATGTTTTGCAAGCCTTGGCGCGCAACGGCGGGTTGGTCGGGGTAATGGTAGCGGGACAGGTTCGGGGCGTAGTTACGGCGCAGCAGTTAGCCGGGCAGCCCCGGGAGCAGTGGCAGTTCGCTACCCTGGCGCAGCTGATGACGCCCTTGGCGGACTTGCCGCCGCTGGACGCTGCGGAGGGGGTGGTTGACGCTTTGGAGCGGATGGATGCCGAGGAGCGGGAGGGCGCGGCGGTGATGCGGCAGGGTGTTTTAGTGGGCTTGGTCAGCCGGAGGGATTTGGCGCGGTTTGTGCAGGTTTATACTCCGGCGCGCCGGCGGTGGCGGTGGTAGGAGAAAGTATTTCTGCGCCGGCAAGGCCGGGGCTATGCTACAATGACCGCAGGAATTATCCGAGGTTGCTGATGACATCGCCCGGGCTGATTTACTTGGACCACGCCGGCACTACGCCCACGGACCCGCAGGTCTTTGCGGCGATGCAGCCCTACTTTACTGAGCTGTACGGCAATCCCTCCAGCGTCCATACTATTGGGCAGGAAGCCCGGTATGCGTTGGATAATGCGCGGGAGCGGGTTGCCGGGGTGTTGGGCTGTCGCAGCAGCGAAGTGGTATTCACCAGCGGCGGCACCGAGGCGGATAATGCGGCCATTCACGGGGTAGCTACCGCCTTGGAGGAAACCGGGAACCACATCATTACTTCGGGGGTAGAACATCACGCCGTCCTGCACACCTGCCAGTATCTGGAAAATCGGGGTTATGAGGTTACCTATCTGCCGGTGGACGAGTTCGGGATGATCCATCCGGAGCAGGTTTATAACGCCGTTACGCCCCGGACTACCTTAGTTACCATAATGTACGCCAACAATGAGATTGGCACGATCAACCCCATTGCCGATATTGCGGCGGCGGTGCGGCGGCGGGCCGAGGAACTGGACCGTACCATCGTGATGCACACGGACGGGGTGCAGGCGGCCGGGTTTCTGGACTTGAAGGTGCGGCGGTTGGGAGTGGATATGCTCAGCCTGTCCGGGCATAAGTTTTACGGGCCTAAGGGAACCGGCGCGCTGTATATCCGGCGGGGGACGCCCTACTTGCCCTTGCTGTTGGGCGGCGGGCAGGAACGGGAAAGGCGTTCCGGGACGGAGAACATTGCCGGCATCGTTGGCTTGGCGATGGCTCTGGAGTTGGCAGACGCCGGGCGGGAGCAGGCATCAGCCCATTGCGCCGCTTTGCGGGACAAGATTATTCACTGGGCGGCCGAGAATATCCCGGATACGGCGTTGAACGGGCATCCTACCCAACGCCTGCCCAACAATGTCAATTTTTCCTTTCCGGGGGTCGAGGGCGAGTCCATCCTTTTGGGGCTGGATATGAAAGGGATTGCGGCGTCGAGCGGGAGCGCGTGCAGTTCCGGGTCGCTGGAGCCGTCCCATGTGCTGCTGGCTTTGGGGCAGACGGCGGAATTGGCGCGCAGCAGTTTGCGGATTACCCTGGGCAAGGGCAACACCGCCGCCGAAGTGGATTGGCTGTTGGCGGCGTTGGCGGACTTGGTGCCGCGGCTGCGGGCGATGCCTACCCTTACTACGGCAGGTTCTTAAAGGCGGTATGAACGGAATCATTGCTTTTCTCTACTCCGGGCGTTCTATTCTGGCGGTTTTGGTACTGGCGCTGGCGTTGCTGACGGCGGCGGCCTGCGCGGAGGTTTCGCCGGCGGTGGGCAAGTTTTATGTGGGGCGGACGCTGCACGTGAGCGTGGCGGCGATGGAACGGGCGCCGGAGTTGGTGTATGTGCTGCCGGCTGCTGGGGACGCGACGCCGCGGCATTACCGCATGACGCCGTTGGAACCGGAGCAGGAATTTGTGTTGCTGCGGGTCAAGGTGCAGAACCACCGGGCAACCAGCGCCATTGTCAGCATTGACGAAAAGGCGGTGGAGCTGCGGGATTTCTTTCAGGGCAAGTATTTCCCGGTGGATGTGAATGACCGGGCTCAGGAAACGGACGCGCCGGAACGGGTGGATCAGTTGCGGACGGCGCGCTGCCCCATTCAACAGCCCAACGACCTGTGCTTTCTGTGGAATGCTTCTTTTACCGATGGCACCGACCGGGCCTTTGACTTGCAAAAGGGGTTCGGGATTGACGGTTGGATGATTTTCGAGGTGCCGCAGGATACGGAAATTCGGGAACTGCGCTGGCGGGCCGGGGATTCTTTGAGCATCGAGTTTTAGGGATTTAAGCCGCCGCGCCAAGCAAGGCTATGGCATCGTCGATGGACGCTAATCAATCCGCAGGGCCGCCGCTGCCCCGGCGGATTTTTCACGCTTTGGCCGGGTCGGCGGCGCCGATTGCCGGCACCTTTGCGCCACTGCCGGAAGTGGTGATTGGCTTGGGGATTTTGGCGGCGGGCAGTCTGGCGTTGGATTTGGCGCGGTTCAAGGTAGCCGGGTTGAACCGGCTGTTTATGCGGTGGCTGCGGCCGCTGTTGAAAAGCAGTGAGGATAGCCGGGTTACCGGGGCGACATGGTTGCTGCTGGCGGCGGTGGCGGCCTTTCTGGTCTTTGAGCGGGAAATAGCCGTAGCCGCCTTACTGTTTCTGGCTTGGGGTGACCCGGCGGCGGCGTTAGTGGGGCGGCCAATACCGGGGCCGCGGGTCTTTGGCAAATCGCCGGCCGGGACTTTGGCATTTATAACGGTATCAATGCTGGCGGCCGGGATACTGGTCGAGTCTGGGTTTATGCCGTGGCATTGGGGCTTTGCGGTGGGGGCGGTAGTAGCCGGGTTAGTGGAGCTGCTGCCTTTGCCGGGAGATGACAATTTGTGGGTGCCATTGGCGGCCGGGGCGGTGATGCAGTTGATAGTTGGGGGGATAGACTAAAGGAAAGTATAGGGGCATTCGACAGATTTTAATTGCTGAACTTTCCTTTCAGGAACTCCCATACCTTGCGTTGCACTTCCCGGCTGGCCCGCTGAACGGGTCCCAAACCGGCAATGGCGTGAGCGCGGCCCTTTTCGTCAAAGACGAAGTCGTCCCGGTATTGGCGGTTGCAGAACTGGCACTGAGGGATGATGTTCAGACGGTCGGAGGACGGCTTGCTGGGGTCACGGTGGCCTTGTTGCAATTGGACTCGATCGCGGCCATAGCGGGGGTCGGGTTCGCCGGCCACGGCTCCGCAGGTGGCGCAGCGGTTACCGAAAGCCTGCATCAGGTCGTCAAAGGTCGTGGCGTTCAGTTGACCTTGCCGGCGGGCTTGGGAATTGGCGTACTCCGGGCTGGGCTGGTAAGGGTCGGACAGTTGATGCTCCCCCCGCTTGCCGGGGACAATGTTCCAACCGTCTCGCTTGAGGTGCCGCACCTGCTGGTCAACTGGAGGGCCGCCAAGTTCTCTTTGCACAATGGCCGACATCTCTGCCTTGTGCACCGGACGATTTTTGCAAGCCCAAAGGACGCCCAGCCACAGGGCTTTGGCCGTGCCATCCTCCGGCAATTTGACATTGTGCTGGGCAAGATGCGTCCGGTGAATGCGTTTCAAGTCCTGCCAAGCGGCCCGGATTTGGGTTCGGGTGGGAGATTTTGGCGCAGTCATACCCGCATTTCCTCCACGCGTTGGTTGGCGGCGAGGGCGGTTGCCGGGTCCAGCTCAAACCCGATAAAGTCCCGGCCCTCAAGACGGGCGGCCACGCCGGCGCTACCAGTGCCAGCAAAGGGGTCAATAACCAGGGTGCCGGGGGTGTCGTCGCTGAACAAGCGAATGAGATGCCGGAGCAAGTCCACCGGCTTGGGCGTCATGTGGTTATACCGCTGACGGGGTTTTGGCACCGGGATGAGCTGCCCGGGAGACCGTTCCGGGTTAACCACTGGATTAGACACATCAATCAACCCGGTGCGATAGCGAACCCAATTCTCGGTGCAGTCGCCAACCTTGGGGGCTTGCGCCAAGACAATGGTCTCCATTTGCGGCTTAACTTGCGGGGTTTTGCGGTCGCCGACGGCGGCCAACCACTGGGCTTCCTCGTCCGGCGACAGTCTTTTGCGGCGGACATGGTAGTGCATTTTGGCGGCTTTGGCTTGCCCTTCGTACTGCCAAGCCAGCAAATCCCGGATTTCAAACCCGGCATCCTCGAAAGCTACCGCAGTGCGGTGGGCCAGGCGCGCCTGGCTGAAACAGAGGGCAAAGGCGCCGGGTTTCATTACTGACAGCAACCGCTCGGCAACCGGGGTCAGATATTCCTGGAGCTTGCGGCCTTGGGTCGGGTCGAATTTCTGGCCGGCGGGAATCCCGCCCACAACGCCTTTTCGGACCCGCCCTTTCAGCTTGTCCGGGTCCCAATCCGCCCCCATACCGTCGATGAAGTAAGGGGGATCCATAACGGTCAGGGACACCGACCGGGGCTGGTTTTCAGCCAAGTCGGACAAAGCTGGGCGGCAATCCGTGGCCTTAACCCACTGCCGGGGTGGAACGGAATAATACGGCTCCCGGATTTCCAGCGCATCCTGACGCAGTTGAGGGGCCGGGCTAAAGGGAGAGTTAGTCATAAATCTCTCGCGAAAGCAGGGATGATGGCAAGGGGGTTGCAACTTTTGAATCAGGCGGCCCGGATTATACCCTGGCCCCATCATATTCCACTACGGCGGCTTGCTCCCGTTGGAAACGGAGGTAGGCGTCTTTTTTCATTGCCGGGCGGTGGGCTTGGGTGATTTCTTTGGCTTTGGCGGCGTGGTCAGCCAAGAGGTCGATGGCGACCATTGCCATAATTTTGGCCGGGTTGACTACTGCCGCCGCGTAGTCGGTAATCAGGTAGTCCTTGCTGTGGCCGGAACCGGCGGCCCCGGCGGTGTAGGGATGGCAAACCGGCATCAGGTGGCTGAGGTCGCCCATATCGGTCGAGCCGCCGCGGTTGCGGCGGCCGGGG
The DNA here is from genome assembly GCA_965242615.1 of Dehalococcoidia bacterium. Classification (GTDB taxonomy): domain Bacteria; phylum Chloroflexota; class Dehalococcoidia; order Lucifugimonadales; family UBA3495; genus CBDBCU01. Next base: position 388,626 of record CBDESR010000004.1, read on the forward strand.
ATAACCAGAGTGCGGTTTTCCCCCAGCAGGGCAACGGCGTTCCGGCGAAAGAGTTCCTGCAAATGGGTATCGTGTTTCATCGGCAAGTAGCCGGGAATGTTGGTTATTTTGACCGCCGCGCCAACAGCTAAAGCCCCGGCCTTAAAGCAGCGGTCAACGATGGCGGAGTTTTTGACGACGGCTTTAGGGCTGGCGGAACGGACGCGCCACTCCAGCCGCACATCGGCAGGGACGGCGTTGACCGCTTCGCCGCCTTTGGTCATTATGCCGTGGATGCGGACGGTATCCTCACCGCGGAAAGCCTCCCGGTTGTTATGGATAGCTTGCAGGGCAAAGGAGGCGGCGTTGAGGGCGTTGACGCCGAGATGGGGCGCGCTGCCGGCGTGAGCGCCCTTGCCGATAAACTGGACATATTTGACGACATGACCGTTGCTGGTGCCGCCCACGGCAAATTGATGATCGCCCATATCGCTGGCGGTATGGCACATCATCGCCAAGTCCACATCGTCAAACTCACCTAACCGAATCAGTTCCTGCTTGCCGCCCATAAACTCGAGCTTTTTATCGGCCCGCAGTTGGAGGCGATGGGCTACTTCGATGAATTCCTCGGCGGGGACGGCAAAAGGCACCAGTTCGCCGGAGAGTTGGGCCAGGATTTCGGGCTGGGTCAGGGCCAGAGTCGCGCCGAGCATCATTCCAATCTGGCAGTGGTGGCCGCAGGCATGGGCGGCGCCGGTGTCCGCGGCGGCGTGGGGGTGTTCGTTGACAATCAGAGAGTCGAGTTCACCGATCAGAGCCAGGCGGGGGCCGGGGCCGCCGCCTCCGGGAATGCGGCCTTTGACGCCGGTTAGAGCCAAGCCGGAGCGGTAAGGGATACCCAAAGCGGCGAACTGGTCGGCAACCAGTTGGGCGGTTTTGACTTCGCGGAATCCGGGTTCCGGATGGTCGAGGATTTGCCGGGATACGCCGACAATATCGGCTTTGCGCCGGTCGATGGCGGCGCAGGCGCGCTGTTTCAGTTCCTGCCGGGACAACATAACCGGTTAAACCTCCGCCGCAAAGGTCTCCTCCCGGGCCAGGGAGCGCATAAACTTCAGGTATTCGGGACGGGTCATTTCCGGGCGGTGCTGGGCCACGACCTGTCCGCCCAATTGCGCGCCGTCGGCCAGCAAGTCCACCACAGTAGCAGCCATCGCCTTGGCGGCTTTGATTACCGCCAGTTGATAATCCTGCACTACATAATCGGCGCCGTGGCCCAAGCCGACGGCGCCGCCGACATAGGGATGGATGGCCGGCATCAGTTGGCTGAGGTCGCCCATATCAGTGGAGCCGGTGCGGTGGCTGACGCTGCCCACATTGGCCGCGCCGACCTGGACGGCGGCGTTAGGCGCAAAGATTTCATTCATTTGGGCGTTCTGGGTCAGCGGCAGGTAGCCGGGGATGGTCTGGATTTGCACTTGCGCGCCGACGGCCATCGCCCCGGCGCGGATCGCCCGGTCAACCTTGGCGTTGGCGTCCATAATGGCGTCGATGCTGCGGCCGCGGACAAAGGTTTCCATCCGCACATCGGCAGGGACGGCGCTGACCGCCTCGCCGCCTTTGGTGATGATGGGGTGGACGCGGACGGTGTCGGCATCCTTAAAGGTTTCCCGGTTGTAGTGGATGGCGCTGAGGGCCAAGCTGGCGGCGTTGAGGGCGTTGATACCGAGGTGGGGTGAGCCGCCGGCGTGGGAACCCTTGCCGATAAAGCGGATTTTCTTGGCGACGGTGCCGTTGTTGGTGCCGCTGATGCAGAGCTGGCCTTCCTCGGTGGTACTAGTGGTGTGAATCATCATTGCCAGATTCACATCGTCGAATTCGCCGAGTTTGACCAGTTCGGGCTTGCCGCCAAGGAACTCGATTTTGCCCTGGCGGCGCAGTTCGTCCCGGTATTCGATTTCAATGTATTCCTCAGCGGGAACGGCAATCAGGGCGATACGGCCGCTGAGGTTGGCCAGGACTTGGGGCTGGTTCAAGCCGATGGCGGCGCCGAGGAGCATTCCAATCTGGCAGTGGTGGCCGCAGGCGTGGGCGGCGCCGGTGTCCGGGTCGGCGTGGGGATGTTCGTTGACGATAAGGGAATCGAGTTCGCCGAGCAATGCCATCGTGGGGCCGGCGCTGCCGCCGAGGAGGTCGGCGCGGACGCCGGTCAGTCCCAAGCCGGCGCGGAAAGGGATGCCCAACTCCGCCAGTTTGCCGGTGACCAGTTGGGCGGTCTTGAACTCCCGGTAGCCCGGTTCGGGTTGTCGGAGGATAGTTTGGGACAGGGCGATAATTTCGTCGGCCCGGGCGTCGATGGCGGCAAAGACCTGGCTTTTCAGTTCGTCGCGGGAGGGCATAGCGGCGGCTCCTTGCGGGTGAATAGCTCTGGTGATTTCCGATTGTAGCAGATTGGGGTTAAAATGGATACAGTTCAGGAAAGAGGAGAAGCGGGGGATGAAAATAGTTATTGCGCCCCAAAGTTTTAAGGGCAGCGTGGCGGCGTTGGCGGCAGCGCAGGCGATTGAGCGGGGCGTGCGGCGGGCGGAACCGGCGGCGGAGACGGCATTGGTGCCGGTAGCGGACGGGGGCGACGGGACGCTGGAAGCGTTGACCGGCAGCAGCGGGGGCGCGATTTTCCGCATTATCGTTACCGGGCCGCTGGGGCAAGCGGTGGAAGCGGCGTGGGGCGTGATGGGCGATAGGCAAACGGCGGTGGTGGAGATGGCGCAAGCCTCCGGATTGGCCTTGCTGCCGCCGCAAAGTCGCGATCCGCGCACCGCTACCACGCAAGGCACCGGGGAGATTATCCGGGAGGCTCTGGAGCGGGGCTATACCCGAATTATTGTGGGCTTGGGGGGAAGCGCGACTAATGACGCCGGGACGGGAATGGCGGCGGCTTTGGGGGTGCAATTTCGGGACGGGCAAGGGAAGGTTTTGCCGCCGGGCGGCGCGGCCTTAGCCCGGTTGGAATCGATTGACTTGAGCGGGCGGCATCCGGGGCTGGAGCAAGCGGAAATTATCGGGGCTACGGATGTTACCAATCCCTTGTGCGGGCCGGAGGGGGCGGCGGCGGTGTACGGGCCGCAAAAGGGGGCGTCCCCGGAAGTAGTGGCGGAACTGGACACGGCGTTAGCTAACTTTGCCCGGGTAGCGCAGCGGGTGGGGGGGATGGATTTTTTGCAGGGGGAGTACCCCGGAGCCGGGGCGGCCGGCGGCTTGGGGGCGGGATTGATGGCCTTTGCCGGGGCTAGGCTGCGGTCGGGGATTGATTTGGTTTGCCAGGCGTTGAACTTTGAGGAGCAGGTCCGGGACGCCGATTTGGTGATAACCGGCGAGGGGCGGGCCGATGGGTCAACGGTCTATGACAAGTCGCCGGTAGGGGTAGCGCGCAAGGCGGCGGTCTATGGGGTACCAACGATAATCCTGGCCGGCAGTTTGGGCGAGGGGTATGAGGAATTGTATCAGCACGGGATTGCGGCGGTGGCCTGCATTGCCGACCGGCCGATGACTTTTGAGGAAAGCTTGGCGCGGACGGAGGAACTGCTGGAAGGGGCGGCGGAGCGGGCGATACGGCTGTGGCGGGTGGGGCGGTAGAGGAGTAGCAAGCATCGGGACGGGTTGGCAACTTGTCCCCTTCAAGGGCTGATCCGGCGTCAGGCCCCCACCGACAATATACCGGAAAATTCCTCCGGCTTTGACCAGAAAGCCAAAGTGGAGAGAGCCTCAACCCGACTAATATCCTCGGTTGTCCAGATATCGACGGTATCGTCGAACAGCGATACAAATTGCAGCGCTTCCGTTCCGACGGCGTATTGGCTCAAGTCGTACCATGCGGCCACTACGTGGTCGGCAATCCGGTGTGCCGTTGAACGGTTCCCAGTGGTCAGCACATAGACCAGAGAACTCCGGGCGGCCGCCCGTACATGGAAATCAACATTCCAGACGAAAGTTGACCGACCGGGCAGTTTTGGGGAACGCTCGTAATCCAGATTTTGCTCACTCAGATATTCGGCTACCTCATTGGCAATGGAGTTGCTGCCAGCATAGCGCAGGGTGAACCACAAATCGGATACCCGCAAAGCGGCTTGGGCTACGCGGGTTACTACCTCGGCCAAGTCATCCCCGGACCGGCAACGGGCTTGCAGCATTCCCTGGTAAAACTCGACCTCGTGGGTGGCGCAAGTCTCGGCAATAAACCGGTTCTGACGCGGCGAGCGGCGGGGAGCTGCGGACTGCATCCACAGCCAACCAGTGGTCTCGGCCAAGTCGGTTACCGTAAGGATGTTGCCCGACACGGCACAGAACAGATCGATATTGTCGCCATCGGGATAAAGGTAAGGCGTCCGAATCCGCAGGCAGTCGTCAAACTCCGTGCAATGGAACAACGCCCCCATCTTATCCTGAAGGATTTGACAAAGGTCGCTCTGGTTCATATAAATAACCGCCGCGGCACGGATGGTTGGTACATTCTGCCGTTATGCTGGATGCCGGCTTCCCGGCAAAACTGCGTCCACACCGCCACCGGGTCGTTATAGGGCGCGGTAATGTCGTCGGGCGAATAAACCTCGCGGTTCCGGTGCTTATGAGTTTCCCCGACCGGAGCGTGGTTGCGCCCCAAGTCAAGGCCGTAAATGCGCCCGCTGGTGCGTAAGATGACCGAATAGAAGAGCTTCCGGGCTTGGGGGTTATAGCGGCCCTGGACAAAGAGCGGCCAGCCCGCGTCGGTATCGACGTCAACCCGGAAAGTACGTGCCGGGGAGTGGTCTTCATCTACAGCCCACTCGATATCGCTGATTATTCGTTTTTCTTCCGCCATTATGGCTGCGAAATCAGCGTCTTCCACCGGCATACCGCACTCCGTAGCAGTCCCTAGCTATGCTCTATGGTAGCGGAATTCTGTTATTTGTCAAATCCGCTGAATATGCGGTCAAGGCTATTGCGGGAATGACGGTCTTAATCTGCGGTTGGCTGGGGACTAGCCTAACCGCTCTTTGACGAAATCCACGACCACGCCGCTGAGGTACAAGGCGCGTTCCGAGTCGTTGTCGTCGAAGGCATCGGAGGAGATGCCGCCGGGGAGGTAGCCGGGGTAGCGGGTGATTTCGTGGTACTTGTCGAGTTGGCGGGCTTCGCTTTTGATGGTGTCGAAGAACATCTCGAAAATCTTGGCGTCCTCGCAGAGGTCGATGAGGGAGTGGCCCCAGACATCCTCGGCGCCGCGGTGGTAGAGGTAGGCTTTGAGGGCTTTTTCGGCGGCCTGCTGGCAGAGGAAGCAAGCGAGGTTGTGGCGGCCGCCTTCCCGGTTGAATTGGGCGTCGAGCAAGTCTTGTTGGGCTTGGCGCAGCCAGCGCGCGCCTTCATTGCGGTGGTTAGCGGGCATTGTAAAGCTCCCGTCCGTTTTGGAGGGCCGCGCGCAAGGCGGGGAGGGTTTGGGAAAGTTCGGCGAATTCGGCGGGGGTATAGACCTGGCAGTCCACGGCGACCATACTACTGAGATGGTAGGAGAAAAAGTCGGCGCGGCGGCCAAAGACAGCGTCGGTTTCCTGCACTACGATCAGGTCGATGCGGCTGTCCGGGGAGATGTCGCCGCTGACCAAGTCGCCGGTGAGGATGACCTGCTCGACGCCCAATTGGGGCAGGAGTTGGGCAATGCTGTCCAGTTCCCGGTCGAGCATTTGCTTGCGGAACTGGGAAAAGCCGATGCGTACGGGCATTAAGTATCCCCCTTTGGTTGGTTGGGCCAGGTTGGCGGTCAGCCCAGGATAATCAAGTGGACTTCTTTGGGGCCGTGGACGCCGACGACCAGCTGCTGCTCGATGTCAGCGGTGCGGCTGGGGCCGGTGATGAAGTTGAGGTAGCGATCCGGGTCGCCGCCGCTGCGGTGGTATTCCAAGCGGCGGAAAAGAAAGACATCGTCGAGGGTGGCAACTACGTCTTGGGGCTGGACGATGGCGATATGGAGGGGCGGCACCAGGGAGACGAGACGGCTTAAGCCGGGACGGGGGATGATAATTATGGAGCCGGTTTCAGCCAGGGCGTAGTCGGCGCCGGTCAAGCCGAGGTCGGATTGGATGATTTGCTCCCGGATGGCGGCTCGGGAGTTTTTGGCGTCGTGGGCGGCGGTTACGGTGGGAATGCCCAGGTTGGCCAAGGCGGCGTCGAGGGGCAAGGCGGTAAAGACTTCCTGAGTGGAGCGGGCGGCTTGGGTCACTTGGCGGTCGGCGGCCAGGGCGGCGATATAGCCGATAGCTTCCTCCGGGTTGGCGGTACGGCAAAGCTGCCAGCCGCGGAGTTGGGTGGTTTCCGCTAGGCGGTCGAGAAGGGCGGGGCGTTCCTTGTCGATGCGCTGGCGGGCGGCGGCGGCTTGGGTTTCGAGTTGGGCGACGGTTTCGGTCAGGGGGGGATAGGGTTCAGCCGGGGCGGTCGATATAGTAGGGGATGCCGGGCGGCCCAAGGCGCGGCGTACTGATGCCAGAAAGTCGGCTTGGGGCGTACCCAACGGCTGCTGCGGGGCGGCGGTCATGGGCTAATCGGTCCCGTTGCCGGCCGGGGTATTACTGCCGGATTGCGGCGGGTAGGCCGGGGTTGATTCGCGTTGCAATTCCCGTTTCCAGAGTTGGCGGAAGGTGTGTTTGGGCAAGGGGGGCAAGTCGCGGTTATCGGTCCATTGGGAGACCAAGGGCAGGGGGAGTTTTTGAATCTGCCCGTGGTGGACAAAGGGTTTTTGGGCTACTTGGCCGATTTTGCCGGCGGCGGCTAGGGCGGCGGGATGGGTCATCAGCCAAGCGTAGCCGTTGGCGGCCAAGTTAGCGACAGAGGATACGGATTTTTCGGCGGCGTCCGGGCTTTCGGCTAGTTTGTGGCGGAGGTGGAGGAGCATTCGGGGGATGTTGATTTGGACGGGGCAGGCTTCGCGGCAGGCGCCGCAAAGGCTGGAGGCTTGGGGCAAGTCCGGGGCTTGGTTCAGTCCGACCAAGGCGGGGGAAACGATGGCGCCGATGGGGCCGGGATAGACCCAGCCGTAGGCGTGGCCGCCGACTTTTTGATAGACGGGGCAGATGTTGAGGCAAGCGCCGCAGCGGATGCAGTAGAGGGCTTCGCGCAGGTTGGGGTCAGCCAGGAGGCGGGAGCGGCCGTTGTCCACGATCACCAGATGGAACTCCTCCGGGCCGTCCTCATCAGCGGCGCGGCGGGGGCCGCTGACGATGGAGACATAACTGGTCAGACGCTGGCCGGTGGCGGAACGGGGGAGCAGGCGGAGGAAAACCGCCAAGTCTTGGAGGGAGGGGATGACTTTTTCCATTCCGGTGATGCCGATATGGATACGGGGGGCGGAAGTGCAGAGGCGGCCGTTGCCTTCGTTGGTGATGATGACGAGGGAGCCGGTTTCGGCGATGAGGAAGTTGGCGCCGCTGATGCCGAGGTCGGCGTCGAGGAATTTCTGGCGGAGGGTTTCCCGGGCGACGCGGGCCATTTCCGCGATGTCGTCGGTGAGGGGAACGCCGAGCTGCTGGTGAAAGAGTTGGGATACCTGTTCTTTGGTTTTGTGGAGGGCCGGGGCGACGAGGTGGGACGGGGTTTCAGCAGCCAACTGGATGATGTATTCGCCGAGGTCGGTCTCGAAGACCTCTACACCGATATTTTCGAGGGCGTGGTTCAAGTCCAGTTCCTCGGAGACCATCGACTTGCTTTTGGTGGCAAGTTTGACCTGGCGGGATTGGGCGATTTGGGCGACGATGGCGTTGGCTTGGGCGGCGTCGTGGGCGAAGTGGACTTGGCCGCCGTTTCGGGTTACCCGGTCAGCCAGCATTTCGAGGTAGTAGTCGAGGTGGTCGAGGGTGTGGGCTTTGCTGCGGCGGGCCTGGTCGCGCCACTGTTCCCAAGTTTGGGGAGTGACTTCAGCGATAGCGTCAAGGCGGGCGCCGTTGAAGCCGCTACCGACCTGCCGGAGGGCGCGGCGGAGGGTAGGGTTCTGCATTGCCGCCGCCGAAGCGGACGGGAAGTCGCGGGTTTTTACTTCAGCCACCGGGGGCTGCTCCTTCGAGAACCTGGGCGATGTGGCGGACGGCGATGGGGCTGCCCTGGCGGGAAAGGCCGCCGCCGAGGTGCATCAGGCAGCCCAGGTCGCAGGAAATCAGGGTGTCGGCGCCGGTGGATTGGAGATTGTCGAGTTTGTCGGCAAGCATAGCTTGGGAGATGTGGGGGTATTTGACGGCAAAAGTTCCGCCGAAGCCGCAGCAGGTATCGGCTTGGGGCAAGGGTACCAGGTTCAAGTCTGATACCTGTTCCAGCAGCTGTAGGGGTTCATCTTTTACTTCCAGTTCGCGGAGGAGGTGGCAACTGGAGTGGTAGGCGGCGGTGGCGGGATAGACGGCGTTAAGGTCGGTTACGCCGAGGATTTTGACGAGGAATTCGGAGAATTCATAGACGCGGCCGGCTAGTTGTTGGGCTTGGGATGCCAGTTCCGGGTCGTCGGCAAAAAGGTCGGCGTAAAAGACGCGGAGCATCGCGGCGCAGGAGCCGGAGGGGACGATGATGTATTGGCTGGCGGCGAAGTCGCGGAGGAAGCGGGTTGCCAGTCGGCGGGCGGGACGGGTGAAGCCGGAGTTGTAGAGGGGCTGGCCACAGCAGGTTTGAGTTTCGGGGAAGTCGAGGGAGACGCCGAGCCGCCGTAGTACCCGCACCACGCTGACACCGACCTGGGGATAGAGCTGGTCGATGATGCAGGTAACGAATAGAGAGGCTTGGCTGGGGACGGCTGGGGACAAGGCGGCCTCGGGGCAACAGGGTAGCCGGGGCGGGATAAGCGGGTATAGGGTAACAGATGGGAAGGGGGAGGTCAAATTGAGGGTGGGGAGTTGGGGATGGGGTCTGGATTCCCGTTGGCAGCTAATTAGAGGACTTGATCCAGATAGCCGCCGTCGTTGAATCGGGCAACGCGGTTGGGCAAAGCGACACTCTTACAGGGGAAACCGCACGGATTGCTCCATGCGGTTTAACGGGGATAACAACCTGATGTGCGCTGGGGTTGCGGACACCAGGGGAGATAACGGGGTTAGTGTAGCAGGGTTGGGGGGAGGGTGTCAATGGGGAATCGGCGGTTCTGGATTCCCGTTGGCACGGGAATGACGGTGGCCGGAGGGGGAATGATAGGGGTAAGGGAAGGGCCGGGACAAGGATGGGATTGTCCCGGCCTTTCGGGTTGTTTGGTTGTCCGGATGGGGGTTAGCGGCGGCGGACGCGGACTTTCTTTTGGCAGGTGGCGGTCCAGGTGCTGGTGCGCTTGGCGCGATATTGATAGCTGCCGCCGGTGTCCTGGTTGTCGCTGTAACCCCAACCGACCGGGGCGGTCACACTGATGGTTCCGGGGGTGGTGGGAACAACATTTACCGCGCGCTGGTAGCCGATTTCCCGGCAATGGGCCCGGGCGGCGGTTGCGGCGGCGGACTGAAAATCAAAGGACACCCCGGAAAAACGCACGCGTGCTGAAGTTTTGGCATTGATTTCGAGGGGTTGGACTGTAGAGAGGGGACCGAGACCGCTTTCAAGCAGGCGGGAGTCGTCAGCGGGAATGTCCCGGCGTTTGATGATGGTTTTGCGGCGGCGTTCCTCCCGGGGGAATTCAAAGATGAGGTCGCGGGAGACGCCGGTTACGCCGGATTCGCCGTCGGTGAGGTAGCCCTCTTGGGCGGAGAGGAAGCCGCGGAAGTTGCCGCTTTGGCCGAAGTAGACGGTGTCGTCGCGTTCGTTGCGGTGGCGGCCGGCGGCCCAGGTTTCGGCTTTGGTGAAGGTGTCGGATTGGTCGATGGCGCAGTAGATGGTTTTGCCGCGGTTGGCGGCGAGGGATTCGAGGATAAGGGAGACGCGGGCATCATCAGCGTCGGCAACGGCGGGGGAGGCTTGCCAGTCGGAGCAGTCCCAGGGGATGGAACGGGGGGCGGCCGCAGCCGCGCCTACATAGAACAAGCGTTCTGGGGGGGGGTAGTATGGAATTGGAGCGGGTCAAGGCCGGGTCGGCGCGGCCGCTGGGGGTTAGAACGGCGGCGAGGGTCAGGATACCGACCAAGGATAGGGCGGCGAGGAGGAGTTTGGGCATAGTGGCTGCTCCTTGGGGTAAGGTTTGGGGTGGGAATTAGGGTAATGGGTGGGGACGGGGTTGTCAATGGGGGATTGGAGTTAGATATTGGAGGACGGGGATAACATAGGGGGCTTTAGTACGGGGTATAGCCGGGGCGGCGCCTCCTGGGCGGCCCCGGCGGGTGGGTTTAGTATTTATCAGCATTGGGATAGGGGCGCCGGGGCGGAACTTCTGGCCGGAGGTTCCGCCCTTGCGGGAGGGGGTTGGCAAAGGGGCCATTGGGTTGCCTGCGTCAGGGGGAACATCGGCGTACATCCAGCACGACGTTTCCCGACCCAGTTGCCTGGCGGCAAACTAGACCTTGAGTTGGCTACTAACGCCGCTGGGTATGGTTGCCACTACCGGCGTTTTGGCCCAGTCCAGCTACCGGGGTTGACCGCACCTCCAGTCAACCTATTAACTCCAGCTCCTGTAGGGATGGGGTAGCGGTTTGGCGGCGATTGGGATTTGCCGTTTTCCGCTGCTCCGGTTGGGGATTGAGGGTTCCTTGGCCCTGTCCCCGGGGTTAGGAGCGGGACGCTTGACGGCCGCGGGGGCCGGAGGCGTCCACAGCGCGCTGTGAGCTGTATTTCACGGTAAGCTAGCGTATCGTTTTACACCCGGCGTCCCGGGGCTAGGTCTGACCTTGCAATTTTTATTATGGGGGCGGGAATGATAGTTGTCAAGGGATGAATTGGATGAATTTTCGGATTGGTTTTGGGAATTGAGGGTTCTGGATTCCCACTTTCGTGGGAATGACGGTGGGGAGAGGAGGGAGTATTGGGGCGTGCGGGGAGGTTGCCAAAGAGGATAGGTTCAGTTATGGTTATTTACATAACTTGATGCCGACTGAATAGTAAGGAGAGGTACGATGTCCACCGCTACTCGCTCGGTTTATCTGGCTTTTGAGTTTGACCGGGACGCGCACCGGCGAGAAGCCTTTATTGCGCAGGCGGCGCAGCGTTGCGATTTTGCCTTGGATGACCGGTCAATACCGGCGGCGGAGCATAACGAACGGTGGCGGCGGGAGGCGTCGCGACGGATACGCTCGGTCGACGTGGTCATAGTTCTCTTGGGGCAGGATACTCACAACGCTCCGGGGGTTCAGGATGAGCTGAACCTGGCGCGTCAGTGGAACCGGCCTATCGTGCAGTTGATGCCGCAGGGGCGCAATTATGGCCGCGTGTCTGATAACATCCCAATTTGCCGTTACCGGTGGAGTCGGATTAACGAAATGCTGGTTAATCCCGGGGCGTTTTCGGGCAGCAACCGGACTCGATAAGCAATAAGCCATCCCATGCGACTGGATGAAGGGCTAATTGGTCATACCCTGCTGTGTATGGAAGCCGGCTTGTGGGCGATGACGACGCCGTTGGGGTTTGAGGAGGCGCTGGTGAGAGTGGTTAGCGCCGGCGGGGATACGGATACTAATGGAGCGGTGGCCGGGGCGGTGTTGGGAGCGCGCTATGGGTTTGATGCCATTCCGCCAAGGTGGTTGGAGGGTATTCCGCAACGGGAACGGCTGGAAAAGCTGGCGGCGGATTTATTGGCCGCCGCTGATTAGCGGCGGCTTGGCTTTTACCCTTTTCCGCAAGGGTTCGGTTTGCGTTCGAGGTATTTCTGGATTCCCGTTGGCACGGGAAGGACAGTGAATATACGGGGCTTAACTGAAGCGGGCGGCTAGTTCCCCCCGGTTCAACTCCAGCCACTTCACATTAAGCCGGATGCGCTCCAACGCCTGACGGATGGTCCGTTCCGCCGCCGGAGCCGGGTGTTCCCGGAAAAAGGCTTCCACTTCCGCCGGCTTGTCCCCATCCACGAAGTTGCTGCAAATGGAGACCAGCCGCATCAGTCCAAACCCGCCATCCCCATAGCGGCGGTCAAACTCCGGCCAGTTGTCCTGGACGAACTGCCAAGCCAGATGGCGGCCTTGCAAGTTGGCGGCCACGGCGGTTATCACGGTGATGGTGTCCTGGGAACGGACGGCATCGGTCAAGGCACGGCGCAGGGTTTCCTGCAACAGTTCGGGCTGGGTGAACCGGGCCATCGCCAACGCCAACCGAATCTTTTCCTCCTGCAAATCGGCTTGTTCGTACAGCCGCCACAGCTGACCATAGGTTTCCGCATCCCCGGCTTGCGCCGCCAAACTGAACACCACCCCGCGCAAATCCGGGTGCAAACCAGCCGGGTCTTGGCAATAGGCGTTAAAGCGGTCCGTGGCTTGCGCCAGAAAATCGGAATCGCCATAGCTGCCGACTTGACTAAGCACGGTGCTGCGGAGCAGGGAATCGAGATGGCCTTCGCCGGCTTGAGCCGCCCAACCGATGCGGCGGGCCGCCGGCCGGAACAAGTCCCGGGCAAAAGCCCGGTAATTTTCATAGCACGGTTCCTCGGCCACCAGCAGCTCAATATCCCGCAGGTTGCTCGCCAAGTCGCTCCACACCGAGGCATCATCCTCATTCTCGTACGCCCCGGCCAGTTCCAGAAACTGCGTCACCGGCAGCAGCCCCGCCTTGGACAGGGCATAGGCGTCATTCTGCAACCCCAACCGATCCGTAGCCGGCAGCGCCCGGGAGCGGATGGCCGGCAGCAGCCGCTGCCAATCGGCCGCCGCATAGTTCACCCGGAAAAAGCCCGTTTCCCCCGGATTCACCTTAAACCAGTTATCGCCCCCGGCCGCCGCCGGCAGCCGCAGCCGGGTTTGCGCCGCATCCATCACAATCGGCCCGGCCGCCGCGCTCTCCCCATTGCCGCCCTGCGCCACGCTCACCGGCACCTGCCACACCGTCGGCTCCGCCGCCGTCCCCAGCAGATGGTCATAGACAAACCGCTCCTGCGCCAGCGTCAGCTCCACCCCATCCCCCGACTCCGCCGCCTGCACCGACAGCACCGGATAGCCGGTTTGGGCAATCCAGCTGTCCATAATCGCCGTCACCGGTTTTTGCGACACCGCCTCCATCGCCGACCACAAATCCCCGGTGCGCGCATTGGCATACTGGTTAGTTTCCAGATACTGATGCAGCCCCTGGCGGAACACCTCCGGCGTCAGAAAATTCTCCAGCATCCGGATGACCGACGCCCCCTTGCTGTAGCTGATGGCGTCAAACAACTGGCTGATTTCCGCCGGGTCGTGGACTTCCTGCTCAATGGGATGGGAGTTTTTCAGACCGTCCAGGCTCAACGCCCGGTCCGTATCCATATTGACGAACTGCGTCCACATCTGCCATTCCGGGAACGCCCAATCCACCGCTTTAGTTCCCATCCACGAGGCAAAACTTTCGTTCAGCCACAGGTCATCCCACCACTCCATCGTCACCAAATCGCCAAACCACATATGGGCCATTTCGTGGGCGACGACTTCGGCAACGCGCTGCCGGGTGCCGGCCGAGGAGTTGGCCGGGTCCACCAGCAAGGCCGTTTCCCGGTAGGTAATCGCCCCCCAGTTTTCCATCGCCCCGGCCGCAAAGTCCGGGATAGCGATATGATCCAACTTTTCCAGCGGATAGGGAATGCCGAAGTAATCATTAAAGAACCCCAACATCCGCGCCGAAGTTTCCAGGGCAAACCGCCCCTGCTCCTCTTTCCCTCGGGTCGTCCACACCGCCACCCGGGTATTGTTGACCGATTCCTGCTCGATGGCCGTCAAATCCCCCACCACGAAAGCCAGCAGGTAAGTGGACATCACCGGGGTTTCGGCGAAAAGGACGGACTTGTAGCCGGCGTCGAGCCGCTCGGTGGCGATTACCGGGGTGTTGGATACGGCGGCCAAGGGAGCGGGGATGTTGAGGGTAAGCTGAAAGGCGGCTTTGCAAGAGGGTTCATCCCAGCAGGGGAAGGCGCGGCGGGCGTCCGTGGCCTCAAACTGGGTAGTCGCCAGGTAAGCCGTTTCCCCCTCCGGGTTCACATACTGGCTGCGGTAAAAGCCGCGCAGTTTGTCGTTCAGCTCCCCGGTAAAGCGCAAATCCAGTTGGGCCGGGCCGGGGTTGACCGGTTCGGGAAAGGCGAGGATGGCGGTTTCGTGTTCTTTGTCGAGGGTGATGGCGGCGGCGCGCTGACTGCCGCCGTTCTGAATGAGCGTGGCGGCGTGGATGGTCAGTTCGTCGGCGTTGAGCAGGATTTGGGAAGTGGTTTCGGCGATTTGGAGGTCGATGAGTTCCAGCCCGTCGAAGGTGAAGTTCTGGAGGTCGGGCTGCAAAGTGATGCGGTATTTGGCGGGGCGGACGGTGGCGGGCAGGACGACGGCGTCGGCGGTGGGCATATAAAGGTTCCTCCGGGTTGCTGGGTTGGATGTTGGGGTATAGTTTAACATAAATGGGGAAAGGTTGTGGCCGGCTGACCCGATAAGTTGCTTGCCGATGGAGTCAGGGGCGGCGTTGGAGGTGGTGCTGCCGTTGTGGGGGCTGGTGGGGGCGTTATTGACAAGATTTGCGCGTACGCGTATTATCTCGTTGTAGCCTAACTATCCCGGAATCTGAGTGTTCCGAAATATACCACTGCCCGGACGCCAAGTGCGTCCGGGTGGTTCGCGCGCGGAGGTAGTGATTATGGCGATTCACCAGTATAAGATAAAAGAACTCGTGGACGGGGCGGTCAGTAACACCTTTGGGATGCCCGAGTTCCAGAGGGGTTTTGTGTGGGAACCCAACAAAGTCCGGGAGATGGTCGTGTCTCTCCACAATGATTACCCTATCGGAACTTTGCTGTTGTGGCGGCAACCGCAGGAAGAAGAGCCGCCCACTCCCCGGGTCCCTGACGCCAACGTATCGGACGTTTGGGTTGTTGACGGACAGCAGCGCACCACTGGCCTGTGCTTGCTGTTTGGCCGCCGGCCTTACTGGTGGAAGAACAACGATTCCATGTGGAACTCGTCAGTCGAGAAGTACGACATCCGGGTCAACCCGCTGGGCGACGAAGTGGTTTTCCAGATACCCAAGAGGAGTGTAGTGCAAGACCCGAGCTATATCTCCCTACGGAAGGTTCTTACTGCCACTGACGGCCAAATTCAGGATATGGCAGAAGAACTGAACAAAGTCAGCCCCGAGACCAGCCCGTTCGCCATTCTGCATTCTCTGCAAAAATTGCGTGCCATGGGCGAAGTTCAAATTCCTGCCTTCGAGGAATCTAAGGATTTGGATGACATTGTCGAAATCTACATTCGCTTGAATCAGCGGGGAACTCGGGTGAATGAAGGAGACATCGTCCGGGCTAAGGTTTCTGCTGAAAATCCTACTTGGATCGTCACGACCTTTGAGCCTTTCTTGGACGAACTCAAAGACAGCGGCTTTGAGCTGGAACCCACGCTGATTTTCCGCTCGCTGATTGCCGAAGCGACGGGCTATACCAGGTTCAAGTATGCTCCGGCGGGGTTCTGGAGTGTCGACAGTTTAAATCAGCAGTGGCCCAAGGTAGAGCGGGCATGGCGCACCGTGATTAACGGATTAAATAATCACGGTATCCTCAACGCCGATGTGTTGCCCACGAAAAACGCCTTAATCCCTTTGGTGGTTATGGCGGCCCGGTTTCCGAGGGACTTTAGCATCGGCCCTGCTTTGTCTTGGCTGATCCGCGCCAGCTGTCTCAACCGCTACAGTCGGACTACCGACACCAGGTTAGCTCAGGATGTGAAAGTAATTCTTGAGAAGACTGATTTCAGCTCGGCTGTCCAAGCCGCTATTAATACCTTTGGGCGCTTGGACTTTTCCGAGAACGAGAACGAATACTTCTTGGGAAGTTATCGGGACGGCGCGGTGCAACTTATGCTTTACCTGTTGGCCTACGCCAACAAAGCCCACGACTGGGGTGCGAGTCAGGAGCGCATCGGTTTTGCTGGCGCTGAACTGTTGCAGAAATTCAACCCGGAGTGGCACCATATCTTTCCCCAAGCCTATCTCAAGGGCAACTTGGCGTACTCCAACGCTGACTGCGCGGCCAACATCGTTGCCATTCGGAAGGAAACCAACATCAAGATCGGCAAGAATGCCCCCATGGATTACATGAAGGGCATCAGCGACAATCTGCTGTCGGAGCAGTACGTGCCTACCGACCGTCAACTGTTTGACATCAACAGTTTCGATGAGTTCCTCAAGCTTCGGGCGGCATCCCTCGCTAAAGCCGCGAACGAGTTTGTGAGCGGGTTGGAAAGGGGTCTTGCCCCGGCTCAGCAAGAAGCTGCCTGACGAGGTGTGGTGAGGCCGGGCGGGGGATACCTTTGCCTTTTCGCCGGTTCTTTACATAATGGATTTGACACTGGGGCGGCGGCGTAGTAATCTGCTTGCCAGTAGGCTATGCCTTGTCCGCCGGGCGGTGGTAGTTGCCGGCGTTGCCGGTGGGCAGGGCGGCGCGCAGTTTGAGTTTGGAGGAGGGCTTTATGCCTTATGAAGGTTTGATGGCCGAGACGGTCAATATCCAGGGACATAACGGCGACCAGATTGACGCTTATCTGGCGCGGCCGCTGGGTTCGGGGCCTTTTCCGGGGGTGGTGATGATTCACCATATGCCGGGGTGGGACGAGGCGACGAAGGAGATGGCGCGGAAGCTGGCGCATAACGGGTTGGTGTGCATTTCGCCGAACCTGCATTTCCGGGAGGGGCAGGGCGATCCGACGGCGAATAGCGCCAGTGTGCGGGAGGCGGGCGGGATGCCGGATGACCGCACTTTGGGCGATGTGGCCGGGGCGCGGGATTATCTGCGGACGCTGGCGTATCATAACGGCCGGGTGGGGGTTATCGGGTTCTGTTCCGGCGGGCGGCAGACTTATTTGGTGGCGTGCCGGCTGGACGGGATTGACGCGGCGGTGAATTGCTGGGGCGGCGGCGTGACGACGGTGCCGGACGGGGAGCTGGAACGCTCGCGGCAGCCGGTGGCGCCGGTGGACTATACCGCCGATTTGGATTGCCCGCTGCTGGGGCTGTTCGGGAATGAGGATCCCCGGCCGTCGCCGCAGGATGTGGATGACTTGGAGGCGGCGTTGAAGGCCAATGGCAAGGCTTATGAGTTTTTCCGGTATGATAATGCCGGGCATGGGTTCTTTGCGGTGGATCGGCCGAGTTATCGGCAGGAGGCGGCGGTGGACGGCTGGAAGCAGGTGCTGCGGTTCTATAACGCGCATCTGGGGTGAGCCAGGACGCGGGAGCGGGCCGGCGTGGCGGATGATTAGGGGCGGTTAGGCCAGGCTTTTCCGGGTGGATATTGAGGGACGCCCCCGGCTGATGGGCCGGGGGCGTTTTGGGGTGCTTCTTAATCTTTCATCCTGTCCCGCCAGCCCCATCCGAAGGGGGACTGTTCCTCCCGGTACTTCCTGTCCTCCTCGAACGCTTGGTTCAAGAACTCTCGTTGCAAATCGGTTTGCCAAGGGGTGTTATCCAGTACCAGAAACCTCTTGGCACTGCTAGTCTCGGATTCCTGCTCTACGCCGACTCGTCCCTGCCGGTCAATTACCAAGCGGAGGGTTGATCCTATAAGCCTGGTATCAATGTGAGGGTCGACCGACGTACGCTCCAGCACAACGCCCTCAAGGTCAGTAACCGTCAGCTCATACCGCTGTTCGCTGTGCGGGTCGCTGGGATGTTCCGGCAAGCTATCCGAGGATACGAAGTCGTCGAAGGGTTTCATCGACGAAGGCGTAAAATGCTGGAAGGGCTGGTACTCGACTGACTTGCCGGTTTGCAAGTCTTGCAAGGTGACGGAGACCGGCAAGCGGTTGGCATAGGTAGGGATATACCCCACTTTCTGGGGGTTATAAGACGGCTCCCAAGAGTAGCAGGCACCTATGCTGGCCCCGGTTATTGCCAAGTCGAAACCCTGCTTGTCCAGGTCATCGGCGGTGATTATCTGGGTAGCGGCAAAACGCTTCCCCAGATATTCTTTGAAAAAGTGGGATTTGGTCTGGCCGCCGAACAGAATAATGGCATCTACCTCAGATGCCAGGTCGTCCCGCGTCAGTTGCCAGACGAAACTGGTTTCCTTGGTATCTGAATACTGGTGCAAGACTTCGCCCGTAGGGAAATAGCCGGGGCCTTGAGGACGGCTCCAAAGCATCTTGGCCCCGACATAGGCATCTCGGGATACTGACTCCGACTGCTCCAGAAATCGCAACTTTTTCAGAGCAGTTTGCATATCAGCCAAGGTAAGCTCAGCATTTTGGATAGAATAGGACGGATTGGACAAGGAAAGGGTTTCCTTTCCTTGCCGCAACAACTGGCGTTGGAAGTAATGCCCTTGAGACTGAAAGTGACGGTCAAGCCAGCTGTCAATATAGGAACCACCCAACTGAGGGTGTCCTTCCGCGCCGAAAATCAACATCTCCTCGCCGGCTACTTCCACTAAAGCGCAGTCGAAAGAGCCGCCGCCAACGTCGTACACCAAGTACGACCCATCGTTAAGTTCGCCCGACCTTCGGGCTGCGAGGAGAAACAGTACCGGTTCTTCCAGGAGCCAATGGTATTCCCCCCTTTTACCGGTCACTCGTCCCAGGGTATCAGCCAACCCGGCGCGATAACGTAAATCCGCGTGCACCGGGCAACCAGCGCGCCACTCGAAATCGCCGTTGATGTTCGCTCGCTGAAAAGCCTGCTTCAGGACTTCACCGACCAAATCCCAAACTGGAAACTGCTCCCCAAAAGCCTCAATGCAACGGGTTTGGGGGTTCCAGTATGGCGGCGGCCAAGTTACCCCGCCATCGGCGTCACCACGGTTCTTCAGGTGCCACTCCACATAGTCGTCGGTGGACAAAGCCAACTGCTTGATAATGGGGATGACTAGCGTGTCGGCACCGTCACTGAGGGCATCAGCCGCGTCTCCCACCAAGATGTCGATTTTCCCGTTGGCTTGACGCCGCAGTGCCACCACGGTGGGCATGGTTTTTCCGCCTTGCGCCCCGATAATTTTCGGGTCAGGAGAATCGGCTTGTCTGGAGTCCCAAGTGGAAATCCTCAGGTTGGTAGTTCCGAAATCTACGCCGACAACTTGCATTACCTAACCTCCTATACTGGTGCAGCATTGGCTTTGAGAATGACTTTATCCTCAAAGAGGCCGCCGGTTACGATTACGCCCGGAGCAGATAAGCGCACTGGAGACCCCTCGTCGACCCTTTCAGTCGTATGGTGGAGTCTGGCCTCGTAGGGCACAATATCCCCCACGGTTCCCAGCAACTCCGCGCCTCCATCCTGCAAAGCGAAAGGCAGGATACGCTTTAGCTGGGTATGGCACTCCTCAGGAGTTTCCTCCATTTGGTAAATTCGCTGGATAGCGTCTCCTACGCGGAGCAACATATCCTGCGTAATTTCAATCCGGGACATCTCCCGCCGGGCCGCTTTATCTGCGGCCAAGGTGTCAATCTGGCTCTGCAAATGCTCCTTTTCCTTAGCCCACTGCTTTATATCTTCTTCCCGAAGCTGCCGCTCCCGTCCTAGTTCCACCTCTATCGGCTTCTTGGCTTCCTGTGTGGAATCGCGGGATGCTTTCAAGATACCGGATATTAGGGCATTACCCATTTCCGTTCCGGGCTGTTCTACTGCCAAGCGATAGGCTCGAGCCGCTTCGGGAATAATGCTGTCCTCTCTTGCCGAAAGTAGCAATCCCGCGGTTACCAAGGAGTTCAGTTTTTCCGGCCCGCTGGATTTTCCGGCGTAGCGGCTTTCAGCGACAAAGTTGGCTACTTCCACTCCGTTGGCGTTGCCCAAGGCCGTTTGCAGGATGAGGCGGCGTATTGCCGCAGCTTGCTGGTCTGCTTTCAGCCAGCCAGTTACCCGGTTCACGTCGGTGATACGGTTAGGGTAAGATGGGGCTACAAAGGCGGCGGTCAGCACATCGCCCCAAAGGGTAACTTGCTGCTTGTCGTCGAGGGTGGCCGCCAAGCGTTTAAGCATCGTTTCGGCGGTGGGACGGTCGCTCTGGAAGGTATCCCAAACGCCACGGGCGAATTCTTGCCTCCTGTGAGGGTCAGAGTTAACCAAGGTGCCGATTTGCGACAGCAAGGGCTGGATACGCGCTTGCTGCTCAAGGGCGTCGGTTAGTTGGGCTAGAACTTTAGGCGTCCGCCGCGCCGTTGCTCCGGTAGATTCTTGGCCCGGGACTTCCTGGCGACGCCGGTGGGCTTTAGTTACCAACTCCAGCCACTGGTCTTTGGCTTTGGGCGTCAAGCGGGGCGCGGACAAGGCTTCCTCTACCCCGGACATCAACCGGGCCATTACTCGCTCGATAATCTCCTCCGGGCAGGTTTCTAGCAAGACAGCTAATCCGTCAGGCGGCGTAATCCCCGGCAAGGGGGTGTCATCGGTGGCCCAAAGCCAGCGCACCCACTCCGGCAAATCCCGGCCGGCACTGGACTTGGTAGCGGATTTCCGGGCAGGGGAACTACTGGAGGAACCGGTCGAGGCGCCCGTTCCGGCGGTTTTGGGCTTGCCCTTCAGGGGTTCAACGTCGATTTGCCAAGGAGCTACTCCCGGTTTCAAGCGGTAAGTGTCTCGCTGTTCCCCCTTGCTAAAGTAGGCAGACCCCTCGTACCCGATCCAAGGTCGAACCTTTTCCCACCAATTATCCCATTTAACGGGAGGTTCGATCTTTTGCAAGACCCTAGCGTCGATTTCCCGTCGGAAATCGGCTACTTTATGCTCAGGGGAACGGGTACGTGATGCGGCTGTCAAATCCGCAAAAGTTGCGGCCACGAGTCGTAGTTGGCCCCCTTCCACCCACGAATAGACTTCCTCCGGGGTGCGCTCGAGGAAGCGCGTCAAGCTATCCGGCGGGTAGTTGGGAGTGGGAGAGGTCATCGGAGGAAAACTCCAGTGGGCAAGTTGGATTCATTATTATAGACCCAAGTCTGGGGCATTTCAACACCTCGCAACCCCTATTTTTACATAATTTTCAAGTTTCGGCCGGTTGACAAGTTATTGGTCTTTGTGCTATTTTTCACTGGTAAAAGCGTTGATGGAGACGAGTAGGCAGGGATTTCAGCCCTTTAGCGAGCCCGGTTTGGTGCAAGCGGGCGGGTTGGCCCTGTTGAAAATCCCTCCGGAGCTGCCAGCTTAACGGTTCAGGGGTTGGCATTGGGTATCCCCCCATTTCCCCGAAGCCTAGTAAGCCGGGCCGAGGTTCGTCACTCGTTATCCCGGACGGGGCGTGATGGCGCCGCTAAGAGAGGTTCGGCAAGCTGCCGAATAAATAGGGTGGTACCGCGGGATTAGTTCAGTCCCGTCCCTATGCGGGGACGGGGCTTTTTGTTTGGCCCCCGCGGGGGCTTTCCCGATACCTTTCGCGGCGGGAATAGGCATAAGTTTTGGAGGCTGCCGTGAAACTGAAGGGCGCGGAAATCGTTTGTGAAAGTTTGCTGCGGGAAGGGGTGGAGGTGCTGTTCGGGCATCCCGGGGGGGCGATTTTGCCCTTTTATGATGCCTTGTGGGGGTATCCGCAGCTGCGGCATATTTTGGTGCGGCACGAGCAGTCGGCGTCCCACGCGGCCGATGGCTACGCGCGGGTCACCGGCAAGGTGGGGGTGTGCGTGGCGACTTCCGGGCCGGGGGCGACGAACCTGGTTACCGGATTGATGGGGGCGAAGGCGGATTCGGTGCCGATGGTGGCGATTACCGGGCAGGTGGCGCGGGCGGCCTTGGGGTCGGAAGCCTTTCAGGAGTGCGACATCTGCTCGATTGCGTCGGTCTGCACCAAGCGCACCTATCTGGTGATGTCGGCGGCGGATTTGGCGCCGACGATACAGGAAGCTTTTCGCATTGCCCAGGAGGGCCGGCCGGGGCCGGTGCTGATTGACATTCCCCGGGATGTGCAGTTGGAGGAGACGGAGTTTGAGTATCCCCCGGCGTTGGCGGCAGAGCCGGCGGAGTTGGCGGCGGAGACCCGGGAGCAGGTGGCCCGGGCGGCGCGGCTGATTAACGAGGCGGCGCGGCCGGTGCTGATTGCGGGCCACGGCATCCTGACTTCCCACGCTTGGAATGAACTGAAGGATTTGGCCGAGGCGACCGGGATACCGGTTATCAATACCCTGCTGGGGTTGAGCAGCTTTCCGCGCAATCATCCCTTGAGCTTGGGGATGCTGGGGATGCATGGGATGTATTGGTCGAATCTGGTGGTGGATCAGGCGGATTTGGTAGTGGGCTTGGGGATGCGCTTTGATGACCGGGTAACCGGCAAGGCGTCGACTTTTGCGCCGCACGCCCGCATTATTCATCTGGACATTGAGCCGAGCCAGGTGGGGCGGAATGTGCCGGTGGAGGTGCCGCTGGTGGGGGACGCCCGGGCGGTGCTGCAAGCCCTGGTGCCGTTGGTGAAGCGGGTGGAACGGCCGGAGTGGATGGCGTACATTCAGGAATTGAAAGCGGAACACCCTTCGCTGGCGATTCCGCCGACGGACGCGCTGCTGGCGCAGCACGTGATGTCGGAAATCAACGAGCTGATTCAGGAACAGCCGGAGACGGTGGTCGTTACCGGCGTGGGGCAACATCAGATGTGGGCGGCGCAGTTCCTGTTTTTTAACGGGTTCAATACCTTTGTTTCCTCCGGGGGATTGGGCGCGATGGGGTTTGAGCTGCCGGCGGCGATGGGGGCGCAGGTGGGACAGCCGGCGGCGCCGGTGTGGAGCATTGCCGGAGACGGGGGCATCCAGATGACTTCCCAGGAACTGGCGACGGTGGCGCAGGAGAACCTGCCGGTGAAAATCGCCCTGATTAACAACGGCTACTTGGGAATGGTGCGGCAGTGGCAGGAAATGTTTTTCCAGAACCACTTGAAAGAAGTACCGATTCCGGGGCCGGATTTCGTTAAGCTGGCCCACGCCTACGGGATGCCGGCGTTGCGGGTTACTCATCAGGAGGATGTGATGCCGGCGCTGCGGACGGCGCAGGCGTATGACGGGCCTTATCTGGTGGAGTTTGTGGTGGATCCGTCGGTGAATCTGTATCCGATGGTGCCGCCGGGCGGGTCTTTGGGGGATACGATGGAGGATCCTCTGACGGCGGCAGCCCATCCCTAGATTTGGGCCGGCGCATCCTTAAAACCGTCTTTCCCGTGCCAACGGGAATCCCCATTCCTGAAAGCGGGCGGCGGCCCCGGGGAGAGGAAGTTTTGCCGGAAGTAAGCATACAGGAAGCGTCGCGGCGGCTGAATGTGTCTCAGGAAGTCATCCGCAGCTATATTCGGGAGGGCCGGTTGCAGGCGCGGCGGCAGCGCGGGGCCGCCGGCCGGGCCTGGCTGGTGACGCTGCCGGAAGCCGGGTGGTTGGATGACGCCAAGACGCGGATCAACGATTTGGCCCGCCAGTTGACGCCCTGGTGGTGGCCCAATGCCCGGCAGCAGGGGGAAGTTCACTATGTGGACAGTTTGGGCATTGAGGAAGTGGAGCCGCTGTTTCTCTGCGGCTTGACGGCGCCGGACATTTGGCCGGCGGTGGGACATTCCCCGGAGCAGCGCTGCCCGGTGTGTCTGGATGAAGTACGGCGTCGGGGCTTGCCGTTGGAGACGCGGGAGTAAAAGCCCGGTCGTAAAAACTTCGGGGCGGGACTGATTTACAGTCCCGCCCCTTACTTGCGCCATTGACGCCGCCGGGTTCAGCTGACTTGATAGACCCAGATTTGATGCAGGACTTCCGGTTCGCCTTTGGGCAGGGGCTGGAAGGTATCGGTAACCTCGACCAGCTGCCAGCGGCCGGCGGCGGCCAGGGCTTCCTGCTTTTCCCTGAACCCGCTTTCCCGGTGGGTGTCGGTGCGGAGGCTGAAAACGATATGGCCGCCGGGTTTGGTGACGCGCACCAGTTCGTCCAGAGAGGAAGCCGGGGCGTGGCCTTGGGTGAACACTCCGACGACCACGCTGGCGTCAAAGCGGTCGGAGGCATAGCCCAAGGTTTCGCCCATAGTCATCTGGTCCAAGCCCTGGTAGATGTTCTTTTGGCGGGCCACTTCCAGCATCCCTTGGGACAAGTCCATAGCGGTCAGGTTGCGGTAGCCCAGGTTGTGGAGGCACTGGCCCACCAAGCCGGTGCCGGCGCCGGCGTCGAGGATGGCGGCGTCCCGGGCGACATACTTGGCCAAGGTGTCGGCAGTGCGCTGCGGCGAGAGCCAACCGAAATCGGATTCCAGGTCGGCGTCATATTCCTCAGCCCACTGGTCGTAACGCTCCTCCAACTCCTGCTCGTTGCGGGAGGAATAGACCCACTGCACGCGGTTTTGTTCGGTCATAGTTGCTCCGTGACTTTAACTGTTGCCGATGCCGCCGCCGGCTAGGCCGGCTTGCGGCAGACGAACAAGGCCCAGCCCACTTCCTGGCGGTCGACGGACAAGGCGGTTTCGCGATAAGCGGCGGTCAGATAGTCGAACCGTTCCCGGTGTTCGGCATTGCCCCGGGCGGCTGCCGCGCTGAGCATCTGGTAGCTGGTCTTGAGATGGCGGGAAATATCCTCGGCTTCGAGTACCGCAAAGCCGGCGGCTTGTAAGGCGTCCTGGTAGGAAGCGAAGCTGAAGTCCGTATCGTAGAGCAGCCGCTCGTACACGAACTTTTGGGCTTCCGGGCCGATGTTGGGCTGGGGTTTGGTCAAATCGTCAAAGACGAAAATCCCGCCGGGTTGCAGCACCCGATAGACTTCCTCGAGAACCTTAACCTTGTCCGGCACATGGTAGATGGTGGCTTGGCTCCAGGCGTGGGTAAAAGCGCCGTCGGCAAAGGGCAGTTCGGTAGCGGAGGCTTTCTCGAAAGCCACCTTTTCCTGCACTTCGTCGGGTTCGTCGTCGAGGGAGTCGATGGCGTTGGAAATGCGGACGCCGCTGAGGTCGATGCCTTGGACGCGGCAGCCGAGGAGCTTGCAGAGGGCGATGGCGGTGGTGCCGCTGCCGCAGCCCACATCCAGGACATAGGAGTCGGCGTTCAGGCGGCCGCGGCGGCGCATCACATGGTTCAGGTTGGCCCCGGCTTCGAGGAAGGACATATTGGCCCCGTCCTCGAAGATGCCCCAATGGACGCTGCCGTCCTTGTCCCAGAGGGCGCGGTACACCGCGTCCTCGTGGTCGTAATACTCCTCGGTTTGGGCCTCGCTAAACTTTGACAACATTTTCCACCCCCGACAGGTACTCGACGAACTCGTTGTTGCGGTTGACCAGGATGGCCCGGGGATCGACCGGCTTATCGGTAACCTCGAAGGCCATAATGATGACCTTGTTGCCCGGGTTGGTGAGCTTGGCGGCGGCGCCCTGAACGGAGATGATGCCGCTGCCGCGGGCGCCGGCGATGGCGTAGGTCTCGAAGCGGTTGCCGTTGTCGATGTCGCAGACCAGGACCTTCTCGTTTTCCCAGAGGTCGGAACGGTCCATCAGGTTCTGGTCGATGACGATACTGCCGATGTAATCCTCATCGCAGTTGGTGACGGTGGCCCGGTGGATCTTGGACCGCATAAGTAGTCGCATAGTGTCTCCTCCTTGTTGCTGGCCGGGCGAACCGCCCGGCGGGATGGATTAGCCAAGGTATAGTGAGCTAGGCGCGCCGGATAGCGCGCTGCGGTCGGAACCAGTCCGACGCTTTGGAAAATGGGGATAAGGTCCGGGGACGGGTAGCGGCGTTGATACCCCGGCGTTGGACGCGCGGGGATTCAGACCGGCCGGCCCAAAGGACGCTTAAAGTGGCGGGGGAAAGAAGCTAAGGCTCGCAGGGGAGCTGGCGGCTGGGGAGAGCGGCGGTGTTGGCCGGGTGGTGGTGGGCATTGCGGCGGGAGTCGCTACGCCGGGAAAGGGCCCGGCGCTGCCCGGTAGAGGCGTAACTTCGGGAAGCCGGCGCGGCCGGCGTCTTACGTGATAAACTGACACGCATCCTTATGTACCCCCTTGCGATATAGTTTAGGTATGTTCAGGGTGCGTACTGGAGTATATTATCGGCAATTTCCCGGCTTGTCAACCGCCGTGGGGCGATTGTTGGGAAAAGGGCGGCGGTGGCACTGCACCGCCCGGAAGCCGGGTATTTCAATTTGGGCGAGGGGGACATTGCGCGGTTGGAGGGGGAGGAGGGTGGGGGCTAAACGCCCCCACAGTCATTCCCGCAACTGCGGCGGCACCTCTGGGGCCTTTCGGGAGCGCATTGCTTCCTCTTTCTCCCGCTCCCACTCAGCCAAGAGCGCCTGCCGTTTGGCCTCAATATGGGCTAACTGCTGACGGCGCACTTCCTCTACATAGGTCAACCAAGCACGACCGTATTCTTGACGGCATTCTTGCAGGACACTCCGGCCAAAGGAACCGTGACGCACAAGCTGCTCATCGTACTGAGCGATAATCCATTCCTCGTTTTCGTCGTTCCGTTCGTGCCAGCCTTTCGTCCCGGATTTCCGAGGTTCGTATTCTACCAACTGAAACAGATCACCATCTACGCTTTCGAGGCGTCCATGCCTCGCCCAAAAATCAGCCCAATCGTCCGGGGAGACTTTAGACACCCACGCCGCCGCATCGTCCAAAGCGTAGCCTACCCAATCGGGTTCAACCAGCAACTCCCCCTCCTCACTAAAAAACCTCAAGACCCGCTCCACCGTCCCGTCGCTGCGTACCCGCTCCACGGCCAAGGCGTGGTTATCAGCCAACTTGGTCAGGGCCTCCCGGCAAACTTGGGAAATGTTGACTTGGGGCTGCAAGGTTTTGACCCGGTTCAGCAGGTCGTTGGGGACGTTGATGCCAATTCGCACAGTTAAACCTCCTGCGTATTTCGTATGCTTATTATTAACATACAGCATACGAAATACCTTGTCAAGCACCGCCCGGGATGAGTTTTGGAATTGGCGGCATCAGGGGGTTGACAAGGTGTAATTGTAGTATTATGATAATTTTGTAAGTCAGTAATCAACATACACACGAGGAGGTAATCCAATGACTGACGATGTAAGCGGGCCGGGAGAACGGGTAATCCGGGGCGTGGGCGAAGTAGGCCGGGGGCTGGGCGAAATGGCCGGGGGCGTCCGGGATGCGGCCGTGGCCGGGGCGGAAACTGCGAAAGAAACCCTCAAGAGCCGTCTGCCCAATGACCGCCAGACCCGGGACAACGTGGTGATGGTGCGGGTGGACAAGGAAAGCCTGGACCGGATGGACGAACTGGTGGAAGCCAGCATTGCCACCAGCCGCTCTGACGCGGCCAACTACCTTATCACCGCGGGCATCAAAGCCCGGCAAGGCCACTTCGACGCCATTTCCACCAAACTGGAGGAAATCAGGAAAGCCAAGGCCGACCTGCGGGACATCCTGGAACAGGAGGGGGCGCAGCCGCAGGAGTAGGCTGCTTCCCGGATTAGCCATCCCTCAAAACATCCATAAGGAGCGTGCGATTGCGATGTGGTATGTAACTGCTGACCAAGAACTGACCTGCGACGGGTGCGGACACCAAATCCCGACCGGGGAAACCTGCCTCTCTGATTTGCCGGAGCAGTTGCCCAAGAAAATCACCCGGAGCGAGTACCGGCATTTCCACTTGGCTTGCCCGGAGTGCAACCCGCTGCCCGGGGAACGGGTTTTCGTTGGTCAGCCTTTCCAATCGCTGACTAGGCTCAGCCAGCCGGAGTTGGTGGAAACCCCCAAGTCTTGCTACCAAGCATTCGCTTCGCAACTGGTTGCGGAGCGGGCCAAATCGGAAATGGCCTGCCTGGACTGCGGCCACTTGATTTTGGAGGGAGAGGAGGTCGCCCAAGACTTCTTTTTTGTTCGGGATAGCGGCCACTGGGGCAAGGATGCCCTGAACGTCGAGCAAGGGCCGGCTGCCTTGCTGTCGGCTTTGGCAAAGAGCAAGCCGGTCAAGCCCGCGTCTTTTGCCAGATTCAGTAAAAAGTTTCGGGGAGCCGGCTTGGGCAATGGCCGGGGTTTCCGTACTTGGCAAGGAGCCATAGAGCTCTATAAAACCAGTGTCCCCAAGCAAGTACGGAACTTGGGAGATGACGCGGTAGCTCAGTTCCTCAAAGGCAAACAGGCCAGCCATATCGAGTCTGTTGCAAATGCTCCCGGAAAGGCTATGAACCCTCGCAACATCATTTTGGAACCGGCCAAGCGCAACATCAGGCGTGGCTCCCGCAATATGACCCGGCTGGAGTTGGTAGGCGTCAAGGCATTAAATGCAGCGGACACCGTTAAGATAGTCGGAGCCGCTGCTGCCCGGAACGCCGGCAAGGGCGCTATGTGGACGGTATTGCTGGAGTTCCCGGTCAGCTTGGCAGAGAACGGCATTTGCGTGTTCCGCGGCAAGAAAACCCGCAAGGCGGCGGCAAAGGATACCGGTAAGGATTTGGCAACGGCCGGGGCAGCCGGCGGGGTAATAGCGGCCGGTTACACCGTAGCCATTGCAATGGGAGCCGGGCCGGCTTTGACCGTAGCAGCCCCTGTCTTAGTGCCGGTTGGCGTTGGCATATTCGCTATTTCCAGCGGCTCACGAATATGGCGGGCTTGGAAAGATGGCTTGACCAAGGTGGAAATGAATTTCCACGCCAACTGCCCGGATTGCGAAACTGAAACCGGCTGCTATGCTTCCTTTGCCGATTGGGTCAGTTCTTACCCGGTAGCGGAAACTTCGTCAGAGGAGTCTGAGGAAAGGAAAGCCGCCTAACCCAACAATCCCGCCTCCAAATCCCCCCTACCCGCCGGCGTCCGGCAGTGCTACAATTGTGGCGTTGCCGGATGCCAATTTTTTGCTGCCCCGCTACTGCTGCGGGGCTTGGGTGTTTAATGCGCGTTGTGATGATTCACGCCTTGGCCGAGTCCGTTCCGCCGGTGCGGGTGGCTTTCCGGGAGGAGTTTCCCGAAGCCGAAGTAGTCAACCTGCTGGATGAGGGGCTGTTTATTGACTTTGCCGGGCAGATTACGCCCCAACTGCGGCGGCGGATGAGCCAGCTGATCTGCTACTGCGCCGAGTATGGGGCTGACGCCATCGGCTTGGCTTGCTCCGTGTTCGCCCCGGTGGTGGAAACGGCTAAAGACCTGGTGGACATTCCGGTGGTTTCCTCCTACAGCCCGGTGATGGCGGAAGCGTTGCAAGCGGGGCGGCGCATCGGCATTATCGCCTCGGTGCCGGCTACGCTGCGGGATTCCGATTACTACCTGCGCCGCACGGCGGCCGAGTTGGGCAAGGCGGTGGAAACGGAGCAGTGTCTGGCCGAGGAGCTGATACCGTTGCTGCGGATGGATGGGGAAGCGGCTTTTGAGGCCCGGCTCGAGGAACTGGTCAATAATCTGGCCGGCGGCGTGGACGCGGTGCTGTTGGGGCAATTCTCGATGGCTACCGCCCTGGGCCGCTTGCAAGCCAGCTGCCCGGCGCCGGTATTGTCCGGGCCGCACAGCAGCGCGCGCAAGCTGAAAGAACTGCTGACGGCGCCGGAGTGGCCGGGGCTGAACGATTAGCCGCCACCGCCGCGCCCTTGCTTTTCCTACCGCCCAATGCCACAATACAGCCCGAACTTTCCCGCCTTTTTCAGGAGATGCCTTAATGCCCGGACTGCTGGAAGGGGTTAAAGTCCTCGACTTGACCCACTATTTTGCCGGCCCCTACTGCACCAAGCTGCTGGCTACTTTGGGGGCGGAAGTGGTCAAGGTGGAGCCTCCCGGCCTGGGCGACCCGCTGCGGCATTTCCCGCCCTTTGCCAATCCCCGGCAGCCGGCGGAAAGCGGCGCCTGGTTCCTCTACCTCAACACTTCCAAGAAAAGCCTTACCCTGAACCTGAAATCGAGTAAGGGGCGGGAATTGCTGCGGCAGCTGACCCGGGACGCCGATATTCTGGTGGAAAACTTTGCCCCCGGCGTAATGGCCCGGCTGGGCTTGGATTACCCCACGCTCCAAGCCGAAAATCCGGCCTTGGTGATGACTTCCATCTCCAACTACGGGCAGACCGGGCCGTATCGGGATTGGAAGGCATCGGAAATCAACCTTTACGCCGCCGGCGGGCTGATGAACATTACCGGGGAGCCGGAGGAGCCGCCGCTGAAAGAGGGCGCGCCACTGGCCCAACTGGGCGCCGGCCAGAACGCCTTTGTCGCCACCATGACCGCCCTGCTTTACGCCGAGGATAGCGGCCAGGGTCAGCACATTGACCTGTCCATTGCCGAATACGCTACCAATGTGCTGGAAAATGCCTTGATGCAATACAGCTACTCCGGGCGGGAGTTCACCCGGGTGGGCAATCGGGGTTACGGTCGCGCCGCCTGGGGCATCTATCCCTGTCAGGACGGGTTTGTGGGAATTATCGCCGGGCCGGATACCAACTGGCCGGAAGTGGCGAACATTATGGAGACCCCGGAACTGGCTGACCCGCGCTTTGCCTCCCGCCAAGGGCGTCTGCTGAACGCCGACGAAGTGGAGGCCCTGATGCTGCCCTGGCTGCTGGAACACGATAAGGTGGACATTTTCAAGGCGGGGCAGGAACACGGCCTCGGCTTTTCCTTTGTGGCCGGGATGCAGGATATTCTGGAAATGGAGCAGTTGACCGCCCGGGATTACTTTGTGGAGCTGGAACATCCGGTAGCCGGAACCTTTAAGTATCCCGGCCCGCCAATCAGCCCCCACAGCGACATTGCCCCCTGGGTTTATCGCCGCGCCCCGCTGTTGGCGGAGCATTGCCTCGAAATTCTCGGCCGGTTGGGCTATTCCGCTCAGGGTGTGGAACAACTGCACGCCGAAGGAGTCATTTAGTTGAACCCGCCGCAGCCGCTGCAAAACTTTCGGATCCTCGACCTTTCCCGCATCTGGGCCGGCCCTTACTGCACCAAGCTGCTGGCCGATATGGGGGCGGAAGTCATCAAACTGGAATCCCTGCGGGTCTATGATTCCCACCGCGGCCCGGTCAGCCCGGAACCGGGCATTGCCGCCTATCCCGATTCCGACCCCGGGCCGGAGCCGTGGAATCGCAACGGCTGGTTCAACTGCCTGCACCTGAGCAAGTACGGCATTACCCTGGAGCTGACCACTGAACCGGGGCGGCGGGTTTTTGAGGAACTGGTGTCCATCTCCGACGCCTTGATTGAAAATTTCCGGCAGGGCAGTCTGGCTCGGTTGGGCTACGACTACGAAACCTTGCGGCAAATCCGCCCGGATTTGATTTACGCCTCGATGCCGGCCTTTGGCAACAGCGGGCCGTGGCAGAGCTATGTAGCCTATGGCATTGGGCAGGAACAGCTTTCCGGGATGGCGCACATTACCGGCTACCGCAACGATGGGCCGATGAAATCCGGCATCAATCACGGCGACCCCATTACTGGCTCCCACGCCGCCGGCGTCTTGCTGGCGGCCTTGCGCTATCGCCGCCGCACCGGCAAGGGAATGTTCATTGATGTATCCCAGCAGGAATCCGCCGTAGCCCTGATTGGCGGGGAAACCTTGGCTTACCAGATGACCGGGCAGGAGCCGGAGCGCATCGGCAATCATTCCCATTGGCACGCCCCCCATAACGCCTACCCCTGCGCCGGCGTCGACCGCTGGGTTACTATTGCCGTTACTAGCGATGAGCAGTGGCGGCGGTTGGCTGACGTTATCGGCCGGCCGGAACTGGCCGCTGCGCCCCAATACGCCACGGCGGCGGCCCGCCGGCAAAACCAGTCGGAACTGGACAAAATTATCGGCGATTGGGCGGCAAATCGGGATCTGGGGGACATTACCCGGCAGTTGCAGGAGCAGGGCATCCCGGCGGCCCCGGTGCTGCGCGGGCCGGACTTGCTGGAAAATGAACACTACGCCGACCGGGGGACTTTCAACTATGTGGATCATCCCCAAGCCGGCCCCAAGTGGTATCAGGGCTTTGCCTGGCGGATGTCGGAAACGCCGGGGCAAGTCCACTGGCCGGCGCCTACTTTGGGGCAGCACAACCGGCAAGTCTATGGGGAGCTGCTGGGCTTGACCGACGGAGAGATTGACGAACTGGAAGCCGGCGGGGTTATCGGGACGAAGCCTACCGGGTCGCGGATTATTTGACATAGTCTCTGCCTACCCGCTACACTCCCCACCGAAGTGGAGACTCGGGTAACCTAACAGGAGGAAAAGTAATGAAAGTTGACAACCTGAATCTGCAAACCTTGTTCGGGAAGCAGACCCGCTACGAGATTCCGGCTTTTCAGCGGCCTTATATCTGGAACCGAACCAGGCAGTTGGAACCGCTGTGGGACGACGTGCGGAACACGGCGGAGCGTCATTTGGAAGCCTTGCAAGGCTCCATTGCACCGTCTCAAGTGCCGAACCACTTTCTCGGGGCCGTGGTACTCCAGCAACAGAGTACCATGACCGCCGACGGGCTTGACCGGCGGATTGTCGTGGACGGTCAACAGAGGTTGACCACCTTGCAATTGCTGGTCGACGCCGTTCAAGAAGTGCTTGAACGGCGCGGCCACGTTGGAGCGGGACGCCTTTCCCTGTTGGTGCTGAATGACGCGGTGTATTATCGCCAAGACCCAGACAACGCGTTCAAGGTCTGGCCGACGACCGGCGACCAAGATGCTTTTCGCCACGCCATGCGGAATGACTTGACTGGCGACGAGTATGAGAACTCGCGCATTGTTAAGGCGCACGAGTATTTCAAGCTCCAAGTCCAACAGTGGATTGACGCATACCCTGATGAGGATAGAAGCCGTGCGGTGGACGCCTTGGAAAGGGCGGTTGCTACCAAGTTGGAGATGGTCGTTATCGACTTGGAGACCACGGACGACCCGCACATCATCTTTGAGACGCTGAACGCCCGGGGAACTCCGCTACTCCAGTCGGACTTGATTAAGAACATGGTGCTGTACGAGATTACCAAGGCCGGCATCGCCAAAGATGCCGAAGCGGCTGCTCAACAGTACTGGGCCTTTGCCGATGACAACTGGTGGCGTAGCGAGACCGGTTCCGGCAGGAACGCCAGGCAACATATTGAGGGTTGCCTTAACCACTGGCTTACGATGCGAACCCAATCGGAAGTTGCCCCCAGCAACTTGTTCTCCGAATTTCGCCGCTACGCCGCTGGCAAGTCGATCGCGTCGGTAGCGGAGGACATTGGCAAAATCGGTGGTATCTACCGCTCCCTCGAAGAAGCCGCCCAACCCGATCTGAAGACCTTTCTCTATCGCCGCGGGGTGATGCAGGCGGGTGTCTTGACACCGGTTTTGCTGTGGTTGCTTTCCTCTGAAGTGCCGCAAGGTCAGCTGCAAACCAGCCTTACGGTACTGGAAAGTTACCTTATACGGCGAATGGTTTGCCGTATGTCCACCCGGGGGTATGTCAACCTCTTTGTGCGTTTGGTGGGCGCGCTTGAAGAAGCGGGTTCGACCAACGCCGGCAAAACCATAGTCGAGTATCTCCAGAATCAAAGGGGGGATGCCGGCCAATGGCCGGAAGACTGGCAACTGGAGGCAGCTTTCGTCAGTTCTCCTATCTACGGGCTACTAACCCAGGGGCGTCTGCGGATTGTCCTTGAGGGTATCGAGGGCGAACTGCGGACGGGTAAATCGGAGAGTACCGAGGTGCCGCGCGGCTTAACGATTGAGCACATAATGCCCCAAAGTTGGCGGCAGCATTGGCCCTTGCCTACTGATGTGGGAGACGAGGTTGACGCAACTAATGCCCGCAACCGAGTCATCCACTCCATAGGCAACCTTACTCTGGTGAACGACCGCCTTAACCCCAGCCTATCCAACGGACCGTGGTCGCAGAAGCAGGAAGGAATTAAGGACCATAGCGTTCTGTTCCTGAACAAAGACCTGCTGGACGAAGTCCCGGAAGTGTGGGACGAAGCGGCGATTGCGGAACGGGCCAAGCGGCTTTGCCAAGTAGCGGCGAAAGTCTGGCCTTACGCCGACAAAATCAAGGCGTAAATCGTCAAAATCTAATCTGGAGGAACCCGCTTTGCCTGAACCCGAAGCCCTTTACGAAATCAAGGACGGCATCGGTTACATTACGCTGAACCGGCCGGAAAAGCTGAACGCCATCGACCCCAATATGCGCCAGCTGCTCTGGGACGCCTTTCAGAATGTCAAGAGCAACCCGGAAGTGCGCTGCGCTATCGTTACCGGCCGCGGCCGGGCCTTTTCCACCGGCCACGACCTGGTGGCCATGGCTAACGCCGCCAACGAAGGCCCCACCACCGGCGATCTCTATGTCGAGCAGTCCAAAATCTTTAAGCCCATCATCTCCGCCATCAACGGCATCTGCCTGGCCCAGGGCTGCGGCATTGCTTTGGGCAGCGATCTCCGCATTGCCTCGACCGAAGCCCGGTTCGGCTGGCCGCAAGCCAAGCGGGGCATTTCGTCGGTCAGCGGGCCGGCTCTGCTGTCTCAAGTGGTGCCGCGCAACATTGCCTTTGAGTTCCTTTTTACCGGGGAGTTCGTGGACGCGGCGAAAGCCCGGGAGTTGATGCTGGTCAACTATGTGGTGGCGCCGGAGGAAGTGATGCCCCGGGCCGAGGCGATGGCCCGGCAGATAACCGCCAACGCCCCCTTGGCCTTGGCCGCCATTAAGGAAGCGTCCATCAAGGGTGCGGAAATGGGGTTAGAGGAACGAGTCGCCTTTGCCCAAAACAAGCGGGATGAAGTGCTGCAAACCGAGGACGCTCAAGAGGGCGTCCGGGCCTTTGCCGAAAAGCGGGCCCCGGTGTGGCGGGGGCGGTAGGCTGTCCCGGATACCTTTGCCTTTAGCAGTTTCCCGCCTTTAGACAGATTCAGGATGAGCGGGAAACTGCTACAATCAGTCCGAAATTTGACCGGTACGGAGGTAGTCTATGGCAACCCGTGACTTGGGAACGCTTGAACCGGTGTCCGTGCGGCAGATTTGGCCGCACGAGGAGCATAACTTTACGGTTTGGCTGGCCGACAATTTGCAATCGTTGCATCCGGTCTTGGGTATGCCGCTGGAGTTGGAGTTGGTCCAGAGAGAAGCACGGTTAGCCAGCGCCGGCCGGGTTGACATCCTCGCCCGGGAAGTCAACAGCAAAGTCCCTGTGGTTATTGAGAACCAGCTGACTTGGTCGGATGACGGCCATCTCAACCGGCTGATGGGCTATGCAGCCGATTGCAAAGCCAAAGTCCTAATCTGGATTGCCACGGGTTTTGACCCGCGCCATCTGAACATCCTGAACTGGCTCAACAATTCCGGAGTAGCGGTGTACGGGCTACAGCTCAGTGCCTATCGCATCGGCGACACCTATGCTCCTTGGTTCGACAAATTAGCAGGGCCTGAGGATCCGGGGAATGTCGAGACTAGTGTCCCGGCGCGCGTTCCTACTCAGAACCTTTGGGGTCAGTTCTACCGGCCGTTGACTGAGAGGTTGAAGTCTGCGGGGATTTTCTCCATGGGCGGCAATCAAGGAGGTTATGCGGGAAAATGGAGGAAGTTACGCTCCGGCTTGTCAGATGCCGGAGTGTATTATAGCCTGCAACTTGGCCGCGGCGATGAGCGGTGCGAGGCGCACTTGCTGATTTTCGGCGACGCCCAACAAGACCTTTATGCAGGTCTGGAGCAGTACCAGGAGGAAGTGGAGAGGGAATTCCCTGGCCACAACTTGGAATGGTGGATTCAAGGTGATCAATCGGGGATAACGGTGCCGACCGACGGGCTTTCCGATGAGACGGATCCGGTCCTCCTCGAGGAAAAACGTAAGTGGATGTTCGACAACTTAGTGGCTCTCCGCGATGCCGTGCAGCCGCGGCTGGAGCAGGTAATCGCTAGCTTGAGTTCGGGTAACTGAATCCCCCTACTGCGACCGCAGGGCCCGCCCCGGCAGGGCGCCGGTGTGGATGCCCCGGTCAATCACTACCTGCCCGTTGACCAGCACATAGTCAATGCCCTCCGGGTACTGGCGCGGCTGCTCAAAGGTGGCTTTGGCGGCGACCTGCTCCGGGTCAAAGATTACCAGGTCGGCTTTCATCCCGTCCCGGATAATGCCGCGGTCGGCCAAGCCCAATCGCTGCGCGGGAATGGCGGTCATTTTCCGCACGGCATCCTCCAAGCGCAACAGTCCCTCCTCCCGAGTCAACTGCCCCAGCACATAGGGAAAAGTGCCGTAAGTGCGGGGATTGGGTTGACCGCCGGTCAGCAGCCCGTCGGAACCCACCATCTGGGCCGGGTGTTGGGCAATGGTGCGGATGTTGTCCGGGTTGCCGGTGCGGGCTACGAATGCCACTTCCAGGTTTTCCTCGACCAGCAAATCGCAAATCGCGTCCACCATCTTTTTGCCTTGATGCTGGGCCAAGTCGGTCAGGGAACGGCCCTCCCATTCCTTGTTTTGCGCCGAACCGATGTGGCTGAAAAGGTAATGCTCCAGAGTTGCCCCCCATTGGGGTTCGACGGAGTCGCCCATTTCCTCCCGGATAGCCGGATCTTGAATCCGCTGCAACAGGGCGGCCGGGCCGCCGGCGTGTACCCAATAGGGCAGCAGGGAATGTAAGACGGTGCTGGCGGCGGCGTAGGGATACTGGTCATAGGTAACATCAATGCCGTAATTGCGCCCCTCATCCACCAAGGCCGTCATCCGCGCCCCCATCCCTTGCACCGGGTTATGGTAGTGGGAAATATGCACCGGGACGCCGCTGCGCTGTCCGATGTTGATGGCTTCCCGGAAGGGGTCGAGGAGGCGGTCGCCCAAGCTGTAGCGGGCGTGGGTCACATAAAAGCCGCCCAAATCGCGGATGGCGGCGCAGACTGCGACCAGTTCGGCGGTATCGCTGTAGGCTCCGGGCGGGTAAGTAAGGCCGGTGGAAAAGCCAAAGGCGCCGTCCCGCATCCCGGCCCGGGCCAGTTCCTGCATTCGGGTCAGTTCGGCCGCCGTGGGCAAGCGGTCGGCCCAGCCCATAGCCGCGACCCGGATGGCGGCGTGGGGGACAAAATAGACCACATTGCAGGCAATCCGCCCGTCCAGCAAGTCGAGGAAATCCTTGACGCTGCCCCAACGGACGCCGGCAGGGGGCGTGCCGTTAATCGCCGCCAGGTAGGTTAGCAGTTCCTCTAATCGGGCCGGCGTAGTGGGGGCATAGGACAAGCCATCCATTCCCAAAGCGTCGGTGGTTACGCCCTGGCGCAGTTTGGCTTCGTTGCGGGGTTCGGACAGCAGCATCAGGTCCGAATGGGAGTGCATATCGATAAAGCCGGGGCAGACTACGGCGTCGGCGGCGTCAATAATCCGGCCGGCGACGACGGCGGAAGTGTCGCCGCGCAATACGGACAGGGTATCCCCGGCGATGCCCACGCTGCCCCGAAACCAGGTTTGCCCGGTGCCGTCGATGATGCGCCCGTTCTGAATCAGCAAGTCAAACATAAGCCTGCCCCCCGGAAATTGCTGCCGGCATTGCCGCTAATGCGGCCGAAAATCCCTTGGTCTGAAATGGAACGGGTAGTTAGCCGCTGGCTACTTCCTGCTCCAGGCGGGCGATGTCTCCCTCGCTCAGGTTGAAGTACTTGGCTTCCGGGTGGTGGAACACCAGGGCGGATACGGAGCCTTCCGGGTCCATCATATAGCCCTCGGTCAGCTCGACGCCGATGTTGGCGGTGACTTCGAGCAGGCGGAACAGCGGTTCCTGGTCTTCGAGGCGGGGGCAAGCCGGGTAGCCGAAGGAGTAGCGGCGGCCGCGGTATTGGGTGCGGAACAGGTCGGGGTAGGGGATGTCCTGGGGGTCGCCGAAACCCCACATCTGGCGGATTTGCTGATGGAGCAGTTCGGCAAAGGCTTCGGCGGATTCCAACGCCAGGACTTGCAGGATGTGGGAATTGAGAAATTCTCCCCGTTCTTTCCATTCCTCGGACAAGGCGCGGATGCCGGGGCCGATGGTGGTGGTGAACATTGCCACATAGTCGGGCTGTTCCGAAGTCAGGGGGCGGGCGTAGTCAGCCAAGCACAAGCCTTCCCGCTGCTGCTGGCGGCCGAAGTAAAACTTTTCCAGGACGGTTTGCCCGTCGGGGCCGTAAATCAGCAGGGTCTGACCGTCGGAACGGCAGGGAAAGAACTTGAACACGGCATTGGCGTTAAGGTCCGACCGGGCCAACATAACATCCTCGACCCGGCGCACCGATTCCCGCAATTCCAGGGCGGCTTTTTCCTCGCTTTCCAGGGCTTTGGCAAAACGCCCCTGATAGCCGAGGTGCCGCACATAGAGCATCTGGGGGTTGATGTAGGGGAAAATTTCAGGACAGGTCGTAGTCTTTAAGGGTGTGGAGCCGCAAGTCCGGCGGGTTGGGGACGGGGAAGTCGTGGCGGATTTGGGCCGGGGGACACGGCGGGCGGCGCGGCGGCCGGGTCGGCGGCGGCCCGTTCCTGGGCGGCTTGGAGCATTTGGTCAGTTTCGGTTTCGAGGGCGGCGGCCAGGGTCTGCCG
Organism: Dehalococcoidia bacterium; assembly: GCA_965242615.1. GTDB lineage: Bacteria > Chloroflexota > Dehalococcoidia > Lucifugimonadales > UBA3495 > CBDBCU01. The sequence goes on from CBDESR010000004.1 coordinate 427,031, forward strand.
CTCGTCGGCGTCTTGCAGGGTGTTGGCCAGGGCCAAGCCGCTCATGGCGTCCTGGGCGTAGGCGACCAAGCCGGCATATTCCGGGGCAATCCGCAGGCGGGTAAAGCGGTTGGAAAGGGCGGCCCCGCCGACGAGCAGGGGCGGGTTGACGCCGGCTTGGCGGAAGTCCCGGGCGGTTTCGACCATCATTTGGGCGGATTTGACCAGCAAGCCGGACAAGCCGACGATGTCCGGGCGGTGTTCCTGGCAGGCGTCAATCAAATCCTGCGGCGGTACTTTGATGCCGAGGTTGATGACCTGGTAGCCGTTGTTGGAGAGGATGATGTCCACCAAGTTTTTGCCGATGTCGTGGACATCGCCCTTGACGGTGGCCAGGATAACCTTGCCTTTGGTGGCGGCTTCGGCCCGCTCCATATAGGGCTCGAGATGGGCCACGGCGAATTTCATCGCTTCGGCCGATTGCAGCACTTCGGCGACAATCAGCTGATTGGCGTTGAACTGGCGGCCGACTTCATCCATTCCCGCCATCAGGGGGCCGTTGATAACTTCCAGGGGCGGGCGTTCCTGCAAGGCTTCATCCAAATCGGCAGCCAAGCCCTCTTTGCTGCCTTCGATGATGGCTAGAGCCAACCGCTCATCTAATGGCAAACTGCGGCGTTCCTCGGCGGTGGCGGTGGGGGCTTTGTCGCGGAAGTGGGCGGCAAAGGCGGCGACCGGGTCAGTGCCGCGAGGCCAGATGAGGTTTTCGGACAATTCCCGTTCGATTTCGGGGATGGAGTTGTACCGCTGCATCATTTCGGAGTTGACGATAGCCAAGTCCAAGCCGGCCTGGACGCAGTGGTAGAGGAAAACGGAGTTGAAAACTTCGCGGCCAGCCGGGGGCAAGCCGAAGGATACATTGGAGATGCCGAGGATGGTTTTGGTGTTGGGCAGGGCTTCTTTAATCAGCTGGACGCCGGCAAGGGTTTCGGCGGCGGAGCCGATATAGTTGGCGTCGCCGGTGCCGGCGGGAAAGACCAAGGGGTCAAAGATGATGTCTTGCTCCGGGATGCCGTACTTTTCGGTCAGCAACGCATGGGAACGGAGGGCGATTTCCAGTTTGCGCTGGCGGGTGATAGCTTGGGCTTGCTCTTTATCGTCGTCGATGCAGCCCACGACGAGAGCCGCGCCGTAGGCCCGGGCCAAGGGAGCGATGGCTTGGAAACGGGCTTCGCCATCCTCGAGGTTCACCGAGTTGATGATGGATTTGCCTTGCAGCCGTTTCAGGGATTCGGCAATGACCCGGGAGTCGGTGGAGTCGAGCATAATGGGGGATTTGACCTTTTTGGTCACCAAGTCGAGAAAGGCGGTAATATCGGAAAGTTCGTCCCGGTCGGGGTCTTGGAGGCAGATGTCGAGGATGTGGGCGCCGTTGCGGACCTGGCGGCGGCCGATTTCGGCGGCTTCCTCGAAAGCGCCGCGGGCGATGAGGCGGCGGAAGCGGCGGCTGCCAAGGACGTTGGTGCGCTCGCCGACGATTACCGGGCGGGTATCCTGGTCAACGACCAATGCCTCGATGCCGGAGACGCGGGTTTCCGGGCGTTGTACCGGGATACGGGGAGACTTGCTAGCGGCGGCTTGGGTCAGCAGGCGGATGTGTTCGGGGCCGGTGCCGCAGCAGCCGCCGGTGACATTGAGCCAGCCGGATTCAATGAAGCGTCCGATGGTGTTAGCCAGCATTTCCGGGGTTTCGTTATACTTGCCATCCTCGTCGGGCAAGCCGGCGTTGGGCAGGCAAGCCACGGGGAAGCGGGACAAGGCGGCCAGGGTGCGGATGTGGTCGGTCATAAACTCCGGGCCGGTGGCGCAGTTGAAGCCGAGCCAGAGCAAATCGCGGTGCATCAGGGAAGTGTAGAAGGCTTCGGCGTCCTGACCAGCCAGGAGAGTTCCCATGGGTTCGATGGTGCCTTGGACGGCGATGGGGATTTGGGTAGCCAGTTCGGCTTGGGCCTGGTCGATGCCAATCAGTCCGGCCTTGAGGTTGATGGTGTCCTGGGTGGTTTCGAGGAGGAGGAGGTCGGCGCCGCCCTCGATGAGGCCCAACGCCTGTTCGCGATAGGCGGCGGCGAGTTCGTCGAAGGCTATGCCGCCGGTGACGGAGATGGTTTTGGTAGTGGGGCCCATAGAGCCGGCGACAAAGCGGGGGCGTTCCGGGGTGGAGCAGGCGGCGGCGGCTTGGCGGGCCAGTTCGGCCGCCGCTTGGTTGATGCGGCGGGCTTGGGGGGCCAGGTCGTACTCGGCCAGGACTACGGAGGTGGCGCCGAAGGTGTTGGTTTCGACGAGGTCTGCGCCGGCGTCGAAATAGGAGCGGTGGATGGCGCGGATAACATCGGGGCGGGTGAGGTTGAGGTGTTCGTTGCAACCGTCGAGTTCGGGGCCGCCGAAGTCGGCGGGGCCGAGGTTTTGGGCTTGAATGGCGGTGCCCATAGCGCCGTCGAGGACGAGGATGCGCTGCTGGAGGAGGGCTTTGAGTTGGGTAATACGGTTGGAAAGGGTCATAAAAATTCCTGTGGCTGAGGGGTAAGGATTAGGGGGTAAGGGTAGCGGGTAAGGCGGGGGTTGTCAAATGGGGCGCGGCTAAGGGGGGAATCGGGGGCGGTAGTACGGGGTATTGCCGGGGCAGGAACTCCTGGCTGCCCCGGCGGGTGGTTTAGTATTTTGATTCAGCGTTAGGGTTGGGGGCGCCGGGGCGGAACCGCTGGCCGGAAGTTCCGCCCTTGCGGGAGGGGGTTGGCAAAGGGGCCATTGGGTTGCCTGCGTACACGGGGCACACTGGCGTACTCCACACGACGTTGCCCGACCCAATTGCCGGACGGGAACTAGACCTTGGATTGGCTACTGGCGCCGCTGGGTATGGTTGCCACTACCGGCGTTTTGGCCCAGTCCAGCTACCGGGGTTGACCACACCTCCAGTCAACCTATTAACTCCAGCTCCTGTAGGGATGGGGTAGCGGTTTGGCGGCGGTTGGGATTTGCCGTTTTCCGCTGCTCCGGTGGGGGAATTACGGGTTCCTAGTCCGTTTCCCCGGAGGTAGGAGCGGGACGCTTGACGGCCGCGGGGGCCGGGGGCGTCCACAGCGCGCTGTGAGCTGTATTTCACGGTAAGCTAGCGTATCGTTTTGAGACCCGGCGTCCCGGGGCTAGGTCTGACCTTCGCAATGTTTATTATGGGGGCGGGAATTATACTTGTCAAGGGATAAATGGGATGAATTTTCGGATTGAAATTCTGGATTCCTACTTTCGTGGGAATGACGGTGAGAGGGGCGGGAGTATTGGGGCGCGCGGGGAGGACGGTTTAACGGTGGGAGAGATGGCGGGGGAACTTTTGTAAAAGTTCCCCCGCACCCCCTCAAAACTTTTTGGAGTTTGGGAGTGGTTGGGCTTGGAATGGCCCGCCCCCTTAGAGTGTGTCGCCGTAGCCGCCCGGACGCCGGGGCCGGGCGAACCTCGGCTACCGGCGTTTTTTGCAGGTAGCGTCGAAGTAGAGTTGGATGCCTACCCGGAACTGATAATTGCCGCCGCCGGCCAAGTTTTCGCTGTAGTAAAAGGTATCGACTACCCGGGTCGTACCGGATTGAACCCGGATCCGGGCGCGGCCGGTCAAACGGGCGCCTCGGGCGCGGCAGGCGGCCGTGGCCTGGGCGTTAGCGTCCGCTTGGCGGGCCGATACTTCCAGCCAAGCCTGATATTTTTCAGCGGTGTTGACCGCCGCGGGTCGCCCGGCCAAGGTGAGCCACTGGGTGTTAGCGGCGGTTATCGCGGAAGCGCGATTGCCGATTCCGCCCGCCGTACTGTGCAAACCGGTCTGCAACACGCAAGGGGAATAAGGCGGGTGCTGGTGCGATTCATCATAAGCCGGGCACAGCTTAAAGTTCCGGTACCGCCGCCGTTTCCGTTCCTCCCGGGGGAATTCAAAGATGAGGTCGCGGGAGACGCCGGTAACGCCGGATTCGCCATCGGTCAGGTAGCCCTCTTGGGCGGACAGGAAGCCGCGGAAGTTGCCGCTTTCGCCGAAGTAGACGGTATCATCGCGTTCGTTGCGGTCGCGGCCGGCGGCCCAGGTTTCGGCTTTGGTGAAGGTGTCGGACTGGTCGATGGCGCAGTAGATGGTTTTGCCGCGGTTGGCGGCGAGGGATTCGAGGATAAGGGAGACGCGGGCATTGTCAGCGTCGGCAAGGGCGGGGGAGGCTTGCCAGTCATCACAGTTCCAGGGGATGGAACGGGGGGCGGCTTGGGCGACATCTACATAGAACAAGCGTTCTGGGGGGGGGTAGTACGGAATCGGAGCGGGTGAGGGCGGGTTCGGCGCGGCCGCTGTTATGGGTGAAGGCGGCGACGACGAGGAGCAGGGACAGGGTGGTGAGGGAGAGGATTAGTTTGAGGGGCAAGGGAAACATATAGCCGGGGCCTCCTGGGGGAAGGTTCGAGGTGAGGCTAGGGTAACAGGATGAGGCTGGGGTTGTCAACCGGGGATGAAGGGGGGAATTGGGGAAGGATGGGGATGACGGGTGCGGTTCTGGATTCCCACTTTCGTGGGAATGACGGTGGGAGGGGCGGTGTCAAATTGGCTGAGGATTTTATGAAATGTTTGACGATAAGAGAGATTATTTATACACTACAGGTTACAGACCCTTATGGAGGCAGGATTATGGCCCTGGACGAGGTTTTGCGGGACAGCCTGATTAACTTGCGCCCCGGTGTTTTGGATAACGAGGCGCAGGTCAAACTGACTGTAATCCAGCCGGTGTTGAATGAGTTGGGCTGGCGGGCTACTAATCCGGCGCAGTTCAGAGTCGGAGTTTCCGGTGGATAACCGCTGGTTGGACTACGCTTTGGGAACCCGCCTGGATTCGAGCCGCACCCCATCCGTTGGTCTTTGTTGAGGCTAAAGGCGTGGGCCGCGCCGACGCCAAAGGGGAGGAACAGCTTTTCTCTTATGCGGTGAACCGGGGAATTCCGCTCCTGGTTTTGACGGATGGCAAAGTCTGGAACTTTTACTTGAGTATGGCTCCGGGCAATCCTCCGGATCGGCGGTTTTATCGGATTGAGCTGACTCAGGAAGGGATGATTCCGGATTATGCGGAACTGTTTCGGCGTTATCTGCAAAGGGATAATGTGGTATCGGGACGGGCCCGACTGGATGCGGAGGAGCAGCTCCGAATTGCCAAAGAGAGTGAGCTGGCGCGCAACCAGATTGCTCCCTGCTGGAATGCTCTGTTGAGCGCGCCCAGCCCCATTTTGCGGGAGGCGCTCGTAGATGCTGTAGAAAGGCAGTGCGGCGTGAAGCCGGAACTTGACGACGTGCAAAAATTTTTGCAGGGACTACATTACGCTCCCGCGCCTTTGCCGCATAATCCTGTACCGGATAAGCCGGTAGCACCCCGCAAACCCAATCGGAATAGGAAGGCAACGGGCAAGATTTTGGGCTATATCCTTGATGGTCGGAGAGTTGATGCTCAATCAGGGTCTCGCGCCCTACGGAGTATCCTGATGGAGTTCGAGCGGCGGGATGCCAGCTTTTTGGAGCGGTTCGCCGCGGAAACCCGTACTGCCTCTCGCAACTTGGTGGCGCGTAGCCGTGACGACCTTTTTGTCACGTCACCCCATCTAGGGGAGCGGCAATCGTTGCCCTTGGACAACGGATGGTGGTTGGGAACCAATTTATCGCTGTCCCAAGTTAGGGGGCACATCGAAACCGCTTGCCGGCTGGCCGGGGTGTGGTTCGGTGTCCAGCTGACTCTTATTGAACGGCAGGATTCCCGGACTATATGACCGAAGCCACATCGTCAGCGGGAACGGCTGGAAAAGCTGGCTGGGGATTTGTTGGCCGCCGCTGATTAGCGGCGGCTTGGCTTTTACCCTTTTCCGCAAGGATGCCGTTTGCGTTCGAGGTATTTCTGGATTCCCGTTGGCGCGGGAAGGACGGTGGGGATGATGGGGATACGGCTGGGGAATGACGGTTTGACGGTGGGAGTTACGGCGGGGGAACTTTTGTAAAAGTTCCCCCGCACCCCCTCAAAACTTTTGGGTTTTTGGGGAGTCTGTGGGTTTGGAGAGGGGGTTTAAGGCGGGCATTTGAGATTCCTCGGCTGTGGCCTCGGAATGACATAAGTGTGATGATAGGGGGAATGGAATAGTGGGATTCTGGATTCCCGCGCAAGCGGGAATGTCGGTGTTTATATGCGATAGACTTGGGGGCAACTTGTTAGGGGGCGGTGGGATGGGTATAATTCGGGGCGATTCGGGTAGTTGAAATTAAGGGGGCAAGGGTCGTGGAGTATGACCTGGCAGTAATCGGGGCCGGCCCGGGCGGGTATGTGGCGGCGATACGGGGGGCGCAGCTGGGGTTGAAGACGGTCATTGTGGAGCGGGAGGAACTGGGCGGGGTGTGCCTGAATTGGGGTTGTATTCCCAGCAAGGCGCTGCTGAAAAATGCGGAGGTGGTGTCGTACTTTCACCGGGCGGCGGAGTTCGGGCTGAAGTTTGACAATTTTTCCGCCGATTTCGGGGCGGCAATCGAGCGGAGTCGGGGGGTGGTGACCCGGAATGTGCGGGGGGTGGCGTATCTGCTCCGGAAGAATGATATTGAGCGGGTGGTGGGGACGGCGGTACTGAAGGGTAGCGGGCTGGTGGAAGTGGCGCCGGAGGGGCGGTTGCTGCAAGCGCGAAATATCATCATTGCGACCGGGGCGCGGCCGCGGAGCATTCCGGCGTTGCCGGTGGACGGGGAAAGGGTCATCACCAGCAAGGAGGCGATGGTTCTGGGGGAATTGCCCAAGGCGATGGTGATTGTGGGCGGGGGCGCCATCGGGCTGGAGTTTGCCTATCTGTATCGGATGTATGGGGTGGAGGTTACGGTGGTGGAGCTGCTGCCGCGTTTGGCGCCGAGTGAGGATGAGGAAATCAGCGCACAGATTGAACGGGCGTTTACGCGACGGCACGGGATCGGGGTTTGGACCGGGGCCGGGGTCAGCGGGGTGGAGAATAGGGGAGATGGGTTGACGGTTAGGATGAACCGGGAAGGGGTGGAGGAACGGATTGACTGCGATAAGGTTTTGGTGGCGGTGGGAGTGCAGGGCAACAGCGAGAACCTGGGGCTGGAGCAGTTGGGAGTGGCTACGGAGGGCGGGTATATTGGGGTGGATGACCGGATGGCGACGAATGTTCCGGGGGTGTATGCCATCGGGGATGTGACCGGGAAGTTGGCGTTGGCGCATACGGCATCCGCGCAGGGGACGGCGGCGGTGGAGGGGATTGCCGGGGAGGAAGTCCAGCCGTTGGATTATCGGATGATGCCGCGGGCGACTTACTGCCAGCCGCAGATCGCCAGTTTCGGGTGGACGGAGGCGGAGGCACGGGAGCAGGGGTTTGAGGTGCGGGTGGGGCGGTTTAATGTGCAGGCTAACGGGAAGGCGTTGGGGATGGGGGAAAGGGACGGGATGGTTAAGCTGGTGACGGATGCGCGCTATGGGGAAATTCTGGGGGCGCATCTGGTGGGGCCGGAGGTTACCGAACTGCTGGGGGAACTGGCGTTGACCCGGCTGCTGGAAGGGACTACTTTGGAATTGGGGTGGCTGGTTCATGCCCATCCCACCATATCGGAAATTATCAAAGAAGCGGCTTTGGACGCCCAAGGGCGGGCGATTCACGGTTAGGGAGAGTCGGGTTTGGCAACGACGATTGTGATGCCCAAGATGGGGTACGATATGCGGGAGGGGACGGTAGTGCGGTGGTACAAGCGGGAAGGGGAGGCGGTGGCGCGGGGGGAAGTGATTGCGGATATTGAGACGGACAAGGCGACGGTGGAGTTTGAGGCGTACACGGCCGGGGTGCTACAACGGCTGGTGGCGGTGGAGGGCAGGCCGGTGCCGGTGGGGGAGGCGATTGCGGTTATCGGGGAGCCGGGGGAGATAGCGGCGGCGGCGATGCCTACGGCGGCGGTGGAGACGGCGGCCGGGGCGGTTGCGGCGGGCGCGGCGGATGCGGTTGTTGAGCCGGCGGCGGTTGGCGCGGCGGATGATGATGGGGTCTTTGTCGATGGGGAGACGGCGGCGGATGGAGTCGCGGCGGCAGTACGGGATGAGGGGGAAGTGCGGGCGTCGCCGTTGGCGCGGCGGTTGGCCCGGGAGCGGGGGATTGAGCTGGCAACGGTGGCCGGCAGCGGGCCGGGCGGGCGGATTGTGGAGAAGGATATTTTGGAGTATGCGGCGGCGGTTGCAGGAGTTGGGGATGGGGCGTTGGTTACTGCGGCTGTTGCGGCAACTGCGCCGGTGGGGTGGGTTTTGGCGTCGCCGTTGGCGCGGCGGCTGGCCCGGGAGCGGGGGATTGAGTTGGGGTTGGTGGCCGGCAGTGGGCCGGGGGGACGGGTTGTTGAGCGGGATGTTTTGGGGTATGTGGCGGCGGCGGCGGTTGATGATGAGGTTGCTGTGGAGGTTGTGCCGGCGGTGGTAGCAGTGCCGGCGGCGGATGCGGCTGGTGTAGTGGAGGAAGGGGTTGGGACGGCGGCGGATGTTTCTGCTATGGAAGGGGTGGCTCCGGCGGTTGCGGATGGGATGGAGGAAGGGATGGCGGCGGCGGATGGGGATAGGGATGGGGTAGCAGAAGGAGCGACGCCGGCGGTAGCGGTAGAGTCGGTTACGGTGGAGGCCGCAGGGTGGGAAACGGCGGCGGCGGTTGGTGATAGGTTGGAGGATGGGGCGGTTAAGGTGGAGGAGTCCGTTGGGGTTGAAACGGCGGGGGATGCTGCTGGTGCGGAAGGGGCGGCGTTGGTTGGGGGGCCGGCTGGGGAAGGGGTGGCTGAAGCGGTCGGGGATGGGGTGGAGGGGCGGGTGGGGTTGTCGCGGATGCGGCAGGCGATTGCGCGGGTTACCGGGGATAGTAAGCGGGATGCGCCGCATTTCTATGTGACGGCGGAGGTGGATATGGGCAAGGCGATGGTCTTGCGTAGGGAGATTAACGATGCCTTGCCGGGGGAGCAGCGGGTGAGCGTTAATGACCTGGTGGTGCGGGCTTGCGCGATGGGGTTGGGGATTCATCCGAAGTTCAACGCCTTTTTCCGGGGCGACCATCTGCAATACAACGCGGCGGTGAACATCGGCATTGCCATTACGCTGGAGAGCGGGTTGATTGTTCCGGGCATCAGCCACTGCGAGGGGAAGAGTCTGGTGGAGATTGCGGCGGCCAGCAAGGATTTGATTGCCCGGGCGCAGAGCGGGGCGCTGCGGCAGGAGGAGTACGGGGATACTACTTTCAGCGTCAGCAACTTGGGGATGTTTGAGGTGGATAGTTTCGCCGCCATTATTTTCCCGCCGCACGCGGCGGTGCTGGCGGTGGGGACGGTTCGGGAGCAGCCGGTGGTGCGGGAGGGGCAACTGGCGGTGGGGCAGGTGATGAAGGCGACGCTGTCGACGGATCATCGGGTAGCGGATGGGGCGGAGGCGGCGCAGTTTTTGGTGGAGGTGAAGGGGCTGTTGGAGAATCCGGTTAGGCTGCTGTTGTAGGTTGTCCCCGGCCGGTGGGGGTTGCAGTTGGGGAATGGGGAAAAGTGGGCTAATCAGGTATTACCGGTAACAGGCAAGAATCTCCCGGGGGGCGGTAGGCTGTCCGGGAGGTTTTTTTATGATGAGTGAAATGGAGTCCAAGGCCAATCCTTATCCCCGGCGGGTTTATCCGTTGGATGCGCGGGCGCTGACGGAGGAGCAGATTGCGGTGGCCTTTGCGATGACTTCGCGGCGGCCGGAGGCGTTTGACGCGATGGCGGAGGAGGTGAGTCAGGAGAAGGCGGCGGATTTTCACGAGCGTTGGGTGCTGGGCTACGGCCATGCGTCGGTGGCGGAACACGCGGTAGTGCATCTGGCGGTGGAGAATATCTCGCGGCTGGCCTGCGATACGCTGGAGGATAACCGGCTGGCGTCTTATACGGAGAAGTCGTCGCGGTATCAGGTGATGCCGGGGGACGGGTTTTATGTGCCGGAGGAATTGGATAGCCGGCCGGAGCTGCGGCAGAGCTATATTGCTACGGCGGCGGGGCTGTTCGGGGCGTACGAGCGGCTGCTGGCGGGGTGTATGGAGTATCTGCGGGGCGTGGAGCCGCAGCGAGAGGGGGAACGGGATACGGCGTATAATCTGCGGCTGCGGCGGCAGGTTACGGATAGCTGTCGTTCCGCGCTGCCGGCGGCTACTTTGACTAATGTGGGGGTTACGGCGAATGCGCGGGTGCTGGAACACGCCATTTCCAAGCTGATGTCGGGGGGGCTGGCGGAGGAGCGGCGGTTGGGGGAGGAGCTGCGGGAACAGGGGCGGCGGATTACGCCAACGCTGATTAAGTATGCGGACTATAACCCGTATCTGGCGGCGGATCGGCAGCGGGACTGGCAGCTGGGGCTGCCGTTGGATACGGCCCGGGAAGGGGCGGCGGTGAAGGTGCGGCTGGTGCATTGGGATACGGAGGCGGAGGAAAAGGTAGCGGCGGCGCTGCTGTTTCGGCAGTTGGCAACGGATTACGGGAGCGCGTGGCGGCAGGCCAAGGAGATGGAGATTGGGGCGCGGCTGCGGCTGATTCATGAGGGGCTGGAGGGTATGGGGGAGCATGATGCGCCGCTGCGGGAGTTGGAGTTGGTGGATTATACCTTTGAGTTGGTGATGGATTATGGGGCGTATCGGGAGTTCAAGCGGCATCGGATGCAGTCGTACTTTCCGCAGGCGTTGACGGTGGAGTTGGGGTATCGGACGCCGGAGTTGATTGAGGCGGCGGGATTGAAGGGGGAGTTTGAGGGGGCGATGGGGGAGGCGGAGCAGGGATACCGAAGGGTAGCGTATTTTTCGCCGTTGGCGGCGCAGTATTTGGCGACGCATGGGCATTACCGGCGGGTTTTGGCGAAGCTGAATTTGCGGGAGTGCTATCATTTGTTCAAGCTGCGGTCGGGGGGGCAGGCGCATAAGGCGGTGGCGGAGCCGGTGGCGGAGGCGATGCGGTTGGCGGTGGCGAAGCATCCGATGCTGTTTCGGCATTTGCGGCTGCGGGAGTATCCGAGGTGGTGGCCGTTTGGCTGATGGGGGAGATAGGGATATAAGGGAGATGCCCCGGTGGGACGCCGGGGCATTTGTTTTTGGTCGAGTTGGGATACCTAAACGGTTACGCCGCGCTGGGTTTTGAGGAAGTCGGCGAGGGCGTCGGCGTATTCGGGACGGGGGAAGCGTTCACCGTTGGGGACTTTCATGCCGTCGGTGAAGATTTCGAGGCGGTTGCCGTCGGGGTCGGCGAAGTAGAAGGAACGGCTGCCGCTGCCGTAGATGTTGTCGTCGCTTTCGATGCCGTGGGTGGTGGGGCCGTGGAGGATTTGGACGCCGTGGGTATGGAGGTGGGCGAGGGCGCGCATAAATTCGTCGCGGTTGGCGACCTCGAAGGCGATTTGCTGGACGAGGCGGGTGCCGGCGGGGATGGCGTCGGATACGTCGACGTCGTCGGGGGCGGAGGCGATGACGAGGTCGTGGTGGGTTTCGTCGAAGCGGAGGAAGGCGGTTTGGCTGCCGTTGGGGCGCTGGCGGTGGTTGGTGACTTGGCAGCCGAGGACTTCGGTGTAGAAGCGGAAGGAGCGGTCGAAGTCGGAGACGAGGATGCCGATGTGACCGATGCCTTTGATTTGGATACCCATATTGGGGCCTCCTTGGATGGGAGTTTTTTTGGTGGGGATAGTATAGCAGAATGGGGGGATACCGGTATTGGCGGAACCCCTTGGCCAAGGGGTTCCGCCCGTCGCGGAAGGTGGTTGGCAAGGCTGGTCTTTGGGCCGCCATACGCCGGTTGGCACAGTGGCTTACTTCACTCCGGTATTGCCCGACCAGATTACCGATTACGATAGCGCGACCTTGGATTGGCTACTGACGCCGGTCGGTATGGTTGCCGTTCCGGCGGGTTGACCCAGTCTGGCTACCGTTGGTTGACCACGCTCCAGTCAACCCTAGCTCCATCTCCGGTTTGCTATGGGGCATTGGCTTGCGGCGGTGGGGATTTGCCGTATTGCTATGCTCCGGCTTGGGAATTGCGGGGTTCCTAGTCCCTATTCCCCAAGGGTAAGGAGAGGGGCGCCCGGCGGCTTTTGAGGGCTGCCGGGGCCCACAGCGCGCTGTGAGCGGTAAAAGCAACGGTAAGCTAGCAAATCGTTTAAGTCCCTGCGTCCAGGGGCCGGGTCTGACCTCGACGGTTTTTATTGTGGCACAGGGTTAAGAGTTAGTCAATAGGGAAATGGGATGAATTTTCGGATTGATTTTGGGAAAGACGGCGGGGGAACTTTTGTAAAAGTTCCCCCGCACCCCCTCAAAACTTTTGGGTTTGGGGATAGTCTGCGGGTTTCGTGGGGGTCTGGTGATTGAGGAGTCGAGATTCCTCGGATGCGCCTCGGAATGACATAATTGTGGTGGGGAATGCTGGTGAGTTGGGGTTGCTTGGGGCTGGAGTACGGCGGGGGAACTTTTGTAAAAGTCCCCCCGCACCCCCTCAAAACTTTTGAGTTTGGGGGATTGCTGGTGGGTTGGAGATGGTTGAGGGCGTGGATTCGAGATTCCTCGGCTGCGCCTCGGAATGACATAAGTAATAACGGGGAATGGCGTGGGTGTATAGAAGGAGGTATGGGTTAGGGGTCGGAGCAGTCGCGGGTGAAGCCGCAGTTGGGGCAGCGGATTTTGCATTGGCGGGAGAGCATACGGAAGCCGCAGATTTCGCAGGTCAAGCCGTCGTCCCGGTTGGGGACGGACGAATTGGGTTGGTTGACCGGTTTTCGGGTGATGGGGGTAGTTGACCGGTTTTCGGGCGATGGGGGCATAAGTCGTTTTCCTTGCGCTGTTGCGGTTAGCGGGAGTAGGGGGGGATGATGCGGGTTTGCAGGACCATTTCGCCGGCCGGGGTGTCGTCGACGGTCGGTTCGGCGACGGTGAGGTTGACGGTGTCGAAGCCGTAGAGGGATTCCGGAGGGTTGAGGGGCATGGTTCCCCAGCCGGAGGCGTCGACGTGGATGATGCCCATAGGCGTTTGCTGGCCGTTGCGGGTGAGCCAGACGCGGTAGGAACGGGCGGGGGATTCGGGGGTGGCGCTGGCTAACATCAGGACGGCGCGACGGCCGTCGCGGGTAACGAGGAGGATGCCTTCGGATCGGCTGTGGCCGCTGGTGGAGTGCAGGGGCAAGGGCAGGGTGGCCGGTTGGGCCATCAGGTAGTTGGTGGCCATCATTTGCTGGAGGGCGGTATCAGTGCGGGAATTGCCGGCGGTCAGCTGTTCGAGGCGGGCGTTGGCGGCGGTTTGGCCGGATTCCAGTTGGTTCAGGCGGGCGGCGGCGGATGCGCTTTCCTGTTGGATGCTGTTGACGCGGTTGGCGGTGAGGAGGTTGAGGATTAGGGAGGCGGCGAATAAGCCGATGACGAGGACGGCGGCCAAGGGGAGGAGGTAGTTGCTTATGCCGGTGCGGGCGGAAGGGGCGGCGGCCGGCGGTTGTTCAGTTGATGCCGGCGGCGGGGCGGTTGCCGCTGGTGAGGGCGGCAGTTGGGCGATTAGGGCGGCTTGGAGTTGGGCCGGGGGCGTGTGTTGGGGGACGGCTTGGGCCAAGGTGGTGGCGGCCGGTTGGAGGGCGGCGAGGGTGCGGCTGCAATGGAAGCAGTTAGCCAGATGGGTCTCGACGACCAGCAGTTCGGCGGCGTCAAGGGCGCCCAAGGCGTAAGCCGGGAGGTCGTCCTCGGGGTGGTAAAGGTTGTTGTGGGGGTTATTCAGCGTCATCTTGGGCTAACTCGACGCGCAGTTTTTGCAGGGCCAGGCGGGTGCGGGTTTTGACGGTGCCGAGGGGTTGGCCGAGGCGGGCGGCGATTTCGGATTGGGATAGGCCGTGGTAGTAGGCAAGGTTGATGATTTCCTGCTGCGCCGGGGGCAAGGTGGTTAAGGCCTGGCGGACTTGTTCGGCTTCGATGTTGCGCTCGGCGGCGGTGTCGGTGGGCAGCTGGTCGGAGGGCAGGAGGTCGAGGGTTTCGTATTCTTTGGGGTCGGCGGCGTTGGCGGCGCGGCGGCGGGAGCGGATGATGTCGATGATTTTGTGGTGGGCTACGCTCATAATCCAGGTTTTGGGTTCGCCGCGGGCGGGGTTGTAGCTGCCGGCTTTGAGCCAGAGGTTGAGAAAGACTTCCTGGGCGGCTTCCTCGGCGAGGGTTTCGTGGCGGAGCATATAGCGGGCGAGGGAATATACGGGGGTGGCGTAGCGGGTGTAGATGGCGGCCAGGGCGTCTTTGTCCCCGGCAGCGGTGCGGTGGATAAGGTCGCGATCCTCCAGGTTTTGGTAGTCAACCACCTGAGTTCTCCCGTTCACGGGGGTAGGAGAGCCGCCGCCTGTTGTTAGTTACGCCGGGGATTGGGTTATGGATTGGCCGGAGGCGGGAAATTTGGGGGGGATTATAGCATAGGGGTGGGGATGAGGCTACTGAGTATCGTCGTCCTCCGGGGGAAGGGGGCGCGGTTCCCCAATCTTTTTGGCTTCCTGAAAGTCCGCGTAGTCCAAATCGGGGAGGTTGGCAAAGATGCCCCGGAGGTGGGCCAGGGAAGGATACGGTTCGGCCGGGGGTGGTACGGGGAAAGGGTGGGTATCGACCGGCGGGGGGCGCGGTTCCCAGATAGCTTTGATGTCCTGGAAGTCCTGGTAGGTGAAGTCGGGTATGTCGGGGCGGTCGGCGTAGATGCCCAAGGGGAACGGCGCTGGGGTTTTGGTTCAGGCGGCGGCGGGACGGGGATTAGCTTGCCGCAGGGTTTGCCGCGGCGGGTGATGATTACTTCGTCGCCGTTGTCGAGGCTGCGGAGGATGGCGCTGGCTTGGGCTTTGAGTTCCCGGATGCTGTAGGTGGTCATAGAACCCCCGGTGGGGTGGGTTGCGGTTGGAGTTATATTTTGGCGGTTTGGGGGTGGGGAGTCAATAATGATGCTATTGACAGTTTTTGATGGGTCTGCCAGTTTAACATAAAGGGGCGGCATTTGGATGATACTATTCTCTTACCGCAGGGTCTTTTAATTATCGGAGACTCCCCGGGAAATCTGCTTGCGGTGAACTTACAGCAACACTGCCTTGCTCTTTCAACTGTCGCCTTTTGTGAGGGATACCAGCGTCGGTACGGACAATTAAAAGGCCCTGTCTCTTACCGGGCGGCTTGCTTACCGCCATTCCCACTAAAACGGGAATTCAGAGTATCCGGCTTTTCTGGATTCCCACTTTCGTGGGAATGACGATGGGCGGGTGGGAATGACGGTTTCGATGGGCGATAGTCTTGCTCATTGGTCAGCATTGAGGGGGGAATTATGGGTTTGCCGGATTATTCCCCGGGGTTTTACCGGGAACACGCCGGGCGGTATGCACAGGTTGCCGCCGAGTTTCGCCAATCGGTGTATCTGAAAAGTTCCCATCCCAAGCTGCGGCACGACTGGGATCTTTGGGAACGGTTGACCGAACTGGCGCCGGGACGGCGGGGGCTGGATGCCGGCTGCGGGGCCGGGGCGCGGGATGTGTTTCATGCCTGGTCGGAGGGTTATGATGTAATCGGTATTGACGCCATTGCCGAGAACATCCAAGCGGCCCGGGATTTGCACCCGGAGATTGCGGACCGGGTGTTTGTCGCCGATTTGGAGCAGCCGCTGCCCTTTGCGGATGGAACCTTCGACTTCGCGGCGTGCAATGCGGTCATTCAGCACATAGCGCCGAACCGGGTACGGGCGGTGGTGCTACCGGAATTGGCGCGGATTTTGCGTCCCGGGGGCGTATTGCAATTGATGTTTAAGAACGGGGCGGGCATCGCGACTGTGTACGACCGGGACTATGGGGCGGAGCGAAGTTTTCAGCTGTATGATGAGGGGGAATTGCTGGAGATACTGCGAGAGCGGGGTATGGAGTTGGTTGAAGCCGATGGCCCGGAGCAGTTGGGGGGACTGCTTTATTTCACTGACCCCAAGCCGATGGAGCATTGCGTGTTTTTTGCGCGGAAAGGGGGCGGGTGATGGTGGGAGTTGTTGCGTTGCAGGTGTAAATTATGGCTTGACAAGGGGGCGGGGGGGAGTATAATGGGCTTTGGTTTAATTGGTCTGACAACTTTTTGGGGTCGGATGATGGGGTTATGGCGGATTCGCGACAGATGGTGCGCCAGGTCAGGCGGCGGCGGTTGTACGAGGATATTGTGCAGCAGTTTCATGCGCTGATGCGGCAGGGGGCGTTGCAGCCGGGGGATCGGCTGCCGGCGGAGCGGGAGTTGGCGGAGCAGTTTAAGGTGAGTCGGAGTTCGGTGCGGGAGGCGATGCAGGCTTTGGAGTTGCAGGGGCTGGTGGTGAGCAAGCGGGGTTCGGGTACTTTTGTCAGTATGGAGAACCTGGAGGCGGCGCTGGATTTGGTGGCGGCGAACCTGAATGGGGGGACGGCGGCGCTGCCGGAGGTGTTTGAGATGCGGCATCTGATGGAGCCGCAAATCGCGGCGTTGGCGGCGGAACGGGCGACGGCGGAGGAGGTGGGGCGGCTGCGGGAGATTTTGACGGAGCAGCAGCGGCAGATTGATGCGGGGGAGACCGGGGTGGCGGCGGATACGGCGTTTCACTTTACATTGGCGGCCGCTACGCACAATTCGGCTTTGGTGAAGGTGGTCAGCGCGATTGAGGATATTTTGCAGGTGTCGCGGGATCGGTCGCTGCAGGAGCCGGGGCGGCCGGAGCGGTCTTTGGCGTCGCACGGTCAGATTGTGGCGATGGTGGAGCGGGGAGATGCGGCGGGGGCGCGGCAGGCGATGAATCATCATTTGACGGCGGTCGAGCCGGCGGTGGGTGTGGGTGTGGGAGTGTATTCCAACGGGGTTGGGGTCGAGTATTTGCCGGTACTGCCGGTACCGGCGGGGGATTAGGACGCGGTTTTTACGGCGCGCCGGCTTGTCCCCTATGTTGGCCGGGCGCACAACCAGACATAACGGATAAGAGGAGGGAGGATTATGAGCACGGTAGCTGTGGAGGTGGTGTACCGGGGGATTTTCCAGAAGACTTTGGCCCGGAACATCGTGCGCTCCATAGTCTTTGCCGCCCGGAAGGAGGGGAAGTACGGCACGGCTTTTGGGCGTTATGGGGATTCGCCGGAGCGGAATGGGATTCCGGCGAAGCAGTTCGCCATTGTGGCGGATGACGCGGAGGAGTTGGAGGAGAATCTGGCGGTGTACGAGGCCCAAGAGGTGGATGTGACCATCAATGTGGACGATACCATGTGCAAGGGCATTGAGTCCTGGGCGTGGTATGGGTTGCAGCCGATTAACGCGCTGACCAAGGCGGGCGGTACGTTGCTGGTTACTTCGCGGCAGGAGCATGAGGCGCTGATTCAGGACATTCACCGGAAGGATGAGCCGTACAATCTGTCGGTGGTGACTTCGGTGCCGAGTTTTTCGGGGCTGTGGGTTTATAAGGATGACCATACGGATGTGCGGATTTTGGGGGCGTTGGCCAAGGTTTGCCCGCAGCTGGTGAGTCTGGATTCGATGGTGGAAGCCATTCAGGATCAGGGGTGGGACAATCTGAAGGTGCGGTCGGCGGAACGGGCGTACGAGCGGGCGACGGCCCGGCCGGTGGAGCCGGGGGAGGGCAATGACGAGACGCCGTTCAGTTTTGACCTGCCGGGGTGGACGCAGATGGAGGAGGGGATTGTCATCCGGGGGATTGAGCAGGGCGGGGGTTTCCGGGGCGGCGAGGGGGGCTATCAGCCGGTACGGAGCGCGGTGTTCAAGAAGTACAGTACGCGGTCGATGCGGCCGGTGGTGAACTTTGAGACCTGCATCAAGTGTACGCTGTGCTGGCTGCAATGCCCGGACACCTGCTTTGATGTGACGCCGGATGGGCTGTATGACGCCAATATGGAGTCGTGCTGCGGGTGCGGGGTGTGCGAGGCGGTTTGCCCGGTGGCGGACTGCGTGACGATGGTGAACGAGGCGGAGTTCAACGATAACGACAGCCAGTATGAAGCCTGGCAGCGGGATAAGGAAGGCTATCAGCAGTGGATGGCCGCGCTGATCGGGAAGCAGAAGGAAGTGGAGCGGACGCACGGCTTTCATCATGTCGGCGGCTACGCTGCGGAAGTGGCGGCGGCCGGGGAGGAGGACTAGATGACGATGACGATGGAAGCCCAGATGTTCCAGACGGAGAAGGAGGAGTTAATCAGCGGGAGCGAGGCGGTGGCAATCGCCTGCGCGCTGGCGGATGTGGATGTGATCACGGCCTATCCGATCCGGCCGTACGACACGGTGATGCAGTATGTGTCGAAGCTGAAGGCGGACGGGGCCTTTGACTGCGATTTTATCGTGGCGGAGAGCGAGCATTCGCAGTTTGAGATTGTGAAGCACGCTTCGTCGGTGGGGGCGCGGACGTTCTGCGGTTCCAGCGGGGTGGGCTGGTTTTACGCCTTTGAGGCGATTGCGGTAACGGCCGGGCTGCGTTTGCCGGTGGTGGCGATGGTGGGCAACCGGGCGTTGGATGATCCGGGGGCGTTTGGGGTGGAGCATAACGATGCGATGGCGGTGCGGGATTTGGGGTGGATGCTGTATTGGGTGGCGACGGCGCAGGAGGCGTTGGACATTGCGCTGATGGCGTGGCGGATTGCGGAGGATGAGCGGGCGTTTCTGCCCTTTGCGTTGAGCTGCGACGGCTCTTTTCTGACGCACTCCCAAGCCATCGTGAATGTGCCGACGCAGGACCAGGTGCGGCGGTTCCTGCCGGGGTATGACCGGGGAAGGATGCAGTTGCACCCGGACAATCCGATCACGGTGGCGCCGCAGGTCAATGAGGATTGGCTGATGGAGATTCGGCGGCAGTCGGATGAGGCGATGCACCGGACGCCGGGGGTGATTAAGGAGGTGTACGCCGAGTTCAAGCAGGTGTTTGGACGGGGGGATCCGAGTCCGTTCCTCGAGGAGTATATGACGGAGGATGAGCCGGAGATTATCCTGATGGGGATGGGGACGCTGAGTTTGCCGGTGCGGGTCGCCATTCGGCGGATGCGGGAGCAGGGCAAGAAGGTGGGGTTTGTGCGGATGAAGTTTTTCCGGCCCTTTGCTACGGAGGAGGTGCAGGAAGCCTTGGGGCGGTGCAAGGCGGTGGCGGTGGTGGACCGGGATTATTCCTTTGGTTCGCCGTCGTTTGGGGGGGTGCTGTTTAACGAGGTGCGGTCGGCGCTGTATCCGCTGGAGAAGCGGCCGCAGGTGGTGAACTTTATTGCCGGCCTGGGCGGTCGGGAGGTGCGGGTGCGGGATGTGGAGGAGATGGTGGCGATTACGCAGAAAGCCATCGACACGGGTAAAATTGAGCGGGAATGCAACTGGATTGGAGTGAGGGAGTAGCCATGACGACGATGGTACAGGAACTCCCCCAGGTTCGGGGGGTAAAGAACATTCCCCTGCAAGAGGGGTTCACTTCGGGGCATCGGACCTGCCAGGGGTGCGAGTCGGCGCTGACGATGCGGCTGATGATTAAGGCGGCGGGGCCGCGGACGATTGTGGTGGGCAGCACGGGCTGTATGTATGTGGCGAACACCACTTACTACAGCACGCCGTGGGTGGTGCCGTGGATGCACACGCAGTTGGGTTCGTCGGGGGCGGCGGCGACCGGGACGGCGGCGGGGTTGGCGGCGATGATGCGGAAGGGGAAGATGCAGGATGAGCCGATCAATGTCATCGCGTTTTGCGGCGATGGCGGCGGGGTGGATATGGGGCTGTCGGGGATTTCGGCGGCGCTCCAGCACGATGAGTATAACCTGCTCATCCTGTGCTACGACAATGAGTCGTACGCCAATACGGACATTCAGGTGTCGGGGAGTTCGCCGTGGGGGGCGAACTCGACGTTCAGCCCGCCGGGGAAGGTGCATCGGATTATGAACCGGCGGTGGAAGAAGAATACGGCGCCGATGCTGGCGGCGGGTCATCCGGGCTGCCGGTATGTGGCGACGGCTTGCGCGTCTTACGGGCTGGATTTTACCAACAAGGTCCGGCGGGCGTTGACGATCGGCGGGCCGACTTTCATTCATGTCATTGACCCTTGCCCCAAGGGGTGGGACTATGACCCGAAGTATTCTCACGAGTTGGGGATGCTGGCGGTGGAGACGGGGTTGTGGGTGCAGTATGAAATTGCGGACGGGGAGCTGATTTTGAGCGGGCCGTCGCGGGCGATTGCCAATGGGGTGCGGCAGCGGAAGCCGGTGCGGGATTATTTGCAGCGGCAGGGGCGGTTTGCCCATTTGACGGAGGAGGATTTGGGGTTTTTCCAGGGACGGGTGGATGAGAGTTGGGAGAAGTGGTGGATACCGGGGTTGGTGCCGTTCAGCCCGCCGGAGGGGGAGTAGGGGTAGCAGGGGCTGGTTAGAGTTGAAAGGGGGGACGCCGCTTGATGCGGCGTCCCCTTTTTTGTTGGCCTAACCGGGAGTTTATTCGGGATGGTTGAGGTAGTTCTGGAAGGCGGCGTGGTGGCTGGCCAAGGCCGCTATTGCATCGGGTTGGTCGGCGTTGCGGCGGATAAGTTTCTCGAGCCACTGGAGCAGGGCGGCGGCGTTGTGGGTATGATGCTCCTTCCACCAATCATTGGTAACAAAGTAGTGTTTGGCATATACCCGTTTCCAGTGCCGCTTGGGACGGCCGCTATTTTCAGATCCTTCCTCTTGGCGGCGGAGTAGTGCGCGACTACCGATTTTCAAGCCTAACTGCTGCCGGCAGTAATCCTTATCGGTCAGGTCACTACGGTCACTTTCGGTCAACAGAGCCGGAAAATCGTCCAAGAGGGTCTGCATCAGTTTGCGGACGAGGGGTTGGATTTGGGCGGAATCGCTTTCGGGGGGCGGCTGTAGCGATGTGGTTTCTTGATGGGGATTGGGGGATCCGTCACTGATCTCGAGCAAGCCGCCGAGTTCCAACAGCTTGGCCGAGCGCATGAACAGTTCGGAGGTGTCGGCGGTCGTACCTGCTTTTTCCAAAGTAGGAAGCAGCAGGTTGTTCTTGAACTCTTTGTTGGTCAGCAACTGCCAATCCACTTGGGGGTATTCTTGGTTTAGCCAGCCAAAAACTCCCTGCAAACGGTGGCTTACGGCATCATGCACTTTGGGGGAGGCAAAGTAAATGTGCTGCTCGCCATCGGTCAGCCGGTAGGAATCCAACAGGAATTTGGCGTGCAACATTTTCTTAAGCACCCGTTCCTGGGTTTCGCTACTGGAGCCGTATTGCAACCCGTTTTCGTGAAAGGCAATTTCGATGGCGTAGATGTCTCGGTTAAACCCCACGCCGAGGACGTCGATTTCCGCTTGTTTCAGGAATTGCCGGCCACTCTGCGTACCCTTGAATACGCTGCGGTCCTGGTCAAATTTTTCGCGCATAGCTGAAAAAGTCTGCTCCAGCTCCTCGAAGTTGGCGACGGGCCAATGGTCGGGTGCTTTCCAGTTGGTTTGCACCAGCCAGCACTGCTTGACGTGGCGCAGGAAGGAGTAGCCGAGGGATTCGCCGATTTCGAGTTTCATAGCTCCTCCAGTTTGCTGTAATAGAATTATACCATCTCAAATCCAGGCTTGCTTAAATGGCGGGGAGGGTTTAGAGTAGGGGGAGTTACGGTACCAGTCAGGGAAAGGAGCGATGCCTTTGATGGAAGCGATTAACCTGTATGACTATGAGGCCCGGGCGAAGGGGAGTTTGCCGCATAACCATTGGGAGTTTATTGAGGCCGGGGCGATGGATGAGTTCACGACCCGGCGGAATCGGAGCGCGTTTGAGGATTTGACGCTGCGGCCGCGGTTTTTGCGGGATATTACCGGGCGGGATTTGGCCACGACGATGCTGGGGTCGGAAATCAGTATGCCGGTGTTCGTCTGCCCGGCCGGGGGGCATAAGCTGGCGCATCCGGAGGGGGAGTTGGCGACGGCCCGGGGAGCGGGCAAGGCGAATACGCTGATGATGCTGAGCACTTCCGCGCACTACAGTATGGAGGAAGTGGCGGCGGCGGCCGGGGGGCCGCTGTGGTTTCAGCTGTATCATCGGGGTTATGACCTGTCGGAGATGCTGATTCATCGGGCGGAGGAAGCGGGGTATAAGGCGGTTGTGCTGACGGTGGATACGCCGGTGCCGGCGCCGAAGGAGCGGGACATTCGCAATCAGTATGTGAATCCGGCGGAATTGGCGAACTTTCGGGCGACGCCGGAGCGGTTGGCGGAGGTGAGCGGTACGGATGAGGCGCCGAATTGGCAGCCGTCTTATGTGCCGCCGCTGACCTGGCAGGAATTGGAGTGGATGCGGGGGCTGACTTCGTTGCCGTTGGTGCTGAAGGGCATTCGGACGGCGGAGGATGCGCATATTGCGGCGGAGAGCGGGGTGGACGGCATCTTGGTGTCGACGCACGGGGGACGGCAGATTGACTCGACGATGAGTTCGGTGGAGATGCTGCCGGAGATTGTGGATGCGGTGAATGAGCATTGCGAGGTGTATCTCGATTCCGGGATTCGGCGGGGGAGTGATGTGCTGAAGGCGCTGGCTTTGGGCGCGCGGGCGGTGGGGATTGGCCGGCCGCTGTATTGGGGGCTGGCGGATAACGGGGCGGACGGGGTGCATAATGTGCTGGAGATTCTGCGGTCGGAGTTGGACCGGGCGTTGGCGGTGTGCGGGCAGAGGTCGGTTCGGGATTTGGAGTCGAACCTGATTAACATTCCGTACCATTGGGGGCCGGCGCGGATGGCGCCGTAGGGGGTGGCCGGCGACGGGAAGTTAGCAGGGGGAAGGTCAAAAGTGTATCGATTGACCTTCCCGATTGACCATTAGAGAGGAAAATCAGGGATGATTGCCAAGCAGTTCTACGTTGCCTTGCTGATTCTACCCTTCATATTGCTTTCCGTTACCGGGTGTGTCCAACCTGCTCCTACTGCAACGCCGGATATTCCGGCTACGGTAGCCGCAGCAGTAGCTACTTTGCCGATGGCAACGCCAGACATCCCGGCGACGGTGACTGCGGCGGTAGTAGCTGCTTTACCAACTGCAACCTTGGCACCTACAGCAACGCCTATTCCCACGCCTACCCCCTTCCCTACTCCGACCGCATCGCCTCCCCCTACAGCTACGCCAAGGCCGGTACCCACTAATACCCCTACGCCCCGTCCTACTCCGACCCCCACTCAAGTACCGGTACCCGCCATTTCCCCGAATGCTCACTTGAGCAGTTATAGTCACCTGAATACCATATCTTTGGGGGTCGCGGGACAAGAGGAGTCCATCTTGAGCCTCATTTCTAAAGGTGAATTCGAGTCACCCGACCGATTCAGTTGCAAATCTACCGCTACTCTCGGAGAGCTGACTTTTCCGGGATCAGAAGTCGTGGTGGTCGGAAATAAGGCTTGGATTAGAGAGGATGAAGGCTTTCTATTTCGCTCTACCACCGTTTCCGCTACGGATGTTGTGGATGCCTTGGAAACCTGTGCGGCATATCCTGCTTTCTGGGAAGGTTTTGATACTTCCATCTGGAGGCAAGTCGAGGGAGTGCCAGAGGAAGTTAACGGTGTACCTGCTTTACGCTACGACTTTGCAGATTTCATAGACGCTCTAGATGCGTCTGGGTTTAATATACCGGTCGACAACGATGCGACCATTAGTGAATTCACTATCTGGCTCGCCCAAGATGGTGAATGGCCGGTATTAACGAGAGTGAGCTTCGACCTGTCTCCTGGACAGCTCTCCGATATTTTTGGCGCACAGGGTCCCGTATTGCCAGACGACCAAGGAGGCGTGATAAAAATGCGTATAGAAATATCCGGCATCAACGACCCGGCAATACAGATAGACCCGCCGGGAAATTAAAAAGGCTGGTCGGTTAGACGGGCCACTGTTCCATTTGGTAAGCCATATCCCAGAAGAGGTATTCGTAGCGGCTGCTGGTGAGGAAAGCCTGGCGCATGGCGGCTAGTTCTGGGGGGCCGGCTTGGGCGGCGGCGGTGTCGACGAAGCCGCGCCAAGCGTTGACGCTGTCCTGGAGGAAGCCGGCGACATAGAAGGCCGTCCATTGGCTATAGAGGGGATGTTCGGAGGGGCCGATTTCGTCTTTGAGTTGGTGGTAAGTCCAGGGGCAAGGCAACAGGGCGGCGGCGGTGGGGCCGATGCCGTGTTGGGATGCCGTAACCAGCATATGGTTGACGTAAGCGGTGTTGGTGGGGGAGCGGCCGCTGGAGGGGAGGTCGGCGAGGGAGACGCCGGCGGCGGTAAGGAGTTGGTGATGGAGGGGACGCTCGACCGGGGTGAGGACGCGGTGGGAGAGTTCCTCGAGGGTTTGCGAGTCGGGGGCTTTGGCCAGGGCGGTGGCGACGGTGCGGGCAAAGCCTTCGAGATAGAGGTAGTCCTGGGTCAGGTAGTAGCGGAACTTTTCCGGGGGGAGAGTGCCATCTTTGATTTCCCGCAGGAAAGGATGGGCGAAAATCTGCCGCCAGATGGGTTGGGCTTCGGCTTGCAGTTGGTCGCTGAAACTTTCGGGCATAGTTGACGCTCCGGCAAGGGAAGGAGGTTCAGGTCAAGGGGCTGGGGACGGTTATTTGGGCGACGCCGTCAAGGGCGCGCTCGCCCCGTTGATTGGAAAGCCACAGTTGCAAGTGGTGGTGAATTCGGTTGTCGGCAGCGGTTTCCTGCCGGGTGGTTACAGCTTGGGCGGTCAGGGTATCCCCGGCGTAGATGGGGCGGAGGTAGTGGACGGCAAGCTGTCCGCCCTGGCGGAAGTCGGGGCCAAAGCGGCGGTCGAGGAGTTCGTGGAGGTAGGCTAATCCTAGCTCGGCGGGGGCAACGGTTGTGGTCAAGCCCATTTCGCGGGACAAGGCGGCGCCGGCGTGGATGCCGGAGGACGGGGCGGCAGGATGGTCGGCGGTGGCGGCGGGCAAGAGGGAGCGGATGGCGGCGGTGAAGGATTCGATAGTTTCCTCGGTAACCGGCTTGGTCAGGGGCGGCAGGGTTTCTAGTTGAGCGGCGTGGCGGCCGCGTTGGGGGCGGCGGCCCTGGCGTTGGGGGCCGCGGCCGGGGCTGAATTGGTAGGTTTGTTCACTGCGGAGGATTTCGGTACCGATTTCGTCGACGGCAAAAGTGGCTACGGTCAGCTGGTCGAGGCCGCGGTCTTGGCTGATGGCGCGCACCCAACCGGTGGTTTGGAGGCGGCGTTCCGGCTGGGGGGGACGGAGGTAATGGTCGGCGCGGTGGATACCGATGGCGGCGGCGGTCAGGGCGGGGCCGTATTTGCGGGTCAGCACGGCGATGCCGTCGGAGAGGGCAAGGTTGGGGTAGGCGGCGGCCGGGTAGGCTACCGATTCCCGGAAAGCCTGCAAGTTGGCGGGGGTTACCGTATATTCGAGGTGGCCCAACTGCGCGCCAATGGGTATCCGGTGGAGCGGCCGGCTTTCCCCGGTCATGGGGCTTTTCCGCATTCAGTAATCATAGTCATCCATGGCGGGGTCGTGGCCGGTCATTTCCCGGTAGCGATCGAGGTCAGCGGCGGCGGCGATGGGGTTACCCAATTCCCAATGGACATTGGAGCGCACGCGGTAGCCCATTGCCAAGCGATCATCCCATTCCAAAGCCCGGTTCAAGTCCAGCAGGGCGTCGGAGTATTCCCGGGCGTAGTTGTGGGCAATGCCGCGGTTGAGGTAGAGATGGGGCGTTTCTTTTCCGTACTGCAAGGCGCGGTTGAAGCTGTTGATGGCGTCGGCGGAGAGGCGGGGGAGGTGACGCTGCAAGCCGATTTCAATTACTTCGGCGCACTGGTGGGTGAGGGCGATGCCGCGGTTGTACCAGATGTCGGCGGATTCGGGGACGGCGACGAGGGCTTTGTCGTATTCGAGTTGGGCGGAGCAGGGCAAGCCGTCCGCGAGGTTCATATTGCCGAGGAAGTAGCGGGTGCTGGGATGGTAGGGGTCGATGTCTAACGCCGCGTAGTAGCTTTGCAAGCCCTCTTTCCACTGTTGGGTCTGCCAGTAAGCACGCCCCATATTGTAGTAGGCGTTGGCGTGGGCGGGGTTCAGGCTGACGCATTCCTGGAAGTCGGCGATGGCGGCGGCATAGTCGCGCAAGTGGGCGTGAACGATGCCGCGGGCGTAGTAGAAGTCGGCGTCCTCGGGTTCGAGTTCGATGGCGCGGTCGTAGTCCTGCCGGGCCTGGGGATAGTCCTCGAGTTCGCGATGGGCGACGCCGCGGGCGTAGAAGGCTACCGGGTAGTCGGGTTCGGCGGCGATGGCGGCGGTGTAGTCGGCAACGGCTTGGGAGAGGTTGCCGGCGCGACGGTTAGCCATTCCCCGGTAGTACCAAGCGGGGGCAAAGTCGGGGTTGTCGTCCAAGGCCCGGTCGAAGTTGGCCAAGGCGGCAAACCAGTTGCCTTGCTGCAATGCAAGCTGGCCGCGGGCAATGTAGTCAAACTCATCGAGAGTATCAGGCATAGTTTTCCCTCAAAACCCGGGCAGCGGCAGTGCGGCCGCTTTCGGGGCTAGATAAATCAGCCGGCGGCCGGCGGCGGCGCAAACTCCAGTTCATACAGGTCGTAGTTGGAGGGGGACATTCCCAAGTTGACATAAACCTGTTGGGCGGCGCGGTTGTCCCGGTCAACATAGAGGCGGAGGCCGCAGACATTGCCGGCGGCCAGGGCGTCTTGCCGGACTTGTTGTTCCAAGGCGCGGTAGATGCCGCGGCGGCGGAATTCGGGGGAGACATAGACGCTTTGGATCCACCAGAACCAAGCGTTGCGCCAGTCGCTCCATTCGGTGGTGATGAGCAACTGGCCGGCGGGGCAGGCGTCGATTTCGGCGACCAGATAAAAGCCGCGGACGGGATCATCGAGAACGGCTTGGACGCCCCGGCGCAGGGTAGCCGCCGCCAGGGTCTTGTTTTCGGTTTCGGAGGCCATTGCCGCGTTAAATTGGGTCAGGGTATCCAGGTCGGCGGCTAGGGCGCGGCGTACTGTGATTTGCGGGTTCAAGGTATCTGCTCGACTTATAGCAGAGTTGGATGGGGATACCGAACTAGATGGCGGTCCAGCCGCCATCGACGATTAGCAGGTGGCCGGTGGTGGCAGCAGCGGAGGGGCTGGCGAGATAGATGGCGGCGCCGACGAGTTCCTGGGGGGACATACGGCGGCCGAGGGGCATATTGGCTTGCAGGTCGGCTTCGAGTTCGGCGGCGGTACGGGTGTCGGCGGCGAGCAAGCCGGGGGTTTCCGTGGGGCCGGGGCCGATGGCGTTGACGGTGATGCCGTATTTAATCCACTCGAGGGCGAGGACGCGGGTAAGGTTGGCCAAGCCGGCTTTGCTGGCGCAGTAGGCGGCGCGGTTTGCGCCGGCGACCAGGGCGAGTTGGGAGGAGATGTTGATGATGCGGCCGCCGCCCTGGTCAATCATGGGGCGGGCGGCGGCTTGGGCGCAGAAAAAAGCGCCTTTCAGGTTGGTATCCAGCACGGCGTCCCAATCGGCTTCGGTAACTTCCAGAGCCGGGGCGCGGCGGCGGATGCCGGCGTTGTTGACGAGGATGTCGAGGCGGCCAAAATCGCGGACAACAGCGGATACGGTTTGCCGGATGTTGGGCAAGTCGAGGACGTCGAGGGGGTAGGCGCGGCTGGCTACGCCCTCGGACTGGATGCGTTCTACCGTTTCCCGGGCGCCGGGCAGCTGTTCCGGGACATCGGAGACGGCTATGTTGGCGCCGGCTTGGGCTAATCCGTAGGCCAAGGCGCTACCAATGCCGCGGCCGGAACCGGTGACGAGGGCGGTCATTCCGGCGAGGTTTAGTCCGGGGTAAGGCACGGGGTACTCTCCTGGCGGCGTATTGGCCGCGTTGCCATTATAGCAGAGGGCGGTTTGGGGAGTGCTGAGCTTGTCAAAGGGGCGGGGGATGCCTATTATGCCCGCAACGGGGAACGGATTACGGGGGCTTTGCGCCGCTTTGGTTGGAAGGGGAAGGGTTATGCCGGCAGCTACGCTGAAAATTGAGAATGCGCGGTTTATTCTTACGGTGGACCCGGGGCGGCGGATTATCGGGGATGGCTCGATTTTGATTGAGGGGCAGCGGATTGGGCGGGTGGGGAAGGCGGCGGAGTTGGCGGATGTTCCGGCGGAACGGGTGATTGACGCCGGGGAGATGGTGGTTACGCCGGGGTTCATCAATGGGCATCTGCATATCAGTTATGCCCATGCGGTGCGGGGTGTCTTTCCGGATGACTTGGGAGCGGATTATTTGCCTAATGTTTTCAAGCTGCAAGCGGCGATGACGGAGGAGGAGGAATACTATACTTCGTTGCTGGCGATTACCGAATTGCTGAAGTATGGGACTACTTGTTTTTTGGATCCGGGGAGTACCAAGGGGCTGGCGGCGTGTTGGCGGGCATATCGGGAAACGGGGTGCCGGATTATCGTGGGCTGGCAGGTTACGGATAAGGCTAATCCGTTTAACCTGCCGGTGTATGGGACGGGGGAGGCGGTGGCGCGGATGGAGGGGGTTATTGGGGAGTATGACCGGCAGTTGGCGGGGCGGGTGCGGGCTTGGGCGATGCCGTTTGCGCCGGCTTTTGCCACGCCGGAACTGCTGCGGGAGGCGAAGGGGCTGGCGGACCGGTATGGAACCGGGATGACGCTGCATTTTAATAACAGTCCGCAGTATGTTCAGGAATGTCTGAGGGACTACGGGATGCGACCGGCGCAGTATCTGGAGTCTTTGGGGGTGTTGGGACCGAATTTGGTATTGGCGCACGGCTTGGGTATCGACCGGTTGGAGGTGGAGTGCATTGCCCGGAATGGTGCCAAGGTGATTATGTGTCCGCCGGCGGCAATCAAGGGCGGGGCCGGGCTGACGCAGGAGGGGATGCTGCCGGAGTTGCTGGAAGCGGGGGCGACGGTGGGATTAGGGACGGACGCCGGCAACAACTCGAACCTGCTGGAAACAATGCGGGCGATGTATCTGGCGGCGACGCTGTATAAGGATGCGCGGCAGGATGTGGGGATGATCGCGGCGGAGACGGCACTGGAGCTGGCGACGATCGGGGGGGCGAAAGCCTTGGGGCTGGAGGCGGAAATCGGCTCGATTGAGGAAGGGAAAAAGGCGGATTTGGTGTTGTTTGACACCCGGCGGCCGGAGTGGCGGGCGTTGTTTAACCCGGTCAATAATCTGGTGTATAGCGCGGATGGGCGGAGTGTGCATACGGTCATAGTGGACGGGCAGGTGCGGGTGGAGAATTACCAGCCGGTTTTTGTGGAGGAGGGGCGGTTGATAGACCGGGTGCAGAGTTTGGGGGAGGAATTGCTGGGGCGCACGGGGGTAGCGTTTCCGTCGCGGTGGCCGGTGGTGTGATTCAGCCGCCGTCAGCTACTTCGTCGCGCATTACCCGGCGCAGGACTTTGCCGGCGGCGCTGACGGGGAGTTCGTCGCGGAAGTCGATGATGCGGGGGATTTTGTAGTTGGCGAGGCGGGTTTGGCAGAAGTGGAGGATGTCCTGGCGGGCCGTTTCCGTATCGGGGAAGGTATGGCTGTCTTTGAGGGCGATAACGGCTTTGACGGTTTCGCCGCGGTAGTCATCAGGGATACCCAGGACGGCGGCGAGGCGGACGGCGGGGTGGCGGTAGAGGGTTTCCTCGACTTCCCGGGGCCAGACCTTGAAACCGGCGGCGTTAATGACGTCTTTTTTGCGGTCAACGATGTAGAAGTAGCCGCGGGCGTCCTGATAAGCGAGGTCGCCGGTGTAGAACCAGCCGCTGCGGAGGGCGGCGGCGGTTTCGTCGGGCTGATTCCAGTAGCCGCGCATTACTTGGGGGCCGCGCAAGACAAGTTCGCCGATTTCGCCCGGGGGGAGTTCTTGGGTTCCGGTGTCGGCGTCGACGATGCGGGCAGCGGTATCCGGCAAGGGGAGGCCGATGGAGCCGGGTTCGGCGGCGTTGACCGGGTTGGCGTGGGTCAAGGGGGAGGTTTCGGTCAAGCCGTAGCCCTCAATCAGCACGGAACGACCGACGAGAGCGTCAAAGGATTCTTTGACGGCTTGGGGGAGCGGCGCGGCGCTGGTGCGGCTGGGGCAGAGGGAGGACAGGTCGTAATCGCTGACCCGTTCAGTGTTCAGGAGGGCGATATACATAGTGGGGACGCCGAGGAAACGGGTGGCGCGGTAATCCTGAATGGCTTGCAATACCCGGTCGGCGTTAAAGCGGCGGAAGAGGAGGATGGTGGCGCCGGCGGCGATGGGGACGGACATTACGCCGGCGATGCCGCCAATGTG
Organism: Dehalococcoidia bacterium; assembly: GCA_965242615.1. GTDB lineage: Bacteria > Chloroflexota > Dehalococcoidia > Lucifugimonadales > UBA3495 > CBDBCU01. Next base: position 457,335 of record CBDESR010000004.1, read on the forward strand.
AAAGAGGGGCAAGGCGGCAACAAAGATCTCCTGGCCGGGTTGGTAGCCGAACCAGTCGCGGAACTGGATGGCGTTGGCGACCAGGTTGGCGTGGGTGAGCATACTGCCTTTGGGTATCCCGGTGGTGCCGCCGGTGTAGGGGAGCAGGGCTAAATCGCGGGACGGGTCGATTTCCGGGAAGTCTAGCAAGGGCGGATGGGACGCCAATAGGTGGTCCCAATGGTGAAGCGGAGCGTTGGCGTCGGCAAGGGTATCCCCGGTGATGATAACTGGGGCAACGGCGGTTTGGGGCAGGATTTCTTTTGCGGTGGGGTAGCGGTCGGATTCGCAGAGGAGGGCTTTGGCGCCGGAGTCGTTGAGGTGGTAAGCCAGTTCCGGGGGCCGGTACATTACATTGCAGGGTACGGGGACGGCGCCGGCTTTGAGGATACCGTAGAAGCCGGCAATCAGTTCCGGGGAGTTTTGGAGATAGTAGGCGACCCGGTCGCCGGGGCGGATGCCCAAGTGGAGGAGGGCGGCGGCAAAGCGGGAGGATTGGTCGTCCAGCTGGCGGTAGGTTACCGTTGCGGGACAGCCGTCAGGGGTATCCGGGTAAATCAGGGCGGGCCGCTCCGGGTAACGGGCGGCGGATTCTTGCAAGAAACGGTACAAGGGTATCCGGGGATAGTCGAGATGGGCCGGGATACCCGGGGGATAGTGGTTCAGCCAGGGGCGCGGAATGGTGGACATCGGCGGCAATCCTTACTCGGAGAACCCGGCGGCCAGTTTGACCATCATAGCGTCCAGGTCGGAGACATATTCCTCCATCTGAGCGATGCCCAATTCGTCGAGGTGGGCGTAGCGGCGTTGGGAGCCGACATAATCGCGCACGGTAGCGCGGCGGCGAATGTTCTGGCGTTGGAAAACGCCATCTTTCCATTCGTACAGGGGCCAGATACCGCTTTCCACAGCCAAGCGGGATACGGCGATGCCTTTGTTGTCGTCGTAGCCCCAAGAGGGGTTGCAGGGGGTCAGGATCTGGATGAAGGCGGGAAGGCGGGTGCAGGCGGCTTTGATTTTGCGCTCCAAATCCTGGGGGTGGGAAGTGGAGGCGGTGGCGACATATTCGGCGCCGCTGAACATGAGCATCAGGGTAAAGTGCTTGGGGTGGCGGAGTTTGCCGCCGGGGCGGACACTGGTGCGAGCCATAGGCGGGGTGCTGCCGGTGGCGTGGCTGCCGCTGGCGGCGTGGGCCTGATTGTCGCAGACGACGTGGAGGTATTTATAGCCCTGTTGGAAGCTGGTTGCCAAGTCCTCGAGGCCGAGGTCAACTTGGCCGTCGCCATCGATGACGACGATGGGGCGGTCGATGTCGCGGATTTTCATGGCGGTGAGCATCCCGGCGATGCCGCTGTCGTGGGTGCCGAGGCCGCTGCGCTGCAAGAAGTCGCGGCCGATGCCGCAGCCCTGGCCGAAGATGATGGGGTTTTCGTCTTTGAGGTGGTCAAAGACGATGTGCATTACCAAGCGGGTTGCCAGGTTTTCGGGGCAGCCGGGGCATTGGTTGGCGGTAACATTCATAAAGACCCGCTGGTCTTGGGTCTCTTGAATCATTTTGATGGGCATAGTTGCTTCTCCCCAATGGAATTGCCGTTCAGGGCGGGGCGTTTCCGGCGCGGATGGTCTAGCGGTTCAGGGCTTGGGCCAGCATTTCGTCGTCCTCGATGACGGCGAAGTGCCAGTCGTGGGGTTTGACGGCGTTGGGGTTGCGGGCGGCGGCGAGTGCTTCCTCGGCGGCGTACACGATGTTGAAGTGGGTAACATCGCGGCCGCCCAAGCCGATGGTGCGGCCGAGGACAACGGGCGGGTTGGGCTGGCCGAAGAGGGCGCTGCGCAAGTCCTGATAGACGGCGGCGACGGTGTTGCGGTCGAGGACTACGGCGGCTTGGACATTTTGGAGGGCGTCGAGCAAATCCTCGCTAGGGAAGGGGCGGTAGGTACGAATTTTGACCAAGCCGACCGGCTTGCCTTGTTCCCGGAGCAGGTTGACAGCTAGGCGGGAGGTGGAGGACAGGGAGCCCATAGCGACGATGGCGACTTGGGCGTCCTCCATTCGGTAGGTTTCAATGAGGCCGCCGTAGCCGCGGCCGGTGAGGTTGACATAATCCTGATGGGCCTGTTTGAGGCGGGCTTTGGCGGTGACGTTCAAGGCTGCGTCGAGTTGGTAGCGGCGTTCCATATATTCGCGCTCAACATCAATGTAGCCGTAGCCGCTCATGCGCTGGCCGCCGTAGTAGGCGGCGAAGTCGAGGTTTTTGATGAAGTCCACTTCCGGGGGGAGGACAAAGGGCGGGAGGAAAGCGTCGATGGCTTCCTGGGTTGGGGTCTCGACCGGGTAGCTGTTATGGGAGACTTCCCAACCGTCGTAGGTAACGAAGGCGGGGAGGAGGACATCCGGATCCTCGCTGACTTTGTAGGCTTGGAGGACGGTATCCATTACATCCTGGGCGTTTTCGCAGTGGTAGTGCATCCAGTGAATATCCCGGTACATAATGGTGTCCTGGTCGTCGGAGCGGACGATGGCCGGGGGTTCCAGGGCGCGGTGGGCGACTACGACCACCATCGGGATGCGGGCGTAGGAGGCAAAGATGAGCTGCTGGGCGGCGATGAGCAGCCCTTCGGAGTTGGTGGCAAAGGAGCAGCGGGCGCCGGATTGGGTGGCGGTAATCTGGGCGTTCATCACGCTGCGCTCGTGTTCGAGTTCGATGACTTCGGCGGGGAGGTCGCCGCGCTGAATCATCCGGGAGAGTTCCTCGCCGACTTCGTCGGAGGGGCCGATGGGGAAGTAGCACAAGACCTGGATGCGGGCCAGTTTGAGGGCGTGGGCGGCCGCTTTGTTGCCGGTCAAAGCCTGGCGGCGGGCGGTGGGGGATGCAGTCATCGACGAGTCTCCTAGGGCGGGCGGTTAGAGGTTCAGCTGGAGGGGGGAGCGGTTGGAGAGTTCCGGGCGATGGGGGGCGGCGGTGATGTCGGTATAGTCGGGGTTGGCTTGGCGCACTTCATCCTCGTCAACCATAGTGAGGGCGCTGCCGACGCAGACTTCGGCGCAGATGCCGCAGCCGCGGCAGAAGTCCACATCGATGCGGTAGCCCTGATGGGGCAAATCCTGGCGGATGATAAAGCCGGTGCCGTCGGGACACATTACTTCGCTGATGCAGACGCCGGGGCAGATGCACTTGTTGTCCGCACAAACCGGCACTTTGTCGCGCCAGACGAAGGGGCTGCCCTGGCTGAAGCCGGGGAGCTTGTCGTAGCGGTCGAACTGGTAGTATTGGGGGAGGTCGGCGACATTGGCGTGGGTCAAGCGGGCGGGCTGACGGGCTACATGGAACTTGACGCCGCCCAAGGCTTGGACGCTGTGGTACGCCTCGGTGGTGGCTTCGACATTGCGCGCGCCGACGGCGCCGGGAAAGGTATCCCGGATGGTGGCGAGCAGGGCGTCGAGGTCGATGGCTTCGGTGATGCGGGCGTAGGCGCCGAGGAGGGTTAAGCCGACCGGCGGGGGATTGCGGCGCAACAAGCGGCCGGCAATGCCGGTGGCGTCAACGGTGGCGACAACGCCGGTGAAGTCAAAGGGCAGGTCAATGTTCCCGGGGTGTTTGGGGGAGTTGACCAGGAGGACGCCGTGTTTCATCCGGCCGATGGCGTCGGCGATGAGTTCGTGGGTGTTCTGCTTCGCGGTGAGGAGGAGTTCCTCTTGGAAGACGATAACTTCGGAGGGGTGGTAGTTGGCGCAGCTGGCCATTACCTGGGAATCGGAGATTTTGACATAGTTAATGACGGGGCCGCTGCGGGCGCGGGTGCCGGGATAGACGTTGACCGACACGAACCAGCCCTGTTCGGCGTAGATTTTGGCGAGGGCTTCGCCGGCTTGGACGGAGCCCTGGCCGGACATACAGAGGAGGTTTAATTCGGTGGTTTGCGGCATTGGGTACCTCCTGAGGGACTTGGCTTGGTGTAAAGACGGGGCAAGGGTTGTTGGGGTTATTCTACGCTACCGGGGCGGTTGAATCAACTGGGGGAGAGATGGGAGATGGCGGCGGTCTTTAGGGGCGGCGTTGCCGGCGGCTGCTACGGGGGGCTATGATGAAACAGACCGGCTGGGAGCCGGGCGGTTAGAAGTAGCGAGGGTTGGACGGGAGAAGCCTGGGATATGGCGAAGTTCAAGGGCAAGGCGGGGCCGGCGATTTTTACGGCGTTGGCGTTGGCTTTGTTGGCTTGCACGGTTGCGGAGGCGCCGGCGGCAAGTCCGGCGGGGCCGTTTAATGCGGTCATTGCGAAGTGGCACAACAACCACGCGGCCGCTATTGCCATCAGCTACGACATAGTTGTGCGGCCGGAATGGGTGGCGGAAGTTAATGAGTACGCGCGGGAGCAGGGCGTGGTACTGGACTATGAGGTGGTGACCGGCTATCCGTATGGGGGGGATGCGCCGGTTTTCAGCGGGGCGGAGGATGCGAAGTTGGCTTATCTGAAGTCGGAACTGCTGCCGCAAGGGTTTGGCTATTTCGGGCATGGGCATAATCATATTGACCATGACGAACTAGCTTATTCGGACGCCTTGGAGTCCTTTCAGACCTGCTATGAGGTGATGGAGGGTTGGGGGCTAAAGCCGGTGGCGTACGCTTATCCGCGCAATGGGGGGCAGGAAAGGGAGACCCAACAGGCGCTGGCGGATGCCGGGTTTCTCAGCGGGCGGCTGATAACTACCCGGGAAAGGGATTTCTACCATTTGGCCGATGATGAGTTGGCTCCGGAGAATTGGTTTGCTTTGGGGTCGGTGGAGATGCAAAGCCGGGAGTTTGACAATTGCGGGGCTTGCGTCAATGACAATGGGGAGTTGGTGCCGATTTTGGACAAAGCACTGGAGCGGGGGGCGTGGGTGATTTTGACTTACCATAATATCGGCCGGCCGGAGGGCTGGGGCTGGTATGACGGGGAGGAGTTCAAGAAGGATGTAAGGGCGGTGGCGGGGCGGGATTTTTGGAAGGGGACGCTGAATGACATAACGCTTTATGCGCGGGAACGGGAAAGGGCGGCTATAGGGATTGCCACGGTGGGGGATTATGGGACGGCGGCCGGATGGGTGGAGCTTACCTTGACTGACGGTTTGGACAATGGGCGCTTTGACCAGCCGTTGACGGTATTGTTCGAGCAGCCGGCGGAGTGGGTGGGAAGGGTTTTCACGGTAGTTCAGGAGGGGGAAATGGTGGGGGAGTTCAGCTTTGACACGCGGCGGGCGATGATTTCGCTGCAACCTAATGAGCGGCCGTATGTGCTGCGGCTTAAACCTTAACTTGCCCTTATGTGCCAAGCAGGAGTTAAGGGCGGGCATTTTAGATTCCTCCCTTTGGTCGGAATGACATGGGGGCGGTCGGAATGACATAGCTATAGTGTCAGTTATCCGGGGCGTCAATAATTAGCGTGAACACGGCCTAGGTTCCGGGGGTCTGATTGGACAAAGGGAGGGCAATGGTTACCCGGGGGATGGTGCTGGATACCCGGGTGGTGTGGCCCTGGCCGGTCAAGTCCTCGACGAGCATCACTTGGCCGGGGCCGATTTTATGGACGGAGCCGTCGCCGAGGCCGATTTCCCCTTCGCCGGAGAGGGTGATGATGTAGTTGCGGCGGGATTCTACGTGCCAGTCGCTGAACTGGCCGGGCGGTTGGATCCGAAAGCGGATGCTTTCGATTTCAGTTAGCGATGCCGGGTTGGGGAAGGTGTCGGTTTCGAGTTCGTCGAGGTGGGATTGGCCGTCGGGGCCGGTGTAGATGCGGGTGATGGGTTCTGTCGCATTTTGCTGGGGGAAGTAGATGATGAGTAAAAAACGAGCGGAGTTCGTTTCCCTGATGGGGCCGGCGGAGCCGTTGACCGGCTGCCGGGAGTGGCAGGGAGAAGTAGGGCCGCTGTTTCCCGGTATTGCCGGCTTGGAATATGCCGTCTTTGACTGGTATGGCCGGCGGCGGCTTGCCATTGAAATCGCGTGGAAGTTGTTTCGCGGGCCGGTTCCGCGAAACCCGTTGCTGTTGGTATCCAACACCTGCGGCAACAATTCCTGCGTGTCGGTCGGTCATCTCTGCCTGCACCGGTTGGAGCCGGTGGACGGCGGGTATTGGCAACTGCCACGCGGCCGGCCGGCTTATCCGGCGGATGAAATCGCCGCATATCGGGAGGAGCATAGCCTGGCGGAGACGATGGCGGCGTTCAGTTGTAGCCGGGCGACGGTATATCGGGCGGTGTCTCAAAAATAAACCTTGTTTTTAATTTTGAGACACCCCCCAGCAAAATGCGACAGAACCGGGTGATGAGCATGGGGGCGGCTCCATTTAGCTGGCTTCGTTCTTTGCTTGGTAGGCGGCATTGACCTTTTCGGTCAGCTCCGTTAGAACCTCCCGGCGGCTTTCCCAATCCTCAACAGAGTTGAGGGGGAATATAACCTCGTAATCCACTCGGTCCGTATGCGGAGCGTTTGCAGACACCGGGCTGTCGAACGGGATCCGCCCCTTGAGACAGTTAAACTCGTCTAATACGAGGTCAACGGCTACCGGGTGGAAGCCCACCTTAATTCCCTCATTCTCCCCATCGAGGTCGATGAAAGCGTACGCGCCGCCAGACAGCCTGAAGTTCCGTCGGGATTTTGCGGCCACACTAGCGGACTCGGATTGGAAGCGCAAAGACCGCCTGAACATCTCGCGCACACCATTAACCAGTTCGGTCACACCCAAGGCCGCGGCGCGCTCGTCATAAATCCGCAACTTTTCCTGCCTACTAGGACGCTTGGCATTGCTAACCGGCACCGAAGTGACATTCGCTGCCCTTCCCTCCACTTGCTTGCCAAGCAAAGTCTTGCCCTCGGAGATAAAACCGTGGAAGGTGAGCAGGGATATGTCAACGCCGGTATTGGACAGGAACTCCACCATTCGGCTGGTAGCATCATCAGCACCCAAACCGACCAGAACCATCCGAGGCGGCAATAGAGAATCTAGGTCTCGCTCAGGGAACTGATTTGAGAACCACTCCTCGAGGTCGTCAATTTTCTGGATGCCGTGTTGACCGGAACGGGTAGAAATATGCCGGGTCAGATCCTCGAGTCCCTTAGCGGCAAGGTCAGAGGTATAGTCAATTACCTGAGCCACCGCATCCCGGGAAAGGGTGCCGCGTTTCAGCTCAAAGACGACAAGTTTGCCGGCCTCATCCACCCCCAGCAAATCCAGCGGCCCACCCTGAGTGGGGGTCTGGCGACCAACCAAAGTCAAGCCGGACATAAGCAGGCCCGGATTTGAGACGAGGGTATCCTCAAGGATTTTCTCGGTTTCGGCTTTTTCCGCGCGTTCCAACTCCACTGCCTTGGAACCTTCAATCGCCCAAATTTTGACCTCGTCCATATCCTCGTCTCCTCTAATGAGTGAATGGTGGGCAGTACTGGACTCGAACCAGTGGCCTCCTGCGTGTAAAGCAGGCGCTCTAACCGTCTGAGCTAACCGCCCTTAGGGGTGGACTGCCGGATGCCGCCGGTGGGGCGGGCCGGGGATGGCGGAGTTGACATAAGGAAAATCCGCTGTGGGTTGGTAAGGAAGTGGCGCGCTTGGCGGGATTCGAACCCACGACCTTTGCCTCCGCAGGGCAACGCTCTCTCCACTGAGCTACAAGCGCGAATTTGCCGGGTATATTTCTCTTAACCGGCCCTTTAACCGTCGGGGCTAGTGGCCGCCGGGGATGACCGGGAAAGGTGGTGCCGAGGGAGGGATTTGAACCCACACGTCCATAAGGACACTGCGCCCTGAACGCAGCGCGTCTGCCGTTTCGCCACCTCGGCACGGTGGACGGGAACCGGGGCGTCAGACGGGTCGCCGTCGGTTCGGGATGGTGGGCGATGGAGGATTTGAACCTCCGGCCTCCTCGGTGTGAACGAGGCGCTCTAACCGCTGAGCTAACCGCCCGCCGCTTGCTCTGGATTATCCATTATAGGCAATTCCGGCGGAAAGCGCAACCCTGAAAAGGGCATTTGTCGGGGGCAATTCGGTTTTTCGGTTGGCTCAATTTGCTTACTGGGCGGTCATTCCGCCGTCAATGACCAGTTCACTGCCGGTTACGAAAGAGGATTCGTCGGAGGCGAGGTACAGGATGCCGGCGGCGATGTCCTCGGGGGTACCCATCCGGCCTAACGGGGTGCGGCTGATTCGCAGGTGGTGGACTTCGGGCAGGGCGTGGCTGGCGGCGGTCATGGGGCTGTCCACGAAGCCGGGATGCACGGAGTTGACCCGGATGTGGTCGGCGGCGTACTGGATGGCGGCGGCTTTGGTCAGGATACGGACGGCGCCTTTGGAGGCGTGGTAGGCGGCGGAGGTTTCGCTGCCGATGATGCCGTAGATGGATGAAATGTTGATGATGGAGCCGCCGCCGGCTTTGCGCAGTTCGGGGATGGCGGACTTGATGCCGAGGAACACGCCTTTGCCGTTAATTTCCAGCACCCGATCCCAAGTGGCGACATCGGTTTCGGCGACGGCGGCGCGGCCGCTGATGCCGGCGTTGTTGACCAGGATGTCGAGTTTGCCGTAGGCGGCGACGGTGGCGGCAATGACTTGCTGCCAGTTTTCGGGGCGGGCGACATCGAGGGGGATGAAAGTCGCCCGGCCGCCGGCCGCAACAATCGGCGCCGCCGTTTCCCGGCCCTCTTTTTCCAGGACATCGCCGAGGACGACAGCGGCGCCTTCTTGGGCCAGCAGTTTGGCGGTGGCCGCGCCGATGCCGCGGGCGGCGCCGCTGACTAGTGCTACTTTTCCGGCAACGCGCATATTTGGACCTCCTTATGCCATTTTTCTGAAGTTGCTAGTTATGTAAAGAGATTTCCGAAAATGCCTACCCGTACTCTACATAACAACCCGTTGTCAATACAACGGGTTGTGAAATGCCCCCTTTAGAAGGGTCATGGCAACATCAGAGTTCCAGCTCTGATGTTGCCCCAACGAACACGCTTGACCAATAAGCGGCCGTCGGTTTTATGCCCAGCATAGGGCAGATTTTACCAAACCGCTCCTTGTCAAGCAAGACCTGGCAAGGAGTTTTTTGTGGTTTCCGGCCCGCCCTTAGTTCCTCTCAAGCAGGAATCCGCCGCCTTCGTGAACATCCGCATTCGGAGCGCGTATGACGCGGGCAGCCGCCACCAACTGCCGGGGTCGGCGCGTCTGCTGCTGCAATGCTACGCCCGCCACGCCGATATGGAGACCGGAGAGGTCTGCATCAGCCAAGCGCGGATTGAGGACGAGATGGGACTGGCGATAAACACCAGCAAGAGGATGACCCGGGTTCTGCTGGAGGCGGGGCTGCTCATCGGGACGGGGAAACACTACCCGGGCAAGGAACGGGGGTATATGCCGGTTTATATCGTGGCGATGGCTCGGTCGTCCTGGGGGATGCTCGACCACGCTGATGCGGCGGAGCCCAAGCACACCGCTTTCCTGCCCGGCGAGGGGCAAATGGAGATGGTGCCGTTTGAATACAAAACGGTATCCCCGAAACAAGCGAAGACACTCATGACGATCGCCCAAGAAGCCGGAATGCACTGGGGACAGGCCAAAGCTGCGCTGGCTGACCGCTATGACATTGACCTGCGCGGCTACGAACTGGAAAACATCCCGGCCGAACTGTACGACCGCATATTTTTCGCCCTTAAGGAAATGAAGGAGAAGGCGCGATACGGCTGGACACAGCAGGAGGCCCAGGAATGGATTAGCGGGAGGAATGGTCGAGCGGATGGGGCAGCGACTGCCCCCGAAGAAGGGCCGGCAGAAAAAGTCGGGGTACTGCCGCGTACCGGGCCGGTAGACCCCAGGGCGGCAGAGGTTTGGGAGGCTGTCCTGTCCCGGTTGAAAGAGGAGCTGCCGCCGAATAGCTACAGCACTTGGCTGGAGGAGTCGCGGGGCGCGGAGTTCCGCGGAACCGACCTGGTTGTGGAAGTGAGCAGCTCGTTCGTTATCGAAATCCTGGAGCAGCGGTTTTATCAGACCATCGTGAGGAATCTGCGCCAGACCAGCGGCGAGGACTACGATGTTCAGTTCACGGTATTCCCTGAGTTGGAGGGAGAGCAATGAATGGCCGCCAATTTGGCGGCCATTCCCGGTACTCCTCCCCTATCGAATCAGAATCTAAGGGAGACGTCACTGTACAGGGGAGATGGATATGAATCGGAAGGTCGCCCGGAATTACATCGTCTGGCTGGTTCACGAAGGTCGACTCCGGACTACCCGGCGGCGCCGGGAACCGGGTTACAGCCGTAACAGTGCCGAACGGAAAATTACCGTGCTGCGGAGGTACTATCATTTCCTGACGACGCAGCGGGGGATGTTCCCCAAGAATCCGGTGCCGTCCCACAAGGAGCTGCAGATGAAACTGGAGAAGCCCTTGCCCAAGTTCTTGAACCAGCGGGACGCCTTCCGCTTGATCCACGCCCCCAAGGGGAATGACGCTCCTGCCGCCCAGCGCGACCGGGCCATCCTGGAGATCCTTTATTCCAGCGGGCTGCGCTTGGGCGAAATCCACGGCCTGAACCTGGCCGATGTCGACTTGGCTAAGAAGCGCATCCTGGTAAGGGGGCGCAATGGCGATGAACGGCACGCGCTCTTTGGGGAACCTACTCAGGAGTCCATCCGTCTTTACCTGAGCCACGGCCGACCCAAGCTGATGGCGGCCGCCCGTCCAGAAAAGGATGCCTTGTTTCTCAACCGCTATGGGCAACGATTGAGCCGGGTTAGTTACCAAAACATAGTCCGGCGCTGGGCCGCCGTGGCCGGGCTGCGGAATGACCTGCACCCGCACGTCCTGCGCCACACCTTTGCCACCCACCTGCTGGAAGGCGGGTGTGACCTGCGGGTCATTCAGGAACTCTTGGGCCACCGCAGCCCTGTAACTACCCAGCGCTACCTCCATATCACCAACCTCGAGGCCAAGGCGGCATACCACCGGTATCACCCCCGAGGCGGCCGGTCGGACACCGCCGACCGGACATAATCCCGGCCAGCCAGCTTTACGATTTTATCGTAAAATTGGCCCCTGAAATAGGTTTCCATAAGTGCCATTAAGGAAACTGATCAGGGGGCGGATTTTGTCGCTGAACGCCGAGGATTTGCGGGCGGTCTTTGGCCGGGGGTTGGCCGACAATTCCCTCCTGGCTTATGCCGGAGCTTGGGAAAGGCTGATCGGCTGGCTGGACGGGCGGGAACTCTCCGATAGGCTGCTGGCCGAGTATCTGGACGGGCTGAACGCCGCCGGGCAAGCGGCGACGGCGGGAGATTTGACTTTGGCGGCGGTGCGCCGGGCTTATCAGCAGCGGGGGCGGGAAACTCCGGCCGGGGCGGCCAGCAAGGGCGCGCTGAAAGAATGGCGCCGGGCTAATGCCGGGCGCGGCCGGGGGCAAGCGGCCGGGGTGCGCTGGGAATGGGCCAGCGTGGCGGCCGAGTTGGCGGAACGGGACGGCGGAGTGCGCGGGGCCCGGGACGCCGCCCTGGTCAGCGTGATGTCGGATGCCCTGCTCCGCGGGGGCGAGGCGGCGGCGTTGCGCTGGGCCGACTGCGACCTGGACGGGGCGATGGCGGCGGTGATTGTGCAGCAGGGCAAGGGGGCGGAGGAGCCGTCGGCGCCGCTTTATCTGGGGCGGGGGACGGCGGCAAGGTTGCGGAGCTGGTTTGCCCAAGGCGGGATTGCCGGCGGCCCGGCGTTCCGGCAGATTGACAAGGGCGGGAATGTGCTGGTCGGAGGATTAAGCCGGGTCAGCATAAGCCGAATTGTAGCTCAGTGGGCCAGGGCTGCCGGCGTGTCGGGGCGGGTGTCCAGCCACAGTTTGCGGATTGGAATGGCGGGGTCGCTGGCCAGCCGGGGCGCGGGCGTGGTCGAAATGCAGCAGGCGGGACGGTGGAAAAGCCCGCGGATGCCGGCCCATTACGCCGGCAAGGAGCTGGCCGGTCGGGGCGCAGTCGCCCGGCTGATTTACCAGGAATAGCCGGTCACTGCTATTCGGTTCTGGGGGTCGAACTGTTGCGGCATTGCCCGGAGCGGGATTTAAGGGGGTCTAACGCGCGCGTACTACGTTGTTGAATAGGGAAGGGGGTGGTAAAAGGACGGTAAAGGGGTGTATACGCGCGTACTACGTTTGCCCGTAGGGATGTGGTTGGTGAAATAAAGTAGAACATATTTTGTATGAAATTTTTTGTTCCGTAGGTCTTGCTATCTAAAGGTGGTTGCTGGAAAAATTAGATTAGAATTTAGAACAGGAATTTAGCCCTTGAGGGGGTCCTTAATTAAAGAATGGTATAAGGATTTCGTAGAAAGATAGCGGGTAAAATAAAGTGGTCGGAGAGCGGGGTGAACTGTAACGCCCGGCGGTGTTTCAGAGCAGCGCAGCAGGGCGGCGGAGTAACTGCGCGGGGTGAGCTCAGCGGCTCAGGGCGGGTTTTCCCGGTGACAAGCCGCGCCGAACCTGCTATAATCAATCCAACCCGGAACTTTAACCAGGAAAGCAAGCGCGATGACTACCACCCTATCCCCAGCTGACCGCCAAGCCTTCATCCAAGCCCTCCGCGATGACCCGGTTTTCCGCGAGGAAACCCGTGCCCTGCTGCTGACCCGGGAAGTGCTGGAACTTCCGGAAAAGCTTGCCCAGTTGACTGACCGCGTTGACCGCTTCGCGGCAGCTCAAGAGAGCTTCAACGCCGAGATGCGGCAGTTCCGCACGGAACAGCAGCAGTTCAACCATCTGGTTGAAGCCCGTTTGTCCAATATGGACAACTTCATAACTGAACAGCGGCAGACCAATCAAAAGGTTGCTGTCATGCTCGGCCAAGCCCTGGGCGGCAACCTCGAAGCCAAACTCGAGCGCAGCATCGGCCCCGTCTTGGCCCGCACCTTCGGCCTCTACGATGTCCACACCCTGCAAAGCCGTTTCACTATGCCCAACCAGGAGTTCAACCGCCGTCTGGCCCAAGCCCAAGCCGTGGGTAAAATCACCGCCGACCAGGCTTTCCAACTGGATCGGGCCGACTACATAGTCTATGGCCGGCAGACCGCTGACGACTCCGAAGTCTATTTCGTGGCCGAAGTATCCTGGACTTTGGGCCAGAATGACATCACCCGGGCCCGGGAGCGGGCCGACATAATGGCGGCGGCCAGCGGCGTCAACGCCATAGCCGTGGCCATCGCTCAGGAAATCCCCCCGCCGCAAGTTCAGCAGGCGGCAACGGCTGAGGTCACCCTGATTCGTGATGATGGAAACTGAAAAGGTTGACAAAGAAATAATCCGCGATTATTATTCTGCCGAGGGCCAGCGCCCGGCACGGAGTGAGTAGGGGTGTTATGTAAATATCCCCTCAGTCTCCACTCTACATAACAACCCTTGTGCGAACCAATGGGTCGGGGAGTTGGAACCCCCATTAGTCAGCTAACCGGCGGGTGGGGAGAGGGAGACGGTGCGGAGGCCGTCGATGGCCACCAGTTGGGACTCGACTGCTTTCAGCAGCAAGTCCAGATTCCAGCCTTGGGCCGCCGAAACCAGTACGCTGGGATAGGTTTCCAATCCCGAGGGCGCGGCGGGAATAGCGGCATCATACCGGCCGGCGGTCAGCAAATCCATTTTGTTGATGGCTAGTACCCGGGGCTTGTCGCCCAAGCCCAAGTCTTGCAAGGTTTCCTCGACTACTTCGGCTTGTTCCGGGGCTTTGGGGTGGGTTATGTCAAGCACGTGAATTAGCACATCGGACTCGGCCAGTTCCTCGAGGGTAGCGCGGAAGGCGGCTACTACCATTGGGGAGAGTTTCTGAATAAAGCCGACAGTGTCGGTGAGCAGCAGTTCGTCTCCGGCGGGCAGGCGGATGCGGCGGGTGACCGGGTCGAGGGTGGAAAACAACTGGTCTTGGGCTTCGACCCGGGCATCGCTCAAGGCGTTAAAGAGGGTGCTTTTGCCGGCGTTGGTGTAGCCGACGAGGGTAGCCATGGGGACGCTGGCTTTTTTGCGGCGGTCAATGTAAAGGGTACGCCGCTGCCGTACCTTGTCAAGTTCCTGCTGGATTTTCTGGATATGGCGGCGGATTAGGCGGCGGTCGGTTTCGAGCTGGGTCTCACCGGGGCCGCGGGTGCCGATGCCGCCGCCCAATCGTTCCAGGTGAGACCACTGGCCTACTAACCGGGGAAGCAGGTATTGGTGTTGAGCCAGTTCCACCTGGAGTTTGCCTTCGTGGGTGCGGGCGTGGCGGCCGAATACATCCAGAATTAAGGCGGTGCGGTCAATGACCTTGACCGGCAAGGCCGCTTCCAGATTACGCTGCTGGGTGGGCGTCAGTTCGTCGTCAAAGATGACGGTGGCAGCGTTATGTTCGGTCGCCAGTTCCTGGATTTCCTGCAACTTGCCTTTGCCCACATAGGTAGGGGTCAGGCGGTCGGCGCGTTGAGTTACTGAGCCGGCTACTTCCGCGCCGGCGGCCCGGGCCAAGTAGGCCAGTTCCTCGAGAGTATTGTCCAACTCCCACAGGTGGGAGCGGTTTTTTAACTCTACGGCGACCAGGATGGCTTTTTCCCGTTCCGGTTCGGTGGCAATAGTCTTTCTGGCGATGGCGTTATCCCTCCCGAGGGGCGGGTATGGCCCAGGATTCCAGGCGTTGGCAGCCCTTTTCCACTTGTTCGTCCGGGGTGGTCAGGGAAAGGCGGATGTAGCCCTCACCATACTGCCCGTAGCTGGAGCCGGGGGTAACTACGAGGTCAATGTCCTCGAGGAGGCGGGCGGCGAAGTCGGCAGAGGTAAAGCCGGCCGGCACCCGGGCCCAGATGTAGAGGCTGGCGGCCGGCACGGCTACCGATAAACCCATCCGGCGCAAGGCGTTGACGACTCGGTCGCGGCGGCGCTGGTAGATGATTCGGTTATCCTCAATGCAATCCTGCGGCCCGGTCAGGGCGGCCATCGCCATTTCCTGAATGGCTTGGGGGATGCCGGAGTCCAGGTTGGCCTTAATCTGAAAGAGGGCTTTGATCATAGCAGCGTTGCCCACAGCCATGCCCATGCGCCAACCGGTCATATTGTAGCTTTTGGAGAGGGAGTGAAACTCGATGCCGACTTCTTTGGCGCCGTCGGATTGGAGCAGGCTACAAGCCCGGTAGCCATCATAACCCACTTCGCTGTAGGCGGCGTCGTGGAGCAGGGCGATGTCGTTCTCCCGGCAGTAGGCAATGTAGGCGTCAAAATCCGCGAGGCTGGCGACGGCGCTGGTGGGGTTGTTGGGGTAGTTCAGCCACATCACTTTGGCGGCTTGGGCGGTGTTTTTGGGGATGGCGGACAGGTCGGGCTGCCAGCCGTTTGCCGCGCGCAAGGGCATCAGGTAACTTTCGGCTCCGGCAAACATGGTACCGACGCCGTACACGGGATAAGCCGGGTCGGGAACTAATGCCAAGTCGCCCGGGTCCAGAAAGCAAAAGGCGGCGTGGCCGATGCCTTCTTTGGCGCCAATCAAGGGCAGGACTTCGGTATCCGGGTCGAGGGATACGCCGAACCGCTGTTCGTACCAGTAGGCGATGGCCCGGCGCATTTCGGGGAGACCGTCGGTTTCCGGGTAGCGGTGATTGGGCGGATGCTGCGCGGCGGACAGGAGCCGGTCGATGACCGGCTGTGGGGTCGGAAGGTCCGGGTCGCCGATGCCAAAGGTAACGACATCGGCCCCGGCAGCCCGCTTTTCGGCGATGATGCGGGAGATTTCCACGAAGGGATAGGGAGCCAGTTTGCCCAAACGGGTGGAAAATTGCATTTGGTTACTCCTGGGACGGGGGATAAGCAGTCAAAGCTGTTTCCCCTTTGGTAAAGGTGAGCCATACGTAGTAGTTGATGAAATTGCTCAGCGGGAAAGAAAAGCCATACTTTTCCCGCACATATTCACCGGGGCTGGTTGCGCCGGAAGTTGCTATTACCCGGTGGGCTGCCGCCTGCATCCGAGTCAGGAACTTGGAATAGGAGGGCTTGGTGGAGCCGCATTTATACGCCTTTCGGATGGGGTCATCCCACATCACAAACAAACCGGGGTTCAGAACGCCCAGGGTTTTAGAGGCGCCGGTAGGGCCGAATCGGTCGATGCGGCACAGCTCGGTAAAAACGGCATCGACAGTTTTCAGTATAGCAGCGTCCAAGGCAGGCGACTCCAGCTTGATGGTAGACAACTCCGCCAGCTCAGCCCGGTTAGCCAGGAATACCTGAAGGATTTGGGGGCAAACCGCAGCCGGGGCCCGGGTACTCCACCGGTTCAGGAAAGTTCTGACCTGCTCAATAGCCGCCGCGTCCGGGAAGTTGACCAGCCGGCTGCGGAACTCGACGGAATCTACTTCCGCATAAGCCCGCCAATACTTTTGGTACTCGGGCTTGGTGAAGTATAGATCCGCTGCCAATATAACCTTGTTAAAGGTTAGGTCAAATCGCGCATCTGCCATCAAACGCCTACCGAAAAACCTCCCGCAGGTTCAGCTCGAAGCCGGGCAGGCGGTGGGAGCGAAAGGTTTGACTGCGGTCAAAGACTGCCGTTGTTTTCGGCTCCCCGCCGGTCAGGTCGACGATTTCGACGGTTTTGGCCGATTGGCTGAACAGCCAACATTCCAGGACGCCGATGCGTTGGTAATCGCGGAGTTTGTCGGCCAAGATTCGTCGGGTTTCGCTGGGGGAAAGCACTTCTACCACAACGTCCGGGGCAACTTCGAGGAATTTTATCGCGATGGCTTCCTCAGCGCCGGAAACGGCTAGCCGGCGGTTGCTCATAAAGAGAATATCCGGCTGGCGGGTACGCAACGGTGCCCGCTGGATCAGCACATCCAAAGGCGGGGTAAGCACTTCGCCCAAGCCGTTGGCCGCAACGAAGTTGGACAGCGGTAGGTTAATCCGCTGGGAAATCTGCTGGTGAAAGTAGGTCACGCCAGGAGCCATATACATCACCCCGTCCACGATTTCGTAGTGCAGTTTGCTTTCGGGGAGATTGGCCCACTCCTCGAAGGTGAGAACTTTGCTTGCCGTGCTGGTCATTCCGGCCACTCTCCGCTGAAAACTTCGGCGGCCGGGCCTTCCAGGAAAACCTCGCCGGCGCCGTCCCATTCTATCGTCAAAGTGCCGCCGGGCAACTTTATGTCCACCCGGTCGTCAATCAGTCCCTGCAAGCGGGAGGCTACGGCAATAGCGCAGGCTCCGGTGCCGCAAGCCATAGTTTCCCCGGAGCCGCGCTCCCAAACCCGGGCTTCAAGGTGACTGGCATCAATCTGGTTGACAATCTCAAAGTTCACCCGGCGGGGAAAGATGGGGTGTCCCTCGACCAGGGGGCCGATGTTATGCAGGGGGAACTCGCCTACCGGCTGGTCGAGGTAGGTTACGGCGTGGGGGTTGCCCATCGATACAAAGGAGAGAAACAGGCGGAAGTCCCCGGGACGGATGGGGTATTTCAGCACCGGGCCGGGGCGGGAGGCCAGAGCCGGGTCAAGGTTCACCGGCACGTCCGCCGGGTTCAGCTGGGGACAGCCCATCGAAACCCGGGCGCCGGTTACCGCCGCCGCGTCATAGATGGGATAGACGGTGCGAATTCCGGCCAGGGTATCCACTGTCAAGCCATCTGCCGGCTGCGGCACGATTTCCCGCTCAATGGCGTACTTGGCAAAGCAGCGGATGCCGTTGCCGCACATTTCACCCTCGGAACCGTCGGCGTTGAACATTCGCATTCGCAGGTCGGCCCGCTCCGAGTCCATAATCAGGATGATGCCGTCGCCGCCCACGCCAAAATGCCGGTCGCTCATCGCGCGGGACAAGGCCGGCCAGTCGGCCGCAGCGTTATCCATACGGCGGGCGTCAATATAGATGTAGTCGTTGCCGGCGCCCTGCATCTTGGTAAAGTTCATCGGCTCCTCGGTTGCCAGATTGTCTTTATTGTAGCACAACGCCGCCAGCGGATCCGGTTGTCCGGCCGGTTCCGGTTAAGCCCGTTGCCAGTTCCTCAGCTTTTTCCGCTAATTCCGGGTCAGCGGCGTCCAGCCAGTGGATGCAGGAATCATCAGGCTTGAACCAGGAGTATTGGCGGCGGGCTAAGCGGTGGGTCTGAAACTTGGCGCGCTGCACTGCTGCGTCCAGAGATATGGCACCGTCGAGATATTGCCCCAATTCCCGGTAGCCGGGGCAAGCCAAAGGGCCGCTGCCTAACCGGTAGCCCATAGCGGCAAGGTTCCGGGCTTCCGCGACAAAGCCGTCAGCCAGCATTTGGTCAAATCGGGCGTCGATGCGCTGGTACAAGGCATTCCGCTCCATAGTCAAACCGATTATCAAGGAATGGGGCAAAGGTTCTCCCGGTTGGCGGTATGCGGAGGGTGGATGACCGGTAGTGTGGTAAATTTCCAGGGCGCGGATGATGCGGCGTAAATTGCGGGGGTCTAGCTCGGCAGCCCGGGCAGGGTCAACTTCCTGTAATCGGTGGTACAACCCGGCGCCGCCCGCTTGGTCAATAGTTTCTTGACATTCCCGCCTAAAATTGGCATCGGGTGGAATGGCCGGCGTCTGCCATCCCTCTTGCAAGGCCCAGGCATATTGTCCGCTGCCGCCGGTTACTATCGGCAAAACCCCGCGCCCGGCAAGATCCCGGAGGGTTTGCCGAGCCAAAGCCAGAAAGTTGCCCAAGCTGAAACTTTCATCCGGGTTGAGCAAATCCAGCAGGTGATGGGCGGCTTGGCGGCGTTCCGCTGGGGTGGGCTTGGCGGCGCCGATGTCCATATAGCGATAGACTTGGCGGCTGTCGGCATTGATGATTTCACCGTTCAACCGCTGCGCCAAGGTAATTGCCAACCGGGTTTTGCCCACCGCCGTAGGGCCGACGATAAAGAGCACCGGGGTGTCAATGGGGGACATTGCAGCCTTTGCCAAGGTCTAGCCCGGGCTAGGCCAAGGCGGACTTGGCTTCTCCGGCTAACCGGGCAATTTCGAGGAAAGAGTCGGCTTGCAGGCTGGCGCCGCCGACCAGGGCGCCGTGAATGCAGGATTGGGCCGCAAAGTCGGCAATGTTATCGGAGTTGACGCTGCCGCCGTAGAGCAAGGGTAGCTCACCGGCGGCTTGCCCGAACTGGGAAATCAGGGTTTGCAGAATGACGCCGCCCATCACATCGGCGGCGATTTCCGGGGTGGCCGCCTGACCGGTGCCGATGGCCCAAACCGGTTCGTAAGCCACTATCAAGCCGTCCAAGTCGGCTACTGCTACTTCGGACAGGGCGGAGCGCACTTGCCGTCCGATGACGGCGGCGGCTTGGCCGGCTTCCCGCTGCTGCAAGGTTTCTCCGACGCACAGAATGGGGCGCAAGCCGTGCTGCAAGGCGGCCAATATCTTGCGGTTGACCAGTTCATCGGTCTCGCCGAACAGCTGCCGCCGTTCCGAATGGCCCAGAATGACATAGCGGGCAAGATCCCGCAGCATCTGCGGGGCGATTTCTCCGGTGAAAGCGCCGGAGTCGGCAAAGTGCATATTCTGGGCGCCCACGGCGACCAGGGAGACGCCGAGGGCATCCCGCACGGCGGCCAGGGAAATGGCCGGGGGGCAGAGGATTAGCTCGACTTCCGGGGCTTTTCCGGCCCCTTGCGCTACCGCACCAGCCAGTTCGACTCCTTCGGCCAGGGTGGTGTTCATTTTCCAGTTACCGGCGACTATGGTTCGCGGCATAGAGGTTAGCGTCCTTTGTGGCGTATGGGGGAGTTCGGGATGGCGGTAGGGTTAGGGGCCGAACTTGGTCAGTTTGCCCGAATGGGAGAGGGCGAGCAGCATGATATTGGTGGCGGGAATGCGGCCGATGGAGCCGCGGTCGCAATCCCTTTCGTTAAAAGCCGGCACGCCTTCCCCTTTGGTCAAGGGTGAGTTCAGCATAAAGGGGACGGGATGCCAGCTGTGGGCTGCCATTATCGCCGGGGTGGAGTGGTCGCCGGCGACCATCAAAACATCCGGTTCCAGTTCCCGGATGCGGGGAATTAAGGGGTCAAGATTTTCCAGGGTCTTGACTTTGGCGTCAAAATCGCCGTCCTCGCCGGCGGCGTCGGCCGGTTTGTAGTGGATGAAAAAGAAGTCGTGGTCGGCATAGTGCTGGTGCAGGGTATCGACTTCGTCGGCGAAGGTTTTGCCGGTGGGGATGATGGTCATATTGGCTACCGTTGCCAATCCCCGGTACATCGGATAGGCGGCGATGCCGGCCGGGTTCAGGCGGTACACTTCGCCCATGGGCGGGAGGGCCGGCAGCTGCGCCCAACCGCGCAGCAGTACCATATTGCCGCGTTCCTCCTCAGCCAGGAGCTGCGCCGCTTGGCCGGCAAAGTCGTTGACCAGTTGGGCAGTCTTTTCGGCCTCCGGTTCGATAGCCCGGACCGGGAGGGCGGGAACTCCGGTGATTTGGGGGTCGGTTTCGGTTATCGCTTCGGACAAGTCGGGGCCGCGCAAACGCAGTACGAACCGATAATCCTGCACCGGAAAGACATCCACTTGTATGCCGGACAGTTCAATTTGGTCGAGACGCGCACACAGGGGGGCGCTCAACTCGGTAGGGATACGTCCGGCGCGGCGGTCAATCAGATTGTTGGCGGCGTCAACGGTGCAGAAATTGCCCCGGGCGGCCACATCGCCCGGCCGGAGTTCGACCTCAATGCCCAAGGCTTCCAGAGCGCCGCGGCCAATCTGGTATTTCAAGGGATTGTAGCCGAACAGGGCCAGATGGCCGGGGCCGCTGCCGGGGGCTACGCCGGGCAATACCGGGGTGGTCAGACCGCAGGCGCTTTCCCGGGCCAAGGCGTCCAAGTTGGGGAGGTTAGCCGTTTCCAGTTCGGAGCGGCCGGTGTCCGGGTGCGGCAGTCCGCCAAGTCCGTCCACCACCAGGAGGACGATTTTCGAGGAAGTGGAAACATAGCAGTCGTGCAACTGGGCCAAGTCAATCATATCCCTTTCACCGTTGATAATGGCTTTAGTCTGGTCAAGGTTTGCGGGCGCGGCCCGGGCAAGGAAGGGACGCTTTTCAGTGGTCAAGCGTCGGGCAAGGCGGCGATGCCGGGCAGTTCGCGGCCTTCCAGAAACTCCAGAGAGGCCCCGCCGCCGGTGGAAACATGGCTCATTTGGTCCATTAAACCTAGTGCCTCGACCGCTTCCGCCGTGGAGCCGCCGCCGACCACGCTGGTGGCGTTTTCCAGTCCGGCAATGGCGGCGGCTACGGTTCGGGTGCCTTGGCTGAACCGGGGAAACTCGAACACGCCCATGGGCCCGTTCCAGATGATGGTCTGGCAGGATTGCAGGGCCGCGGCAAAGGCAAAGGCGGTCATTTCCCCCACATCCATAATATACCAGCCGGCGGGGACTTGGCTAACTGGCACCGCGCGGGTTTCCGCCGGGTCGGGGGCAAAGCTGCTGGCAACTACTACATCCTTCGGGAGATGGACGGCAATGTTGGCGGCGTTGGCCCGGGCCAGAACTTCCCGGGCGAAGTCCAAGCGGTCAGTTTCGACCGGGGACGCTCCGGTAGCATAGCCTTGGGCATTGAGGAAAGTAACGGCCATCCCCCCACCGATAAACAGGTGGTTCAGCTTGTCGAGCAAGTTCTCCAGGACCAGAATCTTGTCGCTGACCTTGGCCCCGCCCATCAGGGCGGCCAAGGGTTGGGCCGGGGATTGCAGGGCCGCGCCCATGGCTTCTACTTCCCGCTGCACCAGTAAGCCCATAGCTGAGGGCAGGTAGTTGGCAACGCCGACGGTGGAGGCGTGGGCCCGGTGGGTAACGGCAAAGGCGTCCATCACAAAGCAGTCGGCCAAGGCGGACAGTTCCCGGGCAAAGTCCGGGGAGTTCTGCTCCTCTCCGGCGTGAAAGCGCAGGTTTTCCAGCAGGATAACCGCGCCCGGCGACATTGCGTTGACCTCTGCCGCCACTGCCGGCCCGACGCAATCGTTGAGGCTTTTTACCGGATGGTTCAGCAAGGCCGCCAACCGGTCGCCAACCGGAGCCAAGCGCAGGGTATCATCCACTTGGCCACGGGGGCGGCCCAAGTGGGAACAGAGTATCACGCGGCAGTTGCGTTCCAGCAGATAGCGGATGGTGGGCAAGGTAGCCCGCAGCCGCTGGTCATAAGAGGCGATGGCGGCTACGCCCTGCTCAATGGGGATGTTGAAGTCAACCCGCACGAGGACGCGCCGGTTTTCCACAGCCAAGCCGGAAAGGGTGCGCTTGCCCATAGGCTAATCAGACTCCTCAACTTTATGTAATGCAGAGGCGGGGGACGGGCATTAAGGCAAAACGGTCAATGCTCTCTGCGCCATCAATTCCAGCCCGGCCTGCGGTCCGGCCGGGCTGCCCGCGCCGGCGGCGTCCAGTTCGGCCATCCCTTGAGCGACGAGTTCCCGGGCGGCTTTTTCGGAATAGGAGCGGGCGTCAACTGCCTCCATAATGGCGACGATGCGGGCAATGTCCGGGGGTTCCAATACCCGTTTCATATAGATGCCGCCCAACTCCCGCTTGGCGGCCGTGCTGCCTTTTTCCAGAGTATAAAGCAACGGGAGACTTTTTTTCTTGTTCAAGGCGTTGCCGGCGGTCATCCCGTCGCCGTGTTCACCCCAGAAGTCGGCAGTATCTTGGGTAATCTGCCAAGCCATGCCCAATCTGCTACCCCATTCCTGGAATCGGTCGAGCAAGGCCGGGTCGGCGGCGGCCGCCAAGGCGCCGGATGCGGCGGCGCAACCGGTCAAAGCCCCAGTCTTGCGACCAATCATATCCCGGTATTCGGGGATAGTAACCAACAGTCGTTCCTGAAACTGCAAGTCCATATACTGGCCTTCGCATAGAGACAGGCAAGCCTGGTCTAGGAGGGCGATGGCATCTAAAACCGGTTCCGCCGCCAAGCCCCGGTCGTTCAAGCGCAGCATTGCCGCCCGGCCCATAGCGTGGAGTCCATCGCCGGCGTTGATGGCTTGAGCCGGCCCCCAAACCCACCACAGGCTGGGGCGGTCGCCGGCGTTCCCCCGGCTGGCTTGCACTTCGTTATGCACCAGCACAAAGTTATAGACCAACTCCACGGCGGCCGCGGCCGGGAGGGAGGGCGTGTAATCGCCGCTGACGGCTTGCCCGGCCGCCAAGGCCAGCAGGGAATGGAAACTTTGCCGGGCTACCCCCGATTCCGGCTGGCCTTCCCGGTCAATCCAGCCCAGATGGTAGCGGAGCAGGTTGTAGAGAAAACCCTGGCGTTCCGCAAAACAAGCTTGCAGTTCCGCTTCCAGAGCGGACTGCCAAGTTTCCAAAACGGATGGGGCTGCGCGGTTCATACTTCAGGCAATCAAAGGGTGGGGGATTTGAGCCGGATCGGGCTAGGCGTTGCCAACTTGCAGCACTTCTGCGAAGGGAATGACGCCCTCCCGGATTAACGCCGGGCGGTCTCCGGTCAGGTCAACGATGGTGGAGGGTATGCCTTGCGGCGGCGGACCTTGGGCAATCAAGTAATCGACCGCGTCGCCCAAGGTTGCTTTCAGTTCCGCCAAGGTGGGCAAATCCGGCTCTCCGCTGCGGTTGGCGCTGGTGCCGGTGATGGGCCGGCCCAACCCGGCGGCCAGAGTCAGCGGCGCCCAGTGGTTGGGCATCCGCACTGCCACTGTATCCCGTCCGCCGGTTACCAGGGGCGACAAGGCCGCCGCCTTGGGCAATACCAGGGTCAATGAGCCGGGCCAAAAGGCTTGCGTCAACCGGCGGGCGGCCGGGGGAAAACACCGGGCTACTTTTTCGACTTGCGCCGCGTCGGCCACCAGTACCGGCAAAGCCAGTTCCGCCGGCCGTCCTTTCAAGTCAAAGACTCGCCGCAAGGCCGCTGCGTTGAACACATCGGCCGCCAAACCGTAAAGGGTATCGGTGGGCAAGGCAACGACGCCGCCTTGTTTCAGAACGCCGAGGGCGGCGGCGATTTCCGGCTGCTGACCGGATGCCGGGAGGGGTTGGGATAAAGTTGACATTGGTCGTTTTTCCGCTGGGCTAGGTTGGGGTAGAGTTTAGCACGGATGCGTCCGGTTTTCACCTCATTATTGTAAGGATGCGCCAAAAGGCGATTTTCGGGCTTTTGGGGTATTCAGAGACCTGAAGGGGCGGAAAATCGGCTTGGGGACGCCTTTGTTATGTCAACGATGGGGATTTTCCTTTCCCGCCGACTTTTTCTGATAAACTGTTGCCCAGCCTGACTGATCCGATTTGGGGATGGTGTAAAAGTGGACATTGGGAAGTTTCCGCCGCAGTTGCTGGCCCGGCTGCTCGACCAGTCCCGGGGCAATGACCCGCGGGTGCTGCTGGGGCCGCAAGTGGGCGAGGATGCGGCGGTTATTGACTTGGGCGAGCGTCTGCTGGTGGCTAAAAGCGACCCGATAACCTTTGCCACGGATGCTATTGGCTGGTATGCGGTTCAGGTCAACGCCAACGATATAGCGTGTACCGGCGGAGTGCCGGAGTGGTTCCTGGCTACGCTGCTGGTGCCGGAAAGTTTCACGCCGGCTCAAGCCGAAGAGGTATTTGACCAGATGCGGCAAGCGTGTAATGCCTTGAAGGTTACGCTGATTGGCGGCCACAGCGAAGTTACCTATGGTATCGACCGCCCTATCCTGGTGGGCAGTATGCTGGGGGAAGTGGAAAGGGACAAGCTGATTACCACCGGCGGCGCTCAGGAAGGGGACAGCATTGTCATCACCAAAGGCATTGCCATAGAAGGCACGGCTCTGTTGGCCCGGGAACGGGGGGATGCGCTGCTGGCGGCTGGGGTAGCTGGGGAAATGGTTGCGGACGCCGCGGCAATGCTGTCTAATCCGGGAATAAGTGTAGTGGATGAAGCCCGTATTGCCGTCGACGTAGTCAAGGTACACTCGCTCCACGACGCTACTGAGGGCGGGCTGATAACCGGCTTGCGGGAAGTAGCGGCGGCTTCCGGGTTGGGGCTGGCTGTGGAGGAAACCAGTATCCCCGTCCTGCCCGAATGCAGCGCGATTTGCCAAGCTCTGAACCTGAACCCGTTGGGTTTGCTGGCTTCCGGGAGTTTGATAATTACTTTGCCAGCCGGGGAAGTGCCGGCTTTGCTTGCAGCGTTGGAGCAGGGCGGCATTACCGGCTGGGAGATTGGGCAAATCCTGGCCCCGGAGGAGGGACTGCTGCTGATTGGCTACGGCGGCGAAATGCCTTTGCCGGAGTTTCCCCGGGATGAACTGGCCCGCTATTTCGCGGAAAGTGTAACGGTTTAAGGCGTTACACTTATTCCAGTCAGGCATTACACTTTTCGTTGCCCGCTAGATACCGGGGAGTGTTACACTTCAGCCTTCCAGATACACTTGCAGGGCATCCTGCAACTGCTGGGCGGTGGTGTTGGCGCCGCTGACGGTGATGGAAACCTTTTTGCCGGCCAGGGTTTCCTTCTGCTTAACTGCCCCGGCGGTCGCGGCCGCTCCGGCCCCCTCGGCCATAGTGTGTGCCTTCTCAATCAGCAGACCGATGGCCTGCTGGATTTCCCGGTCGCTAACCAGCACGAAATCGTCGAGCAGATGGCGGATGATTTGCTGGGGCAGTTCGTAGCCCGATTGGGTGGCGATGCCTTCGGCAAAGGTATTCATTGGGGACTGCACCAGTTGCCCCTGCTGCCAGGATAAGTAGCCGGCCGGGGCCGCTTCCGATTGCACGGCCCGAACCTGGATGGCCGGGTTTATCCCTTTGGCGACAATACAGGCCCCGGACACGCCGCTGCCGCCGCCTAAAGGCAGGTACATCACTCCCACATCTGGCAGGTCTTCGACGATTTCCAGGGCTTGGGTAGCAACGCCGGCGACCAGCAGCGGTTCATCGCAGGGGTGGACGTAGCGGTAGCCTTCCTCAGCAGCCAGCCGCTCGCAATGGGCTTTGGCTTCGTCAAAGGTTTCCCCGTAGTAAATCAGCTGCGCGCCCAAGGCTTCCATAGCCGCCGCCTTTAACGGGTTGGGGTTTTTGGCCGGGAGGGCGATGTAAGCCTGCGCGCCGAAAATCTGGGCGGCCCGGGCGATGGACTGGCCGTGATTGCCGGTGGAAGCGGTAATAACTCCACGGCTCCGTTCCTCGGCGCTCAAGTGGGCGAGCAGGTTGATACCGCCGCGGGCCTTGAATGCGCCCAGCGGCAGGTAATCCTCGTGCTTCAGATAGACTTCAGCGTCCAGCAGCTGGCTTAATCCCGCCGAGTAGTGCAAGGGGGTGCGGGACAAGTAGGGCGCGATGGTTTTTCGGGCTTCATAAACATCCCGCAGCGTAGGCATTTGCACCATAATTCCTTTCTTTCCTCTCTGATTTGTGATTCGGGCGGGTCAAACCTGTTGCCGGGAAACGCGCCGCGCTGATGCGGTCGAAACGGACACCGGGCCGCCGTCCTTTGCCGCCGTCCTTTCCTGCCTCCAGCCTAACAAAAGGCGCGGCTGAGGTCAAACCCTTTGCCCGGCCGGAAGTCATCCAGGGGAAAAGAGTAAATCATCCAGCGCATTACACTTTACTTCGCCCGATGCTGGTTGGTTACTACATTATTGTTACACCATCACTCCGGCGTCTCCGGGGCAGCGGCCGGCGGGAAAACCCTTGCCCGCCGCCCGGCGAATGCTTTACCCGGCGGAGGGGTGTATTGCCGACCGGGTTTCCTTAATCAGTCTAACCCTAGTTGAAACCGGTTTTCCGGTAGCTGATTTCTCTGTTCTGAAACTTTATCAAAAATGTTTAAGAAATAATCCGTACAAGTCTTGACAAATATCGGAACAGGTGTTACCATTCAATACATCTTACCGATAGGCAGTTACATTCGGTTACACAACACGCCGGCGCTAGAGAAGGAGGTAATACATTGGCACGCAAGACTAAACTGATGCAGCGGGTAGAAAAGGAACACCAGCGGCCCCTGGAGCGGCTGCTCCCGGAGATGGTCAACGAAAAGGGTTTGTCCATGACCGCCGACGATTTGGGGGTGAGCAAGGCCACCCTCGGCTACTGGCTGCTCAAGCTGGGCATCAATGTCCGCCGGGTAGCCTTGGCCCCGGGGGAAAAACTGGAAATTAAGCGGGCCAGCTAATCCCGGGCAAGGGTCGGGGAAAAGCTGACCCGGCGGCTTGATCAGGGCAGGCTCAAGGGGTGGGGCGCTGCGCTGGCCGGCCGCGTCAGGCAGCGGCGGAAACTAACCGGAAAACGAAAGCCACCCGTTTGGTGAACGGGTGGCTTTCGTTTTTCCGGGAGTCTCGATTTCGGGAGTGACTGAGCAGTTTCCGGAAAGCGATTTCCGGGGGTTTCAGGGGTTTGGATACCCCTAATCCCCGGAAATCGCTTTTACGCGCGCCGGCGGAGCGGCCGCCGCTCTTATGTTGACCAGATTCCCGGCGGTCGCTGTCTAGCCCTGAAAAATATCCTCGGGCAGGAAAGCCGAGACGGTTACATTGGGCAAGTCAACGATGTTGCTGATTCGCAAATCCACGGCCACGCTGCAAAGGATGTACGCCTGCTCCCGGCTCCAGCCGCGCTCTTGCAGCAGGTCAATCATATTCACCAGGGCGTTGCGGGCGGCCAGGGTCAGGTTATCCTCTCCCTCTTGCGTTCCGTCGTCCCGGATCGGCATTCCCATAGTGGCGATGAAGTTGCGCGGGGCAGCCCATTCCGGCGGCAGGAAATAGCCCGGATGGGCGTAGCGGGGAAAAGTAATCTTATGTCGGGCCGCTTCCCCGGGGAAAACCCGGAACCGCACTACTGCGGTTGCTCCCATCTCAATGGCGGTAATGCAACATTCGGAATCGCCCTGGGCAAAGTGGCCGTCTCCTGCCGAATAGAGCGCGCCCGGCACATTGACCGGTATCAGCAGGCGGGAGCCTTTGGTCAGTTGCTTGGCGTCGACATTGCCGCAATTCTCCCGCGGCGGCAGTGTCCGCAGCCCCTGCTCGGCAATGGAACCGCCGGCCGGCACCGCATCCTCCGGGTCGGGGAGAAAGGCGATGCCGCCGCGCCGCACCAGGTCGGACTCCCGTTCGGTCCAAGCCGCCAGCTGCTTATGGGAGGGCGCAATGCCGGCCGTTCCCATAAAGGAACCGTCAATGATGCGGACGCCGGGCAACTGCGGCGAAGTAGCCCAGCCATCCTTAATTTCCCAATGGGCCAGATACGGCTCCGGGAACAAGTCCCGCAGAAACCCGGCTCCGGGCCGGCTGCGCGTCCAGCCATAAGGTTGGGGCTGGATGTCCAGATACTCGATTTCCAGCAGGTCGCCGGGGGCGGCGCCTTTTATGTAAATGGGGCCGGTCAAGGGATGGGCTACTTTGGCGTCCAGATTTGCCAAGTCGGCCGGCGTCATCCCCGGCTTAATCTGGCTGTCGGAGGCGTCCCGGGTTTCCAGTAAGACCGCCTCGCCCGGCACCACTTCCAGAATGGGCGGAATGTCGGGATGCCAGCGGTTATGCCCCTTTTCCGGTTCCGCTTTCAGCCGCTGGTCCCGGTCGATGGTGACGCTTTTCATTTACTTTACCCCCGTATTGGCAATTGCCGGCTGGGGAATCGCTCGGGTTGGTGGACGGGTTTCCGAGGGCCGGCAAGTCGCGGTCAATTGTATTTCCGGATACGCTATTGTATCTTAATTATATGCTGCCGCCTTGGATCCGCTACATTCCCCTTTATCTGCCCTGGCTGGCCCTGTTGGGCTGGCTTACTTCCGTTTCCTGGTTCTTTACCGACGACGCTTTTACCAGCTTCCGTTACGCCCGCAATCTCCTGGAAGGCCACGGCTTGGTCTTTAATCCCGGCGAATATGTCGAAGGCTATTCCAACTTCCTCTGGGTACTGGAACTGGCCGCCATCTGGGCCCTGTTCGACCTCGCCCCGGAGCATACCGCCCAGTGGCTTTCGGTAGCTTTTACTGCCGCAACTCTGGCGGCAATGCTGTGGTGGATGGCAAAACTGCCCGGTCTGCCCCACCGGGGATTGACGATTTGGATGGCATTGGGGCTGGTATGCAGCAGCGCCACCTTTGCCACTTGGACTTCCGGCGGCGGCTTGGAAACCCGGCAGTTCACCTTCTTTATCCTGCTGGCTGTAGTCTGCCTCAGCCTGTACCGGGATCGACGGGCCGGGTTGCTAACGGCGTCATTCGGCCTAGTGGCGGCGGCTTATACCCGCCCGGAGGGGCCGCTAATTGCCGTCCTTTGTTTCGGTTGGTTCATTATACAACGCTACATTGACCAAGGACGACGGCAACCGGACTGGCGGGAATTGGGCTGCTTGGTGGTGCCTTGTGTCGTTCTGGTCGCCGCCCATTTCCTTTTTCGCTATGCCTACTATGGAGAGTGGCTGCCCAACACTTACTACGCCAAGTTTGTCCGGCCTTGGTACGAATCCGGGTATATTTACCTGCAAGTGGCCGCCCTGGTGACCGGATTGTATTTGCTGATACCTTTGGCTTGGGTCGGGCTGCGGCAACGCTGGCGGGACTGCCGCGACGGGACTTATGCTCTGGTTTTCCTGCTCATCGCCGCCCACGCCGGCTATCTGATGCGGGTCGGCGGCGACCTTTTCGAGTGGCGTCCGCTGGATTTCTATTGGCCCTTGCTGGCTCCGGCGGCGGCCCAAGGCATAGTTCGTCTGGGTTCCGGGCTGAGCAATAAGCTGGATTCCCTTGCCCTCTCCAGACTCTCAGTACCGTTGCAGAGTTTCTTTGCGGCTAAGGCGCAGCTTTGCGCGGTCATCCTGTTCGTGCCTGTGCTTTTCTACGCCAGCGCAATGCAGGGGGCGTTGCTCGGAGTAGAAGGAAACCGGCCGCAGCTTACTGCTGAAAACGCCCGCTGGTTACTGGCGGCTCCGGGAATGCCGGTTTTAACCGCTATCGTTAATGACTTGCGCTGGGGGCTCAACAAACAATTCGTTGCGCGAGCGGTCAGTAATGTCCCGGCGGCGCAAACAACCCCACTGTGGTCCCGCTATGCCGATATGGAACGGGGGGTAATTCCTGAGGACGCCGTGGGCTATGTTATTTGGCTGGGGCAGCGGTCATACTACTTGCCGGACTTAAAAATTGTTGACCATTGGGGTTTGACCGATCACACTATCGCCCGTAATCCGGTCGCTAGACCCAATGGGGAACGAGTTTTGGCGCATGACCGGGAGCCGCCTTCCGGTTATCTGGAGCAGCGCGGCGTCAACATTAGAGTTTATCCGCCGGCCCATACAATCGGAGAAGCGTTGACCCGGGAGGATTTTACATTTAGCGGGAAATTTCCCCCGATTGTTGGTCAAGAGCAGTACGCTCGAACCAGAGCGGAGTATGCGGTTAAGGTAGGGGAGGATTTGTATATGCCCTTCGACTCCCCGGATCGGCAGTGGGTTCTTGCCCGCTTCGGCTCCAGAGAGTTGGTAGAACGCATTCCCTACTTGATTAACCGAAGAGATAAGTTTGCGGCCGGCGAGCCGGCCCTGAAATCCTATTTCGCCGTCTATCTGGATACACCGGAGCGGACGCTGTTTTATGTGAAGGAGCCTTGCCGACCGGTTGATACCGAGGCTCGTTTTTTCCTACACATCTACCCGATCGACCCGGGCGACCTGCCACTGCAGCGGCAGGGCCATTCTTTTGACAACCGGGATTTCAGCTTTGACCAACAAGGAACCCGGGAGGGGCAAGTCTGCATCGGCATTCAATCCCTTCCCAACTACCCGATTGCCGCCATTCGTACCGGGCAATTTGTCGGGGATACCAAACTTTGGGAGGGGGAAATTCGGCTCAAACCCGAATAAGCCGGCCGCTCTTGATTGCGCCGCGTCAATCCCCAACTTGACCGGCCTGTTCCGGCAAGGTATCATCTCCCTTAATCACTGCACTCCAATTCAACGCTCCAACCCTAACTTAACCGAACCGCCGCCAGTCAGGGAGGAATTATGCCCCAAGCCCATGAGTTAATCGTGCAGATGCTCGAGGAGGCCGGAATCGAGTATGTTTTCGGGATTCCCGGGGGCGGTACCGGCCAGATTTACAACCTGCTGGTGGGCAAAGAGGACCGTATCAAGGCCATCCTCTGCCGCCATGAGCAGACAGCGGCGATAATGGCGGACGCCTATGGGCGGGCTACCGGCAAGCCGGCCGTAGTGATGGGCCAAGGGCTGTTTATCGGCTCCAACGCCAGTTTCGGCATTATGGAGGCGATGCTCAGCAGTTCGCCGATGCTGGTGCTGACCGACACCTCTGACGGCGGCTCCGCTCAGCATCCGGCCAACCAGTCCGGGGCCGGGGAGTACGGCAGCATCGACCTGCCTACTATCATCAAGGCAATGACCAAATATACCTCCTTGGCGACCAGCCCCAAGGAGGCGGCGCTGGGAACGCAGTTGGCGATAAAGCACGCCACCAGCGGCCGCCCCGGCCCGGCGGCGGTAGTAATGCGCTCCGCCGCCATCTCCGGCGAGGTGGATGTGGAAACTCCGCCTTTTATCCACCATACGGCCGGCTACTTGAACACCGCCAAACCGCAAAGCGCGCCGCAGGACATTCAACGGGCCATTGAAATCCTAGCCGCTTCGCGCCGGCCGGTGATTGTGGCGGGCAACGGCGTACACCAGGCCCAAGCCCACGCCCAGCTTCAGCAGTTGGCTGAACTGTGGGGCGCGCCGGTCGCCACCAGCTACAAGGGCAAAAGCGCCATTGCCGAAACGCACCCTCTGGCTTTGGGCATGGCTGGCGTCTATGGTCAGGAAGCGGCGAACCGGGCGGTTGGCGATGCTGACACGGTTATTGTTGTCGGCGCCAAGCTGAGCCCGCAGGATACCGTGCGGGAGCGGCCCAATGTATTCGACCCCCGCCGTCATCACATCATCCAGATTGACATTGACGACCGCAACGCCGGCTGGACTTTTCCCATTGACCTGGGGTTGATTGGCGACGCCGGCAGCATACTGTCCCAACTGGTCGACGCTTCCCAAGACGCCGCTTCGGCCAGCGCAGCCCACCGCCAGGATTGGATTAATGGACTGCCCGGTCGCAAAGCCAATACCGGCTTTTATAATGACCCGGCAATGCATATTGACAGTTCCCCGGTTACGCCGCAGCGGCTGGTGGCTCTGCTTCGTCAAAACCTCGACCCGTCCACTGTTTTTGCCCTAGACGCCGGCAACAACCGCACCTGGATGGCTCACTACTACCAAGCGCCGCAAGCCCACACCTTTTTTGCCCCCGGCGGCACGGCCGGAATGGGCTGGGGTCTGCCGGCCGCCGTTGCCCTCAAACTGGCCTATCCGGACCGCCCGGTAGTCGGCGTTACCGGCGATGGCGGCTATATGATGACCGTCAACGCCCTCTCCACCGCGATGCAGTATGACCTGCCCATCCTCTGCATTGTCTTTAATGACAACGCCTTGGGAATGGTGCGGCATCACCAGCCGGAGGGACGCCGTATTGCTTCCGAGTTTGTGGAAACGGACAATGCCGCTGTGGCCCGGGGCTTCGGCTGCTTCGGCGTTCAGATCAGCGATTCCCGGGACTTGCCGGAGGCTCTGCGCCAAGCCCAAGCCTCCGGGCTGCCGGCGGTCATTGATGTCATCATTGACAAAGGCCCTTCCCCGGATGACTGGCGCGCCGACCTGCGGACGGCCGGCGAAACCTAGAAATCCCTTTTGCCCCTCCAGCCCAAGCGCGAGGTATCAAATGGCTATCTGGACTGACCAACAGTTGGCGTCCATTGACCGGATGCTTAACCCGAAATCCATTGCCGTGGTGGGCGCTACGCCCCGGATGCAGTACGGCGGCCGTTTCCTCAACGCCGCCCTTAAAGCCCAAGACCGGGTAAATGTCTATCCGGTTAACCCGCGCTATGACGAAATTATGGGGGTTAAATCCTACCCCAGCGTTACCGATTTGCCCGAAACCCCGGACTTGGTGGGCGTGGTGGTGCCGTATCACCGGGTACTGGAAATTCTCAAGGAAAGCCACGCCAAAGGAACCCGCGCCGCTATCGTCATCTCTGCCGGCTTTTCCGAGCGGGATGTTGACGACCGCCGGGATTTGCAAGGGGAAGTGGGAGCTTTTGCCCGGGAGTCCGGGCTGCGTATTTGCGGCCCCAACTGTCTCGGCGTGGCTAATGTTCAAGCTAACATCTGGCCTACCGCCTCGTCCCGGGGTTCTGATGGACTCAGCGGCCCCATTGGGCTTATCTGCCAAAGCGGCGCTTCCGCTTTCGGGCCTTTCCTGACCCGGGCGGTCGAGGAAGGTATTGGCCTCAGCCACATCATTTCTACCGGCAATGAGGCCGATTTAGACTTCTGCGACTTTGCCCGCTACCTGCTCGACCAGGACTCGGTCAAGGTTATCGCCGGTTTTGTCGAGGGTTTCAAGGATGCCCGCAAGCTGGTGGCCGTGGCGGAACTGGCGGCGGAACGCGGCAAGCCCATCGTCCTAATCAAAATCGGCCGCTCAGATTTGGGCGCGCGGGCCGCCCGTTCCCACACTGCTGCTCTGACCGGAACCGATGCTCTTTATGATGAAGTCTTTGCCCAATACGGCATTACCCGCGTCCAGGACTATGACGAACTGCTGGAAGTGTCCCAACTGCTGGCCCATACCGCCAAGCCACTTCACCCCGGCGTTGCCGTAGTTTCCCATTCCGGGGGCATCAGTTCCCTCACCGCCGATATGTGCGGCCAAGCCGGGCTGGACTTGCCGCCCCTAACCGATGCCGCCCGCGATGGCATCAACGGCGTCTTGAAAGGCTTCGGGTGGGCGGCTAATCCCTCTGATGTAACCGGCTTCGCCAACAGCGACTCCTTCCCGGAAATTATGGCTTATATGAGCGAGCAGCCCCATATCGGCACTTTGGTAGTCGCCAGCGCCGGCGCCGACCCGCAAGCCGAGCAGGTTATTGCTCAACGGGATAAGAGCGACCGGGGCTTGGCTTTTCTCTGGACGGGTACCCGTTCCGCTACTGCCGGATTGCCCAAGCTGAAAGCCGCTCAAATACCGGTCTTTTATGTCCCCGACAAACTGGCTTTTGGGGTGCGCGCCCTACTGGACTATCATCAATGGCGTGAACGGCGGCTGGATACCGGCTTTGGCCGCGCCCCGGCAATGACCCGGCAGCAGGAACAAACCGTAGCCGCTCTTACCGCCTCCGGCCGGGTCAGCCTTTCCGAACACGAAAGCAAAGAACTGAGCGCCGCTTGGGGGATACCCATAACCCGGGAAGCTACGGCCGCTACCCCGGAGGAAGCGGTCGCCGCAGCTGAAACTATCGGTTACCCGGTAGCCCTGAAAGTCGATTCCCCGGACATCCTGCACAAAACCGAAGCCGGCGTAATTCGGTTGGGCTTGACCGACGCCGCACAGGTACACGCCGCCTATACGGAGATTATGTCCAGCACCGCTCAGTCCGCGCCGGCGGGAGCGGCTATCAACGGCGTACTGGTGCAGGAAATGGTGTCCGGGGGTGTCGAGGTTATCGTGGGAGTTTCTTATGACCCGCAACTGGGGCCGACGTTGCTTTTCGGCGTCGGCGGGGTGATGGTAGAAGTCTATAACGATGTAGCTTTGCGCCTTTGCCCCATCACCGCCGCGGAAGCCTTGGAGATGATAAATCAGGTTAAGGGTTCCCGCTTGCTCCACGGTTTCCGGGGAGGGCCGGCGGCCGACATCGCTGCCTTGGCTGACGCCCTAGTCGGCATTTCACATTTGGCGGTGAACTTGGAGGGGACGCTGGCTGAACTGGACATCAATCCCTTGATGGCGTTGCCGGCCGGGCAAGGTATCCGCGCCGCTGATGCTTTGGCGGTGTTTCAAAGCTAGATTTGCCTAGCCCCTGATGTATAATGCGGGCAACAACCGCCGGTGAAGCCGTCGGCAGTTGAGGGTTCCAGCGGAACCGAACTCGAAACGATTGCCCGTCTAATGGAGCCGATAGTGGTCAAACTACTGGAAATTCTGGATTTGCCGGACAGCGGTCAACTACAGCTATCCGGCATTGCTGGAACGGAGCGGCAAACCGTCCCTCCGGTTGCTTTTCAGAATCCTTTGGACGCCGCCGACCGGGCGGAAATCGCTTGGTACTTTCAGGAATACCCGGCTTATCCCTTCGGCATGGCAAAAGAACGGGCGGAGGCGGTGGAGGCCGGCTTGCGTAATTTGGGGCGTCTTTTGTTTGAGACGGTCTTTAGCAGCAGCGACACTGCCCGTCAGCTATTCACCGCCGCCGTTACCGAGGGGCTTGCCGATTATCAGCTTTCCATAGTTTCATCCCGCTCCGACTTTCTGGCCTTGCCTTGGGAGGCGCTGAACTCCCCGGAAACCAGCTATCTTTCGCCTGACTTGGCGTCTCTGTTCCGCAAGGTTGACGCCGCGCCCTTGCCGGACTACCCGGCAACCTTGACTACGGAGCAGCTTAACGTTCTGCTGGTATCCCCACTGCCGGAAACGGGAGACGGAGACGCTATCCCCCCGGCCGGGTTGGGCGTGGAAACCTTGCAAGTTCTGGAGTCTCTGGAGGTTCAGGTCGAACTGGATTACCTGCGGCCGCCTACCTTTGACGCCCTTTCCCGCCAGTTAGCCGACCGGCCCGGGCATTATCACTTGGTACAACTCGACGGCTTGCAACTCGACCCGGACAGCGGCGATTTAATCCTCGAAGACACCGACGGCAGTTCCTCCTTGGTACCGGCACAACAGTTAGCCGCAGTGTTGACCGCTGCCCAAGCGCCGGTGGCGCTGCTGACTGCCGGCAGCCGGGTCGTTGCCAATCCCACAACAGCGCGGGCTTGGGCGGAACTGGGACAGGAACTTTGCCGCGGTGGGGTGCCGGCATCCGTTCTGCTGCCCTGGAGATTGCCCAGCGTCGCTGGCGCGGATTTCCTGCGCCGCTTTTACCGGGGTTTAGTTGATGGCAATGAAATCGCCGCCGCCGTAGCGGAAGGGCGGGCTGGGCTGATGGCGGAACCCTATCGCCCCACTATCGGCGGCTCCTATGTTTCCTGGGACTGGATTACTCCGCTGGTTTATCAAGCCGGCCAATTCACTCCGACCGCCATCGACCGGGAGCAAGCTAATCCTTTGGCTGCTCCGGTGATTCAGCCCCAGTCTGATACCGCGAGCGAAAGCCAATTCCCGGCCGCCGGACAGTACGGTTTAATTGGTCGGCAAGCTGAACTGCACCGCCTCGAACGCCTTATCGGGTCGCATCCGGTAACGATACTTACCGGCAACACTGGTGTTGGCAAAACCGAACTGGTTTTAGGCTTGGCCCGCTGGCTGCAAAAAACCGGCGGTCAGGAAATGCCCGGCGGCGTTTTTTACACCGTCTTTGAGCCGGCCCATCCCGCCGGCTTGGAGCGGGTGGTACACGAAATCGGTATTGCCATCGCCGGCTTGTCCTTTGCCGATAGGGACGGACAGCAGCAACGGCAATGGGTGTTGGAATACTTGCAGGAACATCCTGCCTTGCTTATCTGGGATGGCGTGGAAAACATTGCCGGATTCCCTGCCGGCGCACTGGGTCTATTGACCGAATCGGAACAGGCTGAGCTGGATGCTTTTCTGTCGGCTGCGGTGTCAACCGGGAGCAGCCGCGCTTTGCTGGCAACCCGCAACCCGGCTGAAAGTTGGGTATCCGCCCCGGCCGCCCAATACCGGTTGACCGGACTAAATCAGCTCGACCGCCGGGATTTGGCTCAAGCCGTCTTGGAAAAAGCCGCTGTAGAAACCGGCCGCATCACCCTGGAAGTTATCGACTTGCTCGATGATATTGCCGGCCATCCTTTGGCTTGCCAAATAGCCCTGCCTTTGCTCAAGGAAGTTCCTTGCTCAATCATCCGGTCGGAATTGGAACGGGGGTTAGCCGACTTTTCCGATACGGTGGAGGAAGCCGGGCGGGACAACTTCCTGACCGTCCTGATGGAATACGCGTGGACTAAAATGTCCCACCGGAGCCGCATTCATCTGCCTTTTCTGGCCCTGTTTCAGCGGCGGGTGATGCTGGACATTCTGACCCACATTACCCAGGAACCGCCTTACCGCGCGGCCTTGGGCGAGGAATTGGGTTGGGGCGCTTGCCGCACTCTCCTTCGTTCCGGCTTGGCCGCCGGTTTTCTGGAACCCATTTCGCCCAGTGTTTATCAGATACCGCCGGCTTTGCCCTGGTTCTACGGCCGCAAGTTGGGCCGCCAGGTTTCCGCCGCCAACATCAGCCGGCTGGAAGCCGAGTTCGTGCGGGTTTATGCCGACACCGCCGACTACTTTATGGAATCCCTTTACGAAAATCAGGATGCCGGGGCTACGGCGGTACTGGCTGAGGAAGGCAATTTGCATCAAGCCTTGGCATTGTCTCTGGAAGCCCGGCAGTGGGATAACGCCCAACTGCTGGTGCAGCCGCTGGCCCAAGTTTATCGGATGCAGAAGCGGATCCCGGAACTGCGCCGACTGCGCGGGCAATTGCTGGAATCCGTCGGCCCCACGGCGGAGGCTGCCGTAGCCGCTGGCGCGATTGAGCTGTGGCTCTACTTGCTCGGTACGGATGTCAGCGAATCGGTAGAAGCCGGCAACTTGCCGCGGGCCGCGGAATTGAACCAGCAACTGGCCGACTATCTAATTGCCCAACCGGAGGCGGCTACTGACCCGCGCGCCGCCGCGGTTTATCATCAGTTCGGCGCTATCGCACTGGCTCGCCGCCAACTGGATACCGCCGCCGACTGGTTTCGGCGTTCCCTGTCCATCATTGAAAATGGGGACGACCGGGCGGCCGTGGCAGACGATTACTTTGCCTTGGGGCAGGTGCGTCAGTACCAGCGTCTCTATACCGAAGCCAAAGAGTGGTACGGCAAGGCGTTGGAAATCCACCAGCGGCTGCCGGACGAGGAGGAAATGGTCAAGGACTACCGGGCTTTGGGACTGGTTACTCAACTGAAGTTTGAGCATAAGGAATCCGAAAGCTGGTATCAGCGGGCCCGCAGCATCGTTGAGGAAAATCGGGATGAGGAAACGGCCGTTCTGGTCTTTCACGAATTGGGAACGGTCTGCCACGCCCAATACCTCTTTGACGAAGCCAAGAACTGGTATCAGCAGGCGTTGAGCTTGAGCGACCGCTTGGGACAGCAGTCCCAGATGGCGGTGGAACTGCACCATTTGGGGCTGCTGGCGCAAGACCGCGGCATTATCTACGAGGAAGCTGAGGAGTGGTACTTGGCAGCCTTGGAGCGCAAGGAAAACCTGGGCGACCGCCGCGGGGTCGGCGATGAGTGCCGTCAGTTGGGGGTACTCTTTCACGAACAGCAGCAGTACGACACTGCTGAAAACTGGTACCATCAAGCCCGGGAAATTTTTGAGCAGTTGGGCGATGTCCACCGCTTGGCCCGCACTTACGGGCAATTGGGAATGGTCGCCGAGGAACGGGAAAACATCACCGCAGCCCTGGAATGGGTAGCGCGCACCTGGCAACTGGTTGCCGATTATAATTTGCCGGTAGTGGTGCAGGTCAAAGCCCACCTGGCCCGCTTGCGCGACAAATACGGCGGCGTTGAATCATTTAATCAGTGGTGGCGGGATTTCACCGGAGAGGAACCGCCCGAGGATTTGGAAGTGGACACCAGCGGCATCCTGTAGCCCTCAGGGAACCTAATTCGGCCGCAGCGAGAGGTGAACAATGGCAGTTACCAAGCTGGAAATAACTTCCCGGCAGCCCTTTGCCGGCGGCGAGTCCTTTGGCGAAGTCGGCCCCTACGAACAGTTGGATGGCCGCGTCCACTTTGCCGTTGACCCGGAACACTCGGTCAACGCCACGGTAACCGACTTGAAACTGGCGCCCCGCAATTCTGCCGGCTTGGTCGAGTTTTCCTCCGACTTCCGCATCCTACAACCGGTGGATCCGGAGCAGGGCCGCAGCCGCCTCTTTTTTGACATCCTGAACCGGGGCCGCGGCCCGGCTCTCCGCAATTTCAACAATGCTCCTGACTTGGACCCGGAGGAAACGCTGCAAAGCGGCAACGGCTTTCTGATGCGCCATGGTTTCACCGTTGCTTGGTGCGGCTGGCAGCACGACGCCCCGGATGTGCCGGGGGTACTGCGCCTTTACGCTCCGGAAGCCCAAAATCCTGACGGCTCTCCCATCAGCGGCCAACTGGTCGTTACCTTCGTCCCCAATGCTCCCATTCAAGAGCAATTTATTTCCGACCGCAACCATCGTCCCTATCCCGCTAATAACCTAGAGGATTGGGACTCGGTAATGACGGTGCAGGACAGCGAGGACGGGCCGGAGCGGATTATCCCGCGCCAGGAATGGGCTTTTGCCCGGGTGCAGGAGGGCCGGGTTGTCCCGGATGCCCGTTATGTCTATCGGGAAGCCGGTTTTGAGCCGGGCAAGGTTTATCAGGTCATCTACACTACCACCGGCGCGCCGGTAGTTGGCGCAGGGCTACTGGCGACCCGAGACTTGGCCGCCTTCCTGCGCTACGCTGATACTACCGCCGGAAACCCCTGCGCCGGTCAGCTGGAGCGCGCCTACAGCTTTGGTTCCTCTCAGAGCGGCCGGTTTCTGCGGGATTTGGTCTATTACGGGCTGAATTGGGATGAAGCCGGCCGCCCGGTTTTTGATGGCTTGATTCCTCATGTGGCCGGGGCCAAGCATGGCGAATTCAATCAACGCTTTGCCCAACCTTCCAGCCAAGCCAGCCGCAGCCCCAACAACCTTTTTCCTTTCAGCGATTGCGAGCAAACCGACCCGGAAACCGGCCGTACTGACGGCGTCCTCGCCCGGGCCGCCGCCCAGGGGCCGCTACCCCGCATTATGTACACTTACACCTCGTCCGAGTACTGGGGCGGTGGCGGCGCAATGGTGCATATTGATGTTGCCGGCCAGCGGGATTTGGAAATCCCCGATGCCGTCCGTATCTATCACTTTGGCGGCGCGCAACACCCGCTCGGTACTGATTACCTGCGGGACAACGATCCGGCTAACGGCAGCCGCGGCCAGCAGCCCTTTAACTGCCTTGACTACCGCCCGCTGCTACGGGCTGCCCTGCTGAACCTGGACAATTGGGTTACCCATAATCAGAACCCGCCGCCCAGTGCCTATCCGCGATTGGACAAGGGCACGGCAGTACCTCCGGAAACTACCGCCGCCACTTTCCGCGCTATCCCCGGAGTCAACTTCCCGGAACCTCTGCGCCGCTTCTATCGGCTAGACTTTGGCCCTGAACCGGGCGTAGCTTCCCAAGTACCGGCGATTACCGGAAAACCCTATCCCGTGCTGGTGCCGGCCGTTGACGCCGACGGCAACGAATTGGCGGGTATCCGCTTGCCCCTGGTTACCGTTCCTTTGGCTACCCATACCGGCTGGAACTTGCGGCATCGGGAAATGGGCGGCGAAGGGCAAATCCTCTCCTCCGGCGGTGCTACCGGCGGCACTTTAGCCGGTTCCACTATTCCCTTCCCGGCTACTGCCGAGGAGCGTATGGCAACGGGAGACTTTCGCCTTTCTATTGCGGAACGGTATCCTTCCCAAGATGATTATCTATCCTGCATCCGCGCCGCCGCCCAGGAATTAATTAGCCAGGGCTATGTCCTGCCGGAGGACTTGGACTTGCTGACCGCCCAAGCCGCCGCCCATTACAAGGAACTGACCAGCCGGGTCAAGGAATCTTGGGCCGCTGATAACTAGCCGCCGGACTAGGGTAACCTTATCAACTTGCCGTGGAGGCAAAAGATGGACAAAACTACCGCCTTGTTGAGCGAATACGCCGTTGCCTTGACTTATGAGAACCTCGACCCGGCTACGGTGCATCAGGTCAAGCGCACTCTGGTGGATACCTTGGGCTGCGCTCTGGGCGGTTACCGGTCGGAGCCGGCTAAAATCGCCCGCCGTCTGGCCGCTTCCGTTGCTTGCTTGGAGCCGGCCCGGGTTATCGGCACTACGGGCTATACTTCCCCGGATTTGGCCGCCTTTGCCAATGGCGTGATGACCCGCTATTTGGATTGCAACGATTCTTACTTCGCGCCCGGCGGCGGCCATCCCAGCGATATGATACCGGCCGCCTTGGCTATAGCCGACACCCGCAACGGCGATGGACGGGACATCATTACCGCCATCACCTTGGCGTACGAAGTCTTTTGCCGGCTATCCGACCAGGTAGTCAGCGGCGATTTGGGGTGGGATCAAGGAATGTTCAGCATTGTCGGCGCCGCTTGCGCCGCCGGCAAACTGCTGGGGCTGAACCGGGAACAAATGGGCCACGCCATTTCTTTGTCCCTGGCCCCTAATCTGCCTTTGGGTGTTACCCGTACCGGTGAACTTTCAATGTGGAAGGGTTGCGCCACTGCCGCGGCAACTCGCGCCGGCGTCTTTGCCGCGCAATTGGCGACTGCCGGAATGACCGGCCCGGCCGAACCCTTCGAGGGCAAACGCGGCCTTTGGGAGCAAGCCGGCGTTACCCATCCGGTAACCCTGGACAAGTTCGGCAGCAACGGCCAGCCTTTCCTGATTAACAATACTACTTTCAAGTTTTACCCGTCCCAGATTCACACCCAAGCCCCCGTCGGATTAGCGATAGAGCTGCGGCCGCGAGTCAACCTGTCGGACATCGAAGCCATCACCGTCCAAACTTACCGCTCTGCTGTCAGTACCCCGCAAACCGAGCCGGAAAAGTGGGATCCTCAAACCCGGGAAACCGCCGACCACAGCATCCCTTTTCTGGTCGCCTTGGCTTTGCAGGATGGCGCGGTTACTCCGGCCAGTTTCTCCCCTGAAAAAATCGCCGACCCGTCTTTGCGCGCACTGATGGGCAAAATGACCCTGACCGAAGGGCCGGGCTTCACTGAGAAATACCCCCGGCAATACAACTGCCGTATTGAAATTGCTACCCACTCCGGGGATACCCTTGCCGCCGCCACCGCCTACCCCAAAGGCCACCGCCAAAATCCTCTGGATGACCGGGAAGTAAGCGACAAGTTCCGCCGCTTGGCAACTGCGGTTATCACTGAGCAGCAGTGTCAAGATGCCCTGGCTTTGCTCTGGGACTTGGAAAACTTACCCAACTTGCGGGCGGTCTATGATGGCTTGGTGGTCTGAGGGTCTTTAGCGGGAGTTTCCGCCGGGAGCAAAACGCTCTGGCGAGCAGTTTTCAATGGACAAGTCGGTTTGGCCGGCGGTCATCAAGTCGGCGATGGCTTTGCCGATGGCCGGGCAAAGCAGGATACCCTTTTTGCCGGCCCCGGTAGCCAGATAGACATTGTCCCAACCTGGGGCTTGACCGATGATAGGCAGCCAGTCCGGGGTTACTGGACGCAGGCAGGCAGTATGCCGGGCCAATCGGGCTTGGGCCAGGGGCGGCATCAGACGGACGGCCGCTTGCCACAGGGTTTTGCGGGCTGACTCCGAAGTTTCCTTGTCGAACCCCTGCCATTCCTCGGTAGCCCCGCACCATACCAAGCCATCGGGTTTGGCGTACAAAGATGAACCACCGCCAGTAAAATCTGACGACAAGGGCGGCCCGTCGATTTTCAAGCGCAGGATTTCCCCTTTGAGCGGATCCACCGGCAAGGCAATATCCAACCAAGGCTCCGCTTCCCGGGACCAGGGGCCGGCCGCTAACACCAGTTGCCCGCAGGAGATTTCCTCATCCTCGAGGATGACGCTTTCCACCCGGCCGCTGTTAATGCGGACGCCCCGGGCCGCGGCGGAACGGATTTCCACTCCGCGCCGCCCGGCGGCCGTGGCCAAAGCCTTGGTGAATTGCTGGCTGTCCAGGGCGGTGTTACCGCGTAGTTGAACGGCGGCGATGATTTCCGGGGAAAGGCGGGGTTCCAATTCCCGCAGCTGCGGTAAATCCAGCCATTCGCCGGAAAATCCGTCTCCGACGGCGCTGAAGGTATCCACTGAACCTTGCAAAGTCGAGATTTCCGACTCATCAAAGGCAACTTTGGTCAGCGCGGTAATACGCGGCTGAAAATCCACTTCGGTATCCGCCCGCAGACTATCCCAGATACCCAAGTGCAGCCGAAAGGACTCCATAGCCAAAGCCCCCAACGGGCCGGGGATATGGGTTCCCTCCAGTGGATTAAGCCCGCCGGCCGAGTACCCGGAGGCTTGGGATGCGACGCCTTCCCGCTCAATGATGGTGGACTTGACCCCGGCTTGGGCCAAGTAATAGGCTACGGCACAGCCGGCCGCGCCGCCGCCGATAATCACCACTTCGCCGGTTTCTGCCATAAGTTTCCACTCCTTTTGCCGGTTTAGCGGGATTGGGATACCGGTGCGATTTAGGATAAAATCGGGTCAGCAATCCCGCTTTGGAGGTATCCCAATGCCCATTTATGAGTACTACTGCGCCCACTGCAACCAAGAGT
This sequence comes from Dehalococcoidia bacterium, assembly GCA_965242615.1. Taxonomy (GTDB): domain Bacteria; phylum Chloroflexota; class Dehalococcoidia; order Lucifugimonadales; family UBA3495; genus CBDBCU01. Next base: position 500,725 of record CBDESR010000004.1, read on the forward strand.
TTGAGTCCATCCGCCCGGCATCCCAAGCCGACAACCCGGCACCCTGCAAAACTTGTCAGCAGCCGGGGCAACGGCAGTTGTCCACCTTTTCCTTCAAGTCCAGCACCTTCACTGCCCCTAAACTGAAACGGGCGGCCACGCCCAAGCGTTCCTATACGGCGGAGAGCGTGGATAACTCCTAGGTAATGCATACCCGGCTAGATTGTCCGGGCTACAAGCTCCTGAGGTTCCCGTGCTTGGGGCATCGCCAACCTTGGTGCCGCCCCGTTTTGGAAACTCTTTCTATGCAAGGAGCGCCACAAGCCCCACACACCGCCTTTGTGCCCGGCGGTACGACAGTAGGATTCTTGGACGACTGTAACCGTCCCAACTTGCCACCGAAGTTGTGGCTTCCCGGATTCCGCTTCGCCATAGGATTTCTCCGATAAGATAAGGGATTAGCTTGCCAGACCATCCTCCCCAGCCCGGCCTTCGTTGCAGGGGATACAGGCGCAGACCGCCCGCAGGAAGCGGTAAGTGTAAATGCCGGTGTAGTGGGCATCGCTCCACAGGAATTGCAAGGCGTAGTTGCCGACCGGCATCTGGTCGATGGCCCGCACTTCAGCCGGCACCGTGTCCGGGTTCAAGCGCGGCCGGCCGGTCATTTCCTCGACGCAACTGGCGCACTGACAGCGCAGCCGCAGCATCCGATGGGGATAGACGCTACGATGCCCGTCATCCCAAAGGATGGCGATGGACGCCCCATCGATATTCACTTCTACCGGCTTGACTACTTCGTCTTGCATACTGCCTTTACCTTGCCCGGCCGGGCGGGAATGGGCGGTTACCGGGACTCGGGAGCTTGCACTTCAGCCAACCGAGCCGGCCGGGGCATTTCGTCCGGGTCGGTGGGGATTTCAATGATGCTGGGGCCATCTACCTGCAAGGCGGCCAGCAGGGCATCTCCTACTTCCTCGGCCCGTTCCACATAAAAGCCCGTGCCGCCAAACAACTCGGCGTAGCGGTCATAACGGGGATTGTTGGTGTCGGCGCCCACATACCGCTCATTAAAGGCATAACGTTGGTACGCCTTTTCCGAACCCCAGCAGCCATTGTTCATAATCACCGTCACTACCCGCAGATTGTAGCGCACGGCGGTAGCAAATTCCTGGGCGTTAAAGAGAAAGCCGCCATCCCCGTTAAAGTTGACCACCGGACGCTCCGGGGCCGCGAACTTGGCTCCCAAGGCGGCAGGAAAGCTGAACCCCAACCCGCCCAAATCCAGGGAAGTCATCAGACTGCGCGGTTGGTAAAAGTTCAGCCGGTCTTGCCCAAAGTTGGGGGCCAAGCCGGCGTCCAAGGCAATGATGGCATCTCGGGGCATTACTTTACGCAGTTCGGCATAAACCCGTTGCGGCTTGAGGGGGCTGGAACTGAGCCGCCCTTCGGCTTCCAGTCGGTTATGGCGGCGGGCCGCCCATTCGTGGATTTCGGCAACCCATCGGGCATTGGGACGAGGTTCTCGTTCCCGCACCTGCTCCAGCAAATCTTGCAATACGGCCCGGGCGTCGCCTTCAATGCCTACGGCAACCGGGTAGTTGCGCCCGATTTCCTGCGGGTCAATCTCGATTTGCACAATACGGGCGTCGGCGGGAATAAAGCGGTTATCGTAAAAGGTGGTGGACTGACCCAAGCGGGTGCCGGCGGCCAGAATTACATCAGCTTGGCGGATGGCCTCAATGCCTTCCTCAGATCCCAACCGCCCCAAGTGGCCCAGAAAATAAGGGTGGTCGCTGGGGATGGCATCTGCCCGCCCGTAGGAAGTAACTACTGCCGCCCCCAGCAGCTCAGCCAACCGGGTTACTTCCTCGCCGGCATCGCTCCACTGGATACCGCCGCCGGCAACAATAACCGGCCGCTCCGCCGCTAGCAGGGTGCGGGCCGCCTTGTCCACCAAGTTGCGGTCGCCGCGGCTCCGGGTCTGGCCGCTGCGGTAGCTTTCCGGGGGCAGCAAGTCCAAGTCAATTTCCGCGCCGGGGAGCAAATCCCGGGGAATGTCCACCAGTACCGGCCCCATCTTGCCGGAAGTAGCTACCCGGAAGGCTTGGCGCAAAGCATCCGGCAGCCGCTCAATCTTGTTGATGGGAAAACTGGCTTTGGTGATGGGCTTAAACAGGGCTACCTGGTCGAACTCTTGCGTCGAATCCCGATACTGATGGTCGCGGGAGGCCGAGGGGGCCAGTACCACCACCGGAGAGTGGGCAACATAGGCGGAGCCAATGCCGTAGGTCAGGTTCAGGACACCGGGGCCGTTAGTTGCCAGACAAACCGATGGCGCACCGGAAATGCGGCTGAACCCGTCAGCCATCAAAGCCGCGCCCTGTTCGTGGCGTACTCCGACAAACTGCATCGTGGCATCGTCATAGAGCGGGTCAAGAATGTCCAGAAAGGATGACCCGACAATGCCGAATAGGTGGGAAACGCCCTCCTGACGCAGCAATTCAATAACCGCCGCGCCGGCGTTCTGTCGTGGAGACACGCTGGATACCTCCCGAGGGTCTGATAGGGATCGCGCTGCCCGGCCGGGAAACCCGGCGCGGTAGCAAGTTTAGCATAAACGAAGGGGGTTAGGGAAAACGGTTACTGAATAAGCCGGGCAAAATCGGGCTACCGGGGATAAAATTTCACTGCCCAACTTGGTTGAAGTTGGCAGCCAGCCGGGAAAAGTCTTGCCCATCGACCACGCCATCGACATTAAAGTCGGCCGCCGGGTTGAAATTGGCGGCGGTTTCGCTATAGCCAAAAGCGGCGCGCAGGGCTGCCACATCGGAGTTTTCCACCCGGTTATCGCCACTGATGTCGCCATCCCGCAAAGGGCTGAAATCCACTGTCAGCAAAGGCCGCAAAGGATTGGCGTTGCCGGAGGGAATGGTTATGCCGGAGTTCAGCGCGGACAAAGTACCCAAGCCCTTAACCCGCAGGTCATAAGTTTCTCCGGGCCGCACATTGGGCGGCAGATTCCTAACGGCAAACCGCCCGGTGGAGTCGGCGGTCAAACCGGAAAAGATAGCCAACGGACGGTCCGTGCCGCCGCGCCAGGGCGGCATCGCGCCGGCTTGCCAAACGGTAAGGGTCAAAGGGCGGTTAAAGGGACGCGGCCGGTCTTGGCCCCGGATGGATTGCGACCAGACCCGGCCGCGCAGGATGGGTGGCGGCGAGGTCGGGTCATCCTCAGGCAATACATCTACCGTCAGGGAACGCGCCCGGGCGGTTAATGGGATTATTTTGCCCTCCGGGGTTAAGACAGCGGCCTGAAAGGATGTGGCGGATCGGGGCCGCAATTCAACCTCACCGGGAGCTATGGCGCGCAAGGTAATGCGGCCTAAAAGCAGTCCGTCATCACCGGCCAAAGGCTGTAACCCGTCAATCGGCGGCTCAGTGGAATAGCCGGCCAAGACTACGCTGTAATCCAGCCGGCCGGTCGCCGGATCATAGCTGTTCTGTATCCGATAGTAGCGGCGGTTGGCGGTGCGGGCGTTTGCGCGCAGAGGCAGCCAGTCGTTCAGAAACAGCCGACGGTCGCCCCGTTCTTGCACCGGGCGGCCGGCGTTCCCGTCCGTCGCTACCTCAACCACCGCCGCTCCAGTCAATTGCAGATGCAACTCCCAACCGACCAGCCACCGGGTATCCGCCGCTGCCCCATTCTCAGCGATCAGCAGCAAATCCAAAGTTACCTTGTCGCCTACCCGCAGCTCAACATCACCCGGGCAAGGCGGCGACATTTCAGTCGGGCAGATATGCAGTTCGATATCGGGGTTAGCGGAACGGGCAGGCGTCGGAGTATCCAAAGAAACCAAAGCCGCCATCAGCAGGAGGGCCGCCATCAATGGCAACTTACCTACCATCAAGCCAAGGGGCAGAAAGCGACGAAAGGGCAAAGCGGATACCTCGCGGCTGTTTGCTGTTGGCGGGATTTAGCAAGGTGCTGGCAGTTTAGCAGAAGTAAAAGCAGCAGCAAATCTGAATTGGGCAATGTGTTAAAATCCGCTGACTAACGGGATTTGTCATCGAAACTTTATCGGAGCGAGCCAATGTCCCAATCCATTCGCATAACCGCCGGCCCGGTGCAATTGGATGCCGTGCTGAATGATACCCAAACTGCCCGGGCGGTTGGCGATGCCCTGCCTATCGCTGCCGCCGCCAATACTTGGGGCGATGAAATCTACTTTGGCATCCCGGTCAATGCCGACTTGGAACAAGGGCAGGAAGTAGTTGACTTGGGGGATTTGGGCTACTGGCCGCCGGGGCGGGCTTTCTGCATTTTCTTTGGGCCGACTCCGGCCAGCCGGGGCGACGAAATCCGCCCAGCCAGTGCGGTAACGGTTATTGGCTGGGTGAGTGGGGACGCCGCCCTTTTCAAGGAAGTACCGGCAGGAACTACCGTAACTATAGAAGCCTGTTAATTTCAGCCGTTGATCTCCTGTTACACTTGTTTTGGCAGGGGCATCAGAGGATTACAATGCTAAAAACCTTGGCGTCCATCCTCGTCTGTCTGTCCTTGATAGCAACCATAGCCTGCGTCGCACCGCAACCGACACCGACCGCCACGCCGGCCTTTACCGCTACCCCCGCGCCACAACCTACGCCGACTGCCACGCCGGCACCGCTACCAACCTTAGAGTTCGTCCCCGACCGTTACACTTTATCGAATGGCATGGAAGTAACCGGTTATATCGGGGACTGGCGGTTAGGTGAGGGACCGCACCCACAGCATAAACAGGTATATACGCGAAACCTGCGGAATGTTGCTGACCAATCTCAGCAATATACCTGTTTCTACTATCCCGATAGCCCCGAGGAAGTTCCCCGGGTCAACCTCGCTTTCCCGTATCCCTTGAAAATTACGGCTACGGTGAACCAACTAGCCGTGAATGGTACCACTAGAGTAGGGGGTAAAACCATTCGGGTACTTTGGCAAACTTGGACAAGTCGCAAAGACCGGATAGTCTTACGCGGCCGGGCTGCCCGAGACTTTCTCGGGGCAATCATTGAACAACAGGCGCATGAATTCCTGCTAACGCTCCCGGACAACCCGGAGCTTTCGGCCACTTATTCGGTGGTGGGTCTGGTCCAAGCGTTGGAGTCCAACGGAATGGCCGATTGCTACCGATAATCTTTGAGACAATGAGAGATGATTATGTCGGCTTGGGCTGATACCGAAACCACCAAGGGCAGCGCGCTGTCCGGTATTCGGGTGCTGGACTGCGGCCACTATATCCCCGGCCCATTGCTGGGGATGCTATTGGCCGACCAGGGGGCGCAGGTGATTAAGGTGGAGCGGCCCGGCGGCGACCCGGCCCGCTCCGAACCGGCCTTTGCCACTTGGAACCGGGGCAAGCGTTCTATCGTTCTGGACTTGAAAACCGCTGCTGGCCAGGAGACCGCGCGGCAATTGGCAGCGGATGCAGATGTGCTGATTGAGAACTTCCGCCCCGGCGTAGCGGAACGGTTGGGCATTGGCTACCAAGAGATGGCCGCGAGCAATCCTCAGCTTATCTACTGCGCTTTGCCCGGATTTGGGCCGGAACATCCTCGGCGGCAACGGCAAGGCTGGGATTCCATTGTTGGCGCGGCCACTGGCCTTTATCCCAAGGTGGATGGTGCGGCAGAACCGCTCTTTACGCCCCTGCCCATTGCCAGTACCTTTGCCGCCATTGTGGGTGCGGTGGCCGTGGCAATGGCGTTATGCGCTCGGGATGGCGGCAAGGGTGGGCAGCGCATTGAGGTACCCCTTTACGATGCGATGTTCACCGCGATGGGCCGCCACTTGGTTCAGTTTCACGATGTTGACTTGCCGGATACCCGTTCCCAACCTCGGCTGCCAATGCAGCGGCAGTACCAGTGCGCCGATGGACGCTGGGTACAGAATCACGGCAACTATGCGCGGTTTGTTCACCAATTTCTGGCGGCGGCCGGCAACCCGGAGTGGGGGCCGGCGGCGGTAGCCGACTTTGGCAAGCCGCTGGATAGGGAAACGGCCGATTTGTGGGCGCAACGCTTCGAGGAAACCTTTAAGCAGCGCACTGCTTTGGAATGGGAGGAAGCCATCAGCTCTGCCGGCGGCGCCTGCACCGTTTGCAAAACCGTCGATGAATGGTTGAACCATCCCCATCCCTTGCAGGGCCAAATGGTGGTCGAAGTAAAGGATGCCAAATTAGGGCGGATGAAACAGCCCGGCGTACAAGTGCGGTTGCGGGGAACTCCCGGGGCCATTCAGGGCCGCGCCCCGGTTTTGGGCGAGCATAGCCGGGAGATTGCTGAGGGGTTGATGGGCGGCCCGCCGGCGGCAACTGTCCCGGCCCAAGCGGCCACGTCGGCTCCGGCAAATCCCGTTGATGATGTAATGCGCGCCCTGCAGGGCGTCCGGGTGCTGGACTTGTGCATTGTGCTGGCCGGGCCGACTTGCGGCCGTACTTTGGCGGAATACGGCGCAGATGTTATCAAGATTGATGACCCGGCTCGCCCCTATGACCCGGCCGGGTCGTTGGATGTGAACCGGGGCAAGCGCAGCATCCTGCTGGACTTGAAAACTGAAGCCGGCCGCGCGGTCTTTCTAAAGTTGCTGGATACCGCCGATGTGTTGGTGGAAAATTACCGCAAGGGCAGCTTGGCTAAGCTGGGCTTGGATTACGAATCTCTGCGGCAGCGCAAGCCCAATCTGATTTATGCCTCCCTGAACGCTTATGGCTATGATGGGCCGTGGAGTGAACGCCCCGGCTGGGAGCAACTAGCCCAAGCCACCAGCGGCATTCAGGTGCGGCGCGGCGGCCGGGAGGATGCCCCGTTACTGATGCCCTATCCGGTCAACGATTACGGTACCGGAATGATGGGCGCCTTTGCCGTAGCTTTGGCCTTGCATCACCGCAACCGCACCGGGCAAGGGCAAGCGGTGGATAGCGGTTTGGCTTTGACCGCCGCTCTGCTGCAATCGCCCTACTTTCTGGACTATCCCGGCTACCGGCGGGCGGACCCGGAGGGACGGGATTTGCGCGGCTTTTCGGCCTTGTCCCGCCTGTACGAAGCCGCCGATGGCTGGCTTTATGTCCACTGCCTGGACGCCGCCGCCCGGCAAGGTCTGTTCAGCTTGGCCGAGTTTCAACATCTGGGCGGCCACGCGGAGTTGGCTGACCCGGATGGCGCACCTCCGGCTCAAGGTGGCGCATTGGCTGGTGAACTGGCGGCGATATTCCGTCAAAATACCCGCGCCTACTGGCTGGAGCGGTTGAATGGCGTCGGGGTCAGCGCCATTGAAAATGTGGGCATCAGTGATTTCCGAAACCAGCCGCAAGTGCGGGATGCCGGCCTTATCGTAACCCGCGACCATCCGGGCCGCGGGCAAGCCGACCACTTGGGCAACACCGCCCATCTGTCAGCGACGCCGATGCGATTGGGCCGCCCCACGCCGGTATTGGGGGCGGATGCGGACGAAATTCTGGCGGAGGCCGGCTATTCTCGCGCGGAAGTGGCTGTCTTGCGGAACGACGGTGTGGTGGGGATAGCGGCGGGATGATGGTTGGCACCGGATATAGCCCAGCCGCGGAAGTAAGGCAAAGTATGCCACTGAGGGCTACTTTGCCTTTACTGTAATAACGATCCAATCCAGAAGGTCCCGGCTGTCTCTTACCGTCAAGGTCTTGTTACCACGGGTTATTGAGCGTTCGCCATCGCCGCCAAGTTCTCTCAAAGTTGAAGCAACCCAATCGCTTGCTTCAGTCCACTCAGGGAAAACTTTTTTGAGGAAGCCCAAGCTATAAGCTCCGTTAAGTAGCATAACCCTACGGTTGTGGGTCGGAAGGCCAAAGATGATCGTGGCTTTGGAAAGGTTTTCTGACGGGCCGATTAGCTCTACGAGGAAATCCCCGTTATGCGGGCTAGTCGCCATCGTACGATAGCGTCCGTCGTCTAACCAACTTTCACCAAACTCAAAACCCGTAGCCTTGAAAGGGGCTTCGATTTCGTCCCTAGTTACTCCGATACCGGGTTGAGGAACATTTGTAGGAGTGGGCGTAGGCGCAAGAGTAGGCGTGGCGGTAGGTTCAGGGGTAGGAGTAGGGACAAGGGTAGGCGTGGCGGTAGGTTCAGGGGTAGGAGTAGGGACAAGGGTAGGCGTGGCGGTAGGTTCAGGAGTAGGGGTGGGAGCAGGGGTGGGCGTAGCAGTCGGTTCAGGGGTGGGAGTGGGCGCAACGGTGGGGTAAGGGGTATAGGTGGGACGCGGCGTAGCGGTCGGGTAAGGAGTGTAGGTCGGCAACGAGGCCGGCGTCGGCGCGGCAACCGGCGCGCCGCAGGCAGCGGCTATTGCCAGCAAAGCAAGAACGGGAAGCAGGATAAGGACGGCAAGAGACTGGACAAGCTTGTTCACCAGGAACCCCCTTGTGGCATTGGATGGTGGCAGCCGTCACAGTTACCTCTACCCAACGGTACATCCATCAAGGGGGCATGAATGGCTGTATGCCATCCATGCTTGGGGATGCGCTCCACCGCCCAAACGGACAATGGAGTTAAGAGGTAACTGTGACGGGGGTAACTATATCACAAGGACGCTGGTTATCCAACCGGCTTGAAAGTCCCCGGCAGCAGACTGTGGTTATTTCCAATTCCCCTTGAACCGCCTTTATAAGCGGATGCAAACTTGCCCGTTGCGTGTTAAACTTGGGGCAAGTTATCCGCCGCCCTTTGCGGTTGCCCGGGCTTTGTGCGGGAGGTTAAAGAGCTTTGCTGCGCCTTTACAACACCTTGAGCAAACAGGTCGAGGAAATCCGCACTATCGAGCCGGGCAAGGCCCGGATGTATACCTGCGGGCCGACGGTCTATCGCTACGCCCATATCGGCAACCTGCGTACCTATATGATGGCCGACTGGATTCGGCGGGTGCTGGAAGCCGGTGGCGTCGCCGTCTATCACATCAAGAACATTACCGATGTGGGCCATATGCGGCAGGAACTGGTCGAAGCCGGCGGCGACAAGATGATTCTTGCCGCCTTGGCTGAGGGCAAGACCATTCACGAAATCGCCCAGTTCTACGCTGACAGCTTTCACCAGGACGAAGCGCGGGTCAACATCCTGCCGGCCCATGTCTATCCTTGGGCTACGCAGCACATTCCCGAAATGATTGACTTGGTGGGGCGGCTGCTGGCTAGCGGCTACGCGTACGAAGCCGGCGGCAATGTCTATTTTGATGTGCCGCAGTTTCCCAAGTACGGCGGCCTTTCCCGCAACTTCGGCGGCAATCTGTTGGAAGGAGTGCGGGCTGAAGCCGACCCGCTGAAACGCGACCCTCGCGACTTTACTTTGTGGAAAGCCGCGGAGCCGGGGCGGGATGTGAAATGGGCCAGTCCTTGGGGCGATGGCTTTCCCGGTTGGCATATTGAATGTTCCGCTATGGCCAGCAAGTATCTGGGGGAGCATTTTGACTTGCACACCGGCGGCGTGGATAACATTTTCCCGCATCACGAGGATGAAATCGCCCAGAGCGAGGGGGCTTTTGGGTGCGTCCATGTCAACTATTGGGTGCACGGGCAGCATCTGTTGGCGGACGGCGCGAAAATGGCAAAGTCCTCGGGTAACGTTTTCCTGCTGGATGATTTGGTGGCACGGGGCATTGACCCGCTGTCTTTCCGCTACCTTTGTATGACGGTGCGCTACCGGCACCGGATGAACTTCACCTTTAATTCCCTGAAAGCGGCGGAAAAGGCTTTGTCCCATCTGCGGGACCGGGTTTGGGAATGGAAAAACTGCCCGGAACTGCCCCAACTGCCCCCGGAAACTGAGGAGTGGCGGCAAAAATTCTGGGAAGTAGTGGAGAATGACCTGGATTTGCCGGCCGCCTTGGCTTTGACTTGGGCCATGGCGCGGTCTGAATTGCCGCCGCAAGCCAAATTGTCCCTGTTGCTGGACTTTGACCGGGTGTTTGGGCTGGATTTGGACCAGGTGCCGGCGGCTTACCGCTTGCCGGACAGCGTGGCCGCCGCCATAGACCAGCGGCAGGCTTTGCGGGCGGCGGTGAACTATGCCACTGCCGACTCCCTGCGGGCGGAACTGCTGACCGGCGGCTATGTGGTGCAGGATGCCCCGGAAGCCACCCGCATTCGTCCCAAGACGCCCTTGGAGCAAATGGAGGAACGCTGGAATTGGGTTTCCTCCTCCCGGGAAGTGGAGTCCGGTCTGGATTCCCCGGACGCTTATGACTTTACCTTTATCCTTAACGCCTACAACTACGCTGATGACATCCGCCGTTGCGTCGCGGCTATGGAAACCTTTGCTCAAGGCTATTCGGCAGAGATTATCGTCATCAACAACGGTTCCACTGACGACACTGCCGATTGGCTGGAGGAACATCAAGCCGGCCGCGCCGATTTCCGGATCGTTCACTGCGACCATATTATCGGGGACGCCGCCGGCAAGAATATCGGTATCAAACTGAGCCGGGGGAAGTATATCGTCATTCTGGACGCCTCGACGGAAATTACTGGGGATGTATTAGGCCCCATTGCCCGGCAGCTTGCTGATGAAAGCGTGGGCATTTTCGGTCCCTACGGGTTGACCACCGACGATATGCAGCACTTTCATGAGGAAGTGGAGCAGGGCGAAGCTGATGCGATGCAAGCCTACTGTATGGCTTTCCGCCGGGAAGCCATACGCACTGTAGGGTTGATGCACGAGGGCTTTCGGTTCTACCGCAACTTGGACATTGACTACTGCTTTCAGTTCAAGGAAAAGGGCTACCGTATCGTCGCCGACAGCAGCCTGGCTATGGTGCGGCACGAACACCGCCAGTGGACGGAGCTGGATGAGGGGCAGCGGGACGAAATGAGCCGCAAGAATTTCGGGCGTTTCCTGCGCCGCTGGGGCCACCGTCCCGACCTGCTGATTTCCGCCGGTGCTCGGGGTTTTGAGACCGGCTTTCACCACTGACCCGCCGCCGCCCGGCCGCGGGGTAGAAAGGCGGTATTCCCCCACTTCCCTAGCTGTAATCACCGGTTACCCAGTCGCCGGCCGTGTTACCCTTTTGTTTGCGGTTTTAGACTTTTACCAATTTTGACCGGATTTCAGTTTACGCATTTTGCCGCCCTCTGGATTTAATGCGAACTATCCGGCCTTGGCGTGGCGGAAAAGTGCAAGCATAAGGAAAATTCCGGCCCGTTTTTGCCATTCGGCCGCCCGGTTACCCAGGGTTGGGTTACCTTGACGCTGAAAATCAGGGGTGCTAGATTTTCTCCCAGCCAAGCCATTGCCGGAGACTTTGCCGATGGATGATGTGGAGCGGTTGTTGAGGGGAAACCAGCGCAGTCTTTCCCGCATAATGACTTTGCTGGAGGCGCGAGACCCGGCGGCGGCCGCAGTAATGCAGCAAATCGACCCCCATACCGGACGGGCCTACACCGTGGGCATAACCGGGCCGCCGGGGGTAGGCAAAAGCACCATCGTTGACCGCCTTACCGAACTGCTGCGGCAACAGGGCTACCGCGTCGGCATTATCGCCGTTGACCCCAACAGCCCCTTCAGTGGCGGCGCGCTCTTGGGCGACCGTATTCGGATGCAGCGGCATTACCTCGACCCCGGGGTTTTCATCCGCAGCGTTTCCACTCGGGGCCAGTCCGGGGGATTGCCCCGCACTGTGAAAAGCTTGGTGCGACTGCTGGACGCCGCCGGCAAGGAGGTCATTCTGGTGGAAACGGTGGGCGTGGGGCAGACCGAGTTGGGCATAATGGGCGTGGCCGATACGGTGCTGGTGGCCCTGGTTCCCGAATCCGGCGACTCGATCCAAACCCTGAAAGCCGGGGTAATGGAAATTGCCGATATTTTCCTGGTCAACAAAGCCGACCGGGAAGGGGCTAACCGAATGGCGGCGTCGGTTACTGCGATGCTGCAAACGGCGGCCGAACCGGCCCAACGCGTCCCGCCGGTCCTGCTGACCCAAGCCGAGACCGGGCAAGGCATTGCCGAGCTGTGGGCGGCGGTTGAGGCACACCGCCGGTTTATGGAAAGCCCGCCGCCGGACGGAGAGACTGTATCGGAACTGGAAAGACGCCGCGGCGACCGCCGCCGCCGGGAGTTTCTGGAAGCGGTGCAAGAGGAACTGAACCGGCGGCTGAACGACTTAATGGAGAAAGACCCGGTTTTAGCCCGGACTATGGCGGAAATCGCGGCCCGGGAACGGGAACCCTTTTCGGCGGCTCTGGACTTTCTGCAAGGTTCTCCTTTGCTGAACTCGGTCACAACCACAGATTGACCGGTAGCTTAACTCCGCGCCTTCGCCGGCCAACTTCAACTTGCCAAGGGGCTTGATATGTCGTATTTGGGCATTGACCTGCGAACCTCGACCAAGCATCCCAGCGCGGTGTCGGTTATTGACGATGCCGGCCGGTTGAGCTTTATCGGCTCCTTCCGGGAGGACGCGGAACTGTTCACTATGGTCAACCAGCATCAGCCAACCATCATTGCCGTTGGGACGCCGTTGGGCTTGCCGTCCGGCCTGTGCTGCCTGGAGTCATCCTGCGCCTGCGCCTTGGCCTCGCCGCAGCACAAGGGACGGCTGGCCGAGGTGGAGCTGTCCCGTATGAACATCAGCTGCTTTTTCACCAACAAGGGGTCAATCATTCGCCGGCTGATTTACCGGGCTATTGGGCTGAAAGAGCAACTGGAAGCCCAAGGCCACAATATGATTGAGGTCTATCCCCACGCCACTAAAGTTATCCTGTTCGGGGACAGCGTACCGCCCAAGAACAGCCCCAAGAGTCTGGCCTTTATGAAAGAGCGGTTGCCGGCACTGATGGACGGGTTGGACGGTTGCCTCGAAGGGTTGGACCGCAATGGCTGCGATGCCCTGATTAACGCCCATACCGCTCTGCTCCATGCCCGGGAAGCTACCGATTTGCTGGGGACGCCCGAGGAGGGCTTTATATCTTTGCCCAAGTTGATACAGCTGAATTAGCCCGGCAAAGCCTCGGTTTCTTACAACCGGTTTCCAAAGAAAAGAAAGGGCAACCCTAAGGGTTGCCCGGTTTTTTTGATGGCGCGGCGGCAGAGATGTTGCCGCCCCGGTTTCAGCTCCCTTCCCGGTTGCCGCCGTTGGGCGGCGCGCCGCCGCCCATTCCGAGGAAAGGCGACAGCATCGAAGTGAACTCCATCGGAAAGATGAACTTGGTCGACGGACTGGAGCCTAACGCCTTGAGGGTGTCAAAATACTGGAGGCTCATGGTCTTGGTGTCGACGGTGTTGGCTACATTGTAGATATGCTCCAAGGCGGTGCTGAACCCCTGGGCGCGCAGGATGGCGGCCTGCTGGTCGCCCTCGGCTTTGAGGATTTCCGACTGGCGTTCCCCCTCGGCTTGCAGGATGGCTGACTGCTTTTCCCCCTCGGCCCGGTTGATCTGGGCTTGCCGCTGCCCCTCGGACTCGGTGATTTCGGCGGTTTTGATGGCGGCGGCGGATTTTTCCCGCTCCATTGCCTGTTTGACCCCGGGCGGCGGGTCAATTTCGTTGATGGCGACATTCCGCACTTTGACGCCCCAACGCCCGGTGTTTTCGTCCAGGGTCAACTGCAACTGGCCCTGAATCTTTTCCCGTTCCGCCAAGGCATCGGCCAAGGTGATGTTGCCAATGATGGAGCGCAGTTCGGCCACGGCCAAGTTGATAACCGCCGCCTCGACATTCGCCACATCCAGTACCGCCCGGCGGGGGCTGTCGCCATCGGGCAGGACTTGGTAGTAGATGACGAAGTCCATATCCACCACCACATTGTCGGTGGTGATGTATTTCTGGGTCGGCACCCGTTGGGTGATCTCGAAAACCGGCACTTTGGTGCCGGAGTAGATAACGGGCATCAGGAAATGGAATCCCGGATCCATCACTTTGACATAGCGGCCAAAGCGCTGCACCACCATCCGCTCCTGCTGCTGCACGATGACAATTCCCGTTGCCATACATTCCCTCCCGGATCGGTTGATTTACAGATTGGATTTTACACTATCCGGCGCCGGTTGCCGGATGGCGCGGCCTATTCATTCCGTTTCCCGCAGGGGGATGACCGTCAAAACGAGGTCATCGGCTTCGATAACTACTACCCGGTCGCCCGCAGGTATCACGGTATCATCATCGGTTACGGCTGTCCAGTTGCCATCCTCGAGACGCACCACGCCCCGGGGAGCCAGTTCCATAATAACCGTGCCAACCTGTCCCACCAAATGGGGGCGGTGGGAATGTCGCGTTTCCCGTCGGGATTGGCGGATTTGCCAGAGGATAAAGAACAGGCCGGCACCGGCGACCACTGCCACGCCGCCAATCAGCCAGGGGTTGACGCCAAGGGCTGGCAGGGTGGGCGATGGGTCGCCGAAGCGGGCAAAGAGCAGAAACCCGCCCAAGACCAGGCTGATGATGGAGCCGACGCCCAGGATACCGAAACCGACTACTTGGGTTTCAATAATTGCCAGCGCGATAGCCAAGATAATCAGGGCCACGCCGGCCCAGTTGGCCGGCAGGTTGCCCAAGGCGACGAAAGCGAGAATCAGCAGGATGCCGCCGACTACTCCCGGCACAATCATTCCGGGGTTGAACAGTTCAATGGCAATGCCCAAGCCGCCGATGGTCAGCAGCAGAAAAGCGATGTCCGGGTTGGCGATGAACTCGAGAAAATACTCCAGCAGGTTCTTGTCGAGGTTTTGCACCGTCAAGCCGGCGGTGTTCAGGGTCCAAGGACGGCCGCCGGCGGTTACTTCCCTGCCGTCCAGTTGAGCCAGCAGGTCGTCCAAGTCGGCGGCGATAAAGTCGGCAATGTTCAGGTCGACGGCTTCTGTGGCAGTGTAGGAAGCGGCTTGCCGTACCGTGGCTTCCAGTTTGTCGGCGTTGCGGCCGCGTTCCGCGGCGATGCTTCGCATTAAAGCGGCGGCGTCATTAGTAACCTTGTCGGCTAGGGTTTCGCCCAAATCCTCACCGCCGGCGCCCACCGGCGTGGCCGCGCCAAGGTTAGTGCCGGGAGCCATTGCCGCGATATGGGCGGCGGCGGTGATAAAGGCCCCGGCGGACCCGGCTTGCGCGCCTTGTGGCGTTACATAGACCACTACCGGCCGTTCCGCCGCCAAGAGCAGCGTTACAATTTCCCGGGTGGAACTGCCCAAGCCGCCCGGGGTATCCAGTTGGATGATAACCAATGGGGCGTCCCGGGCGGCGGCCTGCTGTAAGGCCCGGGCAATATAGCGTTCCTTGACCGGATTGATGACCCCGTCCACTTCAATGGTCAAAGCGGCCGGCCGGTTGACTTGAGCCAGCGCGGAGCCGGCCAAGCCTAGGAGCAACATCAATCCGAAAACGGCGTTCAAGGCCAGCCGCATTGCTCGGCCAACCCGGATTGACCGCAATTCTCTTTTGCCCGTTATTGCCGCCATCATTCAACTATCATCCTTTGTTGTTTGTCTTATGTCAAACTTGGCGGCGGCGCGCCCGGTTTGACGGCGTAGCGGGCTGAATCTACAATAGGCGCAACCAGTCTTGACTAGAGCCGGCAATCCCGGCATATCCCGAGGAGGATGCAATGGCCTACGATTTTATCCTGGTGGAGAAAGAGGACGGGGTGGCGATTTTGACGCTGAACCGCCCGGAGAAGCTGAACGCGATGAACCGCCAACTGAACCTGGAGTTGCAGGATGCGGTGCGGGCAATGAACGCCGACGATGAAGTGGGCTGCATTGTCATCACCGGCGCGGGGGAGAAAGCCTTTTCCGCCGGCGGGGACATCCACGAGCAGCGGGAACGGGATCAGGAAACGGACCAGGAGTCCCGGCGGGAACAGGATGAACGCCGCTCCCGGGGGACTTACGAAATCAGCGCGTCCCTGAAGCCGGTTATCGGGATGATGAACGGGTTGGCTTACGGCGGCGCGGCGGTGTTGTCCTCGTCCTTGGACATCCGCATCGGCTGCGAGCGCAGTAGCTTCCGCTTTCTGGCGGCGGCGTACGGGCGGATTAACTCGACCTGGACGCTGCCTAATCAAGTGGGTTGGCCCATTGCCAAGGAACTGCTGTTCACCGGCCGGGTGGTGGAAGCCGAGGAAGCCCATCGCATCGGACTGCTGAATCACCTGGTGCCGGCGGGGGAGCTGCGGGACAAGACTATGGAAGTGGGGCGGGCCATTGCCAAGAACCGGCGGGAGTCGGTGATGGGCATTAAAGAACTGCTACTGCTGCACCAGGGCTGCAACCTGGAACAGCAGTGGGCCAACGAGCGGGATTTTACTACCCACCGGGTTCGGGGTTACAACGCGGAACAGGCATTCCCGGAGTTCATTGCGCGGAAAGGGCGGTAGGGTTTCCTTACGGCGGGAGTCTCTCAATTCAGAAAGACTCCCCCGATTACATCCATTCGGAGGTGATGCGGTATGCCCGAAGTGGCTTTGTTTATGAACGGCATCTATCACGAGGTCTTGGAGGAGATACTGGAGGCCCAAGGGAAAGTTCCTGACGGAACCTTTTACCTGCAACCGTGGACTGGAACGGCGATCGGGATGCTCCGGAAGGACATTCCTTCCCCGGAGGCTCCGGTAACATTTTATGCCTCGGTAACCGGTGACTTGAACAAGGTCGCCTACACGGCCCAAGTGGTCGGCTGGGAGGACAAGACCCGGATGACCGAAAGGCGGAGGCAAGAGGTTACTGAAGCACTCGAGAAACACCAGCCTAAAGAGGGAGGTCTCTACGACGCGTCCAAAACGCCCGGCAAGCCCAGCATTAACCTTATCCATATCCGCCGGTTATTCCAGTATGACCCGCCGTTTAGCACCGGTCGCTTGGTAAAGGTCAACGACAGTATGACTTTGGCTACGAACCGTAGCAGGGGAGGGCATTGGGCTTACGTCTACAAGCTGGTTTAATGCCGGTGGATGGAGACAACAGCAGGGGCGGGATTCAGTCCCGCCCCTTTTCTTTGCCCGGAAGGGACTAGTGCCGGGTTACCCGTCCAGGGTGCCTTTGGTGCTGGGGACTTGGCCCGGGGCGCGAGGGTCGGGTGCAACGGCGTCCCGGAGGGCGCGGGCCAGGGCTTTGCACAGGGCTTCGGTTTTGTGGTGAGGACTGCTGCCGGCGATGACTTTGGCGTGCAGGTTGATTTTGGCTTCGAGGGCAAAGGACTCGAGGAAGTGGCGTACCAAGTCGCCGGACAGGGTTTCTACCATGGTATCGTCAAGGGTAGTTTCGACTACAGCATAGCCGCGGCCGCTCCAGTCCAACGCCACCATTACCAGGGTTTCGTCCAAGGGGACGATGGCGTGGCCCATCCGGCGGATGCCGCGCACTTCGCCCAAAGCCTGGTGAAAGGCCCGGCCGAGCAGGATGGCTACATCCTCGACCAGGTGATGCCAGCCGACATGAGTATCCCCTTGGGCTTCCAGGGTCAGGTCAAAGAGACCGTGGCGGGCAATCTGGCTGACCATGTGGTCCAGAAAGCCGTTGCCGGTGTTCACTTGATACTGGCCTTGGCCGTCCAAGTTGACCGACAGGGTTATAGCGGTTTCGGCGGTTTCCCGGCGCAGGGATGCCTGCCGGGGCGCGGCGATAGGGTCTAGTGCCATAGAGTTACCCTTTACTCCCCAATAATCAGTTCGGACAGGGCGGCCACTACCGCGTCGGTTTCGGCCGGCAGCCCGACGCTGGCCCGCACATAGTTTTGCAGTTGGGGCGAGTTGAAGTAGCGCAGGAAAATGCCGCGTTGGCACAGCCCCTCAAAAATTTCCTGCCCCCGGCCGTCCGGCAGTTGGCACAGGATAAAGTTGGCTTGGGTCGGCCAAGGCGTCAAGCCGGGAATGGCTTGCAGCAAGCCCATCATCCGCTCCCGCTCGACAATGATGGACTGGACTCTTTCCAGCAGGGTAGCCCGGTCTTGCAGGGAAGCCAGGAGCGCAATTTCGGCGGCCAAGTTGACATTGTAGGGGGATTTCATCCCCATCATCGTTAGTGCCAAGTCGGGGTGCATTACCCCCAAGCCAATCCGCAGGCCGGCCAAGCCGGCCCACTTGCTGAAAGTCCGCAGCACAATCAGGTTGGGGTATTCGTCCAGCAGCGGCAGGGCGGTTTTACCGCAGAACTCGTAGTAGGTTTCATCCACTACCACTATCTTGCCGGTGGCGAGCAGGGCGCGGATTTCCCCTTCGGCGGCAATGTTGCCGGTCGGGTTGTTGGGGGAAGCCAGAAAGATGGCTTTGGTGCGGGCATCGGCGGCGGACAGTACGCCCTCCACATCAATGTCAAAGTTGCCGTTGCGGGGAACGGCGCGGACTGCCCCGCCGCAGACTTCGGCGGAAAAGGCGTACATTCCAAAGGTGGGAGTGGGGATGATGATGTTTTCCCCCGGGCCGAGGAACATCCGCAGAATCATATCGATGAGTTCGTCGCTGCCATTGCCGGCAACGATGCGCTCCGGGGCGGCGGCGAGATAGTCGGCCAAGGCGGCGCGCAGCTGCCGCTGGTCGGGGTCGGGATAGTGGTTATAGTGCCGGAAACTACCCAGGGCTTCCACTACCCGGGGCGACGGGCCGAAGGGGTTTTCGTTGCCGTTGAGCCGGATAACCTGCTCCGGGGGGATGCCGGCCCGTTGCGCCATTACTTCCATCGGGTCGACGCCGTCGTAGGTTTTCATCCGGCGGATATGGGGCAGGAGCAGGTCTTTAACTTCGGTCATTTTTTAACTCGAGCCGGCAGGGGCCGGATGTAGCTGATAGGCCGCTAGGGGTCTCGCGGTAGCCGGGTTATTCGGTCTTGTCGAGGGTTGCCAAGCGGGTAGCGATAGCGGCGGCGTGGCCGGTCAGTCCCTCGGCGTGGGCAATGTGGACGGCGGCGGCGCCCAAGTCCCGGAAGGTTTCAGGGCTCAAGCCGACTACCGGCATAGTCCGCATAAAGTGGTGGACGCTGAGGGCGGAATTGAAACGGGCGGTGCCGCCGGTGGGCATTACATGGCTGGGGCCGGCAATGTAGTCGCCCATCACTTCCGGGGAAAACTCGCCCAGGAAAAGGCCGCCGGCGTTTTTGACTTGCCCGGCCCAAGCCCAAGGGTCGGCTACCATCATACAGAGATGCTCCGGGGCAATGCGGTTAGCCAATTCTACGGCTTCGTCGAGGGTAGCGACCAGCACAATACGCCCCTGCCGTTCCAGAGCATTGCGGGCTAAATCGCCGCGCTCCAGGGTGGACAACCGCCGCTCGAGTTTGTCCGTGACCCGTTCCACCAAGCCGGGGGAATTGGTTACGAGAATGGCGGTGGACAAAGGGTCATGCTCGGCTTGGGCAATCAAGTCGGCGGCGCAAAAGTCGGCGTGGGCGGTGTCGTCGGCGATAACAATGGTTTCGGTGGGGCCAAAGATGCCGTCAATATCCACCTGGCCCTGGACGAGCTTTTTGGCATAGGCGACAAAGATGTTGCCGGGGCCGCAAATCTTGTCCACTTTGGCAATGGATTGGGTGCCGTAGGCCATAGCGGCGATGGCCGGCACGCCGCCAATTTGATACACGGCGTCGACGCCGGCGATTTGGGCGGCGGCCATTACTGCCGGGTTCAACGGCTCCGCGCCGCGCCGGGGGGTGGTGAGGATGATTTCTTTGACGCCGGCAACCCGGGCGGGGATGGCGGTCATCAGCACGGTGGAGGGATAGGCGGCGGTGCCGCCGGGGGCGTACAAGCCGACCCGTTCCAGTGGTCGCACCATTTCGCCCAAGCCTTGGGCCAAGTCAACCCAATGGCGGGGCAAGGTGGACTGATGAAAGTCGGCAATGCGCCGGGAGGCCAGTTGCAGGGCGGCCTCCAGTTCCGGGGAGATGGCGGCGCGGGCCTGGGCCAGTTCCCCATCCGCTACCCGAAATTCGGTTAATTCTACGCCGTCAAGGAGTTGGGCGTAGCGGCGGAGGGCGGCGTCGCCTTCCCGGCGCACATCCCGCAACATCGTTACTACCGACTGCTCCGGGGTTACTGCGGGGCCAAAGACCTGGCGCGTCCGTTCCGCTACGGATTCGGGCAAGGAATCCAGGTCGAGCGGATCGATGCGGGTCAGGACGTCCGTAGCGGCGGCCAAGCCGTGGACCAGATTAAGTTTCACCAAGATACTCTTTCACCTGTAGCAAACTTTGCTGCACCGCCCGCTCCTGATAGGCGGTCAGCTTTTCCCGGGGGATTTGGGCATAGACAGCCTCGAGGGTAGCCGGCATACCAGCCAGGAAATGGTCGACGGACTGCTGCACGGCTTCATCATCCCGGTACATACGATTGAGGGCGCGTTTCAGCCGTTCCCAATCAAAATCCCAGCCCATAAAGCGAGTTACCCACTGCCGCCATTCGGCCAGGGCTGCGGCGGCTAGAAAGGGTATGGCTACATCCTGTTCACCGTTGGCAACGATACTGCGGTCGATGCCATTCTCATGGCAAGAAAAGCGGTGGAGTTCGGGGATGACTTGCCGATCCAAATCCAGTTGCAGGACGCGGTCCCAGATTTGGGCTGCGACTTCGTCCCCAGCCAAGTTGTTCTCCCGGGAGAAGTGGGGCCGGTACATTGTGGTAATCCACACTTCGTCGGCGGTGAGGTGGGTTACATAGCCGAGGACAAAGGCGCGGGTGGCCGAGGAGTGGCCGTTGCCGTCAACAAGTTCCGGATGCAGGTCGAACATCCGCCGAGTACCGGTTCCCACGGTTTCCAGGGACAGCGGGGCGAAGTGGGTATCCTCGCGGCGGCCTTTGGTCATCGCGCGAATGTCCGGAGCGGTGGAGCCGAGGAAACAGCTGCCCATATAGTCGTGGACATAGCCCCAATCCAGTTCCTCGGCTACTTGCCGGGCGATGTAGAGGTGCATCGGCAGGTTAGGCATCGGCTAAACCTCCCGGGCGGCGGGGCTGATTCCGGCGGCGTCAAACAGCCGGTTCAGGGCGGCGGAGCGGCCCTTGAAAAGGTAGTTGACTTGGGAGGCGGAAATGTCAACGCCGCCGCAATCGCGCAGATGGTCCACGGCTTCCATCAACCGCTCTTTCGGCACCAGCAGGCTGACGCTGTACCAGTCCTGTTCCTCGAGGTTATAGACCGGGGCAATAGTGGGGCCGCGCAAGCCGGACACTTCGGGACGGGTCAGCACGGTGGCGCTGACTTCCTGCGGGGAGCGGCCGCGCACATTGACGGTTAAACGATAGTAGGGTTCGGCGCGCATCGTGGCTTCCAGCAGATCGACCAGTTCCCGGGCCTGCCACAAGGCCCGGCGGGATTGCAGCAGGGTGGTGGTGTTGCCGATAAGACAGGATTGGGAACTAAGGATAGTACCGCCCTCCAAGGTTTTAAGGCGGTTTTCCCGCAGGGTGGCGCCGGTGGCGGTCAAGTCGGCAATCAAGTCGGCATAGCCGGCAAAGGGGGCGGCTTCCAAGGCGCCGCTGACGGCGACCAGGGTAAAGTAGTTGATGCCGCGGTGGAACAGGTATTCCCGCAGCAGCCGGGGATACTTGGTAGCAATCCGCAGCTGCTTGCCTTCCTGCCGAAACTCGAGGGCCAAGTCGGCCAAGTCGTCGATGGAGGAAACATCGAGCCAAGAGTCGGGGACGGCCAGCACAAAATCGCAGCTGCCGTAGCCGAGGTCGTCCATCAAGCTGACCACTTGGGACGGGTCACTGCGGTATTCGAGGTAGCGGTCAAGGCCGGTGATGCCCAATTCGGCGCTGCCCTCCTCGACTTTGCCGGTGATGTCGGCGCTGCGCTGGAAAAGCACTTCGGCGCCGGGCAGGGCGGGAATAGCGGCGGTGTAGCGGCGGGCGTTGGGGCGGCTGACCGGCAAGCCGCAGGAACGCAGGTAGTTGAGGGTCGGCTCATAGAGTTCGCCATCGCTGGGGATGACCAGGCGCAAGGCGGCGTCCCCCGGGGCGTATTGCCGGGGTTCTCGGAGCAGGCCGTTGTTCAACTTGGAATTAGTCAACATCGCAGGCGGTCTGCGCTCCGTCGGAGTGGATTAACAGCGCCGATTTTATGCCCCGGCTGGCAGCGTAAGCCAAGCTTTGGGGCAAGTCCCGGCCGCAAACTTCCAGTTCAACCGGTTGGCCGACTTGCCGCAAGTTTTGGGCGGCTTGAAATGCCGGGATACGGCTTTCCGGGGTGGTCGGGATAACCAGAGTCGCCGCCGGTTTTTCTGGCCGGCCGTTGGTGGACGGGCCGGTTAATGCTAACAGATTTTCCAGGGTATAGGCAAAGCCCAAGGCGGGAATATCCTGGGGGCTGCCCAAGGCGCGGGCTAAACTATCATAGCGGCCACCGCCGCCCAAAGGACTAGGACAGTCGGGATGTTTGACCTCAAAGACGATGCCGTTGTAGTAAGCCAAGCCCCGGGCCAAGCCGAAATCAATGGTGAGCAGATCGCTTAATTCCGGGGCGGCGGTCAGGATTTCCAACAATTCCGCTAACCGGTTCAGGGCTGACGGGTCGGCGCCGGCTTTGGCGACTACCTGCCGGGCGGCTGGCAAAACTGCGAAGGGCGGGCCGTTCAGGGCGGCTAATTCGGCGGCTAAAGCCAAGCCGCGCTCCAGTCGGGCCGGTTCGTCGCTGCCGCGGAGCTTGCGGAGGAAGCGGTCAACTACCTGTTCCGGGTCGCGCTGGCCGAAGCGGCGGCGGTCGCCGCCGTTCCACTGGAGGAATCCTTGAATTACCTGGCGGGCTTGGTCATCATCCAAGCCGACGAGGGCGGCGCTGAGTTCCTGATTTTCCGGGCTGCGGTCGCCGAGGTGGAGTTGGGCGGCCCGTTCCGCAATTTCGGGGAGGGCGGCTGGTCCGCGGCGCAATTGCGGGATATTGGCAATTATAAAGGCGCGGGCCCGGTCGGAAACCCCGGTAGTGTCGAGAACGCTTTGCACTACATCCAAATCAGCGAGTTCGAGGCGGCAATCGGTTATGCCAAGCTGCAATGGCACTTGGGCGGCCAAGGTTAGCAGTTCGGCGTCGGCCATCAGGCTGTCGGAACCCAGTAGCTCCGCGCCTACTTGGGTGAACTGGCCGCTGGTTTCCGGGTGGGCGGCATCGCAGCGGAAAACGGGGCCGGCGTACTGCCAACGGGTGGGCCGGGGCAGGTCGGCGGCTTGTTCCAGATAGCAGCGCATCAGGGGCGAGGTGAACTCGGGGCGGAGGCTTACGGCGTTGCCGCCGCCGTCAACAAAGCTATACATCCGGGAAGCCAGGTCGCCGCCGGATTTGCGGAGAAAGAGTTCGGTGGCTTCGAGGATGGGGGTTGCGCGCAGTTGGTAGCCGTAACTGCCGATTAACCCCGTCAAGGCATCCTGCAATTCCCGCTGGTGGCGGCAGGATGCTCGGGAGGGGTCGTACATTCCCCGGAGGCGTGTAACCGGTTGCGTTGCCATAGGGGGATATTTTACTCCTGCCGGCTAAGGGGGGCAACTAGGGATGGGCGTTGAGGCCGCCGTCGATATAGACCGGCTGGCCGGTGGTGTAGTCGCAGGCGGCGGAGCAGAGATAGACGAGCAGGGGGCCAAGTTCGGCGGGGTGTCCTTTGCGGCGCAGGGGGATGTAGCGTACCAGGCGTTCCTGCTGCTGGACTTCCGGGGGAATTTCGGCGGCGGTAGTCCAGCCGATGCCGAGGGCGTTGACGCGGATGTTGTGCGGCCCCCACTCGACGGCTTGGGAACGGGTTAGAGAGAGCAGGCCGGCTTGGCTGGCGGCGTAGGCGGATGCGTTGACCATGCCCCGCTCGGCAAGGCCGGAAATTATATTGACTACGCGGCCGTACTGCTGGTCGAGCATACGGCGGCCGACTTGCTGGCTGAGCAGAAAGGCGGCGCGGAGGTTGCGGGAGTGAACGGCATCCCAATGTTCCGGGGTAATTTCAAGCAAAGGTTGGTAGAATTCGCTGCGGCCGGCGTTGACCAGGATGTCCACGCGGCGATGCCGGCGGTCAAAGGCGGCCAAGGTCTGGGAGACAGCGGCCGGGGTGTCCAGTTCCGAGACGATACCGTCATGTCCGCTACCGAGGGCGGCAAGGATGGGGTCGAGGAGGTCTTGGCGGCGGGCAATGGCAAAGACGGCGGCGCCGGCTTCAGCAAGAGCTGGGGCCAGAAAGGGGGCGTCCGGGCCGCCGGCGGTGGCCAGGATAGCGGTTTGGCCGGCAAGGCTGTATTGCTCGAGGATGGGCATAGCGGGGCCAAGTCTCCACTAGGTTTCCAGGGGAATTAACGGGGCGTGACCGGCGGGGGCTAATCCGGCGGCCAAGCCGCCGCCGTCAAGGGTAAAGGTTTCGCCGGTCATATAGTCGGAGGCGGGGGCTGATAGAAAGACGGCAACCGGGCCAATGTCCTGGGGGCGGCCCAACTGGCCGGTGGGGAGAAAGGCGCCGGAGGGCGGCAGGGCGTCGCGAATGTCGGAGTCGGTGCCGGCAGTGGGAATGAAACCGGGGACAATAGTATTGGCGGTTACGCCGTAGCGGGCCAGGCTGAAGGAAAGGGTGCGGGTCAGTTGGAGGATGCCGCCTTTGGTGCAGCAGTAGGTATATATATCCCGGCCGCCGCGCAAGCCGAAGCCGGAGGATACATTGATGATTTTGCCCTGGCCGCGGTCAACCATAGGCTTGGATACGGCGCGGGCGCAGTAGAAAGCGCCGCTCAAATTGACATCCAAGGCGACTTGCCATTGGTCATCGCTGAGTTCCCAGATCGGCGTGGGGACGGTGTCGGAAACGAGGGCGGCGTTGTTAATCAGCACATCGACTTGGCCGAAGTGGTCAAGGGCGGCGGCGATAAGATGATTGGCTTGGGCGGAGTCGCTGACATCGGTGGGGACAGCAAGGGCGCGGCGGCCGAGGGCGGTAACTTCGTTGGCGGCGGCGGCAATGGGGGCGGGACGGCGGCCGGCGATAATCAGGTCGGCGCCGGCTTTTGCCAAGTGGCGGACCATTTCCAGACCCAAGCCGGTGCCGCCGCCGGTGATGACGACAACGCGCCCGTCAAGGTTGAGTTTTTCCAGAGGCATCGGGGCTACCCGTTCTTGGTGCGCAGGGAGGTTACATCCCCGGCGGCGAAGGTTGACAGTTGGCCGTTGTCCTGACGGAGGAGGAGGCTGCCGAGTTCGTCGATGCTTTCGGCGTGGCCGAGATATTTTTCGCCGTGCCAGGATACCTTGACGCGCTGGCCGAGGGTGTCGAGGAGTTCCTGCCATTCCTCGACCGGGGTTTCGCCGCGGTTGAGTTGGCTGTAGAGGGCATCGAGTTGTTGGAGGATTTCGCGCAGGAGTTCATCCCGGGGGATGTCGCCGGCGGATACTTGATTCAAGCCGATGGCGGCGTCAGCTAGTTCGTCGATTTCAGCCGGGTCGAGGGAGACGTTGACGCCGATGCCGACGATGGCGTAGCGGACGGCGTTGCCGGCGATGGCACTTTCGACGAGGATGCCGGCTACTTTTTTGCCGTCGAGAAGGATGTCGTTGGGCCATTTGATGCGGGGTTTGAGGCCGCTGATGTGGGTAATGGCGCGGACGACGGCGACGCCGCAAAGGCTGTTAAGATAGGGCAGGGTTGCGAGGGTGGGATAGAGGACGAGGGAGAGATAGAGGTTGCCGGAGCGGGATACCCAGGTACGGCCGTGGCGGCCGCGGCTGGCGGTTTGGGTTTCGGCGACAACGACGGTGCCTTCGTCGGTGCCGCGCTCGGCGCGGCGAAGGGCTTCGTCCATAGTGGAGGCGACTTCCTGAAAGTAGAGGAGACGCTTGCCGACCAAGCGGGTGAACAGGCCACCGCGCAGGGTTTCCGCGACCAGATTTGTGGTCATAGCCTAATCCTCTTTGTTATTTCCGTCCGGGCGGGTTGGGTATCCCGGCGGGTGGAATTACCAGTTGTGTTCGAGTTTGTCCTGGAGGATGGGTACCAGGTCGGCGACGGGGATACGGATTTGGTGCATAGTGTCCCGGTCGCGGATGGTGACTTGGTGGTCGTCGAGGGTGTCAAAGTCGACGGTGACGCACCAAGGAGTGCCGATTTCATCCTGGCGGCGGTAACGGCGGCCGACGCTTTGGGCGTCATCGTACTGGACGCTGAAGTGGCGGCGGAGTTGGTCGTGGATGCGGCGGGCGGTGGGAGTGAGGCGGGCGTTGCGGCTGAGCGGCAGCACGGCCACGGTGATGGGGGCCAGTTGGGGATGGATATGGGAGACGACACGGATGGCGTTGCCGTCCGGTTCCTCATCGTAGGCGTCGAGCCAGAAGGCCAGGGCGGCCCGGTCGACGCCGCCGGAGGGTTCGATGACATAGGGAAGGAAATGTTCCCGGGTTTCCTCGTCGAAGTAGGTTAAATCCTCGCCGCTGGCGGCGGCGTGGCGGCCGAGGTCAAAGTCGGTGCGGGAGGCGATGCCTTCGAGTTCGCCCCAACCCCAGGGGAAACGGTATTCAATGTCATAGGTATCCCGGGCGTAGTGGGCCAGTTCGTCGGGGTCGTGGCGGCGGAGGCGGAGGTTTTCGCGGCGGATGCCGTAGCGGAGGTACCAGTTGAAGCGGGCGTTGACCCATTCCTGTAGCCACTGCTCCTCGGTGCCGGGTTTGACAAAGAACTCGACTTCCATCTGTTCGAATTCACGGGTGCGGAAGGTGAAGTTGCCGGGGGTGATTTCGTTGCGGAAGGCTTTGCCAATTTGCCCGATGCCGAAGGGGAGTTTTTTGCGGGTGGAGTTGAGGACGTTCTTGAAGTTGACAAAGATGCCCTGGGCGGTTTCGGGGCGGAGAAAGACTTCGTGGCCGGTGTCCTCGACGGGGCCCATAAAGGTGCGGAACATGAGGTTGAAGCGGCGGGGTTCGGTGAAGTCGCCGCCACATTCGGGGCAGGTTTCGGTTTCGAGCTGGTCGGCGCGGAAGCGGAGGTGGCACTGGCGGCATTCGACAAGGGGGTCGGAGAAGTTTGCGACATGGCCGCTGGCGATCCAGACTTGGGGGGACATCAGGATGGCGGCGTCGAGGCCGACCATATCGTCGCGTTGGACGATGACGGACTGCCACCAGGCTTCTTTGACATGGCGTTTGAGTTCGACGCCCAAGGGGCCGTAGTCCCAGGTGGAGGCCAGGCCGCCGTAGATTTCGCTGCTCTGAAAGACGAAGCCGCGGCGCTTGGAGAGGGACAGGATTTTGTCCATATCGGCGTAGGGGAGGACGCGGGACACGGGGCAACTCCGCCAAGGACGGGAGATTATCCGCCGGGATTAAGCGGATTATGTCAAGGCAAGGGAAAGGGTAACAATAGAAAAGGGGAATTGTAAATAACTTGGGGCGGGGGTTTTGGGGAATTTTGGGAGAAACCGGAATAGGCGGAAACCGCGGCCGCGGTTTCCGCCTGGTCGGGAGGCGGTTGGCAAGGCTGGTCATTGGGTTGCCTGCTCTGGGGGGTATCCTGGCTTGCATCCTCCCGGAGTTTCCCGACCAGACTGCCGAGGACGATAGCGCGACCTTGAATTGGCTGCTACGCCGGTTGGGTATGGTTGCCCTTGCGGCAAGTGGCCCAGTCTTGCTACCGTTGGTTGACCGACCTCCAGTCAACCTAGCACCAACTCTTACGGCGATTGAGATTTGCCGTTTCCCAAGACTTGGGGATTGGGGGCCTTAATCCCGTTTCCCCGGGGGTAATGGAGTAGGGGCGCCCGCAAGCCGGGTGAGGGTTTGCGGGGCCCACCTCGCGAAGTGGGCTTGTAGGCAACGGTAAGCTAGCGAATCGTTAAGACCCTGCGTCCAGGGGCCCGGTTAACCGTGACGATTTAAGGATAGCACGGGGTTTTGGGTTATGTCAATAGGTAAATGGGACTAATTTTCAGATTGGTTAAAGATTGAGGTTCTGGATTCCCACTTTCGTGGGAAGGACGGTCGAGGGGTGGGAATGACATAGGGAGAGTGGGGGTGCCGATTTGCTGGAGGATGGGGAGACGGCGGGGGAACTTTTGTAAAAGTTCCCCCGCACCCCCTCAAAACTTTTGGGTTTTTGGTTGAGATTCCGCGGCTGCGCCGCGGAATGACATAGTGGGGGCTAGTAGGTAGGGGATGCGGTGGGCTGTTGAGCGGTTACGGCGGCGGCCAGGGAGTCGGCGCGGAGGTCATCGAGTTTGAGGTAGCGCGCGCCCATAGCTTGAGCCAGGGGGCGGGCCAGTTCGAGTTTGATGAAGTCCAGTTCGGTGTCGATGACAACGGCGGGGATGGCTTTTTCCGGAAAGAGGGATGCCAGTTCGTGGACTTCATCAGTGGGTTTGCCGGGGCTGCCATCGAGGTGGATGTTGGCGCGGCCATCGGAGAGAAGGGCGACCAAGGGGAGGGTGTCGCGGTCTTTAAGGCGTTCCCGTGCGAGGAGTTCCAAAGCGAGGTAGAGGCCGCCGGATAAGGGGGTGCGGCCGCCGGTGGGCAAGTCGTCAAGGTAGCGTTGGGCCAGGTCGACGCTGTTGGTGGGGGGGAGCAGGAGTTGGGCTTGGGTGCCGCGGAAGGTGATGAGGGCGACCCGGTCGCGGCGTTGGTAGGCGTCGAGGAGGAGGGAAAGGATGGCGCCTTTGACGGCAATCATGCGCCGCTGGGCGCCCATGGAGCCGCTGGCGTCGACGATAAAGAGGATGAGGCTGCCGGTGCGGGTTTCGCGCACTTTTTCCCGGATGTCCCAAGGTTCAATGAGCAGGGATGGGGCGGTGTTGTTGGGGTCATGGGATTGACGGCGGCTTTGCTGGTAAGGGGCGGCGGCGCGGAGGGTGGCGTCGAGGGCTAAATCGGCGGCTGTGTCGGGGGGGATGCGGGCGCGGATGTAGCGGCCGGCGGAGTCGCTGCTGACGGTGACGGCGCGGCGGCCAGCGGCGGGGCGTTCCCGGCGGTCGGGCGGTGGTAGGAGCAGGGATTGGATGGAGTAGGGACTGCCGGTCGCGAAGTGCTGTTCTTGGGGGCCAGACCCGGGCGCGGAGTCCGGGTCGGGGTTTTCATCCGGCAGAGGATCCGGGGGGGCTAAACCGGAGGAGTCGGTGTCAGCGTCGGGGTCACTGGAGTCCGGGGAATTGGAGTCCTGAGGTTCGCGGGGGCGGGATTGGTTTTGGAAGTCGTCGAGCATTTGGTCGAGCTGTTCGGTAACGAGGTGGGGCTGCTGGAAGGGCTGGCGGCGCTGGCGGTGGAGCAAGGCCAGTTGGGCGGCTTCGCGCACATCGTCCACATTGACTTGTGCACGGCCGGCGTAGGCGGCGATGGTGGCGGCGGTTTTATACATTACGATGTCACCGCGCAAGCCATCGACCTGGTATTCGGCGCAGATGTCGGTAATCAAGGCGAGGAAGTCGTCGCCCACCTGGACTTGGGGCAACAGCCGCCGGGCGTTGAGGAGGCGCTGGCGTTCCTGGGTTTCGGCAGGCTGCCAAGCGGAGATGAAAGTAAAGGGGTCGGTTTCGTAGGCGATGCGGCGTTGGACTACTTCCCGGCGTTCCGGGGGGGGCATTATGCCCTCGACTTCGACGGCCAAGCCGAAGCGGTCGAGGAGTTGGGGGCGCAAATCGCCCTCCTCGGGATTCATAGTGCCAACGAGGATGAATTCGGCGGCGTGGCTGACGGAGACGCCTTCGCGTTCGACATAGTTGCGGCCCATAGCGGAGGCGTCGAGCAGGACATCGACGAGGTGGTCGTTGAGGAGGTTAACTTCGTCGATGTAGAGGATGCCGCGGTGGGCGGCGGCGATGAGTCCCGGCTCGAAACTTTTGCTGCCGGTTTTGATGGCTTGCTCGATATCGAGGGAGCCGACGAGACGGTCCTCGCTGGCGCCGACGGGGAGATCGACGATACGGACTTGGCGGTGAACCGAGGGGGCGTCAGGACTGCCGGATTCGCAGCGGGGGCAGAGGCCCTGGCGGCTTTCCGGGGGGCAGCTGTAGGGGCAGCCGGGGAGTACGGCAACTTCGGGGAGGAGGGCGGCCAAGGAGCGGACGGCGGTGGATTTGGCGGTGCCTTTTTTGCCGCGGATCAGGACGCCGCCAATTTTGGGGTTGACGGTGTTAAGCAGGAGGGCGCGCTTCATCGCGGTCTGGCCGACGATGGCGGTGAAGGGGAAGGAGGGTTCGGCGGCGGGTTGGGTCAAGTTGCGCGGCCTCCTGATGGGTTGGAATTACGGCTACCCAGCCGGGGCTAACGGGCGACGGTTTCGGCGGGGGAGTAAGCCCGGATTTCCCGTTCCTGATAGCGGATGTAGCCGGCTACGCCCAAGGCGATGGTCAGCCACAGGAGCAAGTGTCCCAGGGCGGAAAAGGCGCGGAACATTATGACCAGGGACTCCGGCAGCCATTCCGGGACGGGGTCGGGATTGCCGGGGATGGCGTAAGCCAGGATCAGGGCGACGACGGCGTAAGCCAATCCCGCACCGGCGTAGCGCAAGAACCGTTGCCCGCCGCGGACGCCGGATTGGTGGATAAGAGCAGTCAGCCAACAGCCGGCGGCGACAGCGGTCAGGGAAAGTAGGATGAACAGGAATTGAAAGGCTTGCCGGGACAGGAGGGAGGCTTCCTCGCCAATGCCCGGCGGGTTCAGGGGGTATTTAATTTGGGTAAAGAGGGATACGGCCCAAAAGCCGAGGAGGCCGGCAATGATAGCCCAAGCCCAGACATTCCAGCCGGGGGCGGCGCGGCGTACCAGATGGTACAAGCCGGTGAACAGGGCGGCATAGACTACGCCCAATACGGCCATTCCGGCGACAAGGCCGATGCGCTGCATCCCCAAGGATACGGAGATGCCGCCGACTTCGACCTCAAGGGCAGCGCCCGGGTCGGCTTCGGCAGCGGCGGCGGCTTCCTCGAGGCTTATGGCCCATTCCATAACCGGCACATTAAAGATGTTGAGAAAGCCGCCGACGAGCAAGCCGGCGATAGCGCCCATAATGAGGGCCAAGGGCATTATGTTCGTGGCGGAACGCATAGGATATTCTCCCGAACCGGTGGATCTGACCTTAACCGTTGGCACAAAGGACTAACCCGGCTTGGCGGCGCAAGGCGGATAAGGGAAAGGGGATGGCTCTTTAGGGCCGCGCCGCCGGCCGGAATGGCCGGCGGCGCTGGTCGGTCTAGTGGCACATCAGGGCGACGTGGCGGGCGTGGTGAAAGAACTCGTGGACGGCGCCGAGGATGGCCGGGGAGCCGATGGCGGCGCCGTGGACGCTGGCGTCGACATAGCCGGCGAAGTAGAGGACGCCGGCGCCGAGGAGGAGCCAGGGGGCCCAGACCGGGGTAGTCCGGTCGCCGAATACGCTGCGCAATACGGTCAACATAGGTTTTGCCTCCTGTTGTATTGATGGTTTGAGGGTTGGATTAGGGTTCTGCGGATACGGTTGGGGTAGTCTATTGCCTTGCGGCCGGGGATTCAAGGGGCTGGCTAGCGGGGCAAGGCGGGATTCCCGATGGGGGGCTACCGTTGGACATAGACGATGCCATCCTCGCGGCCGATGTAGCGGTCGCGCATTTCGAGGAAGGCTTGGTAGCGTTCGGGCTGAAAGTCGACGCGGTTCAGGCTGTCGTCGAGGTAGGGGTTGGGGAAGTAGCAGCGCACCAGGGTTTCCTCCCAGTCCTTGGAGAAGCGGACGTAGAAGGATTTGAGGCCGCCGTGGCTGTCGGCTTCGACGAACTGGATACCGTTGACGGAGGCCTCGGCCAGGTGGAAATGCCAGTTGTCGGCTTGGATGGTAATCCAGCCGTTGCTGAAGTCCGGCGTTTTGATGCCGGTGGAGTTGTTTTCGCTGGCGACTTCGCCGCCGCCGACCACCCAGAGCATACGGTCGTTGGCGGTGAGTTCGCGGATGATTTCGGTCAGTATTTCCATAGCAGCCTCCCGTAGGCGTTAGGTTCAGCAAGCCCATTATGGACATTGCCCGGTTAGTTGTCCAGTTTTATTGCGAGGGGGCTTCCTGACGGGCTTCGAGGTCGGTTTCGAGTTCGAGGTAAAGTTCCTGGAGTTGGGCGAGGAGTTCCGGGGGCGGGTTTTCCCACATTCCCCGGGCGATGGCTTCGAGGAGGCGTTCGACGATGCCGCGCAAGGCCCAAGGATTGCTTTGGCGAAAGAACTGCTGCATTTCGGGGTTGAGGACATATTCCGCAGTGACATCGGCGTACATCCAGTCTTCGATGACCTGGGCAGTGGCATCGTAGCCAAACATATAGTCCACGGTGGCAGCCAGCTCGAAGGCGCCTTTGTAGCCGTGGCGGCGCATAGAGTCCATCCACTTGGGGTTGACGACGCGGCTGCGAAAGACGCGGCGGGCTTCGTCCTGCAAATCGCGGACGCGGGAACGGGAAGGGTCGGAGCTGTCGCCAAAGAATTGGCGGGGGTTGCGGCCGGAGAGGGCGCGGACGGTGGCAATCATTCCGCCGTGGTACTGCATATAGTCGTCGCTGTCGAAGAGGTCGTGTTCGCGGTTGTCCTGGTTTTTGGCGGCGATGACGATTTGGCCGAAGCGCTGGCGGAATTGGGGGCGGGCATGGACGCCGAAGTCCTGGCGGGTGTAGGCGTAGCCGCCCCAAGCGGTATAGACTTCGGCTAAATCGGCGACGGATTCCCAATTGCGTTCGTCGATGGCGGCGAGGATGCCGGCGCCGTAGGAGCCGGGTTTGCTGCCAAAGATGCGGTAGAGGGAAGCGGCGCGGTTTTGGGGTTCGGCGGTTTCCGGGTCAGAGGCCCGGGTTTCCGGCTGTTGCTGCAAATCCTCTTGGAGGTGCTTGAGGATGTAGTTCTGTTCCGGGGGTTCGTCGAGGGCGGCGACCTGCTCGACGGCCTGGTCGAGGAGATAGATGAGGTTGGGGAAAGCATCGCGGAAAAAGCCGCTGATACGGACGGTGACGTCAATGCGGGGGCGGCCGAGTTCGGACAGGGGGATGATCTCGATGCCGGAGACGCGGCGGCTTTCGGCTTGCCAGACCGGGCGGACGCCGAGGAGGTACATAATTTGGGCGATGTCGTCGCCGTGGGTACGCATAGCGGAAGTTCCCCAGACCACCACGCCGACCATTTCGGGGTAGCCGCCTTCCTCTTGCAGGTATTTGGCGAGGAGGGCGTTGCCAAGGTCTTGGCCGACTTCCCAAGCGGTGGGGGAGGGCAGGGTTTTTGGGTCGACGGAGTAGAAGTTGCGGCCGGTGGGGAGGACGTTAGCCATGCCCCGGGTGGGGGCGCCGCTGGGGCCGGGGGGGACGAAGCGGCCGTCCAAGCCGCGGAGCAGGTTGCCGATTTCATCGCGGGTACGCAGCAGGGCGGGATAGATGAAGTCGGCAACATAGCGGAGGACGGCGGTCACGGCCGGGTCGGGATGGCCGAGGAGTTGGGCGGCGATGGCCGGGGCCTGGTCGGGTTGGAAACCGCCGGCCATTAGCAGTTCGTAGGCTTGGCGGCCGAGGAGTTCGAGGCGTTCGATGAGGTCGCCGGCGCTGCGGAGCGGAGTTTCCGGGTCTAATGCCAGCAACTGGGGGGGCAGATTGCCATTGACCGGCTGGGCCGGGTCATTGAGCAAAGCCGGGTAGTCAATGCTGAGGGCGTCGGCCAAGGCGCGGCGGAGGCTGGGTATCCCGCTGCTGTCAAGGCGAGTGAGGGCGGAAAGCAAGCCGACGAGTTGGGCGTCAGTGGGCGGCTGGCCGAGGGTGTGCAAGCCGTCTTTAATCTGGACATCCTTGATTTCACAGAGGTAGCCGTCGATTTCCAGCATAAATTCGCCGAAGTCGTCGGGCGGGGCGTCAACGCCCAAGTCGCGGTGGAGTTCGGCTTGCTGGACCATTTCCCAAATCTGGCTTTCCAGCATCGGGAGTTTGGCCGGATCCAAGGTTTGGCACTGGTAGTGTTCATCGAGGAGCTGCTCGAGTTTGGCAATGTCGCCGTAGCTGTCGGCGGTGGTCATGGGGGGGATGAGGTGGTCGATGATGGTGGCGTGGGCGCGGCGTTTGGCTTGGGTGCCTTCGCCGGGGTTGTTGATGATGAAGGGGTAAAAGAGGGGCAAGTCGTCGAGGGCTACTTCCGGGTAGCAGGCGTTGGAAATGCCAATGCCCTTGCCGGGGAGCCATTCCAGGGTGCCGTGCTTGCCGATATGAATCATCGCGTCAGCCTGGAAAGTGTCGTTCAGCCAGCGGTAGTAGGCAAGGTAATGGTGGGTGGGCGTCAAGTCGGGGCTGTGATAGACGGAGATGGGGTTTTCGCCGAAGCCGCGGGGGGGCTGCAAGCCGACAAAGATATTGCCGAGCTGCAAGCCGGCTATGGCAAGGGTATCCCCGGAGCGATAGACTTGGCCGGGCGGGTCGCCCCAAGCGTTGAGCAACTGCTGTTGGACGGCGGGGGCAAAGGTATTGAACCATTGGGCGTACTGGCGGCGGGTAACAGTGCCGGCGGCCAGTTGCAGTTGTTGCTCGGTAAGGGTATCCCGGTCGTTGCTGCAACGGGCGATGATGCGGTGGACCAGTTCGTCGCCGTCGGTGGGGATGTCGGATACATGATAGCCGGCGTCCTGCAAGGCGTGGAGGAGGTGGATTACCGAGGCGGGGGTGTCCAAGCCGACGGCGTTGCCGATGCGGGCGTCTTTGGTGGGGTAGTTGCTCATAATGATGGCGATACGCTTGTCGGCGTTGGCTTTGCGGCGGAGGTTGGCCCATTTAGCGGCGAGGCGGGCGAGGGCGTCCATACGGTCGGGGGCGGCAACATAGCGCTGCAATCGGGGGGCAACTAGGGCATTGCCGGCGGAGCCATTACCGTTACCATTATCATTACTATTGCCGTTGACGGCCGGGATGGCGGCGGTTTCCTCTTTGAAGGAGATGGGGACGGTGATGATGCGGCCGTCGAATTCGGGCAGGGCGACATTCATAGCGGTGTCGATGGGGCCGAGGCCGAGGGAGTTGTCAGCCCATTCCTGACGGGAGCCGGTGCTGACGATGCCTTGCAGGATGGGGACATCGAGGGCGTCGAGCAATTCCACAGACCAGCCGGTGGCAATGGTGGGGCCGTCCTGGCTCAAGTCGCTCATGGCCAAGCCCATGGTGTTGATGATGCAGTCAACCCGGGGGATGCCGGCGGCGTCAGCCATAAAGGTGGTCAGGGTGCGGCTGCGCTGGTTGTCTTGATCCGGATTGTGTTTGAGGCTGTAGGAATAGACCGGGAGGACATTGACCTGGTGGGATTCGAGGCAGCGGATAAGGGCGTCAACGAATTGGAGATTGCCGCTCATCCAGTGGGCGCGGTAAAAGAGAATGCCGATGGTGGGGCGGCCGGGTTGGCAACGGCGGCGGATATAGGTATCCACATCAAGGGTTTCGGCGGCGGCAGCGTCCGGGTGATAGATACCCTCCCAAGGCACGGGTTCCGGGGCGGCGTGGCCGTAGTCGCTGCCGAGGTAGGTATCGCTGAGAAAGAGGAACAGGTTGCGGAAGTTGGGTATCCCGCCGCGCATCAGGTAGGCAAAGACGGTTTCCAGTTCGGCGACGGGAGCGGAGCAGGCGGTGATCAAATCCTCGTCCCATTCCTGATGGCCGGGGCAGGCGATAAGGGGGATGCGGCGTTCCCGGCAGAGGGATACCAAAGGGTCAAAGGTGTCAGGCATCGCGCGCTTGCCGCCGAGGAGCCGCAACACTACGACGCCGGCATCGGCAACGGAGGTCAGGAGTTGGGCGCGGGATTCATCGGTATCCAGGCTGACCGGGTTGAAGGCGTGAACCGGGGGAAAGCCGCCGGGCAAGGCAGTGATGGCCCGGTGGGCAGTAAGGAGGTCGGTGTCGGCGGTAGTTACCAACACCACGGATTTTTGCCCGATTTGCGGCGGAGCGGTCAAAACGGTTTTCCTGCCTTACGGTTCAGTTGACTAATTGCCTAGTTGTCCCCGGCGGCGGGGCGGGGAAAGAGCATAATGGACAGGTCGCTGAATTCCTGGGTGAGGGCGGCGCAGTCGGACAGGGCGCCGTGCCATTGGGTTTCGCCGTCGAGGGTGAGGCGTTGGTAGACGGTTACGGGACGCGATGCGGGGATGCCGGCGTCAAGCAAGCCCTGGCAGATGGCCGGGGGCATCAGGTCAAAGGGACGAGGCAGCAGGATGATGTGGCGCAAGCCTTCGCGGAGATAGCGTTCCAGTTCGGCTAAAGCCGGTTCGCCGCCGTCGCGGCGGTGCAGGGTGATAAAAAGGGATTCCTCGAGGGCGATGCCGGCGCGGGCGCAGGCAATCTGGATGGAGCTGACGCCGGGGATGAGTTCGACTTGGCCGGCGCGGCGGTGGACGCGGGCGAGGAGTTCGTGGGCGGAGACATTGAGGTCGCCCCAACAGCAGACGACGCAGTTGCGGCCTTGGGCGGCTTGGGCGGCGGCGTATTCGAGGACGGACTCCTGGTCGCGGTAGGACATAGGGCGGACTTCGGCATTGCCGCACCAGTCGGTTACTACATCGAGGACGGTCTTAAAGCCGACGATGAGGCCGGCGGATTCCAGGGCGGCGCGGCCGCGGAGGGTGAGCATATTGGGGTCGCCGGGGCCGACGGCGACGACGGTCATGGCGATGTTAGCGGTGTCAGCGTTCATTTGCCTTTTTGCCTTGGTCCGGGCCGGGCGTTAGCGTTAAGGCGTCCCGGCAAGGTCAGTCAAAAGAAAAGCCCCCGGCTATGCTGTGCTGCCGGGGGACAAGACCGAGTGAGGTCAGGATTCGCCGCATCCGGCAAGGGATGCCGGGCGCGGGAGGAACCGTCTCCGTTGAGCGCAGAGTAGAGGTTTCCAACCTTCCGGGGTCGGTTCCTGGCTTACGGGCAAGGGTTTGAGACTTGGCCCGTTCACAGTGGCGCAACCGCGGCGGATTCACACCGCCTTCCCAAATGGTACCGTTATGGCGCCCCGGAGGGAGTTTTTGTTGGGTTGTTAAAGTTACTGGGAGGGAGTTTAGCGGGGTTGGGGAGGGATGTCAAGTCACACATTGGCTTCGGTGGGGATTCGCGCTGGCTGAAGTTATGTGATAAATTAGCCAAGACCTTAATGATTTGGAGGCGTAGCAATGGTAGGGCTTGCTGAGATGGTCGAGGTTCCGGTGTTCGAGGGTGAAGACGAGGAGGAGTTGCTCTTTATCCCTGAGTCGGAAAGGCAGATTGCTTGGGAGCCGCAGGCTCCTAGTGCCTTCGATCTGCACCACCGGAGGGCGCGGGGGCGGTTGGAACTTCAGCCTAGTTTCCAGCGGCGAGGGGTCTGGGACGACAAGAAGCGGAGCAAGTTCATCGAATCCATCCTGCTGGACGTTCCGGTACCTTACTTCTACTTGGCGGAGGATAGCGAAGGCAAACAGGTTGTCGTCGATGGGCAGCAGCGTCTGAACGCGGTTTTCTCTTACTTGGACAACCTGTTTGCCTTGCAAGGGTTGCGCGTGATTGAGGAGCTGAACGGGAAAATGTTCCGTGATCTCTCCGAACGGCTTCAGACCCAAATCGAGACCCGGGCACTCAACCTCATCCTGATTAAACCCGGGTCTAACCCTAATATGAAGTACGACGTTTTTGAGCGTCTGAATACTGGGGCGGTCCAGTTGCAACCGCAAGAGTTGCGGAATTGCGTGAATCGTGGTCAGTTCAATGATCTCATTATTGAACTGTCTGGTAACTCGGCGTTCCAGCAGATTTGTGGGTTTTCTGGGCCACACCCCAGGATGAAAGACGTTGAAACCGTTCTCCGGTTTTTCGCCTTTTTTCACTCTTACCCTAAGTACAAGAAACCCCTGAAAGTTTCTTGGACGATGAAATGGAGGCTCACGAGAAACTGACTGCGGGCGAGATCCAGTCCTTGAAAACCATTTTCACTAATACGGTCAACTTGACCCGTCAGGTGCTTGGAAATAACCCGTTTCGTATTTACGAAGCGACGGAAACCGGGGGCAAATGGGGACGGGTCAACATCAACCTCTACGACGCGGTAATGTATTGCTTCGCCAAACGGTTGCATCTGAGGACGCAGATTGTTCAGAAAGGGGACTCCATCCGAGAGGCTCTTATCAACATTTTGGTCAGTGACGAGAAGTTCATCGACGCCCTTAGCGTCCATACCAGCGACGATGTCCGGGTGAACTACAGGATCGAGACGTGGGGGAAAGAGCTTGACGAAATCTTGACAGAATGCTGACAACCAAGGGCCGCGTCTGTTTTCCTACGAGCTCAAGCAGGACCTCTATGAAGCGAATCCCACTTGTATGATTTGCGGTCAGCAGATTCGCGGCATCGACGACTCCTCTGTTGACCACATTGAACCTTACTGGAAAGGCGGACGCACCATCCCGGAAAATGCCAGGCTTACCCACCGCTATTGCAATCGGGCGCGCGGTCGCGGTGAAAGCTAGCAATCCCGCTTACTTGGCGTCGAGTTAGGGGCAGGTTTCTAACCTGCCCTAACTTTTTACATCTGACGGGTCAAGGTGACTTACTCCCCCCATTTGACACCCGCCTTGCCCTGCCCTATCTTTCCCTTGTAAAACTAACCGCCGTTGAAAAAAGGGGGCGTGGCGTTATGGGCTTTTGGTTGGGGGATGTTAGCACCGGGTTTCATCCGGATAATAAGATTGCGCCGGCGATTAACGCTTTAGCCGACGCCGAGTTTGCCCGCCTCCCCGATATGGTGGATTGCCCGGCCCGCCGCGCCCTGGATAACGGTCTATCCGAAATCCTCGGCTTGCCCAACCTCGCGGGCTTGCGCCGTCTCCTCGCCTCGGAACCGGTCGTATCCAACCGGCGGCTCTAATCTCCCCCTACTCCCACTCAATCGTCCCCGGCGGCTTGCTCGTTATGTCATACACCACCCGATTCACCCCCGCCACCTCATTAACGATCCGACTCGACATCCGCCCCAAAACCTCATACGGCAGCCGCACCCAATCCGCCGTCATCGCATCCACGCTCGCCACCGCCCGGATCGCGCACACCTGCCCATAAGTCCGGTAATCTCCCATCACCCCCACCGTGCGGCTGTCCGTCAGCACCGCAAAACTCTGCCAAATCTCCTCATACAGCCCAGCCCGGCGCACCTCCTCCAGCACAATCCCGTCGCACTCCCGCAAAATCCCCAACCGCTCCTCCGTAACCTCCCCGATAATCCGTATCGCCAGCCCCGGCCCCGGAAAGGGCTGCCGCAGCACCATCTCCCGCGGCAATCCCAATTCCAGCCCCACCTCCCGCACTTCATCCTTATACAGATAGCGCAGCGGCTCCACCAGCTTTAACTGCATATAATCCGGCAGCCCGCCCACATTATGATGCGTCTTAATCCGCGCCGACGCCCCATTTTCCGGCGCTTCGCTTTCAATCACATCCGGGTACAGCGTCCCCTGCGCCAGAAACCCGGCGTCATTCAACTCCGCCGCCGTCTCCTCAAACACATCCACAAACTGCGCCCCGATAACCTTCCGCTTCTCCTCCGGGTCCGTAACCCCCTGCAAACCGGCCAAAAACCGCGCCCCGGCATCCACATACAACAGGTTCAACCCCAGATTGCGCCGGTAAGTTTCCTGCACCTGCTCCGCTTCCCCCTTCCGCAGCAAGCCGTTGTTCACAAAAATGCCGGTCAACCGTTCCCCAATCGCTCGGTGCAGCAGCAGCGCCGCCACCGACGAATCCACGCCCCCGGAAAGGGCGCAAATCACCCGTCCCTGACCCACCTGCTCCCGTATCCCCCGCACCGCATCGGCAACAAAGTTCTGCGGCGTCCAATTCTCCCGACATCCGCAGACCCGCAATAAAAAATTCTCCAGGATATTCCGCCCCAGCAGCGTATGCTCCACTTCCGGGTGAAACTGGATGCCGAACCGCTTGCCCCCATCGCTGACCGCCGCGTGCGGCGAATTTTCCGTAGCCGCCAAGACCGCGAACCCCGCCGGCAGTTCCGCCACCCGGTCGCCGTGACTCATCCACACCGGAAAGGACTCCGGCAATCCCGCCAGCAAAGCATTCCCGCCGATGGTCTGCCGCACCGTCGCCGAACCGTACTCCCGCTGTTCACTCGGCGCCACTCGCCCGCCCAACTGATGTACCAACGCCTGCATCCCGTAGCAGATGCCCAAAACCGGCAGCTCCCGCTCCAAAACCCAATCGGGAATTAGCGGCGCCCCCCGCCGCATACACGCTGGCCGGCCCCCCGGACAGTATCACCCCCTTGGGGACAATCCGCTCCGTAACTCGTTCCCAATCCGCTGCTGCCGGCGTCACCTCGGAATAAACCTTCAACTCCCGCGCCCGCCGCGCAATCAAATGGCTGTATTGCGACCCAAAGTCAACAATCACCACCCCCTCCGCCACCGCCCGCCCGCCACTGCCGCTGCTACTACCGCCGGTATCGCCGCTGCTGCCGCCGCTATCAGTATCCCCGAAACTGCCCCTTAGCCGGTTCACCATCAGCCAATTCCCCCAATTCCTGCTGAAAATAACGCCCTTACTGCCGCCAAATTATATATCAAACCCCAATGCAAAATGATAAAATGAGCCAACAATCCCCAAGCCGAGGCCGCAGCTATGTATAACACCGTCAAAGCCAAAGTAATCAACGGCGTCCTGACCCCTCTAGAACCCTTTCCGGTGCCACTCGAGGAAGGCGTCGAATACCGCCTAACCTTAGTGGACACCCGCCCCGCCTCCGAATGGCCCGTCCCCAAATTCGACGAAGCCGACCGGGAAGCTTTCCGGGCCACTATGGGCGTCTGGAAAGACGAGCGGGAGTATTGGGAAAACTTCAAGCGTTACATCTACGCCGCCCGGGAAGCCGGCATCAATCCGCCGTCGAGTTGTAGCTATGCCTCCGCCGTAAGTACCTCATCGGACACCGATTGGGTTATCGACTACCTGCACGGTATTGAGCGAACCCGAACCCGGCTGGCTCCCCTATTCCCGGCCGGCGTAGCGATTAGCGTCATTTCCATCGCCGAACTCTATGATGGCGTGTTCGGCGGAACTGACCCGGCCCGCAAGGAGCAAGAATTGCTCGACTTTCTCGCCCGCGGCATCGCCAGACTGGATGTCGACGCCGCGACTGCCACCCTGTTTGTCCCGGGAGCGCAGCCGTCTGCGCCGGGCCGGTACCCTCATCGGCGACTTCGACCTCCTCATCGGCGCTACCGCCCTCCGCTACAACCTCACCCTCCTCTCCAACAACCGCCGCCACTTCCAGCGCATCAACGGCCTCAACCTCCTGTCCGTCTAACCCCCAAATCCCACCCCTCACCAGCGCCCCCCGCCAACTCCCCCCTGCAAACATCCTTCCCAGCATCCAAACAGTCCCTCCCGTGACAACAGGAATCCCGTAACCCCCACCCGCCCTAACTCCCTCCTTACCCCCGCTTTGCTATATAATACCCCCAAAACCCACCCCTATATCTGGAGACAAACCCCACCCGTGAACCTCCTCCTCGTCGGCTCCGGCGGCCGCGAACACGCCCTCGCCTGGCGGCTCCGCCAAAGCCCCCAAGTAACCAACCTCTTAGTCGCCGGCGGCAACTCCGGCACCGCCCAACTTGCCCTCAACCTCCCCATCAACCCGGAGGACACCGCCGCCGTTATCGCCGCCGCCCAATCCCGCAGCATTGACCTGGTCGTAATCGGCCCGGAGCAGCCCTTGGCCGCTGGCATCGTTGACCAACTGACCGCCTTGGGTATCCCCGCCTTCGGCCCCACTCAAGCCGCCGCCCAACTCGAAGTCAGCAAAAGTTTCGCCCGGCAAGTTATGCAGGCCGCCGCCATCCCCGGCCCCCAATTCCACACCTTCACTGACCAGCAAGCCGCCCTCGATTTCCTCTCCCGCCACCGCCAGCCCGTCGTCGTCAAAGCCGATGGCCTCGCCGCCGGCAAAGGCGTTACCCTCTGCCCCGACCCGCAAACCGCTGCCGCCGCCGTCCGCGCCTGTATGGACGACCGCATCTTTGGCACTGCCGGGGATACCATAGTAATCGAGGAACTGCTCCACGGCCCCGAAGTCAGCGTCTTTGCCTTCTGCGATGGCGAAACCCTTTCCCCCCTCGTCGCCGCCTGCGACTACAAAGCCGTTGCCGATAACGACCACGGCCCCAACACCGGCGGTATGGGCTGCTTCACTCCCCCGCCCTTTTGGACTGCCGAACTGGCCGCCACCATAAAACAAACCATTATGCAGCCGGTCATCACCGAACTGGCCCACCGCGGCAGCCCCTACCGCGGCATTCTCTACGCCGGCTTGATGCTTACCGCCCACGGCCCCCAAGTCCTCGAATTCAATTGCCGCTTCGGCGACCCGGAAGCCCAGGTAATCCTCCCCCTGCTGGAAACCGACCCCATAACCGCTATGACCGCCTGCCTTGACGGTACCTTGAACCAAACCCCGGTGCATTGGGCCAACCAATCCTTAGTTGCCATAGCCATGGTCTCCGGCGGCTACCCCGGCCCCTACGCCACCGGCTTTCCCATCACCGGCTTATCCAACCCGGATACCGATACCCATACCGCCGCCGACCCCGACGCCATCATTTTCCACGCCGGCGCCCAATTAGCTCATCAGCCCGATGGCAGCCAAACCGTAGTCACCGCCGGCGGCCGGGTCCTGACCATCGTCGGCCGCGGTCCCTCCCTGCCCCAAGCCCGCGCTAACGCCTACCGCCGCGTACAAGAAATCCACTTTGACCACGCCCACTACCGCCGCGACATTGGCGACTTAACCACCGCCCGCTGGAACATCCTCTAATGCCTAATCCCCCCAACATCAACCTCGCCGCCTTGGCCGCCGACTATCAGGACGCCTTTAAGCAGGGCCTACTGGACAGCTACTATCGCCGCCATTGGCCCTTCCCCGGCGTCCGGGCCAAATGGCTCGCCCCCGACCGCTTGCCCGACCTTTCCCTCCAGCAAGCCCTCACCCTCTACCACGCCGCCGGCCGTCGCCAAACCCAAGCCTTCGCCGCCAACCCCATCGCCGACATCCGCGACACCATCGACTTCCTCCTCTATGATACGATTACCCTCGAAGTCCGCTTCAACGAATGCGCCGCCCCCGACGGCGCTTATAAACTAGCCGGCGCCGGCCCCGAATTCCTTTCCTGGCTCCTCTGCCTGACCAACCCCACCCTCTTTGCCCTCTGGAACCCCACCGCCGAGCGCGCCCTCAAACGCTTGGGACTATATCCTCCCACTATGGCCCAAGGCCATTGGGGCCTCCGCTACCTTGACTTGCTTGACACCATGCAGCGAATTCGCCAACAATTCGCCTTGGCCGACTACCCGGAAGTTGACCAATTCTGTTATTTTATAAGTCGGAAATGGCGGCCCCAAAACTAACCGCCCTCACTCCCTACCTAGGAGCAACCTGATGACCTTTCGGGATACCCTGACCACCCTGCGCGATGAACTCGCCGCCCCCCGCGCCCGCCGCCTCCAGGAAGCCGCCGCCGAGGACGCCGAACTCGAAGCCATCCGCGCTAAACTCCGGGAACTCGCCGAATCCCTCCAAATCACCCAACTCCTGGCCGAAGTCAACGCCGTCCTCCTCGCCGGCCAAGGTTCCATCGACCGCTTCAACTCCTGGGAAACCGCAGCCGACGACGACCCGGACGAACCCGGCTTCAACCTCCTCAGCCTCAACGGCGACGAAGAGGAAGAACTCGAAGAAATCTGCCTTACCCTTTCTTGGGAAGAAGACGGCGAACGCGCCATCGAAGTCGAGCTCGGCTTGGAAGAGGAAGACTCCTTCTACCTGATGGTCAACGGCGTCGCCATCCGCCCCGAACGGGAAGCCCTCGAACAAGCCCTCATCGTAGCCTTCCGCGAGGAACTCGAACTTTAATCCCGGCTCACGATGCTTTAACGGCACCGTCATTCCCACAGACCCTAACCATCATTCCCGTGCCAACGGGAATCCAGAAACCCAATTAGAAAGGAAACAGCTATGCCTCTAGTCGGAGTAGTAATGGGCAGCGCTTCCGATGAAGCCGTCGTCAAAGAAGCCCTCGACACCCTCGAAATGCTCAACGTGGACTACGAAGTCCGCGTTATGTCCGCGCACCGCACCCCGGAACGCGTCCAGGAATACGCCACCACCGCCCGCGAACGCGGCCTCGAAGTCCTCATCTCCGCCGCCGGCGGTTCCGCCGCCCTCGGCGGCGT
Source organism: Dehalococcoidia bacterium (assembly GCA_965242615.1). Classification (GTDB taxonomy): domain Bacteria; phylum Chloroflexota; class Dehalococcoidia; order Lucifugimonadales; family UBA3495; genus CBDBCU01. The sequence continues at coordinate 544,822 of CBDESR010000004.1, forward strand.
CCTCGCCTCCTGGACCACCCTCCCCGTCATCGGCATCCCCCTCACCTCCAGCGAACTCAACGGCTGGGACTCCCTCCTCGCCACCGCCCAAATGCCCCCCGGCATCCCGGTAGCCTGTATGGCCGTCGGCGGTTGGGGCGCCCGCAACGCCGCCTTCTTCGCCGCCGAAATCCTCGGCCTCCGCCACGAACCCATCCGCCAAGCCTACGAAAACTATCGCCGCCAACTCCGGGAGCGTTAAACCGTGCTGCCTGCCATCCTTACCGACTTCGACGACACCGCCGCCGTCCAGAATGTCGCCGAAATGCTCCTCGCCCAATTCGGCGCTCCCGATTGGCCCGACGTCCGCGCCCGTTTCCGCGCCGGCCAACTCTCCCTGCAAGACTATCAGGAAATCACCTTCAACCACATCCGCGCCGACCGGGAAACTATGTGCGCCTATGTCCAGGAAAACGCCAACCTCCGCCCCCACTTCGCCGAACTCCACGCCCTTTCCCAGCAATACAACTTCCCCTTGGCCGTAGTCAGTATGGGCTTGGACTTCTACATCCAGGCCCTGCTCGAAAAAACCGGCTTTCCCCAAGTCCCCATCTACTGCGTCCAAACCCGCTTTACCCCCGGCGGCCAAATCCGCTACTACTACCCCAATTCCCGCCCCGGCGCCGCCGCATCCTCCAACCCCAAAGCCCTTGTCGTCCAACGCTACCAGCAGCTCGGCTACTATGTCTTATACGCCGGCGATGGCCGCTCCGATTTAGAAGCCGCCGCCATAGCCGACACCGTCTTTGCCCACAGCCAACTAGCCCAGGAATGTGAACAGCGCCACATCCCCTACCGCCCCTTCCACGACTTCAGCGACATCATCAAAAAAGTTCAGGAGTTGTTGTAGGAAAACCTTGTACAGAGCGTAGCCTGAACCCCTTAATCCCAGGAGAAAACATGGAAATCGTTGCGGTACTAGCCCTTCTGTTGGCATTCGCCATCGGGTTGGTGGTATATTTCTTGCCCACCATCATCGCCTTTAAGCGCGGCAAGCGGAACCGGGGCGCTATCCTTGCCCTCAACCTGTTCTTGGGTTGGTCCCTCCTCGGTTGGGTTATTTCCCTCGTCTGGGCCTTGAGCGTCGACAACTAGCGTCCCGTCTTGACACCCCCCAATTGCAAAAATCTCTGTAGAATGGGACGACACCAAATCTCGAGCATAGGAGTAATCCAACCTTGATTGACCGCTATTCCCGCCCGGCCATGCAAAAAGTCTGGTCGGACGCGAACAAGTACCAAAAATGGCTCGACGTCGAACTAGCCGTCGCCGAAGCCTGGACCGAGCAGGGCGTCATCCCCCCGGCCGATATGGCTCTGCTCCGCCCCGTCCAATACAACCACGCCCGGATGCTCGAACTCTTCGCCACCACCCGCCACGACGTTACCGCCTTCCTTACCTCCATCACCGAAAACATCGGCCCCGAAGGCCGCTGGCTCCACCTCGGTATGACCTCCTCCGATATGCTCGACACCGCCCAAAGCCTCCAACTCGTCGCCGCCGGCCAGCTCCTCCACCACGAACTCGCCGCCGCTATCGACGCCCTCGCCCAGCAAGCCCTCGCCCACAAAGACACCCTCATGATGGGCCGCACCCACGGCGTCCACGCCGAACCCATCACCTTCGGCCTCAAACTCGCCCTCTGGTGGCAGGAACTCCAACGCCAGCAGGAACGCCTCGCCGCCGCCTGCGAATCCATCCGCGTCGGCAAAATCTCCGGCGCCGTCGGCACCCACGCCACCATCCCCCCCGAAGTCGAGGAACGCGTCTGCCACCGCCTCGGCTTGGCTGTCGCCCCCGTCTCCAACCAAGTCATCCAGCGCGACCGCTACGCCCACTTCATCACCACCTTAGCCCTTATCGCCGCCTCCCTCGAAAAATTCGCTACCGAAATCCGCGCCTTGCAGCGCACCGAACTTCACGAAGTCGAGGAACCCTTCGGGCAAGGACAAACCGGTTCCTCCTCAATGCCCCACAAACGCAACCCCGAACTGGCCGAACGCATCTGCGGCCTCGCCCGCCTCATCCGCGGCCACAGCGTAACCGCCCTCGAAAATGTCGCCCTCTGGGGCGAACGCGACATCAGCCACTCCTCCGCCGAACGCATCATCCTCCCCGACTCCTGCCTCGCCCTCGACTACATCCTCTCTATCTTTACCCGCATCATCCAGGGCCTCCGCGTCCACTCCGACCGTATGTGGGCCAACATTGAAAACAGCCGCGGCCTCATTTTCAGCCAACGCGTCCTGTTGGAACTGGTGGACAAAGGCGTAGCCCGCGAAACCGCCTACCACATCGTCCAGCGCAACGCCATGCAAAGCTGGGACACCAGCCAGGACTTCCGCCACCTCCTCCAAGCCGACTCCCAAGCCCAGGAATGGCTTTCCCCCCCGGAACTGGAATCTCTCTTCGATTACCGTTACTATACCCGTTACATCGACGACACCTTCCAGCGCATCGGCCTCCTCCCCGCCACCGTACCCGCCTAAGGAGACTACCCAAAACCCTAACCAACCGTCATTCCCGCGAAAGCGGGAATCCAGAATCTAAATCGCAGGTAAAAACCTATGCTTGTCGAATCCGGCCTCCCCAACCTTATGCACCGCGGCAAAGTCCGCGACACCTACGCCGTCAACTCCGACTTCCTCCTGATGGTCGCCACCGACCGCATCTCCGCCTTTGACCTTGTCCTCCCCACCGGCATCCCCGACAAAGGCGTCGTCCTGAACCGCATCTCCGCCTTCTGGTTCCAGAAAACCGCCCACCTCGTCCCCAACCACCTCGTCGCCTTGGCCGACTCCCCGGACGCCCCCGCATTGCTTCGGGCCAACCCCGACCTGGCCAACCTCCCCTCGGAAGTCGCCCGCCAAGCTATGGTCGTCAAACGCGCCCAGCGTATCGATATCGAGTGTATCGTCCGCGGCTACATCACCGGCTCCGCCTGGAGCGAATACCGCCGCCACGGCACCGTCTCCGGCAAACCCACCGCCCCCGGACTCGTCGAAGGCGATCCCTTCCCCGAACCCCTCTTTACCCCCACCACTAAAGCCGAGGAAGGCCACGACCAAAATATGTCCGACGCCGAAGTAACCGCAATGGTCGGCAGCGAACTGGCCCAACGCCTCGCTGACACCAGCATCGCCGTGTACCAATTCGCCCACGACTACGCCAAAGAACGCGGCATCCTCCTCGCCGACACCAAAATGGAATTCGGCATCCTCAACGACGAACTTATCCTTATCGACGAACTCCTCACCCCCGACTCCAGCCGTTTCTGGGACCTCGACGGCTACGCCCCCGGCAAATCCCAGCCCAACTACGATAAACAGTTCGTCCGCGACTGGCTCACCCAACAGGGCTGGAACCAGGAACCCCCGGCTCCCGAACTACCCCCCGATGTAACCGCCCGCACCACCGACCGTTACATCCAAGCCTACCGCCGCCTCACCGGCCGCGAACTCTAACCAACACCCTTGTCAACCGTCCTTCCCGTGCCAACGGGAATCCAGAAAACCACCCTCAGGAGGTAACTAAATTGCCCCCGTCCCAGCGTCCCCGCCGCTCTCGTAGCGGCCGCGTCCCTACTCCGGCCGCCATCCCCGTTCGCAAGCGGCCCAACCCTTGGTACATCGCCGCCGCCATCACCGTCGCCGTCCTCGTCATCGGCGGCTTCATCGCCGAGGGCCTCGTCGGCATCCTCCCCAACAACTCCGGCCTCGGCGGCAGCAGCGAATATGTCGAGGGCGTCGGCGAGCAGCAGGAAATTATGCCCACCCGCAGCCATGTCGCCGAGGGCGTCTCCGTAACCTACAACACCACTCCCCCCACCTCCGGCGACCATTGGGATTGGTGGGCCCGTTGCGGCTTCTACCCCGACGGTATGCCTGACGAGCGCATCGTCCACAACCTCGAACACGGCAACATCATCGTCAGCTACAATCTCCCCGACCAAGCCCAAGTCCAGCAGCTCCGCGCCTTTATGGACAACTTCGAGCTGGCCCCCGCTTGGGCCGTCACCCGCTACTACGACCAAATCCCCCCCAACACCGTCGCCCTCTCCGCTTGGGGCGTCCTCGACACCATGCAAGGCGTCGACGAAACGCGCATCGAACGCTTCTTCCGCGAATACGCCGGCACCCTCGGCCCCGAATTCCCCAATGGCGCCCCCTGCACCGCCAGCGGCGTAATGGAATCCCCCTAAACCCGACACCCGGCGGCCGGCCCATCCCCAACCCGCCGGCCGCACCCAAAAGGATAAAATGTACCTCGCCAAAATCTATGTAACCCTCAAACCCGCCGTCAACGACCCCCAAGGCAGCACCGTCCGCGCCGGCCTCCACACCCTCGGCTTCAACGCCGTCCACGACGTCCGCATCGGCAAATACCTCGAAATCCAACTCGACGCCCCCGACCAAACCCAAGCCCAAACCCAACTCTCCCAAATGTGCCAGCAGCTCCTCGCCAACCCCGTCATCGAGGACTACCGCATCACCCTCGAACCGGCCTAACCCCAGCCGCCAATCCCTTACCCCCGGTCCGTCCTTCCATGTCATTCCGAGCGCAGCGAGGAATCTAAAATGCCCGCCCTTAACCCCGTCAATGCCCCCTTTCCGCCTTAAAGTTGACAACCCTTGCCCTTTTTGTTGCAATACCGCCCAACCCTAGCCAACTTCCGCCAAGGAGATGACGCCGTGACCAACAACCACCACCAAACCTACGTATACGTCGGCGCCGAAAACAGCGGCCTCTACCGCCTCAACCCCGGCTCCGACCACTGGCAGGAACTCACCCACGGCCTCCCCGCAAACCCCATCGTCCCCGGCATCGCCATCCATCCCAGCAACCCCCAAATCATCTACGCCGGCACCCAAAACGGCCCCTACCGCAGTACCGACCGCGGCGACCACTGGGAACGCCTCGACTACCCCGACCTCGCCCCGCCGGTCTGGACTTTCCTCTTCCGCCCCCGCGACCCCAATGTAATGTACCTCGGCACCGCCCCCGGCGAACTCTACCGCAGCGTCAACGCCGGCGACTCTTGGCAAAAACTCAACTTCCCCCGCGGCGCCAGTGAAATCAGTATGGCATTCCCCACCCGCGTCATCGGCTTAACCGCCGACCCCAACTTTCCCGACGAAATGTACGCCGCTCTCGAAGTCGCCGGCGTAATGCGCTCCCTCGACGGCGGCGACACTTGGGACGAAATCACCGGCTCCCTGGCCCCCAACGAGGACACCCTCGACCTCCACGGCGTCCAATGCACCGCCGCCTCCCCCCGCACCGTCTTTATCACCACCCGCGTCGGCCCCTACATCGGCCCCGACCGCGGCAGCGAATGGCTCCCCATCAACTTCGGCCAATTCTCCCCGATCACCTACACCCGCGACCTCTACGCCGCCCCCCACGACCCCAACCTCCTCTATGTCTCCATCGGCGCCGCCGCCCGCAGCCGCCAGGGCGCCCTCTACCGCAGCCGCGACCTCTTCAAGACCTTCGAGCGCGTCGGCCCCCCGGAAAACGCCGACAGCACCATGATGGCCGTCCGACTCGACCCCCGCGCCCCTGACCGCATCTATTGCGCCGCCCGTGACGGCCAAATCTTCGGCACGACAGACAACGGCCAAACCTGGCAACTCCACCCCCTCCCCGAAAAAGCCAAAGAAATCCGCGGCCTCGCCGTCGGCTAACCCCCGGAACTCCCCCCTCTCCATCCCCAAACCCAAAACTTTTGCGGGGGGTACTGCTTATGTCATTCCAAGCATATCCCCCATGTCATTCCGAGCGCAGCGAGGAATCTAAAATGCCGCCCCCGCAACCACCTTCAACACAACCAGCCCTCCCCAACTCCAAAAGTTTTGAGGGGGCGCGGGGGAACTTTTACAAAAGTTCCCCCGCCGTCTCCCATCCTCCTGCAGCCATCATTCCCGCCCTCCCATCATCATTCCCACGAAAGTGGGAATCCCGAACAACAACCGTCATTCCCGCGCAAGCGGGGATCCAGAAAGGCCACCCTCTCCCAATTCCCCCCACATCCCAGGTTGACAACCTCAGCCTCATCCTGTTACCGTAACCTCACCTCGAACTTTCCCCCAGGAGGTCGCTATGTTCCCCTTGCCCCTCAAACTAATCCTCTCCCTGACCACCCTATCTCTCCTCCTGGTCGCCGCCGCCTTCACCCCTAACAGCGGCCGCGCCGAACCCGCCCTCACCTCCTCCAATTCCGTACTACCCCCCCCCTGAACACTTGTTCTATGTAGACGTCGCCCAAGCCGCCCCCCGCTCCATCCCCTGGAACTGTGACGACTGGCAAGCCGCCCCCGCCGTTGCCGACGCCGACGATGCCCGCGTCTCGATGATCCTCGAATCCCTCGCCGCCAACCGCGGCAAAGCCATCTACTGCGCCATCGACCAGTCCGACACCTGGACCAAGTCCGAAACCTGGCTTGCCGGCCGCGACCGCAACGAACGCGACGACACCGTCTACTTCGGCCAAAGCGGCAACTTCCGCGGCTTCCTCGCCGCCCAAGAGGGCTACCTCACCGACGGCGAATCCGGTGTAACCGGCGTCAGCCGCGACCTCATCTTTGAATTCCCCCGGGAGGAGCGGAAACGGCGGCGGTACCGGACCTTTAAGGCGTGCCCGGCTTATGATGCCGCGCAACAGCATCCGCCTTATTCCCCATGTGTGTTGCAGACCGGCTTGCACAGCACGGCGGGGGCGGCAAACTCCAATCGCGCTACCGCTCTAGCCAACGCTAACACCCAGTGGTTCACCCCGGCCGGGCGCCCCGCGGCGGTCAACACCGCTGAAAAGTACACGGCTTGGTTGGAAGTATCCGCCCGTCAAGCCGACGCTAACGCCCAAGCGGCAGCCGCCTGCCGCGCCCGCGGCGCCCGTTTGACCGGGCGCGCCCGGATCCGGATTCAACCCGGTACGACCCGGGTAGTCGATACCTTTTACTACAGCGAAAACTTGGCCGGCGGCGGCAATTATCAGTTCCGGGTAGGCGGCCAAATCTATTTCGACGCTACCTGCAAAAAACGCCGGTAGCCGCGGTTCGCCCGTGCCAGCGGCCTGGCGCAGCGGATTACTCTGACCCACCCCAAGGGGCGGGCCATTCCAAGCCCAACCACCCCCAAACCCAAAAGTTTTGAGGGGGCGCGGGGGAACTTTTACAAAAGTTCCCCCGCCGTCTCCCAATCCTCCGGCAACCGTCATTCCCCCGCCCTAACTCTCATCCTCCAGCAACCATCCTTCCCGCCCTCCTACCGTCATTCCCACGAAAATGGGAATCCAGAACTCCCATTCCCAAAACCAATTCCGAAAATTCATCCCATTTCCATCTTGACAACTATAATTCCCGCCCCCATAATAAAAATTGCGAAGGTCAGACCTAGCCCCGGGACGCCGGGTCTCAAAACGATACGCTAGCTTACCGTGAAATACAGCTCACAGCGCGCTGTGGACGCCCCCGGCCCCCGCGGCCGTCAAGCGTCCCGCTCCTAACCTCCGGGGAACCGGCCTAAGGCCCCGTACTTCCCCCACCGGAGCAGCGGAAAACGGCAAATCCCAACCGCCGCCAAACCGCTATTCCTTCCCTACAGGAGCTGGAGTTAATAGGTTGACTGGAGGGTCGGTCAACCCCGGTAGCTGGACTGGGCCAAAACGCCGGTAGTGGCAACCATACCCAGCGGCGTAAGTAGCCACCCCAAGGTCTAGTTTGCCGTCAGGCAGCTGGGTCGGGAAACTCCGAGCGGATGCAAGCCAGGATACCCCTCGGAGCAGGCAACCCAATGGCCCCCTTGCCAACCCCCTCCCGCAAGGGCGGAACCTCCGGCCAGAAGTTCCGCCCCCCGCGACTTACCCCAAAGTTAAACCCACCCCTCAAAGGAGCCTTCCAATGTAAATAAATCCGGGGCAGCCCCCACGGCTGCCCCCCTTTCCCGTGCCTTGGCCCAACCCGACTTGGTTCCTCTTACCTGCAATCCTTTCCCACTCACCCTTAACCTGCGCCGGCCCAACCAATCCCGACCCCGCCCCGCCCTACCCCCCAACCTTCTCCCGCAGCAGCCCAATCAACTCCTCCACCGTCGCCTGCTGCCACGCCTCCGCCCGCGCCCCCATCCGCAGCCGCCGTTCCCGCCCAAACTCCTGATCGCTAATCTCCGGATTCTCCGCCCGTATCGCCGCCTCAATCTCCCTAGTCTCCCGATCCGCCACCGCCGGCCGCTCAATCCAATGGCAGATATACCCATGCTCCGCCGTATAAAATACCGCCGTCGGAATGGACATCCACTGCCCTTCCTTCAGAAACTCATTCATAATGTCATGATGCTGATCCCGCGGGAAAATCCGCAGCTCCCAACCCGCCGCCTCCGCCATCCGCGCCAAAACCGGCAAACCCCGCACCACATCCCCGCACCAATCCTCCCCCAACAGCAGCAACTTCGCCGGCCCCGCCGGCCGCTCCGCCAACTCCCGCAGCGCCGCCGCATCCCCCGCCCTCACCTCAAAATTGGCGTAAAACCCCTCCATCCGCTCCTTGTTCACCTTCGCCTGCGCCATAAAATCCGCATACCCCAGCCCCTCGCTGAACCGCTGCGGCGTCACCACGCTCGTCTCCATCGCCATAATCCAACCTCCTCAATCCTTATGTTCCTGCGAACCCCGAAAAGAATCCGCCCCCTACGGAAAACCCCGGACGACCACGCCAACCGTTCCGCCGTTCCTGATTGCGCCGGAAAATCCCGGAAACCCGGACGACCTACCGGCCGTCACCCGATTTCTCAACCCCGCTGCCCCTCAAACCCGATTTCCACCCGCCCATCCGGATAAACGATAATCGGCACCACATCCCCATACAGCAGCGCCTCATCCAGGGTATCCTGACCCTGATCCACCCGCCGCTCCTCATACTCAATCCCCTGCCGACGCCACGCGTCGCGCAACCGATCCGACGCCGGTCACACCGTCAAAGTATAAACCACCGGCACCTCTGCCATAGCCATTCCCTCCCGCCAAATCTGCCTTAGCCCCCCAGCGCCATCATCATCCCGCCTACCCCCGCAAGAACCAACGCCCGCCCATTCTACACCCCCCAACCCCTTATGTCACCCACTCCCTCGCCCAATGCGAATCCAGATACAGCCCAAACCCATCCCATCACTCCAACCGCTCAAACTTGATACCCAAAACCGGAAAATCCGCCCCGGCCTCCGCCGGAACTTTAGCCCATTCCGCCAAACGGCAACCCACCACCCACGCAATTCCCCCTTCCGTAACCAGCAGCGGTATCCCGTCCCGCCGCTCCCGGGGTATCCGGGCATCCGTAAAGAAATCCTGCAACTTCTTAACCCCGGTCATCCCCAACGGCTGCAATCGGTCGCCCGGCCGTCGCCCCCGTACCAACCCGCCGCTGCCCAAAACTCCTCGATTCAGATACGCCGCCAACGGATTGCCTTCCTCCCCATCATCTATCTCCCCCCAAGCCGCCACCCGCTGCGTAACCCGCCAGCCCGGAATCTCCGTAACCGTTTCCCTATCCCCTACCGCCGGCCAATTCAACCGATATTCCCCTGCCAAAACCGGATAATCCGCCGCCGCTCCCTCCTCCCGCCGCCGCAAAATCAACCGTCCGCCTTCCGCTCCCAGTTGCAGCCCGCCCGGCAAATCCAAACTCAATCCCGACGCCTTGGCCTCTGCTAGTTCCGCCATTGCTCTGAGGTGGCTTTCCCCCAATCGCCGCGCTTCCCCGGTCAACTCAATGTACCCCCGCCGCAATACCCGCCGCCGCAACGCCGGGTGCAATGCCAACACCACCGCCCGGTCAAAAATCACCGCTGCCTGGCCGCCATCCGCTCCTCCTCTGACCACCAACGGCCAAACCCGTTCCGTCTCCCCCTCCAGATAATCCAACTCCAACGCCGCCGTCCGCGCCAGCCGCGCCAACGCCGCCCGCACCCGCGGGTTATATTCCGCCGCCAGATAGGGCATTAAATCCTGCCGTACCCGGTTGCGCGTGAACTGAAACATTGCATTGCCGCTATCCTCCCGAAACGGCCGCCCCAACTCCTGGCAATACGCCGCCGTTTCCGCCTTGGTAACTTCCAGCAGCGGCCGAAACAACGCCGGCGTTGCCAACCCCGGTGGCCAAGGCCACGGCGCAACCTCCGTCATCCCCCGCAATCCCGTCAACCCGGCCCCCCGCAGCAGATGCAGCAGCGTAGTTTCCGCCAGGTCGTCCTCGGTATGCCCTACCGCTACCGCCGCCGCGCCTGCCTGCGCCGCCACCGCCGCCAGAAACGCATACCGCATTTCCCGCGCCCCCTGCTCAAAGGACGAAATGCCCCGTTCTTGCTGATACGCTATCGGATCCCGTTTCTCCACCGCCACCGGCAGCCCCAACTCCCCGGCCAAACTCTCCACAAACCGGGCATCCTCATCCGCCTCCTCGCCCCGAAAGTCATGGTTCAGATGGGCTACATACAGCCGAATACCACAAGCCGCGCTAACCCGGTGCAGGCTATAAAGCAAAGTCGAGGAATCCGCCCCGCCCGAAACTCCCACCACCAGCGTAACCCCGGCATTAGCATAGCCCGCCCGCCGCAGCGCAGCCGCTACTTGCCGGTCAACCTTTGCAACAACCGCCATCGCCGCCCTAATCCGAACCATTCCCCTGCGCCAAATGCCCGGTAGCGTTGTAATAAAGCAGACGCCGACCCCGCGGCCCGCTGTCAAAAAGGCTCACCGACCCCAAACTCAAGTCCATCCGGTGAAAATTCGCCAACGGCATCCCCAGCAGCCGGGCACAAATGGCGCGGATGGCAAAGTTATGGGAAATCAGCGCCAGATTATCCTCCGGGCCGTGCAACCGCTCCAACTCCAACACCACCGCCCACGCCCGTTCCTGTAGCCCCGCCAGAGACTCGCCGCCCGGCATCACCACTTCCGCGGGGTAGTCCCGCCAAGTGTCATACACTTCCGGCCAACCGGCCCGCATCGCTTCCCCCTCAATCCCCTCCAACTCCCCCAACGCCATCTCTTTCAGCCCATCCTGCACCGCTACCGACAAACCCGTCCGCCGCGCCATCGCCGCCGCCACCTGCATCGTCCGCCCCAAGGGACTGGCGTAAATCGCTGTCAAGCCCCACTCTTGCGCCGCGGCCGCCGTATCCTCCGCCTGCGCCAAACCCCGCTCATTCAACGCCGTATCGCTCTGCCCCTGAAACCGACCTCGCCGATTCCAGTCCGTTTCCCCGTGACGGATTAAGTAAAACTTCACTCCCCGTCCCCTTCCGCAGCTCCGGCTACCCGTTGCGCTTCCACCAACTCAATGCGGACGCCGTTCATCCCCCGCACCGTCAGCTTCAGGCTTTCGTACTCCACTATCTCCCCCACTTCCGGGATATAACCCAGTTGGTCCAGGATAAACCCGGCCACCGTTTGATACTCCCCCTCCGGCAGGTTCAAATTCAGCCTTTCCCTGGCTTGCAGAATACTCATCCCCGCGTTGAACTGAAAGGTATTATCGTCCACCGTCGTATAGCCCTCTTGCGGCTCCGCCCCTTCCTCGACCTGCCCGACAATCACCTCCAGCATCTGCTTCATCGTAACCAGCCCGGCAATCCCTCCGAACTCGTCCACCGCTAGCGTCAACCCGTAGCCGCCTTGCTGCATTTCCGCAAAGGTATCCGCCACGCTCTTGGTCTCCGGCACAAAATGCGCCGCCCGCAGCTCCAACCCGGTAACGCTGTCCCCCGTCCCCAGCTTGACCCCATCCCCTTCCTTCCCCATCGCAATCAGCACGTCCTTGCTCGACAGCGCCCCCAGCACATTCTCCATATCCCCCTCTTGATGCACCGGAAAACGGGTATGGCTGTGTTGCCCATACCGGATTAGAAACTGCTCCAGCGTCGTCCCTTCCTCCACCCACACGATTTCCGTCCGCGGCGTCATTATCTCCTGTACCTGCTGGTCGCCGAACCGAAACACCCGATCCAGCAGTTCCGCCTCCGTCTGCTCCACCGTGCCGGAACGCGCCCCCGCCGCAATCAACGCCCGAATTTCCCCTTCGCCTACCTCCGACTCCGAACCGCTGATGCCCAACATCCGGGTGAACGCATCGGTTATCAGCCCCAGCAGCCACACCCCCGGCGACAGCGCAAACTGCACCATCCGCAGCGGCCGCGCATAGGCAAAAGTCAACGCCTCCGGCCGACTCCACGCAATCGTCTTGGGCAAAGTCTCGCTGAAAATCAGCAGCAGCGTAGTAACTACTACCGTCGCCGCCAGCACGGCCACCCCTTCGCCAAACCGGTTCCCCAGCAGCTTCAGCGCAATCGCCGTCCCCAAAGCCGCCGCCGCCGTATTGACCAAGTTGTTGCTCAGCAGCACCGTCGCCAGCAGCCGCTCCGGCTGCTCGATTAACCGCCCCACCAGCCGCGCCCGCGGCCGGCCAATGTTAATCAGATGCATCAGCCGCGCCCGCGGCAGGGCGATAAAGGCCGTTTCCGAGGATGAAAAAAAGGCGGAAAGAACTAGGCACACTACCAGCAGGACTAACTCCCATATCGCAGAACTTTCCATTTCTCAGCCTTTCTACCTCCCGGCCAAGCCTGAACTGAAATCAGCCGCCACCAACCCTACCCACCAACCCGCTGATTTGCCCCATAATAGCGCATCCCCGCTAACCCTGTAAAGTTGCCCCCCGCCGCCGGGCAAGTCAATCCCACCCCAAAACCGTCTTTCCCATTAAACCGTTATCCCGTTTTACCGTTAAACCGTTATCCCGCTTTACCGTCCTTCCCGCGCAAGCGGGAATCCAGAAATCAACCGCAAGCCAAGGGAACTAGTTGAACCCGCCCTTGTAACTTGTCAGGATAAGGGTTATATTCTCTTGCGGTGAGCAACTATGAACCATTGGCTTGAACTGAGCATCGAGTACGCCAACCAGCGTAATTACCTGGATAACCTTTTTCGGGTTTATCCGACCATCCCGGAGGACATCCGGGATATAAAGGCGGAAACTTGGGCGAGCGTTGAGCGGGCTTTTGAGAAAGGAGCGGACGTCGAGCTCATCCAGAGTTTGCTGAAACTTGACCTTTTCCCGATAAAGGATTCCTACGTGGCTTACCTGAAAAGGGACGCCACCGCCATTGCCCGCAATCCTGCGACGGTAGCCCGACTCTGCGGCCGCCTCTATGAAATGGGGCTGGACAAAATCTACGAACGGGCTTCGGAGCCAAAGGAAACCAACCGTCAAATCGGCCCTCTTTTCCGCCGCTGGCTTAACCGCAGAGACTTGGGTCTCCAGCCGGTCAAATTAGGCGATTTTGTCAAAACCCGGGCTAATGCCATCCTTGACGGCAGCGACGCCGAGTTGAAAGAATATGCCGCCCGGCATTTCAACTACAACTTGGACAAAGGCTTGGACTTGATAGCCCGTTTCAATGGCAAGTATGTCATTGGCGAGGCAAAGTTCCTTACCGACTTTGGCGGCCACCAAAACGCCCAATTTAACGACGGCGTAGCGCCTTTGCTGTTGGATGACCTCCGAGCCATTCCGGTCGCTATCCTTGATGGGGTGCTGTATATTAAGGGCAACAGCAAGATGCACAAAGCCATTGTCACCGACTTTCAGGACAAGAACATTATGAGCAGTCTTGTCCTCCGCGAGTTTCTTTACCAGCTATGACGACTGCCGACCTCTTTGGGAATCCCTTCGCCGCCGCCGACTTGCCCGGTGCTGAACAGCTCGAGCGAAAGGAGCTGAAGTCTGGCGGCAGTGAACTCTCCCCCAACCAACTCATCCTCGGCGAAAACCGCGCCGCCCTCCATTCCCTCCTCCCCGACTACCGCGGCTGCATCGCCCTCATCTACATCGACCCGCCCTTTGCCACTAACTCCCAATTCCGCATCGGCAACGGCCGCGCCGCCACCATCAGCAGCCGCCACGCCGACCCGGTAGCCTACACCGACCACTTGCGCGGCGACGCCTACCTCGATTTTCTCCGGGAACGGCTGGTTTTGTTGCGGGAACTGTTGTCTGCCAACGGCTCCCTCTACCTCCACATCGACTACAAAGTCGGCCATTATGTCAAAGTCCTGCTCGACGAAATCTTTGGCCCCAAAAACTTCCGCAACGACATCACCCGCATTAAAAGCAACCCCAAAAACTTCCCCCGCAAAGCCTACGGCAACATCAAAGACCTCATCCTCTTTTACTCCAAATCCCGGGAAATCATCTGGAACGACCCGCAAATCCCCCTTTCCGACCCCGACCGGGAACGCCTGTTCCGCAAAGTGGACGCCGCCGGTCGCCGTTACACCACCATTCCCCTGCACGCCCCCGGCGAAACCGTCAACGGCAGCACCGGCCAGGAATGGCGCGGAATGGCGCCGCCGCCCGGCCGCCATTGGCGCAGCGCGCCGGCCGTTCTCGAGGAACTGGACCAACAAGGCTTGATTGAATGGTCGCCCAACGGCGTCCCCCGCAAAAAGATTTACGCCGACCAAAAGCCCGCCAAGCGAATGCAGGACATCTGGGAATTCAAAGACCCGCCCTATCCCGCCTATCCCACCCAGAAAAGCCAGGATTTGCTCAACTTCATCATCGCCGCTTCCTCCAACCCCGGCGACCTGGTGCTGGACTCCTTTTGCGGCTCCGGCACAACTTTAATCGCCGCCCAAACCCAAAACCGCCGCTGGATTGGCATTGACAACTCACCCCAAGCCATCGCCATCACCCGCCAGCGTCTTGCCGAACTTCCCGCCCCCATGCCTTTTTCCTGCCGCGAATGACCCTCTAACCGTCCTTCCCGCGAAAACGGGATTGTGCCTCCCCAATACTCCATCAACAACCGGAACCGCCTAGCCCCCCAAACCCATCCCGCCCTTTCCCCCGCCGCTCCATCCCGTAAGCCGCCGCCAGCAAAACCGCCCCGGCCGCCGCCAGTCCCAATCCCCAATTCCCCAAACCCGCCAGCAATCCCTCTGCCAACGCCTGCGCCGCATCCGCCAGCAACCCGGCTAACGCCGCCGACCCGCCAGCGTCCGACTCCAGCAACTGCCTTACCCCCTCCGCCGCCACCCCCGGCAGCGCCGCCGTCGCCAGCCAGCCCAGCCCAAACACCGTCAGCCCGCTCAGCAGCAAAGTCACTCCCGGCCACCGCAAACTCCGCGCCAAGTTCGGCAAATACACCAATCCCATCAACAACGCCCCAACTCCCACTGTCGCCAAGGCCAGCCTTTGCCCCAGCCGCAACAAGTCATTAACCCGGTCCCGCGCCCCATCTATTTCCTGTTGCAGCTCCGCCGCCCCAGCATATCCCATCCCTTCGGCCGCCAACGGCAACAAATGCCACCGCCCCCGTTCATCCAATCCCAGCCCAATCCCGGCATCAGCAATCCCCTGCTCCACCACCGGCTCCCCGATTGCCCGCGCCGCCGCCTTCAGAAACCCCGGCGTATCCCCGGCCGCAAACTGCTCCCGCAGCTCCGGTTCCGCTGCCGTCCAACTATCCCGCGCTGCCGCCGGCAATTCCAGATACTCCGGCAGCTGCGCCACCGCCAACTCAAAAACTGCCGGCCGCACCGGCTCCGGCAGAATTGCGATAGACGGTATCGTCTCCGGCAATTCCTCCCGGAAAATCAGCCCCTCCAGCGACTCCCCCAACGCCCGCACATACTCCCCTCCCGCCAGCGGATTGAACAGCATCCCCGGCTCCACCACCTCCAGCCGGTCAATCCGCCCTTCCACATAATCCAGCGCCGCCGCCCCCAGCCGCATCAACGGCTCCGCCAACTCCAGATAAAGCTCCAACCGCCCGGCTTCCCCCTGAAAATACGCCGCCGCCCGATGCAAATTCCCCTCCACCTGCCCTTGCAGATACTCCGGCGGTGCCGCTTCCCGCACTATCCCCGTCAAATCCCCATAATCCACCGGCAGATTTTCCCCCAGCCGCTCCCCCATCCAAAGCTCCCCCTCCTCTCCCGCCAGAACCTCCGAATAAATCCGCTCGTACGCGTCCACCTCAGCCAGCGCGTCCGCATAAACCCCGGCGTCAAAAACCTTCCCCGCCGCCTGATTCAAAACCGCCCAAACCAGAAACCCGGCAAACACCGCCAACCCCAAAACCAGGGCCGCCAACGCGCGCACTATGGAAAGCAGCATTACTCGAGTCTCTCCCACCAAGCCGTGATTCCCGCCCCCGAATTATACAACGCCAGCCCTTGCCGCCCGCCCAAAACCACCCAACGTCCTTTAACCGTCATTGACTGGTGGAATAATCGGGTTAGTTATCGGCGATAGGTTCGTGCCGGTTCAGTGAGTTTTATGAAGCCTTCTTGCCGAGACAAGGGAAGTAGCAATGATACCGGCACGTAGGCATAGATGTAATCGTCACCGCTCGCCCGGATTCGTCCAACATCGTTTTCATTCCGGTTCGAGAACCAAGTTACCCCATTGGTCTCTAGCCAAGTGATGACAGCGTCGGTGCTGGCCTTGTCCGTAAGAGCGATCCGGACATATACGGTCTGTACCTCGGCAGCAGATTGGCCGGAGGGACCTGCCGCGGCCGCCTCTGCCTCAGTTACCACCACAACATTGTTAAAGCGGCCCAACGCGGGATACTTGAGCGAGGGTTTTGTGGGAGCAGCAGGTCCACATATCTCGCCCCCGGGTATATGGACAGATTGAGCGCAGTCCAGTTCAGGAGTAGGCTTAGGGGTTTCCGCCGCCTCAGTCGGTTCACCCCCGCCGCTCACCTGCACCACCGGCAAAACATTCCCATCCGCCGGAGCCGGCGCCACCGGCCCGCAAGCCAGCACCGTAGCGGCGGCCGCAATCAGCAACAACAGAGCAGTCAACAACGGCGGCATTATTTCCCTCCAAGTCAGGCGGCGGTTAGTCCGTGGCAAGAGTAGCCGGTAGGCTAGGGGGTGTCAATTATCCCAACACCCATCACATTGACACCCCAAGCCGGTTGGTGATACATTTCACAAAGCAAATCACCCCGCCATCCCGCCAAAAGGAACTGCACAATGCCCGTCAAAATCGCCGTCCTGGCCAAGCAGGTCATCGACCCGGAAATGCCCGCCGCCGCCTTTCACATCGACCCCAACGCCAAGCAGGTTGTCCCTCCGGCCAACATCCCCCCCGTTGTCAACGGCTTCGACGAAAACGCCGTCGAAGCCGCCCTCCGCATCAAGGACGCCCAGGAAGCCGCCGTTACCGTCATCTCCGCCGGCCCCGCCTTCGCCCTCGATGTAATGAAAAAGCCCCTCTCGATGGGCGCCGACGAACTGGTACTCCTTCAGGATGATGCCTTCGCCAACACCGTCGACAGCTTCTTTACCGCCCAACTCCTCGCCGCCGCCATTCGCAAACTCGACGGCTTCGACCTCATCATCTGCGGCCGGCAGGCTTCCGATTGGGACAACGCCCAAGTGCCGCTGGGCATTGCCGAACTCCTCGGCCTCTCCTGCGTGGCCCTGGGCAAAAAAGTGGACATCACCGCTGACCAGGTCATCGTCGAGCGGCTCATCCCCGATGGCTACGAAGTGGTCGCCGTCCCCCGTCCCGCTCTGGTCACCGTCAGCAACGAACTCGGCCAGCCCCGCTATCCCACCCTCCGCGGCATTATGGCCGCCACCCGCAAACGTCCCACCATCTGGAGCAAAGCCGACCTCGGCATTGACGCCGCCCAACTCGAACCGCGCCTCACCCTCCACGACCTCTTTGTCCCGGTCAGCAACGCCGAATGTGAAATCATCGAAGGCGATGACCCCGCCGATGCCGGCCGCAAACTGGCCCTCCGCCTGCGCGAGGACAAGTTCATCTAACCCTCAACCCCCATCCCGCCCCGCAACCACCATCCAACGGAGGCCCCTAAAATGGCAGACGGAACCGGAGTATTGATTATCGGCGAAGCCCCCGCCGGCCAGCTCAGCCTGACCACCCTGGAAGTGCTGAACGCCGGCCGCCAAGTCGCCGACACTTTGGCCCAGGAACTCTCCATCGGCTTATTCGGCAGCGACTTGGCTGATGCCGCCCCCCAAGCCATCGCCCACGGCGCCGACCGGGTTTATTCCGTAACCCATCCCGCTTTGGCCGACTACCAAGCCGAACTCTACCTTTCCGCTATGGAAACCCTGTGCCGGGAAGTCAACCCCGCCGTCATCCTCATCGGCCGCACCAACGAAGGCCGCGAAATCGCCCCCCGTCTCGCTTTCCGCCTCGGCGTCGGCTTGGCCCAAGACTGCCTCGAAGTTTCCGCCGACCCCGCCACCGGCAAGCTCCTCGCCAACCGCCCGGTCTATGGCGGCAGCGCCGTGGCCGTAGTCAGCTGCAACTACACCCCCCAAGTCGCCGCCCTCCGCCCCAAAGCCTACGAACCCCGCCCACCGGACGCCGCCCGTCAAGGCAGCACCATCTCCTTCCCGGTGGACTTGGACGCCGCCCTGGCCCAAAGCCAAATCCTCGACACCGTCAAAGAGGAAGCCGCCGGCGTCAAACTCGAGGATGCCAATATCGTCGTCGCCGGCGGCCGCGGCCTCGGCGGCCCCGAACCCTTTGCCAACCTCGAGGAACTGGCTAAACTGTTGGGCGGCGCCGTCGGTGCCTCCCGGGCCGCCGTCGACTCCGGCTGGGTTCCCGCCAGCTACCAGGTCGGCTTAACCGGCAAAACCATCACCCCCGACCTTTACATCACCGTCGCCATCTCCGGCGCCAGCCAGCACCTCGCCGGCTGCTCCGGCGCCAAAGCCATCGTCGCCATCAACAAAGACCCCGACGCCAACATTTTCAAAGAAGCCCGCTACGGCGTCATCGGCGACTGGGAAACCGTCCTAACCGCCTTCACCGAAACCATCCGCGAACTGGTCGAGGATTAGCGCACCAACCTTCCCGCTACCCGACCATTTGGGAGTGATACAATATGCGGAGAGCATCACTGCTCATTGCAGTTTCCATCGGGGCCGCAATAGCTGTGGCGGTTATGGTGGTTGCCATATCGGCTTTTCGGGAGCTATCGCCTCTCGAAATAGTCTTATTGCAGTTCTTTGTCTTGGTGTTGGGACTGTACGGCTCTTACCGCTTCGGGCAGAACTCTGCCCGGGCCTCCGCCCGCGATGTAATCCGACCTCACGCCCGCTCCGCGGTACGCAGTCTGTTGGGCTTGCGCGACAGCCTTTACGGGTTATACTACCGAGTTGATGAATACCGCTCTAGTGCGGCAGACCACCGCCTCGACGTCATACAAGCCATCGTCGAGGAGCAAATACCTATCGGCGATTCCGCCATCGAGGATTGGCGCGACATTGCTCCGGAGGATGTAGCGGAGATTATCCAAAGGTGGGAAAACCAGGAGTGAACTGAGAAAATGACGACCAAAACCAAACCCATCCACGGTAAAATCGCCAAAATCCTCAACTCCCGCGAAGTAGCCTTGAACATTGGCAAGGACCAAGGCGTCACCCTTGGTATGCGCTTCGAGATTTTGTCTCCCCTAGGATACGAAATCCCCGACCCGGACACCGGCGTCATCTTGGGTTCCGTCGCTTCGCCCAAGGTTCCGGTAGAGATAACCCGCGTCCAAGACAGCCTGTCTGTCGCCACCACCTACCGCACCAAGCGCGTGGACATCAGCAAACGCGCCCTCTTCCAGCGGCCCCAATGGGAACGCCGCTACGAAACCCTAAAATCCGGCGGCGGCTTCGCCAAAGACACCATCGACCTCGACCCCGCCGACAGCTACGTCGCCATCGGCGACCCCGTAGTCCAAGTTATCGACGACCCAGCCTAGTCCCTTCCTTGCCGCAGTTTGCCGCCCTCCTTGAACCTGTTGCCCAATGGCAAGTAGTCCAAGTTATCGACGACCCAGCCTAGTCCCTTCCTTGCCGCAGTTTGCCGCCCTCCTTGAACCTGTTGCCCAATGGCAAACTGCTACCCCACCACCACACAATCAATCAGCCGCGTCCCCCCAAACCAAACCGCCGCCGACACCATCACCCGGCCCGTCACCCCCTCCACCTCCTCCAGCGTCTCGGCATCCGCCACACTCACATAGTCAATCCCGTCCACCAGCCGCTCCCCCTCCAAAACCCGCCGCGCCTCCGCCCGCAGCCGCGCCCCGTCCCGCACTCCCGCCGCCAGCAATTCCTCCGCCGCTCGCAACGCCCGATACAAAACCGGCGCCGCCGCCCGCTGCTCCCCCGTCAAATAAGCGTTGCGGCTGCTCAACGCCAACCCGTCCCCATCCCGAGCCGTCGGTACCACCGCCAACTCCACCCCCAGATTCAAGTCCCGTACCAACTGACGAATAACCGCTATCTGCTGCCCATCCTTCTGCCCAAAATACGCCCGCTCCGGCCCGACAATGTTAAACAGCTTGACCACCACCGTCGCCACGCCCCGAAAATGCCCCGGCCGCGCCGCCCCTTCCAGTCGGCTTGCTATCGCCCCCGGCTCAATCCAGGTATCAAACCCCGGCGGATAAATCTCCGCCACCGCCGGCACAAACACCAAATCCACCCCTTCCGCTTCCAGCAATGCCAAATCCCGCCCCAAATCCCGGGGATACCGCGCCAAATCCTCCCCCGCCCCAAACTGCGCCGGATTAACAAACACCGACGCCGCCACCGCCGCGCACTCCTCCCTGGCCCGCCGCACCAGCTCCAAATGCCCCCGATGCAACGCCCCCATAGTAGCCACCAACCCCAAAGGCCGCGCTACTCCCCGGCAGGCCGCCGCCATCTCCCGGCAAGTTTCTAGGATTTGCATGGCAGTAAGGAAAATCACCTTCGGATGTCAACCAGATTGAACGGCCTACCCTCTGCCCCACACCATTGAGACCCGATAAAGCTACCTAGCCTCTCATCCAAGACAAGCCTATGCGCCGGCTGAGCAACGATAAAGAAAACCCGCGAAGTCCCAGTAGCACGATACCACAACGACCAGATTTTCCGACCGTCAAACTCCGATTGCAACCTTCGCCCGACGCACTGGATTTGCTCTTCATGCGTACAACCCCGTCCGAAGGAATGGTAAATGACCAGGCTTTGCCCCCGTTCTATGAAGTGGTTCAGTTCACTCAAATAGGTGTGCTTGGGGCTGGCAAGTCTCGCGTTTGGGGATGCAATCCCATTGTCCGGGTCAACTAGAACCACATGAGACCCCTCGGTAACTTCCATAGCGTCCCCTAGCCAGTTCTCACGGGCCAACCTCCTGAACCGGGTGTCAAGTTCCGGTGGGGGCGAAACCCTCGGGGAGAAGTAGGTCGTATCCCAAGGGAGTATCCGACCTTGCCGGGTGTCCTCAACCGTGCCGGCCCGTATCTCTCCCAACCGGCGGTACAGGTAGGGGTCACGGCCCCGCAGATCCAATGGCGTATCGATCCCGCCATCACCGTTCTCCTCATTCGGGTGCAGATACCACACTACGCCCAACCTCAACCGCTCACCGTCCGGCATATCCGGCCCCGTCACCCCAGTAGTCCACCGCAACAATCCCAGTTTCCCAAAGTCCCCAACATCCCCCACATACCGGTTCTGCATAACTCCGTCCCTCCTCTAAATTCCTGATTTACCGCCCACCGGCGGCGTTCTATGTAGGGGCAACCCTCGTGGTTGCCCTGCTTCTGGAATTGCCTTGCCTACCACCCCTACGAAAACAACTCCTCAATCTCCCGCTCCAGCCGCTCCTTATCCGTCTCCCCCACCAACCCGGCGGCATCCCCAACTTCCATCCCTTGCCCTTCCGACCGTGCCGCCGCCCCCACCCGCCGCCGCGCCCCCGCCGTCAGCAGCCCATACGACTCCGCGCTCCCATACTCCCGCGTCTGCACCACCACCGGCATTGGCACCGCATGACCGAAAATCAACGCCTGTTGCTTCGCCTCCAGCCGCGCCAGCACCCCCCGCAGCTGCCGACTCCCCGCCGTCCCCGACAGCACCGCCTCAATATCCCGGTCATTATCCAGCAGGCAAGTCAACCGCGTCCCCAACTGACTCATCACCTCCCCGTCAATCCCGCTCGGCCGCTGGTCAATCACCATCAGCGTCACATTATACTTCCGCAGCTCCCGCGCAATAACCCCGAATATCGTCTGCGGCGCCACCGCCGGACTCAAAAACTTGTGCGCCTCCTCAATAACAATCACCAATGGCCGCGGCTCCTTTCCCTGATTCCCCTCCGCCGCCTCCTTCAACTCCACATAGCGGTCATGAATCCGCCGCGACAGCAAGTTGCTCACCAGAATATACGCCGTCAAATCGCTCCCGTACCGCCCGAACTCCAGCACCACGTGCTGCCCCCGCTCCAGATGCTCAATAATCCGCGCCGCCGCATTATGCCGCTCCCCCGCCTCCAGAAAGGAAAATCGCTTCAGCCGACTCAACCGATTATGCAGCGCCGCCAACGCCGCCCCGTTCACATTAAGGTCTTTAGCCAACTCGTTAATGTCCCGCCCCTGCACCTCCAAAAACTGACTCACCCAATCCCCCGCAAAATGCCGCTGCAAGTTATACGCCGCGGACGCCGCCACTTCCGACAAGTTAAGGGTATCCCGCAGCAGCTCCACATCCTCCGGCTCAATCTCCCCATACCCAATCCGCACCACCTCATCCGGCATCGCCCCCCGCCGCCGCGAACTCTCCTCATCCAGCGTAAAAGTCGAAACCTGAGCCGGAAACAACTGCTTCAGCCCCTTCACCTGCCGCGTATTATCCGCATCCTGCCCGCTCCACCCATATTCGCTATGCATATCAAACACCAGCGACGACGCCCCTCCACCCTGCAAAATCCCCACCAGCAGCAGCCGCGTCAAAAAAGTCTTTCCCGTTCCGCTTTTCCCGAACACCCCGATGGAACGCTTGACCAACTCCTCCAAATCCAGGCAAACCTTCGTATCCATATCCAACGGACTGCCAATCCAGAAGTGCCGCGCATCATCCCGCCCGAAAACCAACTCCACATCCGCCGCCGCCGCCGGCCACGCCGGGGCAAAATGCGCGGGAATCGTCTTGGCCGCCGCCGGCCCCGGAGCCGGCCCGGCAGCCGCCCCGGTATCAGTACCCGCCCCCAGCGGCAGCGTCAAATTAGGCAACGCCGACACCACCCCGTACGCCACCGGCCCGGCCAACGCCGCCGCCAACAACGGATCGCCCCCCTCCGGCGGACTGTGCCGCAGCCGCGGATCCGCGCTCCCCAACTCCAAATCCGTCACCACCGCAAAAAACCGATACCGCCGCCCCTCGATCGTCAAAAAAGTCCCCACCTTCACATCCTCAATCACCCGCTCCCCCGCCGGACTAAGCCGTATCTCCACCCCCTGCGCCAAAGACCCGCCCACCACCAACCCCAGCGGCCCGCTTGCCGCCGGCCGGTACCCGTCCCCCTCCCGCCCGTTCACCGCACCCAGCGGACTGAACGGATTAAACTGCAAACCCTCGGTCATCCCGTAACCCTCCGCATAATCGCGCTCAACCGACTCGCCTCCCCCGCCAATTCCGCCGCCAACGCCCGCCCGGCCCGCCGCATAAACCTATCCTGATCCGCCGCCATCCCGGCCGCCCGCCGCAAACACGCCGCCGTTACTTCCTCGGCCAACGGCGACCCCGAATTCAGCAGCAGCCGCAAAAAATCCAGCCGCTCCATAAACCGCGCCCCTTCCTCCGGCCCGCAGCCATATACAAAGCAATGTATCCGCGGCGGCCACGGCGGCAGCCCCTGCCGCACTACCCCATCCTCCTCCCCATACCCCACAATCAACGCCGCCAGCCGTGTCGTCAGCAGCCGCTCCAACTGCGGATGCTCCCGATACACCTCCTCCACCGACTCCGCATCCTGCCCCCGCGCCAATACCGGCCGACTCGGATCCAGCGGCTCCGTCCACACCCGTTGCACCACCCCGTAAATCGCCGGCGTCCCGGCCCGCACCAACGCCCCCAACGGCGGCGCCCCATACAGCCCATAACACTGCGCCGCAAAAACCGCCGAATCTCCCTCCGTAACCTCTCCCACCCGTCCCGTAAAACTGTCGCCCCCGCCTTGGCTAACCAACTTGCTTCCCCCCTTGCTCAACGCCCGCCCATTATAGCGCATCCCTATGCTATAATCCCCCAAATTACACTATTGCCGCCATCAGGAGAATAACCCCAATGACCATCAACACCGTCGCCATCCTCAGCCCCGGCGATATGGGCCACGCCGTCGGCCAACGCCTCCGCGAACACGAACTCCAGGTCATCACCTGCCTGACCGGCCGCTCCGACCGCACCCGCGCTTTAGCCCAAAAAGCCGGCATCCAGGATGTTCCCACCCTCGACGCCCTCGTCCAGCAAGCCGACCTCATTATGTCCATGACCGTCTCCGCCGCCGTCCCCGGCCTCTGCTCGGACATCGCCGCCGCCCTCCGCAGCACCGGCGCCGAAACCCTCTTTGCCGAATGCAACGCCATCTCTCCCCAACTCACCCGCCAACTGGCCCCCGTCATTACTGACGCCGGCGGCCGCTTCGTCGACGTCTCCATCATCGGCGGCCCGCCCAAACCCGGCTACAGCCCCCACTTCTACACCTCCGGCCAATACGCCCCCGACTTCGCCCAACTTAGCGACTTCGGCATTGATGTCCGCCCCCTCCCCGGCGACCTCGGCCAAGCCTCCGGCATCAAAATGTGCTACGCCGCCATGACCAAAGGCTCCTCCGCCCTCTACGCCCAACTCCTTACCGCCGCCGAACTGATGGGCCTTACCGAACCCCTCCTTGCCGAATTCCAAGACGGCCAATCCGCCATTCTCGACCGAATGTCCCGCGGCCTCCCCACCGTCCCGCCCCGTTCCCGCCGCTGGGTCAGCGAAATGGAGGAAATCCGCGACACCTTCGCCCACCTCGGCCTCTCCCCCGACCTTTTCCAGGGCGTCGCCGACACCTACCGCTTCATCGGCAGCACCCCCTTGGCCGACGAATTCCCCGAAACCCGCGACCAGCAGCGCACCCTCACCCAAACCATCCAGCAGCTCGCCCAATCCCTGGAATCCCCCGACTCCAAGTAACCCGCCGCCTACTGACGCTACCCCCGTTGACACCCCCTAAACCTGTGCGCTAGCCTGCATCTATCAATCCCAACCTTTACAGCGGCGGAGTAGCGAAGTAATGGTAATCAAAATCCAGATAGAATTCCCGGAAATCCCGAAAACCGAGTTGCGCGAACAGCGCATGGCCGCCTTGTTGGCCCGGGCCACAAACCAAGTCGACAGCCCTATGGACTACATCGACGACTTGTACCTTTGCGGCATCTGCCTTCAGCCCATTGGCTACGACTATGCCGACACCAACGCTTTCCTCCAGGAAACTTTTGCCCACTTGTCCGGTTGCATCTGTGATTCCTGCTGGAACGAATACAACGACCGGTTGGCGGCATTGCTGCCGCCGGAGCAGACTAACTAATCGCGAGGTGGTGCCTATGCAGGAAATCCCCGCCCAAGAACCGATGAAACAGTGGACGCTTATGGCAGTCCACGCCCTCGGCGGGAGCGGTCATAACCGGGAAATCGAGGAGAAAGTCCGGCAGTTGCTGAACTTGTCCGATGATGTATCCGACCAGATCTATCCCGGTAGCCGGCAGACCGTTCTTGATCACCGCACTGCCTTTGCCCGTTCCCACTTGAAAAGGGACGGTCTTTTGGACAATCCCCAGCGTTCCGTGTGGACTCTGACCGAGGCCGGGGTCGCTCTGGTCAACGAATTCATCAGTCAAGTCAACAATTCCGCTGACCTGTTGCTTCCCGAAACGCCGGAGCCGGATCGCGAAACCGACCCTGACCACGACGCCCCGGCAGTCAACGAGGATGAAGTCTGGAAAGAGGATTTGCTGACCCGAATCCTCCAGTTGTCCCCCGGTGCTTTCGAGCGTCTGTGCCAGCGTCTGCTCCGGGAAAGCGGCTTTGTGCAAGTCCAGGTTAGCGGACGCGCCGGGGACGGGGGCATTGACGGGAATGGACTGTTGCAGATGGCGCGGCTCATCAGTTTCCCGGTTCTGTTCCAATGCAAACGCTGGCAAGGCTCCGTTGGCGTGTCGGTGGTGCGGGAATTTCGCGGCGCAATGTCGGGCCGCGCCGACCGCGGCCTGATTATCAGCACCGGAACTTTTACCACCGAAGCCCGTAAAGAGGCCGCGCGTGATGGCGTGCCGCCCATCGACTTGGTCGACGGTCACGCCCTTGCCGAAAACCTCCGGGAACTGAAACTCGGCGTCAAAGAAGTAATTGCCGTTGACCGCGATTGGTTCGACCAACTGGAATCCTGGGCCAGCAACGGCAACCCGTCCGACCAAATTTTTGAGGTCGGATGACCTCTCTCATCAACCCATCCCGCCCGTACCGTGCCATAATGCAATCCACCATCAACACCGCCGCACCAAAGGAGCCGCCACTATGGAAGTGTACGAATGTATCCGCACCCGCCGCACCTGGCGCGACTTTAAGCCCGACCCCGTGCCGGAACCGCTAATCCGCAAAATCCTCCGCGCCGGCCGCTGGTCGCCCAGTTCCACCAACTCCCAACCCTGGCATTTCATCGTCGTCACCCACCCGGACACCATCGCCCGGTTGGGCCAAATCGCCACCCAAGGCCCCTTCCTCGCCACCGCGCCCCTGGTCATCGCCATCGCTATGGAAAACGCCCTGCGCCCCCACCTCGACGCCGGCCGCGCCATACAGCAGATGGAACTGACCGCTTGGGACGCCGGCTTGGGTACCTGCTTTGTCGGCTTGCGCGCGGAGGAACAGCAGACCGCCATCAAGGAACTCCTCGGCATCCCCCGGGAACTGGAATTGATTACCCTCCTCCCCTTCGGCTACCGCGCGGAACGCCCCGCCAGCCGGGTCAGCACCCCCCGCAAACCGCTTGAGGAAATCGCCCACCGCGAACGCTTCGGCATCCCCTACACCGCCAATCCCGCCTAGCCCGCCCAACGCCGGGGCTGCTTATGTAAATACCCAGTCCCATCCTGAAAAAGGAGCCACCCCTATGCCTTACGCCTCAATCAACGGCATCAACCTCTACTACGAGGACTACGGAACCGGCCCCGCCGTCATCCTCACCCCCGGCGGCCGCGTTGACCGCGAAGGACTCCGCCCCATCGCCGCCCTCCTCTCCAGCCACTGCCGGGTCATCCTCCACGACCGCCGCAACTGCGGCCGCTCCGATGTCGCCATCTCCGGCGACCTCTCCGAACAGCACCATTGGGCCGAGGAAATGGCTGAACTCCTCTTGCACCTCGCCGCCGCCCCGGCCTACGCCATCGGCGGCTCCGCCGGCTCCCGCACCAGCCTAACCTTCGCCGTCCGCCGCCCCGAAGTAGTCCAAGGCGTGTTCGTCTGGGAAGTCAGCGGCGGACCCCGCAGCGCCGCCGCAACCGCCCCCAACTACTACGGCCAGTTCATCGCCGCCGCCGAACAGGGCGGAATGCCCGCCGTTATCGCCACCGAATACTTTGCCCAGCGCATCCAGGATAACCCTGCCAACCGGGAACGCCTGCTCAATATGGACGCCGCCGCCTTCTGCGCCGTAATGCGCCGCTGGCAAGACGCCTATTCCCTCCCCAACCCGGTCAGCGACTTGACTGAGCAGCAACTGGCCGGCATCCAATGCCCGGTAGTCCTCTTTGCCGGCAACACCCCGGACGAAGTCCACCACATCTCAGCCGCCGAGGCGGCCCACCGCTTGATCCCCCACTCCGAACTCCGACCCTCCGCCTGGACGCCCGCCGAATGGGACATCATCGGCCAGCACGACCACACCTTCCCCGGCATCGCCGCCACCAACCGCTACCACATGAAAGCTCCCTTCTACGCCGCCCAAATCCTCGCCTTCATCACCCAAGTCGAAGCCACCCAGCCGGCCGCCGCAGCCGTCTAATCAGCCAACAAAAGCGGCCGCTCGCAAGAACGGCCGCCTTTCCCCTAAGTCTATCACCTATCGAAACCTTCCTTCCCGCCCTTCCCTCGTCATTCCCACGAAAGTGGGAATCCAGAACGGCCGGGAACCAAGTATATGCGACAGACCCCTATCCCCCTAACAGCCCCCGCACCCCTTCCTCTATAGCCTGCGCCGTAACGCTGACCGGCTGCCATTCATTGCGGAGTTGCGTCCGGGCTTTCTGCGAAGTCGGCGTCTTGCCTTCCATAGCCGCCAGTCCCTCAATAACCGCCGCCGCTTCCTCCGCCGCCCTTTTCCCTAACGCCGCCAGCTCAACGTGCTTCGCTTCAGCAGCGTCAAACTCCGGGATCGGGAGTTTCCAAAGATGCTTGTGCAGGTCTCGGATTTCCCGGCTCCAATTAGTGGTGCAGAAGGGTTTGGCCGATTTTGCCAACGCATTACTGTTAATAATTGCCAGTAGGTAGTAAGCCTCCTCCAAGTCTCGGCAAACAACTTGGTACAACTTGGTGTCCAAGATTCCTTTGGCGTCGGTGATTAGCGCAGCAGTGGGCCGGCCGCTGGTAGTGTAGGCGATACGAACCGGCCGGTCGCCGGGGTCCCGCAGGTAAGCCAGCTGACTGGTAAGGAGACGGTTATAGTCCAGACGCTGGTACAGAGATTTGGAATCGTTGGCATTTTTGTTGGCGTCCCACAAAGCGGACATCTTGAGCCAGCGGTTTTGCATCCGCTCGTCCAACTCGGCTATTTCCAATTCGCCGGAGTTGTGGTCCAAGGGCAGCGTCATCGTTGCCTTGTCCAACGGCAGGACAGCGGTCTGCGGCGCCAAGGCCACATAGGGCGCCAGGCTTTCCCCCAAGTAGATGTCAAACAGGTTATTCTCGTGAACCGGCATCCCCCTCAGAGAACTAACATCGTACTGCTTCTTATCTTGTTTGGCGACGCGGGGGAAAGTCAGCACAGTATCCGGGGCGGCCATCAGCGTGGTATTGGGCTGAGTGGCGACAAAGAACAAGCGGCGGTCCACAATCGTCGGCCCTTGATTTGCCACGCCCGCATAAAAGGAGTGATACTCCCCGTCGTCGTGGTATAGAACTTCAGTTTGACGGGTAACTTTTGGCGTGTCAGTCCGCCCCCGCCAGATTTCCACTTGCCCCGGGGCTAACGCCTTGGCCTTGGCCGCGTGTTCCTTAGTATCGGAATTTTTGCCCTTGGCTTGAGCAAAAACTACCGAACTGGGCATCGGAAAGAAAGTGTTGGGCTCCAGGTTGTCCAAATCCCAAGGCGTCTTGGCTTGGAAATCCACGCTGATGGCGCACTTATTGCCCTTGATTTTGGCCTCCCAATAGCCGCCGCGCCATTTCAAGTGCTGCCCGGAGCGGAGCGCGCTGTGCGGCAAAACCATCCCAATTTTGCCCCCGTCTTTCAGGTAAAGGTCCGTGGCCCGGCAGAAAAACAGCGCAGCCACATCCTGATGCGGCGCCTGATTGCCGCCGGCCCAAATGCCGTAAGTCTCCTCACTAAGTTTCCGCAACTCCTCCCGGATGATGTCCGCGCTCCGATTGTAGGTCAGCCAGGGCGGATTGCTGACAATAGCATCGACCTTTTGCTCGGCAATAACCGCCGGCCGCACCATATTTCGCAGATAGTACGCCCAAATATGATTGCGGTCAGCGGCGTGCAGTTTCCCCATCTGCTTAGCCGTTTGCCGGATAGTATCCCGCTCCGAACCGTCGGCTATCTGGTGGCGGTCCAGCACCCGCTCCAAGTCGGCTTGGCGGTCAATGGCATCCGCCAAATCCAGCATCAGCAAGTCGAACTTGTCCGGCTGCCGGGCTAAGGACATCGGTATCTGAAACTCCACCGGCCCGGCTTCCCCCGGCAAAAGCTCGGTAGTTTGCAGAGTGATGTAGCCATGGCAGTCCAGGTTGTTGTGGTCATAGCGCAATTGCAGGGAATCGCCCAGATAAATGGGCGGCGCAATGTCCGCCGGCGGCCGGTCGGAGGCCCGGGCCGCGCTGATGACCTGATGGCTGTTCAAGACCCAAGTAGCTTTGGCTAACTGCACCGCGACCGGGTGCAGGTCAATGCCGATAATGTTCTGCTGCAACTTCGCCAAAGTGTCGCTGGGATGCTGCCCGGCTTGGGCGGCAATGATGTTCTGCGCCAGGCTTTCAATAAAAGTCCCGGAACCGCAAGCCGGATCCAATACCACGCTATCCGCCGGCTCGGTAATCAGTTCCTCCACCATCGTCTGCGTCAGCCAGCGGGGAGTGTAATACTCCCCCATCCGCCGCCGTTCCTCCGGGCTGATCGTGTTCTGGTACAAAGTAGCCGCCAGTTCCTCCGCCCCCTGCGTCCAGTCAAACTGCGCCACTTTCCGCGCCATCGCCCGAATGTGTGCGCTCTCCCCGATTTCGGCCGCCCACTGGAAAAGATCCGATTCAATGACGCCCTTCAGCTCGGTATGGCGGTTCAGGGTAGCGCCATTGAGCAGAGCGGCCGGGTCGTTTTCCGCCTCCTGCACCGTGTCAATGCCGAAATGGGCTTGCAAAATCAGGGCGACTAAAGTAGTCAGATAGGTATGGCGGATATACAGCCAGTCGGCGGTTTCCGGGTCCCCGGTGGAATCCTGGCCCAAAGCGACCTGCAGCAGTTCCTGCCAGAGTTTCCGCTTGACCGCAACGGTCGGATTATCCCGGTTCCGGTCGTGAGCGTCCTTCAGCAAAGCCGTCGCCTGTTTCAGCAAATCGCTGTCAATGCCCAAATGCTTGGTCAGCGTAGCGGTGCTTGGGGTAATATCCTGCGCAGTGGTGTCGATAATGTCGTTAAGATATTCCCGCAGCCGCGGGCCTTGTCCCGCCCGGTCAAAGACCTGCATCGCGTTCGGAGCAACCGGCAGGATATGGTCGCCGATATTGCGCTTGAGATAATGGCGGCCGTCGGTAAGGATGCCGTTCTGAATCCCATAGCCGGATTTGACCGCTTCCAGCAAGTAGTCGTCCAGTTGGCGGGTATAGCCGGGGTCGATGCGGCCGCCGATTACGATATTGCGCTTGAACTCCACATAGGTGTTGCGGACGCGGAGGTCAACGCGCCGAATGCTGTCGCTGCCCGGCGGCACTTCAGCTTCGCTTTCCCTTTCGTCGACGATGATGCCGGTACGCAGGATAAAATCCCGGAAAGCCACACGGATGTTTTCCTCCGGTTCGCCATTGTTATGGCGTTCCAGCAACTTCCCCAGGTACTCGGTAGCAACCTCGTTGTGCTGATCCAAAGCCGGTTGGAGCGGCGCCTGCATATCGGTATCCCTCCGGGAGAATAGGCTCCGCTATGATAATACGCCCCCGCCAAAGCAGTCAACGGGCAACTGTCAGTGATTCCCTTCTGACCTGCCGGCAGCCGGTTGGAAACAACCGGCCGCCCACGCCACCCGCCCTAAAACGCCCGCTTATGCGAAGTCTCAATCTCCGCGCTGGTGATGAACTCCAGCAGCGCCGCCTTCCCCTCCTCCGTCTGCTGCCGGGCCCGCCGAAACGCCGGCCCCACTTCCGCCGGCGCCTCCACCCGTTCCGCATAGCCGCCCATCGCCCGCCCCAGATCGGCGTAATTCCCGCCCAAATCCCGCGTCCCGTACAGGGCATGGGAAGTCGCCATCGCCCCGGTCTCCACCGCCATCGTGGAGTTATTCAGCACCACCGTAATGATGGGTATCCCGCACCGGGCTGCCGTCTCAAAGTCCAAGCCGGTCATCCCGAAGGCCGCATCCCCCATAAAATTCACGCACACCTTCTCCGGCTTCGCCAACTTCGCCCCCATCGCCAGCCCCAAGCCGGTACCCAAGCCATGCGACTTGCCCCAACCCAAGTAACTCCGCGGCCCCTCCGTGCGGTAAAAGGGCATAATCTGATCCCGGGGACTCCCCGAATCGTGGGTCACAATCGCCTCCGCCGGCGGGATGGTCTGCATAAATTCCCAAATCACCCGATAGGGATTGATCGGCCGGCTCTGGTCATTC
This sequence comes from Dehalococcoidia bacterium, assembly GCA_965242615.1. Classification (GTDB taxonomy): domain Bacteria; phylum Chloroflexota; class Dehalococcoidia; order Lucifugimonadales; family UBA3495; genus CBDBCU01. The sequence goes on from CBDESR010000004.1 coordinate 576,814, forward strand.
AGCTTGTAACCCCACTCCGCCAGCCAGGCATCCCGTTCCAACCGAATTTCCTGTGCCGTCTCCGGGTTGGACTGCCGCGCATTCCCGACAATCTCCCGGCAAGCTTCAATCATCTGCCGCAAAACCAGCTTGGCATCCCCCACGATGGGATAGTCCACATCGTAATCCTTGTTAATATCCCGCGGGTCGTTGGTGGCGTGAATCAGCGTCTTGCCCGGCGGAATGTTCATCGACATCCCATGCTTGGTAAAGCTGCAACCGATGCCAAACAGCACATCGCAGCGGCGGACAAAGTGATACACCGGCCGCGACATCACCCCCGAACCGCTCCCCAAAGCCAGCGGATGGGTTTCCGGAAAAGCGCTCTTGCCCAGCAGCGTGGTCATCACCGGAGCTTGCAGCAGTTGCGCCAGCTCAATCAGCTCCTCGTACGCTTGGGCGTACAACACCCCTTGCCCGGCGTGAATCACCGGATAGCGGGCATTGCACAAAGCCCGCGCCGCCGCTTCCACATCCGCCGGATTGCCCTGCGCCGCCAGCCGCCGCACCCGCCCGCTCCAGTAAAACGCAGACTCATCCACTTCCTCCAACGCCACATCCGCCGGTATCTCCACCATCACCGGCCCGACCCGCCCTTGATGCAGACCGGCAAAAGCCCGCCGCATTACCTGGCTGGTACGGCTCGGCGTGTTCAGCAACTCCACCGCCTTGGTCACGCCCCCGTAGTTGGCGACCGAATTAAAATGCGGCGCTACCCCCTGCCGCTCCCGCGGCTCCCCCAAAGGCAGCAGCAGGATGGGCGTCGAGTCCGAATAAGCCGTAGCCACGCCCGGATAGGCATTTTCCGCCCCCGGCCCGTACTGCATCGCAAAGACCCCCGGCTTTTCCCCGTCCGTAACCCGGCTGTACCCATCCGCAATCCCCACCCCTACCCGCTCCTGCCGGCAGACAATCGGACGAATGCCCGCGGCCGCCGCCGCCTCAATCACCGGAGTGGTGGGAAAGCAACTGAGATACTCCACCCCTTCCCGTTTCAGAATTTCGGAAATCGCCTCAATGGTATTCAATTGCCTACCCCCAATTCGTAAAATAAGCCCGGTATCCCCCCGGTGTAAAACCGCCCTTTACCCGCCGGCTGAACAACCGGCGGCAGCCCGGCTTTTTACAACCCCCGCGCCGCTTCATAAGCGGCAATCTTATCCTCCTGCTGCAAAGTCAGCCCGATGTCATCCAGCCCGTTCAGCAGGCAGTAGCGGCGGAACGGATCCACCTCAAAGTCCAGGACGATTTCCTCATTCTCGTCCCAAATCCGCTGCCCTTCCAAGTCCACATTCAGCCGCAGCCCCGGATTCTCGCTGGTCAAGTCGATAATCCGCCGCACCTGCTCCTCCGGCAAAACCACCGGCAGCAAACCGTTCTGGAAACAGTTGTTAAAGAAAATGTCCGCAAAGCTCGGCGCAATGACGCACCGAATCCCGTAATCGTTCAACGCCCACGGCGCGTGTTCCCGCGACGAACCGCAGCCAAAATTCCGCCCGGCCACCAGAATGTTGGCGGCCGCGTACGCCGGCTGATTCAGCACGAACTCCGGCCGCGGCGTCCCGTCCTCGTTATACCGCCAACTCCCAAAAAGATGTTCCCCGTACCCGGTGCGGCGGATGCTCTTCAGATGTACCGCCGGAATAATGGCATCGGTGTCAATGTTCACCCGGTCCATCGGCGCGGCCACCCCGCTCAATTTCACGAAAGGCTCCATAAATCTCCTCGCAGCTACCAAATCTCCCGCAAATCCAGCTCAAACCCCGGCAACTCCGGCTCCCCGGAGACCGTCTCAGGATTATCCAAAACCTCCGGCGCCGCCCCCGGCCGGTAGATGTGAACCCGCTTCCGCACCGGGTCCAGCAGCCAGCCCAGCCGGACGCCGTTCTCCATATACTCCTCCATTTTGCGCTGTACGCTGACCAGCCTATCCGAACTGGAACGCAGCTCCACCACAAAATCGGGACAGAAAGTGCTGAACCCCTCCCGTTCTTTCTCCTCCTTGCCCTCCTGCTCCCGCAGCCAGGTATCCCACCGCTCCTGCGTCATCCACGCCGCATCCGCCGCCAAAACCGCCCGGTTCGGCAGCCGAAACCCCGCCGACGGGCCAAAAGTAACGCCGGTGCCATCCCTCTTCGACCAATGAGTAACTTGATAGAGTATCTCCCCCGCCTGCCAACCGGTTAGCGTACGCGCTGGCGGCATAATGACCAACTCTCCCTTCGCCGTAAGCTCCAAGCGCAGGTTGCCATTATCCGCGCTAATCTTCTCCAGCTGCCAATCGTCCAACTCCAACGAGCTCAAGTCCAGCAGCAGCGGATACGGCAGATAATCCCCCCCTTGCTGCGGCGTCAAAGCCTCGTCCCGCGGCGCCACCTCCTCCGACCAGAACCGGCGAAATACCTTCAACCGTTCCCGCACCCGCTCCTTCTTCAGCTCCAGGATTTCCCCATCGCTCAAGTCCGCTGCGAACTTCATCCGGCTGATCGCCGCGTTGCAGAAATGGCACGCCGTTACCATATTGGCGACCGCGTCGGCCCCGCCGCAACTTTTCGGACGCAAATGATCCACCGTCAGCTGCCGCCACTGACTGAACCCGTTCCCGTCAAACCCGCAATAGACGCAAACGAACCCGTCCCGCTTAAAAACCGGGTGTCCGTAATCGCCCAATGCCGTATCCGCCAACCGCGCGTTCATCTCCCAATTCCCCGTCCCGGCTATCCGGCCCGCGGCCCGCTACCAATCCCGAATATCGACGAAATGGCCGGCAATCGCCGCCGCCGCCGCCATCGGCGGACTGACCAAATGCGTCCGCCCGCCCTTGCCCTGCCGTCCCTCAAAGTTGCGGTTGGAAGTCGACGCGCACCGCTGCCCCGGCTGCAAAATATCCGGGTTCATCCCCAAGCACATCGAGCAGCCCGCCACCCGCCAATCCAGCCCGGCATCCTTAAAAATGGCATCCAGCCCCTCGGCCTCCGCTTGCTCCTTTACCAGCGCCGACCCCGGCACCACCATCGCATACACCTCCGGATGCACCTTCCGCCCCTTCACCACCTCCGCCGCCGCCCGCAAATCCTCCAGCCGCGAGTTAGTGCAGGCCCCGATAAACACCCGGTCAATTTTCACTTCCGACAACGGCGTATCCGGCTCCAGCCCCATATAAGTCAACGCCCGCTCCACCGCCTCCCGCTGCGCCGGTTCCGCAAAGGAATTGGGATCCGGCACCCGCCCCGTAACCTTGGCCACCATCCCCGGATTCGTCCCCCAAGTAACAAACGGCTCCAAATCGGCGGCCTCAATCTCCACCAGCCGGTCGAACGCCGCCCCGGCATCGCTCGGCAGTTGCCGCCACTCCGCGACCGCCGCCTCCAGTTCCGCCCCCTTCGGCGCGAACTGCCGCCCCCGCACATACTCAAAGGTAGTCTCATCCGGCGCAATCATCCCGGCCCGCGCCCCCCCCTCAATGCTCATATTGCAAACCGTCATCCGCCCGTCCATCGACAGCAACCGAATCGCCTCCCCGGTATATTCAATCACATGACCCACCCCGCCGTTCACCCCGATTTGCCCGATGATGCCCAGAATTACATCCTTGGCCGCCACCCCCAGCGGCAGCGGCCCGTTCACCCGCACCTCCATCGTCTTGGGCTTAAACTGCCGCAGCGTCTGCGTCGCCAGCACGTGCTCCACTTCCGAAGTCCCGATGCCCACCGCAAAGCAGCCCAACGCCCCGTGCGTCGAAGTATGGCTATCCCCGCAAACCACCGTCTTGCCCGGCAGCGTATAGCCCAAATCCGGCCCGATGACATGGACAATCCCCTGATAAGGACTGTACCGGTCATACAGGGTAATCCCGAAATCCCGGGTATTCTCCTCCAGGGCATCCAACTGCCGCTTGGAAACCTCGTCGGTGATGGGCAGGGACAAGTCCCAGGTCGGCGTATTATGGTCCACCGTCCCGATCGTCAAATCCGGCCGCCGCACCCCCCGCCCGGCCAACCGCAGCCCCTCAAAGGCTTGAGGCGTCGTAACCTCGTGAATCAAATGCAGATCCACATACAGCACCGCCGGCTGCCCCGGCTCCTCATGCACCAAATGCGCGTCCCAAATCTTCTCAAACATCGTCTTCGGCGGCATAGCGAACTTCTCTCCCCAAACCAAGTTGCCCCCATTATAACACCCGCCCCAAGCGGCGAATCTCTCTTATGTAGAAATAGTGAAAGGGCGGGTGCGTCCCGTCCCGGAACATCAACCCGCCCTTAGCTGCAACAAGGCGCCAATTTTCTGCAACACCTCATCCATCACCTCCACCGGCAATCCCGCCATAAACTCGGCTTTGCCCTCACCACCCTTCACCACCCACCGCCGGGCCGCTATCCACCTCCCCGTGCCGGTTCTCCTCCGTAATCCCCTCCAGCAACTCCTCCAGCGTAAAGCGCCGCTTCCCCACCGGGCCGACCTTCAACAGCCCATCCCGGACTTCCAAACTGACCGCCGTATCCGCCGCCAAGCCCATCTGCTGCGCCAAGGCTTGGGGAATAGGCAAAGCCAAACCCTTGCCCCACTGCTCAATACGCCCTTCCATAACCGCCTCTTAACCGCCAGCCGGTACAAAGTCCGCTGGAAAATTTCTCTCCCCAAACCAAGTTGCTCCCCATTATAACACCTGCTCCAAGCCCCCTAAAACCCTTACTCTCCGCCCGCCCGTCCGCCCCTATTACCATAATACATTGAAAAATTCAATAGAAAAAATCTTAAAAAGTAACCAATTTTTTCAGCAACCTTCAGCAACCCTTGACAACCCCTTGCCCCATTCCTTAATATCTAAAAAGCAGCCCTGACCCCCAACCGGCTCCGTGGAGAGAAAACAATGTTCGCAGCCGCCCGCGTAATGGCCGCCGGCAAAGCCGGCCTCGAAAGCCTCCCCTACTTCGTCGACGAACTCCAAGCCCAAGGCATCACCCAACTCGCCCCCTGGGCCGCCGACCACAGCACGACCCAGCTGGACGAGCTGGACAAAATGGTTCGGGAACGGCAGCAAGGGGCGTGGCGCGAGATTTTCTCCACGGCCCCCGAGTTGCAAATCGGCATTACCCTGCATCCGGACACCGGCCCCAGCAAGGGCTTGCTGCGGGAAATTAACCCGATGGCCGAGGAAAATACTCAACTGGCTGACCATCCGGCTCTGCTGGCGGCTTGGAGCCGCATCAACATCTGGCAGTATTGTCGGGATACGGTCCGGCTGTGGCGTAGGTTCAAGTGGGAAAGGGGCATACCCGACGGTCAGCAACTGGCCGTGGTCATACCCTACTGCCCGGAAGGTCCGACTTCCGGCACGGTGGGAATGTACTTGGGGGCTGCCCTCCGGCAACAATTTGCCGATGCCCGGTTGGGGGATGAATTAGTGGTTTGGGGCATCGAACTTTGCCCGCCGGTCGATGTGGACGGGGCCGGCAAGTTAAACGCCCTGACGATGCGAAACGTGTTCCGGGGCTATGTGGCCCGTCAAGAGTTGTTCCGGGGTTTGCCGCTGGGCGACCACCCGCAGGACAACAGCGCCAGCCAGCCTTTTGACATCACCATTGCCTTTGACGGCGGCACCGCCACCGTGCCCTCCGGCGATATAAACGAAATCCACGCTGCCTTGGATCGGGGCGCCGCTCAAACTACCGCTTGCCTGCTGAACGGCGCGGCCGGCGGCGACGTGGTCGAGGGCGCCAATTGGTTGAATGATGGCAAGCGGTGGAATGCTCACTTGGCTCATGTCGTATCTCAACACACTTATGACCGGGGCTGCCGTTACCTCAACTACCATGTCCGTCTGCCTTGGCAGCGGAATCGGGAGGAGTGGGACGCGGCCAGCACGGCCCGGAAAAAGAACGCTTTCCTGCACCGGATCGACAGCGAAATCCGCCCCCTGCTGGAAAGCGAAAAGGACGCTCAGGTCAAGGAGAAAGTCCAGGGTCTGGTGGAACTGGCCGAGAAGGTCCGGGCCGTTAAGTGGGACAAGAGCGTGGTCAAGATGCTCACCAAGAACGACAAGACGGTTGAGGGTTACTTGGCCGATGCCATCCAAGCCAGCGAGGACTGGCAGAGCGAGTTTAACCAACACGCCCCCGAAGTTCCGACTTACCGGATCGATCCGTTCTGTATCAACATCGTCCTGCCCCGCAAATTGCGGTACCAGATAGCTGAGCAGATCCGGGATCACGGCGAGCCGCAGCCCATTGCTGACTTGCTGAGCAACGGCAGCGTGGAAGTTCGCTGGCGGCTGGAAGGGCTTTTCAGCAAGGTCTTGGAACGGCGGGACGCGCCCGGTATTAAGTCCGGCGGATTCTTCGAGGAAATCATTGCCATCTCCATTGACAACGCGGGGAAAGGCGACGGCAATCAGGATTTTCGGCCGGCCCGGGAAAACTTGGCTTACTTTATCGACGCCCCCAAACAAAGTAACAACGGCGCGTTCAACTTCCTGACCCACAATTTGCCGGTATCGCAACCCGATAGCGATGCGGCCGGCGCCTCTCTCCGGGGGCGCAACTTGGGCTGGCAGCCGAAAGACGTGGGATTTGAGGTGCCGGTGGAATTCACCTTTGTGACCTTGTCGCGGTGCCGGGCCGAGGACGGTTTCAAGGACGTAAGCACTTACCCTTGGTTGCAGGAAGCCTACAAAGACCGCACCGAAGGCACTCCCAGCCGGTGGCAAGAATATGCCCACTACTACGGTATGCGGCCGCCGCCGGCGATGCTGGGCGAAGCCCCCGAACATACCCCGGAAACGCCCTCGGTGAATGGCAGTATGGAATCGACGCCGGCCAAAGATACTAACGGTCACCGGACGGAACCCATCACTATGGAGCAGCAAGTCTAATGCGCGCCCTGTCCCCTAGCCTTCTCCGGGCAGTGGCGGTGGTCATCTTGGCCGCCGCCCCCTTCGTTGCCCTTGCGCCGAGCATCCTACACGGAGCGGGACCGGCGCAGGATGTCTCCACCCGGCCGGAAATTACCGACGTGGAATGTAACTTCTACTTGGACCCGGACGGAGACGGGAAAGAAAATCAGCCCTTTGAGGCTGACCCGGAGGAGTACATTCCTCAGGAGACCGCAGTCATCGGCGGGTGTGAGTTCAAGTTGAATGCGCCGGTTGAGGCAACGCTGATTATTGAATCGGAGTTGCAGGATTGGGAAGCCGAGGTAAAACTGACCCGGGAACCTGACCCATCCGAGGAGTTTCGGATGTATCCGGGACACTTGGAAATCGAGGAATTAAAAGGGAGTATGCTGGTCAACGTCGCTATTGAGGACGGTAAGACGCCCCGTAGCGTCCAGTTGCGCGACCTGACCGAAGGCTATCGGCAAGAAGTGCAAGAGCCGGAAGTATTTCGGCTTTTGGAAGTAACCGTAATTACCCCCGATGGCAGCAAAGACCGCTTGGAGCAAAATGTCCAGTCAGCCAGCGGCCCTTACCTTGCCGCTGAGCGTAACCTTTCCGAAGCTCAAGATGAAATGCCCGGATGGGTCACGGATTTGGCCGGCGAGTGGCTTTCCGACGGTTACCCTCAAGTAGCCGACAGTATCCTCAATTACGCTGAGGATAATTTAGAGACCGGCAGCGAAGCCCCGATTTGGATGTTGCTCGCCCTAGTGGGCTGGGCAATCATTGCGATTGCAGTTATTGGCGGCGTGATATTCATACTGATGAACCGCTCCAAACAATCCGGGTCCTCAACAATCAGTTCCCAGATGTAACTCCCCCACCCGCCGGCCCCCCACCACCCCGGCGGGTTTTTCACCCATCTACCCCCCCTACGCCAACGACCCCATCGGATCCCACGGCGGCAATACCACCGGCTCCAACTCCAACGCCGACCGCAACTCCACCGGCAAGTAGCTTACCGGGGCCGCAATCTCAAACATATACTCCGCGAACCACGAATCATTCATCAGGCAAAAACCCTTATCCCCCACCTTATCGTTCCAGCTGTTCTCCACCCGCCAGCGCCGCGGCTGTCCGTCCACCACATCCACCCCGGTGAACAACATCGCATGGGTCATCGCCGTCTGGTGATACTCCAGCCGTTCCGCTTTGGTCAGGTCAAACTCCGCCCCGTACACGCTGCCGTAGTCAAACAGCTCCGCGTCCCACAGCCCCTTGTCCCGGTGCATCTGCTTCCCGGTATCACAGCCCATCCACACCGGCTTGCCGTCCAGCAGCATCTGCAGCGCCACATCCTTCATCAAGTCAATATCCACATTCAGATACTTGATGCGCGTCCCGTCCACCACATTGCCCAGATACTGCACCGTGTAAGTGCGCCCCAGCGGATTCGCCGGCCGGGGGTCATGCACCAAGCACACATACTCCTCCATTGGCGTCCGGATATACTGCTCGGCGAACTCCAACGGCGTCAGCGTCCCCTCCTGATGAAACTCCCCATCCTTGTCTTTCCACTGCCAGTCAAACCGCTCCGGCGGATTGTCCAGGTGAATACAAAGGATGCGATACACCGCTTGCAAAGTTTCCGCCTTGGCCTGCCGCATCCCGGCCAGGCCCGCTTCCTGCGCGAACAAATTGCGGATGTTGCGCGCCCCCTGCCGCACCTGATAGTTCAGACTGGCGTTCATCCGCGCCGAATTGCCCGAACTTTCCGTCTCCGGCATCGCCGTCTTGGGGACAACGCCGTGTTTCCGCACCAGGCTGACGAACATATCCCACTGCCCGCCGTCTCCCAGCGGCTGCCGCAGCAGCCAAGCCACTACCCGGTCATCCACCGGCCGGTCGGCCGTTTCAATCACCGCTTCCAGAATGTAGTTGGCCCGCTCCAGCTTGTCCCAGAACATCACATAGTTCTGGCTGAACTCAAAATCCTTGACCTTCAGCAAATCCCGGGTTTCCGCCCGAAACAGGTTCAGCCCGGCGAACATCCAGCACCGCCCGGAACGCGCCTGATTAGTAACCTTCCAATCGTCCAGCAGCGTGGAAAAGCTGTGGTCGGCTTCGGTAACGATGCGGCGGTTCAACGCCACCTCATTAACATCCCGCTGTGTAACCACATTCTGCATCAGCCGATAGCCCGGCTGCGCCTCAAAATCCGCTTGAAAATCAGCCACCGCCGCCAGATTCAAAGCGCCGGGATTAGCCTCCGTCGTCATAATCGCTCCTTGCCCCTCTGAATTGCCGGGACTTAACCCGCCATCCCGCCGCCCACTACTTCCCTTAGCTCCGCCAACGCCGCGTCAATTTCCTCAACCGTAGTGTACCGGCCGGTGGAAAAGCGTATCGTCCCCATCGCATACTCCTCCGGAACGCCCATCGCCGCCAGCGTTGCGGACACCTCCACCCGGTCGCTGTGGCAGGCCGCCCCGGCTGACGCCGCCACTTGCCGCAAGCCGGCTAGTATATCATCCGCCGCCCGCCCCTTAAAGCTGACACTGGCCGTGTTGGGCAGCCGTTTTTCCCGATGCCCATTCACCCACACCACCGGCCCGCCGTACTCCCGCAAGCCCGCCTCCAGCCGGTCCCGGGTTTCCCTCATCCGCCGGGCATAGTCCGCCAGATTACGCTCAATCAATTCGCACGCCGCGCCCAGTCCCGCCAGTTCAATAACATTTTCCGTGCCGGCCCGTCGATTCCCCTCGTGATTCGCCCCGTGCATCAGCTTTTCCAGCTCAACCCCGGGCCGCATATACAGCGCGCCAATCCCTTTAGGCGCATACAACTTATGCCCCGCCACCGAAAGCAGGTCAACCCCCAAATCCGCCACTTTCACCGGAATTTTCCCCACCGATTGGGCCGCGTCCGTATGTACCAACGCCCCGTAATGATGGGCAATTTCCGCAATTTCCTCTATCGGCTGAATACTGCCCACTTCATTATTGGCGTGCATTATGGTAACCAGGATGGTCTCCGGCCTAATCGCCCGCTCCACTTCCCGGGCATCAACCAACCCCTCCCCATCCACCGGCAGATAAGTCACCCGGCAGCCCTGTCCTTCCAGCCACCGGCACACCTCCGTAACCGCCGGATGTTCCACCGCCGAAGTGATGATGTGATTACCCCGGCTGCGGTAGGCGGCCGCCACTCCCTTGATGGCGTGGTTATTGGCTTCTGTACCGCCACTGGTAAAAATCAGTTCCTCGACCGTGCAGCCCAGCAACCCGGCCGTCTGCTCCCGGGCCAGATCCACCCCGGCCCGGGCCGCCAACCCAAAACTATGCCCGCTCGACGGATTGCCAAAGCAATCGTGAATATATGGCAGCATCGCCGCCGCCACTGCCGGGTCAATCGGCGTAGTCGCGTTATAGTCCAGATAAATCGACGCCATTCCCCCTCCCGGGAGCTATCTTTTCCCGCAACCCAAAGGGCGCAGCGTTGCCCGGCAAGAACCTCTACCTTGCTAATCCCTGCGCCCTGATCCGAAAGCCTTATGCGGTTTTGACCACTTCCGCCGGCTCCATATAGTGCGGCATCACTTCCGTGGCAAACAGTTCGATGGAGCGCATCGCCTGCTCGTGGCTCAAATTGCCCCACTGAAAGGAGCAGACAAAGTAGTTGGCCCCGGTCGCCACATACTCGTCCATATACTCCCGGATGGTAGCCGGCGAACCGGCAATGGCCCCGAAACCGGCCCCGGCGCCGCTGCTGTGGCCGTCGCCAATGCCGCCCCGGAAACTCGCCCGCCGCTGCCGCCGCTCCAATTCCTCAAAGGAAGCGTCCAAATCCCGCCGTTCCTCTTGCGGCAAATCCCGCGGCGGCGCGGACGCCGGCCGGGGATTCATCCGGTCGCCGTAAAACTGCGTCAGCCCCCGCCGTTCCGCTTCCAACCGCCGCGGCGTCCCCAGATTCCACCGGTAAGACTCCCACGCCGGCTGCGCTTCCCGCTGCGCCACTTCATCCGTTTCCGCCAACAGCAGATGGTTCACCAGTCCGATTTTCGGCTCCGTGCCTTGGACAGTCAACGCCCCCTTGCCCTGATGTTTCGCCCACTCCTCCCGATAACGCCGCACATTAGCCTCAAACCCGTCCAGCGACCCCACGATGATCGTATTCATCCCGTCAATGGCCGCCGTCTCCACATTCCGCATATACCAGAAAGGCGGAAAGGGCGTCTGCTGCGGCCGCAGCCGCATCGGCAGCTCGTCAAAGTTGTAAAACTCCCCGTGAAAGTTCAACTCCTCCTGACTCAGCCCCTCCTGAATACAGCGCAGCGTTTCCCAATACCGGGCCGCGTTCACCTCCACATCCGAATCCTGCCCCCAGAAAAAGGCTTCAAACACCCCGCCCCGGCCCACGCCCAACTCCAGCCGCCCGCCGCTCAAGTGATCCAGCATACTGATTTCCTCAATCAGCCGAATGGGGTGATGCAACGGCAGCACATACACGCACGGCCCAAACCGCAGCCGGCGCGTCCGCTGCGACACCGCCGCCAGAAACACATTCTGCGACGGCGCCAGGCTATGCACCGCCGGCGTATGGTGTTCCGCCAGATGATAGGAATAGAACCCCGCCGCCTCCAGCCGTTCCAACTGCAACAGCCGCAAGTCATAGATTTCCTGCAAAGTCATCCCCTCGCAGGGTTCAATGTGGTCAAAAACGCCGAATTGCAGGGCCATCAGTCACTCCTTTTTCCGGTTCCAGGAAAGGTTGCCCCTATTCTACAACAGCGGTCAAATCAACGCCGCTTCCCAAATTGAAAGTTTGACCTTTTATGTTGACTAGGGTAATATACCCCAACTCAACCTTTGCCCCGGAGGCATTATGTTCCAGACCAACCCCATAATCTTGGGAGAACTGTTGAAAGACGTAAGCGTCGGCAAAATCCAACTTCCCGACTTTCAACGAGGTTGGGTCTGGGACGACGACCGGATTCGCGGCTTGCTTGCCAGTATTTCCCGGAAGTTCCCCATCGGGGCCGTTATGACCCTTTCGACCGGGGGTGATGTCAACTTTAAGACCCGGTTGGTGGAAGGGGTGACCGCCGACGCCGCCATCGTTCCCGACCACTTCCTCCTGGACGGTCAGCAGCGTCTTACTTCCCTGTACCAAGCTCTGCTGCATCCCGGGCCGGTGGATACCAAAGACACCCGGGGGCGTAAGCTGCACCGGTGGTACTACGTCGATATGCTGAAAGCATTGGATGAGTCCGCCATCAGGGAGGATGCCATAGTCAGCGTTCCTGACGACCGGAAAGTTACCAGAAATTTCGGGCGAGAAGTAGTTCTCGACCTTTCCGGCCCCGAGTTGGAATACAAGAACCACATGATGCCCACTGAGCGGCTATTCGATAGTCTCACTTGGCTACTGGGCTACATTACCTATTGGCAACAGAGCGAGACTCCCCATCCTCACCAGGACGCCGCGAAGTTTTTTGAGGGCTTCCGGAGCGGCATCTTAGAGAACTTTATCCGTTACCAATTGCCGGTTATCAACTTGGATAAGGACACCTCCAAAGAAGCGGTCTGCACCGTTTTTGAGAAAGTCAACACTGGCGGAGTAACCCTAACGGTTTTCGAGTTGGTAACGGCTTCTTTTGCCGCCGATGACTTCTCTTTGCGGGACGATTGGAACGCCCGACGCCACCGTTTGCATAATGTCGGCGTGCTGCAAGGGATTGAAGGGGAGCAATTTTTGCAGGCCGTAACCTTGTTGGCGACGCAAGAACGCCAGCGGGAAGCCATTAAAATTGGCACCCCGCAGAACCTGATCCCGGGGGTAAGTTGCCGGAGAGAGTCCATCTTGGGGCTGACTTTTGCGGAATACAAGCGCTGGGCCGATAGCGTAGAAACCGCGTTTAAGGAAGTTGCCAAATTCCTGCATCGGCAGTTCGTCTTTCAGCTGAAAGACATTCCTTATAACACCCAGCTCATCCCGATGGTGGCCTTGTTCGTAGAGTTGGGTCAGGAGCTTGAACCGGCCAATGCCAAAGACTTGCTGGAACGCTGGTATTGGGCCGGTATATTCGGCGAAGTCTATGGGGGCAACGTAGAGACCCAATTTGGCCTGGATTTGCAAGAGGTTGCGCCATACATTCGTGGGGGAGCCGAACCCCGGCTGATAATCGAGGCCAACTTTGTTCCCGAGCGTCTGATTTCCCTGAGTACCCGCAACAGCGCGGCCTACAAAGGGCTTTACGCCTTTCAGATGAAAAGCGAGGCTGCTGACTGGCGTACCGCAACTCCGTTGTCCCTGTCGATTTGGGACGACAAAAAGATCGACATCCACCACATTTTCCCGGTGGATTGGTGTGAGAAGCGGCGTCCCAGCGTGCCGCGGCGTCTTTACAATTCGGTCATTAACAAAACTCCCATCGACGCTCGTACCAACCACATCATCGGCGGACGCGCTCCGTCCAGTTACCTGTCCCGGCTGGAACGGGAGGATATTCGCCCCAAGATTCTCGACCGGGTTCTGGAAGCCCACTGGATTAACCCTGATTTGTTGCGGGGCGACAATTTTGCCGAGTTCTTTGTGCAACGCGGCGCGGCGATGATGGGGTTAATCAGTAAGGCTATGGGCAAGAATTTGCCCAGCGGTCGAGCGGTTTTCCAGAATGCCCTGTACCAAGCGGGGTTGTGGGAGCAAGTGGAGCTCGAGGTGCCGGTGGATGAGTATGAGGAGTCGGACGAGGAGTTTGACCCGGTAGGCCGGTTGGACTTCGCGGATGAGCAAGTAGCCGCCGATTAGGGATGGGCTACAGGGCTATCGCATATAGAAATCATCCTTCCCGTGCCAACGGGGATCCAGATGAGCCGGGGACTCTGGATTCCCGTTGGCACGGGAAGGAGGTTAAGGGCGGCATACCTGATAAACAAAGGGAAGGGCGTCACCAAGGGCGGGAAGGTCGCAACGATTTAGGGGGAGGTTTGGTTATGCAGCAACTGACCAGTAATGTGTTTGTGGAGACGGAGGTGCGGGGGTGTAATCACGGGTTTGTTACCACTGCCGACGGGGTGGTGATGATTGACAGTCCGCACAAGCCGACGGATGCGCTGAAGCTGAAGGCGGAGATTGCCCGGCACGGGCCGTTGCGCTATATCATCAACACGGAGCCGCACGGCGATCATTGGACGGGGAATGCCTTTTTTGATGCGCCGGTGATTGCCCACGAAGGGGTGCGGCGGCGGATTCTGGAGACGGATCTGGGGGAACATTTGGAGCGGGTGGCGAATTTCGGGCCGGAGGAGGCACCGCTGCTGGAGGGCTATACGCCTAATGCGCCGGTTATCACTTTCAAGAATGGGATGACGCTGCGGGTGGGCGAGCATACCTTTCGGATGATCCATATGCCGGGGCATACGCTGTATCAGGCGGCGATTGTGATTGAGGAGGAGGGGGTGGTCTTTACCAGCGACAATATCTTTCATAAGGTGCAGACCTGGCTGCATGAGGCGAACCCGGATTTGTGGCTGGGGGCGTTGGAGTCGCTGCGGCGGCCGGACGAGGATATTTTTGTGCCGGGTCATGGGGCGGTGTGCGATAAGGGGTATCTGGATGAGCAGGGTTCGTTCATTCTGGAGTGGAAGGAGTATGTGAAGGATGCTATTGACCGGGGGATGACGCGGGATGAGGCGGCGCTGAATCTGGATGGGATGATGGACCGGTATCCGATGGATGTGGGGCAGGCGGCGCTGGCGCCGATGGTGATGCGGATTAGCGCGGCGAACTTGTATGATTATTTGACGGGGGCGGGGGAGCCGCCGAAGCCGGCCGGCGCCGCGCTGCGGCCGCGGGGGATGTAAGGTCGAGTTGGGCAAGGTCGAGGCATCGGGGCGGGTGAGTTAGTTGCCCGCCCTTTTTGTTGGGACGGTTTTACTGACAGCGGCGGGTGGCGGCGGGCGGATGTGTGGGGTTATACTTATCCGGTTCCCATTAGCGAGATAGTCGGATTTGCCGGTGGCGGGCCGCTTTCGCTTTAGGGATGGTAGTCAGTTAAGGAACGGGGGCGGGCTGGAAGGGCCTGCCCCGGTGTTTTTTTGTAGGGCTTGGCGTAGTGACATAGCAGTAGGGGCAATCGTTAGATCATCGTTGGACCGATTCTACCATTCGGCTTGCTTTAGGGTTATAATCAGGGTCATCCGGACAACGGGCTGACTAGTAGAGGGAGCAATGCCGCCGCGGGTTTTGACTGGAGCGATTGTCGTCATTCTTGCCTTGACTGCCGGGCTTGTGGTTTTTGGGGCGGGCGATACCCGGGCGGCGGTTGAACGGCCGGCGGCTTATGGGGCGACGGTTTCGGGGACTCTTTTGACCGATTATTGGCAGGAGGATGACCTAGACGGAGTTACCGGCGCGCCGCAGGAGGAGGTGGACGAACAGGAACACGTCTATTGCTTGGGGTCGCTGGCTACGCTGGTGGGCGGGCCGGGGGATGATGAACTGATTGGCACCGACGGGGATGATGTGATTTTGGGGCGGGCCGGGGATGACCGCATTAACGGCAAAGGGGGGAATGATATTCTTTGCGCCGGGTCGGGGAATAATCTGGTTATTGGCGGGGCCGGGGATGATTACCTGTTGGGCGGGGACGGGAAAGACCAGTTGATTGGCGGTTCAGGGCAGGATTTTCTGCGGGGGGATGACGGGGATGATATTCTAATCGGGCAAGGCGGCGGGGATTTTTTGTCGGGCAATCAGGGCAACAATATCCTGGTGGGCGGGTCGCTGCTGCCGGAGGAGGATGACCTGCTGGCGGAGTTGTTTGGTTTTTACCGGCGGGATGTGCTGTTGGGCAGCACGGACGATGATGTGCTGATTGGCGGCAAGGGGGATGACGCGATCCTGGCTTTCGGGGGGAATGACATTCTGCTGGGGCGGGAAGGGAATGACAGTTTGATGGGGCATAACGGGGATGATTTTCTGGACGGCGGCCCGGGGGCAATGGATGAGTGCGATGGGAGCGAGGGGAGCGATGCGGCGGCCGGGTGTGAGGCGGTGGTATCCATTGAGCGGGGGAGACAGCGGAGTTTGCCGGATTAGGCGGGAGTATATAATTCCCTGAGGGCAAGGGAGGTGCAACGTTGGGCGGTTGGCTGGGCATAGCGTTGGGCCTGGTGGTGGGCGGGGTTTTGGTGTTCGGGTTCAATTACTGGTATAGAAAGACCCGCAGCCCGCTGGCGTGGCGGCTGTGGTGCAGCTCCTACATTGGGCTGGGGGCTTTGGGTATGGTGAACAGCGCGGCCGGGATGGCAATGGAAGGGTTCCATTGGCTCAAGCTGTTCTGGTTTGTGTCGGGGGCCATCGTCACCTGGATTGGCCTTTACGGGTGGCAGGGGCGGAAGTCGATGGACGAGAGCCGGGAGGATTAGTCGGTTGAAGTACGATACGGTCATCGTTGGGGCGGGTTCAGCCGGGTGCGTACTGGCGGCGCGGCTGACGGAGGCAGCGGGCCGGTCGGTGCTGCTGCTGGAGGCGGGGCCGGATTATCCGGACCCGGCGTTGCTGCCGGCGGAGTTGAAGTTTGACTTGAACCAGGCGGCGTCGCAGCCTGGGGCGGCGCATAACTGGTCATTTACGGGGCGGGCAACGCCGCAAAGTTCGGCGGATGCGCCGGTGGCCCGGGGGCGGGTGACCGGCGGCACCAGCGCCATCAACCATCAGATTTTTCTGCGGGGGCTGCCGGAGGATTTTGACGCTTGGGCGGCGGCGGGCAATGGGGAGTGGAGCTACGGGAAAGTCCTGCCCTATTTCCGCAAGCTGGAAAGGGATACCGACATCGGGGGTGACTTTCACGGGGGCGATGGGCCAATAACGGTACACCGCCATCCTCGGGAGACTTGGCTGCCGCTGCAAGCGGCCTTTTATCAAGCCTGTCGGGAGTTGGGCTTTCCGGACGACCGGGATATGAACCAGCCGGAGGGCGGCGGGGTGGGGGCGTTTCCGTTGAATAACCCGGCCGGGATACGGCAAAGCACGGCGTTGACTTACTTGAATGACTGCCGGCACCGGTTGAATCTGACTATTCGGGCGAACTGTACGGCGCGGCGGATTTGCTTTGCGGGCCAGCGGGCGGTAGGGGTGGAGGTGGAAAGCGGCGGCGAGGTTTTCACGGTGGCGGGGGAGGAGATTATCCTGGGCGGTGGGGCGATAGGGTCACCGCAACTGCTGATGCTTTCGGGAGTAGGGCCGGCGGAGGAATTGCGGCGGTGGGGGATTGACCCGGTTCTGGAACTGCCGGGAGTGGGGCGGAATATGAAAAATCATCCGTCGGTGGGACTGACTTATCGGGCGGGGCCGGAGCATAAGCCGGGGCCGGAGGCGCCGCGGAATCAGGTAGGGCTGCGGTTCACGGCAGCCGGGTCGGCAGCCCGCAATGATATTCAGGTGCAGCCGACTACTTCCTACCCGGAGAATCCGGAGGCTACGGACATTCGGATTGGCTGCCGGCTGGAACTGCCCTACAGCGTGGGGGAGTTGACTTTGACGGCGGCGGATCCGGCGGCGGCGCCCAAGCTGGATTACCGGTTTCTGACGGACGAGCGGGATTTGGCGCGGCTGCGGGCGGCGGTGCGGCAATGCGTGGCAATTTTTGAGCATCCCGCCTTTGCCGGCTTGGTGGAGGAACGGTTATCGCCGGCGGACGCCGATTTGGAGTCGGAGGCGGCGTTGGATGCCTGGCTGGTCAGGAATGCGGGGATTGCCGGGCATACCAGCGTTACTTGCAAGATGGGGCCGGCGGCGGATCCAATGGCGGTGGTGGATCAGTACGGGCGGGTGCATGGATTGGCGGGCTTGCGAGTGGTGGACGCGTCGATAATGCCGGAAGTAACCCGGGCTAATACCAACGCCACTACGATAATGATGGCGGAAAAGTTGGCTGATGCCATCAAAGCCGGGCATTAGGCCGCCGGTCAGGGCTTACTCGACAATGCGGCCCACTCTCTACCTGCTGCTGACTGCCCTGGTCAGCTTTCTGGTCTTTGCGGCCGCCTACGCTGTAAAACGGCAAGTGTTTCCCGCCGATTTTGCTTTGCGGGAAAGCCTCGGGGTAATGTTGGCGTTGCTGCCCTTTCTAGCGGCGGCCCTCTGGCTGCTCTGCCGCCGCCAAATCCTGCGGCCGGATGGCGCGGCCGCCGTACTGCTGATTTTCCTGCTGGCGGTATTCGGCTTTACCTTAACCGTTCCCGCTGTCTTTGACCGCTCCGTATCCCTTTACCTGCTCAACACATTGGATAATCGGGCGGAACAAGGAATGACCGAGCCGGAAATCAAGGGCGAGTTTCTGCAAGTCTATTTCGGCGGCAATTACGCCCTCCGCAAACGGTTGCGCGAACAGACCGCCACCGGCTACCTGACCTATCAAGATAACCGCTACTACATTACGGGCAGCGGGCGGCGATTTGTGGGGTTGGCGCGCCGCATCAGCCGCTGGTTCAACCTCGACCCGCGCATTGTGGCCCCGGCGTCAAAACAATAACTCAGCCACTTCCGTTTTGTTGCGGATGAAATGATATTTTCGCTGCTAGTGCAAAACTGAAAATCATCCCCAACAGAACGGAAGCAACCCGCCCCTCCTTCTCCCTCCGGTTATACCCTCCCTTCATCTTGAACCTACTGAAATCGTCCCTGCTGGATACCTTTACCTTCAGGTGTGCCACCCATCGCCTATTGACATCACCCCACCAATAACCTATATTCCCCCTGCTACAGTCTCCGGGTGCAACGGATTCACCCACTAAGTACGCCTGCTTGCAAGGTAGGGCATTTTGCCCCCTTGACAGGCGTACGCGGGAACCCGGCGACTGTAGCAAGTAGCCCAATCCTGGCTTGCAAGGGGGTTCCCAGCGATGAAAGCCTTTCTACCCATTATTGCCTTGGTAATCCTGTCCCTGACCGCCGTTGCCTGCGCCAACCCGTCCCGCCCACCGCAACGCCCTATCCCACCTACACCCCGGCCCCAACCTACACGCCCTACCCGACGGCAACGCCCGTTCCGACGAACACTCCCCAACCCACTGCGACGCCTCTGCCAACGCCGACGCCGGTTCCCGATTTCCGGATGTACCAAAGCAACGAGGACCGCTTCGAAGTTACTATGCCGGTAGATTGGACTGTCGATGCCACGAAAGAACGGGAAGGCGATCATTTTTTCACGTTCCCAGACGCAGAAGGTGCGGCCTTTATCATTCCCTTGGAAATCGGAGAAGTCGTCCCTCTATCCCTTATGGTTCAGAGATCACTAGACGACTTTGAAGGTAACTTGACCTTCGAGTTGTTAGAAAGCAAAGAAATCGACGCCAACAGCTGGCGCTCGAGGTTTCATGCTTATATAACGAATCATTCCTGCCTTAGCTCTGAAATAGAGCAGGTATTGAACCGCGTCGGCGGAACGGTTTATGTAGTCTGGACAGCTGCCTGCCCTTCCTACCTGGAAAAACGAAGGGACGACATTGACAAGTTCCACGAAAGTTTCAGAACTTGGTAAATCACCAACCAAGCCCTACCAGCACACCGGGGCGGGTCTCCCAACCCGCCCCCCACCCCTTGACGCCGCCCCCCATTCCCCCTACCCTTAACCCCAAACAATCCCCAGCCAACCCGCCCCGGAGTTATCTAAATGCCGATTAACCGCCCCCGGCTCTCCGCCCTGTCCCTTCTGACCCTGGCCGCCGCCCTGCTAACCGCCGCCGCCTGCGGCCCCACCACAGCGCCGCCAACTCCCTCGTCCGCCACCGTTGCCCCCGTCTTGGCTGCCCCAACCCTGGCCGCCGTCCCCCCGACCCCTGCGCCGCCGCCAACTGCTGCCGCTCCGTCCCCCGTCGCCCCGGCTGCTCCTACCTCGCTGCCAACCACCGCGCCGCAATCCAGCGCCCCAACTCCCACCGCGGCCGCCACCGCAACTCCCATCACTACCCCGCCGCCCGACGACTGGCAGCAAGAAATGCGCGCCGCCCGCCTCTACCCCGGTCAATGGCAAACCGACTTCAGCCAGCGCAGCGTCCCCTACAGCGAAATCTTTTCCGGCGGCGTCCCCCGCGACGGCATCCCGCCCCTCGACAACCCTAACTTCACCACCGTAACCGCCGCCGACCAGTGGCTCGCCCCCCAGGAACCGGTCATCGCCTTCGCCCTCAACGGCGCTGCCAAAGCCTACCCCCTGCAAATCCTCACCTGGCACGAAATCGTCAACGACACCGTCGGCGGCGTCCCCATCGTCGCCACCTTCTGCCCCCTCTGCAACTCCGCCATCGTCTTTGAGCGCACCCTCGACGGCGTAATCTACGACTTCGGCGTCTCCGGCAACCTCCGCAACAGCGACCTCATCATGTGGGACCGCCAAACCGAATCCTGGTGGCAGCAGCTGACCGGCGCAGCCATCGTCGGTGAACTCACCGGCCGCCAACTGAAACTCTTGCCCTCCAGCATCATCTCCTGGCAGGACTTCAAGACCGCCTATCCCGACGCCGCCATCCTCTCCCGCGACACCGGCCACCGCCGCGACTACGGCCAAAACCCCTACGCCGGCTACGACCGCGCCGACCGTTCCCCCTTCCTCTTCTCCGGCGACCCGGACGACCGCCTCCTCCCTATGGAACGCGTCGCCGCCCTCACCGTCGGCGACTCCGCCGCCGCCTTCCCCTTCTCCCTTCTCGAAACCGCCGGCGTCGTCCACTACACCGTCGGCGGCCAGGATCTAGCCGTATTTTTCCAACCCGGCGCCCGTTCCGCCCTCGACGCCCCCTCCATTGCCGAATCCCGCGCCGTCGGCGCCACCGGCGTCTTCCTCCGCGCCCTCAACGGCCAAACCCTAACCTTCCAGCCCAATGCCAATGGCTTCACCGATACCGAAACCAGCAGCCAATGGAACATCCTCGGCCAAGCCACCGCCGGCCCCTTGGCTGGACAGAAGCTAACCACCATCGTCCACGCCAACCACTTCTGGTTCGCTTGGGCTGCCTTCCGCCCCGACACCGAAATCGTAAGAGCCGCCCCGTAACCCCCGCCCAAGGCTATCGCCTATAAAAATCGACATCCCCTCCACACCGTCATTCCCACGAAAGTGGGAATCCAGATAAGCCGGAGACTCTGGATCCCCGTTTCCGTTGAGATTAGCGGTAAGCAAGCCGCTAGATATATGCCATAGCCCCAAACCGCCGCCCTCCATCCATTGCCAAGCCCGCCGCGCACCCCTAAAATGTAGCAAATCGCCCACCCCACAAGGAGCCACTATGCCCACCCCGCAAATCACCTTCGGCTGCAACTTCTCCGTCGAAAACTACTGGGACATCGCCGAATTCGCCCGCCGCGCCGAGCAGTTGGGCTTCGACCGCATCACCACCGGCGAACACCTCATGGACGGCAACCCGCCCCGGCCTACCCTCCTCAACATCCCCCTCATGTCCGCCGCCGCCGGCGCCACCCAAACCCTCCGCGTAATGACCGGCATCGTCATCGCCCCCCTCTACCACCCGGTACTCCTCGCCAAACTGGTAACTTCCCTCGACCTCGTCTCCCACGGCCGCCTCGACTTCGGCATCGGCGTCAGCGGCCAGCGCGGCACCCATGTCGAATTCGACGCCCTCGGCATCCCGGTTCACACCCGCGGCCGCCGCACCGACGAAATGCTCGCCGTAATGCAACGCCTCTGGACTGAGCAAAACGTCACCCATCACGGCCGCTTCTTCCAATTCAATGATGTAACCCTCTTACCCCAACCTCAGCAGCAGCCCTATCCCCCTATCTGGGTCGCCGGCCGCAGCGACGCCGCCATGCGCCGCGCCGCCCTCCACGGCGACGGCTGGTATCCCTACCTCTTCACCGTCCGCCGCCTCCAAGCCGCCAACGAAACCGTCCGCCAAATCGCTACCGATGCCGGCCGCGACCTGACCCACTTCCATTGGGGACTGAACCAGCCCACCGCCATCGCCGCCGACCGCGACACCGCCCTGGCCGTCGCCGCCGCCCATGTCGGCCAACGCTATGTCACCCCGGAACGCAGCGCCGAGGACATCGCCCAAGCCCTTTGCATCGCCGGCCCCCCCCAAGACTGCATCCAAGCTATCGAGGAACGCATCAACGCCGGCGTCCGGCACTTCCTCTTCGGCTTCCTCTCCCCCGACGCCGCCGGTATGTACCAGCAAATGGAAACTATGGCCCGCCAGGTAATCCCCTACTTTCGCCCCTGACCCACCAACCCGCCGCCGCCCGCCCGACCATCATCCCCAAAAGTTACCTTCATCCCCGGCCTTACCGTCATTCCCGTGCCAACGGGAATCCAGAAAACCCTACGCAGTGAACCTCGACCCGGACCACCAACCCCGGCCTTACCGTCATTCCCGTGCCAACGGGAATCCAGAAAATCCTGTGCGTGAACCTCGACCCGGACCACCAACTCCGCCGCTATGTCATTCCGACCGAAGGGAGGAATCTAAAATGCCCGACTTTACCCCCTCTCAAACCCTTTAGATTCCCCTGCCCGGCTTGCTTGCCGTTGACTTTCCGAACATCCTGAACTTGTCGCCGGACGACTTGACACCAAAGCCAAGGAAACCCCTATGCCCCCAATGCAAATCCAGGCCCACATCCCGGCATCCCCGGAACAAGTCTTCACCTATGTAACCGCCTTCCCCCTCCACGGCGACCCCGACCTCGCCACCCTCGAATCCAAATACGGCCGCCTCCTCTCCCAAGACGGCGACGCCTACATCTTTCAGGACAATACCCCCTCCGCCAACCGTTGGCGTTGTACCTTCGACCCGCCCCGCCAGCGCGTAATGACCGCCATCCAATCCACTTGGTCCGACCGCACCGACACCTTCGACCCCGACGGCGACGGCACCCTCTGGACCCTGACCTGGCAGCCCCAAGCCACCGGCTTGCCCGCCTTGGTCAAAACCCTCGTTTTCCGCTTCCGCGGCCGCCGCCAAGTCTATGACCGCATCATCCAACCCGTCCTCGACGAATTCCAACGCCAAAAAACCGACTACTACTAATCAGCTCTCCCTTTCCTGCCGTCATCCCCTTCTTAACCGCCCTTCCCCTCCCTTAACCGTCATTCCCGCGCCCACGGGAATCCAAAAAATAGCCATCCCGCACTCGTTGCGGGATGGCCGTTGCCCCAAACCACTAGCCTTAACCTGACCGACTTACGGCAGCGCCGCCACCGCCTTAATCTCCACCAAAAACTCCTCCCGCACCAGCCCCTCAATCACCAGCAGCGTATTCGGCGGATAATCCCCCGCCGGAAACAAACTCGGCAGCAGCTCCGCCCGCGCCGCCATAAACGGCTGCACCGTCTCCCGTCCCACCAAATAAGTCGTGAACTCCACCACCTCCCCGAACGACGCCCCGGCCGCCGCCAGTACCGCCTCGATATTCTCAAAAACCTGCCGCGTCTGCGCCGCCACGCTCCCATCTCCCGCCAAATTGCCCGCCGCGTCAATCCCCACCTGCCCGGCCACAAACACCAACCTCCCGGCCGGCGCCTTCATCCCCTGCGAATACGCCCCCAACGGCTGCGGCGCCCCCCGACGTATTAACCACCTCTCTTACCATACCTAACCCCCTTGCCTTTCCCGAAGTTTCGTACCTACTCAACCGGCTGCCCACTGCACCGGCCCCAATGCGCCAATCCCCCCCTAATCCGTAGCCGCCGCCACCATATACCGCCCGCCCACCACATTCAGCTGATCCCCCGTAATATACGCCGACTCCTCCGACGCCAGAAACAGGCACGCATTGGCAATATCGTAAATCGTCCCCTGCCGCCCCAACGGTATCCGCCGCAGCTGCTCCGCATTCCCCGTCGGCCGCCGTCCCTCCTTCGCAAACCACTCCGGATTGCGTCGCGCCGTGTCAATCGTCCCCGGATTAACCATATTCGCCCGAATGTTAAACGGCGCAAACTCCGCCGCCACCGCCCGCACCAACCCCCACAACCCCGTCTTGGCCGCCGTCACCGCCGCCGTATCCGGCCGCCCCGTAATCGACGCCATCCCCCCAATCGCGATAATGCTCCCCGTCTCCCGCTCCATCATCCCCGGCAATACCGCCTTGCACAAGTAAAAACTGGAATGCAGGTTAATCCCGAAAACCCGATGCCAGTCCTCATCCGTGACCGACAGCAGCGGATGATGCGGCCGTATCGCCGCATTGCTCACCAGCACATCAATTTTCCCCAACGCCGCCTCCGCTTCCGCCACCAGCCGCCGGCAATCCCCCGCCTCCGCCCCATCCGCCAAGCCGGTAAAAGTCTTAACCCCCAACTCCCGGCACTCCGCCGCCACCTCCTCCAACTCCTCCCGGCTGTTCAGCGCGCTCAACGCCAAATCCGCCCCTTCCCGGGCAAAAGTCAACGCCGTCTCCCGCCCGATATTCCGACTCGCCCCGGTAATCAACGCCGTCTTTCCCGCCAATCGCAAACCCATTACCTCCAACTCCTGCTAAATCGCCTCAATGAAACCGTCATTCCCGTGACAACGGGAATCCAGAAACCCGCATCGGGCAATCAATAGACTGCAAGGCGGGGTCATTCCCGTGCCAACGGGAATCCAGAAACCGCCCTAGCCGTCCCCCACCTACTCCCCCTCCCCCCTCTCCCGCAAAATATCCTCCAACGCCCGATCCAACTGCGGCGGCAGCTCCACCGGCTCCTCAAAGGGCGTATAACTATAATCCGCCCGCACCCGCTCAATGATCTCCCGCGCCTTCGGATTCGAACCGCTGATCCGCTCCAGCGTCTCCTGCAACCGCGCCGACTCCCCATTCCCCCGCCGCTCCAAATCCGCCAAATCCAAATCCAGCCCGAACATCGCCCGCACCCGCCGCATTATGTCATAAAACGCCCGATAATCCGTAACAATCCCCACCTGCCGATTCCCCGAAGTCGAAAACGGATACATCGGCGCCATCGCCCCCAGCCGCAGCACCGACAAATCCGGATGCCCATAGTGCGCCATCGTCACCAACGCCATCCCTATCGTCGGCCCCTGCCGCGCCCCGCTCCCGTAATTAGAAAACTGAATCCCGTACCGCTCCAGCGTCGCCCCCATCTCCGGCCGGCTGAACACGCCGCCCACCCGCCGCTCCAAATCCGGCGGCGCCGGCCCGTTATACCCCTCCACCGCCACCACCTGCTTCACCCCCAACCGCCGCGCCGCCTGAAAAATCGCCGCGCCATAAAGCTCCAGCTCAAACCACGGCTCCTCCCCCACAAACACCAGCAGCCCCTCCCCGGCATCATAAAACTCATTATCCCAGTGCATCGCCGCGCTGGGCAAACCCTCCTTGAACGCCGCCGCCGGCCGAAACGCATCATGCGTCCCCGCAATCTGAAAGGGATAGCACATCCGCTCCACCTCCGGCCCCAACCGCCCCACCGGCCGCGCCCCCCGCTGCTCAATCAAATACGCCGGCAGCCCGCTCGACACATTCCCCCCATCCGACCACTGATTCCGCCACCCCGCAATCAAATACTCCCCCGCCGCCCCGCCCTCCAAAACCGCCAACCCACCATCATCCCGCTCAACCATAACTCCCTCTCCTAACCGGCCGCCCAGCCTCGCCAAATCCCCAGCCGGCCGGCCCCAAACTCCCGCCCATTATACAACGCCCGCGCCCACCGCACCGCCGGGCATTGACAAAACGGCATAATACCGCTAAAGTAAAAGAGTAAAGCACGGAGGGGTCGGACAACGTCGTCCCGCTGAGCGGGATAGATGCCGGACCTAGCCGTGCTTCTCCCTTCCTACAGCATCAACCCCCCGGCCATTGCCCACGATATATAGCGAAAGACGACGGCCGCCCCCAGCGTCGCAAGTTTTCAGCCTCCGGCAAGAAACGCTCCGCTGGACTCATTCCCAAAGCCCCTTTCACAAAATTGACCAACTCCCGTTTGTCAGCGGCCCGCCGCGAGGTATCGCTGTAATGGTTGCGCGCGTCTTTCCAGTCAAACTGAATACAACCCAGCAGGACATCCACTAATTGCAGATAGACCGACATATCCGAGGTTGCCCGCAGACACCCCTTCACCAATGCCAGAGAGCAAAGCCTATCTTCCAGATGAACCGGAGATTTATTCGGCTTGCCTTGCAGGTCCACAATGGCAAATATCTCCCGGTCAAGGCATTGCTCCAGCAAATTATGGGTTAGCTGGGTATAGGCGTTCCATGCATCGCCCTTCCATCGCGCTGGATTGTAGCTCGGGTCAAGCCGGTCGAGCAGAACCGCGTGGAACTGGGGTTCAGCAAAAGAGAAATAGAGGTTAAGCAGGTCGATGTATTGCTGTAGATTCGACCGGGTGACCTCAGTGAATTTGTACTCGTGATGGCGGGTTGACCGCAAGAGCAAGTCCAATTCGTCAAGCTGCGGCACCGAGCCGCGCCCCCGAATGTCCCGCAAGAGATCGCGGCGCGCCGTCTGCCGAGCGGCGGAGAAGTTGAAATGCAGTCGATAAAAAGCGTCTGTTATGGTCTTGGTCTCCGGCACAATCAGCACGCCTATGCCATAGACCGGCTGATTTTGCGGCGTCCCCGAGAGAATCCCGGTTTCGTCAATAAAGGCCGGACATACTTCCATAACCCGCATTATACGCCAAAGATTCCAAAGTCAACAAGCAAACGCCGTGGGTGTTGCCAAGTCTTTTAACCAGTCACGCCCGACGGCAACAGCACCCCCTACCCCCCTTCCTCATCCTTGACCAGTTCCTCCAACTCCGGCAACTCCTCGTACCGATGCTGAAACTCCTGCCCCTCGATCTCCGGCCGCAAGTCCGGGTAAAGCCGCCGCAAATCCCACTCGTTGATACAAGCCCGAACTTTATAGCGGATGGTGTTTTGGTATGCCGCGCCGCCCAACTCGGCAGTAGGTTCCGGCGCATCCCAATCGTACGCCTTGCTATGCACTACCCGCAGGGTTTCAATAGTACCCCGGACATCCTCGTCGCTTAGCGAACGCAACGGCACCGTCTCCCGCTCCAAAGCCCGGATGCCGGCCTCGGCCCAAGCTGCCAGTTCCCCTTGATTCCTGTCCCGCAATCGGTTCGGTGCTACCGAGCGATCGTTCTTGCTGTATTGTCCCAAGATCTCAGCCTCGAAACCCTGGGTTACAGTACCAACAACAATCAGCCCCGGATACTGTTCGTCGGAAGTATTACCCAGCCACCGGGCCAACTCGGCATAAGCCCTTGCCCGCTGCAACAGCGTATAAGACCCCACCAACTCCAGCTCATCCAGCAACACTACCCAGCCCTTGTAGCCGGAGCCCTTTATCAATTCAGTGGCAAAGCGCAATTGCTGCGGCGGCAAATCCGCCGCCCGCGGCGCCCTCAAATTGGGAAAGGTGCGCTGCTGACTGATTATCCGCAGCCCCTCCCGAACCCTGGCCGCCCGTATCGCCTCCCCGGCCCAAAAGGATTCTATGTCGCTGTCCAACTCCAAATCCCGGGAACGCTCATAAATCATCAGCGTCGCCGGGAAATAGGGATGTAGCCCGTTATCGCCGGCGTTCACCCAACGGGCAAACCGGTCATAATCTTCGGAGCCGCGGCGGTTCACCCGGTCGCCGATTTCCTCCATCAACTGACCCGTGCGGCCGCCCAGCCGTGCGTGCTGAATGGCGGAAATGAAAACCTGCTTCAAGTTGTAAAGCGGCGTTTCCTTGCTTATCGCTACCCGACTGCAAGCAAACCCTTCGCTCAAAGCCCGATTCTCCAAATAGGAAAGCAGGTGCGACTTCCCCGTCCCGAAATCCCCGGACACCAGCAGGCTCAACGCGCCTTCCGGCGGGTTGTCGGTGTCGATGGTTTTCAAGAGCAGGTCATCAAACCGGCTTTCCACCTCCGGTTGATTGCAACCCAAAATCTCCACCGCTTCCCGGTTCGGAACCCCGTTCCTCAATGCTTCCAACGCCTGCCGGCACTGGAATTCGGTAGGTTCTTTCGTACCCCAAAGCATATCCCTTGCCCCTCCTTCAGGATAAGCGGACTAGCGACGCCATCGGATTGACTTGATTCTTTGCCCGGACATCGTTCATCACCCGGGTCATCAGAGCTTCGTAAATCCCAAAGCCCCGGGATTGGGTATTCTCATCGAGGAAATCCGGAGCCGCCGCCACTACTACCAGCGTTCCCGTCAGACGGTCCGCGCTGTCGATGAGTTCCCGCAGCAGTTCGTAATGGTCGATAACCATCGGCCGCGAGTAAAACCTTACCCCGTCCCTGGGATTCCTGGACAAAGTTACCCGGGCATTGTCCAAAAGTATCACCGTACCGCTGTAGCCGGCATACTGAATCCAGTAAAGCGCCGACTCCAGATAATGCCGTGCCGTTGTTCGGTTGACCGGAGTACGGATAAAGAAATGCCGGACATTGCTGATTCTGGCGTTGATTCCCTTCAGCCAGTCCAGCAGCAACTCCCCTCCATAACCCTCGGCGTCCGCATCCTCCAGCAAGCACAGATGGGACATAGCGACGCGAAAGTCCCGGGACATCCGGCGATTTTGGGAAATCTTCTCTTGGATTTCCACCCGCAACGGCTGGATTACGCTCGCCGCTTCCAGCTCATTCGCCGCGCCAATCGCCGCATAAATGTTGCCCGGCGTAGCCGGGTCAACCCCGTCGGTATTGAAATCTCGCCCTTCCGCCAACCGTACTACCATCCGGCGGGCCAAATTACGCCAGTCCACTTGCCGGGCTATGGCAAAGAAAATGTCCTGCGGCATATACACCCGGGTATCCGCCGCGTTCACCCGCGCCAAAAGGTAACCCAAGCTGCCGGCTTGCTCCGCCAACGCCGCATCCAGCCTCTGGATACTTTCCGTGGTGCAAACCGCAAACTTAACCGACGCCCCGCCTTCCCGGATGTAAGACTCCAGATATTCAGTCCCCAGGGATTCCACCCAGGACTGAACCCCGATGGAGTTTGTGGCGTTTTCCATTACTTCCCTCCCGAGAACTCAACGCTGTGATAAGTAATGGTATGCCCGTCCCGGTCAACAAAAGAAATCTGGCTTATGCGGCCGCTGTGGAAGTAAATCCGCTTGCCTTGCCGGGTCTCTTTCGGCCCCTCGGTTTCCAACCGGTACAAGTCCCGGGCAAAATCCGTCCTGCTGTATTCCCGAGCCGCCCCCGGCGGCACGGTGAACAAGTCGTAGATTTCGGCAAAAGGAACCGTAGGGCCATGATTGCCTTCCGTAAGAATACGGGCAGATTGTCCCCTGGTGAGTTTTTGGTAAGCGTTATGTACCGACTCCAGAAAGTTCCGCGTGTTGAACCGCGCCGGCTTCTTCTGGTTGTCCACCAGCAACCCGGCCAAATGCGATGGTCGCACCGCCGATACCTGCTTCCGGTCAATCCGCACCGCCCGGCTGCCCGGCAGCACCCGAACTATCGACGGTGGCGCAATCAGCCGCCCATCCTGTTCGTGAATATCCAAGCCCCGGGCTGCCGCTACTTGACGCAACTCGGCGGCAAAATTGTCCTTCAGGTAAGCCTCCTCCCCTTCGGGCGGGAAAGGCCAGGCCCCCGTCGCATTGGCAACCTCTTGCCGCAGCACCCCCAAAGCGGAACTCAAGTCCCCCTGCGCTTTCCTTACCGCCGCAATGGTGCCGGTTTTGGCTGCCCTTTCCAACGCCTTGGCCGCCTTCGCTACCTCAGCCGCCGACTTTGCGGTCAATGTAGCCGCCCGCTCCGTATCGGCAAACCCCTGCTCAAATCCTGCCATAGTCCCCCTGCCTCCAACCAAATATGGTTACTGAAAATTCAAAGGCATTTTACCAACCCCCTACCCCCCAGCGCAATCGCCAAATGTCACCTCTCCACCTCAATGCCCCCCTTGCCACCGCCCCCCTTTCCGCTCGGGGCGATTTTTCCCTGATTTAACTTATGCCAACACGTGTTGAGAATACCTGGGCAATTACCCCCTTGAAAACCGCCCCGGTTTCTGCTATCATAATAAACAAGTTGCCCATTAACGCCGGCTTTCCCCCGGCATTGCTACCGCGGCGAGCGTAGCCAAGAGGCCCAAGGCGCCTGTCTGTGGCACAGGAGATCACGGGTTCGAATCCCGTCGCTCGCCCCATCAGCAACATTCACCCCTTGCCCATCAGCTTTGCGCCTGTAGCTCAATGGAGAGAGCACTGGGCTTCGGACCCAGGGGTTGCGGGTTCGACTCCTGCCAGGCGCGCCATTCCCTTCCCCTTATTTCCCTATCCGGCCCGTATTACGAATCCCTTTCCCACTTCGGGTTTTCCGCCGCCATAAGCGGATTGGGCTGACCAGCTGGGGGAAAAGACCACCGGATAACCGGCGGCAACCCGGCCGCCGGCCTAATACACATCCAGCAGCTCCACCTCAAACACCAGCGTTGCTCCCGGCGGGATGATGCCGCCCACGCCCCGGTCACCGTAGGCCAGTTCCGGCGGGATGGTCAATTTCCGCTTGCCGCCCACTTTCATCCCGATTACGCCTTCGTCCCAGCCCTCAATCACCATCCCCGCGCCCAGTCCAAACTCGAAAGGCTGTCCTCGGTCCAGGGAACTGTCAAACTTGGCACCGTCAGTCAGCCAGCCGGTATAGTGAACTACTGCCGTATCCCCGGCCGCGGCCGTTGCGCCACCGCCGGCCTGCAATACCTCAATCTGCAACCCGGACGGGGTAACCGTCGGCTGCGCCTCGGCTTGGGAACAGGCCGCCAGCAGCAACGCCGGCAGTGCCAAAATCAGCAATAGACCCTTCAGCCCGTTCACCGCAGACCCTCCCTTTTATCGACTTCCACCGCAACCGGGCGGCTCTTATCGGTCAAGTTCACTACCGCCGCCCCGGCCGCCGCCGCCAAATCCGCCGGCGTCAGCACAATCTCCCGCCCCCACTCTCCCGCGCCCACCCCCAGCTCAGCATACTCCATCAAACCGGCGTCCACCAAGGAGCGGAATCCCGGCGGCTGCCAGTGAAAGGGCGGAATGGAGCCGACCGCGTAGCCGGTAACCTGCCGCACCAACTCCGGGTCCGCCAAACGGATATTCCGGGAACCCAACGCCTTTTTCAGATGTCCCGACACCGCGCTGCGGTCGCCGCCCAGCATTACTAAAGCCAGTTCTCCCGCTCCAGTCTCAAAAACCAGCGTCTTGACCATCTGCCCGGCCGCAAAGCCCAAGGCCGCCGCTACTTTAGCCGCCCCCTTTTCCGTATCCGGGGCAAAATCCAGCCGCCGGTAGGGTATCCCCCGCTCCTCCAGATAAGCATAAGCCGGCAATGTCATCAGCCCAACTCCCCTTGACGCCCGTTGCCCCTGTAGATTAGCCCCTATCCCCCCAGCGGTCAATGGCAAAACGGCAAATAAAAACCCGCCCCGGGCCACCGGGGCGGATTAAAATGCCGGGTATCCCTACACCTTACAGTTCCCCGGGACGGACGCCCAGGGTAACCTCCAGTTCCTCCCGGACGCCCTCCCGCAGCACTTCCAGCGTGATTTTCTGCTCCGGCCGCGCCCGGGTTACCAGATAGGCAATCACATCATCAATCCCGGTTACCGGGCTGCCCTCAATGGACACAATCACATCGCCGCCCACCGAAACCGGCCGGCCCTCCAAAGTTTCCGGCCGATTGCTGCCGCGCAGGCCGGCCCGCGCCGCCGGGCTATCCGGCATTACGTCCATCACCAATGCCCCCCGGGTATCCCGCGGCAAGTCCATCAGTTCGGCCACAGCCGGACTCAAGCTGCCGCCGCTGATCCCCAGCCAGGCATAGTCAAACCGCCCATCCTCCCGCAAAGCCGGAATAACCTGCTTGGCAATGTTTATCGGCACCGCAAAGCCAATCCCGGAACTGGCCCCGGTGCGGCTGATTATCTGCGTATTCACCCCAATAACCTGCCCCTTGCGGTCCAGCAGCGGCCCCCCGGAATTGCCCGGATTCAACGAAGCGTCCGTCTGCAAAACCTCCGGGATGGAAAAGGGGCTGTTGCCGCTGCGGATGGTGCGCCCCACGCCGCTGATGATGCCGCTGGTGATACTGAACTCATGCCCGAAAGGATTGCCCAGAGCCGCCGCCACTTGCCCCACGGTAACCATGTCGCTGTCGCCCAAAGTAACCGGCCGCAGCATTTCCGGCGGCGCATCCACCTTCAGCAGCGCCAAATCCGAATCCGGGTCGCTGCCCAGCACTTCCGCATCCATCTCCCGGTCGTCGGACCAAACCACCGTTACCCGCTCCGCCCCCTCCACCACATGATGGTTGGTAACAATATGCCCGGCCTCATCCCACACAAACCCGGAGCCGGCTGTAGCCGAAAAGAACCCCTCCGGCAAGCGGCGGTTGTTAGGCAAATCCGGCAAATCCTGACCCGGCATCCGCCGCAATTCTCCCATACTCCGGGCGACCCGAATAAACACCACCGAAGGCAGCGCCCCTTCGTAAATGTTCTTGATAACCTGCTCGTAGGCTGCCACTACCATTGCCGGGTCAATATCGGTTATCGACTCGACCGGCGCCGCCTGCGCCGCCGCCAGTTCCGGGATTGCCGGCGCCGGCAAGGCAACCGCCAGCGGCACCGCTTCCGCCGCCGCCTGCGCCGCGTCAACAACTTCCCCCCCGGCCACGGCCCCGGCATCCAACGCCGGCGGCGCCGCCACCGGCAAGCCCACACACCCGGCCAGCAGCGCCCCGGTCAGCGCCGCCAAAGCCAGCAGTAAGGCCAACCGCCGCCGCCCACCCTTTAACCGATGTTGCCGCCAATGGCGCGGCAACGCCGCCAAGTTCCCCATCGTTAATCCTCCTTAGCCCTTCCGGACGCCAGTCCAGCCGCCGCCCGACTATTAGTTGCAGTATAGCCTATCCCTGTTCCCCTACTATTATTTTACGCAATAGCTGGCGGTAGCGGATTTATGGAACTGTTTCAGAAAAATATCCGGGCAATTGCATCTTAAATAGGACAATTGCCTTTTAATATTGGGGCATTATATCCCTATCTACACCGTGGTTTGAATCCAGAATTTTCTGGTCAAGCGGAGAATATCCGCTCGACTCTCTATGCCGACTGACCGGACGGCTTCCCACCTGAGTCCCAAGCAGGATTATGCCACTACATTGAACAAAGGTCACGGCCGGGTGGAACGGCGGGAATGTTGGGGCTTGCCCAACCCGGCCCGCTTGTCCTACTTGCCGGAAGGTCAGCCTTGGCCGGAACTGAAGGCGGCGGTCAAGGTAATCAGCCAACGAGATACGCCCGCCGGAACCAGAGTGGCAACCCGCAGCTATTGGAGGATTGCAAACTCCCGGATCCGGAGCCGCGATGCAACCTTTCGCAAAGTCCAGCGCCAAGTACGCAAAGTCCACGGTGACCGAACCTGGCGACCCGGCGTCAAATCGTCCATAATTTGCTCCAGCGGGAAAGCGCATTGAAAACCGGCATCCAAGTCAAGTGCCTTAACGCTGGCGGGCAGGACGATTGCCTGCTTAAAGTCCTGCTCGGTTAAGACGCCATTACCTTGGCCCGCCAACCAGATTGATGGCCGCCGAGCGTCAGAGTTAAGGCGATGGACTGGCCGCCGCCTGCACCGGGCCAATGTAGCCGGTACTGGCTTTGGTCAGCACCCCATTGCTGTCGGTGTAGTAGCGGTAGGCATAGAAGTACTTGCCCAAGTCCCGGGTGAAGGGGGTGCTTCCGGCAACAATGCACCCATTGCCAGCGGTGTCATTGCAGCGTATCCACGTTGCGCTGCCGCCACTGACCGTGATTTTCTGCCCCACCCGTGGCGGGTTGTGCCCGCTGACAAAAGTCAGCGCAGCAGTAGCCCCGGTCCAGGACGCCTTTACCGGCGGGGTCGGCAGGCTGTAAATCAGACCGCGCTCTTGGGAGGGCATACTAAACCGAAACCGCTTGTTCACTTCGGAGGCATTGGGCGCCAGTTGCCAAATACCGATATGAGCAAGTCGTTCGGAGCCGCTGCGCGGCCCCCGGGTGAGAACCGCAGTCCACCCGGTTACTCCGTCGTCGGAAACTTCCCATGCATCCCGGCCGCGGGTGCGGGACAGCCAAGGCCGGGCCCCGAAGCCGGACGTCATTCGCTCGGCCACTATCGGGTAATCTCCGCCATCGAGAGTTAGGTGGAGATGAAGCTGTTCGGCGAAGGCGACGCCGCCATACTTCAGCTTGGGATAACGACTCCTGAAATCCCAAGGGTCATCGTTGCCGGCTTGCCCGTCCAGGTTCAGATTCCAGTTGGCGTAAATGCCTGAGTAGCCGGCGGGGGCGAACAGTTCCCCCTGCGTCTGGCCCGTCCCCAAGGCGCTGCTGCTCTGTCCGCTGACCGCGGTTTCCCAATAGCTGTCAGTAGCCGTACCGCCGCTGTTTTTGCCCACCAACCCGCCGGCGGCCGGAGTGGATCCGGTAGCGACTACCGGGCCAATGGCGTAGGCGGCGGTGATAGTTCCCTGAGTGGTGGAAGTACTGTCGGTCCGTTGATTGTAGCCCACCAATCCGCCTACCGCTGCCGTGTTGCCGGTAGCTTTGACCGGGCTGCGGGAATAGGCGGCGGTGATGCTGCCCCGGTTATGGCCCACCAAGCCGCCCAAGTAGGCGTTGTTGCGAGAGGTTATGATTGGGCTGAATTGTGAATAACTGGCGACGATACTGCCGGTGCCGCTGTTGTGGCCGGCCAAGCCGCCGGCCGCTGATGCGCTGCCTTCAAGGTCAACTTTAGCATAGCTGGTGGCGATGCTCCCGGTATTGCTGCCGACCAATCCCCCGGCATAGACCGTTGCCGACCCGGTGACCGCATTGATACGGCCGGTAGCTGAACTCCCCTTGATGGTCCCGCCATTGACCGCGGCCAGGGATCCGATCCGGACGCCGTCCAGAGCCGCAATATCCACCGCAGCTAGCTTGACGCCCTCAACAACCCCAGCGGAACCCACTTCCCCGAACAAACCAACCCGGGCCGGCTGGGTCTGGTTGACATACATATTGGCAATGGTCTTGCCGTTGCCGTAGAGTTTCCCGTCGAAAGGCGCCGTTGCGCTGCCGATGGCCAGCCAGCCGGCTCCGCTGTTCCAATGCGCGCCGTCATCCGCGTCAATGCCCTCATCCCCGTCGGTGTCGAAGTCCAAATCGGCTTCCAGTTCATAGCCGGTACAGACGGCGGCGGTAGCCCCATCCGCGCAGCCCATCCCGGCGGTCAACCCCGGAAAGGCGGCTTCGTAGCCGGCTTGGTTCGCAGCGGCCACCACTCCGTCGGTGTTCAAGTCCCAACGGATAGCGTTCAACTGCTCCAGGGTAGTTATTTCAATGCGCCGGTCGTTGTCGGTGTCGTAATCCCGCTGCTGCGGAGCGGATTTGATGTCCCCATAGACCAGAATGGGATAGTGCCGGCTGTTGCCAAAATCCCAAGGATTATCGCCGCCCTCGACCCCATCCAGCTCCAGGTTCCATTGGGCATAAAGGCCAGTGTAGCCGGTAGGCGCTTTCAGATGGCTGGTAGGTTGCCCCAGACCGCCGCTGCCGGCAATTCCAGTAGTTTCGGTATCCCAATAGCTGTAGGTTTCCGTCCCCAAGTCATAAGCCGCCAAG
Organism: Dehalococcoidia bacterium; assembly: GCA_965242615.1. Lineage (GTDB taxonomy): Bacteria > Chloroflexota > Dehalococcoidia > Lucifugimonadales > UBA3495 > CBDBCU01. Next base: position 612,352 of record CBDESR010000004.1, read on the forward strand.
CCGCCCTTGACGCTGCCCTGGCCGGATACCGACACCCGCCCCCGGGCGTAACTGGCGGTGATGTTGCCTTGATTGATGCCCACCAAGCCGCCGGCCAAGGATTTAATGGCGTTGGCTGATACCGCGCCGCTGGCGTAGCTGGCTTTGATTTCCCCCAGCAGATTTTGCCCTACCAACCCGCCGGCCGCCGCATCGCCCAGTACCAGCGACACCGTCGTCGCCGCAAAGCTGGCCTGCACCGTGCCGAACAAGTTCAGCCCCACTAATCCGCCAATTACCGCGCTGCCGCCCACAGTGCCAGTAGCATAGCTGGCAGTAATGACGCCCTGATTGACCCCGGCAATGCTGCCCACGGCCGACGGGTGGTTACTGGTGATATTGACCTGCGCCAATCCCAAGCCGGTTACCTTGCCATCTTTGCCGATAGCCCCGAACAAACCAAGGGCATCAGCGGTGTCGGCGGCGGCTCTGCTGATGAACAAATGGGAAATAACCTTGCCGCGGCCCTGCAAATCCCCCCTGTAGGGATTGCCCGGGTCGCCAATCGGCGTCCAGCCCTTGCCGCCGTTCCAGTAAAGGCCGCCGGAATCCGCCGCCGTAACGCTGCCATCCCCATTGCTATCAAAAGTCAGGTCGCCGTGCAGTTCGTAGCCGGCGCAAGGGTTAGGATCAGTGTCGGCATCATCGGCGCTATCCGGGCAGCCCATCCCGGCCGCCGCATTGGCAAAGGCGGCGGTGTAGCTGGTCTGATTGGCCGTATCATCCACCACCCCGTCGCCATCCAGGTCCCAGCGGATAGCGTTCAGTTGGGCCAGAGTGCTGACTTCAATCAGCCCGTCATCATCGCTGTCGTAGTCGGCAGTAGTTTGCGCCCAGGCCGGCGGGAGGGAATAGCTGTTCAGAAACAGACCGCCCCCAATTAGGGCAAACAAAGTCAGGGCCAGGGCGGCGGTAGTCAGCAGTTTTTGGCGTAGAGACATTGGCGACGACTCCTTTGCTTTAATGGGGTTCAACCTGGAGATATGAGCCGGGGCCGGGATTTTAGCGACCGGTTAGCTTGCGGTCAGGAATGGACGAGCGCATCTCAATATCGCCATATTGGGTTGAAGTTTAACCAATTCTACGGCGGCTCAGCCTTGTTGTCGCCCCTAGTCAACACTTTCTGAAACCGCCCCCCGCCACCAGCCGCCGCAAAACCGCCCAATTCCCCACATCCGCCCAAGTTGAAAATCCCGGCAATGCCGATATAATAGCAGTAGTTCCTGTCACTAACCTTTATCCGCAAGGTAACGGCAACAATGGAAACCCTGTGCGGTGCTGATTTTGCCCACGCCCTGACCGCCGGCTTTCGCTGCTTGGAACGCTACCGGGACACTATCAACGCCCTGAATGTGTACCCGGTTCCCGACGGCGACACCGGCACTAATATGCTGCTGACGATGCGCGCCGGCATCCCCCAAGACGCCCCAGCGCCCGACGCCGCCGTTGGGGATGTGGCCGCCCGGCTTGCTGACGGCGCCTTTTGGGAAGCCCGCGGCAACAGCGGCGTCATCCTTTCCCAGTTTTTCAAGGGCATCGCCCAAGGGTTGGCTGGCTTGGAAGTTTGCGCCCCGTCCGACTTGACCGCCGCCTTTCAATCCGCTACCGATGCCGCTTACCGCGCCGTGGGCAACCCGGTCGAAGGCACTATGCTGACCGTCATTCGCTGCGCGGCCGAATCTCTCAAAACGGGAATGGAATCCGGCGCGGCCGCCGACATCACCGCCCACTGGAAAACCGCCCTCGATGCTGCCCAAATTGCCCTCGACGACACCCCCAACTTACTGCCCCGCCTGAAAGAAGCCGGCGTAGTCGATGCCGGCGGTATGGGCATCGTTGCCATCCTCGGCGGCGCTTACGCTTACCTCACCGGGCAGGATATTGAACAACTGGACTTGGGATTTCCTACAACCGCCGGCGACTCCGCTCAATTGACTACCGCCGCCGTGGAAAGCGATTTCCTTGACGCTTCCACCGAAGCCCAATGGGGCTACTGCACCCAATTCCTGATTCAAGGGGAGAGCCTTGACCTGGAGCAAGTCCGGGCCGATTTGGCTCAAACCGCCGACTCCTTGGTTATTGTCGGCGATGAACGGGTTATCCGGGTACATATTCATATTGCCGACCCCGGAGCGGCTCTGACCTACGGCGTGGCCTTGGGCGAACTGTCCCAAATCAAAATCGACAATATGAACCTGCAAAATCAGGATTGGGCCGCCGGCCATCAAGCGGCCCGGCCGGAAAGCGGCGGCCCCGCCGCCGTCCGACCTGGCCTTTGTTGCCGTAGCTCCCGGGGATGGACTAGCGCAACTGTTCCGCGACTCCGGCTGCGCCGCTGTAGTCAGCGGCGGGCAAACGATGAACCCCAGCGTGGCCCAACTGGTCAACGCCGCCGCCCGCTTCCGGCGGCCGCGAAGTCATCCTGCTCCCCAACAACAAAAATGTCGCCATCACCGCAGACCAGGCGGCGGAACGGGAAAATGACGCTCAGCGGCTTTATGTTGTCCCTACCCGCACCGTGGCCCAAGGCGTTGCCGCCGCTTTGGCTTTCAACGCCCAACTCCCGGCCGCCGCCAACCTGCAAGCGATGCAAAACGCTGTTGCCGCCGTCGTTTCCATCGAAGTTACCCGTGCCGTCCGCGCTACTACCCTTGACGGCGTAGCGGTAGCCGCGGGCGATTATATGGGACTGGTCGAAGGCGATTTAGCCGTAGTTCAAGACACCCCGGAGGCCGCCCTTTTGTCCGCCTTGGCCGGCGTTGGCATTACCGACGACCATATCGTAACCCTCTACCGGGGCATTGACACGGCCCCGGAGCAAGCCGAACTCATTGCCCGTCAAATCGAGGAACAGACGCCCGGCATCCAGGTGGACCTGGTGTATGGCGGGCAGCCCCATTATCCCTATTTTGCCGCCGTGGAGTAACCGAATATGTCCATCCGCATCGTTACCGACAGCACCGCCGACCTCCCCGCCGACCTGGTCCAGGAACTGAACATCAGCATCGTCCCCAGCAATGTGGTCATCGACGATGTCAACTACCGGGACGGCATCGACCTGACCCCGGATGAGTTCTACCAGCGGCTGACCGCCGGCCCCCGCTTGCCGACCACTTCCCAGCCCTCGGTCGGCGCTTTCCAAGCCGTCTATCAGGGCTTGCTGGAACAGGGTCACGACATCGTATCCCTCCATGTCTCCGGCAAGCTCAGCGGCACCGTCAACTCCGCAGTCCAGGCCAAGGCCGCCCTCGGCGACCCCAACATTGCCATTATCGACTCCAACCTGGCATCCATTGCCCTGGCTTTGGTGGTAGTCAAGGCGGCCCAAGCCGCCCCGCCAGTCCGAATCCTACGAGGAAGTAGCCGAACAGTCCCGCTTGACCGTCGGCCAGACCGGCGTTTTCTTTTTCGTGGATACCCTGGAATATCTGCAAAAGGGCGGCCGCATCGGCAAAGCCCAAGCCTTTGTCGGCTCTCTGCTCCATGTCAAGCCCATCCTGACCTTGCAGGATGGCGAAGTCCATCCCCTGGAGCGGCAGCGCAACCGGGAACGGGCCCTCCGCCGCTTGGTTGAACTGACCCGGGAGCGCGCCCCGGTGCAGCAGATTGCCGTATCTTACAGCACCGAACCGGCCGCAGCCGCCGACTTGCGCGGCCGCTTGAGCGACCTGCTGCCCCCGGAACAAATCATCACCAGCCGTTTCGGCCCGGCCATTGGAACTTATGTCGGCCCCGGCGCCCTCGGCTTGGCTTACACCGCCGCCGGCTAAACCCGCTGGTAAGCTATGCCTGCTCCTGCTGTCAACACCGCCGCCTGGATTAAGCCTTTCCGCAACATCCTCGAACTGGAAAGGAATAATCGCTTTGACAACCGCGCCGTAACTGGCGGCCTCGACCGTTTCCTCGAGCATTGGGCGGCGGACCTTGCCACCTTCATCGCAAACGCGCCGGATGCCCCGCCGTTGCCCCGTCCAGCCTACGCCCAACTCTCCCTTGCCGAAAGGGAGCAGTGGGCGGAGCAATGGCTTGCCCTGCTAACCGCCAGCCCAACTACCGCCGCGCCCCGGGAAACACCGCCGCCGGCCGCGCCTCAAGACCGGCAATCCCGCCGCCCGGCCGCCGCTGCATCCGGCCCGCCGCCGGGTCTAACCGTCGACGCCCCGGTAACCAACCTCAAACGGGTGGACAATAAACTGGCCGAACGGTTGAACCGCTTGGCCGTGGCCACAGTCCGCGATTTGCTTTACCACTTCCCCCGCTACCACCAAGACTATTCCCGCGCCGCCAAAATCGCCGAACTCCAATTCGGGCAGGAAGTAACCGTCACCGGCCGCCTTTCCAATATCCAAGTTGCCCCGTTAGGTCAAAGCGGCCGCCTCCAAGCTACCCAAGCCCTCTTGACCGATGACACCGGCAGCCTCCGGGTATCCTGGATTGGGCAAAGCTATATGGCCCGCCGCCTCAAAGCCGATGCCCCGGTCAACCTCAGCGGCAAGGTTGACTCCTACCAAGGCCGCCTGAATCTAGAAAACCCGGAATACGAGGACATCAGCCGCGGCCAAATCCCCGTCCACACCGGCCGCCTGCTCCCGGTCTATCCGCTGACCGCCGGCTTGACCGGCCGCAATCTCCGCAGCCTTACCTGGCAAGCCCTCAACGAATGGCTCGGCGGCATTGCCGAATCCCTCCCCGAAAGTGTCTTATCCCGTGCCGGTCTGATGCCCCTGCATCAGGCGATCCGTCAAGCCCACTACCCGGACAATTTCGGCGACTGGGCCCGAGCCCGCCGCCGTCTGGCTTTTGACGAACTGTTGACCTTGCAGCTTTCCGTCCTGGCCCGCCGCCACCGCAACGCCCAAGATATTGCCGGCGTAACTATTCCCGCCGACCCCGCCTTGCTCGACCGCATCATCCAAGCCCTGCCCTTTGCTTTGACCAACGCCCAGCGCCGCTGCCTTGACGAAATCCTGGCCGACTTGCAGCGCGGCGCTCCTCCCATGAGCCGCTTGCTCCAGGGAGAAGTAGGCAGCGGCAAAACGGTAGTGGTGTTGGTCGCCTTATTAGCCGTTATCGCCGCCGGCTGGCAAGGGGCTATTATGGTGCCTACCGAAGTCTTGGCGGAACAGCACTTCCAGACCGTTGCCAATCTGCTTGGCGGAATGGGGCAGATTGCCCGGGAAAACAACATCACCACCGCCTATTGCGCAGCCTTGGGCCGACCGGTAACCGTCGGCTTGTTGACCGGCAGCATCCGCGCCCGTCCCCGCCGCCAACTGACTGCCATGGCCGCTGAGGGCAGCCTTGACCTGCTTATCGGCACTCACGCCCTAATTCAGAACGGCATAGAAATGCCCAACCTGGCTTTGGCGGTTATGGATGAACAGCATCGCTTCGGCGTAATGCAGCGTTCCGCCTTGCGCCAGAAAAGCCGGGAAAATCCCCATACCCTGGTTATGTCCGCCACCCCCATCCCCCGCACCTTGACCCTGACCCTCTACGGCGACCTCGACTTGTCCACTCTTGACGAACTCCCCCCCGGCCGTCAGGAAATCCTGACCCGCTGGTTCGACCCGGAACGGCGCGGCGCCGTCTATGGCTTTATCCAAAAGCACATCCGCGACGGCCGCCAGGCTTTTATCGTCCACCCTTTGATTGACGAATCCGATGCTGTCGCCGCCAAAGCCGCCACTGAGGAATATGAACGTCTCTCCCGGGAAGTCTTTCCCCAACTGCGCTTGGCTCTCCTCCACGGACGGATGACCGCCGCCGACAAGGACAAGACTATGCGCCGCTTCCGGGACGGCGACCTCGACATTCTGGTAACTACGGCGGTGGTGGAAGTGGGCATTGATGTCCCCAACGCCAATGTGATGCTGATTGAGGGCGCAGACCGCTTCGGCCTCTCCCAACTTCACCAATTCCGCGGCCGCGTCGGCCGCGGCGAATACAAAAGCTACTGCATCCTGATGTCCGACGACCCTTCGGAAATCGCCCGGGAACGGCTGACCGCCCTGGAGCAGCATCAAGACGGGTTCCAACTGGCTGAGATTGACTTGGAAATGCGCGGCCCCGGCGATTTCTTTGGCACCCGCCAAAGCGGCCTGCCCAGCCTGCGCATGGCCCAACTCTCCGACCGGGAACTCCTCGACCAAGCCCGCCAGGAAGCCGCCCGCCTGATGCAAGCCGACCCGGAACTGTCCCGCCCCGAACACGCCGAACTGGCCGCCCAAGTAGCCCGCTACACCGAAAAAATCAGCGCCGAGTTCACCTAACCCACCACCCTAAACCGATACCCCACATTCCAAATCGTTTCCACAAAGGAATGATCCGGGTCTTCGATTTTCGACCGCAACCGCCGCACATGAACATCCACCGTCCGCGTACCGCCCAGATAGTCATACCCCCAAATCTGGCTCAACAGCACATCCCGCGTATAAACCCGCCCCGGATTGGACGCCAGCATCACCAACAGCTGAAACTCCTTGTAAGTCAGCGAAACCCGCCGGCCCGCCATCATCACATCGTACCGTTCCAGGTCAATCGCCAAGTCGCCGATTTTCAGCAGCTGCCCCCCGGTCGGCCCGTTGACCCGATGTTTCGCTTGCCGGATGCGCGCCAGCAACTCGCCCCGCTGCACCGGGCTTAAAATGAACTCATCCGGGTTCAACGCCGGGTCATAACTTTCCACCGTCGCCCCCGGCACCACGGCCAGCACCGGCAGTTTCAACTCCCGGCAGCCCTCCACCAGCACCCGGCATTGGGACGCCTCAAAGGAATCCGTATCCAGCAGCGCCGCGTCCAGCCCCGCCGGCTGCGCCGCCGCCTCCTCCACTTGCGCCAAATCCGAACCGAACCGGCAAGTCAACCCGGCTTGACTGACCGTTTCCAGCAAAGGACGCAAACCGTTGCCATGACTTGCCAGGAGAAATATGCTATACACCGGCTTGCTCAACTCTAGCCCGGCCGCCGCCGCGCCGATTTTCCCGTAAGTATATGCGATTTTCCCCCCTTTTAACAAATCCCGTCCCGCCTCCCGTTTCAAGCGACCGCAGACCCGCTGCGGCGACCAGCCGGCTTTGAGCCTGGCCAACACCCACTCCCGCAAGTCCGCATCCCGTTCCAGCTTGGAACCCTGCCACCGCCGGGCCCGGGCTTGCTGGTCGGCATAAGCCGGCTGGTACCCCCGCTGCCGGGAACTGCCGTTGCGCTTCACCTCCCGAGTAATGGTTGATGGCGCGCGAGCCAGAGCTGCCGTGATTTGGCGGTAGGAGCGGCCCTCGGCTTGTAATCGGGCCAATTCACACCGCTCTTCCCGGGTAAGCTGTTGATACCGAGTTCCCATAGCAACACCTCCGCCAGAAAGTGTTGCCCTTCCTTTGTGAATTTAGCGAATCCAAATCGGCATCCCTCAATCATCCCCCCCATCACCAAATCAGCATCGCATCCCCAAAACTGTAAAACCGATAACCCTGCGCTATCGCCGCCCGATACGCCTTCAGCATCCGCTCCCGCCCGGCAAAGGCCGATACCAGCATCAGCAAAGTCGAGCGCGGCAAGTGAAAATTCGTAATCATCCCGTCCACCCACCGAAACTGATGCCCCGGCAAAATGAACAAATCCGCCTGCCCCCGGGCCGCCGTCAACGGCGCCTCCGGAGATACTCCGGCCGCCGCCCGCTCTTGTCCTACCTGCTCCAAAGTCCGCACCGCCGTAGTCCCGACCGCGATAATCGGCCGCCCCTCCCGCCGGGCGGCCGTCAACAGCGCCGCCGTTTCCGCCGGCAATTCATAGTATTCGGTATGAATATGATGTTCCGCCGGATTCTCCCCCGCCACCGGCCGAAAAGTATCCAACCCCACATGGAGCGTAACAAACGCCGTAGCAATCCCCCCCGCCCGCAGACCCTCCAGCAATTGCGGCGTAAAATGCAGCCCCGCCGTCGGCGCCGCCACACTCCCCGGCTCTCGCCCGTAAACCGTCTGATACCGTTCCGGGTCGGACAGCCGCTCCCGAATATACGGCGGCAATGGCATCTCCCCCAACTGCTCAATCCCCGTTTCCCGCTCCAACCGCACCGTCCGCACCCCCTCGCCATCCACCGCCAGCACCTCCGCCTCCACCGGCTCCACCGCCTCAACCCCGGCACTCTCCCCGGCCGCCGCCGCCTCAGCCCCCCCGTCCCGGCCGGCATCCGCCGCCGCCGTCAGCAGCAACGCCGTCCCCGGCCGCAATCGCCGCCCCGGCTTGCCCAACGCCTGCCAAACCCCCGGACTTTCCCGTCGCAGCAGCAGCAACTCCACCTGGCCGCCGCCATCCCGCCGCCGGCCGTACAGCCGCGCCGGAATCACCCGACTGCGGTTCAACACCAGCACGCAGCCCGGCGGCAAATAGCGGCCAATATCCGCAAACCGGCGATGCTCCATCCGCCCCTTCGACCGCCGCAGCAACAGCAAACGGGACGCATCCCGCGGCTCCACCGGCCTTTGGGCAATCAACTCCGCCGGCAAATAATAATCAAAATCGCTGGTACGCATCGCCAACATCGCCAATAAAGGAAAGGAGGCTGGTTAGATCGTGTGGCTACTTTAAGTCCGCCAAGTTGCCGTTCAGCCGGCCGGCGTTAATTGCAAGTAGATTAGGCATGGTAGGTTCACTCGCCGGCAGAGGTTGCGCGATACTTTTCGGTTGCCGCCGCATTCTCCACATCGTCCCGGAACCACTCGATTAACTGGATTATGTCGTTATGCAAGCCGGCGTAATCATCGGGCTGGATCCCCAGATATTGCTCGCCGTGAGCCACGCGGTTTCGGTTGTCGATAAGCCTTTCGTCAATTATGGGTTTCTTTGGCCGGTAAGCGGTATCATCTACCCCTACGCGGCACAAAATCTCGGTCAAGACTTTCGAGTTGAGGTTGGAACGGGCATTGACCGCATCCTGCCAAGGGAGCGCGGCGTTGTCCGACTGTCCGGAGGTCATTTTGACGACCAGCTCAGTGTGGAGCAGCGGCGAGTCCGACTGACCCGCCTGTTTAATAGCCGACTGCAATCCCAAGGCCACGAAGTTAGGGGCGAGGTCGCGATAATGCAAGCCCCGCGTAGCCACATAGGAAATATAGGCAGTCGCCGCCTCTTTGATAAACCCTTCCCAATGGGCGTACAGCAGGCAGACCGCGGCGCGCAGGAAAACCGCCTGCTCGTGCGGCCGCGACCTGGATACGGCGAGTTTCAGGGTCGTCAGTTCCCTTTTGCGCCAAGCAAGTTGGTCTGCCAGGAACTGCGACAACTGCCCCCTGGCCCTTATTGGCATGGCGCAAAAAGCCTTCGGCCAATGGGGATATTGGCGGGAATGCGGAACGACGCCCTGACCCCATTGCCGCTGTACCGCAAGAAACCGTCGTCTTTCCAAAGTTTCTTGGAAACTTCCGCAATGTCCGGCACCGGACCGCCGCGGTCTTGATAGAGTTCGTAATTATAACCCAATCCCAAAGCCATCGGCTCGAAGGCGGAAACTGAGAACCCGCCAAGGTGGCGGCCTTTTTGATGGTCGTACCGGTGGAAGCTGTGCTCGGCCAGGGAATTGGCAAACTGCTTGAAGGTAAATCGGAAAGCAGCCGCTTCGACTTCCTGGTTTTCCGGGAAGTTTTTGGATTGGGCGAATTCAACGATGGCATCGTTAAGGAACTCGCCGATGTCGCCGACTGAGCGCAAGTCCGCCGCTGCCATTTTCCGGAAAACCAGAAAGCGGGTTACGAGGTCCAAGTGGTATTGCTGATCGATTAACCGTTCCGACAGGGCGACGGAGGTCAAAAAATCTGGCTCCTCAGCCAAGTCCGCGATCCAGCGATAGGCCGCGGGATTAACCGCGATGAGGATTACATTCCGCAGTTCCTGTTCGGACAGTTGGGAGCCGCCGGTGTTAAGCCGTTGAAACAGCTCGTACTTGCTATCCTCGCTACTTTCCCGGAGGATAATTTTAACGTCGAGTTTCGACCGGCGAATCAACAACCGGTTGGCGCTGCCGATGTGGGTGTCGGGGTTTTCGCTGCTCCACACCTTTCCCTCGAGGGAGGGCAGGTATTTAGTTTTTTTCAGGGACAAGGGGGGCAACTTTTGGCCTGCGCTGTCCTGGAGTTCGCCGGCGAACTCCAGGATGGTGGAAAGCCTTTGCAAGCCGTCGATTACATCCCAAACGCCGTCCTCCCGTTGGGATACGAAAATCGACGGGATGGGGATGCCCAGGAGCAGGGATTCGATGAGCCGCGACTTCTGCTCATCGCTCCAGCGGTAGTACCACTGAAATTCGGGGTGAATATCCAACTCCCCATCGCGGTACAGGTTCATGATTTCCCCGATGGACATGGGGTAACCGTCGCTGTGAATCTCAGTACGGCGTTCCTCAATTTCTTGGTCGAGACTCATCTTAAGGCTCCTTCCGGATGATGCTGGAGCAGACGATTGTTATGGGAATTATATACTTTAATCCATCGCTAGAGAATGGGGAAAATACCGGTTCCGACGGCGCAAAACGCCGCGCTGTCCCTTACCCGCCTGCCGCCGGGGGATTGGGAAAAGCCGGACTGCCCGGACCCCACCACTCGACCCGCGCGGCGGCGTATTCGTGGGCGGCCCGGTCGGTAGTTACGATGCTGACCGTAGCATCCGGGCCGGTTACCTGCCAGTGATTAACTCCGGCCGGGATGGCGATCCAGCCTTCCGGCAGCAACCTGGGGTGGTTCAGGATGCGGGTCAGGTCGTCCATACCGATTTGCGGCCGCTCCGCCGGCAGCGCGTCGATTTCGCTGTTCAGCAAGTCCAGGTTCAGGATGGGGAGGGCAGCCAGTTGGTCAATTGCGGCGGCGATGGCGGCCTGCCGCCCGTCGCCTTGCGGCGCTTCCCGAATAATCCGCTCCAGGCCGCTTTGCAGGATGGGACGATACGCGCCCACATTATCCTGAATGGCGCGCAGCCGTTCCTCCATGGCCTGGTAGGCGTCATATTCGGCGGTGTCGGCGTAAAAGAGATGGATGATGTCGACCGTTTCCCGCTGCTGCCCGATGCGGTCAATGCGGCCGATGCGCTGCTCCAGGGTCATGGGGTTCCACGGAATATCATAGTTGACCATAGCGGTGCAGAATTGCAGGTTCAGGGATTCGGCGGCCGTTTCGGTGCAGAGCAACAAGCCGCGCTCAGCATCGATAAGGCGGTTAATGCGCTCCTCCCGGGGCGGGCCGCCAGCAAAGGCATCCTGACCGGAAAGGCAGGTTACGGAATAACCGGCGCCTTGAGTCAGCCGCTCCGCCAAGTAAATCTGGGTGTCCCGGAACTGGGTAAAGATGATGATTTTGCGATGGCCGGCGGCTTCCAGTTGCGCCAGTTCCTCCCGCAGGACGTGGTACTTGGTATCGTCCCGCTGCAACGCCATCGCGCGGGTTGCGGTGTCCTCGAGCCTGGCCCGCTGCTCTGGGGGCAAGGCCGCGCCGGGCAAGGCGGCATCCGGGTCATCGCCATCCAGTTCCTCGGCGGTGGCGGCGGACAGGAAACGCCATTCCTCGACTTCGTTCTCCCGCCGCGCCAAGTGATTGTGGATGGTTTGGGCGTAGGCATAGGGTGACGACCCCAACCGCTTGCGGTAAGTGGTCATTATAAAGCCCAGGGCCGGGCGGTTCAGCGCGGGATGGCCGGCGTAGCATTGCCGCACCAAGTCGTCAATTTCATCATACAAGCATCGCTCCTCCGGGTTCATCTCAATAGGGCGGGCGAGAACCTGGCGCTGCGGCACCGTCAAGTCAATCAGCCCGGCTTGGCGGTAATGGCGGAGTAGCTCCCGGGTGTGGCGGGACATATTGCCCTTGGGCGGCGCCTGCTCCCGCATCCGGGCGGCGCTTTCCCGCATTAACTCCGGATTCAGTTGGGCGTCAACAAACATTTCGTTGTCGCTCCAAATGAGGCGTTCCAGATGGTCTTGCAGCACGGCGGGCCGCGGCGTCAATTGCCGGTACCAGTCCCGCAGCGTCCGCCACCACTGCGGCGTCAGTTCCAGCGATTCGTCATAAAAGTCGCGGAACTGGCTATCGTTCCAGCCGCCGGGTTGCAGCAGTTGCAGCAACGCCCACAACTCGGCTTCGTTAATCTGCATGGGCGTGGCGGTCAACAGCAGCAGACCCCGGGTGCGCTCGGCCAGACTGCGGAGCAGTTTCAGATATTCGTTGGGCTGGCGGCGTTGGGGGTTGTTCACTTCCTCAAAGCGGGCGTGGTGCGCTTCGTCCACTACCACCATATCGTAGTCGGGATTGCTTTGCAGGAACTCGGCGGCGTGGCGGCGCAGCCAAGCGTAGGAAACGATAACCATCGGCGCGGACCACGCCGGTTCCGGGGCCGGTTCCACGGTGCCGTCGGGATGCTGCAAGGTCATGATTCCACTGCCGGCCCGCTCCAGAATGGGGATGCTGAGGTTGAACTTGCGCCGCAGTTCCTCCTGCCACTGGCGGCGGGCCGATTTGGGCGTCAGTATCAGCAGGCGTTGCAGCCGCCCTTGGTTCAGGCGGGTTTTCAGCAGGATGCCGGCTTGCAGGGTTTTGCCCAAGCCCACTTCATCGGCAATCAGCAGGCGGTCCTGGTCCGACTGAACTACCCGTTGGCGGCGAAAGTTTTCCTGATGCGGCCACAACTGCGCGCTGACCGTGGCCGCCGTAGTCGCCGGGTCATTGGCCAAGGCGTCATAAATCCGCCGCCACAGTTCATCCCGTTCCGCCGTCAAATCCGGTTCAGGTTCCGGAGCTGACGGCGGCTCCGGTTCCGGCGGCGGTTCCGGGACTATTTCCGGCTCCGGCGGCGGCAAGGCGGGGTTATGGGCCGGGGCGACCCGTTTCAGGTATTCGGTATAGTCCTCGGGAATGGGGATGACCACTAGCGAATCGCTGCGGGCATTCCACCAACTGGCAAAATCCCGTTCCTTGTCTTGCACCCGCCCTTCCTCCTGCCAGGAAGTGAACACATCCATCGACTCGAAGTTGGTCGCCCAGCCGCGCAGGGTTTCGTTCAGGCTGCCGCTGAAAGCCACCCGGCTGCCGGCGGCGTCGGCGATAATGCCGATTTTGGGGTGAAAAATGCCGGCGGGATGGAGGGCAATTTTCACTTCCAGCCGGTCGTTTTTGACCAGCCAAGTCAGCAGTTCCAGATTCGCCCGGGCTTGCAAATCCGCCGTATCAATGCGGGTCAAATCCTCCGGCGGCGTCAACGCTAACAGCAGCTCCCGGGCTTGTACCTTGCCCGCGATGATGGCTTGCACCAAGGCGGCGTCGAGTTCCTTGTCGCAAATCAGGCGGATGCGCCCCCCGTTGCGGAGCAAGCCGGCAATGCCGGCCGCCGCGGCCGCCAGCCCGTTGGCGCTGAAGGTGTAGGTCGCCCGGTCGTAGCGCACCGCCGCCGCCAGAGCCGGCGCGTAAAAGCCGGCAATCAAATCCGGGCAGCTGTCCGGCGTGTAACTGGCGGCAAAGGTTAAGTCGCGCAGGGTCATGCGGCCGCCGCCCCATCCCCATCCTCCCCCATTCCCAACAGAACCCCCTGCTGCGGCCGCGGCGTGGGGTCGGCGTAGAGAAACTGCCACAGGCTGCTGCCGGGGGACAAGTCCGGATGCCCGGGGCGGGCCACGCGAATCAGGGCTTCCAGTGTCCCCTTGAATTCCGGGCTTTGCGGTTGATGCCCCTGCATTTGCAGCCACTCGGCGGCGGCCGCGCTGCCCTGGCGGTGGGTCAACGCCATGGCGGTATGGGCTTGGTCCAGCAGGGATTGGGCCGGCCGCTGTTCCGAAATCAGGTTTTCCGCCATCCGATCCTGCGCCGATTTCAGCGTTACCTTGTCCCCCTGCTTGGTCAAAATCCGCCGGGCTTCCGGGCTGGTCAAGTCCACGCCCATGGCCCGGGCGAACAGGTTGGCTTCGTCAAAGGGAATAACCGCCGCGCCGGCCCCGTCCTGCGCCAGGATGTAAAACCGGGTCAAAGGGTCCACCGTGCTGTCCGCCCAACGCTCCGAAATCTCCCGGGTGCGGTGGGCGATAACTTCCCGCCGCGCCACTTCCAACGCATCCCCCGGCGTTACCGCAAACTCATCCTCCCGCCGGGCCGGGTTGGCCACCGCCCGCTCCGCACCCCAATTCTCCGATATAACCTGCAACGCCGGCCCAAAGGCGGCCAGATACAAGTCCACCGGGGACAAGCCGTAGCTTTGCAGCCGGGGAATGTCCGCCTGCACCGCCCGCACAATGCGGCTTTCCACAATATGCCACGGTTCCGGGTAGCGATTGCGCTCCAGCGGCCGGCAGACCAGCAGGATGGTGCTGCGGGCCGCCGCCCGGTCGCGGATGTTCAGGGAGGATTCGGCTTCGGTTTTGATGGGCCAAGTGCGGGTGATGCAAAAGCCGGCTTCAATCAGGGCAATGGTGATGGCATCCCAAGCGGCGGTGGATTTGTGGGTGAACATCACGGTCATTATGCCGGCCGGCTTGATGACGCGGTGACATTCCTGAAAGATGGCGGCCATCTTGTCCTGATAATCCTCGGTTGCCAACCGGCCGGCAGACTGGCCGCCGCCGCGGGCTTGCTCCCGAAAGCGGGCCGGGCTGGCAATGGCTTCGTTCACCTTGTCGGTCAAGTAGGGCTGAAAGTATTCCGGGAAAACATAGCCGGCGGTGCGTTTCAGCCAAACATAGAAAAAGTCGGACAGTTCGGCGTAGTTGACATTGTTATGGTAAGGCGGGTCAAAGATGATGGCGTCAATGCTGCCCGTAGGCAAATCCAAATCTTGGGCCGGGCCGGTAATTATCCGGGACGACGGGGCAATGGCGGCGGCTGGCTCCCCGGATTGGATCAGAGCACCGTTATCCGGGTTGGGCTCAGTATGCCCGCTCATTTCAACCAATTTCGCGATGCAATCGCCCATATCATCGGCCGCCCATTCCAAACCCATTCCCTCAATAGTTACGCGCATCTCCCCACTAGACCATTTCATCCCGAAATCGTGGCTGGCAAAGGTGCCGGCTACTTTATTAGTGCCGGAATCCCATACGGAAAGCAAGCAATTGCGGGCTACCATCTTATCCAAAGCCAAGGCAATGTATCCCCAAGCGGCCTTGCGGGTATCGTCTAGGAGGCCGGCGGATTTATCCGCATCGACCAACTCCCGGAATGCTTGGACGCAGTAGCCGTGCGCCAATTCCTGGCGGAGGTTGTCAATACTATTCCACCGGAACACACCGTACTGGAGGAGCGTATCAGTCTTGTCCCCGGGGTTAACAGTTTCGTTAGGCAGGATGTTGGCGTCATCCCATTGTGGTCGCACTTCGGACAGCCAGGCTTGTATGGGACCCATATCGCCGTCGATGGGCCGGGCTACCTTAAAAGTTCGCACGGTCTTGGGACGGGCGTTTTCCTTGCCGTTTTTGTTCAGAGTCCAATACTGGTCGCGATAGATGACGCAGTAGAGTCGATTATCCATCCGGCCGGCTTGGGCTTCCTGAGCAAGGTAGCCTTTGGGAGTAGTATTGCCGCAAGTGGGATAAGGGCAGGTAGCTATACCCCCCTTGACGGTGCCGCCGGATTGTTCACTGGCTTGGTACACTACCCGGAATTGGCAGATGCCCTTATCACTATCCGGCAATAGTTGGATACCGGCGCCTTTAGCGTCCAGCCGCCAGTTGGGCGATAGGGGGATTTCCCTTTGACAAGAGGGACACTGAATCGTGCGACACCAAAGATACGTTTGGGCGTATCTTTGGTGTCGCACGATTCGCGAAAAATTTTTCCCGGGAGGGGGGTCGAAAGAGAATCCATCCGGGATGTCTTTGGGGTCGAGGGGTTCGAGCTCGGGATAAACGCCATCGAGCAGTTCCTTAACCCGTTCCTGAAAGCGGGCGCTGACTTGCTGATATTCGGAAAGGAGGGCATTGCCGTACTGCTGCGGCCACTGACAGGTGGCGCGCAGGATTAGGGCGGCCACCGGGTTCAGTTCATTGGCGATGGTATTCAGCCCCAACCGCCCGGCCTCAAAGGGAATGGAGCCGCCGCCGGCGGTAACATCCAGCACTACCGGATTTTCCACCGCCAGGTTCTCCCGAAACCACCGGGCTTCCTCCGGGGACAGGTTATGGGTAAAGGCGCGTTTGTTGGCGTAACCCTCGGTCTTGGAGTTGGCGGCATTGGCGGCGGCGATGCGCTGGGCGTCGTGATGGATACCGGCATAAGTTCCCATCAGGTCGTAAAAGTCGGATTGGTCGGCGTCGGCGTTAAGCAGCGACGCCGCCACCGCCGCCCGGGATGGGGCCAACGGCCGCCGCGCCCACCAGACATGGAGTTGATGCGGCGCCGGATTGGGCACCGCCCCGGCCCGCTCCCGGATGCCCTCGACGGAGATTTCGTTAATGGGGAGCCAGTTTTCGATGAGGCGGCGGGAGGGGGGAGTGGTCATAGGGGAGTTAGTCCTTTTGTTGGGGGATTAAGCCGGGGTAACGGCGGCGGGGTGGGGTTCTTGCCATTCCGCCAGGCTTTCGACGGGTTCGCAGTCCAAGATAAAGTTCGGGCCGGGCAGGTAAGGGGATTGGGCTACCGGCCCGGGCTGCGGCTCCAGAAAAAGGGGAGCATCACCGCCCTCCTTATCCACCGTGATGAACCACTCGCCATCCGGGGCTTCCAGCAGCAAGGAGCGCAAGTCAAGCAAACCGCTGCGGAACTGCTGCAACCGTTCCGGGAGCGCGGCCGTTACCAGGTAGCAATCGGTGCTGATGTCCGGGCCATAGCCCACACCCACATAGGAGCGGCCGGCGGCGTCAGCGGCGGCAAAAACCTGAATGCCGTCGTAATAGACCAGGATGTCGGTAAGGTTTATGGATTTCATCGCACTACATAGCAGTGAGCCAAGATGTCGAAGGCCGCCCAAGGCCACCAAGTATGATGGGAGGCGGCGCCGGTTTTCTGGATGCGCCCCGCGCCCGGCGTCAAAGCCACCCGGCAAAAATATACCCGTTCCAGACCAAGGCGCGCGGCCAAGGCTTTTACATCCTCCAGCTGGGCATATACCGACAAGCCCCGGGCGCGACATTCCGATATTTGATAAATTTTCGCCGGGTTTTTAGCGCGCTGGGAATAAAAGTCGGCATCCGTAGGCGGGTCGCTATCTACCATCCGAAAGACAATGCGGGGGCTAATAATTTCCTCAGCAGTCTCCGGCGGGCAATCCTCCGGCAAAGGTTCGCGGTAAATCAGCATCAGGCAGCAAGGATAGCACAAGGCCGGGGCGGGGGCAAGGGGCGGGATGGCGAAGTTAGGCCGAGGTCTCAGCGGCGGCTTTAGCCGGTGTAGCGGCCGCCAGGATTTGGGACAGGCGGATGGCGGTAGCCGCGCTGACGCCGCTGTAGCTGGCATCCCGGCAAGTGGGTTCCGCCCAAGCGTACCAGAGGCTGGTCTCATGTTCCGCCAGAAAGCCCAGGAGTTTGCGGTAGGCGGCGGTCAGGGACGGCGGGTAGGGTTTCAGCAGTTCGGCGGCTTGCTCCGGCGCGTCAGCCGCGGCAAATAGGGCGTCGATGCGTTCCAAACTGCGGAGCAGCAACCGCGGCCCGAAAGTATCCAGCGGCTGGGCGGCTTCGAGAAGTACCCGGAAGGAGCCGGGGGCGGCCGGAACGACCACATCCATTAAACAGAGGGCAGCCGCATCCGCCGGGCGTTGGCGCGGCGGCATTTCCCGGGCAATGCTTTGCCCGGCGCATTTGAGCAGGGTTTGGAGCCGCTGCAACAGCCCGGCCAAGGTGTCGGCGCGCACCCGGGGCGCCGCGGCGGCCTCCGGCGGCTGCAAGCGGAATTCAAAGACGATGTTATTACGCTCCCGGGCGGCGCGCAGGGCTTGGTCGTCGATGGGTCCGTCGTCCAACAGCAAGCCGGGGAGCGGCAGGAACTCCTCTTTAGCGGCCAGCGGCTCCCTTTGCGGCTCGAGGATAAAGGGGCCGGCTTCGCCATCATCGTCGGTAAGGTACCATTCGCCGCCGGGGGCTTCCAGCAAGAGAGTACGCAAGTCGAGGAGACCGCTGCGGAATTGGCGCAGGCGTTCCGGGGCGGCGCCGGTTACCATATAGCGGTTAGTAGCAATGCCCGGGCCGATGCCCACGCCGATATAGTGGCCGCCGATGGCGTCCATGCCGGCAAAGACCTGAACCCCATCGTAATAGAGCAAAACCTCAGTAAGGTTGATGGCTTTCACGATACCACCTGACAGCGAGCCAGGATGTCAAAATCGGCCAAGGGTCACCAAGTATAATGGGAACGGCCGCCGGTTTTCTGGATACGCCCGGCGCCCCGATCCAAAGCGACTTCACAAACCCGCGCTTCCTCAGCTTCGCTACGCTCAATCAATTTTCGCACATCCCGGCTCCGGGAATAGACCGACACGCCGCGGGCTTGACACTCCGATGCGTTACGCGTCTGCTCCGCAAGATTCTTGGCCCGCCACGAACTGAAGTCGGCATACGTAGGCGGGTCATTTTCCACCAAACGATAGACGATGCGGTGGGCATCAATTTCCTCAGCAGTCTCCGGCGGGCAATCCTCCGGCAAGGGTTCGCGGTAACGGTTCATAAGGCGGTAAGGATACCACAGAGCTTGTTGGGTAGACAACTCGCGGGAGGCGGCGTCAGGCGTACATCAGGGCCAAGGCTTGCAGCACTTTGCGGGGGCGGCTGCGGTTGCGATGGCAGGCCCACCACCAAGCGCTTTCGCAGCTGTGCATATCGGCGATGGCCGCCGCCAGCCGCTGGGCTTTGACGCTGTTGGGTTCGGCTTTCACCGCATCCATCAGCAGCATCATTTGGATGGCCACGGCTTCGCTGACCGGGTGATACTCCCCCGGCGGCAGGTCGTCGGCCACGGTGCAGAGCCTCCGGCCGTAGTGGTTCCACAGGATGGTGGAAAGGTGCGGATAGGCAATATCCCGGTGGCGGCCGGTTAGGGACAACAGCCGCCGCCCGCCGCCGCGCTGCCCACGCCGGGCTTGGGTTACACTGACCCGGGGGCTGCCGGTAGGCGTCTGGTCCAGGTACAAAGCGTGGCTTAGCTCCAGCCGTTGCGGTTTCATTGGGCCGCTCCCGGCTCCTCAGGAGGGATAAAGTCGGCAGTCAACTGGACATCGTGGCTGTTGTCCAGGGCTTCCAGCACGGCGCGCAATTCCTGGGGATTGTCCGCGTCGCCGTCCAGAGCTACGCTGGCATCGCCGCCATCCACCCCGGCCATCCGATTGACCCGCTCCACGGTGCGCTGCTCCTCTTGCCACTGGGCCGCCGACCGGTTCCGCAAAGTCAGTTGGACATCCCCATTGTCGGAAAAGCACTGGTAGTTGAACCGGGCGGCGACCGGGCGGTTCTGGGCTACCGATGCCAGGTAGTTGAGAAACTCCGGGCGGGCGCTGCGCAACGTTACCCGCGCCACCTGCCGCCAATCCAGTTCTTTGCTTTCCAAGTGCTTCGCCAAATCCCCCACCGCTACCTTGGCGCTGACGCCATGGATTTGGAACTGCGGCCGGGGGGACGGCGTGTAGTCCTGAGCCTTCTCATCCCGAACAGTCGGCAACGGTTCCGGGGGTTGCGGCGGCTCCGGCTGGGGGGCGTATTCCGGCAGCCAGACCGAAAAGTCGCTGCCGTAATGCAAGCCCACCTGCTGCTCGCCGATGATTTCGCCCGTAGGCGTCTGTATCGCCAAATCCCCCGCCTTGACCGCCGCGTCCAAGATGCGGTCAAAGGTGTCCCGGTTCAATATCATCAACTTGCCCGGGTGGCTGGTGAACTCCCGATGCAGGTCGCCGACGCTGACCGCCCCGCCGTTGCGCAGGGTGGTTTGCCGCCATTCCGTGGGGTTGAAACGCAGGGCGTCCAGCCGCGGCATTTTATGATGGGCGTAGAGCATATCAATAATAGCCGCCTGCCCGTCACCCTCGGCGTCGCTGGCCGCCGGCAGACGCTCGTAGCGCAGGTGGGAGCCGGTAA
The DNA here is from genome assembly GCA_965242615.1 of Dehalococcoidia bacterium. Classification (GTDB taxonomy): domain Bacteria; phylum Chloroflexota; class Dehalococcoidia; order Lucifugimonadales; family UBA3495; genus CBDBCU01. The sequence goes on from CBDESR010000004.1 coordinate 632,408, forward strand.
AGCCCCACTGCTCCTCGTTCGAGGGAAAGAACAAGTGCGTCCAGGTCCGCTGCACCGCTTGGAGGGCGTGCTTGCCGCTTTCCGCAATCATCTGGTTCAGGATGTCTTTCTGGTAATCCTGAAGTTCGACGCTGGGAGCTTGCAGCACATCTTGGGCGGCCATTTTGCGGATGAGGGCGTCCCGCAAGTCGCTGAGGTCATTGCCCTCGGCCACCAGAAAGAGGACATTGTTGCGGTGGGAACGGGTGGCTTGCCCGCCATTGCCGGAGCCGTGTTCGTACAGAGCCAGCAAATCCCCTTGCAAGGTCGGGCTGTGGCGGTGAAAGTGTTCCGGGTTGACCACGGCCAGATGCACCCGGTCGGGGTCGTCCGGGGCATTGTTGGTGCGGCTGGGATAGACCGTCAGCGGCATCACATTTTTCGAGTGGAGCGGCCCGCCGTTGCCAAAGGCTTGCTGCACCGTTGCCCGCACCGCGTCAGCTACAACTTCCGGGGCGGAAAAACGATCGCGGCGGCTCTGCACTTCCCGCCGAATGTTGGGCGCAATGGTAAAGCGCACCGAATTCCGACACGGGTTGTCGTCGATAAACAGCCCGTTGCTGCGCAGGTCCTCCACCGCCTTGGCAATCACATCCTCGTCGCTGTCCGGCGGGGAAAGGATGGACTCCACGATTTCGTTGACCGACAAGCCACTGTTGGCGGCCGGGGCCAAGCTGCCCAGCAGGACGACTTTAGCGGCTTTCTCCGCCAGGGGATTGGACAGACGGCGGGCGGTGCTGTCCGCGGCCGTGATGTCGGCGTTGATGGCGGAATCGAGGGCTTCGTGGTGAAGCCGGCTAATCAGTTCGTCCCGGATGCGTTGGTTTTCCGGGGTGATGTGCCAGGGGTGCAGCAGGGCGGCGGTGGTGTCCCGGTTGTGCTGAATCGTTTCCGCCAGCAGGCGCAAAGTTCCCCGCACCCGTTGAAAGTCAGTGTTGTTGGACAGCCGCTGCTCGATGATTGCAATGACGCTGGGATGAAAAGGATAGCAGTTGTAGAAGTCCTGCTCTTTCCCGGCGTCATGCGGCCGGCGGCGGCGCCACAAATCGGCATAGGCGCGGGAAGTTTCGGTGCGGGCCGCTTCGTCCCACTGCTCAAAGAGCCGCCGCCGCAGGATGGCAGCCAGGTCCGTATCCGCGGAGGGCGCCATATCGTAACCGGTGCGGGAGATAATGGTATCCACTTCCGCCATAGCATCCGTCAGCAGCTGCGTTGACCGTCGAAAGGCGATATTGCCCTGCTCCGGGGAGGTGATTACCAAGACGGCTTGGGGGCTTTTATCGATGGCGGCGGCCAAGGCGGCGATGGTGGTCTTGATGCCCTCGTGGTTCAAGTCCGGGTTTTGCAGGGATTTTTCAACCCACTGCACCAGTTCGTCGACCAAGATCAGGGTGGGCCGGTCGCCCATCAGTTCCTGGAAGGCGGCGGCGCCCGGATCAGTAAGGCGGTTATCGTGTTCCCGGAACCGTTCCAGAGCGGCGGGGCCGCCTAGTTGGTAGGCAAGAAAGCCGGTCAGGGATTTGGCGCGATGGCCGCCATCCTCCAGCGACATCCCGGAGACCACATCGGCATTCTCCCCGGTGAAACAGACCAGCTGCACGCCAGAAGCGGCCAGTTCCGGGGCCAACAGTTCCTTTACTGCCCCGCTTTGGACCATTTGGGGGTGCCGGGCCATCGCGGCCAAGGCGATAAGGGTATGGGTTTTGCCGCCGCCAAAGCGGGAGTTGAAGCGGTACACGCTGGGCTGATTGCCGCCGCCATTGCGGAGCCGGTCGAAAATCATCCGGCAGGCGGCCTGCATTGCCGAGGTGGGATAGGTGCCGTCAAAAAAGTCCTGGGCGGCGGCCGGAGTGGCGATTTCATTGCCCAAGGCGTTGAGCAAGTCGGCGGCGTAATTTTCGTTGGTGAAATCCGCCGGCCGGGGCGGGCAAGCGGTGAATAAAGGTGTTAGCGACATTGCTACCCGGTATCATCTGGTTAGGCAAGGGCATTCCGGGCGGCAACTCGACCTACCCGCTCATTTCGCTTTTGATACTATCCTAAAAAATATGTTTGTCAAGTTTTACGGTAAATTTGGGGTTTATTTGGTGTATGCCTTAAAATCGGTATTATCGTCCATAAATTGCTGCATAATACTGCTTAACCGGTATTCGATTATTTAGGGCGTGTTCACGCTAACGATTGGGCAGCGCAGTCAATTGTCTAGGTCATTCCGAGGCGACAGCCGAGGAATCTAAAAATCTTGAGAGGAGTCAAGGGCAGGCATTTTAACGCCTGGTGTGAAATTAAAGAGGCCGGAAAGACCTTGCAGGGAAGGTGTCTTTGCCGCATAGTTAAGCCTACCCGACAATAAGGAGGCTGGGCTATGCTGGATCCGAACACCTTCCTGACCATACTATATGTCCTGGTGGATGACTTTTGCAAATCCCTGGCGCCACCGCCCCGGCAACCGGGCCGGCGGCCGGCCCTGTCTGACAGCGAGGTAATCACTTTGCTCGGTTTCAGCCAATGGCGACGCTTTGGCAGCGAGCGGGACTTTTACCGCTATGCCGAGACCCAACTGCGGGCTGCCTTCCCCCGGCTGCCCAACCGCAGCCAGTTCAACCGCCACGCCCGCCGCTGTTACGCCTTGCAAGTCGCCTTCTGGCGTTACCAGGCCAACTTGCTGGCGGAACCGGAAGGGTTGTACCAAGCCCTGGACAGCACGGCCGTGCCGACCCGGGCCGCCAAGCGGCGGGGGAAGGGCTGGCTGCCGGGACAAGCCGACATCGGCTACAGCAACCGCTTGGGCTGGTATGCCGGCTTGCATCTGCTGCTGGCGGCGGGCCCGGCCGGCAACATTACCGGGTTCAGTTTGTCCCCGGCCAGCGCCAAAGACCAGACCATGACCGAGGTTTTCCTGGCTTTTCGGCTGAATCCTCATCCCCGGCTGCCTACTTTGGGCGCTTACTGCCCCTGGTATTTGGCCGACAAAGGCTTTACCGGGCGGGATGCCCACCAACGCTGGCAGCAGGAGTATCAAGCTTGCGTTGTCGCCCCGCCGCAGCGCCATCGCAAACATCCCTGGAGCTATCCCCTGCGCCGTTGGGTGGCCGGCAAGCGGCAGATTGTGGAAACGGCCTTTGCCCAGTTGCAAGGCTTTTTCCGCTTGGGGCAAGACCGGCCGCACACTCTGGAGGGCTTGCAGACGCGGCTGGTGGCTAAGGTGATTATGCATAACTTCTGCATCGGGCTGAACCGGCAGTTGGGCCGGCCTAATCTGTCCTTCGCCGACCTGCTGGGCTGGTAGCCCCCAGCTATTTCACACCAAGCGTATAATTCCCATTGTTATATTACCCCCGTTGGCGCATTAAGTCAATCCGCGGCAAGGATGGCAGTATCCGATTTGGCTGGCTACCCTGCCAAATCTCGCCGGCTTAACCCCCTACCTCCCGTGAATCCTCATCCGGGCCGCCGCCAGCGTATTCACCAATAACATCGCAATCGTCATCGGCCCCACCCCACCCGGCACCGGCGTAATCGCCGCCGCCTTTTCCGCCACCGGCTCGAAATCCACATCCCCCACCAACCGATAGCCCGACCGCCGCGTAGCATCCGCCACCCGGTTAATTCCCACATCAATAACCACCGCCCCCTCCTTAACCATCGCGGCGGTAATGGCTTGCGGCCGCCCCATCGCCGCCACTACCACATCCGCCTGCCGGGTCAACGCCGCCAAATCCGCCGTCCGCGTATGCGCCACCGTAACCGTAGCATTGCCCCCTTCCCGCCGCTGCATCAGCAGCAGCGCCAACGGCTTGCCCACAATGTTGCTCCGCCCGCAAATCACAATATGCCGCCCCGCCGGGTCATACCCGCTCCGCAGCAAAATCTGCTGAACCCCCGCCGGCGTGGCGGGGACGAACACCGGCGTTCCCCGCTCCAGCTTGCCTAGGTTGAAGGGATGCAGCCCATCCACATCTTTAAGCGGGTCGAGGGCATCGATAACGGCGGATGCGTCAATGGGCGGCGGCAAAGGCAGCTGCACCAGGATGCCGTGAAACCGCCCATCCCGGTTCAGTTGCGCCACCAGCTCCAGCAGCTCGGACTGGCTGGTCTCCGCCGGGCGTTGAAAAGTCTCGCTGAAAATCCCGGCCGCAGCGCAAGCCCGCCCCTTGTTACGCACATACACCGCCGACGCCGGGTCGTTCCCCACCAGCACAGCGGCCAAACCGGGAGTAACGCCGTGTTTCTGCTGCATCTCGGCAACGCCGGCGGCTACTTCCTCGCGCACGGTTTGGGACAAGGCGCGGCCGTCAAGGATTTTGGGCATCCGTCGCCCCCGATTTAGGGTATAGGAGAGTATGAGATTGGCAGTCCATTTTAGCACAACGCCAGTTAAAACCGTCCTTCCCGCGCCAACCGGAATGACGGCAAGGGCCGGCCCGGCTGTGGTAAAATGGCGTGGTTATGCGGATTGTTTCCCTTTTGCCCAGCGCCACGGAAATAGTTTATGCCCTGGGGTTGGGCGACCAACTGGTGGGCGTTTCTCATACTTGCGACTATCCGCCGGCGGCCCGGATCAAGCCGGTAGTCAGCCGCAGCGTCCGTAGCGTGTCCCACTTGGGCAGCCAAGAAATTGACGCCCTCATCCGCCAAGCCCGGGCGAACCATAACCCGGTGCATTGGATTGACGGCGATTTGCTGCGGGAACTGCGCCCCGACCTGATTATCACCCAGGAAATTTGCGAAGTTTGCGCCATTGACCAGGGCTCGGTGTATCAGACGGCGGCGCAGGCACTGGACTACGCCCCGCAGATTATCGTTACCCGCCCGGTGGGATTGGCGGAAATCTACGCCAACATTCGGAACCTCGGGGCGGCGGCCGGCGTACCGGAGCGGGCGGCGGAACTGGTTGCCCAACTGCAACACCGGGCGGAAAGCGTGGCGGCCGGCGTAGCGGATATAGCTAGGGACGCGCGGCCCAAAGTGTTCTGTATTGACTGGCTTTCCCCGTTGCGGAACACCGGGCAGTGGACGCCGGAGTTAGTGGAACTGGCTGGCGGGGTCGAGGGACTGGCGGAAAAGTGGGGCAAATCCCGGGAAGTGGCGTGGTCGGAAGTAGCCGCCTATCAGCCGGACTATGTAATGGTAATGCCCTGCGCCTTTGACCTGACGCGCACGGCGGCCGCAGCGCGGGAGCATTTGTATTCCCATCCAATTTGGCCGCAGCTGCCGGCGGTACAGCGGGGGCAGGTATATCTCTTTGACGGGCTGCTCCCCAGCCGGCACGGGCCGCGGGTAATTGATGTGCTGGAGGGTTTGGCCGCCGCCCTGCATCCGGAGCGGTTTGCGGGCTTGGCTAAAGACGGGGTGTTTGTGCCGGCGGAGGTGGGGTAGGCATAGGGGGTTAGTAGTGAGTTATCAATCCGATGCCCATTCCCAGGCGATGGAAGCGGCCTTCTTTGCCGATGAAGCCCGGCACCGGGGCGATTTGGAAAAGTCGGCAGAACTGTTTGAGCGGGCGTTGGAACTGGAGTTGCAAGCCCTGTCGGAAGCTAAAGACACCGCCGGGCTTTGGGGGGCGGTTCTCCACCGCAGCGCGGCTTGGCTGGCTTTGGACTGCAATCAGCCCCGCTTGGCTGAAAAACTGGCTTGCAAGGCGTTGGCCGGCGACCCCGACCCGGGCATAGCCGCCCATCTGCGGGAAGTTCTGCTCACGGCCCACCAGCGGATGGGCGTTAAGGTTAAGGCGGCTTAACCGGTGAAAAGCGCGGTGGACTGAACCGTCCCGCAAGATGGAGAATTATATCTGTAATTCTCCACTGTCCGTTTCTTGAACCGATTAAGCAAGATTCCCAAAACTACCTTGCAATTTAGCCCGCGTCATAACATAATGTGACAGCAGTAAATTGCGAGGTGGACTCTTGGTTAAGTCTCCGAAGTCTTTGGGACTTCCTTACGATTCCTGGCGGTCCAACCAACATAGGGCTTTGGAAGCCTTGGGGAAACACGGTGAAGGACTGCTTTGCCTGCAAGCCCCCACGGGTTCTGGCAAGACTGGTATTGCCCTTGCTTGGGGGCTTTCCAGTAGCGATGAGCGTACCCTCATCCTGACCCAGCGCAATACCGAGCTTACTCAGTATGAGAAGGTTGTCGGTTTTGAGCATCCGGACGTGGCTTTTATCCGGGGGCAGCGGCATTATCATTGTTTGTTGCGAGGGGACAAGGATGACCCTCGGAAAGTTTCTGCGTTGCCGGAGGAGCCGTGCCAGTCGGATAAACCCCATTGCGACTTAGCCGAATGCGAGTGGCCTCGGTTCGACGACAGTGCTCCTTGCCACGATATGAAGAAGCCACAGGAGGAGTGCCCTTTCTATTCAGAGTGCCCTTACATAGTGGCCCGGGGCACCGCTCGAGAGGCTAACGTGGTCGTCACTAACTATCGCTACGGCATTTACGCTTTGTGGCTTGATAATATCGTCGGAGAGTTTGACCGATTAGTGGCAGACGAGGCCCACGACCTTTTGTCAATTTTGACGGACATTTGTACCTTGCAGCTCAACTTGAGGCGTTTTAGCGACGCCTTGACCCAGATTTTGCGGCCTAACGACTACGATGTTGTCCGGATTATGGCTGAGCAGCGGGCCAGACGCGCCGGGCGAAACCCTGCTAGTAGTGATTTTCCGGCGTTCTATAATTCGGCCAGGACGCGGGTAGCTGAGGAAATTAACATTTGCCGGGAGGCTATTGAAGGTCTGGTTAATAGCTGCCGACAATCAGTGCAAGCCGAGCGTCCAGACCGCACTTTGTTGCCGGTGGTGGATTTTGCTCAGCGTTTCCGCACCCTTGCTGGAGAAATCCGGGACGCCTTCACTGATGATGCGGATATGTCTGGCTCAGAAAAGCGGCTGTCGGAGAATGTGAGAGCCAGGTATTATGAGTTGTGTTCTCTGGCCGATCTGCCTTCGGATTTGTACGATAACCTTGTCCCGCCGGCCGACTTTCAGCCGGACTTTCCGCGGTACGCTCCAGTGGATTTGCGTCGGAGTGGACTGGCCCGCCGGCGGTTCTGGAATCGGACCGCCTGTTCTCTAGCTATGTCTGGTACTTTGCCGCAATATGACGCGTTGGGGTATTCCTTGGGGCTGGAGGAAATGCCCCAAGTGTTGCGCTTGCCCCAAGAGTTCTTACCAGAACGCCGGCCGGTTTATGTATGGTCTAAAGAGCTGGACCTGAAATTTGAAACCGGCTACCAAGACCTTCCCTTGTTGCATCGGATGGTTGATAAGTTGCTGGAAAATCCGCGGTTGTCTGCCGGCAAAGGCATAGTTCTCTGGCCCAGCTATCGGTGGATGCACGATTATCTTGAGCATCTGAGGGTGCTGTCTGTAGTCCAGCACCAGTTGCTCTATCATACCTCCAGCGAAGACGCTAATGACGCGCTGGAGCAGTTCAAAGAGGCAGCTGGCCCCACGATCCTTATGTCGCCGACAGCGTACCAGGCGATTGACCTGCCCGACGATGCCTGCCGCTTCATCGTCATCGTCCGCCCTTTCTGGCCGGTCACTTCCCCGGGAACTCTCGACTGGTATCGCAGACAGCGTTTGCCCGGATTCATGCCGCGTACGGCAGGTCTCAAAATGATTCAAGCTGCAGGACGCGGATTCCGAAACGAGGATGACTGGTGCGAGGTTTATGTGGTGGATAAAGGTCAAGGCGACTCCATAGTGCGGGAACTCCGTAACCCCGACTATGGCCTGAAAGTCCATCGAGTTTCTGACTTGCTAGCCCCGGCTTATCGCAAGGTTCCCGGTTAGTCCAAGGGACGACATCGAGTCGGATGGGTTAGAGAGTGCCCGCCCCGGTTAAGGTCTCCCTCGAACGATTCACCCCACCAAATCCCCCACCGTCCGCTCTACCAACTCCACCGGCACATCCCGCCGCACTACCGCCTTGCCCACATCCTCCAACAGCACCCAGCGATTGCTGCCGCCGGCCACCTTTTTGTCCAGGGACATTGCCCGCCGAATGTCCGCTACCGCTACGCCCGGGGCGCCCGTAGGCAGCTTAAAGCGTTGCAGCAGGCGGTATTGGCGGTCGACTACTGCCTGGTCCAGCAACCCCATCTCCCGGGCAATTCTAGCCGCGCCCATCATCCCGATTGCCACCCCCTCGCCGTGCATAAACCGCCCGTATTCGGTGGACGCCTCCAAAGCGTGGCCGATGGTATGCCCATAGTTCAGCAATATGCGGATGTCCAGAGTTTCCCGTTCATCCTGGCTGACGACTTCCGCTTTAATCGCCATACTGCGGCGGATGACGGCGGGGGCTATTTCCGGCTCGACATTCATCAGAGCCTCGGCGTGTTCCTCGAAAGTATCCACCAGGTCGGCATCCAGGATAAACCCGTGCTTAATGGCTTCGGCCCAACCCTCGGCCAGCTCCCGTTGGCCCAAAGTGGACAGGGTTTGCACATCGGCCAGCACCGCCTTGGGCTGGTAAAAAGCGCCCACCAGATTTTTCCCCTGCGGCAGGTTGACCGCTACCTTGCCGCCAATCGAGGCGTCCACCATCGCCGCCATACTGGTCGGCACTTGCACAAAGGGGACGCCGCGCAGGAAAGTCGCCGCCACATAGCCGGCCAAATCGCCCACCACGCCGCCGCCCACGGCAATGATGGGATGTCCCCGTTCTGCCCGCAGGCTAACCAGCCACTCGTAAATGGATTGGGCCAGGGCGTTGGTCTTGCTGGGTTCGCCGGGCGGGATGATAAAGCAGTGGGCGGCGATGCCCCGCTTTTGCAACGCCCGCTGCGCCCGCCGCCCGTAGCGGTTCATCAAATTTTCGTCGGTGATGATATAAGCCGGGCCGCCAAGCCCCAGGTCAATAAGCCGGTCACCCAGTTGGTCAATAATGCCCCAACCGGCAATGACCGGGTAAGACCCCCCGGCGTGGTGCACGGTAGCCGCAAGGTTCGGGTCGGACATTAGGGATGCCTCCTGAGGATGATGGTGCTGGCGGCGCAAGGATTAGGTCAGGAAACCGCGCCAGTAGTTGAGGGCTACACCAAAACTATGCTCGATCCAATCGATAAACCGGTCGGTGGCCGCTATGGCATCAACTTCCCCAGTGAAAGTGAAGTGTTCGACGGTGCAATCCTTGAAGTAGGACGTGCCTTCGGACTGCCCTTCAGCGGCTTCGGGGTAATGCTCAATCAGGGCAAAGGCGGTGGCTTCCATTATCCCGCTGAGTTCCCGGCCGGTGTGGTGCAAAGAAATTACAAACACCAGCCGGGGCGGGCGGGCGGCGGCGTCCCTCAAGTCGTTTTGCAATGACAGCTTGACAAAGAACCGGGCTTCGTTCAGGTTCACCCAGCTTTTGGCGTTATTAGCCGTAGTGACTACTTCCTCCCGGTACCAGTGTTCCCGGTCGCCGGGGCCGCCGGTGTCCAAGAAAGGACTCAATGACATACCGACTTCGTTGAGGCGGTGACTTATGCTGTCGCCGGCGCTGGTCAGGTAATTCTCCGCAATGCCGCGGAAATGTCCGGCAACTTCATTAACCGAGCGCAGTTGTGCCGCCTGATCCTGATTCCGCTTTTGGAGCTGCTCGACGATATGGTCAACTACTTGGCTCACCACGCCGGGTTGGGCGGCCGGCTCCGGTTCCCCCAATGCTTGCAGGATAGTCCGCTTCTCTGACTGGACAATCAAGTCAATAAAGGGATTAAGGTCGCCGCCATCCGCCAACTCCAGAGCTTGGATGTATTTCTCACGGCTACTCAGAGATTGGGTGTATTCCTCACGGCTACTCCGGGATTGGCTGTATTCCTCATATCCATCCCGGTAGATTACGATGGGCAAGTAGTTTTCCTTGACCAGATGCCAAGTCAGCAACGCCCGCACTACCCGCCCGTTGCCGTCCTGAAAGGGATGGATTTGCGTAAAGGCGTGGTGTAGCCAAGCCCCGGTCAGGATGGGATGGCAAGACTTCTGTTGCATTTCGTTGTAGAAACGCAACAGGTTGTCGACTTCGCTATCCACCTGCTCCGGAGGGCAGTATTGGTGGAGTCTGCCGTCGGGACGCTTAGGATTGTTGGGCTGTTCCTTGAATTTCCCCTTGTCCAATCGGGCTTCAAACAAGGTGCCAAACTGGTCGACAGCCGCGTAGGTATCCTGATGCCGAGTAATTACTTGGTGCAGCTGGCGGATGAAAGACACCGTTAACGGATTTCCGGCCCGTATATAACTGGACACGGACGCTATAGCCTCTTGGTGGTCATTAAGCACCGCCACCAAGTCCTGCGGCTCTTTGTTAGTGGAACTCCGCTCAATATATTCGGCGACGATACCCCGCTGAATCAGGGTTTCGGTTACGCCCCGGTCAAGGGTGTATAAGCCCTCGATGATGCCGGTTTCAATGGCCCAACTCCGTTCCAACCTTTCCAAGTAAGGCCGAAAGGCAGCATCACCGCGCAACTCCAATATGTTGCGCCACTGCCGTTGCAGCGCGTCGATTTCAGTAAAATCGTACCCCTCGCTGGCGGCGTCAATCGGTTTGATGGGCTGCCACTGGTGGCCAATCATCGCTGACTCCTGACTGAAACCCGGTAGGCCGGACACCCCCATTATACCCCCGCTTGCCACAACTCCAAAATCTCCTCCGCCGTCTGCTCCGGGTTCCCCTCGTCAGTGGCGATTTGGTAATGGGCTTGAGCGTAAGCCGCGGCCCGCTGCGCCAGCAACTCCCGGATGCGTTCCAGCGGATTATCCCCGGCCAGCAGCGGCCGCGCCGCTTGCCCAGCGCCCCCGTTCAGCCGTTGGCAAATAGTCTCCGGCCGGGCCGTCAGGCAAAAGACGGCGCCGGCGGCCAGCATCGTCCGGCGGTTATCCGGGTCGAGGAAAGCCCCGCCGCCGGCAGCGATAACCTTGCCGGAACCGGCGCAAAGTTCGGCGATAACCGCTTTTTCCAGAGCGCGAAATGCCGCCTCGCCCTGCTCGGCAAAGATTTGCTCTATAGACTGGCCGGCCCGCTGAACAATGACGGCGTCAGCATCGGCCAAAGGCCGCCCGGTACGCCGGGCCAGGACGCGCCCCACCCGGCTTTTGCCGGTCGCCATAAAGCCCACCAGGATAATGTTGTTGGGCTGGGACAAAACGCCCTCTTTCCCGCCGGGACGACTAATCCGGTAGCTGCGTCAGGTGCATCCGACTGCCCATCGTGCCGGCGGTGTCGAAGTAAAGCACCTGCTGCCCCACCGAATTGGTATTGGGCGCGTCGGCAACGAACTGAAATCCCCGCTGGCAGCAGTCGGCAATGCCGGCGCGAATGTCATCCAGCACATAGCCCACATGATCCATAGCGTGCTGCCCGCCCAAAGCCTCCGGGTCGCTGGGTTCAATCAACTCCACCTGCACCTGCCCGAAGTTCACAAAGGCGTTGCGCCGCCCGGCCCGGGACGGCCCGCCGCCCAGATAAACCCCGTCGAACTTTTCAATATACCAGGCAATAGCCGCGTCCAAATCCGGCACCAGATACCCGGCGTGGACGATTTTAGCGATGGGAACGCCGCCGCCTACGCCGGTCGGATTGGCGTCCGCCGGCGCCGGCAGTTGGGTCAAATGGAGAAAGACGCCGTTGGTAGTAGTGGGGTCGAAGTAAAGCAACTGCTGCCCCAACTGATTAGTGCGCGGCGCATCCGCCAGAAACTTGAACCCCCGGGCTTGGCAGTCGGCAATAGCCTGCCGGATGTCCGGCACCACATAGCCGACATGGTGCATCACCAGCCCGCCGTCCGGGATGGCGGAAGTATCCGCCGGCTGAATCAGCTCCACCTCCACCTGCCCGAAACGGAGAAAAGCGTTGACCCCGCCGCCGGGAACCTGCACGCTGCTGGACACCGGGCCGCCATCGGCATTCTCCGCGCCAAAGCCCCGGTTAAACCAGGCAACCGCCGCATCCAAATCGGCGGTGTAATACCCGATATGCTGAATCTTGTCAAACATAAAACCATCCTTCGCCAGTGAAAAGGTTGGGGGATATTATGCCATAAATATGGGAATTATCTACCTTTTACCCCCTTGCTTTGTCCGACTTGCCGTAAAGTAGTGTTTCAAGTTTGCCGATTTATGCTATCATTTACTGCACAATTCAAGCAGGGGGCGTAGATTATGGAAGTGGGCGTTTTTATGGCCTTGTCCAGCCAGGCGTTGGATGTGGCGGAGTTGGCGAAGCAAGCGGAAGCGGTGGGGTTTGAGTCGCTGTGGGTGCCGGAACATCCGATTATGCCGGTGCAGACCACGAGCCGCTATCACGGGACGGCGGACGGCTCGATCCCGGAGTATATGACCGATATGGTCGATCCCTATATGGCGTTGGCCCGGGCGGCGGCGGTTACGGACAACATCAAGCTGGGTACCAGCATATCCCTGATCCCGGAGCGCAATCCGCTGCTGACGGCCAAGGTTATCGCTACGCTGGATTTGCATTCCGGCGGGCGGTTCATCCTGGGCGTGGGCGCCGGTTGGCTGCGGGAGGAAACGGAGATTATGGGCGGGGATTTTGACCATCGCTGGACGCAGACCCGGGAGTCCATCCTGGTGATGAAAGAGCTGTGGACGAAAGCCGAAGCCGAGTTTCACGGGAAATACTTTGACTTCCCGCCGGTGAAGTGCTATCCCAAGCCGGTACAGCAGCCGCATCCGCCGGTATTCCTCGGCGGCACCGCTAAAAATGTATTCCGCCGGGTAGTGGGCTGGGCGGATGGTTGGCTGCCGGCCGGGCCGACGGTAGAGCAGGTCAAGGCGGGCCGGGCGGCGTTGGATGAATTGGCGGAAGCGGCCGGCCGGGAGCCGGGGTCGATTCAGATAACCGCTTTTGCCGTTCCCGCCGACCGGGAGCAGTTGGCGCAGTATGCGGAAGCCGGGGCTAACCGGGCTATCGTAATGCTGCCGAACACGAAAGACCCGGCGGCGTTGGACGAACTGGAGCGGTTGGGGAAGGCGGCGCTGTAGGGGGCGGCTTTCAGCGCGCTAATGCCGGGTATGTTTGATAAACGGCGCGGCCGGTGTGAACACCCGGCCGCCGCCGTGGAGCAGCGATGATGAGTGATTATTTGACGTCCAGTATCCGTTATACGGAGCAGGAAATTATCCAGCGGCAGGAAAAGCTGGCGGCCGCTGCTACGAACCAGGAACGGGAATATCAGTCGTTCCATATCCGCCGGGAGCAAGAGCGGTTGGCGAAGTTCCGGAAATGGGCGGAGAACCCTGACTTTGGCGAGGGTTGCCCCGGTTGTTGCCCTTGCTGCGACAACCCGTAGTTCGGATAGTGTAGGGGGGTAGCAGGATGAATGTTTTGCATTGGGCGGTGATCAGCGTGGGGGCTTTCCTGGCCGGCGTGGGAATCGCATTGCTGATTCAGATGGCGGCCGCCGTGCTAAAATAGGTTTCCATAAGCGCCATTAAGCGGGTTGCTATCAAGCGCCAACAAAAGCACGGAGCGTAAGGTTATGCCGCCGTTGCGAGTCCATTATCTCCCCACGCCGGATTTTTCGGCTTTAATCTGCGGGACGCCCCACAGCGATATCGAGGACTTGCGGACTACGCAAGACGGCTCTCAGGTCGACTGTCGCCGTTGTCTCCGCTACATCGAGCCTTACCGCGCCAACCCGGCCACCTTGGCCGCTTACGGAGCCGGCTGCGTCGCCGGCTACAGCGCCGGCTATGACGCCGGCTTTGGCGATGCCGATGTCTATGACGATGACGAGGAGGACGATGACGATTGGGGGTAGCCGGGAAAAGGGCTGCCGCCGGATAGCCCGGTACAGACTGACCGCATAATCCGGTCAATTGTGGAACTGACCGGCGGGGCGGCATAAGAGAATGATCGAGAGGTTGTTATGACTAGCAATTACGCCACTATCGGGCAGTCTGTTGTGCGCGGGGAGGGGGCGGATAAGGTATCCGGCCAGGCGATTTATACCGCCGATATAACCTTGCCGGGGCTGCTTTGGGGGCAGGTTTTGCGGAGTCCCTTTCCCCACGCCCGCATCGTCAGCATTGACACCCGCCGGGCCCAGGAATTGCCGGGCGTTTATGCGGTTTTGACCGGGCAAGATATTCCCGACCGGCGGGTGGGCCGCTTGCTGCGGGACTGCCCGGTATTGGCCCGGGACAAGGTTCTGTTCATCGGGGAAAAGGTGGCGGCGGTAGCGGCGGAAAGCCCGGATCTTGCCGAGGAAGCCCTGCTGCTCATTGATGTGGAGTATGCGGAGCTGCCGGCGGTTTTTGACCCGGCAGAAGCGATGACTGACGCCGCCCCGACGCTGCACGAAAACCTGGCATCTTATCCTGGCCTGCCCCAGCCGATGTCTCCGGTCAACAATGTGTTCGCGCACAATGTTTGGCGCAAGGGGGATATTGAGCAGGGGTTTGCGGAGTCCGACCTAGTGTTTGAGCATACCTTTAACACCCAGCTGATGCACCAGGCGTATCTGGAGCCGCACGCCTGCGTGGTGGACATTGACGGCGACGGGCGGGTGCAGGTGTGGGCCAACAATAAGGGGCCCTTTATGCTGCGGGAGCAGTTGGCGGCGGTGTGGGATTTGCCCAAGGAGCAAATCCGCATTAACCCGTGCAGTATCGGCGGGGATTTCGGCGGCAAGGGTTCTTTTATGGATGCGCCGCTATGCTACTACCTGGCCAAGGCCGCCGGCCGGCCGGTCAAGATGGTAATGGATTACATTCAGGAATTGCTGGCCGGCAATCCCCGGCATCCCGGCACCATCACCCTGAAAACCGGGATGAAAAAAGACGGTCGCATCTGGACGCGGCAAGCGGAAACGATTTTTAACAGCGGGGCTTATGGCGCTTTCAAACCGCGGGTGCATCTGCGCGGCGCCGACCACAGCGGCGGCCCGTACCGCATCCCCCATGTCCAAATCGACAGCTATATGGTCTATACCAACAATGTTCCCTGCGGTCACATGAGGGCGCCGGCTAAACCGCAAGTGACCTTTGCCGTCGAAGCCCACATGGATTTGATTGCCCGGGAAATGGGCCTTGACCCCTACGAACTGCGGATGTTGAACATTCTGCAAGAGGGCGATACCAACCCGGTGGGCGAGGAATGGTTGAACATCCGGGCTGGCGATGCGCTGCGGGCGGCGGCGGAAAGGGCCGGTTGGGGAACAGCCAAGGCGACGCCGTGGACGGGGCGCGGCTTGGCTATATCGGATCAGCCGCCGGGTTCGGGGCAGTCGTCGGCGTCGGTGATGATGGACGGGGCGGGCCAGGCAACGCTGCTGATGTCCCTGTGGGACACCGGCACCGGGGCCCATACCGTCCTGCGGCAGGTGGTGGCGGAAACTTTGACGATACCGGTAGCGGATGTGGGGGTAGTGATTCAGGATACGGACGCGGTGGAGTTCGAGTCGGGGCCGGGCGGCAGCCGGGTTACTTACACTTCCGGCCAGTCGGCGTTGGGCGCGGCTGAGGAGCTGCGGGAAAAGCTGACGGTGCTGGCGGCGGAGTATCTGGGCGGCGCGGCCGATGCCGTTACTTTGCGGGGCGGGCGGTTTGTCGCCGGGGACGGTTCCGGGGACGGCGATTCCGGGACAGGGATTGCCTTAAAGGAAGTGGCCGCCCGGGCCGTGGCCGCCCAGGGGGAGCCGTTGGCCGGCCACAAAACCTATACCGCGCCGCCTTCCGAATACACTTCCTACTGCGCCCAAGCCGCCGAAGTGGAAGTTGACCCGGAAACCGGCCAAGTAACGGTCAACAAAATCGTTACCGCCCACGATGTGGGGACGGTGCTGAATCCGTTGACGCACCAGGGGCAGATTGAGGGCGGCGTCATTCAGGGCTTGGGCTATGCGCTGATGGAGGAGATGGAAACGGCAGAGGGGCAAATCAGCACGCTGAGCCTGGGGGATTATAAAATCCCCACCAGCAAAGACATCCCGGAACTGGTAACGGTCTTGTTGGAGCCGGCCGGCGGCCCGGCGCCTTTCCAGAGCAAAGGCATCGGGGAAAGCAGCAATACGCCGGTAGCGGCGGCCATCGCCAACGCCGTGTCCGACGCCATCGGCGGCCGGCCGATAACTCAACTGCCGATAACGGCGGAGCGGGCGTTGGCGGCGCTGCGGGGACGGGGGTAGGGTAGCGGTAGCCGCGGAACTGCGTTAGGGGGTTGCGCTATGCACTTGGTCCGGATGAATTTCAGCGGCGTACCGCCGCTTACTGAACCGGTGGCGTTCCGGTTTGATGAACGGGTCAATGTTTTCATTGGCCCCAACGCCTCCGGCAAAAGCGTCCTGCTGCGGCTGTTGGCTGAGCATCTCACGGGAACGGCACCCCATCGGATGGGCTATCCGTGGTTGTCCCTACTTCCCGATGAGGAGTTCGATGAGTTTGTGGAGGATCCGGGTGTCCACCAGCCGCCCAATTTTCTGTCGGCCAGTCCCGATTGGCTTGACCGTGAAATGCAACACAACGAGCCAAATCCGCCGGCAATTTATATCGGCGCAGTCCGCGAAGGACTGCCCGGCGTATCCGAGCAAGCAAGCCCGGATGCCTTTGGCGATACGGCGGCTGAGGTTTTAGCCGGGCCTTTCAGCGGCTCCCGTACAATGGCTGCGTGCCATCTGCTAGGGGATGAACTTTGGGACCTCGAACCCGATGACCCGCAGTATTATGCGGCGCTCACGCTGACGGACGCTATCAAGTTGGCAGACACTTGCAGCCGGCGAATTTGCGACGAAGTGATTCAAGACTCGGAGTCGCACAATTATATACCCGGCCCGGATATGCGCGGTTTCCTTGCCCACCCTCGGCCCAACCTAAATCGTATAACCATCCTGCGCTCGATGGGGCTAAAAACCAAGGATCGCCCCAAATTTGACCACTTGTCCGGCACTGAGCAACCGGACAATGCGGCATACTGGGGAAATTCTGATGATTTGCCGATATACCTCGGCCACGCCAGTGCGGGGACGGAGGGGACTTTGCTATGGATCCGGTGGCTGGCCTTGAAAATGGTTCACCACTATGACTTTACGGAGGATTGGGCGCAGCAGCCCGCCATCCTGCTGATTGACGAAATCGAAAATCACCTGCATCCCACTTGGCAGCGGCGGGTCATCCCTGCCTTGCAAGAGCATTTCCCCAAGTTGCAGATTTTCGCCACTACCCACTCCCCCTTCGTAATAGCCGGCCTCAAGCGGGGGCAGTTGCATCTGCTTAATCGGGATGGCAACGGCATTGTAACCGCTTCGACTAACGAGCGGGATGTTATCGGCTGGACGGCGGATGAAATCCTGCGGACGATGATGGGTGTGGACGAACCTACCGACCAGCTTACCGTTATCCGGGCGGCCCGCTTGCGTCAGCTGCGCGGAAAGGAAAAACTGACTACTAAGGAGGAAGCGGAACTTAACGAACTGCGCCGCCAGGTAAATGCGGATTTGTTGGCTAAAGGCGGACCGTTGGAAGCCCGGCGGGAACGTTACGCCGACCTGATACGAAGTTTCCTGCTTTCCCGGCAGTCCGATTTGACGCAGGAGGGAGAGTAGCCGGTATGCGCTGGATTGACCGGGGGCCGGAGCCGGCTACCGTTGCCGGCTATGCCCAGCAGTTCACGCCGGGTTGGGTCGAGCATTACCAGCAGAATAGAGGGCAAGCGCCGCCGGATTCTTTCTGGCGGGAGTACCGGTCAAGTCTGGGGGCGCGGAGCAACAATGAATGCTGGTACTGCGGGCGGCAATGCAATGCCGTGGTCGGCGACAAATCGCCCACTGTTGACCACTTCCGGCCCCGCCGCTGGTTCCCGGAGTTGACTTACCGGTGGTCAAACTGGGTTTTCAGTTGCCAACGCTGCAACGAAAGCAAAGGAGACCTGTGGCCGGAAACCGGGTTTGGCGACGCCACCGGGTACGGGTATATCGACCCTTGCGCCGCTGACCCGGCAGAACGCCCGGAGCGGTGTTTCGATTACGATGCCCGTAACGGACTTATTGAACCCAAGGAAAACCTTTCCGAGCAGGACAACCGCAAAGCCACGGATACCATCCGCGACTTGCGATTGAATGACCTTGACTTGAGGCTAGACCGCTGGGACGCGGCTCAGGAATTCGAGGCGGCTTTGTTGGAGGTTTTGGCGTCGCTTCCGGCTGCCGAGCATAGCGATTGTATCACGTTCTTTGTGGAAACGGAATCCCCCGATGAATTTACTTGGGTTACTCGAATAATTGTCGAACGAGTGCGCCAAGCCGGGCGCATTTAACCGCCCCGCTTTCCCGCCCATCCCCGCCATTACCCAACATCCGCCGCCAAACCAGTGCCGCCCCGCCCCTTACCCCCTAACCCACATCCCGCTCCCTAATCTCTACCGTGCTGATGGTCACCGCATCCACCGGCCGATCCGACCGATCCCGCGGCGTCTTGGCAATAGCCTCGACCACTTCCTGCCCGGCCGTTACCCGGCCAAAGATGGTATGCCGGTTGTTCAGATGCGGCGTAGCGGCTACGGTGATGAAAAACTGGCTGCCGTTGGTGCCGGGCCCGGCGTTAGCCATGGCCAGCAGTCCCGGCCCGCTGAAGGTCAACGCCGGGTCAAACTCATCTTGAAACTGATACCCCGGCCCGCCCCGGCCGCTGCCGGTCGGGTCGCCGCCCTGAATCATAAAGTCGGGAATGACCCGGTGAAAAACTACCCCGTCATAAAACCCTTCCCGGGCCAGAAAGACGAAGTTGTTGACGGTGCGCGGCGCATTGGCCGCGAACAGGTCAAGGGCAATGTCGCCGTGATTGGTGCGGATGGTCGCCGCGTACTGCTTGCTCGGCTCCAGAATCAAGCCCGGCGGGTTAGCGTACTGCTTGGGGGGCATAGCTCCTCCTGATAGCGGTTTGGGACAACGGCTATCAGTGTAACACAAAAAAGCCCGCGCCATTGCCCCATCGGTTATAATACCCCGGCTATCGCATATAGAAATCGTCATTCCCACGAAAGTGGGAATCCAGAGTCCCCGCCCTTTCTGGATTCCCGTGCCAACGGAAATGACGAAAGTAAGTCACCCGGTATAGGCAATAGCCCGGCCCGAAACCCTGCTTTGCGGAGGGGACTGACGATGATTACCAAGTTTGGCAGCCTGTTTGCCGGCCATGTCGATTTTGACGACATCGGCCTCGACGCTACCCCGGCTAACGATCGCTGGCTCTCCGACGACCACTTGGCAACCGTCTTTGACAAGGCGACCGCCATCGCCCAGGTGATGGATCGGTTGGACTACGAAACTTTCTGGATGGCGGAACATCACTTCCAACGGGAAGGGTACGAGTGCATCCCCAACCTGCTGCTGTTCGGCGTCCACCTGGCGCACCTGACCCGGCGCCTGAAAATCGGCTGCGGGTTCAACATTGCGCCGATGTGGAATCCCCTGCGGCTGGCTGAGGATTACGCTACTGCCGATGTGCTGACCGACGGACGGATCGTGTTCGGCGTGGGCCGGGGCTACCACACCCGGGAAGTGGAAACCCTCGACGCCCCCATGCTGGACGCCGCCGCCAACCGGGAACTGTTCGAGGAACAGGTCGAGGTAATGTTCAAGGCGTTCAACAACCGCTCCTTTTCCCATCAGGGCAAGCATTACACCATCCCGCCCGCCGTGCCGTACCGGGGCTATGAATTGCAGGAGATAACCCTGGTGCCGCGGCCGCGCTACTTGCCGGTGGAGTGTTACCAGCCGCTGGTCAGCGCCAGCCCGCGGGCGATGGACTTTATGGTGAAACACGGCATCAAAGGGATGATTGGCGGTGGCGCTGCTGCCGGCGGCGCCACTTACGAAGTAGTGCGCGCTTGGCGGGAAACCCTGGCTCAAGCCGGCAAGGAGACCGAACTGGGCGGCGACTTGATTATCGGTTTTTCCATTCACTTGGCGGACACTGAGGAGCAAGCCATCGCCGAAGCCGGCCGGTTCGCCGAGGAAAATATGAAAATGTTCGGCCCGCTGGGCTTTGTGCGGGGATTGTCCCCGGAGCAGATTGACGCCTTGGGCGACCCGCGCCGCGCCCGGCAAGCCGGCTTGCCCACCATCCGCGACGGCATAAGGGTTGGCTCTTGGCTGTGCGGCCCCCCGCAACTGGTCGCAGAAAAGCTGAACGCCGTTCAGGAACGCTACCCCGGCTTGACCCAAATCAATGTCGGTTCGGTAGTCGGCACCCCGCAAAAGGTAATCCTCGAACAACTGGAATGGTTCGGCAAGGAAGTAATGCCGCACTTCCAAGCCCAGGAAAAGACGGCGCCCCTCCCGGCCGATTAAACCAAGCCAAGCCGTCCCGCCGCCAACAACAACTGCGCCCGGTCTTTTGACCGGGCGCGTCGGTCGGCAAGCCCAAGATTTCAGACCAGCAGTTTCATCTTGAAACGGTCCTTGGCCAAATCATCGGTAGTAGCCGGGCGGGCTTGGGCTGCCTTGACTTCAGCCAGGGCGACGGTATAGCCGTCCGATTCCACAAACTCCACCAGGAACTTCGCAACTCCGGGAAAAGCGGCCACGATAGTGCCGACATCGCCGGGGCGCAAGCCGTCCCCGGGATTGTCCGCCGCCAGCAAAGGACTGTCCGGGGGAATGTCCTCAATGCGCTCGATCCCAATCGGCTCAGTCAGGGCAATGACGGTATGTTCCTCAAACATTTTCACCTCCGGCGGGGGAAAGCAGTGATGAATCGAAAGAAAGCCCGACCGGCTCCCGGTATTACTGCCCCAAATCAACCGGCTCAAACGCCCCCGGCTCAATCAGCTCAAAGGTTTGGATGACAATAACCGGCATCCAGATAGTCTCTCCACCGCCGCGCCAGGTCAAAGAGCTCGTGACGTCGTCCACATAGCGGACTGCCATATTGTGACAGCCCTCGGTGAATGGGATACCCCAGTCATAGGCAAGTGCCTTCACGAAATCAACATCCAAAACCTTGTTGGTAGGGATTTCTTCCAGCGTCAAATCCTCTTTAGCCGTCAGATATATTATCCCGTCCTCTTTTTTCGTGGTCGTGCGAGCATTATCCCAATTACCCGCGAAGCAACCTTGCAGGATGAAAGGTTCCTTCCGGTGTTTCCCTTCAACCTCGTGGAGTTTGACCGGATTGTTACTAATCCCCCACTTGACCGCTGGCGTGGGCGTAGGAATGGGCGTAGCAGTCGGAACGGGCGTCGGTGTCGGCGTGGGCGTCGGAATGGGTGTGGGGGTAAGCGTGGGGTAAGGCGTGGGCGTAGGTGTCGGCGTGGGGCGCGGTATTGCGGTCGGCGTAGGGGCGGGAATGGGTGTGGGCGTGGGCGGAGCAGCGCAAGCCGCCGTTAGCACTGCCGCCGCCAGCGCGAAACAGGCACCAAGCCGTTGAATCCGTTTCAGCATATTCACCTGCCTACTTTCGCCGTTCCACCGGTTGACGCTCCACCGGCGTGGTATAGCGCGGGCCGGAACTCTTAACTTTCTGCAACAGCCAAATCCCGATAAAGGCGTGGCTGGAAACGCCGGAAATAACATAGGAGCCAATCAGAATCCCCCAAAGGGGGAAACGCCACCACTTGCCCTCAATGCCGACCTGTGCCTCAAGGATATTAGCCAGCACGCTAAACACCAAGCAGGTGGAAATGGCAACCAGGAACGTCCAACCCGAAATCCGCTGAATCCGTTTCAGCATCGCTAACCTCCCTTGGGCTTGCACTAAGCATAGTAACCGTGGGCGGTAAGCCAGCAGTAGTTGGGGGTTCGTAGCACATAGCCATTCGCCCCTAACCCTTCCGACAGGGCATCCCCGGCGCACCGTTGGCAGATTTGCACAGGGACGGCATTACTCCCCTGCCGGGTAATAAACAGCCGGTCAACCGTGGCCGGTATCAATTCCCCAACCCCCGGCTGCTCCCCGGGCCGCGCCAACGCCCCGGCTTTGCTTAAGCCCGCCCCCGGCCCGGCAGCGGCGGCAAATTCAGCATCAAATTTTCCAACGCCAACCGCGCATTGGCATTCCCGTCCAACGCCGCCAGCGTCCCATTCAGCCGGCGGATAAACCCCGCCACCTGCGCCGTACTCAGCCCCCCGGCTTGCAACCGCAGCGGCGTCAGGCAGTCCGCATTATGCACATACTCCTCGGCCGCCTCCTTAACCAGCAGCAAATCCCGCCACCAGCCCAGCCACAAATACAGCAGCTCTTTAGTTTCCTCCCGCTCCCGATTAAAGCGAGTCGCCAACTCCGCCGCATAGTCAAACCGGGCATCCAAGCCGCCGCTGCAAACCTCCTGCAATCGCTCCAGTTCGGCATCCCGCTGCTCCAGCATTTCCCCATCCCGCAGGGCATTGACCGCTTGCCCCAGACAGCCCCGGGCCAGCCGCGCCAACCGCGCCGCCAGCTCCGGGGCCGCGGCATAATCACTGACCAACCGCCGTTCCAGTTCCGCCCGGGCCAGCGGTTTCAGATACAACGCCCGGCACCGCGAGCGGATGGTGGACAGCAGCGCATCCTCATTAGCCGTCAACAGCAGCAGCACCGTGCCGGCCGGCGGCTCCTCCAGAGTTTTCAACAGAGCATTGGCCGCCGCCGCATTCATCAATTCCGCCCCGTCGATGATGACCACTTTGCCCGCGCCCTCATAAGCCGACAGGTTGAGAAAGCCCTCGATTTCCCGCACCTGGTCAATGCGAATGTCCCGCCGGGCCGGGCCGTCGTCCTCACCGCGGCCTATGCCGATAACCTGCACATCCGGGTGGACGCCCCGGGCAATGCGCTGACACTGGGAACACTCCCCGCAAGGCGCGCCGCTGTCCCGTTCCGGGCAGTTGACGGCTTGGGCAATGTTGACCGCCAAAGTCATCTTGCCCACGTGCGGCGGCCCCACCAGCAAATAAGCGTGCGCCAACCGCCCGGTCAGCAGCCCGGCCGCAAGTTGGCGGGTCAGGTGTTCCTGTCCGTAGGTTTGCCACATGGGGGATTAGGGTATGTAGTCGTCAGGGGTCGGGTCGTCGTCCTCGCCCCACTCGGATTGAAAATCCTCGCGATAATCCCCAACTTCATCCCACTCAGAACCGGGCGAGGTGTTCAGCCCTACCAACTCGCTCAGTTGTAGGATGCCCGACTCGTAGTAGCTGACTGGCTCTGACGAGAAGTACAACTCGGCCAATTCACGCGGCCGCAGTATCCCCTTTTCCACATCTATATGCGGCGCCACTGTGCCATCGAGAATTTCTGCAATGGCGATCCGTATGGTACTGTCGCGATATTCCGAAAGAGCTTCGTCAGACAAACCCTCAAGCGAATCCGACAGACTCTGAATTTTCGCTTCCGGCACGATAGCCTGCTCCCGCAGATCTGCTACCAACTGCCGTGCCTCCTCTCGGGTCATAGGAATCTCCCAGCCTAGTAGTCTAGGCCGTCAGAATAACCAGACTTGGTCACAATGTCAAGCGGATGTTAGCAGACCGGTGTCGGCAAAGTATAACCACCCTACAAATCGCACAACATCAAATCGGCGTAACTCTCCCGCCGCCGAATCAACCGGCTTTCCCCGTCTTTCACCAGCACCATCGGCGGCCGCGGGTTCAGGTTATAGTTGCTCGCCATCGACGGACAGTAAGCCCCGGCCGCCGGAATGGCAATAATATCCCCCGGCGCCACCGTCGGCAGCATTACATCCGCCGCCAGCACATCCCCCGACTCGCAATACTTCCCGGCAATAGTAACCCGCTCCCAATCCGTGCGGTTCACCTTGCCCGCCGCCACCACCTCATAGCTGGCTTGGTACAAAGCCGGGCGAATGTTATCCCCCATCCCGCCATCCACGCTGACATACTTGCGGACGCCGGGAATATCCTTGATTGCCCCAATGCGATACAAAGCCACCCCCGCCGGCCCGATAATCGACCGCCCCGGTTCAATCAGCAGCGTCGGCGCCGCCATCCCCAACTCGGCGCAAGTCCCCTTCAATGTGGCGACAATAGTCTCGGCGTAATCGCCAATCGCCGGCGGTTCATCCGCCCGGGTATAGGCAATGGCAAACCCGCCG
The DNA here is from genome assembly GCA_965242615.1 of Dehalococcoidia bacterium. Lineage (GTDB taxonomy): Bacteria > Chloroflexota > Dehalococcoidia > Lucifugimonadales > UBA3495 > CBDBCU01. Next base: position 656,483 of record CBDESR010000004.1, read on the forward strand.
CCCGGACTGAACTCCTGCAAATCCAAGCCTTCCTCCCGAAACCCGGAGGCAAAGCGCAATACCAAATCGGTAGCGGCGGCATAGGGTTCCAACTCAAAGATGGGCGACCCCAAGTGAAAATGCAGCCCCCGCAACTTCAGGTTAGGCGCAGCCAACGCCTGCCGGATCGCGGCCGCCGCATCCCCGGTCTGAATCGAAAAGCCGAACTTCGAGTCAATAATGCCGGTAGTGGTATAGGCGTGGGTATGCGGGTCAATGCCCGGCGATACCCGGATCAGGATGTCCTGAACCTTGCCGCTCGCCCCGGCAATGCGGTTCAGCAGCTCCAGTTCATAAAAACTATCCACCACCACCCGGCCGATGCCTTGGCTGACGGCGTAATCCAGTTCCTCCGCCGTCTTGTTGTTGCCGTGAAAATAGACCCTTTCCAACGGGAAACCGGCCACAGCCGCCACCGCCAACTCCCCCCCGGAAACCACATCCAACCCCAACCCTTCCTCGGCAAAGATTTGCGCCAGAACCGGGTTGATGTAGGCTTTCGATGCGTACAAAACCTGCGCCCCGGGACAGCGCCGCGCAAACTCCTCCCGATAACTGCGGCAGCGATTGCGGATCGTAGCCTCATCCAGCACATAAACCGGCGTCCCATACTCCGCCGCCAAATCCGCCGCGGCGCATCCGCCGATAACCAGCTCCGCCCCGCCCTCCAGCTCCGCCGTATCCGGAAAAACATCTTTCAGCGCCATAAGGATTGCTTAACCTCGTTAAGGGATGGCTTGATTACGCCGGCAGTTGGCCCGCCCCTTGCCGCGTTACCCACAAAGGCGCCAAGGCTTGGCGCAGGTTGTGCAGCGTCTCCGCTCCGTCCGCCGGCAAATCCCAGTATTCTTTATAACCGCCTTGCCCATCCGGTTGCAGCAGCTTCTCCAGCCCCGCCGGGTATTCAAGCCGGGGAAAATCGCCCCGGACAATGCCCTTTCGCAAAGATTCCAGATCCCGCCCCAGCAGCTGCCCGGCATTAAGCACTTCCACCCCGATAATGTCCCCGGCGGCGTCCAGTTCCAGCGTCACCCCCGGATAAATCTCCACCGCCGCCGCCTCAACGCCCTCCCCGCCCCAATGCAGGATGTCAAACTCAGCGTCATAGCGTAGTTTCAGGTTCATCGGAATATAATAGGGCAGTAAAAGACTACGCGCAAGGGCAAGGTCGTATATGCCGGTTACTCCCCCTACCTACCCCCGCAACTTCCCCAACGCCGGTATCGCCGCCACCTTCTCCGCCGTCAAAGCCGCCCAATAGATGCCGGCCGGACGCGGCAAATCCCCCGGACAGCAAATCATTTCCTCCGGCGTTGCAATGTAATTCAGCGGCACATCATAAGCCGCCCGCGGCAGCGGCTCCGTCAAAACCTGCCACGGATGCACGGTAGTCACCACCGGCGTCTCCGGCCTAATCACCCCGGCCGCCGCCGCCAGCCCATACTCCAAATCCGCATACCCGCCGCCTTTACCCACGCGTACGCCCTCCCGGTTCACCGCCACCGACCCGGAAATCACCAAATCCACCGGCCGCAGCTCCGTAACATAAACCGGCCGCCCGTACTTAAACGCCCCGCCGATCGTGGACGCCTGCGCCGGGGTACACCCCATCACCGCCGGATCCAACTCCACAAAACACCGTTCCTGCGCCAACCGCGGCACCGCCATATACAGCAGCTTGCCCTCCGCCAACGCCCGCTCCCGCAGCGGCCGCTGCGCCTTATCCGGATTGCTTTTCACCACCTGCGCCGCCTGCCACGCCGCCAAGTCAAAAACCCGTTGCGCCGCCGTCTCAGCCCCGTAAAAGTCCGGGATTTTATCGTGGACGCTTTGACTCCGTACCACCCCGGATTGCTCCAACGCCGTCCACACCCCTTCCCGAATTGCCAACTTGTCCCGCATACTCATCCTTAACCCCCGGAATTACCCGCATATTATATACCATAGCCCATTACCACCGCCCGCCCTCCCACCGTCCTTCCCACGAAAGTGGGAATCCAGAAAAGCCGGAGCCTCTGAACACCGTTTTAGTGGAAATGACTGTAAGTAGTTCGCCAAGTATATGCGATAGCCCCATTGCCGCCGCTATTAGCAATCCTATCCCCCGGTTGACAACTTCATCCCGGCAAATTAAACTTGCTCCATCAACCCACACCCCAAAAGGAGCGTTAAATGACCGCTACTTTAGAACACACCCACGGCCAGAAGCATACCCATTACCATCGGCATTCCCCGGCCACGGCGGAGATGGCCGCCGCCGCTAACCATTGGCTGGACAGCCTTTCCCCGGAGCAGCAGGCCAAGGCCACTTTCAGCTACTTGGACGGGGAGCGGCTTTTCTGGTATTACCCGCCGCTGAACCGCCATGGCCTGCCCCTGCGGGATATGAACCCGGAACAGCGGGATTTGGCTTACGCCCTGATGGCGGCCACCCTCGACCCGGACGCCAACCAGAAGGCGGCCGCTATTATGCAGCACGAGAACATCCTCGGGCCGCTGGAAGTGGAGGAAGGCACGGCGTCTTGGGACCGCAACCCGCTCCTTTACTACTGGACGGTGTTCGGCAGTCCCGGCAACGCCGCCAACGAACCCTGGGGCTGGCGGGTCGAGGGGCATCATGTCTCTCTGCACTTCAGCGTCTGGGGCGACGAAGTCACCGCCGTTACGCCCTTTTTCCTGGGGGCGAACCCCGCCGAAGTGCCGAAAGGCCCCCAGAAGGGTCTCCGCATCCTCGGCGGCCGGGAGGATATGGCCATTGAGCTGATGTCCACCCTGACCCCGGAGCAGCGGGGCAAGGCGGTCATCCACGACAAAGCGCCCTGGGACATTCCGATGTATAACGCTACCCGGGCCGCCGTCCACGATGGCGAGGGCTTGGCCGGCGCGGAGATGAACGGCGCGCAAAAGGAGCTGCTGCTGGCTTTGGTCACCGAGTATGTCAACCAGGTGCGGCCGGAAGTGGCGGCGGAACGGTTGGAAACCATCCGCCAGACCGGCGTGGACAACTTCCGCATCGTTTGGGCCGGCGCCACCGACCGCAGCCGCGACCACTACTACCGCATCCACGGCGGCAGTTTCATCGTCGAGTTCGACAACATCCAGAACGGGGCGAACCACATCCATTCCGTCTGGCGCGATGTGGACAACGACTTCGCCCAGGATGTGCTGCGCGACCACCGCTTGATGTACCACGTGCTTTAAGCGCGCTGTAGGGATACGCCGCCCGGCTTATCCCCCCATCTCTGATCGGCAACCAATCCGCCCACCCCGCAGCAATCCGGGGTGGGCGAACTTTATGCTGTCGCTGTATAGGTATAGCTTTTGGAAAATTGCGGCTATGGTATCATTAGAAAAATCCAGCCCCCAACACCCGGACTATGCCAGCAAGGAGCCAACCGAAAATGACCACCATCGAATACAATCCCCCGGAAACCTACGCCGACACCAGCCGCGAGTTAATGGCCCAAGCCCGGGATGAATTGGCGGCCGGCGACCTGCTCCAAGCCTCGGAAAAGGCATGGGGCGCGGCCGCCGCCGCCGTCAAATCCGTAGCCGAAATGCGCAGCTGGCAGCACTACGCCCACATTCTGATTGCCGCCGCGGTCTGGCGCATCTCCCGGGAACACCGGCAGCCCCGAATTAGGACTCTCTTTAAGTCGGCCAACGACCTGCATCAGAACTTTTACGAATACCGCTACGGCGAGGAGGAAGTAGCCGAAGGCATCGCGGAAGTGGCGGAACTTTTGGCTCTCCTGGAACGGGTAAAAACCGAAACCCCGGTACCCTTCCTTCCCGCCGGCCGCCGCGACCGCCAGCGCATCGGTATGCTCGACGGCGTCCTTGACCTGCGCGGCCGCCCCCTAGCTCCGCCGGGGGAATAGGCGGCCGGGCTAAACCAACCCCGTTGGCATCAGCCAACCCCCAAAGGAGCAGCCCCAATGACCACCATCGAATACAACCCGCCGGAAACCTACGCCGACAACAGCCGCGACCTCCTCCCCCAACCGGCTGCTACCAACTCCTAAGGTGTGCGGACAATCGACTCAGGCAACCGCCGTGGCCTTTGGAGCTGCCGCTGCCTGCCGCTGGTTCGGCTTTGTTCTGAGGAACCAAGCGACCAAGCTGACCATTCCGGCATAACTAGCCGCCAGTTTAGCCTAGCGGCCAGCAATGCCCCGGAACTGCTCCAAGTCGCTGCAAGCCTTTCCCACCCGATGCCGCCGCTGGTAACTCCCTTCGTCAAACTCGACCGGCTTTTTCCAATGAGACCGGCCGGGAATGGTCGCCGTAATGTTCCGCGCAGCCAACCCGCGCCGAACCCCATCACTGTCATACGCCTTATCCCCCAGCAACTCCCGGGTCGCCGTCAGTACCCCCGCCACAATAGCGCGGGCAGTTCTTTCCCTTCGGCGGCATTTCGGGCCTTAACCGGAACTGAACCGGCTGCCCCTAGCCAGAGGATGCCTTCCACCGTCTTACGCTGGTCAAAGCCGGTGCGACCGGGGTCGGTAGCCTTGCCCAGCAGCAGCGGCTCTAACCGCAATGCCTGCTCTTGATTCCTCTCAAGATTTTTAGGGCGTGTTCACCCTAATTATTTTCAGATAGGAATTGACCGTCCCAATGCCCTCCGGTCGTACTCCCGCCACAGACCGGCGGTACCATTTTGTAGGGGTAACGGCCGGTATGCAGCCCAGCATTCCCGCCGCCGCTCGTCCTCTCTATTTTGTAAGGGCAACCCTTGTAGTTGCCCTGCCCTCGGCGATTAGCGTGAACCCGCCCTAAAATGCCCGCCTTGACCTATCCTTCACCCCAAAACCCCTACCGCAGCCGCGGCGCCACCTCCTCCGCAAACAACCGCACCGAATTAAGTATCCGCTCCTGCGGCAATCCCCCGCCCACATTCGGCTCCATAATTATCCCGTCCAGCCCCAGCCGCTCCTTCAGCGTCAGTAGCTTCGCCACCACCGTATCCGGCCTCCCGTAAGCCAGCCGGTCTTGCAGCAAATCATCATAAGTAACCCGCGCCAGCCGTTCCGCCCGTTCCCGCCGCTCCTCCGACAGCGTAGTCCCCGCTTGCCCCGCCGAACTCTCGAACAACCCGCCCAGCCGCTGATAAGAGCGCATCGTGCTTTCCTCCGGCTCCGCCCGCCCCAACTCATCCGTTTCCGCTACATAAATCGGCGCCCGCAGAAACACCTCCCCCTTATCCGAATATCCCGCCTCCGCCCGCGCCTGATGATACATCTGCAAATGCTCCGCCACCTCATGCACATCAAAGCCGCGCAGCCCCGAAATCACCCCATGCCCGCTCCCGCCTACCTGCGGAAAGGTATCCCGCGTCGTCGCCGCAATCCGCACCGGCGGATGCGGCTGCTGATACGGCTTGGGAATGACGCACAACTCCTCGCACTGATAAAACTCCCCTTGATGAGAAAACCGCTCCTCCGTCCACGCCTTGATAATCACCTCCAGCGACTCCTGAAAGCGCGCCCGGCTCTCCTCGTACGGCACTCCATAGCCCAAATAAGACCGGGGAAACCCGCTGCGGCCCACCCCGAACTCCAGCCGGCCCCGACTCACCTGATCCACCGTCGCCGCTTCCTCCGCCAGCCGTACCGGATGGCACAACGGCAGCACGCTCACCCCGGTGCCAATCCGCACCCGCTTCGTCCGCCCGGCAATCGCCGACGCCATCACCAACGGCACCGACACCACCGACGGAATCCCCGCCCCCATCGGATCCCCCGGCCGCCGCGGCGCCGCAAAATGCCGTTCCGCCAGCCAAACCCCATCCAGCCCGTAAGTATCCGCCGCCTCCGCCAGCGCAAAGGCTTCGTCAAACGCCGCCTCCTGCGTTACCCCCGTCCGGTAATCGCACTCCATTACCACGCCCACGTGCATCCTGCGCCTCCTGTTGCCCCGATTTTCCCTTGGCCGCTAACCGCCGCCGCCCGCCGCTCCGGCCCCGTACTCATTAAGCGGATTCCGATAGACCGAATGATAATGCCCGCCTTCCGCCGTCAAGTCGGCCTCCCTGGAAAACTCAATAATCAGCGTCGGCCCCTGAATCCGATAGTACATCGGCCCGCTGCCGTCCACCGCGCCATTCCAGGCAAAGTAAGTTTCCTCCAAATCCTCCGCTATCTCCGCCATCCGCAACTGCGCGCTCTCCTCCGGCAGCATTGTAACCCACAAAGCGATGGTATCCAGCAGCTGTTGCCGCTGCTCCGCCGTCCAATCCCCGGCTTTAGACCCCGCCAACGCCGGGATTACCCCATCCTTTCCGGCCCCCGTCAAAACTTCCCCCGCTGCCACCGGACTGCTGTCCAGCGTTGCCGCCTGTTGTGCCGCCCCCTCCAATCCCAGCAGCAACTCCCGCCCGGCCGCCTCTTCCGCCGCCAGCGGCATCACCGTAACCCCGTCCCGCTCATAAACCGCCGGATCAATCCCCACAAAAGTTGGCGACAAATAACTTCGCCCCCCGACCACGCTGACATTCACCCCCAGATGATGCCCCCCGAACTGCCAGCCCCAAGCCGACTCCAGCGCCGGCTCCCCAAAGAACGCCAAGAAATAATTATCCGAACTCCACCGCAAAATCCGCGCCCACAGGGCTTCCCTCAGCGCATCCTCAGCCCCCACTACTCCCATCGCCATATCGTAGCCCTTTGGACTCAACGCCGTCATCAGGAAATCATGCATCGCCGCCTGCTGCGCCGTGTCCAAATCCCCGAACCGCACCCCATTGCGCCGGGACATCTCCGCCGGCAGATTCGACCAGTTCGACCGCTTGGGATCGTCAAAAGCGTACATCGCTTCCGCCCGTTGCTCCTCCGACAAGCCCTCCAGAAAGACTTGTGCCGCCGCCACTACCCCTTGACTCGTCCCGCCGCCGCCTTCCAACGCCCCGGAACTCTCCCGATGTTCCCCCGACTCTCCACTACTGCCGCTATGCTCCCCCAACTCGCCGCCGTGTTCCCCGTCCCCGCCGCTATGCTCGCCCCCATCCGCTACATTGCCGCCGCCCACTTCCGGATGCGCCCCCCAACTCTCAAACGGCTGATTGCCCGCCGGCAGCCGCACCGCCGCCGACTCCCCCGGCGCCAAATCCACCGGCCTCGTCGGCCCCAACTCCACGCCGTTCGACAGGTGAACCTCCACCCGCACCTGCGGCAGCGTAGCCGCCGTAGTATTTTCCACCGTGCCGCTGAAAGCCTTGGCCGCCGCATCATAGCTCAGCCGCAGCCGCGCCCCGGCCCGTATCTTATCGTAGCTATCCCCCAACCCGAACTGCTGCCCCGACTCCTCCTCCCCGGCATCCGCTTGCGGAATGTTGACGCCTTCCCGGGCCGCGCCGCCATTGCCGCTACTGTTGCCGCCGCCGGTAATAGTAGCGGCGGCAGTCTGCTCCGGCCTCGCCCCCGTTTGCCCGCCGCTGCCGCAAGCCGCCACCGCCGCCAGCACAATGACGCTCAACCCGGCCAAAACCGCCGGTAGATACTTCCTCAACTGCCTTTTCATCCGACCGAAACCTCCTTCAGTTCCCCAATCTTTGCGGTATATCCGCCAACCGTAAGTATGCCCGCAAATCTTTAAGAAACTGTGAAGGTTTATCCCCGACCGCCGCCTACGCCCCCGGCACCTCCAGATAAGCCATTGGCGTCGCCAGAAACTTGGTGCGGCAATCCAGCCCGCAAAAATAGTACCACTGCCCGTTGTGAAAACTCCGGGTGCCTTGCTGCGGATCCACCTCCGACGCCCCGTGCATCGTCTGCCCGGTCTGCGCCCGGGCCTCCCCCTCGTCAATCTCAATCCCGCATACCGGATCCTTCGCCATAACTCCTTAGCCTCCCTTGCTGAATTGACGCCCCGGATAACCGACCCTATAGCTATGTCATTCCGACCGAAGGGAGGAATCTAAAATGCCCTCCCTTGACTCCGCTCAAGATTTTTAGATTCCTCGGCTGTCGCCTCGGAATGACCTAGACAATTGACTGCGCCACCCAAGCGTTAGCGCGAACCCGCCCCCTACTTGCCCCCCTTCCCCCGTAACCCCCGCCCACCCGACGCCTACCCCACCGGCAGCTGATTCATCCCCAACCGCACCCGTCCCGGCTGATCCAGCAGCGACTGCGCGATCCGCGCCCGATGCTCAAAACTCGTCCCCAGCCGCATCGTCCACGCCGTAACCCGCCGAAACCACAAATGCAGGTCAAACTCCATCATAAACCCCATCCCCCCGTGAATCACCTGCGACGACCGCACCACCGCCTCCAGCTTGTCATTGCAGAACGCCTTGGCCTGCGACACCTCCACACTGGCCGGCAGCCCCTGATCCATTTTCCACAACGCCTCATAAGTCAGCAGCTGCCCCCCGTCCACCCACAAAATCATATCCGCGCAAATGTGCTGTATCGACTGAAACGCCGCAATCGGCCGCCCGAACGCCGCCCGATTCTTGGCATACTCAATCCCCATCTCCGCATCCTTCCGCGCCGCCCCCACCATCTGCGCGCACAGCAAAGCCGTCGCCAAATCCAGCATCTCCCGCGCTATCCCCCAGCCCTGATTCAGCTCCCCCACCAGGTTAGACCGCGGCACCCGTACCCCGTCAAAAAAGACCTTGCTCTGCTTATCCTTGGCCAGAGTAGTCAACGGCGTCTGCGTCACCCCGGGACTGTGCGTATCCACCAGTAGCAGCGACAACCCGGCATTATCCTCCGTAGCCGCCGCCGTCCGGCACACCACCAAACACTGGTCGGCGGCGTTAAAATTATCCACAAAGTTTTTAACGCCGCTCAGCGCCAAATCCTCCCCGTCCGCCGTCGCCGTCGCCTGCACCGTCTCCGGCCGATAGCGCGGATCCGCCTCCGAAAACGCCCAGGTCAAAACCCGTTCCCCCCGGCTCACCGCCGGCAGCAGATCCCTCTTCTGCGCCGCCGTTCCGTGCCGGGCAATGGTAATCGCCGCCACCGCGCTGGAATGCAGCGGCGCCGGCGCAATCGCCCGCCCCACTTCCTCCAGAATGATGCCCAGATAAGTCAGCGGCAAACCCTGCCCGCCATACTGCTCCGGCAGCGCAATGCCGACCCACCCCAGTTCCGCCATCTTCTGCCACAACTCCGGCGGATACCCCAGCTCATCCTTCTCCATCGCCCGGGCCAACCGCGGCGGACACTCCGCCTCCAAAAACTCCCGGGCCAGGTTCTTCACCATCTGTTCCTCTTCGTTAGGCAATACGTCCATAAACTCCCTTGCTCCCCCTCCATCTAATCCGTTCCGTCGCCTCCTCCCGCCCTCCGCCCCCGTACACCCCCATTCTATTGCCCCAACCTTGCCATCGTCAAGTTCCCCCCAACCCCATAGGGAAGGTCAAAAGGGTCACTAATTTGGAAAAAAGCAGGAGGGATTAGCCCCTCCCGGCCTTTCTGGCGCGCCGGTAGCCGGGGCCGGATACTGGATGTACCGGATGGAGTGAATAGCCAGCGGCGGGGCCTTTATGTGCGCGCCGGGAATATCCGAACCCCACACCAACAAGTCAACCGGCTCGGCCAAACTGCCCACCGGCGCTTTTATGGAAAAAGACCGGCTGCTCACATCCCAAGCTGTTGCCTCGGCAGTTCCGGGCGTGTTCGGGTAGGATGCGCCCGGAGGGGCGGGACGGAGGATAATCAACGCGTCGCGGTCGGTGTTCCGGTATTTGATGACAAAGGTGGCGACCGACGGAGAGTTCAAGAGGGTGCGACCGCCCAATACGGTTCCCGCCGCCCGCAGGATACCGTTTTCAATGACGGGACACTCCGACCACCGGATGGCGTCGTGTTCCTGAAAAAGATTAGCGCCATCGGCAAAGCGGAAACAGGTAGAAGTTTCCGCCCGGGTTGGCGTGGATCTAAGAGTAGCGGGCGTGGGCGTCGGTGGCGCAAGCGTGGCGGTCGGGCTCGGTGTGGCGGTGGGATGGGGGGTAAAGGTAGGCATAAGGGTGACCCTAGGGGTGGGCGTGGGCGGAAGCGCGATGGCCGATTGGGACGTGGGACGCGGCGTGGCAGTGGGGACGGGAGCAGCGGTGGTCGCAAGAGTAAGAGTAGCGGTGGGAGACGCGGGGACGGCCGGGGCGGCGGTAGCGCAGGCCACGGCGGTGAGCAACAAGATAGCCCCAAGGGTAAGGATGGGCCGGATTTTCAGCATAAAACCTCCTTGTGTTCCGGGTTAGGCTGCTGGGGGAGCGCAGCCGGGGCAATCATCCGCTGCGCCCCCGGCGGAGCCAAACAATTTGCCGGCTCCGCCGGGCGCGCTGATTACCGTTGCTGGTTCGTGTAGATAAGGCTGTCAAAAACCCGCTCGACGAAAGCGTCGTCATACTGGCCTGTCCAGTCGGCGCACACGTCCATCGTGATGACGAAAAGACGCACGGACTGAAAAATATACAACCCGTAACTCTCTTGGTCATCGCAATAGCCGATGTTCCGCGAATACCGATACCGCGAACGTTGGACAGTGGGCGAAACTTCGTAAAAGGCGTCCAGCTCGAAGCCGGGTTCTTTTTTCCTGAGGCCCAAGAAGCCATCAGCGAAGCCCGCAAGGGCAAGGTCCTGGTCCATACGCTCGCCCCGGGTTCCAGAAAAGACCATCAGGGTAGCCCGATACCAAGGGGCGTTAAAGGAAACAATGCTGTGGTGGTCGGACTCTGCCGCCCAATCCTCCGGCAAATCAACACTGAAATAAGACCTGGGGCTAAACCTTTGCCAAGGAACCGTCGGCACTGGAGTGGCCGTCGGTTGCGGCGTGGCGGTAGGTGTCGGCGTCGGCACTGGAGTAGCGGTAGGCACTGGAGTGGCTGTCGGTTGCAGCGTAGCGGTGGGCGCAGGGGTAGCGGTAGGAGTGGCTGCGGCGTGGCCGTGGGGATGGGAGTAGCGGTAGGCGCGGCGGTAGCGCAGGCAGTGGCAGTCAGGGCAAGGACCAAGAGATAGATAAGGACGGGCAGGACTTTCCGCATCAGGAACCCCCTTGCGTTCAGGATTAGGCTACTGTGCGAGAGTCGCCGGGTTCCCGTGCAAAGCGCACACAAGGGGGCAAACAAAGTTGCCCAACCCTGCAACAGGGCTTTGCACCAAGGGATACCGTTACTAACCGGGACTCTCGCAAGGGGGAATACAGGCTCTTGCGTCGGCAGTGTCAATAGCGCCAACGGCGGCCGACGGGCTAAGCCCCTTTCCGCACCATCCAGCGCATACCGGCAAACTGGCCGGCCGGCAATTTGACCAACACCGTAGCCAGATAGCTCAAGGTCGACAGCAAAGCGTGGAGGGTGATTGATTTCAACCCGCGGCGGTAGTGTCGAGCCAAGCTTCGGCTCTCCTTCATGGACTTGAAGGTCTGCTCAATAGTCCAGCGCTTGCCGTACAGCTCCTTCCATTGCCGGCTCTGGCGGCGTATCACGCCAAACAGTCGGATGTCCTCGGCTGGGTCTTGCCAATACTCGGTATCGCAGTGGCGGATGCCGCCTTTGGTCGAATCCCGCCGGTGGCAGCCCTCCCGCCGACAGCGGTAAAGGTGATGCCCGGCCGCATTGGTCGCCACATATTCCATCGGGACTTGCCCCAAGCAGGTGGGAACGCCCTCCGCGGTGTATATATCCTGATACAACCCGGTTTTATTGCCCGGGCGGCGGATGTGGATAACCGGGGCAATGCCTTGCCGATAGAGATACTGGTGGTTGCTGGCGGCGTCATCGCCCCGGTCGGCAATGGCGACAGCCGGCTGGAACCATTGGTATTGGTCTTTGGCCGGCGCGACCAATGGCGGCAGTTCCGGGGAATCGTTGCGGCTGCCGGTAGTGATGTGTTGCGCCAGCGGGATGCCGTAACGGGCGTCGGCTATCGTGTGCATTTTGTAGCCGAAAAACCACTCCGTCCCGTCTTTCGCACTGGATTTGACCGAATGCTTAACGCTCCAGGAGGCTTCCGGGTCGCTGACCGGCTTGCGGTTGGGGTTGCAGTGGGAGGGGATGGCGGTGGAGTCGATGGCTACCAATTCCCCCAAGTCGGGCCGGAAGTCCTTAATCCGCTCGGCAATGCCGGCGATGACGGGCTTCAGCAAATCCGGGTGGTCCTCCAGCCGCTTGATAAAGCGGTTGAAAGTCCGGCGGACGGGAAACGGGTCGCCAAAGCCGCAAAGCTCCCGCAGTTGCGGATGGTCCTGGAGCTGCCGGATAAGGGCATTGGCGCTGGGCAAGCCCAGTTGGCAGCTGACCAGATAGGCGCGCAACAAAGGCCGGAGCGGGTATCCCGGTCGGCCGTTGGCACGATACAGCGCCAGGCGCGCCAGCAACGCTGTATCGTCAACGTTGTCCAGGTAGGCTTGCAGCTCGGCCAGCAGGGGCGATTGCGAAACTGCGCTGCTTTCGTTAGGATAAGGAGCCGAGGCCACTAGGGAATAGTCCTCCCTGGCGGTTTCAGAAGCCGCCGGGGAGTTCCGGTCCCCGGCGGTGAAACAAGACGTCGACCTGTGTGAAGTTTGTCTGTCCCTGCACGCATCGGGTAACCTGCGAAGGGCGTCCCCGGCGCGGCGAATTGGCGGCATCAGGATACACTCCACCAGCCCATTGTTTGAATCCCCGTGAAACACGGTGGGCAATCCCGGCCGCGCCCTCACTAGAAACGAAACCGCTACCCAGTTGCTAATACCATCGGGAGCGGACACCTAATGCGGAGGGCTGGAACGATGAAAACCAAGAGGACGATTGCACCGCGTTTGCCTAAACATGGCAAGCAGTCGACTGATGACCGCCGCAAAATCAGCAAGCGGTTCATCATCCACGCCCGCAAAGAACTCAAAGCAGGCAATCGGCTACAGGCGGGGGAAAAGGTGTGGGGCGCCGGCTCGCAATACCTCAAAGTCATCGGCGAGCAACGGGGTTGGCCTCATTCCAGCCACGCAGACTTGCGCGACATCGGCTACCAAATAGTAGCCGAATACAACGGGGAACCGGGCGTTTCTGAAGTTGGCGAGGCTTTGAGCAAAGCCTACTTTACCGGCCACAAGAACTTCTACGAGAACCTGTATCCCGTAGAGGATATTGCAGTCGCTATTGATGTCATGGAAGAGGCGTTACCTCACCTTGACAAGATAGCGTCCTCCCCGCCGCGCCCCTTCACCATTGATTCCAACACGAAACTCAAGCGGTTGGAACGCCTTACCGGGCGCAATGACCTGCGTCTGGAAATGACTGATGACAATGGGTTATCCTTAAAGGAACCCGCACCAGTCACGTCCCCTAAAATCGAGTTACGCAACGGCAAAACGGTTCATTCGCGGGCCTGCGCTTCGGCGGATGCGACGGAAAGCCTAGCCTAAAGCTGTCGTCGAGGTAAAAAGGGCGGCAAAGAGGGCAAGCCTCCCAAAGTCAACGTGATTCTAGGGTAATTCCAGCGTAATCGTACACCGCGTCAACAAGGGGCGGGAGGGCTAATCCCTCCCGCCCTTTTCCAAGTCAGTGACCCTTTTGACCCTCCCTAAATCGTCGTCACTATGACCAATCAAGGTGCTATGCGGGCAAGAGTAGGGACCGGCAGCCTAAATACTGCCGGCCCCTGATTTGCCGTGGGTTGGTGGTAGATGGGGTGGGGGGACTAGATGTAGTCCTCCTCCTCCATCATACCCATATTATCCCGGCTCTGGGAGAAGCCGCGGGCCACTTCCTGCCGGAACTCCTCGATGAGGTCGTCGGAGATGACGCCGCCGGCGGCCATGGCCTTCTGCTTGAACTGGGTGAAGGCCCATTCCTCGGTGTCGCCCTGCGGCATATTAAAGAACCCGCCGTCGAACACCGGCATTTCGCCGGGGCCGAAGTAGCCCTTGCCTTCCAGTTCGTAGCCTTCCAGGTCGTGGGTACCCTTGCCCAGCACCTGGCCGGTGGCGGCGTAGTGTTCCATAGTGTTCTGGAGGCCGTACTTCTGGATGGGGCAAACCTTCATGCAGATGCCGCAGCCCAAGTAGCGGGCCATCACCGGGCGGCAGCGCTTGAAGTAGAGCTTGTTCTTTTCAATCCCCCGCCACCAAATCTTGTCGCGCATCAGGGCGCGGCCGGGGCAGCGGTTGACGCAGACCTGGCAGACCTGGCAAAAGGCGTGGATGCCGTAGTCCACCGGCGAGTCATAAGTGACATTGGCGTCGGTGGTAATCATCATCAGGCGGCAGCGGGAGCCGACATGGGGGGTCAGCAGGTAGCCGCAGGCGCCCAACTGGCCGAGGCCAGCCGCCACGAACATCGGAATGTAGGGGCCGGTGTTGTCGTTGGGGCTGTGCACCTGGGCGCGGTAGCCGAGGCTGCGAATGTAGTTGCCCAGTTCCAGACCGGCGGCGCCTTCGGTGCGGTAGGTGCTGGAATGGACGATTTCGGCGTCCACGCTGGGGATGGTCTGGGTCGGCTCGAAGTCCTGCTCGTAAGCCAGGCAGATGACATGGGGGAACTTGACCCAGTCCTTCTTGCTCTGGTAGGTGTAGTGGCTGTCGTAGGCGGTGATGCCGACTTCCACATAGCCCAGTTCCCGGGCCTTGGCCTTAATCAGCTCGGAAACATCCGCGCCGGTGGGTTCGGCGGTAGGTTCCTGTTCGCCGGTGAGACGGGCGGCCATAATCAGGGAGCGGTTCAGCTTGTCGTGTTCCTTGCGGATTTCCCGCATCTCGACGTGCTGGTCGCGGATGGTGTTGGCCCAGTCGCGGGAGGCCCGTTCGGTGATGTTCATGGTTTCCACGGGATACTCCCGGGCGTACCAGTCCACTTCCCGCTGGATTTTGGGGATACCGGGGACGGTTTCCAATTCCTCGGGCACCGGGATGGTTACCGAAGCATCGCCCGGGTTTTTGCCGGGACGGACGACCTCGTGTCCGATTTTCAGCATAGCTTCTCCTCCCTTTATATGCTTTCCTGAACTTGGAGCCAAGTCTTGGGGGTAACGATATACCTTTGATTTTTATTTGTCAATACTATTTGACAAACAAAATTATATTCCTTTTTACAATAATTAGACAAAGGCGGGGAATTGGGAGACGGGGCAATCCCATTCCCTCCATCCGCCGATTGAATTACTCGGCGGCTGTATAGTGCGTTTCCCCAGACTGGTAACTGACCACCCGGCGGCGGCGTCCTCCAGCGTCTTGGCGTACCGCACTTCCCGGCCGCGCCGCAACAGAATGGCGTGGATCTGCTGAGTGATGTAGTCGTTGCTGCCGGCGAAAATGACGCCATCCTCCCGGAAACTGCTTTCCCCCTCCGGGCAGAGCAGGCCGATGAACTCGTCGATGAAACCGGGGCTGGCGGCGTTGACGCCGCTCCAGTCCACTATCACCTCCGGGCGCGCTGTCCATTGACTGTCCAGTTCATTTCGGAGTTGGCTGAACACGGCGCGGCCCTTTTCCCGGGTAGCGCAGGAGCTGCCAAAGCGCTCCAACCTGAATACTTCTACTTTCGACATACACCTACCACTATATCCAATCAGCCAAGCCGGTTTCTGCTCGGGCAATTTACAGCGGCATAATTGCGCTGATGAGCGTCCCCGGATAGGCGATTTGCGAGGTCTCCTCTTGGATTACGCCGTTACCGGACAAAGTGATTATACCATTGCCGGAGCGGATTGCCAGACTGCGTGTTGGTTCCAGCTGCGTATTAGCCGCAGCATAACCCAATCCGAACCCCCGGTACTTATCTCCTGCGGAGGTTACACCATCGGTCATTGCCCGTTTGATGGCGACGCCGTCGGCGGCAATGCCGGCAAAGTCCGGGTTCTTGGCCAAGGATTTCCTGATGCCAATGCCGGCGTCGGCAACGGCCAGTTCAATGGCCGGCCCGGCGGTATATTCGCAGTATTGGGCCAAGGCAAAGCCGCCGTTGCTGTCAGCGTGATAGATTACGTTAGTAATCAATTCGGTAAAGGTTTCGCCTACATTGCCCAACAGGCTGGCATAGCCGCTCAATGCTGTCATAAAGCTGTATTCCATTTCCGACAACATTCGCTCCACATCCGACGCATCCCGGAAATGGGCGCATTTTACTATCGGCTTTAGTGGAACATTCTCCGGGATGGCTTGCCCGCCGGCTGTTTCGGGCCAGTGGCAAAACTCCCGGAGGGCGGCGGTTAGCCCGGAGGCTTGCCAACAGTCCCGTACCCCTTGGCTTGGGGGCGGTATTAACGCCAAGGGCTGACCGTCCCTTTGCCGGCTTTGCCACTCCAGGACCGCCAGCAGACCTACCATCGCCGCCGGGCGGGTGGCCGTGGTGGCGGAGAAGTCTATAGCCGTCAAGACCGGGTTGATCAAGAGGTCAACATCCCGAACCGCGTTTAACTCAACCGGGGCTTGCCAAACTTTCTCCGCCATTTTGCTGCCTTTAAGGGATGGAACGAGCCGGTTTAGACGGCTTGGCCTACCGGCGGTAGGTTCTATGATCATGGGCCGACGGCAGGTGCCTGAGCTGCTTGGCAACTTCAGTCACCGACGGTAATGGTCAAGCCGGCCCGGATGAGGTTCACGGCGCCTTTGATTTCGGCGGCTTCCAGCTCCAGCATTCGCAAGCGGTGTTCCATCTTGTCGATGCGCTGGCCCATATCGTCAACGCGCCGGTTCAAGGCGTCAATCCGCAGCAGCGTCCGCGCCTCGGATTCGTCGATACGCTCAAGCATCCGCCTTTCCGATGTCTTGATGCGCTCGACCATCCGCGCCTCGGCGGCGTTGATGCGTTCAATCATCTGCGCTTCCACGGCGTCGATGCGCTCAATCATCCGCTCCTCCACCCGGTCAATCCGCGCCATCACCCGGGCCTCCAGGGCGTTGTCGCGCTCAACCATCCGGGCCTCCAAGGCGTTGTCACGCTCAACCATCCGGGCCTCGGCGGCCGCGCTGCGCTGGTTTTGCATTTTGGCAAAGGCAATCAAGGCGGACAACCCGATGGCGGCCAAGGTTGCCCCGACCCCGATAGTGGTGATGATGACCGGCAGCAGTTCGTTGCCCATAAGTTGCGCTCCGGCGGCGGTGGCCGCGTACTTTCCGATTAGTATAGACCTTAACCGGCGGTTTGGAAAGTGTTTAATCGGGCGGATTATCCGGGGAGGATGGCGGTCTTTCGTAAAAATCCGGTTAAAGGATTGATTTATTGATTTTGCCGTAATAGAATAATCGGCGCATTAACCGCAGCGTAGCTACAAGCCTACAGCCCAGTGGCCCGGAGTCGGACGGCTTTACCCGGGCGGGGAGCGTAAGGAGTTATGAAAAAGGTAGTCAGCGAAATCAGCGGCATCGTGTTCAGCATTCCCTGGCTGATGGCCAAGGATTACGGGCTGTTCGCCGACGAGGGCATTGATATGCACTTCGTCAAGGCCCAGGGCGACCGGGAGAACCGCGTGACCCTTAACCCGGAGGAAGTTGACCCCATCCTGGGGCATACGCCCTACGAGGATAAGATGGTGTCCATCTACCGGGCTTGAGAGGAGGGGCAGGTCCGTCGGGCCTACGAAAGCCAGCGGGAGGATACCAAAATCATCGGGCTGCGCGCCGCCGTGATGAGCCAGTCCCTGATGGTGCGGCCGGATTCGCCGCATAACTACCCCGGCTCCTTGGGGCATAAGCCGGTGGCCGTCTCCTTTCACGCCGCCGCTCATTATGTAGCCCTGCGGCTGCTGGAGGGCTACATTCCCAACAAGAAAATCAACCTGGTTTCCTACGGCTCGCCGCGCCGCCGCTTCGAGGCGATGCTGAACGGCGAGGCCGACGCCTGTGTGGTGATGGAACCGTGGATTACCCTGGGCGAAAAAATCGGCTGCAAGTCGCTGGCCGAGGGCCACTACTTGGGGGCGGAGAACGCCAGCGACGATATGGATGCCGCAACCTTTGCCGCCATTAACCGGGCGGTGGGCCGGGCCATCGATATGTTCAACGCCGACAAGCGGAAGTACCTGCACTATATGATTGACGCCCCGGACTTTGCCGCGGTGGCGGCCCGCTACGGCGGCGTTACTCCGGAGGACTTCCACCTGCCCCGCCTGCGCTATACCAAAGACACCTACTATTCCCAGGAGATAGTTGAGGATACCTACCACTGGATGGTGCGGTGGGGGCTGCTCAGCGAAACGGCTTGCACCGCCAATCTGGTCGAGAACCGGCAGGCGGAGCCGGTGGCGGCGGGGGATTAGGGCGGTTAAACCGCGCCATCGGGAAAGGGAAAACCGGCCGGGGATGTTTCCCCGGCCGGTTTTCTTTTTGGAGAATCCGATACTATTCAGCTATCGGGTTGGCCCGGATTGTCGCAAAAGCGGGGTTCCAGTTTGTTGGGCCGGATAGTGTATAATTCCGGCAAGTATCCCTTCCTTGGTTTATACTATAGCGGCGTCAACGGCGGCCCGATACTTGGACGGGGGGCGGTTATGTCCCGTTTGCTGGTTAATATCTTAATGCTGCTGCTGCCCCGGTTTCTGCCGCAGCTCATTCGCTACGGGCTGCTGGTGTGGCGGCTGACCTTTGACCGGCGGGTCAGCATCTTTCTGCGGGCATTGGTGCCGCTGGCGTTGGTCTATTTGGTGTTGCCTTGGGGGTTAGTTCCTGACCGGACGCCTATCCTGGGGTGGATGGATGACCTGATAATCCTGGGGTTGGCGCTGTTCTTGCTGCTGAAGTTGGCGCCCCGGGCGGTGGTGGATGAACACTTGGGCCGCCCCCCGCCGTCGGAACGACCGGAGGATAAAGATCCCTCAAAAGTGGTGGACGGTAAGGCCCGTTTCCTGGACCAGGAATGATGACGCCGGGAAAGGTGCCGGTTGCTGCTGACGCCGCGGCGGCCGCCGGTCTGTCCCTCTATATCCACATTCCCTTTTGCCAGACCAAATGCCCCTATTGCGATTTCAACACCTACCAGGGCATTGAAAACCTGATGTCCCCCTACCGCGCGGCTCTGGCTGATGAACTTGCCTCATGGGGGCAAGTCTTGGGGCGGCCGCCGGTCAATACGGTGTTTTTTGGCGGGGGGACGCCCTCTTACCTGCCGCCGGGGGCCATCGGCGATATTCTGGCGGCGGCCGAGGCCGCTTTCTCCATTGTCCCAGCCGCCGAAATTACTATCGAAGCCAATCCCGGCGACTTGACGGACGCGGCGGCAAGGCGGCTGTTGCAGCAGGGCGTCAACCGCTTGAGCATCGGGGTGCAGAGCCTGGATAATGGCTTGCTGTCGCTGCTGGGCCGCCGCCATAACGCGGCTGAGGCTATCGCCGCTTTTCAGACGGTTCGGGCGGCCGGATTTTCCAATGTGAATCTGGATTTGATGTACGGCCTGCCGCAGCAAACTATGGCGCAATGGCGGGATACGCTGCAACGGCTGGCGGATTTGGGGCCGGCGCATATATCCCTCTACTGCCTGACTTTGGAGGAAGGGACGCCGCTGCGCCGTTGGGTGGAGCAGGGCAAGCTACCGCAGACGGACGAGGATTTGGCGGCGGATATGTACCAGTATGCCCGGCAACTGATGGCGGAACGCGGCTATCGGCACTACGAAATATCCAATTGGGCGCGGCCGGGGTTGGAATCGCGGCACAACCTGGCTTACTGGCGGAACTTGCCTTATCTGGGCGTAGGGCCGGGCGCGCACTCCTGCATCAGCGGCTGGCGGTTCTGGAATCTGGATTCACCCCGGGGCTACATTGCGGCGGTAAAGGAATGGGCGGCGACGGAGCCGGCACCGCTGGCGGCGTCCGGGTCTGGGTTGGAATTAACTGCCGATTGGCTGGAAGGTGCCGGGCCGGTAGGGGGTTGGGAATGGATTAGCCCGGAACTGGCGGCGGCGGAAACGATGTTCCTGGGCTTGCGGCTGCTGGAGGGATTGGATATGAATGCTGCATCGACCCGCCTGGGCATCGACTTGGCCGTCAAGTATCGGACGCCCATTGCCGAATTGCTGGAGTTGGGGCTGCTGGAGCGGCAAGGCGATACCCTGCGACTGAGCGGGGAGGCTTACCTGATTGCCAACCAGGTATTTACCCGGTTTATGGAGTGAGGGCTATTCTACCCGGCCCGGGCCGCCTGCACCGAGGCGATGATGCGGCCGTAGGCGTTGCAGCGGCAGAGGTTGCCGGCGAGGGCTTGCCGGATTTCGGCGTCGGTGGGATTGGGATTGGCGTTCAGCAGGGCGCGGGTGGACATTACAAAGCCGGGCGTGCAGAACCCGCACTGCCCGCCGTCATTATCCAGAAACGCCTGCTGCACCGCGTCCAGGGTTTCGTCTCCAGCCAGTCCCTCAATAGTTACGATGGGGCGGCTCCCGACCTGCACCGCCAGCAGTTGGCAGGCATAGACCGGCTGGCCGGCCAGCAGCACGGTGCAGGAACCGCACTCGCCCCGGTCGCAGCCGCGCTTGGCGCCGGTCAAGTCCAACTGCTCCCGCAGCACATCGAGCAGCGTCCAGTGGTGGCGCACGGTTACCGGGCAGCTTTGCCCGTTGACTTGCAGGTTCAGGTCGGCGGTGTGGTAGTGGTTAGCGGCGGGCATAAGGGCGGCGTTCCTCCCGGGCGGGAATGGATGGTGAATGCTTGCCCTTATCCTACCCTACCGGGCGGGGGGAGGCAAGGGGTGGCTGGCGGGAATTGACATTAACGCCCTATCCCTCCGCCAAAACTTCCCGCAGCACGGTCTCCAGTTCGTCTTTGGTGGCAAAACCCTCGAAACGTTGCTTTACGATGCCTTGCCCGTCCAGAATGAAAACCCACGATTCGTTGAACCAGTGCGGCAAGGCGGTAAAACCCCATTCCTTTACTGCCGGGGCCAGTTCGGCTTGGGCTAAATCGCCCTGAATGGCTTGCGGGTCAGCGTAAATTTCCACATGGACAAAATCGGCTTGGCCGCGATAGGCGTCTTTCAGTTCGGAAACGGCGTCCACTTGCGGCCCGCAGGTGGCGCTGACGCAGAACGCCGGGGAGGCAAAGACGATAACCGCCGGCCGTTGGATTTGGATGGCATCCGCAACGGAAAGGCGGTACAAATCCGGGTCGGGGGTATAGTCGGTAGTTAGCTGTTCGATAGACGCCACTTCCGACCGGGTTTTGGTACGGCTCAGCGGCGGGCGGCTGCCTACCGCCGGCGCGGGGGATTGGTCCACTACTTCCAGCGGCAAGTCGATTTGCGCGGCAAAATCGGCATCAGCAACGGCAATGTCCAGCCGCCAGGGGCCGGGCCGGTCAAAGTTCAATTCGGTACTGTACGCCCCCCGGATGCCGTAGGGCCAAGGATGATAGACGGCTTGGACCGTTTCCCCGTCCGTTGCCGCGCCATCCCCCAAGTACCGGGCGGTAACTTCCGCCGTTGGCGTCTTGATTAACACCTTTTGCCCCACCAGCAAAAAGGCTACCCGCTGCCGCCCGGTTTCCAAAGTTTTAGTCGCCAGGATGGGGTTGACGGCGCCGGGACTTGCTGCCGGGATCAACCGGGCCGGACTTGGCGCGGCTGCCGCGGCCGGCGTTGGGGTCGAGACGGATTCTGATAAGGATGGGGCGTCACCGCCGCAGGCAATCAGCAACGCGGCCAAGGTCAGCACCACCGCCGGGGCCGCCCGCCGCCGGGCCGTCAGCAGCCACCAACGGCTGAGGGAGAACAAGCCGGACGGCAACAGCCGCAGCGCGGGAAAGACCGCCGGCAGGAAAATCAGCCAGCCCATTTACGGCCCATCCTGATAGACGCCAAAGGTAAAGGCAAAGAGGCTGAAATCGGCGGAGTTGGAACTGAGTCGCAATTCCTTTCCCGTAGTGTAAGCGGGGCTGTTCACGATTTCGTACAGGCGCGGCTCATTGACCAAGATATAGCTTTCCCCATCATCGCCAATCTGAATGTCTGCGCCCCGGTTTTCCGCCGTCAGATATTCGCCGTCCAGAGTTACCCGCACCCGGTAATCATCCCCGGATGCGGAAGTCAGCACGGCATTAACGCTTTTAGCCGCGTAATTCAGGGCGATATAGTCGGCGTAGTCGTCGGTGGCGCGGGCGTGGGTAATCTGCTCCGGCCCGACCGCCCAAGAACCGTGAAAATAAATGAAATGGGGTTGCAGCGTAGCCGGGGCGTCAAACTCCACCACCGCAGCGGAACTCTGGTAATAGTCCATCTGGATGATGTAGGGGTCTTGCCCGAACAGCAGGGACTGGACATTGCGCTGATAGCCGGCGTAAAGCTCCGGGGTAACGACGGCATCAGCCCGGTTCACAAAAGAAGGGTCAAGCAACTGGTCAGTAGGCAATTCCAAGTCATCGGACAAGTCGGCTCCGGCGTCGGTCAGCAGTTCCCGAATCTGCTCCTCGGTTTCGGCGTACTTGCCCTCCCCGAAGTGGGTATAGCGCACCACTCCGTCCCGGTCAATCAGATACTTGGCTGGCCAGTAGCGGTTATTATAGGCTCCCCAAGTAGCGAAATCGTTATCTTGGGCCACCGGCCAGAGAATTCCGTTGTCCACGGTAGCCTGCCGCACATTGGCATAGTCTTTCTCAAACTCGAACTCCGGGGTGTGGATGCCGAGGATGACCAGCCCATCATCGGCGTAGCGGGAATGCCACAGCTTGAGATAGGGAAAGGTGCGGATGCAGTTGACGCAGGTATAAGTCCAGAAGTCAATCAGCACCACCTGGCCGCGCAGTTGCTGCAAGGTTAAAGGTTCGCTGTTAATCCAGGCACTGATGCCGGCCAACTCCGCCGCTTGCGGCGGCACATCCAGCATAGGGGTTGGCGTTGACGGCGGGACCGTAGCGGCCGGTTGGGAAGCCGGTTCAACTGTAGGGTTGGCGACGGTGGGAGTTGCGGCGGCGGTTGGCTGAGGATTGGCAGGAATTGCGGCGGTCGGTTCCACCGGCGGCGGCGTTGGGGCGGCAGCCGCTTGCGCCGGGATGGACGGGATGGCGGCGGTTGCCGCCGAGGCCGGGGCGGCTGTTTCGGTGGCAGTGACAACGACCGGCGGCGATTCCGCCGCCGGTTCATCAACGGCGGCCGGGGCGCAGGCGGCGGCCAATGCTAACAACAGGAAAGCGGATACTCCCGATAAGGTACGCCGGCTCAGCAATTTCACGGCAAAAATCCTGTAGGTCGGTGCGGTTGTCCGGATTATACGCCAGCGTGGGTTAAATGGATGCCTTTCCCGCCGGGGGATGCCCCAACTTGCCGATTGTGATAAACTTGACGCTACCCAATCCCAGCCCGGCAAGGCCGGTTTGACGGAGGCCCAGTTTGCAGGATACCACATCCCCGGCCCTGGTGGGCCGCCGCATTATCGAAAATGTCGCCAAAGTGATTGTCGGCAAGACGGCGGTGGTGGAGCAGGCATTGGCCGCGCTGGTCGCTCAGGGGCATATTCTGGTCGAGGATGTGCCGGGCGTGGGCAAGACTACCCTGTCCAAAGCCCTGGCTATCTCCATCGGCTGCTCCTTTCAGCGCATCCAGTTCACCCCGGACTTGCTGCCCAGCGATGTTACCGGCATTTCCGTCTATAACCAGCAAAGCCAGGATTTCAACTTCCGTCCCGGCCCCATTATGTCCCAAGTGGTGCTGGCCGACGAAATCAACCGGGCTACGCCCAAAACCCAGGCGGCGCTGCTGGAGGCGATGGAGGAACATCAGGTTACGGTCGACGGCGTTACCCATCCCTTGCGGCCGCCCTTTATGGTAGTGGCAACACAGAACCCCATCGAGTACGAAGGGACTTTCCCGCTGCCGGAGGCGGAATTGGACCGTTTCCTGATGCGGTTGAGCCTGGGCTACCCGGACTTTACCGAGGAAATGGCGATTATCGAGCGGCAGGAGCAGACCCATCCCATCGATTCCCTGGAGCCGGTAGCCAGCCCGGAGGAAGTGGTCAGTATGCAGGAAGCGGCCAAGCAGGTTTATGTTGACCGCTTGGTGCGGCACTACATTGTGGCCCTGACCGAAGCTACCCGCGGCCATCGGGATGTAGCGTTAGGGGCGTCGCCGCGGGCTACTTTGGGCTTGTTCCGCACGGCCCGGGCCCTGGCTTTGGTGCAAGACCGGGACTATGTGGTGCCGGATGACATCAAGCTGTTGGCGGCGGCGGTGCTGTCCCATCGCATTGTGCTGTCCCCGGCGGCCCGGATGCGCGGCATCCGCAGCGAAGGAGTCATCAACGAACTGCTGAACCAGGTAAATGTGCCGGGAATGGCGCAAAGCGCGGCGGCGGGATCGGCGTAACTGTCAGCAGCCGGCGTAAAGGAGAAATGTCGGAAATGACCACCCGGGAAGACTTGCATACCCTGATTGACTGCCTGCCGGAAGGCAAGTGGGCTGAGGCAAACCGGATGCTGCTGGAGTGTCTGGAGGAGGAATGGGACGAGGAGGAGGATTACTTCTTTCTGGACGCACCGGTGGTGGAGCCGACGCCGGCGGAGCGGGCTGCCCTTGACGAGTTCTATGCCGAAGTACGGGAAGGGCGGGCTGAGCTGATACCTC
This sequence comes from Dehalococcoidia bacterium, assembly GCA_965242615.1. Lineage (GTDB taxonomy): Bacteria > Chloroflexota > Dehalococcoidia > Lucifugimonadales > UBA3495 > CBDBCU01. The sequence continues at coordinate 680,993 of CBDESR010000004.1, forward strand.
ACGAGGAAGTCGTCAAGTATTTGCGGGAATTGCCGTGAGGTGGGAAGTAATATGGCGTTCCCGCGCCAGGTCTGACATCGCCGCATTGGAACCGCAAGTGCAGCGGCGGGTGATGCAATCGATCGCGCGTCTGTCGGAAACCGGGTATGGCAACATCAAAAAGTTGCACGGAAATATCCCAGAATGGAGTTTGCGGGTAGGCAGTTGGCGGGTAATCCTGACCTTTGACTACGCTAACAATACCTTTACGGTGGTGCGGGTGCGGCACCGGCGGGAAGTCTATCGGTAGCGTTAAGAGATTAGAGCGGGGGCAGAATAGCCATTCGGAAGTATACGCTAACGTCGCAAAAGGAAGGTGTGGGAAATGACCACCCGGGAAGACCTGCATACCCTGATTGACTGCCTGCCGGAAGGCAAGTGGGCTGAGGCCAATCGGATGCTGTTGGAGTGTCTGGAGGAAGGGGACACGGAGTCCGTTTTGTACGACCCTTTGGAAGCCCCGGAAGATGATCCTATGCCGGCGGAAATAGCGGCCGTAGAGGAAGCCTATGCGGCGTTGCGGACGGGTCAAGCCAAACTGATACCTCACGAGGAAGTCATGAAGCGGCTGCTGGAATTGCCGTGAACTGGATTGTCGAGTGGCATTCTTACGCTGAGGACGACGTCGCTGCTCTGCATCCGCAAATCCGTCGTCGGGTGCTGCAAGCTATAGTTAGCGCGGCCGAAGGCAATCGCAGCGACTTGAAAAAGTTGCGCGGGCGCAACAATGAATGGCGAATGCGGGTTGGCGACTGGCGGGTAATCCTGACCTTTGACTACTCGAACAACACCATTACAGTGTGGCGGGCGCAGCACCGCCGGGAAGTCTATCGGAGGAGTTAGTCCGGCGGGTAAAATAACCGGGGCTAACGGCATTGTGGAGGTATCGGCTATGGCAAAAACCACCCGGGAAGTCTTGCACAACCTGGTTGACCAGTTGCCCGAGTTCACTTGGGATGAGGTGAACCTGATTCTGCAAGAGTACGCAGTAGCGTCCGAAAGCGGAGAGTATTATATTTGGGACGCTCCGGTGGTGGAAGCGTCGCCGTCGGAGCGGGCCGCCTTGGACGAGTTCTATGCCGAAGTGCGAGAGGGTCGCGCTGAGTTGATTCCCCACGAGGAAGTCGTGAAGCATTTCGAGCAGCAGCCGTGAGGTGGCAGACGGAGTGGCGTCCCCGGGCCCGGTCAGATTTGGACGACTTGACGCCCCAAGTAAGACGCCGGGTGCTGGACGCAGTAAGCCGTCTCGCGGAAACCGGATATGGCAATTTGCGCCAACTGCACGGGCGCGGCGACCCGGAATGGCGGCTGCGGGTAGGCGATTGGCGTGTGATCTTGGCTTTTGATTACCAGAAAGGCACCGTTGCAGTGATGCGGGTGCAGCACCGGCGGGAAGTCTATCGGTAGCTTCGGCGGCGTAAGCCGGTTAAGCAATTTTTAACTCCAATCGGAAAACAGATGGACTTGAACAAGCGGAATATCGGGATTTTGATACTGCTGGCGGTGGTGGCTTTCTACACCGCCGGCACCGGCTTTCCCTTTTTTTACCGCTTCCTCTATGTCCTGCTCCTGGCCTTGGGGCTGGGGCTGCTCTGGGCGTGGATAAACCTGCGCGGCCTGGAAGTGCGCTTGACCCGGCTGGCGACCCGGGGGCAGGTCGGCGGCTACCTCGAAGGGCAGATACAGGTCATTAACCGGCTGCGCTTTCCCAAATCCTGGCTGGAAGTCAAGGAAGTTTCCGATTTGCCCGGCTACACCACCGGCCGGGGCATCGCCTTGGTGCGGGACCAGTCCCGCAGTTGGCGCATTGAGACTTATCTGCCGCGGCGCGGCGTCTTTGAGACCGGGCGGATTGAAGTTACCAGTCAAGACCCCTTCGGCTTGTTTCGGCTGAGCCGCCGCTTTCTGGAAACGCAGCGGTATATCGTATTTCCGGCTACCGAACCGCTGCCTGACTTGTCGCCCGGTTTTGCCTGGCTGCCCAGCGACTATCGGGTTACTCGCCGCTCCGACCACATCACCCCGGAATCCTCCGGCGTCCGGGAATATACTTACGGCGACAGTTTCCGGCAAATCCATTGGCCCTACACCGCCCGGATGAATAACCTGATGGTGAAAGAGTTTGATATGGGCTTGTCCGCCGAGTCCTGGGTGCTGCTGGATATGCAGCGCAGTGTCCACTTGGGGGACGACCCGGTGGATAATACCGAGGAGTTGTGCGTGGCCCTGGCGGCGTCCTTGGTCAACCGGTTGGAGGAGTTGTCGGCGCCGGTGGGATTGGCGGCCAGCGGCGGCGATACTTGGCTGCTGCGGCCCGGCTCCGGCCCGGCGCACTTGGGCAGCGTGATGGAAACTTTGGCCGCCGTGCGCGCCCAAGGCAACCTCACTCTGGAGCGGTTCATCTATGACTTGCAGCCGCACCTCAGCCGATTCAACACCTTGACCGTCATCACCCCAACCCGGCGTACCGAGTGGATACCGGCCTTGGCCAGTCTGCGGCGTCAAGGGGTCAGCATTAACGTGGTTTATGTTGACCCTACTGAGTTCGGGGCCGCCGTCGAACCCCAATCGCCGCTGGATTTTCTCTTTGCCAACGAAATCCCGGTGTACCGGGTTAAGCGGGGACAATCTTTTAACGAAGCCCTGCAAATGCCCTTGTACGCCGGGGAAAGCTACCGCTACCCGGCGCCGCCGGCCGCCGCGGTCAATGCCAGTAGTTCTTTCACTGACAGCGCAACGGCCTCCGGCGCAACGGCCGCCGCCAACACGGGGGACTCCGTATGATTGGCGCAGAAGGGCGCAACATACCGCTGCCCGGCGCCGTCCGGGAGTGGAAGGGGCTGGACACCGAAGCCCTGGGCAAGGGGCTGCTGGCGGTCCTGAACTACTTTCGGCCGGCTGATGGCTGGGCTACGGTTCTCCTGCTGGGGTTGAACCTGATAGTAGTGGTCTGGTCGGTGGAACAAGCCGACTGGGTGCCGACGCCCAACCTGGTATCCCTAATCCTGCTGGCAATGCTGACCGGGCTGCTCTTGTCCCGGGTTCCCCTGTGGGGCTTGTTGGTCTTGCCGCTGGGCTTGCTTATCGGCTTGGGCGTCATCGTCCAGCAGATAACGGCTTTTCGGGCCGAGGGGATGGAACTGGCTAACGCCGCCGAACTATGGCAGCGGCTCTATTTGTGGTACGAGGCGGCCCGCACCGGCAGCATCAACATCGACCGGGAGCCCTTTGCCTTTGGCTTGATGTGCGCCACTTGGCTGGCTGGCTATCTGGCGGCGTGGGTATTTTTCCGGCATCGCAACTTTTGGGGCGTCTTTATCCTGGGCGGCGCCGGCCTGTTGTCCAATCTGACCTACCTGCCGGCCGAGGGCAGCATCTATCTAGGCATCTACCTGTTGACCGCCCTGCTGCTGGTGGCGCGGGTACAAGCAGTGCGCCGCTTGCGGGAATGGCGGCGGCGGGGCTTTCAGTCCGACAGCCACTTGAGCCTCCTGTCAATTTCCGACAGCGTCCTGATGGCTTTTGCGGTGCTGCTGATTGCCTTTCTGCTGCTGCCTACCGGCAGTTACTGGCAGCCGGCCCACAATGTCTATGAATATATGCGGTCGCCGCTGGTGCGCTTTGAGGATGATTTCAACCGCCTCTTTGCCGGCTTGCCGGCCCGGCGGCCGCTGCCTTACCGCATCTGGGGCGATGTGATGGCTTTCCAGGGGACGATAAATCCCACTACTACGCCGGTGCTGCAAGTGGATTCCCCGGTGGCGATGTATTGGAAAGCCCGCAGCTACGGCACCTATACCCCCAAGGGATGGGTTTCCGAGGATACGGTGTTGCAGCCTACGGACTGGACGCCGACCATCGCCGCGCCGCAGCCCTACGCCAAGCGGTTTGAAGTTACCCACTCGGTAACGCTGAACTATCCGACCCGCAACCTCTTTGCCGGCGGGCAGGTTTTGGCGGTGGATGAGGATGTGCGGATTGAAACCTACGACTCGCCGCAATATGCCCTGGACTTTACCGGGGCGGCTGCGGCGGCGACCGGCTTGCCCAAGTTGGACATTGCCGCCTTGAGCCTGGAGCGGGAATTGCAGCAGAGCGGGCGGGCCGCCGGCCGGGGACAACTGGCCGCCGCCGTACCGGCCGGCTTTCAACTGGCGGAAGTGCGCCGCCAAGGGGATCTAGTGCAGGATGTAGTTCTGACAGAAGTTCTGCCGCAGCAGCCCGATACCCTGTCAATCCGCAGTTCGGGGCGGGAGTTCAAGCGGGGGGAAACCTACGAAGTAACGGCGTCGGTATCCCAAGCGGAACCGGACGACCTGCGCTTGGCCGGCTTGGACTATCCTACTTGGGCCCGGGCCAAATATACCCAATTGCCGCCGGAACTGCCGCAACGCATCCGGGACTTGGCGGCGGAATTGACCGCCGGCGCGGAAACGCCTTATGATAAAGCCAAAGCGGTCGAAGCCTATCTGAAAACCCTGCCTTATTCGTTGACGATGAACCCGCCGCCCTACAACTCTGACGGGGTTGACCACTTCCTTTTTAACGAGCGGCGGGGCTACAGCGAATACTTTGCTTCGGCGATGACGGTGCTGCTGCGTACCCAAGGCATCCCGGCGCGGATGGTTACCGGCTACACGGTGGGCAGTCAAATCCCCGACGAGGATATATACATCGTTGCCGACAGCAACAGCCACGGCTGGGTCGAGGTTTTCTTTCCCGGCTACGGTTGGATTGCCTTTGAGCCGACCCCCGGCGCATCCATCCCCATCGCCGTCGAGCCGGTGATTGAGGATGACCCCATACCCTTTGTCTTTCCCGCCGAGGATACGGATGTACCGTTGTGCGATGATGAGGAGGAACTGGAGGACTGCGAGGAGGAGTTTCTGCTGGAGCCGACGGCCGGCGCGGTCGAGGAGAGTTTGCTGACGGAGTTGGCACGCCGCTATCTGCCCTGGATGGGCGGCGTGCTGGCCGCGGCCGCCCTTATCGCCGGCTTGGGCTGGCTGTTCTGGCGGCGTTATCTGACCCCCTCGACCGACCCGCCGACGGCTTTCCGCAAACTGACTTTTCTGGGGCGACTGAACGCCATCGGCCCGGCCGGTTGGCAGACGCCCTATCAATATATGCAGCGGCTGCAAGCGGAACTGCCCGGCTGCCGGGAGCCGTTGGCGGTCATCGTCAACAGCTATGTGCGGCACCGCTACGGCGGCAAGGAAAGCGCCCCGGAGCAGGAGGAGCGCTTGACCAATGCCTGGCGGCAGGTACGCCGGCCGTTGCTGTTCCATCTATTCCGCAGGAGGAATCAATCGGATGAACGAGCTTAAACGCTGCGTCTTTCCCTCGCCGCACGGCTGGGTGGGCATTGTGGGCAGCGACCGGGGCATTGCCCAACTGACCCTGAAACCTACTCCGGAGGAAACCTTGGAGTCGCTGGCCGCCGACCATTGGCCCGAAGCCGACCCGGAGGATAGCGTCTTTGCCCAAGCCCGGGAGTGTCTGGAGCGGTACTTTGCCGGGGAAGTGGCGGCGTTGGAGGAGATTGCTTTGGATTTGACCGATGCCCCGCCCTTTTACGGGGCGGCGTGGGACGCCTGCCGCCGTATCCCGGCCGGGGAAACCCGCAGCTACGCTTGGTTAGCGGCGGAAGCCGGCCGCCCCGGAGCGGCCCGGGCCGCCGGGCAGGCGATGGCTAAAAACCGTCTGGCATTAGTCATCCCCTGCCATCGGGTCATTGGCAGCAGCGGCGATTTGCACGGCTACGGGGCCGGCGGTTTGGCGGTAAAGGCTAAACTGCTGCAAATGGAACTGGCGGCGGCGCAAGCGGCGGATTAGCCCCCGCGCCACGGCTCGGGCCGGGCCATCGGGAATTCAGGGGGTTCGGACGGGGGACGGTTCACTCCCGGAGGTGCTTTCTGGATTCCCGTTGGCCCGGCCCGAGCGGCAAAGGGCGGTTGCTCCCTTTGTCCGCTCTTGCCGTAATTACGGCAGATCTCTAATCCGCCCAGCGTTGCGGCGCTGTCGCCAGCCGGTCAAAGCCCAACTCAGCGCATAGTTCCTGATATGGCTCCCGGGGGACGCCGCGCCATTCCAGTTCGGCCAATTCCTGCTGCGGCAGGGGGGCGTCCAAGCGCAAAGTCGCCAGTTGGCGGTAGAGCCGGGCGTTATCCAAGTTGGCGGCCAGACTGGCGGCCAGAGCCGGCCCGCCGCGTACTTTTACTTGCCAATGGGCCGGGTCGGGCGGGATGTTTTCCAGATGCCCGTAGCAAGCCAGCAGTTGGGCGGCGCTTTTCGCTCCCCACTTGGGAATGCCGGGGATGCCGTCGGCGCTGTCGCCCACCAATGCCAGGTAGTCGGGAATGGAGGCCGGAGCCACGCCAAACTTTGCCCATACCCCGGCTTCGTTCAGCGTAATATCCTTGCGGCGGTCTAAAGTCACCACCCGGTCGCCGCGCGCCAGTTGGCACAAATCCTTGTCCGGGGAGCAGAGGACCACTTGCCCCACTTCCGGCGCATCTTGCCAGCGGTGGGCGGCCGTAGCCAGGGCGTCATCGGCCTCCAACTCCACCATCGGCCACACCGGCAAGCCCAAAGCCGCCGTCATCCGCTCGGCCAGGGGAAATTGCGCCAGCAACTCCGGGGCAACGCCGGCCCCGGACTTGTAGCCGGCAAAGAGTTCGTTGCGAAAGGAATGGATGACGCTGTCAAAAGCCACGCCGACATAGGCCACGCCCGGCTGCCGCAGCAACAGCAGCAAAGTCTGCGCCAACCCGCGCACCGCCGCCACTTCCCGCCCGTCCGGGGCTTGCAGGGAGGGCAAGGCAAAGTGGGCGCGGAACAGTTCGTAAGTGCCGTCGATTAGGTGGAGGTTCATTTTGGGGGCTAACCGCCGCCGATTAGGGTTTTTGCCGTGCCGATTGCGGTGGTCGTATTACTCTTCCTACGCCGTAACCTGCGCCGGTATCAGCCGCCGGTGATAGGCATCGGCCGCCAGCGCGAAAACTTCCAGGGTCATTGCGCCCAGCAGTCAAGTGTCGCTGTCCGATCCAAAGAGGACATGGACAAAATCGGTTTCGCCCGCCAATTCCATTTCCACCCAGCCCAACCGCAAATCCTCAAAAAGACCGTCGGAGTAGCGCACCCGCACCGTGCGCCGCCATTCTATCCCCAGCTCATCCAAAGTCGCCGCCGGAATGATGGTGTAGTTCGCGCCGGTATCCACCAACCCGTTGAGTACCCGGGATTGGCCGGTGTTCGGGTTACTTATGGTAAAGTCCACATTGAAAGTACCCACATCCCCTCCGACGGTAGTTCCGGGCAGGATAATCCAGGGTTCCGGCTTTTGCGCCGGGGTGGGTTTTGCAGTGCCGGTTTTGGTGGTCATAGCTACTCCTTAAGCCCTAACCAAGTCCGTTGTCAGTCTTTTGTCGGCCGCCTACACCAACCAGCAGAGCAGGAAAAATTTCGTGATCACCTTGGACACCCCCGACATGGCCAAGGAATTCTCAACGCTGTGGCAACCGGGATCGTTGCTTACGAATGCCGCAAATACCCAGACGACCAGCATCGCCGCCAGCATTATGCCTCCGCCGATGGTAATCTGCATACGACCTCCTTCCAGCCGCCGGATAGGAGCCGGGACTTCAGTCAAGCCCACGCCCGACTCATCCAGCCCCATCCCACCACCACGATCCAAACCGGGAGGACGTAAAACAAAATCACGACAAAGAAAGCCGGCACCAAAGAAATTTCATCGATGCCTTCTATCACTTGCCCGATCATCACTACCGCTGAGCCGACAGTGGCAGTAATTGGTACGAGACGAGGTGTGGAACCGTTTAGCCGACGCTCGAACAAGTACGGCATAATGCTCATAGCAACTATGAAAGTCCCCAAGAACTGCACGATGGCGGACTGCCCCGGGTAGGTGGAGAAACGAAACCCTAGCCAAGTGACAGTCTGGCTTTTCCCGAGAGCGTCGTCCGGGTTAAACAGTGCTATGTATAGCACTATCACGACAATGGTACCGGTATAAAGCCAGAGACCAAAGCGCGCTTTGGCAGACATCCGCTTCTCTCGTTATCGTCCCAGATTTCCCGTTCACCCATAATACATCTCCACCTGCACCCCATCAACCAGCCCTGCGTCACTATGTCAGGGTCTTTTAGCTCTCTACCAAGGGCAAGCAAACTTCCTTTACCGGCGCGGGCAAGTAGGGCCATCCGCAAGCCTAATCCCTTTCCCCAATCATACCATCCCGGCCAAGGGCAAACAATTTGCCCGGAATTTTTAGCCGGCTCCCCTCTGCTTTGGCATCCCGTCCCGCTAATCCTAATAGGCGGCCATCGCCAGGATACGCCAAAACAGACCCGAATCAACCCATGCCCCTACCAACATACCAGCCTCCGGCAGTGTATAATATCCAGCGGCGCGGCGCGCTGCCCGGTGTTGCCCGGGCATCCTGAACCGCCGCAACCCGGGCCAAGCTATCAAGAATCCGACGGTTTCAAGGACGGTCTAATTGAGCATCAACAACTGGCGGCTTTGGGTTGGCATCGGGGTCAGCCTGCTTTTTATAGTGTATCTGGCAGTCTCCTTGGAAGGCTGCAATCCCATTAAAATTGGGTTCCAAGGATGGACTTTGTCTCTCGAAGCAGGGACTTTCGACGAGTGCGGGCTCATCGAAACCCTGAAGTCTGCCGATTACCGTTACGCCATTCCCGCCGCCGTCATCTACTTTATCGCGGTCTTTATCCGCTCGGCCCGCTGGCAGTATGTGCTGTCGCCCCTCCGCGCCATCCCCATCCGCCGCCTCTATCCGGTAGTAGTCATCGGCCACGCCGGCAACAATGTATTGCCGGCTCACATGGGCGAACTCATCCGCGCCTACTACCTGGCCCAGCGGGAGCGGTTCAGCGGCAGCGCGGCCCTGGCGACCATCGGCGTGGAGCGGGTCTATGACGGCATTACCCTGTTGGCTTTGGCCGCCCTATCGGTGCTGCTCTTGCTGCTGGCTGGCGAATTCACCGGCATCGGCGATTTCTCCCAGAGCGCCATCGTCATCACCGCCGTTGGCGTGGCTGCCGTATTTTTCTCCGGTTTTGTAGTGGTTACTCTGCTGGCTGTCGCCCCCGGCGCGGCGCGGCTGCTTTACCGGCTGTCTGAATTGCTGCCAACCCGGTTCCGCTCCCAAGCCCGCGAACTCATCCGCAGCTTTATCGAGGGTTTGACCATCCTGTCCACGCCCAAACAGCATTTTATGCTGGCCTTGCGGACCTTGCCGGTCTGGTTGGGCGAGGCCGCCGTCTATCTGACCATTGCCTACTCCTTCAACATCCAAGGCCACTTTGACAGCGCTATTGCCTTTGTCTTTGCCATCATCCTGGTAACGGCTACTTCCAACTTGGCCTCCGCCTTTCCCTTTGCCATTGGCGGCATTGGCCCCTTTGAGCTTATCTCCCAGCTGACCTTGGTAGTGTTGGGCGTTCCCCAGGAAGTAGCCCTCAGCTATGCCTTGGTCGCCCACTTGGTCGCCCTCTGGCTGCCGGTCAACTTGGCGGGCTTGGCTTTGATGCTCAAGCACAACCTTTCCCTGAAACAGCTGACCGTCCCCGCCGAATACGCCGACCCGGTCGAACCGGCGGAACCGGCCCGGGGGGTATAGCCGATGCGCGTTGGAATTATCGGCGGCGGTGCGGCCGGCTTGGCCGCCGCCTACGAACTGACCAAACAAGGCCACTACGCCGAAGTCTTCGAGGCCGCCCCTTTCCTTGGCGGCCAAGCGTCCACTTTTGAGGTCGGCGGCGGCCAGTTGGAACGCGGCTATCACCATCTCTTTGTCAGCGACACCGCCATTACCGCCCTGATTCACGAAATCGGCTTGGGGGATAAGTTGGCGTGGCTCGAGTCCAAAGTTGGCTTGTACCACAGCGGCCGCATCTGGGACTTTTCCACCCCGATGGACTTGCTGCGTTTCAAGCCCCTGTCGCTGGTACAGCGCATTCGCTTGGGCTTGTGGACTTTCGCCCTGCAAAAAACCCGCAACTGGCAGAAGTTCGAGGGCATCACCGCCCAGGAATGGCTGACCCAGCACTTGGGCGCGGCAACCTACCGCACCATCTGGGAGCCGTTGCTGCGCGGCAAGTTCGGCGAATACTACGACCAAATCAGTATGACCTGGATTTGGGGCAAAATCTATCTGCGGGTGGCTTCCCGGGAAAAGGGGCTGCAAAAGGAACGCTTGGGCTACCCGATGGGCAGTTTCGGCGAAGTCTTTGACTGCTTGGGGGCGCGGGTTGTCGAGTTGGGCGGCAATGTCCATATCTCTGCCCGCGTCCACCGCATCGCCGCTGCTGATGACGGCGCGGCAACCGGTCTGGAAGTGCAGTTAGACGGTCAAGAACCCGAAATCCGCAACTATGACGCCGTCATTGCCACCACCCCCTCCTACATCTTTACCCGACTGGCGCCGCCCTTGCCGGACGCCTACCGGCAGCAACTGGAAAGCGTCCGCTACCTGTCGGCGGTGCTGCTGATTCTAGCCCTGGACCGCCCCCTGTCCGCAAAGTATTGGCTCAATGTAGCCGACCGCACCTTGCCCTTCGTCGGCATCATTGAACACACCAATATGATTGACCAATCCCTCTACGGCGGCCGCCACATCCTCTACCTGACCAACTACACCCCCCGGGACAGCGACCTCTACCGCAAAACCCCGGAGGAACTGCTGGACGAGTTCGTCCCCCACCTGCAAAAAATCAACCCGAACTTTCAACGCTCCTGGATTCAGGAATACTACCATCACAAGGTGGACGGCGCGCAGCCCATCATCGGCATCAACTACGGCCGCCAAATGCCTAACCACCGCACGCCCTACAAAAACCTCTACCTCGCCAACACCACCCAAATTTACCCTGAGGACCGCGGCACTAACTACTCCGTAAAAATGGGCCGGGAAGTAGCTCGAATGGTGTTGGCGGATAACGGCGTCGGATAGAAAAACAATCGGCCGGCAAACCCCGGGCAAACCAACGGAGTTTGCCCCCCCAAGCCTTGGACGGGTTTTTTTCACGGACAATAGATAAGCCGGGTGCCGCGTACTCTCGCTGCGGCCAGCCCGGTTTGTTGCGGGGGGAAGGGGACAATTACTGCGCTGCTACCAAGTCAAACCCAGCCGCAGCCCCGGCGTCAGCCGGATCCAAGGGTATAACCGGTACGCCCTGCACCGCCAGATACTCCCGCAGATAAGTCAGCCGCTCCATTTCGTTCAACTGAAGTTCCACCGCCTCCCGCAATTCCAAGTCGGCCTGTTCCGGGGTATCGGCAAAGGCAACAGTCCCCAATTCCACGCAGATACCCACCCACTGCCCGGTTTCCTGCTGGTAATCAAAGGTCAACACCGATACATAGTCCGGGCAACCTTGGGCATCCCGGTGTACCGCCCCAATGGTATCGCGCATAGTAGCCTCCTGATTGACTTTAGCTGATTTTACGGAATCGGCCCGGCAAGGTCAACCCTTACCGAGCCGGATATTCCCCCGGAGTCGTTGTGAATTTTGCCACTCCGGGTTAAGCCGCCCGAATACACTGCTCCAGCAAGTCGAGGGCGGCTTGGGCGAAAGTCCACATATTGGCTTCCCGGTCGGGGCTGCCGGTTTCCAGGGTGATGGCTTTTTCGACCGGGCCGGCTACGGCGATGCAGGCGTGGCCGGCGGCGTCCCCGTAGCGGTTGCCGGTGGGGCCGCTGGCGCCGGTTTCGCTCACCGCCCAAGTGGTATCCAGTTTTTCCCGGAGGGTGCGGGCGTTCAGTTGGGCGTAGGGTTCGCTGCTGGCGCGCAGTCCTTCCATCGCCGCATCCGGCACATCCAGTAAGCCCCGGTGGGCGGTGCGGGTATAAACCACCGACCCGCCCACATAGTAAGCGGACGCCCCCGGCACGGCGACCAGGGCGGCGGAAATCAATCCGCCGCAAGCCGACTCGGATACGGCCAAGGTTCCCCCGGTTTCTTTCAGCAATGCGCCTACCGACGCGGACAAGGCAGTTAGTTCGGGCATAGTTGCTACTCCTTTTTATGGATGATTGGGCCGCACCGCGGCGGATGGCGGCAGCCCGGGCGTTCCCCGTACTTGCGGTCAGTCCCGAAAGGTTTTGCGGAACCGCATTACAAAAATCACTACCAGAATGATGATGATGGCCGCCAGCAGCAAAGTCCCCGGCCGACCGGGCAGCCAAGCGCGGGTCAGGGCAAAGACCGCAATCAGCAGCAACGGCAAGCCCAGCCACAGGGCATGGTTTCGGTGCATTATATCCCACCGCCTTAATCAAGTTGCCGGGGATGTCGCGGCCGCCGCACCAGCAGCAGCGCGCCGGCCGTGATTACCGCTAAAACCGTGTAAGCGGCAAAGGCCCCGGTATAGGAACCGTCAGCCCACTGGAAAATCAGCCCGGAGGCTACCGCGCCGATGGCTTGCCCCAAGGAAGTAAAGGGTTCGGTTACGCCGCGGATGCGACCCAAAGATTCCCGTCCGAAAAAGTTGGCGTAGGCTACCGCCGGCACCACTAATATGCCGGCTACCGCTACGCCGAACAACCCCGCTGCCAGGTAAGCCGGCACTGCCGTGTCCACTACCGCAAACATTGCTACGGCCACCGCCATTACCAGAGCCACGGCGGCGTAGGTGTAAGAAACCGGCAGCTTTTCCACGATCCGCCCCCAGAGCAGGCTGCCCAAGCCGGTGCCAAGGGCGTTGACTACGGTGCTACCTTGCGCCACGGTCAGGTCGTCGACTACGATTACGATACTGCCCAGGGCCACGGTCAGGCTGATGCCTTTGGAATAAAGCAGGTCGGCTTGATAAAGATTGGTGCCGGATTGAAGCAGGAACAGAAAGCCGGTGCCAAGAGACAGGATCCATAACGCCGGTGTCCGCAGGGCGGAGCGGGTGTCCCACGGGAGTTCCGGCGGCGCATTGGCCGCGATCATCCCATTCCCGCTATCGTTGCCGCCGCCGGCTTTGTCTCCGGCATCTGGGGCGGCCGGCGGGTCGCCATCCGGGAGCAAGCCTACATCCTCCGGCTGTTGGGCAATGAGCAGCGCCGCCGGGGCCAGGGCAATGGCGTACACCAGCAAGCCCAGCACAATCCACGCCGTTTCCCAGCCGTAGGCCGCGCTGACCCCGGTGGCTACCAAGGGAAAGACTACCATCCCGCCGGAGTGGGACAGAAACAGTAAGCCGGTAGCCCGCCCCCGCTGCCGAATAAACCAGCGTCCGACCAGCGTCGCCGCCCCCACATTCAAGGGGCTGCTGAACATTATCCGCCCTACGGCCATGGCGGCGTAAAAGAGGGCGATATGCAGCGACAGCCAAGCCAGGGCAATGGTGGAAAGGCCGATAATCAGCAGCGACCCCACCAGCACGGGACGGGCGCCGTAGCGGTCAATGGCCCAACCGGTGGGCGGCGACGCCCCGGTCGCCAGCAAACCGCCCAAAGCCGCCGCGCCGCCAATTAACGCCCGGCTCCACCCGGTATCGGCGGCAATCAGCGGGACAAAGACGGCAAAGGTCAGACTGCCGGCCGCATTGCGGACAAACATACTGCTGCCGGCCGTCCCCAGGATAACCCAGCCGTAGTAAAAGGGCAGCCGTTGCGCCAGATAGTTAATCAGCAGGGGCATCAGTCCGCCGTCCGCCGGGCCGCCGGTAGCGGGAATGGGGCAAATCCCGGCAATTATACGGCATAAGGCGGGAGCGTCAATTGGCTATCCCCGGGCACTCAAGGCTATCGCCTATCGCAACTATCATTCTTACTCTCCCACCATCCTTCCCACCATCCTCCCCCCGTCATTCCCACGAAAGTGGGAATCCAGAAAGACCGGAGCCTCCGGATTTCCGTGAAATATGCAATTCCCCCAAATCCACCCCCGCGCCGCACTGCAAACATCACCCCCAAAATGTTACAATAGACCCCACGAAAACCCCGGCACAGCCCGGCATCGGTAGGTAGCAAATGCCCCGCAACTTCTGGATGATTACCTGCAACCCGGAAAACTTCAACATCACCCGCGACCTGGACTTTACCATCCAGGGCTTGAAATCCGAATACCGCCGCAAAGTCCAGCGCGTCGAAAAAGACGACCGCATCCTCTTCTACGTCTCCGGCCTCCGCCAGTTCACCGCCACCGCCACCGTTACCGCCTCCTACCAGGAAGTGGACTCCAACCCCTGGCGCAACGAAGGCAAAGCCACCTGGCCCTACCAGGTCGGCATCAAACCCGAAGTAGTCCTCGCGCCGGAGCAGTATATCACCGCCGGCCTCCTCGCCTACCGCCTCGACTACATCCGCCGCTGGCCCCCGGAAAACTGGCACCTGGCCTTCCAGGGCAACCTCCACCTCCTCTCCAAAAGCGACTTCTCCCTCATCGAAGACGAAATGAAAAAACTCAAATTCGGCCGGGACTACCTCCGCGACACCGAACCCCCGCCGCCACCGAACCGCCGCGCCCGCAAAGGCCGCCGCTCCGGCACCAAACCCGCCCCCGCCCCCTCCGACCCCAAACCCGCCGCCGCCACCCCCTGACTGTTACAGACCGGCGGCCGGGCAGTGTCCCCAGCCGGCACCTCAACCGCCGGGCCCCTAACCCAAGGCCATCTCAATAGAACCGTCATTCCCACGAAAGTGGGAATCCAGATCGGCCGGGTACTCTGAATTCCCGTTTTTCCTTGGGAATAACGGCAAGCAAGCATCTAGGTATATGCAATAGCCCTAACCCTGCACCCCCGACCCCATCTCTCCCAAAGCCGCCCGTATCTCCCCCAAAACTTCCCCATCCCCTTCCCTCAGCGCCGCCGCCGCCAACGCCGCCGCGGCCGCCGGCCCGCCAATCTGCCCCAACGCCCACGCCGCATGGCTGCGTACCAACGCCTCCCCCTGCAACAACGCCCGCCGCAATGCCGGCACCGCCGCCGGATTTTTCCCGTTGCCCAACGCAACACAGGCATTCCGCTGCAACCCCAACCGTTTCGCCCGCAGAACCGGCGTACCCCGAAACCGCTCCCGAAAACCCTCCTCCGACAGCTCCAAAATCCCCACCAAATCCGCCGTTGCCAGTTCCGCCTTGCCCCAGGTCGGTTCCCCCGTCCCCTGCGCCTTGCGGTTCACCGGGCAAACCTCCTGACAAATATCGCACCCGAAAATCCAATCCCCCACCAGCGGCCGCAGCTCCCGGGGTATCGCCCCCCGATTCTCAATCGTCAAATGGGAAATACACCGCGCATTGTCAATCACATACGGCGCGACAATCGCCCCGGTCGGGCAAGCGTCAATACACCGCACACAGCTGCCGCAAGTCTTAACCAACGGCTCATCCGGCGCCAGCGCCAAATCGGTAATCACCTGCCCCAGCAAAACCCACGAACCCAACTCCCGGGTCAGAATGTTGCTGTTCTTGCCGAACCATCCCAACCCGGCCCGCGCCGCCGCCGCCCGGTCCAGCATCGGCCCATCATCCACATACCACCGCGCCGCCACATCAGTGCCCAGCCGCGCCGCCAATCCCGCCGCATAATCCCGCATCCGCCCTTTCATAACCCGGTGATAATCCCGCCCCCGGGCATACCGCGCGATTTTCCCGGTCAAACCCGTCTCGACCCGCCGCGCCTCGACCTCCGGCCCCGCCGGTTCCTCCAGTTCCGCCCCCGACTCCTCCGGATAATAATTCATCCCCAGACAGATGATTGACCGCGCCCCCGGCAGCAATTCCTCCGGGCTGGAACCCCGCATTACCCGCCCGGCCGTGTACCACGGCAGCCCCTCCATCAGCCCCTCCTCAATCCGCTCCAAAGCAATATCCCGGTCTTGGGCAAACTCGGCCGCATCCGTAACCTGCACCAGGTCAAACCCCAGTTCCCGGGCATAATCCTTGACCACCGCCTTAATGTCCCCTGCCCCGGCCGCCCTCAAAGGTTTTCCCCCTGATACCGGCCGCTGTACCCCTGCTCCACCGCCGCCGTCAGCCGAAAAAATACCAACTGCATCAGCCGCGCCCCCTCCTGCAAATAATAGCCCTCCGGCAAATGCGCCACCAAAAACGCCTGCGACCGCCCCCGATAGCCCGCATCCCAAACCGCCGTATGGATACTGACCCCGGAACGCAGCAGACTGGAACGCGCCCGCCCCAACGCCATCAAATCCCCCGGCAAATTGACCACCTCCCGAAAAGTAACCAGATACGCCCCCGGCGTCAAATGCAGCCAACCCTCCCGGTCAAACGCCAACGCCGCCGCCGCCGCCAACTCCCGCTCCGCATTATCCCGCCCCATCCAACCGGCCCCCGACAGCCGGGACACCCCTTGCAGCGACAAGTCAACGCCATTAGGCTGCACCTGCTCCGCCGGACAAAGCAAACCCTCCACCAGCGGCGGCTGCCCCTCTACCGGCTCCTCAATCAAACGGCGCAAAGCCGCCCGCTCCAAAACCCCCCCTTGCAACCTCTAATCCTCCCGTCAATCTCTGCCCCCGGCATTAGTCCCCAAAGCGCCAGGGGCGGGTTTTTGAGGAAACCCGCCCCCATCAAATCCCCACCGACTCCCCCGCCCCAACTCCCTAATCGTGCATAAAGTCATGCACATCCGCCGGCAACGGCGTATGCACCGGAATCTCCGCCACCACCGCCTGCGTCGTCAGCAGCATCCCGGCAATACTCCCCGCATTCTGCAACGCCGACCGCGTAACCTTCGCCGGGTCAATGATGCCCGCCTGAATCAGATGGGTATATTCCCCCTTCTCCGCATCAAACCCCCAATCCCCTTCGCCTTGCCGCACCCGATCCAAAACCACCTGCCCCGGATGCCCGGCATTATCCGCAATCAGCAGCAGCGGCGCGCTCAAGGCTTCCAGCACCAGCTTCACGCCCAGGGCCTCATCCCCCGAACAACTCTGCTGCAACTCCCCTACCGCCTGCTCCGCCCGCACCAGCGTAACCCCCCCGCCGGGAACAATCCCCTCCTCCACCGCCGCCCGCGTCGCCGACAAAGCATCCTCCGTCCGCGACTTCCGCTCATTCATCTCCGGCTCCGTCGCCGCCCCCACCTTAACCACCGCTACCCCGCCCACCAACGCCGCCAGCCGCTCCTGCAGCTTCTCCCGGTCATAATCCGAAGTAGTCTCCTCAATCTGCACCCGGATTTGCGCCACCCGACTCTCCGTCGCCTCCGGCAGCCCCCGACCCTCAATGATCGTGGACTCATCCTTCAATGCCACCAACCGCCGCGCCGAACCCAAATGGGCAATCTCCACCCCATCCAGCGACAGCCCGGTATCCTTGCTGATGACCGTCGCCCCGGTCAGCACCGCAATATCCTCCAGCAAAGCCTTCCGCCGGTCGCCAAACCCCGGCGCCTTAATCGCCACCCCGTTGATCGTGCCGCGCAGCTTGTTCACCACCATCGTAGCCAACGCTTCCCCGTCCACATCCTCTGCGATAATCGCCAACGGCCGGCCCCCGGCTTGCGCCACCTTCTCCAAAGTCGGCACAATATCATTCGTCGTGCTGACCTTCCCGTCCGTTATCAAAATCAGCGGCTCCTCCAGGCTAACCTCCATCCGCTGCCCATCCGTAACGAAATGCGGCGACAGATACCCCCGATCCAGGCGCATCCCCTCCGTCAGCTCCAACTCGTCCGTCATACTCTTCGATTCCTCAATGGTGATGACCCCTTCCCGGCCCACCTTGTCCATCGCCTCCGCAATCAACTCGGCGATGCTTTCCTCATGCGCCGACAACGCCGCCACCCGGGCCACCTGCTCCCGATTCTCCACCGGAATCGCCATATCCGCCAACCCGGCCACCACCGCCGCCACGGCCCGGTCAATCCCGGCTTTCATCCCCATCCCGTTCGCCCCGGCGGCAATGTTCATAAACCCCTGCCGCACCATCGCCCGCGCCAGCACCACCGAAGTCGTCGTCCCGTCCCCCACCACATCATTCGTCTTGGCCGCCGCCTCCTTCACCAGCTGCGCCCCCATATTCGCATACACATCCGGCAGCTCCACCTCCTTGGCGATGGTCACCCCATCGCTGCACACCACCGGCAGCGACCACATCCGGTTCAGCAGCACATTCCGCCCGCTCGGCCCCAGCGTCAACCCCACCACCCGGCCCAGCTCATCCACGCCCCGCATCAGACTCGCCCGGGCCTGTTCGTCAAAAACCAATTGCTTGTCCGCCATACTTCCTTAAAACCTCCGCTTTTCTCCGCCGCGCCGCATCGTAACGACAGCAGCCTTTCTCCACCGTGCCGCCCATTAGCGGCGGCGGCTTTTTTCAACCTCGGCAATCAACAACCGCCCCCTTGCCGGGGACAGCACGTAAATCCGGGCCGGCAGCGCCTTGCCAACAACCGCCCCCTCGCCGGGGACAGCCGCAACCTTGCCCTTTTCACCACCATAGATATTCCTACACCCCCGCCCAATTGTCAACCGCCAATTTCCCTAGCCTATCACCTATCGCAACCGTAATTCCGCCTACCCCACCGTCATTCCTACGCTTGCTTACCGTCATTCCCACGAAAGTGGGAATCCAGAAATACCGCCCTCAAAAACTTCCCAAACTCCCAACCCCTGCCCATGTCATTCCGAGCGCAGCGAGGAATCTCAAATGCCCGCCTTAAACCCCTTCTCAATTCCACCAGACTCCCCCGCCATCCCCCAATTCTTGATTCCTAATTCTCAATTCCCGAAAATCCACCCCAAAATTCCCTTGACAAATCCCCAAACCATCCCCCATAATAAAACCCGTCAAGGTTGACCTGACCCCGGGACGCCGGGTTCTTTACGCTAAGCTTACCGTAAAACTTAATAAGCTCCTCACAGCGCGCTGTGGGCCCCGGCCGGCCCTAAACAAGCCGCCGGACGCCTTTAACACTCCTACCCCGGGGACAGCGGCCCAAGGACCCGCAACCCCCAACCGGAGCAGCGGCCAACGGCAAATCCCACCCGCCGTACCCAACCGCCGCCCCAACCCCCAGGAGTCGGAGCAACCCAGGTTGACTGGAGAACGGTCAACCGCGGTCGCAACACCGGGCCAACCCGCCGGAATGGCAACCATACCAACCGGCGCCAGTAGCCAACTCAAGGTCGCGCAACCGTAATCGGCAGCCTGACCGGGCAAAGCCGGAATTGGTAGCCAGAAGTCCAACCGGCGTTTGGCAACCCACATGGTCAGACCTGCCAACCCTTCTCCCGACAAGGCGGAAACCGCGGCCGCGGTTTCCGCCAAAACCGGTATCCCCCACTAACCTTCCTGAAACCGCCCCCCACTACCCATCTCCCCCATTCAGTAGTATCATACCCTTAACCCCGGCAAACCCCTATTCCCGAATTAAGGAGTTGTTGCTATGGCAGACAAGATGACCATTCTGGTAGGCACGGTGGGCCAGGGCATTATCCGCAGCGGCGACGGCGGCGACAGCTGGCAGCGGGTGGGCATCAATCAGGGTCTCCACTCCGACGCCCTGGTGCGGACCGTGGTCAATCATCCCGACCGCCCGGAAATCCTCTTTTCCGGCACGGACAAGGGGCTGTACCGCAGCGGCGACGCCGGTATGACCTGGCGGCGGGTCGAGTCGCCGCTGAGCGACTACTGCGTCTGGGCTGTCGCCATTGACGCCGCCGACCCGGCGGTGATGTACGCCGGCACCGGTACCCCCAACCCGGCTACCTTGTTCCGCTCCACGGACGGCGGCGAAACCTGGGAAAAGCGGCCGGTGGAAGTAGCCGAAACCTGCCCGGCGGTAGGCATCCCCCGGGTCACCGCCATCGCCATCGACCCCTCCAACCGGCGGGATATTTGGGCCGGCTTCGAGGTGGACGGCGTACGCCGCAGCACTGACGGCGGCGACACTTGGCACAAGGTCAATCACGGCGCTATCCCCAACCTGGACATTCACAATATCGCCGTAGCTGCCGGCCCGCCCAAAACGGTGGTGGTCGTGGTCAACGACGATGTCTATATCAGCCGCGACGGAGCCAGTTGGCAGTCGGTAGGCGTACGCCAGAACTTCCCTTATACCTATCCCCGGGGCGTAATGGTGCAGCCGGACGACCCGCAGACCATCTTTGTAACCATCGGCGACACTACTCCCGGCCGGGTCGGCGCAGTGATGCGTTCCCAAGACACCGGCAAAACTTGGGAAAATCTGCCCTTGCCCACGCCGCCCAACACCGCGATGTGGGTAGTCAACATCCAGCCCTTTGACCCGTCGATAGCGTTGGCCGGCAGCCGCTACGGCTACCTGTACCGCAGCGATGACCGCGGCGACAGCTGGCAAAAACTCTGGCGGGAGTTCAGCGAAATATCCTCGGTAACCTGGGTGCCGGCGTAGGGACGCCGCTAAAGACCGCCGGTTAAGGTAGAAAGCTCGCCCCGTTCTTAACGGGGCGAGCTTTTGTTTTATCTCAGAGGACGTCGGCAAGCCCTTCGGAGAAGTCGGACGTGGCTATCATAGGTGAGCCTTCGACGGCCGACTGTACTGTTGCAGAGTCGATGACAGTTACTTCATCTTCCACTGCTTTGCGGACAATTTGGGCGGCAGTAGAAAGCAGAACCCTCGGATGCAACATCCTGTGGTCTCCCAGCAAAGTCCCGATGCCATCCGCAGTAAAGGGTTTTACAGTCCCCGCGTCGTCCTGGTCTATGCGATAGTAGTCCAAGTGGGCGACGATAATATCGCGAGCCTGGTCTTCGCTGGGCAAGGGCAACTCTACCGAATTGGGGGAAGTCGGATCCAGACGGGCGAAGGCGGCCAGCCCAGCATCTCCCCAAGCTTGTGCCAGCCCGACAGAAGCTTGTTGATGGGTAGTCAAGACACTGGAAAAGAAGTTGTGGGCAGTGTTGGCATAGCCCGGACGGACGGTGCACAGGCCGAATTCCTTAGCGAATTCAATGCGATGCCGGCGGGCCATACGGTCAACCAGATTCTCGATGTCATCGATGAACAGATAACCGCCGGCGAACCCCGCCGCCCGCAGGTAATGAACCATATCGTTGAACAGCAACGAACGGGAATAGTCCAAGGACTTGGTATCCCGAGGAACGTAGAAAGGCTCCAAGTTCCCGTCTCTCCGCAAAGAGCGCAAGTAGTCCTCGAATTGGCACCTCGCTAATGCTGTGGCTCGTTCGGGATTTATTCCCCTCTGCTGAAGCTGGCGGGTAATTCCCTCATCCAAAGCATCCGGGGCGATCCCGTTGTGCCGCAGAATATCATCGTCGAGCAGGTTCTCTACTCTCTGACTGCCATCGGCATTGGTCAAAACAGCATTGGCCTGCGCGTCACCCATAGCCTCCAGCCGCAAGGACGCCCGCGAAGCCTCCAAGACGCCGTTTTTGCAGATGTCCACCAAGGCCGACCAAGCCAGTTGCTCGATATGCCGGCGGTCAACTTGGGAAGGGAAAGAGACGTAGATAACCGCGGCAGAGAATCGCCCGTTGAATTCGGTAGCTCCCCAGTCCCGGTTGATGCGCTGCTGAAAATAGCGCAACAGGGCGGTCTTGCCCATGCCACGACCGCTTTGCTGGTCTCCTTTCGACCAAAGGTAGGCCAGCCGTACCCGGTTAGAGAAGTCGTCGGGCCGAATGAGCAAACGCTCAAATTTTTCAATTTCAGACTGCACGGGCGACTCGGCATAAATCGCCCCGTTCTGGCGGGGATCCTGGCTGTAAGGGTCGGCCACAGGTTCGGACGGGAAAGGCAAATCCTTTAGTCCCAGCCGATTGTAAGTCGACTCGGCAGGAGCTTGACTCCTGATTGGCAAAGTAACCACTATGCCCTCCTCAACAGGTTGTAAATCTGGCTTGCTCCGCGCTGGCGCACCAACGGCTTACGCCGACTGGAGATGTTCTCGTAGGTTAGTCCCATAGTCAGGGGGGCCGGCTGCAAGTCCAGCAGCTGGTTGACCCCTTCGTCAAAGGCAGCCTCGGGAATACGCAGTTCCTCGCAAACCCGGTCGCGCACTTCCGGCAAATCGTAGTATCCACCTTGGAGTTCCAGTTTCCCCAAAGTCTGGTCGATGCCAGCCAAAAGCTTTTGCTGAGCCCCCTTGTCCGTCATATCCGGTTCGCAAAAGTATATCGTGAACGGGGCTGCCGCCGCCGGATGGACGGACAAGGGTATGTACCAGCTATTTGGTGGAGAGTTGTTCTCGCAGGGCGAGTAGCTCTTCAGGAAGTCACATCCCTTAACGGTGGTGGAGTCTCGGGCAATGTTCAGCAACCGCAAGCTCGCCAACCGGTCAGCAATCGACCGGAAAAGGGGAACTGTGATGCGGACACCGGGCAAGGTTTGGGCAATCACCCGGCTTTGCAAAGCGTCCTCTATTTTCTTCACGCCATCCCCTTGGTGACTTTCCCGAATGACTTCTGCAAGGGAATTCGCCTCTCTCCCAAAGCTCGGTTCCAGCAACTTCTTGAGGTATCCTTTTTGCCCCAGTTTGCGCGTTTCCACAGTGGGGCGCCAGATATATCCCACCTCCAAGTGTTTCAACACTACCGCCCGCAGGTTATCGTAGGTCTCGAGATGAACGCGGGCCATAACCCGGCGCAATTCGCCGTGCTTACGCTCGTTCACCAGACCCAATACCTCTTTGCCCCAACCCGTAATTTCGTATGCCCCCTTTGCAGAGTTCGCGAACCCGAAATGAACCAACTCCCGACAGACCTTTTCGCCAACCGCCTCGAAAGTTCCCCGGGGCTCCGGCAACATAAGACGCAAGGACCGGTCACTGACGTACTTGTGAACGGAACGGGAGACCGTCCCCTCTTGTTCTTCCCGGCGCGCAGTGGAGGAAAGTCCATCCAAAACGCGCAACCCGATGTAGTGGTAGCCCACATCGGATATGTTATAGCTGGATATGTTCATATCCGGCTCTCCTCTACTGCTTTTTGAGCGCGGCCAATAGCTCCGTGCAGTCCCCATTAAGCCGCCGCAATTGCTGGCCCAAATCCCGGGTTTGCAAGCCGCCAACAGCGTTCAGGACTATGGCGGTTTCCGAATCAAACCCGCACCGGTTGGTTAGCCAAGTTTCTTCCAAGTCCGCGGACAGCTGATTTAGTTCTACGCAGAACTCTTCGAAAGCGTCCTGAGTGTCCCTCGCCAATGCAACTTTCTGAATTTCGGCATCCATTCTCCAAGCACTATATACCAGAACCGGCAACGGACGCAGCCCCGGCGCAATCGGGTGAATACCCAGCCCCAAGCAGGCCGCAAGTCCGTGTTCGTCAAAGGTGCCACTAGAGATAAACACCGGCAACACTTCCCCCATCAGCAGGGACGGATTAAAGGCCAAGTAATCCAACAACTTGGCAAAGAAAATGATGGCGTCATTTTTCTCCGGCGGGTTGGCACGGTTCTTAATCTCCGCCACGGCCACCAAGTCCGAAATTTGCGCCACGATGTCAACTTCGTGGAGTACGCCAGACGCCGTTTCTAACCCTTGTCCAAGGTGCGTTTCCCGTTCTTGGGAAATAGTCCACTCCGGGAGATTAGCAACGCAACTCTCCCGAAAGCACCGCTCAAACCCTTGGTCGCCGCCAGATTCCCGCCCCAAGTGCTGCCATTCCCAGTCCACGAACCGATAAGCCGCCCTCAAGAATTGCAGGGCGGAAGGCGGCAGGTACTCGTCTTGGTGGATATTCATACCGCCCCTAATCTATCAATATCCCGGGCTTTAGTCAATACCCTAATGTCCTGATATGGTGTATATTTAACTAATCCCCCCTCAAACAAGGAAACGCTATGAAATTCGCCTTTTTCACCCATGTCCCCTGGCCGGAAGGAACGGAGCCGGCCCAGATTATCGCCGAAACTACTGAGCAGATTCAGTACGCCGAGGAGCTGGGCTTTGTCAGCGCTTGGCTGGCTGAACATCACTTCACCCGCTACAGTATGGTGCCTTCGTCGCTGATTCTGGCTACCCATATCGCCGCCCATACCAAAACCATCCGGGTCGGCACGGCGGTGCTGGTTTCCCCTCTGCACAACCCGATGCGGCTGGCTGAGGATGCCGCGATGCTGGATGTGGTCAGCGGCGGACGCTTGGATGTGGGCTTTGGCCGGGGTTCCGGCGGCTACGAATACACCGGCTACGGCCTCGACCCGGCCGAAAGCGCGGAACGCTTTCAGGACTCTGTCAAAATCGTTCAGGGCTTGTGGACTACTCCCGGGTTCAGCTACGAAAGCCGGTTTAACAAGCTGGACGACATCAACTTGGTGCCGCCGCCGGTGCAGCAGCCGCATCCCCCCATCTATATCGCCGCTACCCGCACCCCGGCCACCCTCGAGTTTTTGGTTGCCACCGGCCATAACCTTTGCATCGCCGTGGTGCAGGATACCGCCGCCGCTCTGGATTTGTGCCATCGCTTCGTGGAATTGTCGGCGGCCGCCGGGCATAACCGGCCGATGGCGGAAATCCCTTTTTTCCGCTACTTTTATGTGGCGGAAACCGAGGAACAGGTGCGGCGGGACACCGAGGCGCGGATTAACTGGGTAGCCGATATTATGCAGTGGCGGCGGCACATCGACACCGGCAGCGAAGTCTATCAACGGATGGATGACTGGCGGCGGCAGCGGGCCCAATTGCCGGAAAGCTACGATTATCTGTCGGTGAACCGGGCCATCCTCGGCACTCCCGACCAGTGCGTCGCTCAAATCCGGGAACTGCAAGCCCACGGCATTGACTACTTCGGTTGCAACTTCGACTTCGGCGGGATGAGCCGGGACAAGGTGCTGCGGTCGATGGAACTGTTCAGCCGGGAAGTAATGCCCCGGTTGGGGTAGGGAATATGCCGGAGTAGGCGCGGTTGTTTTTGCTTTCCGGGACTTCCCGCCATTGACAATCCCACCCGGATGGTGTATTTATAAACTGCTTACCCGTTCACCCGGCATGATACGGAGGAGGAGATTATGCCCGAAGTCTTTTATGTCCGCCCCAGCAACTTCCTGTCCGACTCCCGGGACAAGACCATCATCACCGGCGATTCGGAGGAGGAAGTTCTCCAAAAGACCTACGAGTATCTCAAAAGCCCGGCGGCCCAGGAACGCTACATTGGCCTGCGGGAAATGGAGATTACCGACCTGGAGAACAACATCCGCAAGTGCATTTTCCAGAAGGGCAATAAGGTGTTCAGCACCCGCGCCCCTCAGGAACACTAAACCCGGGTCAGCCGGCCCGGCAGCGGACCAAGCCAAAAGCCCCGGCTCTGGAGCCGGGGCTTTCTTTGTTGCTACCCTCTTGGGCAATGACCGGGGCTGAGCTGACTACTTCCCGTCGTCGAAGCTGACGATGACGATGGCGTTGGCAATCAGGGTGCCATCAGTGCCTTCGGCGTTCAGCACTTGCAGGCCGCCATGCACCACATTGATGTAGCCGGTGCCGTGCGGCAAAGTGGCAATCACCGCGTCGCCGTCCACTTGGCCCGGCTCCGGGACGCCGATGGTCACATCCACCCGCATATCGTCCGCCGTCTTGCCCAGCAGCCGCTGAAACCCCAGGCTGCTGTGATGGAGGGCGTCAAACACCGCCCGCTTGGCCGCGTTGGTGTAGTCCAAGCCGTGGACATCCACCCCCATACCCATCTCGGTTACGCACCTTACCAAAGCCATAACTTGCTACCTCTCTTTTCTCGATTTGCCTTTGCGCCGCCCGGAGCAAGCCTAAGACGACAGAGCCGGTACCGTTCAATCCAAACGGCTGATGGTCTAACCGCCGCCGCCCCGCACTTCCAGGCTGGGCTTGGTCATCTCCTCCGGGTTCAGCAACTGCTCCAGTTCCGGGTCGGTAATTTGGGTGCGGAGCTTGGCTACTTCCCGGATGGTCTGGCCGGTAACTGCCGCTTCCTTGGCGATGGCTGCCGCCGCATCATAGCCGATGGCCGGGGCCAGAGCCGTCCCCAACATCAACCCCTTTTCCACCATCGCCGGGCCTACGGCCGTGGCTTGAATACCCTTGACGCACTGCTCGGCGAAGTTGTTGGCCGAGGCCGCCAGCAGGGATATGGATTGGAGCAGGTTGTAGGCCGCCACCGGCATCATCGTGTTCAGCTCAAAGTAGCCGCCTTGCCCGGCCAGCGTAACCGCCGCATCGTTCCCGACCACGTGCGCCGCTACCTGAATAACCGATTCGGCAATGACCGGGTTGACTTTGCCCGGCATTATGGAGCTGCCCGGCTGCACTTCCGGCACCGTGATTTCGCCCAAGCCGGCCCGGGGGCCGCAGGCGATAAAGCGGATGTCATTGGCGATTTTGTGCAGGCTGATGGCAATTGTTTTCAGTTCGCCGCTGGCTTCGACCACCGCGTCGAGGGTGGCTTGGGCTTGAAAATGGTTGTCGGTCTCCCGCACCGTTACACCGGTAATTTCCGACAGCAATTGACAGGTGCGGGCGGAAAACTCCGGGTGGGTGTTGACCCCGGTGCCGACGGCTGTACCGCCCAAGGCAACCTCCGCCAACGCTTCTTGGGCCCGCCGCAGCCGCCGGATGCCGTTTTCGGCTTGGCCGGCAAAGCCGAGGAATTCCTGCCCCAAACGCACCGGCGTAGCGTCCTGCAAATGGGTGCGCCCGGTCTTGATGACCGGCCAGAATTCATCCGACTTCTTTTGCAGTTCGTCGCGCAGGGTTTCCAGGCCGGGCAGCAAATCCTCTTTGATGGCCAGCAGCGCCGCCAAGTGCATTGCCGTGGGAATTACATCGTTCGAGGATTGCCCCAAGTTCACTTGGTCGTTGGGATGAACCAGCCGGGAACCCAAATCGCCGCCGAGGATTTGCGACGCCCGGTTGGCGATAACTTCGTTGGCGTTGGTGTTGGTGGAAGTCCCGGAGCCGGTCTGAAAGACATCCAGGACAAAGTGGCGGTCCAGATGCCCGTCAATCACTTCCTGGGCGGCGGCGACAATGGCATTGCCAATGGTTTCATCGAGGACGCCGAGGCCCATATTAGTCCGAGCCGCCGCCTGTTTGACCAAGCCCAAGGCGCGGATAAAGGCTCGGGGAAACCGCAGGTCGCTGATGGGGAAGTTCAGCACGGCCCGCATCGTCGACGCCCCATACAAGGCATCCACAGGAACCTGCATCTCCCCCATCGAGTCCCGTTCAATTCTTACTTCCGGGTTGCTGCTGGTCATTTCAGATAGCATCTCCTTAAACTTGGTGGTACCGGGCCGATTGCCCCGCGTTGGTCTAATTTTCCAGCCCGTACACTTCCCGGCGGATTTGCCGGGCGTTGCGGCGGCGGCCGGAGCCGGCCAAGCTGTGGAACTGCGCCGCCGTCAACCCGGCCTTTTCCACTTCGCCGCCCAGGATTGACGGGTCAACATCCCCGCGGTGGTCGGGTAAGGAAAGAGTTACTCCGGGCAAATTGGGATGTTTCAATTGAAGGTGGGAGCCGCCCTGTCGGACTCGCCGCCATCCCAACGCCCGGAACCGTCGCAAAGCATCGGAGAAGGAAATACCCGGGATGCGCGGCGGCATAGCTTACTTGCCCTAGCCGATATTGACCGCAGCCAATTCAGTCAAGCACCCGATCGCGCTGTAGTCTTTCAACAGGGTTTCCGTATCCTGTTGGATGTCGAGGGCTTCTCCTTTCAGCCATCCGGTAATGGACTCCTTGACATTTTCCAAGGCTTCCTCCTTGCTCCGGCCCTGAGAACTGCAACGGCCCAAGGCCGGACAAAACACGCCGTAACTCTGGTAGTCCGGGCTATAAACCAGTACCACTTGAAAGGTCAGCCCGCTCTCCGGGATTTGCAGGCGGGACAGGGGGCCGATGGGAAAGGGTATTTCGTCCAAATTGACCACTTCCGGGGGCGCCAAGCGGAAACGGCGCGTCCCGTTTCCTTTGACCGGGCGGGACACGCGCATTTCGACCTGGGTCTCCTGGTCAAAGATGTAATAGAGTTTGCCCTCCATCGCGCCCATGGCCCGACCCACCCGGGCGTTGCGCTGGCGGGCGGCGGTCTTGGGCATTTTAGGAATGCCCATGGCCCGGGTCAGTTTGGTCATTGTCTTGGGCGTAATCTGGCTGGTGGTGAACTCCTGCTCGCCGAATTCGTCGTACAGGATTTCCGCCACTTTCCAAGTGTCCATAAGCACCTCTGCGCTGCGCTAATTTTCCATCCCGTACACTTCCCGGCGGATTTGCCGAGCGTTGCGGCGGCGGCCGGAGCCAGCCAAGCTGTGGAACTGCTCCGTGGTCAGTCCGGCTTTTTCCCCTTCGCCGCCCAAGGTCCCCGGGCGCAAATCCCGCCGCCGGTGGTCGGGCAAATAGATTGGATCCGGCCAGTTCGGATGATCTAACTTGCGATGGGAACCCTCTTGCCCGGCCTCATTCCAACCAATCGCCCGGAATCGGGCCAAGGCGTCGTTGAAGGAAATGCCGGTAATAAATGGCGGCATCGGATACCGGCCTAGCCAATGCTCACGGTAGCCAGTTCCGCCGGGTATCCCGCATCATTATACCGTTTCAGCAGGGTTTCCGTTTCTTGCTGGATTTCCCGAGCTTGGGTTTTCAAGCCCAAGCTGATGCACTCTTTGATGTTTTCCAGGGCTTCCGCCTTGTCGTCGCCATCGGAAATGCAGCCGTTCAGAGCCGGGCAAAACACGGTGTAACCGTAGTCCTTATCATAAATCAGCGCCACCTGAAAGGTCAGCCCGGTCTCCGGCACTTGCAGCCCCGACAAGGGGCCAATGGAAAAGGGGATGTTATCGTACTTGACCACTTCCGGGGGAGCCAAGCGGAAGCGGCGCGTCCCGTTTCCTTTGACCGGGCGGGACACGCGCATTTCGACCTGGGTCTCGTGGTCAAAGATATAATAGACTTTGCCATCCATCGAGCCGATGGCCCGACCTACCCGGGCGTTGCGCTGGCGGGCGGCGGTCTTGGGCATTTTAGGAATGCCCATAGCCCGGGTCAGTTTGGTCATTGTCTTGGGCGTAATCTGGTTGGTGGTGAACTCCTGTTCCCCGAACTCGTCGTACAGGATTTCCGCCACTTTCCAAGTATCCATAAAACCTCCCGGCGGGCAACGGCGCGGCCCGGTTGCCGCCCCTGCTGCCCTTACTTCATCTGCCGGCCATTCTTAAAGTTGGGGTTAAAAGCTGCGACCCTTGCCCTCCGTATCGGGAGCGGGATGCGCCAGGATACGCTAATCGACCGAATCGGACGGGGCCAACCGGTAACGCAAGGGTTTGTCGGGTTTGGCCGGCCGTACCACTTCGACTTTGACCGCATACTTCCCCGGCAAGGTAAAAGTCTCACCTTCCAACGAACCGATGGCTTTCCCCACACGGGTACTGCGGCGGTGGGCATCGGTTTCGGTGATACCCATCAACTCGGTTAGCTGCTGCATCGCGCCATCGTTAATATCGCGGATGCGGAACCCTTTGTTCCCGAACTCGGTATGCAGAATATCCGCCACTTTACAGGCGTCCATAGAAACCTCCGCGGGAAGTCCGGAGCGATAGCTGACCCTACTTCCCTTCCTTCATCCAGTCGGCTACCCGTTCCCCAATCATAATGGTAGTGGCGTTGGTGTTGGCGCGGATGACATCCGGCATTACCGACGCGTCCACCACCCGCAGGTTTGCCAAACCGTGAACCCGGCAATACTGGTCCACCACCGCCATCCGGTCGGTAGCCGGCCCCATCTTGCAGGTGCCGGAGGAATGGTGCTGGGTGCCGACATTGCGGAGCAGCCAATTGTCCAGCGCAGCATCCGACGCCAAATCGGCGTCAGTAGGATTCAACCGCTCCACAATAATATCCCGAAACAGGGGATGGTCGGCAATCCGCAGCCCGGCCCGCACGGCGCCGCGCATCCGTTCCCGGTCGTAAGGGTCGGAAAGGTAATCGTAATTCAAGACCGGCTGGGTGTGCGGGTCGGTGGCGGCCAGCCGCAGCCGGCCGGCGCTGACCGCGTTCTGCAAGGCGGCGCTGAAACCGAAATGAAAATCGTCGCTTTCAATTGATACATTAGCCGGCCGGTGTTCGCTGTTCATCAGAATGGGGGCCAACTGAATATCGCCCCGGGTCGGCGAACCCTCCAAGCTGAACCGCAAGCCTACCTGAATAGTGGGGGCCAAGTCATCCGGCGGCGCGCCGCTGCCGCGGAACAGGGTAAAGGCCGCCGGATGGTCGCGCAGGTTTTCCCCCACACCGGGCAGGTTATGTGCCACCGCAATGCCCATTTCCTGCAAATGTTCCGCCGGGCCGACGCCGGAGAGCAGCAATAGTTGCGGCGAGGCAATGGCCCCGCTGCTGACAATAATTTCCGCTCCGGTAACGGTAAAGACTTCGCCGCCGCTTTCCGCAACGACGCCTACCGCCCGGTTGCCGTCAAAGAGGATGCGATGGGCGGTAACATTGCCCCGCACCGTCAAGTTCATCCGATGCCGGGCCGGGTTCAGGTAAGTCAAGGCGGTGCTCATCCGCACGCCGTCGATGTTGTTCAGCGGACGGGCGGCGATGCCGTTGGAATCGGGATGGTTCTGGTCCGGGTCTTGGGGAAAGCCCAAGTCAACGCAGGCATCATAAAAGGCCGTGGCGTGGGGCAGCCATTCGGCCCGCTTGTAGCGGCGTACCGGAATGGGGCCGCTGCCGCCGTGAAAATCATCCCCCGGAAAATCCAAATCCGTCTCCAACTTGCGGAAATAGGGCAGCACCTGGGTATAGGCCCACTCATCGTTGCCCCATTCCGCCCAGTTGTCATAGTCCTCCGGGACGCCCCGGAACAGCACCTGCCCGTTAATGGCAGTGGAGCCGCCGGTCGCCCGCCCCCGGGGTATCTGCAACGGCGCGGCTTGCAAAGGGGTAGCGGTGGCGGTATAGCCCCAATTGTGGGGGCCGTAAGCCGACCGCCACATATTGTTGCCCTCTTTCAAGTCCAAGGGCAGCTGGTCAAAGTCCGGGTAATCCGGCCCGGCCTCCAGCAGCAGCACGGAACGGCGGCTATCCTCGGAGAGACGGGCAGCCAACACGCAACCGGCGGCGCCGGCGCCAACGATAATGACATCGTATTGCATAACCCTAATCCTCAGCAGTCAACGGTATGGGGTCGATTTTCAGGAATGTTATACCACAAAAGGGGCGATTAGGGTATGGGGTATCTTTCCCGGCAAAGACAAAAGATCAGCGGCGTCTCTGCATCAAATTCCCTTACCCCCATTGACACCGTCCCCAACTATCATCATCATAGTAACCACTCTTGCCAATACCGCCCGAGGTTCCCGCCAATGCCAACTATGACCGGCGCCCAAGCCCTGGTTCAATCCCTCCTCCGGGAAGGGGTCGCAGTAGTTTTCGGGTTGCCCGGCGTCCAGCTGATGGCCGCCTTTGACGCCCTGTACGACGCTCCCGGCCTCCGCTTGGTAACCGTCCGCCACGAACAGGCCGCCGCTTATATGGCGGATGGCTACGCCCGCGCCGCCGGCAAAGTCGGCGCGGCCCTGGTTGTCCCCGGCCCCGGCGCCCTTAACGCCGCCGCCGCCCTCGGCACCGCCTACGCCGTTTCCTCCCCGGTGTTGCTGATTTCCGGCCAGATGGAAAGCTACAACCTCGGCCGGCAGACCGGCGCCCTCCACGAAATCGCAGACCAACTCGCGGTTTTCCGCCCCATTACCAAGTGGAACGCCCGCACTACCCAAGCCGCGGAAATTCCCTACTTGATACACTTGGCAATGCAGCAGCTGACCGACGGCCGCCCCCGCCCGGTGGAACTGGAAATCCCTTGGGATGTCTTGCCGGCGCAAGCCGATATTCAATTGCTCGAGCGGGAAGGGCCGGTAAAGCAGTCCCCCGACCCGGCCAAAATCCGCCAAGCCGCCGCGCTGTTGGCTAATGCGGAACACCCCCTAATCTGGGCTGGCGGCGGTTGCCGGGAAGCCAACCTTTCCACCGAATTGGTCGAATTGGCAACCGCCCTTAACGCCCCGGTAATCACCACTCCGGAGGGCAAGGGCGTCATTCTCGAAAATCATCCCAACGCCCTCGGCGCATTCTATTACGGCCACGGCCCCGGCTGGCTGGCTTTGCCCCAAGCCGATGTCATCCTGGCGGTAGGCAGCCGCTTGAACCTGACGCCCAACCCGCCCTGGAGCATCCAACCCCATCAGCAGCTAATCCGCATTGACGCTGACCCGGCGGAATTGACCCGCAATCATCCCCCGCAAATCGGCATCGTTGCTGATGCGCTGTTGGGCGTCCAAGAACTGCTAGCGGAAATCGGCGGCCGTACCCATGCCAGCCAATGGCAAGCCGCTGAATTTGAATCCATCCGTCAGCAAACCGCCGCCGCCCTCCGGGAATTGGCGCCGCTCCAACTGGAAATCATCGCCGCTATTCGTCAGGAACTGGCGGATGACGCCCTGTTGGTCAGCGGCGTTACCGAAATCGGCTACTGGAGCAACTTGGCTTTTCCCGTCCTGAAACCCCGTTCCTACCTCACTTCCGGCTACTTTGCCACCTTGGGCTACGCCTTTCCCACCGCCCTTGGCGCTAAAGTAGGCTGCCCCGACCGCCCGGTAGTCGCCATCAGCGGCGATGGCGGCTTTATGTACGCCAGCAGCGAACTCTCCACCGCCGTCCGTGAGGGCATCAACGCCGTAACCCTGGTTTTCAACAACGGCGTCCTCGGCGCGTCCCGGGCCGACCAGATGCACCGCTACCAGGGCCGCGCCATTGGCACCGACCTGCACAACCCCGACTTTGCCCAACTCGCCGAACTTCACGGCGCATTGGGCATCAAACTTACCGACCATCGGGAGTTGGCCGCCGCCCTGCGTACCGCTCTCAAAGCCGACCGTCCCGCCGTCATTGAAATTCCCATCCCCAACTTGCGGCCGCCCTTCCAGCTGCCGCCGCCGGGGATGGCTGCCGTCAAGGGCTGATTATGGTTAATGCCGCCGTGAACCGCCGCCTGGACCGCTACCGCAGCCAGAGCCTGCGCCTGCGGGATGATGCTTTGGATGAAATGCAAGCCGGCCGCTGGCTGCGCGCCGAGGAACTGCTGTGGGGCAGCCTTACCTTGGCCGTCAAAGGGGCGGCCTTGAGCCGGGGTCAAGAACTGGCTGATGACGCCGCCGTCAAAGTTTATGCCAACCGCTTGGGCCGGCGGCTCCGCGACCGCCGCATCCGCGATTCCTTTGCCCGTCTCGACCAATTCTCCGACGCTGTCGAACGGGCTAGGGAATCCCGCCGCCGTATGGAGCAGGTCTTTCAGATTTTAGAGGACACCACCGCGGCCGTAGAACGGCTGTGGGACTTTGCCGATACCCCATCCCCCGAGGCTCAAAAATGACCGTTAATGCGGCTCCAATTACCGACCCGGCGGCTGTCCCCACCGGCCATCCCCGGGTTGCCATTGCCACCCACGGCTGCAAGCTGAACCAAGCCGACAGCGGCCTTTTGGCCCGCCAGTTTCAGGACGCCGGCTGCCAAATCGTAGCCACGGCCGCCGCGGCCGACATCTACATCCTCAACACCTGCACCGTTACCGCCACCGCCGACGCCAAAGCCCGCCAAGCCCTGCGCGCCGCCCGCCGCGCCAATCCGCAAGCCCTTATCGTCGCCGCCGGCTGCTATCCCCAACGGGCCGCTGCCGAACTGGCCCAACTTCCCGCCGTCTCAATGGTCATCCCCAACACCGAAAAAGACCACCTGGTCGCGCTGACTCTGGCCGCCCTCGACCCAGCCGCGCCCCCGACCGCCAACGCCGCGCCGCCGGTGCCCTTGCCTTTCCCCGGAACCGTCCCCGGCCGTAGCCGGGCAATGGTTAAAATTCAAGAGGGCTGCGACCAGGTTTGCGCCTACTGCATCGTCCCCAAAGTCCGCGGCCGGGAGCGCAGCATTCCCCCGGCGGAACTGGTACAGCAGATCCGGGAACTGGCGCAAGCCGGCAGCCGGGAAGTAACCTTGACCGGCACTCAACTGGGTACTTATGGCTTTGACTTGCCAGCCATCGACTTGGCCGGACTGCTCCGCCGCATCCTTTCTGAAACCGCTATTGACCGCCTGCGGGTATCCTCTTTGCAGCCCCAGGAAATCAGCCCGGAACTGCTGGACTTGTGGACGGCAGACCCGCGCCTCTGCCCCCACTTCCACTTGCCCCTGCAAAGCGGCAGCGACCCCATCCTCAAAGCGATGCGCCGCCGCTACACCACCGCCCAATTCGCCGCCACGGTGGAGCTGATTCGCCAAGCCATCCCGGACGCCGGCATTACCGCCGACCTCATCGTCGGCTTCCCCGGCGAAACCGAAGCTCACTTTCAGGAAACTCTGGCTTTTGTGCGGGCGATGCAGTTCAGCGATTTGCACATATTCCCCTACTCCATCCGCCCCGGCACTACCGCCGCCTATCTCGACCGGCAAGTTTCCCCGCCGGTCAAAAAAGCCCGCGCCGCCCAAGCCCTGGAATTAGCCCAAGAGGGCTTTAACCACTTCCGCCGCCAACAAATCGGCCAGACCCGCCCCGTGCTGTGGGAATCCGCCAAACAAGACCAAGCCCTGACCCAATGGCGCGGCCTCACCGACAACTACATCCGGGTCCACGCCGCCGCACCCGCCGCCAGCCCCCACCACCGCAACACCATAACCCCGGCCCGCCTGCTGGAATTAGCCGGCAACTCGGTATTCTCAACATTTGTCGGTTAAATCAACCCCTTGACAGCCCCGCCAATTCCCCTTAATATATACTCACTTCCTGCCAAGGTAGCTCAGTTGGTAGAGCACGGCACTGAAAATGCCGGTGTCGACAGTTCGATTCTGTCCCTTGGCACCACTTTTTGCCCCGCTTTAACCCCCCTTGCCGAAGGTTCAGTATGACCGACCCGACCCTGCCCGGCTTGACTTATGCGGAACTGGAAGGGAAGCGGGTTGCCCTTTTCGCCAGTGATGACGATAGCGATTTGGGCTTGCGGATGCGCCGAGCCGTCAGTTGGCTGGAACGAGCCGAGCAGGAAAAAGACGACTTGGACGCCGCCTTTATCTTTTACTGGATTTCCTTCAACGCCGCCTATGCCACCGACCTGGACTTCGCCGAATCAGAGAGCGAGCGCAGCCGGTTTAGTAAGTATTTCCAGCGGGTAATCCCCTTGGATAAAGACCGGTTAATTTACAACGCCGTTTGGAACCGGTTTACCGGCCCCATCCGGCTGCTGATGGATAACCAGTTTGTATTCGATCCTTTCTGGAAATACCAGAACCGGGTTCTCGGATTTGCGGACTGGAAACAGCGGTTCGAGAGCAGCCAATCCCGGATTCGCGGTGCTTTGGCCCGCCAGGATACCGGGATGATACTGGATACCCTCTTCGACCGCCTCTATGTCCTCCGCAACCAGCTGATCCACGGCGGCGCAACTTGGCGCAGCAGCCGCAATCGCGACCAAGTTCAGGATGGCGCTCGCATAATGGCCTTTCTGGTGCCTATATTCATCAACCTGATGCTGGAAAACCCGGAAATTGACTGGGGCCCGCCCTATTACTCGGTAGTCCGGTAATTTGTCCCCCGCCGCCCCTCATTGCAAAAACATAACCGCCCCGGCCGGGAGCTATACGGCGAAATCCGCCCTAACTCCCCCGGAGCGGTTATCCCTGTTGCCGGCGCTGCCGTTAAGGAACCCCCCCTTCCCGCCGCCGGCCGCCCGCTACTTCTTGTTATACGCCACAATCCACCCCACATTCAGGGCCGCGGTCAGCAGGGCCGCCGCTACCAGAATGGTGCCGGCGGCCGGCTCCATCGTCAAGCCCACACCCAATCCCACCCAAAACACAGCCAGCGCCGCCACAAAGGGCAGCCCATAGAGAACGATTTTCAGGATGGACATCGCGTTCACCTCCGTATAGCTCTGCCGGTTAGCCGGCGGCGGATAAAAAACCGTCCCCGAACCTAGCCATTGCCCCCGCAGCAGCGTTTGTATTTGCGCCCGCTGCCGCAAGGACAGGGCGCATTGCGGCCGATTTTCGTCCCCGCCGGTACGCCGCTGCGCCCGTTGCCCACCACGCCTTGCATCGGGCTGGCCGAAACCCCTGCCGGAACCCGCCGCCGCGCCGCCGCGGCGGCCGTGCCATTGCCCGCCCCGTTGACCGTACCATTGACCGGCGCCGGCGTAACAGTTACACGGAACAGGGAATGCACCACATCCCCTTGCATCCGTTGTAGCAGTTCCTGAAAGGATTTGTGGCCCTCGGTGCGGTACATCACCAAGGGGTCGCGCTGCCCGTAGGCGTGCAAGCCGATGCCGGTACGCAGGTTTTCCATTGCCGTCAAGTGGTTGACCCAATGCAGGTCAATGGCGCGCAGCAGTAGCAACCGCTCCACCGTCCGCATCTGTTCCGGGCCTAATTCCCGCTCCCGGTCGGCATAGACCGTTTCGGCGTGGTCCGTCAGCAGTTGGGCAATTTCCTCCGGCTTCCACTGCAACACCGCATCCTCATCGGCCAATTCCGGCGGCGGCGGGCAAATCAGCATCAACTCGGAGATAAAGCCAGTGACATCCCAATTATCGCTGTGGCGGTCGGGCAGGTATTTCCGCAGCAGATCCGCAAACTCCCGCCGCAACATTTCAACGATTTTCCCCCGCAGGTCGTCACCCTCCTTTTTCTCCCGCTGGGTGTCTATCATATCGTCGCGGATGTGCTTCCGGTCGGTGTAGATGATTTCCCGCTGGGTGTTCAGCACATCGTCGAAATTGAGCAAATGCTTGCGGATGTCAAAGTGGTAGCCTTCGACCTTGACCTGGGCGCCGCTGATGGACTTGGAAATCAGCTTGTTCTCGATGGGCGTATCCTCGTCCATCCCGCTCCAGTTCATCACCGACTTGATGCGGTCCCCGCCGAATCGCTGCATCAATTCATCCTCGAGGGACACATAGAACTGGGAGCTGCCCGGGTCGCCCTGACGGCCGGAACGGCCGCGGAGCTGGTTGTCAATGCGCCGGGCATCGTGATGTTCAGTGCCGAGGACATGGAGGCCGCCGAGGTCGACAACCTGGTCGTGTTCGGACTGCCATTCAGCAGGTTCCCGGTCCTCGAACTTGCCGCCCAGAATGATGTCGGTACCGCGGCCGGCCATATTAGTGGATACGGTGACCGCACCTAACCGCCCGGCTTGGGCAATAATGCCGGCTTCCTGAGCGTGATTCTTGGCGTTCAAGACCTGATGCGCCACGCCACGCCTTTTCAGCCGCTCGCTCAAGTCCAGCGAGGCTTCCACCGAGGCGGTGCCCACCAGAATGGGGCGGCCGGTCTCGTGGACGGCTACGATTTCCTCAACGGCGGCCTGCCACTTGGCTTCGCCGTTAAGAAACACCAAATCGGGCTTATCCTCCCGCACCATCTCCAGGTTGGTCGGAATAACCGCCACTTCCAGCCCATAAATCTTGTAAAACTCATCGGCCTCAGTAGCCGCCGTACCAGTCATTCCCGCCAATTTGTCGTACAGGCGAAAGTAGTTTTGCAGGGTAATAGTGGCGTAGGTAACGCTTTCCCGCTGGATTTTCAGCCCCTCTTTGGCTTCCACCGCCTGATGCAGCCCGTCAGACCAGCGGCGGCCGAACTGGAGGCGGCCGGTGAACTCGTCAATGATGACCACTTCCCCATCCTGCACTACATAATCCTTATCCCGTTGCTTCTGGATGTCGGCGGTGAGGGCGTTTTCGATGTAGTGGACGCGATCGAAGTTTTCCGGGTCATAGAGGTTGCTGACCCGGGTCCACCGCTCCATCTTGGCGATGCCTTCCTCGGTTAGGGAAACGGCTTGGGTGCGGTCGTCAATGGTGTAATCCCCATCGTCCAGCCGGCGCACCAGTTTGGCATAGTTGTAATAATCCTGCGCCGGTTCCGCCGCCGGGCCGCTGATAATCAAGGGCGTTCGGGCTTCGTCGATGAGAATGTTGTCCACCTCGTCGACGATGGCGTAGCTGAGTTCCTGCTGCACTATTCCCTCGTCACCCTCCTCTCCCGGCGCGTATCCAGTTCCCATACTTCCCGGAGGTCCGGGAGTGAACATATTATCCCGCAGGTAGTCAAAGCCGAACTCACTGTTGGTGCCGTAAAGGACATTGCAGCGGTAGGCTTTGGCGCGGCTAACCTTTTTCAGGATGCCCATACCTTTGGGGTCGTCAGTTTGCTTCCAGTAATACCGGTATGCGGCATCATGCTGTAGGCAACCCACGGTCAAGCCGAGATGGTGGTAAATCGGCCCCATCCACATCGTATCCCGGTAAGCCAGGTAATCGTTGACGGTAACCACATGGACGCGTCTCCCCTCGGTCACAGGAACACCTTCTGCCTCCGTTCCGTCCCCAATTTCCGCCGCTCCCTCCTCCTCGCTTACAGGAACACCCTCTGCCTCCGCTCCGTCCCCACTTTCCGCCGTTCCCTCCTCCTCGGTCACAGTGGCAACCTTCTTGTTCAAGGCGTTGAGATAGACCGGCAAGGTAGCCACCAAGGTTTTGCCCTCCCCGGTTTTCATCTCGGCAATCTGCCCCCGGTGCAGGGCCACGCCGCCAATCAGCTGCACATCATAATGCCGCTGGCTCAAGACGCGGCGGGCCGTTTCCCGCACCGTGGCAAAGGCTTCCGGGAGCAGGTCGTCCAAAGTTTCCCCGGCGGCCAGCCGTTCCCGGAACTTGTCAGTCTGCCCTTTCAATTCCCCATCGGAAAGGGCTTGCATTGCCGGTTCCAGGGCGTTGATTTGCGGCACCACCTGCTGGCGGATTTTCGCCACCGCCTTTTCGCCCGGATCGCCGATAAACTTGCGGAGCAAAGTAACCATAGCTGCCACACCGACTCTCTGAAATAAGATAACTCCCCACCCATTGTAACCCAACCGGCCAAGAATTGCATCCAGCGCCCACAGCCAAGATAAGCAAAAGAGCGGCCGCCGGGAAGTTCCGGCGGCCGCCGTTTGCGGGGTCAGGATTTGCCATAGAGGAGGCGGGGTTGGCTACTGGTGGTAGCCGTAGTACCGGACGCCCGCAAAGGGAATCGTGTAGCTCCAGGCACGGGTTTCCGGGCGGCCCGGTTGGGACTTTTCCGCGGCCGCCACGATTTGGGCCACCTCCCGGCTTACCCGGTCGTTAAGGATAGTATCGGGATTTTCAACTTGCGGTCGCGCCGCCAGCGTTACCATAAGGCACCTCCATTAGGTACTTCCTGTTATGCCGGCAAAGCCCGCCGGAAATCAGCCGGGGTTTGCCGCTTTCCCTGCGCCAGTATCGTCAATGGTTATCAATGGAAAGATTATAAACCTTGAATCGGATTGTGTCAAGAGTTGTTAGGCAATGCGCTGTAGAGGGTGAATAATTTCACGGGTTGCGCTGGACCATAAAGAAGGGCTGCCTCCGGTATCCGGAGGCAGCCCCTGGTTGGCGCGGATTGGCCGGTGGGGATTAGACGCCGTTAAGGGCATCCAGCTCCCGCTCAATCCGGCGGGCTTCGGCCAAGTCCCGCTGGACGCGCTGCTGCTCGGACAGGGCGGGGCCGGAAAGCCACGCGTAGGCGACGATGATTTCCTTGGCCACCCGCTCGAGGAAAGCGGCGGTTTCGGGGTTGATGATTTTGGGCGTAGTCATTGTTGTTCGCTCCTTTTTTGACGCCGGGGTTATGGGCTGTTGGGGTTGACTGGGGGCTAAAAGGCGTCGGTTAAGCGGTTGCGGCCGGCGATTTCCGCCAGCTCCCGGTGCCGCCGTTCCTGCTCCGACAGGGCCGGCCCGGCCAGCCAGGAATAAGCCGAACCCAGCTCTCTGGTAACCCGGCCGAGCAGCCCGTCGGGGCGGTGGTCAAAATGGACGCTGAGGTGCGCGTGCATCATCCTTAATTCCTCCTTTCTCTAGTCAGCAGGATAATACTGACTGGCATTTACTATTCAATTAAATAATATACCTTCCGCAGTATCCTGTCAAGGGATATTGCCGGCAATTTATTATCAAATTATTGAATACCATTATCAAAGTTTGTGGGGGCGATTAACGGAATGTAAAGGGAATATGATGGCTTTATTTCGTCAGTATTATAACGAAATCAGTAACGCGAGTCAAGGCAAAAAGCCGGGACTCGGGAGAATCAAGGTTAAAAATGTCGGGCCAAAAGCCGCCGCGGCTGTGGGTGACGGAAGTCAGCCGTTGCCCTTTAGCAACCGGTTGGGAAACTGTGGTATCCTGTAGCCGGCAAAACCCTGGAAACCAACCCTATTCCCCGAAACGACTTTCAGGAGAGACCGCGATGGCTGAAAAAATTGCGATTATGGGAGCCGGCGCTCTGGGCAGCTATGTCGGCGCCTTTCTGACCCAAGCCGGCGAGGATGTTACCTTTGTCGATATGTGGCCGGAACACGTGGCCAAGATGCAGGCCGACGGCTTGCGCGCCAGCGGCAGCCAGGGCGACTTTACCGTGCCGGTCAAAGCCCTGCATCTGACCGACGCCCAGGGCATCACCGAACCCTTCGACTTCGCCTTTATCGCGATGAAGTCCTACGATACCGAGTGGGCTACCCACTTCATCAAGCGGTATGTCAAGCCCGAAGGCTTTTTCATCTCCCTCCAGAACTGCTGGAACGACCCGGTTATCGGCGAAATTGTCGGCCACGACCGGGAAATCGGCTGCATCGCTTCCCACATCGAGGTTGCCCTGTGGGAGCCGGGCCATGTGCTGCGCGGCGGCGAGCCGGGGCGCAATCACGGCCATACGGTCTTTCGAGTAGGGGAGCAGAACGGGCAAATCACGGCGCGTAGCGAGGCTATCGCCCAAAAATTGGATACCATCGACGCCGCCTATGCCACCGACAATCTGCCCGGCGAGCGTTGGGCCAAGCTGTGCCAGAACGGAATGGGCAATGCCATCTCCGCTATGTCCACCCTCGGCTCCCAGGATATGGCCCAGGACGCCCGCTGCCGCCGCATCCGCATTCACCTGGCTAAAGAGGGCGCGCAGGTCGGCTTGGCGCAGGGCCTCAATATAGTGGACATCAACGGCATCCCGGCCGCTACTTGGGCTGACGCCGACCGGGGGGATGTTTTCGAGGAACTGGATGGCGTAATGACCGGGCGCGGCGGCCGGGTCAACTGGCTGGCATCAATGGCGCAGGATGTGCATAAGGGACGCCATTCGGAAATCGACTTTATGAACGGCTTGATTTGCCGCAAGGGGCGGGAAACCGGCATTCCTACCCCCTACCACGACGCTATCGTTGACGCGATGCACGGCATCGACGACGGCTCCATCAAACCCGACCCGTCCACCGTGGCGCGGATAATGGACTCGGTAGAGCGGTAGGCTGACCGGAACCGACCGCCCGCAGTAGATTGCCCTCCGGCAACAAGTTCAGATGCAGTGGGAAAGGTTGACCGCAAAGGAATCTACGGCCGAAATCCGTTGCCGGCGGGCGGCCGGGCTTGACCCTTTCCCGCCTACCCGATAGATTATATAATCGCAAAGGGACGGAAACGGGACGCCTTGCCAATCCAAGGGGCGGGATTTGCGCTTATGCCGGGCAACTTTCCAGCGCAGGAGCCGGAGCGGGACGATGTACCCAGCGTCGTCGTTGACCGCTTGCCGCAGTATGTCCGCATCCTCAGCCAACTGCTGGATGAGGGCGTACAAGTTGCCAACTCCCAGCAATTGGGCGACAAACTGCAAATCACCCCGGCCCAAATCCGCAAAGACCTCAGCTATTTCGGACGCTTCGGCAAACAGGGCCGGGGCTACCAAGTGGCGCGGCTGCTCGAGGAATTGAAACAGATTCTAGGGCTGACCTACCGCTGGAATGTGGCCGTGGTCGGCGTGGGCCGCCTCGGCCGGGCTATCCTTAACTACCCCGGCTTTACCCCCGACGGCTTTCAGATCGTGGCCGCCCTCGACGCCAACCCGGACACCATCGGCCAGA
This sequence comes from Dehalococcoidia bacterium, assembly GCA_965242615.1. Taxonomy (GTDB): domain Bacteria; phylum Chloroflexota; class Dehalococcoidia; order Lucifugimonadales; family UBA3495; genus CBDBCU01. The sequence continues at coordinate 722,957 of CBDESR010000004.1, forward strand.
CCGTCGGCGGCCTGACCGTAGCCGCGGTGGACGACCTGGCCGCCGTAGTGCGTCAGCAGCAAATCAGCATTGCCATCGTCGCCGTTCCCATCGCCCACACCCAAGCCGTCATCGACCGGGTAGTGGCTTGCGGCGTCCGGGCTATCCTTAACTACGCCCCGATTGCGCCCCAAGTGCCGCCGGGCGTCAATATCCGCAACATTGACCCGGTGCTGTCGCTGCAATCAATGACCTATTACCTGACTAACGCCGGCAGTTGATCACCGCCCTTCCCGTTAAAAGGGGAAGGGCGGCTTCCGACTGCTATTCTGCCGCCGTAACCGTCAAGGTATAAGCCGCCCGCTGCCGCGTTGCCGGGGCTACCGGCGTTACCGCTGCCATCATCCGTTTCATTCCGGGATACGGCGCCACTACCGCCGCTCCGGTTAGACTGCCCGCCCCGTTCGCAGTCAGTTCCAAGCGCGTTACCCGATTCTCCGCCCCACGCTGTAGTATCTGTACCATATACTGTTGCGGCACCCGGTTGTTGATGCGGATAAACCCGTCGGCTTGCCAGCCGTTAGATGCACCGGTGTCAACCCCGGCGACGGTAATGGCCAGATCCCGCAGGCACAATCCGATGTCATTCAGCGCATCGTCGGTAACATACTGAAAACGCAGCCGTATTTCCTGCCCCCCGTAGCCGCTCAAATCCACCGTCTCATCAATCCAGCCCCCGCTGGCTCCGGTATAGCCCGGCCCAAAGCCGGCGTCAATGGGGTTTTCGTCCGAAGTATGCGGCGTTTCCAGAATATCCCAATGCCGCCCCCCGTCGGTGGACACCTGCAAATAAACGTAGTCCCAATCCTCCTCGATGCTGTGCCACACTTGATAAGTCAAGGCCGCCGTATCTACTTCCCGCAAATCCACCGTCCGGGTCAGCGTGGAAGTAATGGAATCCCCCGCATTGCTCCACCAGCAGCCGCTATCCCCCACCTCGGTCGGCAGCAAAACATTTTCCGCCGCCCCGGTAAATTGGAACCGCAGCGGCTGCTCCGCCAGTTCCGGCCCAATCTCGATATAGTCCGTGCCGTATTGCGCCGCCGCCCGGTTCAGTTCGGCAAACTCGTTAATCCTCTGCCGCGGCCGCACCGTCACCGCCAAGTCCCCATAGCCGTAAATCCCGCCCTCTTTAGCGTCCAGAAAGTTGGCGGCAATCCAATCCCGAAATACATCATAAAAGCCGACGCTATAGCCCGCCTTTTCCAAATAAGCGTCAATTCCGGCAATATCATCCGCCGGTTCCGCTACCAGCGGGCGCAGGGTGTTGAGACCGGTTCCTTCGATTCCTTCGCCGGCAACGCCGTAATGCTCCGCCAGGTAGTGCATAAACAGCGCAGCCGCCCCATAGTGCGCCCCAATGTAGTCATCCCCCAAGGGCCAATGCACCAGGGAAATGTGGGAATGCCGCATAAACCATTCCATACTGCCATCCTGATACCCGGCCGCCCGCACCGCCAGTTCCGCCAACCCTTCGTTGACCCAGGTAGCCTCCGAAGGGTCATAATTCCAGTGGATGGCGTGCTGCAATTCGTGAGCCAGCACGCTGCGATGGGCGGCCGAACCCACCCGCAGGACAGCGCCGTTAATATAAATCATCTCCCGTTCATTGCTGCGCGGATGCACCGCGGCGGGATATTCGTCCCCGGAACTGTAGTAGCCGGCCGCCCCCTGGATCGCTCCGTGCAGGATAGTCAAATGGACATCGTTGTCCACGCCCGGCCGCCATTCCGTTCCGAAAGCCGCGCTGACTTGGGGATAAATCCGCTCCTCGAAGGCCGCCGCCGCCCGCTCCAAATCATTCTGATTAACCCGCAGCCCCTCCTCCACATACCAATAGGCATTAGGCGTAACCAACCGCAGCTCAAATGTGGACTGATACACCGCCAAATCCCGCAGGTTCACCATCCAGAAATCATCCTTGCGCCCGGCGGTGTAGCTGACCGGTTCCGGGTTCACCACCCGCGCCACCTCCGGCGCGCCGGGCGGCAGCAGCAGCTCCTGCGCCAATTGATACAAGTTCCGCTCCGGAGCCGGGGCAAAGGCCGCTACCACCGGGGCCGGCGGCTGCGGAATGGGCGTAGCTGTAGGCTGCGGCAAGGTAGGCGCAACGGGAACGGGCGTATCCGTAGGCATCGGCAACGGTGTCGGCACCGCTTTAACGCCCGGCCGCGGCGGCAACTTTTCTGCGGAAAGAGATGGCGGCGCAATAGTAGCGACTGCGGCCGGCGGCGTACTGACCGCCGCCGCCCGGCTAGCGGCCGGCGCCGCTTGCGGCGCGCAACCCGCCGCCAACCCGCCGCCAAGGGCGGCCAGCAACATCATCATCAAAAACTGGAAAACGGCCCGGCGTCCGCTAATCATAAGCCGATTATAACGGAAATAGCGGCCGGGTGTAAGTCAAGCGGCGCTCCGCCATATCCCCTACCACACTATCAGGTTCCAGCAGTTGCCGGCGGCGCAGGTCAGGCGGCGGGTTTTGCCCTTTAAGACAACTTCGGCGGTTTCGGACACCAACAGCCAGTAGCTTTCCCCGGCGATGAAGTTTTCCAGGGTATTGGCATCCCCGGCTGCCGGGTCGTAGAAAGTCCAGGTCTTGGTGTCGTTGTTGAAGTGGAAGGCGCGGAGGAAACGGCCGCCCAGGTTGGTCAAGGCGGCATCGGCCGGAGTTACGGCACCGGCCGTTATGCCGGCGGCGGTAACGGTAAAGCTCTGGCTGACGGTGATGTCGTTGATTTGCAGCTCGACATTCTGCTGACCTAAGCCTAGACCCGGGATGAGGATTTGCAGGTCAACCCGGCCGGCGGCATCCGTTGCCGGCCGGGGCGCCGGCGTAACCTCGATATTGCCCACCGTTACCGACTGCACCGGCATAAAGCCTCGAAAGCCCTGAGCTGATGCCGTTACCATCGTCCCCGGCGGCCCGGCAGGGGGCGACAGGGTCAGAGCCGCGCCCGGCACATCATGGGCGGCCACGGTGGCGACCAATGCGCCCTCATCATCCCGGAACTCGACCCGCACTTGATTGGTGGAAGGGGCGGCCGCGTTGCGGGGAACGCGCAGCTCCGCCTTAAAGTAGCCGTCAGTGTTGGTTTGAGCGGTAGTCCGGGTCTGGCTGCTGCCGGCGTCATAAATAACCCGCAGCTGAACCCCGGAACCCTGGTCATTCCGGCTGGGGAAGTGGCGGCCCGCTACCGTTACCAAGCTGCCCGCCCATCCCCAGAGGGGGGTAATCGTCAACTCCCGTGGGGCAACGGTCACGGTCACCGTTCCGGCGCGGCCGCGGCTGTCCCGCACCTCTATTGCCAACTCGCCGGGCGTAGTGGTCGCCGGGTTCACCGGCAGGTCAAGGGATGCCGACCAGTTGCCGCCGCTGTCCACTGCTATGGCACTATCGCTACCCTGGTTACTGCCGTGAATGCGCTGGGCGTCAATGGCGCGGCCGCCGATAGTGATGGCCGCAATAGTTACCGGTTCCCCGTTGGCGGCGATAGAAAAGTCGTTGCCAACCAGGTGGATGCGCTGATTGGGCAGCACGGCCCGGGGCGTAGCCCGTACGATTGGCCCGCCGACAATAATCGTGGCGCGAGCGGCGTAAATCTCGCCATTATCCTGCCGGGTTACGGCTACCCGCAAATCCTGGCGGCCCTCCCGCAGACCCGGCGGGGTGGCTACGCTGAAAGTCAGGACGCCGCCCTCCCCGACCCTTTCGTCGGGAAAATCCACCGGCTGGCCGGCAATTTCCACCGCCGCCAGACTTCCCGGCGGGTAGTCAGCCAAATGAATCAGGATGCGCTGGCCGGAGCTGAACTCAGCGCGCACCAGTCCGTCCAATTCCAGAACCTGCGCCGCGGCGGCCTCGGCGGCGCTGTCGCCCTCCAGAACTATCGTTGAACTTTGCCCCCGGCCGTCGACGGCGTTGACCAAGTTGCAGTTGACCCCGGCGCCGGGGCTACCGTCGCTAATGGCGCAATCGCCCGGGCCGGGGACAAAGGGCGGGCTGACGACGGTAAAGGTGCAAGTGCCGATGTCGTCGCCGCCGACCTGGGTAACGCAGAGGGCATTTTCGCCGCCGTCCCGTACGCCGTTAAAGTTGCCGTCCCGCCAGAAAGTCAGGGTAGTATCGTTCTTGAACCCCCGGCCAATGGCGACTATTTCCGCACCCCGGCCGGCGGTATCGCTGCTTAATATGACCTGTAAGTCCACCAGCAGGCCGGTGACCAGGTCGTCCGTTGTCTCCGGCTCCGTCGTTTCCCCAAAAGCCTGCCGTACCAATTCATCGGGATGGGCGGCGGCTACCGGGTCGGCATCCCGGCCGTTCTGCACCGTCCAGGAGAAGCGGCCGCCCTCGGCCGGGTTGGACAAGCCAGCCCGGACGCTGAAAGTTACGGTGACCCGGGCCCCGGCGGCGATTTTCTGCGTCCCGTCGGCGGGACTCATATCCCCGGGAAAAACCGATATAACCGTCGGTTTTCTGGGGTTATCCTGTCCGTCCAGAACCACGGCTTGGGCCGGGCCGGAACCGGAGCCGAGGGCGGTATCGTCCACCGCGGCCACTTGGCTAGCCGCAATTCGTATTTCTTGGGGGTTAAGTTGGCCGACCCGGGGGACGCCGATGTCCTCGTGGAGGGTAAAGATGATGGGGTCGGCTTGGTCGGGCAGCAGCTCCCGGTCGGTAGTAAAGGCGACCACATAGCTGCTGGCCGCCGCCGGTTGGCGGTTTTCCGCTTTAACCGTAGCCGCCGGCGTCGGTGGCGGCTCCGCCTCCTGAGCCGTCAGCGTCCCGGCAGCCGCGCCGCCGGCCAGCAAAGCCAGCAGGAAAGCCAAGCCAACTATTATCCGATAACGGGAAAACCCCTGTGCCATATCCCCGATTATACACGACAGCCCGGCCTCTGCGGTATGGAATTGAGCGGGGATTTCCGGGGGAATGATTTGCTGATGGCAGGATAGTCGCCCCCCTTTGTAACAAGCTTCCCGCGCGCGGGCTTGCAGCGGATTAAATGAGCCGGTATCCCGGTTGACATTATTCCCTTGGCTATCTAGACTAGGCTGATGGGGCAAGGGTATCCGGGCATTGCCGGGGGTGGCTGATTTGGGCGTTGCAGGACTGGTTCTTTCTCGGCTGAATATCGTAGCCGGCTTTCGAGAGTTGGGCGGCACCAAGCGGCGGACGGAGACGCTGCTGGCCTTGGCGGCGTCCCAACTGCTGGTGCAGCTGACTTTTCTGCCGGTTACTTTGACGATTCCGTCGGTGGCCGACTATTTTGGCGTGGATGTGGATGACGCGGCGTGGACGGTGGTCATCCGCCTGTTGCTGTTGGGCAGCACGGTGTTTTTGACTTCCCGGCTGGGGGAAAAGTTCGGCCATGTGCGGATGTTCTTTATCGGCATCTGCGTACTGACCGGGGCCAATTTGCTGGCGACCACGGCGCAAAGCCTGTATCAGCTGATTTTGTGGTGCGGGCTGGGCGGGTTCGGCGGCGCGCTGGTGATTTCCAACTCCAACGCCATTATCGCGATGGTGTTCGAGCCGGCGGAACGGGGGCGGGCTTTTTCGGTGCCGGTGACGGCGTCGCGGTTCGGGACGATGCTGGGTCTGCTGCTGTTCGGGCTGTTTCTGGAGTTTATCAACTGGCGGCTGGTCTATGTGTCGGCGCTGCTGGTGGGCGTGGCGGCCATCGGCTTTGCCTGGCCGGTGTTGAAGTATCAGCGGGAGCAGGCGGCGGCCGAGGGGGCCGGAGTACGGATTGACTATCTGGCGGCGGCGGTACTGGTAGCGGTATTGGCGACCTTTATCCTGTCCGGGTCGCATCTGCATGATGGGGCGGAGTCCTTTACTTCCCCGGAGGCGTTGGGCTATCACCTGCCGATGCACTTGCTGAGTTTGGCGTTGGCCGGGTTGTTTGTGGTGATGCAGTTGCGAACGGGGAATCCCTTTCTGGATTTCCGCTACTTCAAGCGCAAGTATTTTTCGATGGCGCTGTTCAGCAACACGACTTGCCATTTGTCGATGCTGACGATATTTACCCTGGTGCCGATAGTGGTCGAGGACGGTCTGGGGTACGGGCCGCTGGTGGTGATGCTGGTCTTGATGCCGCATCAGAGTTTCGGGTTGTGGCTGCCGGCGATAGCCGGGTATGTCTATGACCGGTATAATCCCCGTTGGTTGGGGCCGCTGTCGCTGTTTTTCATCGCGGCCGGGGTAGGAATGTTGGGGTTGTTTGCGGCGGATGTACCCATCTGGGGGATACCGCTGCTGCTGCTGCCGGCGTCGGTGGGGACGGCGCTGTTCATATCGCCCTATAACGCGGTGGTGATGAATACGCTGCCGGAAAATCGCAGCTTTGCGTCGGGGATGCTGGAGACGACGCGGCAGATGGGGCATACCGTGGGCAGCACCATCGGGGCGACCATATTGGGATTGAGCCTGCCGGTGACCATCGAGTTTATGACGGCGGCCGAGGCGCGGGGGTACTATCAGCAGGGATTTCAAGTGGCATCGCTGGCAGTGGTGTGGATAATTGTATCCGGGGGTATCGTGGCACTGTTCCAGCGGGTGCCGGCGGTAGTGTGGCGGCGGTCGGAACGGGAGCCGGCGGCGCAGCCGGGGGCGGGTGATTAGGGGACGGGATGGCTTTGGCGGCGGGAGAGTACCCGGCGGAGGCGGCGGTGGCGCGGATTTTGACGGCGGAGAAGCAAATCGTCGAGGGTATCAGTTGGCAGCGCGATTTGCGCCAAGACCCGGATTGGGTCAAGTTCCGGGCAAGGGTGGAGAATGATGGCGGGTGGAATTTGACGCTTTATGGCAATGTAAGGGTAGTATCCCCTTACAAGAAGTCTTATTCGCTCATTTGGACTTTGGGCGATGTCGGTTATCGCATCTTTGCTATGGATGTCCAGGGCAACCATACCAACATAGCGATTAACAAAGAGAAGTGGCGGCGGCGGACGCATAAGCAGATTTGGAAGGATACTTATCCCGAGTTTGCCTACACGCCTGACGAAGTAATCCCGGAGGAGCCTAATGCGGCCTTCCTGGAGTTCTGCCGGGAGTGTAATATAGTACTTACCGGTCAACTCGGGGTTTTCCCGCCGACTTAGTCCGGAGGAAAGCGGAGGGTCAAATGGGTCTCGACGGCGGCAAAGTGGTCAAGCAGTACCTGGAAAACCTGGCCGGGGAGTTCTCTTGCCACTACTACGGCGACCTGCTGAATATCATTACTCCCTATCTGTATCACGACGACTCTATGGTAGCCGTGTACTTGGAGGAACTGCCAGGGGGTAAGGTTAAAGTGCACGATGGGGGCGAAGCCGTGATGCACCCGTTCTCCCACGGCTTTGACCTGTGGGAAAGCTCTTGGGGAATGGAGGCGGCCCGGGATATTGCCCGGGACGAATGGGTGGACTTGGACGGCGGCAAGCTGAGCAAGACCGGCCCGGCGGAGGAAGTGGGGCAGATGATTCTGGATGTGGTGACGGCGGCGCGGGGGGTGTCGGATTTGATTTACGCGCACCGGGCCTATGCCCACGCTGCTTATCAGCAGAAGCGGCGGCAGGTGCATAAACTTTCCGCCTTTTCCGAAAAGCTGACTACCTTTCTGGCGGAAAGCGGTTTCGAGTACGCGCCGCGGCCCAAGCTGACCGGGGAGAGCGGGCAGGTTTATACAGTGCATTACCGGGTTGACCGGGGGGCTTACTTGCAGATTCTGGACCCGGGGCGTTCTGGGCGGGCCAAGGCGGCGGTGGACCGTACTTTCGGGATGTGGGCAGACGGCGCCGGCGATTTGACGGTCGACCGCAAGCTGACGCTGTTGAATGATGAGACGCTGAATTGGAAGGCGGCGCATATTAACCGGTTGAGCCAGGTTTCCACGGTTATCCAGTGGAGCGAGCGGGATAGGCTGCCGGCTTTGCTGGCCGCGCTTTCCTGAAATCCGTATCGGCGCAGGCGAACTATGTCCTCGAACCAAGTTGATTTTACCCGCAAGGATGGGCTGGCGGTGATTACTCTGAACCGCCCGGCGGCGCGCAACGCCCTGTCCCCGGAGATGGTAGCCGACTTGGGGCGGGCGATTGCCGACTGCCGGCGGCCGGAAATTCGGGCGGCGCTGCTGACCGGGACGGAAGGGGCTTTTTGCGCCGGGGCGGATGTCAAGGATTTTGCGGAGCAGCTGGAGCAGGGCGGGCCGGAGGGTTTGTCGCAGCACCTGAACCGCCTGGCTGATGCGCTGCACCGGGAGGTTATTATGGGCATCCGCCGGTTGGATAAACCGGTAGTGGCGGCGATAAACGGCGTGGCCGCCGGTGCCGGGTTCAGCCTGGCGTTGGCTTGCGATTTGCGGCTGGCGGCGGCTAATGCCCGGTTTATCCTAGCGTATGCCGGCATTGGCTGTACCGCCGATGGGGGTTCGACTTATATGCTGCCGCGGTTGGTGGGAATGGGCAAGGCGATGGAGATTTATCTGGCCAGTCAGCCGATTGGGGCGGAGTATGCCCGGGAGTTGGGGCTGGTCAATCAGGTTTGCCCGGCGGAGGGCTTTGACCGCCACGCTTTGGAGACGGCGGATCGGCTGGCGCAGGGGCCGACGCGGGCTTACGGGCGGGTTAAGGCGTTGTTTAATCAGTCGTGGGACGCCGACTTGGCGACGCAGCTGGCGGCGGAACGAGATGCTATCGCGGATATTGCCTACAGCGGGGATTTTCAGGAAGGAATAAGGGCGTTCAGCGGGAAGCGGCCGGCGTGGTTTCAGGGGAGGTAGGGGCTTTTGACCGGGCAGCTTTTGGGGAATATATTATCATCCACTATCCATAAAGCAAACGGAACTCTTAACAGACCTCAGCAAAAAGGTTATAATGACCCCCAAGCAAACCCCAAAGGAGTCAATCCCCCAGCCATGACCACTCCGACTACTATCAACGACATCAACGACCTGTTCCGCATCCTGCGGGACAATCCGGAATGGCGCGACCAGCTCCGCAGCGTTCTGCTGACCCAAGAAATCCTGGAGTTGCCGGCGGCCCTGGCGGCCCTGACCCAGGAAGTCCGGGAATTCATCGCCGAACAACGCGCCATCAACCAGGAGCAGAAGCGCACCAACGACGCCATCTTCGCCCGCCTCGACCGGATTGAACAGGACGTAGCCGAAGCCAAAGCCGACATCAAAGACCTGAAGTCCGACATGGTCGAAGCCAAGTCCGACATCAAAGACCTGAAAACCACCGTCGGCCACCTCGTCGGCACCGTCAACCGAATGGACGGTACCGTCAGCCAGCTCGTCGGCGACTGGGCTGAACGCAAAGTCCACGCCAACATCGACAATATGCTCCACCAGCGCCAACGCGGCCTACGCAGCCTCGTCATACTGAAAAGCGTCAACCAGCATCTCAACACCGACCTGAGCGACGAACTGGCCGACGCCGCCGACGAAGGCTTGATTACCCCGGAGGAAATGGAAGCCCTCCGCTCCATCGACCTCATTACCCGCGCCCGCCTCAAGGACACCGGCGAAACCATCTACCACGCCGTCGAAGTATCGGTAACCGTCGACAACCACGATGTCCAGCGCGCCATCGCCCGGGCCGACATCCTCAGCCGCGCCACCAAGACTAAAACCATCCCGGTAGTAGTCGGCGGCTCCATCATCCCCGCCGCCGCCGACTTGGCCCACCAGTCCGGCGCCCTCGCCATTGCCACCAGCCGATTGTCTGCCTAAAAACTTCCCAACCCCCCCACCCCTTCCCTACGCCCTTCTGTCATTCCGAGGCGATAGCCGAGGAATCTCGGCTTCTCGAGATGAGACAAGGTCGTCCCCATCGGCATCCCTGCTGCCGCCCCAAAACCCTCCATCGCGCCTCGTTATATCCCCCAAAAACTTTTTCGGCGGCACGGCGGGGAAATTTCGCGAAATTTCCCCGCCGTATTTTTTTGAACCCCCGCCCCCCATTCTTAATTCCTAATTCTAAATTTTTAATTCTCGACCCCTCCGGCAGCCAACCCCTCCCCTCCCAGATCGGCACCAATCGCAAAAGAGGGCGGGATTTTTGTCAAGCAAAAATCCCGTCCCTTTTTACCCTTTTATTACCGGCATACCGCTGGCATTAAAAGTCCTTGCCGCCGGAGGTATCCCAATGAACCGCTACCGATTCCCTATTGCCATCCTGTCCCTGACCGTCTTAACCCTCGCCCTTATCATCACCGCCAGTCCCGCCCCTGATGCCCAAGCCGCCCCCCGCTCCATCCCTTGGGAATGCGCCAACTGGCAAGCTTCCCCCGCCGTTGCCGACGCTGACGATGCCCACGTCTCCGCCATCCTCGAATCCCTCGCCGCCAACCGCGGCAAAGCCATCTACTGCGCCATCGACCAGTCCGACACCTTCACCAAAGCCGAAACCTGGGCTGCCGGCCGCGACCGCAACGAACGCGACGACACCGTCTACTTCGGCGAAAGCGGCAACTTCCGCGGCTTTCTCGCCGCCCAGGAGGTCTACCTGACCGATGGCGAATCCGGCGTTACCGGCATCAGCCGCGAACTCATTTTTGAGTTTCCCCGGGAGCAGCGCCGCGGCAAGAAAACCATAACCAAGCGCATGGCCGTCCCCGCCCTTCCCCCATGTCATTCCGAGGCGATAGCCGAGGAATCTAAAATGCCTGCCCTACAACACCGTACAACCCAACCAACCATCCCCGATCCAAAAGTTTTGAGGGGGTGCGGGGGAACTTTTACACAGGTAAGTATCCCTTTATAGGTATTCTCAACACGTGTTGGCATGGGTTAAAACAAGGGAAAATCCCTTTGACAGAGGAGCGGAATTATGTCCCAACGGGCTTATCGCCACGACTTGCGCTGCCCCCATTGCGGTTCCAACTGGATGCCCAAATACGGCACTTCCCGGGGGAAACAGACCTATCGCTGTGGCCACTGCAAGCATCGTCATACCCCGGAGGGCAACCGCCACTACTATTCGGAGCAGGTCAAGAGCCAAGCCGTGCGGATGTATCTGGAGGGCAGCAGCATCTCGGCCATCGGTCGGGTATTGGGGGTGCGGCTGGAAACGGTCTATTCCTGGATTCAAAAAAAGCCGTGGCGGCAGGGGAGACCTTGAACCTGGCGCGGGAGCAGAAAGCGGCCTTGCGGCCGGCCGGGGTTAAGGCCGTAGTCATTTCCCTGGACGAGGCGTGGACTTACCTGGGCTGCCGCAAGGGGGAGCAGCGGCAATCCCTGTGGATTTGGACGGCGGTGGTGGTGGAAAGCGACGGGCGGTGGTGGCGGGATTTTGAGGTGGGGGGACGGGATACGGAGACTTTTCTGCGGTTGCTGGCGCGATTGCCGGAGGCGGCCAAATACAGCACGGACCGCTACGAAGTGTATAACTGGCTGCCGCCGGACCGCCATGTGGCGCGCAAGGGACGGGAAGCCAATCGGAACGAAGGGCTGCATTCGGTCTTGCGGGGGAAGCTGAACCGGTTGGTGCGGCGGACTAAGGGATACACCAAACAAGCGGAAATGCGGTTGGTTCCCTGGCTATGCTGTGGCTCCAGCAAGGCTGGATTTAGCCACGCCAACACGTGTTGAGAATACCCCTTTATAACAAGTATTGACAACAAGCAGCGTTTATGGTATAATACGAGTATGGAAAGATACACTATCAAACACTTCAACGAACAATTCCCCAATGACGATACCTGTCTGGATTTCATCAAGTCCGCTCGCTGGCCTGACGGCATTCGTTGCGTGAAATGCGACCGTATTACCCCTCATTTTCGCGTTTCCAACCGCAAGTCCTACGCCTGTCAGTTCTGCGGGAGCCAAGTCTATCCCACTGCTGATACCATCTTTCACAAGTCCTCTAATCCTCTCCGCTCCTGGTTCTACGCTATGTTCCTGATGGCTTCCACCAGAACCGGAGTATCTGCCAAGCAACTGGAGCGCGAGATTGGCGTTACCTACAAAACTGCTTGGCGTATGTTCAACCAAATCCGTAAGATTATGTCCCAAGACCCCGACCTCTTCCTCTTTGGCCCCGTGGAAATCGATGAAACTTACATCGGCGGCAAAGAAATTAACAAGCACTTCAACAAACGCCTCAACGCCGGACGCGGCGTAGCGGGTAAGACCCCTGCCTTCGGTATGGTGGAGCGGGGTGGTAAGGTCGTTGTCAAAGTTACACCTAACACTAAATCCGAAACCCTGATTCCTATCATTCAAGAACGCATCCCCTTAAACGAAACTGCTACCATATATACCGATGAGTTCCCCAGTTACAATCAGTTATCCAGCCTGGGATACGCCCACGAGACAGTGAAACACCGGGCAAAGGAACATGTTGCTGGAAATGCCCACACTAACAACATCGAAGGCATCTGGAGCAATACCAAACGAGGTATTGACGGCACTCACCACGCCATCAGCCCCAAACACCTGCAAGGCTATTTGGACGCCTACGTCTTCCGCTACAACCACCGCCACGACACAACCCCTATGTTCGTCCAGTTGTTGAACCAGGCGGTTTCCGCTCTGCCTTCGCCGGCTGAGATGCCAGCGTGAGCAGTCGCTCAAACCGCTCCTTGGTCAGCACTGGATTTTTTTGATTTTTGGCATTTTGCTTGCGATTCGCCATTTTGCCTCCTATATATTGGAGGGTATTACCTTGGCATTGACCGACGGAGGAGTGTCTGAGCGGTTTAAGGTGCTTGATTAGGAATCAAGTAGGGAAGGTGCTAGTACCACCAACCCTCGCGGGTTCGAATCCCGTCTCCTCCGCCGAGCAATGCCAAGGTAATCCGGTAAGGGACTAATAAGCCCCCTCTGTTCGGAAACTGATATACTCAGTTCCGTCCTCGTTATAAGCCGCAAACCTTATCCAAACACTCCGACCGTCCTCCAACCTCGCCCTTCCCCGGCAGTTAATACGGTCGTCAGTTTTCGTGACCTCCTCGATGTCCAAGACATCGACAATCGGAGACCCGCCGGTCAGAAACACGTTGTCCTCGGACAAGTCCTTGACCCCGTGTTTCGCAGTCTCGCACGACGGCAGACCGCAAGCCCCCAGAGCTATCACGCTCAAGATACCCAAGACAGCCAAAGTGACAATAGCCTTCACAAGAACCCCCTTGCAGCGTTTGGGATGTAGGCACTCGTCACAGCGACCGACACGGCCAAAGCGTAAGTCCACAAGGGGGCGCAGTGCGCCCATATCCCTGCGCTGAAACGACTTACGCTTTTCCCGCTCCGAACCGCTGACGGCCCGGGTCGCTGTGACAATCTAATCATATATCACAATATCCCTCATTTGACAAGTCCCTTATTGCCGTCATTCGGTTACTACTTGTTATAAAGGAATACTCACCTTTACAAAAGTTCCCCCGCACCCCCTCAAAACTTTTGAGTTTGGGGAGATTGGGGGATTGCAGAGGGCTGGTGATGGAGGGTCGAGATTCCTCAGTCGATAGCACTGAGCCGGCCGGGTTCTGGTTTTGCCCGGAGGTTGGGGTTGGTATGAACCCGGCCGGGGGAGGGGGTTAACGGTTGCTGGGTTGGCGAAAGACCTCGATGGCGTAGGCGGCGAGGAGGACCAGGGCGGCCGGCACCAGGAGGTACCACGCCCAGACGCTGGCGTCCTGCCAACTGTTGACCAGTTTAACGAGGTAGTTGTGGAGGTACTGCATGGTCACCACCCCGAATGCCATCGTCATCAAGTTGCCGGCCCAGGTGCCGGGGGCGCGGAGGGCGTCGGCGGCCCGGGTCAGGGTTATGGCGGCGAGGACAATTACGACCAAGGGGTCGATGATGTCCCAGATGACTTGGCCGGCGCCGCCGGTTTCCGGGGCGGCGGACAGGGTAGCGATGAAAAAGTAGTTGTTCAGCAGAACCGCCAAGCCGATAATCAGCCCGGCGATAGCCAATACTTTGCGAAAAGTCGCCATAAATCTAACCTCTCTTTGCTGATCGGGACGGTGTATCCGGTTAAGGGGAGCGTCAACAGGCAAGGTAGCATTGTCAAGGCGGCGCTGTCAAGGATTGACCGCCCCGCCCTGGGTCGATTATACTGGATGGCGGCAATTTTCCGGGGTGGTTGCCAACGGCTATAATCGGGTAGTAAGGTATAGAGGGCGGGCCGGCGGCGGCTTTGGGGAAAGGGCCGGCGGCGGTCAGCCCAACATTCCCGCAGCAGGGCAACATTTACGATTCAGGAGAGAAGGGTTCAATGTCAATCATCGGCAAAGTAATGGCTCCGCTTTTCGCAGTCGGGGCGGTTATCGGCATCGCAGCCGGGGTTATCCTTTGGTCGCCCCCGGAACCCGTTGCGGCCGCCGGGGTAGTGCAGCAGGCGCAGCCGGCCAGCACCCCGGTAGCGGAGGGCATCCGGCCCCTGGGCAACAAGTTCGTCCGCGCCTTCCACTTCGACAACACCAGTAAAAGCTGGCTCTGGTACGATCCCGAGGTGCCGAGCCTGAGCACCCTCGAAAATTTCGTGACCGGACGGCCGTATTATATTCTGGTCAACGCGGATGCTACCTTGGCCACTCCTTCCAAACCGGCGTCCGACCCGCACAAACTTACCTGTAAGGGCAGCGGCGCCAACCGCAACTGCTGGAACAACATCGGTTGGTAGGGCATAGTGGCGGCTGATTTGCAGGGAACCGGGCCGGCGCTGGCGGATGCCGTATTTCCGGCAGTGAAAATTAACCGCCGGCTGCTGCGGGACGCCTTGCTGATTATCGGGGGGTGTCTCTTTACGGCGGTGCTGGCGCAGGTCAAGATTCAGTTGGGCTTTACGCCGGTGCCGATTACCGGGCAGACTTTGGCGGTGTTGCTGGTGGGGGCGGCCTTGGGCAGTTGGCGCGGCGGGGCGGCATTGCTGCTGTATCTGATGGCCGGCACCTGGCTGCCTTTTTACGCCGGCGGGGCGTCCGGGTTTGTGGGGAGCATTGCGTCCGGGGGCTACATTGTGGGGTTTGTGCCGGCGGCTTTTGTAGTGGGCTGGCTGTGCGAGCGGGGCTGGGATCGCAAGCCGTGGGTTTTGCTGGCGATGCTGGCGGGGAATGTCATTCTGTATGTCCCGGGGCTGCTGTGGCTTTCCACTTTCGCCCCGGCCGAAAGCCGTTGGGCTACTACCCTGGAGTGGGGACTGTTCCCATTTATTATCGGTGATTTGCTGAAACTAGGTCTGGCCGCCCTCCTGCTGCCCGGTAGTTGGGCTTTGGTCAATCTGGTTAAAGGGCGACAAGGGCGAGGGCGATAGTTATGGAGATTACTTGGCAGGGTCATGCCTGCTTTCGGCTGCGGTCGGATGATTTGGTGGTGGTGACGGATCCTTATCCGGCGGCGTTGGGGCTGCGGCCGGAGAGTCGGCCGGCGGCGGTGGTGACGGTCAGCAATTCCCATCCCAATCACAGCAATGCGGCGGAGGTGGGCGGGTCGCCGAAGGTTTTTGACAGTCCGGGGGAGTATGAGTATTCGGGGATTGCGGCCCGGGGGGTGATGACTTCGCTGCCGGAGGGGACGCCGCGGGAGCAGCGGAATGTGGCGTATTCCATTGTGATGGACAATGTGAATGTGTGCCATTTGGGGGATATTACTATGCCGTTGACGACGCGGCAGGCGGAGGAGTTGCAGCCGGTGGATGTGCTGCTGGCGCCGGCGGGCGGGGGCTGTACGCTGGATTTGGAGCGGATTTTGCAGCTGATGCAGGATTTGGACCCCAAAATAGTCATTCCGATGCACTATCAAATCCCTAATGCCAAGGAGCCGCTGGGCAGTTTGGAGGCTTTTTTGCGGTTGATGGGGGTGAGCGAGGCGCAGCCGCGGCGGAGTTTGACGGTGACTACGGGGAGTTTGCCGGCGAATATGCAGGTGACGGTGATGGAGCCGCGGGGGCGGGGGGTGTAACGGGGGGGATTCCGGCAGGGAACTCCCCAGCTGCATTGGCATTATGGTTGAAATGGGGGATGCTTTTAGCCCAGATTATGCGGCGGCGCCGGGGGCGGTACTGCGGGAGTATTTGGAGGTTCGGGGTATATCGGATGCCGAGTTTGCCGGGCTTTGCGGCCAGCCGCTGGATGTGGTGCAGGGAATCTTGGCCGGAGAAACCCCGGTTGACCCGGACACCGCCCAACAGTTTGAGCGGCTATTGGGCTTGGCGGCGTATGTTTGGCTGGGGATTGAGGCGGATTATCGGGGGCATTTGGCGCGGGAAAAGGCGCGGCCGGGGCGGGAAGTGACGGCGGGTTAGGAGCCGGCTAGTCCCTTGCCGCCGGTATTCCCATCTGGTATATTGAGGGCAACCTGAGGAGCGGCAAAAGGGAGTTGCGGTGAAAATCGTTTCGGTCATCAACTACAAGGGCGGCGTTGGCAAAACCACCGTTGTTGCCAATATCGCCGCGGAACTGGCGTGGCGGGGTGAAAAGGTTTTGCTGATTGACCTGGACCCGCAGGCCAGTTTGACCTTTTCCTTTATCGATGTGGATGTTTGGCGGTACAACTACGCCAACCGCAAAACCATCCGCAACTGGTATGACGCCTATGTGGACGAGGATCGCAACCTGGAGTTGAACGCTCTTATCGTATCCCCGGCAACGGTCAACGATGTGGTCAGCGAAAGCGAAAGCGGGGGCGCCGTTGAACTCATCTGCTCCCACTTGTCCTTGATTAACATTGACCTGGAGCTGGCCGCCCGGTTGAGCGCCGGCACCCGGCGGCAATCGCGAAACAACTTTTTGCGGTTGCACGCCCGGTTGCTTGACGGCTTAAAACTCCCGGCGATTCAGGAAAAGTACGACTATGTCCTGATTGACTGCCCGCCGAACTTTAACATCGTGACGAAAACGGCGATTGTGGCGTGTGACCGGGTGTTGGTGCCGGCCATACCGGATTACTTGTCAACCTTGGGGATTGAGGAATTGCGGCGGCATATCAATGAGCTGGTTAAAGAATTCAACGACGAAGCCGCGGTAGCCGGCACTCTGGACTACGCCTCGATTGCCCCGTCCATTATGGGCGTAATACCGACTATGGTACGGGTCTATGGCGGCGCGCCAATCCGCGCCCAAGCCGACTTTATTGAGCGGATTCAGCGCACCGGCTTGGCGGTATTTGACCAGTTCATCCGACGCGTCGATACTCCGTACGGGCCGGCGCCGGAGTATGGAGTGCCGGTGGTGCTGAGAAGCATTGCGGGGGGCAACTACACCGTAGCCGAGGCGGAATTGACGAAGTTGACTAACGAATTCCTCAGCCGGGTTTAGGAGGCATAGCTATGGGCGAGTCGCGGCAGGCTATGGCTAATTTGTTCGCTGCTTTTGCGGATGCTTTGAACGCTATGGATGACCGGGAGTTTGACCGGCTCATTCAGGGCAAGGGCAAGTTGCGGTTGGTGGAAAAGGAGCCGGGCAAGGACAGGAACGGCAAGAATGGCGGCAAGGGCGGGAAACTGCTGGAGGCGCCGCCGGTGCCGGATTTGACGGAATCGGTGCCGGAACTGGCGCAAAGGTTTGAGGCGGCCGCGTCCCGGGAGGAAGCGGCGGCGGTGTTGGCGACGGTCGACCGCCCCCGGCGCAAGGAAGTTCTGCTGCTCTTGGCCAAGGAGTTCAGCGTCAACGCTACGGCGCGGGACAACATCCGAGGGATTGAGCGGCGGTTGATTGAGAATGTGGTGGGGGCGCGGCTGGCCGCGGAGGCGATACGGACGGTGGCTTTTTAGCCGGTGGCGGGGTAGTCGGTTACAGCATTTAGAGAATCAGGGGCAACCCTTGGGGTTGCCCCTACATTTTACCGGCGGCCCGGCTTGCCGGTCACCTTTTCCAGCTCGGCGTTGATGCGCTTCCATTTCCAGCGCATGGGGTCGCCCAAGCCGGGGACGCCGCCGCAAGTCCATTTCCGGGGACGGATTTGGAGAACGGGCTTTTTCAGACCCCGGGCGATTTTGACTTCCTTCGCGACACCATCGGCGTTGTGAGTGTCCGGGCCGACCAGGACAACTACCACGTCGCATTCCCTAATCGCGTTTTCGGCTTTGCTTTCCCACTCTTGGGCGGGATAAGCCTCGTCAAGGGACTTGTCGCGTACCCGGTGCGGGGTAAGGGTTTTGGCTTGCCCGTAGAAGTCGCCGCGGAGCTTCTTGTCCTTGTGGAACTCGAAGCTGGCAAAGATGTAGAGATTAGGCATCGGTTGCCCTCCTTTTGTTGCGGGATGGGGGCAACCGTAACACGGAGTTGCCGGCTTGGCTATAGCCCGGAGATAGTCATTGCCAACCGTTGCCGCTCCGGGGTTTTTGGTGATGGCTCACCCTGCCCCAATTAGCACCACTTCCCGCGGTGCCGGGCTGGTAGCATCAGGGCCGCTTGCCGACATAGGGGAAAAGTCCCGGGCGGCAAAACTTGACGCCGCCCCCGGCGTCAACTACACTAGGCGGCGGATTTTAAGGGGGCGACGGCGTTGTGGCCGCAATACCGCCGCCCCATCCCCATCCTTTGCTGCCGGGGACATTCTTGCCAATGAACTTGAAAGATTACATTCGGGACATCCCGGACTTTCCCCAGCCGGGGATTCTGTTTCGGGACATTACCCCTTTGCTGCGGAACGCCGCGGCCTTTCGCTATTCCATTGACCAACTGGCGGAGCGGTGTCAGGATTATCAACTGGACGCCGTGGCCGCCATTGAAGCCCGGGGCTTTATCTTTGGCGCGCCGCTGGCCGCCCAACTGGATAAACCCCTGGCGTTGATTCGCAAACCGGGGAAACTGCCCGGCCGCATCCTGTCCGCCGACTACGCTTTGGAGTATGGCGTCAACACCCTGGAAATGCAGGGGGATGACCTCAACCCGGGCGACCGGGCGCTGCTGCTGGACGACCTGCTGGCGACCGGCGGCACCCTGGCCGCCGCCGCCGGGCTAATCGAACGGGCCGGCGGGCAAACCGCCGCTATCGGCGTGGTCATTGAACTGGAGTTTCTCGAGGGACGGAAAGCCCTGAGCGATTATGACCTGTTCTCGCTGATTCAGTATTAGGGCGGCATTACGACCGCCCGGCCGGGACTATAATAAGCCGCAAAGTCTCCCGGTTAACCGAATTAACCGGCCGCCGACAGCGCGGCAAGCGACACAGAGGAGGGTACCCACTTATGGCAGAGAAAGTTACCATCGGCGATTACGAAGTTACGGCGGTCATCGATATGGTGCCGCCGCCGCGGCCCCCGGCCGCCATGTTCCCGGAGGTGCCGGAAAGCGCTTGGGCCGAGTATCCGGAGGTCCTGGAAAACGGCCAGTTGCAGCTTTACTACGGCGTCTTTGTGGTGCGGTCGGAAAACCAGGTGGTGCTGGTGGACACCGGAATGGGGCCGGGGCCGCATCCCAGCCGGGGCAACCTCACCGGCAACCTGTACGAGGAACTGCGCCCCATTATGCTCCCGCCCAATGTGGACATCCACAACACCAATGTCTCCCCGTCGGACCAGGTCAACTATGTGGTGCATACCCATCTCCACGCCGACCATGTGGGCTGGAACCTGCGCTACTCCGGCGGGATGCCGGCGCCCAACTTCCGCCGGGCCCGCTACATCATCCCCAAGGATGATTTCGACTACTACAGCCAGCCGCACATCCTGGCGGAGAACCCCCATGTGCAGCAGCAGATTATGCCGCTGCGCCGCCTGCGCTTGCAGCAAATTGTCGAGGGGGAATACGCCGTAACCGAGGGCATTTCCACCCTGCCGGCGGCCGGCCATACCCCCGGCCATCAGGTGGTGCTGGTGAACTCCGGCGGGCAAAAGGCAATGCTGGTGGGCGACCTGCTGCACAACATCGCCCAAGTGTCCGAACCCGGCTGGTGCGCCGGGGTGGACTATGACAAGGCGCAAAGCCACGCCAACCGGGCGGCCTTGCTGGACAAAGCGGAAAAAGAGGATTGGATTGTCGCCGCCGGCCACTTCCCGCCGGGCCAACAAATCGGCAAGGTAGTTACCGAAGGCGGCAAACGGCGGTGGGTGTCGCTGTAAGGGGTGGTTGGCAGCAGCCGGGCGGCCGGCGATGCAACGGTAAAAAGCCGGGGCGGGTCTGATAACCCGCCCCGATTTTTTGTAGGATTGGGGGTTAAGATTTGCGGCGGCGTCCCGCCCAGCCGATTAGCCCCAATAAAGCCAATCCCAGCAGAGCCATATCTCCGCTGATTCCGGTATTGCCGGGACTGCCGGCCGGGGCGGCGTTGCAGCTCCCGCCGCCGCTGCCGACCGGCGTTGTTACCACTACATCCGGCGCGGCCGTCGGAGTTACCGCCGCGGTCGCTGCCGCCGACGGGGATGGGGGCGCAGTCGCTGCTGCCACCGGCGGCGTAGCAGTGGGCGGCGATTCCGGGTTGTCAGTCGGTTCCGGCATGGCTGGAGCCGGCGGCGGTGTCGGTACCGGGGATGGGGTGGGCGGTGGTAGGGTGGGCCGGGGGCCGGCCGTTACCTCCAGAGTTCTCTGCTCCTTTTGGGTGTTTAACGGGTCGTTCTCGAAATTCCATATAATATCGGCAACCACGGTGGCCGGGCCCACTTGGTTGGGCGCCATAACAAAGGAGATATGCCGCACTTTTCCCGGTTCCACCGTGTAGTCGGCGCTGCACTGGCTGTTGTTGCAGGTCTCGACGGCCTCCAATTGTTTTATATGCCATCCCTTCGGCGCCGGCAGAATCAAAGTCAATTGCATCGCCGGCCGCCCCAAGGGGTTTTGCGCGGTAAGGGTGAGGGATACATCATCCCCTACTCGTACATCTTGCGTCTGCGTGGCGTGCAGGTTGATAACCGGGTCTTGCCCCGGCTGCACCGTGGCCGTTGCGGATAGGGGAATCTTGAGGGGATTTTCCCGGGTTTCCCCCGAGTACCAGACCGCTTCCCCGGTAATCGTCAATTCCCCCGGTTCGCTGACCCGGGCTTGCAAACGAAAAGAGCGTAGATCGCCGGACTCCGTTTCTCCCCGATAGGTACACAGATTGCTGCTACAATTTTTGGTTTCATCAGCGAGGGTTACGCCGGTGGGGGCCTTCAAGGTTACGGTAAAGGTTCGGAATCGCATAGTGTGATTGATCAGGGTTAAGTTTAATTCCACCGGTTCGCCAAAGGGAATTTCCCGGCGCGTAGCGGTCAGGTTCACTACCGGCAGAATTTCGGGGGTTGCCGTAGGTACCGGCGTCCAGGTCGGTACCGGCGTGAAAGTCGGCCGGGGCGTGTAGGTCGGCACCGGGGTGTAAGTGGGTGTCGGAAACGGTACCCGGGTCGGTACCGGCGTGGGGATGTTACCGTTCTGGCAGTAGGGGACGCCGGCATCGGAGTTTTTAGGCTCGATATCGATGCAGCCGTATAATTCGTTACCGCCGCGGCTGTTTTGCAGATAGATGGCTTCGATGGTGAACAGTTTCCGGAAGGTTGGGGGGACGACCCCGGTCAGATGATTGCGGGTTACATTCAGTTCCACCAGCTGGATTAAGTTGCCCAGTTGGATGGGCAGTTCGCCGTGCAGCCGATTGTTGTTCAGACGGAGGCGTTCCAGGTTGGGGATGTGGCCCATCTGGCCGGGGATTTCGCCGTTAAGTTTGTTGCCGGAGAAGTCCAGGGTGGTCAGTTTGCCCAGATTTTCAATCTCCGGAGGGATGGGGCCGCTGAGGTCGTTGTCCGACAAGTCCAGGATTCTTAGCCCGGTCAGCTGGGTCAACGCCGCGGGGATGCGGCCGGTGAGGCCGCAGTCGCGGAGGCGGATGGCGACGGCTTGGCCGCCGCTCAGGGTTAATACGCTGGAGGGGTAGTCGGCGGCGGATTCGCCGGGGCGCAGCTCGGCCCGTTCGTTCTGCCACTCCCGGCGACATTCGGGACGCCAATGGGTACGCCCGCCAGTGTCGCGGTAGAAAGCCAGCAGGTTGGCGTATTCGCTGAGGCCGGGGCTGGCTTGAACCGGCCGCGGCTGATCCGGCAGGAAAAAAGCTCCAGCCAGCAACAGCGCAAAGAGGATTGGAATAGTCAAGAAAGACGGTTTCATCGGGCATCCGACCGGGGGTTTCCGGCCGGCCGCAGTATTGGGCCGGCCGGTTCAGACAGCAAGAAAGGGCTAGGGACGGCGGCGGCCGCGGGCCGCGACCAATCCCGCCAAGCCCAGCAGGGGCAGCAGCAGCAGCGCGCCATCGGCAAGGCCGGCGGTCGGGTCAATTTCCTGGCCGGGCGCGGCTGGGGCGTTGCAGGAGACGCCTACTCCCGGAGTGTTGGCCGGCGCGGCGGGTGCTTGCGGAGCCGGTGCCGGAGGTGCCGGCGCTTGCGGAGCTGGCGGCGCGATAGTAGGCACAGCAACCAGCGGCACGGCGGCCGGCGGTGGGGCTTGGGTCGGCGCCGGCGCGGCCGGTGGAGCGTAAGGATCCGCCGAGGGATGGATTACCTCGAAAGGATGGGTCAAGGAAATGGGGTTGAACAGGTCTTTGTTGCCCTTGGGCCAATAAAGGCCGCTGAACTGGAGGGTGGAACGCCCCACTTTCTCCGCTTTCAGGTTTAGAAAAACGGTGCGGCTTTGTCCCGGCGGCACCTCGTAAGTACCGCTGGCGGCCCCAGCGGCCACATCGGTAGCCATCCCTTCGCCGTAGATATGGAACCCGCTGGGGATAAAGACCGTCAAGTCCACCACCATAGTGGCATCATTCAACTGCGGATTGCGGAACAGCACTTCGACCAAGCCGTCCTGCTCGGCGTTAATCAGGTCATTGACCGGGCGCAGGCGCACCGTGGGGCCGATGCGGAAGGCTTCGTTGACATTGGGGAAGGTCGGCGGTACCGCGGTCGGCGGCGGCACCGGCGTCGGCGTGGGAGTGGGCAAAGCCGTCGGCACCGCTGTGGGCTCCGGTGCCGGCGTGGCCGTCGGCTCAGTGGTAGCCGCCGGAGTTGCCGCCGGTTCCGGCGTGGCCGTCGGTTCGGCAGTAGCTTCCGGGGTTGCCGCCGGATCGGGCGTAGCGGTCGGCTCCGGGGTCGGCGCGGCGTCCGTGGTGAGGGACAGGGCCAGAGTTGCCAATCCGCCTACCTCAATGGTCCCGGTCGGCGTCACCGCCTGCCCGTTGACGGTAAAAGTTACCGTGGCGCCCGCGGACTGGTCCGCTACCGTAAGGGAATAATTCCCCTCGTCATTGACCTCAGCCGTGGCTACGGAAACGCCGTCAATCAGGGCGGCGATTTCCGTCCCTTGGGGAGCCGGCTGCCCGTTGATGGTCACCGCGCCGATAAAGACCTGCGGCGGTGACGCCTGATTAGGCGCAACGGCGTAGGTCAGCGCGGGAAGGAGAGCCAAGGCGGCCACCGCTAAGGCCGCCAAAATTGCTGCGTAGAAACGAGGGCCAAGGGTTACCGCCGGCTTTATAGTCATATTACCTGCCTGTTTTAATTTTCCGATTTGCCGTCATCGGCAGCTGCCGCCGGACACTTAATCCCTGCGGGCAAAGGATTATTATGGAATCCGGCAAGGCGCGCCGGCAATTATCCTATGGCATAGGGCGGATGTCAACCGGGGATTGGGAAATGGTTGCAAGAGAATGAAGTCCATAGCAGTTATACCCCCAACGCACTTGCCAGACGAGTTGCGCCCTAATATCATTGGTTCAGTAGTTCAGTCCAGCAATGAGGGAAGGAATGACGCAAGGCAATGCCAGTCAGGAAGTTCAGTCCGGGCCGGGCGGCGCGGCGGCGGTTGCCTTGGCCGCCGCCGGGTTGGAAAAGGGGTTCGGCGCCGGGCCGGTGCTGTGGGATTTGGATTTAACCGTGGAATGGGGGGAGTTTCTGGTGATATTCGGGGCCAACGGCTCCGGCAAATCTACTCTGCTGCGGATTTTGTCGGGACAAACCCGGCCGGATGGCGGCAGTGTCCGCATTGCCGGCTTTGACCTGCGGCGGCAGGGGGCGGCGGCGCGGCGGCGGGTGGGCGTAGTGGCCCACCGGGGCTTGCTTTATGATGACTTGACCGGGCGGGAAAACCTGACTTTTTACGGACGCCTTTACGCCCTTTCCGATTTGCCAAATCAGGTTTCCGAAGTATTGGAGCGGGTGGGAATGTCCCAACGGGCGGACCGCCGCGTCCGCAGTCTGTCTCATGGGATGCAGCAACGGTTGTCCATCGCCCGGGCCTTGCTGCACCGCCCGCCCCTGCTGCTGCTGGATGAACCGGAGTCGGGATTGGACCGGGATTCGGTGGCCGCCCTGGCCGGCATCTTGGGGGAATGGACGGCGGCCGGCCGCTCAGTAGTAATGACTACCCACAACGCTGACTTGGGCTTGGCTTGGGGCAGCCGCGCCGCCGCCCTGACTAACGGGAAGCTGGACTTCGCCCGGGCGGCGGATTATGCGGGGGCAAGCGGCGTTTAACTGGCTACTCCTCTCCATCAGCTGCCGCGGCCGGGTCGGCGGCGCCGTTGAGCAGGGTTTCCTGATGGTCGTTGCGGGCGGCGGCGGGCGCGCTGCCATTGGCGGCGGCGGTGCTGCCGTTGACGGCCGGGGCGTCGGGGCTGCCGCCGCTGCTGTAGTCGGTTTCCTGGAAGCAGGCTACCGAGGCTACATAGTCCTCCGGTTCCCGGTCGCGCCAGATGATGACGCCCTTGGTGCGGCGGCCATCGGTTACTTTCACATCCTGCAAGTTGATGCGAATGACCTGGGCTTTGGCAGAGATGATAAAGACTTCCTGCCCTTCGTCGTCGGTAACGACCCGGGCGGCGGCAATCGCGCCGGTCTGTTCGTCCACCCGGAAAGTGATGACCCCCTGCGTACCCCGGCCCTTGATCGGATACTTGTCCAGGGGAGTGGATTTGCCGTAACCCCGCTGGCTGACGACCAGCAGATTGCTGTTGGGCGTAACCGGGGCCATTCCGACCAATTTGTCATCCCCGGTTAGTCGGATTCCCCGAACGCCGCCGGCCGACCGGGAGCGCGGCGTCAAGTTCTTTTTGTCGTCGGAATGATTCCGCACTTGGAAACGGGCGGCTTTGCCCTGCTCGGAGACCATTACAATCTCGTCGGAATCGCCCAATTTGGCGACGCTGACCAGTTCATCCCCTTCCTCGAGGTTCATCACAATCAGCCCGGAGGGGCGGATGTTGGTCAGTTCGCCCTCTTTCAGGGCTTTGACCTCGCCCATTTTGGTGGCGAGAATCATCATTGCGCTGTCCCGGGCGTTTTTGACCGGGAGCATGGCCTGCACCTGTTCGTTGCGGGCGATGGGGATGAGGTTGACGAGGAGGGTGCCGCGGCTGGTGCGGGAAGTGTCGCCGGGGATTTGGAAGGCGCGCAGGGGATAGACCCGGCCGCGGTTGGTGAAAAAGAGCAGGGTGTCGTGGGTGTCCACTACCACCAGGTCCATCAGGGCGTCATCCTCGCGGGTGGTCATTCCCCGAACGCCCTTGCCGCCGCGGTTCTGGGTGCGGTAGGTGTCGCAGGGGATACGCTTGATGTAACCCTTCTGGCTGAGGGTAATCATCACATCCTGATGGGGGATGAACTGCTCCGCGGACTGTTCGCCCACTTCCTCGCGCTCAATGCGGGTGCGGCGGGCGTCGCCGAAATCCTTTTTCAGTTTGCGGGTTTCCTTTTTGATTTCGTTGAGGATTTTGGCCGGGCTGGACAGCAATTCCTCGAGGTTGGCGATGGTTTTGAGCAGGTCGTTGTGTTCCTTTTCCAGCCGTTCCCGTTCCAAAGCAGCCAAGCGGCGGAGCTGCATATCGAGGATGGCTTGGGCCTGGATTTGGGACAAGTCCAGTTCATCCATCAAGTTGGTGCGGGCGGTTTCAGCGGTGTCGGAACTGCGGATGATGGTGATGACTTGGTCGAGGACATCGAGGGCCAACAACAACCCTTGCAGGATGTGGTCGCGGTCCCGGGCCCGGCGCAGCAGTTCCTCGGAACGGCGGCGGATGACTTCTTGGCGGTGTTCCACAAAGAGGGTCAAGGCTCGTTTCAGCGGCAAGACCTGGGGCTGCCCTTCGACCAGAGCCAGCATAATGGCGTTAAAGGAAGTGCGGAGGGCGGTATGGCGGTAGAGGTTGTTGAGGACGATGTTGGCTTGGGCGTCCCGGCGCAGTTCAATGACAACCCGCATACCCTGGCGGTCCGATTCGTCCCGGATGTCGGAGATGCCGTCGATGCGCTTTTCCCGCACCAGTTGGGCGATTTTCTCGACCAGATTGGCTTTGTTGACTTGGTAGGGGAGTTCGGTAACGAGGATGCGCTGGCGGCCGTTGCGGATTTCCTCGATTTCGGTAACGGCTTCCATAATGATGCGGCCGCGGCCGGTGGTGTAGGCGTCGATGATGCCCTGGACGCCGCGGATGACGCCGGCGGTGGGAAAGTCCGGGCCGGTGACCACTTTCATTAAATCCTCGGTAACGCAGTCCGGGTGGTCGATGACATGGCAGACGGCATCGCAGATTTCCGACAGGTTATGCGGCGGCAGGTTGGTGGCCATCCCCACGGCGATGCCGGTAGCGCCGTTGACCAGCAGATTGGGCAGGCGGCTGGGCAGCACCTGGGGTTCGTGGAGGGAGTCGTCGAAGTTCAGGGTGTAGTCGACGGTGTTCAGGTCGATGTCGGCCAGCAGTTCCTCGGCGATGGCGGCGAGGCGGGCTTCAGTGTAGCGCATCGCCGCCGGGGGGTCGCCGTCGACGCTGCCGAAGTTGCCCTGGCCGTCGATGAGGGGATAGCGCATCGAGAACAGCTGGGCCATCCGCACCAGGGCGTCATAGACCGGGGTATCGCTGTGGGGATGGTACTTTCCGAGGACTTCGCCGACGATGCGGGCGCTTTTGCGGTGGGCCTGGTTGGGGCGCATCCCCATTTCGTGCATGGCGTAGAGGATGCGGCGCTGCACCGGTTTCAGCCCGTCGCGCACATCGGGCAAGGCCCGGGAGACGATGACGCTCATGGCGTAGCTGAGGTAGGAAGTCCGCATTTCCTCTTCGATGCGGATGGGGCGGATACGGCCCGCCGGGGGCGGTGGGGTAGCGGTTACCATAGTTACTGCTCCTTATTGGGCGATTTGGTTCATCATTTGGGCGACGGGCGTCCACACCAGTCGGAAGGGGTAATCCCCACCGCCGCCGCCAGCGCGGTGGCCGCCAAAGTTAGGGGTTAAGTACCCGCGCAAGACGGTAAAGTCGTATGCGAAATCACCATTAGCTTCGGCATTTCCCTGGATGAAATTCAGCCAAGCGGCATAAGCAGGTTGCTCCCGGAGATTGTAGGCTTCACTCAGAGAAGCCGCGCCAACCGGCTCCAGATAGTTCGGGTGTTCCTGGAAAAACCGTTGCACGGCATAATAGCCCTGCTTGAGATGGCCGGTTCTGTTGTTTCCGTCTTGGTTAAAGTAGATTTTCCTGACTTCATCCGCTACAAACTCGGTATGAGTAGAGAGAAAATCGATAAACGCGGTAATTGGCCGCAAGGGAATTGGTCCGGTTGCCGGTGGCGGCAAGGCTTCGCGCATCAGGTCAAGGAGAGCTTCCTTTTCGTGGGTCTGGCTTTGACACCAGGATACGAATTCGCGCAGCTGGGCCAATGTGGCTATGGACAGTTCGTCACGGACCGAGTGGATATAGTCCGTCAACTCCGGCATCTCCGTTGGGCTTACCAGCCGGATAATTTCAATGTTTCCGCCAAATCCGCCGCGGGTCAGGTTTGCGGAGCCGGCGATACCGACTTGGCTGTTGGCTACGATGAACTTGGCATGAAGGCGTTCCGAGATGCGTAGGTCAACCTGAGGAGATGCCGGTAGTCCCGCGATGAAGTCCAGCAAGCCATCGGGTTCGCTGGCTCCGGTCAGCCAATCCCGGGCGTCGAACTTGGTCCACACTTCCACCCGGGAGAGGCTGGACGGCAAGGATTCTGACAGAATGTCGATACCCGGCCGGGTGATGAACGGACTACAGATGTGCAAGGACTCGGTAGCCGCCCGGGCGATCTGGGTAAGGTCGTTTATGTTCGGGGTTTGCCAAGGCATAGGCGCTGTTCTCCGGGAACCGATGGGAGTATGGGGTTAAAGTGGCAACTTGGGCTGTGGCCCCGCCGCATCAGATTCCGGGTCTGCTTCCGGGACAGCATCGGAAATCCCGGCGCCGGTTTGTCCCGTACCTTTCAACCTTTTCTCCGTGGCAATCAGGGTGACTTGGTCCCCGCTCACCAGGTAAGAGGATGGCTCATCCTCGACAACTTGCCGTACTAAGCTTTCCAATTCCAAGCTGTCGGCTGCCTTCGCGTACAAGGTTTCCAGTATCTCGAGGACCGTCCGATAGCGCATTGGCCCGTTCAGGTTGCGCCGGTTTTTGTAATCCCGGCACAAATAACCGTCGGCCGTTACCACCGGGTCAGTTGAATGGCTTTGCTCAAACCGCCCGTTCAGTTCAATCCACGCCGCCCGCTTCTGGGATTTGGCCCGGGTCGTGTCGGACAGGGCCAAGCAGGTCAGTTCGTCGAAATCGGAGCGCAGGGAAGTTACATCAATCCGGGTTAGCCACCAAGCCAGGGTTTTGGCTACATCGACAATAGCCATTGACCGGCCTTCGTTCCGGAGCGCCTCGAACTTGATGATAGCTGATGCTAGAGAACAAACCTCGGAAGGCTGCTGGTAGCCGAGACGCCGCGCCGTTTCCATGGCGTAATCCTCGGATATTTCGATGGCTAACCAGCGTCGCCCCAAACTCCGGGCTACTTTGGGTAGAGTTCCGCTGCCCGAGAAAGGATCCAAGAGCAGGTTGCCCGGTTGCGAACAAGCCCGCACTAATTTTTCGCTGATTTCCTCCGGGAACACGGCAATATGGGAGCTTTGCTCAACGGCACCGAAAGCCACCCGGTCAACTTCCCACACATTGCCGGGATTCCGTCCCCAAAAATTGTTGCGCTTGTCCAGTTCTTTGGGCCTTTCCCGGATTTGGTCGACGTCGAAACAGGGTTCAGCAGCACGCCCATCGGGTTTGACGTACCACAGGATGGTTTCGTGCTTATTGGTCAGTTTTTTCTTGAAGGCTATGCCGCCGAAGTAACGCCAGATTATGCGGTCCCAAAGGATTGCAGGGTAGGGATTGCCCTTAAAATGCTGATACGTCAGCATATCAATGGGCAATAGGTCGCCGGGAATGCCGGTTTGAGCTTGGGTATAGCCGGTTTGCCAAAAGGCCGAGCCGTTAGACCGTAGCACGCGCTTGATTTCCCCGATGGCCCGTGCCAGAAATTTGCCGTAGGCTTCTTGAGACGAGAGGTCGGGTTGACCGCTTTGGTACTGCTTGTCAATGTTGTAGGGCGGGCTGGTATGCACCAGGTCGACGCAGCCCTCGGGCAGGTACTTCAGCAAGTCAAGACAATCTCCAACCACGACGTGATTCTCGACCAGGGGCAGACCGCCCTCGCGTATCCGACTGACAAAGTCGTCGCGGGTCAGGATGAAATCTTGAATACCCATAATCGGATAGTCCCTTTTAGGGGCTACTGCTCCTTACCCGAATAGCCCTCCGCCCTTTCGTAAAAGGCGGCGAACAGGTTGGCGAAACTGCGCGGCACTTCCTCCTGCCGCTCCGGGTGGCACTGGAGGCCGATGACCCAGCTGTGGGCCGGGCTTTCCAGTCCCTCAATAATTCCATCCGCGACCGCATAGGCGCTGGTCAGCAGGCGGGGCGAGCGTTGGGCTTCCCGCAAGCCTTGGTGATGCCGGCTGTTGACCCGGAAAAAGCCGGCGCTGCCCACAATGGCGGCGGTTTTGGCCCCGGGGGCCAGGTAAATCAGATGTTTGGACGATTCCCAACAGCCATCAGACCGCTCGGCTTTATGCCCGGGCAAATCCTGTAGCAGCTGCCCGCCCATAGCTACATTGAGCAGCTGCATCCCCCGGCAGATGGCCAGTATCGGCAGATCCCGGGCCAAGGCGTAGTCCAGCAAGGCCAACTCCAGGTCGTCCAGGGGGCGGCACAGCTCCAAGTCGGCGGCCGGATCGGGTGCGGCGTGGTACAAAGCCGGATCGACATCCGGGCCGCCGCTCAGCAGCAGCCCGCCGACGCCCTTTAAGAGCCGCGGGGCGGGGCCGGCATCCGGCGGGGTCAGCAAACGCACCTCCGCGCCCAAGTCGGTCATTACTTGAGCGTAGCGGAGGCTGTTGCGCTGGTCGATGGAAGTGATGGCTACAGTAGTCATTGCTTGACATATTGTAGCAGAAAGGGGGCGGGATTTATAGCAGAGAGGGGACAGGATTTACAGGGTTTGGCGGTCAGTAATGGGCCGGTTCCGGCAATTTGGCGCAGAGGGCGCTGTGCTATAATCCCGGCTATGCTGGAAGCGACGCCCCGGAATAACCCTCTGCCGCCCCGACTTGCCGACCATTGGCGTGCGGCGGCCAACTTTCTGACGGCTCACGGCGCGCTGGTTATCTGTGCCCTGTTTCTGCTGGTGGGCGTCCTTATTCTGGATGACTACGGTGTGGCTTGGGATGAGCTTATCTCGCGGAAAAATGCGATTATGAGCCTGGATTATATTCGGGGCAATAATGATGACTTGCTGACCTACCGGGACCGGGTGTGGGGCGTGGCCTTTGAGCTGCCGCTCCTGCTGGCCGAGCGGGCCCTGGGGTTGACGGACAGCCGGGATATTCATCTACTCCGCCATATCTTGACCCATATTTTCTTTGTTGTCGGCGGTTTCTTTGGCTACCGGCTGGCGTATCGGCTGTCGGGCAATCGGCTGATTGCGCTCGCTGCGCTGCTGCTGTACCTGCTGCATCCCCGGCTTTATGCCCATTCCTTCTTTAACAGCAAGGATATTCCCTTTTTCAGTATGTTCGTCATTGCCATGTATTTGGTGGAGCGGGCTTTCCGCAAGGATACGGTAGGGGCATTCATCCTGGGCGGCGTTGCCGTGGGGCTGCTGACCAACATTCGGGTTATGGGGATAATACTGGTTCCGGCGGTGGTGGCGCTGCGGGGAGTTGACCTTTGGCTAGCGGGCGGCGGGAGCGCGCGGCGGCGGATTCTGCTGACCGGCGGCGGGTTCATTCTGGTGGCGATAGTTACCCTGTATGCGGCTTGGCCCTACCTATGGGGCGATCCCGGCGGACGTTTTGTCGAATCTTTCCTGAGATTTTCCGCAATTGAAAACGAAGTGCAGCAGTTGTTCCGGGGGCAGTGGATTACTGAGGAAGTGCCGCCGGACTATGTCCCGGTGTGGTTTGCCATAACTACCCCGCCGGCGGCGCTGCTGCTGGGCTTGGTTGGGGCTATGGTAGTGGCTTATCGCGGCATTGCCCGGCCGCGCAGCATTTGGGGCAACAGCGTCCGGCGGTTTGAGTTGCTGCTGCTGGCTTGCTTTATTTTGCCGGCGCTGGGGATAATTCTGCTGGAATCTAACCTATACAACGGCTGGCGGCATATGTTTTTCATCTATGCGCCGGGTTGCCTGCTGGCGGCGTTAGGATTGGGCTGGCTGCTGCGGACTTTGCCGGCTGGATATTGGCGGGCCGGAGTGGTCGGTTTGGCCGGGGTTGGAGCCGGATTGACCGGATTGCAGATGATGCAGCTGCATCCCTATCAGCAAGTTTATTTCAACTTTCTGGTGGATCGGGAAACGCCGGGGTATCTGGGGACGCAGTATGACTTGGACTACTGGGGGTTGTCGGCGTACGAGGGTTTGCAATATCTGGTAGCGGCATATCCGGAGCAGCCAATCGAAGTTGACTGGCGTCCGGCCGACGACCGGCGAATGCTGGCGGCGGCGGATCGGAGGCGAATAAGGATAAGGGCCCCGGAGGATGCCGAGTTTTACGTGGGGTTTCAGCGCAATTTAGCTTTCGACGGCAGTTTGCGCCCCGTACCGGAATCGGCTTTATATACCCGGCGCATCTACAACAGCGCCATACTGGTAGTGGCGCAGTATGCTGACCTGCGGCGGCGGTGGGAAGGGGAGTATCAGTCGGTTAAGGCCGGGGAGTTGTTGGCTAGTTCCAAGTTTGACTTGTACCGGCGGGGCAATACGCTGACTTATGTCAAGGAGCCGTGCGGATACGCGGACTGGGAGGGACGGTTCTCGCTGGATGCGGCGCCGCGGAAGGCGGCGGATTTGCCTTGGCGACAGCGGCGGCAGGGTTTTGAGGACCGGGGTTTCAGTTTCTACGCGCAGGGGCAGATGTTTAACGGCAAATGCGCGTCTCCGGCGTTGCTGCCGGACTATCCCCTGGCGGAAATCCGGACCGGGCAGTATCAGGACTGGGGAGTGCGGATTGACCTGCGGGAGCCGGAATACCGGGCAGAGTACGCGGCGGTTACGGCCGGCACTCCGCTAATCCGCTCTGATTTTAAGGTCTATCGGCAGGATAACCAGCTGATTTACACGAAATGGCCGTGTAGGGAGGGGGACACGGGGGAGCGGTTTGCGCTGCATTTGTGGACGGTTCAGGAGGCGGATTTGCCGGCGGAGCGGCGGCGATATGGTTTTGACAATCGGGATTTTTCCTTTGAGCAGTACGGGGTGCGGTTCGGCTATAAGTGTCTAATCAAAGTGCCGCTGCCGGATTACCCGATTACGGCAATAGAAACCGGTCAATTTGAGGCGGCGGGGAGAATCTGGACGGGAAGGGTGGATTTGAGCGGGGCGGCTTACCGAACGGTATATCCCGAGTTGACGGCCGGGGAGCCGGGGCTGCGGGCGGTTTTTGACCTTTACCGGCAAGAGGGGATGTTGGTTTATGTCAAGGAGGAGTGCCGGGAGGGGGATGCGGCGGCGCGGTTTTCGCTGCATCTGTGGCCGGTAAGCGTCGCGGATTTGCCGGCGGAGCAACGGGAACGGGGGTTTGAGAACCGGGATTTTTCCTTTGAGCAGTATGGGGCGCGGTTTGACGGCAAGTGTATGGCGGTGGTGCCGCTGCCGGATTACCCGATTGATGAAATTTGGACGGGGCAGTTCATTCCCGGGGAAGGCGCGTTGTGGGACGGGAAGTTGACGGTGGAGCGGTAAGGTCGCCCTTTACCTTATGCTATAATCCCGCCTATGCTGGAAGCTACGCCCCGGAATGCCCCTCGGCCGCCCCGATTTGCCGGTCATTGCCGCGCGGCGGCCAACTTTCTGACGACTCACTGCGCATTGCTGATTTGCGCCCTGTTTCTGCTGGCGGGCTGGGCTGCTGTGGATGATTACGGGGTGGCTCATGATGAGAACACCCAACGGCGGCTGGCATTAGTCACCTGGGATTACATTCGGGGCGACAACGCCGACCTGCTGACCCACTGGGATCGGTTTTACGGCGTGGCCTTTGAGCTGCCGCTGCTGCTGGCCGAGCAGTCCCTGGGGTTGACGGACAGCCGGGATATTCACCTACTGCGCCATATCTTAACCCATCTTTTCTTTGTTGTCGGCGGTTTCTTTTGCTACCGGCTTGCTCACCGGCTGTCGGGCAATCGGCTGCTCGCCCTCTTTGCGCTGCTGCTGTACCTGCTGCATCCCCGGCTTTATGCCCATTCCTTTTTTAACAGCAAGGATATTCCCTTTTTCAGTATGTTCATTATCGCCCTGTATCTGTTGGAGCGGGCTTTTCGCAAGGATACGGTGGGGGCGTTCATCCTGTGCGGCGTCGGTATCGGGCTGCTGACCAACATTCGGATTATGGGGATAATGCTGGTACCGGCGGTGGTGGCGCTGCGGGGAGTTGACTTTTGGCGGGCGGGCGGCGGGACGGAGCGGCGGCGGATTATGCTGACTGGCGGCGGGTTCATTCTGGCGGTGGGGATTACGATATATGCGGCATGGCCTTACTTGTGGAGCAATCCGGCCGAGCATTTTATCGAATCTTTGCTGCGGTTTTCCGATTATCCCCATGAAGTGCAGAAGTTGTTCCGGGGGCACTGGATTGACGAACCGCCGCCGGACTATGTCCCGGTGTGGTTTGCCATAACTACCCCGCCGGCGGCGCTGCTGTTGGGCTTGGTCGGGGCTATGGTACTGGCTTATCGCGGCATTACCCGGCCGCGCAGCATTTGGGGCAATACCCGCCAACGATTTGGGCTGCTGCTGCTGGCTTGCTTTATTTTGCCGGTAATGGCCGTGATTCTGCTGGAATCGAACCTTTACAACGGCTGGCGGCAGCTGTATTTCATCTATGCGCCGGGACTCCTGCTGGCGGCGTTGGGGTTGGGCGGGCTGCTGCGGGCTTTGCCGGCCGGATATTGGCGGGCCGGGATGGTCGGTTTGGCGGGCGCGGGATTAGGATTGACCGGATTGCAGATGATCCAACTGCATCCGCATCAGCAGGTTTATTTCAACTTTTTGGTGGATCGGGAAACGCCGGAGCAGTTAAGTACGCAGTATCCTCTGGACTACTGGAGGCTGTCGCCCTATGAGGGTTTGCAGTATCTGTTGGCGGCGTACCCGGAGGGGATAATCAAAGTTGACTGGGATGCGGGCAGCGATCGGGAAATGCTGCGGGCAGACGACCGGCGGCGGATATGGGTAAGGGCCCCGGAGGATGCCGAGTTTTACATCAGGATTCAGCGCAATCTGACCTTTGACGGCGGAGGGTTGCGTCCCTTGCCGGAAGCGGCGGTATATACCCGGCGCGTCTATAACAGCCCTATACTGGTAGTAGCGCGGTATGCTGATCTGCGGCGGCAGTGGGAAGGGGAGTATCAGGCGGTTAAGGCCGGGGAGCTGTTGGCGCGTTCCAAGTTTGACCTGTACCGGAAGGGCAATGCGCTGACCTATATCAAGGAGCCGTGCGAACACCCGGACTGGATGGGACGGTTCTCGCTGGATGTGGAGCCGCGGGCGGAGGGGGACTTGCCCTGGAGACGGCGGCAGCAGGGTTTTGAGGATCGGGGTTTCAGTTTCTACGCGCATGGGGTAATGTTTAACGGCAAGTGCGCGACGCCGGCGTTGCTGCCGGACTATCCCCTGGCGGAAATCCGGACGGGGCATTATATGGACTGGGGAGTGCGGATTGACCTGCGGGAGCCGGATTACCGGGCGGAGTACGACGCGGTTACGGCCGGCACTCCGCTAATCCGCGCTGATTTTAAGGTCTATCGGCAGGACGGCCAGCTGATTTACACGAAATGGCCGTGTAGGGAGCGGGACACGGCCGAGCGGTTTGCGCTGCATCTGTACACGGTTCAGGAAGCGGATTTGCCGGCGGAGCGGCGGCAATATGGTTTTGACAACCGGGATTTTTCCTTTGAGCAGTACGGGGTGCGGTTCGGCTATAAGTGCCTGATCAAGGTGCCACTGCCGGATTACCCGATTACGGCGATAGAAACCGGCCAATCGGACGCCGCGGGGAGAATCTGGACGGGAAGGGTGGATTTGCGCGGGGCGGCTTATCGAACGGTATATCCCGAGTTGACGGCCGGGGAGCCGGGGCTGCGGGCGGTTTTTGACCTTTACTTGAAAGAGCAGAGTTTGGTTTATGTCAAGGAACGGTGCCAGGAGGGGGATGCGGCGGCGCGGTTTTCGCTGCATCTGTGGCCGGTGAGCGTCGAGGATTTGCCGGTGGAACAGCGGGAACGGGGGTTTGAGAACCGGGACTTTTCCTTTGAGCAGTATGGGGCGCGGTTTGATGGCAAGTGTATGGCGGTGGTACCGCTGCCGGATTACCCGATTGATGAAATTTGGACGGGGCAGTTCATCCCCGGCGAGGGCGGCGCGTTGTGGGACGGGAAGTTGACGGGGGAGCGGTAAGGGCGGCCTTGCTGGGCGCTATAATTCCGCCTATGCTGGAAGCAATGCCCCGGAATACCCCTCGGCCGCCCCGACTTGCCGGCCATTGCCGCGCGGCGGCCAACTTTCTGATGACTCACGGCGCATTGATTATCTGCGCCCTCTTTCTGCTGGCGGGCTTGGCTGCTCTGGATGATTACGGGGTGGCCCGGGATGAAGGTTTCCTACGGCGCAATGCGATCGTCAGCCTGGATTACATTCTAGGCAACAACGCTGAACTGTTGACCTACGAATTCCGGGCGTACAGCGTGGCCTTTGAGCTGCCGCTGCTGCTGGCCGAGGGGGCCCTGGGGTTGACGGACAGCCGGGATATTCACCTGCTCCGCCATAGCTTGGCTCATCTTTTCTTTATTGTCGGCGGTTTCTTTGGCTACCGACTGGCTTACCGGCTGTCGGGCAATCGGCTGATCGCGCTCTTTGCGCTGCTGCTGTACCTGCTGCATCCCCGGCTCTATGCCCAATCCTTTTTTAACACCAAGGATGTCCCATTTTTCAGTATGTTCATCATTGCCCTGTATCTGGTGGAACGGGCCTTCCGCCGGGACACGGTGGGGGCATTTATCCTAGGCGGCGTCGCGGTGGGGTTGCTGACCAACATTCGGATTGTGGGGATAATGCTGGTTCCGGCGGTGTTGGCAATGCGGGGAATTGACCTTTGTTTTGCGTCTGGGGGCATAGAGCGGCGGCGGATAGCACTGACTGGTAGCGGGTTTATTCTGGCGGCGGGGATTACGGTATATGCGGCGTGGCCTTACCTGTGGGGCGACCCGGTCGGTCGTTTCGGCGAAGCCTGGCGGCTCTTTTCCGAATATCCCAACGAGTTCGCGCAGTTGTTCCGGGGGCAGTGGATTACCGAGGAAGTTCCGCCGGAATATATCCCGGTGTGGTTTGCCTTGACTACGCCGCCGGCGACGCTGCTGCTGGGGTTGGTCGGCATAGTGGCATTGGCATGGTCGGTCATTGCCCGGCCGGGGAGGATTTTCGGCAATACCCGCCAACGCTTCGGGTTGTTGATGCTGGCTTGCTTTGCCCTGCCGGTAATAGCCGTGATTCTGCTGGAAGCCAACCTCTACGCGGGTTGGCGGCATCTGTATTTCATCTATGCGCCGTTCGGCGTGCTAGCGGCGGGGGGGGGGGGGGAGTTGGCTGCTGCGCGCGCGGCCATCCCGGTATTGGCGAGCCGGGGTAGTCGGTTTGATCGGCGCGGGCTTGGGATTGACCGTATTGCAGATGATGCAGCTGCATCCTTATCAGCAAGTTTATTTCAACTTTCTGGTAGATCGGGAGACGCCGGAGTATCTGGGTACGCAGTATGATTTGGAATACTGGCGGGTGTCGCCCTACGAAGGGCTGCAATACTTGGCGGCGGCATACCCGGAGGGGAGCATCGCGGTTGACCGCCAATGGAACAAAAGCCGGGAAATGCTGCCGGCGGCGGACCGGGAGCGGGTAGTAAGAATGGCTCCGGAGGATGCGGAGTTCTACATCGGGTATCGGCTCAGTCTGGCTTTTAACGGCGGCCTGCGTCCTTTGCCGGAAGCGGCTTTATACACCCGGCGCATTTACAACAGCACCGTAATGGTGGTGGCGCGGTATGATGACCTGCGGCGGCAGTGGGCAGGAGAGTATCAGGCGGTTAAGGCCGGGGAGTTGTTGGCGAGTGCCAAGTTTGACCTGTACCGGCAGGGCGATTGGCTGTTTTATACGAAATGGCCGTGTATGGGGCGGGATACGGTGGAGCGGTTTGCGCTGCATCTGTACCCGGTTCAGGAGGCGGATTTGCCGGCGGAGCGGCGGCAATATGGCTTTGACAACCGGGATTTTTCCTTTGGGGAGTACGGGGTTCGGTTTGACGATAAGTGTCTAATCAAGGTTCCGCTGCCGGATTACCCGATTAAAGAAATCCGGACCGGGCAGTTCATCCCCGGTGAAGGCTTGCTGTGGGAGGTGAAGTTGATGGGGGAGCGGTAGCTGAGCTGGCCTTTGGGGCATAAGGCAGTAAATGCCGGATTGCCCGGGGGAACTATCCCGCCGGCTAAATCTGGCTGTAGCCGGTTCCGGGGAGGGTTGCGCCGCGGCCGCGGGCGTTGGTTAGCCAGCCAAATTCCTGCAAAATCTGCTGACTGTAAGTCACCCGGCCGGTTACTTTATCCAGCGGCTCCGTAGCCAGCAGCAAAGCGGCGTCAGCCAGCAACGCCGGCGGTTCGCCGTTGGGGTCGTCCATCCCGCTGACCAGGTTATGGTACACCGTCCCCGGCGTGGGGACGACCAGCGACGGGGCAACGCAGGAAACGGCAATGCCGTAGGGATAGACTTCGCTGGCCAGTCCCTGGGTGAACCGCTCGAGGGCGGCCTTTTCCGCGCCGTAGCAAGTAGCGCCGCTGATGCCGCCGGCTGCCGGGTAAGGGCCGCGGCCGGGGCCTACCGCCGCCCCCGATGATATGTTGACAATCCAGCCGGCACCCCGGGGAATCATCTGCTCCAAAGCCGCCTGACTGAGGATAAACGGCGCGTGAAAGTTGACCTCCCAAGAGCGAATCCAGCGGTTAATCGGAAAATCCTTCACCGGGATAAAGTAAGTCAGCGCGGCGTTGTTGACCAGCACCTCCACCGGGCCGTAGGTATCGCGGGTTTCCAGGAGCAGCCGTTGACACTCCGTCGGTTGCGCCAGGTTCACCGCCACCGCCGTAGCAGTGCCGCCGGCAGCCTGAATATCGGCAACCGTCTTTTCCAGCGAACCCTCTAGGGGATGGTCGCCCTCCCGCAGAGTGCGGGCGGCGCAGACCACCTGCGCCCCTTCCCCGGCAAAGCGGGCGGCAATGGCCGCGCCAATGCCCCGGCTGGCCCCGGTCACCACCGCTACCTTGCCGTCCAACTTGCCCATGGGCAGCTTTCCTCGACTGCTGACGCCCGTTCCGGCTAGGCGAACTGGTACTCCTGCGTGGAGACAATCAGTTGCAGCATTTGGCCGACCTGGTTGGGAAAAGCGGCGGCCGCCGTGGCAAACTCCGCCTCCGCCCCCAAATGGCTCAGGAACAAATCGCGGGTTTCCGGCAGCAGTTGATAGCCGCCCAGACTTTCCAAGCAGCCGTCGAGCAGACCTTGCGCCGATACGGTAGCGGCGGCATCAACAAAGCGGCGGACGGTGGATTGGACGCCCGGAGCGGTGGTGCGGCCCATTTCCCCGGCGGCGTAGTTGACCCGCTCCACCAAAGTGCCGCTGTCAATCCACTCCTTCCCGGTATGCCAACCCTCCACCGTCGGCGGGTTCATCAAATCCTGCCCCATATAGCGAATTTCCAATGCCATATCGTACATCCGGGGTTTGGGCCGGGTGAAATCCCCCATAAACCGCAGCGTACTGCACACCAATTCCGCCGGGCTTTTCACCTTGGCAAAACGGGCATCCTTGAAAAAGTCCGCATTGAACAGAACGCTGAGGATAGCCCGAATTTCCCCGCCGGAACGGAAGTATTCGGCTTCGAGCAGCTGAATGGCCGCCGGATCCCGCGGCGGCGTATCCGCCCAAGCCGGCACCGGCGGCTCATCCGCCACAAAGAAGTCGTAAAGATGCCGGGCCACAAAACGGGCCGTCGCCGGCTGACGGGCGATGATGGCGATAATATCCTGCCCGTTGAAATTGCCGGTTTCGCCGAGGAAGGTTTTTTCCCCGTCATTATGGTCCAGACGGTTATAGAGGAACTGGTTGAAATAGCGGCCGTAGGGATAGCGCGGCATCCCGTTGGCGACCGTCCAGCCGGTAAAAGCCTGGGCGCAGGCTTGCACATCGGACTCCGTATAGTTGGCCTGCCCGTCCATCCCCACGCCCATACTGAACAGCTCCAGCAATTCCCGGCCCCAGTTTTCGTTGACCGCGTCTTTGTGGGAAAGCTGGTTGTCCAGGTAATAGAGCATTGCCGGGTCGGTAGCCATGGCCAGCAGCAAATCCTCAAACCGGCCCAGGCCGTGGTTGCGGAACTTGTCCAGTTGGGACAGGATGTTGTGCGGCGCCATAATCTTGGAGTCTCCGACGCAGAAAATGCCGTGCCAGAACAGGCACAGCTTTTCCTGCAACTGGCGGGGGGAATTGACCATCCGGTAAGTCCAGCAGCCCTGGTTGGCGGCCAGATAGCCCATATCCCGCCAGCCCATATAGCGCTGCATCACATCCAGATCCAGGTCCGGCTGGGCTTCCGGATGCAGCAGTTCGGCGACGGTAGCGGCGTAGCCTTGGGCGGCGCGCCGTTCGAGTTCGGGGTAGGAGGCGCCGAAGCCGGCCCGGCGCATCAGGTGCGCCATCAGTTGAATGTCGTGTTGGTTGGACATTGGGGTGAACCCTCCTCGGGGCAGTTTTGTGGCTATTTTACACTATTTGGCGGGGAAAGGGTAGGGGCGGGCGGAGTCAATTCCCGGAGGGCAGGATAACCGACCCCCACCCGACGCAAGGGGCCAACTGTCAGCCGTCCCCTTTGCTTTCGGAATCCTTGGCCTTGCTTCAAGACGCCGGCACCGGTTCAGTCCAGCACGGCCTCGACAATAACTTAACCCGCCCCGGCTCTATACTTGACAGCATCAGCCCAATACCGGTAAAGTCCCGCCATCCCGTCGAACCGGCCGCACCTCGGACAATGTGGCCCGGCATGGGCTTGAAAAGCGGCCCGCAAAACCTGCAACTCTCCGCCGAACCAGTGATGCCCCACTTCCGCGATGCCTAGCCCGCCCCCGGCAAACCGGGCAATTCGCCAATTCTGTCCA
This sequence comes from Dehalococcoidia bacterium, assembly GCA_965242615.1. Classification (GTDB taxonomy): domain Bacteria; phylum Chloroflexota; class Dehalococcoidia; order Lucifugimonadales; family UBA3495; genus CBDBCU01. The sequence goes on from CBDESR010000004.1 coordinate 763,472, forward strand.
ATTTGCTTGGGCTAAACCGGACGGTAACTGCCTTAAAGTTATTGACAAGGCCGCCGGTAATGCCCTCAAATCTCTACAGGAGGCGAAAAATGACCAGTAACCACGACGCGACCAATCGCTCCATCCAACTCAACCCCAACAATGACGCCTACTGGACGGCTCGCGGGTTCCCCGGCCGCCCGGCGGATTGGCAAAAGCGGGTTTCCCAGAAAAATCAGCCCCCCAACTCGGGAAAGTCGGAAAGGAAGTAGCCAACCCTCGGTACTGTTGTATGTGCTGGGTAGTTCGCTGCCGTATTTCCAAACACTTCACGCAGTTACTGCCGGAAACACTCTGCACAAACCAGCTTTATATCTACGTTCATCGGACGGAGATACCGCTCAATTGCGTGTCGTAACTGCCCGCACCCCGGTCGCTTAAACGGTGGGCTGGTTGCCTTTGTCCTACCACTCCACCCGGTTAGCGGGCGTAGGAACTTCCTTCACACGGGTATATTGCCAATTGACCATCAGCCAATTGTTGTTGTCGTACTCGTAGCACGGAGGACATTTCCTGTGTCGCTCCAGTTCCGACCCCGGTACAAAAACCGACCGCACACTGGACAGCTCCCCATATCACTACCTCCGTACTACCCAGCAAATGCAACAGTACCCCGCCCCGGGTTTCTGGTATAGTAGCGCCTATGCCGCAACTGCCTTTTACTTACACTTTGCAGGGCCGGGACGGGATGGGGCGGGCCGGGGAACTGGTTACGCCGCACGGGGCCGTGCTGACGCCGGCGTTTATGCCGGTGGCAACGCAGGCGACGGTTAAGACGCTGACGCCGGAGGAAGTGGCCGGGACGGGGGCGCAAATGCTCCTGGGCAACGCTTATCATCTGTATCTGCGGCCCGGGGTGGCAGCGGTGCGGCGGCTGGGGGGGCTGCATCGCTTTATGGGCTGGCAACGGCCGATTCTGACCGACAGCGGGGGGTTTCAAGCCTTCAGTATGGGGGCACTGCGGCGGGTGGATGATGATTGGATCCGCTTTCGTTCCCATATTGACGGCAGCCAGCATCGCTTTACGCCGGAACTGGCTATCGCCAATCAGCAGGGACTGGGCGCGGATATTATTATGTGCCTGGATCAGTGCATTGCCTTTGGCGCCGAGCGGGCGGAAGTGCGGCGGGCGATGGAGCGCACCCACCGCTGGGCGCAGGTTTGCTATGCCGCGCACTATGTCCGCCCGGCGGCGGAGTATGCGGATACGGCCGCCGGGCAAGCCCTGTTCGGCATTGTGCAAGGGGGGACTTTTCCCGACTTGCGGCGGGAATCGGCGGAGTTTATTACCGGGCTGCCTTTTGCCGGTTATGCGATTGGCGGGCTGGCGGTGGGGGAGTCCAAGGAGCAGATGTATGCCATCACCGGGCAGGTAACGGAGTGGCTGCCGGGGGATAAGCCGCGCTATTTGATGGGAGTGGGTTCGCCGGAGGATTTGGTGGAAGGCGTGGCGGCCGGGGTGGATTTGTTTGACTGCGTGCTGCCGACGCGGGTGGCGCGCAACGGGGCGTTGTTCACGGCGGCCGGGCGGGTGAATATCGCCAACCGCCGCTTTGCCGAATGGGATGCGCCGCTGGAGGCGGATTGCGGGTGTTACAGCTGCCGCAATTTTACGGCGGCCTATTTGCGGCATTTGTTCCGGGCCCGGGAGATTTTGGGGCTGCGGTTAGCCAGCGTGCATAATTTGTGGTTCATCCAGCGGCTGATGTCGGGGCTGCGGGCGGCGATTCTGGAGGGACGGTTGGCGGAGTTTCGGCGGGAGTTTCAGGCGGCGTATCGGCCGACGGATGCGGTTACGCGGCAGGAGCAAAAGGAGCGGTGGCTGGCGGCGCGGGGTGGGTAGGGGTTTGGAGGGTACTGTTGCATTTGCTGGGTAGTACGGAGGTAGTGATATGGGGAGCTGTCCAGTAATGTGCGGTCGGTTTTTTGTACCGGGGTCGGAACTGGAGCGACACGGGAAATGTCCTCCGTGCTACGAGTACGACAACAACAATTGGCTGATGGTCAATTGGCAATATACCCGCGTGAAGGAAATTCCTACGCCCCCTAACCGGGGGGAGTGGTATGACAAAGGCAACCAGCCCACCGTTTAAGCGCCCGGGGTGCGGGCAGTTACGACCCGCAATTGAGCGGTATCACCGTCCGATGAACGGTGATATGAGGTTAGACCTCTCTATAGCCTAAAAGGTTATCCTAAAAGTGAACCGGTGTCAACTGCGACACCGGTTCATTCAAGGAAACCGCCCCATCCCCCTTACACTTCCGCAAAATAGTTGGCGTCCAACTTCTTGACTTCGTAGGTGAATTCCGTAACCACCCCGACGCCGTGCCGGATCATCAAGGCCGCCAACTCCTGTCCGTCAATCAAGCGGATGGATTGGATGCCTTGAGCAACTTTTTGCGCGGCCTGACGGGCGGAGCCCGAAAAGGTAGAGGTGGTGATTAGCACACCTTTGGAAGCTCCATGAGTGAGCAACGCCCCGGCAAACTGGTTAACCACCGGGCTACCGACTTGAGCGTCATCCCACTTCTTGGCTTGAATATAGATCTTTTCCAGCCCAAGGGTGTCCTCGTCGATGACACCGTCAATCCCGCCATCGCCGCTGCGACCTACCGCCTGCCCGTCGCCATAGCCCATCGTTTCCAACAGGTTCACCACCAGACGCTCGAAAGCGTCCGGCTCAAGGCTCTTTAAGCTGTCCAAGATTTCCCGGGACAGGGTGGACTGGATCTGCTGATGGACAAAGTCCATTTGCTCTACGGGAGCTACATTGTCAGAAGGGGAACTCTCGGGTTCCACAATGGCAACGTTCTCCTCAGGGCTGATCCAGTCCTCCAAGTCGGCGTACTTTATCGCGGACTGGCTGGGGTGCTTGGCAAGGAAATCGCGGCCGCGTTGGGTAATCCGGTACAGTCCCCTGCCGGGGTTATCGACCATCCCGGCCGATTTCAGGACGTTCAAGGCCCAGCTGGCTCGACTTTGCACTGTGGTTATCTTGCCAGAGGGGATCATTTTTTGCAGGTCGGCCGGGGTCAACTCGAGTTTGGGAGTCAACCCGACAATGATGGTTCTGCGCGCCACCGTCTCGTTGGATTCGGCACAGATTTCCAAGACCGGCCGATAAAACTCGTTCACTCCGGGCACTGCCATACTCTCCCTCCGCTTAATGTTGCTACGGCTATCCCAGCCGCGAATATATGATAAACTATCTCCCGCCATTGTCAAACTACTAACTTAATCGGAGCGTTACTGACCCTATGGTTCCTCCCGGCGATATTTTCGGCGTTATTCCGGTATGGGTCGGTGTTTATCTGGCCTTGCTGCTGACCCAAGCTTTGGCCGGCTGGCTGGCTTACCGGCGGGTCATTCACCTGATACGGCAGGGTCGCAGCGTGGCCCGCTTCGACCGCCCTGGGGAACGGCTGCGGGGCGCGGTGAGTATCGTCTTGGGGCAGCGCAAGGTGTTGCAGCGGGTGGGCAGCCAGGACGCCCGCAGTCGGTCGCTGGATCTGGCGGGGCTGGGCCATGCCTTCGTCTTTTGGGGGTTTCTGTCTTTTTCCCTGAGCTACCTTATCTTTATTTTTGGCGCGGCGATTTGGCCGCCGCTGCCGGCGGCGATCCTTACCGAAACCGGAGTGATGGTCTATAGCGTCTATCTGGACTTGTACGCCGTACTGATACTGGCGGTACTGGCTTGGATGTTCGTCCGCCGTTGGGCGGCCCGTCCCTACCGGCTCAGTTTTGACCTGACCCGCAACATTGACGCCGTTATCGTTGTCGGCTTAACCGCCGCCCTGATGACGGCAACCCTGCTGGTTCACGCTTTTTATGTAGCTGCCGGCGGCCACGGCCCGGAGGCCGCCGTACCGGTGGGCGGCAGCATTGGCAACGCCTTTACCGCGCTGGGCTTGTCCGCCGGGGCGGCGGGCTTGCTGCACGCTATCTTTTGGTGGCTGCACTTGGGCATCATCCTGGGCTTTGGCATTTATGTGCCGACTTCCAAGCATATCCACATGATTGGCGCGCCGCTGAACGCCTACTTCCGCTCCTTGGAACCCCGGGGGACTATGGCGGCGATCGACCTGGAAAATGCGGAACGGTTCGGCGCCGGCCGGGTGCAGGATTTCACTTGGAAACAGCTGTTGGACGGCTACGCCTGCGCGGTCTGCGGCCGCTGTACCGACGCCTGCCCAGCCAACACCACCGGCAAAATCCTGTCGCCGATGCACATTGTCGAGAACCTTAAAGAGCATATGCTGACCATCGGACATCAGGGGCCGCGCAACCCGGAGCATACTGAGCCGACGCCGATCATTGACCATGCCATCCCGGAGCAAGCCATCTGGGACTGCGTTTCCTGCGGCGCGTGTATGGAGGAGTGCCCGGTAGTGGTGGAGCATATCCCGACCATTATGGATTTGCGCCGCAATTTGGTGCTGGAGGAATCGCGCATCCCGGAAACCGGGATGAATGCCCTGTTGAGTATGGAGCAGCGCGGCCATCCCTGGCGCGGCACCCAATTTTCCCGCACCGATTGGGCGGAAGGTCTTGATGTGCCGACTCTGGCGGAAAAGCCCGACGCCGAAATTCTCTTTTGGGTGGGCTGCACTGCCGCTTTGGAACAGCGCAGTCAAGGCTCGGCCCGCTCGATGGTCAAAGCGCTGAAAGCCGCCGGCGTGGACTTTGCCATCTTGGGGAATGAGGAAACCTGCACTGGCGACCCGGCCCGGCGGATGGGCAACGAGTATCTGTTTCAGATGCTGGCCGCCCAGAACATCGAAACGCTGAACGGCTACGGCGTCAAGAAAATCGTTACCATCTGCCCCCACTGTTTCAACACGATGCGGAACGAATATCCCCAGTTCGGCGGGGACTACGAAGTGCTGCACTACAGCCAGTTTATCGATCAGTTGTTGCAACAGGGGCGCATCAAGCCCATTAAACTGGTTAATGTCAACCTGGCTTATCACGACTCCTGTTTCCTCGGCCGGCACAACGGCATTTACGACCAGCCGCGCAACATTGCCCGGGCCATCCCCGGCTTGAAACTGGTGGAAATGACGCCGCGCTGCCGGGAACGGGGCTTCTGCTGCGGGGCCGGCGGCGGCCATATGTGGATTGAGGAAAGCCAGGGGGAGCGCATTAACCACGTCCGCACTGACCATTTTCTGGCAACTGATGCCGACACCGTCGGCGTGTCCTGCCCCTTCTGTCTCCAAATGATGACCGAGGGCCTCCAAGCCAAAGGGCAAGCGGACCAAAAGCAGGCTAAAGATGTGCTGGAACTGCTGGCGGAAAGTTTGGGGGATAAGGGGGGATGACCACGCCGCCCTTGACATACCCATTCCGCAACGGCACAATACCAATACCGACCCACATATATTCCGGCCAGCCCGGCTCAGGAGCCGCTCGAACTATGTTGAAAAACCAGCCCAAATCCACCGTTGCTCCCGCTCCTGTCGCTATCGAAATCCCGCCGGTCAACTGGGAGCGGATGTGCAACTATCTGCGTGTTGCCACCGGCGTCATCCCCGACGCTTTAGAGGAGCTGACTCACCTGGTCAACTATATGCCCCGGTCTCGCTACGCTTGGTACGAAGCCTTGGCCAAGGTGGACGACCCGGACGAATCCCCCGGCCGCCGCGCCGCCTGCTTTCACCTCCTCATCGAGGAAAGCTCCGGCGACGCCTTGGCCGGCGACCCGGTAGCTTGGCAATCCCCCTTTGCCCCCGGCAGCAAATACGAAACCCAAGGGTGGATGCGACCGACTCCCCCGGAACAAATCGCTGACATAGTTCAGCGCATCCGCAAGGAGTTCCCGGGAGTAGTCGCCGCCGAAAAGGCGGGGCGCTATGAGTTGACTCAAGCGCATATCGATAGCCTCGGCATCACCGAGGAGGACATCGCTGAAGCCATCCGGGAAGCTCGGAGAGAGGAACAATGCCTCCCCTCCGAGTAGTTCTGGACACCAACGTACTTATTGCCAAACTGCTCTTTGACCCGCGCAGTGCTTGGCTCGTTCAGGCTTGGCAGAACCAAACCCTGATACCTCTTGCTACTGAGGAAACTTTGGGTGAACTCGACCGGGTTCTCACCCGGGCCAAGTTTGGACTGCCCCAAGACCGAGTTGATGAGCGCTTGGCCGAATACCGCCCCTGGTGTCAAATCTACCCGGCGGACGCCGCTGTCACGGTTCCCGAATGCCGCGACCCGGCCGACCGCAAGTTTCTGCAACTGGCTCTCCAATCCCAAGCTGACGCCCTGGTCACTGCTGACTATGACCTGCTTACCCTGCAACCCGACTTTCCCATACCCATCATTACCTTGGAGCAGTTACAATCCCGGCTATCCGCCATCCCAAACTGAACCCTCTAACTGGAAAGAACAATATGCCCGACTCCAAACCCTACTCCCTACTGGTAATTCCCGACGACGAACCGCCGGTACTGGCTGGTACGGCCCTTGAAACCCGCGCCCGCGCCTTGGCTGACCGGGTGGAATGGCACACTACCCGCCCGGCAAACCAGCAGGACACCATCGACCGCATCAAAGCCGCTGATGCGGTCATCAACATCCGCTCGGCGGTGCCTTTCCCCCGCTTGGTACTGGCCGCTTGCCCCAACCTTAAACTGCTATCCGTCTGGGGTACCGGCGTTGACCACGTGGACTTGACCACCGCCGCTGAACTGGGCATCACCGTGGCCAACACCCCCGGCTACGGCGCGCCCTATGTATCCGAACACGCTTTAGCCCTGGCCCTGGCTGTCTCCCGCAAAATCGTCCAGAACGACCGCCGCATTCGCGCCGGCGGCTGGACCGAAGGTTTCATCGACGAACTCTACGGCAAAACCCTCGGCATCATTGGCACCGGCGCCATCGGCCAGCGGATGATTCAGCTGGGCAAGGGCATCGGAATGCAGGTCATTGCCTGGACCGTCCATCCCAGCCCGGAGCGGGCCGAAGCTTATGGAGTGGACTTTGTGCCGTTGGAACAGTTGCTGCAACAGTCCGATGTCGTCAGCCTCCACTTGGCCCTGTCCCCGCTGACTGAGGGTTTCCTGGGTCGGGAGCAATTAGCCTTGATGAAACCCCCTGCCATCCTGGTCAATGTCGCCCGTGGCGCGGTGGTCGATGAATCTGCCCTTGGTGATGCCCTGCGCGTCGGCCAAATCGCCGGGGCCGGCTTGGATGTTTTCACCGCCGAACCCTTGCCGCCGGGGCATCCTTTCACCCAACTGGATAATGTTGTCCTTTCCCCCCACAACGGCAGTATGGCTTACAATGGCACGATGCGCGGACTGGAAATGTCTATTGAGAACCTCGAAGCCTTCGCCGCCGGCCGCCCGGTTAATGTGGTGGCGGCCGGCAATCGGGTTTAGGCAATGGCGGCTTCGGGATTAAGCCGGCCCAAGCCCGCCGGGCGGCTTTGCTTCTGTCTATTCTGTTACTGGCGGTGGCGGCGGTGGGATTGATCGACTTTCTGCACCGGCAACTGGTGTTCTTTCCCGACCCGGTGGTGGCCCACACCCCGGCGGCCGCCGGCTTGCCCTTTCAAGAAGTTCATTTCAGCGCCGCCGATGGCGTTAAATTGCACGGCTGGTTTATCCCGGCCCCGGCGGCTGTTCCGGCCGCCGACCCGCCTAATCAGCCTGCCGCCGCCAACCTGACCATTCTCTGGTTCCACGGCAACGCCGGCAACATCGGCTACCAGGTGGATGATATAGTTGCCTTGCGCCAGTGGACGCAAGCCAACATTTTCATCTTTGACTATCGCGGCTATGGCAACAGCGGCGGCCGCCCCTCGGAACAAGGCATCTATCGGGACGCCCAGGCCGCTTGGCGTTACCTGCTGACCCGCTCCGATGTGGACCCGCAGCGCATCATCCTGTACGGCCGTTCCCTCGGTACCGCCGCCGCCGTGGAACTGGCTACCGCCGCGCTGGACGGCCCGCCGCCCTACGCCCTTATTCTCTATTCTCCCTTGACCAGCCTGGGCGCGATGGCACGCGCTATCCATCCTCGACTGCCGCTCCATTTATTGGCAGGCGGTCAATTCAACTCCCTATCCCGTATCGGCCGCGTCCCTTGCCCCATCCTGATTATCCACAGCGCGGATGATGAAATCATCCCGGTGGAGCAAGGCCGCCAACTTTTTGCCGCCGCCCCGGAGCCTAAACAATTCCTTTATCCGGACGCTTCCGGCCATAACGATGTGCTGGACTTGACCGACCGGACATTGGGAGACGGCTTGGTCAATTTCCTGAACCGACTGCCGGGGAATTGACATACCGCCCCAACCGGTCTATCCTGACTCTATACCCCGAAACTTGAAGCGTTGCGAGGTGTGAAATGGCGACCGAGCGGAAACTGGAACTGGAAATTCTTTACTGCCAGGATTGAGGGCACGCCCTCCGCGCCGCCTGGATGGCCGGCGAAGCCTTGAGCCGGGTTGGCGACCATATCGCCGCCTTTAAGCTCACCCCGGGGCCGCACGGCAAGTTCGATGTCATCATCGACGGCGACATCGTTGCCGAACACCGCCACGAACCCAACGCCCACATTTTCCCGGATTTGCAGGACTTGATGCGGGCCATCGCTGACCGCACCGGCCTGCCGGTAGCCCACTAACCCCGGGCCGCCGCCGGTTTCGGCGGCGGGCGACCGGAAAAACAACCGGGGCGGGTGATGCAACCCGCCCTTTAATCTTGCCTAAACCCCGGAAATAACCTCCACCGTCCACGCCATCAGTTCCAAATCCGGGCGGATTTCCGCTACAAAATCCGCCGCTTCGTCCGTCATCTCCCGGGCGTGGGCGGCGTCATTGCTGACCACGCAGACCAGCAGGGTCAAAACCTGCCAGCGGTCATCCTCACTCGCCTCGGCCACCGCTACATTAAACTTGTTGCGGAGCCGCGCCGTCAGGGAACGGGCTACCTGCCGCCGGTCTTTCAAGCTGTGCGCTTCCGGCAAATGCAAGGTCAAACGACCGGCGGCGATGTGCATGGTCGGTTTCCTTAATGGAATTGGGGCGGCGGACTATCGCCCTTAACCGTCCCCGGTGGATTTGTCTTGGTCAGCCAACAACTTGATGCAATCCCAAGACAGGATGTTGGCTTCCTTGAGCCAGTGTTGGTTGACCATAAACTTGACCTGTGCAGTGTTAAGAACACTGCCGAGTTTGTCCTTATCCGCTACGATGAAAGGAACTACCCGCTGGGTACTGCCAATGTGGTGAATCAAAAGTTCTGCCGCCACATACTGGCGGATAAGCTGATGAACAAGGACGTGATGCCCGTCCTTTCCAAAAGGGCTCTCGTGCTTCGCTTCCCCGATGAAAAGGTACTTCGGGTTTTCCAGCACAATGTCAGTTTCGGTGTACCGGAGGTTGTTAAAAAATTTCTCCCGGTCGGCACTGGCCGGCCGATAGTTCCACTCCTGAGGCAACTCGAGGTTAGGGAACTTTTCAACCTCTTGACGCAGATCTGAAAACCGGCAGTTATAAAGGCTGGCAAATCCAGCCATGACCTCTGCCTGTTCTCCCTTGCCCATCTTTGTCCAGCCGTCCTTGTCCATCTGGTCCCGAACGCCCCGCCAGAACAGTTCAATCTGAACATCGCCCTCGCCCAACTCGCCGCCCAGCGGCTCCAGTAGCCGCCCAGCAAGATCTCGGCGGGCAACAGGGTTCTCAAAGAACGGCGCAAAAGCCTTGGCCGTCTGCCAGTTCTCCGTCCGATTCTCAATTCCCAAAATACCCATTGTCTTACCTCCTTACGACTCTGATTTAGCCGTTTCTAACTGCCCTACGCCCCCGCTACTACCCGCGCACACAGTTCCGCGCCTTGCAGTACTTCCGGGATGATTGCCGTTTCCGTCGTGGTGTGGAAGGAGCGGACGCCGATGCCGACCGGCAGGGCGGCGATGCCGTTGGCAAAGAATACATTGGCGTCGGAGCCGCCGCCGCTGCCGGCTAATATCGGTTCCAGTCCCATAGTGGTCAGGGCGCGGGTCAACAGATTCACCGTGGGATGGTCGGCGTCCACGCTATAGGATTGGTAGCTGCTGGCAATATCCAGGGAGAGATGGGCGTCCGGGTACATTGCGCCGATTGCGGCAAAGACCTGATGAAATTGGGCAGTATAGGCGTCCAGTTTTTGCGGGTCGCGGCTGCGGATTTCGCCGTCGAGAAAGGCGCGCTCCGGGATGATGTTGCGTTTCAGGCCGCCCTCCAGATAGCCGATGTTGGCGGTAGTTTCGGCGTCAAGGCGGCCCAAGGGCAGGCGGGTCAGGAGGTGGCCGGCAATAACCAGGGCGGAGATGCCTTTTTCCGGTTCCAAGCCGGCGTGGGCAGCCCGGCCGGTGATGTCGGCTTTGACGATGTTTTGGGCCGGAGCGGCCACGGTAAGACGGTTGGGCGGGCCTTCGCCGTCAAAGACGAGGCCCATTTTGGCGGTAAGGCGGGCAAAATCCAGGTGATGCGCGCCCACCAAGCCGCCCTCCTCGGCCCGGGTAAAGATTACTTCGACGGGACGGTGGGCGGCGCCCTGCTCCCGGAGGGCGGTCAGGGCTTCGAGGATGATGGCGACGCCGGCTTTGCAGTCGCCGCCGAGGATGGTAGAGCCGTCGGAGCGCAGGGTGTCGCCGTCCAGTTGGGGGCGGATGCCGCGCCCCGGCTCCACGGTGTCGAGGTGCGCCGACAGGATGACCGGCTCTCCCGTTCCGTCCCACTGGGCGATAACATTGCCAAAGGCGTCGGATTCCACCCGGAAGCCCAAGGCTTTGAGCCGGGCAGTAACTGCCCGGGCCATTTCATCCTCTTGCCCGGTGGGGCTGTCGATGCGGATCAGGTCGGTCAAAGTTTGCAGCAGTCGTTCCCGGTCAGCCATAACCGCCCTCCTTTTTTGCCGGGTTTGTTGCCAAGTATTATAACACCGGCGGCCGGCCGCTGCTGAAAAAAGCCCGGGAATGGTGTATAGTGGAGCCAATTGAACGGGGGAAAGACGCAGGATGCAGTTGACGGTCAGGTTTTTTGCCTTGTACCGGGAACGGGCCGGGCGCAGCGCGGCGACGGTGGAGACGCCGGCCGGGGCTACGGTAGCCGATTTGGTAGGACTGATCCGGCAGCAGTTTCCGCGACTGGCGCCGCCGGAAGCGCAAATAGTGGTGGCGGTGAACGAGGAATACGCTGAACCGGATACCGCGCTGCATCCGGGGGATGAAATCTGCTTGATACCCCCGGTCAGCGGGGGTTAGCCGGCAATCCCGGCAAATCCATTCCAAATACGCTTGCCGCGGAGGGCGGCAGGGGAGAGCAGCGAGGCAATGCAGGGGATGATTGAAATTACCCGCCAACCCTTGAACCCGGAGGAAGTTACCGACTTGGTGCGGCAGGATTACAACGGGGCGGTGGTGACTTTCTTGGGTACGACCCGGGATTTTTCCGAGGGCAAGGCGGTGGTTCATCTGGAATATGAAGCCTACGAAAGTATGGCGGTTAAGAAACTGGAGGAGATACGCCAGGAACTGCGGGCGGAGTTTGGCGTGGCGGATGTTGCCATTGCCCACCGCATCGGGCCGGTGGACATTGGGCAAATCAGCCTGGTGGTGGCGGTGGCGTCGCCGCATCGCAAGGAGGCGTTTCTGGCCTGCCACGAGGCGGTGAACCGCCTGAAGGAAATCGTACCCATCTGGAAAAAAGAGGTCTTTGCCGACGGGGCCCATTGGGTTGCTTGCGCTGACCATGAGTTTGCTCCGGGGGCGGGCGTTTCGGCGGCGGCTAGTGATGACTAGGGGCGGCGGTTAGGCATTCCTGCCGGCAGATTGGTTAAGGTCGCGGCATAGCGGGAGTTGGCAATGGAAAGGAACTTTGGGGAAACGGTGGCAGTCTCGGAGCGGCCGGCGGCGGAATTGCCGCGGTGCATTCTGCCCGGAACTACCGTAGGAGGGGAAGGGGGAACTTTCAGCGTTGATTTCGTGCTGTGGAACGCGGACAAAACGGTGTCCCATTCCCTGAACGGACTGGTGGATACGGGGGCGTCTTACACGCTGGTTCCGGGGTCGATTTTGGATGAGTTGGGGGTAGTGCGGGAGCAGACCAAGACCTTTAAGCTGGCCGACGGTTCCCGGCGGAGTTATGACTTGGGGATGGTACGGATGGACTTGGAAGGCGATAGCGGACGGGTTCATGTGGTCTTTGGCCCGGAGGATGCCGGGGTATTGGTGGGGGCTTTGGCGCTGGAAGTATTTGCCTTGGCCGCCGATGCCAAGTACCGCCGGCTGATACCGGCCGAATTGACTCTGTAGGAAGGGGTTTTCGGGAGGGGGCGGGCCGGGGAACGCCGCCCGCTCTATGCTATAATCCCGCTCTGATGACTGCGCCGACGCTCCGACTATCCTCGGGTTTTCCCTCTTTCCGGCGGCGGACGGCGGATTTTCTGACTGTCCACGGCGCCGTTATAGTGTGCGCCCTCTTTCTGCTGACCGCCCTGGCCATTATTGACGACTATGGCATTGGGATAGATACCCCCGTCCACTACAAAACGGCTAAATATACCCTGGACTATGCGCTGGGGAAAGATGACGCCCTGCTTACTGACTGGGATCGGTTTTACGGAGTGGCTTTTGAGTTGCCGCTGCTGCTGGTCGAGCGCGCCTTGGGGCTGGAGGATACGCGCAATATCCACCTGACTCGCCACTTTCTAATCCATCTGTTCTTTGTCCTGTCCGCTTTCTGTTGCTACCGGCTGACTTGGAGCCTGTTCCACAGCCGGCTGCTGGCAATGCTGGCAATGCTGCTCTTTCTGCTGCACCCCCGGCTCTATGCCCACTCCTTCTTTAACGCCAAAGATTTGCCGCTGCTCAGTATGTTTATGATTGCCCTGTACCTGTTGGAGCGGGCTTTTCGCCGGGATACGGCGGCGGCATTTATATTGTGCGGGGTGAGCGCAGGGCTGTTGACCAACATTCGGGTTACGGGGTTGATGCTGTTTCCGGCGGCGCTGGCAATGCGCGCGCTCGACCTGATTTATGTCCGGGACTGGATGCGGTGGAAATACATCCTGCTGAGCGGTGGCGGCTTTGCCCTGACCGCTATCCTGGTCTTGTATGCTACTTGGCCCTGGCTGTGGGGCGACCCGGCGGGGCGTTTTCTGGCGGCTTGGGAACAAATGGCTCGCTTTCCCTTCCCGCTAACCTTCCTTTTCCGGGGAGAGACCATACTATCCACGGCGATGCCGCCGGACTACATCCCCACTTGGTTTGCCATCACTGCGCCGCCGTCCATCCTGCTGCTGGGATTAGTGGGAATAGCGGCGGTAATCGGCGGCGGCTTGGCCCGCCCCGGGGCGGTTTTCCGCAATACCCAGCTGCGCTTCGCTTTCCTGCTGCTGGCCGCTTTTGGCCTGCCGATAGTGGCGGTGATATTGCTGAATTCGACCCTCTACAATGGCTGGCGGCAGCTGTATTTTCTATATGCGCCTTTCGGCTTGTTGGCGGTGTTGGGCTGCCGCTGGCTGGTTACGGCTTTTGCCAATCCGCGTTGGCGGGCCGGGGTCTATGGATTGGTCGGCTTCGGCATCGTTCTGACCATCTTGCAGATGATACAGATTCACCCCAATCAGCAGGTTTATTTTAACTTTCTGGTCAATCGGACTACTCCCGACTATCTGCTGGCGCAGTATGATTTTGATTATTGGCGGGTTTCGAGCCGTCAGACGCTGGAATACTTGCTGGAACGGCATCCCGATGAAAGGATTTACCTGATTGCCCCCCATTTCTGGCCTTTGGCTGCCGAGATTCTACCGGCCGCCGACCGGCAGCGGCTGGTATTCAACTCCCGGGAACACGATCCGGATTACCAACTGAGCGGCGGGTACCGGGCGCGGGACGTCAACACGGTCTATGACTTGGCGGTTTATGACAGTCCCCTGAACAGCATCCGCGCCCTGGATACGGCCCGGATGGATGCGGCCGCCGCCGATTACTACCGGCAAGCGTATCAAAGGGCGGCGGCCGGCAAGCCCATCATCCAAGCCGAATATGATGTGTATAGCAACGATGAAGCCTTGACTTTCGTCAGGGAAAACTGCCCGCCGGGATCCTTGGCCGGGCAGTTCAGCGCAAAGGTTTATTCGACCGTTCCGCCCCAACAAAAGGGGCAACTGCTCAATGCCAGCTCCTTCCGGCACCGGGAATCCTGGGGGGTGCGGCTGGGAGATAAATGCCTGGCAATCATTCCTTTGCCGGACTACCCGATTGCCCATATATTAGCCGGCCAGTATCGTCTCGCTACTGCCGGCCGGCCGACAACCCCGATTTGGCAGGGATTGTACGACCGGGCAACGCCGGGGCTGCGGGCGCGCATCGCCGCCCTGCGGGCAAGCAACCCGCAGCCGGCGGCCGCCGCTTACTTTGACTTGTACCGGCAGGATAAAACCCTGATCTACTACCGGGAACCTTGCGTCCCAGCCGATTTTCGGGAGCAGTTCTTTCTCCACTTCATACCGGTCAACTCGGAGGATTTGCCGCCCTTGAGCAGCCGGGGTTTTGAGAACCGGGATTTTACCTTTTTTGAGCGCGGCGTCTATTTCGACGGCCGCTGTCTGGCCGCTCTGCCTTTGCCGGACTATCCGGTTGCCGCCATCAGGACGGGGCAGTTCGCTGCCGGCCGAGAACAGCTGTGGGTTGCGGAGTTGGCGGTGGAGCAGTGAGACGGGTTTTGCCTCGAGACACTACTATTATCTGCCCGGCCGGGTTGCCCTCCGGTCATAGCGTATAATCCCCGCTATGGGAACTTTTTATGTTGTCGGCACTCCCATTGGCAACTTGGGGGACATTACCGGCCGGGCGGCGCGCATTTTGTCCGAAGTGGCCTTGATTGCCGCCGAGGATACCCGGATAACCCGCCGCTTGCTGAATCACTTGGGCTTGCGGTCGCCGCTGGTCAGTTGTAATCAGCATAACTGGCAAGCCCGCCTGCCGTCGTTACTGCAAGCCCTGGAAACCGGGGATGTGGCGCTGGTTACTGACGCCGGGATGCCGGCGGTCAGCGACCCGGGTTCGGAAGTAGCGGCGCAAGTGGCGGCCGCCGGCTTTCCGCTCGAGGTCATTCCCGGCCCTTCGGCAGTTACGGCGGCCCTGGCTGTTGCCGGTCTGCCGGCCGATTCCTTCCTGTTCCTGGGCTTTCTGCCGCGGCGGCGTCAGGAACGGCAAGCCGCCTTATCCGCGATTGCCGCCTTGCCCTATACCCTGGTCATCTTTGAGGCGCCGCACCGCCTGCGGCCGGCTCTCGAGGATTTGCGCTCAATCCTGGGCGACCGGCAAATTACCGTCTGCCGGGAGTTGACCAAACTACACGAGGAAGTCCATCGCAGCAGCATAGCCGCGGCGTTGGCGCATTTTACCAATCCCCGGGGCGAGTTTGTTCTGGTAGTAGCCGGCCGCGCCGCCGTCAAAGACGCTACCACTACGGATGAACTGATGGCGGCCAAGCTAGCGGCGGCCCGGGAGCAACTGATGCAAAACATTCAAGCCGGCATCAGGGCAAGGGCGGCCGTGGCGGCCGTAACCGCCGCTACCGGCTTGCCTCGCCGGGAAGTGTATCGACTTTGGCTGGAGTTAAAAGCCGGCGGCGGGCGGGAGGATTCCTAATTCCCTACCGCGAACTCCGTTTCCCACGAGCGTTCCCCGCCAATGACAAACTGCCCGGTGCGGATGCCTGCGATGGGATAGTCGGGCAAGCGGATAGTAGCCAGGCATTTGCCGTCAAACTGCGCTCCGTAGCGGGCAAAGTCAAAATCCAGGTTGTCCACCCCATGCTCCTGCCGCGCCGCCGGCAAGTCCGCTACATCCGCCGGCAGCAGATGCAGAAAGAAACGGGCCGCCGTATCCGCCGGCTGGCATTGCTCTTTGACATAGTGCAGTTGATTGTCCCGCAAATACAGGTCAAAGGCAGCGCGGTGCGCCGGTTCACCGGCTACGATGGATGGATAGGCGGCGCGGTACAAGGGCGTGTTGTCCACCGGGAAACGGACGCGCCAGATTTCCCCTTGCCCGGTTTCAATTTCGGACAAGGGATAGTCCGGCAGCGGCACCACCGCCAAGCAATCATCCTCCAGCTGAACGCCGCGTACGCCAAAGGTAAAGTCCCGATTGGCGAAGCCGTGTCGCCGCTCCGGAACGGGCAAATCCCCCAAGTGAACGGGAAAGAGATGCAAACTGAACCGAATATCCTTTGCCAAGGAGTCGCAAGGGGATTGAGTGTAAATTAGCTGCCGGTCGTGGATGTGCAGGTCGAATTCGGCCCGGGCCGCCGGTTCCCGGGATTCCAGGGGCTGTCCCAGCTGCCGGTAGTAACTGCCGGCAGCGTAATTCGGATTAACCCGGAATATGACACCGTCAGACATTTCCGCTATCGGCTCCAACCCCGGCAGCGTCCTCAAATCGGCGGCCTGGTAGTTGTAAAGGCGATTGCGCGGCCGATCAAAGAGCCAAGCTACATAACTCCCGGCGGGAGCCGTCGCAACCTGCCAGCGCATACGGTCTAGGTCCCGGACCAAATTCCGATAAGGTTGCAGCCGGCCCGAGGTGTAGATATAGGCCGGAGGCTGCAAGTTAGTTAACACCGGGCCAGCAAGGGCGCTTTTCCGCAGGTGTCTCAGAACTTCCGAATTGACCCAACGGGGATTGCTGAAGGCGCCGCTGCCCGGCGCGTCGGGACGGTCGGAGTTGGATAGCTTTATAGCCTGCCAACTCAGGGCCGCACTGTGTGCCAGCCAAGCTGAAATTATCGCTATAGCGATTAGTGGAATAATCGTCAGCAGAAGCCTCCGGGCCGGCCGGCCGGAACCGGATTTCTTTGGGGACGCCGCGGCCGCATTCCGCCGCAACTCTCCTATGTAGCCCAGGAAACGGTCCAGGACGAACAAGCCAACCAGCAACAAGACCGGCCACAATGGTCTCAAATGCCTAGCTTCAAAACCGACACTAGTAGTTCCCAGCGATATGGCAACCGAGTACAAAGCGAGGTAGGCCAGGGCAAAACCGCCAAAGATGTAAAAGGGACGCCAACTGACTCCGTCCTCTCCTTTCCGTAGCTCCCGGATTAAGGTATAACCTACCGCTACCCCCAGGATAGCCAGCAACCCGCCCCAGACCGCCAGCGGAATAAACCCGGCGGCGGGCGATGCCGGATTAAGGAATATCCAGTGGGGCAGAACTGTGGAAACACCTTCCAGAACCTCCGGCAAGGTAGGGGAGATATAGTTTCTATCGCCAGCGACACCGCCGGTCTCTAGCGAGTTCCGCAACATCCACAGACCCAGCGGCACCGCCGCTATTGGCAAGTAAAGGCAAATGCTTTTTAACTTCTCCGGCAGAGTTGCTCCGTGCCGGAAAATCAGCAAAACTACTACCACCGCCGGCAGAACAATACCCATATAGCGGGTCAGCAGCGCCAGCGCGGTGCCGATTCCAACCCAAATCAGAGCGGAGGTTTTGCCCTTATCTAGGAACCGGTCAGCCTGGATTAAGATTAAGACGGTCAACAAAATAAACAGCGGTTCCGAATAGGCTTGGGACGCCGTCCAGACCAAGGGGATAGAAAAGGCTAATGCCAAGCAACCCCACACGGTCAGCAAGACGGACTGGAGCCGTTGCCGCAGGTAGCTGCCGGCAACATAAATGGTCAATCCGAAAATAGCGGCGTTGACCGGGCCGGCCGCCGCGTAAGGGTCAAAGGCAAGCAACCCGGCGGCAGCTAATAACAGCGGATAAAGGGGAGGTTGCAATGAATAAGTATGTCCGTCAAAACCGGTAAAACCGGCCCCGTCAGCCAAATTGCGCGCTACGGAGATGTAATAGACGGGATCCCAATCCAGCCCGACGCCGTAGCTGATTTGCCGAGCCAGCACCAAGCCGGCGCCCAGCAGAGACAGCGCAGTCAGCAATAGAGTAAAAGGTCGCGGTCGGCAATGGGCAAGCCAACCAGCGGTGCCGGACAATGTAACCCTCGGACGAGTCATAGCGGAATTATACCACCCCTAATCGGTCAAACCTCGAAAGACCCTCGGACTGGCTAAAACACCTCATCCTACCGCGCCACCGGAAAGGAAATTTCCCAAAACCGTTCCCCGCCAATGACAAACTGCCCGGTACGGATTTCTTTCAGCGGATAGTCGGGTAACGCTATCCGGGCCAGGCATTTGCCGTCAAACAGCTCCCCCCGTTGGGCAAAGTCAAAATCCCGGTTGTCCGTGCCGTGCTGCTGCCGTTCCAAGGGCAGGTTGGCGACATTCACCGGCACGAAGTGCAGAAAGAAGCGAGCTGCTGTGTCCGCCGGAAGGCAGGGATCCTTGAGGTAATACAGCCGGTCATTCTGTAAATACAGGTCGAAAACAGAGCGGCGCAACGGATCGCCGGCCGTGATAAAGGGGTAAGCGTCCCGGTATTCATCGGTATAATCCACGGGGAACCGGGTGCGCTCTTGCTGCCCCCGGCCGGTGCGGATTTCGGTAATCTGGTAATTGGGCAGCGGAACCGTGATCAGGCACTTGCCGTCAAACACCGCGCCGTAATCGTCGAAGTTAAAATCCAAGTTGTCAAAGCCGTATCGCCACCGTTCCACCGGCAGGGCAAACTTGTCCAGCGTATTCAGATGCAGGGCGAACCGGCCGGCCGTATCCTCCCCATCGCACGGCTCCTTCAAGTAGGTCAAGGCATTGCCCCGCAGGTACAAGTCAAACTCGCCCCGGGCGGTCGGTTCCCCGGATACCAAGGAACCGTATTGCCCGGTGAACTGGTCCCGGTCGTAAAGGAATATCCGCTGGTTCCCCGGCGTCAGCAGCGCCGGCCCCGGCTCCCGCCGGCCGGTGATAACAAAATCAGCCCGGTGATAGTTGCTTTCCTGCGGGGCAAAGAGCAGTATGCTGCCGGACAGGTAGTAATGTATTCCCTCCCGGGCGCCGACGAACTGTTTCAGGGTTTCCGACGCCGGCGGCACCGCCACAAAGACCACTTTCCCCGGTGTCAGCTCCCGAATGATCTCGAAATCAGCCACGACTTCGGCGTGAAACTCGGCAAAGGCCGGGTCATAGCCGGAGCCCTTGACCTGGTAAGCCGACAGGATGAAAAGGGCCGCCGTAACTATCGCCAATCCCGCTATTGCCCCGGTCGCCAGCCTAGAGACAATACGGCCGCCAGCCCGCTGGCGCAGGTACGCCAGGCCGCCGCAGAACAAGACCAACGGGATGCCAATGTAGAATACGCCCTCGAAAGGGTGAAAGGCGACGAAATTACGCATTGCCACAGCCCACAGGACACCAGAAAAAGCCAGCGTCGCCAACAGTATCCGTTGGCGTCCCCAAAGCAAAGCACACAGGCAACCTCCACCCACTAGAACAAATATGACTACAGATTGACCGGGCAACGGCATTGATGGCCGTTGCCCCAGCAAATCCAGCCGATCGGCCAAGGCATAAGGGAAAGACATCAGGCTGACCCGGTATAGCTGCTCCTCCAAGTAATTGGGCCAAGCCAGGGCGGCGGCATAGGCGGCGCTCCGCTCCCCGTCGGCGCCCACGCGAAACAGAGCAGAGCGGACGGTGGGGAGGTCATTGAAAGCGCGTTCCCCATTATAGGAAAGATATTCATTCCCCAGATTAAAGGCCAGAACCCCCATCCCGAACAGCAGTGTAATCACGCCCAGCAGCAGGTAGCGGCTCCGGAGCAACCGACCGGCCCGTTCTTTAAGAGGATGCAACGGAGACGGCGACGGTGGGACAGTGTCAGTGTCAACTGGGACGAAGCGGCGGGAAAACAATTGCCTAGCCAGTCCAAGAGTAATAAAGACCAGGAGCAGCGCATATACGTGCCAGCCCAGCAGCAAGGCAAAGCAGGACTTGACCAGCAGTTGACGGAACCGTCCCTCTTGCTCAAAAACGACCATCCCGTGAAAGGTCAGCATTATTCCGAATAAATGAAACATCGACTCGCCTACCATAGTGTTGAAAAACAGCGCCGGGTAGGCGGCAAAGGGCAGCAGAGTAGCGGCGAGGGCAACCCATCCATCGCCGGCGATGCGGGATAAGGACAGCCAAGCCAGGATGACGGCGGCGGAGAAAAATGCCAACATCAGCAACCGGGCGGCGGAGATTTGCGCCGTCAGGGAATCGCCAAAGGGCAGGATTGCCAGCTTAATCAACGCATAGCCGCCAATGGGATAACGGCTATACGGTTCATAAGCCAACCGTCCCCCATCATCCAGCGTCTGCCGGTAGAATAGCAGGAAATTATGTTGTGGGGAGAGGTTCGTGGCTTGGGTCAGGCTGCTGGCAGAGATAGAGTCGTAATGCCGCATCAGATAGCTGCGACCCTCGCCAAAAATGAACGCCGCCGGCAAAGCCAGCAGCAACAAAAGCAGGGGAAGCAGGGACACGGTGTCAGTGGACTTGAGCCAGGCGCGCCATCGTTGCAGCATAGCGGGATTATAACACACTTAGCCGGTCAAACCTTGATAACGCCTGTTCCGGCTAAACCCCGCGCCTTACCGCGACACCGGCAAATAGACTTCCCAAAACCGCTCACCCCCGAGGACAAATTGCCCAGTGCGAATTTCCTGCACCGGGTAGTCGGGCAGAATTGCCCGGGCCAGGCATTTGCCGTCAAACAGCTCCCCGCGTTGGGCGAAGTCAAAATCTTGGTTGTCCGTACCGTACTGCTGCCGTTCCAGGGGCAGGTCGGCAACATTCACCGGCACGAAGTGCAGAAAGAAGCGGGCCGCCGTGTCCGCCGGGGCGCACGGCTCCTTGAGGAAATACAACCGGTCATTCTGTAAATACAAGTCAAAGACGGAGCGGGCCGCTGGCTCGCCGCGGGTGAGTTCCTGATAGGTCGCTTGACGGCGTTCCGCCATTCCCAGCGGCAGCCGGACCCGCCACCGGTCGCCTTGGCCGGTGCGGATTTCGTCAATGGGGTAATCCGGCAGGGGAACCGTCGCCAAGCATACTCCGCCCAATCGCGCGCCATTGCGGTAGAAATAGAAGTCCCGATTGTCAAAGCGATGCTGACGCCGCTCGGGGGGCAAGTCGGATTGGTTGGTGGGGATGATGTGCAAAGAAAATTTGGTCTCAGTATCCGCCGGGCGGCATCGCTCCTTCAGGTAATGCAGGGTCTGCTCCCGCCGGTACAAGTCAAAATCGGCGCGAGCATCCGGCTGGTCGGCGGCCAGGGACTGATAAACTGCTTGGGTCGCCTGCCGGTACTCGGCCGCCAGGTCGGTATAAGGGCGGCTCGGCTCGGCCGGCTCCACTGCCATCAAGGTGTTGCCATACGCTTGAACGATGCACTTGGCCGTGGCCGGCAATTCCCGTTGCCAGCCGCCGGCGTAATAACCGGGCAGCGCAAAACCGACATTTTCACCGCGAATAAATATCCGCTGCCGGTCGGCCAGCGGCAGGATTTCCCGGTTTCGCTTCAAGTCGTTTCGCCCCAGCCCTTCCAAATAAAGCGGCAAATCCGGGTACTCTTTCAACAAACATTCCAGACTTCCCCGGTAGGACAGCCCCCAATAGTCCAAATCGTACTGGGAGCGCAGATATTCCGGGGTTGTACGGTCCACCAGAAAGTTGAAATAGACTTGCTGGCTGGGGTGCAGTTGCAGCATCTGGAGGATGACCAGAACCAATCCGACGCCGCCCAGACCATAGACTCCGGTTCGCAGAGCTTTACGGTTAAAGTTGGCCGCCAGCCAATGTATTCCGATTGCTGCTAGCAGGCATAGGGGGGCGTAGAGAAAGAATATCTGCCGCCAGCCATTGTAGATAGTGGTGCCGGTCAGGGCGATTGCCAGTACCGGCAGCGTGCCGCCAGCTAGCAACAGGAAGCCAAAGCGCAAGTTGCCGTTGCGGAAAACCGCAAGGGGACGACTGATGCCGTGCGCTAGAACCGCCGCCGCGCCGACCAGCGCCAGCAGCAGGACAACCGGGGGTGTGGTAATGGCAATCCAAACCGGGAGGTAACGGGGTGGGGCTTCCGTAGAGAGGATAAGCTCGCCTTGGAACACCTGCCCTATAATCGCGGGAAATTGGAAAAGTGCCGTAAGTATCCGCGCTATTGACGAGGGGTCGCGCCAAAGATACGGGGTGGCGACATAATAAGCCAAGCCGCCAGCCAGTAAAAACAATCCAGCGGTCAGCAAAACGCGGCGGCGTTCCGCTACCCCGGCAGCAAAGAGCAAATCCCAACCCCGCATTGCGATAACGGCGACGAGCAGTATCAATCCCATAATCCGAGCGGTGGTCAATAGCCCCGCCACTACACCGCAAAGCACAAAGGCTCCAACCGTGTCTTTCCGGAATGCCCGGTGGATCAGAAACAGGGCAATCATAAACATACTGACGAAGGGCAAATCTTTGGAGTTAAAGAAAGAATGGGCGTACAGCCGGGGATGCAGCAAAAACAGTAACAATGCCAGCAACGCCAGCAGCCGATTGTTGAATAATCGGTACACTAGCAGGTAGCAGAAAAATCCGCCAGTGACAAAGAAAAAATGAAGCAGAATGTGGCGGCTGAGGTGGATTTGGCGAGTATCCTCTAATCTCAAAGACGCGCTCAATCAGTAGCAAGGGCAACTCAACTGTAGCCCCATAAACTCTGGTCACCGTTTCCCAATTAAAAGCTTCGTCTCGGGGAAACGGCAACTCGCCGCCTTGCCGAATAATGTTCAGGTTTCTAATGGCAACGTTACGCTGCGCCCATTCGTCCACAGACACGCCGTAATCGTCGACCAAAGCCACGCCGGCCATAGCGAATATAACGCAGACTAACCAAGCCCAACCGTGGGTTGGCAGCAGGTTAAGCGCAGCCCGGCAGAAGTCTGCGACCGGTTGGGGCAAGGATGGCAGCATAGCGCCGTATTATACCACACCGTCTATGCCCGGCCTTGCCGCCGCCGCTGACCGGATTCTACTGACATCGCTATCCGGGCCAGGAAACCAGCGCCGCCCGCCCTTGCCTAAAACCCGCCATCAAGGTAATCTGTAGGGCAAAACCGGGGCCGATTATCCCCCCACCGCAAAAGGAGAAGTTATGCCCAACCTGAACGGAGGCCATCTTTTCATCCGCTGCTTGAAACAGGAAGGCGTCAAGCGGGTGTTCACCATCGTTGGCGATACCATCCTGCCCCTGGTGGACGCAGCGGCCGACGAAGGCATCGAGTTTATCGACACCCGCCACGAAGGGGCGGCGATGCACATGGCCGACGGCTACGCCCGCATCACCGGAGAGCCGGCCGTGGCAATGTTCACCGGCGGCCCCGGCTTTTCCAACGCCATCTCCGGCTTGCCGGCTATTTACACCTCGGAAAGCCCGGTCATATTTGTCGCCGGCTGCGCTGAACTGCCCGAAAAGGGGATGACCACCTTTCAGGAAGTGGACCAAGTGGGGATGACCGCCCCGGTCACCAAAGGCTCCTGGCTGATTCACGACCGCAAGCGTATCCCGGAGTTCGTTGCCACCGCCTTTCGCACCGCAATGTCCGGCCGCCCCGGGCCGGTACATCTTACCCTGCCCATCGACATCCAGGACCAGCCCATCGCTGAGGAGGAACTGCCGCCCTACCTGCCGGCAGAATACCGCAATATGGGCAAAGCCCAAGGCGACCCGGCGTTGATTCAGCAAGCCGCTGATCTGCTGCGGCAAGCCCGGCGACCGGTCATCATCGTGGGCAATCCGGCCCGCTACACTGCGACCCAAGAGCAGTTGACCGCCCTGGTCGAAGCCACCGGCATACCGGCCTTTACCGTGGAGCAAGCCCGGGGGATGATTGACGACGAACATCCCCTCTGTTTCGGCTATGCTGACGGCGCGCTGAATGGGGCCGCCCGCCGGTTCCGGGAGGCGGATGTGGTACTGCTCCTGGGCAAGCGGTTAGACCATCGCTATCGCTACGGCCAGATTTTCAGCCCGGACGCCCGGCTGATTCAAGCCGACCCGGCTCCAGCGGAAATCGGCCGCAATCGGGGCGTAGCCGTCGGCTTGTTGGGCGATTTGGGAGCCATTGCGGAACAGCTGACCGCGGCCGCCGGGCGCGGCGGCAAGTCCGACCTATCCCCTTGGGTAGCCCAACTGAACCAGGACCGGAATGCTTGGCTCGAGCAGATGCGCGCCAACGCTACCGGCGCGGAGCCGATGCACCCGGTCGATGTGTTCACCGGCATTGAGCCGCTGATTGACGATGATACTTTCATCATCCTGGACGGCGGCGACTATGTGCAGTGGGGCCGTTCCTACTTCAGCGCCCGCAAGCCGGGGCGATTCCTGCGCTTGGGGCCGTTGGGACACTTGGGCGGCGGCATCCCCTACGGAATGGCCGCCAAGTTGGCCCACCCGGAAAGCAAGGTGCTGGTTTTCTGCGGCGACGGTTCCTTTGGCTTTTACCCCATGGAATACGATACCTGCATCCGCCATAACCTGCCCATCACCACCGTAATGGGCAACGATGCCACCTGGGGCATTGACAAGACCTTTCAAGTCGCCTACTACGGGCGGGCGGTAGGCACCGACCTGCGCTTTATCCGCTACGACCAGGTAGTGGCGGCAATCGGCGGCTATGCCGAGTATGTGGAAAAGCCGGCCGAAGTAGCCCCGGCGGTCGAACGGGCCATCAACTCCGGCCGCCCGTCCCTGGTCAACGTAGTCGTCCGCTCCGGGGCCAGCCCCCTGGCCGAGGCGATGATAAACCGGCGCACCGGCGGGTAGAAGTCGAGCGTCCATCCAAACCGTCCCGGCCCGTAAAATCCGCCCATCCCGCAAACTGTTGCGGGATGGGCGGGATGCCTTTACCGGCAATCTGTTATAATCAACTCAACCCGCCCGATAATCAGCCGGCCGGTTGAGGAAGTGGTCTTATGCGGACTTTCCTGCAAAAGTTCATCATCCTGTTGGTAGTTGCCCTGATTGCCCTGTGCTGGATGCTGGTGCTGGGGCATCAATTGAATTGGGGCGCGCTGAATGTCGAGCAGTACCCCTCCCTGAAGGATTCGCTGTATGGCGCCTACACCGTAGTTGCTCTGTCCATCGGCGTTACCGGCGCCGGCTTGTTGCTGGCGGTGTTCAAGAGGGAGCCGTAAGCGTGGGCGACTTGTTCCGGCGTTTCTACGATGGAATGCAGCTGACTTTCCCGGACATTGGCACTTCTTGTCTGGGGATAGCGGCCTTATTCTTTGTGCGGTCAGTTCCGACGATGCCCTCCTTCGGCTTTAACTACTGGCTGTTGGGGATTAGCCTGGCATTTTTCCTGTCCGGCCTGTTTCTGCGGGCGTTTTACCGGGAATAGCCAACCAGCCCGCCCCGCCCCGCCCCTCAACCGTCCGACCGGCGGATACCCGTAACGGCAAAACACCCCTACGCTTTCCGCCGATAAAACCCCAAAGCCTAACCTAATCCGCCGCATTGCCGGCTATAACCGCCAATTGAAAATTACGCCGCTTAAACTATTGACAACTTTATGGCGACTGGTTTATTCTTTCCCCTACGAGCGCATCCCATTCCGCCCATCTACCAGCGAGGAGGAGCAGTTATGCTGAAAATAGGGCATGAGGTAACCCGTCCCGGGCGCAACCTGGGCGAAGCGACGGTAACCATTCCCATTCCTGAGGAACTGGAAACCGTCCCCGGCATCCCGATGACCAAGCGGGAAGTGGACTGGTACGCCCGGGAGTATCCCCTGGAAACCATCAACATCACCGAGCGGGCCTCCCGCGACTGGGCCAACTCCCTCCGCGACCAGCACGCCGAAATGCGGGAAATCCGCAAGGAGCATGAAAAGCTCAACCGGCCGCTCATTATGGCCTGCCGGATGACCGCCGACCTCGAACCCACCGCTGAACCCACTGGGGAGGATGTCAGCGAGCTGATTAAGAACAAAGCCCGGGAACTGGGCTTCGTCGAAGTCGGCATCACCGCCTTCGACCACCGCTACACCTTCCAGTCCAAGAAAAACAGCACCACCTACTACGAGCATTTCGTCGCCCTGGCTTACGAGCAGGACTTCGAGCCGACCCAAACCATCCCCAGCGTTGACGCCGAAATCGTCCACTCCAGCACCTACCGCACCGAAGGCGCGGCCGCTCTGGAACTGGGCAACTACATCCGCTCCCTCGGCTACCGCGCCCAGGTGATGGGCTCCGGCGACTCCGCCGGCCCCTACATCCCCATGCACGTCGCCGCCGGCACCGGCCAGTTGGGCGCCTGCGGCTACCTGCTGACCCCCCATGTCGGCTCCCGTTGCCGTCTCGTCGGCTTGACCACCGACGCCAATGTCACCTACGACTCGCCGGTGGACTATGGCATCCACGCTTTCTGCCAGGTCTGCCAGGTCTGCGTCAACCGCTGCCCCGGCCGCGCCCTGATGCGCGACAAGATTTGGTGGCGGGGGATTGAAAAGAACAAGCTCTACTTCAAGCGCTGCCGCCCCGTAATGGCTCGCTACCTCGGCTGCGGCATCTGCATGAAGGTCTGCCCCATCCAGAAGTACGGCCTCCAGAATGTGATGGAACACTACGCCGCCACCGGCCAGGTGCTGGGCAAGGGTACCCACGACTTGGAAGGCTACGAACTGGAAGGGAAGGGCTACTTCGGACCCGGCGAAATGCCGGTCTTCGACGGCAAGTTCTTCGATATGCCCCACGGCGGCAGCGACGAATGGGCCTTCGACCAGTTCAAGGAAAAGGCCCGGGCCTCCGGCGGCGAAGTGAGCGACGATATGCTCCAGCAGCTGAAGGACGACATCGTCCGCTCCCTGTTCCAAGCCACCGACAACGTCGGGATGATGGACGAGGACGCCGACTACATCTAACCGTCGGCGGCGCGTCCGCCCATCCGGATCGACCCACCGCGGCCGGCAGCAATTCCTTTGTTGCCGGCCGCAGCCTTTGCCCGCCGCCACGCCCTTATGCTAAAATCAATCCCGCAGTATCCGAGTTATACGGAGTCCCCGGTGGAAAAGGTAACGATTCAAGAGGCATCCTACCGGCTGAACCTGTCCCAAGCCGAAATCCGCCGCTACATCCGCGAAGGACGCTTGCAGGCCCAGCGGGCCGGCGGCGACCAGGGCCGTACTTGGCTGGTGGAACTGCCGGCACCGGGCTGGCGGGATGATGACAAATCCCGCTATGAGGCAATGTCCGGGCAAATGCCGGTCTGGTGGTGGCCTACCGAAGCCAAATCCGGCCAAGTCCACTATGTAGCCGACCTGGGCATCGAGGAAACGGTGCCGGTCTTTCTCTGCGGCCTGGTCAGCGAAAACATCTGGACGGCGGAAACCTATACCGCCGCCGACTGCTGCCCCCAATGCCGGCAAATCGCCGCAGAGCGAGGATTGCCCGCCGCCTTGCCGGGCCCGGGGCCGCAGTAATTGCCATAGGACGCCGGTGTTGTATAATTGCCCGCAAGCAACAGCGGTGACAGGAGAGACGCGGGGGATTTATGCCCGACAAGTACCAGGACGAAATCGAGGAAATCCTGAAAGGCATTGAGGAGACCACGCCGCTGCCGGCCGGCCGCAATCTACGGCAGCCGCCGCCCCCGGACGATTTGCCCTTGCCTTATGCGGAGCGGCCGCCCGAAATTGCGCCATCCCATCCCTCCTCCCGCCGTTGGCGAACCTTCTCCCCGGGCCGGGTCGCCTTGGCCGGCGTCGCCCTCCTGCTCATTGGCGTCCTGCTACGGAGCTTTGGCTTGCCTTTTTCCTGGCTGATTTGGGTCGGCTTGCTGGGACTGGTCGCCGGCTATCTCCTCTTTTTCATCCGCCCCCGCGGCAAAAATAACCAAGGCCAATACTGGCGCGGCCGCCCGGTAGAGTCGGAAAAGTCCTCTCTGTTGCAGCGGGTCAAAGGCTGGCTCGGGGGGTAGGGGGATTAGCAGTTGCCTTGCCATTAGTATTATGCCCAGCGTCGGTTAAGCCAATAGGAGGAAGTTATGCCATCCGACAAACCCACCTACGAACAGTTCCGCACGGAATGGCTGGCGGACATACAGGATGAAAGCCTGTCGCCGCTGGACAAGGGCCGGCGGTTTGCGTCCAAGCTCGTAACCCAATGGCTGGATGTAACCAGCGATGATGACGATTTCGTCGTCTGCGACGGCTCCGGGGATGGCGGTATTGACATTGCCTACTTGAAGCGCGCCGATACCGATGTTGGCGTCCGGGATGACGGTTCCGTGGAAGGGGATACCTGGTATCTGGTGCAGAGCAAGTACGGCACTGCCTTTGCCGGTGCCGACACCATTTTGACCGAGGCCAACAAGGTCATTAACACCTTGCAGGACCGGAATCATAACCTGTCGGCAGACAGCCAGCAATTGCTGGAAAAGCTGAAATTGTTTCGGCAGCAAGCGTCGGAAGCCGACCGCATTGTGTTGGTTTTCGCCACTACTGACCCCATCAGCGAGCAAGACCGGCCGGCTCTTGAGCGGGTAAAAATCATCGGACGGCAGGAAATCATTCCCAACTTCGACGTTGAGGAAGTGTCTTTGCCCACTATTTGGGAGGAGCAGGACGCCGTCGAAATGCCCCGCCTTTCGGTCCCGGTCAAAGGACAGTTCGCAGAGCAGGATGCCGGTCTGCTGGTAGGCACGGTTTCGCTATCCGATTTGTTCGATTTTCTGAAATTCTACAAGTCCAAGACCGGCAATCTGGACCAGCTTTACCAAAAGAATGTGCGGCAGTTCTTGGGCAGCAAGCGGAAAATCAATAAGGGTATTCGCAATACCCTGAACGAAACTCCGGAGAAATTCGGGCTTTACAATAATGGCATCACCATCGTGGTGACGGGCTATTCCAAGTTGTCCACCGACGGTATCGTCACTATGCACGATCCCTATGTCGTGAACGGGTGCCAGACCACCCGCACGATTTGGGAAGTTTTGGACGGAAAGCTCAACGCCGGTGGTACCGGGCACGACGCGGCTACCGAGTCGTGGAAGCAAAGGGTCAACCGGGGTGGGGTAGTCACCAAAATCGTCAAGAGCGACGAAGTGGAGATTACCAACATTACCCGGTTCACCAACTCCCAGAACTCGGTTCGGGAGCAAGATTTCATCGCCTTGGACAGCGGCTTTAAGAACTGGGCCGCGGCGATGGCCGACGAGTATGGGATATTTCTGGAGATTCAACGGGGCGGTATCGAATCTCGAAAAGCTTGGGAGAAACAGCACCCGGAAACCCAAACCTATGCCGACTACGTCAATGCCTTTGACCTGATTAAGGTCTATGGCTCTGGCTGGATGTCCCGCCCGGGCGTGGCTTTCGGGAAAAACGCTCCGTTTTTGCCGGGCGGTTCGGTTTATGAGCGTATCCTTCACCGGCAAGACGGGGAGCCGGCGTTTGGCGTCAGTGACCTGTACGCGGCGTACAAAATCAAGGGCGCCGCCGACCAGATTGGGTTTGGGCGCAGTTCCCCCATCGAAACCCGCAAGCAGTCCCGGTTCTTGTTCTACCACGTCATAATGCGGATGTTGGGCGAGGTCATACGGCTGACTCCTCAACTCCACCAGCCGGCCATTACTGAGAGTGTTCTGACCAGTGCCGTGCTAAAGCTCGCGGCTCCTGATGCAATGGAGCATCTTAAGATGCTCAGCGACGGGGCTATTGCCCTGATTGACCGCTACTTGACCGTAGGCAGTGATAACTCTGCCTACAACGAAACTTCCTATAAGGAAACCCACAGAAACGACTTGAACGGCTTCTTGAAGGCTGAGGGCTTGGGGCAAAAGTCCCATTCTCCGTTACTGGTGCAAGCCTTAGACATCCAGAACTCCGGTTTCAACCAATTCGGCGGGACCAAGAAGGTGGCCGAAGCCCTGCTTGCGGGTTAGGCAGGATTTTACCCTCTATAAAAGCCGGAGAGCCTAAACAGGTTCTCCGGCTTTTCTTTTGGCGGATGAAGGTTATTTCCCGGCTACACCACCGCCGAAGTTCCCCCGTCGATGTTGACCGCTATTCCCGTCAGGTAGCTGGCCCGTTCCGAGGCGAGGAAGGCGATGACATCCCCGGCTTCCTCGGTTTCGGCGATGCGGCCGAGGGGGACGCCGCGGGCTTGGGCAGTCTGGGCGTAGAAGTCGTCGAGGGAGAGGTCGGGGTTGGTTTCCTTGAGCCGTTCGTAGCGGCGGGTGTGCTGGCCGCTTTTGACGATGCCGATGCAAACGGTGTTGACCAGGATGTTGTCTTTAGCCAGGTCTTTGGACAGGCCCTTGGTGAGGGCAATGCCGGTGGCCCGGGAAATGGAAGTAGGCATTGACGCCGGGCCGGGAGTGCGGCCACCGAGGTTGGTGACATTGATGATGCGGCCGCCGCCGACTTTCCGCATTTCCGGGATGACGCGGCGGATGAGCCGCACCGCGCCCCATACCTTCAGGTCAAAGTCGTACTCCCAATCAGCGTCACTGACTTCCTCGAAAGGTTTAGCCATCGATACGCCGGCGTTGTTGACCAGGATGTCCAGGCGGCCGAAGTGGTCCAGGGCGGTCTGCACTACCCGCTCGGCGCTGTCGGGGTGAGCTACATCAGCGGACAGCGGCAGTACCACGCCTTCGGTGGCGGCACGAATATCCTGGGCGGCAGCCGCCAGTTTTTCCTCGCCACGGGCGACGATGACGACTTGCGCGCCTTCGCCGGCCATTCGCTGGGCGGCGGCTTTGCCGATGCCTTCGCTGCCGCCGGTAACGATGGCTACTTTATCGGTGAAACCCATTTCCATAACCAGAACTCCTTACGAAAAGCCGGCCGACGCCCGGGTAAAACCGCGGCAAAAGGCCGGCAGTGTCCCTAAAGGGTGAATTGACCGGGGCATTATAGCACAGGGGGTGTATCAGGGTTTTGTCCTGCGGGTTGGTGTCTTTGAGGGGCTGCACCGTACCCTTTAGTGAGCGCGCTCTCTGGATTCCTCCCTTTGGTCGGAGAATGACGTTGCGGCGGCGTGGGGTTGTGCTATGGTAGTGAAAAGGGTTAGAGAGGGTTCCGTCTCAAGGGGTTCGGGGCGGCAACCGGTTCGGGGCGAGGGGGAAAGAACCGGAATCAGCGGGAACCGGGACAAGTTGCATTTGCCGGGTTTCTGTGGCAAGGTTAGGGGCGGCGGAAAGGGCGGTTGCGGCGGGGCGGGTTGCTTTAAGGCGGGCGGGCCGGAGAGGTTGGTTGGTATGTGGACTAAAGAGGATTTGCAACGGCTGGTGCAGCGGCAGATTGGCGATTACCGGCTGGTTATCGTTTCCAACCGCCAGCCGTATATCCATACCCTGGTAGAGGGGCAGCCGCAATCCATTATGCCGGCCGGGGGGCTGACCAGCGCGCTGGATCCGCTGATGCAGGCGTGCGGCGGGACCTGGATTGCCTATGGGGGCGGCAGCGGCGATCGCTATGTAGTGGATTGGGATGACCGGGTGATGGTGCCGCCGGAGGATCCGGCATACGCCCTGCGGCTGGTCTGGCTGACGGAGCAGGAGGAGCAGGGGTATTATTACGGCTTTTCTAATGAAGCTTTGTGGCCGCTGTGCCATAACGCCTATACGGAGCCGATTTTTGACTGGCGGGATTGGCAGACTTATCAGGCGGTCAACCGCAAGTTCGCCGACTTGGTGCTGGATGAAATCGGGGGGCGGCCGGCCATTGTGCTGACCCAGGATTATCATTTGGCATTGCTGCCGCAATACATCCGCAACGCAGCCCCGGACATCATCACCGGGCAGTTCTGGCATATTCCTTGGCCGCATCCGGAGATTTTCCGCATTTGTCCGTGGCAGGGGGAGTTGGTGGCGGGACTGCTGGGGAATAACCTGCTGGGGTTTCACATCGGCGACCATTGCAGCAACTTTATGGAGACGGCGGCGCGGACGCTGCCGCTGGAAGTGGACGCGGAGTATAACCGCATTGAGTATCAGGGGGAGACGACGCTGGTACGCCCCTTTCCCATCAGCATTGACTTTGACGACCTTTGCCGCTTTGCGGAGAGCGGGGAAGTGGCGGCGGAGATGGAGCGGCTGCAAGGGGAGTGGGGACTGGAGGGCAAGCTGATCGGGTTGGGGATTGACCGGGTGGACTATACCAAGGGTATCCCGCATCGGTTCCGGGCGATTGGGCGGTTTCTGGAGAAGTACCCGGAGTATCTGGGCAAGGTGGTGTTTGTGCAGGCGGGGGTGTTGAGTCGGAGCGATATTGACGCCTATCAGCAGCTGGCGGCGCAGATTGACGGGCTGCTGGATGACATCAACAGCCGGTTTGCCCGGGACGGGTGGCAGCCGATTATCTATATGCCGGACGATTTGCCGGCGGTTACTTTGATGGCGCTGCGGCGTTTGGCCCGGTTCTGCATTGTCAGTTCGCTGCACGATGGGATGAACCTGGTGGCCAAGGAGTTCGTAGCCAGCCGCTTTGACAATGACGGGGTGCTAATCCTCAGTCCTTTTACCGGGGCGGCGTTGGAGTTGACGCAGTCGCTGATTGTCAATCCTTACGCTACGGAGGATCTGGCGGAGGCGATACGGGAGGCGGTGACGATGCCGGCGGCGGAACGGGCTTATCGGATGGCGCAGATGCGGGCGACGGTGCGGGAGAATAACATTTACAAGTGGGCGGCGCGGCTGCTGGTGGAGTTAATCCAGTGCGCCCGGCGTTCGACATCGGGACTGGCGCAATTGGCCGGGGTGCGTTAGCCGGGTCAAGTCCGGTCAAGCCGTCCGCCAAGGGCAAGGCTGTAACATATAGAAACCGTCATTCCCGTGAAAACGGGAATCCAGAGTCCCCAGCCTTTCTGGATTCCCACTTTCGTGGGAATGACGATAGGTAGGCCGCAAGGTATAGGCGATAGCCTTGCGGTCAAGGGTTGTTTATGCCGCATCTGTTGAATGTCTGGCCGCAAGTGCGCCGGCAAGTGCAGCACGCCGGGCATATTTTGCTACTGCTGGATTATGACGGGACTTTAGCGCCCATTGCGCCGCGGCCGGAGCTCGCGGTTTTGCCGGAGGATACGCGGCGGGCGGTGAGTCGGTTGCAGCGGCGGGAACGGTATACGGTGGGACTGGTCAGCGGGCGGGGGCTGGCGGATTTGAGGGGGATGGTGGATTTGCCGGGTCTGATTTACGCCGGCAATCACGGGTTGGAGATACAAGGGCCGGGGCTGGAGTTTTTGCATCCGGCGGCGGCGGACGAATGGCGGGGGGAATTGGCGGCATTGGTCAGCACCCTGGAGAATCGGTTGGGCGGGTATGAGGGGGTTCTGGTGGAGGGCAAGGGGCTGACTTTGAGCGTTCACTATCGGTTGACGCCGGAGGAGCAGCGGGCGGCGATGGCGGCGGATTTTATGGCGGCGGTAGCGGAGTTGCAGGCGGCGGGACGGGCGCGGATTACCCGAGGCAAGGAAGTGCTGGAGGTGCGGCCGGCGGTGGATTGGGATAAGGGGAAGGCCATTGCGCGGATTGCGGCGGAGTTTCCGGCGGGGACGCTGCCGATTTTTTTCGGGGATGATTTGACGGATGAGGATGGGTTTGCGGCGGTGGCGGAGTTGGGGGGCATATCGGTGCTGGTGGGGCCGGCGCGGCAGCCGACGCGGGCGGCGTATCGGGTGGATTCGCCGCGGGAAGTGGCGGAGACGCTGACTTTGCTGGCGGATTGAGATTAGCCGGTGGCTTCGACTTGGAGGAGTTTGTCGAGGCGGCGCTGGAAACGGGGTTCGGGTTGGAAGGCGGCGTTAAGGAAGGCGGCGAGGATTTCTTTGGCGAGGTCGGGGCCGATGATGCGGGCGCCGAGGCAGAGGATGTTCATCGCGTCGTGTTCGACGCCCTGGTGGGCACTGTAGGTATCGTGGCAGAGGCCGGCGCGGATGCCGGCTATTTTGTTGGCGGTGATACTGGCGCCGATGCCGCTGCCGCAGAGGATGATGCCGCGTTCAGCGTCCCCGGCGGCGATGGCGCGGGCGACGGCGGCGGCGAAGTCGGGGTAGTCGTCCTCCGGGTCGAGGGTGTGGGCGCCGAGGTCGTGGATGTGATGGCCGGCGGCGGCGAGCCAAGGTTTGAGGGTTTCTTTGAGGGGAAGGCCGGCGTGGTCGGCGCCGAGGGCGATTTGCATAGCGGCAGGCTCCGTCAGGGATAGTTGGGGGTTAAGGTTCGGATGGGTTTAAGGATAGCGGCAAGGGGGCGGGTGGGGCAAGGGGTGGGGGATTGGGAATTAGGAATTGGGGATTGGGGGATGGGGATTCAGAGAATAATGGATAGGGGCAGGTACGGGGTATGGCCGGGGCGGCGGCTTTTGGCCGCCCCGGCGGGTTTGGGGTTTTGCTGTTGCTATTGGGGTAGTAGTTCGCGGGGGGCGGAACCCCTGGCCGGGAGTTCCGCCCGGGCGGGAGGCGGTTGGCTAGTCTGGCCTAGTGGGTTGCCTGGCTGGTTGGAATCCTGGCTGCGTCACTCCAGCTTTGCCCGACCAGATTTGCCTAGCGGCAACGGACCTTGTAGTGGCTACTTACGCCGGTTGGTATGGTTGCCATTCCGGCGGGTTGGCCCAGTCCAGCTACCGTTGGTTGAACTGCCTCCAGTCAACCTGTAACTCCAGCTCCTGTAGGGAAGGGGCGGCGGTTTGGCGGCTAGTGGGATTTGCCGTTTGCCGCGGCTCCGGTGGGGGAATGCGGGTTCCTGGGCCGGTTCCCCGGGGGTAGGAGCAGGGACGCTTGACGGCCGGTGGCCGGGGGCGTCCACAGCGCGCTGTGAGCTGAATTTCACGGTAAGCTAGCGTATCGTTTTGAGACCCGGCGTCCCGGGGCTAGGTCTGACCTCGCAATTTTTATTATGAGGGCGGGAATGGTAGTTGTCAAGGGGTGAACTGGATGAATTTTCGGGGAATTTTCAGGAATGGGGGAGTTCTGGATTCCCACTTTCGTGGGAATGACGGTGGGGAGGGTGGGAATGACGGTTGCCGGATGGCGAGGATGATGGTTGCCGGAGGATGGGGAGACGGCGGGGGAACTTTTGTAAAAGTTCCCCCGCGCCCCCTCAAAACTTTTGGGTTTTTGGGTGGGTTGGACTTGGTCCGGTACTCTTTAGGGTTGCCGGGGTTAGCGGCGGACGCGTTTGGTGCAGGTAGCGGTCCACTCCCATGCGTAATGGGCGGAATAGCGGAAATTAGGGGAAGCGGAGACTTGGTTGTAGTTGGTCTGCGTGTTGACCAATTGGATATTGGTTACGCGATTGTAACCTTTGGAGCGGCAATGGCTACTGGCTGCTGTGTTAACTGCGGCGTCATGGTCGATGTTTAAGTTCAACAGCACGGTCGCTGCGGACCCGCGGGCGAGGCCATCGGTAGATTGGGGGGTGCCAGTAGCGGTGTCGGATACAGCGGTGTCGCTTACTTTGAGCCGCTTAGTCCGCCAGCGGCGGCGGCGTTCCTCTCGGGGAAACTCAAAAATGAGTTCGCGGGAGACGCCGGTAACCCCGGATTCGCCGTCGGTGAGGTAGCCCTCTTGGGCGGCGAGGAAGCCGCGGAAGTTGCCGCTTTCGCCGAAATAGACGGTGTCGTCGCGTTCGTTGCGGTGGCGGCCGGCGGCCCAAGTTTCGGCTTTAGTCCAGGTGTCGGATTGGTCGATGGCGCAGTAGATGGTTTTGCCGCGGTTGGCGGCGAGGGATTCGAGGATAAGGGAGACGCGGGCGTCATCGGCGTCAGCGACAGCGGGGGAAGGTTGCCAGTCGTCGCAGTTCCAAGGGATGGAGCGGGGGGCGGCCGCAGCCGCGCCTACATAGAACAAGCGTTCTGGGGGGGGGTAGTACGGAAGTGGAGCGGGTGAGGGCCGGGGTGGTGGGGCCGCTGTTAGGGGTGAAGGCGGCGATGGCTAGGAGCAGGGACAGGGTGGTCAGGGAGAGGATAAGTTTGAGGGGCAAGGGGAACATAGTCGGCCTCCGTGGGGAAAGTTCCAAGTAAGGCTACCGTAGCAGGATAAGGCCGGGGTTGTCAACAGGGGATGAAGGGGGAATTGGGAATAGGGGGACGGCGAGGGGAAGGTGGGAATGAAGGTTTCTATAGGCGATGGTCTGGTAAGCCCGGCGGGCATTTACACCTTTGCCGCCCAATGCTACCATTACCCGGTGAAAAAGTCAGGGCAAGGAATTGCCGGAGGTGGGGAATGAACTCCCGGGAGTATGACATCGTAATTGTCGGCGGCGGGATTATCGGCTTGTCCACGGCGATGCAGTTGACCCGCCGCTTTCCGCAGCGCGCCGTAGCGGTGCTGGAAAAAGAGCAGGAGTTGGCCCAACATCAGACCGGCCACAATAGCGGCGTCATCCACTCCGGCATTTACTACCGGCCCGGCTCCCAAAAATCCCAATTCTGCGTTGGCGGCGCTCAAGCCCTGATGCAGTTCTGCGACCGCAACGAAATCGAGTACGAACAGTGCGGCAAAACCATTGTCGCTACGGACGAATCGGAGTTGGGGCGGTTGGAAAACCTGTACGAGCGGGGCGTGGCCAACGGCGTGCCGGGTTTGGAAATGATTGGCCCGGAACGGCTGCGGGAAATTGAGCCGCACACGGCGGGGGTAAAAGCCCTGTGGTCGCCGGCTACCGGCATTATTGATTATGTCAAGGTAACTTCAGCCTATGCCGCCCGCTTTCAGGAAAACGGCGGCGACATCTACAACGATGCGGCGGTGCAGGACATTAACGGCGTTTCCGGCAATATCACCGTGGAGACCGGGCGGGGAACCCTGCGAGCCAAACACCTGATTAACTGCGCCGGTCTGTACGCCGACCGGGTAGCCCGGATGATGGGCGAGGCGACCGGGGTTCGCATTATCCCGTTCCGGGGGGAATACTACACTCTGCGCCCGGAAAGTCAGCATCTGGTTAAGGGCTTGATTTACCCGGTGCCGGATCCGCGCTTTCCTTTCTTGGGCGTCCACTACACCCGCAACATTCACGGCTATGTGGAAGCCGGGCCTAATGCGGTGCTGGCTTTTGCCCGGGAGGGCTACCGCAAAAGCAATGTGGACTTGGGGGAGTCGTTAGGCACTTTTACCTATCCCGGTTTCTGGAAAATGACCGCCCGGCACTGGCGTACCGGGGTGGCGGAAATGCATCGTTCCTACAGCAAGTCGGTTTTTGTCCACGACCTGCAAAAGCTGATTCCCGAGATTAAGGATACGGATTTGGCTCCCGGTGGCGCCGGCGTCCGCGCCCAAGCCGTTGCCGCCGATGGCGCTCTGCTCGACGACTTTTCCATCTTGCGGGGGCGGCAAGCCATCCATGTCTTGAACGCCCCTTCGCCGGGGGCTACTTCCTCCCTGGCCATCGGCGGCTATATTGTTGACCTGGCGGCGGAGTCCTTTGGGCTGGATGCCTGATTTACCACGCGTAAATTGGCAATTGCCCGCCGCTAATCGGGTTGTCCCCCGGGGCGGGCCATCGGTTATAATTGGTTAAGTCGGTTATTTGACCCGGCGGCGCAAAGGCAGCACAAGGTGGAACGAGACATCGACTTGGGCAGTTGGCAGCTTACCGAGGAAAGGATACGGCAATACCTGGCCGCCGTTGGCGATTCCCCGGAACTGTATTGGCAGCACGGCTTGACGCCGCCGCTGGCTTTGTCCGCTTATGCCTTGGGCGCATTGCTGGAAAAGCTGAACCTGCCGCCGGGAACGGTGCACAGCTTGCAGGAAATGGAAGTTGCCGGGCCGGTGGCTATCGGGCAGGAGGTCAGCGGCCGCGCCGTGCTGGAACGGCCCCGTCAACGGGCCGGGTTGCAGTTCACTACCGTAACTTACACTCTGCGCGATGACAGCGGGGTCACGGTGCAGACCGGCAAAACTACCGTGCTGATGCCGGCCGGGGCTGACGCCAACGGTTCGGCCGGTATGGAATAGAATTGCCCGGTGAAGTCTGTAATCAATGACTGAAGTAACGCAAACTACCGCTGCCCTGCCGGTGATTACTGAGACGATTACTCAGCAACGACTGGATGCCTATGGCGCGGCCGTCGGGGATTTTAACCCGTTGCATTGGGATGCCGAGTTTGCGGCTGGAACTCAATTCGGCGGCATTATCGCCCACGGTATGCTGACGCTGGCTTTGATCGCCCGCAGTATGACCGCCGCCTACGGGCGGGACTGGCTGGAAACCGGCAGTCTCAAGGCGCGGTTCAAGGGGGCGGCTTACTTGGGCGACCGGGTGGAAAGCCGCTGCCGGGTAACTAAAGCGGAGCAATTGCCCGGCTATAAACGGGTAACTTGCGCCGTGGCAGTAGTCAACAGCAACTCCGGCCAGGAACTGGTGACCGGCACGGCTACTGTTAAGACCGGCCGCGCCGCTATTCAGCAAACTGCATAGGGCCGCCGCCGGCAAGCGGCGGCGCCCGGTTAAGGAAAATTGACCTATGGAGAACAAGACAACGCCGGCGCCCGTCCGGGTGGCGGTGGATGCTATGGGCGGCGATTACGCTCCCGGCGAAATCGTCAAGGGCGCGGTGGCCGCCGCCCGGGAATGGTCGGACATTGAGTTGCTGGTGGTGGGCGATCCGGACGC
Organism: Dehalococcoidia bacterium; assembly: GCA_965242615.1. Lineage (GTDB taxonomy): Bacteria > Chloroflexota > Dehalococcoidia > Lucifugimonadales > UBA3495 > CBDBCU01. The sequence goes on from CBDESR010000004.1 coordinate 802,056, forward strand.
TGTGGAGCGGGAATTGGCCGCTGGCGACTGCAACGGCGCGTCGGTTTCGTTAATCCCTTCCGCCGGCAAAATCGGGGATGACGAACACCCGATGCACGCTTTCCGGCAAAAGCCCAACGCCTCGATTATTGTCGGTGCAAAACTGCTGAAAGGCGGGCAAGCCGATGTGCTGGTTTCCTTGGGTTCGACCGGGGCGTCAATGGCCGTCTCCGCCATAGTGTTAGGGTTGATGGACGGCTTGGAGCGGCCCTGCATCGGCGGCCATTTTTTGGGGTTGGCGCCGCGCACTGTGGTTATGGACTTGGGCAGCAATGTGGACTGCCGCCCGGCGCAGTTGGTCAGCTTTGCCGCTTTGGGCGCGGTCTTTGCCGACCAGTTCCTGGGCATTGCCAATCCCCGGATTGCTTTGCTCAGCGTGGGCGCCGAGGAATCCAAAGGCAATCGGCAGGTGCAGGAAACTTATCAACTGCTGGCGAAAAGCCATCTGAACTTTGTCGGCAATGTCGAGGGAATGGATTTCTTTACCGACAAAGCCGATGTCATCATTTGCGACGGCTTTGTGGGCAACATCCTGATTAAGTTCACCGAGGGGATGGGCAGCGCTTTGGGCGGCTACCTGACCCAACAGCTGGCGGCGCAAATGCCCCAAACCGAGCTGAACCGGGCGCTGTCGGAACTGTGGGAGACGATGAACCGGCCGCGGACGATGGGCGGGCCGCTGTTCGGCGTCAACGGCGCAGTGATCGTGGGGCATGGCTCCTCAAAAGCCGCCGGCGTAACCGGGGCCATCAATACCGCCGTGGAGTATTTCCGCTTGGGCTTGCTGGATCGTATGCGGGCCGAGTTGTCGGAAATTCACCGCCGGGGTTTGGCGGAGGCCCGGGACTGATGGCAGCCCCTTTGGACGGACAAGTTGCCTTGGTTACCGGAGCCTCCCGGGGCATTGGCGCGGTCATTGCCCAACGGCTGGCCCGGGACGGGGCTAAAGTAGCCGTCAACTACCAGGCATCGGCGGCGGCGGCCGCCCAAGTGGTCGCGGACATCACCGCCGCCGGCGGGCAAGCCGTCAGCCTGGCCGGGGATGTTTCCCAAGAGGCGGAAGCTCAGGGGCTGGTTAAGCAGACGCTGGAGCAGTGGGGCCGCATTGACATTCTGGTCAACAACGCCGGCATCACCCGTGACCGGCTGCTGCTGCGGATGACGCCGCAGGATTGGGATGAAGTGCTGCAAGTGAACCTGCGCGGTGCTTTCCTTTGCACCAAGTTTGTAATGCCGCAGCTGATCCGACAGCGTAGCGGGCGGATCGTCAACATATCCTCGGTAATCGGCTTGTCCGGCAACCCGGGGCAAGCCAACTACGCCGCCGCCAAAGCCGGATTGATTGGTTTCACCAAAGCCACGGCCCGGGAAGTAGCCTCCCGCAACATCACCGTCAACGCCTTGGCGCCCGGCTTTATCGACAGCGGCGGGATGGTAGCGGAAATGTCTGAGGAGGCCCGACGGCAGGTACTGACCCGCATCCCGATGGAGCGGTTCGGCAGCGCGGAGGATGTAGCCGCCGCGGTAGCTTTTCTCTGCGGCCCCGGCGCCGGCTACATCACCGCGCAGGTGATTACGGTTGACGGGGGGATGTTGGGGTAGGGTAAATACTTATCCTGAATCGGTTTAGAGGGTGCTATGGAACGAGCTACTACTCTCCTGCGGCGTTTGTTGCGGGAGCCGGGGCTGATTATGGCTCCCGGGGCTTACGACTGTCTGACCGCCCGGCTGATTGAGCAGGCCGGTTTTCCCGCCGTGTATATGACCGGGGCCGGCACTTCCGTGGCCCGGTTAGGTTACCCGGATTTGGCCTTGGCTACTATGAGCGAAATGGTCGCCAACGCCGCCGACCTCACTGCCGCCGTTAATGTGCCGGTCATTGCCGACGCTGACGCCCCTTGCGTAATTTCCTGCAATCATCCCCCTCAAAATATGTTACACTGGTAACGGCGCAGCGCCGCCGCCCCGGCCGGGACAGGGTAATTAGCCCCGGCCGCCGTCCGGCTAAACCTGACCGCCAAATCTGAACGGAGGTACTTCCCTATGGCTGACCCAAAGTCCTACAACCCCGAAATGCCCTCGGACCGCCCGGAAATCAGCGCCTTCACCTTCTCCGTCCTCGAATGGATGGGTGAGGACTATTTGCCCGCTTTGGTCCGTCACGCCCTCGAAGCCCGGAGCAAGGTCTCCAATCCCTCCAAGCAAGCCCTCGATACCGCCATCCGCCGCGCCAACTTGCGGATCCCCAGCTTCCGACCCCAAGCCGCCCACCGCGCGCCGGCCGCCCAGCTGCAACCGCCGGTCTTGATGAATTTACCCTACTCCAACGAACTCTCCGGCGCCCTCCTCCGGGTCTGGGTCGAATCCCTCCCCGAAACCCGCCAAGTCGTCCAGCAGCGCTTGCAGGATGCCGGCGAACCTGCCGATGGCGTGGACTTCCGCGGCGAATTTTTCCACGACGACTGGAACCCCGACGACTGGAACGCCGAACGTGACGCCATCCTCCTCGAACACGGCCACCTCGACCGCAACGATGTCGGACTGATGCTCTGGTGCGTCTCCGGCAAAATTACCCTCCCCGTCGGCAACTTTGTCCGGGACGCCGGTATGTCCGCTCCCGGCGAAACCGACACCGTGGACTTTGCCCACTGGCGCGGCCTGCTCAGCGCCCTGCCCCCGGACCATTCCCAGTGGAATATGGCTGCCGACTTCGCCGCCGAACTCGACAAAATCATCGGCCTCAAAAAAGAAGCCCGCACCCGCGCCAACGTCAACGCCCTCCGCTCCAGCATCAACCAGCTCAAAGAACGCTACGCCGAGGAACTCGAATACCTGGAGCGCGACCTGTCAAAATGGCCGGTTCCCGTCCTCACCGACCACGCCCTGACCGGCTTGGTGCAGGAACTCCTGTCCCAGATTGAGGGCAAATGCGCCGAATACCGCCCCATCCGCGAGCAAGGCTCCAGCCGCGCCGAGGAAACCCGCCGCGCCGCCCGCCGCTCCGAACTGGAAGGGGAAATCATCAAAGCCCTCGACTCCGCCGAAAAAATCCTCGCCGAAGCCCCCACCCTGGGCGACAAAGAACCGGCGAAATCCGCCGCCGCGGCCGACCCCCCGGAAACTCCCGACACTCCGACCCCGGAGCCGGAACCGGCCGCCGCTCCCGCCGCCGAACCCCCCTCCGGCATTTCCCAAGCCCAACTCGACGAACTCGAAGCCACCCTCCAGGAACTCCGCTCCGAAGTCGAAGACCTCAAAGCCGAGCTCCACAACAGCAAAACCAACGAGGAATACTGGCGGCTGGCCTATGTCGAGGCGTCCAAGCTCACCGGTACCGACCCCACTATGGAGGGCCGCGGGCCGCAGAACATCGCCGAAGCCGTAGCCTGGGCCGAGGAACGCTACCCCGAACAGCTCCTGTTCCACCTCAACACCAGCTCCTGGGTCAAGAACAACCCCTTCGAGGATCCCAACTCCACCCTCGAAGCCCTCGAGTGGCTGGCCACCACCTACTTCCGCTCCCGCACCGGCGAAATCAGCCAGCCCAACCTCGACGAATCCCTCTACCAGGTCTGCCGCTGGCACTACGTCAGCAACCAGAGCGAAGTCACCATCGGCCAGTACGAGCGCTGGTATCGCACCAGCGTCAACGGCGTCTCCTACAACCTCAGCGAGCACATGGGCCGCGGCAACAGCAAAGACCCCACCAACACCATCCGCGTCGCCTTCAACTGGGACCGCGACTCCAAAAAGGTCATCATCGGCTACATCGGCCAGCACCAGCAGACCGACGCCACCTAGCCCGGCAATTGGGGGTCGCCAAAACTGCTCTAGCCAACCCGGGGCGGCAATCCCCAGCCCAGGGGTTGCCGCCCCGGATAAAAGAAAGGGAAACCATCGAGCCGTGTAGGAGCGGCTCGGCCAAAGAGAGGCTAACTCTTTGAGGTGGACAAAATGATGAACCCGACCGCCGCCGCGGTGGCCCCGTTCAACGGCATTAACCGGGGCGTGTATATCGCCGATAACCTGGACTTTCTGCGGGCGATTAACACCAACTCGGTCGATTTGGTTTGCATTGACCCGCCCTTTGCCAAGAATGATACCTTTATCGGGGACAGGCTGAAGCCGCCGTTGACCGAGGCGGAAAAAGAGAATGAGATGCGGGTGCTCGAGGAGTGGGGGATTACTACTCCGGAGCAAGCGGATGCCGCCGGCATTGCCTGGCTGGATGACCCCAAGGCCCGGGGCGGGTATCGGGACACGTGGGCGTGGAATGCGGATATTCATGAGGATTGGGTGGACGGGATTAAGGCTACTCATCCCGCCGTCAATATGCTGCTGGAAGTCACCCGGGAGATCCACGGGGACAGTATCGCCGCTTACTTGGCCTTTATGGCGATACGGCTGTTTGAGATACACCGGGTACTCAAGCCGAGCGGCAGCCTGTACCTGCATTGCGACCATACCGCCAACGGCTACCTGCGGCAGCTGCTGGATGGCGTGTTCGGGCCCAACAACCTGGTCTGCGAAGTGATTTGGGGGTACGGTACGCCATCGGGCGGCCGGGCGGCCGCGAAAAAGCCGGTGAAAGCCCACGACACCATCTTTTTCTACGCCAAAGACTACGGCCAGCACCGGTACAACAGTATCAACCTGCCTTATAGCTCGGAGTACGTAGAACGGTGGTTCCGGCATACTGACGAAACCGGCCGCCGTTATCAAACCCGCTCCCGAAAAGGGCAAATAGCGCGTCAGTATCTCGACGAAAGCCCCGGCATCCCCCTGTCCGATACCTGGAGCGACATTAAACAACTCTACGGTTCCGCCGGGTGGTTTCCCGGCAAACAAGTAGAGATAACCGGTTATCCCACCCAGAAGCCGGCAATGCTGGCCGAGCGGATAATCCGGGCCAGCACCAACCCCGGCGATGTAGTGCTGGATTGTTTTGCCGGCTGTGCTTATGCCGCCGTGGCGGCGGAAAGGATACGCCAAGCTGACCCGGCGCAAGAGCGTATCTGGACGGCCTGCGACATCAATCTGCGGGCGTGGACGGTGTTCAAGCGGCAGTTCAACAAGGGCGGGGATTTGCCGCTGCTGACCTGCAATGACCATACCACCGGGCAACAGGTATTGGGCTGCGAGCCGACGGTGACGATTCACGGCCACAACCAACTGCCGGAACGAACCGATGGCGGCGGCGGCGTCGCGGTTAAGCCCTTGCGGACGGACAACCGCCGGCAGTCGGAAAGGAAATACAAGCAGGAGTCCACCCTGATGGACCGGGCGGAAATGCTGACCGCCTTGTTACGGTATAGCCATGGCCGGGCGTGGTGCTGCGGTTATATCAGCCGCGGCGACGACGGCCAGATTATCTTGACCAACTACGAGCTGGACCACATTACGCCGAAAAGCAAAGGGGGCGAGGATGAAATAACCAACCGCGCCCCGCTTTGCCCGGCGCATAACCGGATTAAAAGCGACAAGAACATTACCCTGTATCAGCTGCGGGAATGGATCATATTCAACCGGCAGCTGGCGGAGGGGATGACGCCGGAGCGGTTGGTCAACCTGGAGGACGCCCTGCGGGAGGCGCGGCATATTTTTGCGGAGGCGTATCAGCGCAAGTATGGGGTGGCTATGGTGTGAGGGCGTCCGGCAAAGGCTAAACTGGCATCCGAGCGAGCGGACAGAACGAGAACTACCACAACTCCCCGCCCGGCCGCCATTCCGCCGACAGCGGCAAATCCAAATCCAGCGGCGGCGTGTTCGGCAGCCGGAGAATCATCACCCGCTCCTCCGGCGTAGGTATCGGGGCCGCCGCCACGGCGTCCCCCTCTTTTGTCCCCGGCGCTATCCCATCCGTACCATCAACCGCCCCGGGCGGCCTAATAAACAGCGGCCCCCGCCAGTATTCCCAGCCCAATCGTTGGTACAGCCGCGTATCCGCCGGGCATAGCCCGCCCAAGTCATAGCCGGCCGTTGCAATCGCCGACCCCAATCGCTCCATAACCGCAGTAGCAAACCCCCGCCCCTGAAACTCCGGCAAAGTAGCCACCAGTTCCACATAAGCCGTCCGCAGCCGCGGCCCATCCCCGGCTTGCAGCCACCGCGTAACCACCATCGCATGGCTGACCGCCAAATCCCCCGCAAACCCGATCACATACCCATCGGCCGCATAAGCCGCCCACAACGGCCCCAGATTCTCCCCAGCATACGCCCGCCCGCAAAGGCTCTGCACCTCCGCCAACAACGCCGGGCTGATCGCCCCCGCCGCGATTACTTTGACCCTCAAATCTGACGCCATTTCCCCTTAACCCCGAAATAAAATCACCCCCCGGCAACGGTTCGAACCGTCGACCGGGGGATTATGATGCCTTTTGCCGCTGGCGCGGTTTCCGTAGCCTACAGCCGCGCCCCGTCGTACAGCCCCACAAAGTAAGGCGGTATTTTGCGGTAAATCTGGATCCGGTTCCGCTGGGAGTCAATGATGAACAGCCGATCCTGTTCGTCCACTTCCACCCCAATCGGCCCCCGCAGGAACTTCTCCCGCTCCAAGCCCTGGGCGATTTCCCGCTGCAACCGCATATCCGGGTTGGCGTCCAGCTTCGTCTCCCCCCACTTGGACAGGGTAGCGTCCCCCAGAATCAGGGTAATGAACCAGCCGTTGGCGTCAAACACCTGCACCCGGTCATTGTCCCAGTCCGCCACATAGATAATCCCTTCCCGGTCCACCGCCACATCCGTAGGCCGCTTGAGCTGCCCTTCCCCGGAGCCGGTAGCCCCGAACCCCATCAGGAAATTGCCATCCGGGTCAAACTTCTGGATGCGGTCATTGCGCCAGTCGGCAATGTAGATGTCGCCGGCCGCGTCCAGGTCAATGCCCCAAGGCATATTCAGTTCCCCGTCCCCGCTGCCGAAGCTGCCGAACTGGGAAATAAACCGCCCCTCCCGGGTATATTTCTGGACCCGATGATTGCCGGTATCCACCAGCAGCATATTGTCGTCAGCGTCAAAGTGGATGCCCGAGGGCTGGTCGAACTCGCCCGGCCCGGAACCCACCACGCCCCAACTGCCCAGCCAATCGCCATCTTTGGAAAAAACGGCAACCCGGTTCAGCCACTCGTCGGTGACATACAGGTTCTCGTCCTTATCCAGGGCAATGGAAGTGGGCCAAATCAGGGAACCGTCGGCGGCGTTCTCTCCGGTATCCATCAAATCGCCGCCCAACCGGCCGCCATTGCCGATTTCCCCGATGTATTCCTCGGCAACGGTGCAAACGGTAATGCGCTTGGAGTCCGCCCGGTAGTCATAAGCCCGGCTGACGACATACATAATATCGTCGGCGCCCCGGGCCAGGGAAACCGGGTTCTTGAAACCGGGGCCGGCTTCCTCCCCCCGGCCTATGGTATGGGTGTAACGAAAAGTTACCCCCTGAACTTGTGCTGTAGTCATTCTCACCTCAACCCCGGCCGCCGCCGGGGGATAAAAAGGGGCGTCAATTAAGACGCCCCTGCCGTTGCGGGCTTACTTCTTGATGAAGTCCATTTTCTCGAAGCTGCCGTTGACGATGGGCTTGGCGTCCAGGCCGAACCAATCCTCCAGAATGGTGGAGTAAAGGCCGCGGAAGTCGTTGTTAAAGTGCAGGTCGCCGTCCAGCAGCTTGTCCGCATCCAAGGACGGATACTCCCCGTACAGGCCGCCCTTGACGCTGTCGCCGATGATGAACGCCGCCCCGCCGGAACCGTGATCGGTGCCGGAGCCGTTGTCGTGAACCCGCCGGCCGAACTCGGTAAAGACCAGCAGCATCACATTGTCCGCCGCGTTATGCTCCGTCAGGTCGTTGTAGAAATCGTTGACCATCCGGGACACATCCGTAACCAGCTTGGCGTGGGCCGACAGCTGCGTGGCGTGGGTGTCAAAGCTGTTGTAAGGGGCGGTGGTATAGAGAATCCGCGTCCCCAAGCCGGCGCAATGCACCTGGGCAATGTTCCGCAGATACTGCGCCGTCGAATTGTCGGCGTATTCCACCGTCGACGAATACATGGCCGGCGCCGTCGCCAGAATATCCGCCCCTTTCAGCGCATCCATCCCGGTCTGGGACAGATAGTCCACCACCGGTCCGTGGCCCATCGCCGGCGAATACATCCGGGCGAAAATGTCCAACGCCTCGGAACGCTGCTCCTCGGCTTCGATAGTCGTCAGTACGCCGTAGGATTCCAGGTTGCCCACGGACGCCACCGGCACCCCGCCGGCCGCCATCGCCCGCGGCAAGCCGCGCCCGAAGTTGACCCCGGTCAGCACATTGTCCTTGTTGGGGTCGATTTCCCGGATAGCCTTGCCCAGCCAGCCCTCATCGGCAATCTTTTCCGGCTCGCAGGTGTGCCAGATGTCCATCGAGCGGAAGTGCGACCGGTTCGGCACCGGGTAGCCGACGCCCTGAATGACCGCCATCTTGCCCTGGTCAAACAGGTTCTTGAACTCGGGCATATTGGGGTTGAACCCCAGCTCCTCGTTAATGGGCATCACCTGGTCCGTCGGAATCCGCACATTGGGGCGGTTGTCCTCGTAAAGGGGATTGGTGTAGGGCACCAGGGTGTTCATAAAGTCGTTGCCGCCGGACAGCTGCAAGACCACCAGAACCGGGTCTTTCTTGGTGCTGGTCATTGTTTCCTCCTGAGTTGCTTTCGGTTGGCTTTGCCCCCGCTTTCCAGGCTTGCCGACTGCCGCGACCGGAAAGCCGGGGGCAACTTTGCTCGGTTTGACGCCCGGCCCGGGCCGGTTTAGGCGAACTGGTACTCCTGAGTAGCGACAATCAGCTGCAACAGCTGCGCCACCTGGCCCGGAAACTCCGCGCCCGCCGTCGCCAGCTGCCCGTTCTTGACCGCTTGGGACAGGAACAGCTCCCGGGTTTCATCCATCAGTTCATAGCCGCCCAGCAGTTCCAGGCAGCCGTCCAGCAGGGCATCGGCGGAGATGGTATCGCCCTGCTCCTGGAGCCGGCCAATCATCGCCTTGACGCCCGGGGAATCGGTGCGCCCCATTTCCCCGGCGGCGTAGTTGACCCGTTCCACCAAAGTGCCGCTGTCAATCCACTCCTTGCCGGTATGCCAGCCCTCCCACCGTCGGCGGGTTCAGCAAATCCTGCCCCATATAGCGGATTTGCAGAGCCGGGTCATAAATCCGCGGCTTCGGCGTGGTGAAATCGCCCACCATCCGCAGCGTGCCGCAGACCACTTCGCACGGATTCTTGACCTTGGCAAAGCGGGCGTTCTTAAAACTGTCCGAATTGAACAGCACCCGCAGCATCGCCCGGATTTCGTACCCGGAGCTGAAATACGCCGCCTCCAGCGCCTTAATCAGTTCCGGATCCCGCGGCGGCGTATGCTGCCACGCCGGCACCTGCGGCTCATCCGCCACAAAGAAGTTGTAGAGATGCCGCGCCACAAACCGCGCCGTCGCCGGCTGCTTGCAGATGATGCGGATGACATCCTCCCCGTTCCAGTTGCCGGTCTCCCCCAAGAAGGTCTTATCCTCCTCAATGTGGTCAAACCGGTTGTAAAGGAAACGGTTGGCGTAGCTGCCGTAGGGATACCGGGGGATGGCGTTGGCGATGGTCCAGCCGGTAAAGGCTTGGGCGCAGGCTTTCACATCATCCTCGGAATAGTTGGCTTGCCCGTCCATCCCGACGCCCATCGAGAACAGCTCCAGCAGTTCCCGACCCCAGTTCTCGTTGACCGCCTCCTTGTGGCTCAACTGGTTGTCGAGATAGTAGAGCATCGCCGGGTCCGTGGACAGGTACATCAGCAGGTTGTCGAACTTCCCCAGGCCGTGGGCCCGGAAGTTGTTCAACTCCAGCAGAATCTGGCGGGCCCGCATACACTTGGAATCGCCCACGCAGAAAATCCCGTGCCAGAACAGGCAGATTTTCTCCTCCAGCTGGCGGGGGGAGTTGACCATCCGGTACGTCCAGTAGCCCTGGTTCGCCATCAGGCCCTGGAGGTCGCGCCAACCGTGCATATAGCGGTTCATCACGTCCATTTCCAGGTCCGGCTGCCCCTCCGGGTTCAGCAACTCCTCGACGGTGGCTTCGTAGCCGATAGCGGCCCGGCGTTCCACTTCCTCATAGGAAGCGCCAAAACCGGCCCGGCGCATCAAATGCGCCATCAGCATAATATCCTGGT
>CBDESR010000005.1:0-220000 GCA_965242615.1 Dehalococcoidia bacterium
TCCACGACCTCAAAGTCCCGGCCACCACCAGCGCTGAGACCCTGCAAGCCCAATGGCAAGACGCCGCCGGAGACCCGGGCCTGAAAGTTATTTTCAGCACCTACCAGTCCCTCGAAGTAATCCACCAAGCCCAACAGGCTCCGCAGAACCCCTTGCCCCAGTTTGGGCTGGTCATCGCCGACGAAGCCCACCGCACCGCCGGCAACGCCGCCGGCGGCTTCGCCCGCATCCACAGCCAAGACTACATCCAAGCCCGCCGCCGTCTCTATATGACCGCCACGCCGCGCCTTTACCGGGACACGGCCAAGCGGAGCGCCAAGAGCAAGAACATCTACATCGCATCGATGGACGATGAAAAACTCTACGGGCCGGAGTTTCACCGTCTCAGCTTTGCCGCCGCCATTCGCCAAGACCTGCTGGTCAACTACGAAATCGTAGCCCTGCACGTCGACCTGGACCAGTTGAGCAAGGACTTTGACAACCTGCTCAGCGACCACGACGCGACAATAAACCTGGACGACCTGACCCGCATCGTCGGTTGCTGGGACGGACTGCAAAAGCAGGGCAAATACATCAGTTTCGCCGACGACCCCCAACCGGCCCGGCGGGCTGTCGCCTTCAGCAACACCATCGCTGCCTCCAAACGCTTGGCGGAGAACTTTCCCAAAGCCGCCAAATACCGGCCCGCCAATGCCCCGACCGAATGCGCGATAAAGCACGTAGACGGTACTATGAACGCGGCGGCCCGGCGCGGCCTTCTCTCCTGGCTCAGCGAGGACAACACTGGCGAATGCCGCATCCTGACCAACGCCCGCTGCCTTCAGGAAGGCGTGGATGTCCCCAACCTCGACTCCGTCCTCTTTATGGAACCCCGCAAATCGGTAGTTGATGTCATCCAGGCCGTGGGGCGGGTAATGCGGAAAAGCCCCGGCAAGAAAAAGGGCTACATCATCATCCCCATTGCCCATAAGCCGGGGGTATCCCCCCAGGACGCCATCAACAGCACCCAATACCGAACCCTGTTGCAGGTCATCAGCGCCCTGCGCGCCCACGACGAAGCCATCGACATTGCCATCAATCAACTGTTCTTGGAACACGGCGACAGCCCCGACATTATTCAGAAAGACCTCCCGGAAATCATCCCAATGCCGAACGTTGGCCCGGACCTGCGGGACGCCATCACTGCCCTGATTATCGACCGCTATTCCGACCCCAACTACCTGCAAAAATGGGCGCGGGATGTCCACTATATCGCCGCCCGCCACGAAGCCCGCATCAAAGCCCTGCTGGAAAACAACGCCGCCGTGCAGCAGAGCTTCGACCGCTTCCTGCAAAGCGTCAGGCTCAACATCAACGAACAGGTCAAGGACGACGCGGCCATCGCTATGCTGTCCCAGCATTTGGTCGTCCAGCCGGTCTTTCAAGCCCTGCTGCCCGGTTATGACCTGAACCACCAGAACCCGGTCTCCCAAACCCTGGAGCAGCTGGTCGCTGACCTCTACGCCAACGGCCTGAAAAAGGAAACCGACGACCTGGACGACTTCTACGCAGCAGTACGCCGCCGGGTGGAAGGCATCACCGACCCGGCCGCTCGGCAGCGGGTCATCAAGGACTTCTACGAATTTTTCCTGAAAAACGCCGCGCCCAAAGCCGCCGCCCAAATGGGCATTGTCTATACCCCCCTACCGGTCATTGACTACATCCTGCGCGGCGTGGAAACCCTGCTGCAAAAGGAGTTCAGCCTTTCCCTCGGCGACCGGGGAGTCCATATCCTTGACCCCTTCGCCGGCACCGGTACTTTCCTGACCCGCGCGCTGCAAACCACCTCGGTACGGGACACGGCAGTCCAGAAATACGCGGGCCGGGAACTCCACGCCAACGAAATCAACATCCTGGCCTACTACGTAGCCACCCTTAATATCGAGACCGTCTATCAGGAAATTACCCGGCAGACCGATTACACCCCTTTTCAAGGTCTGGTGCTGACCGACACCTTCGAGCAAGTTCCCGGCAAGGAAAAGCAAATCAGCTATATCGGCGATTTGTTCCACGGCAACATCCAGCCGCTTGGAACGCCAGACCAAACAGGACATCCGGGTCATCGTCAGCAACCCGCCCTGGTCCAAGGGCCAGAAGTCGGAAAACGACGATAACCGGAACTTCACGCACCCGGCCCTGCGCGACCGCATCCGGGAAACTTACGGACGGCAATCCACCGCTAATAACAAGAACAGCCTGATGGACTCCTACATCCACGCCTTGCGCTGGGCCTCCGACCGTTTGGATGAGAGCCCTAAAGGTGGTGTAATCGGCTTCATCACCAACAGCGGTTTCATCCGGGGACAAGCCGCTGCCGGCGTACGCAAGAGCCTGACCCAAGAGTTCACCAGCATCTACTGCTACGACCTCCGGGGCAGTCAAAGGGGAGTGGCCGGAGACGCCTCCCGCCAAGAAGGTGGTAAGATATTCGGCTCCAGCAGCCGCGCCGGTACCACCATCCTCCTATTGGTCAAAAATCCTGACCGCCAGCCCGATGGCTACATCCACTATGCCGACATCGGCGACTGCCTGTCCACCAAAGACAAACTCGACATCCTGAACCAGGGCGAGCTCGCCAACACTCCTTGGCGGCATATTACGCCCGACCGCCACGGCGACTGGCTGGACCACCGGAATGATGCTTTCCAGAAGCTGGTTCCTCTCTATGGGAAAGAGGAACACCGGATTTTCCTGCTGAACAGCAATGGGGTGGACACCAGCCGCGACGCTTGGTGCTACAACTTCAGCCAGGCCACCCTTGCCAACAACAAAGCCACAATGTCCCAATTTTGGGAAGATCAGCAAGGGAAACCCATCGGTCAACAGACCATCGACGGTAACCGGTTCAAGTGGACCACGGAAACCCGGCAAAGGGCTGCCTCCGGCAAAGACCTCATGCCTGATGCCTACAAGACGGTGGGGTTGGAACGCCCCTTCACCAAACAGCGATTCTTGTTCGGACGCCACATCAACAAGCGGGTATTCCAGATGTTCCGAGCCTTCACCGGCAATGATGCCGGGAACAAGGGCATTGCCCTGTCTGAAAAGGCGCAACATAATCCCGTATCCGCTCTAATGGCGGCCCATATTCCTGCCCGACCGCTCACTGGCTCCGTATCCCAGTTCCTGCCCCGCTGGACTTACCAGGAAGGGGACCTGCTGGGCGGAGAACCCGCCGACAACATCAACCCGGTAGCCTTGGGCAACTTCCGCCAGCATTGCGACAACACCGCCATCACCGCGGACGACCTGTTCTACTATACCTACGCCGTGCTGCACCATCCCGGCTACAAGGCAAGCTGGGCTACCGAACTCAAGAAAGAACCGGCCCGGATACCCTATCCCCAGTCCAACGCCGACTTCCAAGCCTTCGCCCACGCCGGCCGGGAATTGGCTGAACTCCATCTGGAGTACGAAACCATCGACCCCTTCCTGCTCCGGGAAGTCCATACTGACCGCAGACGGGAAAACCGCCCCGACTACTACCGGGTACAGAAAATGGCGCTGGACCCGGAAAAGGGCGAACTGGTCTTTAACGCCAACATCACCTTGCAGGGCATCCCGCCGGCCGCGTTCAACTACCAAATCGGCCAATACAATGCCCTGCGCTGGCTGGTCGAACGCTACCAGGTCAAAACTGACCCCGAAAGCGGCATCGTCAACGACCCCAACGACTGGGCCGCTGAACACGGCCAACCCCGCTACATCCTCGACCTGGTCCAGCGGGTCGTCGCGGTCAGCGTTAAGACTATGGACATCATTGACCGCCTGCCCGCCTTGGACTGACCAGTCGTTCCAACCGGCCGCCGGCTAAAGGGGCAAACTCCCGGTTGACCGCCGGCCGGCCGCCGGGGTTGCGCCCATGCTCCTGCTCCCGCGTGGCAGCGAAAGCAGCTACCAGATACAGAGTAGCTGTATAGGTATCAGCCAGCTTGCAGTAGCGGGTGGCTACGCCCCGGAACTCTTTGATTACCGCAAAGCGGTTCTCAACCAGATGGCGAACCCGATAGACATTGGGGTCGTGCCAAGCTGGATTCCGGCGGTTGACACGAGCCGGGATTACCGGGATAATATCTTTGTCAGCCAACTCGCGCCGGGCGATGTCCGTATCGTAGGCTTTGTCCGCGATGAGTTCGGCGGTCGCAACGCCGTCGAGCAGAGTTGCCAGCTCAGGGGACTCGGCGGCGTTGCCTGGTTTAAGGGAGAACTTCACCAATCGGCCAAAGGCATCTATCATCGCCACTATCTTGGTGGTTGGCCCACCGCGACTCCGCCCTACGGCTTGGGCGGAACGAGACCCGTCCGCGGGAGCGTCCCCTTTTGGGGCGCCGGCGCCGTGCTGGTGGACTTTGACGAAAGTCCCGTCCACCATTACGGTGCCAAGATTGAGCTCTCCGGCCAAGCGGTTAAAGAGAGCGTCAAAAACGCCCGCCTTCGTCCAGCGGCGGAAACGCTGATAAACAGTGTTCCACTTGCCGAACTCAGCGGGCAAATCGCGCCAAGGAGTGCCGGTGCGGGCAATCCACAGGATGCCCTCCAGAGTGAGCCGATTATCCTGCGCCGGGGGACGCCCTACATCCCCCGGCTTCCCTGGCAATAAGCGGCTGATGCGCGCCCACTGCCGATTGGTCAACAGCTTCCGTGCCAAACTGAACCTCCTTCGTAAGAATGGAGTCCAATATAACACGGATATTCTAATTTGTCAACACGCCCTAACCGGTTTTCTTTGGTATGCGGGGGTATTTGCCCGGCGGCGAGCCGGGGAGAGACTTGGCAACCGGATCCGGGCCAAGGGGATACTTGTTCATAGGGGGAAGGGTTCGGTGGGCTGATGGTTACGCCGGTACGCCGCCAGTATCTGAAAATCAAACATTCCTATCCGGACGCGTTGGTGCTGTTCCGGATGGGGGATTTTTACGAAACTTTTGACGATGACGCGCATTTGGCGGCGCGGGAGTTGGAGATTGCGCTCACTTCGCGCCGCCTGGGCAAGAGCCTGAAAGTGCCAATGGCCGGCATCCCGGCGGTTGCGCTGGAGTCGTACCTGGCGAGGCTCATCAAGAAGGGGCATAAGGTAGCCATCTGCGAACAGTTGTCGGACCCGGCAGCATCCCGGGGATTGGTGGAGCGGGATGTGGTACGGGTGGTTACGCCGGGCACGGTGGTGGAGACGGGGCTGCTGGAGCAGAAAGCCAACAACTACCTGGCGGCGGTGGTGGTGGATGAGGCGGCGGCGGGATTGGCTTATGTGGACATTACCACCGGGGAATTCGCGGCGACACAACTGGCGGTGGAGCGGCTGCTGCCGGAGTTGGAGCGGATTGGGCCGGCGGAAGTGCTGATCGCGGCCGCCGATACGCCGCCGGCGTGGTTGGGAGCGGGCAACGGCAACGGCTATGGCTCCTGTTCCGGCTCCGGCGAGGATGCAGGGGATAGCGTTGACCGGTCAGGCTATTCCTTGACCCGGCTGAACCCGGCTACTTTTGACTGGGACATCGCCCGGGATGCGCTGCTGTCCCACTATGACATCCGCTCGCTGGAAGCCTTTGGCTGCGCCGATTTGCCGTTGGCGACGCGGGCGGCCGGGGCGATAGTGGATTATTTGGGACAGACCTACAAGGCGGCCAAGCCCCGGCTGGCGGCGTTGGGGGTCTATTCCACGGCCGCTTATATGACGCTGGACGCGCAAACTCGGCGCAATCTGGAGTTGTTTGCAGCCGGCCGGTGGGAAAGCCGGCAGTTTTCGCTGCTGGCGGCGTTGGATGATACCCGGACGGCAATGGGCGGGCGGCTACTGCGGCGGTGGCTGGGACAACCGTTGCTGGAGACCGGGGAATTGGAGCAGCGGCTGGATGCGGTGGAGCATTTTTTTGACGACGCTTTCCGCCGCAGCGATGCCCGCAGTCTGTTGGGCAACATTGCCGATTTGGAGCGGATACTGGGGCGGGTGCAAGCCGGTACGGCAATGCCCCGGGACTTGACAGCGTTGAAAGCGGGGCTGGCGGCGGCGGAGTCGCTGGCGGCTACTTTGGCGGGAGAGAATGGGGCGGCGGCGGAATCGGTGGCTTGGCTGGCGCGGCAGCTGGGGCCGGTGCCAGCGGCGGCGGCGCTGATCGAGGAAGCCATTGCCGCGGAACCGACGGGGATTGTGGGGGAGGGCAAGGTCATTCGGGAAGGCTTTTCGCCGGAACTGGATGAATTGAAAGCGGCTGGTCGGGATGCCCGGGGCTTTATCGCCGGGTTGGAAAGCCGGGAACGGCAGCGCACCGGCATCCGCAATTTGCGGGTGGGCTACAATCAGATTTTCGGGTATTACATCGAGATTAGCAAAGCCAACCTGCGGCAGGCGCCGCCGGATTATATCCGGCGGCAGACTTTGACTAACGGGGAACGGTTCATTGTCCCGGAGTTGAAAGAGTACGAGTCGCTGGTGCTGAATTCGCAGGAACGGATTCAGGAATTGGAGCGGTCGCTGTTTCGGCAGGTGTGCAGCCAGTTGGGGGGATATGCGGAGCCGATCGGGCGGTTGGCGGCCGGCATTGCGGCTTTGGATGTGTTCGCGGCCTTGGCAGAGGTAGCGGTGCGGTATGACTATGTGCGGCCGAAGCTGAACGGCGGGGATGCCATCAATATCAAGGACGGGCGGCATCCGGTAGTGGAGCGGACGCTGGGCGCAGGGGCTTATGTGCCTAACGATTTGCAGATTGACAACGGCGCGGCGCGGGTGATTGTGCTGACCGGGCCGAATATGGCGGGGAAGTCCACCTATATACGGCAGGCGGCGATTATCGTTTTGATGGCGCAAATCGGGAGCTTTGTGCCGGCGGCGGCGGCGGAAATCGGGTTAGTGGATCGGATATTTACGCGGGTGGGATTGCAGGATGATTTGACCACGGGGCAATCCACTTTTATGGTGGAGATGGTGGAAACGGCGGCGATATTGAACCAAGCCACGCCGCGGTCGCTGGTGGTGCTGGATGAAATCGGGCGCGGCACCAGCACTTATGACGGGCTGTCGATTGCCCGGGCGGTGATTGAACATCTGCATAATGACCCGCGGCTGGGCTGCAAGTCGCTGTTCGCTACGCACTACCACGAATTGACGGAGTTGGCGCAGACTTTGCCGGGCGTCCGCAACTACAGCGTAGCAGTGGCCGAGGAGGAGGGGCGGGTGGTATTTCTGCACCGGATTGTGCCGGGGGGAGCCGACCGCAGTTACGGGGTTCATGTGGCGCAACTGGCCGGGCTGCCGCGGGCGGTAGTGAGCCGGGCGTGGGAAGCGTTGGCGGAAATGGAACAAGGCGCGGTGCCGGGACGGATGGTCGGTAAGAGCCGGCAGTCGGGGCAAGCGGCGGCCATCGCGCAAATGCCGTTGTTTCAGCCGGAGGAGCCGCTGCGGGATGCGGTCCTGGCGTTGGATATTCCCAACTTGACGCCGCTGGAGGCGATTAACAAGCTGTATGAGTTGCAGGAACGGGCGCGCAATGGGGGCAAGGGTTAGCGGGTTCGTTAGCGCAAGGATTTCGGCATAAACCGCGCTGGTAACGCCTTTTAATTCCCCGACGGCCGGGGCTAGAATAATGCGGAATTGGCGGCGGGCAATGGGATACCGATGGTTAGCCGGGCCGCCGGGAGGGACGCTTTGGGGGAACAAGCAATTTTTTACTGGTGGCCGCGTTGAAGTTCCTGCCGCAAGGCGAGAGAGTTGCTCTTGCAGAAGGGGCTGGCAGTGGCGGAACGGGATTATTTCAAGGAGCCGCTGCGGCCGGAGGAATTGGACGAACTGGCGGGGTTGGCGCCGCTGTCGGAGCTGTTTGCGTGGCGGAGCCCGAGTCTGAAGCAGCTGGGGCTGGCCGGGCAGGAGCTGACCGATGCGGAGCTGCAGCGGCTGATCCTGGAGGAGCCGCGCTTGCTGCGGCGGCCGATAACCCGGCTGGGCGACCGGCTGATTATCGGGGCGAACTTGAAGGCGTTGGAAGCGGCGTTGGAGTAGCGGGTATAGTCGGTTATTGTTGCTACCGCTTAAAATCGGTCATTGCCAAGAAAGGGGGAATCCGTAAGTTGCGGGGACTCTGGATTCCCCTTTCGTGGGAATGACGAGTCGCGGTTCTGCAAAAAAGACGGAGAAAATTGCAATGATTCTATTGTTGACATATTAACGGTTATGATATTCTTTTAGCCGATTTTTACCGTCGGGGGGACTTTAGTCGGACGATGAAGATATTCTTTGATGTGGACTACACCATCCTGGGGCTGGACGACACGCTGCGGCCCGGCACCAAGGAGACCTTTCAGAAGCTGCTGGCAGACCAGCACGAAATCTACATCTGGTCGGGGATGGGGGAACGGTGGGAGGTGGTGGAAAAGCATCACCTGAACCCGTTCATCAGCGGGGTGTACGAGAAGCCAACGCACCATTTTCACGAGCGGCTGGAGGAGCTGCGGATTCCCTTTGAGCCGGAGTTCGTGATTGACGATTACCCGGAGGTGGTAGCGGCCTTTGGGGGGGCGTGGGTGCCGCCGTACTTTTTTGCGCGGAATGTGGATCAGCAGATGGCCCGGGTCTATCAAATCGTCTGCGACTTTGCCACGGCGGGGACTTCCGAGGATAAGCAGTATCGGGCGAAAGGCACCGTGCTGCCTTTGTGGTAGGCGGCGGCCGGCCGGGTTTGCTGATGCCGATAAGACTGCTGTCCCCGGAACTGGCGGCGCAGATTGCGGCCGGCGAGGTGGTGGAACGGCCGGCGTCGGTGGTCAAGGAGTTGGCGGAGAACGCCATTGACGCCGGGGCTACCCGCATCAGCGTGGAAATCCGGGGCGGCGGCATTGAGCGCATCCGGGTGGTGGATGACGGTTCGGGTATCCCGCCGGATGAAGTGGCGCTGGCTTTTCAGCATCACGCTACCAGCAAGCTGAGCGGGCCGGAGCAGTTGGACGCTATCGGCACTTTGGGCTTTCGCGGCGAAGCCCTGCCCAGTATCGCCGCCGTTTCCCGAATGACTTTGACCACCCGGCCGGCGGACGCCGACCGGGGTTATTGTATTGACTTCGTCTGGGGCAAGCTGCTGAAGGAAGGGGCGGAAGGCGGGCCGCCGGGAACGGCGGTGACAGTGGCGGATTTGTTCGGCAATCTGCCGGCCCGGCGGAAGTTTCTGAAGTCGGCTAACGCTGAGGGCGGCCGCGTCCACGAGCTGGTTTCCCGCTATGCGCTGGCGTACCCGGAAATCGCTTTCCGGTTGACGGTGGGCGAGCGGGCGGCATTGGCTACGCCGGGCAACGGCCGGCCGGCGGAGGTTTTGCTGGCGGTGTACGGTGCGGAAGCGGCGGCGGCAATGCTGGAAGTTGCCGGGCAAGACGCGGAGACCGGCTATCGGGTTGCCGGGTTTGCCGGCGCGCCCAACCTGCACCGGGCCAACCGCACTTATATGACCTTTTTTGTCAACCGGCGGTGGATACAGAGCCGGCTGCTGTCCTTTGCCTTGGAGGAAGCCTATCACGGCTTGCTGCCGGAAAAGCGTTACCCCTTGGCGTCGCTGAACTTGACCCTGCCTTATGACGCGGTGGATGTGAACTCGCATCCGGCGAAGCGGGAAGTGCGGTTTCATCAGGAGGGGAAGGTTTATTCAGCCTTGCAACGGGCGGTCCGGGCGGCGTTGGTCGCGGCCGCGCCGGTGCGGGATATTAGCGGGCCGGTGCGGACTATCGGGACAGGCGGCAATTCCGGTACGCCGGGGTTTTTCCGCAGTCCCTTTGACGCGCGCAGTCCGGGCAATGCGGCGATTAGCGGGGACGCCAGGGCCGGAGAGGACGGTTCCGGGCCGCCCGGGGCCGCCTTGACGCCGCAGCAGGCTTTGCCGGCTCTGCGGGTGGTGGGACAGGTGCGGTTGACTTATATTGTGGCGGAAAGCCCGGACGGGATGTATCTGGTGGATCAGCACGCAGCCCACGAGCGGGTTCTGTTTGACCGCATTGTGCAGGGGACGGCGCAGCGGGAGGTTCAGGCGCAGCCGCTACTTTCGCCGGCGGTGGTTGAGTTGACGCCGGGGCAGGTGGAGACGCTGGAAGGCAGCCGGGAGTTCCTGCAAACCTACGGATTTGAGGTGGAACCGTTTGGCGGGGGCAACAGCTACCTGCTAAGGGCAATGCCGGCAATGCTGACCACGCAAGACCCGGCGCGGTCGCTGCGGGATGTGCTGGATTTGGCGGCTTTTGAGGGGCTGCTGAAGGAGCGGGAGGATATACTGGCGGCGTCAGTGGCCTGCCACAGCGCCATCCGGGCCGGCCAATCGTTGACCGATGCGGAAATGAGGTCCCTGCTGGAGCAGTTGGAAGTTACGGACAATCCGCATACCTGCCCCCACGGGCGGCCGACGCTGCTGCATTTCAGTTCCTATCAGATGGAGCGGGAGTTCGGGCGGCGGTAGAAAAACAGCGGGGGCGGGAGGCTATAAAGGGATGGGGCGGCCGGCAGTACTGCCGGCCGCTTTTCATTTTGCCGGGAATGGTGGCGGGCAATGGCCGCCCGGCCTTAACCCTGGCGGCGAGGGTCAGTGCGCGGGTCTTGGGCCGGGTGGAAAATGGAGTCGGGGCCGGGGAAGTCTTTAGCCGTGGACAGGTCAGGTCGGCGGCCGCGGCGCAGCAAGCCGGCAGAAAGGAGAGTTACGGCGGCGGTGCCGATGCCGAGTCCCGCCAGGAAACGGCGTCGGCTTTGCCCATTGTTGGCAACGGTTGCAGTGTTCTTTTTCAGCACAGGTAATTCTCCCTAGTTCGAGTTGCGATGCGGGTGAGTTTTATTTGCTTTTGATTGATTTTCAGTTGTACGATATTGCCGAGGCCGGTCAGCAATCAAAAGCAAAGGGAACATAGCGCCAAGTTGAATCGCATCTTATATGCTGATAATATATTTTTCAAGTCGGACTGTTTCAACTTTAAGGTCGGGGACTATCGGGATGTGCATGGGGTTTCCGGCAGCTATTTCACCCTTACCAGCAATGACCGGGCGATGGTTCTGGTCAACCGGGAGGGCAACCACGGCGGTTTCAAGGTTTCCACCGTCAGCGAGATTGATGACGGGGCCATTGTCAACCAAGAGTTGACCCAGGCGGAATTGCCGCAAGACCGCCCCGGAACCGGCGGCTACCCCCTAGCCCGCCAGTGCCGGCCCGCAAATGCAAACCCTTGCTCTCGGGAGTATCATCAATGCGGGCGTTGCTGTTAGACTACCAGGGCCGGGCCATCCGCTTCCCCGAGGAGCGGTGGCAGCATATCATACAACGGCATCGGGATATGGCAGACTTCGAGGAAGGCATCAGCGAGGCTTTGCTTGCCCCTGACCAAATCCGCCGGGATGCCAATGACCCGAACACCGTTCGGCTATACTATAAATGGTTTCCCGTCACGCCCCAAGGCAGCAAGTGGGTCAGCGTCGCAGTGAAGTTCCTTAACGGCGACGCTTTTGTGTTGACTGCCTTGTTGACCGGGCGTATCTAACCCCATACGGCGGTGATATGAGCGAAGTTGAAAAAATCAGGGTTTGGTACGACAAGGCCGGCAACTACCTAGATGTGTTCTGGGTGTCCAAGGCCGGCAACTTCTTTATGCCCACCGCGAACGACCGGGTGGATGTTCTGGTGGACGACGCCGGGAATTTGTCCGGCTTTATGGTCTGGGGCATCAGCCGTGTCAAAGACGAGGAGATTGTCGACGCGGACTTGACTCCGGTCGAATTGCCGCAAGCCGCCCCGGAGCCGGCCGCTGCAACCTAGCCCGCCAGCACCGGCCCGCCAATGCAAACCCTTGCCCCTTGGAGTATCATAAATGCGGGCAATGCTGTTAGACTACCAGGGCCGGGCCATCCGCTTCCCCGAGGAACGCTGGCAGCATATCCTCATCGACCATTCGGAAATGGCTGCGATGGAATATACTATTGGGGAAACGCTGGCCGACCCGGATGAAATCTACCGGGATCCCCAAGACCCGAACACCGTTCGGCTATACTATCGCTGGTTCAATGGCCTGCCGGTGGGCGACAACCGAATTTGCGTGGCGATTAAGGTTCTCAATGGCGATGCTTATGTCATAACCGCTTTTGTCGCCAGCCACATCAAAGGAGATGAACTGCTATGGGGCAAATTGACCGGGTGAACGTCTGGTTCGACAAGGCTTGGTACCACCTGGATGTGGTTTGGTCCCCGGGCCGCTGCTTTACGCCTACCGAAAACGACGATGTGTGGGTGCTGGTGGATAAGGACGGCAACATTACGGGGTTCAAGGTTTGGGGTCTCAACAAGATCCAGGGCGGGGCCATTGTCAACCAGGACTTGACCCCGGCGGAACTGCCGCAAAACCGCCCGGCGGCCGTGGAGGTATAGCCCTTATGGAGGAAATCAAAAACATCAGCGTCCGCTTTGACGAATCCGGGGATTACTTCGTAGTCCATTGGGCGGCCCCGCCGGATACCCGCTACACCGCCACTGCCGACGACCGGGTGCAGGCTCTGGTGGACGCCGCCGGCAACCTCTGCGGGTTCAAGGTCTGCGGCATCAGCGAAATCGACGACGGGGAACTGGGCTTCGTCAATGTGGACTTGTACCCGGTGATGCCCGTAACGAATGCCAGCACGAATTAACAAGGAGGCGACCTCTTATGCCGGTAACTTTTGGCTGTTCCTTGCCCAGCCGGGGGCCACTGGCTAGCCCCCAAACCCTGCGCTCCCTGGCCCAGCGCGCCGAGGAATTGGGCTTCGACTCCGCTTGGGTCAGCGACCATATCATCCTGCCCCGGCAGGTGGATTCTTTCTACCCCTACTCCCCGGACGGAACGCCGGCTTTCAGTCCCGACCAGCCCTATTATGACCCTTTGTCCGCCCTCAACTTTCTGGCCGGCTGCACCCACCGCCTGCGCCTCGGCACTCATGTGCTGATTATCCCCTACCGCAACCCGGTGCTAGCGGCCAAGATGATTGCCACCCTCGACACTCTATCCGAGGGGCGGGTAACTTTGGGCGTGGGCGTGGGCTGGATGGAGGAGGAGTTTCAAGCCCTGGGGCTGGACACCTTTGCCGAGCGGGGCGCGGTAACTAACGAATACCTGCGCCTGTTCAAGGAACTGTGGACGGCGGAAAACCCGGAGTTCAACGGCCGCTATGCCCAGACTGCCGGGGCCGGCTTTCTGCCCAAGCCGGTACAAAAGCCGCATCCGCCGCTGTGGATTGGCGGCCATACCGGGCCGGCCTTGCGCCGGGCCGCCGCCTTAGGCGATGGCTGGATGCCTATTGGCCTGCGGCCGCCGGCGGTGCTGGAACCGGAGGAACTAGCCGGCAAAATCGCCCAACTGCGCCGCCTGACGGTCCAAGCCGGCCGCCCGGAGGACGCCGTAGCCCCCTGTTTCAGCACCGATGTGGAGTTTGACCGTACTGCCGGGCCCGGCCGCCGGCTGATGCAGGGCATCCCGGAACAAATCGCCGCCGACCTGCGCCAGTACCAGGACATCGGCGTTCAGAACTTCATCCTCGGCTTTCGGGTGAACAGCGCCGCCGCCTTGCAAGAGGCTATGGAGCAGTTCTCCCGGGAAGTGATGCCCCTGATTCCCGGGTGAACCGGGGCTAGACAGCAAAGGAGCGGCAAATCACACGCTGTATTTCCGCTCCAGTTCGTACACCGCATCCAGCCCCAGCAAATCGGCTACATCCCAGCGGGTGCCGAACCGCTCCGGGTTCACTTGGCCGGTTTCTTTCAATTCGGCAAAAGCGTCCCGTAGCTGCCGGTAAATCAGCCAGATGGTGCTGCCGCAAATCATCAGCTTGTAGCCCATCGCGGCTACCGCCCGGGTATTCGCCAAATCGCCGTTATACATCCGGGGCAAATCGGGCAAATCCCGGGCATAAAGTTCCAAATCCGCAGCGGACTTGATGCCGTCCACAAAGACTAAATCCGCCCCGGCTTCCCGGTACGCCCGGCAGCGGCGCACGGTATCCTCCCAACCGGTAACGGCGTAGGCATCACAGCGGGCGATTATCACAAAATCCGGGTCAGTGCGGGCATCCAGAGCAGCCCGGATTTTCTGGATATGTTCCTCCATTGGCACTACCTGCTTGCCCTCGAAAAACCCGCACTTCTTGGGAAAAACCTGATCTTCGATATGGATGGCCGCCACGCCGGCCGCTTCATACTCCCGCACCGTGCGCTGCACATTCAGAGCATTGCCGTAGCCGGTATCCGCATCGCAGATGACCGGAATATCCACCGCATTGGCAATGTAGCGGGCGTTGGTCGTCATCTCGGTCATCGTCAGCAACCCCACATCCGGGAAACCCTTTTCGGCGGAAGTGCCGGCGCCGGTCATATAAACGGCATCAAAGCCCACGGCCTCGGCAATGCGGGCGTGCAGGGCGTTCATAATAAAGGGCGCGACAATCAGCCCGTCGGCGGCCAAAAGCTGGCGCAGGCGGGTAGTCGGCTTGACGGACGGTGTAGCGGACGGAGCGGCGGTAGCAATGGCAGTCATTAGTGGACTCCTTTAAGCCGGGTAAATCAGGACAAAGAGTAAGTGTCGATAATCTGAAACCGCAAATCGGCTGCCCAGCCGCCGTTGTTCCAATCATCCCCGGCCGCGTCCGATTCAAAGCAGAGCAGGATTAGCTGACCGAGCCGGGTGTAGTAAGGCAGCAACAACTCCCGCAGAACACCTTGGGCAAAATCGGCGGCGGCGGCAAAAACCGGCTCAGGCAGGTTGGCATACTGCAACAGCGGCAGGCGGAGGGGAGGATTATCCGGGTCGATTTCCGGCAAGGGAGGTAGCCCGCCAATCCGTTGCAGTTGCTCAATAGCTGCCTGCCGCAGGAGGTTGACCGGCCATTGGGCGGGCGGCCGATAAGTTTCCTTGACGGCAAAGTCCAGATAGATCTGTCCGGCGGCGGCGGCCAATTCCCAAGCCGGCAGCGGGGCTCGGCGGTGGTAGCGCACAAAATCCTGAACCGCCGCTTGCAGACCCGCGGACACCGTCGCAACCTTATCCTCCGGGCCGGCAAAGTAGTCCACCAGCGGCAGGTGTACCGGGTGCATTTCCGCCGCCCAGCAAGCATACTGGCCGCAAATTATCTGCCGCGCCTGATAAACCCGGGCGGTAAAACGAGCTTCGGGAATAACCGATATGCCGTAGCGGATGGACATAGCCAGCCCTCCGGGGTCTGAAGTAAAGGGATTGTAGGGTTGATGCCGCCGGGTGTCAAACGGGAATAAGTAAGTTCATTCACTCCATCCAGCCACGCCCCAACTCACGCCGCCAGCCGCATTATCCCGTACAGATGCCGGTAAAGTTGCCCCGCTCCCTTAACCAGTTCCCACAGACTGCCCGAACTGCCCGGCCGCACATGGTCGAAAATCGCCGTTTCGGTGTAGCGTAAATCGTGGCGGCCTTGGGCGCGTAGGGCTGCGACCAAGCGGCGGGATTCGCCCACCGGAATTAGTCGGTCGCCCACATCATGCATAATCAGCAGTTTCGCCTGCACCTGCGGCAGGTGAACGCTGGGCGATATAGCCGCCAACCCTTGCCGAAAAGACGCCGGCATCTGCGCGAACAGCTCCGCCGCCTGCTCCGGCGTAGTCCCTTCCAGGATGCGGCGGGACAGCTTGCCTTGCTCCGACAACTCATCCAATGCCGCCGCAGCTGCGGCGCCGCTTTCCCCCGGCCCAAAGCGGCGGGTCAGCAGCTCCCGTTCCGCCGGGTCGGTTACTACCTCGATCAGTTCGTTGACAAACACCCGGCGGGTCAGCGGATCCACCGCCCACGGTTCGACCTGACCGGCGGCGTTGAACTGGGAATTGCTGGCGATTTGCCGGAAAAAATCCGGGGCGTCATAGTAGCCGCCAAAGGAATTGACAAAGGCTACCTCCTCCCGGATGCGCGGGTTGGCGGCGGCGACCATTACGAAAGAGCCGCCTACCGAAAAGCCAGCCATTCCTACCCGCTCCGGATCTACATAGTCCCGGCTTTGCAAATGCTGAAAAGCCCAAGCCAGGTTGTCGATTTCCGCCGGGTCAACATTATTCCGCTCCCCCATCGTCGGCGACCAGCTGAGCATCGTCACCAAGCCGGCCCGGGACAGGGCATTGCCAAAGTTCACCACATCCGGGTCGTCCCGCCCGGCGGCGTTGGCCCCCAGAAAAACCAGCAGCCCGGCGCGGCGTTTGCCGTCCGGGATGTAATAAATATCGGCCGCGCCCAACCCGTCCGGGCGGTCATAGGTTATCGGCTGCCGGGTCGGGGTACTGGTGAACCAGGCTTGCGGCTTGACCGGGGAGGGCAGTACCTGGCTGACGAACAGGGCGGTGTGCCAAGCGGTAATCAGCTGGGGAAAGAGGGCGAACATAACGATTAACGCCACCAGCAAAACGCCGGCAGCCAGGTAAAGGCGGTAAGCGAACCGGCCCAGAACTTTCATCGCGGAACCTGAAAGTCGGCTTGACGGGGGATTTGCCCGTTAGAATCAAGTAGCGGGGGCGTTACCGCCCCGGAGAACCGGATTCTCCCGGCTGGAACACCCCCGCCTATACCGGTCAGCCGGCTACTTGACCGGTTCCTTGGTCATCAGCAAATGGCGGGCGTCAGCCAGCAGTTCCGCATCGGAGCGGTTCAGGTCGATGGCGTCGCCGTGCGGCTGGGGAACCGGAAAGCCGGTGCGGTAGTAAAGCTCCACCCGATTCCCTTCCGGGTCAAAGAAATACATCCCGAAGGCGTTGCCGTGGCTGACAATCCGCTCAATGGTGATGTCCTCCGCCTCCAGCCGGGCCTTATACTCCCGCATATCCTGGATGGTCGGCACCTTAAAGGAAATCTGCTGAATGGTCTTGGTCGCGCTGTCGGCCTGCCGGCCCTGCATCACCACAAACTCGTGGTGTTCCGACACCGGATCCGAGGACATAAAGCACATTCCCCGCTCCAGGTTTTCGTCGGCGATTTGCAGGCCGATGACCCGGGAGTAAAAGTCCCGCTGTTTCATAAAGTCGTCGGCAAAGATGCCGACATGGCCCAATCCGGTAGTCTGAGGCATAACGATTACCCTCCTTTGTTTGGTGCCAAGTACTTTACCCGGATAATGGCGGGATGTCAAATGGCGCGGGCCGTAGGACTTGCTACAATCCGCGCGTTATCGATTCCAGAGCAACATTTGCCGAAACAATGCCCGAACTTCAGCTAGGAATAATCGCCGCAAAACGGTTAGAATGGCGCTTATGGCCGGGGATAAGGGGTTACGGGGGTTAGGGCGGCGGCTGCGGTCGGGGTTGGCGCGGCTGGGGCGGCGGCCGGTGGGTTTGGTGCGGGTGCGCGGGGATAGTATGCGGCCGACGCTGGGGGATGGGCAGTATGTGTTGACCCGGCCGTTGGATTGCGGGCGGCCGCTGCGGCGGGGGGATATAATTGTCTTTCGGGAGCCGGGGGCGCGGGGGCAATGCTATATCAAGCGGGTTGTGGGGTTGCCGGAGGAGTTTATCGAGTTTGCGGGGGGGCGGGTTTGGATTGACGGGCAGCCCCGGCCGGAGTTGGGGATGGTGGCGGAGCCGGCAGGGGGGCGGGATTTTGCGCGGCGTTGGCATACCGGGGCGGGAGAGTATTTTGTGCTGGGGGATAACCGGGGGGATAGCGCGGATAGTCGGCGGTTTGGGCCGGTGGCGGAGGGGCTGATTGGGGGGCGGGTGTGGTTTTGGCGGGGACGGGGGGCGTCTGGATTCCCGCTTTTGGGGGAATGACGGTGGTAGGGTGGGGATGATGGTGAGGGCCGGGGGGCGGGCAAGGCGGGAGTAAGTTGACATTAACCGGGAGAAGGAAGGGAGAATAGGGCGGCTGTGGCAGTTCGGCAAATTGGTTCGGGGGGCTACCGGCAACTGATGATTAAGCCGAGGGAGGCGACCTCCCGGCATACGGCGACGCTGCGGGAGCGGATTTCGAATCTGCCGTTCCTGCATTACCGGCCGGTGATTATGCTGATTTGCATTGCCCGGGAGATGCTGACCCGGGATGCGAATCACATGGCGGCGGGGGTTTCCTATTACGCCATTTTTGCGCTGTTTCCCTGCATTCTGGGGGTTATGGTCATTTCGGACTGGGTGACGGATTCGGAGGTGCTGCAGAAGGCGTTTCTGGAGTTCATCCTGGGGAATCTGCCGGGTTCGGCGGGGTTTATCCAGAATAACATTAACGAGATTGTGCGGCAGCGGAGCGCGTTGGCGATTATTTCGGTGGCCGGCTTGCTGCTGGCGTCCGGGGCGTTTTTCGAGGCGATAACGCGGGTGGTGAATCGGGCCTGGGGGGTACACCGGGCGCGGCCGTTTCACATTTCGCGGCTGCGGCATTTGGTATCGCTGGGATTTTTCGGGCTGGTGCTGATGTCGTCGGTGGCGGTGTCGTCCACTTTGGAGATTTTGCAGCGGCAGGATTTGGGGATGCCGGGGCAGCAGATTTTTCTGGAGCCGGGCATGGGGCAGCTGGTGCTGCAGCTGACTTCGTGGCTGGTGACTTTTGTGATTTTTGTTGCGATTTACCGGTTTGTGCCGAATTGCCGGGTGTATTGGCGGCACGTGTGGCTGGGGGCGGTGGTGGCGACGGGGCTGCTGGAGACGGCGAAGGTGATTTTCAGCTGGTATTTGACGAATTATGCGAACTACAATCAGTTGTATGGGTCGCTGGCGTCGGCGATAGTTTTTCTGTTTTGGGTGTATGTGGCGGCGCTGATTTTGATTTTGGGGGCGGAGATTTGTTCCCAGTATCAGAACATTTATCGGCCGGAGGATAAGGATGATTTTCCGCAGGCGTGGACGCTGTGACGGGGGGGGGCTGGCGGTGCTGCCGGGTCATTCTGAACGCCGCCAGGGTAGTTAGACCGCCGTCCGCCGGTTAGCCGCCTGGGTTCACCGGCGGCAATTGGGCCACTTCCTCATCGGTGAACTCATCGCCAAAGGCGGCGGCGCCGGTCAAGGGACTAGTCAGCGTCCGCAAAAAGCGTTCCCGGTCGGCTTGCTGGGACGGGATCAAGGGCGCTTGCCGGGGCGGGGCGGCTTGGCGGGCGTGCCAGAGTTCCCGGCAATAGGTGGTGGCCGCCGCCAAGTAATTACGCACCTGACTCTCGTACATCTGGTGTTCGTAAAAGTTGGTGTGCTGGCTGTCCATCGCCCCAAAAGTTACATCCCAATCGGGGCGGTTCCATTCCAAGGCGAGGTAGGATGCGGCGGTACGGAGGTGGTTGTGGTAGCGATGATTCCAGCCACGCTGCTGGGCGACGGATTTCAGGGCGGCGGCGGTAGCGCCCCAAATCTTTTCCGAGGCTTGCGCCAAGTCGCCTTTGTCTATTTCCTCAGCGGCCATGGTCAGCCGCAGTTGGCTGATTTGCTGGTAGCGGTACGGCGGGGAGGGCCGCAGCTGCGGCCGGGTCGGAGTAGTCATTTTTACGCTCCCGATTGTGCCGGCTAGAACTGTACCGGGTAGATGACTTGGATGATCCGGCCGTCGCGCAAGGCGGTAAAGTAGCCGTTGGAGCCGGCGGGGTCGCGCAGCCAGCGGCGGACGAAGTAGGCGCAGATGTTCGCCAGTTGGATGCAGACCGAATCTCCGGCGGCGTAGCAGAAGTTTTCCAGCACCGCCGGAGTAGGGATTTCCACTTCGGAATGGAGGAACTGGCGCATATATTCGGGCTTGGCGGAGCGGCCGCTTTCGGCTACGACCAGGGTATAGTCGCGGATGGGGCCGGGGGCGTCCATAATATGCTCCGGGTCGGTTTCCGCCATCACCGCCTCGTCCACAAACATATTGAGGGCAAAGAGGAACTTGCTGATGATGGCGGCGGCCGGGGTGTCCCAATCAGCGGCCAGTTCATTGCCGGTTTCCCGGGCATGCTGCCACTGCCGCTTGTCCACATAGCTGACGATGACCGGGGACTCCCGGCGCAGCAGGATGTTGAGGCAATCCTGAATCAACTCGGCGCGCTGCTGGGGTTTCCAAGAGGTGAAAAAGCCCCGGCCCTGGTAGAGGTCGGCGATTTTCAGGGACGACGGGGTATCGCCTACGCCCAAGGGACTGCCGAAGTGCCGGCGGCAGAGGGCGTTGAATTCCCCGTGTACCGCCACATACTGGCTTTCGTGGAGGAACAAGCCGGCATAGACCTGATGCTGCTGGTGGGGGTCGCCGCTGCTGTTCCCGGTGTTTCCCGATTCGCCCAGATAGACCATATACATTGGCGCTGCCTCCCCGCAAGTTCCGGGACGGATAGGATGGGGTTGGGCCGGATTTCGTTAGGCCGCGCCGCTTGCGTCGGCCGCGGGGGTATCGGTCGTTTCCTCGATGACGGCCCGGCCGGCGTCCACCCGGGCAACCAGGGTCTCCGGGTCGGTGAGCAGGGCTACATTGGCCGGGAGGGTGATGTCGATGGCCCGAACCTGGGCGTTGGTATCGACCAGTTGGGACAGGTCAATTTCAATTTCGTTGGGGATTTCCAAGGGCAGGGCTTCGACTTCCAGCTGGTACAAGACTTGGGCGACGGCGCCGCCGGTGCGCTGGGCGCCGGGAGATTCGCCGGTCAGAACTACCGGAACTTGGGCGGCGACGGGACGGTTGGCGGAGACGGCGAGGAAATCCACATGGAGCAGGTCGCCGCGCACCGGATTCCACTGGATTTCCCGGGCAAAGGTAAGGCGTTCTCCGGGTTCGCCCCGGATGGAGAGGGTGATGGGGTTGGCGCTGCCGGCTTGGCGCAAGGCCCGGAGCAGCTGTTTCTCCTCACACTGTAAGGGACGGGAGGCGATGTCGGGGCCGTAGAGATGCACCGGCACGGCGCCGGCGCGGCGCAGCTGCTTGACCTTTTTGCCGGTGATGGCGCGGGGTTCCAGTTCGAGTTTGATGGCCGCGGTGGTCATATTGACGAATTACTCCTTTTGGGACTTTGGGGTTACAATAATAACAGTTGGCGGCGGGAAAATAAACCGCGTCAATCAAGAATTGAGAATTAGGAATTAAGAATTGGGGGACAGGGATAGTTATGGGGGTTCTGGATTCCCGTTGGCACGGGAATGACGGTAGAAGTTGGAGAGGGACGATGAGAGAACGGGAAGGACGGTGGGGAGAGTAGGAATGACGGCGTAGTGGTTTGGGTGAGGGATGGGGATGATGGTTAGCGGGGGATACCGGTTTTGGCGGAAACCGCGGCCGCGGTTTCCGCCTTGTCGGGAGAAGGGTTGGCAGGTCTGACCATGTGGGTTGCTACACCGATTGGATACCTTGCTGCACATCTCGGTAATGCCCGGCCAGATTGCCGATTACGGTTGCGCGACCTTATAGTGGCTACTAACGCCGGTTGGTATGGTTGCCATGCCGGCGGGTTGGCCCGGTGTTGCGACCGCGGTTGACCGTTCTCCAGTCAACCTGGGTTGCTCCGACTCCTGTAGGTTGGGGCGGCGGTTTGGTTCGGCGGGTGGGATTTGCCGTTGGCCGCTGCTCCGGGTGGGGATTTACGGGGCCTTAGTCCATTCCCCGGGGTAGGAGTGTTTGAGGCGTCCGGCGGCGGGTTAGGGCCGGCCGGGGCCCACAGCGCGCTGTGTGGAGCGGTATTAAGTTTTACGGTAAGCTTAGCGTAAAGAACCCGGCGTCCCGGGGTCAGGTCAACCTTGACGCTTTTTATTATGGGGGATAGTTTGGATGTTTGTCAAGGGGTGTTGGCACGGATTTTCGGATTGGTTTTGGAGATTGGGAAGTTGGGGATGCCCGCGCCAACGGGAATGGGGAATAAGGGGCAATTCCTAGGCCGCCACCCAATCCACGCCATTCAGGACTATTTTCTGGAACTCCGGCGTCTCAAAACTGCGCCCGTCGTGGCCCAAGAGCAGGACAAAGACTTTGCCGGCGCCGTAAGTCCGCGTCCAAGCCAGGGGGAAAGTGCCGCCGGGCATAAAAGTCGGCGCCCGTTCCGGGCCCCAAGGCCAAGTCCCTTCCACGGAGGTTCCGGTCAAAAAGACTTCGTTGCCATCCCGGTGGGCCAAGCCCATATACAACTCGTCGTTGGTGCTGAAATCGCTGACGCCCTGCACCCCGGGATGACCGGGGTTGCTGATGTTGACGGTGAACTCGCCGTAGGGGGGGTGGAAACTGGTACCGGTAATCCAGCCGCCGCCGGTGATGTCGTGATACTCCGGCCAAGCGTTGGCGAGGCAAGTGGATATGTGGATGCAGACAAACCCCTTGCCTTCCCGGATGAACCGGACCATTCCTTGTTGCTCGGCCGGGGCCAGAGCCAAATCGCCGAAGTCGGGCAGGTTTTCCCGGCGGGTGTTGAATACCAGGGCGTCATAGCCGGCCATGGCGGCGGCGTCAGCCAAGGGGGCGGCGTCCTCAGTAATGGTTACGCTGTGGCCGGCGGCCCGCAGAAAGTCGCCCAGGATGGGGGTCGATTCGGCATAGGGATGGCGGCCGCCGGATACTACCAGCAATTGCATAACATCGTACCTCCGCTGCAAGTTTAGGGTTGGTTGCGCGCCGGGTATTATACCGGAATGTTCTCTCTCCACGCGCTCGGATCTAGCTGCCAGATAAAATGCCCTAATCCGGCCGGTCGGCGTGAATCCCCGCCTTGGTCCAGTAATCCCACAAATTGGCGGCGTTCATCCGCATCACCCGCGGCGAAGTCCCATCCTGCCCTACATCCATCGGATAGCGGTCCGTCAAATCCGTCAGGTTCTCCACCGCCTCATCCCGGGTCATCCCCCGCTCCACCGCTTGCCGGGCGTACTCCTTCCACTCCAGAATATACTCCCCCTGCTCATCCAGATAGCTCTTGTCGCACAGCCGGCCATGCCCCGGCACAAAGACCTCCTCTTCGAGCCGCCGCAGGGACTCCAACGCCCGCAGCCACTGATCCGGGTTGGCTTCCTGAATGTAGGTCTGGACGCGGTGAAAGATGTTGTCGCTGGTGAAAACTACGCCCTCCTCTTTAATCAGGATGGCCGCCTGGTACAAGGTATGGCCGGGCATATGGATCAGCTCAAAGGTATGGTCGCCCAGATGCAGCGTCATCCCGTTGCGGAAAGTTACCACCGGCGCGTTGGGCGTATAGTTCTCCAGCAAAGCCGGCTCCTCCGGCCCCATCCCGGCCACCCGCGCCACGTGTTCCTCCAGGTTGGTATCCAGGATCCGCTGCCTTACCCCCTCGTGGGCAATGACCGGCGCGTCAAAATAGGCGTTGCCCGTCCAGTGATCGCCGTGCGGCTCGGTGTTGATGATATAGCGCAGCGGCCCATATTTGGCGATTTCCGCCTTGAGTTTCAGGGCATCGCTGGGCTTTTGGGGGCTGTCAATCATAACTACCCCCTCGGCGGTCACCACGAAACCGTGATTGCACCCCCGGATTTGCGTTTCCGCATAAACATTGGCCGTCAGCTGCTGCATAGTTCCATCCCTCCTGGCGTACTTTGCCTAGTTTAATTGCCGCCGCTCCGTCCCATCTTTGCCAAGCCTTCCTCTAACGCCGTCCAGGGCAGCAGGGCGCACTTAACCCGCACCGGGTATTGGCGCACCACCTGCAAGGCGGCCAAGTCTTGCAATTGCGCCAAATCCGCCGGCGACAGGGTTTCGCCCCGCATCAGTTGCCGGAAGCGTTGGGACAGCGCCGTCAATTCCGCCGCCGATTTGCCGGCCATCACTGCCGCCAGCATTGACGCCGACGCCTGAATGATGGAACAGCCCTGGGATTGGGAGCATACGGCGGCTACCCGGCCCGCGCCGTCCAGCTGGACTTGCAAGGTTACTTCATCGCCGCAAAAAGGGTTGAACTCGTGGGCTTGCCAATCGGCGGCCGGCAGCGGCGCCCGGCAACGGGGATGGCGAAAATGCTCCATAATGGCGTCACCATACAACCCGTCAAAGGCTACATCGGAAAACTGCGATTGGGACATAGCTGCTGCCAAAACCCGCCCGGCAACAAATTCGCCGGCCGGCAACCGGTTAGGTATCGGACTGACCGGGCTATAGATTACCACAAAAGGCGGCGCGGCCGTAAGGGTGGGTTATACCGTAAAAATCCTCGTATCCCGCTCCGGAATTAAAGGGCAGACCCGGGCGGCTTTCGGTTACAGTACGGGAAACTACTTTCCGGCAGGGTTCGGAGGGGCGCACAATGGGCTGGTTCGGTTTCCTGAAAGTTTCAATCTGCGGTCTGCTGCTATTGGCATTAGCCGGCTGTTCCACGGACCAACCGGGCGAATTGCCGGCGGCGGCCGCTATGCCGGCGGTAGTCCCGGCAATGGCAAAGGCAGCGACCGCTACAGCCGCCCCGGCCGCCATTCCCGTCCCGGACCACGGCCGGCCGCAGGCGGCGCCGTCCCCGGCGCCCCGGCCGGCGGTTACGGCGTCCAACAATACCGGGCGGCGCGGCGGCGCTTTGACCGTGGCGGTTATGGCGGAAACGCCGCACCGGGACCTACATCAGGAATATCAGGAAACTTTGGCCGCGCCGGGGCCGGGACTGGCGTACAGCCGGCTGCTGCGGGTCAGCTACGGGCCGGAACATTCGGCGGCCGGCTTTGCCCTGGAGTGCGATTTGTGCCAAAGCTGGGAGTTGACTGCCGATTGGGAATACGAGTTCAAGCTGCGTCCCGGCATTCGCTGGCATAACCTTTACCCGGTACAGGGGCGGGAATTGACGGCGGATGATTTGGCGTACAGTTATGCCCGGCTGCGGACGCCCGGCTGGCCCGGCGCCGCCCGCTTTGCCGACCGCGGCATTGGCGAAATCACCGCCATTGACGACCATACCTTGCGGGTGAGCCTGGACTTTCTGGACAGCGACGCCTTGCTGGTGCTAGCCGACGGTCACAGCAAAATTGTCGCCCCGGAAGTGGTTGACCAGTATGGCGACTTGAAACAAGCCCCGGTCATCGGCAGCGGCCCCTGGGTCTGGGAACCAGACGCGGCCGCCGGCGGCCGGTTCCACCGCAACGCCGATTACTTTGTCCCGGAACTGCCTTATCTGGATGCGTTGACGATTAAGGCGGTCAAAAGTCCCGAAGGCAGCGCCGGGTTGAACCGGCGGCGCATTGCCCTGTTCCAAGCCGAACTGGTCGATGTGGCCGCGGCTACGCCTACCGACTGGAAAACCCTGCGCGACAGCAATGTAAAGTTCAACGCCCGGATTTCTCAGCAGCCCGAAATCGGCGTTGCCCTGACTGTGAACACCCACGCTTATCCCCTGGACAACCCGGCTTTGCGGCGGGCGGTGTTCAAGGCGGTTGACCCTTGGGAGTATGTGGATTTGACTTGGGACGGCCAAGGGGATGTGGGAGTGGGTATCCCCTTGCCCGGCGCGGATTGGCGGTTGAGCCGGGCGGAAATGGACGCCGACTATCTGGCATCGCCCAGCGCGGCCCGGGATATTCTGGCCGCCAACGGCATCTATAATCCCTTGCCGATTGAACTGGCGGTAGCCGATTTGGGGCCGGACTATCGGGCCTTGGCGCAGGGCGTAGCTGACGATTTGCGGGCCGTGGGCTTTGACCCGGCATTGCGCCTGCTGCCGCCGGCTGCAATGCCGGAACTGCTTTTCGGCCCGCAGCGGGATTATCAACTGGCTCTGGGGCCGCTGCCGCCGCATCCCACTACCAACGGCTACCTGTACGCCTTGCTGCACAGCCGGGGGCCGGGGAATGTAGCCGGTCATCAGGATGGGGAACTGGATGGGCTGATTGAGCAGCAGGCGGCGGAACTGAACCCGGAACGGCGGCAGGAACTGCTGCGGGAGGTGCAGCGGCGCATCCTCGAGCAGGGCTATATGTTCAGCCCGGTAACCGGCTCCTATCGCTGGGTCTTTAACTGGAACTTGAAAAACTTCTACCCCAATACAGCCTTGGGGGAATACCACTATTGGGCCGCGGCGTGGCTGGAGCAATCGGGTTAGCAGTTGCGGGGGCTGCCTTTTTCCGGTAACATCAGGATATTGAGGTAACAATGATTGGTTGCTTGCTTTCACCTTTTCGCGCCCTGTTCAACCTGCTGCTGTCGCCCTTCCGCGCCGCCATCGGCTGCGTGGTCTGGATACTCCTGATTGTGGTCCTATTGGGGCTGCTGGGCGTTATCAGCGTCCCCTTCGTGCCGGATTTGCGCGGCGGTTAGCCGTCCAGCCGGCGGGCTACTTCGTCCACAATAGGCGTAATGTCCCCGGTGGAATCCACCCGGTAAGCCGGGCGGTCGATGGGGTCGCCGCCTTCCCGCATTCGGCAGTAAATCCGCCAATCGGCATCGGAATAGTCGGCGTAGCCGGCCGTCGGGGCTCCGGCTGCCCGCCGCTCCAGCCGCCGCCGCACTACCGGCTCCGGCGCGGTGAACTCGAGAATGATTAGCTGCGCCCCGGCGCGTTCCGCAATGGCGTACAAGGGCTGCCGCGTCCGCTCCGTCAAGTTGGTCGCGTCAAAGACCGCCCGATAGCCGGCGGTCAACAGCTGTTCCAGCAATAGATGGGCGGCGGCGAAAACCCGCCGGTGTTCCCCCCGGCTGTAGCGCGGTTGCGGGACTAAAATTTTGCGGAGTTGATCGCTGCTCAACACCGCCAAATCAACCCGCCGCGCCAAGGCGGCGGCGAAGTAGGATTTGCCCGTTCCCGGCAGGCCGCAAAGCAGCGCCAACGCCGGCCGCACCCCCGGGCGTAACGCCGGCCATTCCCCTTGCAACGATTGCCGCAGGATAACGGCATCAGCCGACGGGTCAAAATTCGGCGGCCCCGGTTGCTGCTGCTGCGCCGGCGGGGTCAAGGTTTCATCCCCCGGGCCGGCTATAAAACGCTGGCGATAAGCCGGTGGATGAATGCCAGCAGCAGAATGGCTACCATTGGGCTGAAGTCCAGCATCCCGAAATTGGGCAGGATCCGGCGGATGGGCGCCAGAATCGGCTCGGTCAACTGCACCAGAACCTGCGTGATGTTGACCAACCCCGGCGGCGGGTCATTAGCCATAAAAGACAAGACCAGGGTCAGGATTATCCGGGCCAGGATGGTCAGGTAAATCAGGGTAAAAAGCAGGTCAACCATTTCCGCCATTTCCGGGGACGCCTCCTTTAACCTTGGCCCAGCCGAAGGGATTTTTCATAGGCCGCCTTGACCGCCGCCACTATCGCCGCCGGCATACCACCCTGCTCCAGGGCTTGTAGCCCCTCGGCGGTAGTGCCGCCCGGCGACACTACCATATCCTTCAATTGCCCCGGATGCTGGCCGGTCTCCATCACCAGTTTCACGCTGCCGAGAACCGTTTGCAAGGCCAGTGTCCGCGCCATATCCCGCGGCAAGCCCACATAAACGCCGGCGTCAATCAGGGCTTCGACGAACATGAAAACATAGGCCGGCCCGCTGGCGCTCAACGCCGTGGCCATATCCAGATACTTCTCCTCGGCGGCGTAGATTTCCGCGCCCACGGTGGACAGGATTTGCCCGGTCAGTTCCCGGTGGGCGGCCGGCACGGAGTCGGCGCAAGTCCACATGGTCATTCCACAGCCGATTTGCGCCGGCGTGTTGGGCATCACCCGGATGATGGCGTCGTGTTGCAGCCCATCGGCCAAGGTGGACAGTTTAGCCCCGGCAATGATGGACAAAACCGACTGCCCGGCGTCCAACTTGCCGCCCAACTGCTCGAACACTGCCGGCAAATCCTGCGGCTTGATTGCCAAGACCACCAAATCGGCGTCCCGGATGACTTTCCGGTTGTCCCCATCCGCCGTTATGCCGTATTTGTCGGCCAAATACTCCCGCCGCCGGGCCACCGGCTCCCCGATGGCAACGGCGGCCGGCGCGGCCAGTCCGGCGTCCAGCAGCCCGCCCAGGATCGCCTCGGCCATAGTCCCGCCGCCGATAAACGCTAACCGCATAAGCCCGTTACCTCTTTGCGCCCGGTTACGCCGTAAATCGCCGGCTTTGGGAAAGGGGCCGCCGGCAATTGTTGGCGGTTATTATAACACTTGGCCGCCGGTTGGGGGGGCTCGGCTTTGCCCGGCGCGGTTTCGGAAAGTAGCGGTCTGGAGCGGATTACAAAAAGCCGCGCCGCGTAGGCAAGATGGTTGGGGGGTAAAGGCGCCGGGTTCCGGTTGGCACTGGTAGAACTGTGGCAGGGCTTGGGGAGTAGCGGCGGTTGGCTGGGTAGAGAGGGTGGTGAATAGGGTAAGCCCGGGGAATTTGGGGCAGTTCCCCGGGCTTGTGGGAAAATCGGTTGTTGGCGGGAGTGCGAGGGAGTCGAACCCACCTACCCCGCTCTTCACGAGGCATAACGGATTTGAAGTCCGCAAGAGCCACCGGGCCCCATCCACTCCCAAATTGCCCGGGTTCCGGGCGGGGGGATTGGTTTGCCTTGCCGGGCATTTCCGGATTCCCGTGGGCGCGGGAATGACGGCGAAAGTACCCGGCGCGGTCAAGGGCTGGGGTTAGCTCTGGAGTACCGAGTCGATTTTGCGTTTGAGGGCGCCTTTGGGGAGCGCGCCGACGACCTGGTCCACCGGCTGGCCGTCCTTGAAAAAGATGAGGGCGGGGATGCTGCGGACGCCGTACTTCATCGCGATGTTGGGGTTGTTGTCCACATCGACTTTGGCGACGTTGAGCTGGCCGTCATATTCGAGGGCCAAGTCGTGGACCGCGGGGGCAATCATTTTGCAGGGTCCGCACCATTCGGCCCAGAAGTCCACCAGGACGGGAAGGTCGGAGCCTGCGACCTGGGTTTCCCAAGTGCTTTCATTGACATCGACGGGTTCGGGCATTTAATCCTCCAGGGAAAAGCGATTTCCTAGTTCAAGGTTGGGTTTAGTTTATACCGTTGGGGGCTTGCGGTCAAGTCGGTTGGCGCGCCGGAATCCGGCCGGGTTAGATTTAGAACCGAGCCGGCGGCCGTGGGAAATGCCTTGCCACCTTTTCCTGGCAATTATCTATTTACACACAAAAAGCTGACTTCTCTGGTCTGCCTGCTTCTCAACCCTGCTTTGCCAACGCTCACGGTAGCGGCTTGCCATAATGCCCCGTCTTTTCTACGGCCGGAAACTTCGGGTTTGTGTGTAAAGTAGATAATTGCCCTTTTCCTTGACGCATCCCTCCCCAATGCCTTACACTGGGGGGCGTATCGCCGCTGGGATTGTCCTGCCGGCGTCAAGAGAAAACCATCCCTTGGGAGAACCGTTATGATAACCAAGACGGTAACCGACGAAATGGCCCGACTGGTTGGCGCGGCCTTGCGGGAGCGGTTCACAGACGAGGGACTGGTCTTTGACCCGATTATCGCGGAACGGGCCATCGACCACTACGGCGACGAGTATGTGGACATTTTCGTCATTTTCGACGGGGATGAGAACAAGCTGGATGCCCACTGGATTAACGGGTTGTGGATTCAGCTGGATCCGCACTTGGAACAGCTGGGACTAACCCGGGTTCCCGGCCTTTCCTTCGTGGAAAAGAGCGAGTGGGCAGAAGTTTTCCACGGCAAGTATCCGAGGCATTATGAATCCTGGTGACCTGCTGCGGATTGCCCGGCATCTGGCCGCCGGTTCGGTAGGCAGCGGGCGCGGCCGGCCGCGGCAGACCGACTTGTGCCGGGCGGTCAGCGCCGCCTACTACGCTATGTTTCACACCTTGGCCCGATGCTGCGCCGACTTGTTGGCCGGCAGTACGCCAGCCGCCCGGAGCAATCCGGCTTGGCGGCAAACCTACCGGGCTTTGGAACATGGCTTGGCCCGTCAGCAGTGCGGCAACCAAGCCGTAATGCGGCGGTTTCCCCCGGAAATTCGCAAGTTTGGCGAGGTGTTCGTCGCAATACAGCAGGAACGCCACGATGCCGATTATGACCCCCG
Organism: Dehalococcoidia bacterium; assembly: GCA_965242615.1. Taxonomy (GTDB): domain Bacteria; phylum Chloroflexota; class Dehalococcoidia; order Lucifugimonadales; family UBA3495; genus CBDBCU01. Next base: position 29,881 of record CBDESR010000005.1, read on the forward strand.
CATAACCTTTTCCCGCGCGCAGGTTATGCGGTTCATCGACCGAGGGTCTGATGCCATTGCCGGGTTCAACACCGTCGACCGGGGGCAGCGCCGGGCATTCTCCCTCTATGTCCTGCTCCGCCAGCGTCCCTAGCAGCCGAAATAAGCAGCCAGTAAATCAGGAGTGAGCGATAACCCATGAGCATCAACTTCAGCGACCTCAGCCGCAATATGGTCATCGAACTCGACGGGCAGCCGTGGCAGATTATGGACTACGAACGGCACAAGATGCAGCAGCGGGCCCCGGTTACCCGCATCAAAATGAAAAACCTCCTCTCCGGCGCGGTGGTCGAGCGCACCTTCCAACGCTACGACACCGAGTTCGCCGTCGCCGAAATCGACAACCGGGAAACCCAGTACCTCTACACCGACGGCAGCTACTACTACTTCCTCGACCAGGAAACCTTTGACCAGTACGAACTGACCAAGGAGCAGTTGGGGACGACCCTCGACTACCTGAAAGAGACTATGATGGCGGAGATGGTCTTTTACAAAGGCTCTCCCATCAATGTCAACCTGCCGACCCATGTGGACCTGGAAGTGGTGGAAACGCCGCCGGCTTTCCGCGGCGACACCGCCCAGGGCGGCAACAAGCCGGCTACCCTGGAAACCGGCTTGCGGGTCAATGTCCCGATGTTCATTACCCCCGGCACCATCATTCGGGTCGACACCCGCAACGGCCAATACACCGAGCGGGTCAGCTAGGGGCGTTGTGGTCTATCAGCGGGAACGGGAGGAAATCCTTACCGTCAGCCAGGTTGCCGTCTATCTGCGGGAACTGCTGGAAAGCAATCCCTTTCTGGGCGACTTGTGGATTGTCGGCGAGGTTTCCAACCGCCGCGCCTCGACCAGCGGCCATACCTACTTTACCCTCAAAGACAGCAAGGCAGCCCTGAACTGCATCCTCTTTCGCGGCAACGCCGCCGGCAGCGCCGCCCTGCTGGAAAACGGCAAGACCGTGCGCGCCCACGGTCGGATGAGTTTCTACGAACCCCGCGGCTCCGTCGATTTTATGGTGGATCGGGTGCTGCCGGAGGGCGAGGGTGAACTGGCCCGGGAACTGGAACGGCTGAAAGCCCAACTGGGGCAAGAGGGTCTGTTCGCGGAATCCCGCAAGCGGCCGCTGCCTCTCTTTCCCCAAGTTATCGGCGTCGTTACCTCTCCCGCCGGCGCGGCGTGGCAGGACATCCAGAATATCCTGCGCCGCCGCTATCCCTTGGCGGAACTGCTGCTGTCGCCCACTATGGTACAGGGTTTGGACGCCGCCCCGTCCATTGCCGCAGCCCTATCCCGCCTCGCCGCTGACGGCCGGGCCGATGTCATCATCCTGGCTCGCGGCGGCGGTTCTCTGGAGGATTTGTGGCCCTTTAACGAGGAGGCAGTGGCCCGGGCGATCTACCGCAGCCCCATTCCGGTGGTCAGCGGCGTCGGTCACGAAACTGACTTCACCATCGCCGACTATGTAGCCGACCGCCGCGCTCCCACGCCCTCGGCGGCCGCCGAACTGACCACTCCCGATGGCGCCGCCCTGCGGCAGACCGTTCAGGATTGGGCGGACCGCACCTATCGGGCGTCAATGCGCGCCGTAGCCGAATATCAGGGGGAAGTAGCCGCTTTGTCCCGCCGGCTGGAGTTGGGCTTGCCCGACCTCGATGGCTGGAAACGCCGGGTGGATGATTTGGCTGATGCCGCCAACAGCAGTTTCCGCAATCGGCTGCAACTGGCCCGGGTGGAAGTGGCCGCCTTGGAAAGCCGTCTGCGTACCCTGGACCCGGCGGCAACCCTGCGCCGCGGCTTTGCTGTAGTGCAGCGCGGTAACAACGGCCCGGTCATCACCGCCGCCGGCCAAATCCAAGCCGGCGATGCTTTGACCATCACCGTAACTGACGGCATCATCCCGGCCGCCGTAGCCAATGGCGGCGCCCCGGATGGCGCAACACCGGCCGCCGCTCCGGCAGACGCTCCGGCAGACGCCAGTCAATCCATTCAACCCGAATCCGCCCCGGCCGCAGACCCGGAGCCGCCGCATCCGGAGCCGTCAATGCCGGACGCTGACTTGGAACTGCCCGAACCGCCGCCGTCTCTGACTTGGGAACCGGCGGAGGAACCCGCGACCCGTCAGGCCCGACGGGGCCGCGGCCGCCAGACCACACCACCGGGGATGGAACCGCTGTTTTAATCGGGGATACTTGAGCCGCCCTTGCTCCCGATGGCAACTATATACTTTACCCAACCAGCCAAGCATATTTTCGTCCGGTTGCCGGCGCGTTGTTATGTAAAAAGCCCGATTGCCCCACAGTTTGACATCCCCGCCGCCAAGGGCTATGGTAGGATACTATGAACTACAACCCGTCCCGGCTGACCCAATCTTTGAACCGGTGGTTAAGTAAATTGGAACCGCAATTTGGCTTGAAACGCCCCGACCAGGTTAAAACCGCCCCGCCGCAGGGGGAACGCGTCCCCCCCGGCCAGTTCCTCAGCAACAAATTCCCGGTACTCACCTACGGCTCCGCCCCCAAAGTGAACCTGGATACCTGGCAGCTCCGGGTCTATGGCTTGGTGCAGCGGGAAATCACCCTCGACTGGCCCCAGTTCGCCGCCCTCGACTGGATAACCCTCAACGCCGACTTTCACTGCGTTACCCAGTGGAGCGCGCTGGATAATGCTTGGGAGGGCGTACCCTTCGCCGACCTGATGGCTTTGGCTGGCCCCTTGCCTGACGCCAACTTCGTTCTGGCGCACTGCTACGGCGGCTATACCACCAACGTGCCGCTGGATTTGCTGCTGGCCGAGGGCTTTCTCGCCCACCGCCGCAACGGGCAGGAATTGGGGAAAGACCACGGCTGGCCGCTGCGCCTGATTGTCCCCAGCCGCTACGCCTGGAAAAGCGCCAAGTGGCTCAACGGCATCGAGCTGTTGGCTGAGGACGCCCCCGGCTTTTGGGAACAGCGCGGCTACAACAACAACGCCGACCCCTGGAAAGAGGAACGCTTCTGGCCCGAACTGACCCGGTAATTCATTTCCCGTCGCCTCCGGAGCCGCTGCTGCCCGGAGTTTCCGATCGGCCCGGAGCGATGGCTGGCGACTCCGGGCGCAAATTGCCTTGCCTGGAGGTGCGGCGTGGCTGCTTGGTCCGAGCAATCCCCATCTTTCCCCCGGCGGGTGCGCCGCCACTTGCAGCTCAAAACCGTTTCCGGGCTGATGGAACTGTTCCCGCTGCTGGTCACCATCCTGGTGGTCGCCTTCATCGTTGACTACGCCGACCGCTTCATCCGCCCCCTCCTCGCCCAAGTCCCGGTCCACATTCCTATCATTGGCACCCTGGACTTCCCCGGCGTTGGCATTATTGCTGTGGGCCTCCTTTTCTACCTGGTCGGCTTGGCCGTGGAAACCGCCGCCGGCCGCCGCGCCATCGACCTGAAATCCACCCTCCTGAAAAGCCTGCCGGTCGTTGGCACCATCTACGGCGTTACCGAACAGGCCGCCGCCGTAATGTCCTCCGAATATCGTTTCAGCCGGGTGGTCTTTATCGAGTGGCCCCGGGCTGGAATGATTGCTATGGGCTTTGTCACCGGCCGCGCCATCTGCGAGGACAGCGGCAAATCCATCGTCGCCGTCTATATCCCCACCGTGCCTAATCCCACCTCCGGCAATATGGCTTTCGTCATTGAGGACGATGTGGTTGAAACCGACTTGACCGTCGAGGATGCGATGAAAATGGTCTTTTCCGGCGGCATAGTAATGCCCGCATCAGCCGCCTTTGCCCGCGTCCCCCGCCAACCGGAAACCGACGAATTCCTCGGCCGCTTCAACATCAGCCCTCCCCAATAGCCCGCCCCAAGTCTATTGCCTATACTCGGCAACTACCCACCGTCATTCTCACGAAAGCCGGCATCCCGAACCGCAACCATCCTTTCCCCAAAAGCGGCCATTCAGAGTCCCCGGAGCGTCATTCCCCCGAAAGTGGGAATCCAGATCCGCCGCCCTCAAAAACTCCCCAGATTCCCAATCTTAAAATTCATCCGAAAATCCGTATCATTATACCTTGACAACTCCATAACTCTGTGCGACAATCAAAAATGTCGAGTCAGACCCGGCCCCTGGACGCAGGGATTTTTACGATACGCTAGCTTACCGTAGCTCACAGCCCACTTCGCGAGGTGGGCCCCGGCCGGCCCTGAACCAGCCGCCGGGCGCCCCAACTCCATTGCCCCCAGCGGGAAAGCCGGGCATTAGGAACCCCGGCCGCCCCCACTATGGTACGGGAAACGGCAAATCTCAACCGCCGTCGGAGTCGGAGCTAAGGGTTGACTGGAGGTAGGTCAGCCGCGGTAGCTGGACTGGGCCAACCCGCCGCTAGGGCAACCATACCCAGCGACGTCAGTAGCCAACTCAAGGTTCAGTTGCCGTAATCGGCAGTCTGGTCGGGAAACTCCGGGAGGATGCAAGCCAGGATACCCCCCGGAGCAGGCAACCCAATGGCCAGCCTTGCCAACCACCTCCCGACTAGGCGGAAACCGCGGCCGCGGTTTCCGCCAACACCGGTCTCCATCCCCAAGCCTTATCCGTCCCTTCTCGCCCAAAACCCTCACAAAAAAACCGCCCCGGCCGTTGCCGACCGGGGCAGTATCCTGATCAACCCTAATTACCGGCGGCCCCGCCGCCGTTACGCCGCCTTTCGCTCCAAACCGGTCAGGGCCGGTTCCGCCGGGACCGGGCGCGACGCCCCGGCCTTGCTTTCCACCGCCGGCAGGTCGCGGGTAAAACCGCACTGCAAGCAGTTGAAATAGCGGCCGTAAATGTCCGTCGCCAGGTACAGGTCACCGCGGCACTTGGGGCAGCCCTTGAACTTTATCATCGCCCTTCACCTCCTTAATCAGGCTCGGCGATTGCAGCCTTTCCACTCTTTCCTTTAATACTGAAATAGAATATACCTTGACACAAGGAATGTCAAGCATTATTATATATTTTGCAACCGCATATTAGCCTGCATATATCGGGGGTAGCCCAATGTACCAACGATTTCCTTTCCGGGTCGTCGCCACGGCCGCCGCGCCCGCTGACCCTTCCGACTTTCATATACCGCCGCCCCCGCCGGCCGCCGCCGACCTGGCCCCGGCGGATACCCCTGCCGCCAACCCTGCCGATACCGCTGACCCCAACGGCAGCGCCCCCGGCCCGGATACCGAAATGCAGGGCGTCTATATCATCAGCGTCGCCGCCCGCATCCTCGATATGCACCCCCAAACCCTCCGCAAGTACGAACGCCTCGGCCTCATCAACCCCGGCCGCACCGTCGGAATGTTGCGCCTCTACTCCCGCGAGGACATCCGCAAAGTCTTTCTCATCCGCCACCTGATGGAAAACCTCGGCCTCAACCTGGCGGGCGTCGAATTCGCCCTCAACCTCGTCGCCAATCTCCAGGGCTTTCAGGGCTATCTCCAGTCCGCCGCCCAAGGAACTCCGATGGCGACGGTCATTCCCCCCGCAATGGCTCAACTTTTCCGCAACTTGAACCTGCCCCAACCCCCGGAGGATTAGCCGCCGGGCTGACCCGGCTAACCGGCACCCGCAACGGTGCGGAATCCTCACCGTCATTCCCACGAAAGTGGGAATCCAGATACGGCATCCCGCAATGGCGCGGAATAAACCCCATCCCACTGAAAGGCGGAACTACTTATGACTGACGGCGAACCCACCGGCAACTTGCCCAATCCCGAACCGGCTCCGGCGGAAACCGAACCCTTTGACTACTATATGGACTCCGACCCGGACTACTTGGCGGACCTGCCCCCGGAGGAGCAGCTTTCCATCCTGGCGACCGCCGTAGCCCAATCCCGCCGGGAAATCGCTGAAACCCGGGAGATGGCGAACCGCGCCCAAGCCGACCTCGAAAACCTGCGGAAACGCGTCGCCGAGGAATACGCCAGCATCCGCCTGGATGCCAACCGCCGGCTGATTATCAACCTGCTGCCGGTCATCGACGAACTGGAACTTGCCATCAGCCACAGCGACGGGCAAAGCGACGCCGCCGACGCCCCGGCCCAATCCCTTATCGCCGGCGTCAAGCTGATTCACCGCAAGGTCTCCGGCATCCTCGAAGCCGAGGGTCTCTCCAAAATCGAGACCGTGGGCGCGCTGTTCGACCCCTTGCAGCACGAAGCCGTCGGCGTCGTGGACTCGACCGACCAGCCCTCCGGCTATGTGGTCGAAGCCGTCCGCAACGGCTACCGCCTCCGCGACCGGGTCATCCAGGCCGCCCAGGTAGTAGTCGCCCGCTGACCGTATCCGGAGCCAACCGTCTCCGGTTCCCATTGAAAACTTGCGAAACCAAATCAAGGAGTAACCGAAAATGCCTAAAGTCCTCGGTATCGACCTGGGTACAACCAACTCCGTCGCCGCCGTTATTGACGCCGGCGAACCGCTGGTGGTGGAAAACGCCGAAGGGGCCCGCATTACCCCCTCGGTAGTCGCCGTCAACGCCCGCAGCGATGAGCGGTATGTGGGCCAGGTCGCCAAACGCCAATCCGTAACCAACCCGGAAAACACCATCTTTTCCGTCAAGCGGCTGATGGGCCGCAAATTCACCGACGCCGAAGTCCAAAGTGCTTTGGGCAAACTGCCCTACAAGGTAGTCCAGGCGGCCAACGGCGATGCCCATGTCGAGATGGCCGGCAAACCCTACGCCCCGCCGCAAATCTCCTCTTTTGTCCTCCAGAAAATCCGCCAGGACGCCGAAGCCAAGTTGGGCGAAAAAATCAGCCAGGCCGTTATCACCGTGCCGGCTTATTTCAATGACGCCCAACGCCAAGCCACCAAAGATGCCGGCACCGTCGCCGGCCTCGATGTGCTGCGGATTGTCAACGAACCCACCGCCGCCGCCCTCGACTACGGCTTGGACAAAAAGCAGGAGGAGGCTACCATCGCCGTCTTTGACCTCGGCGGCGGCACCTTTGACATCACTATCCTTCAGTTGGGCGAGGGCGTCTTTGAGGTCAAATCCACCAACGGCGATACCTATCTCGGCGGCGACGACTTCGACCAGAAAATCCTCGACTGGCTGATTGGCGAATTCCGCCAGGAAACCGGCATCGACTTGGGCAACGACCGCATGGCTTTGCAGCGGCTGCGCGATGCGGCGGAACGGGCCAAAATTGAACTCTCCAGCACCCTGGAAACGGAAATCAACTTGCCTTTCATCACCGCCGACGCTAACGGCCCCCAGCATCTGGTCAAGCCGCTGGGCCGGGCCCGGCTCGAGCAACTGGTCAGCGGCTTGGTTGACCAGGTAGAAGGCCCCTGCCGCCAAGCCCTGACTGATGCCGGTATTGCCAATTCCGCCGAAATCAACGAAGTTATCCTCGTCGGCGGGATGACCCGGATGCCGGCGGTGCAGGAAAAGGTCAAAGCCATCTTTGGCAAAGAACCCAGCCGCTCGGTGAACCCGGACGAAGTGGTCGCCCGCGGCGCGGCCATTCAAGCCGGGGTGCAGACCGGAGATGTCGGCGGCATCGTGCTGCTGGATGTTACGCCGCTCACTTTGGGCTTGGAAACTTTGGGCAGCGTGATGACCACCCTCATCGCCCGCAACACCACCATTCCCACTAAAAAGACCGAAACCTTTACTACCGCCGCCGATGGGCAAACCAGCGTGGACATCCATGTCCTGCAAGGGGAACGCCCCATGGCCGCCGACAACAAGACCATCGGCCGCTTTCAGCTCGACGGCATCCTGCCCGCCCCCCGCGGCGTCCCCCAGGTCGATGTTACCTTTGACCTTGACGCCAACGGCATCCTCAGCGTCTCCGCTCAGGACAAGGCTACCGGCAAGGAGCAGCGCATCGTCATCCAGTCCAGTTCCGGCCTGTCCAAAGAGGAAATCAGCCGGATGGTGGACGAAGCCCAATCCCACGAAGCCGAGGACCAGCGCCGCCGCGCCGAAGTGGAAACCCGCAATCAGGCGGATACCCTGGTCTATTCCACGGAAAAGCTGCTCCAGGAACACGCCGACAAAGTGCCGGCGGACCTGAAAGCGGAAGTCGAGGGCAAAATCGCCGCCCTTAAATCCGCTGTCGCCGCCAACAATGTGGCCGAAATGCAGACCGCGATGGCCGCCCTGAACGACGCGACGCAGCGGTTGGGGCAAGCGGTGTACGGGCAGCAAAGCGGTAGCGGCCCGGCGGCCGGCGGCGACCCCAATGCCGGCGCGGCTCCGGACGCTGACCCCGACACCGTGGAAGGCGAGTTCAGGGAAGTCTAACCGGCCCCGGCGGAAATTGGGCTAAAAAACCGTTACGGCAAGCCGCCTAATGTGCTATAATAGGTTTTAGTCTTTAGACGGCGCCGAGTTTCAACTCGACATCAGGTCTAACCGGAGAGGGAATTATGAACGCATCGGACAGCGCAGACCCGGGAGTCTTGGGAAACGGGAACTACGTCGTGGAGGGCATTGAGCAGTCCTTGACGCCCTTGCAGTACCACTACCTGAGCCTGTTGCAGCGACTGGTGGCCCTCAAAAACGGTTACCAGACCGACCCCGACTACGAGGCTTGGCTGATGACCGCCATCAAAAAGTCCATCTACGCCACCCTGCGCGACTGCATGGAAGCCAACATCGGGGACGCCGCCAAAACCCTCCTCGGTCAGCAGGAACACCAGGTCAACTAACCGGGCGTCCCGCCCACGCGCAACGGTACCTGGCAAAAGGGGCCAACCCGCAGTAGGTTGGCCCCTTCGCTATGGCCGTCAAAAAGCCCCGGTTGCCGGGGCCACCCTTACCAAGGGGAAACGGCAGCGGCGTCCAGTTCCCGGCTGATGCCGGCGTTGCGCTGGGATTCGGCGTCGGGAGAGGGGCCGGGGGCGGTGTCTAAGGGGAGGGGCATTGTGGCGGCTCCGTTGGGGGATTCGGCGATCAAGGTTCATTATATAGTATTTTCCGGATTCCCGTTGGCGCGGGGACGATGGCGGGAGGGCATACCTTATCAGCAGGAGGAACTGGTCAGCCCATTCCGGCTAGGACTGTGGCGGCGGTTTCGCCGATGTCGGCGGGGGTGGGGATGATGTGGGCGCCGGCTTCCCGCAGGGCGGCGACTTTGGATTCGGCGGTGGCATTGGCGCCGGTGATGATGGCGCCGGCGTGGCCCATCCGTTTGCCCGGGGGGGCGGTCGCGCCGACGATGAGGGCGCAGACCGGTTTAGTGATTTCGTCCCGGATGCAAGCGGCGGCTTCCTGCTCCATATTGCCGCCGATTTCGCCGATAAAGACGATAAGGTCGGTGTCGGGGTCGGCTTGGTACAAGCGGAGGATGTCAGCAAAGCTGGTGCCGATGATGGGGTCGCCGCCGATGCCCACGCAGCTGGACTGGCCGATGCCGCGGGTGGTGAGCTGGGCGACGGCTTCGTAGGTGAGGGTACCGCTGCGGGAGACTACTCCCACCCGGCCGGGGAGATGGATGTTGCCGGGCATAATGCCGACCTTGCAACGGGCGGTGGGGTTAATCATTCCGGGGCAGTTGGGGCCAATCAAGCGGACTTCCGGCTTCTGGTCGAGGTAGCGGGAAAGGCGGGCCATATCCTGCACCGGGACGCCTTCGGTGATGCAGGCAATAAGGGGAATGGCGGCGTCGGCGGCCTCGGCAATGGCGTCGGCGGCAAAGGGCGGTGGAACGAAAATCAGGGAAACATTAGCGGCGGTGGCGGCGACGGCTTGGGCTACGGAGTCAAAGACCGGCACGGTATCGTCAAAGAGCTGGCCGCCGCGGCCGGGGGTAACGCCGGCGACAACCTTAGTTCCGTAGGCAATGCCGGCGCGGGCGTGGAAACTGCCTTCGCGGCCGGTGATGCCCTGCACCAGGATGCGGGATTGTTCGTTCAGTAGAATGCCCATACTTGGTGTTTGCTCCGGGTTTTTAGGGTCGGTTTGGGGATTTCTGTTCCCGTTGGCGCAGGAATGGCGGCGCTACTGCCGGGTTCAGGCGGCGGCGCGGATGGCGGCGGCGGCTTCGGTCAGGGTGTCGGCAAAGGTTACATTGAGGGGGGAGTTTTGGAGGATTTGTTTGCCTTCGTCGACGTTGGTGCCGAGCATTCGGACGATTAAGGGTAGGGCGGCGTTTTGCCGCTCAAAGGCCATTACGATGCCGCGGGCGGCGATGTCGCAGCGGAGGATGCCGCCGAAAATGTTGACCAAGACCCGGTCAACTTTGGGGTCGGAGAGGATGATGGATACGGCGGCGGCGACCTTTTCCTCATCAGCGCCGCCGCCGACATCGAGGAAGTTGGCCGGGGCGGAGCCGGCGGCGTTGGTTACATCGAGGGTTGCCATAGCTAATCCGGCGCCGTTGACGAGGCAGCCAACGCTGCCGTCGAGGTTGACATAGGCAATATCCCGGTCGGCGGCGGCGGCTTCGAGGGCGTCCTCCTGGGATTTGTCGCGCAGCTCCTGGAGGTCGGTATGACGAAATAGGGCGTCATCTTCGAGGTCGAGTTTGGCGTCGAGGGCGATTAGCCGGTCGTCGTTAGTGATGATGAGGGGGTTGATTTCGACGAGGGAGCAGTCGTTTTCGGTAAAGATGCGGTAGAGGGCGTTGAGGATTTGAGTTGCCGGGCGGGTTTGAGCCGGGGTCAGGTTGAGTTGGGCGGCGATACGGCGGGTCTGGTAGGGCATCAGGCCGAGGACGGGGGCAATGGGTTCGGTGTGGATGTCCTGGGGGCGGGTGGCGGCGACTTCCTCGATGTCCATACCGCCGGCGGCGCTGGCGATAAGCACCGGGCCGCGGTGGCCCCGGTCAATGGTCAGGGCAACATAGAGTTCGCGCTGGATGTCCGCCAAGCCTTCGATGAGTACCGAGTTGACGGGAACGCCCTGGGCATCGGTTTGGTGGGTGACGAGGCGGCTGCCGAGGAATTCGCGGGCGGTTTGTTCGGCTTGTTCGGGGGAACGGGCGATTTTGATGCCGCCGGCTTTGCCGCGGCCGCCGGCGTGAACCTGGGCTTTGACTACGGACTGGCCGCCGAGTTCGACGGTGGCTTGACGGGCTTGTTCGGGGGTAGCGGCCATTTGGCCCGGGGGGATGGGAATGTGGTAGCGGGCAAAGATTGCTTTGGCCTGGTATTCGTGGAGTTTCATAGGGGCTGTGCTGCTCCGTGGCGGGTTGGCCCCTTTCCCCCAAGTTAAGGTGAGGGAAAGGGGGTTGTTAGTCCCGAGGCGGCGGGCTATTGGGAAGTTCCGAGGTAGCGGAACAGGGGTTCGTCGGCGGAGAGGATGACGGTATCCTGTTCCTGAAGGAACTGCTGGTAGGCTTGGAGGCTGCGGCGGAAGGCGAAAAAGTCGGGATCCTGGTTGAGGGCGGCGGCGAGGATGCGGATGGCTTCGGCTTCGCCGGCGCCGCGGATTTGGTTGCTCTGCTGTTCGGCTTCGGCGAGGATGACTTCGCGGTTGCGGTTGGCGACGGCGCGGATTTTCAAGTCCTCCTCCTCGCCCTCGGCGCGGAAGCGGGTAGCGATGCGGTTACGCTCGGCGCGCATCCGGGTGTAGATGCTGGGGGTTACGGATTCGGGGAAGTCGGCGCGTTTGATGCGGACGTCGATGATTTCGATGCCGAAGTCCTGTTCGCCGGTGCGGCGGCGGACGCCGTCGAGTACCTCGGTGAGGATAGCGGTACGGGTGTCGCGGCCCTCGAAGAGGGGGAGACCTTCCTGGTCTTCGACGGGATTGCCGGCTTCGTCGATGATGGGTTCCGCGCCGATAATCTCGAAGCGGTCGCGCAAAGCTACCCGGTCGCGGAGGGTGGAGGTGACGATGTCGCCGAGGCGGCTGCGGGCGTTGTTTTCGGTTTGCAGGGTTTTGCGGAACTGGACCGGGTCGGTGATGCGGTAGCGGGCGTAGGAGTCGATGATGAGGTTCTGTTTTTCCTTGTCGGGCATAGCGACCGGGGCGGCGTCAATCCGCAGGATGCGCTTGTCGAAGGTGGCGACGGTGTCGACGAAGGGGGCTTTGACATAGAGGCCGGGGGCGAGGCGGGTGTTGATGACCTCGTTAAAGCGCAGGATGATGACCTGCTGGGTTTCGTCGACGACGTAGAGGGACTGGCGGAGGAGGATGACGCCGAGGATGACGATAACGCCGAGGATGATTAGCGCGCGCATAAGTTGTTACTCTCTGCCGGGGGCGGTTAGGTTCGATTGGGCCGGTCGGGTTTGGGTTTTTCCGGGATTCCCGTTGGCGCGGGAGGGACGGTTTAAGAACTAGGGCGGGGGTTGGGGGCCGATGGGTACCGGGGTTACGCCGTCATTGCCGCCGAGGAGAAGGACGGATTCGGCCTCCGGGGAGATGATGATTTTGGTAACGCCGGGGAGGATTTGCTCCATAGCTTCGAGGTAGAGGCGCTGGCGGGTGACTTCCCGGGAGTTGCGGTATTCCTGAAGGACGGCGTTGAACTGGTCGGCTTCACCCTGGGCGCGGGCGATACGGGCTTGGCGGAAGGCTTCGGCGCCTTCTTTGATGCGCTCGGCGTCACCTTCGGCGCGGGGGATGATGTCGGCCTCGAAAGCGCGGGCCTGGTTGATACGGGTATCCCGTTCCTGACGGGCGCGCAGCACATCGTCGAAAGCGTCGCGGACTTCCTCCGGGGCTTTGACATCCTGCAACTGGACGGTTTCGATGTTAATGCCGGTGTTGTAGCTGTCGAGGATTTCCTGGAGGCGGGTTTTGGTTTGTTCCTCGACTTCCTCGCGGTTGCGGACCAGGACATCGTCGATGGAACGCTGGCCGACGACGAGGCGGAGGGCGGCTTCGGCGGCGTCTTTGAGGGTGCGGCCGTCGGGGCGGCCGGGTTGGATGGCGCGGCTTTCCTCGCCGGGGTCGTCGACGCGGAACAGGTAGTCGTTGAGGCTTTTGATGTTGTATTGGACGACCATTTGGACGTCGACGATGTTGAGGTCGCCGCTAATCATCAGGGCTTCGGTGGGGAAAGGGTTGCCGGCGCCGGCGGCGTTGCTGCGGAAGCCGAGTTCCATCCGGCGGGTTTCGGTGACGCGGACGACGTCCCGGTTGCCGATGGGGGAGGGCCACCACCATTGGAGACCTTCCTGGGTTACCGGAGTACCCTGAACGGCGCCAAAGAGGCGGCGGGCGGCGTTTTCACCGGGGCCGATGGTATAGACGCCGGTAGCCGCCCAGACGATGATGAGAAGGGCGAGGATGGCGATGATGAAAATGCCGAGGCCGCCGCCGCCAAAGCGGCCGGAGAAGCGGCCGACGCCTTCGCGGAAGCGGGCCGTTACCTGCTCGAAGTCCATTTCGGGTTGCCGTTGGCCGCCGCCGGGTGGGTACATAAGTTTTGCATCCTTATTTTAGGTTACTGGAGTGGGCAACAAGCCGGCGGGCGGTTTTGGGGTCAGCCAGCCGGGACTGCCGGAGGGCATTGTAACACTGTTTGGGGCGATTGGGGCAAGGATTGGGGGAAATTGGGGAAATTGGGGGGAATTGGGGATAAGAATTAGGAATTAGGAATTGAGAATTGGGGGACGGAGTTGGATGGGGATTGGTAGGGGATGGAGGGGGCTTTAGTACGGGGTATAGCCGGGGCAGGAACTCCTGGCGGCCCCGGCGGGTTGAGTTTAGTATTTATCAGCATTGGGGTAGGGTCGCCGGGCGGAACCGCTGGCCGGAAGTTCCGCCCTTGCGGGAGGGGGTTGGCAAGTCTGGTCATTGGGACGCCATACACCGGTTGGCACACTGGCGTACTCATGCCGGTATTACCCGGCCAGATTTGCCTGGCGGCAAACTAGACCTTGAGTTGGTTACTAACGCCGGTTGGTATGGTTGCCATGCCGGCGGGTTGGCCCAGTCCAGCTACCGGGGTTGACCGCACCTCCAGTCAACCTGTTAACTCCAGCTCCTGTAGGGATGGGGTAGCGGTTTGGCGGCGGTTGGGATTTGCCGGTTTCCGCTGCTCCGGTTGGGGAATTACGGGGCCTTAATCCGTTTCCCCGGGGATTAGGAGCGGGACGCTTGACGGCCGCATGGGCCGGGGGCGTCCACAGCGCGCTGTGAGCTGTATTTCACGGTAAGCTAGCGTATCGTTTTGAGACCCGGCGTCCCGGGGCTAGGTCTGACCTTCGCAGTTTTTATTATGGGGGCGGGAATTATGGTTGTCAAGTGGTGAATTGGATGAATTTTCGGGAATTGGGAAATTGGTTTCTTGGATGGGGTACGGCGGGGGAACTTTTGTAAAAGTTCCCCCGCACCCCCTCAAAACTTTTGAGTTTTTGGGGGAGTTTTTAAGGCGGCGGTTCTGGATTCCCACTTTCGTGGGAATGACGATTTCTTTCGTGGGGAGGACGATTGCTATAGGGGATAGCCCGGCCCCGATAAAACCGCCCGGGCCGATAAAGGGCCCGGGCGGTTTCAGACGCCTATCTAACCGGCTAATGGGCCGGGGCTGACTGGGAAAACTACCGCCGCACCCGCTTGCGGCAGGTGGCGGTGTAGGGGCGTTCCACGCTGGCTATGAACTGGAATTGGCCGCCGCTGGCCTGGTTGTCGCCGTAGTAAAACCGGCCGCCGCCCATCTCGATGTTGCGGACTTTGGGGTAGCCCATTTCCCGGCATTTGGCAAGGGCATCGGCGGCGACGCCGGATCGCGTGTTATCGGCCCAGTAGTTTAACCAAGCCTCGCCGCTGCTGCCGGGGGTGTTGACCCAAGTTCGGTACTCATCGTCCGCTAGGCCCTTGGCGGTGGCCTCGTCGCTATCGGCTGCGCCGGCGGTCATATCGGCGTGAAACCCGTACTGGAGAGCGCTGGACAGGGGCCGATTTTTCCAAGTATAGCGGCGGCGGCGTTCCTCCCGGGGGAATTCAAAGATGAGGTCGCGGCTGACGCCGGTAACGCCGGATTCGCCGTCGGTGAGATAGCCCTCTTGGGCGGACAGGAAGCCGCGGAAGTTGCCGCTTTCGCCGAAATAGACGGTGTCGTCGCGTTCGTTGCGGTCGCGGCCGGCAAGCCAAGTTTCGGTTTTGGTCCAGGTGTCGGACTGGTCGATGGCGCAGTAAATGGACTTGCCCCGGTTGGCGGCGAGGGATTCGAGGATCATCGAGACGCGGGCATCCTCGGCGTCGGCCACGGCGGGGGACTCTTGCCAGTCGGAGCAGTCCCAAGGGATGGAACGGGGGGCGGCTTGGGCGGGACTGGAGGCGACGGTTAGGAGGAGGGTCAGGGCGGTCAGGGCAAGGGCGGTGATGAGAAGTCGGCAGCGGTACATAGGAATACCTCCCGGCGGCAACGCCTTTTAATGCCGGCGATAAGCCGGTAATAAAAGGATAGAAAGGGCCGCCCTAAATCCTTGACATTTAGGGCGGCCCTTTCCGCGATTGGAGGCTTTTGGGGAGGGGCGGGGTTGGCTGCTGGGGGGTTGGGGGCTCGAGAATTAAAATTTTTTGTGGGTCCCGGGAAGGGGGCGAAAAAAATACGGCGGGGGAACTTTTGTAAAAGTTCCCCCGCCGCGCCCGGGAAAGTTTTTGAGTTTTTGGGGAGGGCGGGCCGGGATTGCTAGTCGGTGGCGGGGTAAGGGCAAATTACTGGGGACGCATGGCTACGGAGTCGATGAAGGCTTTATCCATTGCGACCCGCCGGTCGGCGGCTTGCCACAGTTCATTGGAGTAAGAGCTACGGACGGACTGGCGCGGGCCGTGAAAAAGCCAGGTGGCAATGCCGGCTTGCTGCGCCACTTCCACCGCCGGAATCAAGTCCGAGTCGCCGCTGACCAGAGCGGCGTGAGTAATCTGGTTTTTGGCGCTCAAGAGGGCGAAGTCCAGCCCCAGGAGCAGGTCGACGCGCTTCTGCTGGAATATGGGATTGCCGCCGGCATCCCGGCCGCGAAACATCAACCTTCCCTCCCGGACGGTGTAATTGTCCAGCCGGTTGAGGGCATTGAACCGGCTGGCTTTGCGGCTGAAACGCTTTCGCTCCTCCGGGGTAGGCGAATCGCTCTGGTAGGGCAAGCAGTCGTAGTAATAGGTTCGCAGCAAATCCAGCGGCTCGGCGGTGCCGGCAGCAACAGTGTGAGTAATTTCCACGCTCAGCCGGCGGTGGTCAATCCATACTCGAAAGTCGTCCCGAGCCAGCACATCCAGGTACCCGCCGTCAATGAATATCGCCAATCGCGCCACGGAACACCGCCCAAAACAAAGAGCCGAGCAACAGTTGCTCGGCTCTTTGGAAAATTGTTTTACCTGACACCCTTGCTCCATATTCTGGAGAGCGCCAGGGGGTATTAACGGATTGATTATTTCACGGCTTTGGGGATTTGTCAAGCCTTAAATTTGCGGGCCGCCCCGGGGTTGCTAGCCGGCAGTGGTGGCAGCGGGGGCGGGGGAGGGGTCGGGGGCGCGGGTTAGTTGGGGCGGTTTGCGGGTGAACAGGAAGCAGAGGCTGGCCAGGGCGGCGCAGATGGCGGCCGGGATGATGGCCCAGTCGTAGCTGCCGTAGGTGTCAAAGACCCAGCCGACATAGACCGGGGAGGCAACCAATGCCCAACTGTGGGAGAAGGTGATGTAGCCGCGCAGGGTGGCGAAGCGGTCGCGGCCGTAGTAGTCGCCGAGGGCGGCCCAAACGATGATGCCGGCGCCATCGCCGAAACCCTCGAGGAGGATGAAGGTCAAAATCAGCATTATGCCAATCAGTCCGGCGTCCCAGCTGCCGAAGTAGAGGAATACGAAAGCTAAAGCTTCGGCGGCCAAGGTGCCGGCTAAGATCAAGGATTTGGGCCACTGGTCACCGAAGTAGCCGAGGATCAGGCGGGAGAGGAAGTTGATGCCGAACATAGCACCGGTGAGGTTGGCGGCCATTTGGCGGCTGACGCCTTTGTCCTCGAGGATGGGGACGATGCTGACCAGGATGCCGAGGGTGGCAATCATCCGCAAGCCGGCGCCGAGCATTAGCAGCCAGTAGGCTTTGGTGTGGAGGGCTTCGCGGACGGTGTAGTCGCGGAGGATGCGGCGGCGGCCGGCCGGGTCGCGGGGGCCGCCGGCGACCGGGGCGGTAGTATCGCCATCAGGCAGCAGTCCGATGTCCTCGGGGCGGTTGCGGAACAGGAAGCAGAGGGGAAAGAGGAAAATCAGATAAGCCAAGCCGGCAGCCAGGGAGGCCACTTCCCAACCCCAACGCTCGATGACGCCGTTCATCGAGGGGACGATGAACAACCCGCCTAAAGAGGCTACGGCGGCGAGGATGGAGATGGCGAGGGAGCGGCGGCGGCGGAACCATTGATTGATGCCGGCGAACATGGCGTGCTGAAAGGCGATGCTGTTGCCGAGGGAGACGAGGAGCAGATAGACGAGGGTGAAGGCCCAGAAGCCGCCGAGGTATTGGGCGAGGAGGTCGAGGCGGAACAGGGCGAAGTAGCCGAGGACGGCGAGGAGGACGGAGGGGATGAGCAGGGCGCGGTTGCCGAACTTGTCGATGAGCCAGCCGGCGAAGGGGCCTTCGAGGCCGCCTTCGGCCCGGGCCAAGGAGAAAATGAGGTTGGTTTGGGCTTGGCTGATGCCTAAGGAGTCGCGGATGGCGGGGACAAAGACGGTGAAGCCGCGAAAGAAAATGCCGCTGGCAAAGAATGCCATCAGGGAGGTGATGGCTAACATCCACCAGCCGTAGAAAATGCGGGGACGCCGGGGGCGGGTTTGCTGGGGGGGTAAATCCACTAAAACCTGTCTTTCCACTCTTTCCGCGCCGGGGGCGGGCGGGCTGATTGCGTTGCCTAGTTTAGCGGGAAAGGGCGGCGGCGGCAAGGATTTTTGGGGGGATTAAGGGGGGATGCAGAGTTGGCGGCATTTCTGGATTCCCACTTTCGTGGGAATGACGGTGGGAGAGGCGGGGATGGCGGTGGCGATAGGCGATTCCTTGGAACAGAGCCGGCAGCCGGGAGGTGTCCACCCTATACTTATTCCATTCCTATCGGTTATAATGAACCGGCTAAACCCGGGCGGGTGTAGCTCAGTGGTAGAGCTCCAGCCTTCCAAGCTGGCTACGTGGGTTCGATTCCCATCACCCGCTCCATTGGACTTATTCGCGGCAGCGGGCCGGATTGGGAGTCGTATATGCTTTGGTGCCGCTTTCAGCAGGGCGAGACTACCGGCTACGCCCGCATCGTTGACGACGAAGTTATCGCCGTTGACGGCAGTCCTTTGGAAAATCCGCAGGACAGCGGCGTTACCTATGCTTTGGGCGAAGTTCGGCTCTTGGCGCCGATTATTCCGCCGATGCTTTACGCCGCTGGCCCGAACCACCGCGGTCATATTGAGGCGATGGCACAGCGGCGCGGCGCAAGGCCGGTCTATCCCCGTTTCCCCGAACCCAACTTCCGCTCGGTTCACGCCATCATCGGCCCGGAGGCCAACATCGTCATTCCCGCCGACAGCAGCGGCGCTGTCCAGCCGGAAGGTCAGCTGGCGGTAGTTATCAGCAAGCCGGCCCGCAAACTGGAAAACCGCCGGCAAGCTCTCGACTGCATCTTTGGCTACACCATTGCCAATGACATCAGCGAGAGGGTTTGGCAAAGCGGCGACCGCACAATGTTTCGGGGCAAAAACTGCGATACTTTCAAGCCCCTTGGTCCCTGGATTGTAACCGGATTGCCCCCGGATGATTTCCGCATCATCGTACGCTGCAACGGAGACATTTGGCAGGATTTCACCGCCGCCGAACAAATCTGGGACGCTCCGGCGTGGATTCAGGAAATGAGCCGATACACTACCCTGTATCCGGGCGATATTCTGATGTTAGGCACGCAAGGCGCGGATGGCGACCTGCGCCCCGGCGACACTATCGCAGTGGAAATCAGCAACCTCGGGACGCTGCGTAACTATATAGTGGGGGAGTAGAGGGGGCGGATTCCTCGGCCCCTCGTGGGAATGACGATTTCTATAGGCGATAGAGTTGGCTGCCGTATGGCAAAACCCCACTTGGCTAAAACCCGCCTTTTGCTTTATAGTATGCAATGCAAGGAGGGCGGGTGAGCGAGCAGAAACTTACTCCGGGGCAGCGCATTACCTTGTCGCTGGCGTCTTGGGGACGCTTGGGCGCGGCTATGGGCTGCTACAAGGGGCAAGACATTTTTGTATTGGGCGGCATTCCCGGCGAGCGGGTAGTGGCCGAGGTTATCCGGGCGCGCCGCAACTATGCCGCCGCCCAAGTGGTCGAGCTGCTGCAATCCTCTCCGGACCGGGTGACGCCGCCCTGCGGCTACTATGGCGCGTGTACCGGCTGTCAGTGGCAGCATTTGGACTACGCCGCCCAACTGCGAGGCAAGCAGGATAAGGTAACTGACGCGCTGGCCCGGGTTGGCGGGTTTTACAACGCCCCGGTCGGGCCTATTCTGCCCTCGCCGCAGCAGTACGGCTATCGCAATCACGCCCGCTTTACCGTGGGACGGGAGGGCGGCGACTTGGGCTTTGTCAACCGGGAAACCCGCCGTTTCGTCCGCATCGACCGCTGTATGCTGATGCACGAGGGCATCAATGCTTTGTTGTCGGAACTGCAAGACCGCTGCGGGGAAACGACCCAACTGGCCATCCGCGCCGGGCGGGAGACCGGCGATTTTCTGGTGCAGCCGCCGTTGAAAAACCCGGCTATTGCTATTGCCACCGGCCAGAAACGCTATCGGGAATCGGTAGCCGGCCGCCAGTTTCTGGTGGCCTCGCCCTCTTTTTTCCAGGTCAATACCGAACAAGCGGCCTGCTTGGTCGATGCGGTGCGGGCTACCCTGAACCTACAAGGGACGGAAACTTTGCTCGACGCCTATACCGGCGTGGGGGCGTTTGCCATCCTGCTCGCGCCCTACGCCAAGAAAGTGTACGCCGTCGAGGAATCCACGGCCGCCGTTGCCGACGCTCGGGAAAACGCCGCCGGCCTGGACAATGTGGAGTTTCTGTTGGGCAAAACTGAGGAGGTCTTGGCTGATTTGCCGGAGCCGCCGGATGCGGTAATCCTCGACCCGCCCCGGGCCGGCTGCCAACCGGCCGCCTTGCAGGGTATCATCAAACTGGCGCCGCCCCGGCTGGTCTATGTTTCCTGCGACCCGGAAACCTTGGCCCGGGACTTGAAAATCCTTTGCAACGGCGGCTATGTCCTCGACCAAATCCGACCGTTGGATATGTTTCCCCAAACCCACCACGTGGAATGTGTCGCCGTGCTGACCCGGAACCCGGCGGCGGCCGCCGCTCCGCTGCTATTGGCGTCAACCTCGCCGCGGCGGCGGGAACTGCTGTCCCAATTGGGCTTGCCTTTCCGCGTCATCCCCTCGAACGCCCCGGAGGAGCCGCTGCCGGGGGAAACGCCGGCGGAAATGACGCAGCGGCTTTCCCAAGACAAAGCCCGCGCCGTGGCCGCCGGCTTGGCGGCCGGCTATGTTATCGGGGCGGATAGCACGGTAGTTTTGGATGGGCAAGCCATCGGCAAGCCGGCGGATGCCGACGATGCCCGCCAAATGCTGCGGGCTTTGCGCGGCCGCCGCCATCAAGTAACTACCGGCTTGACCGTCATTGACGCCGCTACCGGCAATTCTTTGACCGACTGCCTGACCGGAGAAGTCCAGATGCGCGACTTTTCCGATGCCGAAATGGAAACTTCCATTGCCTCCGGGATGCCCATGGACAAGGCCGGGGCTTATGCCATTCAGGATAAGGAGTTTCAACCGGCCCGGCTGCTGGCGGGCTGCTATACCAATGTGGTGGGCTTGCCCCTGTGCCGGCTGACGGCGATGCTCCGGGAGTTGGGCTATTCTTTGCCGGCGGACTGGCCCGCGGCGGTGGGCGCGGAGTGTCAGACCGACTGCCCCTTGGGGGATGGCAAAGGAGGGCGGCGGTGAACTTCTTTGGCGTCGGCTTTCTGGAGTTGACGGTTATTTTTCTGGTGGCTTTTCTGGTGATGGGGCCGGGCAAGTCGATTGAGATGGCCCGCACCGCCGGCAAGTTGCTGGGCGAATTGCGGCGGACGCTGAACGAAATGACCGCCGCCGCCGACTTGAACCCGGAAAATCCCGGCACCCATACCCCATCAGCTAACCGGTCGGACGCGCCGCCGCCAGCCAATACGCCGGCCGCCCCCAAAGAACCGCCGCCGCCCCCCGGCGCAGTGCCGACTACTGGCCCCGGAGACGGGAATGAGCAGCAATCGTGAATTGACCCTGCTGGAGCATCTCAGCGAGTTGCGCCGCCGGGTGTTTATCTGCTTGGCTGCCTTGCTCTTGGGGGCGATGGTTGCCTTTTATTTCTGGACGGACCTGCTGGAACTGCTCAAGTGGCCGGCCCGGGAACTTATCGCCGCCGGTGTCGTTACCCCTATTGTTACCCAGGTAACGGAGCGGCTGTCCACGGCGGTTAAAATCTCGATGGTCAGCGGTCTTGCCCTGGCCCTGCCGGTTATCCTCTACCAAATCATCCGCTTTGTCGCCCCCGGCCTGCATCCCGCCGAGCGCAAATATCTTTTTTTGCTGCTGCCCGGCGCGCTGTTAGCATTTGTTGCCGGCGTTGCCTTTGCCTACTTCGTCCTGACCCCCCGCGCCTTGCCTTTCCTGCTGACCTTTGGGGGAGATGTAGCCGATTCGCAGGTACGCATCAGCAGCCTGGTGGATGTGATGCTGCGGCTGCTGTTCTGGATGGGGGCGGCTTTTGAGACGCCGGTGGTGATGTATCTGCTGGCGCAGTTGGGACTGGTTACTTCCCGAATGTTCCGCCGGTTCCGCAAGTATTGGATAGTAGTATCCTTTGCCTTGGGGGCTTTCATCACGCCGACTTTTGACCCGCTGAACCAGACCCTGGCCGCCTTGCCATTGCTGGCTTTGTACGAAGTAGGCATTGCCTTGGCGTGGCTGGCTGGCCGGGCCCGGCGGCGGAGCCGTCAGGAAATAATCCCTCTTTCCGACAGCAATCAGACGGGGTAGGCGGCGGGCAATGAAAAAGGGATGGCTAAAGCAGCCATCCCCGTAGCGCAACGGGATATGGGGGACGCCGGACGGACTAGCCGGCGTCATCATCATACCGCTTGTTGGTTTCCGCCTTGCCACCGCTGGACGGTTTAGCCGGCCCGGCGGAGCCGACTTCGTCCTCGCCGGTAACCGAACTCTTGAAAGTGCGGATACCTTTGCCCAGGGAAGCGCCAATTTCCGGCAGCCGTTTGGCGCCGAAAATCAGCAGGATAATCAGCAAGACGATCAATATCTGGGGCAACCCAATCGGCCCGAAACCCATTTTGCCTCCTGAAAATGCGGCCCAACGGCGCAACCTGTGGGCTAATCATAACAGATAATTGCGGGAAATGCAAATGCCCGGAGTCACGGTTCCGTTGGAGTCCGTTGAGTCCGGTTGCATTCCGGGCAGTTTCGGTTAAGGCGGATTTTACCGTTGCCCGGCGTTCCGGTCGCGCAACGCTAATGCTTTGGTCAAACGCCGCGGCGGGGCCGGCGGCGGATTAGCCGAGCCGTTCCAAGGTTTGGTCCGCGATGCCGGGCATAATCCAGACCGGGCGGGGGCCGTGGTCAAAGGATACATCCGGGTCGTCGGGGTAGAGGCCGGAGACGGTCATGGGGGCGCGTTCCTGATATTCGATTGCGCCGTTGACTACCGCAAAGGGGCGGTCGTGGCCAGGGTAGATGAATTCCGCCGTTTCCACGATGCGGTCGATGCTCTGGGTGGCTTGCTGTTCGTTCCAGAAAACCAAGGGGTTTTTGCGGGTGAGGGCGACGCCGGAATAGTGCAGCACATCGCCGGTGACGGCGCACAAGCCTTGGGGCGTTTCGACCAGGACGGAAAGGCTGCCGGGAGAGTGGCCGGGGGTGTGGATGAGAGTAACGCCGGGTTCGATGAGGTGGCCTTCCTCGACTTCCTCGACTTTGGGCTGGAATTCAATCATCGCGCCGGACCAGGCCGGGGTAGCCCAATCGTTTCGGTGCGGCTTGTGGGCGTACTTGCGTTCGAGGGGATGAACCAGCATCGGGGCGTGCTGGAACAGGTCGTAGTTCTGGCTGTGGTCCCAATGAGCGTGGGTCATTACGGTGATGTCGATGTCCTCGGGGGTGAGGCCGCGGGACTGGAGGGCGTTTTCCAGGGCGGTGCGGCGGCCGACATGGCCCACGTCGACCATAATGCGCTTTTCGCCCTCAATCAGGAGGACGGAGCAAAAGCCGACGACGCCAACATCGGCGCGGAGGGGGCTGCCGTGGAGCAATACGCTGAGTTCGGGCATAACGGCACTCCTTACGGGTCAGATAGCGGTCAAGTAGAAATTGAGTGTACCGGCGGGGATAGGAATTGTCAAATCGGGCGGCGGTTTTGCGAGGGCAATTGGATTATAAAGGAGTCACAGGTTTGACTGAGCGTCAGATATTTCCCCTGGACCAGAAAAATCCGGTATCAAACCCCAGTATAGATAGGGATATAATGCCCCAAAATTATAATGCAATTGACTTGGGGGAAAAGGCGGCCGTGGCGCAAGTTAATTGGTACACCCCCGGAAATGGTGTTAGAATAGCCCGGCTTTAACCGGAAACTTTCGGAGGTGGACTGATGAAGTTTATCCGACTTTATACCGGGGATGACGGGCATTCCCACATTGAGGAACTGGACTGGGAATCCCGCCCGGATTTTACCGACTTGCACGGGGCTAAAGGCGTGGTGTTTCGGGCCGCTGAAGTGGGGCGGTTCAGCGACTGGCACGTGGCCCCGCGCCGCCAGTATGTCATCACCCTGGCCGGCGAGGGGGAAATCGGTTTGCGGGACGGCACGAAGTACCGCCTCGGCCCCGGCGATGTGAACCTGGCCGAGGATACTACCGGCGACGGCCATACCACCGCCGTAGTCAGCGACACCCCCCGGGTTACCGTTACCATCCATCTGGAGGACTAGCGGCGGCTCCGGGCAAGGGGAATCCAAAGGGGCGGGCTGCTAACCCGCCCCTGTTCTTTACTCCACCGGGATAGCCGATAGCGCGTCCTTACAAGTTCCGGGCCGGCGAGGCGTAGCCGCTCAGCTTGTTGTAAATCTGGATGCGGCTGCGCTGGGTATCCAGGATGAGCAGGCGGTTGTTGGCGTGGTCAAAAGCCACGCCCCGGGGCATCCGCAATTTCCATTCGGCTTGAAAATCTTTGACTTCCCGCCGCCGTTTCATTGCCTCCGGGTTGGTCTGGACAATCATTTGCGACCAAGTAGTCAGCTGGCGGGCATCTCCCACAAAGCTGGTGAAAAACTTGCCGGCGGCGTCATACGCCTGCACCCGGTCATTGCCCCAATCGCAGACATAAACATCGCCATCAGCATCCACGGCCACATCGGAAGGATGATTCAGTTCGCCCCGGCCGCTGCCGTAGCTGCCGAATTGCGCCAGATACTCCCCGGCGGCGGTGAACTTCTGTACCCGGTGGTTCTTGCAGTCCGCTACATAGAGGCAGCCATCGGCGTCTTGGGTAATGCCCCAAGGGGTGTTGAATTGGCCGGGGCCGCTGCCGGGGTTGCCGAATTTGCGGATAAACAGCCCGTCGCCGCTGAACTGTTGTACCCGGTGATTGCGGCTGTCCACGATGTAAAGGTTATCCGCCGGGTCGCAGCTAATCCCGGAGGGGCCGTCGATTTCACCGTCGCCGCTACCGGCATTGCCCCATTGCCGCAGCAGATTGCCGCCCCGGTCAAAAACGCAAACCCGGTTCAGCCATTCGTCGGTGACATAAACCCGGTCTTGGGAATCCAGGGCAATGCCGGTGGGCCAGATGAATTCGCCGTCCGCGTCGCCGCTGCGGCCGAATTCGTCGATAAACTCCTCATCGCCAGCTTGACCGCCAACCTTAACAATGCTGACCCGCGCGCCCCGGGCGGTGCGGTTCCAGGGGACGGCGGTAACGGCTTCGCCGCCCCGGTTCAGGACGAACACCGCATTGTCGGCGGCCAGAGCCAGGGCGTTGGCGGAGCTGAAACCCATCCCGGAGGCCGCGCCCCGGCCCATAGCGTGGCTGAAATCGTAGGTTCGGCCGGCTACTGTCCGCGTTACCATATTGCTACCTCTACCGGTTCAACGCTGATTCGGGAATTGCTAAAACACCGGGCCAGCCACCCCGCATAAGGCGCTGGCCCGGCACTGATTCACCCGGCGGCAATTTGCCTAAAGAAACTTGGGCTGCTCGAACTGACCCTTGACGATGGGCTTGGCGTCCAGTCCCAGCCAATCCTCAAGGATGGTGCCGTAAAGGCCGCGGAAGTCCAGGTTCGGCACCAAATCGCCCTGCTGCAAATCCTCGGCTTTGCGAGAGGGATATTCCCCGTAGAACCCGCCGTGTACCGGCTCCCCGATAACAAAGGCGGCCCCGGCGGCCCCGTGATCGGTGCCGGAGCCATTGTCATGCACCCGGCGGCCGAACTCGGAAAAGAGCAGCATAATCACATTGTCGGCGGCATCGTGTTCCTTCAGGTCGGCAAAGAAATCGCCGACCGCCGCCGATACATCCGTCCACAGGCTGGCGTGCATCCCCAACTGGTTGGCGTGGCTGTCAAAGCTGCCGTGGTCGCAGTAGAAAATCCGCGTCCCCAAGTCAGCCAGATGGATGCGGGCAATGTCCTTGAGCTTGCGGGCAATGGGCGTGTCGGCGTATTCCACCGTGGAGGAATACATTCCCGGCGCAACTTTGAGAATGTCCGCGCCTTTCATCGCCTCCAAGCCGGTTTCGCCCAAGTATTCCATCACCATCCCGGAGCCGATGGTGGGGGTATACATCTGGGTAAAGCGGTCCAGAATCTTGAGCCGCTGCTCCTGGTTGGCAATGCCGGTCAGCAGGCCGTAGCTGTCGAGGCTGTCCACGGCGGCCACAGGAACGCCGGCCACCGACACCGCCCGGAACATACTCGGGCCCATACTGACGGTGGTAACGACATTTTCCTTGCGGGGGTCGATTTCCCGGGTCGCCAGACCCAGCCAGCCCTCAGTGCCTAGCGTATCCGGCTCGCAGGTGTGCCAGATGTCCATCGAGCGGAAGTGAGAGCGGGGGGAGTCGGGATAGCCGACGCCGTGAACGACGGCCAGGTTGCCCTGGTCGTACAGCTCCTGCAGCACCCGCATACTGGGGTGAAAAGCCAGTTCGTCGTTGACCCGGAGCATTTCCGCGTCGGCAATGCCTACTGCCGGCCGGTTGTCCCGATAGAGGGGGTCGGTGTAGGGAATGACGGTGTTCAGGTAGTCGTTGCCGCCGGACAGCTGCAACACCACCAGTACCGGGTCTTTCTTGTTGCTGGTCATAGCTTGTCTCCTTAACCGGGTTTAGCGTGAGGGAATTATACCCGATTTTTCCGGGGCTTGTCAGGGTTAAGCGTACTGATATTCCCGCAGGGATACCACCAGTTGCAGGGTTTCGCCAACCCGGGCGGCCGCGGTATCCGGGTCAGCCCAAGTCAAATCCCCGGACTCCCGGGCGTGGTTGACCAGTTGCTGCCGGTTGTCTTTATCGACTTGCAGCGGGCCGAGCAGGTCGAGGCAGCCGTCCACCAGCTGCTCCGGGGACAAGTCGCCGCCGGCTTGCAGGCGTTGGATGATGGCTTGGATGCCGGGTTTGGCGGTGTTGCCCACCTGGTCGGCGGAAAAGTTAATCCGCTTCATCAGAGTGCCGCTGTTAATCCACTCGGCGCCGGTGTGCCAACCCTCGACGCTGGGCGGGTTCAGCAGTTCCTGCCCCATATAGCCGGCTTCCTTGGACAAATTGCCGATGCCGGGCGCGGGAAAGTGGTATCCGCCGACCAGCCGCAAAGTACCCACCAGCACCTCAGCGGGGCTTTTGATTTTGGCAAAGCGGGCTTCCTTGAAAAAGTCGGAATTGAACAAGACCCGCAAGACCGGCCGCATTTCGTAGCCGGAATCGACAAAGGTCTGCGCCAACAGTTCAATGGCCGCCGGGTCTCGCGGCGGCGTTACCGACCAAGCCGGCACTTGCGGCTCATCCGCCACAAAGAAATTGTAGAGATGGCGGGCGACGAACCGCGCCGTAGCCGGTTGGCCGCAAACGATGTCGATGATGTCTGCGCCGTTAAAATTGCCGGTGTGGCCCAGGAAAGTCTTTTCCCCTTCGTCGTGATCCTCCGGCAGGTACTCGAACTCCCAATCGTAGCGGCCGTGGGCGTTGCGGGGGATAGAGGCGGCGATAGTCCAGCCGGTAAAGGCCCGGGAACATTCCCGCACATCCTCCTCGGTGTAGTTGCCCACACCCATACTGAACAGTTCCAGCAGCTCCCGCCCCCAGTTTTCGTTGACCGCGTCGGCGTGGTTGTCGCAGTTGTCCAGCCAGAAAATCATCGCCGGGTTTTTCGCCAGTTCGACCAGCAAATCCCGGTAGTTGCCCATTCCGCAGCGGCGGAACAGGTCAATCTGACTGACCATTTCGTGCCAATGGTCCAGCTTGGAGCCGCCGGTGGCGAAAACCTGATGCCAAAAGAGAACCATTTTCTCCTCCAGCACCCGCTCCGTGTTCAGCATAGCGTGGAGCCAAGCCGACGCCCCCATTCCCGGGGAAGTGATGGGTTTCCACAAGGAGGGATGGTAGCGGAGGAATTCGTAGCGGTCGGCGCCAGTTACGCTTTCCGGGTTCAGCAGTTCGTCGACGGTGGCGGCGTAGCCCCGGGCCGCCCGTTCCTCGAGTTCCTCCCGGGTGGCGCCGAAACCGGCCCGCCGCATCAAATGGGCCATCAAGGCAATGTTTTCAGCCATATTCCTTACTCCTGAAAGCAAGTCGGGAAAGGGCAACAGCTACCCGCCCCGAATAACCGGGGCAATGCGGCAACAATTATTAGCGGAAGTGGCGGGGGTTGTCAATAGGGGGATTGGTCAGGATTCCGTTCAGGGGCAAGGCACAATTATCAAGGCAAGGACGGTAGCGGCGATTTCCCGGAAAGCCGGAACCTTCCGCTTGCCCTGGGATAGATGGGGGTATATTCTGATGGGCGGGCGGCGGTTGTTGTGCCGGGAGCGGTCCGACCGTCAATCAGGCAGTCAAGCAAAAGGTTTGAGGAGGGCATTATGAGCAAGGTTCTGGTAATTCAGGGGGCAGGGATGAATATGCGCGGCAAGACGCAGGTGGAGATTTTCGGCCCGCTGACTTTGCCGGAGATTAACGAGCGGGTCGCCGGCTATGCGGCGGAGTTGGGGCTGGAAGTGGAGTTTGTGCATTCCAATGTGGAGGGGGAAGTCGCCAACGCCCTGTACGCCGGCTTTGAGGAGGGCGTAGCGGCGGCGGTGATTAACCCGGCGGGCTATACCACGCTGAACGGAGTGCTGCGGGCGGCCATCGCGCAGGTAGGGTTTCCGGTGATAGAGGTACACGCCTCGAACCCGACAGCCCGCGGCGCCGTGTCGGCGGTACAGCCGGTCTGCCGGGGTTCGGTGTACGGGTTCGGGGTCTATAGTTATTACTTGGCCCTGCTCGGGGTAAAGAGTTTGCTGGGTTCAGGGTAAGCGGTTGGGGCCGCTATCATCCCCGGGTAAAGGGAATCCGGAGACTTCGACCGGGGTAGGCAGAGCTACTCTTGTCCGAACTTTCCGGATTCCCACTTTACGGGAATAACGGTCAATGCTGCCCGGCATCCCGGGATTTCTCTAGCCGCAGCGGAGGCAGCGGGGTTCGCTGAACACGGTATCGTGAACCTCCGGGTTGGTCATCAGGTAATCCATAATTACCCGGAGGGCTTTGTCCGCGTCCGGCAAGCCGTATTTTTCGGCGGCGGATTGGACAAAAGCCATCTGGTCGGGGTTCAGGTCGATTTGGTAGGTTTCCTTGTCGCCAGCCATCGTTGCTGCTCCTTTTGTTGGGGTTGGGGAAAACTGCCCTATTTTACCGCGTGGAGGACGCCGTTGGAAGTGCGGATGTAGAGAATGCCGGCGGCGAATGCCATGGGCTGATTGACCGGCGCCTTGAGGTCCAGCTGCCAGTGGACTTGCCCGGTGGCGGCGTCCAGGGCGTAGAGATAGCCGCTCTGGGTAGCGGCATAAACCCGATTGCCGACAATCAACGGCGGGGCATAGAGGCCGCCATCGAGTTGAGAACGGCGCAATTCCCGGCCGCTGAGGGCGTCGAGGATGTAGAGGCGGCCGCGCAAGTCGCCGAGGTACAGACGGCCGGCGGCGGCGGCCGGAGCGGCCACAATGCGGGAGTCCTCGCCATCCGGATTAAAACGCCAGCGGCCGCCCTGCTGCGTTGCCGGGCGGGGGATGCCGGGGATTTTCCAGAGCCAGAGTTGCGCCCAGACCCGCTTGAACTGGTATTGACCGGGAATTTCCTTGGCCGTGGCGTCGAGGGCGTAGAGACGGCCGCCGGCCGGGAAATAGACCAGGTTGTGGGCAATAACCGGGGCGGCGGTAGCGGATTTCGGGGTGCGGAAGGTCAGGCGGTTCTGGCCGGTGCGGGCGTCGAGAATATGGAAACGGCCGTTGCGGTCGCCCAAAGCCAGGATGCCGTCGTGGAGGGCGGGATGAATGCCGATGACGCCGGTAGCCGGGTAAGTCCAGATCGGCGCGCCAGTAGCGGCGTCAAGAGCGTATTGGTTGCCGTCCCACGAACCGAAATAGACAATGCCCTGATGCACGACCGGGGCGGCGGTGATGGCGTCCTCAGTCTTGAAATGCCAACGGCTTTGCCCGGTAGCGGCGTCCAAGGCGTGGAGGCGGTGGTCTTGCAGTCCGATGTAGAGGTAATCCCCGGCGGCGGCCAGAGAACCCGGCGCCGGGCCGGTGGTGGGCTGCTGCCAGTGTAATGCGCCGGTGGCGGCGTCCAATGCCGAGACTTGGAAGTGGCCGCCGAGATAGACGCGCCCGTTGTGGACAATGGGGCCGGAACGGGTATTTTGCCCCAGGGGTACGGACCATAAGATTTGGCCGGTTAAGGGTTCCGCGGCGGCGTCCCGGGCCGGTACCCCTTTGGTTTGAGCCAGGTCGCCGCCATCCATCGTCCACTGTCCGGGCGGGGAATCGGAGGATAGCTGAGTAATCGGCCGGTTAAAGAGCAGCACCCGGAAATCGGGCAGAAAGGGATAGTTCAGCCAGAGGATAAAGGCCAGGAGCAGCAACAGAATGCCGCCGGCAATGAGGCGTTGGCGGGTAAAGAAGGGGCGTTCCCGGCGTCCCCGGGCCCATTGGGGCAAAGGCGCGCTAGGGGCCGGCGGCGTTTCATTCATCGGACGGGCGGGTTCAGCGCCGGCAGCAAGTTCAGGAGCGGCGGAACCGGTTGAAAGCAAATCGCGGCGGGGGCGGAAAGGGTAAAGTTGGTACCCCGGATGGGCTTCGATCCCATGATCTCCACCTTGAAAGGGTGGCGTCCTAACCTGGCTAGACGACCGGGGCACACTGACCGCATTATACAACGATTATTGGGACAAGGCAACTGCCTTTTGCGCGGGTTTTGGGAATCGGGTTTTTGGGGCGGTTTGTGCCAGTCGAGCGTTGTCCTTGCCTACTCACCAACCTCCGGGTAGGCGTGCGGCACGGTAGCTGCCGCCTGGCCCCGGGCCGGGCGGCGCGGCTTGGCGGCGGCAATGTCCGCAACTGCCGCCGCTTGCTGTAACTGCTCCCGGGCCGGGCAGCCATAGGCTACGATACATTCGTGGCACAGGGGACGCTGCGCTTTGCAGACCCGCCGCCCGTGATTGATAAAGGCGGCGTGAAAGGGATAGACCTGCTCCGGGGCTACGGCGGCCTCCAGCAGGTCGTGGGCTTTATCCGCCGTAACTTTCGGCCCAATCAACCCCAAACGCTGGCAAACCCGGTAAATATGCGTATCGATAGCCATCGCCGGCATTCCCAGG
The DNA here is from genome assembly GCA_965242615.1 of Dehalococcoidia bacterium. Taxonomy (GTDB): domain Bacteria; phylum Chloroflexota; class Dehalococcoidia; order Lucifugimonadales; family UBA3495; genus CBDBCU01. Next base: position 60,734 of record CBDESR010000005.1, read on the forward strand.
GAAAAGCTGAGGATGATGCCGGTGGACTTGGGTCCGATGCCCGGCAGCTGCCGCAGCCAAGCTTTGGCTTCCGGCAAGGGCATCTCCCGCAGAAAGGACAAGTCCAAGGAACCGCCGTTTAGTTCCAGAACCTTGGTCAGCACTTCCTTTATGCGGGGCGCTTTAACTTTAGCCAGCCCGCCCCGGCTGATCGCGGACTCGATGTCAGCCACCGGCGCGGCGGCCACGGCGGCCAAATCGCCGAAACGCTGCATCAGGCTGCGAAAGGCCCGCTCCGAATTGGTGTCGGAAGTGTGCTGGGACAGGATGGTAAAGGTCAGTTCGTGGATGGGGTCGAGGCGCGGCTCCTGGGGAAAGGGGCCGTAGGCATCGGTCAGCAGCCCAATGGCCTCGGGAATGGCAATGGATGGCGGCGCCGGTTGGCGGCCGCCCTGGCGACGCCGGGTTGGAGTAGCCGCTTTAGCTTTGCCAGTTGCTGCTTTTGACGCCATTACGCAGTCTGCGCCGACCGGGTTACTCAAAGACCCGGCGGCAAGGTTAGTTCGACGGCCCCGGGTTCCGCCGCTGTTCGGAGCGGAGAAACTGCTCCAATTCCCACACCACTTCCGCCGGGTCGGGAATGTCGCGGTCGGTGGTGGCTTCGTCATAGCGGTCTTCGAGTTTCCGCACATACTCCGCCAACTGGTCATCCTGGCCCACGGCCTGGGTTACTTCCCGGTCAAAACTTTCCGCCGCCGCCCGCAATTCGCCCAAATCCGCCGGCAAGTCCAGCAGGCGGCTCAGGGTGCGGGCCAAGGTGTAGCTGACCCGGTAGTTGGGCGCGGCGTGGAGATAATGCGGCGTATGTCCCCACAGGGAGGAATAACTCATCCCCTGCTTGGTGCAGGTCTCCAGCACCGCCGTGCTGATGCCGGTCGGCCCCTGGTAGTTGGAAGTGCCGATGCGGGCCGAGTCCAGGGCTTCCTGCAATTCCGGCCGGGTCGAGGAGCCGGTCAAGCGAATTTCCCGGGTATGGGGAACGGCATCCAGCAGCGCGCCCACCTGAATGACGGTTTTAACCCCCATTTCCCGGGCCAAGCCGGCGATAGTTTCCGAAAAGGTACGCCACTTCAGGTTAGGTTCAATGCCCACGAAAAAGAGCGCGCCCTGATCCCCGGCCGCCCACCAGGAAAATTCATTAGCCGGCCAGCGCACCCGCCGCCGACCGTCCCGGGTGCGGCTGGAGCGCGGCCGTTCCTGGGTAAAATCGTAAAACTCCTCCGGGTCGATGGCCGCAAACTGGACCGCATCCAGCCGCCGCATCAGGTATTGGATGGCGGCTGTGGCGCTTTCCCCGGCGTCCGGCCAGCCGGCAAAAGCCATAATCAGCTGCTCAAACTGCCGGTCGGGTTGTTCCTGAATGTGGATGTAATTCATTGCCCGGCCCTTACCCCCGATGGATTTGGGGTTAAGTGTAGCATTTTGTGGGGGATAAGTCATTTCCGAGGGCGGCGGTGCGACTGAGTGGGGCGGCGGCGGGCCTTTTGACCCTTGCGGTCTAATCCGCCATCCCCGCCGGGCTGCTTTGCCGCGCCCGCCCCGCCAAATACTGCGCCGCCCACTCCCGGGCCAAGCGAATGTTAATCCGCTGGTCGATGGGTGGATTGCCATACCACTTCCCCAGCTTTTTATTCAGCTGCCGCAGTGCCACCAGCGTCAGCCGATTCGACTTCCGCCGATTGCACGGCCCGCACAGCGGACAGCGATTATCCAGTTCGTTACTGCCGCCCTGCGACGCCGGGTCGATATGGTCCAGCTCCAAGTGTTCGGAATCCGGCGGCTCAAAGCCACAGCCCCAACAGATACAACCCCACTGCTGCACCAGGATGTCCAGCATTTGCTGCCGGGTCATACTCGCCGGCCGGCGGCGGGAAGTATAAACGGCGGCCAAGTGAGGGTAATTATCCCCATCATCCGTACGCGCCGGCGCAGCGTCGAGGATTTGACAATGGGACTGCAATTCCTGCAACAGAGCTTGCTGCTGCGCTTGAAATTCGTTGACATTGATGCCCAAGCCCAGCAACCGATTGGCAACGTGATACGCCGCGTCGGCCCGCCGGTCAATGCCCACCCAGCGGCGGCCCAAGTTGTTAGCGGCGACAAGGGTAGTGGCGCAGCCGCAAAACGGGTCTAACACCAGGTCTCCGGGATTGCTGGACGCCTTGATGATGCGCTCGTAAAGGATAACCGGTTTCTGGTCCGGGCTGCCCGTTCTTTCGTTGGATCCCGGCGGACTTATATCCGTGATGACATCCTCGAGGAGCGTTCCTTTCAGAGTGGAAAGGTATTTTTTGTAATACGGCTTTCCGTTGCCCGACCAGTAAATCAGGCCGATTTTGTCCAGAGCCGCGCACTTCTCCAGTTGATTCAAAGTCTCGTAATCAGCCGGGATAAGAGCCATAGCCTTATCCGGGAACCGGTCTCGAGTCGGCGGCGCCCACGCCCGACCTTCGGGCGGCAGTTGTCCCTTGAACGGCAGATAGGCTTCCTTGCCCCCGGCTTTGCCGCCGGACAAATCCGCCGGGGTAAAAGCTCCGAACTCATCGTTCTTATTGAACGACTTGGCGTATTCTGCGGAATGCGGTTCGTATTGGGGATTCCAAGTATATCCCGGCCCTTTATTGTAGAAAAATATGGTGTCGTGGGTGCGGGGATACTGCTTGGCGCTGAGGGCTTTGGGCGTAGTACGCCAAGAAATTTCATTGCGGAAATTTTTGGCTCCAAAGATGGCGTCCAATGCCATCCGAATATAGCCGTTGGCGGCGTGGTCGCAGTGCAGGTATAAGGAACCGGTAGGTTTCAGGATACGGTGCATCTCCAGTAGCCGCACCGACAGAAAGCAGAGAAAAGCCGCAATGTCATCCCCGTGGCACTCCCCGGCCGCCGCGATGACTTCGTACAAAGCCCGGTTTTCATCCCGTACCTGCTCCAGCCAGATCGGATGAACTTCGTTCCACTTCCACTGATCCGGCAGTATGCCGGTATCGCCCCACTTCCACTTGTCCACATAAAAACCGGCGGTGCCAGCCCGGTTGCGCGAAGTGTTAAAGGGCGGGTCGGTAGCAATCAAATCCACCGTCTCGCTGTTCATCCCCCGCAGCACTTCCAAATTGTCGCGGGTATAAAGGGCGTGGTCGGGAAAATTCTGCCGGTCGGCGGGGTTAGCGGCCATTGCCAGGCTCCTTGCTGGGGATGGCGGGATTATAGACAGCGGCCGGCTGCGGAGTCAAGGGCGGGTAAGACAGCCGGAGTTGCCGCCGGTGACGGACGAATTCAGCCCACCGCCCGCCCCGCTACAATGCCCAGCCACGCCGCCGCCAAGCCGATGACCAGGTTGCCCCCAATGTTGACTGCTGCCCGCATTATTTCCCCGGACTCCAGCAGCCGCACCGCATCATAGCTCAAGGTGGAAAAGGTGGTATAACCGCCCAGCAAGCCGATGGCGACCATTGCCCGCACTTCCGCCGGCAAATCATTGCGCTGCAACGCCCACCCCAGAAAGAACCCCAAGGCAAAAGAGCCGGTAATGTTGACGATAAATGTCCCAACTACCGTTCCCGGCCCCCAATAATGGATTGCCAACCGCCCGACGCCATAGCGCAGCAGCGACCCGGCCGCGCCGCCAAGGGCTACGAGGAGGTAGGTCATACCTTACCCTTTGGCGGGATGATTTGCCGGTCTTTCTCGGGACGCCCTCTCCAGTCTCTCCGGGATTTCAGAACCCGAGGTTTTTTCAGCCTTGCTACCAACCTTTCCGGCGGCAAGGACAGCTCAAGCCACTTCCCCCATTCAGGGGGGATATAATCAGGCTTTTTCCCAGACATCAAGCAGAAATGAGGCTTAACCGCAGGGTAAGGCTTGAGGATAAGATCAAGCCGGTCAGCTTTCGATTTTAGCTGGCCGTTATCAAAACCCTCCAACCCATCCGACATCCCATCGGTATTGTACCCTTTGGCTTCAATGAAAATCAGGTGACAGTCGCCGCTGGCATCCTTAAAGGCGACCAGCAGGTCAACATCCTCCTGATTCTGTTCTACGGACTTGGTGTTAAGGCCGTCCACCCTTTCCTCCGTGTTGGCGCAATACGCCAAGACGAGGCTGGCGTGAACCCAGTTCAGGTGGTAGTCCATCGCCGCGAAGGCGTCGGTGGGTATCTCAATACCCTGTGCGGTGAGTCCAACCTTCTCGCCAAGTTCCAACCGGAACTCCCGGGATAGAGTGAATTTCGGTTTCCCCAACGCCTGCGCCACCAGGAAAAACCGCTCCTTCCGGTTAAAGGATTCCAGAATGTTAATCAGGTCAGGCATATCTGACGCCTCCGCTAATCGTTAGGCTTCCCGCCCAATTTCCCAGCCGGCTTGTTCCTCTAACGGCAGTACCAGGGCGGACGGGTCGAAATCGGCGAGGCCGTTGGCGATGGCTTCCTGAAACTTCCGGTAAGCTAAATCCCCGGCCGGGATGGGGGATTGCAGGTTTTGGGCCAAGTCTTGAATTAAGCCCAAGTCTTTCAGGATGACCCGCATTTGGGCCCGGTCGCCGGCAAAGTTGCGCTCCAGCATTGCCGGGGCGTTGCGGTCCAGCATAAAGCTCTGCCCCCAGCCGGAACTGACCACTTCATAAACCAGAGCCGGGTCGGCGCCGGCTTTCGCCCCCAGCAGCATTGCTTCGGCGGCGGCCATGGTGTGGATGCCCACCAGCAATTGGTTGACCAGTTTAACGGCGGTGCCGGCCCCGGTCGGCCCGATGTGGCGGATAGTTGCGCCCATGGCCGCAAACAAGGGCAAGGCGCGGTCGTAAGCCGCCCGGGGGCCGCCGGCCATAATGGTCAAGGTGCCGTTGGCCGCCCGCTCCGTCCCGCCGCTGATGGGGGCGTCGAGAAAGAGCGCGCCCTTTTCCGCAGCGGCGGCGGCGCAAGCCTGGGTGGTGGACATTCCCACCGTGCTGTGGTCAACGAGTATCTGGCCTGGCTTGGCATTGGCGATAATGCCGTCAGCGTCCAGGAACACCGCTTCCACCGTGGCCACATCCGGCAGGCAGGTCAGCAGAAGGTCCGTGGCCTGCGTGGTTTCCGCCGCCGAATGGCCCGGCTTGGCCCCGGCGTCCACAATCTGCCGCACCTTTTCTTGGCTGCGGTTATGCACCGTCAAGTCAAAGCCGGCATTGAGCAGCCGGTAAGACATCGGCAAGCCCATCCGCCCCAACCCGATAAATCCCGCTTTGCTGGACACCGGATTACCCCCTTGTTCTGGTTGCAGTTATGCGGCGGCTACTCCGCCCCCAAGTCTTTGGCCACCCGCCCGATTACCTTGTCCAAAGTGGATACAATCTGCTCGATTTCCCCCGGGGTAACGCACAGCGGCGGCATAATGTTCATCACATCCCCGCCGCGCAACAGGACGCCCTCCTCGGCAAAACCCTGGGTCAAGCGCGGCCCCAATTCGGCGTCAGCCGGGAAGGACTCTTTAGTTGCCCGGTCTTTGACCAGTTCCAGACCGCACATCAACCCGAGGCCGCGGGCGTCACCGATGATGGAATGTTTGCCTTGCAGTTCCTGGAGACCGTCGAGCAGGTATTGCCCCATCCGCGCCGAATTGTCCACCATTTGCTCCCGCTCCATAATCTCAATGTTTTTCAGGGAAGCGGCGGCGGCGACCGGGTGGCCGCCAAAGGTGATGACATGACGGAAAGCCGCTTTCGGCCCGCCCACAAAGGCATCGGCGATGGGCTTGCGGAGAATGGCCGCCCCCATGGGAATGTAGCCGCTGGTAATGCCCTTGGCGACGGTCATCATATCTGGCGTAATGCCCCAATGCTCACAGGCGAACATCTTGCCGGTGCGCCCAAAGCCGGTAATCACTTCGTCGGCAATGAGCAGGCAGCCGTACTTGTCGCACACTTCCCGCAGCCGGGGCCAGTAGTTGGGCGGCGGCACAATGGCCCCGGTGGGACTGGATACCGGCTCGGCAATCACCGCCGCTATCGTTTCCGGCCCCTGAAAGCGGATGATGTTTTCAATGGCGTCCACGGACTTGTCGGCGCATTCCTCCGGGCTGCGGCTGCCGAACTCGCAGCGGTAAAAGTTAGGCTGCGGCGCGTGAAAGGCGCCGGGCATCAGCGGTTCGTAATCGCTTTTGGGGTAGAGAAAGGAGCCGCCCAAAGCCAACGCGCCAAAGGTAGCCCCGTGATAGGAGTCTTGGCGGCTGATGAACTTGATGCGGCCCGGTTCGCCGACGCGCTTGAAATAGGCCCGGGTCAGTTTCAACGCCGTTTCCACCGACTCCGAGCCGCCGCTGGTGAAAAAGGAGCGGGACAAATCGCCGGGGGTGATGGATGCGATTTTCGCCGACAGCCGCACCGCCGCCTCGGTGGTAGTACCCATAGGCATATAGGTGATTTTGAGCATCTGCTCATAGGCGGCGTCGGCGATTTCGGTCTGCCCGTACCCCACATTTTTCAGCCACAGGCCGGACATCGCGTCAATGTAGGTATTGCCCAGGGCATCGGTAACCTGGCAGCCCTTGCCCTCGACAAAAATCTGCGGCTCCCCTTTTTCCGCCATATCGCTGGGTTCCCGCAGATAGACCCACAGGTTTTCCAGGGCGGTGCGCTGCAATTCCTGAACGCTGCTTTCGGTATGGGCGGCCATAGCCATAATTTTCTACTCCCCCGCTTGGGTTGAATCGGGATGGATGGCGACCGGGTTATGGCGGTAAGTTTAACACCGCCGGGGAGTAACTACAAACGGGGATGGGAAAGACTGCGCCAAGCCGGAGTATAATCCTCTCTTGATGACTACTTCGCCGGTTAAAATGCAGTCTTTCCGGCTGCGCCGTTGCTTGGGGCGGCCCGACACTTTTACCTTGCTACTAACGGCCTTGGCTTTGTTGGGGGCGGCGCTGATTCTGGCGCGGGGAGTGGTCTATGGCCCGGGGATGCACTGGGATTCGATCGGTTACATTTCCATTGCCTGGAACTTGCTGGAGGGGAACGGTTTTGCCAATCTTAACCGGGCCGGCAACTACGCCATCCAGCCGCCGCTGTATCCCCTGCTGCTGACGGCGGCTAGTTTCGGCGTCTTTGACCCGAAGGATTTGGCGGGGCCGCTCAATGCCGCCATCTTTGGCTTGACTATATTTTTCGCCGGTCAATACCTGCGGCGGCGTTTGCAAAATCCTTTTATGGTAATCGGGGCTTGTATTGCCCTGATGCTGTCTATACCTTTGACGCGGATTGCCGCCTATGCGCTGTCGGAGCCGCTGTTCATTCTGTTCACCATCCTTGCCTTGCTGCAAGTCGATCGGTTTCTGGACGGCGGCCAACGGTCGGCTTTGATTGCGGCGGGGGTATTTACCGCCTTGGCCTTGCTGACCCGCTATGTTGGCGTGGTTTTGCTAGTCGCTCTGCTGCCGGCGTTGCTGCTGCTACGCCCGACGTTTCCCTGGCGGCAACGGCTGCGGTCAGGAGCGGTTTATGGGCTGATTGCCTTGCCGCCGCTTGCCCTGTGGATGTTGAGCAATCGGCTGTTGGTGGGACACTGGACCGGCGCCCGGATGCTACCCCAATACGACTTTCCGACCGCGCTCTATCATACATTCTCCGACTTATCCCGCTGGCCCCTGCTTTTGGAGGAGGGATTGGGACCAGTCCGGCCGGTTGCGGCTTTCCTGACGGGACTAATCCTGCTGGCTCTGACGGGGGTTGTCGGCTTTCTGGCAATACGGTTAGCCCGTTCCGGGGTTGCAACGGCGGCACGGTCGGCCGAGCGTTCCTTTGCCTTGGGCGCCGCCCTGGCCTTGGCGTACCTGGCCGGTATCATAGGGGCTGCGGTGGTCACTTTTGTTGACCCGCTCTGCTGCCGAATGACCGCCCCCGCCTATGTACCTTTGCTCTTGGCCGCCGTCTTTGCCCTCGACCGATTTCTGGTTTGGGCTAAGGAGCGCCGGCCGGGTGAAAAGCCGGGCAGTTTTCCGCCGACTGATGGACGATTTCAGCAAAATATAAAAGCATTTAACCTTTTGCCCAACCTGCTGTTGGCCGTCCTTGCCTTGTGGCTGTTGGCCCAAGCCGCGCTCAATTTCCATGAGATACGGCAAGCCAATGCCGGCTACAACAAGGATTTCGCCAGTAGGCGCTGGGCCCATTCGGAAGTTTTGGCTTATGTCCGGGAGCAATCCTTTGACGGCGCGATAATCAGCCCCTCGCCGGTATTCGCCCTATACACCGACAACCGCAACTATGTTTATCTTTCGCCGGGGCTGGCGGCGGCCCGGTACAAGGTGGAGCAGGCGGCGGAAGGTGATCTGGTACTCTGGTTTCACGGCGTCTCCGGCTACAGCTACGGGCCAGCTCAGTTGGCAGCGCTGCCGGGGCTGGAGCCGGTGGCGGAGTTGTCCGATGGGCTGATTTTCCGGGTCAACCGGTCTTATAACCCGGCCGCCGCTTGACGCGCCGAATACCGGGCCATAACCGCCGGGGGAACCGGACCGCCGGGCCGACTTTGACCGGTAGCAGAGTCAAAAAAGCTGTTCTGTGCCAATCTATACCAAAGAGCCGGGCGCGGCGACTGACATCGAGGAAGTGTCTGGCCACAGTCTGTCTGCCGGATTACGCCATCGGACGGAGCAGACCGGCCGGTCTGCTCCCGGCGGTGGGACAATGGGGACGGCCGATTTTCCGGTATCGGAGCAGCTTGGAGAGTAGGGGCGGATATGACCGAGCCGTGAATTGAGCGGGCCAAGGGGAGCAATTGCCGGACAGCGTGGCGCGGGCAATGGGCGTGGGGCGGTTTGCGGGGCGGACAAATCGGGTGGAAGTTGCCGAGTTCAGTCAAACTAAAGCGGATTGCCGCCCGCCCCTTGCCGCCCGGTGTATAATCACCCCAGCAACGCCGCCGCTAATCGGCAAAGGCAGGTGCCGAACTTGGCAATATCCAATATCGCCGCCGCTCCCGGGCAACAGGAAAGGCGCACCCGCGACGGAGTAATGGCAACTACCGTCATCGGCGCCCACGCCTTCGAGCATTTCTACGCCCACACCATCCCCTTCCTCGCCGCCATCATCGCCGCCGACCTCGGCCTCGGCGCCTTTCAAGTCGGGCTGATTGTCGTCGTCCGCTCCATCTTTGGCGGCATCACCAGCACCGTCGGCGGCTTCCTCGTGGACTTGTTCCACCACCGGGTATCCTGGGTCTTGTCCATCAGCGCCTTCAGTATTGGCGTCGGCTACCTGCTGATGTCCCTCGCCCCCACCTACATATTGATCCTGGCCGCCCTGGCCCTCGGCTCCATGGGCAGCGCCTTATGGCATCCCCCGGCTCTCGGCTTGCTGGCCCGCCGTTTCCCCACCCGCCGCGGCTTTTTCATTTCAATGCACCGCTCGATGGGCAGCATCGGCGATGTCCTCGGGCCAATGATTGCCGGCGCCTTGGTCGGCGGCGTATTGGCTTGGACATTGAGCAGCGGCGCCGCCGAACGGAACCTCTTTGCCCTGGAAATGCCTTGGGGCGAAATCAGCTGGCGGTGGGTGTTGCTGTTCAGCACTCCCATAATGTTCACTTCCAGCATCGTCATTCTAATCCTGCTGCGCCACGCCGGCGGGACACGCCCGGAAAACTTTGACTTGGGGCAGCGCATCCGCGTCAATTGGGATGGCTTGAAAGACGCCTTCCGCGGCACCGGAATGTGGGCCATCTTTACCGTCTCGGCAGTGCGCGGAATGGCTGACCGCTCCCTCGTCTTTCTGGTTCCCCTCTATCTGACCTTTCTCTTGCAGCGGCAGGGGGTTGCTCTGGAAATTATCGCCTTTCAAGCCGCCGTCCATGTGGCTTTGATGGTCGGGCCGGGCATCGTCATCGGCCCGATGATTGGGGCTTTGTCCGACCGCATCGGCCGCCGCGCCATCATCATCTTTGTAATGGCGGTAACTACCCTGCTCACCCTCGCCATTATCTGGAGCGGCCAGCAAGCCGGCGGCTACACCCCCTGGATAACCCTGTTCGTCGCCATCTACGGGATACTGAACTTCTCCGTCAACAACCTGACCCAAGCCGCCGCCGCCGACATCGCCGCCGGCCGCCGCCTCGAATCCTCTTTCCTCGGGATGATGTGGGGCAACAATACCCTGTTCGGCGCGGCCGCCGCCCTGGTCATTTTCGGCTCCGTCGAGTGGTTCGAGGATGGCAACGGCTGGCAGTACGGCTTTTACATCACCGCCGCCATCTACTTCGCCGGCCTCCTCGTCTCCCTGCTCATCCCCAGCCGCCCCCGGTTAGCGGCGCCGCCGGCCTAGCGGCCCCCACGGCGACTTAATCACGCCAACCCGGGAGTTATACCTATGCCCAACGCCGTCCTGGTCATCGCTATGGTGCGCGGTTTCCTGGAGCCGGGGCATAACCTTTCACCCTTTGCCTGCCGCCAATTGAATCCCCTGCGCCATTGTGCTACCCTGAATCTACTATGTCGGATAACAACCGCAACCGAGTCGTCGTGGCAATGAGCGGCGGCGTCGATTCCTCAGTAGCGGCCCTGCTGTTGCAGCAGCAGGGTTATGACGCGGTCGGCGTTACGATGAAACTCTATAGCCTTGACGATGTTGACCTGCCCGACTACTACCGGGGCTGCTGCACCGTGGGCGATGTCGAGGATGCCCGCGCCGTCTGCCGGCGGCTGGACATTCCCCACTATGTCCTCAATGTGCAGCGGGAGTTTCAGGAGTATGTCATTGACTACTTTTGCCGGGAATATCAGCAGGGGCGCACTCCCCATCCCTGCATTGCCTGCAACGACAAGATAAAGTTCAACTTCCTGTCCACCCGCGCCGCCATTCTCGACGCCGCCTATGTCGCCACCGGCCACTACGCCCGCATCGTCCCCGGCGCCGACGGCTTGACCCTCCAACGGGGCGTGGACGCCACCAAAGACCAGTCCTATGTCCTGTTCGGAATGGGGCAAGAGGAACTGCGCCGCACTTTGCTGCCGGTCGGCGGCTACTCCAAAGCCGCCATCCGCCAACTGGCTCAGGAGGCCGCCTTTCCTAACGCCGCCAAAGCCGACAGCCAGGATATTTGCTTCATCCCCTTTGGCGATTACAAAGCCTTTCTCAAGGAACGGGTCGCCACCACCGCCGGGGAAATCGTGGACACCGCCGGCGGTGTTCTGGGGCCGCATCCGGGCATCGAGTTCTTTACCGTCGGCCAGCGGCGCGGCTTGGGCGTAACCGGCCCGGAGCCTCTGTATGTGCTGCGCTTGGAATCGGAAACTAACCGGGTAATAGTCGGCCCGGAATCGGCTTTGTATCAGGATAAAATGACCGTTTCCCGGGTCAACTATATATCCGGGGCGGCCCCGGCCGGGCTGACGCCAGTAATGGTTAAAATCCGCTACCAGGGTGCCGCCGCCCCGGCCGTGCTGCATCCCCGGCCCGACCGCGCTAATGCATTGGTCTGCTTCGACCAGCCGCAGCGGGCCATCACCCCGGGACAAGCGGCCGTTTTTTACCAGGCTGACACGGTGCTGGGCGGCGGCTTTATTGATGCCGGCCCGCCGCCGTCCGGGGACTAATCCCTAATGCCGGACTGGTCTCTGGAACGGCGGCTATATCGGCAAGGCATCTCCCCGGTGGCTGGCGTCGATGAAGCCGGCCGCGGCCCCTTGGCCGGCCCGGTAGTGGCGGCGGCGGTTATCCTGCCCCCGGACTTGACCGGCAGTGAACCCTGGCTTTCCCACCTTGATGACAGCAAGCGGCTCTCCCCCCGGCAGCGGGAATTGGCTTTGCCCCTCATTGAACAGTACGCCCTAGCCTTTGCCGTAGCCCAGGAATCCCCGGCAGAAATCGACCGCTTGGGCATTGGCCGGGCGGTATTGCAGGCAATGCTGCGGGCGGTGGCTAGTTTGACCATTGCGCCGCAGCATCTGCTTTTCGACTACATCCCTATTAAGGAATGTCCCTATCCCTTTGACGCCTTGGTTAAAGGCGACCGCCGCAGTTATTCCATCGCCGCCGCCTCGATAGTTGCCAAAGTTACCCGCGACCGCATTATGGCCCAAGCCGAAACTTGCTATCCCGGCTATGCTTTTGCCCAGCACAAGGGCTATGCCACCGCCCAACATCGGGCCAGGCTGCAAGAACTAGGCCCTTGCCCGCTGCACCGCCGCACCTTTGCCCCGGTGCGGCAGGCGGCGCTGCTCCGGGGCGGGGATTAAAATGTCCACCGCCCGCGTCCGCTTGGGGCGGCAGGGGGAAAAGTTGGCTCGCCGCCATCTGGAACAGGCTGGCTACCGCATCCTCGACGCCAACTATCGCTGCCCTTGGGGGGAGATTGACCTAGTGGCGCAGGATGGCCCGGAACTGGTCTTTGTCGAAGTGCGAACCCGCCGCGCTGCCGAATATGGCACACCCCAGGAATCCATCACCGCGGAAAAGCGGCAACACCTGCAAGCGGCCGCCCTCGACTACCTGCAAAAGCGCCGCCCGGAACCGGCCCAATCGGAAATCCCCTGGCGCATTGACCTGATTAGCGTCCGCCTCGACCGCAACGCCGCCCCCAACCAGCCGCCGCTGCTGGAACACCTGAAATATGCCATAGAGGGATAAGCTGGCTGTTTTACCATTCGACCGCCGCCAATGCAGAAAGAAGCACGGCGGCGGCATTGACCGCAATTGCCGGTTAATCTATAGTTATTAGCCGGCTTTAGAGCCGGCTATTTTATGCGTTTCGGAGGTGGATACCAGGATGTTGGCGAAACTGAAGTTGGCTTTGCTGAGCTGCGGCTTGGCGGCCCTATTCCTGACGGCGGCTTGTACGGCGGCAGCTACGGCCACGCCGGCCCCGACGCCGACCCTTACCCCGGTCCCCACGGCCTCGACAGAAGCGGAAGCGGCGGCCGGGCCGGAGCTGCCCCCGCCGACGCTGACGCAGCTGGCCGACGGGGTGTATCACTACTTCGGGTTTTTCGGCAGCAGCCTGGTGGTAGTGGGCGACGATGGCGTGTTGATTACCGATCCGTCGAATCCGGGACGGGCCCAGTCCCTCCAAGGGGAAATCGCCAAAGTTACCGGTAAGCCGGTAACGACCATCGCCTTGACCCACGAACATCTCGACCATGTCGGCGGCACCAAGCTTTTCCCGGACGCCGAGATCATCTGCCACCGCAACTGCCTGAGCAACTTTGAGCTGGACGCGCTCGGCGATGTGCCGGAGGTGGATGTGATTTTTGACGATATGCTCGAGGTGCCGGTGGGGGACACGGTGGTGCAGCTGCATCACTTGGGGCCGGGAGACGGCGATGCCACCACGGTGGTTTATCTGCCAGCGGAGCAGATTATTGCCACGGCGGATATGTACGAGCCGCGGGCGTTGACCCACAAGAATTGGGTGGACGACAAGAACTTTCCCGGCACGCGGCACATCCTGAACATCATCAGCCAGTGGGATATCAAGCACGCCATCAACGCCCATTCCCCGGGGACGAACCCGCAGGATTTGATGGAGAACGTGGCCTACTACAACGACCTGTATGACGCGGTCAAGGTAGCCATTGACGAAGCCATTGCCCAAGCCGGCGGGCAGGCTTTCGGCGCTTACGGGCTTTACGACAGCCTGCCGGAAACGCTGCAACTGCCGCGGTATCAGGATTGGGATAACTACGATTCCTCCTTGGCACGGCACGTGCAGCGGATGGTTATCGGCATCTACCACGGGGACTAGGCCCAGGGATTAAGGCACAGCGGCCGCCGGGCCGAAAGGAGTTATTGATGGACGGAGCGGGGCGTCTCTTTTTCTGCCCGGCTGGGCCGGCGGCCGCGGCGGCCTTGGGGGCTTATGTACGGGCGATTCAGGGGGATGACCCCTTGGCGCCGGTCACCGTGGTCGGGCCATCTACTTACACCAACCTTGCTTTACGGCGGGAGTTGGGACGCGGCGGATTGGCTAATGTGGGGTTTGTGCATCCGCACCGGTTGGCCGATTTGCTGGGCGGGCCGCGGCTGGCGGCGCAGGGGCTGCGGCCGCTGACGCCCCTAGTGGAAAGCCAAGCCCTGCGGCAGGCGGTAGGGCAAACGGACGGCTTGCTGCGGGAAAAGGGCTACCATCCGGCTACGCACCGGACGCTAAAGGCGGCGATACGGGAACTGGCGCAGCTGACTCCGGCGGAAAAGGCGGCGTGGCAAGGGCGCGGCAGCCAGTTGAGCCGGGAGATATTGCAGATTGAGGACGACTTTCGCAAGCTTACGGCCGGTTACTATACCGAGGCCGAGGATTTGGCGCGGGCGGCGGCGGAAGGGGTAAGGGACGGCGGCCGGGGCAATGCGCTGTCCGACTTGGGGTTGGTGATTTTCTTTCAATTGCGGCGGATTACGGCGGGGCAGCAGGAGCTTATCGAATCGTTGGCGGCCGCCGGCAAATGCGCTGTTTTTTTGCCGCTGGTGGGGGATGACGAAGGCGACCGGGCGGCTAGGGAAATCGCGGAACTATTGACCGGCTCCTTGGGGCCGCCGGCGGTTTATGCTGAGGTTGGGTTAAGGGGGGATGGAAATGCGCCGCCCGCCGCCCGGGTTTCCGGGATGCGGCTGCTGGTAGCCCAAGACGCCCATCAGGAAATACGGTGGGTTATCCGCAACATTTTCCGCCAGATCAGCAGCGGTACGCCGCTGCACCGAATAGCAATTCTATACCGGCAAACTTTCTACGGCGCGCTGATACCGGAGGAGTTGGCATTAGCCGGGCTGCCGGCAGCCGGGCCGAACACGACGCCGCTGGCGCAAACCGGGCCGGGGCGTACGCTGACCGGCTTGGTCAACCTGGCGCAAGGCGTCCGGGAAGGTCAAGGGCGGGAACTGCCCCGGGAGGAAGTTACGGCGTGGCTAACCGCTTGCCCGGTGCGCTTTCCGGGCGCGTTGGCCACCGATTTTAACCCCAGCCAGTGGGACAACATATCCAAGCAAGCCGGCATCGTCCGGGGCTTGGCGCAGTGGCAAGATAAGCTGAGCCGGTTGGCTAATGACCGGGCGCGGCAAGCGGAACGGTTGGCTGAACAGGGCGAAGTATCCGAGGCCAAGGCGGAATTGATGGCGGCGGAAGGCCGGGCCGCCGGGCAACTGCGCGGGTTTATCACCGGATTGGCGGCGGCTTTGACGCTGCCGGCCGAGGGCAGTTCGTGGGGCGAGTTTGCTCAGTGGGCCGGGGAACTGCTGGAACGCTACGGGGCGGCGGCTACCTTGTCCGATGCCGAAGCGGAGAACCGGCAGCGGATTGGGGAAACGGTGGCAAGCCTGGCCGAACTGGAACAACTGGAGACCGGCGGTATCGGGTTTGACCGGTTCCGGGAAACCTTGGAGGAAGCCTTGACCGGAACGCCGGGACGCTTGGGGGCAACCGGGCAAGGGGTCTTTGTCGCGCCGTTAAGCCAAGCGGCCGGGATGTCCTTTGACGCGGTGCATCTGGTCGGAATGGTCGAGGGGGCTTTTCCACCGCCGTTGCGGGAATCGCCGCTGCTGCCGGATTCGGAAAAGCCGGCTGAAGTGGGCGACGGTTGGCGGCCGTCCCGGTCGGAACGGTTGTCCGATGAGCGGCACAACTTTATGGCGGCCTTGGCGGCGGCCCCACTGAAAACCCTTTCCTATCCCTTGGCTGATGCCGGCGGTTCCCGGGGCAACTACCCGTCCCGGTGGTTTCTGGAGCAGGCAACGCGGTTGGAAGGGAAAGCGGTACGGAGTTCTACCCTGAAATCCCTGGTTAATCAACGGGATTGGCTGACCGCCATCGGTTCCCCGGAGCAGGAATTTGGCAGCATCGCGGGTTTGGCGGCGGCCGACCAGCACGATTACGACTTGGCAAGTTTATGGGATTGCCGGGAACGGAGCGGGGGCATTCGGCAGCATCCGCTGGCTAAAGAGGGCATCCTGGCCGGCGCGCTGCAAGTAGGCCGAAGCCGCTACAATCCCTATTACGGTTCCTACTTTTCGGAATGGAACGGCAACCTGGCCGGAGCGGCCGGCCCATCGGGATTAGCCGGCGGGTTGAGCGGGCAAGTCCTGTCGCCAACCGGGTTGGAAAAGTGGGCCAACTGCCCCTTCAGCTACTTCCTGGGGCAGCAACTGCGGTTGAGCGCGCAGGACAGCCCGGAGGACATCTACCGCATATCGGCCTTGGAGCAGGGTTCGCTAATTCACGAAATCCTGGAGCAGTTTATCGGGCAAGCCCGGGAGCGGGGAAATGTGCCGCCGCCGGGGCAAGGGTGGACGGATGCGGACGCCGGGATTTTGCAGGAAATTGCGGAAAGGGCATTCGAGGAAGCGGAGGGCCGGGGCGTTACCGGACGGACGTTGCTGTGGCGGATGGCCCAAGCGGATATTCGGGATGATTTGACCGCATTTCTCGATGCGGATACGCAGGTGCGGGAACGGTTCGGCTTGTCGCCGGCGCGGGAGGAAGCGCGGTTCGGCATTGACGGGGATAATGCCGCCGCTAGTTGGGCGGCGGCGGTCTATCGGCTGCGCGACGGGACGGAAATACGGTTCCGGGGCGTGATTGACCGGGTTGACCGGTCGGCAGACGGGCGGGCGGCGCTGGTGCTGGACTACAAGAGCGGCGGCGCCAGTCGGTATGCCGGTTTGGAGGAGGATGCCATTGACAAGGGCCGGCGGTTGCAGTTGGGCATTTACGGGCTGGCGGCGCAGCAGGCATTGGGCGCGGATGTGCAAGTGCGGGCGGCGTACTGGTTCGTGAGCAGCCGGGGCGGGTTCAAGCTGATACCCGAGGAGCCGGTGCGGATGGAGGATGCGGCGGTACAGGAACGTTTTGAGGAAGGCATCGCCGCCATCGTTTCCGGGATTCGGGGCGGGGTATTTCCGGCTAATCCGGGGCCGTGGGATTACAACAGCTTTCTGGGCAAGTCCAACGGCAAGAACTGCCATTACTGCGATTTTGACGCCCTGTGTCCGGCGCGGCGGGTGAACCTGTGGGAACGGCTGAAAGGCCGCCGGGAAAATCAGCGGGCCTTGGCCGGCTATCTGGAATTGGCTGAGGAGGAGGACGGGGAATGACCAGCGCATTTACGCCGCAGGATGACGCCGCCCGGCAGCGGATCTTGCACGGGTTGGGCGATACCCTTTTTGTCGAAGCCGGCGCCGGCACCGGCAAGACCACCAGCTTGGTAGGGCGGGTGGCAAACCTGGTTTCCAGTGGCGCAACTACCCTGGACCGGGTGGCCGCCATCACCTTTACCGAAGCGGCGGCCGCGGAACTGCGCGACAAAATCCGGGAACGGTTAGAGGAGTCGGCGGCGCCGGATTCGGCATTGAGCGACCTGGAACGGGAACGGTGTGAGCGGGGATTAGCCGACTTGGACCAGGCATCCTTTCAGACTTTGCACAGTTTCGCCGGCGGGCTGCTGCGGGAGCGGCCGTTGGAAGCCGGGCTGCCCATTGCCTTTCAGATCGCCGACCCCATTGTCAGCCAGTTGGATTTTGACCGGGCGTGGCGAGATTGGCTGGATACGGCGTTGGAAAGGGAGGATTTACAGGTACCGCTGACTATGGCCTTGTCTTTGGGGCTGAACCTGACGCGATTGCGGGAGGTAGCCGTCGCCTTTCACCAGAACTATGACATCGTGGAGCGGACGGATTTTGAGGATGGGGAGGACTCCGGGGACAAAGAGCCGGCAAATCCGGTAGCCGGTCAACTGGCGGCGGAAACGGATGAACTGGCGCGGCTGTGCGGTTACGCCCGGTTGGGCGCGGAGGATGCCCTGTATCAGCACACGCAAGGGGTGATTGCCGCCGGCCGCCGCCTGGCCGGGATGAACCCCACGGCGGCGGAAAGCTACCGGCTGCTGCAAAAAGTGCGGCTGGACTGCAATCGCGGCCGGCAAGGGGATTGGGATAACGACCCTAAATCGGGTGTCAACGCTTGCAAGCTGCTGAAAGACCGGCTTAAAGAACTGCAAGCTGCGGCCAATGATGAATTGGACACGGCCCGCCGCCAGTCTTTGTTGCTACTGCTGCGGGAACTGCGGGCTTTCGTTCTGGACTACGCGGCGCAAAGGAAAGCGGCGGGCAAGGCGGAATACAATGACCTGCTGATTTGGGCCCGGGATTTGCTGCGGGACAACCTAGCCGCCCGGGATTACTTTCGGGGGCGGTTTTCCCATCTGCTGATTGACGAAGTGCAGGACACGGATCCCATCCAAGCGGAAATCGCAATGTTTCTGGCGGAAGCGGTTACGCCGGGGACGGCGTCATCCGGGCGTCCCCAAGAGTGGGAAACGATTACCCCGGAAGCGGGCAAGCTGTTCGTAGTGGGCGACCCGAAGCAGTCCATCTATCGGTTTCGGCGGGCGGATGTGCGGCAGATGAACCGGCTGCGGCAGCGCATGGGCGGGGAAACATTGCAGCTGACCCAGAACTTCCGCTCCCAACGGCCGGTTATCGCTTGGGTCAACCGGCTCTTTGAGCAGTGGATGGGGCAGGGCAGCCCAGAGCAAGCCCAGTATGTGGACTTAATCCACCGCTGGGACGGGGCGGCGGAACATCCCCGGAAGCCGGGAGTGTGGCGGCTGGGCGCCGGCGTTGACGAAAATGTTAATGCAGTACGGCGGGAAGGCGCGGAAGCAGTGGCCAGCCTGCTGGCCATCATTCCGGGGGAAGGATGGCCAGTACGGGATACGGCCGCGGCCGGGGAACAGTACCGGGACGCCGGCTTTTCCGATGTGTGCCTCCTGATGCCGCGGCGGACTTCCCTGCGGGAATTGGAGCAGGCGTTGGATGACGCTGACATACCGTATCGACTGGAGGGTTCGTCGCTGATTTTTGACACGCAAGAAGTGCGGGATTTGCTGAACTGCCTGCGCGCCATTGATGACCCGGCGAATCAGGTAGCCATTGCGGCGGCGCTGCGCTCGCCGGCTTTCGGCTGTTCCGATATTGCCCTGCTGGAGTTGGTACAGGCCGGCGGGAGTTTTGAATATCTAGCCGAACTGCCGGCAGCGGCGGCAACCGGCCCGGCCGCTCAGGGTTTGCGGGAGTTGAAAGGGTATCACTACGCCCGGTTGGAGGAATCGCCGGCCCTGCTGATGGAGCGGTTTATTCGAGAGCGGCAGCTGATGGCGGCGGCCCTGGAACAACAACGGCCGCGGCAGCAGTGGCGGCGGTATCGGTTTATGATTAACCAGGCGCGGGCCTTTGCCGAAGCCGGCGGCGGTTCGCTGCGAGAGTTTTTGAGTTGGGCAGAGCAGCAGGCGGCAGAAAATGCGCGGGTTACTGAAACGCCGGTTCCCGAGGAGCAAGAGGAAGCCGTGCGGGTGATGACGGTCCATGGAGCCAAGGGGCTGGAGTTTCCGATAGTGATTCTGACCGGGCTGGATTCGAGCAGTCCGAACCGCACTGAGACCGTGCTGGTGGACCGGGAACGGGGGCAGGTCGAGGTTCGGATGGGCAGCGGCAGTCAGATTTTTGAGACGCCGGGCTATGCCGAATTGCGGGAACGGGAAGGGCAGCTTGGCGCGGATGAAGCGGTACGCCTGCTGTATGTAGCGGCCACCCGGGCCAAAGAGCATCTGGTAGTGAATATGTACCACCGGGAGGAAGGGCGGGATTGCCCGGCCCGGCAAATCGCCGCCTTGCTGGAAAGCGATGCCGGGACGGGAATTTGGGAAAAGATTGACGCTCCGCCCCTCGACCAAGCGGCGGCCGAACTGTTAGCGGCAGCATTCCCGGCAGCCCCGGAAACGGCAAGGGATTTTATGGGACAGCGGGAGCAGTGGCGGCAGGAACGGGAGGAACTAATCCGGGCGCAAAGCCGGCCGATTTCCGTAGCGGCTACTACCTTGGCCCGGGTGGCTAAAGAGGAAGCGGCCGAAACGGCGGCTGAAACCGAACCGTGGCGGCGGGGGCGCGGCGGAACCTCGATCGGGCGGGCCGTCCACGCCGTCCTGCAAACCATTGACTTGGCGACCGGGGAAGGATTAGCGGAAACGGCCCAAGCCCAGGCGGCCGGGGAGAATATCCCCGGACGGCGGCAAGAAATTATTGACTTGGCCCAAGTAGCTTTAGACAGCCCAGCGGTGCGGCGGGCGGTGGCATCCGGGCGGTACTGGCGGGAAGTGCCGGTAGCCGCGCCTTTGGGCGATGGGCTGGTCGAGGGTTTTATCGACCTGCTCTATGAAACCGAGGGCGGGTTGGCCGTGGTCGATTACAAGACGGACGATATTGACGCGGCGGAAACCGGGGAGACGCTGCAACGTTACCGGTTGCAGGGCGGCGCCTACGCTTTGGCGGTGGAGCGGGCGACGGGCAAGGCGGTAAAGGAAGTGGCTTTCCTGTTCCTGCGCCCCAACCGGGAGGAACGGCTGACCGACATCGGGCAGTTGACGGCGGAAGCGGAAGGGCGGGCGTTAGCGTATTTGCGGGGCGGGTAGGGTAGCCGCCGGGCCGGCTTGGAGGGGGTATTGACGCCAAGTATTTCCAGACCCGGATAGCCAACCGGGGGCTTGTCCAGCTACGTAATTCCTACGGCAATAAGGATAGGGGCGGGTTGAGAACCCGCCCTTTATCTTTCGTAATTACCGGACGTCCCGGCCGGGTCAGTCGGCTACGGTTTCCGCCAAGGCGGGGGCAGTAACGGCCGCTGCGCCGGTTCCGTTGGCGGCTTCCTCCGGGATTTCCGGGCGTTCCAGGGGTAGGGAGATGACCATTTCGGTGAACTCCCCCGGCTCGGTGTTGACGCTGATGCCGCCGCCGTGCTGCCGGACAATGTCGCTGGAAATAGCCAGTCCCAAGCCGGTACCCTGGTCCGTGGGCTTGGTAGTAAAGAAGGGATTGAAAATCTTTTCCGCCACTTCCGGCGGCATACCGCTGCCGTTGTCTTTGATGCTGATGGTGATGTTTTCCGCGTCCTTGCGGGTGGCCAGGGTAAGGGTAGGGAAGTAGGATTCGCCCTTTTCCTGCAAAGCCAGGCGTTTCTCGTTGGTAGCGTAGCAGGCATTGCCGACCATATTGACAAAGACCCGGCCCAAGTCCTGGGGGATTACTTCCAGTTCGCCGACAGCCGGGTCGAGTTCGTCCATTACCAGGTTCAGCTGAAAGTCCGGGTCCGTGGCCCGGGCGCTGTGGAAAGCGAGGCGAGCGTGTTCATCGAGGAGGGCGTTGAGGTCCACGGTTTGGAATTCGCCGGTGCCGCGGCTCATCATCAGCATACTGTGGACGATGCTGTTGGCCCGGTCGCCATGGCTGCGGATGCGCTCGAAGTTAGCGGTAAGGTCGCCGGAAATATCCTGAATCAGCCCTTTCTGTTCATCGGTAAGGGAGTCGGCGGCTTCATCGAGGACTTCCTGAAGTTCGGTCAGCAGTTCGCCGGAGGCTTCGGAGAAGTTTTTGACGAAGTTGAGGGGGTTGCGGATTTCGTGGGCCACGCCGGCGGTGAGTTCGCCAAGGGCGGAAAGTTTGCCCTGCATCACGATTTGATCCTGGGCGCGGCGCAGGTCGGAAAGGACGGTTTCCAGTTCCTCGTTTTTCTCTTGCAGGTCGCTGGCCAGCATTTCGACCAAGTTAAGCCGCTGGATTTCGAGGGCGTGGCGGCGGAACACATCGACAGCGGCGGCCATATCGGTAATTTCGTCATTGCCGCCGACTTCGACGCTGGTCTCCAAGTCCCCGGCGGCTAGACTGCGCATCCAGTCGGAGACCATTTCGATGCGGTGGAGGATGACCCGGCCGACCAGCAGCCAGGCAATCAGGATGGCCCCGATGATACTGGCGGCGGTGATAGCCAGGAGCAGGGCGCGGCCGGTGATGATGGACTGGTTGGAAGCGGCGGCGGCCGATTGGGCGGCGGCTTGGGAGCCGACTACCAGCCCGTCCACTTCCGACACCAGGGCGATGGCTTCGTTGCGGTTGAACTCCAGCAGGGCGCGTTGGGCTTGAATAAGCAGCAGCTGTTCCTGCAAGACATCAAAGCCGTTCAGGTCGCCGAGGCCCATTCGGGAGAGGCGATTAAAGACCGGTAGAATTTCGGCATGAATGGCCGTGCCTTCGAGTTCGGTCAGATTGCGGGTGATGCGGCTTTCGGCGGACTCGAACCGTTCGCGCAGGGGTTCGATGGCGGCCGGTTCGGAAATAGTAAAGGCGTTAGCCAACAGTTCGGTGGCAATGTTGGCGTCCCCTTGCAGTTCGTAGAGGAAACGGTAGCGGTTGAATTCGGCTTCGGAAAAATGATCAGCCGAAGGAGCCGGCGGTTGCCCCAATTCCCGGTAGCCGGTGACGGTGTAAAAGAGTTGGTCGTCGATGGCGGGGACAACGGTATCCTCGATGCGGCCGCGGACATCCGCCAATTCCCGCTGCAAGGCTTCCCGCCGGGCGTCGAGTTGGAATAGGGTTTCCCGCTGGCCGCGGATGGAAGCGATGTTGTCGGAAAGGGTCTCGGCGCGGTCGCGGATGGATTGGGAACGCTGGTCATCCTGGGCGATTTCCTCGAGGAGGGCCAGCTGCTGGTCGAGGGATTCGTTAGTGGCGGAAATGTTGGCGTAGATGGCGCTGAGTTCGGCGGGAGTTTCGGCGGCGGTAAGGCGGGGCGCGGCGGCGACGAGGGAGCTGCTGTATTCGGCGACGCCAAAGGCGGCCGCGACTTCGGGCAGGTTGACTTCGTTGACCTGGCTCTGGGCTGCGCCGACCTGGTTGAAAGAAAACCAGCCGACCAGGGCGGCGCCAATAGTAACCAGCGCGGCGCCGCCGAAAGCGGCGTAGAGCATCGCGGAAATTCGGAAGTGGAGCAGGCGTTGCAAGCGTTCTTTCACGGCGTTCCCTCCCCCAAGCGTTCGATGGGATGATAGCGGCCGTCGGCGCCGATAACAGTCAGAAATACGGCGTCGGAGCCTTGATTGTCGGTACTGCTGTAGGTCAGGGCAAAGCCGTCGAGGTCGATGTCAAGGCCGCCGCTGAGGTTGTCCACAAAGCAGCGGCGGGTAACTTCCCGGCCGCAGCCCTCCAATGCGGCGATAGCCAAGCGGCCGGAAATATAACCCTCGAAAGAGACAAAGCCGGGGGTAGTGCCGGGTTCGTAGGCTTGCAGGGCGGCTTTGTAAGATTGGACGATGGGCAGGGTATCATCGTTGGGAAAGGGGACGACTTGGGTTACATAAACCCCTTGGCCGGCGGGGCCCAGTTCCTGAGCCAAAGCGTTGCTGCCGACGAAGGAAACGGTCATAAAGATGGGGTCAAGGCCGGTGTAGCGGGACCAGGAAACCAGGGCGGCCACCGGCAGGTAAGCGCCGATGACGATGACGGCTTGGGGATTGCCGCTGCGGAGTTGGAGCAGGCCGGTTTTAATGGCGGTGGTGTTGCGGGGGTAGATGCCCACGGAGACCGGTTCCATACCGCGCCGCTCCAGGGCGGCGATGACGCCGCTGTAACCGCCCTTGCCGTAGGAATCATCCTGATACATTACGCCGATGCGCTCGATGCCCAAATCCTCGGTAAGGCGGGCCACCATTTCCTCGGTTTCCTGATTGTAGGAAGCGCGGAGGTTGACGATGTTGTCCCAACTATTATCGCGGAGGAAGGAAGCGCCGGTAAAGGGGGCCACATAGGGAATGGCGGCGGCGGCGGCGACCGGGGCGGCGGAGCGGGAGGTGGGGGTGCCGACGGCGCCGATCAGGGCAAAAGCGTCATCCTCAATCAGCTGCATCGTGTTGGCGATGGCGATTTCCGGTTCGTAGGCGTCATCGCGGGAAGTAAGTTCGAGGCGGCGGCCGTGGACGCCGCCGGCGGCGTTGACTTCGTGGAAGGCGGCCAGGATACCCCGGCGCATATTGCGGCCCAAGGCGGCGGCGGAGCCGCTGAAAGCGGCCGATTGACCGAAAAGAATGGAATCGTCAGAGACGCCCGGTTGACCGCCATCGCCGGCTTGGGCCGGGGGCGCGGTTTCCGGGGTAGCTGCCAATTGCGGCGCGGAGCCGCCATTATCTTGGCCTTGGGGGGAATTGGCGGCAATGACCGGCGCGGCAACGCCATCCCCGGCCGCCGGGCTGTCGAACAACAAGCCGCAGGCCAGGCTTGCCGGGAGCAGGGCCAAGGCCAGCAAGGTCAGCGCAAGAGCTGCGGGCTTCATTCCGACTTACGCATAACCATAGTGGAGTGATTGCGGGAATCCTCCCAGCGGTAGGAAAAATCCTCGGTCATTTCCTTAATCAGGAACAAGCCGAGGCCGCCGATGGGCCGGTCGTCGACATTGGTTTCGGTGTCGGCTTCCGGATTATCCTCGAGAGGATTAAAGGGTTTGCCGTCATCGATGAACTCTATGGTGACGGTGTCGGCTTCGGCGGTGAGCTTAATCTGGAAGTCGTGGCCGTCGTCATCGTAGCCGTAGTTCATAATGTTGATGCCGAACTCTTCGAGGACGAGGTTGACCTTGAACAGGAAGTCCGGCGGCCAGTTTTCCTGTTCCGCCAGTTCCTCGACGGCGGCGGCGATGCGGGCCAGTTCCTCGACCCGGTTCGCGACGGTCAGAGCCAGTTGCGCGGCCATCAGGCGGACAGCCCCCGGGAGAGGGTAAGACAGGTTATATCATCCGATTGGGGGGCTTCGCCGGCAAAGGCGCGGATACCGTCGAAAATAGCTTTGTTGATGTCCTCCGGAGCGTGGGAGGGCGCGGCGGCGAGGATTTCCTGAAACCGCTCCATACCCAGCTCCTCGTGTTCCTGATTCATCGCCTCGGTAACGCCGTCGGTGTAAAGGATCAGGGCATCGCCGGGGGCGAGGGTAACGCTGCCCTGGTCGAAGTCCATATCGTCCATTACGCCGAGGGCAATGCCGCCGGTCAAGGGAAGTTCGGTAGAGGTGCCGTCAGCGTGGAGAATCAGCGGGGTGTTGTGGCCGCCGTTGGCGTAGGTAAGTTGGCCGGTAGCCGGGTTATAAACAGCATAGAGGAGGGTAACGAACATCATCGCGTCGTTATCCTCGCTGAGCAGGTCGTTGACTTCGCGGAGTACGGAGCCGGGTTCGCGGGCGCCGATAGCCGCCCCTTTCAGCAAAGTGCGGCTGGACATCATAAAGAGGGCCGCCGGGACGCCCTTGCCGGACACATCGGCAATCGCCAAGCCGATGCAGTCGTCTTCGAGCCGCATCACATCAAAGAAATCGCCGCCCACATCCAAGGCCGGTACCATACCGCCGGACGATTGGTAGTCGGCGCCCTGGGGAAACTGGGTGGGCAGGATGGACTGCTGCATTTTGCGGGCTACATCCAGTTCGTTCTGGAGAGCCACCAGTTTGTCCCGGGAGGAAAGGGCCGCGCGCCATTCGGTCAGGTGGTGGAGGGTGCGGTCGATAGTCAGTTGCAGGTCTTCGAAATCCAGCGGCTTGGTGACGAAGTCGAACGCGCCCCGGTTCATCGCCGTGCGGATGTTTTTCATATCCCCGTAGGCGGAGATGATGACCGAGCGGATGTTGGGGTCAACCTTGGGGATTTGCTCGAGGAGGGTGAGGCCGTCCATTTGCGGCATATTGATGTCGGAGACGACCATATCGATGTCCTCCTCGGCGCGGAGCATTTCGAGGGCTTCGACGCCGTTGTGGGCAAAGACAAAGATAAAGTCGCCGCTGCGGATACGGCGGCGCATCCGTTGCAGTACCAGCGGTTCGAGGTCGGGTTCGTCATCGACGACGAGGATTTTGTAGGTATCGCTCATGGGAGCTTTGTCCTGCCTCGAGTTGGCGGCCGGGCGGCGCAGGGCAATTCCCGACGGGACGCCGGGAGAGCGGGCTGCGGCGCCGGCGGCGGAATAAGGCTACTTCTTGAAAGAGCCGATGGCGGCTTCCGGGGAGTCGTGGATGGGAATGATTTTGTCAAAACCGCTGATGACAAAGACATCCCGCACCGGGTCAATCAGGGAGCAGGCCGCAAACTTGGTGCCTTGCTTGCGGAGGTCTTTGGCGACCATCAGGATGACCCGCAAGCCGGCGGAACTGATGTAGGACAGGTTGGCGAAGTCCAGCACCACGCCGGCGCCGCCGTCCTGGATGGCGCCGGTGAGGGCATCCTGAAACTCCGTTGCGTTGGTGCCGTCGACGCGGCCCTCAGTCAGCACCACCAGGTTTTCGTCCTGCCACTGAGTATCTACTTTCATGGGTTCGGCCTCCTTAGCCACTGCTCCGATTCGGCTCGGAGATTTTGAGCGCAACCAGTATTTTATTGCCCTTTGCCGGAAAAGGCAAGATCCGGCAAGGCAAAATCGCCCCCGCCGGGGCAAGTGTCTGTTATGTTACCTGAAAAGGGGCGGTTTGGAAAGGGGTTTTGAGGGCTATTTTACAACCGGTTAGGCGGGTTGGAAAGGGGGCGGCGGGGGATTTTTCAGGGGAATTGGGGATTGGCAACTAATAATTGAGAATTAGGAATTAGGAATTGGGGGACGGGTTAAGCGGGGATAGCATATTAAGGTCGAGTACGGGTTATTGCCGGGGCGGCGGCTTGGGGCCGCCCCGGCGGGTTTGGGGTTTGCCTATTGTGCTATGGGATAATTCGCCGGGGGCGGAACCCGTGGCCACGGGTTCCGCCCGTGCGGGAGGCGGTTGGCTAGTCTGGCCTAGTGGGTTGCCAAACACCGGTTGGACTGCTGGCTCCCATGCCGGCTTTGCCCGACCAGATTTGCCGGACGGCAATGGACCTTGAGTTGGCTACTAACGCCGGTTGGTATGGTTGCCATTCCGGCGGGTTGGCCCAGTCCAGCTACCGTTGGTTGACCGACCTCCAGTCAACCTGTAACTCCAGCTCCTGTAGGGAAGGATAGCGGTTTGGCGGCTAGTGGGATTTGCCGTTTTCCGCGGCTCCGGTTGGGGATTGAGGGTTCCTTGGCCCTGTCCCCGGAGGTAGGAGCGGGGACGCTTGACGGCCGGGGGCCGGGGGCGTCCACAGCGCGCTGTGAGCTGTATTTCACGGTAAGCTAGCGTATCGTTTTGAGACCCGGCGTCCCGGGGCTAGGTCTGACCTTCGCAGTTATAAGTATGGGGGATGGAATTGTGGTTGTCAAGAGGGTTTGAGACGGATTTTCGGATTGATTTTGGGGATTGGGGGTTCTGGATTCCCACTTTCGTGGGAATGACGGTGGAAGGGTGGGAAGGGCGGTTGCAGGAATGGGGGACGGTATTAACCCGCTACTCCGGGATTGATTGACGGAGTAGCGGGTTAAAGCTCTGGGGTTGGGGCGGGCGGCCGGTTAGCGGCGGCGGACGCGTTTGGTGCAGACGCCGCTCCAGGTACGGCTTTCCCGGGCTTTCGCCTGATAAGCGTTGGCGTTTGACCCGCCCGATTCGCTATTTCGTCGGTAGTCGTAAAACCAGCCATGGTTGGGCCCCATATAATCGACTTGGTTATGGCTGCCTTCGCCGCTTTCGCGGTTGTGGCCGGGGCCGAAATCGGCGCTGCCGGCGACATACTTCCCGCCCCGGGCCCGGCAGGCCGGGATGGCCGCGGCTTCCGCCTTAGCGAGCCACTCAGCCTCGCTAAGGCTGCTGCCGCCGGCGACCGCCGGAGCCTGAGTACTTTTGGTCCGGGCGCGGGTTCGCCAGTCGAAACTCCAGCCGTTGATACCTTGATCGCGGCCGACGTACGCGTTCCGAGCCCGATGCTGCACATTATCCCAGTCGGTGACCCAGCCGGCGATCCAGGAACCGTGCAAGTTAGAGCAAATCAGGGTGCCGGGGGGCGCCGGCGTGCGCTCCGAGAGAGTCTGCGGGTGCGGCGTGATGCAAGTATCGGTATCGGCGGATTCGCTGCGGACCCGGAAGCGGACGGTTTTCTTGCCGCGGCGTTCCTCCCGGGGGAATTCAAAGATCATGTCGCGGGAGACGCCGGTTACGCCGGATTCGCCGTCGGTCAGATAACCCTCCTGCGCCGCCAGAAAGCCGCGGAAGTTGCCGCTTTCGCCGAAATAGACGGTGTCGTCCCGTTCATTGCGGTCCCGGCCGGCCGCCCAAGTTTCGGACTTGGTCCAAGTGTCGGACTGGTCGATGGCGCAGTAAATGGACTTCCCCCGGTTGGCGGCGAGGGATTCGAGGATCATCGAGACGCGGGCATCGTCGGCGTCGGCAATGGCGGGAGACTCTTGCCAGTCGGAGCAGTCCCAAGGGATGGAACGGGGCGCGGCTTGGGCATCCGGAGCCGGACTAGCCGTAAAGAACAGGACGAGGGTCAAGGCGGACAGGATTAGGATGGCGATAGGGAATCGGTAGCGGTTCATTGGGGATACCTCCGGGCGGCCGGAGCCGGTTAATACCGGTGGAAAACCGGTAAAAACAGGGTAAAAAAGGGCGTGATTTTTGCTTGACAAAAATCACGCCCTTTTTTGCGATTTGGGGAAATTGGGGATGGGAGGGGTTGGCGGCTGGGGGGGAATTCGCGAAATTTTTTTGGTTTTTGGGGAGTTTTTGACAGCGGGCGGTTCTGGATTCCCACTTTCGTGGGAAGGACGGTGGGGGGAGGATGGGGATGACGGTTGCCGGATGGGGAGACGGCGGGGGAACTGTCACATAAAGTTCCCCTGCACCCCCTCAAAACTTTTTGAGTTTGGGGAGGGCTGGTTGTGTTGAGGGTGGTTGCGGGGGCGGCATTTTAGATTCCTCGGCTGCGCCTCGGAATGACATGGGTAACAGTGAGGGGGAAGGAGGGTGGGAGCTTGTCCCATTTTTCCCCCAACTGGCGGCGGGTGTGTTAAAGTAGTCGGGCAATATCGATACGAATTTGTCCGGCTAAGGCCGGCAAGTAAATCCTACGCCCGGAGGTGTTTCCGTGTTTTCTCCTGAGGAACTGGCCGAGTTGCGGGAACAGGGCCGCCTTTGGCGGGAGCGGAATGCGGCGGCGGTGGGCGGGCGCAAGGGGGCGTATAAGACGCTGTCGCAGCTGCCGGTGCAGCCGGTTTATACGCCGGAGGACTTGGCGGAGGCCGATTACCGGCGGGATATGGGCTTGCCCGGGGAGTTTCCTTACTTGCGGGGGGTTCATCCCGGCGGTTATCGTTCCCGGCTGTGGACGATGCGGATGTTCGCCGGCTTTGGCTTGGCCGAGGAAACTAACGAACGGTTCCGCTTTCTGCTGGATAACGGGCAGACCGGGTTGAGCGTGGCTTTTGATCTGCCGACGCTGTACGGCTACGATACGGACGACCCGCGGGCGATGGGGGAGTTCGGCAAGTGCGGCGTGGCGGTGTCCTCCCTGGCGGATATGGAAATCCTGTTTGACGGCATTCCCCTGGGGCAGGTTACTACTTCGATGACCATCAACAGCCCGGCGGCCATCATTTGGGCAATGTATCTGGTAGTGGCGGAAAAGCAGGGCGTGCCGGCGGAAAAAATCGGCGGCACTTTGCAGAACGATATTCTCAAGGAGTATATCGCGCAGAATGAGTATATTTTCCCGCCGGAGCCGTCGCTGCGGCTGGTGGTGGATACGGTGGAGTTTGCGGCGCAAGGGCTGCCGCGGTGGAATCCGATCAGCATCAGCGGCTACCACATTCGGGAGGCCGGTTCTACGGCGGTGCAGGAGCTGGCCTTTACTTTGGCGGATGGTTTGGAGTATGCGCGGCGGTGCGTGGCGCGGGGGCTGGCGGTGGATGATTTTGCGCCGCGGTTGAGTTTCTTTTTTAACGCGCATAACGATTTTTTTGAGGAAATTGCCAAGTTTCGGGCGGCGCGGCGCATCTGGGCGCGGGAAATGCGGGATACTTTCCACGCGCAAAACCCCCGGTCGCACTGGCTGCGCTGCCACGCGCAGACTTCCGGGGCGGCGTTGACGGCGCAGCAGCCGGAGAATAATGTGGCGCGGGTGGGACTGCAAGCCCTGGCGGCGGTATTGGGCGGCTGCCAGTCGCTGCACACCAACGGCAAGGATGAAGCCTGGGCGCTGCCCTCGGCGGCGGCGGCGCTGCAAGCCCTGCGGACGCAGCAGATTATCGCCCACGAGACGGGGGTAACGGATACGGTCGACCCGTTGGGCGGCAGTTACTATCTGGAGTCGCTGACTAATGCGGTGGAGGCGGGGGCATACGATTACTTTCGCCGGATTGAGGATGTCGGCGGAGTTTTGCCGGCTCTGGAGTCGGGATTTTTCCAGCGGGAAATTGCCGAGGCGGCCTATACTTATCAGCGGGAAGCGGACCGTAAGGAGCGAATAACGGTCGGGGTGAACGAATATGTTACCGACGAGGCGTTGACGATTCCTTTGCTGCGGGTGGATCGGGAGGGCGAGGCGCGGCAGATTGGGCGGCTGAACGAACTGCGGCGGACGCGGGATAACCGGGAAGTGGCGGCCCGGCTGCGGGATTTGGAGACGGCAGCCCGGGGCGCGGATAACTTGATGCCGCCGCTGCTCGACGCCGTCCGGGCCTACGCTACGCTGGGGGAGATGATGGGGATTTTCCGGGAGGTGTTTGGGGAATATCAGCCGGGGTGGGGGTTTTAGGGGGGGATGGGGATGTGCTAGAATGGGCAAAGACGCCGATTTTGCCCGGCTACCAAATCAGCCCAAGGCAGGCAGCAATGGTTACGAAAAGCCCCAAAGTCCGCTACACCTATGAGGATTACTGCCAGTTGCCGGACGACCGGCGGTACGAACTTATTGACGGGGAGTTTTACGAAATGGCACCAGCCCCTACTCCCACTCACCAGTGGGCGGCTTTGACGTTGACCATCTTGATGGTCGATTTTGTGCGAAGTCGGCGCTTGGGCGTAGTTTATATTGCGCCGCTCGATGTCATTCTGGCGGAGAATGACACGATGCAGCCGGACATTTTGTTTGTGGCGGCCGGGCGCGAGGGGATTATTACGCAGCGGGCTTGCGAGGGGCCGCCGGATTTGGTGGTGGAGGTGTTGTCGCCGTCAACGGCGCGGCGGGACTTGGGGATAAAGATGCGGCGGTATGCCCGCTTTGGCGTCCGGGAGTATTGGGTGGTGTACCCGGTAGCCCGCTCCATTGAGGTTCTGGTTTTGCGGGATGGGAAGTTTGTTTCCTTGGGAGTGTATGTCGGGGAGATGTCCCCGGATTCGGAGGTTATGCCGGGGCTGGTATTTGCGGTCAGTTCGATTTTCCCGGTGGGGTAGGTCGCATTGGTTGCGGGTTAGCGGCAGCAATGGGCAAGTGAAAGGGGCCGGTTTTGAGACCGGCCCCTTTCACTTATCCGGGGAATTCGGCCTCAGCCCCGCCCTACACCTTTTCCTCCTCGCGCATTCGTTTGGTTTCGGCGATGACGCGCTGCTCGATGTTGGGCGGCACCGGTTCGTAGTGGTCGAATTCCATTCGGTAGCTGCCGCGGCCCTGGGTCAGGGAGCGCATATCCTGGGAGTAACGCTGCACTTCGGAGAGGGGGACTTCGGCTTCCACGATGGTGTAGCGGTCGCCCGGGGTCATTCCGAGGATGCGGCCGCGCTTGCCGTTCAGGTCGCTCATAATTTCCCCGGTGTAGGCGTCGGGGACATTGACGGTCAGGCGGACAATCGGCTCGAGGAGGATGGGGCTGGCATCAGCCATACCTTTCTTGAAGGCTTGGGAACTGGCAATCTCGAAGGACATCCCGGAGGAGTCCACATCGTGATAGCTGCCATCGTAAATGACGGTTTTCAGGTCAACCACCGGGAAGCCGGCGAGGACGCCCTCCTCCATCGACTTTACGACGCCCTTTTCCACCGCCGGGATATATTCCCGCGGTACCCGGCCGCCGACAATTTCGGAGCCGAACTCAAAGCCGTTGTCCCGCTCCATCGGCTCCAACCGCAGCAGGACATGGCCGTACTGGCCGTGGCCGCCGGACTGTTTCTTGTGGCGGTACTCGGCGTTGGTAACCCGGCTGATGGTTTCCCGGTAGGCGACTTTGGGGCGGCGGAGCAGCAGGTCGGCGCCGAACTTGCGCTTGATGCGGTCGATGGCGACCTCAATCTGGGCATCGCCCAAGCCGGTGAGCAGGCTGTCGCCGGTGTCGGCGTCCCGGGAGTAGCGGAGGCTGGGATCCTCTTCGACGATGCGGGCTAGGGAAGTGGACATTTTGTCGAGGTCGGCTTTGGTGGCCGGGGCCACGGCGACGCTGTAGTAGCCGCGGGGGAAGGGGATGGGGGCGAAGGAAAGGGGCTGTTCCCGGGCGCAAAGGGTATCGCCGGTAACGGTGGCGGCCAGTTTGCCGATCGCGCCGATGTCGCCGGCGGTAACTTCCGCAATGTTTTCCTGGGACTTGCCGCGGGGCAGGTACAGCTGGCCGATGCGCTCCGCCTGATTGCGGGCGCTGTTCCAGACCTCGGAGTTGCTGTTAATGGCGCCGCGATAGACCCGGAACAGGGAAAGTTTGCCCACGAAGGGGTCGGCAGTAGTCTTGAACACGAAAGCAGCCAGCGGCCCGGCGGCGTCCACAGCAAACTCGACGGCTTGGCCGCTGCTGTCCTGCACCGCCGGTTTGTCCCCTTCCTCCGGAGAGGGGAAAAAGTCGCGGATGGTGTCGAGGTATTCGCTGACGCCAATGTTCTGGGTAGCGGAGCAAGCCAGAACGGGAATCAAATCGCCGGATTGAATGGCGGTTTTGGCGCCGGCGATGATTTCCGCCGGGGTCAGTTCCTCGCCTTCGAGGTATTTGTCGGCCAGGGCGTCATCGGATTCGGCCACGGCTTCGATGAGCCGCTCCCGGGCGGCGGCGAAGTCGTCGGCAACGGCGGCCGGGATTTCCGCCGGCGGCTGGATAATGCTGACTACGCCCTGAAAATCCTGGGCGTCGCCGATGGGCAGTTGGAAAGGTACGCACTGGCTGCCGAAGCTGGCTTGAATGTCGGTGACGGCGCGGGCAAAGCTGGCGTTCTCCCGATCCATTTTGTTGACCAGGAGCAGGCGGGGCAAGCCGGCATCCTGACACTGCTGCCAAGAGCGTTCCGTACCCACATCCACGCCGGAAGTGGCGGCCAGCAGGATGGTGGCGCTTTCGACGACCCGCAGGGCGGAGACGACTTCGCCAAAGAAGTCGTCATAGCCGGGGGTGTCGAGGAAGTTGGCTTTATACTGATCCCCAGCGCAGGAAATCAGGGTAGTCTGGATGCTGCCCCCGCGCTTGACTTCCTCCGGTTCGTAGTCGGAAACGGTATTGCCGTCCTCCACGCGGCCGATACGGGTAACGGCCTTGGTGTTGAACAGCAGGGTCTCGCACAGGGATGTTTTGCCGGCGCCGCTATGGGACAGCAGCGCCACGTTGCGCAGGTTGCCGGCGTCGATGTTGGGCATAGCCTGTTTCCCCCTTACTTAACCAGAATAGTCGGCGATGTTGCTGATGATTTTATATAATATCGGACCCGGTTTTGCAACCGTTTGGCCGGGCAAGATTTCGACCGGGTTTTACAAGCCGGGCAAGGTCAAATTACCGGCGGAGCGGCTGGCCCCGGCGGTAGGTGGCAACGCGCCAGAGCCATTCCATGAGGCCGAAGCGGAACCGATTGAGCCATGCTGTTGACCACCAGAGCTGCACCGCCCATACCGCCAGGATGAATGCCAATACCCCGCTGCGGCCGATGGCGGCATCGCTTAACAGGAGAGTCAGGATCAGTACGCCCAAGACGCTTTGGGTCAGGTAGTTGGTCAATGCCATTCGGCCGACGGCTTGGAGCCGGTTTTTCAGCCAACTGCTGCCGCGCTGATTCCAGAGGATAATCAGGCTCAGATAGCCGAGGGCGGCGGGTATGGTGCCGAGGGTGTTGGGAACTTGCCCGATAAAAGCTATTTCCCGGCTGAAGTCGTTTAAGGCAACCCAGCCAATGCCGGCGGCGGCCAAAGGCAGCCCAAGGCCCAAGCCGATAAGGGCGGTCAGCCGGTAAGCGCGGGCGGGCCGGTCGCCGTGCATAAAGCCGGTGCGGTACAAGCCGGCGCCCATCAGTATCAAGCCCAAGCCGCGCAGGAAGTAATTGAATAGCAGCATTAAGAGCAG
Source organism: Dehalococcoidia bacterium (assembly GCA_965242615.1). Lineage (GTDB taxonomy): Bacteria > Chloroflexota > Dehalococcoidia > Lucifugimonadales > UBA3495 > CBDBCU01. The sequence continues at coordinate 94,699 of CBDESR010000005.1, forward strand.
CAGGTTGTCCACCGGTTCGCCTTGGCCTAAGGGTAAGTCGGTAGGCGTCCAGATGCCGGCCAAGGGGGCGTTGGTGGTGTTGGCAATGTATTGCATCAGCAGTCCGTTGGCGGCGGTCAGCAGGAAAAGGACAGCGCCGCTGCTGATGAGGGCGGGGGCGGACAGTTTCCGCAGGGCAATCAGAAACAGGGCGGATAAGGCATAGACGGTCAAGACATCGCCTTGCCAGAGCAGGGCGTGGAGGATGCCGATTAACAGGAGCAAGGCGTTGCGCCACAGGTTCAGCAGGACGGGATGATTGCTGCGGTCGGCCGCCCGGTCGATGAACAGCATAATGCCGGCGCCGAACAGGAGGGAGAACAAGGCCATAAACTTCTGGTCAACGAAAATCTCGCCGAAAATGCCGACTGCCCAATCCAAGCCGGTGTTCATCCCGCCGGCGCTGATATTCCAGTAGGGGACGGAGTCGTACTTGAAAGATACGGCGTTCATCAGCAGGATGCCCAACACGGCCACGCCGCGAATCAGGTCAAGGCTGGTGATGCGGCTGGATTCGGCTACCGGGGCGGCGGCGGTTGCTGTGGGGTCAGGTTGCATTTTGGGGAAACTCCGGGGCGGGATTGATTTGACATAAAGGCGGCCCGGTATATAGTATGCCGGGGAGAGCCGGCGGTCAAACCGGCGGCCGGGGTTCAACTGGTTAAAAGCGGTTAGAGGAGGGTTGATATGGCGCGGAAAGAGATAATTACCTGCCCGGAGCTGTCCCCGGGGAGCAATCCCCTGTCGCAAGGGGTGCGGTTCGGCGACCTGGTGTTTGTGCAGGGCTGCACCGGCCGCCATCCCACTACCGGGGAAACCGGCGACGGCATCCGGGAGCAGACCCGCTACGCTTTGGAGCGGATTCAGCTGATACTGGCGGCGGCCGGCGCTTCCCTGGAGAATGTGCTGACCAATACCTGCTATGTGACCAAGGCCGAGGATTTGCCGGGGTTCAACGAGGTTTATCGGGAGTTTTTCCCCCAGGATTACCCGGCGCGCACGGCGGTTATCGCCAACTTCGGGGCGGCGGACAACCTGGTGGAAATCACCAGCACGGCGGGGATTCCGAGTTAGCCGCCGCCAACCGGGGTTAGGGCAGGCGGCGGTAGATGATATGGGAGCGGTTGGTAGTGTGCGGGCGAATCAGCGTAGGCCAATCGCCGGTGTCGGAGGCGGCGACCCAAGCCGGGGACTCCGGCACTTCGGGGCTGTCGATTTCATAGATGGCGGCGTAGCGGGCCACGCCCGGCACATCGGCGGATTCGAGCCGGTAGCGGCGGCAGCTGCGGACGCCGGGGGCTTGGAGGATGTTGGGGATGTGCTGGGTGTCGTAGATGCGGTTAAAGTCCGCCTCGTGTTCCTCGGGAATGTCCATTTGTACCAGGTAGATGTAATCAGCCATAGCGGTTAGACCTCTCCGTCAACTCGAATGGGCGGCGCATTCTATTGCGCCCGTCCTGAACCGCTATGCTACCGGGCAATTCCCCATTTGCCAACCCCCTTCCCGTAACATTACAATAGCCGCGGCCGCCGGCGGCTTGTTGCCGGCCGGCGGCGGTCAGGATTCAACCCGTATTCAACATTCGACGCGCCGCCGCTGCGCCGCGCAAAGGGGTAACGATTATGGTTGAGAATGCCGGAGGTATCGAGGCGCTGCTGCAAGAGGATCGGACTTTTCCGCCGCCGCCGGAGTTTGCGCGGCAGGCGAACATCAGCGACCCGGAGGTTTATGCCCGGGCCGCTAAAGACCCGGAGGGTTTCTGGGCGGGCTTTGCCGCCGAACTGGATTGGTTCAAGCCCTGGGATAAGACGCTGGAGTGGCAGCCGCCCTATGCCCAATGGTTTGTGGGCGGGCAGCTGAACGCCGCCTACAACTGCATTGACCGGCATTTGGCTACGGCGCGGCGGAACAAGGCGGCCATTATCTGGGAAGGGGAGCCGGGGGATTGGCAGGTCTATACCTACCGGGATTTGTACCGGGAGGTGTGCCGGTTTGCCAACGGGCTGAAAAGCCTGGGGGTGCAGAAGGGCGACCGGGTGACCATCTACTTGCCGATGGTGCCGGAGCTGCCAATCGCGATGCTGGCTTGCGCCCGGATTGGAGCGGCGCACAGCGTGATTTTTGGCGGGTTCAGCGCGGAGTCGATCCGGGATCGCATCGACGATTCCCAATCCAAGGTGATGATTACCGCCGACGGGGGCTATCGGCGGGGGAGTATCGTTCAGCTGAAACAGAATGCCGACGCCGCTTTGGAGGGGGCTACGCCGGTGGAAAAGGTAGTAGTGGTGCGCCGCACGGGCCACGCCGACGAGCGGATGACGCCGGGGCGGGATGTGTGGTGGCACGATTTGGTGGCGGGACAGGCGATGACCTGCGAACCGGAGCCGATGGACAGCGAGGATATGCTGTATATGCTCTACACCAGCGGCACTACCGGCAAGCCCAAGGGGATTGTCCACACGACCGGCGGCTATCTGACCGGGACTTATGCCACGACCAAGTGGATTTTCGACTTGAAAGAGGAGGATGTGTATTGGTGTACCGCCGATATTGGGTGGGTCACCGGGCATAGCTACATTGTCTATGGGCCGCTGGCGAACGGGGCTACTTCGGTGATGTATGAGGGTTCGCCGGATTATCCGGACCGAGATCGGTTCTGGGCCATTGTCGCCAAGTACGGCTGCACCATCCTTTACACCGCGCCGACCGCCATCCGCACCTTCATGCGCTGGGGGGAGGAGTATCCCAACCGGCATGATAGGTCCACGCTGCGGCTGCTGGGGACGGTGGGGGAACCGATTAACCCGGAGGCGTGGGTGTGGTATTGGCAGAATATCGGCGGCGGCCGCTGCCCGGTGGTGGATACCTGGTGGCAGACGGAGACCGGCTCCATTCTGATTAGCGCCTTGCCGGGGATTACCACGCTCAAGCCGGGTTCGGCGACGCAGCCGTTCCCCGGGATTGACGCGGAGATTCTGGATGCGGCGGGCAATCCGGTCGGCCCGGGCGGGGGCGGCTATCTGACCATCAAGCGGCCGTGGCCGGCGATGCTGCGGGGAATTTACGGCGACCCGGAGCGGTTTGTGCAGCAATACTGGTCCCGCTACCCGGATACCTACTTTACTTCGGACGGGGCCAAGCTGGATGCGGACGGCTACTTCTGGCTGCTGGGGCGGGTGGACGATGTAATCAATGTTTCGGCCCACCGCATCAGCACGATGGAGGTGGAGAGCGCGCTGGTGGACAACGCCAAGGTGGCGGAGGCGGCGTGTATCGGCAAGTCCCACGAAATCAAGGGGCAGGCCATTGTCGCTTTCGTTACCATCAAGGACCAGGTGACGGCTTCGGAGGACCTGATTACGGAACTGAAGGCTCATGTGGCGGGCAAGATTGGGCCGATGGCGCGGCCGGATGATATTTACTTTGCGGCGGAGTTGCCCAAGACGCGCAGCGGCAAGATTATGCGCCGGCTGTTGCGGGATGTGGCCGAAGGCCGGGCGTTGGGCGATACTACTACCCTGGCAGACCCGGCGGTGGTGGAGTCGCTGAAGGCGCAGTATGGGGACGAGGAGTAGGGGGAAAGGAGCGGCGCCGGCTTTCGGTAGTAATGCCGAAAGCCGGCGCGGTAGTGTGCTATAATGCGGAACATCGAGAGGATTCTGGGAAACTACTGGATTGGCTACTATCTGGTGTATCTGGTAGCCGTTCTGGTTCTGATGTACCGGCACGACTGGACGCTGTCCCGGTGGGACGATGTCGAGTTGATGGCGGACATATTCAGTACCGCCGTCGGGTATGCGTTGCTGGCGGTGGTCGTAGTGGAGGGTTTGGGGCGTATGGTGCTGCTTATCCCCAAGACGGTACGGTGGATAATGGACAAGGGCCACGCCGAGGGCCACGCGGAAGGCCATGCCGAGGGCCACGCGGAGGGCCATGCGGAAGGCCACGCCGAGGGTCACGCGGAGGGTCATGCCGAGGGACTGACTGAGGGGCGGACCGAAGGTCGGACTGAGGGGCAGAAAAGGGAGCGGAATCGGATGATTTCGGCGCTGCGGGCGGCCCGGTCGCGCGGTATCGACCCGGACAGCCCGGAGTTCGAGCAGTTTCTCCTGGACTTTCAGGTTGACGGGATGGGAGATGACCGGTAGGGGATAGCTTCTGACGGCGGGACTTTGCCGACTGGCGACATTCGTCGTAGTGGAAGGTTTGGGGCGTATGGAGTTACTTATCCCCAGGACGGTGCGGGCGATAATGGCTAAGGGATATGCGGAGGGCTACGCCGAGGGCCACGCGTTGGGCTACGCCGAGGGTCTGGCTGAGGGTCGGAGCGAAGGGCGGAAAAGGGGGCGGATGCGGATGATTTCGGCGCTGCGGGCGGCCCGGTCGCGCGGCATCGACCCGGACAGCCCGGAGTTCGAGCAGTTTCTCTTGGGCTTTGATGGGGATAAGCCCGACGACTCCCGGTAGTAAAATCGCCGCCAGGGGGCAGCGGCTTATCTAGCGTACATAACTGCCGCTGGACTGCCGAATGTACCGTAAGATAATCCCGAGTTTGATCGCCCTCTGTGTAGCGGTTTTGTTGGGCATTATCGGGACTATCCTGTGGCAGGATTACCGGTGGAATGGCAACTTGCAGCCGGGCCGGGCTTTTGCTTCCGCCGGCGCCCGGTTCGCGGAAATACCGAAATCGGTCATCGGATTATTTCAAGCGGACAACCCGGTAGCGCCGGCAGACGGCGTAACGGCGGCATCCGCAAAACTATCCCCTGAACTCGACTTCTCAACCCCTTATCAACTGCTCCCCCTCTCCTCGGATGAACTAATGGGCGGGCGGCAGTTTATGCTGACGCTGATTAACACCGACCGGGCGCGTTTCAACTTGCCACTGGTAGCCCTCGGCGGTAACTTGGCGGCGCAACGCCACGCTGAGGATATGGCCCGACACGGCTACCGTTCCCATTGGGGGATGGACGGGTTGACGCCCTATATGCGCTACACCCGGGCTGGCGGCGTCCATCGGGAGCGGGAAAACATCTCTGGCCTGGAACCGCTGCCGGCCGTGCCGGGCGTTGACTACCAATCTTTGACGGCTTTGCTGGCCAAGGTGCATCGGGAAATGATGACGCGCCCGGAGCAGCGCGCCAATATCCGCGACCATTGGCATCGTAAGGTGAACCTGGGCATTGCCTGCAATGCGGCCGCTTGCTGGGTAGCGCAACAGTTTGCGGGCGATTATGCGCGGTTCGACGAATTGCCGGCTATTACCGACGGGACGATTAGCTTTGCCGGCCGGTTGGCGGACGGTATGGAGTTGGCGGGCGTGGCGGTCTGGTATCATCCGCCGCCGCGGGCTTTGACTCTGGGACAGCTGGACGTCACTTATTCCTACGGCTTGGGGCCGTATCCCGCAACATTTCTGCGTTCTCCGCCCGGGCCGGGCCGCTACTATCCGGATGACCAGGCAACCTACGCCTGGCGAAGCGGCATTGACCCTTACACCTTGAACCCGGAACTGGGCCGGGCCAACATTCCGCCGTTGCCGGTGGATTTGGCCCATACCGCCGCCGTTCCCTGGACTACGGCCGACCGGTGGCAAGTCAACGGCGCGGCTTTTCGGGTAGCCGCCGACTTGACGCCGGTTCTGGAAATAGCCGGCCCCGGCGTCTATACGGTGCAGCTCTGGGCTAGTTCCGGCGCGGAAAAGGTGGATTTGACCAACTACACCATTTTTGTGGAGTAGATTATGGTATGATAGGCGCCGCAAATGCCCCGGCAATACTTTAGGTTAATCAAGTAGGGAACCGCTTTATGCCCAACCCGAAGCCCATTTACCGCAATCCTTTGGTCATCTTGGTGGCAGTAGTTATCGCTGCCCTGACGCTGTGGGTAGGTTGGGGTGTCTGGCAGGACTCGCGGGAAAACGGCGGTCTTGCGGCGGGGACGGCGGCGGCAACCGCCGGGGCGCGGTTGCAGTCTATCCCCACTGCGATTGGCAACGGCATAGTGGGGCTGATTAACCCGGAGGCGGTAGCCGGGCGGCCCCCGGAGCCGGCAGTACCGCTGCCCACGCCGGAGCCTACCGCTACGCCCGCCCCTACGGCGACACCGCCGCCGACCGCTACGCCCATCCGCAGCACGCCGACGCCCTTGCCTACCGTGGACTGCGTCACGCCCACGGCGACGCCGCAGCCCCCGCCGGCCGCTACTGCCGCGCCGGCTGCCGAAATCTACTCGGTCATCGACCCGGCTAGCGGGGTGATGGCGGAATTGACTAAAGGGCAGCTGGAGGAGTTTAACCGCACCGGCCAACTGCCGGGCGCGGGCGTGGCTGACGCGGCAAACCCGCCGGCAGGGGGAGCGGCGTCTCTGGCCGCCGACTCCGGCTTACCCCAATGGCAGCAGTATATGCTGGCGCTGATTAACGCCGCCCGGCAGGAAGCCGGCTTGTCCCCAGTAGCCTTGGGCAGCAATGATGCCGCGCAACAGCACGCTGACGCAATGCTGGAGCATAACTTTGTCGGCCACTGGAGCCAGGACGGTTTGCCGCCCTATGCCCGCTACACCCGGGCCGGCGGCGTCAACTATGTCCGCGAAAATACCGCCGGCAGCGTTTTGCAGGAAGGCTTAACTTATCGCGCGCACACTCCCCAAGAGTCCATCGACAGCCTGCATCAGGGGTTTATGCGGAGTCCCCGCCATCGGGAAAACATCCTGAACCCCTGGCACAAGCAAGTGAACTTGGGCATCGCTTGCAGTGAATTTTCCTGTTCGGTAGCCCAGCACTTTGCCGGCGATTATGTCGAGTTCAGCGTCGAACCGACTATTGCATCGGAGAATAACGCGCTGAGCTTTGCCGGCAGTCTGAAAGACGGGTTTATTATGGAGAGCGTGCAGGTCTGGTATGACCGGCCGCCGCATCCGCTGACCCTGGGGCAACTGGATGTTACCCATTCTTACAACGAAGGGGAACGGCCGGCTACCTTTCTGCTGAAACCGGCTCCGGCCAGCTGTTTCTATTCGGCGGCGGCACTGGCTCCGGCACCGTTCCGTTGGGACGCCGCGACTAACCCTTACGATGTCCCCCCGGAGCAGTCCCGCACTCTATCCACCATCCAGCTGCGCCCGCCGCTTTATCCCAAGTCCCGGCTGGTGCCGTGGACGCAAACCGACCGTTGGCAGGTGGACGGCGCGGACTTTGCGGTGGCCGCCGATTTGTCGGAAACCTTGGCTGAATTCGGGCCGGGCATCTATACGGTCTATATTCTGGGCCGCAAGGACGGGGAAAAGATTGCCCTGACCAACTACTCCCTATTCGTGGAGCAGTAGGGGCGGCGTTGGGCTTGGCGGGAAAATGAACGATTGGCTGCGGAAAATCGCGACTTGGCTGGCGGTCATCCTGCTGCTGTGGGCTGGCTGGGGCATCTGGCTGGATTACCGGGAAACCGAGCGATTTGAGGCGCGCCGGGCCTTGACCGTCGCCTTGGCGCAATGGCAAGCCATCCCCGGCCTGGTTCAGGATTTGGCGGAGGTGTTCCGGGAGCGGGCGGGGGCGACGGGGGCGGAGTCGGACGCATCGGAAAGGTAGGTAGCTTATGCCGGTAGATGACCGGGATTATGTACGCGGGGAACATCCCCCGGCTTGCACTTGTGTCTCTTGCACAACGGGTCGGCGGGGCGCGGCGCCGTCCGGCGGCGGCCCCAACCGCTACCCTTGCCCGCACTGCATCGAAGGGCAAATCATCCGCTACCACGATGGCAAGAAAATCCGCTGCCCCTCCTGTCAAGGCAGGGGATTTGTAAGTACGCCGCCCCAGCCGGCGCAGCAAACCCCGGCGGCCAGCCGTCGGCCGGCGCAACAAAGGCCGCCTGCCGGTAATACCGGCGCGGCGGGGGATTCGGAGCAGTGGCGAATTCCCCCCAACCAGCAGCAGCAGCCGCAAAGGAATCAGCCGCCGCCCAACCGTCAGTCCCAACCGTCCGGCAGTCCGCCGCGCCGCAAATCCGGTTCCGGGGCCGCCATTACCGGGCTGCTAATTGTGGCCGCCCTTGCCGTATTGGGCTATGTGGGCTGGACCGTTTGGCAAAACTATTCGGCAAACAGCGGCACTGAGCCGGCGATGGCGGCGCCGGCAATCCTGCCTACTCCGACACCGACTGCGCCGCCGCATACGCTCGAGCCGACGCCGGAAATCGTCGAAGCCTTGGCCGTGGTGCCGGAACCGACGGCGACGCCAGTCCCGGAGCCTACGCCTACGCCGCTACCTACGGCAACCTCGGAGCCGACGGCCACGCCTACCCTGACGCCAACACCCTTGCCTACCGCTACCCCGACGCCGGTGCCGACGCCCACCCCGGTACCCACGCCGACCCCGACGCCGCAGCCGGGAAGCCATTTAGTCCGTCACCCGGAAACCGGGGCGGAGGTTCTGCTCACCCAGCAGCAGTTTGAGCATTTTATCAACACCGGCCAAATTACCGTAGTTCCGGCTACGCCCACGCCGGTGCCTACTCCGACGCCGCTGCCCACGCCGGCGCCGCTGCAAACTTACACCAACAACGATTACGCTTACTCCATTGCCGCGCCGGCGGGTTGGCAAGTAACCTGGAGCGGCCCGTCCGGCTATCAAATTGCCAGCCCGGACGCCAAAGTTCGGGTTGAAGCCACGGCGGAGCAACTGCCGACGCGCAACCATTCCCTAGCCGACTATTTGGCGAGCCGCCGCAATGTGCTGATGTCCCAAGCGCGGACGCCGGGATGGTTTTTTGAGGAAGTAACGGTAGCGCAGGAACGGGCCGGCACCCGCCGCTACTGGCGGCTGGAATACCGCATTCAGGGCAAGACGGATCCCTGTCGCTATGATGTGGTGGAAATCATTACCCGGGCCATCACCTATCCAGCCAAGCCCTATGGCTACCGCCTGAAAGTAGCGGTCTGTGCGGACGCTTTGGCCGCCTATGGCGTCGACCGGGAACGGATAATTGACAGTTTCAGCGAGGAGTAGGTCGGCGCGGACTTGCCGCCCCTAGGCCAAGGCCGGCATTACTTCCCGGGCGAACAGTTCCATCGACCGCAGCACCTGGTTTTGCGGCATTCCGCCAAAGTCGAAGTTGCAGCCGAAGTATTCAATGCCGGCTTGCTGAAATTCCCGGATTTTAGCGATGCACTGCTCCGGGTTGCCGATGATGGCTCGATTGGCCGCCAGATAGTCGTAACTCGGCGGCAGTTGGGTACGGCGGCGGCGATAGTCGGCCAGTTGCTGGTGAACTTCGCTGCCGTAGGCAAAGGTGCGCCGCCAGTCGGTCATATCCATCGTCCACGCCAGGGCCGGCTCCGCCGCTTGCCGGGCTTGTTCCGCCGTTTCCGCCACATGAAGGTAGCGGAAAAAGGGGATGCGGGACATGGGAATGTTATAGCCGGCCGCCGCCGACATTTTTACGAAGCGTTGGCACAAATCCAGCGCGTCGGCGTGGTCCAGCACTACTCCGCAAATTAGCGGATGGCCGGTGGATACCGCATATTCCAGGGTGGTTAGCGTGCGGGTGGCGGCGATATAGACCGGCGGATGGGGCTGTTGCGCCGGCGGCGGCACCAGATTGGCTTGGCGAATGGTGTAGTAGCGGCCTTCGCAGCTGTAGTTGGGGGTCGTCCACAGCCCCTGCACCATACCGATCGTTTCCTGAAACCGCTCCTGGCTTTCCTGCTGGTTCACATTGTAGCCGGCATACTCGTAGCCGGCGGTGCCGCGGCCAAAGCCCACATCCAACCGCCCGCCGCTGACCACATCCAGAGTCGCCGTATCCTCGGCCAACTGTACCGGATGATGCAGCGGCGGCACCAGGACGGCGGTACCGAGCCGAATAGTTTTGGTCTGCGCCGCAATGCTGCTGACCAGCACCAGGGAGGAGGAACCGATGCCGTAGCGGGAGAAGTGATGCTCGGCGAACCAGGCTCCGGAAAAGCCCAACTCCTCGGCTAACTGTACCTGCGCGACGGCTTCGGCGATAACCCGCCCCGGCTCCGCGCCTTCGGGCCAGGGAATATGGGTGAAAAGGGCAAATTGCATTGACGATGCCTCTAGTTGTGTAATGAAACCGGGGCCGCGGTCAGGAATCCTAAATCGAAACTTTTCCGGCGGGTCTTTTCCACCAGGAACAGCCATTCGGTAACATAAGTTGGTCGGTTGCGCAGGTTTCTTGAACCCCGAAAGGTATTATAGGGTATCGCAACGGTATTGACCGCGCCAATTTCCCGGAGCATTGTTTCCATAGTTTCCCGGCTAATAAAGCCTTCGTTGTTAAAGGATAGCAGGAGAAAGGGGGCGTCAATGTTTTGCAGCAGTTCCCGCAGCAACTCCGGCGATTGGGGGCGCACATTATACCCGGAACGCCGCCAGTCCGTGGGAATACCGGATACCGGGCTGACCGCCGCCGGCCGCCGGTAGTTCACCAGCAAATTCAGCATAAAGTAGTTGGAACCGTAGGGATGTTGATTATAGGGCGGGTCAATGTACGCCAAATCCAGGTTTTTGACTTCCCGGGCAACTTGGTTGGCATCGCCCTGATATACCTGATACTCCCCCTCGAAGTTGCTTAATACCGGCAGCTCCAGCCGAATTTGCCCCTTAATCCGGGACAAGGCGTCGGCGCCGGTACCGCCATACTGCCCGATGCCGGTGCGGCGGTCTTTATAAAACCCCTTGAATATGCCGGCGGTGTTGGAGTGAACCGACGCCGCGCTCAGCAGCGGCCCCAACAGCAAGTCCCGGAAATCGGCCGGGCAATCCGCAATCAGCTGCCGGTAGTTATCCAGGCGGCGGGCGTTATCCGGAGTGTAAAACACCCGCTCGCCCGGGCGGATGTTTCTTTCATCCCGGGGTGAATAGAGTTCCGCGATAAAGCCGCCGCCGGGCACCGGGTTTTCGTCAACCCGGGCGTTTAGTTCGGATACTACGCTTTCCAGAGCCGGCCAGTCCACCGCGCTCCTATTCCCCAGATAACACCGGGCAATAACCGCCGCGTAATCCTCCAAATCACTGCTGACCAGCAGCTCCGAATGGGCTTTCAGATACCGGGACACTACCCCCGACCCGCTGAACGCATCCCACACCGCCAGCCGCTCCTTCCCCAGCCGCCGCTTGACCTGCTCTACCGCCAAACCGATTTGCCCCAGCAAGGCCCGCTTGTTGCCGATGTAGGTGATGATTTGGCGGGAGAGATAGTCCGGGTTTTCGACCGGGGCCGCCGCAAACCCCAATTCCCCTTGCCGTCCGCCATTGGTTAAGATTGCCGACTGGCTGCTGATTGCCACGCTAACCTCTCCGGGCTGGAATTGACTGGGGCCGCCGGAAACTTTGCCGGTAGGACTGATAAAACCGCCCCATTCTAATGCCGCCCCGGGCCGGCGCGCAATGTCCGGCTGGGGATGGCAACGGGCAATTGCCCTGAACCGCCGCCTTTTACCCCTTTCCATTTTCCCGATTATTGCGTATCCTGAATACCGCATTTTTATTTATTCCTTTCCCGCAATTTTCCCGGAGGCGCAACTTTGACCTTTATCACCCAATTGGCTCTGCGGCGCAGTTCGGTTACGCTGCTGGTGATTCTGCTCATTCTGGGCGGTGGGGTGTATATCTACAACCAGTTGGAACGGGAACTTTTCCCGGACATTGAACTTCCTACCATTTTCATCACCACCGCTTACCCCACCGCCGACCCGGAAACGGTGATGCGGGAAGTGTCCGAACCCATCGAGACCGCCATCGCCGGCGTGGACGGGCTGACCGAAACCGAATCCACTTCCCAAGAGAACCTGTCCACGGTCATCGCCACTTTCGACTACAGCCAGGATATGAAAGAGGCGGAACGGGACATCCAAAGCCAGGTCAACGGCATTAACTTCCCGGACGGCGTGGATAATCCTTGGGTTACGCGCATCAACAACAATGTCTTTCCCATTATGCAGGTCAGCGCCTCCGGCGACCGGGACATTGTATCCTTGCAGCGGATTCTCGACGACTTGGTAATTCCCCGGTTCGAGCGGGTGGAGGGCGTCAACAGCGTCAATGTCGACGGCCGGGTGGAGGAACAGGTCATCATCACCGTCAACACCGCCAAGCTGGAGGATTTGGGGCTTTCTCTATCCGAAGTGGCTGACGCCATTACCGGCAACAATATCAGCCTGCCGGCCGGCAGCATTACCGACAACGCCATCACCTACCCGGTGCGGGCCGCCCACGAATTGGGTTCCCTGGGGCAAATCCGGGCGTTGACCATCGGCTACGAGCGGGTAACTTTGCCGGCGGATGCGGCCGCGCCCTCCACCGATTTGCGGGGGCAACGGCCGGTATTGCTTTCGGATGTGGCGGAAGTGGAATTAAGCACTTCGGCCGCCGGCAGCATTTCCCGCACCAACGGCCGCCCCAGCCTCAACATTATTATTGTCAAAGACCCGGACGCTAATACCGTGGATGTAACCCGGGGCATTCAGGCGGTAATGGCCGATGCGCTGACCGGGCTGCCCCCGGATATTCAACTGCTGGAGCTGACCAACGACGGGCCGGAAGTGGAGGGTTCCCTGTCCAACCTGCTGCGTTCCGGGACGCTGGGCTTTCTTTTTGCCGTTACCGCCGTTTTTATTTTCCTGATTAACCTGCGGCCTACGTTGCTGCGCGGCCTGTCCCTTACCCTGCGCCCCACTATCATTATCGGCATTTCCATACCGCTCAGTGTGCTTAGCGGCATCCTGCTGATGTACGCGGCCAATATGTCGCTGAACTTTATGAGTTTGGCCGGCTTGGCAATTGCTGTGGGGCGGGTGGTCGATGACAGCATCGTGGTGCTGGAAAATATCTACCGCCATGTGCAGCAGGGCAAGGAACGGATGGAGGCCGCCATCGTTGGCACCCAGGAAGTGGGGGCGGCGATTCTGTCCTCGACGCTAACCACCGTGGTGGTATTCATCCCCTTGGCATTCATCAGCGGGGTAGTCGGGGAGTTCTTTACGCCCTTTGCCTTGTCGGTGAGCTTTGCGCTGGTGGCTTCGACCGCCGTGGCCCTTACCGCCGTGCCGGTGTTGTGCGTTATCCTGCTGCGGCCGGGGGATTTGCCCAGTGTCGGCAGCGGCGATGCCGATTTGGGGCCGGAAACCTGGCTGCAACGGCTCTATTCCCCGGTACTGACTTGGGCGATTTCCCACAAACTGCCCGCGCTGCTGGCGGCGATTGCCGTTACCGGGGCCAGCCTGGCCTTGATTCTGGTCATTCCAATAACCTTTTTCCCGGCCAGTACGCCGACCTCTTTGACGATAACGGTGGAACTGCCGCCGGGCAGCGCTATCGGCAGCAATTTCAGCCAGGTCAAGGGCATCGAGGAAAGCCTGGATCGCTTTCGGGGGGCGGCGGGGCCGGTGGAAATGTATCAGGTTACGCTGAACCGGGCCGCCGCCAGCGCTACCTTTACCGTCAAGATTCGGGACGGCGCACCGCCGGATATTGCCGACCAGGTGCGGGAGCAGCTGCCGGAAGCGCCGGAGGGCGTGGCGTATATTCTGACCGCCCAGTCAGCCGGCCCCGGCGGCGAGGATTTGGAAGTAACCATCACCGGGGCCAAGTTCAGCGAAATCGTGGCGGTGGCCCGGGAACTGGAGCCGCAGCTGGCGGCCCTCGACGGCGTTATCAATGTCCGCAGCAGCATCAGCCAAGCCCGGGATGAAGTAACCATCCGCATCGACCCGCAGGCGGCGGCCCAATACGGGCTTTCTACTGCTGAAGTCGCCCGGCAGCTGAACCGCTTTATCCTCGGCCAGGATGTGAGCGATATTGAGCTGGACGATATTACGATGGATGTAGTGGTGCGCGGCCGCCCAGAAGATGCTGACGACATCAACCGGCTGAAAAATCTGAATGTGCAGGGGCCGTTGGGCATTGTCCAGCTGGGTTCTATCAGCGACATTGCCATTGAGCAGGGGCCGGTAACGGTCAGCCGCTTTGACGGCAACCGCTCGGCGACGATTACCGGCACTATTACGGCGGTCAACACCCAAGCCGTCAGCAACGCCACCCAAGAGGTTATTGACCAACTGAACTTGCCGCCGGGGGTGGAAATCCAGACCGGCGGCGTCTTTTCCCAAGTTGCGGAGGGCTTTCAGGACATCTTTCTGGCGATGGGCATTGGCATTGTCCTGGTCTATCTGGTAATGGTGGCCAGCCTGGGGTCGTTGCGGAATCCCTTTATCATCGTCTTGAGCCTGCCCTTGGCGATAGCCGGGGCGTTGGTGGCGTTGTGGATAACGGACCGCACTTTGAGTATGTCGGCGTTGATGGGTTTCCTGACGCTGATTGGCATTGTGGTAACGAATGCCATTGTGCTGATAACCTTTGTGGAGCAGCTGCGGGAGCGGGGCTGGGGCGTTCACGATGCCCTGCTGCGCGGCGGGCGGGTACGCATCCGCCCCATCCTGATGACGGCGTTCACTACTACGCTGGCTTTGTTTCCCCTGGCATTGTCCACGGACGAAGGGGGCGGCATTATCGGCGCGGAACTGGCGACGGTGGTTATTGGCGGGCTGGTCAGTTCGACGATGTTGACGTTGCTGGTGGTGCCGGTCATTTATACTCTGATGCACTGGTCAATACCCAATGCCCCGGCCACGCTGCGGGGGCTGCTGCGCCGGCGCGGCCGGGTTGGGGGGTAAGCGGGGAAAGGAAGTTTGGGGATAGCGGGGGATGCCGGTTTAGGCGGAAACCGCGGCCGCGGTTTCCGCCTTGTCGGGAGAAGGTTGGCAAGGCTGGTCATTGGGTTGCCTGCTCCGAGGGGGATCCTGGCTTGCTCCGCCCGGAGTTTCCCGGCCAGACTGCCGATGACGGTTGCGCTACCTTGAGTTGGCTACTGGCGCCGGTTGGTATGGTTGCCATGCCGGCGGGTTGGCCCGGTGTTGCGACCGCGGTTGACCGTTCTCCAGTCAACCTGGGTTGCTCCGACTCCTGTAGGGATGGGGCTGCGGTTTGACGGCGGGTGGGATTTGCCGTTGGCCGCTGCTCCGGGTGGGGATTTACGGGGCCTTATGCCGTTCCCCGGGGGAGGAGTGTTAAAGGCGTCCGGCGGTGGTTTAGACCGGCCGGGGCCCACAGCGCGCTGTGAGGAGCTATTAAGTTTTACGGTAAGCTTAGCGTAAGGAACCCGGCGTCCCGGGGTCAGGTCAACCTTGACGGGTTTTATTATGGGGGATGGTTTGGGGGTTTGTCAAGGGGGTTTTTGGGAGGAATTTTCGGATGATTTTTGGAAGTGGGGAGTTCTGGATTTCCACTTTCGTGGGAATGACGGGGGATGATGGTTGCGATAGGCGGCGGGGCGGGGCCGGGGTGACGCTGGGGGTTTGACAAAGGGCAGTGGGGGCGGGGATAATGCGGGGGGGTGGGGGAAATACTTGAAGGCGGGGAAATTTTGGGAAGGTAAGGGGGTTTTGTGGTGGCAAAGGGCAAGGGCGTTGGCGACATTACGGCCGCGTTTAATGGGGTGAACCGAGGGGTGTATATCGCGGATAATTTGGATTTTCTGCGGGCGATAAACAGCGGGGCGGTGGACTTGGTGTGCATTGACCCGCCCTTTGCCAAGAACGATACTTTTACGGCGGATAAGCTGAAGCCAAAGCTCGAAGACCACGAGAGGGACAACGAGCTGCGCCTGCTGAAGGATTGGGATATTACATCCCAAGAAGCGGCCGATACCGCCGGCATCGCTTGGCCGGATGATTCCCGGGCCCGGGGCGGCTACAAGGATACTTGGGCTTGGGATAAGGACATTCACTCGGATTGGGTGGATGGGATTAAGGCGACCCATCCGGCGGTGAATCTGCTGATTGAGGCGACCCGGGAGATACACGGGGACAGCGTTGCCGCTTACTTGGCATTTATGGCGATACGGCTGTTTGAGATGCACCGGATCCTCAAGCCGACGGGCAGCTTGTACCTGCACTGCGACCATACGGCAAGCGGCTATTTGCGCCAATTGTTGGACGGAGTGTTTGGCAAGGATAATCTGCGAAACGAAATCATCTGGAAGTATCGCCGCTGGACGGCGACGGCGACGCGTTTCCAACAGATGCACGACACTATCCTGTGGTATGCCAAGGGCGGCAAGTATGTGTTTAACAAGCTGCTGCAACCCTATGCGGATGAAAGTCTCATCGAGGACACGGTGCGCGGCGTGGTGGACGGCAAACTGGTGCGCTTGAAGGATGGGGCGGGAAACTACATAAAGCGCAAGGCCCCGAACAAGGGCGTTACGATGCATGACACTTGGCTGGACATTAACTTCCTGCCGCCGACGAGTAAAGAGCGCACGGGCTATCCGACGCAAAAGCCGGTCGCATTAGCCGAGCGGATTATTCAAGCCAGCACTAACCCCGGGGATGTAGTCTTGGACTGCTTTGCGGGTTGCGCTTATGCGGCGGTGGCGGCGGAGAAGTTGGGGCGGCAATGGGTGGCGTGCGATATTAACCCGCGGGCGTGGACGGTGTTTAAGCGGCAGTTTAACAAGGGCGGGGATTTGCCGCTGCTGACTTGTAATGATAAAACTACGGGGCAGCAGGTGATGGGGAGCGAGCCGACGGTTACGGTGCATGGGCCGGGGGAATTGCCGGAGCGGACGGATGGCGGCGGCGGGGTGGAGGTTAAGCCCTTGCGGACGGATAACCGGCGGCAAGGCGGGCGGCAATACAAGCGGGAGTCCACGCTGATGGACCGGGAGGAGATGCTTGCCGCTTTGCTGCAATTCAGCAACGGCAAGGCGTGGTGCTGCGGCTATGAAAGCCGTAATGCGGATGAGGAATTGGCGCTGGGGGATTATGAGCTGGATCATATCATCCCCCGGAGTGTGGGCGGGGATGATGATATTACGAACCGGGCGCCGCTTTGCCCGACGCATAACCAGCTGAAGCGGGATTTGGATCTGGACTTGAAGGAGCTGCGGGCGGAGGTGGCGTTTCGGCGGGAGCTGCGGCCTGGGATTACGCTGCAAGGGCTACCGCGGGCGGATCGGGCGTTGGAGTATGCGATGCGGGTGCGGGCGGCGGCGTATGAGCGGAAGTTTGGGCGGCGGGGGGAGTAGTTGCGATAGTTGCGGAGGGGTGGGGGAGGGAGGACTATCGTATATATCTAGCTGGATTCCCACTTTCGTGGGAATGACGGTTGCTAGCGTAGGAATGACGGTTGCTATAGGCGATAGACCGGGGCGGCTTACTCCAGCCCTATGGCGGCCGCCAGTTGGTGAAATTCCTGGCGGGATTCCGCTGGGATTTGCGGGCCGGGATGGCGGACGCGGGCGGTGGCAATCAAGCCCCGCTGCTGCAAAGCGTACTTGCGGATGCCGACGCCGATACCCTCTTGAAACTCGAAGAGCAGCAGGGGCAGGTGGCGGTAAAAGACGCTTTCGGCTTCAGCCCGGTCGCCCGCGGCCATAGCCCGGCAGATGGCGACCAGGGCCTCCGGGTAGGCGAAGCCGGTCATTGCGCCGGCGGAGCCGCGGGCCAGTTCAGCGAGCAGGTACATTCCGCCCAAGCCGCCGAAAATGGCGAGGTCGTCCCCGGCGGCAGCGCGAATGGCGGTGATTTTGGTTGGGGTCGGCGGGTCTTCGAGCTTGAGGTATTGGACGCTGGGGATTTCCTGATAGAGGCGGGCGATAAGGGCCGGGGACATAGAGACGCCGGAGGTTTGGGGGTAGTCCTGCACTACGATGGGCAGGTCGATGGCGGCGGCAATGCGCTGGTAGTGGGCAAAGAGGGTGTCCGGGTTGGGCTTGCCCATCGGCGGGGCGGAAATCATTACCGCCGCCGCCCCCAACTCCTGGGCTTCCCGGCTGTAGGCGATGGCGGCGTTGGTACTGGCGGCAGTAGTACCCAAGGTTACCGGCAGTCCGTGGGCGTGGGCGATGACGGCTTGGGCCACGGCCCGCCGCTCGGCGTCGGTGAGGCGGGCGGCTTCGCCGGTAACGCCCAGAGCCACGACGCCCTGGCAGCCGGACTGCTGGGCCTTTGCCATTAGATTGCCAATGGAGGGCAAGTCCAGTTCCTCGTTTTCCTGAAAGGGGGTAGCCAGCATCCAGTGGACGCCGCTGAATTGGTCGGCCATAGTTTCGCGCTCCTTGCCGTTGGGGTTCCGGGCAACGGGGTATATTGTAGCACAACTTACTTGCCGTCATTTTCGTGAAAGTGGGAATGACGGTTTCGGTTATGGGGATGGTGGTTGCTATATGCGATGGGCCGCCGGGCCGGGGTTGGGGTGGGTTGACACCCCTTTTGGGGCGGTGGTACAATTCCCGGCAGCATTTTCCGCGTTTTCCTTGGGAAGTTGGCGGCGGGCGGGTTGACGCCGCCCGCTATCGGGAAACACCCGGCAGGAGGTTGGTTGATGGCCCCGGAAATCAGGAAGGGACTGAAGGATGTTTATCTGGACACTACGGAGTCCAGTTTTATTGACGGGGAGGAGGGGAAGCTGCTGTATCGCGGCTATAACATTCACGATTTGGCCGAGCAGTCCACCTTTGAGGAGGTGATTTACCTGCTGCTGTACGCCAAGCTGCCGAGTCGAACGGAGTTGGCGGAGTTTGACCAGACTTTGCGGGCCAACCGCCGCATTCCGGACGAGGTTATCCAGGTGCTGGAGTTGGTGAAGGGGAGCCATCCGATGGATGCGCTGCGGACGGGGATGTCGGCGTTGTCGGCCTTTGACCCGGAGGTGAATGACAATTCGACGGGGGCGACGCTGCGGAAGGGGGTGCGGTTGACGGCGATGGGTCCGACGGTGGTGGCGGCGCATCATCGGCTGCGGCAGGGGTTGGAGCCGGTGGCGCCGAACCCGGACTTGAACCACGCCGGGAATTTCCTGTATATGCTGTTTGGGGAGGTTCCGGATCAGGAGACGACGGATTTGCTGGATGTGGATTTCATCCTGCACGCCGAACACGGGGCCAATGCCTCGGCCTTTGGGGCGCGGGTGACCGCGTCAACCATTTCGGATTTGCATTCGGCGGTGGTGACCGGCGTGGGTACGCTGAAGGGGCCGGCGCATGGGGGGGCGGCGGAGGAAGTGATGAAAATGGCGTTGGAAATCGGGCAGCCGGAGAATGCCGAGGAGTATTGCCGGAACATCCTGGATAACGGCGGGCGGATAATGGGGTTTGGGCATCGGGTTTATCGGGCCGAGGATCCCCGGGCGCGCCATTTGCGGGAGCGGTCGCGGGTTTTGAGCGAGAAGGTGGGGCAGCCGCATTGGTTTCAGATTTTGACCTATGTGGAGGAGAATGCGATGGTGCCCTATCGGTCCCGGGGCATTTTCGTGAATGTGGACTTTTTCGCGGGTTCGATTTACTACCTGCTGGGGATTCCGGATGATTTGTTCATTTCGATTTTTGCGCTGGGGCGGATTCCGGGGTGGACGCTGCAGTGCGTGGAGCAGTTCGGGGACAACATCCTGATTCGGCCGCTTCTGGAGTATACGGGGGAGATGGATTTGGAGTATGTGCCGTTGGCGGAGCGGGGGTAGGGGGTAAGGGCGGCGGCGCGGCGGCGGTTGCTGTTGCCGGTTCCATTTCCAGGGGAGCGTTGACAGTGGGGCGGGCGTTGCAGGATGATGGCGATGCCTGCCCTTTTTGGAGGATGGGGGTTCAGTGGAACGCTGGGGCAAGTATTGGGTCATCTACTACATCGTCTTTCTGGCGGTACTGGCTGTGCTGCTGAGCCGGCATTGGGGGGCGGTGAAGTGGGGTGATGGGTCTTATGTGTTTCTGCTGGCGGCGATCTTTGGGTTGTCGGCCGGGGTGGCGTTGACTTTCACGATTTGCACGGAGCTTGGGGGGCGTATGGTACTGCTGATTCCGGGGGCGATCAACAAGTTGAAGGATGAGGGGCGGAAAGAGGGGCAGGAGGAAGGCCGGAAGGAAGGTCTGAAGGAGGGGCGGAAGGAAGGCCGGAAGGAAGGTCTGAAGGAGGGGCAGGAGGAAGCCAACCAGAAGTGGGTTGGTTGGAATGAGCGGCGGATGGCTGCGGAGCGGGCGGGGCTGCCTTTTGACGAGCCGCCGCCGGCCGGGCCGCCGGGTAAGGATGGCCGGTAGGCGGTTATGGCAGTTGTTGGCCGCCTATCCCGTCAAGGAATTGTCCTGATGCGCCGCCTGCCGGTCGCCCTGCTTCTTTTCCTGCTCGCCGCTTTATTGCCGGCTTGCAGCGGCGGCGGTGCTACGGCGACCCCACCGCCGGCGGTAGCGGTTACTCCAGCGGCAACCGCTACGCCCCCGCCGCCGCCTACCCCTACGCCGATTCCTACTCCCACGCCCACCCCGACCCCACTTCCCACGCCAACTCCAACCCCTACCCCGTCGCCTACTCCCCCGCCGCCGCCCACCCCCACCCCCACGCCGACCGGCCCCGTCCCTTTGACCGTTGCCGAATACGCCCAACACTGCGGTGCGCAGGCGGCGGCAAATACCGCTTTGCTGGACGCCAACACCACCAACGCCGCCGCCTTGCAAGCCCTCCGGCCGGCTTTGCTCGAAATGCGAAATGTCCTCCCGCCCCCGGAACTGGCGGACTTTCACAACGCCGGCCTTGCCGTCCTGACCCGTTTGGCAGCGGCCTTATCCGCAGCGCCGCCGGAGCGGGCTATTGACCCGCTTCTATTGCTGCCGGTTTTGCTGACCGCCGGCCCGGCCGTGGCGGCGGCGGAAATGGCTTTAGACGCCGAAACCCGCGCCGCTCTCACCGCCGCCGGGTGCATTGTAACCACAACCGGGGAGGAGCCGGAGCCGCCGGTTCCTTTGGGGCGTAGCAGTCAATCCGGATTGGGCGGCAGGTTAGAGCAGCCGGCAGCCAGCGCCATCAGCCTATTGCCCGCTATCGTCCGGGACGGGGCCGGGCCGACCGGGTAGCCACTATGTCCCCCGAAAATGAAGTCCGCCGCCGTATTCAGCAGCGCGGCCCCCTAACCTTTGCCGAGTTTATGGAGTTAGCCCTCTATTGGCCGGGCGGGGGCTATTACGCCGGCGGGCCGGGCGCGGCCGAACCGTTCGGGGCGACCGGAGACTATTACACCAGCCCATTAGCCCATCCCGCCTTTAGCGCGCTGCTGGCCATTCAGCTCTACCAGTGCTGGCAGCTGCTGGACTATCCCAATCCTTTTGACCTGGTGGAATTGGGGGCCGGCAATGGTCTGTTGTGCCGGGATATTAGAGCTGCGGCCGCCCAACTGCCGGGCGGCTTCGGCAATGCCCTGCGCTATATATGTATTGACCGCTGCCCGCCGCCCCGGTTTGAGTTAGCGGGAGCCGGGCCCGGCGCGGCGCGCGTTATAGCGGACGGATTGCCTTTGCGCGGGCTATGCGGCGTCATTCTGTCCAACGAATTACTGGATGCCTTTCCCGTGCATCAAGTAAGGCCGGAACAAGGCAAGTTGCAAGAAGTCTATATCACCCTTGACGACAGCGGGGTATTAGTGGAAACCTTGGGCAAACCGTCGACCCCGGCGTTGGCCGCCCGGTTCGCGGAGTTGGGGATTGAACTGGCTGAGGGACAAACCGCCGAAATAAACTTGCAACTGGACAACTGGGCCGGGGAAATCGCGGCGGCCCTGGACGCCGGGTTTGTCTTGACCATCGACTACGGCCGGCCGGCGGCCGAACTGTACGCTAGCCGGCTGCGCCCCCGGGGTACGCTGACCACCTACTATCGGCATACTCAGACCGACGCTCCCCTACAGCGCATTGGCCGCCAGGATATAACCGCTCAAGTGGACTTCACTTCAGTAGTGAACGCCGGCCGCCGGGCCGGGTTGACGCCCTTGGGCTTTACCAATCAAGCGCGGCTGCTCCGCAGCTTGGGCTTTGACCAATTCCGGCGGCGGTTGGCGGCCTTGCCCCTAGCCCGGGCCGAATTGGCCGCCAACCGGGCCGGATTGCTGGCTCTCGTCAATCCGGACGGCATGGGAAATTTCAAGGCGCTGGTTCAGGGCAAAGGGGTAGGCCGCTCCAACTTATGGGGATTTATGCCGGCCGCTGCCGCGGCAACTTTAGCGGAAACCTTGCCCTTCCCGCCGCTGACCAACCGGCACCTGTCCCTCCCCTCCGGTTGGCCGGCCGCCGGAGATAGGGAATTTGAGCTGGAATGGGAGCAACTTTTCATCTGAAATAATAGCTAATATACGGGCCGCTGCCGGAAAGGAAATGTAATCCAGAACGGCGCAAGGTGGGTTTTACGGCAACAAAACCCGTCATTTTTCAACTGCGTACCGACTATTGGGCAATTTGACCCATACCCCTTCCGCCGCCTACAATGCCCCCGGTCAAACCCCATTATCCCATAACCACATTAACACAGACCCGGCATCCCGCCGGCATTGCCCGGCGCAGCTTTAAGGAGGCAGTCAACCTATGGAAACCATCGGCTTTATCGGCCTCGGCAATATGGGCGGCGGAATGTCCCGCAACATTCAGCGCGCCGGCTATCCCCTGGTCGTCTATGACCTGCGCGAGGAAACCGCCTTGCCCCTGCTGGAACACGGCGCCCGGCTGGCCAATACCCCCGCCGAAGTCGCCGAGCGTAGCGACATCACCTTTACCTCCCTGCCCGGCCCCAAAGAAGTGGCATCGGTAGCCCTCGGCAATGCCGGCGTACTGGAAGGCATCCGCCCCGGCAGCGTCTATGTGGACCTTTCCTCCAGCCGTCCCACCCTAATCCGGGAAATTGAACCCCAATTCCGCCGCAAGGGGGCGTATGTCCTCGACGCCCCGGTCAGCGGCGGCAAGACCGGCGCCGCCAGCGGCAACCTGGCGGTAATGGTCGGCGGCGACCGGGAAATCTATGAACGCATCAAGCCGCTCCTCGACTCCTTTGGCGACAAGGTCTTTTACGCCGGGGCAATCGGCGCCGGCTCCGTCTGCAAACTGGTCCATAATATGGTCGGCCACAGCGTCCGCCAAGCCATCGCCGAAGGTCTGACTTTAGGCGTCAAAGCCGGCGTCGAGCCGGAAGCCCTGTGGGAGGGTATGCGCCGGGGTTCTTTGGGAAGGATGCGGATTCTCCACGAAGGACTGGTGCGTACTATGTTCCGCGGCGAATTCGACCCGGCCAGCTTTGCCCTCGAGTTAGCCCACAAAGACATCGCCTTGGCTACCGAACTGGCCCGGGAATACAATGTGCCGATGCCCATGGCAACTCTGGCCGAACAGGTCGCGATGCAAGCCGTCAACCGGGGCTGGAAAGACCGGGACAGCAGCGTAACCGTCTTGCTGCAAGAGGAACAAGCCGGCGTGGAAGTGCGCGCCCCCCATATTGACCCGGCCAAATCGGCCCGCTTTATTTCCACCCACCCGGAGGAGGGCTAATTGAGCCTGCTTTACCTGTGGGTTGCCCTGTCCAGCGCCGGCCTCTTGGGAATGGTCTCCGTTCTGGACAAACGCCTGGCTTCCTACAATATGCCCAGCCTGCCGGCCTTCTACGCCGGAGTTTCCGTATCGTTATTGGCTTACGGAACTCTGGCCGTAATCATGACCGGTATCCCCGACCACGCCGCCCCGGTCGATTTGCTGTGGGGCGTCGCTTCCGGCTTATGCTGGGGCGGCGCGCTGGCGATGATGTTCTGGGGCTACAAACTCGAGGAAGTTTCCCGCTGCTCCGCCATCATCCACACCTTCCCGGTATTCGTCGCCATAATGGGCGTAGCCTTTCTCGGCGAAACCCTGTCCCTCGGCCAATGGGGCGGCATCGTAGCGGTAGTAGCCGGGGCTTTCCTAATATCGGTATGGGGTTCCCGCGGCGGCCTCGCCATCCGCATCAACCGCGCCCTGCCTATCCTGTTAGGGGCCAGTATCCTGACCGCCCTGGGCATCGTGTTGGGCAAACAGGCGTTGGACGAACTCCCGGTTTGGCTGGTTTTCGGAATGCGGAACTTCGGAATGGGGATGGTATTTGCCCTGCTCTGGCGGCCCCGGGCTTGGCGGCAGCTGCTCACCGCCGTGCAGGACTGGCGCACCGCGTTATTGCTGTTTCTGGCGGAATTTGCCTTGGCCCCCTTTGCCGTATTGCTGAATGTAACCGCCATCAGCTTGGGGCCGGTCTCCCTGGTCGCCACGGCAACGGCCACCCGGCCGCTGTTCGTATTCATATTCAGCGCCCTGTTCAGCACCCGCCTACTGCCGCTCCTCGAGGAGCCGCTGGAACTGCGCACCCTGACGGTGAAACTGGCCGCCATCCTGCTGGTGCTGGCCGGCATTGCCGCCCTGACCCTCCTCTAGGGAATAAAGCGGCGGTTAAGGATAGCCCTTCCCGGTTTTCCCGAAAATAACAGCAAGCAAATTACTAGATATATGCAATCGCCCTGGTTATATAATTCCCCCGGCGTGAAAATCCACCCGGGAGGTGCTACAATAAAGATAGTCAAAATTATCGTCTATGTCGCCACCTTCGCCGTGGTTATCGCCATCGCGGTAGCCATCGCCGCCCTCAGCCTCAGCGTCGCCCCGGCGGCGGCCAAAAGTACCTTCTTGGGCAAAGTTGCCATCATCCTGGGCGGCTTTGCGGTAACCGGCGGCGTAATCTATCTGGCGGAGCGGCTGCAAGGGACTTACCGGCAACGGGTAAAGACCTTGCGGGGTCTGGATAGTCTGGAAACGGGGCAAAGGTATCTGGACGGCTGGACACTGACCTACAACCTGTTCCGGGAACACGAATCGCTGGGCTTTGATACGCCGGCGCAGCGGGCGCGGGTGAACGCACCTTTTACTGAGTGGGAGGATGTGGTGCTGTCCCGGGATGGGCTGATACCGCCTCCGCGCCGGGACTTGCCGGAGTTGAAACCGCAAGCGGTGATAAAGCGGCTGAAACGGAGGGAAAACCCTGACCGGCCGCCCGATAAGCCAGCAAAGGCGGCGGCAAGCAATGGTCGCCGTTCCCTCAAGCGCAAACAACCGCAAGCTCCCAAGCAGGCGCGGGTTGCTCCGCCAACCCCGGCAATACCGGTGAAAGGGCGTCGGCGGGTGATTGCCCCGCGCTCTGGTATCCGGGGCAAACGGATCCGGGCAGTCTAGCATAGCGGCAAAAAGAAAACCGGCCCCCGCGAAACGGGAGTCGGTTTCCCCGGAGGTGGACGGAGAGTGTTGCCCCGTCCCTTATGAACCCGGTCGCCGAGATGGATTCGCAACACCTCGACAACTGCCAGTTAGGGTAAGGGACAAGGTATCCGAGTGTCAAGTCTGTTATGGAAAGTACGGCATAAAACCGCTGAATCAAAAAACAACCAAAAGCAAACGGAACCTCAGTAAAACCCCGCCTGGCATCCCCGCCCCTTCTGTGGTAAAGTAGCAACGCTGAAATCGGCGGCCTTGCCGCCCCTCGCTTGGAGTTAAAAATGGCTGAACAAATAGGCTTTGTCGGCTTGGGCATTATGGGGAAACCCATGGCCCGCAACTTGATGCAAGCCGGCTACGACCTCACCGTCTACGACATCATCGGCGAACCGGTCGAGGAACTGGCTACCGAAGGCGCTACCCCCGCATCCTCCAGCGCCGCCGTCGCCGCTGCCACTGACAAAATCATCACGATGCTCCCCGACTCCGCCGACTCCGAACGCGCCATCCTCGGCCCCAACGGCGTCCTCGAGGGCGCCAAACCCGGCTCCATCATCATCGATATGAGTTCCATTTCCCCCCTGATGTCCCAGAAAATCGCCGCCGAATGTCAACGCCAGGGCGTAGAAATGCTCGACGCCCCGGTCAGCGGCGGCGAACCCGGCGCCATCGCCGGCACCCTCGCCATTATGGTCGGCGGCAAGCCGGAAATCTTCGACCAGTGCCGCGCCATCCTTGATGTGGTCGGCGGCACCGTCAACCTGACCGGCGACATTGGCGCCGGCAACACCACCAAGCTTGCCAACCAGATTATCGTCGCCCTCAACATCACCGCCCTCAGCGAAGCCCTCGTCCTGGCCCAGAAAGCCGGCGTCGACCCGGAAAAAGTCTTTCACGCCATCCGCGGCGGCCTGGCCGGCAGCGCCGTAATGGAAGCCAAAGCCCCGATGATGCTCGACCGCAACTTTCAAGCCGGCTTCCGCATCCGCCTCCACCAGAAAGACCTGCGGAATGTCCTGCAAGCCGCCCAGGAATTGAATGTACCCCTGCCGGCTACCGCCTTGGTACAGCAAATCCTCGGCGCGCTGGTCAACGCCGGCGACCAGGAAGCCGACCACTCGGCTATCCTCCACTTCGTCGAAAACCTGGCTGATCTCGAGGTCAAACGGGGCGGTTAGCGGTCAGCCGTCAGATGTCGGCAATTTCCACCACTGCCTCGACAATCACCGCAATGTTCCCCGGCAGAGCCGCCATCCCCGGCGCCGAACGGGCATGGCGGCCGGCTTCCCCGAACAGTGCAACAAACAGGTCCGAAGCCCCGTCCACCACCTGCGCCTGCCCGTAAAAATCCGGCGCGCTGTTGACGAACCCGACCACTTTCAGGATGCGGCCGACCCCATCCAAATCGCCCAACTCCGCCTGCATCCGCGCCAGCAAATTCAGGGCGCACCACCGGGCGGCGGTATAGCCCTGTTCAATGGTCAAATCCACGCCCAATTTGCCGGCAATCCGCGAACCGTCCGCAATCCGCGAACCCACCCCGGCCAGCCACAGCAAATTGCCGCTGCGAACCGCCGGCAGATAATTCCCCGCCGGCTCCGGCGCCGCCGGCAGTTCGTAACCCAATGCGGCCAGCCGCTCTAAAATCGCTGACATCAAAAAACCTCCGGGAAACAAAATTTGCCGGGTAGTTTATAATCCCCCGTCTAGCCCCGGTAAAATCCGGAAACCATACGCAAAGGATGGCCGTAGTTGACCGACCTTGACCTGAACCGGGCCTTAATGCTGACCTACGCCGGCGTCGGCGCGGCCTTTATCGTCCTCGGCTCCCTCATTGTCTATACCCTGCTCATCGGCTGGATAGGCAATCTGCGCGCCCGCCGCCAAGCCGCCCGCCGCCAGTCCCTAACCGCAGCAACTGCCGCCAGTCCCCAACCGCAACAACCGCCGCCGGCTACCGCCCCGGCCGCCGCCACTTCCGCCGCAACCGCCCCAGCCGAACCGCCCAACTTGGCCCCCCAACTCGCCGCCGCCATTGCCGTAGCCGTGGCCCAAGCCATAGAAACCCGCCGCCGGGAAAGCGCCGAAAGCGCCGCCCTAGACCCAGCGCAAACCCCTCTGTCCCCGATCGACAGTACCGGCTGGAAAGAACAAGGCCGCATCGCAGCCTTCGACACCCGCCGCCGCCACGACCGGGAACGCTGACCCCGTTTCCTTTATAATACCGCTACCCTAACCACACTGTACCGTCATCCCACTGCCCGATACCGTCATTCCCGTGCCAACGGGAATCCAGTGACCACCTTACTGCAAAGGCTCTATGGAATTTCTGCTCGAATCCGGCTTCGCCCATCTGGATTGGCGAAACCTCCTCCTTTTCCTCCTCGGCGGCGCTTTCATCCTCGCCGCCATCCTCAAGGGTATGGAGCCTTATGTATTGTTGCCCATCGGCTTGGGCATCATCCTCGGCAACCTCCCCGGCGCCGGCTTGGTGGACTTCGACCCCAACGGCGGCGTCCAGAGTTCCGGCATCCTCGGCATCATCTTTCACTTCACCCTATCCTCCTGGAACCTGCTGCCGCCCCTGATTTTCCTCGGTTTGGGCGCGCTGACCGACTTCGGCCCCATCATTGCCAACCCCAAAACCCTGCTCCTCGGCGCAGCCGCCCAACTGGGCATCTTTGTCGCCTTCTGGCTGGCTTTGCTCCCCGGATTTTTCAACCTGCCCCTGTTCACCCTCGAGGAAGCCGGCGCCATTGGCATTATCGGCGGCGCTGACGGGCCCACTACCATCTTTGCCGCCGGCAAACTGGCCCCCGACCTGTTGGGCATCACCGCCGTCGTTGCCTACTCCTATATGGCCAGCGTCGTCTTTGTTCAACCTCCCCTGATGCGCCTGCTCACCACCCGCCGCGAGCGGCAGATTGAAATGAAAACGCCCCGGGAAGTCTCCAAAACCGAAAAACTCCTTTTCCCCGCCGGCGCAATGCTCATCATCATTCTCTTTGTCCCCGAATCCGCCCCGCTGATTGCTATGTTTATGATTGGCAACCTGTTCCGCGAAAGCGGCGTCGTCCCCCGCTTGAGCAACGCCGCCTCCAACGAAATCCTCAACATTGCCACCATCTTTCTGATGATTACCATTGGCGCGCAGCTGTCGGCGGAACGCGTCTTTGATGTGCAGACCCTGGCCATCCTGGCCCTGGGCATCGTTGCCTTTTCCTGCGGCACCATCGGCGGCCTACTCTTTGCCAAACTGCTGAACCTGTTCGTCAAAGACAAGGTCAATCCCCTCATCGGCTCCGCCGGCGTCTCCGCGGTGCCCATGGCGGCCCGCACCGCCCACAACCTCGGCCAACAAGCCAACCCCGGCAACTTCCTGCTGCCCCACGCGATGGGGCCGAATGTTGCCGGGGTAATCGGTTCCGCCGTAATTGCCGGCGTCTTTATCGCCATCTTGGGCTAATCGGCTATCCCAACTCCTTAAACCGCGCATCCCGCCAATTCAACGCCGCCCGCAGGCCCTGCTCCCGGCGTATCGCGTTAAACTCCTGCTGCTCCGGCGTTACGCTGGTGTCAAAGTGCGTCATCAGCTCAATGTTGTGCTGTATCGCCGACAAAAACCCCATCCCTTCCAACGCCCGGTTCACCGCGATTTTAGTCATCTTGACCCCCACCGCCGAAATCAGGCAGATTTTCCGGGCAATCCGCTCACACTCCTCCATCAATTCCTCATGCGGTACCACCCGGCTGACCAAGCCAATCCGCGCCGCCGTCTGCGCGTCAATGGTATCCCCGGTCAGCAGCAGTTCTTTAGCCGTGGCCAAATTCACGCTGAAGGGCGTAATCAGCAGCGGCGGCCCCACACCGGCCCGGATCTCCGGCTCCCCCATAATCGCCCGTTCCGAGGCGATTTTAATGTCGCACACCTGCACCAGTTCGCAAGCCCCGGCCAAAGCATACCCGTTCACCGCCGCGATAACCGGCTTGCTCAAGTTCCACACCCGCATAAAGGTATCCACATTGCTTTGCAGACCCCGCCGCCACTCATCCGGCTGCATTTCCTGCGGATCCGCCGCCCCCTCCTCCCGCTCAATATCAAAGCCGGCCGAAAAAGCCCGGCCGGCCCCGGTCAAGATCACTACCCGGATGTCCGGGTCAGCTTCGACTACGTCCAACGCCTCCCGAAACTCTGCCAGCAGCGGCCCGTTCAGCGCATTCAACCGCTCCGGCCGGTTCAGCGTCAGGTAGCCGACCGCCGCCCGCTTTTCGTAAAGAATCGTCTGGAAAGCCATAACGCCGGCCGCCTACTGCCCTTCCTTAATCTCAATCGACTGGATGACTACTTCCTCCCGCGGCCGATTGCCGCTGCTCGTCGGCACTTTGGAAATGGTATCCGCCACTTCCTGCCCCGCCGTTACCCGGCCAAAGATGGTATGCCCGCCGGTCAGATGCGGCGTCGCGGCTACCGTGATAAAAAACTGACTCCCGTTAGTGCCGGGCCCGGCATTCGCCATCGCCAGAATTCCCGCCCCGTCAAAGGTCAAAGACGGCACGATTTCATCCCGAAACCGATACCCCGGCCCGCCGCCGCCGCTGCCGGTCGGGTCGCCGCCCTGAATCATAAAATCGGGAATGACCCGGTGGAAAATCACCCCGTCATAAAACCCTTGCTGCGCCAGAAAGACAAAGTTGTTCACCGTCACCGGCGCATCCTCCGCATACAGCTCCACGCTGATGGTACCCTGATTGGTGCGGATGTCCGCCGCATAACTCCCCTCCGGGTCAATGGTCATTTCCGGCGGCTGGGCGTACTCCCGTACCACCCGTCCGCTCTGCGACTCCGAAGTTTGCGGCGTCGGCGTCCCGATAACCGCCGGCGTCGGCGTATCCGCAATCCGCGGCGTCGGTATCACCTCCGGAATATCCGTCGGCGGGGGCGGCGTCGCCTCCGGCAGCATACACGCCGCCGTCAGCGCCGCCAGCAGCGACATCAGGGCAATGGCAATAATCGCTTTCATCCGTTCTCCCGAACTCCTTGCCAAGTTTCCGTAAATAAATCCCGCCGGCCCTTGCCGGTATGGGGTTAGGGCAAAACTACGGCGTCGGCCGCGGCAGCCGCAATACTTCCTTCAGCTTCTCCGGCGTGAACTCCCCCGACCGGCACAGGCTGATCGTCTTATCCTCATACTCGGCGTTGGCTTGTACCATTTCCGGGATCCGCTCCGCAATATCCAGCGGAATGTTCGTAACCCCGTGCTTGTCCCCGTGCATCAAATCCCCGGTACGCACCTTCAGCCCCCCCACCGTTACCGGGATGCCGATTTCCACCAGATGGACATAGGCCCGGGAGGGGGATATGCCCCCGGCAAAAAACTGAAAGCCCAGGTCATGCACCTCGTCGATGTCCCGCACCGTGCCGTTAGTGGCCGCCCCCACTGCGCCCAACGCCTTGTGAATGTTCCCCTGCACTTCCCCCCAGAACGCCCCCTTCGACGGAATATCCAAGTCTTGCAGCACGATAAAACGCGGCGCCGGCACCGTCAGAATGAAATCCACCCAATCCTCCCGGGACAGGTTGCGCCCCTCCGGCCGGTCGGCAGTGATCACCCCGGTAACCGCATAGCCCACCGCCGGCGGCAAATCCCGGTAAATCCCCTTAATGTCGCCCAGCATAAACCCGCTGTTGCGGGGGCGCGCGTCAAACAACTCAATGGCGTTGCAAACGCTCGGCGTGTCAATGCGCCCCAGCGCCGCCATAGTCTCCTCGCTAATGGTCTGATACACGGAAAAAACCTCCTATCTCGATAATTCCCGCCGCCGATTATAGCCCAACCGTCAAAATCGGGCAAAAGCATAGCAGAAAATCAGCCAGCGGTGAAGGCGGTTGCAGCTGCTAATACCCAAAATCCTTTATATTGACATCCTATCCCAACCGCCCTACAATAGGCCGCAATTAACAGCTTAACGGGCCAAGGCACGTAGGGGAGCTCGGTTGAGCCGGGCTGAGAGGGCGGCCGCAAGGTTATGCCGCCGACCCTTACGAACCTGATCCGGGTAATGCCGGCGCAGGGAAGCGGCGCTTCTTTGGAATGACTTTCGGTTGGGGGAAGCCGCCAAGCTCCTTGCTTTGGCGGCTTATTTGTTTTGCGGAGGTTTGAGATGACGCAGGTACACGAAGGACTGGAACTCCGGGGCCAGTCCGCCTTTCCCGCCAGTCAGAAGGTTTATGCCGACGGTTCCCGCCCGGACATTCGGGTGCCTTTCCGGGAAGTAGCCTTAACCCCCACCTCGGGCCGGTTCGGGCAAGAGGACAACCTGCCGCTGCGGGTTTATGACACCAGCGGCCCCTATACCGATGCGGCGGCCAGTCTGGACTTGAGCCAGGGCTTGCCGCAGCTGCGCCGCCAGTGGATCCTGGAACGGGGCGATGTCGAGGAATACGCCGCCGCGCCGGTCGCGTTGAACGGCAAAGACCGGGGGCAGCCTTTCCCCAACTTGACCCGTAAGCCCCTGCGCGGCCGCTCCGGCCGGCCGGTTACCCAAATGCACTACGCCCGGCAAGGCGTCGTCACCCCGGAAATGGAATTCATCGCCATCCGGGAAGGGGTTTCGCCCAACTTCGTACGCGAGGAAGTCGCCCGCGGCCGGGCCATCATCCCCTCCAACATCAACCACCCGGAAACGGAGCCGATGATTATTGGCCGCAACTTCCAGGTCAAAATCAACGCCAACATCGGCAACTCCGCCATCAGTTCCTCCATCCGGGACGAAGTGGAAAAGATGCTGTGGGCTACCCGTTGGGGCGCGGATACGGTGATGGACTTGTCCACCGGCAACGACATCCACACCACCCGGGAATGGATTATCCGTAACTCCCCGGTACCCATTGGCACCGTACCCATTTACCAGGCGTTGGAAAAAGTGGATGGCAACCCGGAGGAACTGACCTGGGAACTCTACCGGGATACCATCATCGAGCAAGCCGAGCAGGGGGTGGACTACTTCACCATCCACGCCGGGGTGCTGCTGCGCTATGTGCCGCTGACCGCCAACCGGGTTACCGGCATCGTCTCCCGCGGCGGCTCCATTATGGCGGGCTGGTGTCTGGCGCACCACGAGGAAAACTTCCTCTATACCCACTTTGCCGAACTGTGCGAAATTATGCGGGCCTACGATGTCGCCTTTTCCCTGGGCGACGGCCTGCGCCCGGGCAGCATCGCCGACGCCAACGACGAAGCCCAATTCGGCGAACTGCAAACCCTGGGCGAACTGACCAAATTCGCCTGGGAGCATGATGTGCAGGTGATGATTGAGGGGCCGGGCCATGTGCCGCTGCACAAAATCAAGGAGAATGTGGAACGGCAGATTGAGGTCTGCCACGAAGCCCCCTTCTACACCCTGGGGCCGTTGACCACCGACATTGCCCCCGGCTATGACCACATCACTTCCGGCATCGGGGCGGCGATGATTGGGATGTACGGCACGGCGATGCTGTGCTATGTGACGCCCAAAGAACACCTGGGGCTGCCCAACCGGGAGGATGTCAAGGAAGGGGTCATCACCTACAAAATTGCCGCCCACGCCGCCGATGTGGCCAAGGGGCACCCCCGGGCCGCCGAATGGGATGACGCCCTGTCCAAGGCCCGCTTCGAGTTCCGCTGGGATGACCAGTTCAACCTGGCTCTCGACCCGGAAACGGCCCGGGATTACCACGACGAAACCCTGCCGGCCCAGGGCGCCAAGGTAGCGCACTTCTGCTCGATGTGCGGCCCCAAGTTCTGCGCCATGAAAATTACCCAGGATGTGCGGGAGTACGCCAAAAACCGGGGCCTCGACCCGGAGCGGGCCATCTTTACCGGGATGCAGGAAAAGTCCCAGGAATTCCGGGAAGCCGGCAGCCGCATTTACCAGCAGGGGTAGCGGGGGCAACAACAACCCGGCCCGGCCGGCAGCCGAATTCGGGTAAGCCTTGCCGGCAAGCCGGGTTTAACGGCAAACAATCTGGAACCGCCCCGGCCGGGGCGGTTCTACTTAAAAACAGCGGCCGGGGGTAGTAGTTATGGGAACTTTCAGCCATCCTATCGAAGTTTTCTCCGTCGACGGTAGCCGGTCGGTCACCGTCGACGCTCTGGTGGATACCGGCGCCACCTACACCTGCTTGCCCGGCGCAGTATTGCGCGAGTTGGGCATTGTGCCGGATCGGAAAGCCCAAGCCCAGTTGGCCGATGGCAGTATCATTGATGACGAACTCGGCGAGGCCCGGGTCCGGCTGCAAGGCGTCGTTACGACGACCATTGTAAGTTTTGCAGAGGAATCGGCCCCGGCGTTGCTGGGAGCCTACACGCTGGAAGGGGCGTTATTAGCCGTTGACCCGGTGGGGCAGCGCTTAGTTCCGACTATATCCCTGAAAATGGGCAGCCCCAATTCGCCGTCCAGCAACGGCCGGCAATAGTATCGGTGAACTTTCGCGTCTCTCTGGGGCGGGACACAACCAGCAACGGGAGTAAAATCAATGGAAAAACAGGATTTGGGCGTGGCCGTCGTCGGCTCCGGGCGTATTGGAACTTTGCGGGCTAATATGGCGGCGCGCCATCCCTCGGTGCGCTTTCTGGCCGTTTCGGATATTGACCCGGAACGGGCCGGACGCCTGGGCGAACAGGTCGGCGCCGACTTCACTTCCAGCGACAATTACCGCATCATCGCCCACCCGGAAGTCAACGCCGTAGTGGTCTCCACCCCGGAACACGAACACCTGGAGCCGATTTTGCAGGCATTGGAGTTGGGCAAGCCGGTTTTCGTCGAGAAGCCGCTGGCCTTGACCCTGGAGGATACCGACACCATTGTCGCGGCGGTGGACCGTACCGGCGTGGAAGTGCGGATTGGCTATTCCCGCCGCCACGACCGGCGCTGGATGTTGGCCAAGGAGCAGATTGCCCAAGGCCGGTTGGGCGGCATCATCGGCATCCAGTCCCGGGTCTATAACTCCCGGGCGCACATGATGGAAATCCTCAAGCGTTCCCCGGAAGCCACCCCGGTGCTGGACGCTCTGACCTACTATGTAGATATGGCTTGCTGGTATCTGGAAGGAAACCGCCCGACCGAAGTTATTGCCCGGGGCAACTACCGGCTTTATCAGGAAATGGGCTATGACATTCACGATGTAACCTGGGCGGTCATCAGCTTTGAGGATGGCTGTCTGGTGAACCTGGGCATCTGCTACGCTTTGCCGGCCCGGTATCCCACTTACGGTCAGAGCGCGCGCTTTGAGGTGTTGGGCGAGGACGGCGTCATCATCCTGGATATGGACAACAAGGATAGTTTCCTGTTCACCGACCGGGGGGTGCCGCACGCTTATGTCCCCGACCATAATGTCGATGCCCTCTTTATGCAGAGCAATTCCTCCGGGGATTGGGCGATGGGCGAATACTGGGGGCCCATAGCCAACGAAACCCGCTCCTGGCTGGACCATCTGGCCGCCGGTACTCCCTGCTCCCACACCGCAGTTCGGGAGGGCCGCCGCACGGTCGAGGTAACGCTGGCCATTGAGGAAGCGGCGCGCAGCCGCCAGCCGGTAGCCATTTCGGAGCGGTAGGGAGATTGGCGTTCTGGAACAAACCGGGATGGCCGGGTTATCATCAGGGCGGGTAAATTAAAGAAAGGATGCATTATGAAACGCTTTATCCAATCAGGATTCCTTGCCTTGGCGGGCATTATCCTGTTGCCAGGAGTCTCCTGCGTTATGCCGGAGCCAGTCACTACACCGGCGGCCGAGTCAACGGTAGCACCGGCACTTGACCCTGTGACAGCTACGCCGGCCGCCGAGCATACGGCAACTACCACAGTGCCTCCTACGGTGCAACAGTTCCCGGTGTTTAACCCGGTAACGGCTACGCCGGAGCCGCTTGCTCCGCCGCCGGTGGATTGGGACAGTTTGTCGCCAGATGAACCGGTGGTCGTGGTGAGTTGTAGTAATCAGAGAGGGAGACCTCATTTCTCCCTGTCTGGTGGTGATTGGGTCGGCAAGGTATATGTCACGCTCACCCAAGAACGGCTAGAGATCAGGAAATCAAGAGAGCGGAGGCCGCTGACGGAGGATGAAGTAGCGCGGTTAAGCAATACGGGGACTCCGTTTGCACTAATTAACCAGGGGTTTAGGGCTAGAACTCCTCCGTTTGGAATCGGCGGCAATATATTCGGCGGTTGTTGGGGCGCGCTAACGCGTTATTACGGTATAGTGAAAACGCCTCGAGGTGAGATGCCGGGGCTGATTTTGGATAGTTTTATGCCGTGGCCGCAGTAAGGCAAATCCCCAACAAACCCCGGCCGGGGTTTGTTGGGGATTTGTTAAAGTTTCCTGTATCTGATATTTTAATTTCACCCCGCGGTAGCACCTACGCCGGTGGCGGAGCCGCAAGAGCCGGCGGGCTGACCGGCGCTATCCAAGGGCATTGCCCAAAAGGGTTCGGAGAAGCTGGTCT
The DNA here is from genome assembly GCA_965242615.1 of Dehalococcoidia bacterium. GTDB lineage: Bacteria > Chloroflexota > Dehalococcoidia > Lucifugimonadales > UBA3495 > CBDBCU01. The sequence continues at coordinate 130,327 of CBDESR010000005.1, forward strand.
AACCCCTTCCCCAAGGAGGTATCGCTATGACCACACAAGTTAAAGACCCGGAGCCGGCAACCGCTACGCTGCCGGCAATCACCGCGCCGCCGGAACCGGCGGCGGAGACGGCGGCAGCGCCGGAGAAGCGCAAATTCACGGTAGTGGAGTACTACCGGATGGCCGAAGTGGGTATCCTGCGCCCGGAGGAACGGGTCGAACTTATTGAAGGGGAGGTTTTGGTTATGGCGCCGCCGGGACCGCTGCACGCCGGGGATGTGATTCGTTCCATCGAGGTTTTTTCCGGTAGGCGCGATGAGCGGTTCATCGTCCAGGTTCAGAACCCCTTGCGCTTGGATGGGGGTTGCGAGCCGGAACCGGATGTTATGCTTTTGCGCCGCCGGGCGGATTACTATACCACTGCCCATCCTACGCCGGCGGATACCCTGCTGGTTATGGAGGTGGCGGACAGCAGTTTGGAGTATGACCGGGGGACGAAAGCCCATATATACGGGCGGGCCGGGGTGCCGCAGACTTTGGTAACGAACCTGCGGGAGGATTGCGTGGAGGGGTTTGAGCAGCCGGGGCCGGAGGGCTACGCCCGGCATACCATTTACCGGCGGGGGGACAAGATTCGGTTGGTGGCATTGCCCGATTTGGAGGTAGCGGTAGAGGATTTACTGCCGCCGGTGGTAACGGCGGAGCCGCAAGAGCCGGCGGGCTGACCGGCGTGGCCGGATTATGCTCCCTTTGCCGCCGCTAACCCCAAAGCCGCCACGCCTCGATATGCTCCCCTCATCCTGAACTCTTTGCCGGACGAGCAGAGCAAGCCCGTGTCTCCAACTCTCAAAACCAATCCGAAAATCAGTCCTAAACCCCATTGACAACTATAATTCCCGCCCCCATAATAAAAATTGCAAGGTCAGACCTAGCCCCGGGACGCCGGGTCTCAAAACGATACGCTAGCTTACCGTGAAATACAGCTCACAGCGCGCTGTGGACGACACCGGCCCCCGCGGCCGTCAAGCGTCCCTGCTCCTACCCCCGGGGAACCGGCCCAGGAACCCGTCCTTCCCCACCCGGAGCTGCGGAAAACGGCAAATCCCAATCGCCGCCAAACCGCCGCCCCTTCCCTACAGGAGCTGGAGTTACAGGTTGACTGGAGGCAGTTCAACCAACGGTAGCTGGACTGGGCCAACCCGCCGGAATGGCAACCATACCAACCGGCGCCAGTAGCCAATACAAGGTCCATTTGCCGTCAGGCAATCGGGTCGGGAAACGTCTCGCCGGATGTACGCCGATGTTCCCATTGACGCAGGCAACCCAATGACCCTTTTGCCAACCGCCTCCCGCACGGGCGGAACTCCCGGCCAAGGGTTCCGCCCCCCAGCGAACTACTACCCCATAGCAATAGCAAACCCCCAAACCCGCCGGGGCGGCCAAAAAGCCGCCGCCCCGGCCCTATCCCGTACTCGGCCCCGCTTAACCCATACCAATTACGCTTTCCGTCACTATCCTTCACAAATCTAAATAAAACACCCCATAAACTATCATCTTATCCGATAAACTTAGTACTTTTCATCACAATGTTGACTAATCCTTGATTCTGTGTATAAAATATCTCCAACCACAACATCCCAATCTACACCGGCCCCCAGACCGGCCGCTCCACCGGGAGGATTATGGTTACGCAAGAAAAGCCCAAAGCCCTCGTCATCGGCAACTATCGCGGACGCTCCGGCATCATCCACGCCCTCCGCGGCACCGCCTTCGCCGTCATCGAAGCCACCGAAAGCCGCCGCAGCCTCAAGCACGTCCTCGAATACGCCCCCAACATCATCATCATCTGCGCTATCCGCCCCGACGGCGCCGCCCTCCACCTCCTCCGCGCCCTCCGCTGCCTCACCTCCGCCCCCATCCTCCTCGTCGGCTCCGGCAAGGAAACCGACGCCAGCCTCGCCCTCGGCCACGCCGCCGACGCCTTTATCCCACACTCCCGCCTCCTCGAAACCACTCCCCTCTACATCAACGCCCTGCTCAGCCGCAACTAGCCGCCCCGGCCGGGTATCCCCGCCGCCGCCCTGCCGGCCCCCGGCGGCGGCCGACTTTCCCTATCTGAAACCCGGCCCGCCGCTGCTGTTCCCGGTTTCAGTATCCCGCCGGCTCTACCCGACCCTACTGAATTAGTCGCCGGAGCGTCTCAAATCTATCATCCTTAACCGGTTTCCAAACCCAGAACCCTATACCCCCGGAGGTCTGCACTATGAACTCCCAAGACCTGAAAATCGAAACCCGCAACCTGGAACTCACCCCCGAACTCCGCCATCACATCGACCGCAAGATCGACACCGTGCGCCGCCACCTGCCCGCCTTGACCGGAGGGACTCTCGCCATCGCCTACGAACCCACCCGCGCCTACCGCGAGCGCATCCTGGTTCAGGTCACCCTCCAGGTCAACGGCGGCAGCCTCCTCCGCGCCGAACAGCGCGGCCCCACCGCCATCGCCGCTCTCAACGCCGCCGCCGACAGCCTCAACCTGGCCGCCGCCCGCTACAAGGGCCGCGCCTACCGCAGCAGCCGCGCCCGCCACTGCACTTCCCTGCCCCGCCAGCAGGCCGCCGACCGCGACCTCCTCGACCGCCAACTGACCCAATACCCGGAACTCGAAACCGCCGCCTGACCGCCTGGTCCCAACCCCTTGCCCGGCTCCGTCAACAACCCCCAAGGAGGCCCCCGATGTACCGCAAAGTCCTCATCCCCCTCGACGGTTCCAAAGAAGCCGAGGAAGTCTTTCCCTTGGTCCAGGGCGAAATCCTCCCCGAGGGCGAAGTCATCCTCACCCAGGTCATCCCGCCCGCCAAAACCCAAATGGTCGGCGGCCACATCATCCTCGGCAGCCAGCAAGAGGAAGCCGACCGCTACGAAGCCATCGCCTACCTCCGCTCCGTCGTCCGTCAGCAGGCGTGGGACGCCGGCCAGTGGCGTTTCGCGGTCGAAGTCGATAACTCCGTCCCCGACGGCATCCTCCGCCTCGCCGCCCGCGAACAAGTTGACCTGGTCGCTATGTACACCCACGACCGCAAACTCCTCGCCCGCCACATCAAGCGCAGCATCGCCCGGGAAGTCCAGCGCCGCGCCGCCGCCGAAATCCGCGTTTTCGGTACCCGCGAACTCGGCGAACTCTCCGCCGCTGACGCCCCGGACGCCGGCGACAACCGCATCTTTCGCCAGATTGACGCCTTCGCCGACCTCTCCCCCGACCAGATTGACCGCGTCGTCGCCCTCGGCAAGCGCAACAACGTCCCCGCCGGCGACCGCCTCGGCGCCGCCGGCCAACTCGGCGAAAATATGTTTGTCATCCTCGAAGGCGAAGCCCACCTCACCACCCACTCCGAAGTCGGCGAAATCTCCGTCCGCATCGCCCGCCCCGGCGAAGCCTTCCCCCTCGCCGCCCTCCTCGGCTCCGGCGCCCTCATCACCTCCGGCGAAGCCCTCACCGACCTGGAAGTCCTCGCCATCCCCCGCTCCGAACTCCTGATGCTCTGCTCCCGGGAACCGGAAATCGGAATGCGCCTCTACGCCGCCGTCGGCCGCCTCTTTGCCAACCGCTACGCCGAAACCCTCACCCACCTCACCATCAGCGCCGAACGGGAAATCCGCCAGGGCGACTCTTAACCCCATCCCACCGTCATTCCCGTGAAAACGGGAATCCAGTGACCTTCTACCGCCATTCCCAAGCCCTCTACCGTCATTCCCGTGAAAACGGGAATCCAGTAACTTCCTACCCCCCTTCCCCCTACCACCGAAAACCGGAACCCCCTAAACCAAAAACCCGGCGGCCCAAACGCCGCCGGGTCTGTTATAATATCCCCCAATCATCCTGCCATTGAGGTAAAACCGTGAGCGCCAACGCCTTCATCCTGCTGAACCTCGAACCCGCCAAAACCCGTGCCGCCATCGACCGCATGACCGCCCTCCCCGGCGCCGTCGTCCACGAAGTCCTCGGCCCCTACGACGTCATCCTCGAAATCGAAGCCGACACCCCCGAGGACATCACCGCCCTCCTCCGCAACCGCATCCGCGCCGTCGACGGCGTCACCAACACCCTCACCTGCCTCCTGCTCTGATTGCCTTGACCGGATCCGTTGCCGGAACCGCCGCCGGCTCCGGCCGCCAACCCACAGGAGAACGCCGGACAATGTATATCCGAATGGTCTGGGGACACCTCAAACCCGATTCCTGGGACGAATACGCCGCCTACTATCGGGACCAAGTCTTTCCCTACAACCAAAAAATCGACGGCCTGCTGCACCGCGCCCTCCTCAAAGGCATCGACGGCCCCGACGAAGCCGTCTCCCTCAGCCTCTGGCGCACTGCTGACGACCTCCACTGGTACGAACGCAGCAACCTCCGCAAACAATTCGCCGCCGACATCCAGCACAACTACGCCGCCAGCTGGAGCTACATCACCGGCGAATACTGGGTCCGCACCTTCCAGGTAGTCAACGTGACCAAGTACGGGTAGGGTTTAATCCGTACAACGAAGGTAAAAAAACACCCTCCCCTTTTGTCGGGGAGGGTATTCTATGGGGAGGTGTGGAAGGGTTCAGTTCGTCACGAGTTTATAATCCTGCTCTCGCCGGTGTTGCGTAGTTTGGGGGTAAAACTCGCAAGACCGGAACTTGACCGCGCGGCTATCCCCGGTGATTCCGAAAAATCCCCCTCGGAAAGCCTCGGCTAGCTCGCCATACACGGTCACCTCCTGACCGACGTCCAGCCGCAGGACATAGTTCTCGGATGGGAATTGGCACTCCACGAAGGCATCTCGTCCCAGCATTTTCTCGTCAACGTGGAACTGAATCACTTCCCCGTTGATTTCCCCGATGCGGCCGTAGAACGCGGACACCTCTTGGCGGTCAACCCGGCTTTCCAACCGGGTGGGGTTACTGGACTGTTCCTGCTCGAAACCCCGGTAGAGATTCTCCACCGGCACGGGAGTGGGAGGCGGGTTTTCCTGCTGGCGGCAAGATACCGCAATGGCAGCCGCCAAGCAGGCCATTATGGAAAGTAGCACAAGGCTACTCTTAATGGTAGAAATCATAAATAAGACTCCTTACACCACCAGTCTCAGCTGGTAGCATTGGAAATTCGGCGTATTTTGGACGCCGCAGGTTTCCGTAGGAAGGAGCCTAGGGCCTATAAGAGTAGCGGGGATTTGCCGGCCATGAAGGAGGGCTTTTCACTAACCGCTTTGGCGTATGCCAGCGGGCTAGTGATGGTTGCCGACGCCGACCCGAGGAGGGCAAAACGCGGCTTTCGGGGATACCAAATAGCAAGGACGTTGCTGTTACTTTCAGGTAAGCTAACGGTGACGAAAATCACCGTGGCGACGAAATACACAATGGAAATGATGGACGTCGCCATCAGCAACCAAGAGTAGGCTGCTGCGCTTATGAGGGAGAGGGCGAACTCGGTTACCGAAAAGCCGGACAAGGCCAAGAGCAAGCCAATCGGCAAGACGGCCAGCAGAGCTATCCCCGTCGGGAAAATGATCCCACGCTTGATTAGGGAGATCAAAAACCCTAGGCAGGACTGCTTATCCTTGTCTGTGAGAAATCTGACCATGGAATTATTATATCACACTCCCCCCATTCCCCACTATCCCCAACTCCCCCAAACGCTGCTGCAAATACGCCATATCCCGGTCGCCCTTGATGGCGTTGCAGGTGTGGCACATCAGTTGCAGATTGCCCACCGAATCCTGCCCGCCTTGGGAACGGGGCTGTATATGGTCAATGGTCAGCACGTGCAACGGCAGTTGGTAGCGGCAACCAGCGCAGCGTCCCTGCTGACTGGCGTACAAAAGGGCCTTGTCTGACTGCGGATTGACCGGGCTTAACAAAGTTAGGTCCGTCCGCCGCGGCGCCGCCGCAACCGCGCTCAACCCCGCGCTCCAATCCTCCCACGCCTTGCCGTCCCCATCCTCCATCGGTATCTGCAACTCCCGCTTGGCCCGGTCCGTCAGCATCGCCACCGCCTGCGGCAAGCGGTCAATGCCAATCCAATCCCGCCCCAATTTCTCCGCCGCAATGCAAGCGGTAGCGCAGCCGCAGAAAGGATCCATCACCAAGTCCCCGGGATTGGATGATACCCGGATGATGCGCTCCAGCAAGGCCAAGGGCTTCTGCGTTTTCCAGCCGGTATATTCCCCGGTCTTGGTCGAGTAGTTGGTAAAGCCCATAGGATCCAAAAATAGGCTTTGCGCCGGATTTCCGCTGTCGGCATCAGCATACCGTTTCAGTCCGGGCCATTGGCCTCTTTCCGGATGGTGAATCAGGCCGGCGGCGTCCAAGGCATCCAATCTGTCGTGAATAGATTGGATGCTCCGGTAACCCGGTATAAAGTTGTTTTCTATGTATTGGGCGTACTTGCCGGTTTTTGGTACTGCCCAAACCCTGCCCATAGCGAAAACATCATAATCCCGCCAAGGCATAGTGCTGGGGCTGCCTCGCCTAGAATCGTGCTTTGGCCCGCTCAGGTCTGCTGAGCGGTAATGTCCATTGGCATCCTGAGACGGGTAGGATTTAGCCAGTTCCGCATCGGTCTTGGGGACAGCAATATCGCCACTGTTCCACCGGTAACGCGGCCCTCGGGAGTAGAACAGCAGATTATCCAGGATCCGCCCGAACCGCCGGGCGTCATTATGCGCCGTCGCCCGTTTCCAGACGATATTGTTGACAAAGTTCTCGTTCCCGAACAGGCAGTCCAACGCCACTTTCAAGTAATGCCCCGCCGTATCGTCACAGTGCAGATAAATGCTCCCGTTGGGCTTCAAGACCCGGTGCAGCTCAATCAGCCGGATGCTCATAAAAGTCAGGTAGCCGGCCATACTCTCCCCGTGGGCCAGCTTGGCGCTGTTAATCAGATGAAACAAAGCCGGGCGGCGCAGCTCAATCTCCTCCACCCACTCCTGCTTCATATCGCTCAGCGTCCACACATCATCAAACTCCGCCCCCCGGGCCGCGCTGTCCAGCGGCGCGGCGTAAGTGCGGTTGGAATTAAAGGGCGGGTCAAGGTAAATCAAATCCACGCACCCGGAGTTAATCCCCCGCAATATGTCGAGGTTATCCCCGGTAAAGATAGTGCGGCTGGGCACATTGCAAGCCGGCATAAGCGATAAACCCCCAACGCAGGAAAGGTAGCAGGTTAGGGGGTAATGTTAGGGCGGCGGGACGGGGGATGTCAACAAGGTCGGCGTCAGTAAATCGGCAATTGCCCGTCCCCGGACTGTAGCTAGGACCCGGTCAGCGTTGCCGTTTGCCCCACTGCCGGCAAGTTCCCCTCGACCCGGTCGTCTTGGCGCAGCAGTACGCAGTGGGGTTCAATGGCTTTCCGGAATTGCGCCGACAAAGTTCGCCAGTCCACCACATCCACCCGAATGTTCAACTCCGACTCCTCGAAAGCCTCCTTAATCTGCCCCAAAACCGCCCGGCTCAACGGTTCCGGCCCCAGCAAAACCAGGTCCAAATCCGAGTAAGCCTTGACCTTCCCGGCGGCCCGGGAGCCGAAAGCCCAAACCGCGCACTGCGGGGCCCTTTCCGCCAGAAGTTCCATAACTATCCCCAACTGCCGGGCGTCCAGGTCAATCATTCCGCGCCTCCAGGTTGGCCAGCAGCTGCCGGGCATCCCGGCAAAAATCGGGAACCGCCGCAAAGACGGCGTCGGCAATTTCCGTCCGGTAGGTATGGGAGCTGTCATTGCGGAAACGATGATACTCCATCCACTGCGCGACATCCTCAATCAGGCGATACTCCGCGCCCAGCCGGAACAGTTCCCGACGGGTAACGCCGTCAGCGGTATCGGGACTTACATTCATCTCCAGCCAACGCCGAATAAACCGCCAGCAGAGTTCATAGGTGAACTCGAAATGTTGGACAACCCCGGCCCGAATAGCGCGCTGGGCCGGTTCGCTGATCCCCTGCATTAACGGCCGGTCATACCCCACGGCGGCCACTTCCTCCAAAGCCGCCACGGCCTTTTGCAAACCCTCCAGCGCCAAAGGCATAACGCGGGTGTTCCTCCCGATTAGACTATCCGTCGCTATTATACCTTAACCTTAACTTTCCCGGCGGCCCGCCGCCTTAACCCGGTCAAAAAAACCGGGCGGGTTGCCGAAACCCGCCCCTATTTAATCCGGCCCCGTTCCCGGCAAGTTAAACCCTACGGCCCCCACGGCGGCGGCGCCACCACATCCATATCCGACACCACATCTACCACCGTCGGCCGGTTGGCGGCCACCGCTTCCTCCAACGCCGCCGGAATCCGCGCCGGATCCGTTACCCGGATGCCGTAGCAGCCCATCGCCTCCGCCACCTTCGCCAAGTCCACATCGTTGAACTGCCACATCGAATCCGAATCGCCGCCCGGATAGTTGGCATACACCCGCTCATCGCCGACCCGGCACTGGTTCAGCGACCGGTTATCATTCACCACGATAACGGCGTTTATCCCGTAGCGGGCCGCCGTTTCCAACTCGGCGCAGTGATACCAAAACCCGCCATCCCCGGTAAAAGCCACCACCGGCCCGGTCGGGAATGGCGCACTTGGCTCCCAAGGCCGCCGGCAAAGCCCAGCCCAAAGAACCGGCCGCCCGCATAAAGCCCTGCCCCGGGTGCGTCAAGTCAATATACGCCCCCGTCCAGATACCGGCATGGCCGGTATCCGACACCAGCATCGCATTGTCCGGCAGATGGTCGGTGAACTCCTGACACAGCCGCTCCGGGCGAATGGGCTGAGCATCGGAGCGGAAATCCGGCTCCGTTTCCTCCCGCCACTCCCGCACAATCTGCTGCGCCCGGCTGACCCATTCCGCCCGTTCCAGCGGCTCCAGAACATCATTCAACCGGGCTACCGTCGCCCGGGCGTCCCCCTGCAACGCTACCCGGGTGGGGTAACTCCGCCCCAACTCCGACGGGTCAATGTCAATCTGAATCACCGGCGTACCCGGCAGGGGTATCCGCCAGTCCAAAGTGACCTGGCTCCCGGTGTGGCTGCCGATGAACAAGGCCAGGTCCGCCTCGGCCACGACTTTGTTGGCGCACCAGCGGGAATAAGCCCCGCACACGCCCACCGACAAGGGATGATTTTCCGGTATCGTCCCCTTGGCGTTCAGAGAAGTAGCCACCGGAATGTTCAGCATTTCCGCCAGTTTGACCACTTCCGCCTGCGCCCCGGATGCGGTAACGCCGCCGCCAGCGACAATTACCGGCCGCCGCGCCGCCGTCAAAACCTGCGCCGCCTCCCGGATCTTTTCCGGCCCCGGCTCCGGCCGCAGCATCGCCCGCCGCTGGAAATCCTCCTCGATGATGACTTCCAGGTCCGCCTCCCCGTTTTCAATCACCTCCCCCTGAATGCCCATAAAGTCCAGATGCACCGGCCCCGGCGCCCCGGAAGTAGCTTCCCGAAAGGCTTGCCGCAGCAGATGCGGCAGCTGCTCCACCGTGTCCACCGCCACGCTGTACTTGGTGGTGGAACTGAACGGGCGGAAATGCTCGATTTCCTGGTAAGAGTTGCGGTACTGGTGGGACAGCGGCCGATGGCCGGTGATGGCGATGACCGGGGACAAGCCCAGGAAGGGGTCTTGCAGCCCGGCCGCCAAATTGGCCGCTCCTACCGATTGGGCCATACACACCGCCGGGCCGTTGGCCGCCCGGGCGTAGCCGTCGGCCATATAGGCCGCCGCCTTTTCCCCGTGCGCCACCACCCGCTGCATCCCCGCCAGTTCCATCTCCGCCAGGATCCGCCGGGCAATGGACGGCACATAAAAGACATGGGTCAGTCCATAACCCTTCAGCGTTTCCGCCACAAACCGGGCGCCGGTCATCCGCGGCATAGCGCCACCTCCAATCCAATTCCTTTGCTGCCCTGAATTGCCCGCAACATTACCACCTTGGCCAGTTATCGTCAACCGGTTGGCTAGGCCGGCGCGGTTTCCGAAAGCACTGGTACTAGTTCTGAAACAGCGCCAGGTCAGCAAGATTTGGCAGCGGGGAATCGTGAAACTCTTTCACCAATCTAGCAGGCTTATTACCGCTATGTCGTAGCTTTCCAGCAAGTCGTCACCCCGGTACAGCCTTAGTTGAGCATCTCCCGCTGAACAGCCGGAGATGGTTATGGAATCGCCGTGTCCGAATCCGGATGTTGAACTGTTCTCGTCCAAGCAACTGCCGATAGCCAACTTTCCCTTGCCCCCTTCGTAATCGACATCAAGCCGTACTCCCGGCGGGTTGACAACATTGGTGAACAGGAGAAAGGTCTCGGACTGAACCAATCCCCGGATTACCGCAAACGGCGGGATACATCCCCCGGGAGTGTAGCAGGGATGACCTCGTCCATTGATTGGCCCCTCAGGACCCTCACAGCCATCAAAGCGAACCCGGTGAACGCCTTTCTGCATCGACAAGTCGCCCAAGAGGGAAACCGGTACGGTGGCTGTAAAGGCGTCATAAAGCGGTTCGGGTCGCGTGGCTAATGTCTGCTCCAAGAGGGACGCAAATTCCGGATTCGGAGGCGGTCTGCCGCGCTTGGCTCTAATCGTTGCCAAGCGGGACAGTATTGCCGCAGCCGACATCGGCTCTGCTACTCTATCGGCATAAACCCCATTGCCTTCCAGCCAAGTGATGACCGAGTCGTGTTCCCCGGATAAACAGATAGAAACGTGTTGAGTAGCCGGGTGCAGCTCAGCTCTGGCGGCGATATCCTCCGCCGGTTCCAGCGGGTCGTCAAAATCGACCGCCAGTTCGCGGAGGCTCCGGTACAAGTTAGGGTACGGTTCTATGGCACGGACTCGAGCAACGCCGGGTTGTTGGGACAAAGGGGAAAGCAAATCCAACGCCAAGTAAGCCCAAATGTAGTCATCGTGGTTCCGACGCCGGACAATGCAATAGCTTGATGCGGCTAAACGGCACGGCATCCACTCATCACGGCCGGAGGAATCTTGTCGGGAAATGCCCTTACTTTCCAGCCAGGTGGCGACAGTTTCAATGTCGCCGGAAAGGTCAACCGACACACCAACGGATTTGTCAGGAATATATCCTTCTTTCACATAGCGTCGTTCCGGCACCTCGCCATCCGCAACCAGTTTGTTCAGGTAGCCGTCTAGTTTGGGATACTGGCGGGAGCTATTGGCCGACCGGGTGGCGGGTTCTGCCGGCACCCTCTGACTTGTTGACTCGATCCCTGCCGGCCGGTCAACAGGCTTGGCCGCCGGCTCCGCCGCCGTACACCCCAACGCCCCCGCCGCCAGTAGCAGCAAGGCAATCAGGCAAATCGGCTTAAGGTGTATTATCGGCAGCATCGCGGGTTAGCCTATCACTCTTTGCCCGGCGTCCGCAACCTTGACGGGGAAATCCAGTTGACATGCCTATCCCCGCCGATTGCGTGAGTCCGATTCTTGACATTATTTCTTATCTGATGGGAGACGGTATACGCCACGCAGAACTTCTCGGGGTGTAGTAGCTGATTAGTACCACGCCTGCACTTGTACTCCCCCGGGGACATCATCTCCGGGGGCGGTCTCCTAAAACTGAACGGCGCTGCCCGTTCAGTGACCTATCTCCAAAAAAATGCAATCCGCCCCCATCTGTGCTATCATCTTAACTTCCCCGCGCATTGCCGCCGCACACTTCAGGACGGGTGAACTGTTTGACTCCCTGCAACTCCTATGGCGACTGACGCCCCCCGGCAGGAAAGGGCCGCCGACCGCCCCCGCCGGGGACGAATGCCCGGCTTGGGCGCTTTTTCCGTAGCCCGCCAGTATCGCGACTTCCGCTATGTCTGGCTGGGCAACTTCTTTGCCATCGGCGCCCAATGGCTGCAAATGCTCTCCATCGGCTGGCTCGTCCTCGAGCTGACCGACGGCAACGCCCTGCTCACCGGTACCGCCGTGGGCATCCGCACCATCCCCGTCCTCGTTATCGGCCCTTGGGCTGGCGTATTGGGCGACCGGGTTGACCGCCGCAAACTAGTGATGATTACCCAATCGGCCATGGCCGTCGCCGCCATCCTCTTTGCCGTTCTGGTCATCAGTACCGACCTGGATGGGGAAAATCCCAGCGGCCCGCTGCGCTGGTGGCATCCCTTCATCTATATGACCATTGCCGGCATTGCCCACTCCATCATCCAGCCGGTGCGCCAGGCTATGGTTGCCAACACCGTGCCGCGCAACGCCCTCACCGGCGCCCTGGCATTGAACGGAATGGTCTATCCCAGCACCCGCATTATCTCTCCGGCCATTGGCGGCGTACTGATTGCCCTCCTCGGGTTCAAGTGGAACTTCTTTCTCGAAGCCGTCCTCTATGTCCTGATTGTGCTGCTGCTGTTGCCGGTAAAACTGCCCTACCGCACCGATGCGCCGCCCCAGCGGGAGTCGGCCTTTGCCAGTATGCTGGCCGGCTTGCGCTATGTGAAGGATGAAAAGCGCATATTGCAACTGATCCTGATGCCGCTGATCCCCAACCTGGTCTTTCAGCCGCTGGTTTTCGTGCTGCCGGTATTCACTACCCAGGTACTCGACCGCGGCCCGGACGCCGGCGGCGCTTTGGCTGCCGCCGTAGGCGTGGGCGGATTTATCGCCGCCGTATGCGTGGCCTTAGTCGGCTACATCTTTCCCAAGGGGATAGTAACCTTCCTCGGCTTGATTGGCGGCTGCATTTTCGTCATCCTCTTTTCCCAATCCTACTGGATGGCCGTATCCTTCGGGATGCTGATGGGAATGGGCTTTTGCCAGTATGTCTTTCGCGTCGCCAACGGGACCTTGCTGCAAACCGTAGTCCCCGACACCCTGCGCGGCCGGGTGATGAGCATTTATATGCTCGACCACGGACTTACCCCCTTGGCCACCCTGCTGATTAGTCTGTTCATCCACCTCTGGCAGCCCTCCCACGCCTTTACCGTTATCGGCGTTATCGCCTTGGCGGTAGCCCTCTTGCAAACCCTCACTTTCCGCAGCGCCCGGGCTTTGCCCTAGCCGCCGCGCCGCTTAAATCCAATGCTGACCCGCATCACCCAAAGCCCCAACTACAAATGGTGGGCTTTTTGCGCCGTCGCCATTGGTACCTTTGCCTCCGTTGCCGACCAGGTCAGCGTCAATGTGGCCATGCACCCCATCGCCGGCTATTTTAAGACCGACATCCCCACCGTGCAGTGGGTCATCCTCAGCTACACCCTGACCATCAGCGCGCTGCTGCTGCCCATGGGCCGCCTCGCCGACATCATCGGCTTGAAAAAGGTCTATATCATCGGCTCCCTCATTTTTGCCCTCTTTGCCTTGGCCGCCGGCTTGTCCGGCGATATGGGACTGCTTATCGGCTTTCGAGTGTTGCAAGGCACCGGCGCGGCCATGACCCAAGGCACCGGAATGGCCATAATCGCCGCTGCCTTTCCGGCCACGGAGCGCGGCAAAGCCATCGGCTTGATGATGGGCATTGTCAGCGCCGGCGCCATCGTCGGCCCGGCTTTGGGCGGTTTCCTCCTCGACTGGTTCAACTGGCGCGCCGTATTCCTGGTCAACCTGCCGATGGTCGGCATCGGCGTGGCTTTATCCTTGGCCGTCTTGACCGAGCGGCGCGCCGCCGACTCAGACCAACCCCGTCCCGGCTTTGACTGGCTCGGCGCGGCTCTATCCACCGGCGCGCTGCTCCTGCTGCTGCTAACCGTAACCAATGCCTACCGTTTCGGCTGGACTTCCCCGCCCATCCTGACCGCCTTGGTGGTATTCGTCGGACTGTTGGCTGCCTTTATCCGGCAGGAATTACGGACGCCCAACCCGATGTTGAATCCCCGCTTTTTCCGCGGCCGGGCCTTTTCTGGCGGCGTAACCGCTGCATTTTTAGCCTTTTTCGGCGGCATCGCCATCTTTTTCCTGACCCCCTTTTACTTGCAGGGCGTACTAGGCTACAGCCCCACCCGAACCGGCTTGATTCTGGTGCCGGGCGCGGTCTGTATGCTCTTTCTGGGGCCGTTAAGCGGCCGTCTTTCCGACCGCTACGGATTCCGTACCTTTACCATCGGCGGCCTGCTCTGTTCCGCCGCCAGTCTGTTTATCCTTTCTTGGGTACGGGTGGACACTTCCCTATTCGTACTGCTCCCGGCCCTAATCCTGCAAAGCTGCGGAATGGGACTGTTCTTTTCCCCCAACGCCAGCTCCGTGCTGAACTCCGTAGGGCGGGAAAGCTACGGAGTCGTATCTGCCTTCCTCAACCTGGTGCGTAACTCCGGCAATGTCATCAGCATTGCCGTATCCACCGCCATCGTTACCGCGACGATGGGGTCGTTAGGCTACGAACCCAGCCTGTCCGCGGTGCAAGTCGGCGGCGCGGCCGGCGTCGGCCACGCCTTTACCGCCGGCCTCCGCTACACCTACCTGCTGATGACTGCCCTGCTCCTTATCGCCGCCGCCATCTCCACCCTCCGCCCCCGGCCCGGGTAACCTACTACGGCATTTCCAGCTCAACCCCCGGTTCCGTTCTGACGGTGACGGTGGTTGATAACGAAAATCGAGCGGAACCTCAAAGAAACCCCGGTTGGCAATCCCCGGCATTTCCGCTATAATGGGGGCAACCGCTTTCCGGGGATACCTAAACTGGACTCCGGGGACAACGATAAAGGAGAGGAACTACTTGCCCGCTAAGAAAGCCGCCCGCAAATCCGTCAAGCGGTATCGCCGCAATCAGAGTATCCGCCGCACTACCCGCACTGCCGTTACTGCCGCCCGCCGGGCGATGGGCAGCGGCGATGCCGCCATCGCCGAACCGGCCATCCGCCACGCCATCAGCGTCATGGACCAGGCGGTCAAAAAGGGTATCCTGCACAAGAACAACGCTTCCCGCCGCAAGTCCCGTCTGGCCGCCCGCCTCAATCAGTTGACGAACTGAACCTCCATCCGCTGTTCCTATCTGTTCCCTTTGCCGGCCTTTGCCCGCTGGTCCTGAACTTGCGGGTAAGTAACGGCCCGAGCAAAGGGAACGAATTTCCAAATTCGCTGACGCGGCCCTGTTGACAGATGCTTTCATCTTTGTTACCTTCATAAGAACAATAGTTTTGTGAAGGAGTTGAGTTATGCCGATTAACAAAATGCCGCCCCGCCGGAAGCGGATACTGGAGTTCATCGAGACCTTTATCGAGGACCACGGCCTGCCGCCCACGGTGCGGGACATTCAGCTGGCCTGCGACATCAGTTCCACTTCGGTGGTGGACTACAACCTGCGGATTCTGGACCGGGACGGCTACCTGATCCGCCGCCCGGATATGGCCCGGGGCATTGAACTGCTGGACGAGAGCGGCAAGCCCAAAGGCCCGGTGCCGAAAATCCAGATTGTGGGCCGCATCGCCGCCGGGGCGCCGCTGCCGGCTTTTTCCGCCGAGGGCAGCCTCGCCGGGGAGGAGTTCGACACCATCGAGGTCTCGCCGGAACTGGCCCGCCGCTACCGCCGGCTGTACGGTCTGGAAGTGCAGGGGCAGTCGATGATCGACTCGTTCATCGATGACGGGGATGTGGTCATCGTCCAGCCTGCCGAAAACGCCGATACCGGCGAGACGGTGGTGGCCTGGTTGAAAGAGGAGGAGGAGGCTACCCTGAAAAAGTTCTACCCGGAGGGCAGCCAGATCCGGCTCCAGCCGGCCAACAGCCAGATGGAGCCCATCTATTCCGATGCCGACAATGTGGAAGTGCGCGGCCGGGTGGTGCAGGTCATCCGCAAGTTGGGCTAATTCCGGCGCCGGCTTAAACAGAACCGGCGGAGCTTTACGGGGGTATTTCCCCGGAAAGCTCCGCCGATTTCGTTTCGGGGTTGCTTTCCTAGCGTCGCCCGTTGACCAAGGCGCCGTAGGTGGCGACCAGGAATGGTACGCAGTAGGTCAAGGGGATTTGGTAGAGGTGGGTTTCGTGCCAGTTTCCCAACAGCAGGCGGTCGCCCTGGTTCAGCAGGGTCAGGATGGTGCCGACGACCAATCCGGCGATGGCCGAGCGTTTCAGCATTGGCCGGTGGAGCAGGGCGCAGAAAAAGCACTTGATCGTTTCCGGTGGCGTCCCGTTCCCGGCGGCGGCGCGCCCCTTGAAAACAAAAGACCAACGGTTGCTGACATCCTTGCGGCAACGCTGGCAATGGGTCGGCGGCGCGGCGGTATCCATCGCAAAACCTCGACTCGGGGGGAAATAGACCGGGGATAGAGATGGGGTCTTTGCCGGCCGGTTCAGCCGGGGGCGATAAATAAACTGCGGGCGCAGTTTCCGGCCTTGGAAGCTGCGTCCGCAGTAAAGTAGTCAGGGAACTGGTCGGCCGGTTGGAGCTGCTCCGGGGTTAGCAGCGGCGGGCGGGCGCGGGCGGTATCCCGTTGCTGCGCCGGCGGGCGGCTACTGCAACTGCGGCTCCAGTTTGGCGGCGTCGGCTTTGGAGATGAACTTATGCACCTTGGTGACGCCGTCATCGGCGGCGGTGCCGGTTACCGCTTTGGTGCCGTTGTTGTGGGTCACCAGTTTGGGGTCGAGGATGGTCGTCCGCTGGCGGGTTTTCAGGTTGAAGGCCGTAATTTCATCGAGTTTCATCGTCTTGCGTTCCGCTCCTTTACGAAAGATTTGGCGGTTCCGGGGGGAACTAGTTTTACATTATGTAATATACAAAACCATTACATTTTGTCAAGTAGAATCCAACGGGATTTTGCCGCGCCGGGACACCGGTTGCGGCGGCGGTATCGCCGTCCTACTGGCCGCATCAAATCGCTGGCGGGAAACAAAGGGCCGGCATTTCCAGCAAAGATAAACATATTTTGAATTAAAAACAAAACAAATAATGCAACTTCGTACTTGCTGGCTATTGACAATTTCAACTTTTAACTATAGTGTAGGTGCCAGCAAAGCGGGGGAGCCTAACAGCCCCGCCGCCCGGCGGCCAGGTTCGTAGTCCAGCCGCCAAATCAACATAACGGAGGCAGCCATTCTTATGAGTGAAAAGTTGATGGCCTACTGCCTGAAGCTCAGGGAGAACGTCGAGGTCGAGAACCCCCGGGTGGAGCAGGCCAAGAACGGCGTGTATTTCCTGAAGGGCAACGCCAAGGGGAGCCCGGAGCTCAAGGTCTCCAAGATCCTCAGCAAGGACGACGCAACCCGCATTATGTCCGAGATCGGCGCGGCCTAGAGGGGAACGCCGGTACCGCCAAAAAAAACCGCCGGCCGGTTCGTCTCTACGCCGGCCGGCGTCCATTCCGGGAACGCCAAAATTGCAGTACTCATCCTTCGGATGAGCCGCCACGCGCTGGTGTCCGTTGCGCCGGGATTCCCGGCTCTTTTTTTGTTTCGTTCACCGCCCCAATCCACCGGAATGACACAGTCGTTACGCTGTTGAGGTAAGACACCGATGACCGAGCGGGTGGGATTCCGGGATGAGAGCAATCGGGGGAAGTGCCCGGCAGGGGACGGGGTAGTCAGGGGTTGATGGCGTCGGCGGCGTAGGGGGAGGGCGTGTCCAGTTGGAAAACTTTGACCGGCTGCCAGGAGTTGGCGGGACGGTCGTAGCGGACCAGAGCCAGAAAGCGGTCATCCGGGGCGTAGGCGCGAAACTGCTCGAGGTAGCCGGCTTCTATTGCCAATGCCGTACGCCCCAAGCTGACGGCTTGCCCGTTCCGCAGCAGCCGTTCCCCTTGGGGGTTGACCCGCACGGCGCGCAGCCCCCGCAAGGCCCGGTCAACGGGATGCAGGTGAGATTGCCAACCGCCGGCAGTTTCGGTTTCAGCTGCCGCCAATCCTTCCAGGGTGATGCCATCGGCGGCGGCAAAGCCGCCGCAGTATTCCCGGGTTAAGTCGGTTACATAGCCGCCGACACCCAGGGCCGCCCCGAGGTCGTGAGCCAGGGAGCGCATATAGACGCCGCGCCCGCACTCGACGGTCAAGGTCAGCAACGGCAAGGCAAAGTCGGTCAGTTGGATGTCGAAAATATCGACCGGACGGGCCGCCCGTTCCACTTCCTTACCGGCCCGGGCCAGTTTATAGAGCCGTTGCCCCTGCACCTTGACCGCGCTATACATTGGCGGCGTCTGCTCAATAGCGCCGATAAAGGGCGTTAATGCGGTCGCAATGATGTTGGCGGTCAGGCCATCGGGGTTGCCGGTTTCGGTGATTTCCCCTTCGGCGTCATAGGTGGTGCTGACGGCGCCGAGGCGCATTACCATTCGGTAGCGTTTCACCCCGTCCACCACATAGTCCATCAGGCGGGTGGCTTGGCCGAAACAGATCGGCAGGACGCCTTGGGCCAAGGGATCCATCGTACCGCAGTGGCCGACTTTCTGGCCGGGGCCGGCGATGCGCTTTACCTGCCGCAAGGATTCCATCGAAGTCATCCCTACCGGCTTGTAGAAGTTCAGAAATCCGTTCAGCGACGGGACGCCGGTTTTGCGGTTGCGGGGCATAGCTGACTAACCGCCGGGCGGAAAGGATAGGGGGCCGTTGTAACGGGGTGATTCTTGCGGGTTGCGGGGGCTGGCATTATCGGGTTGCGGGGATGGAGCCGGATCGACCGGTTCCACGCGCAGCCGGTCCATCAGGCGCAACAGGGCATCGGCGTTTTCCATAGAATCGTCCAGGGCGAATTTCAGGAAAGGGACATAGCGCAGTTTGAGCCGGTCGCGCAATTCCCGGCGCAGAAAGGCCGCCGCCGATTGGATGCCGTCCAGAGCGGTTTCCCGGGTTTCCTGGTCGCCCATAACGCTGACCAGGACCCGCGCGCTCCGCAGGTCACTGGCGGTCTGCACCTGGGTAATGCTGATGACGCCGCCCAAGCGGGGGTCTTTAATTTCCCGGGCCAGGAGTTGGCTGATTTCCTGGCGGAGCAGGCCGTTGATGCGCTCAACCCGTCGGGACATTCGGGATAGCCTCCGGCATAGGATGGGGACGGGCTAATCCGGTTGGGAAAACCGCCAACCTTACCGCGGGCTGCGTTCCTGGCGGTGGGCTTGGAGAACATCGCCAAGCTCAAAGTCGTTAAAGCCGGCCAGGATGATACCGCAGTCCATCCCGTTGGTAATTTCGTTGACTTCCTCCCGGAAGTGGCGCAGGCTGCCAATAGCCGTTTCCTCGAGGGCGGCGCCTTCCCGCATTACCCGGATGTTGGCGCCGCGGTTAATGCGGCCTTCGATAACGCGGCAGCCGGCGATTTTCACATTGCGGCGGGAGGGGAAAATCTCGCGAACTTCGGCTTGGCCGACGATGATGTCGGTGTAAGCCGGTTCAAGCATCCCGTGGAGGGCTTGCTCGATGTCCTCAATCATCTGGTAGATGATGGCGTAGTGGCGGATTTCGACGCCCATTCGCTCGGCGACCCGCTCCACGCCGAGGGCATTGCCCACGGCAAAACCAACAATGATGGCCCCGGAGGCGCTGGCGAGCAGCACATCGGATTCGGTAACATTGCCGCTGCCGGCGTGGAGGATCCGCACCCGGGCTTCGGCGTCGGTCAGCCTTTCCAAGGATTGGCGGACGGCCTCGACGCTGCCCTGGACATCGGCTTTGAGGACCAGGTTCAGTTCCTTGATGTCGCCGGCGTCAATCTGCTTGACCACTTCCTCGAGGGTCAAGGCGCGGGCTTGGGACTGCTGGCTGGCTTTCAGCCGTTCCCGGTCGGTGGCGGTGGCCCGGGCCAAACGCTCGTTGGGGAATACCGACATCAAATCCCCGGCTTCGGGCAAAGAGCCGAAGCCCAGCACTTCGGCCGGCGCGCCCGGCACTACTTCTTTGACTACCCGGCCGCGGTCGTTGGCCAAGGCTTTGACCCGGCCCCAAGCCGTGCCGGCCACGATATAGTCGCCCACTTGCAGGGTGCCGCTCTGGACCAGGACGGTAGCCGTAGGGCCGCGCTTGCGGTCCAGTTTGGCCTCAATGACGGCGCCGCTGGCCGGGCGGGAGGGGTTGGCTTTCAGTTCGGAGATTTCGGCTACTACCAGCAGGTTCTCCAGGAGGTCGTCGATGCCATCGCCGGTGCGGGCGGAAACGGGGACGGAAATGACTTCGCCGCCCCAATCCTCGACGAGGAGGTTGTGCTGGCTGAGCTGCCGCTTTACCCGTTCCGGGTCGGCGCCGGGCAAGTCCATTTTGTTGATGGCGACGACGATGGGGACATCGGCGGCCCGGGCGTGGTCAATGGCTTCCTCGGTTTGCGGCATAATGCCGTCATCGGCGGCTACTACCAGCACGGCGATGTCGGTAACGCGCGCGCCGCGGGAGCGGATGGCGGTAAAGGCTTCGTGGCCGGGGGTGTCGAGGAAGGTAATTTTGTTGCCCTGATAGTCCACCTGATAAGCGCCGATGTGCTGGGTAATGCCGCCCACTTCCCGGTCGGCGACATGGGCGTTGCGGATGGAGTCGAGGAGGCTGGTTTTGCCGTGGTCGACATGGCCGAGGATGGTAACGACCGGGGGCCGGCCGGCGAGGGAATCCACATCCTCGGCGCCGTTGCTGGCGCCGACCAGCGCGCCTTTTTCCGCCACCGGTTCGGCGACCCGGGTGCGGATGCCATAGGCGGCAGTAACCAGGGCAGCCACTTCGTGGTCGACGACCTGGTTCATCGAGACCATAATCCCGTTGCGCATCAATTGCTTGATGACATCCACCGGGCTTTGGTCAATCAGTTCCGACAGGTGCTTGACCGTCAGGGTTTGCGGCAGCACCAAGGTGCGGGAAGGGCCGCTGCGGCGGACTTCTCTGGTAGTGGTCATTCTATTGCTCCAATGCCTGGGGGTCGGCGACCTGCTCCCGGTAGTAATCCAGCAGCAGTTGCCGTTCCCGGCCGGGGATGGCGGTTTTCAAGCCCCGTTCCAATCCCCCGCGACGGACGCCTTTTTCCCAACAAGCCGACGCGGCGCACAGATAAGAGCCGCGGCCGTTGGCTTTCCCGGTGGCGTCGGCTTGTACCGCGCCCTCGGGCGTACGGACAATGCGGGTCAGCGACCGCTTGTCCGTCTTTTGCCCGCAGGCTACGCACTTGCGCTCCGGGATGTGCCGGGTTTTCGGCAAGGCTTTGGTACCTCCGGTGAAAATCGCCGCCGTGATTAGCGGCCGCCGCCGCGATTGCCGCCCCGGTTGCCGGCGCCGGAATTGCGCCGGCGGCGCCCGGAGCGGCCGCCGCCCCGATATTCGCCAACCAAGTCCTCGGCAAAACGAATCTTGCCGGCGTCCGGGGTCAGGATGGGGGCTTCGGGCAAGTCCGGGAAAAACTCCTCTACCTCGACTTCGTCGGCTTCCTCCGGCACTTCGTCCAGGGTAAAGGTTTCCAGTTCGTCGACGCTGATGGTGGGGGCGGCTTCCTCCGGGGTCGGCTGGGTTTCCGCTTCCTCCCGAATCATTGCCTCGAGCAGGGCGTCCTCGTCGATGTCCGCGACTTCGGGCAATGGCGCGGAGGCTTCCGGCACCGCAATCGTTTCGGCAACGGGAGCGGGCGGCGGCGAAACTTCCTCTTGCTGCTGTTGGGCTTCGACGATGGCTTCGGCCTCGGCCACAGCGGCCACGGATTCAGCAACTTCAGCCGCTGCCGGTTCCTCAGCAGCCGGGGCTTCGGCGGTCATACCAATGGATTCCCGGGCGGCCCGGCGGCGCTGCTCCTCGGCTTCTTTTTGGCGAACTTCCTTAATTTCCTCCCATTCGGGGAGACCTTTGATGTCCAGCCGCCAGCCGACCAGCCGGGCGGCGAGGCGGGCGTTCTGCCCTTCTTTGCCGATAGCCAGGGACAATTGTCGTTCCGGGACGACGACGATAGCGGTCATTTCCTCCGGGGCCAGTTCGACATGAACCACTTCCGAGGGGCTGATGGCGTTGGCGATAAAGTCTTTGGGGTCGGGTTCCCAGGGGACTACATCGATTTTTTCGCCCTGGAGTTCGTTGACGATGCTCTGGATGCGGTTGCCGCGGAGGCCGATGCAAGCGCCTACCGGGTCGACGCCTTCCTGCAAGGCCTGAACGGCGATCTTGCTGCGAAAGCCGGCGTCCGGGAGATGGCTTTGATGGCCACGGTGCCGTTATAGACTTCCGGCACTTCAATCTCAAAGAGCCGTTTCAGCATATCCCGGTCGCTGCGGGATACGGTGATTTCCGGCCCCTTGACGCCGTTCTCCACATTCTGGACATAGACCTTAATGCGCTGGCCTTTCTTGTACCGCTCGGTCGGCACCTGCTCTTGGAGCGGCATCGTCGCTTGGGCCCGGCCCAATTCCAGGGTTATGGAGCGGTTGGATTCGACCTGCTCGACTACGCCGGTGATGATGTCATCCCGGTGCTGGAGAAATTCCTCGAAGAGGAGTTCCCGTTCGGCTTCGCGGAGGCGTTGCAGGACGACCTGCTTGGTGGTCTGGGCGGCGATGCGGCTGGGGATGTAGGGGATGGCTCCGGCCGGGGCGATTTCGTCGCCGATGGCAACATCCCCTTTGACTTGGCGGGCCTCCGGGAGGGCAATCTCCCGGCTGTCATCCTCGACCGTCTCGACGACGGTTTTCAGGGCGAAAACGCTGACTTCGCCGGTATTGGGGTTCAGGGTTACATTGATGTTCTGGCCGGCGGCCGGGTTATCCTTGCGGAAAGCCGAGGCCAAAGCCACCTCAACGGCGCTCAACACCTGTTCCCGGGGCAAGTGCCGTTCCGCGGCCATCTGGGTCAACGCTATCAAGAAATCGCTTTTCACTGCCTGGCCCTCCCCGGATTAAGGTTGTTGGCGGCGGCGCGGTTCAGCCGCCGCCCGGATTCAGCCTGATGTTTGCGGCCGACAGCTGACTGCGGCCTACTGCCGGGCGGTTTAATCGGCTGCCACCGGTCAAGGAAGCGGGTAAAAACCCCACTTCCAGCGTCAATACACGCGGTCAGTATAGCATTGACCGGGGACGGTTTCAAGGTTATAACCGTTAATTACTTCCCGCAATCCTTTTTGGATTTATCCGCCGCCCATTAGAAAGCCCGCCATTCCATTATGACGGGCTTTGCGCGGCTAAGGCTTGCGGCCGGGGTTTTACCACCAGATTTTGCCTTGGGCTTCCTTTTCCAACTGTTCGTAGTCTTTAGTCCAGAGGCTGGTGCTGAGGTATTTCCAACCGCCATCAGCCAGGAGGCAGACGATATGGCCGGATTCGAGGCGTTCCGCCTGCCGCATTGCGCCATAGACTACCGACCCGGAGGAGATGCCGGCGAATACGCCTTCCTGATGCAGGAGTTCTTTGGTGGTGCGGAAGGCGGGCAGGCTGCCGACCAGCAGGCGGGCGTCCAGCATATTCAAGTCCAGGATGGGGGGGACGTAGCCATCCTCGAGGCGGCGGAGGCCGGAGATGAAGTCGTCCGGCTCCGGGGCCACGGCGACGATTTTGACTTCGGGGTTGTGTTCGCGCAGGCGGCGGCCAACGCCCATCAGAGTGCCGCCGGTGCCGAGGCCGGCGACGAACAGATCCACATCCGGCACCGTGTCCACGATTTCCTGGCCGGTGGTTTCATAGTGGGCGTCCGGGTTGCCGCTGTTGCCGTACTGGTACATCATCAGGTAGTCGTGGGGGCGCTTTTCAGCCAAATCCTGGGCGACTTCGATGGCGCCGTTGCTGCCTTTTTCGCCATCGGAAAAGATGATGTCCGCGCCGTAGGCGTAGAGGAGTTGGCTGCGTTCCACGCTGACATTTTCGGGCATCACCACAGATACCTTGTAACCTTTGAGGCGGCCAATCATGGCCAAGGCAATGCCGGTATTGCCGCTGGTCGGCTCCAGCAGAGTGCGGTGGGGCGAAATTTCCCCGGTATCCTCGGCCCGTTCAATCATTTTCAGGGCGATGCGGTCTTTGACGCTGCCGGTGGGGTTCTGCCCCTCGAGCTTGGCGTAGATGTGGACGCCGGGCTTGGGGCTGAGGTTTTGCAGCTCGATGACCGGCGTGTTGCCGATGGTGGAGAGGATACCTTTGTAGGCCAGCCGAGTAACCATAATTCCTTTCCGGGTCAAGGGCTTTTCCCGCCCCGGGCCGTGGGGCGGGCCGGGTTCTGCTGAGGGCTGCCGGCGGATTTCCCTAGTTGCCGGCTACGCCCGCCGGTTCCGGGGCAGCCAAGCCGCAAAAGATTTCGTAGTCAATCAGTTCGGTCACGGTGGGGTTGTCGCCGCAGAGAGGGCAAGCCGGGTTGCGCTTGAGCTTGACTTCCCGGAAACTCATACTGAGGGCGTCGATGAGCAGGAGGCGGGAAGTGAGGCTTTCGCCGATGCCGAGGAAATACTTGAGGGCTTCGGTGGCCTGGATGCTGCCGACCAAGCCGGTGAGCGCGCCGAGAACGCCGGCTTCGGCACAGTTAGGCACCATCCCCGGCGGGGGCGGCGACGGGAACAGGCAGCGGTAGCAGCCTTGTCCGGGGAGAAAGACGGTGGCTTGACCGTCGAAAATAAGGATGCTGCCATCGACCAGGGGCTTGTTCAGCAGGTAGCAGGCATCGTTCACCAAGTAGCGGGTGGCAAAGTTGTCCGCGCCGTTAATCACCAGGTCGTACTGGCTGATGATTTCCAGGGCGTTGTCGGATTCGAGGCGTACTTCGTGGGGGATAACCTGGACATCCGGGTTGTAGGCGTGGATGTTGTCGATGGCCGACTGGAGTTTGGGGCGGCCGATGTCGTCGGAGTGGTGCAGGATTTGCCGCTGGAGATTGGAAATCTCGACCACATCGAAGTCCACGATGCCGACGGCGCCGACGCCGGCCAAGGCGAGGTAGATGGCGGAGGGGGAGCCGAGGCCGCCGGCGCCGACGATGAGGGCTTTGGCCTGCATCAGTTTGCGCTGGCCGGCGCTGCCGACATCGCCCATAATGATGTGGCGGCTATAGCGTTTGACCTGTTCCGGGGTCAGGGCCAGAGGCGGCGGCGCGGTCTTGGTCATAGTGGTCATAATCCTGATGTCCTCCTCGATGGTCAGGATGCGCCGGGGCGGGTTAGGGGCATACATAGAGCCTGCGCCCCCGGTCGGGCTGCCCGGTTTGGGGCGGGCGCAGGCTCCAATTTCCGGTTAGGATGATGGGCCGCCTGCTCCCTATGTAGCGGGACAGGCGCAACAGGTAAGGTTGGGTGGCAATATGGACAGGTTCATCAGGGAATTAAGTTTAGTATGGACAGCGGGAGATGTCAAGCAAGGATACCGAAATTTCCAAACTGGGGCGCGGTTTCCGGTTTTGCGGATTCCGCCTTGCCGGGATGAAAAGGTTGCTGCCGCCGGTCGCCGGTTCAGGGTATCCACCAATCCGGTTCCTGGTCGAAAAATACTTGCGGGGCATAGAATTGGACGCCGGCGATGGTTACTACCAAGTCGGAACCGTAATACTCGCCGACATAGTGGCAAGGGCCGCGGTCGCGCCAGTTGTCCCAGCTGTACCATTCGGCATCCGGGTCGTATTCCACGCGGGTAGCGCAAAACTGGGCGTCCTGGTAATTGGCGGGACAATCCGGCGTTTCGTGGGGATAGCATTGGTCCACGCCATAAACTTCGTTGCCCGGAGCCGGCCAAGTAATTTCAACCAGAAAGGAACCGTCGCTCCAAGTAGCTTGGGGGAAACGGCCGCCATCGCCGAACCAGGTAGCGGTCGGGACTTCGTCGGCCGGGTCGGGCAAGTATATATTTAGTCCGTTCTGCAAGCTGTACCAGCGTTGAAAGAGTTCGGACAGGTCAACGGCGTGTCCCACATTGTCCAACACGCCGGATTGGCTGTAAGTGTTAACCCCGATGACTGTACCGGTGTCCATCGACAACAGGGGGCCGCCGGAATTGCCGGGGTTAATGGCCGTGTCGGTCCGAATATGTTTCACATCCCCGGATTCGACAAAAAGTATATCGTAATTTGAGATAATTCCCCGGGTATGGGAGTATTGTCCATCAGGGAAGCCAGCGGCCAACAATTCCTCGCCGATACGGAGCGGCTCGGTTGCCGAGCGGCGGAACTTTAGCCCGTCGCTGCTTTCCGCGATGAAGGAATTGCCATCCGGGGTAAAATCCCCGGGCTGCAAATCCAGCAGGGCCAGGTCAGCCACTTCGTCGACGCCCAGCACCGGGGCGGTGATGGGCGGGAAGTCGTCGTACCAGAATGCCTCTACAGCGGAGTTGCGGTCGACGACGTGGGCATTGGTTACAGCGTACCAGCGTTCACTAGCGCTGCGGCGGATGAAAAATCCCGAACCGAAGCCATCCGGCGTTTCAATTAAAAGAGCCAAGGCATCCAACCGTTCGCTCCAGTCGGCAATGCTGGGTGCCGGGGTAGCAATTGGCTGGGGAGTAGCCGTAGGCCGGGGTGTCGGCGTGGGTGTTGGGGTGGGAGTTGCCGTAGGAATGGGAGTGTTGGTCGGCACCGGCGTCCAAGTAGGTACGGGCGTCCAGGTGGGGGGAGGAGTCGGTGTGGGCTGCTGTTGCAAGGCGACAATGGTAGCCGGCAAGTCCGGCGTTGCCGTTACCACAATCGGAGTCATTGGCCTACTGGTGGCGGGAACATCCGGGGTAGCAAGGACAATCCGAATGGGAGCCGGGGTTTCGGCCGGAGCCGCCGGGCGGCACGCCGCAAGGGCCGGGATAAGAAGGAGCAACGCCAGCAGAGTTAGGGCAACTTTCAATGGTATCGCTCCTTTTGCGGCCGACAATTTTATCTACCCCCGATCTGCTCTCCGGCCGGTTCGGCGAGGGCAATTATAGCGCAAACCGGCGAGGGATTCCAATTCTTGCACCGCCGCCGCTGTGTTAAAATCACCCCCAACCGCAGAAATTATCGGAGCGTCAATGATTACCGGATTGATGGTTGGCTTGGGCATTATGGTGGCCTGCGCCCTGATACCCATTGCCCACTTTGTGCTGGTACCAGCCAGTCCCTTTATCGCCGGCTATTGGGGAATCTCTTTCGCGCCCAACCCGGGGCGGCACTATGCGTTGCACGGGCTGATTTATGGCTCTCTGCTGGGGCTGCTGATGGGATTGGTCGGGGTAGCGGTGGCTTTTCTGGTGATTGCCCTGTTTGGGGATGACTCCCGGGTGCGGGTACTGGCTTGGATTGTCGTCTTGGTGTTCACCCTTTACACCGGTAGCAT
Source organism: Dehalococcoidia bacterium (assembly GCA_965242615.1). Lineage (GTDB taxonomy): Bacteria > Chloroflexota > Dehalococcoidia > Lucifugimonadales > UBA3495 > CBDBCU01. The sequence continues at coordinate 157,410 of CBDESR010000005.1, forward strand.
GGCTACTATGGGCGCGATGTACGCCGCCTTGCGGGAACAGGACAAGGCGAAGCAGGCGGCAGCGGCGGCCGAAGGGTCGGACGGTTAGCTCTTGTCCGGCCTGCCTTACGCCGGCTTGCTGGTGGATTTGGACGGGACGCTGCTGGCGGTGGACACGGTGTCGCTGCGGGTGGCCGCGCCGCTACAGCGTCGGCCAGCGGCCGGGGCGGGAAGGGACGACGGGCCGCTACTGGATTTATGTCTATCATCAGGGCATCAAAGCGGCCGAAGTGGCCTACGAAGTTACGGAGTAGAGAATGGACTGATTTCCGCCGCCAGATTCCGCTCAGCTGTGGGTTTAGCCATCCTCCGGGGGCGTCTGCTTGTTCATCAAGTAGTCCCGGCGGCGGCTGGCTCTCAGTTCCCAATCGCAGGGTTCGCATACGCCTTCGATGCTGATGGTTTTCAGCACAGCCATGACCTGCTCCACCAGTAGCACGGTAGGTTCGCCATCCAGCCGCCGCTTGATAATTTCCCACAGGTTTCCGTGCAACGCGGTAGGGTAGGCAACGACCGCCGGCAACTGCGTCTCGTATTTGCCGTCAATGTTGATATGCAACTGGTCAACCGGCAAGCCGGCGTTGCACTTTAGGCATACCTCGCTCATACTGTTCACTCCTCGATTCTTTGATTGACCGGCGTCTCAAAAATAAACTGATTTATTTTTGAGACGCCGGCGTGTTCAATCTTGCCGCCGATATTCACCGGCGGCACCTTGCAGTCCGGTCGGTTTCCCGGAGGTCAATGACTTCATAGGCAACGCCGTGAGCTTTCAGTGCGGCGGCAAATTCCTCCCACCGGTCGGTACGAAAGCCGAAACTGGTAAAGAAGCCTACCTTATCTTTGTCGTCGGGAACATCCCTCGAAAGCAGGTAATCAACAATTTTTCCCCGCTCAACGATAGCTTGCTCCGCATTAGGCAGTTGCACCGGCGTTTCTTATGGCTAGGGTGTTGGTGGCTGGGTTTTTATAATGATACCATAGCCGCAACTTTTCCAAAGTTATAAGGCGACAATATAAAGTCCGCCCACCCCGGAATTGCTGCGGGGTGGGCGGCCGGGTTAACCGTTGCTATAGACCAACTGATTTTGCCGCCCCCGCTGCCTTGACGCCGCCGCCCTTTGCCGGCTATCATTGCCCCAACCCAAAGCCCTTGCGATTGCCAATTTCAATGTCTGCTTTAGATTTACAGCGGCAACTCGAGGAATTGCGGGATGGCGGCCGCACCGTGGCCGACCTGCTCCAATTCCTCCAGGATTACCCCTATCAGGACTTGGGCTTTGCCCGGGTTGACCACCACCGCCCCTTGCGTACCGGCTTTCCCGAAGTCGTCCTCGGCCGCGGCAAAACCCCGCAGCAAATCGCCGCCATCGTCCACTCTCTTACCGGCCGCGGCCATCCGGTACTAGTCACCAAAACCGACCGGGACGCCTACGCCGCCGTAGCCGCGCAAACTCCCGCCGCCGCCTACCACGAATTAGCCCAAGCCATCGCCATTCCTACCGCCGCCGCGCCGCCGCCGTGCCGGGACGGGGTACTGCTCCTTACCGCCGGCACCGCCGACCTGCCAATAGCTGAGGAGGCCGCCTTAACCGCCGCCCTGATGGGCAGTCCCCCGCAGCGGGTTAATGATGTCGGCGTAGCCGGCTTGCACCGCCTTATAGCCGCCCTCGCTGATTTGCGCCAGGCCCGGGTCATCATCGTAGTCGCCGGGATGGAGGCCGCCTTGGCCAGCGTCGTCGCCGGCTTGGTAGCCGCTCCGGTTATCGCCGTACCCACCAGCGTAGGCTATGGGGCCAGCTTTGACGGACTAGCCGCCCTGTTGGGAATGCTCAACAGCTGCGCCCCCGGTGTGGCCACCGTGAACATCGACAACGGCTTTGGCGCCGGCTATCTGGCCGCCCAACTCAATCTGATGGGCCGGTAGCCGATGCACGCTAACGGCGGCCGCCTGCCTTTCCCCATCAACCCCTTGCCTCTGCTGCAAGCCCTGCGCCCCTGGCAGTGGGTCAAAAACATTCTGGTATTCCTGCCCTTTGTCTTTGCCATCAACCTGGCTTGGTCGCCGGACCACCTGACACCGGTTCCCGGTCTGCTGCTGCGGGCGGCCCTGACCGCGGCCGCCTTTTGCGCCCTTTCCGGCGCCGTCTATCTCCTCAACGACCTGATGGACCGTCAAGCCGACCGGGAACATCCCGCCAAGCGCTTCCGCCCCATCGCCGCCGGCCGGGTCAGTGTGCCGGCCGCCATTGCCGTCCTGCTTATCCTGCTGCTGGCCGGGTTGGGGGTGCTAACTTGGCTGACCACCCTATTGGGCGGCATCGGCTTGCTCTATCTGGCGATTAACCTTTCCTATTCCCTGGGCTTGAAACGGCTGCCCTTGCTCGATGTGCTGCTGGTTTCCAGCGGCTATGTCATCCGCCCGGCCGCCGGCGCCGTAGCCCTTGGCGTCGCCCCCTCCCCCTGGCTTTACACCACTATGGCGGCCGTCGCCCTCTTTATCGTCCTGGGCAAGCGTTACGCCGAAGTGCGGCTGGCCGGCGACAAACCCACCGCTCAACGGCCGGTATTGCAGTTCTACCCCGCCGCCTATGTGGACCAGCTTTTAACCATTGCCGCCGCCGCCGCCCTGGTCAGCTATGCCCTTTACACCGTGGAAGCCGCCAATCTGCCGGCCAACAACGCTATGCTGCTCACCATCCCGCCGGTAGTCTATGGCTTGTTCCGTTTCCTCTATCTGATTCACACCAGCCGCTACGCCGAATACCCGGAACTGTTGATTCTCAAGGATTTGCCTGTGGTATTATCTATGGCAGCGTGGATTGGCGCGGCGGCCCTGATTCTGTTCTTGAACAGTTAATCACTACCACGCCCGGCTCATCCCTGAGCCGGCCGCCGACTGAACCGCCCTCCCAAGGAGTTGCCCCCAATGCCGGAAACCCGCATACCGACCCCATTCCCGGCAATAGCCCCGGCCATTGCCCCCGCTAACCGCAAGCCAACCGCCCGCCCGGTGGTAGCCGTAGTTGCCACTACCCCGGAAACCGTTCTTGACGACATCAGCCGGGCCATGCAACTGGCCGGCGCGGCGCAAATCCTGTCCCCCGACTTGGCAACCCTCCTGAAAATCAACATCTCCTGGCAGCACTGGTACCCCGGCTGCTCCACCACTCCCTGGCAGTTGGAGGGCGTCCTTCGCGGTTTGCAGCAGTTGGGACACCGGGAACTGATTGCCGCCCACAACGGCACGGTAGTAGTCGATTCCTTCGAGGGCGAAGTCAACAACAAGCACAAGGCGGTGCAGGATAAATACGCCTTGCCTACCATCCACCTCGACACCCCGCCCAACCGCTGGGTCGAATACCGCCCCAAAGCCGAAATGCTGGTCCTCGATGACATTTTCCCGGAGGGCATCCAGATACCGGAAACCTTTGCCGGCAAAAACATCGTCCACCTGCCCACGATGAAAACCCATGTCTTTACCACCATGACCGGAGCAATGAAAAATGCCTTTGGCGGCCTGCTGCACCGCAAACGCCACTGGACGCACTCGGTCATCCACGAAACCCTCGTTGACCTGCTGGCCATCCAGCAGGAAATCCACCCCGGCATCTTTGCGGTAATGGACGGCACCTTTGCCGGCGACGGCCCCGGCCCCCGGGCCATGCGCTGGCATCTCAAAAACCGCATCCTGGCCGGCGCCGACCAGGTCGCCATTGACGCCGTCGCCGCCAAAATGATGGGTTTCGACCCCTTGAGCCTCAAATTCATCCGCCTGGCCCACGAGCGCGGCCTCGGCTGCGGCGATGTATCCCGAATTGAAATCGTCGGCGAGGACATCAGCAGCGTCAACTGGGGCTTTTCCGGCACCGAAAACACCTTTGCCAGCCGGGGGCAAAAGCTGATTTACTGGGGGCCGCTCAAAGCCCTGGAAAAAGCCTTGCTCCGCAGCCCCATCGCCGCCTGGGCCTACGCCGCCTCCAACCTCTACCACAACGGCTACTGGCTCAACACCCACGGCAAAGCCCGCATCAACGCTGCCCTCCGCACCGAATGGGGGCAGCTGTTTAAGAGCTATTAGCCCTTGACTATCACCGTTTTCGGTGTTATACTGATAGTAGTGAGGTGACCAAATGCCTATAGCTAGCCTGAAACTCACCAACGTAGGCCCCTTCGACGCCATCGAGTTTGAGTTCGACCGGCAGGTAAATGTCTTTACTGGCCCGAACAACTCCGGCAAGTCGACGGTCCTGTGGGGGCTGTGGGACATCCTAGTTTTTCCTTCCGGCTTTCCTCGCAAGTTGCTCCGGGAAGGAAAGACCGCTGATTTCGAGGTTCATCTGTGGGATGAACTCGCTGAGCAGTTCAGCGGTCAACTTCCCATCGTACGCGGCGACGCTGACAGTTACTGGACCCAAGAGCGTTGGAGCCAGCATAGCGGCATATTGGAGTTGGTCGGATATACCAACTTCATTCCGGCCTTACGTCGAACCACCGATTTTAGGTCGCCTGGTCCCACGGTAAACAGGGAGTCAGAAAACGAGAGGCTTCCCCGCGAGATCCAGAGGCGGTCACAGTTAAGCCGTCGCCCGCCCGAAGTAGAAATTCGAGCTATCTCGGACAGTGAGGATAGTGAAGAGCCTTTCGAGGATGAACTGCGAAAGCGAAGGGACTTGATCCCTTCGGGTGCTTCCATTGTCAGCGACCAGAAGGTCATACAAAAGATAATCGACTTGGATTACCGGTCTTACCGGAGGAAAGAACCGGCGTCCCGCGCGATTATAGGTAAGGTCGGAGAACTGGCCTCAGAGATTACCGAAGGCTTCCCCATCCATTTCTTGGGCGTAGCTGAGGACAAACGCGGCTTGTTTCCTCAATTCCATACCCCGGATGGGGATATACCCCTCAATGTCCTCAGCCAAGGCACCCAGTCCCTAATCCAGTGGCTGGCCCACTTCCTTATCGGCTATGCCGAGTATTACGACTTTCCCGAGAGCCTGGACGACAAGCCGGGCATTTTTATCGTCGACGAAATCGACGCCCACCTGCACCCGTCCTGGCAGCGGCGGATTATCCCCACCTTGACCAATCACTTCCCCAGCCTGCAAATCTTTTGCTCCACCCATTCCCCCCTGATGCTGGCCGGCTTAAAAGAAGGCCAAGCCCAACTTTTGCGGCGGGATGACCAGGGCAAGGTTACCGTTTCCCGAAACGAAGGCGACATCATCGGCTGGTCAGTAGATGAAATCACCCGCATCCTGCTCGAGGTTCCGAACCCGACCGACCTCGCAACGGTAGAAAATCTGGAGAAACTCCAAGAACTGCGGCGCAAGCAAACCCTGTCAACAGATGAGGCGGAGAAACTGGAAAAACTGCGGCGCACGGTCAGCCGAAATCTGTTGAGCGGCCCCAAGTCTGCCCAAGTGGAGGAATTTGCGGAAGTGTTGCGGCGGGCCCGGGCGGCAACAGATGCCGCCCGGGAAACTGCCCCAGTCCAAACGGAAACCGAAGCATAATGCACTGGATTGACCGCGGCCCGGAGCCCGCCGGACTGGAAACGATTCGCTTGCGCTATACGCCGCGCTGGGTCGCCCACTACACTGAAGGCATCGGTGCCAAACCCACCGACGCCCGCTGGTATGATTTCATTGGTGAACTGTCCGGGCTATTTTCCGGCTTGTGCGCCTACTGCGAGGAGCGGGACAAAGGAGAAGTCGATCACTTTCGCCCCAAAAGTAAATTCCCCGCATTGGTCTATGCGTGGTCGAACTGGCTGTTTGCCTGCCACAACTGTAACCAGACGAAAGGGGCAAAGTGGCCGCCGGATGGCTATATCAACCCCTGTGCCGCCACGTTGCCGGAACGCCCGGAAAACTTTTTCCGCTTCGACACTGACACCGGGGAAATTCTCCCCGCTTTCGGGTTGAGTTATGACCATAAAGATATAGCTCAAAAGACCATTGATGACCTGTCCCTTAACGCCGGCCACCATTTAAGGGATCGGTTAGAGTGGCTCACTTTAGTTTCCGCAGCGGTTTCCAGCGACCCGAATAATCCAGCCCCCGATGAGGAAATTGCCCTTTCCTTTCTGACCTCCCGGGCTACCCAATTTTCCAGCATCACCCGGGCTTGGCTGGCTGAACATGGCTATCCGGTAGAATCTGACTAAACTACAAAACCATCCCCCGCCCTCTCCCCCACCTCCCGATACACCTCCCCCAGCGGCCGCCCCGTCGCCAGCGCAATCCGCCGGCAATCCTCATACTCCGGCGCGGCGGCTACCGCTACCCCCTCCAGATACTTCACCTTCACCCGCACCATCCCGTCCGCCGTTTCCACCGCCACCGTTTCCCGATGGGCAGCGTAGCGTTCCACCGACCGCCGGCGTATCCCCAAAGTCGGCGTTTCCCGCAGAATCAGCTCCACCGCCGCCGCTTCCAAATCCTCCGGCAGCAGCGCCGCCAAAATCACCCCTGGCCGGTTCTTTTTCATCTGAATCGGAGTATGCCACGCATCCAACGCGCCCAAGGCAAACAGCCGTTCCTGCGCGTAGCCCAGCGTCTCCCCGGTCACATCATCCAAATTAGTCTCCAGCAGCGTCAACCCGCCTTGCAGCGGCGCTATCGCCGCCGCTGGCTGGTCTGCCGTCTCCCCCCTCCAGACCCGTACCACATTAGGAAAAGCCGCCGGGTCTTTGCGCCCCAACCCGACGCCAATACCGTTAACCGTCAGTGCCGGCCGCTCAAACCGGGCTAAAGCCGTGATGATGGCCGCCCCGGTGGGCGTAGTCAACTCCCCCTCGCCCTGATGTACCGGCGACTCCGCGGCGATTGGCGCGCCGGCCATGGCTGCCAACACCAGCGTAGCCGGCGCCGGGTTAGCGTAGCCGCCTGCCCGTCCCGGCGGCCGGGCTTCCCCCAACACCAACGGCGCGGCATAAACCGCCCCAATCCCCAACTGATGCAGCCCAACGGCAAACCCGACCACATCCACCAGCGTATCCACCGTTCCCAACTCCTCCAACTCCACCCCTTCCGCCGGCTCCCCATGCACCCGACCCTCCGCTTGCCACAAGGCATTAAGAACTTGCGCCGCTTGGCCTTTTACCCCTTCCGGCAATGCGCTGTCTGCTACCATTTCCAACTGCCGCCGCGGCGACAACCGGCCCTTGACGGCAGCATCATCCAAATCCACCGTCAGTTGCGTACCCCGCACTTCGCAGCGGGTCGCAGCAGTTGCGGCCAGCCGGTAGCCGCCCACTGCCAACTTGGACAACTCGGCTTGCAGCGCATCCAACGGCAGCCCCAAATCCAGTAGCGCCCCCAGCAGCATATCGCCGCTGGCCCCGCCAATGGACTGAATATAAACCGCCTTCATCCCCATCACCCGGCGGCCGCGTCCGACCGCACCGCCAACTTCAGCCCATCATTCAGACTCCCGGAACGCAGCCCGCACAAATCCAGCGACACCCACAAATAGCCAATTTCCTTCAGCCGGGCCGCTATTTCCTGGCGGTGAGCAAAGGCCACTTCCAACTCGCCCTCCCCCACCTCAATGCGGCACAGCTTGTCGTGATGCCGCGCCCGCACTTCCCGCAAGCCCAATCCCCGCAGGTAATCCTCCGCCTGCTCAATGCGCGACAAAGTTTCCACGCTCACCGGTATGCCGTAAGGGATGCGCGAGGACAAGCACGGTTGCGCCGGCTTGTCCCAAACCGGCAGCCCCCACTCCCGCGCCAATTCCCGCACCATCGCCTTGCTGAACCCGGCTTCCACCAATGGACTCCGTACCGTATGCTCCGCCGCCGCCGTCAAGCCCGGCCGGTAATCCCCCAAATCATCAGTGTTAGCCCCGTTGACAACCCAGGCAAAGCCCTCCGCCGCCGCCAGTTGCCCCAGCTGCGTATAAAGCTCCGTCTTGCAGAAGTAGCAGCGATTGGGCGCATTGGCCGCGTAACCCTCCCGCTCCAGTTCGGCGGTTTGCAGCGTCCGGTGCGCCAATCCGAAACTCTGCGCCAGGTTCACCGCCGCCGCCAATTCCCGAGCCGCCAATGCCGGAGAAACCGCAGTCACCGCCAGAGCCGACGCCCCCAAAACCCGCTGCGCCGCCACCGCCAGCAGCGCGCTGTCCACCCCGCCCGAATAGGCCACAATAACCGACCCCATTTCCCCCAGTGCCGCGTCCAGCCGCTGCCCGGCCGCCGCCAAACCCGTTGCCGCCGCCGCCGCTGCCGCCATCCCGCCCCCTTGCCGCTCTGCTTTTGCCATTGCCGCCGCCCTTTTGTTAAAATAGGGTTTCGGATTAACCCAACCCATTATACTCCATAACCGGCTCCGCCCGGCCGGGAGGCAAATTGACCGTCCAAAGCATCAGCGCCATCACCCTGGCCGTGCGGGATATGTCCCGGTCGGTAACTTTCTATCAGGAACAGCTTGGCTTGCCGCTGCTGTACGGTGGCCCGGCCGCCGATTTTACCAGTTTCCGCGTCGGCGGCGGCTACCTCAACCTTATCCGCCAAGCCCCGAATTTCACCTGGTGGGGCCGCGCCATCTTTTATGTGGACGATGTGGACGCCCTCTACCAACGGCTGACTGCCTTGGGCTTGACCCCTGACACCGCCCCGGCTGATGCCCCTTGGGGTGAGCGCTACTTTCATATCAAAGATCCGGACGGCCACGAGTTAAGCTTTGCCCGTCCCTTAAACCCCTGCGGCTGACGCTACCCTTCCCGGTCCGCCAGTTCCTTCACAAACACCCAAGCGGAAACCGGCCCCAGTGGCTCGGCGCCGGTCAACTCATAGCCATATTTTCGATACATCGCCACCGCCGCCGCCGCGCGGGTTACGGTAGTCAACCGGATCCGCTGGTAGCCCTGCTCCCGGCAAAAGGTTTCCGCCGTCTCCATCAGCTTGGAGCCGATACCCAGGCGGCGCGTATCCCCATCCACGCTCATCCGCCGCAATTCCGCTTCCGCATCGCTGCGCCGTTGGATGCCGGCCATCCCCTTGACCGTCCCGTCCAGGTCCGCAACCCAGAAATGGCAGCCTTCCTCCGCCAGGTAGCAGCCCGGAATATCATCCAAATCCTCCCGCAGCGCCCGCTCAATAAAACCGGGCAGGAACCGCGGCATTGCCCGGATATGGACTTCCAGCCCCCCGGCAAACATCCGCTTAACTTCGTCCTTGTCCCCATCCTGGTAAGTGCGAATTTCCAGCATAAATCCCCGTCCCCTCGCCGCCTACCCATTCACCAGAAAGTTAATCACATCCCCATCCTGCACCGGATAGGTCTTGCCCTCGGAACGCAGCGCGCCCTCTTTCCGCCCCTGGGCAATGCTGCCGCACCGCTGCAAATCGGCGTACGGTATCACCTCCGCCCGGATAAAACCCCGGTGAAAGTCCGAATGTATCGTTGCCGCCGCCGCCTGCGCCGGCAGACCCTCCCGCACACTCCACGCCCGCACCTCATCCGGCCCCACCGTCAAAAAGGAAATCAGCCCCAAAGTCCGGTAACTGCTGCGGATAACCTGCGCCCGGGCCGCCTCCGCCAACCCCAACTCCGCCCGAAACTCCCCTTCCTCCTCCGCCGACATCAACGCCAATTCCGCCTCCAACCGCGCGCTGATACACACCTCGCCCAAATCCGCCCGCCCCGGTAGTTCCTCCGTCAATTCCGCCAGCGACACCTCCGGCCCCGCCTCATCAGTATTGAACACCGCAATAACCGGCTTGGCCGTCAACAGCTGATAGTTGACCATAAAGGCCGCTTCCGAATCAATTAACTCCTGATGCCGCAGCGGTATCCCCGCCTCCAGACCTTGCCGCACCCGCTCCGCCGTTTCCTTTTGCCGGGCCATTGCCGGCCGCTCGGCGACCTTGGCCTTTTTCAGCCCCTCCTCCAACCGCTCCACCGCCCGCTCCATCACCTCCAAATCGGCAAAGTTCAGCTCCTCCAGCAGCGTCGCCAAATCCCGCCCCGGCGACACCGTCCCCAGCGGATGCGGCGCCGCCGGGTTCTCAAAAGCCCGCGTCACCACCAGAAAAGCCGCCGCCCCCTGCAAAATGTTCCGATACTGACCGCTGATGCCCCGGGCTTTAGCCAACGCCTCCGGCCCCGGCAAATCCCAATAGCGAATTTCCGCCGGCACCACCTTCCGCGGGTTATACATCCCGGCCAGCACCTCCAGCCGGGGGTCCGGAACCTTCACCACCCCCAAATGCAGCTCCGTAGCCGACCCGGACGCCCCGGAACTAGCCGCCTCCCCTTTCGTCAAGGCGTTAAACAAACTGGTCTTGCCCGCCTGCGGCAAGCCGATAATGCCAATGTCCATCCGTCAAACCATACTCAAAGCAGCAGAATAAACTCGCAACCATCATAGCACATCCCAAACCCCGCCGTCCGCCAACCCAGGGTCTTTTAATTATCGGAGACTCCCCGGGAAATCTGCTTGCGGTGAACTTGCAGTAACACGGCCTTGCTCTTTCAACTGGCGCCTGTTGTGAGGGATACCAGCGTCGGTACGGACAATTAAAAGGCCCTGTCCGCTAACCGGTCAGCTAATGACAAAACCCATCCCCTATAGTATAATCAACCCACAAAACCCCGCCAGGAAAGGAGACTGCTATGCCCTTCGACGACTATCAGCCCGAGGAAATCGACGCCCTCGGCGAAAAAATCTACCGGGAACAGATAAAAAGCCAGCTGGCCCCGTCGGAAAAAGGCAAGTTCGTCATCATCGACGTAGTGAGCGGCGACTACGAGATCGACGAGGACTATATCACCGCTTCCGACCGTCTCTGGGAACGCCGCCCCGACGCCGTGGGCTATGGGGTGAAAGTCGGCTACAAGGCCGCTTTCCACTTCGGCGGCCAGACTCTCGACGATGATTAGCGGCACCGTCTTTCCCAACCGCGAAGCTCTGGTCGCCGTTGAACTGCTGTCCGCCGACGGACAGTTTCAGCCCTTCGAGTTCATCCTGGATACCGGGTTCAACGGCGACTTGTCCTTGCCGTACCAAACGATTCAAACATTGACGGCCAGACGGCGTACGCGGTCTCCAATGGAACTCGCCGACGGCAGCCAGGCAACTGTCTATACTTGGCGGGCCACTGCCCTTTGGGACGATAACCCGCGCCCGGTCATTATCGTAGAGTCGGACGGCGAGCCTTTGTTGGGAATGGGCCTCCTTTGGCAAAACCGCATCACCCTCGAAGCCCGGCCCTACGGCAGCGTAGTCATCACGCGGCTGGAGTAACGCCGCCCCACCCCTAACGCCTCCGCTGTACCATCAGTCTGGTTAAAAGCTGACCAGCACCATGCTACCTAAATCAATCCTCTGTGGTATAGTATAATCAACCCACAAAACCCCGCCGGCAAAGGAGTCCATTATGCCCAGCAAAGACTACCCGCTCGATGAAGTAAGCGCCCTCGGCGAAAAAATCTACCGGGAACAGATAAAAAGCCGCTTGTCCCCGTCGGAAAAGGGCAAGTTCGTCATCATCGACATCACGAGCGGCGACTACGAAATCGCTGAGGAAATCCTCACCGCTTCCACCCGTCTCCGGAAGCGGCGGCCCACTGCCGTGACCTATGGGGTGAAAGTCGGCTACAAAGCCGCCCTCCACTTCGGCAGCCAGACTCTCGACGATGATTAACGGCACCGTCTCTCCCGACCGCCAAGCTCTGGTCGCCGTTGAACTGTTGTCCGCCGACGGACAATTTCAGCCCTTCGAGTTCATCCTGGATACCGGGTTCACCGGAGACCTGAGTTTGCCCCTCCAAACTCTACGCCAGTTAGCTGTCCTACCTGAGGTCGGATTACCCGTTGAACTCGCCGACGGCAGCCGGATAATTGCCCCCACTTGGCAGGCCACCGCCCTTTGGGACCATAATCCGCGCAAGGTTCTTATCCTGGAGTCGGACGGTGAGCCTTTGTTGGGAATGGGGCTCCTCTGGCAAAACCGCATCACCCTCGAAGCCCGGCCCTACGGCAGCCTAGTCATCGCGCGGCTGTAGTAACGCCGCCATCCCTAACGCCTGTTCAGCCCCCCCTCACCCCACTATCAAAACCTCATGCGACCCCTTCACATAGCCCGCCTCCCCCCGCTCCCGCCGATTCTTGCCAATCCGCGTCTCCCCCTGCCCCAGCGTATATTGCCACGCCACTTCCCCAATGCGGCAGTCCGCATACCACTCCCGTATCGTCGAACAGTCATTATAGGAAAGCACAAACCCGCCCTGATGCTGCCGCAGCAAATCCCGCAGCAAAGCGTGGTCAAAGCCCCGATGATGCACCGGAAAGTTGCGCTGCGGATAAATGCCCCGGAACATCCGACTGTCCCCATCCAGATAATAGGGCGGGTCGCAGTAAAGAAAATCCCCCCGATGCCGCGGCAAAGTTTCCTCAAAAGAACCCCAATCCACCGTCAGATTGGGACAATGGAAAGTCTGCACCTTGTCCGCCAGCCGCCGCGCCCGTTCCGGCTCCTCATAAATCCGCGACATCCAGCCCAGAAACCCCGGCCCATAGCTCAGGTTATGGTTAAACCAGTAATGGGCCGCCAGCTCCAAAGGGTCAGCAATCGGCGCTGTGCCTAGCCAATGCCCTTTAAGCCGTTCCTTGACCTCGGCATACACCGCCTTATTCGGCTCCCATTGGGCAATCCGCTCCGCCAACCGTTCCGGCATCGCCAACTGCACCTGCCAGTAGTTCGTCAGCGCATCAAAAACATCATAGCCCACCACCGGGATGCCCCATTCCTTGGCCACCGCAATCTCCACCGACGCCCCGCCAATAAACGGCGCTACCAGCCGCTCCAACCCGGCCGGCAGCTGCTCCACAATATGCCCCACCGCCAAACTCTTGCCCCCGGCGTAGCGCAGCGGCGAACCGTTATAACGCCGATAACGCAGCTTGCCCGGACTCCGCAGCCCCGCCAGCAGTCGCTCCTTGCCGCCGCCGGCCTCCGCTATCCGCCGCGGCGTCACCCGCCTACCCCCGCGCCAAAATCACCGTCCCCGTTGACGACAACGACCCGCCCGTGCCGTTCACCAGCGCTATACGGGCCTTCTCCCCGCTCCCGTCTTTAGCCTTCACCTGCCGGGCATTGCATTCCCCCCGCAGCTGCCGCACCGCCTCCACCAGCAGGAAACTGCCGTACATCCCCGGATGGGTATAAGACAACCCGCCGCCGCTGGTGTTCAACGCGAACTCCCCGCCCGGCGCCGTCCGCTGATTCGCCACAAAATCCGGCCCTTCCCCCGGCCCGCAGAACCCCAGACTCTCCAGCGACAGCAGCGTCGTATAGGTAAAAGAGTCGTAAATCATCGTCAGGTCCAGGTCACTATGCGTCAAACCGGCCCGCCCCAACGCCTTCGGCCCCGTCTCCCGGGCAATCAGCGAAGTATAAGACGGCATCATACTGATCAGGTTATGGTCATGCCCCTCGGCGGCCCCCAGCAGCCACACCGGTTCCTTGCGGCAGTTGGCCGCCTTCTCCGCCGTAGTAACCACTATCGCCGCCCCGGAATCCGTAACCAAACAGCAGTCAAACAGATGAAACGGCCACGAAACCCACCGCGAATTATGATAATCGTCAAAACTCATCGGCGTCTCGTGCATCACCGCCTTGGGATTCAAGTTCGCCCACTTGCGGGTGGAAACCGCAATCTCCGCCAACGCCTGCCGCGTCCGTTCCTCCCCATACTCGTGCATATAGCGGGTGCACGCCATCGAGTAGTTAATCGGCTGCCCAATCAACCCGTACGGCGCCTCATACTGCGCCACCGGCAGGTTCGGATCCGCCGGCACCCGGGCCCGGGTCGAGCGTCCCGCCTGCCCGTGCGTTATCAGCACCGTATCGCAGTAACCGGCCCGAATCGCCGCCGCCGCGTGGGCCACATGGATGACAAAAGACGACCCGCCCACCGAAGTGTTGTCGGTAAAACCCGGCTGAATCCCCAGATACTCCGCCGTCGCCAGCGTAGAAAACCCCGCCGTCAGCAGCCCGTTCACTTCCCCCTTCCCGATGCCGGCATCCTCCAGCGCGTTATACGCCGCCTCGGCGTGATGCTGCAACGAGGACTTGTTCGGCACCGTCCCCATCTCGTCCGACTCCGCCACCCCCACGATGGCAATATCCCGTTCCTTGATCCCATTCACCGCCATAACGTTCCTTACCCTCCTGGCTGTCTGAATCGCCCCCGATATTACACCATCCCAATGCCGTTGGACAATCCCAGTATGCGGGGGTAGCAACGGCAATTTCCGATTAAACCGGCAGGATAGCTACGGGGTTGAAGCGGTGTCCGGTTCAGATATGGAATGGGGGCGATGGGTTATACCATCGGACGCAGTGGTTGGGGTGGAGTACGGGGTATGGCCGGGGCAGGAACTCCTGGCTGCCCCGGCGGGTTGAGTTTAGTATTTATCAGCATTGGGATAGGGGCGCCGGGCGGAACCGCTGGCCGGAAGTTCCGCCCTTGCGGGAGGGGGTTGGCAAAGGGGCCATTGGGTTGCCTGCTCCGAGGGGTATCCTGGCTTGCTCCTCTCGGAGTTTCCCGACCCGATTGCCGTCCGGGAACTAGACCTTGGATTGGCTACTGACGCCGCTGGGTATGGTTGCCACTACCGGCGTTTTGGCCCAGTCCAGCTACCGGGGTTGACCGCACCTCCAGTCAACCTGTTAACTCCAGCTCCTGTAGGGATGGGGTAGCGGTTTGGCGGCTGGTGGGATTTGCCGTTTTCCGCTGCTCCGGGTGGGGGAAGTACGGGGCCTTGGGCCGTTTCCCCGGGGGATAGGAGCGGGACGCTTGACGGCCGCGGGGGCCGGGGGCGTCCACAGCGCGCTGTGAGCTGTATTTCACGGTAAGCTAGCGTATCGTTTTGAGACCCGGCGTCCCGGGGCTAGGTCTGACCTTGCAATTTTTATTATGGGGGCGGGAATGATAGTTGTCAAGGGATGAATTGGATGAATTTTCGGGTGAATTTTGAGAATTGGGAGTTCTGGATTCCCACTTTCGTGGGAATGACGGCGGGGCGGGATGCTTTTTATAAGGGGGCGGGCGGTGTGGTATAGTTAGGGGCAGTAAGGTTGTTCAGGGCGGTGGGGCGGTTTGGTGGGTAGTTTCAGAGAAATGGAGGAGCGACGATGCGGGTAAGGCAGGCAAGGGTTAGACGGGCGGTGGCGCGCTTTGCGGTGCGCTATGGTACGATCGGGGTTGCTTTGCTGGTGGTGGCTATTGCGGTGGGCGTGGCGTGGCTGACTTTGAGTGTGGCGCCGGATAATGTCAAGGAGACTTGGCAGCAGCGATTAGCCCTGATCATCGGCGGTTGGAGCGTGGCGGGCGGCGGGATTTGGCTGAGCGATTATCTGTGGCATAAGATTAAGGGGGTGCATCAGGTGCTGAGCAGGAAGGAGCGGGAGTTGAACCGGCAGGAAGGCCGCGAGGAAGGGTGGCAAGAAGGGCGGCAAGAGGGCGTTGCAATCGGGAACGCCCAGGTGCTGAAACTGATGGAGGAGAATCCGGGGGCTACGGTCGACCAGATTAGGGAGCTGCTGCGGAACGGTGAGGGGCGCCGGAATGGCAAGGCGGATGGCGAGTCCGGTAGGAATTAGCGGCCGCCGTTTCTGCTGATGCGGAGGGGGGAAAGGGTTGGGCGGGTTTCCCGGCTGGGCCGGGAGACCCGCCTTTTTGTGGGCAAGGGGTTAGCGGCGGCGGACGCGTTTGGTGCAGACGACCACCCAGGTGCGGCTTTCCCGGGCTTGATACTGAAAATGGGTGGCATGGGGATTAGAGGCGTAAAACCAGCCGTGGTAGTCCCCGTTAGCGTTCTGGTTCCGACCGTTGCCGCGGTTATGGCCGCGGCCGAAATCGGCGCTGCCCTCGACATACTTCCCGCCCCGGGCCCGGCAGGCCGCGGGGCCCCGGGCCTCGGCTTGGGCGGTCCACCATTCCGGGGAACGGTAGCTGCCGCCGCCGGTGCCGGACTCCGTTACCACCCCATTGGAATCCCAAGTGTAACGGGCGTTGGTTCGCCAGTGGACACCCCAGCGGTTAGTGCCGGAAGCTTGGCCGGAATAGACGACCCGGGCGCGATTCTCGCTACCCTCGCGGGAGTCAAAGCTGCCGTGAAAGCCGGCATAGGGGGTGCAGATCAGGTTGCCGAACGGTCGATCTGCCGGGACGCGAATACTCCCGCCCCGATCCGGGCAATAACCGGTATCGGCGGATTCGCTGCGGACCCGGAAGCGGACGGTTTTCTTGCCGCGGCGTTCCTCCCGGGGAAACTCAAAAATGAGGTCGCGGGAGACGCCGGTTACGCCGGATTCGCCATCGGTCAGGTAGCCCTCTTGGGCGGCGAGGAAGCCGCGGAAGTTGCCTTGTTGGCCGAAATAGACGGTGTCGTCGCGTTCATTGCGGTCGCGGCCGGCAAGCCAGGTTTCGGACTTGGTCCAGGTGTCGGACTGGTCGATGGCGCAGTAGATGGACTTGCCGCGGTTGGCGGCGAGGGATTCGAGGATCATCGAGACGCGGGCATCGTCGGCGTCGGCCACGGCCGGGGTCTCTTGCCAGTCGGAGCAGTCCCAAGGGATGGAACGGGGGGCGGCTTGGGTGGTGTTGGTAGGACTGGCGGTGATGAACAGTCCGAAGGTCAAGGCGGACAGGATTAGGATGGCGATGGGGAATCGGTAGCGGTTCATTGGGGATACCTCCGGGCGGTAGGCGTTGTTAATACCGGGGATAAGCCGGTAAAAACAGGGTAAAAAAGGGCGTGATTTTTGTCAAGCAAAAATCACGCCCTTTTTTGCGATTTGGGGAAATTGGGAAGGGAGGGGTTGGCTGCCGGGGGGAATTCGCGAAATTTTTTTGGTTTTTGGGGAGTTTTTGACAGCGGGCGGTTCTGGATTCCCACTTTCGTGGGAATGACGGTGGGGGAGGACGGGGATGACGCTTGCCGGATGGCGAGGATGACGCTTGCCGGAGGATGGGGGGACGGCGGGGGAACTTTTGTAAAAGTTCCCCCGCACCCCCTCAAAACTTTTGAGTTTGGGGAGGGCTGGTTGTCTTGAAGGTGGTTGCGGGGGCGGCATTTTAGATTCCTCGGCTGTCGCCTCGGAATGACATGGGTAACAGTACGGGGGAATGGCATAGGGGGTTCTGGATTCCCACTTTCGTGGGAATGACGGTGGGGAAAGAGGGGATTGTTTGGGTTTTGGGGCGGGCTGGTGGGGGGTTGACAGGGGGCTGGGGGGTGTGCAACGGTAGCTATATGGGTTGAATTGAAGGCTCCTGAAGGGGGCGGCGCAGGAGGGTCGAATGAGGAGGATACGGCGATTTCGTTATACCATTGCCTTGGGTCTGGCCGGGGTCGGGATGCTGGCGGTGGGGGCAATGGCTTGGGTCGGGGGTTCGGCGCGGGAGGCGGAGGCGTTGGACTGGTCGATTATCGTCACCGATAATGAGATAACCTCGGCGGCGGTCAACGGGGATGCGTACCAGGCCGGGGAGACGGTCAGGGTAACGGTGACTTTCAACGAGCCGGTGCGGGTGGTGCCGACGACGCCGCCGCACGAGGAAATCCAGTGGCCGGAACTGGAGATTGAGATTGGGGATAGGAACCGGCGGGCGGGGTACAGCGATCAGTCGATCAATGCCAATGGGCATACGGAGCATCATTGGGCCTATACGGTAGTGGCGGCGGATCGGGATGTGGACGGCATCAGTATGCGGAAGGATGCGATTAAAGCGCCGCACGCGGTTTTCGTCGGGAACCGGTATAACGGTTCGGGGAACATTGACGATTACACGGTGGCGACGGAACTGGATCGTTCGATATATGATCCTTTGGTACACCGGGTCGGGAGCGAGCTGCCGCTGCTGCCGCCGGAGAATTTTGATGTTTCCTACCGGTTTAACGGGGTGGATTTGACTTGGGATGCGCGCCCCGGGGCGACGAAGTATGTCATCTACCGGGCGCGGCCGGATGCGCTGCATCATACTTATCAGCGGATATATACGGTGGTGGGCGGGGGCGGCACCGGCTGGCGGGATACGGATGTGATACGGGGGCGGCCGTATGCTTATAAAATCGCTACGGTCAGCCGGAATGGCACCGGGCCGCAGTCGCGGCCGTTGGCGATTACTTTGCCGCCGCCTTAGTCGGCTATAGGCGGCCGAGGGATAGCAGCGGGGGCGAAGGGTTTCGTCCCTGCTGTTTTGTTGGGGGGGAGGGGGGATTAGGGGACTGCGGGGATTATGACGCTGGCTGAAGGGCGATGGCCGGCGGCGGATTGGGGGCATTAACAGCTTTATGGGCAGGTGGTGGAATCTCGCCGGCAATGAGAAAGGTTTGACATTCAGGGGGATGGAGAATAATCTATAGTAGATAGCCCAAGCGGGCTTAATTCAGCGAGTGGCGAGGTGATATGACATCTAAGATTATCCCATGCCCCATTTGGGGAAAGGATTACAAGGCGGAAGGGTTTTATTCCCAGTCGGACAAGCTTTGTAAAGTGGATGACTCCCCACGGGCGGGCGGGGGATACCAAGTTAGCGGGGTAACTGTGGTAGCCGTTGTCAAAAATATGACTGACGGTGAAAAAGCCAAGCTCACTACTTGGCTTATCGACCAGCGGTTGCAAGGGGAGGCTCAGCCGCTGATTACTGAGGAGATAATCGACTACGCCAAGAGCAAGGCGGCGTTGCCGGTTCACGAGCGGGCTGACCGGTTGCTCAGGTTTATCGCTGAGCAGTCAAAGCCAATCGGGATTAGGGTTAAATCCGACTCGAGTAACCACTCTGGGGCACTCGCTTGGTCTGAGGCAGTCTCGAACATTGAAATCAGTTACCTAATGAGTTATCTCGAGGAGAGCAACTGGCTCAAAGGCAATGTCCTTCCTGACGGTTCTTTTTCTGTCGAAGTAACGGTGGACGGGTTCAGTCATATTGGAGAGCAAGCGACGAATGTTGATTTGGCGCAAGTTTTTGTCGCTATGTGGTTTGATACGAGTATGGAGGAAGCGTACTACCGGGGCATTGAGCCGGCCATCAGAGAGGCGGGTTACAAGGCTTTGCGGATTGACCAGAAGCCGCATAACAACAAAATCGACGATGAAATCATCGCCGAAATCCGCCGCTCCAAGTTCCTGGTAGCCGACTTTACCCATGGTCGTATCGGCGCAAGGGGCGGCGTGTATTATGAGGCGGGATTCGCGCACGGCCTGGGGTTGAAGGTGATTTTCACCTGTCGGAAAGAATCCATTGGAAAGGTGCATTTCGACACCAATCACTACAACCATGTTGTTTGGGCTACTCCCGAGGAGTTGCACAAGGGAGTGAAGGACCGTATTCTTGCGGAGTTTGGGCAAGGGCCGGTTCCTCTTAACCAGTAACCGACGCTCAATCTGATAAATCAGCCGTCCGGGACTTACCCGGGCGGCTGATTTGTTGGTCACTTCTTGGCCTAGTAAGGGCATTGGGGATTTGGGGGTATAATGGCGGGGATGATTGTTGATGGGCATTGCCATATTTTGCCGGGGAGTTTTGCGGGCCGTTGGCGGGAGTTGGTCGGGCGGGACGCTACTTTTGCGGAGTTGTTTCCGCAGGAGGGGGGACGGATGGCGACGGCGGAGGAGCTGCTGACGGCGATGGAGCGGGACGGGGTGGAGCATTCGGTAGTGGTGGGGTTTGGGTGGACGGATGCGGCGGTGGCGCGGGAGGCTAATGATTATAACATTCGGGCGGCGGCGGAGTATCCGGAGCTGTTGACCGGGTTTTGCGCGGTCAATCCGGCGTGGGGGGATGATGCGCTGGTGGAGGTGGAGCGGTGCGCGGCGGCCGGTTTGCGGGGTATCGGGGAGCTGCATCCGGATACGCAGGGGTTTGACATTGGGGACGCCGGCGTGATGGGGCCGTTGATGGAGTTGGCGCGGGAGTTGGGGCTGCCGGTGTTGGTGCATTGTTCGGAGCCGGTGGGACATCAGTATCCGGGGAAGGGACGGACGACGCCGGATAAGGTGTATCGGTTTATCCGCAACTTCCCGGAGAATATCATAATCGGCGCGCATTGGGGCGGGGGATTGGCTTTTTACGGGTTGATGCCAGAGCTGCCGGGGGAGTTGGCGCAGGTTTATTTTGATACGGCGGCGTCGCCTTTTTTGTATCGGCCGGAGGTGTTTGCGGTGGCGGCGCAGACGATGGGGGCGGAGCGGATACTGCTGGGGAGCGATTATCCGCTGCTGCGGCCGGGGCGGGTGCTGGCGCAGGTGGAGGGGTGCGGGTTGGATGCCGGCAGCAAGGCGGCGATATTGGGGGGGAATGCGGCGCGGCTGCTGGGGTTGGGGGAGGGTTAGGGGACTTCTGGATTCCCACTTTCGTGGGAATGACGGTGGGAGGGCGGGAAGGACGGTAGAGGGATAGGGAGGAATCTGAAAATCTTGAGGGGAGTCAAGGGCGGGCATTTTAGATTCCTCCCTTTGGTCGGAATGACATAGCTATAGGGTCGGTTATCCGGGGCGTCAATAGTTAGGGTGAACACGCCCCAAGTTCCTGCTGATGGCGGGATGGGGATAGCGGGCGGGAAGCAGGTTGAAAGGGGGGAGAGTTTATGGAGAGTTGGGAGGGGGAGACGCTGGGGGATTATCTGGAGGCGGGGCTGGATTTGGTGTTTGTGGGGTTGAATCCGTCGAGTTATTCGGTGCGGGCGGGGCATTATTTTGCCAATCCGCGCAATCGGTTCTGGGCGGCGTTGAATGGCTCCGGGTTGGTGGGGCGGGAGTTGACGCCGGAACAAGATGGGCTGCTGTTGGGATACGGGATTGGGTTCACGGATGTGGTGAAACGGGCGACGCCGCAGGCCAAGGGGTTGACGGCGGCGGATTATCGGCGGTGGGCGCCGGTGTTGCGGGAGAAGCTGCTGCGGTATCAGCCGGGGCTGGTGTGCTTTCACGGGTTGACGGGGTATAAAGCCTATTTGCGGTATGGGGAAGGGGTGACGGAAAAGGCGGAGTTGGGACGGCAGGAGCGGCGGATTGGGGATAGCGTGGTGTTTGTGACGCCGAATCCGAGTCCGGCTAATGCGCGGTATTCGTTGGAGGATTTGACGGAGTGGTACCGGCGGCTGGGGGAATTGCGGCGGGAGTTGAGGGGATGACCGGGGATAGCGGGGGCCAGCGGCGGTTGTTTGTGGCGGTGGATTTGCCGGCGGGGGCGAAGGCGGCGTTGGCGGCAACGGTGGGGCAACTGGGGGAGTTGCTGCCGGCGGGGGTGCGGTGGGTGAATCCGGCGGGGATACATTTGACGCTGAAGTTTCTGGGCGAGGTGGAGGGCGGTTTGGTGGAGCTGTTGCTGGGTTCGTTGCGGGAAGCGGCGGCGGGGATGGATATGACGGCGTTTCCGCTGCATTTGGAGGGTCTGGGGGTGTTTCCCAACCGGCGGGAGCCGCGGGTGATTTGGGCCGGCGTGGGCGGCGATTTGGCGGCGTTGGGGCGGTTGCAAGGGTTGGTGGAAAAGGCGGCGGCAGCTGTGGGATTTGCCGAGGAGCGGCGGGAGTTTCGGGCGCATTTGACTTTGGGGCGAGTACGGGAGGGGGTTAGGCCGGCGGCGCGGCGGGAGATGGGGTCGGTGGTGGTAGAGCAAGGGGGCGCATTGGAGCCGGAGTACGCTTGGGAAATGGAGGAAATCAGTTTGATCCGGAGTGTTTTGACGGCGCAGGGGGCGGTTTATAGCACTTTGGGGACGGCGCGGTTGGGGTCGGGTCGGTAGGAAGGGGTATGGAAAAGGGGACGGTTGTATTGTATCCGCGGCCGCCGTTTGACTTTGGGTTGACGGCGGAGAATCAGCCGTACTTTCGGAAGGGGACGGATGTGGAGGCGGCGGAGGGCGGGGTGTATCAGCGGCTGCTGGATTTGGGGGATAAGCGGGTATTGGCAACGGCGCAGCCGGCGGGGGATGTGGAGCGGCCGGCGGTGGCGGTGGAGTTGGCCGGGGACGGGTTGACGGCGGCGGATATGGAGCAGGGGCGGGAGTTGATGGCGCGGCTGCTGGGGACGGAGCAGGATTTGACGGGTTTTTACGGGATGGCGGCGGGGGAGCCGGTGATGGCGGGACTGGTCGCGCGGTTTTACGGGATGCATTTGCCGCGGGCGGGGTCGGTGTTTGAGGCGTTAGCATTGGCAGTTTTGGGGCAGCAATTGGCGGCCAGCGTGGCGCGGGTTATTCGGGGATTGCTGATTGAGAGTTACGGGGCGCGGGAGGTTTTTGAGGGGCAGGAATACTACGCTTTTCCGCGGCCGGAGGCGATTGCCGGGGCGTCGATTGAGGAGCTGCGGGGGTTGAAGTTGAGTCAGCGGAAGGCGGAGTATTTGCAGGGGATGGCGCGGGAGGAGTTGGCGCGGCCGGGCGGGTTGGATGCTGCACTGGGGCCGCTGTCGGATGAGGAGGCGGTGCGGGAGTTGACGGCGCTGCGGGGCGTGGGCAAGTGGACGGCGGAGTGGGTTTTGACGCGGGCGTTGGGTCGGGATGATGCTTTTCCGGTGGGGGATTTGGCGCTGCGGCGGGTGGTGGCGCGGCTGTATTTTGCGGGGGCGGCGTTGACGGATGGGGAGTTGGGGGAGTTTTCGGGGCGGTGGGTGCCGTATCGGTCGTGGGCGACGCATTATTTGTTTGCGGCGCTGCGGGCGGGGGTGGGGGAGTAAATCAATTGAATAGCACCGTATTTTTCCAGCAGTTTAATTAGAGTGATAATATATTATTTAATTCACTAATTAAAACGCTTGACAATATGGGAAATAGCATATATAATAGTTGCAGACTAAGATAATTGGAGGTGGAGTATGACCCTTTCCATTGCTACGGCACAACCCCAATACGCTTTGACCGCTCCGGCCCATCGCTTCGTGCAGGGAGGGCGGTATGTTTATACCTTCTCTCTGGAACTGGAGGAGCTTAACCGGTTGTTTCCCGAGCGGGTGGATGACCATTTGGTCAGCGAAGCCAACCGGCAACTGACGCCGAGCCATGCCAAAAATATCCAGGATTATCTGGAGAAGCGGGCGGACTGGGTGCTGGGAACCTTTATGCTAGGCGTCAACCCGGAGGTCATAGACTTTCAACCCTATCCGGGGCAACTGGAAGGCGGCGCGGTTACCGTTGGTGAGTTGAGCATCATGCCCACCGATACCGAGGCTCTAAAAATTTTCGATGGTCAACACCGTCGGCGGGCCATCAAGGGTGTTCTGGCAGAACTAGCACAGTCAGCGGGGCAAGGTGAGAAGTTAGACTCTCTCAAAAACGCCGCGGTGCCGGTAATGCTTTACGCTGAAGGAAGCGTCGGCGCCCTGCGTCAGATGTTCGCCGACGCTTCCAAAACCAGGACCATCGAGCGAAATGCAATAACTCAATTCGACCGCCGAGATGCCTTTAATGTGGCGGCTGATTCGTTGTGCGGCCTTAGCGACCTGTTTGGTGGTCGGGTAGAAATGGAACGGGCTTCGGTGTCCAGGAGTAGCCAGTCCATTATCTCCATCAATCAGTTGGCGGCGGCGTTGAAAACCACCGTAGTAGGATACGGCGGGCGGGTCAGCGCTGAGCGCAATAACGAATACTTTCGGGATATTGAAGGGCTGATTGACCGGTGTCTTGTCTGGTCGGAGGATTTTCTGACCAATGCCCGGGAAGAATACGAGAGCTTGGTTAACGGGGAAGTGGACAACTCGGAAATTCCTGAGCATCGCAACAAATCTCTCGCCTACAATGCCACGGTAATGCACCTCCTTGCCGGGTGCTATTACGAGTGGACGAAGAACGGGGAGGACTGGAAACCTTTGGCCGATTTTATCCGTCAAGGTTCACTGAAACCGGGGAGCGGGTACGGAGCTTTGCTGGTTGACGCCGGAGTTGTTTTGCCCGGTAGCATCAGCCCCGTTGGGCGGCAAGCGCAAATCAAGGGAGCGATTGGCTACATCGTTAGCCGGGCTGATGGTCATTAGATTTCCTCCTTGACACCCTCGCCCGAGGCTTCCTTTAGAAGGAGACAAACTCTTACAAAAGAGGTGAAAAATGACCCTGCGAATCACTACCGAAACCAAGCAATACAGCCTACGGCAGCCGGCGCACCGGTATTGGCAAGGGGGGCGGTGTGTGTACTACTTCGCCCTGGACTTGGAAACTTTGGACGGCTTGCTACCGCAACGGGTGGATGACGCGATGATTCGGGAAGCCAACCGGCAGCTCACGCCCAGCCACGCCAGGAACATCCAAGAGTACTTGGAAACTGAAGACCGCTGGCTCTTGGGCGGGATGATGTTGGGAGTTTCGGAGAGCGCCGTCGAGTTCGAGGCCTATAGGGATGAACACGACACTCCCAACCCCAACTTTGGAGAGCTGCGTATCTTGACCAACCGGGTCAACACGATGCGTATTTTCGATGGGCAGCACCGCCGTCGGGCGATCCAAGATACGCTCATTGAATTGGCCGACGACGAAGAACAGAAGGGGCGCTTTGCCGCGCTCCGCAATGCGGCGATCCCTATCGTGCTTTATGCCGAGGACGACCTGCACGCCTTGCGGCAAATGTTTGTCGATGCTTCCAAAACCAAGCGCATCGAAGCCAACACTGTAGTTCGCTTTGACCAGCGCGACCCCTTTAACTTGGCGGCTTTGCATCTGGAGAAGGAAAGCAAGCTGTTTGGTGGGCGCATCGAAATGGAACGTTCAACGGTAGCGCAAGGACGTAGTTATCTGGCGTCCATTAACCAGTTGGTAGCACTCCTGCGGACAACTGCGGTTGGCTACAGCGGCCGGGTCAGCCAAACTCGGAAACAGAGCTATATGTATGAACTTCCCAAGTTACAGGAACTTTGCTTGGCTTGGGCAGACGAGTTCATGCCGGCCGCCCGGGAAGAGTACGAAGGGTTGTTGACCGGGGAGATTGAGAATCTCGACATTCCCGATTGGCGCAGCCGGTCGCTGGCGTTCAGCGTCACCACGATGAACATTTTTGCCGGCTGCTACCATGATTGGATTGCCGACGGTAGCGATTGGAAGCCGCTGGCTGAGTTCATCCGCCGGGCCAACCTGAAATCGGGCGGTGGTAGCGGAGCTCTTTTGGTGGATGCCGGTGTAGCGGCCCAGGGGGCAACCTCCCCGGTCGGCCGGCGGCAGGAGGTGGCCGGGGCCGTCCGCTACATTTTGCGGGAAGCAAGGGCTGAAACGGGTTAGTTTCAGACTGGCACCATAGAAGCCGTTGGTGTCAGCAACGCTGCCAACGCCAACGGCTTTTGTATTGGGTTGCCCTCCCTAGCTGAACATTCGCATCAGGTTGCGGGGGTTGCGGGTTTTGTTGAATTGGCGCAGCATTTTTTGGGTTTGCTTGAACTGGTTGAGGAGGCGGTTGATGTCTTGGGGGGTGGTGCCGCTGCCGCGGGCGATGCGGCGGCGGCGGCTGCCGTTGAGGATTTCGGGGTGGCGGCGTTCCTCGGGGGTCATGGAGCGGATGATGGCTTCGATATGCTTGACCTGGCTGTCGTCGAAGTCGGCGGGAATGTCGCGGGAGAAGCGGTTCATGCCCGGGATCAGTTCCACCAGCTGGCTGAAGGAGCCTATTTTTTTGACGCTTTGGATTTGCTCGAGGAAGTCGTCGAGGTCAAAACTGGCTTGGCGGAACTTGCGCTCGAGTTCTGGATCCTGCTGTCCATAGGCGGATTCTTGGACTTTTTCAATGAGGGTGAGGATGTCGCCCATGGCGAGGATGCGGGAGGCGAGGCGGTCGGGATGGTAGGGTTCGAGGCCGTCGGGGCGTTCGCCGACGCCCATAAATTTGATGGAGACGCCGGTGACACGGGTGATGGAGAGGGCGGCGCCGCCGCGGGCGTCGCCGTCCATTTTGGTCATTATCAAGCCGGTTAAGCCGACGCGTTGGTGGAATTCCTGGGCGGCGGTGACGGCGTCCTGGCCGGTCATGGCGTCGACGACGAGGAGGGTTTCGTGGGGGGAGACGGCGGTTTGGATTTCCTCGAGTTCGCCCATCAGGTCGTCGTCGATGTGGAGGCGGCCGCCGGTGTCGATGATGGCCCAGGTGATGCCCTGCTGACGGGCGCGGTCGACGCCGGCCTGGACGACCTGGGTTACGGTGGCGGTTTGGGGGTCTTGGGAGTGGACGGGGATGTCGAGCTGGCGGCCGAGGGTTTGGAGTTGGGAGATGGCGGCGGGACGGCGGAGGTCGGCGGCGATGAGGAGGGAGGTGTGGCCCTGGCGGCGGAGTTGGAGGGCGAGTTTGGCGGCGGTGGTGGTTTTGCCGGCGCCCTGCAAGCCGACGAGCATGAGGACGGAGGGGAGCCGGCTGGCGGGGGTGAGGCGGTGGTCGCCGCCGCTGAGGAGTTCGGTGAGTTCCTCGTGGACGATTTTGACGACTTGCTGGCCGGGGGTGAGGCTTTCGAGGACGGCGGCGTCGAGGGATCGTTCTTTGATTTTGGCGATGAAGTCGCGGGCGACGCGGAAGTTGACGTCGGCTTCGAGGAGGGAGCGGCGAACTTGGCCGAGGGCGTCGTCGATGTCTTTTTCGGTGAGGCGGCCTTTGCCGGAGAGGCGGTTGAAGATGCCGGTAAGTTTTTCGGTGAGGTGGTCAAACATTTGTGGGCGCTGCCTCTAGTTTTAGTTGGGGATGGTGGGTAGATTGTAGTGGATGGTTAGTTCCTTACTTTACACCAACCGGGGAGGATAGACAAGGGTATTCTCAACACGTGTTGGCATAAGTCAAAACAAGAGAAAATCGACCTGACCAAGAAAGGGATTCCTATTGATTCTCTAGCACTGCTTTGGCTCCGACAATGCTGTTTTTAGCAATGCCAACACGTGTTGAGAATACCTAGACAAGGGTAGTATTGGCTCGACCGGGGGCTATTGCATATACTTGGCGACTTACTTACAGTTATTCCCGTTTTCACGGGAATCCAGAGTCCCCGGCATTTCTGGATTCCCACTTTCGTGGGAATGACGGTGGGAAGGTGGGAAGGACGATTTCGATAGCCGATAGCCCGGCGGCGCGACCGGTCGGTTAGCCGACCAGCATTTTATCTTGGGTGTCGCCGACCAAGGAACGGGGGTCAACGGGGGGCAATAGCGGCCGTTCCGCTTGTTGCAGCATTTCCTGGACGCTCAGCACTTGCATTTTGGGGTATTCTTGGCGGCCGCCGTCCCGGGTGTTGAGAGTTACCCGGCCTTGTTCGGCGGCGAAAACGCGCAGGGATGGCGGTGGGGGGTACAGGCTGACCATTATCGACATTGGGGCGTGCAGTCCCCGGTTCTGCATGGCCGTTTGGGCGCCAAGCAATTGGTCCAGCTCGGGGCGGCCGATGGCGTTGCGATGCATCTTGACCTGCATGGGTATGATGATGCCTTCGTTGCGGTCCAGGTCGATAGCGCCGAAATAGCGGGCGTCGACGCCGCCATCACCGGTTTTCTGCTGGTTGGGGACGGCGTTAAGGAGGGCGGCTATTTTGTCCTCAGCCCAAGCCCAACCCGGCACGCCATCGGCGGCTGCGGCGCGCGGCATCAAGGCGCGCTCCTCGAAATGCTCCCAATTAAAATCGTCCCAATCGAGGCCGTACACCGTCGGCACAAAGCCTTGGCCCCGGGATTCCAGTCGCTGTTGCATTACCCGCACGGCAATGCCGCTGATGTCGATGCCGAGGTATTTGCGGTCCAGATCAGCAGCCGCGTCTGCCGTCGTACCACATCCACAAAAGGGATCCAACACCAGCTCGCCCGGATTGGATGACGCATTGATGATGCGTTCCAGCAAGGCTAACGGCTTTTGTGTGGGATAGCCGACAATTTCCTCCCCATAAGGGCGGGGAATGCTGCGCCACCAGTCCTCGACGACTTTGCCTTTGGGGTTGGGCTTGTAGGTCTTGCCCGGCGCGCGGGTATCATCGCCGGCAAAGACGGTGGCCTTGTAGTCGGAGTCGTAGGGAATCCTGACCAGCTCTTTATTAAAGAGGTAATCTTTGGTTTTGCTGTAACGGAAAATAGTATCGTGCTTCCGGGGGAAGTCTTTTTTAGGCTGACCGCCGCCGGAGTAACACCAGATGATTTCATTGCGGAAATTGTTAGCGCCGAAAACGGTATCCAGCAAAATCCGCAGGTAAGCGTTGGCGTGGTGGTCGCAATGGAGATAGATGCTGCCGGTAGGTTTCAAGACCCGATGGAGTTCCCGCAAACGGGCGGCCATAAAGACGGCATAGGCGGCCATAGGGGATTTGTCCCCGGCTTGCAAGCGGATACCGCGCAGGCAGTCCAGCAAAGGCCCGTGGGGAAAACGCTGGAAGGTGTTTTCAGCTTCTACATTCCAACGCCAGATGTCCCGCAGTTGGGCGGCCACCCGGCCTTTGTCGCGGAAGGCGGCGACATAGAAGTGGTTGCTGTTAAAGGGCGGGTCAAGGTAAATCAGGTCAACGCACTCGTCCGGGAGTTCCTGGAGGACTTGCAGATTGTCGCCGTGAACCAGCACTTGGCCGGCCAGGTAGCGGTGGGCCGGCTCCATAGCGGCGAGGGCTTCGGCCACGCGGGCAGCAATCCGCTGCCGGTCGGCCGGGGTGAAGTGCTTGGTAAGTTCGCGGTACGGGTAATGTCCGCTCATTGGATTAAGCCCTCCCGGCGCAGTATCGCCAAGTGTTCGTCATAGAGGTCGTCGGCTTGGCGGACAAAACGCGGGTAAAAGCGGTCGTTCCCGGTCTTGTCGCCGCCGATAAGCAAAATAGCCAACCGCCGCGGGTCAAAGGCGTAAAAGATACGCAACGGGCGGCCGCCGCTCTGCACCCGCAGTTCTCGCATATTGCTATGGCGGGAGCTGCGAATCCCCGAGGAATGGGGAAAGTCCAAATTCGGGCCTTTTCTCCCCAAGAGATCAACACCGAAGTCAACGGAACGCTGCTCCGCCAGTGTAAGGTCATCCCACCACTGACTGAACTGGTCAGTGTATTCTACATCCCAAATATAAGGGGACTCCGTGCCGCCCATAGTTGCCATTGCTGCTATTGTCCCGGATTATCGGGATTTAGTCAATTGGGCTGGCAACAACCGGCAAGCAAACTCCACTGGCCGCATCACTGCATCCGGCGGCAAGTCCGGGATGGGCGGAAAAGAGCGGGGTTATTTCCGGGGGCCGCCGGCGGGATGGGCATTGCGGCAACTTCCGGCGTAAGGGATGGGAAAAGGGGGCAACCGTGGCGGTTGCCCCCAAGGTTTTTCCGGGCGGTCGGGGCTAGGTTACGGCGACGCCGCGCTCGGTGAGCTTGTCCGGGGTCGCCACTTCGTAGAGTTCCAGGACATACTCGTCGAGGAGGGCCTGCAACTGGGGGTTATACTCCAGGACCGCCGGGGGGATTTGGGAGAACCAGTTGGGTTCGATGGAGTCCTGCGTCCACTCGGCATAGACGGAGTTGGGGGTACCGGGCAGACCCTGGCCGCCGATGTAGACCGTGGCCTTGCTGCGCCCCTTTTCCTCGTACGCCTGGCAAATGCGGGCCAGCAGGCCAGCAACTTTCCACGCCTGCCCCGGCTTGGTTCGGCAAACGCGCCGTACCATATACATAAGGAGCCTCCTTTGGGTAAGATGGGGGCATTATATAGCAGAGCGGCCGCTTTTGCCAGACTTGTATTGACGCCCAATCCCTTGACTGCTACGCCCCGCAGCCGTTACAATCAACCTCGCAGCGACCGGCAGGCGAGCCGCTCCTTCAGCGACTCCTCTCGGCGGAGGCCGGCCGCTCCGGAATTTAGCAAAGGTAGGGGACGGTATGGAACCGGCGGAACAGTACACGGCGTTGGAAAAGCTCGACCGAGACCTAGACTTGGTCGAACTGGGGCGGCAGCTGTCGGAATTCAACCCGTTCCGCCTGCTTAATGTGAATTGGCGAAGCGAGGAAATCCATTCGCAAGTATTGGAATGGCTGCTAAACCCCCGGGAAAACCGTCGGTTGGGTGCTGCTTTCCTGAAAGGTTTCCTGTCGGCGACTACGGCATTGGAACTATCCGGGGCTGACCTTTCGGCGGCCCGGGTGTATCGAGAATGGCCTAACGCCGTAGACGGTCAGCGGGGTTTCTTGGACATCCTTATCCTCGACGATGCGCGGCAGTTTCTTTGTGCCATCGAGAACAAGGTTTATTCCGAGGAACACAGCAGTCAACTGACCCGCTACCGGCGCGCATTGGAGGTTGATTACCCTAACTACAGCCGGCATTACATTTTCCTGTCCCCTTGGGGAACCCGGGCCCAAGACGACGCGGAACGGGAGCATTGGCTGCCGGTTGACTATGGAGTCGTTTGCCGAGTAGTAGAGGAAACCGTCAAAAGCCTTGCCGATTCCATCAGTGAGGATGTGCGGGTATTCTTGCGGCAGTATGCCAATTGCTTGAGGAGGTATATTTTGGGCGGCGATGCGGATATGGAGAAAATGGCCGCAGACTTGTACCAACGGCACAAGGCGGCGATTGATTTCATCAATGCCACTACGCCAAATTATTACCGGCGGGAAGCAGGCCGGATTGTCAAAGAGGCGATTCAAGAGAACGCCGCGGTTCTGCGCTGGGATTTTGTCAGTGAGGACCGGAGTCAAATTCGTTTCCTGCCTAAAGATTGGGAAGGGTTCCGCTCCATTCACTTGGGGACGGGGTGGATGCCTACCTCGGACTTTCTGGCACTGTTCGAGTTCAAGAACATCGATTTCAAGGGTAATGACCGTGGCCTTTATCTGGCAGTAGTAATTAGCCGTCCCGAGGCCATCCACGAATCTGCCCGGGCGGCGTTGGATTCCTGTCTGTCCCAATTAAATTTCCTTCCCCTCCGTCGGTGGACTTGGGGAGAGTGGATTTTATTTGACATCGGGGCTGACATCCTCAACCGGTCTGACCTTGACCAGTGGGATGAAAACAGCATCCGCGCAAGGGTGCGGACTTGGCTAGATACCTTTGCCCAAAACCAGTATCCCAAAATCCGGGACGCCGTTAGCCAATGCCTTGCCGAGTTTGAGGCATCCAAGCAACCGTAGCAAATCCGCCCGCTCCTGACATTCGGGGGCGGGCGTTCACATGCCCGGCTCTCAAGCCAGTCGGCTGCCTTTGTACGGGCCTAGCGGCCGGGGTACACTTCGTCCATATAGCCGCCGATTTCGGCGAGGTGGAAGTTGGCGATGGCTATTTCCGGGGCCCAAGTTACTTGGTCCGACGACCAGCGCACGGTGCCGGTTCGGTCTTGGCCGATGCCGAGGATGTTGTTGATAACGGCTTTGATGTTGTTGTTCAGGCGCAGGGTGTTGGGCGGGACGGGGGCGGCCAGTTTGCCGTCTTTGATGATGTAGGAGTCGCCAACGATGGTGCCGCTGAAGTCGCCGGCGGTGAAGCCGTTGACGGCGTAGGTGTACCAGATGCGGCCGATGTAGATGCCATCGCCGACCAGTTGCAGCAGTTGGGCCGAGGGCAGGGTGTCTGGCCCGGCTATCATCAGGTTGGTGGGGACGATGCCGGGGTAGGCGTTGAAGTCGCGGCCGCCGCCGTTGCCGGCCCGGAAGCCGTTGCGGGGGGTTAGCGCGTCGCCGGCGGCGGCCGGGGCAATGCCTAGCTTGGCACGGCCGCGGGGGTCTTGGCGGATGCGCTGGGAGTTGTAGTAGTCGGACAAGAGGGCGGTCAGCTGGCCGTCTTTAATCAGGTTGGTGCGGCCGGTGGGCAAGCCTTCGTCGGTGATGGCTTTGGAGCCCGCCAAGCCGGGGGCGGCGCCGTCGTCATAGACCGACAGCTTTGCCGAGGCGATGGTCTGCCCCAACTGGCCCATAAAGGGGGAGGCGTCGGCGTAGAAGGAGTCGAGCATAAGGCCGGGCAGCAATACCCATTCCAGGATTTCGGCAACCGGCTGGGGGCCGAGGATGACCCGGTAAGGGCCGCCGGCAACCCGCTGTCCGTCCATCGACGCGATGGCGCGGCGGGCGGCTAGGGCGGCGGATTGACCGGTGAAGTCGGCGAGCTGGCTGCTGAC
Source organism: Dehalococcoidia bacterium (assembly GCA_965242615.1). Classification (GTDB taxonomy): domain Bacteria; phylum Chloroflexota; class Dehalococcoidia; order Lucifugimonadales; family UBA3495; genus CBDBCU01. The sequence continues at coordinate 189,477 of CBDESR010000005.1, forward strand.
GGACCAGCCGCTGCCCTTGGCATTGCGCTCCTCGACCATTGCGGTGACGAAGGACATTATCAGGGTGGATTCGTCGGATTGCACTTGGGGCATACTGGTGGAGGCAATGGCCATCCGTTCCCGGAGCAGGGCCAAGTCGCCGCCGAGAATCAGTCCCAAGTCGGATAGCACTTTATCCGGGTTATCTTGCTGTAGCTGATGCAGGACATCGCGCAGTTCCTCAGCGGATTGGAAGGCGTCCAAACCTTGCTCGAGGAGATTCCAGCCGTGGGAGAGGAGGCGGGCGGAGCTGAGGCGGGACAAGGCGGGGTCGTGGTAGCGGGAAAGGGTGGGTTGGCGGCCGTCCGGTTGGGGCAGGCTGACGAATTCCGGGTCGCGGACGGCGCTGCGGCGGGCTTTGGCGAGGGCGCGGGCGGCGCCGGCCGGGGAGAGGTCGCTGGGTTCGCTGCCCATACCGGTCTTGACGCCGTCCGGGGAGTTAAAGACGGCGCAGACGCTGAGGCCGGCGGATTCTACGGATTTGGGTTCCTCGACGCCGTTGCTGGGGATGTGGGAAGTGTAGTTGAGGCGGAGGGTGAGGTTGGCGTTGGCGGCGGCGAACACTTCCGCGGCGGCGACATCGGGCTGGGCGGAGACATAGGCCAGGGCTTGGCGGACGGCGGCGCGCAGGGAGTTAATGGACAGCATAGCGGCCTATCCGCAGCCGGGGCGAAGGAATCAATCGCTCGTTGGGGGAATCCACGGCCAGACCCAGCTCCTGCAAGGAGATGGCACCCAGCAAAGGCTCCGTATCCTCGTCCCCAAACATCACCGGGGTAATCTCCGACTGCCGGCCAATGCGGATCCAGGTGCGGCCCACATCCCGCTCAATTTCCCGCCCGTCAGCCAGCTCAAAGGTGTTTTTCCGGTGGGGCCTTACCCCCAAGCGGCGGAGGATGGGGGCCGGTATGGCGGTCAGGCTGGAACCGGTGTCCACCAAGGCGTTGACAATCTCGAACCGGGAACCCTCCGGGCTGCCGATTTCGATGTCGGTATTGAAAGTACCCAAGGGCTATGCTCCTTTCATCCGCAACTTGGCGGGAATCAGCTGCCGGTTAGGGGCGTCGATGGTGAGCAGCAATCCGTGCCGGGAATTGGCTCCTAACAAAGGCTCCGTATCCTCGTCCCCAAACATCACCAGGGTAATTGCCGACCGGTCGCCAATGCGGAGCCAAGGGCGGCCGACATTCCGCTCGATTTCCCGCCCGTCGGACAACTCGAAGGTACATTGAGTATGCGGCGTTACGCCCAAACGGCGGAGGATGGAGCCGGGAATCGCCGTTATACTGGCCCGGGTGTTCACCAGGGCGTTGACGGTCTCAAACCGGGAACCCTCCGGGCTGCCGATTTCGATGGCGGCGCTGAAAGTACCCAAGACTGCTCCTTTACCGAAGTATTTAATCCGGTTTAACCGGGGCCGGGCGGGTAGGGGCTAATCCCCGGAGACGATTAGTCGGAAACAATGAGTTTCAGGAAATCGTGGCGGGTGATGATACCGACGATTTGCCCGTCCTGGATGACCGGCATTCGGTGGATGTGGTTTTGGGTCATCAATTCGGCGACCCGGGAGACCGGGGCGTCGGCGTTGACGGTGAACACCCGCCGCTGCATAACTTCCCGCACCGGCTTGCTGCTGACCTTGCGGGAAACTTCCTCGAGATGCTTGGGGCTGGTCAGGGAGCCGAGGAGGGTATAGACATTGCTGGTGGTGGAGCGGTAGCGGGGATGGAGGCCAAAGTCGGCGTGGCTGAGGATGCCGACCAGTTTGCCGGTGTCATCGACCACTGGCAGGACGCTGGCGTCATTATCCAGCATCAGGCGGGCGGCGGCGCCGACGGTGGCGTCGGGTTTGATGGTAACTACCGGGGAGGTCATCAAGTCGCGGGCTTCCATTAGCGCACCATCCGAGCCGGGTTTTTCAAGCCGAGGTTCTGCGTTGCCGGATAAGGATATTTTACCACAGGTTGCGGCGGTGAATATATGGTAATATAGCCCCGGTACCTTACGAGAATCTTAGGGCAAGTTGCAAGTTAAGGAGGCGCGGTTATGCCTTTTGGCGGGAATGATTGGCTGGAGTTGACCCGGGAGGAGACGCTGGAGCCGGAGTTGACCATTTGCGATCCCCATCATCACTTTTGGGACTTTCGGGCGGAGCGCATTCCCTATCAGCGGTATCTGCTGCACGAACTGGTCGCGGACATTAGCAGCGGGCATAATGTCCGCTCGACGGCCTTTATCGAGGCGAGGTCGATGTACCGTCCGGACGGGCCGGAGGAACTGCGGCCGGTGGGGGAAGTGGAGTTTGTGCAGGGTTTGGCGGCGGCCGGAGCCAGCGGGATTTACGGGCCGGCGCGGCCGGCGGCGGCGATAATCGGCGCGGCCAACCTGGATTTGGGGGATGGCGTGGCGCCGGCGCTCGAGGCTTTGCAGGCGGCCAGCCCTAACCGGTTTCGGGGTATCCGGGCCCATTGCGGCAATGACCCGCATCCGGAGATTGAAAGCCGGGCCGCTCCGGGACGGATGGGACAAAGCAACTTTCGGGCCGGGGCGCGGGTTCTGGCGCAAAAGGGGCTGCTGCTGGAGTTGACCGCCTATTTCCACCAAGCGGAGGAGATGGCTGATTTGGCGCGAGCGGTTCCCGACCTGCCGCTGGTGTTCAACCACATCGGCGGACTGCTGCGAGTGGGGCCTTACGCCGGGCGGGATGATGAGGTGTTGGCAGAATGGCGGCAAAGCATTGACACGGTGGCCGCTTGCCCCAACATCTATATGAAATTGGGCGGTGTGGGACAGCCGCGGTACGGCTTTGACTGGCACGAATGGAACCGCCCCATTGGTTCGGAAGCCTTGGCCGCCGATTTGGGGCCGCTGCTGAACTACTGCATCGAAAAGTTTGGGCCGGAGCGGTGTATGTTCGAGAGCAACTTTCCGGTGGACAAGGTTTCCTATTCCTACAATGTGCTGTTCAACGCTTTCAAGCGGCTGTCGGCGGGCTATTCGGCGGCGGAACGGGCCGCCCTATTCCACGAAACGGCGGTTAAGCTGTACGGGATTGACTATCGGTAGGTACGGCGGTGGAGCGGCGGGCCGGCCTTAGCCGAAACGGCCGGTGATGTAATCCTCGGTGCGCTTGTCTTTGGGGTTGGTGAAGATCTGGCGGGTTTCGTCGTATTCAATCAGCTCGCTGATTTTGTCCTCCCGGGGCGTGAGAAAGGCGGTGTAGTCGGAAACCCGGGCCGCCTGCTGCATATTGTGGGTTACGATGACAATAGAGTATTCCCGGGAGAGTTCCCGCATCAGTTCCTCGATAGCCAAGGTGGATATGGGGTCGAGGGCGGAACAGGGTTCGTCCATCAGGATGATGCGGGGTTCTACCGCTAGGGCCCGGGCAATGCACAGCCGCTGCTGCTGGCCGCCGGATAGGGAGAGGGCGCTTTCCTTCAGGCGGTCTTTCACTTCGTCCCACAAGGCGGCGCGGCGGATGGACTGCTCGACCAGAGCCGGCAGGTCGCCCTTGAACCCGTTGACCCGGGGGCCGAAAGCTACATTGTCGAAAATGGACTTGGGAAAGGGATTGGGCCGCTGAAAGACCATCCCGATTTGGTAGCGAATTTCGGTGGGGTCAACGGCGGAATCGTAGATGTTTTTGCCGTCGAACAAGACTTCGCCGGTCATGTGAAAGGTGGGAATCAGGTCGTTCATCCGGTTAAAGCAGCGCAGCAGGGTGCTTTTGCCGGAACCGGAAGGGCCGATAATAGCGGTTATCTTGTTGGGTTCCATATCCAAATCGACGGACTCGACGACTTTGGCCGGGCCGTAATAGACGCTGAGGTCGCGGGTGCGGATGATGGGTTCGGCGGCGGTCAAGGGGCTATCCCTCCGTCGGTTTCTGGAACTTGTTGCGGAGCAGCACGGCCAGGGCGTTCATTGACAGCAGCAACGCCAGCAATACGATAATGCCGGCGGCGGCGGCCTCGTGGAATCCCTCCTGCGGCCGGGAAACCCAGTTGAAGATCTGAATGGGCAGGACGGTAAAGCGGCTGAGCGGCCCGTCCGGGGCGAAGGGTACAAAGGTCAACGCGCCCATCACAATCAGCGGCGCCGTTTCGCCGATGGCGCGGCTGACCGCCAGGATGATGCCGGTCAAGATGCCGGGGAAAGCCTGCGGCAGTACCAGATTCCAGATGGCTTGCCAACGGGTTGCGCCCAAGGCATAGCCGCCCTCGCGGATGGATGGCGGCACGGCGCGGATGGCTTCCTCGGCGGCGATGATAACGATGGGCAATACCAGCAAAGCCAGGGTCAGCCCGCCAGCCACTACGCTTTTGCCCAAGGCCAGGTAGCGGACAAAAATCTCCAGTCCCAAGATGCCGTACACGATGGAAGGGACGCCGGCCAAGTTGGCGATATTCACCTGAATAACCTTGGCGAACCAGTTGCGGGCGGCGTACTCCTCGAGATAAATGGCCGCTCCCACGCCAAAGGTAAAAGCCAGGACGCCGGCTAGAGCAACCACATAAATACTGCCCAACAGAGCGGCCTGGATGCCGGCTTGCTCCGGTTTGCGGGAGGGAAAGCTGGTGATGAAAGACCAGTTCACCCGCTGGATGCCGTCGCTGATGATGTCGTAAAGGAGCGCGCCGAGCATCCCCAAGCCGATAAAGACGGCGCTCAAGCACAAGGCATAGAAAATATGCCCTTTGAGCTTGCGCCGGGCCATATTGCGGTTGAATTCGCCGTGGCTCATAATCGCCATTACTCGTACACCTCCCGGAAGCGGCGCACCACATACTGGCTGAGCAGGTTCATCCCCAAAGTCAGCACAAAGAGGCTCAAGCCCACGGCAAAAATCGTCTTAAAGGACAAGGTGCCGGTGGGGGTGTCGCCCAAGCTGACCTGCACGATATAGGCGGTCATCGTCTCGATGGGGACAAAGGGGTTAAAGGTAAAGTTGGGGTTCTGGCCGGCGGCGACGGTGACAATCATCGTTTCGCCGATGGCCCGGGAGGTGGAGAGGATAAAGGCGGCGACAATGCCGGAAAGGGCAGCCGGGATGACCACCCGGGTGGAAACTTCCAGTTTGGTGCTGCCCAAGGCGTAAGCCCCTTCGCGCAGGGAACGCGGCACCGAGCGCATCGCATCCTCGCTGAGGCTGGAGACCATGGGCAGTATCATTATGCCCATCACGATGGCGGCGCTGAGGCCGTTGAACACCGATATTTCAATAAAGGGGATGTGGTCGGCAATGGAGCGCAGGATGGGCGTTACAAAGAGCAGCGCAAAGTAGCCGTACACCACCGTGGGGATGCCGGCCAATACTTCGAGCAGGGGTTTCAGGGCCCGCCGCACCCGGTCGGGGGCGTATTCGCTGAGGTAGATGGCGCTGAGCAAGCCCAGGGGCAAGGCGACCAGCATCGCGCCGATGGAGGTCAGCAGGGTGCCGGTGACTAGCGGCAATATGCCGAAGTGCTTGGAGGCGAACAGCGGCGTCCACTTGGTGCCGGTGAGAAACTCAAAGATGGAAACTTCCTGAAAAAAAAGCGCCGCCTCGAAAATGAGGACGGACACGATGCCGACGGTGGTAAAGATGGAGACGATGCTGCACAGGAAAAGAACGGCTTTGATAATCCGTTCCGGGAGATACCTTTTCCACTTGGCGGCGCCGGGTGGCCGGAACCGGGCCGCTGCGGGAGCGGCGGCCGGGTCAAGGGTTAGGTCGGGTTGGGCCAAGGCAGTTCACCCCGATCAGCTGAAAGCCGCTACTCGGCGGAAAAAGTCGGCAAGGCAATGGCGGAGAACAGGATAATAGAGCCGGCGGCGGGTTGACAAGGGAAAAGGGGTTAATAAGTGTTTAAGTTGGGTTTAAGTTTTGTTAAGGGATTGTTGGCGGGTTGGAAATGGCTTGGTTCTGGCGGCAATTATAGACTGAATAAGCGACCTGGTTTATAATCCCCGCCAGCCATCCCCCAAAAACACCCCCAAACCACCCCTAGGAGGTTCACCGTGACCGACACTGCCGTACGCATCGGATTTATCGGAGCGGGACGCAACACCCGCGACCGCCACATCCCCGGATTCCTCAAAGTCCCCGGCGTCGAACTCGCCGCCGTTGCCAACCGCAGCCGCGCCTCCGGCCAGCGCGTCGCCGACGCCTTCAACATCCCCGCCGTCTATGACACCTGGCCCGAACTCCTCGCCGACCCCACTATCGACGCCGTCTGCATCGGCACCTGGCCCTATATGCACCACACTTTGACCGTCGCCGCCCTCAATGCCGGCAAACACGTCCTCTGCGAAGCCCGCATGGCCGCCAATGCTGCCGAAGCCCGCGCGATGCTCGCCTGCTCCCGCGAACATCCCGATCTTATCGCCCAAATCGTCCCCGGCCCCTCCACTTTCAAGGTGGACAACCTCCTCCGCCAACTCATCGGCGACGGCTACCTCGGCGACCTCCTCGCCGTCGACGCCCAAATCCTCACCCCGGCCTTCATCGACCGCGACGCCCCCCTCCACTGGCGCCACAACCGCGCCCTCAGCGGCTACAACATTATGAATATGGGCATCTGGTACGAATGCCTCATCCGCTGGACGGGCCCCGCCGTCCGCGTAATGGCCATGACCAAAGTCAATGTCCCCGCCCGCCGCGATGATGCCGGTAACTGGCAGCCCGTAACCATCCCCGACCATGTCGACATCCTGATGGAACTGGCTAACGGCGCCCAGGGACATCTCCGCGTCAGCTCCGTAACCGGCTTGGCTCCCGGCGCCCAAGTCTGGCTCTACGGCAGCCAAGGCACCCTGCACCTGACCCCGGACTTGACCGTCCGCGGCGGCCAACCCGGCGACCGCGCCCTGACCGAAATCCCCAATCCCCCGGAAAACCAATACGCCTGGCGCGTCGAAGCGGAATTCATCAGCGCCATCCGCGGCCAGGAGCCGATAACCCACACCCCCTTTGACGTGGGCCGCCACTACATGGAATTCACCGAAGCCGTAACCCGCAGCGCCCAAACCGGCAACGCCGTAGCTCTCCCTCTCTAACCCCCTACCCGGCGGCAATATCCGCCGCTTATCCGACCCAACTCCACCAACTATCGGCCAAACGCCGCGCCGGGCCAGTCCAATTGACCGGCCCGGTTCTAAAGCCGGTAGGTAGCAGTGGGCGGGATAGAGCCCGGTATTGACAGGCGGTTTATTATGGGATTTACCTGTTGCACCGGGAGGTTTTGGCTATGGCATCCCATTCTTTGGGGCTTTCGCTGCATGAAGCGGCGCGGCAGAAGGGCGTTCCTTTTATTTTGGAGAATGCGCCGACGGATCAGAGCGTCCGGGTGAACGGGATGAACTTTCATTATCTGGAGTGGGGGCAACCGGGGCAGCCGGTCATACTGATGCTGCACGGCGGCGGTCAGCAAGCCCACAGCTGGGATTTTGTCAGCCTGCCCTTGTCGGAGCATTATCACGTTCTGGCGTTGGACCAGCGGGGTCACGGAGACAGCGATTGGGCGGCGGACGGGGACTATTCCATTGAAGCCCATCAGTCGGATATTGACGGCTTGATCGCAGCTCTGGGGTTAAGCGGGTTTCATCTCATCGGCCACTCGATGGGGGGGCGCAACAGCTATGTTTGGGCGTCGCGGAATCCGGGGACGCTACGGTCGCTGGTGATTGTGGATACCGGGCCGGTGGCGCAAGCCCGCGGCCGCAATCGTATTCAGAACTTTCGGGAACTGCCGGATGAACTGGATAGTTTCGAGGAATTTGCGGCCCGGGTGCAGGAATATACCGGGCGTTCCCGGGAGCAGACTTTGGGCGCGCTGCAATACAGCATTCGCCGGCGGGCGGATGGCAAGTGGTCGTGGAAGTATGACCAGCTGCTGCGGACGCCGGGGCGGCAAGGGCCGGCTTGGTCGGAGGAGCAGCTGTGGGACGCAGTGCGAAAAATTGACTGCCCGACGCTGGTAACGCGCGGCGGCGACAGCGATATTTTCGCCGCGGAAACAATGCGTCAGATGGCGCAGGTCATTCCCAACTGCGCTACCGTAACCATCCCCAATGCCGGGCATCTGGTTGCCGGGGACAACCCGGCGGACTTTCTGGCGGCGGTGCGGGGTTTTCTGGATGGCCTGTGATGTTCTTGGGAGTTTAGTTGCCGGCCCTACCCGCCGAGGATGGAAAACAAGCCGGTGGTGTTGGGGAGGTTTTCCAAGTCGCGGAGGTTGGTGATGGCTTCGTCGATGTGGTCGGGGGGGAGGATGTAGCGGGAGCAGTAGAGGAATTTGGCGTCGAGTTCCTCCGGGGTTAAGGGGAGCTGGGGGCTGCCGCGGGGGAATTCGACCCGGTGCCGGAGCTGGCGTCCGTCGGTCAAGGTCAGGGACAAGGCGCAGGGGTAGGGGATGGACGGGGAGGGGGGTTCGGCGGCGGTGACGGTGATGGCGTCCATAAGGCGGCGTACGGCGCTATCTTGTACGGATTGGTCGGTGAAGGTGTCGAGGAGGGGATGCCCCCAAGTCAAGGTGGCGGCAACGATATAGCTGAGGCAGTGGCGGGCTTGCCAGGGGTCGGCCGGCGTGGGGTAAGGGAGTTCGGCCAGGGCGTCCGGGGTTACGCTAATCGTGGCGGCGGTGATGGCGGCGGCGCTGATGCGATACTGCTGCAGCAGTTGGAGGGCGGCGTCAATGGCGGTATGGGCGGCGGCGGCGCAGGGGTAGAGTTTGAGGGTTAGGCCGGGGTCGAGGAGGGCGTAGGGCTGGCCCAAGGCGGCGCAAAAGGCGGCGATTTGCTGGTCAGACCAACCGGCAAAAAGTTCGGCTAGATCGCCGTCAACGGCTAATCCCTGCCGGGCTAACAAGGCCGCCGTGGTTCCGCGGAGGGCGGCTTGTCCTTGGCGGTAAGCCAGGGCCGGGCCGGCGGTGGCGAGCGGGGGAGGAGTAGCCGCCGGGACATGGGAGACGCTCGCGCCGCCGGCCGCCAATGCCAGCGCGGTATCCAGCTGGGCCGGGGGCAATTCCAGGAGATAGCCGGCGGCGGCCGCCGCGGCTACGGCGTTGGCGTCGTCGCGGGGCAAGACGGCGCCCAACTTGGCGGCCAGTTCGCAGCTGAGGATAAAGGCGGCCAATACGGCCGCGCCGGAGCAGCCGTTCATTTCGCCGATGGCCATTACCGGGGGAAAGGTGACGGCCGCCAAGCGGCCGCTATCGGGCCGGAGGGTGTCGTCAAAGTCGAGGAGGGCAATCATCAGCCCGTTGGCCAGGGCGGCATAGACCGGGGAAGTGCGCAATCCCTTTCCGATCAGGGTGCATTGGCCGCTGCCGCCCATTTCCTGGGCGAAACGGGTAACGGCAAAGCCTTCCGGCTGGGCCGCGCCGGCTAAACCGGCCGCCGCCGCATTAACCAGCATAGACTTGGCGACGGTGAGGGCGGCCGGGGGCAGGTTGTCCGGGTGGGATTGGTGTAGGATGAAGGGGGTTAGGGGGTGGGGCATTTTGATGGGGTGGCTCCCTAGGTTGGTGATGGTTACAGGATAATGGACTAGGGAGGGTTTGGCAAGTTAGAGGCCTTTCACTAAGGATTTTACGCGCTTGACAAGGGGATTCTCAGGGAATTACCGTATAGTGCAGGCAAATCTCCCAAAAGGAATAACTGAAAGGATTGGTGATAACTATGTCGGCTTTGGATTGGATTCTCGTGGTTTTATGTATCCATCTCTTAGGGAAAGTAATCTCCGTCAAGGTGAGAGTAAATTTGGACGTCGTCGCTCTGCTCAAATACTTGAGTGAGCGCAAGAAAGGGCGGTAGGGGTTAAGGACCCTACCGCACCCAAACGCGGAACTGCGCCGGGTCTTGACCAAATTTTTCGACCAGAGGCCCGCAGAGTGAGCAGATCTGCTTCCAGCCCAACTGTAGCTCTACGTACAAACCGTTAGACAGCTGCTTGGAGACCCAGAATTGCCGCCCGTTAGGGTGTCTTGGTGTCTCGTGAAACAAGTATCTCGTGTTCATTCTACCGACCTGAACCGGGTAATCGTCTCGGGTCAACAGCTTTGACCGTATCAGCCACTCGGCGATTACGACAATCAAGTCGGTCCGACTTCCGACCGAAAGCGTCTCCCCTGTAGGAAGTTGTACTTGCCAAGGCTTAACCAGAGAGCCTTGCCTTGGCTCCTTTCTGCCCCATTCCCCAAGCTCGACAAAAGTCAGCCACGTTCCAGAGTCCGGTAAGGCAGGATTGACCGCTTCACCAGCCGAGAGAGTTTCCCTGATGGGCGACACTGGCAGCAACCCGAGCTCCCGGCCCTCAGCCGCCAGCAAAGATAGCAACCGCTTTTGGGCGGCGTCAAAAACCTGTTGACCGTCCACAACTTGGGATTCCAAAATGGCAAGTTCTTTCTGCCACTGGTCAACTTCCCGACGCAAGTCGGTTTCCCATTGGGTATATTGGCGACTCCTTTGCGGCATCGTCCGCGGCCGCTCGGCGGCGGGAAGCCCGTTAAGATAATCCCGGAACTGCCTTTCCAGTTCGTCATCGTCAGCCAAAGCGTCATCCCGCCGGCTGATGGATTGGCGGAGTTCGTCCTTGCGCCGCTCGGTAGCACCGCCGAACCTTTGCAATTCCTCGAGCAGGAAGTTCTTGAGGAACGGGTCGCGCTGTGGCGACAATTCATCGTCGTACTGCAATTCCGCCAACTCTCTCATTTCCTCGGTAACGGGCAGGTTAGCCTGGATGTGGGCGTCATAGTGGCAGCGGTCGCAAACCGGGTCGTGCCGTTGGGGATGTTGTTCAGTTTTCAGCCGCCACCGGCCCCAAGCCCGCCAAACGCCGCAGCGATAGCAGAGTTCCCCGAAAGGGTAGCCGCAGTTTTGGCACTGCTGACTGGCGGCCGGGGACAGTTCCTCACACTGCGGGCAGCGGATAACCGGCGGTTCATCGCCGGCGATTTGCGTTCCCCGGGGTTGCAGCGACCACTGGCGTTCCTGATCCGGCAAGCCGTGCTGCCGGCTGTTGCCGGCCAGGTCCAGAACGACGCAATCGCCGGCATCCTCTTTGGGGCGCAAGCCGCGGCCCACCATTTGCAGATAAAGGGAAAGGCTCAAGGTGGGTCGGGTCAGCACGATGCAAGCGGCGTCCGGCAAGTCAAACCCTTCGGTAGCCACCGCAACATTGACCAATACGCGGATGCCGCCGTACCGAAACTGGTACAGCAGTTCCGCCCGCTCGACTTCCGGCGTCGCCCCCAACAATACCCCGGTGGCAATGCCGGCGGCGTTGAAAAAGGCGGCCAAATTCCGGGCGTGTCTTACCGACACGGCGTAGATTATGGTCTGGCGGTTTTCGCCGTGCCGCTGCCAGAACCGCAAGGCTCCGGCGGTCCACAAATCCCGTTCCTGGTTGGCCTGCTCGATGCCGGCTTCGCTGTAGTCGCCGGCTAGATCCAGCTCACCGCCCCGGATTTGCTCCTCCTCCGGCGGGGCCAGTACCCGCGCCCGGCACAGCCAACCGGCGGCCTGCAATTCCGCCACCGGCGGGCCGCAATGCAGCTGGCTGAATAGATGCTCAAACCCTTCCTTGAGCGATAGCCGCCAAGGGGTAGCCGTCATTCCCAACACCGGGCCGGGCCACTGGCTGATCGCCCGCGCCCAACCGCCGGCGGTAGCGTGATGGGCTTCGTCAATAATCAGCAGGTCGTTGTAGTCGTAATCGCTCCAAACATTGGCCGCCGCCGCGCGCCGGCTCACCGTTTGCGCCATCAATATGACTGCCCCATTAACTAACGCCGGGGCGCTGGACTGAGGAGTCCAATGAATGTTTGCGGAAGCCGGCACGCCGGCAGCGCGCAGCATCTCCTCGGTTTGCCCGGCCAATTCCCGGCGGTGGGTCAGCCAAACCGCCTTGCGGCCGTTATGCAGCCAATCGGACAGCAGGGCAGCGGCAATGCAGGTTTTCCCGCCGCCGGTGGGCAGCTGAAGCATTATGCCGGACTTAGGGTCGGCCAAGGGGGCCTGCACCTGCCCTAGCAAATCCTGCTGATAATCCCGGAGTTCAACCAAGGGTAGTTACCTCTGGAGAAGTTGGGGGCAATTATACACGGAAAGGGCCGGGTTGTCTTGCCGGGAATCCGGGTTTTCTTTGCCTTGACACTTTAGCCGGCGTTGGGTAGGATAGTAATTTGTATGCGGGATTTTATCCCGGATACAACTAACCCCAGACGGAACGGAAAAGGAGTACCTGATGGATGGTGTCCTGATGATTGTCCTTTCCGTCCTGGCGGTGGCAGGGATTGCGGGAGCGGGGGTAGCCGGGTGGCTGCTGTATCGTTCCCGGGTTGACGGTAAGCGGGTAGCGAACGCAAAAGAGGAAGCTAACTCCGTGGTGGTCGAGGCGGAGGCGGAGAAGCGCCGCATTCTGCTGGAGACGCAGGAGGAGGTTCTGAAGCTGCGGACTACCGGCGAAAATGAGATTAAGGAGCAGCGGCAGGAACTGACCCGGCTGGAACAGCGCTATTTGCAGCGGGAGGAGCAACTGGAGCGGAAAAGCGCGGCGTTGGAACAGCAGCAGGCCAGCCTGACCGATAAAGAGTCCGCGGTGGAGCAGGCCCGGGCCGAGGCCGAGGAGCTGAAAAAGGAGCAGCTGAAGGCTTTGGAGGGGGCGGCCGGCTTGTCGGTCCAGGAAGCCCGGGATTTGGTGATCAAGGAGGGAGAGGAAAAGGCGCGCCATGAACTTTCCCGCCGCACTTATGACCTGGAGCGAGAGTATAAGCTGACCGCCGAGGAGAATGCCCGCCGCATTATCACTGTGGCCATTAACCGTCTGGCTACGGATGTGGTTTCGGAAACCACGACCGCGATAGTATCCCTGCCTAACGATGAGATGAAAGGGCGTCTCATCGGCCGCGAAGGGCGGAACATTCGAACTTTGGAAGCCCTGACCGGGGTGGAAGTGATGATTGACGACACCCCGGAAATCGTAACTTTGTCCTGCTTTGACCCGGTGCGCCGGGAAATAGCCCGGTTGACCCTGGAACGGCTGGTCAGCGATGGGCGGATTCAGCCGGCCCGCATCGAGGATATGGTGCGGCGGGCGCAGACGGACATTGAGCAGACCATTTGGAAGGCCGGCGAACAGGCGACCTTTGATGTGGGCATCAGCGGCATTGACGCCGAATTGATTCGGCTGATGGGGCAGCTGAAGTACCGCTACAGCTACGGGGAGAATGTGCTGAAACACTCCATTGAGGTGTGCTTGCTGTCCGGTATGCTGGCGGCCGAAGTGGGGGCCAATGTGCAGGTAGCCAAAATCGGCGGCCTGCTGCACGATGTAGGCAAGGCTCTGACCCACGAGGTGCAGGGGCCGCACGCCGAAATCGGGGCGGATCTGGCGAAAAAGTACGGGATTAACCATAATTCCTACTTGTCCATCCTGGAACATCACGATGACGAACACTCGACCATCGAGTCGTTCATCGTCGCCAGCGCGGACGCCATCAGCGCATCCCGGCCGGGGGCGCGGAAGGAGTCGCTGGACCAGTATGTGAAACGGCTGCGGGAACTGGAGGAAACGGCCACCAGTTTCGGCGGGGTGGAACGGGCGTTTGCCATTCAAGCCGGCCGGGAGGTGCGGGTGATGGTGAAACCGGAGTCGGTGGATGATGTGGCGTCGGCGGAGATGGCCCGGGATATTGCCCGCAAGGTGGAGGAGGATTTGGTGTTCCCCGGGCAAATCAAGGTAACGGTCATCCGGGAAACCCGCAATGTGGAAATTGCCCGGTAGCGGGGAGCAGCGGATTTTGGAGTCTTAACAGGGATAGGCCCGGGAGCCGGCACGGCCGGAGCTTGGGCCTATTTCTTTATCCGGCAGCCGATAAATCGTGCCGGGCTACGGGAAAGATGGTTCGGCATTAACGGCACAACCCCGGTCGGTTTAGCGGCCGCGTTGCGGTCGCTTTAACCGGAAAGGAAACCGGCTTTGCGTATTTTGATGATTGGGGATGTGGTGGGACAGCCGGGACGGCGGGCGGTGAGCCGGCTGCTGCCGGGGCTGCGCCAGGAGTTGGGGCTGGATTTGGTCATCGCCAACGGAGAGAATGCCGCCGGCGGTTATGGCATTACCCCGGATACCGCCGAGGAATTGCTGCACGGCGGAGTGGACATCCTGACTTCGGGCAATCATATCTGGGACCAGAAGGAAATTATCCCGCAACTGGATGAGGGATTGCCCTTGCTGCGGCCGGCCAACTACCCGGCGGCGCCGGGCCGGGGCTACTTGATTCAGGATGGGGTGATGGTATTGAACCTGATGGGGCGGCTGTTTATGCCGACTTTGGATTGCCCCTTTCGGGCGGCGAACCGAGCGTTGGCAGAGGTTCAAGAGCAAGGGGAGGCACCGTCAGTAGTTATTGTGGATTTTCACGCCGAGGCTACTTCGGAGAAGCAGGCTTTGGGCTGGTATCTGGACGGGCGGGTTAGCGCGGTTATCGGCACCCATACTCATGTGGGGACGGTGGACGCCCGGATTTTGCCCAAAGGCACGGCGTATTTAACGGATGTGGGGATGGCCGGGCCGGTCAATTCGGTTATCGGGAGCGATGCCAATGCGGTTATTGACCGCTTTCTGACCGGGATGCCGCAGCGGGCGACGGTGGCCGGGGGGCCGGCGCTGCTTAATGCGGTAATGGTGGAAGTGAACCCGGAGACCGGGCAAGCCCTTTCAATTCAGCGTATTGACCGGAGAGTAGAATAGTTATGGCGGCAACGGTGGACTTGCATTTGCATACGCGGGCGTCGGACGGGCGGCTGTCGCCGACGGAGTTGGTGGATTTGGTAGCGGCCCGGGGGGTTAAGGTGGCGGCCATATCCGACCATGACACTACTGAGGGGCTGGCCGAGGCATATCGGGCGGTGGCGGCCTATCCCGACTTGGAGCTGATTCCGGCCATTGAGCTGAGCGCGGATACCGATACGCCCTCCGAGGAAGCGCATATCCTGGGCTACTATCTGCAATATGAGGATCGGGAGTTTCAGGACATCTTGGGCGGCTTTCGGCTGGGACGATTGGAACGCGGCCGGGCAATGGTGGAGCGGCTGGCCGAATTGGGGCTGCCGGTGGCGTGGGAACGGGTGCAGGAAATTGCCGGGGATGGGGCGGTAGGCCGCCCGCATATTGCCCTGGCTTTGGTGGAACAGGGCTATTTCAAGGAGCCGAAGGATGCTTTTGCGGAATATCTGGGCAACCGGGGGTTGGCTTATGTGGAACGGCGCAAGATGACGCCGGAGCAGGCGGTGGCAATGCTGGCTAAAGTGGGGGCGCCGGCGGTGCTGGCCCATCCCTATACGCTGGCTGGGCCGGAGAAACTGGAGCCGCGGCTAATGGAGTTGAAGGCGGCGGGTTTGGCCGGTATGGAGGTGCATTACGCCGAATATAACCGGGAGCAGGTAGCGCATTTGCGGGAAATTGCCCGGCGGCTGGATTTGGTGCCTTGCGGCGGCAGCGATTATCACGCTTTGGGCAACAGCGGGGAGCGTCTGCCGGGGACGGATGGGCCGCCGATGGAGTCGGTAGAGCGGTTGGCGGAGTTGGCCGGCAAACTGGCGGCGGCGCGGGCCGGTTAGCAGCGGCGCGGCGATGGCTTGGGAACTGGCGGGGCTTTACCTCTATTCCTATTTGATCGGGGCGATGCCGACGACATATCTGTTGGCGCGGCTGGGGCGGGGGATTGACCTGCGGGAGTACGGCAGCGGGAATGTGGGCGGGTCGAATTTGCTGCGGCAGATGGGGCGGAAGTGGCTGATTCCCGCTTTGGTACTGGATTTCGGCTTTAAGGGGGTGTCGCCGTCGTTGCTGGCTTTTTACCTGCTGCCGGCGGGGATGCCGTGGCCGCTGCTGCTGGCGGGGCCGCTGCTGGCGTTGGCGGGCAACAACTGGTCGGTGTTTCTGCGGTTTCAGGGCGGGCGGGGGATTCTGGTGGTGTGCGGGATGCTGCTGTCGCTGATACCACTGCTGTTTGCGGTGGCACTGGCTTTGTATCTGGTGGGCTGGCGGACAACGCGGAGTTCCGGGGTTTGGGTGCTGATTGCGCTATGCCTGTTGCCGTTGCTGGCGTTGCTGCCGATTCCGCTGCTGGCGGCGGGTTGGCCGGAATTACTGGCGTATTTGACGGGGGGAACTTTGCCGGCTGCGGCGGCCGGGCCGGTAGTGGTCAGTTGGTACTGTCTGGCGATTCTGGGGCTGGTGGTGGTGAAACGGCTGGTGTCTAACTCGCTGGCATTTCCGGAGGGTTTGCCGCGGCGGCGGGCGTTGTTCAACCGGCTGTTCCGGGACCGGGATGTGGATGACCGGGAGGATTGGCTGGCGCGGGCGCCGGGCGGGTCTTAAAGGAAAGATTGGAGAGGGAAGTAATGGCAATGGAACCGCCGGAATCGGCCGGGGCCGCTGCGGGCAACGCGGCGGCGACCTGTTACTGGCATCCGGAGATGGAGACGGGGCTGTCGTGCAGTCGCTGCGGCAAGAATATCTGCACTAACTGCCTGGTGCAGGCTCCGGTGGGTATCCGCTGCCGGGAGTGCGGGCGGGCGCAGCCGATGCCGACTTATGATGTGCAGAGGACGCATTATGTCCGCGGGGTGGCGGCCGCCATCGCGTTGGCAATTGGCGGGGGGGCGCTTTGGGCGGTTCTGGATGTGGTAGCGCTTGGGCTGGGGGCATTGGGCCTGATTTCCGGTATGCTGGCGGTTCCCTTTGGCTATGGTGTCGGGGACATTATCAGCCGGGCGGTCAACCGCAAGCGCAATGTGACGCTTTCCTACATCGCCGCCTTGACGGTTATCGCCGGTTTCCTGCTCAGCCGGCTAATCCACATTGTCATCGGTTCCGGAGTCGGTTTTGACTTTGTGTGGACGATCCTTTTTGTGGCCGGCGGCTGTTACCTGGCTTGGCAACGGCTGCGGCATTAGTCGGCGGCGGTTTCCGTCCACAACTGGTTGACGGTGGCGGTGATTACCGAATAGTCGAAGCCGCGGCGTTGCAGCAGGCCGCTCACTTTGCGGCGGAATTGTTCGGCGTCGACGCCTTTGGCCAAGAGGCGGGCGGCCGGTTTGACGGCGGCCTTGTAGGCGTTAGCCGGAGCGTCAAAGCCCTCTAATGCTTCCGCGATAACTTCCCGGTCAACTCCCAATTGACGCAGTTCCTGCTGCAAGGCGCGCTGGCCGCGGGGCTTGCGCTGCTCCCGGCCGCGCCGCCAAAGTTGGGCAAAGGCGGCATCATCCAAATAGTTATGCTCTTGCAGGAACTGAATTACCCGGTCAATGACCGGGGGCGGCCATTGACGGGCCAAGCGGCGGCGCACTTCGGCTACACTGCGGGGGCGGTAGGCGATGAAGCGCAGGGCGGCGTTAAGGGCGGCGGGATATTGGGCTTGGGGGTCGGCGGCGTCGAGCATTGACAGCCTCGGATAAGGATGAAAGGGCGGGATAAAGGGGATGCCGGGTTGACCGGTTTCCGATTTATCCCGCCACTTTATTTCTTGGATAGTTTCCTGGGTTATTCCGAGGCGGCTTGGGTATTCAGCCGAGCCAGGATGTCATCGGCGGATTCCGGAGACGGGTCGGGCGGCGGCTCCGGCTGGCCGGCGATTTTACTACGGACGCGGGCTTCGATGGATTCGGCGATTTCCGGGTGCTGGGCGAGGAAGTCTTTGGAGTTTTCGCGGCCTTGGCCCAAGCGGGTTTCGCCGTAGGAGTAGAAGGCGCCGGACTTTTTGAGGATACCCTCGTTGACGCCGAGTTCGAGGAGGTCGCCCATTTTGCTGATGCCGCGGTTAAACATAATGTCGAATTCGGTAACCCGGAAGGGGGCGGCGACTTTGTTTTTGACGACGCGGGCGCGGACGCGGCTGCCGATAATTTCGGAGCCCTGCTTGATGGATTCGGTACGGCGGAGGTCGATGCGTACGGAGCTGTAGAATTTGAGGGCGCGGCCGCCGGGAGTTACTTCGGGGCTGCCGTAGCTGATGCCGATTTTTTCGCGGAGCTGGTTGATGAAAACTACGGCGGTGCGGGAGTGGTGGATGGTGGAGGTGAGTTTGCGGAGGGCTTGGGACATCAGCCGGGCTTGCAGTCCGACGTGGGTATCCCCCATATCCCCCTCGATTTCGGCTTGCGGCACCAAGGCGGCCACGCTGTCCACCACGATGGTATCCACGGCGCCGCTGCGAACCAACTGCTCAGTGATGTCAAGGGCCTGCTCACCGCTGTCGGGCTGGGAGATGAGCAGGTCTTGCAAGTCGAGGCCGCAGTTGGTGGCGTAGGCGGGGTCGAAGGCGTGTTCGGCGTCGACGTAGGCGGCGATGCCGCCGGCTTTCTGGGTTTCAGCCATGATGTGGATGGCGAGGGTGGACTTGCCGGCGGATTCGGAGCCATAGACTTCGGTGACGCGGCCGCGAGGGACGCCGCCGGCGCCGAGGGCGATGTCGAGGGCGAGGGAGCCGGTGGGGATAACCTCGGTGCTGAGCCGTTGGGCGGCTTCCTCGCCGAGGCGCATCACCGCGCCTTTGCCGTGGTCTTTTTCGATGCGGCCGAGGGCGATTTCGAGGGCGGCCAGTTTGTCCTGTTTCCCGTCAGTAGGCATAATTTATTCTCTCCTTGCGTTTATGCCTTCAGGCTAACATAGCCGGCCGGGGCGGCGCAAGGGGGTAAGCGTCACAAATTGAAAATTTGTTCAGGATTGATTCCGGGCAGGGCGCACGGCCCCAAGGGGCTAGAAGTCTCAATAGCCGCCTTTGTAGCCGATGGTGACTTCGCCGTTGTTGACGATGACCGGGGTTATCCGCTCGCCGTTGGTCAGCTCCAGCAGGGCGGGAATGTGGTCGGGCTGTTTGGCGAGGTCAATTTCGGTGTAGGGGGTTTTGCTGCGGCGGTAGTCCATTTTGGCGGCGGCGGAAAAGGAGCAATCGGGGTGGGTGTAGATAACGATGTTGGGGGCGGTTTCGGTGGTCATGGCAAGCTCCGGTGACATAAGGTTGGGGTCTGGTCGCGCGGCGTATTGTAGGGGATTGGGGCGGATTGTTCAATGGCGGGTGATGGGCCGGAATTTTCAACACCGGTTGGCCGTGATGTTGATAATATCGCGTCAGACTGATTATTGACTATATCGGCTTACCGGGATAAACTTTAAGCCAGTAACCGCCAGCCCCATACGGACAGCAGCAGGAGACGGGATATTATCGTAACCGCAAACGGTTCCCCACAATACGGCGACGACGTCGCCCTCTTTATCGACTGGGAAAACTTCAAGATTAGCCTGGCCACCGGCAATCGCAATCCCAATGTTACCGCCCTCAAAGAGGAAGTTTCCCATCACGGCCGGGTGGTAGTGGCCAAGGCTTACGCTGACTGGGTAACCCGGTCGCCGGAACTGCGCGGGGCCAGTCAGTTCATCAACGACCCGCCGGCCTTGTATGCGGCCGGCATCGAGCCGGTGTATGTCCCGACGCGGCTGCCGGTCAGCGGCCTGTCCTCCAACACCCGCACCTTCCGGGTGAAAAACAGCGTGGATGTCAAGATGACCGCCGACTGTATCGAGTGCGCCCACTCTTACCCCAACATCGGCACCTATGTGCTGGTGTCCGGCGATTCGGACTTCATCCATGTCATCAACTCCCTGCGCTCCATTGGCAAGCACGTAATCATCATCGGGGTTTCCTGGAGCACTTCCCGGCGTCTGGCGGACCAGGTGGACGGGTTGATTCTCTACGACACCGATGTGGAGCCGGAAACCCGGCCCGCACCGACCCCGGCACCGCCGGCCCGTACCACCCGGGCCGCCGCCGGCCGCCAGCAGCAGTTAGCCGAAGTCATCCGGGTCATCGAGGATATTGTCCGCACCGAGCGGCAAGCCGGGCGGATGCCGCTGCTGACTTCCTTGAAACAACGGGTGATGCGCCGCATCCCCGGCTTCGACGAGAAAAAACTCGGCTTTTCCGGGTTCAAGAAACTGATGCTCCATGTGGCTGACGCCGGCAATATCCAACTGGTAACCCACGGCTTGGTCGATTGGGTGCTGATGGCGGACGAGGCGGTCCCGGAGGAACACCAGTCCAGCGACAGCCCGGTCGAGGCGGTGGCTGCCGAGGAGGAAGTGGCGCCGGTGGCGGCAAGGGAAGCGGCACCGACCGAGGAAAGCCCGCTCTTTCCCGAGGACAATATGCCGCATGAACGGTATGAGCCGCCGCCGGCCGCCGCGCTGGAGCCGGCATTGGCCGAGTCCCTGGCGCAACTGGAACTGCCGCCGGGGCCGGAGGACGGGCTGGACGGGCGCCGGGTGATGGATGTAGTAATAATGGCCGATACCCTGGAACACCGGGAAGGGGTCAGCCATGTGGCATTTCGGTTCCTGGTTAATCAGATTTGCGGCGCGCTGGGCGAAGCTTTGGAAGCGGAACACCCGGAGATTTCGCAGCGTTGGGGCGACGGCATTTTTTCCCGCAACTATGTGTCCCTGCTGGTGCGGAGCCTGCGGAGCGCAGGGATGTTCCGGCACGGCACTCACATTGGCCGGGATGAGGAAACCGGCCGCCCTCGCCGCCGCCGCACCTTTAACCTGAGCCACGAACACCCGTTGGTGCAGCAGATCTTGGCCAGCCAGTGGGACGAGGCCGAAGCCGAAGCCGAAACGGCGGCCGAGGCCGGGGAGAACGGCAACAGCAGCCGGCCGGTTGCGGATGACGAGATGGCGGCCAGTGGGGATGACGGGAATGACGCCGCGGCGACCCCGGAAACTGCGCCGGTGTCGGCGGTGAACCGGGTGATGCGGCTGTTTCGGGGGTAGGCAAGGGGCGGCCCGGGACTACATTAAAAGGCACCATCCGAACCAGGAGGGATAGCTATGGTTGCCAAAAAGCAAAATCTGGGGGAAGTTGCCATCCCGGAGGGAACTGCCCGGGTCGAGGCAGTGGAGAAGGTCGCGGTGGAGACCCCGGCGGCTGAGCATGGGCAGAAGTTGACGGTGGCGGAAGCCATTGCTTGGCTGAGGACTTTGCCCTTGCCGCCGGAAGGGGACTGCACCGAGCTAGTGCGGGAAATGCGGGATGCCCGGTAGAGTGGTTGACGCCTCCGTTCTAGGGGCGACATTCTTTATAGACCACCGCTACCAGGAAGCGGAGCGCCTCATAGCAGGCGCGGATTTGTTTGCGCCTACCCTGCTCAACTACGAGATGGCTAATATAGCCGTCAAGAGAATTGAGCTTTTCCCGCAACGGCAAGAACTCATTTTAGAGTCCTTGCAAACATTCTTGCGGCTGAATATCCAGCTGCGGGATGTGGACTATCGGCAAGTAGTTGACTTGGCGGCGCTGACCGGGCTGACGGCTTATGACGCCAGCTATCTGTATGTTGCCCGGGAACTGAGCCTGCCCCTGATAACTTTTGATACCCAGCTGGCCAGGGTTGCGCGGATTTGGGGGAGCGGGTAATCAGTTGGGCTTGGTTCAACCGGGCAATGCGCCTGTTTTTGCGGGTAGGCATTGCCCGACTCTACTCTAGTAGCATTGAATAGCTACATCATCGAGGTAAGTCTATGGATACGGCAACCAGGCTCGAACTGTCCCAACCGTCGGACTTGGTTTCCAACTTGGCTTGGCTGAATGTCAACGGCCAACTGGTTCTGCCGGAGTCCCTGTTGGCGGATTTTCCCGAGGCAAAACTTTTTACGGCCGCCATTGCCGATGGGCGGATTGTGTTGACGCCCCTAACCACTTCTCCGGCGGAGGCTGATAACCTCCGCCGCCAGTTGGCGAAGCAGGGGGTAACGGAAACGGATGTAAAGGCTGCCATAGCTTGGGCTCGGGGCAAATAGATGCCGCCATTGCGCGTTGTGCTGGATACCAACCTGCTGGTGTCGGCACTAGTTTTTGAGTCTGCCGCTATGACTTGGCTACGCCCGGCTTGGCAATCGGGCGATTTTGTGCCTTTGGTGAGCAGTGAAACCGTTGCGGAGCTGGATAGAGTTTTGCGCTATGACCGGTTCCGCATAAATCCCGCGTCAATTCCCAACTTGCTGGCCGACTACCTGCCTTGGTGTGAACGGGTTATAGCAGCCGAACCGCCGCCGGCGCCGGATTGCCGCGACCCTCGAGACCGCCCTTTTCTGGAGTTGGCATTGGCCGCCCAAGCCGACTTTCTGGCTACCGGAGACTCGGATTTGCTGGTTTTAACGCCGCTGTTTGCCATCCCGATTATCACGCCGGCGGCTTTGCGATTGCATTTGTACGCCGCCAATTAGCAATCCCGGATATTACCCTCTCTACAGATCCAGGGCTAGGGTTGACCAGCCGAAATTCTGCGCGCCCAAGCCTTGGCCGGTGTAGGGTTGGTAGTATTCCCGGAAGCCGGATTGGGCGATGGCTTGGAGGGTGCGGATTTTGATGGTGTCGGCAATATCGCCGTAGTCGTGGCGGCGGAGGGCGTGGCTCAGGAACCAGTTGGTGTTGACCCAACTGGGGCCGCGCCAGATGAAGCCGCGGGGATTGCCGGGCATAAACCGGGGATTAGAAGCCGGTACTGACGGCACCGGGTAGGGCAGCCAGAAATGGGCCGGGTTGGTGAGCCACTGTTCCACTAACCGCGTTACGATGGGACGGGGCAGGTCGTCGAGAATTAAGGGCATCAGGGAACTGATTGTTACCATTTTTACCGGCTTTTCCGCAACGCCCTGCAAGTCAAAAAATGCGCCGGCAGTCGCATCCCAACACTTGCTCAGCAAGGCGTCCCGGGTCTTATCCGCCATCCGCCGAAACTCAGCCGCCGCCGGGTCATCGCCCAAGAGACGGGCAAGGGCGCGCAGGCTGAAAGCGTAGATGGCGTTGACCAGCACATCCTCGCAGTGAAATAGATCCGCCGCCAGGAGGCGGCGGTCATTCCCGCGTATTGGTTCGTAGGCGGCATAGACTTGGCGCAGGGCGGTAATAAAACCCCGGTTGGTTAAGTCGGTCAAGCCCAGAGCGGCGTCGTACTTGGGGGAACAGTCGGTACCGGCTTCCTCAGGTTGGATAATGGCAATCAAGCCATCATCGTCCGGGTCGCGGTGGTAGCGCAGCCAGCGATAGTAGGCGGTCAGGGCCGGTAGGGCGGCGTCGCGAAAGGCGGTGTCGCCGGTGGCTTGATAGACCCGTTCGACGGCGTAGGCAATCAGGGGCGGCTGGATGGTGGCGCTGTAGTAGGGGCAGGTCATGCCAACGATGTTGCGGCGGAGAAAGGCGGGCTGCTTATCCATTTCCCAAAAGATGAGGTGGGGGATAAAGCCATCGGGTTGGGCGGCGCGCAGCAGGGTGGTCAGTTCGGCGCGGGCTTGGACGGGGTCAAGATGGGTGAGGGCGATGGCGTGAAAGCAGGAGTCCCAGAACCATTGAAAGGGGTAGCCGGTCAGGGACGGCACAACAAAGTCGAAAGGCTGCCCGTTCCAATCGGCGATGCCCTGCCGCCGGTTGGTCAGCAGGATTTGTCGGGCGCGGGTTTCCAGTTCGGGACGGGAAAGGATTGGCGGCATAAATCGGCGGCTCCGGGTTGCAGTAGATCGGGCGATTAGCGCCCTTGATAGACGCTTAAATACTTTTGGGCTACGGCGGGCCAAGGGAATTCGCGGGCGGCGTAGGCGCGGCCGGCGGCCCCCAACCGGCGGCGGTAGTCGGGTTCGTTGACCAGACGGATCAGGGCGGCAACGGCGGCGGAGCGGTTGTAGCGGGGGACAACTATCGCGCCGTGAGTAAGCAGTTCCGGGTTGGCGCCGACCTGGTGGGTCAGTACCGGCAGGCCGTGGAGCATGGCCTCGAAATAGACCAAGCCAAAGGCTTCGTAGTGGGAAAAGAGGGCGAACAGGTCGGCTTGGGCGTATTGTTCAGCCAAAGCGGCGTCGCCCAATTCGCCGGTGAAATGGACTTCGTTTTGCAGACCGGCGGAATGGACGGCGGATTTGATACGGGCGGCGGCGGTGTCCTCAGCGCCGCCGATAAAGGTTAGACGGGCGGGATGATGGAGCCGGGGGCGGGCTTGGCGGTAGGTTTCGAGGAGCCAGTCCTGCCCTTTGTGGCGGCCGATGCGGCCGACGCAGAGGATATTGACCGGGGCGTCCGGGGCCGAGTTCGGCGGTTCGTGGTGGGCGGGGTTGTCCGGTATCGTCAGGGGGGACGCGCCCCAACCGATTACGGAGAGTTTGGCGGGGTCAACCCGGTAGTCGCGTTGGAGTTGGGCGGCTTCGTGATGGGTCAGGGCGACTACCCGGTCAACGGCGCGGCAGAGGCGGCGGTTGAGGGGGCGTAGCCAGCAGTGGGCCGGCGGGAGGGGATGGTAGGAGGGAGTAAAGATGAAGCGGGCGCGGCGGCGCATTACCCGCCACGCTTGCCAGTGGCCCCAAAACCAGCCGTCGCCGACAAAGTGGATGATGTTGGGGTTGAATTGATGGATATAGCGGCGGATTTGCCGGGGGGAGAACCAGACGAGGGGGACGGAGTAGAAGGGCGGCGGGCGTTGGGGAAAGCCGGTCAAGCGGAATAGGTCAATGCCTTGGGGGGTGCGCTCCCGGTCGGGCCATTCGGGGTGGGGGATGCGGGGGAAGGCGTATTTGGCGGTGAGGACGCCGATGGCGGCGACTTGGGGGGAGTTCAGCAGTTGGAGGGAAAGCTGTTCGACGGCCCGCTCGATGCCGCCGAGGTAGGGGCGGAAGTAGGGGGTGAGAAACAGGATGCGGAGGGGCGGGTCGGTAGTTGGGGACAAAGCGGTTTAACCTGCTGGGGATAGGGTGATGGGCGTTTTAGTATAGCATTGAATTGGGAATTGAGGATTAGGGTGATACCGGTGTTGGCGGAAACCGCGGCCGCGGTTTCCGCCTTGTCGGGAGAAGGGTTGGCAGGTCTGACCATGTGGGTTGCTACACCGATTGGATACCTTGCTGCACATCTCGGTAATGCCCGGTCAGGCTGCCGATTACGGTTGCGCTACCTTGAGTTGGCTACTGGCGCCGGTTGGTATGGTTGCCATGCCGGCGGGTTGGCCCAGTCTTGCTACCGTTGGTTGAACTGCCTCCAGTCAACCTATTAACTCCAGCTCCGTAAGGAAGGGGCGGCGGTTTGGCGGCTAGTGGGATTTGCCGTTTTCCGCGGCTCCGGTGGGGGAATACGGGTTCCTAATCCGGTTCCCCGGGGGTAGGAGCAGGGACGCTTGACGGCCGGTGGCCGAGGGCGTCCACAGCGCGCTGTGAGCTGTATTTCACGGTAAGCTAGCGTATCGTTTTGAGACCCGGCGTCCCGGGGCTAGGTCTGACCTCGCAGTAATAAGTATGGGGGACGGAATGGTAGTTGTCAAGAGAAAAATAGAATGAATTTTCGGGTTAATTTTGGGAATGGGGTTCTGGATTCCCACTTTCGTGGGAATGACGGTTTAATGGTGGGGATAGCGGTTGTCAGCCGGGGAGACGGCGGGGGAACTGTCACATAAAGTTCCCCCGCACCCCCTCAAAACTTTTGGAGTTTGGGGATGTTTTTACGGGAGTAAGGGGTGTGGTATAGTTAAGGGCGGAAAGCGGTTCAAGGTTGCGGGGTGGTTTGGTGGGTAGTTTCAGAGAAATGGAGGGGCGACAATGCGGGTAAGGCAGGCAAGGGTTAGACGGGCGGTGGCGCGCTTTGCGGTGCGCTACGGGACGATTGGGGTTGCTTTGCTGGTGGTGGCTATTGCGGTGGGCGTTGCGTGGCTGACTTTGAGCGTGGCGCCGGATAATGTCAAGGAGACTTGGCAGCAGCGGTTAGCCTTGGTCATCGGCGGCTGGAGTGTGGCCGGCGGCGGGATTTGGCTGAGCGATTATCTGTGGCATAAAATCAAGGGGGTGCATCAGGTGCTGAGCAGGAAGGAACGGGAGTTGAACCGGCAGGAGGGCCGCGAGGAAGGGCGGCAAGAGGGGCGGCAGGAAGGGCGGCAAGAAGGGCGGCTGGAGGGGCGGAGGGAGTTGCTGGAGTTTCTGGGGGAGAACCCGGGGGCTACGGCCAAGGATGTTGAGGAGTGGGCGCGGAATCGGGATTCGCGCGGCAACGGTGGGGCGGCCGGCAAGGCCGGGAAGGATTAGCGGCTGGCTTTGCTGCTGACGCGGAGGGGGGAATTGAGGGCGGGTTTCCCGGCTGGGCCGGGAGACCCGCCTTTTTTGTGAGTTGCCGGTTAGCGGCGGCGGACGCGTTTGGTGCAGACGCCGACCCAGGTGCGGCTTTCCCGGGCTCTCCCGCGAAAACGGTCGGTTTGTCCCCCAGGATAGCGGTCACTATGTTTCTGAAAGGCGAAAAACCAGCCGTGGTTGTTCCCGTTAAAGTTCACTCCCGAGCCGGATTCGCGGTTGTGACCCGGGCCGAAATCGGCGCTGCCCGCCACATACTTCCCGCCCTTAGCCCGGCAGGCGGGGATGGCTTTCTCCTCCGCCCGGGCCTGCCACCAGTCCGGGGAACGGAACAGTCCGCCGGCTTGACGGGGGGGATCAGCAGGGTGGGTACGGACGTTGGTGCGCCAGTGGACCGACCAGTCAGTATCGCCGGACCCTTGGCCGGCATAGACGTTCCGGCCGCGCAAACGCGACGATTCACCGTCGCCAATAGTATAAGTGCCGGGGAAGTTGCCATAGTTGGTGCAAATCAGGGTGCCGCCCAGCGTGTCGTGCTCAGCCACGAAATGGTCGTTGGGATCAGGGTGTTGCAGATTGGAAGCCGGCGGGCAGGTGCCGGTAGCGGCGGAGTCGCTGCGGACCCGGAAGCGCACGGTTTTCTTGCCGCGGCGGGGTTCCTCGGGGAACTCAAAAATGCGGTCGCGGCTGACGCCGGTAACGCCGGATGCGCCGTCGGTGAGGTAGCCCTCTTGGGCGGCGAGGAAGCCGCGGAAGTTGCCTTGCTGGCCGAAATAGACGGTGTCGTCGCGTTCGTTGCGGTCGCGGCCGGCAAGCCAAGTTTCGGACTTGGTCCAGGTGTCGGACTGGTCGATGGCGCAGTAGATGGACTTGCCGCGGTTGGCGGCGAGGGATTCGAGGATCATCGAGACGCGGGCGTCGGCGGCGTCGGCAACGGCGGGGGTCTCTTGCCAGTCGGAGCAGTCCCAGGGGATGGTGCGGGGGGCGGCTTGGGTGGTGTTGGGGGGACTGGCGGTAATAAACAGTCCGAAGGTCAGGACGGACAGGATTAGGATGGCAATAGGGAATCGGTAGCGGGACATAGTAATACCTCCCGGCGGCAACGCCTGTTAATGCCGGCGATAAGCCGGTAAAAACAGGGTAAAAAAGGGCGTGATTTTTGCTTGACAAAAATCACGCCCTTTTTTGAGATTTGGGGAAATTGGGGAGGGAGGGGTTGGCTGCCGGGGGGATTAAAAATTTTTTGGTCCCGGGAGAGGGGCGAAAAAGATACGGCGGGGGAACTTTTGTAAAAGTTCCCCCGCGCCCCCTCAAAACTTTTGAGTTTGGGGAGGGCTGGTTGTGTTGAGGGTGGTTGTGGGGGCGGCATTTTAGATTCCTCGGCTGTCGCCTCGGAATGACATGGGTAACAGTACGGGGGAATGGCATGGGGGTTCTGGATTCCCACTTTCGTGGGAAGGACGGTGGCCGGAGGATGGGGAGACGGCGGGAGCTAGAGCGTGTTCACACTAATCCTTTGGAGTGTATATAATTTTGTATGATTTGCATGGGAATTTGCAAGGCGCTCGTTACCTGTACCCTAAAAGCGCCCCTTGCTCCCGGCATGGTAATATAATGAACGGGCGATACCCTAATCGGAAGTTTGGAGGTGAAGGCGTTATGAAATTGTTCCGGCTTTCGCGGATTGACCCGGTGCCGATTGCTACGGCTGCGCCCATTGAGGGTTGGACGGGAGGCGAGGTTAGCCGCACGCGGTTGCCTTTGCTGGGGCCGGGGGACAGCGAGTTTTTCAGCAGCAGCGTGGTGAACTTCGGCAAGGGGGCGACTACCGGCTGGCATCGCCATGCTACGGACCAGATTCTGGTCATCACCCACGGGAACGGGATTGTCGCCAACGAGGAGGAGCGGTATGAGGTGGCGGTGGGCGATGTGGTGCAGGTGCGGGCCGAGGAAAATCACTGGCATGGGGCGACGGCGGACTCGGTGATGGGGCATATTACGATTACCGGGGTGACCGGCTGAAGCGGTAGGGCAGTCCGCCGCGTTCGGGCGTCCTTTATCCTCGGGACGCGGCGGACGGTTTTCTTATTCGGCGGTTATGATGAAGCCGGCTAGAATTCGGGAGAGGAGGTTTGTGATGACTACCCCTAAATACAGTATTGACGAGGTGTGCGACCGGGGAAAG
Organism: Dehalococcoidia bacterium; assembly: GCA_965242615.1. Lineage (GTDB taxonomy): Bacteria > Chloroflexota > Dehalococcoidia > Lucifugimonadales > UBA3495 > CBDBCU01. The sequence continues at coordinate 217,841 of CBDESR010000005.1, forward strand.
CGCATCTACGAGGAGCAAATCAAGCCCCTGGTTGAACCCCGGGAGAACGGGAAGTTTATCGTCATCGACGTTGAGAGCGGCGATTACGAGATAGATGAGGACTCGCTGGCTGCCGGAGATCGGATTCGGGAGCGGCGGCCTGACATCGTGGGGTTCTTGGGGCGGGTAGGCTATGAATCCGCCTACAATATGGGCTGGGGAGGGGCTCGCATCGGTGATTAGGGGAAAAGTGGATGACCGGGGAGAGGCCAATGTGCCTTTGGAAATCCGTGGCAACGACGGGAAGTTTTACTCCGTTGACTCCGTTATTGACACCGGGTTTAACGGCTACTTGACTTTGCCCTCAGCGATGATTCGGCTACTGGAACTAGAGTTCCGGGAGTCAACCGAGGTGACTCTAGCTACCGGCACTCGAGAAATGCTGAACACTTGGCGGGGGCAAATCCTCTGGAATGACCACCTCCGTACGATAAGAGTGTTGGAGTCCCGGGGCAATCCCTTGCTGGGGATGGGCTTGCTGGCCGGCAACCAGCTTACCATTCAGGTAAGGGTGAATGGGGAAGTGGTGATTGAGGAATTGGCGGCCCTGTGATTGATTGGGTAGCCGGCTTTACACCGCAGCGGCAACGGCCCGGAGTATTTTTGCGATGCTCCGGGTTTCGGCATTTTCCGGGGGAAAGTGGTAATATAAGGCTGGAAAAGGAGGTTTGGGATGACTACCCCTAAATACAGTATTGACGAGGTGTGCGACCGGGGGGAGCGAATCTATGCGGAGCGGATTAAGCCGCTGGTGGAGCCGCAGGAGAACGGGCGGTTTATCGTCATTGACATTGAGAGCGGCGATTACGAGATTGCCGATCGGGGAATTGACGCCGCCTTTCGTTTGCAAGAAAGGCGGCCGGACTCGGTCCGGTTTCAAGCGAAGATCGGTTACCCGGCCGCCTTTAACCTCGGTTGGGGTGGGGAACCAATCGAGGAGTCAGTCAATGATCAAGGGTAGGGTGGATGGACGGCGGCGCGCTTGGATACCGTTGGAAATGAGCAATGGCTCCGGAAGGTTTCGCCCGGTGGTTTTTGTAGTGGACACCGGGTTTGATGGGGAATTGACTCTGCCCTTGGAAATGATTGGGCAACTAGGTTTAGCGCCGGTCTCCTCAACAATGGTGACTCTGGCGACCGGCACTAGGGAGCTGGTGAATACTTGGGCCGGCTATATCCTCTGGCACGGCCGGCACCGCTATGTTGAGGTTTTGGAAACCCGGGGGAATCCGCTAATGGGGACGCGGCTGCTGGAGGGTAGTCAGCTGACGGTACAGATGCGGGTCAACGGGGAAGTGGTGATTGAGGAATTGGAGGGAGCGCCGGCGTAAAGGCCGGCCAGTTGCCGGGAGTGACGGTTTATTCTTGAAATCTGCAAGGAGCTGTAGCTATGCCGCAACCTTATGAACTTTCGGTGTCGGAGGCCGCCGGGCAAATTCGCAGCGGCGGCCTTTCTACGGTGGACTTGGCGGAGTCTTTGCTGTCCAGGATCGAGGCTTTGGAGCCGGCGTTGCTGGCTTGGGTTTATCTGGATCGGGCGGCGGTTTTGGCGGCGGCGGCGGTTAAGGAGCGGGAAGCGGCCGGCGGGGCGGCGTTGGGGGCGCTGCACGGTATCCCCATCGGGGTCAAGGATATTTACTACACCGCCGGGATTCCGACTACGGCCTGCTCCAAGGTCTATGCGGATTTTGTGCCGGAGTATGACGCCGCGCCGGTGGCCCGGCTGAAGGCGGCCGGGGCGATTGTGCTGGGCAAGACGGTTACTACGGAGTTTGCCTGTATGGACCCGTCGCCGACGGTGAATCCGTGGCATCCGGCGCATACGCCCGGCGGTTCGAGCAGCGGGTCGGCGGTGGCCGTGGCGGCGCGGATGTGTCCGGCGGCGTTGGGTTCGCAAACGGTGGGTTCGGTGCTGCGGCCGGCGGCGTATAACGGAGTGGTGGGGTTCAAGCCGAGCTATGGGCGGGTGAGCCGCTACGGAGTGATACCGGTCAGCTGGTCACTGGATACGATGGGTTGGATGACCCGGAGCGTAGCGGATGCGGCGTTGCTGCTGCAAGTTCTGGCCGGGCCGGATGTTGATGACCCGGCGGCGGCGGATTTGCCGGTTCCCGACTATGC
>CBDESR010000005.1:225000-2294267 GCA_965242615.1 Dehalococcoidia bacterium
GGTGAGTTTGGGCGGGCTGTGCGCCGTTTTCGTTTCGCCCTTTGTGGGGCGGCTGATTGACCGCTACGGCTCCGGGGTGATACTGGCTTTCACTTCCTTGGCGGTGGGCTGCTGCGCCATGGGGCTGTCGCTGATTGGGCAGGCGTGGCAGTTTTATGGGCTGTATGTGCCGGGCCGGACAGCTTTTGCCAGTCCCTTGGAATTAGGCACGACTACGGCGGTGAATAACTGGTTCATCCGGCGGCGTTCTTTGGCGTTGGCATTGCTGACGGTGACGCAGGGGACGGGGCTGGCGATGATGCCGCTGGCGGCGCAGTTCATCATCAGCGGTTGGGACTGGCGGACGGCGTGGCTGTCCTTGGGGATTTATACGCTGGCGGTGGGGGTGCTGCCGGCGTTGCTGCTGGTAGCGCGGCGGCCGGAGGATATGGGATTGGCGGCGGACCCGGGCCGGGGGGAGCCGCGGCGGGCCGGGCCGCAACCGGCGGCGATGGAACCTAGAGATACGGCGGCCACGGGGTCGGAATTGGCTGGCGGCCGCCAGTCGGAGCCGGCGGCGGGGTCAGGGCGGCCGGTTGGGGAAGTGAATTTCACCGTAGCGGCGGCGATGCGGACTTGGGCGTTCTGGGCGTTGGCGGTCTTTTCCGGGGCCGGGTTTATGGTGCAAGCCGGGGTAAGTTTGCATCAGGTTTCGCACTTTACGGACAAGGGATTGGAGGGCGGCGCGGCGGCGTTATCGGCAGGGGTGTTCGCCTTTTGCCAAGTTTTGGGCGGGTTGGCATGGTCGGGACTGACGGCGCGGATTCCGATACGCTTTCTGCTGGGGGCGTCGGCGGGCTGTCTGGCGGTAGGGGCTTTCGGGATTGAAGCCAGTTCATCCTTGACCGGGGGACTGCCGGCGGCGGCGATATTGGGCGTCGGCGTGGGCGGGCTGCATCTGCTGCTGCGATTGGCTTGGGCGGAATACTACGGGCGGCGGCATTTGGGGAGCATTACCGGGTTGACGCTGCCGGTGCAGGTCGGCGGGCAGGCGTTGGGGCCGGTACTGGCCGGGTTTATGTATGACGCTTTCGGGAGCTATCAACTGCCCTTCCGCATATTTGCCTTGGCGGTGACGCTGGCCGGGCTGCTGGTATTGACGGCGGCGCCGCCGCGACGGGGATGATTAAGGGGGAGCGGCGGCCGGCTTGGTAGCGGTTACGAGAAAGAGCGGGTCGTCCCGGGGACTGGTTTCGGGGTTGGTCAAGCCGCCTTGAATGTTGGCAAAGGCGGCGGCGTCCAGATAGGCGGCGACGAGGTCGAGGCGGCTGCGGTCAGTGGCGGCGCGCCAGATGCGGACGGCTTTGGTGGGAAACATTCGGTTGGAGAAGGTTACGATAAAGACGCCGCCGGGTTGGAGGATGCGGTGGACTTCCTGAAAGACGGCGATGGGATGGGTGAGGTATTGGACGGAGACGGTGATGACTACGGCGTCAAACTCACGGTCGGCAAAGGGCAGTTCCGGATGGCGGTTGATGTCGTGGATCAGGTAGTCGTCGAGGTCGGGATTTTCAGCCATTTCGACGGCGTTCAAGCCCAAGCCGGCCAAGCGGGTTTTGGGATGGTCGGCGGGCCAGTGGGAGCGCCAACTGCTCATCAGGTCGAGGATGGCCGCGTGGGGCGGGATAAGGCGGCGGAAGGCGGCGGCAACGGCGGCGATGGCGCCATCGTCGATATGGACGACCAGCCGGGGTTGGGCGTAAAAGAGGGTGTCGTCCTGTTCGTCCTCCCGGCCGAAGTATTCCGGGGGAAAGGGAAATTGCGGCTGCGTAATGGGGCCTCCGGGTGTTGGCAGAGTTGGGGGGTTGCGGGGGATTGTAGCATACTCGGCAAGGTAATTTTGCCCGGCTTTAGCCCAAGCTAACGCGTGTTGAAAATACCCCGATTTTGCCCCGGAAAATAGTGATTATTCCTATTGCATATATCCCAGCTCTGTGGGATACTGGAATCAGGAACCGCCGAACGTGGCGATGGTATTCAGCTACCTAATCTGGCAAAGAGAGGTGAGAGTATGAATTCGTTGCGTGTTCCCCTGATTGTGCTGGCGGTGGTGTACGCCCTGCTGGCCGCCTTGGGCTTGGCGATAAGCACCTTTGCCGATGGCGGGGTCTGGTGGGAGCGGGTGCCCATCGCGCTGTTCCACCCCTTGGCGGCCGTGGCCCTCCTTTGGCTGCTCTTTACGGCGCGGCCGACGCCCAAACTGGCCGGCATTGCCTTGGTACTGCTGCTGTTGGGCATCGTCGGCAGCCTCGCCGTCAGCGGCGCAGTCTTGGGCGGATTGATTAAGGGCGATTGGTGGCTGCCGCTGGTTTGGGCGATTGTCCCGTTGCTCAGCCTGCCCTATGTCATCAGCTTCTTGGGCGGCCGGCGGGAGGATGCCCCGCGTTTTGCGGCGTAACGGCAAACAGCCCCGACCGCCGGGCGGTCGGGGACACTTTAGGAATGGAACGGCGGGTCGAGTTCTCTCGGCCCGCCGGGTTTTTAGGCTAAAATGCCCCCGTTGACACTGCTACCCTGGAGGTTTCCGGCGTGGCCGATAGTTATGACTTGGTAATCGTAGGCGGCGGCTTGGCTGGGATGACGGCGGGGCTGTACGCCGCCCGCTACGGCTTGTCCACCGGCTTGGTCGAGCGGATGATGGGCGGGGCGCAGATTATCAATGTCGAGCGGATTGACAACTTCCCCGGCTTTCCCGAGGGCATTTCCGGGGCGGAATTGGGGCCGGTGGTGCAGGAGCAGGCGATGGCCGCCGGGGTCGAGTTTTTGATGGACGAGGCGATGCAGGTTGTCCGGGAGGGCGGCGCCGGCGCCGATTTTCGGGTGGACGCGGAGGGCGGCAGCTACCAAGCCAAAGCGGTTATCATTGCTACCGGCTCCCGGCTGCGGTCGGCGGGCATTCCCGGGGAGGAACGGTTGTGGGGCCGCGGCGTGTCCCACTGCGCTACCTGCGACGGGCCGTTGGTTATGGGGGAAATCGTGGGCGTGGTCGGCGGCGGCGATGCGGCGGCTGACGAGGCGTTGACGCTGACCGAATACGCCGACCGGGTGCTGCTTTTTCATCGCCGGGAGGAACTGCGGGCGCAGCAGGCTTTGCAAAACCGGTTGGCGGAAAACCCTAAAGTTGAGATTGTCCGCAATACCCGGGTGACGGAGATTTGCGGGACGGATACGGTGTCCGGGGTGAAACTGCACAACGCCGCCGCCGGGCAAGAGGACGCTGTAGATTTGGCCGGCGTCTTTATCTATGTGGGACTGGAACCTAATTCGGAACTGGCCCGGGGATTGGTCGAACCCGACCGGGGCGGCCATATTCCGGTGAATTTGTGGATGGCGACGGCAATACCCGGCTTGTACGCCGCCGGGGATGTGCGGCAACATTCGGCCGCCCAACTGGTAACTTCCGCCGGGGACGGGGCTACGGCGGCGATAGCGGCTTACCGCTATTTGCGGGGGAAGTAAGGCCGGAGTTGATGGAAAGAGCGACGGTGAAGTTGGCGGGATTTTCCTTGCCCGCTTGGATGATTGGGTCGGATTTGCGGCAGGCCGGCAAGCGTATCCGGTGGGGCGGCGTGACCGGGTTAGCGCTTGCCGGTATGCTGTCGGTGGCGGTAACGACAACCTATTTCGGAGACCCGGCAGTTACCGGGCTTGTCCAACCCACCTTGGGGCAATTCTTGTATGTGCTGCTGGAGTCGGGTTTGATAGCGGCACTATCCATAGGCGTCTTGAAACGCTTTCGCTTGGCGGCGGCGGCGTTGCTGGCTTACCACTTGGTCAGTAAGGCAGCCTTGTTCGGTCTGGCAATCTTTGGCTTGGCGCCGGGCAATCTGAATCCCTATTCTATGACCATTTACCTGCTGATACCGGGGTATCTGTTCCTGCAAGGGCTGCGCGGCGTATTGACCTGGCACTATTTGACGCACCCGGCTTATCCGGCGGCTGCCGGAGTTGACCGGGCGGGCGGGGAGTAGCCGGTTAGTAATCCTCTAACAGCGTGCGAAAGCCGGCGGCGCGAAAGTCCCGGTCGTCAGCCAGAGCGTCGTGAATACCCAAGTTCCACATAATCAGAAAACTGGCGCAGTCGGTAAGGCTCCACCGCTTGTCCAAGCGGGAACCGTACAGTTCCACCGCATCCGCGAACTGTTCCGTGGACATTGGCACAACATCCACATTGTCGGTATTGTTGAGCCGCTGTACCGTTGCTACGGCTTGTTGGCGTTTGCCCCGCCCCAAGCCGGCCATACCACTCAGAAACTCCGTCAGTACCAACTCGCTGGTGACGATCCGATAGGAGCGATATTCAGCGGCGGCCCGTTCAGCTTTTTGATGCAAGCCGTCACCAGGATTGGCAAGAGCAAGCCAGTAGCCGGTATCGGCAAAGATGACACGGCGGGACGAGGTCATACATCCTCTTTCGGAAACCCGTAAAGGTAGTGTTTGTAGTTGGCCGCAAAGTCTGCCGGCGGTTCTACGTCATCTTTCCCTACCGGATACTTCTCCCGAATCTCCGCCAACACTTCCGCCAAGTTCACCCCGCTAACAGACTCCCGGGCTTGCCCCGCGGCTTCGGCAACTACCTCTTGCTCGGCAATGCTATCCCCCATTCCCTCATTCTCAGGCGCGCCGTAGGGGTAATGCGACAGATTCGCCGCCAAGTCGGGCTGGGGCTTGCGCGTCCGGCGAGAAATGTTCTGGCGTGCCTTCATTCCGGGAGTTTTCCCGGGATGAACTATCCCGCACTTTTTTACCCGCCGGATACTGATCAGATCACCGTCTGCGTTAAACCTACCCCGGCCGATGATAGCCAAGCGGCGGTTCAAGGTATTAGTCAGAATCGATTCCTGCTTGGGCTTAAAGCGGCCGGAAACTACCCGCCCATCCGCCAGCCGCAGCCGGAAAACGCCGCCGCCGTCATCCCGCAATTCTACCGCCCGCACTTCGCCCACTACCTTAACTTCGGCTACCCGGGTTTCCATAGCGTTGCCCTCCTGATGCGCCGCCGCGGCCGGGCGGCGGCGTACGGACTAACCCCCGCTGCGGCTTTTCATCAGGGGCATTACCCCCTCGGCAAACCGCGTCAACTGCTCCTTGAACACCGCCGCCGGCATTCCCATCACCGCGCCCAAATTCACCCGCTCCACGCCCGGGTACTTATCCTCCACCCGCATGAGATGCTCCGCCACCTGCTCCGCCGAACCGCAGAGCCACGCCTTGCTGGCCGCCGCCTCCGCCAAAGTCGGCAAAACCACCTCCGCCGTCCGTCCCGGCCGGGCTACCGTGTCAATCTGCTCCTGACTCAACCGCATCAAGCCCAGCGGCGCGGCAAACTTCATCGCCTCCTCAAAATAGGGGCGGGCCTGCTCAATGGCCTGTTCCTCGGTGTCAGCGATAAAGAACCGATAGCCCAAAGCCACATCCTCGCCCAAGGCCAATTCCCGCCCGTGGGCCGCCGCTGCCTGCTGATACAACGCCAACCGCTCCTCCAACGCCGGCTCCGGCGTGTTGGCAATCAACGCCTTAATCCCCATCCGCCCCATAAAGTCAATGCCCTTGGGATTGCCGCTGACCAACGGCTGCCAGATTTCGACCGGCTGGCGCAGCGGCCGCGGCACCAGGCTTAACCGCTCCAGCTGATAGCCCCGATACGGCACATCGGCCGGAAACTGGTAGTGCTTGCCCTGATGGGAAAAAGATTCCTCGGTAAAGGCTTTGACCAGCACCTCGACTTGTTCCTCGAACAGTTCCCGGTTGGCGTCGCCGTCCAGCATCGGCGCGGCAAAGGTTTCCACTTCCCGGGTATGGTAGCCCCGGCCCACGCCGAAAATCACCCGCCCGCCAGTCAGAATGTCCGCCATCGCGTAATCCTCGGCCAGCCGCAGCGGATGCCACATTGGGGTAATGTTGAACCCGCAGCCATACTTCAGCCGCTCCGTGTGGGACGCCAGGTACAGGCTCAGCATCAGCAGGTTGGGGATGCACTCATACCCCTCGGTCTGGAAATGGTGTTCCGCCATCCAGAACTCATCGTAGCCCAGGCTCTCCAGATGGCGGGAAAAGTCCAAAGCCCAGTCAAAAGCCTGAGCCAAGGTTTCGTTGGGATAGTTGCGGTCGTTGGCCGGGGTGCCGTCAAAACCCAAGTGGTCGTCCACGATATGCCCGGCGTAGGAGGCGCTGAAACTGGTGAACATTGCAAATCCTCAGTTAAGATGTGCGGGTTAAGGGTATCATCCGGGGGCAATTATAAAGGCTGCCCCTGAAATCGGCAATGTTTTTTTGCCGGCGTCACCGGGCCAGCCCACCAAACCAGGAATCCACGCAATCCGGCGTCCGCCCCGTTTCCCGCAGTTGCCGCATCGCTTCCGACACCGCCGCGTCAGTAATGGCCGCCAACACCCGGGGCGCCGGCGTCAATGCCCGGTTCAAGTCATTTGGCTCGAACTTGTCCAGGGCATCGCCATATTTCCGCATGGACAGGGATACCAACTCCCGGCCCGGACGGGAATGAAAATAGAGAAACAGCCGGTCAATGTAATCCTCTCCCGACCGGTGCGGCTGGAATCCGTGATAGCAAGTCAGGTTCACGGCGTCCGAGGTGTTCCGGACAATCTTATACCCGCCCCGGGAAAATACGCCCAAGAGCAACGGAGCCGGCCGGCGAGTTTCGTTTTTGTACCAAGGTTGGCGGTTACGGGTAATGTAGCCCTGATGAAAGCCCTGCCGTTCCCCGGATTGAATGTAACGCTCTGCCGCCGCCGAAAGGCTGCCGTTGACATTAAACAGCAGCATCCGCGCGTCCGACCTCACTAGATTGGCGTAATCTGCCGCCGTGAAAAATGGCTTTTGAATCTGTACGCTTTTGGTGATGGCTGGCACTACTTCCCCGGCGTCCAGACCCAGAGCTTGGGCTTCCGAGGGGCGCAGGGCAAAGAACCGGTTGGCCCCGGTGGCAATCCCCCGGCTGAAATGCCCATAATACTCTACCGGAACGGTATTGGCATAATCCGGCGTCAACCGGGCGGCGTCAAAGTAAGGCAGCCACTTCTCCCGCGCCGCCAGTTGTGTATAGGGAACCTCGGCAACCGGCGCCCGTTCCAGCAGGCAATCCAAGTCTTGAATCGACGCCGCCGTATAGAACTTGACCCCGGAGAATTGGGCGGACTTATCGTAAAGAATGATGCCCAAGGAAGTAATGGCGTCGGGTATTACTTCCCTTTCGCAGTCCAGCCGAATCAAGGCAGCCAGATGACACTCCTCCGTCAACTGCTCCTTAACTACCGTTCCATACCCGGTATTCAGAAACTCCAGCGGCATAATATAGGCCAGCCGCCCGCCGGTATCCAACTCCGACAAGGACTTGAGCAGAAAAGCCGACGCCGTGTTAATGTAGCCAAGCAACTTGAGATTCAACCGCCGTGCAAACTGCTCAAAAACTTGGGGGCGGTTCGGAAACCGTTGGAAGCGCATATAAGGCGGGTTGCAAACAATGCCGCCATACTGCCGGCCCCAAGCCAGCAAGTAATCCTCCCGCCGCACTGTCGCCGGCCCGCCGAGATTTGCCGCCGCCCAATAATCCAGAATCCGCCCGTCCGCCTCGCTGCCGGCAAAGGCAATCACCGAATCCGCCGGCAAAACTTCCCGAAACACCCCCAACCCAAAAGCCGGGTCATACATATCGCCCTTACCGGACGCCGCAACCCACTGCGCCATAAACCGGGCCACTTGGGGGTGAGTAAAAAACTGCCCCCAAGCCTTGCGGTGGTCGCTGCCCACAGTTTCCAGATACCCGGATTCAAGAGATAGCATTGGCAACTTTAGCCCAACCGCCACTCCTTCTTGAGAGCGTCAATCAGTTCTTTTTGGCGGCGTTCCAGCACCGCTGGCGTCCAATCGGATTCCTGCATAACCCCGTTGGTCAGGGCAAAAGGCGTGGGCATTCTCTGGAAATACTCCACCTTCTTCCTGGCAAACTCAAAGTTTGACGCCTGCCCGTTCTTCTTACAGGACAACAGGACAAGGTTCGCCAAGCGGTGCTTCCAATGGTCCCGCTCGTCCTCCGAGAACAATTGCAACCATTCCGAATTGGAGGACGGCTGTTGCGGCAACACGTGTTCCATGCTGATTACCGGGCGGTCGTACTTGGCACCTTCTCCCGCCAACAAGCTATCCATCCGCAGTAGGAGCGGCATCGGAATGCGAGGCTGATTGTAAATCCCCCCGTTCAGCCTTTGCAGGATGTCCGTTTTCTCATCCGACGTGAGCTGCAAGGGACCGTCTTGGTCGAAAATGTCGCCGCCTTCTTCAATGCGACGCAACACTTGGGCATAACGGACTATCCGCCCGTTGATATTCACCCGCCGGATGAACATACCGTAGGCCAGACGCTCCAAAAGACCGGTGAATGCCAAGATCTTATCGCCGTTCCCCCGGTTACGATGGAAATAGGCCATTGCCGGAGGAATCCAGTCGGCGTTGTCAATGCGCTTCAGGTAGCCCAAAAGGTCGTTGACCCTGCCAGGCACTTCGGTACTCTCGCATTGGGCTTTAGAAATGTCTTCGTACACTTCGGAGTACGGCACTAGGACGTCGTCGATGAAACTTTTGGCTCCTTCCGGGGTCAAAGAGTCCAGATTCAGGACGTACCGCCGGAACTCTCTGGTCAGGGTTTCCTGCTGTTTTTCCTTCCGATAAATCGTCCGGATGTGGGCAAATAAAGCCCTGAAATCGTCGCGGTTTTCCGCCTCGAGTTCCACCCACTTATCATCGTAATCGCGCTGAGATTTCTCGGGAATTTTGGCAATTACGTCCGCTTTGAGAATATCCGTAGGGGACAGGCTAAGGCCACGGTCGTTTAGCACCAGGAAAATCCGATGCGCCGATTCCTCGTCAGAGGTCGAAACCACAACTAGGTAGCAGTTTCTGTTTATGTACTGGACGAGGCGGCGGCGCTCTTCGGCATCCTGTTGTTGGAGCCGACGGCGCAGGTATTGGACATTGGCAAATATCTGCGCTTGACTGTCCTCAAGGCCGCCACGACCACGCCTCAGGAAATCGTCGATACTGCCCGGCTTCTGGACATTATCCTGAAAAAACTTTCGGTCCCGCGGCCGCAAGTTTAGACGAAAATGCTCCGGCGTCCCGGACACCACATCCTCCGGCGTATAGACGCGCTGGCTCAGCCCCTCGGTCAATTGGGTATCGCCAACAGTAGCGGCGATGTCGCGCAACACACAGAAAAGCATGGTCAGGGTAGTCAAACGCTGCTGCCCGTCGACAACCGCGCTCTGCGGATTGTGCGCCTGCTTGACAAGGACGATACTCCCCAGAAAATAAGGCGCAGGTTCTTTGGGGTCAGAACGCTCCATTGCGCTGATCAAGTCGTCCAGCAGAGTCTCTACGTGCTGAACTTCCCAAGAGTAGGGACGCTGGTACAGGGGGATGTCGAAGGCGTATTCGCCACGGAACACCGAGTCCAGCGTTACCTCGCCGGCTTTAATTTCCACGGGCATAAAGCCCCTCCTATCCTCGCTTGAAAAGTTGCCCCAATAATAGGCAAAACCGGCAACGGTGTCAATCACCGTCATAGATAGAAATACTGCTTGCCCGGGGATGTGTTCACCTCAGCAAGCCGCCACTTCCCCCTCCGCCAACTCATCAGTTTCGGCATAGCCCTCCCAATTCAAGGGCTGGATCCCGTCCAGCACTGCCGCCGCCGACCGTTGAGCGTGGTACAGATCCCACACCATTTGCAGGTTCAGCCAGAAATGCGGCGTAGTTCCGAAATACTTGGCCAAGCGGTAGGCGACGCCGGCCGTTACCCCGGCCGCTCCGCCGACAATTCCCTCAACTTGTTGCGCCGGGAGACTGATGGCCTCCGCCAACTGCGGCAAGGATATTCCCCAAGGCTCCAAAAACTCCTCGCGCAGAATCACTCCCGGATGAGTCGGCTCCCGGTGGGTAGGAACTCTCAACATAACGCACTCCTTTAAGTGCCGGTTGGTTAACCGTCAGCCGCGATGATAGTCGGTGATTTCCACTGCGGCGGCCAAACCGGGTTGCCAGACAAAGCAAATGCGATACTGGTCGTTAATGCGGATGCCGTATTGGCCGAGCCGGTCGCCCCGCAGCCTCTGCAAGCGGTTGCCCCGGACTTGCCGCAAATCATCCAATTGCCCGGCCGCTTGCAGCTCTTGCAGTTTTCGCGACGCCAGGGAATGAATCTCCCGGGGACAAATACGCCGGGCAACGCCGCTGTTGACGCCGTTGAAAATATCCTCCGTCCCTTGGTTGGCAAAGTCGGTAATCACCCCAACATATTAGTGGGGACAGTAGGGAGAATCAACCGGTATACGCTATTGCCCCGGTCTCCACATCACACCCCAAAAACTCCGCCGCCCGGTAACCCCCAAAATTCTCCCCCTGCCGCCATCGACCGCGCCGAATCTTAAACTCCCCGCCGCCGCTGTCCCCCCAGCTCCACCGTAATAAGCGTCAACTTCATCCCCATCAGCATCGCCGCTACCTTGTTCCCGGTTCCATCGCGCCTCGTTCCCAGTTCCATCGCGCCTTGTTTCCGGTTCCACCGCAGCTCGTTTCCGGTTCCATCGCGCCTCGTAATATACCACGCCCCCATCCACCGCTCCCAACTTCTGCTCCGCCTTTGGAAATCTGGCGCCGGCCGCCAAAAGCAAACGGAACCCGCCCGCCGGTATTATTTTCCCGCCGGCCAATTTGTGCTACTATAAGTCTTTACTCCAATCCCACTATTGAAAGGGCTGCGGGCATGGCTACGGCGTTGATTCGGGACACAATTCAGGAACTGGTAGCGGCGGCGCTAACCCGCGCCCAACAGGAAAAGGTTTTCCAGTTGGAAACGATGCCGGACATCCTGATGGAACGGCCGGCTAACCCGGCTAACGGCGATTTTGCCACCAGCCTGCCGTTGCGCCTGGCCCGGGCCACCCGCATCAACCCCTTGAAACTGGCCGAAACCCTGGTGGAATACATTGCCGCTGCCCCGGAAGTGGAGCGGGTAGCCGCCGCCCCGCCGGGCTTTATCAACTTCTACCTTAACGACAGCTGGATCCAGCAGCAGGTCGAGACGGTACGGCAAGCCGCCGCTGACTACGGCACGGTGGACGCCGGCCAAGGCCGCCGGGTGATGGTCGAGTTCGTCAGCGTCAACCCCACCGGCCCGGTTCATGTCGGCCATACTAGGGGCGCAGTCCTGGGCAGCGCATTGGCTAATACCCTGGCCGCCGCCGGCTACGCCGTTACCCGGGAATACTATGTCAATGACGCCGGCACCCAGATGGATGCCTTTTACCGCTCCGTCTATGCCCGCTACCGGGAGGCTTTGGGGCAGGAGGCGGATTTTCCGACTAATGGCTATGCCGGGGAGTATATCGCCGACTTGGCCCAAGAAATCGCCGCCGCTGAAGGCCGCCGCTTTCTGGAAATGGCAGAAAGCCAAGCCGTCAAAGAAATCGGCGACATCAGCCGGGAAAAGATGGTTGCCCTGATCCGGGACGACCTGGCGCAGATTGGCGTAACCTTCGATAACTGGTTCAGTGAACGCTCCCTTTACGCCAACCGGGAGTATGACGCGGCCATGGACTTGCTGCGGGCTAACCACTACCTTTCCGAAAGGGAAAACGCTCTCTGGTTCAACTCTACCTTGTTGGGGGATGACAAGGACAATGTAGTGGTGCGCTCCAGCGGCGAGCCTACCTACTTTGCCGCCGACATTGCCTATCACTACAACAAGTTCGTCGGGCGGGGCTTTGAGCAGGTTATTGACATCTGGGGCGCGGACCACCAAGGCCATGTGCCGCGGATGAAAGCGGCCGTCGCCGCTATGGGCTTGGCTCCGGAGCATTTGACGGTGCTGATTTCCCAGATGGTTACGCTGAAACGAGGTTCGGAAGTGGTGCGGGCCTCCAAGCGCACCGGCGATTTCATCACCCTGCGGGAACTGGCTGACGAGGTGGGCGTTGATGCCTGCCGCTACTTTTTCCTGGCCCGCACGCCCGCGACCCAGATGGAGTTTGACCTGGAACTGGCGAAAAAGGAATCGTCGGAAAACCCGGTTTATTACATTCAGTACGCCCACGCCCGCAATGGCAGCATCCTGAACCTGGCGCGCGAGCGGGGTATTGACTGGAGCGGCGGCGCGGTGTCCCTGCTGACCGACCCCAACGAGCTGAACTTGATTCGGACGATGCTGCGGCTGCCGGAACTGGTGGACCAGATGGCGCGCAGTCTGGAACCGCATCACCTGCCGCACTACGCTATGGAACTGGCTACCGCCTTTCACTGGTTCTACGAAAACTGCCGGGTCATTTCGGCTAACGCCGAGGACAATGCCCTTACTCTGGCCCGTCTGAAACTGGTGGAATCGGCGCAAATCGTTTTCCGGCGGGCGTTGGAGCTGATGGGAATGTCGGCGCCGGAACGGATGTAGGGCTAACAATTCCCTCCCCCATTGACCGGTTGCGGTTGTTGCCGCCGGGTTGCGGCAAGGACGCCAATTATCCCATTATTATTAACCGTGATTAAAAATCCCTTGCATTATTGCCAAGGGCGGTATATCATAGCCCGCAACGGCTTGGATCCGGGTCTAATTCAGCCGCCTTTGGCGTATCGGTGCGATGGACATTCTGCTCCGCATAACCACGATGGCTTTCCGCTACCGCAAGCGGATGGTGCTGGCGTACTTGTCCTTCTTTATTGCCATCGGCTTTTCCCTGATGATTCCCTGGCTCTTTGGCGAGTCCATTGACGCTCTGGTCGTTATCGAGGGAGTGCTGGGCGAGGGCGGCCAGATAATGCCCAACCCCGACTTGACTACCGGGCTGCTGGCCGGCTTGGCGGCGGCGCTGCTGGCGGCCAGCATAATGCGCGGCTTCTTTGACTTTGCCCGCACTTATACCACGGACTCCCTGTCGCAGCTGGTCTCCTACGATTTCCGCAATTTGCTGTATGACAAGCTCCAGCACGTGAGCTTTGCCTATCACGACAAGGAACACACCGGCAACCTGATGTCCAAGGCCACCGCCGATGTGGAGGCCATCCGGCGGTTCGTCAATATGGGCTTGGTGCGGTCGCTGGAAGTGGTGGTACGCACCATTGCCGTTACCAGCATCCTGATTTGGCTGAACTGGGAACTGGCGCTAATCAGCCTGATTTTTGTGCCGTTTTTGGTGGTGCGCTCTACCTTGGTGATGGGGCGGCTGCGGCGGATGTGGCTGCACGTGCAGGAAGTGAACGGGGAACTGGTAACGGTGTTGCAGGAAAACCTGGTCGGCATCCATGTGGTCAAAGCCTTTGCTTCCGAGGATTTTGAGCGGCGCAAGTATGACCGCAAGGCCCGGGAACTGCGGCAGGAATACTATCAGTCGGAGCGGCTGCAAGGCACCAACAGCGCTTGGATGACCCTGTATTTCACCTTTGCCCTGGGTCTGATTGTCTGGTACGGCGGCTGGGAGATTATCCGGGGGGATTTGACGGCGGGGGATTTGGCAAAGTTCGTCCTGTACCTGAATCAGTTGACCTTTCCCATCCGTTCCGCGGCGCAGATTATCAACAGCTTTTCCCGGGCCATTTCCTCGGGGCGGCGGATTTTTGATGTGCTGGATTCCCGTTCCCCGGTCGAGGAAAAACCGGGGGCGCCGGTTATGGGCCGGGCCGTGGGGCAAGTGCAGTTCGAGAACGCTTCCTTTGCTTATGATGCCCGCTCTCCAGCCCTGAAAGGCGTCAACATTACCGCCGCGCCGGGTCAGATAACCGCCATCCTGGGCGCGCCGGGCAGCGGCAAAAGCACTATCGTCAACCTGCTGCCCCGCTTTTATGATGTTACCGGCGGCCGGGTGGCCATTGACGGCGCGGACATTCGGGACTTTACTCTGGAATCCCTGCGCCGCAATGTGGGCATCGTCCAGCAGGATATTTTTCTCTTTGACGCCACGATCCGGGACAACATTGCCTACGGGGTCTCCAACGCTACCGAGGCGGACATTATCAACGCCGCCAAAATCGCCCAACTGCACGACCAGATAATGACCCTGCCCGCCGGCTATGATACCTGGGTGGGGGAACGCGGCAGCACTTTGTCCGGCGGCCAGCGGCAGCGGCTTTCCATCGCCCGCACCGTGCTGGTCAATCCGCCCATCCTGATTCTCGACGACTCCACTTCCAGCGTGGATGTGGAAACAGAGCGGCAGATTCACCAGGCAATGGTTAATGTGATGCAGGGGCGCACCACCTTTGTTATCGCCCACCGGCTCAGCACCGTGCGGGAGGCGGACCAGATACTGGTACTGAAAAACGGGGAAATTGCGGAGCGGGGCAACCATAACGAACTGATTGCCCAACGCGGCATTTACCGGGACATTTACGAGCTGCAACTGCGGCCGCAAGAGGAGGTGCTGCTGGATGCCGCCATTGGCGCGGCCCCGGCAGCAGCGGCCGCGGGAGCAGTTGGGGGGAACGACTGATGCGCGGCGGCGGCTTTGGCGGCGGTTTCGGCGGAATGATGGGCGGGATGCGCGGCTTGCAGTCCGGCGGCATCCGCTCGGTCAACCTCGACAACCTCAGCGACGACAACGAACTGGGCGCGGCCTATAACAACAAGGTAGTCGTCCGCCTCATCTCCTATATGGGACCGTTCAAGGCGGATGTAGCCAAAAGCCTGGCGGCGGTGCTGGTCTATACCATTGCCAACGCCAGTATCCCCTGGCTGATTATGCTGGGCATCAACCAGGGCATCAATACCGGGGATGTGTCGCGCCTGCACTTGATGGGACTGGCTTTCCTGGCTGTTACCCTGATTCACTTCGGGGCCAACTATCTCCAGTTCGTCTTTATGGCCCGGGTGGGTCAGAGTATCCTGTACGCTCTGCGTACCCATATGTTCAGCCATCTGCAAAACCTTTCCCCCGCCTTTTACCACCGCACCGCCGTGGGCCGCATAATGTCCCGCAGCCAGAGCGATGTTTTGCAGTTGCAGGAAACCTTTGAGATGCTGGTATTGGCATTGGCCGATGTGGTGACGCTGGGGTTCATCATCATCTATATGCTGATTGTGGACTGGCAGTTGGCATTGGTCAGCCTCAGCATTGTTCCGGTGCTGTTCTTTATCCTGGCTTACTGGCAGCGGTTTGCCCGCCGTTCCTTTATGCGGATTCGCCGGGCTATTGCGATGGTCAACGGCGAATATAACCAGAACATTACCGGCATCCGGGTAGTGCAAAGCCTGAACCGGCAGGATGAAAACCTGCGGCACTTCGAGGAACTGAACCGGGAACACCTGGACGCCAACTTGCAAGCCAGCCGTTTCTCCGGCGGCTTGCAGCCCATGGTCGAGTTCCTGATTGGCGTCGGGATGGGCTTTGGCGTCGTACTGGTCGGCGGCCTGCTGGTGCGGGGTGACAACCTGGAGTGGGGCGTCTTGGTAGCCTTTGCCGTCTGGATTCAGCGTTTCTTTGAACCCATCCGCCACTTGACGATGCAGTATGGCATCTTTCAGCGGTCGATGGCCGCCGGCGTCCGTATCTTTGAGTTGATTGACTTGGAACCGGAAGTCAAGGATGCCCCGGATGCGGTGGCAATGCCGCCGGTGCGCGGGGAAATCCGCTACGAGGGCGTCCATTTCCACTATGTCGAGGGCGTGGAAGTGTTGCAGGACATTAACCTGCACATCCGCCCCGGGGAGAATGTGGCTCTGGTCGGTTCTACTGGAGCCGGCAAAAGCACTTTGGTAACGCTGGCGCATCGCTTTGCCGATGTAACGCAAGGGCGTATCACCATTGACGGCTACGACCTGCGTTCCGTTACCCGCCGGTCGCTGGTGGGGCAGATGAGTATGGTCTTGCAGGAACCCTATCTCTTTTCCGGCAATGTCAAGGAAAATATCCGCTACTGCTACGACAACGCCACCGACGAGGATGTAATCGCCGCCGCCAAGGCGGTAGGGGCGCATGACTTTATTATGGCGTTGGAGGATGGCTACGATACGGTGCTGGCCGAGCGCGGCGTCAACCTCAGCGTGGGGCAGCGGCAGTTAATCAGCTTTGCCCGGGCGATCGTCGGCGACCCGCGCATCATCATTCTCGACGAAGCCACGGCCAACATTGACACCCATACCGAAATCCTGATACAGGAAGCCCTGAGCCATGTGCTGGAAGGGCGAACTTCCATCGTCATTGCCCACCGCCTTTCGACCATCCGCAGCGCCGATAAAATCGTGGTGCTGGATCAGGGACGCATTGTGGAAACCGGCCGCCACGAGGAACTGCTGCGGCGCAACGGCGTTTATGCCCGGCTCTACGCCATCAACTACGGCTTGGTCCACGACGCCAACAACGGCGCGGAACCCGTCAGCGTCCCCAACCTGGCGCCGGCACCGGCGGATAACTGATTAGGCGTTACCGCCGCCGTTGCCTAGCTGCCTGAACAGAAGTGACGGCGGTTCACAACCGCCGCCCCTTTTTCCGTGAACGGTTTCATAGTCGTCCCAACGGCTGCGTTTCTTATGCCGGCAACCTCCATTGATAGCTGTTATAACCCAACCCCCTTCCGGCTTTCCTAAATCGCCCCATCCTGTTCCAAAGCCGCTAGTTCCGCGTCGGTCAGGCCGCCGATGGTAGTCAGGATTTCCCGGTTGTGCTGACCCAGGGTTGGCGGCGCGGCGGCCGGAGGTTCAACGCATCCAGTCAGGCGGATGGGGGTACGCAAGGATCGGAATTGACCGCCCAAGGTGTCGGCGGTGTCAACAAACATTTGACGGGATTCCAGGTGGGGGCAGTGGGCTAAATCGGCAATGGTTTGGGCTACCCCCATCGAGAAACCCAGTTCGGTTAATTTGCCGGCTACTTCCCACTTGGGGCGTTGGGCTGACCATTCCTCGATAGCCGGGATGACTTGGGCGGCGATAAAGTCCCCGTCAGCCGGGGCCAAGTAGCGGTTATCCTCAGCCAGTTCCGGGCGGCCCACCAGCGGCCACAGGGCGCGCCAGCGTTCCGCCAACCGCGCCCCGGCCATTACCACATAGCCATCAGCGGCCCGCAGGGTAATGCCGGCGGTAGCCATTCGGTCAATGTCCCGGCCGATGCTACGGCCGGTAGCTTGATAGACATTCATATTGCTGACCAGATGGGCGGCCATACATTCGTACATTGCCATATCGACCCGCTGCCCTTGTCCGGTCTGACGGCGGGTTTCCAAAGCCAGCACAATGCCCAAAGCCGTCCAAACGCCGGGGATGGAGTCGCCGATATTGTCGCCAACGCTTTGCGGCGGGCCATCCGGGGCGCCGGTCTGTTCCATCCACCCGGCCATAGCCTGGATTGCCAGGTTGTTGGCCGGCCAACGAGAATAGGGGCCTTGCAAATCGGGGCTGTCGCCGTAACCGGTAATGCTGGCGTAAATCAGACCGGAGTTCAATTCCCGCAGCCGGTCGTAGTCCAAGCCCAACCGCTCGAATGCCCCCGGCCCCCAATTGTCCAGCAGCACATCAGACGCTTTGACCAGTTGCTCAAAGGCCGCCTTGCAGCGGGGATTTCTCAAGTCAAGGGTAACGCTTTTCTTGTTGCGGTTGACGCCCAAGTAGCGGGCGCTGACTTGGGGCGGGTTTTCGCCAGCGGCCCCGGCGCCATTGGCGCTGTTGCTGTTGGCGGCGGCGATGTAGGGGCCGCGCCCCCGGGCCAAGTCGCCACTGCCCGGCCGCTCGACCTTGATAACCTCCGCGCCCAGATCCGCCAAAATCAGGGAACAGAAAGGGCCGGCGACAATGTGGGTGGCGTCAAGAACGCGGATGCCGGTCAGCGGCAGGGGCAAAGCGGCGGTGGCAGTTTCGGGATGAGACATAGGGGAAATTCTCCCGGCGGCAAGTTGGGGAAATTATAGCAGATTTGCGGCTTTTACCGGGGGAGAGGGGAAATTGGCGCGGTTCGGAAAGTATTGGCAAAACCGGATTGCCGCCGGGCCAAACCGCCGTAGAGCGGCCAGGATATGATATGATGGGCGCGGTTGACGGCATTAAAGCGGTCAATGGAACTGGAGACTGATGAGGGTCTTAACCAAGGGGACTTTGCGGGAATTTTGGGAACGCCACCCGGATTCTATGCCGGCTTTACAGGATTGGCACGACCGGGCGGAAAAGGCCAGCTGGGACAATCCGCAACAGGTCAAAGCGGACTACCCCAGCGCCAGCATTCTCCGGGACAACCGGGTTGTCTTTAACATCAAGGGTAACAATTATCGGCTGGTAACGCGCATTGACTACCGGCTAAAGCGCGTTTATGTGCGGTTCATCGGCACCCACGCCGAATATGACCGCATCAACGCCTTGGAGGTGTAGCTTGGCGAAAATCACGGCAGTCAACAACGACGCCGACCTGGATGCCGCCGTGGCCCGGGTTGACGAGCTATTTAAGTCCAACCCGGATATTCTGGATGCCGGGCCGGGCAATCCCGAATACGAGGAACTGAACGCCATCGCTGACTTGGTGTTTGCCTACGAGGACATCCATTGCCCCATCCCGGAGCCATCCCCGGCCGGCCGGATTCAGGGTCGGATGGACGCTTTGGGGTTGTTCGAGGATGACCTGATTCCCTTTCTGGGCAGCCGGGAAACGGTGGTGGCGGTTCTGGAGGAACGGGAGGAAGTTACGCCGGAAATGGCGGATGCCTTGTCCGAGCTGCTGGGCATTGAGGTGCGGGATTTGCTGCCGGCGGCGGCTGTTGCCGGCAATGATTAGCGGCGGTTGCGCCGCCGTCAGAGGCCAATCTTACCGCGATGGATACCATATAGAGGTTGCGGGCGTTGGAGTATCAGGAAACCGGGGCGGAGTATTTTGCCCGGCGCGGCTTGCGTCGCTGCGCCGGGTTTTGGGCTTTGTGGGCTTTGGGCGTGGGCGCAGTTATTTCCGGGGATTTTTTCGGCTGGAACTTCGGGTTAAGCGTGGGCGGTTTTGGCGGATTGGCGATTGCCGCCGCTATTGTCGCCGTGATGTATCTGGGCTTGTGCTATTCTCTGGCGGAAATGGCGCCGGCAATGCCCTACGCCGGCGGCCCCTATTCCTTTGCCCGGACCGCTCTGGGGCCGTGGGGCGGGTTCAGCACCGGACTGGCGGCCAGTATCGAGTATATTCTCACGCCGGCGGTTATTGTCGTCGGCATTGGCGGCTATATGGGGGCGGTGGTTAACAGCTTGCTGGGGCTGGCTTTGCCGGCGCCGCTGTGGTGGCTGATTTTCTATGTCATTTTCGTGGGCATCAACATCCTGGGAGCGGCGGCCGCTTTCCGGTTTACCGTGGTTATTACCCTGCTGGCTTTGGCGATTTTGCTGGTGTTCTGGATTGGGGCCATTCCCCATTTCAGTTGGGATTTGGCATTGAATATCGCGCCTGAGCCGGGGCAATCCCGCTGGCTGCCCTTTGGCTGGAGCGGAATAGCTTATGCCCTGCCCTTTGCCATCTGGTTTTTCCTGGCGATTGAACAAGTTCCATTAGCGGCTGAGGAGGCGCGCCAACCCCGGCGGGATGTGCCGAAAGCGTTGCTCTGGGGGATTTTAACGCTGCTTATCGCCGCCGGGTTGACGCTGCTGCTGAACGCCGGCATTGCCCCGGGCGCGGCAGCCGTAGGCGAGTCGGATGAGCCGCTGTTCCTGGCTTTCGATACCATATTCGGCGGCGGCTTGGGCGCAGTCGTTTTGTCCCTGGCGGCGGTGGCCGGCTTGGTCGCCAGCTTTCACGCCATCATCTACGCTTACGGCCGCAACATCTACTCCCTGTCCCGGGCCGGCTACTTCCCCCGGGGGCTTTCTTTGACCCTGCCCGGACGACAAACGCCGCATATTGCGCTGCTGACCGGGGCGGCCGTGGGCTATGGCATTGCCTTGCTGATTGAGTTCAGTAGCGACTGGTTCGGCGGCGGGGTGCCGGTGGCGGAGATACTGCTGAATATGGCGGTATTCGGGGCGGTTATTTCTTATGTAATGCAGATGATTGCTTTCATCCGACTGCGGCAGCGGTTCCCGGGAATGGAACGCCCTTATGTCAGCCCCTTGGGGATAACCGGGGCGTTAGTTGCCGGGGTGATTGCCCTGATTGCGCTGGTCTTTCTGCTGCTGAACAGCGATTACCGGGTGGGCATTTACGGCTGCGCGCTGTGGTTCGGGTTGGGCTTGCTCTACTTTGCCCTGGTCGGACGGAGGCGGTTGGTCAAATCCCCGGAGGAGGATTTTGCGGTCCGGCAAGAGCAAACGCCGGCGGGTTCCGGGTGATGGCATTCTGCTGCCGGAGCGCAACCAGCGCCAATGCGCCGGCTCACCTGATCCATTTCGGCGCGCCCGGCACCGGGGGGCCCAGCTTTCAGCAGGAAATAAGGAATGGCGTTGTCCTCTATCCCATCCCCTCCGCCAAAGCCGGCCGCCCGCTTTGGGACAAAGGAATATCGAGGGTTTCATCCGGCGTCATCTGGTTTCATCTCCAAGGCAAAGGGTTGCGGTAAAACCGGGGTTAGCTCACCGCCGGTCCATAACGTATCAGAAAGTGGATTGCGGCGCAAATCCCGCTAATCTCAGTTGCCAAGCGCAAACCGCATATAATATAATCAACCCAGAACCGTTCCCCGACCTAGCTACCGTGGCGGTTGCCAATGATCGCTATCCAAAAGCCGGCAATCCCGGCTGAAATTGAAACCCTCGAGCAAGTCTGCGACCGCTATGGCGTCGCAAAACTGGTTCGCATCACCGCGGCCGACGACCGCCAGTCCCCCAATCGGTATGTGGTTTATTACCGGGAGGACTGCGCCCATCCCGGTATGTCCCAATTTTTCGACCTCGAGCAGGCCATCGCCGCCAGCGCCAATGCGCCGGCTCACCTGATCCCTTTCGGCGCGCCCTGCACCGAGTGGCCCAGCTTTCAGCAGGAAATAAAGAATGGCGTTGTCCTCTACCCCATCCCCTCCGCCAACGCCTGAAGCCGGACGATTTTCCCAACCTTTAAGCCCCCCCGCCCAGCCCCATCTTTGCATACACTTCGGCAATAGTCTCTTGGGCAATGGCCCGGGCCTTTTTGCCGCCCTCCGCCAGAACTTCCCGCACCAAATCCGGCTTTTCCGCCAACTCCCGCCGCCGTTCCCGCAGCGGCTCCAGAAAGGCGTTGACGCCGCCCGCCAGTTCCCCCTTGCAATCCACGCAGCCCCGCCCGGCAGTGGTACATTCCGCATAAACCTGCGCCACCGCCGCCGCCGGGCTGAACAGCTGATGCAAAGAATAGACATTGCACACCTCCGGCCGCCCCGGGTCCCGGCGCCGCAGCCGCTGCGGGTCGGTGTAAGCCGTCCGCAGCCGCTGGACCGTTTCCTCCGGGCTCGCCGCCAAGTCGATGTGATTATCCAGCGACTTGCTCATCTTGTGCTGCCCTTCCAACCCCAGAATCAGCGGCGCCTCCGTCAGCTTGGCTTGCGGCTCCGGGAAAGTTTCCCCAAAGCGGTAGTTGAACCGGCGCACAATCTCCCGGGCCAACTCCAGATGCGGCAGCTGATCCTGTCCCACCGGCACCGTGTCCGCCTTGTAGATGATGATGTCGGCGGTTTGCAGCACCGGATACCCCACCAGTCCGTAGTTGACGCTCTCCTCCGTCTCCTCCATCTGCCGCACCTTTTCCTTAAAGGTCGGCACCCGCAGCAGCCAGCCCAGCGGCGTTACCATACTCAACAAAGTATGCAGGCTCATCACTTCCGGCACCTGGGACTGCACAAAAACGATGGACTGCTCCGGGTCAATGCCGGCCGCCAGCCAGTCCAACGCCATCTCGTAAATGTTGGGCTGGATTTCCGCCACCTCCCCCGGATTCTCGATAGTAGTCAAGGCGTGGATGTCCACGATGGAATAGATGCAGCGGTAATCCTGCTGCAAGTTGACCCAATTCTCCAGCGCGCCCAGGTAGTTGCCCAAGTGCAGCCGCCCGGTCGGGCGCATCCCGGATAGAATGGTGCCTTTAACGGCGGGGGATTCGACAGCCATAAACAATACCTGACCCAGCCCGGCCGGGGCCTAGTTTGGGATTGGCGCGGGAACAAAATTGCCGGCCGCCAGTTTAGCACGACCGGCGGCGTCGGGGCAACATAATAACTGACCAATAACCGTCAAAAAAATGCTTTAACTTTCCGTTATGTTTGCTTTACAGTAAGTTTCGTGGCGCAGGATAAGACAAGACCGCTGGTCGGTGTAGGCGTAGTGTTGGTGCGGGCGGGCCGAGTCTTTCTTGCCCTGCGCCAAGGTTCCCACGGCGCGGCTACCTGGGCGTCGGCCGGCGGGCATCTGGAGTGGGGGGAGACGCTGGAGGAGTGCGCCCGCCGGGAAGCCCGGGAGGAGTTGGGGGTGGAAGTGGGGGAACTGCGCTTCCTCTGTGTCGCCAACATTATCGCCTATGGCCGGCACTATGTGGACGTGGAGTTTCTCGGCGACATCGGCGACCAGGAACCGCGCCTTGCCGAACCCCAAGCCTTTTCCCAATACGGCTGGTTCCCCCTGGACGATTTACCCCAGCCCCTGTTCGCCGCCGTCCGCTACGCCCTCGCCAGCCTGCACAGCGGCCGCCATTACTACCCCGGCAACCCGCCGCCGCAAAAATAAGCGGCCATCGACTAGGTCATTCCGAGCCTGCTATGTCATTCCGAGCGATAGCGAGGAATCTAAAAATCTGGAAAGGAATCCAATGCGGGCATTTTAGATTCCGCTCTGCGGTCGGAATGACCTGGCTATAGCGTCGGCTATCCGGAGCGTCAATAATTAGTGGGAACAAGCCCCAGTGACGCTAGCATCGAGCAAACCGGCCGGTTATCTGCTATAATAAACATAATGCAAAAACCGGTTGACCGGGCCGCCGCCCCCTTTACTGGCGGCCGCCGCCGTCAACGCCATCCATTCATCATCCATACATCACCCGTCCAAACACTGCTGGGGTAAGAAATTGACTATTCAGCAAACGCTTTTCACTCCCGACCCGGCTGAAACTCCCGCCGGGGAAATTTCCGCTGCCGCCGCCGGTACCAACGGCGCCGCCCATCCCGCCGCCTTGGCCGAGGGCAACGGGGAATACACCGCCAAAGACATCCAGGTCCTGGAAGGTCTCGAAGCCGTCCGCGTCCGCCCCGGTATGTATATCGGCAGCACCGACCAGCGCGGCCTGCACCATCTCATCTACGAAATCCTCGACAACGCCGTCGACGAAGCTATGGCCGGCTACTGCACCCGGGTTGACCTTTCCTTGGGCCGGGACGGGCTGATTACCATTGCCGACGACGGCCGGGGCATCCCCGTCGATGTCCACCCCACCACCGGCAAGTCCGGCTTGGAAACGGTGATGACCACCCTGCACGCCGGCGGCAAGTTCGGCGGCGGCGCTTACAAAGTAACCGGCGGCCTGCACGGCGTCGGCGGCTCCGTCGTCAACGGCTTGTCCGCCTACTTGAAAGCCGAAGTCCATCGCGACGGCCACATCCACCATCAGGAATACGCCCAGGGCATCCCCAGCTCCGAAGTAATCCAGGGCAAGCGCACCCCCAAGCACGGCACTACCATATCTTTCCGCCCCGACCCGGAGATTTTCCCCGAAATCGAGTACGATTTCGACACCTTGACCGCCCACTTCAAGGAAATCGCCTACCTGAACAAAGGGCTGGAACTCCGCTTCGTCAGCCCCTGGCACGAAACGGCCCGCAAGGGCGACATCGAGCGCACCTACTACTTCGACGGCGGCATCGCCAACCTGGTGCGGAATGTCAACAAACACCGCAGGGTAATGCAGCCGCTCCCCTTCTACTACGAAAAGACCATTGACGAAACCTCCGTCGAAGTAGCGATTCAGTATAACGACAGCTTTACCGAATCCGTCATCTCCTTTGCCAACTGCATCAACACCCAGGAGGGCGGCAGCCATCTGACCGGTTTCCGCTCCGCCCTGACCCGGGTCATCAACGACTACACCCGCCGCCACGGGTTCATCAAGGACGACCAGCCCAACCTGACCGGCGAGGATGTGCGCGAGGGTTTGGCCGCCGTCATCAGCGTCAAGCTGACCAACCCCCAGTTCGAGGGCCAGACCAAAACCAAGTTGGGCAACGCCGAAGTCCGCAGCGTCGTCGACTCCGTAGTCAGCGAAGGCTTGAGCCGCTACCTCGAGGAGCATCCCGTCGAAAGCAAGCAGGTAGTGGAAAAGTGCCTCACTTCCCAACGGGCCCGGGAAGCGGCCAAGCGGGCCCGGGAACTGGTCATCCGCAAAAACGCCCTGGACGGCTCCTCCCTGCCCGGCAAACTCGCCGACTGCGCCGAGCGCGACCCGGCCCGCTCCGAACTCTACATCGTCGAGGGCGAATCCGCCGGCGGCTCCGCCAAAATGGGCCGCGACCGCAGCTTCCAAGCCATCCTCCCCCTCAAAGGCAAGATCCTCAATGTGGAGCGGGTCTTGCAGCAGCCCGACAAAATCCTCGGCCACGACGAAATCCGCTCCATCATCGCCGCCGTGGGCGCCGGCGAAGGCGATGAGTTCGACCCGGCCAAAGTGCGCTACCAGAAAATCATCATTATGACCGACGCCGATGTGGACGGCTCCCACATCCGCACCCTCGTACTGACCTTCTTTTTCCGCCGGATGCAGGCCCTCATTGACAGCGGCTACCTCTACATTGCCCAGCCGCCCCTGTACCGCATCCAGTCCGGCCGCCGCGCCGAGTATGTCTATTCCGAGGACGAAAAGGACAAGACGCTCGCCAAAATGGAGGGCCGCCGCAACATCCAGGTCCAGCGGTACAAGGGCTTGGGCGAAATGAACCCGGAACAATTGTGGGAAACCACCATGAACCCGGAAAGCCGCCAAATGCTCCGGGTGGACATCGAAGACATCATCGAAGTGGATGATGTATTCACCACCCTGATGGGCGAATCGGTAGCCCCCCGCAAAGGCTTCATCCAGTCCCACGCCCGCAGCGTCACCAACCTGGATATTTAAGGAAGTTACCTACCTGACTACCGGTTGCGGTAAGACAATAGAATTGGCAATTCCTTTTCGACTTCCGGCTGACGCCGAAACCGCCGCCGCTAACCCCAATAGCCGGCCGCCTTTGACAGCGGCCGGCTATCCCTCATCCCCATCACCGCCCACCGCCGCCGAATCCCCACCGCCGCCCCCAACCCTCAATCCGCCCCCCAATTCTTAATTGTCCTAAAATACCCGAAAATTCATCCCATTTATCCCTTGACAAACCCCCAAACCATCCCCCATAATAAAACCCGTCAAGGTTGACCTGACCCCGGGACGCCGGGTTCTTTACGCTAAGCTTACCGTAAAACTTAATACCGCTCCACACAGCGCGCTGTGGGCCCCGGCGGCCTAAACAACCGCCGGACGCCTCAAACACTCCTCCCCCGGGGACAGCGGCCCAAGGACCCGCAACCCCCACCCGGAGCAGCGGCCAACGGCAAATCCCACCCGCCGTATCAAACCGCCGCCCCATCCTTACAGGAGTCGGAGCAACCCAGGTTGACTGGAGAACGGTCAACCGCGGTCGCAACACCGGGCCAACCCGCCGGCATGGCAACCATACCAACCGGCGCCAGTAGCCAATTCAAGGTAGCGCAACCGTAATCGGCAGACTGGCCGGGAAACGTCTCGCTGGATGTACGCCGCAGTTCCCATTGACGTAGGCAACCCAATGACCAGCCTTGCCAACCTTCTCCCGACAAGGCGGAAACCGCGGCCGCGGTTTCCGCCAACACCGGTCTATCCCAACTCCAAATTCCTAATTCTCAATCCCCCAATTCCCAATCCCCATTTCCCGTGTTATAATGCCCCCCGTAAAAGGAGGTGGTCAGTTTGGAAGCTATTGAATACACCACGCCGCAAACCATCACCGCAGCCGTGGAGGCTATGTCCGCTAAAGGCGACCGCGCCCGGGCCCTCGCCGGCGGCACCGACCTCTTAGTCCAACTCCGCGGCGGCCGCCGCAGCGCCGACCTGGTCGTCGACCTCAAGGACATCCCCGAACTCAATCAGGTATCCTACAGCTCCGCCGCCGGCTTGACCATTGGCGCCGCTACCCCCTGCTGCCGCATCTACGAAAACCCCGACGTCGCCGCCAACTACCCCGGCCTCGTCGACTGCGCTTCCCTCATCGGCAGCATCCAAATCCAGGGCCGCGCCAGCCTCGGCGGCAACCTCTGCAACTCCGCCCCCAGCGCCGACGCCATCCCGGCGATGATTGCCCTCGGCGCCGTCGCCAATATCGCCGGCCCCAACGGAGACCGCCAGGTTGCTGTCGAGGATTTCTGCACCGGCCCCGGCCGCAATGTGCTCGAACCCGGCGAAATCCTCGTCTCCGTCACGATGCCGGCCCCCCAGCCCCATTCCGGCGCCAACTACCTGCGCTTTATCCCCCGCAACGAAATGGACATCGCCGTCGCCGGCGTTGGCAGCTCCGTAGTCCTCGACGAATCGGGGCAGAACTTCGTTTCCGCCCGCATCGCCTTGGCTTCGGTAGCCCCCACTCCGGTATTTTGCCGGGAAGCGTCCAACAGCTTGGCTGGCAAGCCCGTTTCCGACGAATCCATCGCCGCGGCCGCCCAACTGGCTATGGCCGACGCCAAACCCATCAACGATATGCGCGGCACCATCCGCCAGCGAGTCCACCTCGTCGGCGTCCTGACCCGCCGCACCCTGAACAACGCCGTCAAACGCGCCCGGGGAGAGGAGTAATTAACTATGCCTGGACTAGTCCACGTCAGTACCACCATCAACGGCAACCCCACCGACTTTCTCTGCGAACCCCGCCAGAGCCTCCTCGAAGTCCTGCGGGATGTCCTGGGAATGACCGGCACCAAGGAAGGCTGCAACGACGGCAATTGCGGCGCCTGCACCGTCGTTTTTGACGGCCGCATCGTTACCTCCTGCCTCGTCCTCGCCGTCGAAGCCCAGGGCAAGGACATCGGCACCATCGAAGGCGTCGCCTCCCCCGAGGGCTTGCACCCGGTACAGCAGGCTTTCCTCGAAAACGCCGCCCTCCAGTGCGGCATCTGCACCCCCGGCTTTATCGTCGCCAGCAAAGCCCTCCTCGAACGGGAGCCGGACGCCGACGAAGGCCGCATCCGCCACTGGCTCGCTGGCAATCTCTGCCGCTGCACCGGCTACGACAAAATCGTCCGCGCCGTCCTCGACGCCGAAACCAAAATCCAGGCTTAACCGGGAGGTGCCGCCTTTGACCTCCAATATCGTCCTCTCTGAAGTCGATTACGCCGTCGTCGGGACGCGTCCCCTGCGACCCGACGGCGTCGACAAAGTCACCGGCCGCGCCCAATACGGCGCCGACCTCCGCTTGGCCGGGCTGCTCCACGGCAAAATCCTCCGCAGCCCCCACGCCCACGCCCGCATCAAATCCCTCGACATCACGGCCGCCGCCGCCCATCCCGGCGTCCACGCCGTGGTCACCGCCCGGGATTTGCCCTTTGCCGCCCTGACCAAAGAGGATTTGGGCAGCGACTACCAACGCCTCAAGTTCGCCAGCAACCATACCCTGGCCGACGACAAAGTCCTGTTTAAGGGGCATCCCATCGCCGCCGTAGCCGCCGCCAGTCCCCATATCGCTGAGGAAGCCCTCCAGCTAATCCGGGTGGACTACGAAATCCTGCCCCCGGCTATGACCGTGCGGGAAGCGATGCAGCCCGACGCCCCCCTGCTCCATCCCGACCTGTTCACTTCCGAATTGGGCCAACTCTCCGACCAGCCCAGCAACATCGCCGCCCGGATGGCTTTCGAGAAGGGCGACCCGGAGCAAGGCTTTGCCCAATCCGACCTGGTAGTGGAGCGGGAATACGAAACCGCCTCGGTGCATCAGGGCTACATCGAACCCCACAACGCCACCGCCTTTTGGAACGCCGACGGCCAGCTCAATATCTGGTGCAGCACTCAGGGCCCCTTCGTCGTCCGGGCCAATGTTGCCGACCTGCTGCGGCATCCTGTCTCCCGGGTCAAAGTCACCCCCATGGAAATCGGCGGCGGCTTCGGCGGCAAAATCACCGCCTACCTCGAACCCATCGCCGCCCTGCTTTCCCGCAAGGCGGCCCGCTCGGTGCAAATCCTGATGAGCCGCACCGAAGTTTTCGAGGCATCCGGCCCGGCTCCCGGCACCTGGATGAAAGTCAAATTGGGCGTTGCCAATGACGGCAAGCTCACCGCCGCCGACCTCACCCTGGCTTTCGAGGCCGGCGCCTACCCCGGCTCCCCGGTAATGCAGGGGGCCGCCTGCGCCCTGGCTTGCTACGACATCCCCAACGCCCGCATCAACGGCTACGATGTAGTGGTCAACAAGCCCAAAACCGCCGCCTATCGCGCTCCCGGTTCCCCCCAGGCCGCCTTTGCCGTGGAATCGGTAATCGACGAAATCTGCGGTCAGTTGGGCAGCGACCCCATCGACTTCCGCCTTCGCAACGCCGCCAAAGAGGGCGTCCGCCGGGTGGAAGGCCCGGTTTACCGGCGCATCGGCTTGGTCGAGTGTCTCGAAGCCGCCCGCAATCACGACCACTACCAAACGCCGCTCGAAGGCAAAAACCGCGGCCGCGGCATCGCCGCCGGCTTCTGGTTCAACCGCGGCTTCGCCTCCAGCGTCAACATTACCGTCAACCCCGATGGTACCGTCAACCTTATCGAAGGTTCCGTAGATATTGGCGGCAGCCGCGCCTCCATCGCCCAGCAGGCCGCCGAAACCCTCGGCATTGCCTACGCCGAAGTCAAACCCACCGTAGTGGATACCGATTCCATCGGCTACACCATGGTCACCGGCGGCAGCCGCACCACCTTTGCCACCGGTTGGGCCGCTATCGAGGCCGCCGCGGATGTGAAAGTCCAGATGACCGCCCGGGCCGCCAAAATCTGGGATACCCCGGTCGAAAATGTGGAATATCAGAACGGTATCCTTTCCCACAAATCCGACCCGGAACTGCGCCTGACCTTTAAGGAACTGGCGCGGCAGCTGTTGACCACCGGCGGCGGCATCACCGGCTCCTCCAACGTCGACCCGGCCGGCGAAGGCAACGGCTTTGGCGTCCATATCGTTGACCTCGAAGTTGACCCGGACACCGGCAAGGTTACTATCCTGCGCTATACGGCCGTGCAGGACGCCGGCAAAGCCATCCACCCCAGCTATGTCGAGGGCCAGATGCAGGGCGGCGTCGTTCAGGGTATCGGCTGGGCCTTGAACGAGGAATACTTTTTCAACGACCAGGGCCAGATGCTCAACTCCAGTTTCCTCGACTACCGAATGCCTACCGCCCTGGACTTGCCGATGATTGACACCGTGATTGTCGAGGTTGCCAACCCCGGCCATCCCTACGGCGTCCGCGGCGTCGGCGAAGTACCCATCGTCCCGCCCCTGCCCGCCATTGGCACCGCCATCGCCCACGCCATCGGCAAGCCAATGACCAAACTCCCGGCCACCCCCGGCGTCGTCCTCGCCGCCATGTGGTAAAACCGCCCGCCGGCGCGCAGTTTTACCACGGCAACCCCACCGTCATTCCCACGAAAGTGGGAATCCAGAGTCCCCGGCCGATCTGGATTCCCGTTTTCACGGGAATGACGATAAGCAGGCCGCTAAGTATATGCGATAGCAACGGGGCGGGTTGGCCAAGCCCGCCCCGCCGCTCTAATGAACTCCCTTCCTGCCCGGCATTTCCCTTTTCCCCGGAAATCCCGCAAGGAGCGCAAAAAGTGGTTACCGTCTATGTCCCGACAATGCTCCTGCCCCTGACCGGCGGCGTCAAGCAAGTTCCGGTCGCCGCCGCCAACATCCGCCAGGTCATCAATGCCCTCGAGGAACTCTACCCCGGCATCAAAGACCGCCTCGTCGCGGACAATCAGCTGCGCCCTGACCTGTCAGTAGCCATCGACGGCGAAATCGCCCGAATGGGCCTCCTCGAACGGGTGCAAGAAAACAGCGAAGTCCACTTCGTCCCCGCCATCAGCGGCGGCTAGCCGCCCCCCTTGCCAACTCCCCGCCCAAACGGTAATATAAATCCCACAAACCCGCGCTAACTCCACCCGTCGGGAGCGTAAATTATGGTTGCCCAAACCCAACTGATGACCGCCGACGAACTGCTGTCTCTCCCCGACGACGGCTATCGCTACGAACTGGTCCGAGGAGAATTGAGGAAAATGTCGCCGGCTGGCTTCTATCACGGGACAACCTCCGCCAAAATAGGAGCCTCGCTCCTGAATTACACCGCGGCCCATAATTTGGGCGAAGTTTGCGGCTCCGAAACCGGTTTTCTGATCGGCTCCGCCCCCGACCACGTACGTGCCCCGGACGCCGCCTTTGTCCTCCGGGAACGGGTCGCGGCTGTTGGCTTCGTCCCCGGCTACTTTCCCGGCCCGCCCGACCTGGCTGTTGAAGTCATCTCCCCCCACGACCGCTATACCGATGTCGAGGAAAAGGTAGCCGACTGGCTGGCGGCCGGCGTGCAATTAGTAATCCTGGTCAACCCCCGCAACCGCTCCGTAACCCTCCGCGCTCCCGGCCACCCCCCGGTCATCCTCACTGACCAGGACACCCTCGACGGCGGCGCCGTAATCCCCGGCTGGCAAATGCCCGTCCGCGACATCTTTGCCTGATTCAATCAGCCAAAGCCC
Source organism: Dehalococcoidia bacterium (assembly GCA_965242615.1). Classification (GTDB taxonomy): domain Bacteria; phylum Chloroflexota; class Dehalococcoidia; order Lucifugimonadales; family UBA3495; genus CBDBCU01. Next base: position 255,717 of record CBDESR010000005.1, read on the forward strand.
CCCGGTGGAGGCTTTTAATTGTTTCCGATAAGGGGATAATGGGGTGGTATTCTCAACCCGTGTTGGCGTGGCTAAATCCAGCCTTGCTGGAGCCACAGCAAAGCCAAGAAACCAATCAGCATTTCCGCTTTCTTGGCGCACCCCTTAGTCTGCCCTACCAACCGGTTCAGCTTCCCCCGCAACGCCAACCCGTGTTGAGAATACCCGGGCAATGGCATTGTTTCAGAAAATGTTGGCAGTTCCGGATAAAGGCGTGGTTGGGCGGTCAATTCGTGCCGGTCTATTGCAATACATCGCCCAACACCGCTATAAAGTTAGCTGCCCCGGCGGCGCTTTTCAGCCCCCGGGTCAACCGGTAGCGGAGTTTAATCCGTCCGAACCGTCCCTCCAACCAATTAGCGCTATTGGGTACTCCGGTCTCTCTTTGATGCAAGGGCCTTTGTCGCCAGCGTTCCGGTAAATGCACCGCCAACCGGCGCAACTCCCGAGGCAAGGCCGGATCTCGGGCCCAATGGTGCAACCGCGCAGCGCCATCGGCGGGCAACTCCCGCACCAATTGGGACATTTGCCCCAGCAATTCCCCCCAAGCTTCCCGCAAGTCCGGTTGCAGGCGGCCTTTCCACCTTCCCAAGGTGCGCGCATAAACGCCATACATTGCTGCCATTGCCGCCCGGCGTCGCAATGGGCCCGGCATATTCGGCAGCGTCATCGGTTACCACTACCTCTACCCCCAACTGCTCCGCCAGTTCCCGGAACCAGCACCCATAGTCAAAGCCCGGGCCGGTCAACTCCAACCCCACCATCCGCCCCGCCAAATCCACTACCACCCCGGCCGGACGGGACTGGCCACGCACCCGCAGCCAGGTTTCATCCACCGCCACAATCCGCGCCCGGCCCGTCGGCAAGCGCCGCCGCACCGCCCGCCCCAACCGCTGCACCGCCCGCCAACTGGTGACCTGGTCTACCCCGTAGCCCAGCAGCCGCAAAGCCCCTTCCACTCCCCGATGGCTCAAGCCCAGGGCATACAACACTCCCAAGATGGCGGTAAAGGGCTGGCTGCGCCCGGCCCGGCCTACTCCCGGCGGCCGGGCCGTAGTGGTTTTACCGCAAGCCACGCACCGCTAGCGTTGGGTTCGGACGGACTTGACCTGCACATCGGTTAAAGCGCGCTGCCGCCGCCCGCCCCACTTTTGCCCGGTTTGACCGCCACAACCGGAACACCGCTGCGGCGGGACGGGCTGCTCGGCTAGATTTAAGATAAGCATTGGTTGAACCGCTTTTCCCTTTGCTGAATGTTGAAAGAGGCAATGGGGCGGGCCGCATTGCCCGGAGCGCATGGTTTTCCGCTTTCAGGTATCCAGGGTTGGAATAGCTTTGAAATTGGCGGGGCGTGGCTGGCGCTTGGGGGTTGAGCTGATTTGGGCCGGTTTCAGCGGTTCTGCGGGATAAACGGGTGAGATTAGCGGTGATTGTTGGCGGCAAAGCCGGTGGGTTATAAGAGTTGCGGCATGGCGGAATAACCGGCAGTTGGGCAAAGGGATGGGATGGCGGTAATGGCGAGGACGAGGACGCCCGGGACACTGGAGCCGGGGATTCCGCCGACGCCCAATCCGGGGCCGCGGCGGTGGTGATAAAGTTGTCCTGGGTGTTGCCAGGATTAAGCCCGGTAGTCGGGGATGGCTGTTGGGCTTTCTTATTGTGCGCTGGGGTAGTGGGACGGCAAATCAAAGGCATTGAGGCGGGATAAAAGCGTTGCGGGAATGGCATTTAAGGATTGCCGTTGCGGTATCAGGGTTGGCGGTGTGGCAAATCAAAGCGGTTGGAATGGCAAAGTGGGATTAGCGGCGGAGTATCGGCGGCGTTGGAATGACGATTTGGCCTGAGCCGTGAAGGGGAAAGGACGCTGCCTGGAGTCGAACCCGGTGTGCCGGCGCTGGCTTGGAGCTGCACTCTTGGCTGGCGGCGCGGCCCCGCTGAGGCCGGAGCTTCGGTATCAACGGTTCTCAAAAAAACTCGAGACCAGGCTTTGAGCCTGGCGGCGCCGGGTTTGAGTTACTCCCAAGCGGGTTGGGGGGGAGGGGGGTTGGGTCAAAAACGCCTTGTGTCGCTGGTTGCGGCGGTTGGCCTTGACCCGGCCCCGATTGCCGGAGGCGGTGTGGGAACTGGATGGTCTGGGGATGCGCACCCGGCATGGCGCTCAGGAATTGAAGGTAATCCGGGACGAACCCGGGGCGGTCTTGGTGGCTTTCGGGTCTTGGGCGGCGGCCCTGGAGCTGGCCGAGCAGTCCGGGGCGGCGCCACCCCGACATCTGGTCAGCGACGGCGACCGGGCCATCGCGGCCGGCATTCAGTGGGTGTAGGGCCGGGCGGCGCTGCAGCAGCTGTGCATCTTTCACCTGCTGCGGGAATATGGGCGGAACATCGGGAAGGCCGGCTTGGCCGCCGCCCGGCAACTGCTGCTGACTGACGATGGGGCGGCAGCCCAGAGGTACGCCGGTCAAATAATGGAGTTGACGGAGGTCGCCGCCGCTTACTGGCTGGACCAGGCGTTGACCGCCGGCCGGCAGTATTGGACTACGGGAGAGGTCGCCGCTTGGACTACTTCCCGCCTGGAACGCTACCATCGGAAGTTGCGCCGGCGGGAGCGATTGGGGACGGTCTGGTCGGAGCATGACCGGTTGGCCTTGCTGCAAACCCGGTGCTTGCTCAACCAAACCACCTAAAATGCAATGCTATCCAGGCCTTGTGCTACTGCCGGGGCGGTTTTGGGGTCTGGGGAATTGGCAGTCAGCACTGTGCCTTATTGGGCGGCGGCCAGGTCGGCCCGGCTTTCGGCGGCGTTGAGCGCGGCGGCCAGCCGGTCGGCAAAGGCGGCTTCGGCGGCAGTGGGCGGCCGGTTGTGGCAGCCGCGGTGCTGGTCCGGCTGCCAGCGGGCGGCGGCTCCTGGTGGCGCGGCATTGACCAGCTCGACGGTGCTGCCGCGGTCGCGGGACTGGACTTCATCCGGCCGCCAGTCCGGCTTGGCCTGTTTCGGCCGGGGCTGCAGGTGGTAGATGCGGCACTCGCCGTAGTCGGAGTCCCGCTGATAGCGGCGGACGCCCACGCAGTGCCGCATGATGACGCTTTCGGCCTGCAGGTCGGCAGGACAGGCCAGGAACCGGGCCTGCCAGTAGTCCTCGTGGTAAGCCGGCAGAGGGCAGGGCGCGGCCCAGGGAGTGGCGTTGAGTTCTTTCTCGGCGGCCAGTTCGGCGGCGATTTCCCGGAGGACGTGTTCGTGGTGCCAGCGGTGGCTGGCTTTGCCCATACCGGCGAAGGTCCGGGACTGTCGGGCGGCGGCCGGCTCGGCCCAGCAGTAGTCGGACAGGTCCTGGAGGTGGGCTTTCAGCTCCCGGTATTCCTGGCTTTTGGCTTTCAGCTCCGGCTGGCCGGCGTAGTGGCGTAGGGACAATGTGGCCAGGTGGTCCAGTGCGGCCATGGCCATGCCTCGGTCGACGTCGGCGATGTCGGACATGGGGCCTTGGGCCGGCATACCCAGCATGGCCCGCCGCTGGTTGCGGTCCCGGCCGGGGGAATTGCGGGCGAAGCGCAGTTCCGGGAGCAGGAGCTTCAGGAACAGGGGTGGCTCCGGCGGTCGCAGCCGCCGGTCGGCCGACGCGGCCGGTGGGGTTTGGTTGTCTTTCGGCATTGCGGCGGCGGTGGTCGGGTTGCGGCCATCGGCTAGCCGGCAGAGCTGCTGCCGCGGCCCGCCGTTGGGGTCCGGGAGCGGGTTGGCGGCCGGCTGGGGCTCCGGCCTGGCCGGTTTGTTGGCGGCGATTGCCGGCGCCGGCGGGCGCCGGCCGTTCAAGTTGGCTTCGTGGAGGCGGGCGTTGAGCCAAAGGGCGATGTCGCCGTTGGTCCGCTCGGTATAGGGCAGGCCGGATTTGGACGTGCGGTCCCGGTGCAGTTGGCGGTGGATGTGGCCGGCCGGCTGCCGGGCGAAGGCTTTCCAGCCCTGGCCACCTTGTTGGTCGAACTGGGCTTTGACCCGGCCGATCACGGCGCCGGGATGGTCAGGCAGCCGGGGCGGCTCCGGCGGCGGGGCTTTGGCTTCCGGCGGCGTGTTGGGCGGATAGTGCTGCGCTGGCGGCGTGATGTGGCTGTGGAAGTCGTCGAGCCAGTAGGCGACGGCTCCGGGATTGGCGGCGGCGGCCGCTACTAGGACGGCGCCGCTGTGGACGGCCAGATTGTATTCCAGGAGGGTCCAGTAGCTGGTCGGCGCGCCGCCGTAGAGGCGGTTCAGGAGACGGAAGGGCTCCGGGTCGAGCAGGCGGCGGACCTGGTCGACGAAGCACTCGAGCACTTCCTCGATATAGTCGCGCACCGCCGGCAGTTTTTGTCCGGGCAAGTAGGGGTAAAAGGGGTCCAGAGCCGAAGGCGGCGCGGCGGCTTCAATGCAGTTCTGCAAGTTCCAGACCTTGTCGGCGTTGTTGCGGGAGCGGTTGTTGTGGAGGAATGAGCTGGTTTCGGCCCCGGGCCCGGGGATTTCCAGCGGCCGGGTCCAGCCCTTGGGCAGTTCTACCGGATTCAGTTCCGGGTACATACGGCGGCTGAACTCGACATCGATGCGGACCGTGCCGTCGGGCAGCTTATGGAAGGCGAAGCCGGGGACGGGGCGGCCGCCCAGCTCAAGGCGGAGGGCGTTGGTCTCCGGGGAGCAGAGGCGCAAGTTTTCCTGATACCAGAAGAGGATGCGCCGGTTCTGGTCCCAGACGCCTTGCTGCCACTCTTTGTATTCCGGCTTGTCCCGGTAGCCGTTGGGACGGCGCGGCCGGTCCAAGAAGGGCTCCTGAGGGTAGCCCTCGTTCAGACTTTTCAGTTGGGTGAAGGGGTTGGCGGCGTAGGTCATGCTGGTTTCGCTGCGGTCAGTGGGAGGTTGGGTTCGGGTTGGTCGGCAACGGGGTCCGTATGCCCTTTTCAGACGGCTTCGGCGGCCCGCCAGTAAGCGATAATCAGTGCCGGCGCCAGCAGGAATAAGGCGAAGGCCGCCGGTTCGGGCCGCCAGAGCAAAGACATGGCCGCTAAGGACAAGGCCAAGCCGTTCTGGGCCATGAAGGGGATAGGCCAAGGGTAAAGGGCAGTCATGTTCCTTTTCCTTCGCTGCGGCTTTTGACTGCAATTTAAGCATCAATAGGCGGTCGGCGTCAACCGGCAGGCGTCCGGGGTTCTGTTCTGTCGTGGGGTTTCGCGTCCTTGGTCGCGGGCCCGGCGGTTCCGTTTGCTTTTAGGGCACGGTCTTTTCAACTTTACGATTTTTTCGTAAAGTTCTCGAGTCGGTAAAATCACCGTACCCTAAAAGCAAACGGAAGGGAATTATATACTTAACTACCGGGCATATAGGATTTCTGCCGCTACCCCGGGAGTCTGGCTACCTAACCGGTAGTTAAGTATATATTCCCAAAGTAATTGTCCCCGCGCCCTAGTCGGCAATCAGGTTTTCGGCGATGGCGCGGCCGCGCAGGTAAGCGGTCTTTTCCAGGTGGTCGCGGAGGCTGACCAGCCCGCACTCCACCAGCCGGGAATCCAGCATTGCCGCCGCGTCCCCTTGCTCCGACTCCGACAGCAACTCCCCGGCCCGCTCCCGGATTTGCCGCAGCGACCACGCCGCCTGCTCCGCCACCGCCGTTAGCCCCTCGGGAAAAGGCCGCTGCGAATTCCCCGGACTGCCCAGCCGGTCATAACCCCCGCTGTGCCAATGGCCCATATCCGCGTGGCAGTCAAACCGCAAGACCTCCTCGTTGCCTACCTGCACCCCGATAGTCGGGCCGCCGCAGCCGCTTTCCCGGATGGTCAGGATTCGCAGCGGCCAGACATAGGCCGATACTTGCCCATCGGCGGATAGGGGGACATGGAGTTCCTCGCCCCAATAGCTTTCGCCCTTGCGTTTGGTGGCCATAGTTTTGCCTCCTTTGTGAACACCCCCTAGGCTAGAGGGGGAAAGCGGCGTTCCATAAAGTCCTGAATACGCTCCGTGTTACCACTGTTATCCCCGATGAGGAACCCGCATTCGAGGAGCTGGAATACCAGAGCGGTATGGTTCACGCGATAAGACTGCCTCATCGCGTACCACTTGCCATAGTCGGCGTACAGCCGTTCCATCACGGGAGGAACCGGTGCCACATTACGGAAATAGATGCGGAGTTCCCTCCCGTACTTGTTGGTGCCAGCGGGCCAAACATAGAAGGGCCCCTGATGGGTGGGAACAGGTAGAGGTTCGCCACCGGTCAGCTCATCGTACTTTTGCCGAAAGCCCGCCTCCCCACGCTCAGGCATTTCTGCGTGGATCACGGTATGAACCTCGGGGCGTGCGAGGTAGGTCGCTACCTCGTAAAGCTCGTCGTTAGCCAATGGAGGCCGCCCGGGCATTTTTACCTCCCAACGTTCCTGAATATCAATAGATACTCGTGAACTTTGTTGATGATGAACTTGCTGGGATAACCTAGAGGGCGCATGGAGTTATAGTCGGGTTGCCTATCCCAAATGACTATATCCTCCAGCATCATCTCGGTTTTTGATGTTACGGCAGTGATAGCGTCGGCGTGCAACGGGTAAAAACAAGCACCCTTCCGCAAATCCATAACATTGAGGATGAAATAGCCTTTCTTACGCAAGGCTATTTCAACCTGATGGGATACATCGCCGAGATCATTTAGAAACGATGCGTAATCCCTGATGTTGCCCAAATCGCTGTGGTCATTGGAGTACCTCTTGGGAGATTTACCGTCGGCCGTTCGCCTGCGCGCCAAAATATCCCAATAGGGAGGAGAGGTTACACAAATCTCTGCTGTCCCGGCCTCAATAAACTCGCTCAAGATACGAGCGTCTTGGATTTCATAAATCCACTCTCGGCACCCTTTCCCGAACAGATCGAGGCGTCCCACGAAAATGTCGCGATACGTCGGATTGATGTCGAACCCCACCGCCCCCATGCCTTTCTGCAAGGCCGCGATAAGTGACGAACCAGACCCGGCAAAGGGGTCGAGCAACAAACCTTCCGGGTTTGCTACATAGCAATCTATCAGCCGCGATACAAGCTCAACCGGAAAGGGCGCAGGGTGTTCTTTCGAATCCCGGTCCCTTGTCAGGTCTCTCCAAACGCTAAAGGAGTTTTTGAGCCACTGGGAACCGTCAAGCTGATTGGCTCGTTCCATCCTACCTCGGCTTCATCTCCCCAGCCCTCAAAACCGGAGTGATGCTTTCGTGCAAATACGTCCAGTCTCGGGCCAGGGAAATACTGCTTAATGTGCTGGTACAGTACAGCAGGCTTTTCACTGTGCCTTTGAGAGCGTCCAGTGAACAAAGTCTGCATTTTCCCCATAGAATCTTTGGGAAAGACGCACTTCCCTTTGTACGCGAACAAGCAATGCTCCGTGGTAACCTGGAAAGGTCCAAATGGACAAGGGCCGGTTTTCTTGTCCCACGTCAGGAGGGTGTAGTACTGGAACCTCCACTTCTCGAGCAGGTCAAAAGCCTGCTGAAGGATTGGGCGTCCGCTAGACCTGGAGCGGCTGTTGGTAGCCCACAACCACAGAAAGGCATTGGGCGCGGCCCATTCGTTTATGGGCAACGAGGCAATTTCCTCGAAGGTCATCGTTGGGTAATCGAGGTCCTGACCTTGATTAGGACGGGCAGTACGCAACCCGGTCTTACCTTGATCCCAAGGGGGGTCAATAATCAGACAACGATATTGCCCGGGGCTGCTGGGGGCTTCAGCGCACCTCCCATCTGCCCAACTCATCACGCCCTTCAACGAGGGATTAGCAACGAGTAGCATACTCAACTCCGTTAGAGGATGCACTATATATTACACCAAATCAAATAATGTCAATAGGTTAGCAACCACATTTTTGTGAATTCCTTTGATCTCCGCTTACTTTTTCATAATCTCGTATTCACACACTACGGAGTCAAATGAAGGATAAGCCCCCAATTCCTCAACATCAATGAGCAATATGGGTATCCCCCATTGTCTATCTACTCACCAACCGCTACCACCCAACCTGCACCTAGACTCGTTATTCCCGTGCCGACGAGAATCCAGCCCGCGCTCACCCTGAACTGGTTACCGGACTCTCCCTTACCTAAACCCCTCCGCCGCCGGCAAAACCCCTAGCAGGGGGGAAACGCCGCCGAGGGAGTCGCGGTCGATGCTTTCGATGGTGGTTTTGCCGCACATTCCCATGGTGGCGTCGAGTTCGTCGCGCAGGATGTCCAGGACGGTGCGTACGCCGGCTTCGCCGTCCACCGCCAAGCCCCAGAACAGGGGGCGGCCAATCAGTACGGCCCGGGCGCCCAGGGCTAATGCCTTGAATACATCGGAGCCGCGGCGGATGCCGCCGTCCATATAAACTTCGATGCGGCCGTCCACGGCGTCCACTACTTCGGGCAGGACTTCGATGGTGGCAAAGGTGGTGTCGAGGTAGCGGGCGCCGTGATTGGATACGATGACGGCTTGGGCGCCGTATTGGGCGGATTGGTAGCCATCGGCGGCGACCATTATTCCCTTAACGACCAGGGGCAGGCGGGTTTGGTTAGCCAGCCAGTCTAAATCGTCCCAGGTGGCGGCCGGGTCGCGGATGTCGTTGGCGCCGGTGGGGGCGTCGAGGCCGAAGCTCCAGTTGCTGCCGGCGATATTGAGGTCGGCGGCGTAGTTGGGGGAAGCCGGGCCCTGGTAGTTGTTGCGGATGTTGCGTTCCCGCTTGGGTTTGACTTTGGCGTCGACGGTGAGACAGAGGGCGGAGTAGCCGGCTTCCTCGGCGCGGCGGGCCATTTCGAGGGTGAGGCCGCGGTCTTTGAAAAAGTATTGCTGGAACCAGATCGGGCCGGTGGCAGCTTGGGCTACTTCCTCAAGGGTGCGCGACGCCTGCGCGCTCAACGCCATCACCGTCCCGGCCGCCCCGGCCGCCCGTACCGTGGCGATTTCGGCGTCGGGATGGGCCGCGCTGTGATTGCCGGCGGGGTCGAGGAGGACGGGGAAGCTGATTTCCTGGCCCAGGACGGTGGTGGACAGGTCGCGCCGGCTGATGTCCACCAGCATCCGGGGTTTCATTACGATGGAGTCGAGGACGGCGCGGGTGCGGCGGAGGGTGATTTCGTCGGTAGCCGCGCCGGCGATAAAGTCGTATTCGCCTTGGCCGAGGCGGGCGCGGGCGATTTCCTCGAATTCGTAGATATTGACCGGTTTCGGTTCGGACATTCTTAAAACTCCCTTGTTTTTACTGGCTGAACCGGGCAGGCCGGGGGATGGGTGTAGCCGGGTAATAGTATTACATCGGATGGGATAGGGCAAGGGGGAGGTCTCCACTCTGTTTTGGTTGATAACGAATTTCCAGTAATTAGGAATTACCAAACAGAACGGGACCATAGAAAGGGGGCGGCGTTTTTAAGACGCCGCCCCCGGTGGCTTGGGGTTGGACTGCCGGGATGCCGGCGGGCCGATTACTGACTGGCGGTTAGCACTTCGGCGACGGAGCCCTCCATAGGGTTGTCGCCGCCAAAGGCCGCGCCGGTGGTGCCATTCTCGAACTTGGCCAGGGCCAGGGCGTACACTTCCGGCGGGAAGGGGATGTAGCCCACTTCCGCCGCCAACTGCTGGCCTTCGCCGCTCAAGTAGTAGCGGATGAACTCGGCAATGGGCGGGGTCTGGGCCGCGTCCTTCCGCACATAGATGAACAGGGGACGGACAAGGGGAAGTAGCTGCCATCGTTAATGGCGGCATCGGTGGGGGCTACGCAGCCGGCGCCGCCGTCAATGGCGACCGCTTTCAGCCGTTCCGCATTCTCGACATAGTAGGCGTAGCCAAAGTAGCCAATGCCGTTGCGGCTGCCGGATATTCCGGTCACCAGCACATTGTCATCCTCGCTGGCGGTAAAGTCGCCCCGGGAGGCTCCGGATTCCCCGTTCACCGTGTCGGTGAAGTAGTCAAAGGTGCCGGAGTCCACGCCGGGAGCGTACAATTCCATATCGTCAGCCGGCCAGTCGGCGCGCACCTGATTCCAGGCGGTGATGGTGTCCTCGGCTTCCGGCGCCCACATCTTGTTGAGCTCCGCTACCGTCATGCACTCCACGAAATCGTTTTCCTTGTTGACGACGACGGTCAAGCCGTCAATGGCCACGGGAATCTCAATGTATTCCACGCCGCCCGCAGCGCAGAGAGCTACTTCGGTGCTACGGATGGGGCGGGAGGCGTCGGTGATTTGGGTTTCGCCGTTGCAGAACTTCTTGAAGCCGCCGCCGGTGCCGGAGACGCCGACGGTTACGCGCACATTGCCGTTGGTCAGATAGCCGAATTCCTCGGCTACGGCTTCGGTGATGGGAAAGACGGTGCTGGAGCCGTCGATGGCGATGTCGCCGGAGAGGGCGGCATAATCCACGGCTGCCGGCTGGGCCATCGTTTCCCCACTGGAGTTGCTATCGGCCGCGCCGCTGCTCATCGGCTCACTGCTGGCACTGCCGGCGGCGGAAACGGAATCCATCGCTTCCCCGGCCGCGCCGCTGGCCGGGGACGCCGCCGCGGCCGGTTGGGCCGGACTGGCCGCGCCGCCGGAGGGGGCCGCCGCCGAACCGCAGGCGACCAGAGCCGCGGCCAGAACCAACGCGCCCAGTAGGGACGGGATAACCCGCCCCCGGGCTTTCAGATACCGGGATACTTTCGAGACCATTTTGCCTCCTGAAAAGGTGTTGAAATGGGGGTTTTGATACCGGCAATCAGAGTATTCCTCCGGTTTCAATAGGCAATTAGGGGGCGGTTAATGCCCCTTTAAGTTATGGTTAAACCTCAGTTAAACCGGGCGCGGCTTATCTGTCATCATCCGCAAAGACTACCGGGTAGGGACATTCCCCCAACATTTCCTCGAGAGCGGCCCATTCCGCCGGCGTGGCGGTCAAATCCCATTCGGCTTTGACCGCGATCCAGTCTTGGGCGTACTGGCAGTGATAGGCGGCGTCCGGCGGCCGCCAATCCTCCGGGCCGCGGGCGACTTTAGACCGGTTGGCGGCGGCGGATACGGCGAGGAGATGATTGGGGTAAGCGAGGCTGTTGGCGAACTGCCGTTTGCGGGCGGCGTCCCATTGCCAACCGCCGGAACGGTGGGCGTTAGCCAGCGGCACCAGATGGTCCACATCAAGGCGGCGGGCGTCGGTAAAGGTTACACCGGTAAAAGGGTCAAGCCATTCTCCGGCGGCTACGGCGCATTGCTCGGCTTTGGTAAAGGTAACCGGGGCAATGGATTCGGCAATCAGGACTTCGGCTCGGGTGTTCTGGCAATCCCGGTCGGCGTCAATCCAATGCCGCCACGCCTTGCGGTCATAATCGGGCAGGCGGTCGGAGACGGGGGCGATAACCAGCCGGGGAAGCGGGATGGCGGCCGGGGTTGCTGTAGGAACCGGCGGCGGGGTAAAGGACGGCGTAACTGTGGGAATGGGGGTAGGCGTAACCGTTGGCGGCGGCGGGGCGGGCGTAGGCGTTGGGAGGGGAGCGGTGCAGGAAAGGAAGGCGGCAACGGCCGCTACGATTAGCAGCGACGGGATAAGGGAATAGGATAGTTTCTGCATAGACCCCATAGCCGGCTACTCGGCCCGGGGGATGGTAAAGGTAAAGGTACAGCCTTCGCCCTCCCGGCTTGCTACCGTGATGCGGCCGCCGTGGGCTTCGACGGACTGCTTGACGATAGCCAAGCCCAAGCCGGTGCCGCCATCCCGCCGGGAACGGTCCACCTTGTAAAACCGCTCGAACAGATGCGGTAAATGCTGCGGGGCTACTCCGACGCCGCTGTCTTTTACCTGTACCTCGACCCAATCCGACAAAGCTCGGGCAACGATGACCACTTGGCCTTGCGGCGGGGTGAATTTAAGGGCATTCTCGACCAGATTAACCAGAACCTGGCTTAGTTTGTCGCCGTCGGCCATTAGCAGCGGCAAATCCTCCGGGACGGCTATCGTCAAGTCCACTGCTTTGGCGGCGGCGGTTTCCTGAAACTGGCCTTTGACGGCTAGAGCCAAGGGCAGCAGTGGGCCGGGTTTCGGGGCGATAACGAACTGTCCGCTTTCCATTCGGGAAAGTTCCAGCAAATCGTTGACCAGGTTGTTGATGCGGTCCACATCCCGCCGCATTCGTCCCAAGAAGTCGGCGGCTACTTCCGGTTCGGACAAAGCCCCGGATTCCAGGGTTTCCACGATGACTTTGATGGATGCCATCGGGTTGCGCAGTTCATGGGATACATTGCTGACAAACTCTTTCTGGCTGGTTTCCACTTGGCGGATGCGGGTCAAATCGTGCAGGGTCAGCAGGACGCCCGGCGCGCTGCTTTCCTCCAAGGGGGTGGCAATGGCGCTCAAGTGCCGCCGCGGCTGGAGCATGGCTACTTCGCCCTGCTGCCGGGTCTGTTCCGCTTGGCATTGGGAAACCAAGCGGTGGATTTCGTGGTCGCTGACCAGTTCGATGAGGCGGGAACCTTCCGCGTCCGCCCGGTGCAGGTTCAGCAGTTCCCGGGCGGCCGGGTTGAGCAGCAGCACACGGCCGCCGGGTTCGGTAACAATCACCCCGTCAGCCATAGTTGCCAACACCGCCGACAGGGTGTTGCGTTCATCGGAGAGCTGTTGCACTGTAGCGCGGAGGAGAATCAGCCATGGCGTTGAAAGCGGCGGCTAGTTGCCCGGTTTCGTCAGCGGCGGCGGCCGCCATCCGATAATTCCACTGCCCGGCGGCCAACTGGCGCGCCCCATCGGTAACCGACTGCACGGTGCGGGCCGGGCGGCGCAGCAGCAGCCAAGCCAAGGCCGCCGCCAAGCCGCTGATGCTGGCCGTGGCTGATGCCAGGAGCAGATAGACCGGGCGCAGGTCAACGCCGGCCGGGAGCCGGTTCAGCAGCAGAATAATCAGGAAAATAGAAAGGGCGGCCAGGGCGATGAGGATATAGGCCGCTACGGAAAGGGCAACGCGCCATTGCAGGGAACGGGGCAATTTCAGCCGTCCAGCCGGTAGCCGACGCCGCGGATGGTGACAATGCTGCGGGCGGTAGTCGGGTCGGCTTGCAGTTTTTCCCGCAGCCAACTGACATATACATCCACCGTCCGGGTCTGGCCTACATAGTCGTAGCCCCAGACTTTTTCCAGAATCTGGTCGCGGCTAAAGGCCCGCCCCGGGTGGGCCGCCAGCAGAGCTAACAGGTCGAACTCTTTGGGTTTCAGGTTCAGCGGCGCCCCGGCCAGGCGGGCTTCGTGACGGTTCAGGTCAATTTCCAGGTTGCCTACCCGGTAGGCGTCCGGTTCTGTTGCGGCGGCCGCCGGGGGCAGCGCCCCGTCCAGATATTGAGCGCGGCGCAGGGTGTTGCGAACCCGGGCGACCAGCTCCCGGATACTGAAGGGCTTGGTGATGTAATCGTCTGCGCCCAGTTCCAAGCCGACTACCCGGTCAACTTCCTCGCCCTTGGCAGTCAAAATCAGGATGGGGACTTCCGACTCCCGGCGCAGGATGCGGCAGACCTCAAACCCGTCCAGGGTAGGCAGCATTATGTCGAGCAACACGAGGGAAGGATTGAGCTTGCGGGCCAGTTCCAGACCGTCGCCGCCGTCGGCGGCCGTATGGACCTGGTAGCCCTCCCGCTCCAGATTGTAGCGCAGGGCTTCGAGCAGGTTTTCCTCGTCCTCGACGACCAGAACCGATTTCTTTGACAAGGGGGCCTCAACTGCGGTGGGCATAACTTTCCCTTCCTTTGCCATTATACCAGTTGGCTTGCAGTAATGCCGTGATGCCGGCGAAAGGGGGAATACCGGAAGCGACTGCCGGCAAACGAAACCGGCTAATCCGCCGCCAAGGCCAACTCTACCGACTCCGCAATGTCCATACCGTAGCGCAAATCGGTCAAGGCATAGCGGCTGACTTCCCACGCTCCAGCCCAGGCAACAACCAAGGTCTCGTCGTACTCTACCGCAAAGGAACGGGGGGAGGGAATATCCTCCGTCCCGGCAAAATCAGCCTGCCGTTCTCCGGTCAAGGGATGGCGGTTCTCCGGGGCGTTGTCCCGGAGCCAGCGGTGGGAAAAGACCCGCTGCGCCCCATCCTGCCAGGTAATGACCAAGGCATCCGGTTCCCGGTTGATTTTCCGCACGGGACACAAATCCAGTTCCATAACGACCTCCCGGCAACTGCGCGTTGCCTTGCAACCATTCTTTACCCTTACAGGTTAAAAACGGGGTTTTAACGGGGCGTTACGGAAAGGTTAAAGTCTGATTTCCCAATTGTTAAATTTTTGTTAAGCCCCGGCCGCCGACCGCCGCAGCCAGCGGGCCGGCAGAAAAAAGCCGGCACCCCAACTCAGGTGCATCGTTGCCAAGGCCGCCGGCAGCAGTAGAGCCGCCAAGGGTTCCCGCCGCCGCCAGCCAATAGCCGCCGAACCAGCCAGCAAGCCGGCGCCGTACACCGCCGGCAAGACCGCCGCCAGTAAGCCGGCGCGGAAGTCCGGCACAACGGCCGCCGCTATTCCCATTCCCGCCGAGGCCGCCAAGCCCAATACCAGCAGCGGCGCGGCCAGTTGCCGCAAGCGTAGCGAACTGGGATATTTCAGCAGCATCGCCGCTTTCCAACGTCCGTTGCCGAAATACTGCTCGGCCAAAGCCCAAACGCTGCTCCGCGGCCGGTAGGCTACCGACAACTCCGGGTCGAGCCACACCGTACCGCCTTGCTGCCGCAGCCGCCAATTCAGCTCATAATCCTCGTTGCGGGACAAGCGGCGGTCGAAGCCGCCGGCGGCCGCCAAGGTTTCCCGCCGCCAGTTCCCCAGATAAACGGTATCCGTCGGGCCGCCGATGCCGGCGAAGCGATAGGCCGCATCCCCGGCGCCCAGCCAAGAAGTCATCGCCAAAGCCACCGTCCGCTCAAAGAGGGTCGTTGCCATCGGCCGCTGACGGCCGCCCACGCTAGCCGCACCCGTCCAAGCTAAAGTATCCACTACCCGCCGAATGTAGCCCGGCGGCAGCTCGGAGTGGGCGTCGCAGCGCACTACAATTTCCCCGCTGGCTTGGGCCAAGGCCCGGTTCAATCCGGCCGACTGTACTATCGCCGGGTTCGACAGCAGCTTGACTTGGGGATAATTCCGGCGCACCAAGTCGGCCATTACGCCCGTATCGGAACCGTCGGCTACGATTACCTCGACCGCTCCCGGGTAATCCTGCGCGCCAATGGCGGTCAAAGCGGCGCCGATGGTACTTTCGGCATTGCGGGCCGGCATTATCACCGACACCGCCGGCCACTGGGACGCCGTTCCATAACCGGCCGCTTGGCGCGGCGGCAACGGCAAGATGTCCGGGACTCCGTCCGGCGGCGGCCATTCCCGGCGGGAATAGCCCTCCGGCCGGCGGGACAAGTGCGGCGGCAGGAAAAAGCCTAATCCCCAACTGAGGTGCATTGCCGCCAGTACCGCCGGCAGCAGCCACGCCGCCGCTGACCGCCGCCGCATTCCGATAGCCGCCGCGCCCAGCAGCAGGGTCAACCCGTAGGCCGCCGGCAAGGCCAAGGCCAGCAACAAAACCGGCAGCAGGGACCAGACCACCGCCGCTATCCCCAAGCCCAAGGCCGCCGCCAAGCCTAACACCAGCAGCGGCGGGGCTAACTGCCGCCGCCGCAGGGACGCCGGATGCAGGCGCAAAGTAGCCGATTTCCACCGTCCATAGTCAAAATACTGCCGCGCCAAGGCCGCCAAGCCACTGCGGGGACGATAGCCCGCCGATAAAGCCGGGTCGAACCACACCATCCCGCCGCGCCGCCGCAGCCGCCAGTGCAGTTCATAATCCTGATTCCGCATCAGCCGGTCGTCAAAGCCGCCTACTGCCGCCAGAGTTTCCCGCCGCCAACAACCGAGGTAAACCGTATCGGCCGGGCCGGCGACCCGGCTCAGCCGGTAAAAGGCGTCTCCGGAACCCAACCAGGAAGTCATCGCCAATCCTACCGCCCGTTCCAGCCGCGTCGTCGTCGCCGGAATTTGCCGTCCGCCGACGCTGGCCGCCCCGGTGCGCTCCAGAGTCGCCACGGCCCGGCCGATGTAACCCGGCGGCAGTTCCGAATGGGCATCGCAGCGGACGATAATTTCGCCGGCGGCGGCGGCAATGGCGTAGTTCAATCCGGAAGGGGTATTGCCCTCCGGATTTGCTACCAGCCGCGCTTGGGGATACTCCCGCGCTACCAGTTCGGCCAAGTCCCCGGTAGCGGAGCCGTCGGCGATTACTACTTCCAACTTCCCGCCGTAATCCTGGCTGAAAATCGAATTCAGCGCCGCCGCAATGGTGCCAGCGGCATTGCGCGCCGGTATTACTACGGACACGGATGGCGGCGCTGACGCTCCGGCGGCCGACATTGCGGCCGCCGCCGGCTCCGGGGAATAACCGGCCGGCTGCTGTACCGTCATAGCCTACGCCGCCGCGGCCGGCAGTTCCTGCAACTCCGGAGCCGCCGCGCTTTCCTGCCGCCGAATGTAAGCAAAGCCCGCCCCCAAGCCGATAAACACCCACACCACGATATAGACGCTCTGAAAGAGGAAAACCTCAAAGTTGCTGTGCAGCACTATCATTAGGGTGCCGGCGGCTGCAAAACACTCGACCGGCCCGATCTTGCCGCCGGCCCGCCGGGCCAAGTTGAACAGCAAAGAACCGCAGAGCAGAGCGACTACGATAATGCCGGCGACGCCGGTTTGCAGACCCGCCTGCAAAAAGATATTGTGCGCGTCCTCCGGCAGGTTGGGCAAAGTCGTCGTGTTGACCCACTGGTTTAGCTCCGCCAGCCTTTCCCCGATAGGGGTCGGCGGCACATACGGCGGGTGGAGAGGTTGGGGGGGGTAGCCTATGGGGGGGTAGCCCGGGCCGTCCTCCGGCGCCGAGGGGTCGACGCAGTAAGGCAGTTCCAAGACCGCCAGAAAGTCGGGGCTTACCTGTTCCCATTCTGCCGGGAGACATCCCCCGGTAAAACTGTTGCCGCCGTCCAGACGGACTCGCTTCAACTTTTGCAAATTCTCCATTCGCGACGGGATGTCCCCACTGAGCCGGTTATTCCGCAGCGACAGCATCTCCAGTTGGGTCAAACTGCCCAACCGCGGCGGTATCTCCTCCGACAACTGATTGTCCCCCAGGTCCAGCACCTTCAATTGCCGCAATTTCCCCAACTCCGGGGGAATAATGCCGGTCAGTTCATTGCCCCCCAAGTTCAGATACTCCAGTTCTCTCAAATCGCCCAACTCGTACGGTATGGTGCCGCTCAGCCGGTTCCCGGACAAATTCAATTCCCGCAAAGCGTCCAGTTGGGCCAACTCCGGCGGCGCCTGTCCCGCCAAATCCATCTCCGCCAACCGCAGCCGGGTAACCCGCGCCGGCTCTCCCCCCAGCGCCACTCCCGGCCACTGGTCAATGTCAACGGAATGTTCCCAGTCCAGCTCTTTCCCAGCGCCGACCAGCAGTTCCCTGGCTGCCATCAGCGTAAAACAATCCTTCAACAAGCCCGGATTGCTCTCCGGGCTCGGCAAACCGGTGCTGTCCAGGCAATCCAACACCGGCGCCGGCGCCGGCAGCGCCACCCGCGGGGCCGGGGTCGGCGCCGGCGGCGGCGTGGGCGGCGGCGCGGCGACCAGCTCGCCATCCGGACATGGGGTAATCGAGCCCTCCCTATCCAGGGAATGCTGCCCCCTATACCAATCCGACAGCACACACCCGGCAAGATTGTTTTCACCGCCGCTCAACAAGACAGTGCCCAGCTTTTTCAGATTTAACAGCTCCCGGGGAATAAGCCCGACCAGCCGGTTATTACCAAGCCGCAAATCCACCAATTCCGTTAGATTGCCCAACTCGGCCGGTATCGCTCTGGTCAGCTGATTGGCGGACAGCTTCAAAACCATCAGATTGCTCAAGTTGCCCAACTCCGCCGGTATTTCCCCGGTCAGCTGGTTGGAGGACAGCTTCAAAACAACCAGTTCGCTCAAGTTGCCCAACTCGGCCGGTATTTCCCCGCTCAGCTGGTTTAGATCGAGTTTCAGAATTTCCAACTTCTCCAGCCCACTTAGCTCCGGCGGAATCCCTCCGACCAACCCTTTTTTAGTCAAGACTAAGGCCGTGACCCGCGCCGGGGTTCCGTTCAATTCCACCCCCAGCCAGCGTTCCATACTGGTATAATAGCTCCAGTCCAGCACATTATCGTTCTGATCCAGGTCCTCCCGAGCCGCCAGCAGCAGTTCACAGTCCCGCACCAGCCCTTCCGAAAGTTTGTCTGACGGGACGGCAATTCCATTGGCGCAACTGTCCATCGGCGTGGCCATCGGCGTGGCCGCCGGCGTGGCCGCCGGCGTGGCCGCCGGCGTGGCCGCCGGCGTGGCCGCCGGCGTGGCCGCCGGCGTGGCCGCCGGCGTGGCCGCCGGCGTGGCCGCCGGCGTGGCCGCCGGCGTGGCCGCCCTTGCCATTGCCGAGGGCAATGGCAAGGGTGTCGGTATTGGTCGCGGGCAATAAGGCAACTGCAAATACTCCAGGTTATGGTCGCGCACCCGCCTTAATCCCTCCGGGACACACCCGACAAAGGCATTCCCGCCGCCGGCCAGCCGCATCGCTTTCAGTCGTTCCAACTGCTCTAATTCCGGCGGTATCGTACCGGTCAGTGCATTCTCTTTCAGCCACAACTCATTCAGCCGCGTCAGCTGTCCCAACTCCGACGGTATCGTACCGGTCAACTTGTTCAGGTTTAGCCACAGGGCTTCCAGCCGCGTCAACTGGCCCAACTCCGGCGGGATTACTCCGGTCAGTTCATTGCTGGACAGCATCAGCACCTGCAGCTTCTCCAGCCCCCCCAACTCCGGCGGGATTACTCCAGTCAACCCGGCCCAGCGCAAATCTACGCTGGTCACCCGCGGCGGCGTCCCTTCTACTTTTACCCCGCGCCAACGGTAAATGGGGTTTCCATACCCCCAGGTCAGCCGCAAATCCCCGGACAAAGTATCCTTTACTTCCATCAGAATGGCGCAGTCGGCGACCAGATCCGGATTCTCCCGGGGACTAGCTACTACAATTCCATTGTCGCAGCTGGGGCCGATAACTTCGCCCGGGCCCCGTCCCTGCCACGGGGCTTCGGAAATGCGGGAAAACACTTCCCGCCACAATCCTTCCCGCCCGCTCAAGGCGCCGCTGGCCGTGTAGCGCCGGGCAAATCCGTCCACGCCGAGCAGGGTATTATCCAGATACGGCGTCCCCAACAGCAGGATAACCCACACCGACGCCCCCAAAGTCAAAGCGGCCAAGGCCGCCACCGTTGCCGTGTTCCGCAGCAGCAGAAACCACGCCCAATATGCCGGGTACGCCAGCAGGGCCATAGCCGCCAATGACCGATACCCGTAAATCACCCCGCTCAGGAACACCAGCAGCAAAATCCCATGCGCCGCCAGATGCTGCCGCCACTTCCGCCCCCGCGCCAGTACCAGCAGCGACAAGCCCAAGGCCAGGAGCATATAAGCCAAGACGGTGTTGAAATTGTGCGCGTTGATGTCCACTCCGGCCGGATAGACCAAGAACAAGCCCAGTATGGCCGTGGGGAAAATCAACAGCAGCCGCCAGTCCCGCAGCAGTTCCCCGGCATTGCGGTAGCAGAACAGAAACACCACCCCGGCAAAGGCGATGGCGGTAATGTTCCGCACTCCCCGGAACCGGTACTCCAAGGCCAAGCCTACCGCATACAGCAGCAGCAGCGCCCCGAAACAAGCCAGAGTCAGCCACGCCACCCGCGGCAGTCCGTCCCGAAACAGGGTGCAGGCCAACAGCAGCACGGCGGCTACATACAGCCCGTCGGTAATCCAACTGGTGAAATAGATGCGGAGCAGCGCCGTCAGCAGCAGAGCCGCCAACAAAATCAGGCGGTCGTTGGGAAAAGTCAAAACCTGCGCCGCCCGGCGGAGCCGGGCGACTTGGCGGGAAATCCGGTCGCTTACCGCCCGGATTGCCGGGAGGCGTCCCTTCGGGCGGTCGGCTGTGGGTTCTGTTTGCATAACTGAGCAATTCTCTTTCGATAAAACCCGGCGCCGCGTCCCGATTCGTCCCCGCCCTCTCTGACCGTCTGGAACCCGTTGCCGGGTTGCCCTAGCCCGGTCGCCGGGCGGAAAGCCCTTACCCTTTCATTCGGCTTAAAGCCACCCGCCCTGAAGTCCAGATAAAGGCTACATCACCGGGTTGCAGCAGCCAAGTGCGCCCCAGGGACAATCCGCTCGTCCGCCGGAAAAGCACCGCCAGATACAGGCCCCGCAGCAGCATCCCCAGAGTAAAGGCTCCGGCCGCCCCGGACAATCCCCATTGGGGGTACAGCGCGAAAAATGCGCTGACATTGCCAATCAACCCAATCCACAACGCCCACGAACACACCTGCGGCCGGTTTATCCCCGAAAAGTAAGTCTCAAAAATCTTGCCGGCGGCAAAGGCATAAATCCCCGGCGCCATTATCCATACCAACGGCACTACCGGCAAAAAGTTCTCCGACAAGAACAGCCGCACCCCCGGTTGACTAACCGCTAACAGTAGTAGCAGGACGCCCCCGGTTACCATCGACACCAGGCGCAGGTATAATGCCATCATTGTCGGCTGACCGTTGCCATCCCCGGCAATCCGCGGCAGTAACGACAAGCCCAAGGCATTGGGTATCGTTGCCACCCGAAACATTATACCACTGGCCGCCGCAAACAACCCGATTTCCCCTTGGGTTGCCACTACCCCCAACATCAAAATGCCGATGCGCGGGTCAAAGGCCGCCACTACCCGCGCCACATGAAAGCGCAGCCCGTAACTGAACACCTGCCGGAATCCGGCCCTGGTCGGCCGCTCCAGGCCCAGCCCGCAGTGCCGCCGCAAGTCCCGCAGATACAAGAGAACCTCGGCCAGATGCCCCCCAATCACCGCCAGCAGCGCGCCGTCCACGCCCAGATCCAACAACCATGGTCCGGTCGGCAGGGCAATCCCCAGATCCAACAACAAGGGCTGCCCGGTCAACAGGGCAATCCCTATCACCATCACCACCGACCGGGTCAAGGTATATAAGGCAATCCGGGTGAACCGCCGGAAAGCGGCGAGTTGCAGCTCCAGGGATAGGGACAACGCCGTCAAGGGAATCAACGCCAATGCCAGGTAAAAGGAACTGGCGTCGGCTTGCTCAAAGAAAGTCAAGCCGCTGTTGATTAACGGCCAAGTCAGCAATGCCCCCAACGCGCTGCCGATAATGCAGATGGTAAAGGCAATGGCTACGCTTTGAGAGACGCTCATTTTCCCGGCCATCAGGTAATACTGCGCTCCCCGGTCTGCCCCCGGCGTGAACAGCACTCCCAACATTCCGCCGACCATAATGCAAATGGCATAGGCCCCCCGGCCTTCGGTCAGCAGGATGTAAGCCAGCAAGCTCTGGGTCAGCAGCGTAACCAGCAGCAGCCCCCCCTGGGCCAATAGCTGGATGATGACCTCCTGCTCAATCGTCGTATTGGGCCGGGGCGAAACCTTGGCGCTCATACCGCTTTCACCCTACCCAAAGTCGGGGGGGGGGGGGGGGTAACTACCCTTTCTGAAATAAATCCCCGCGGCCATCCTTTCCGACCGTTTCGCGACTAACGCGCAGCAATCCCGGTACATCCCTTCCAGACACTCCCGGCTTTCCGCCGCCAAAACTACTTCCCGCTCCTCAGCCGCCAGCGGCCGGAAAAACAGCCGCTGCGCCCATCCGCTATCCTTGACCCGTTGCAGCGTCCGCCGCCAGCCCAACCGCCGCAACCCCAAGGCCGCCAACTTACCTAGCCGGGCCAGTAAGACATTGCGCGCCCGCAAAGATTCGTTCACCGCCCCAGCCGGCGGCCGCGCAAACTCCGCAATGCTGCAAACCTCAGCCACTACGCCCAAAACTCCCGTTAAATTACCGGTCAAGGCGTCAAAAGGAACCGTCAGCACATCCCCATCCAGCCGGTAAATAGTTTCCAGCAATTCCGGCGTCAAACTGTCCCGCAGCACTTCCCGCTCCAGTTTCGGCCGCCCGCCCCAAAGGGAATGTTCGCCTCGGCTTTCCCGAAATCGTATCATCGACGCCGCCCGGTCAATATGCGGCCGCAGCAGTACCACCAGTAAAACCCGGCAGTCGTCCCCGCGCAGCCGCATTATGCCGCCGGCCAAAGCCGGGTCCAGATACGCCAGGTTGGAAACATCCGCCAAAATCCGCCCACTTTCCGCCAAACCCGCCCGCAACTTCCTGACCTTTTCCGGGGCGCGGTAGTAGTAGCCTTCCTTGATTTTGGGAAAAGCCAGCTGCGGGTGTGCTTTCAGGCTGCGGTACAGCAATTCGCTGCCGGACCGTCCCGGCCCTACTACCAGCAGATAGTCATAAACCGCCGGGCGCGTCTCCTCTCCGGCAACCTCCCGGTCCCTGACGGCAGTATCGGTCAGCAGAACAAATCCCCCCGCGTGTCTTGCCGCTATTCCCTCGCCAACGGGAATCCGGAAAACCCTTCGTAAGCAAATGGAACCGGTTGACTTAACCCCGCGGCCTTATCCCCAAACCGCCTTGCCCTACCGATTCCTCCGAAACAGGACTACCCACAAAGACCCCACCAGCAGTTTCAAGTCCAGCCAAGGACTTAGCGTCTCAATATACAGGTTGTCGTAGCGCAGTTTTTTCCGCGGCGGCGTGTGGTACAGCCCCTGCATCTGCGCCAACCCGGCAATCCCCGGCTTTACCCGCAGCCGCAGCCGAAACTCCGGCGTCTCCGCGCAAAAGGCCGCCAGCAACTCCGGCCGTTCCGGGCGCGGCCCCACCAGGCTCATCTCGCCCCGCAGAATGTTAATCAGTTGCGGCACTTCATCCAGATGGGTCGCCCGCAGCAGCCGGCCGATCCGCGTTACCCGGTCATCCTCCTCAAAAGCCCACACCGGCCCGGTGCCTTTTTCCGCTCCTACCACCATCGTGCGAAACTTGATGACCTGGAAAATCCGCCCCTTCTTGCCCACCCGCGCCTGGGTATAAAAAACCGGCCCCCGGTCGGTCAGCCACACCGCCAACGGTATTGCCGTCCAAATCAGCAACCACAGCGGAAACATCAAAACCAGCGACAAGGCGATAATCGTCAAGTCAAAAGGCCGCTTGTAACCCGTCCGCCGCGGGGAATGGGCTATCGCCCCAGACTCCAAAGCCTGGGCCACTACCAGAGCGTCCGATTCCACCAACTGCGCCATTGGCTAAAGATAATACCACTGATAACCCGGCATTTCCACTACTTTTAACCGGTTGATACCGCAATTCCCGCGAAAAGATGAATCCGGGAATCCGCCGCTAGAAACCCTTATCCGCCGCCGCAATCCTTGCCGCCGGCCGGCGCGCCATCCCCCGAATACCCGAACCCCCGATACTCAAACCCCAACTCCCGCGCCTTAACCGGGTCAAAAACCCGCCGCCCGTCCACCAGCACCGGCCGCGCCAGAGCGGCCCGCAGCCGCGCCAAATCCGCATCCCGGTAATCATCCCACTCGGTCAAAACCAGTACCGCATCCTTGCCCGCCGCCGCCACATACAGATCCCCGCCATAATCCAGTCCCGGTTGCTCTCCGAAACTCTCCCGGAACGCCCCCATCGCCGCCGGGTCGTGGGCCGTAACCCGCGCCCCGGCATCCAGCAGCAAGCGGACTACCGCCAGACTCGGCGCGCTCCGCACATCCTCCACTTCCGGCTTGAACGCCAGCCCCCAAACCGCTACCGCCTTTCCGGCTAAGCCGCCCAAAGCAGCCGCGGCCAGATCGACCAACTGCTCCGGCCGCCGCCGGTTTATTCCGTCCACTGCCCGCAGCAATGCCGCATCCACTCCCATGGCCGCCGTCAAATGGGCAAAGGCCGCCACATCCTTGGGCAGGCAGTCCCCCCCATAGCCCAAGCCGGCTTTCAGAAAGTCCGGCCCGATGCGCGGGTCGCTGCCCAATCCCGCCGTCACCTGCGCCAAATCCGCCCCGCTGGCCGCGCTCAAATCCGCCAGCAGGTTGGCGTAGGATATTTTCATCGCCAGAAAAGCGTTAGCCGCATACTTGGTCAACTCCGCCGTTGCCGGGTTCGTCCAGATTTTTGGGCAGTCAAAAGACCCGTACAATTCCTCCAGCAGGGCTTGCCCCCGGGGACATTCCACGCCGATAACCAGCCGGTCGGGATGTAGAAAATCCTCGATTGCCCGCCCTTCCCGCAGAAACTCCGGCACGGAAGCCACGCCAAACTCGGCCGCCGGCCCGGCCTGCTTGCCCACAATCCGGGCAATCTCCCGATGCGCTCCCACCGGAGAAGTGCTTTTCGCCACCACCAGCCGGTAGCCGCGGCGGCGGGCCATTGCCGCCCCCAGTTCCGCCGCTGCCGCCCTAACCTGCGACAAGTCCGCCGCGCCCCCTGCTCCGGCCGGCGTTCCCACGCAGATAAAGACCACTTGGGCCGCGGCCGTCATCTCCCCCATATCGCCGCTGAACCGCAGTTGCCCCCGGTCAACGCCCTGCCGCGCCAACTTTGCCAACCCCGGCTCATACCGGGGGAATTGCCCGTTATTCAACTGTTTCCGGCGTTGGTCATCCTTTTCCACGCAGACCACCCGATGTCCCCGCGCACAAAACCCGGCCGCCGTTGCCAGCCCCACCACGCCGCCGCCGATTACGCCTAAATCCACTGCCTTTACACTCCTTAGGTATCCTCCGCCGCATCCGCCGCCAGCAGCCCCCGTACTTCCAGATACTTCATAATCAACGCCGCATTTTCGGCAACGCTATGGTTCACCGTGTCCAAAACTAGCTCCGGCCGCTCCGGCCGCTCGTACGGGTCATCCACCCCGGTAAAGCCGGCAATTTCTCCCCGCCGGGCTTGGGCGTACCTACCTCTAACATCCCGGGCTTCCGCCACGGCCAGCGGAGTATCGACAAATACCTCGACAAATCCCGCTGCGCCTACCGTTACCCGTGCCTCCCACCGCGCTGCCCGGTACGGACTAACCAGCGCGCAGATAACCAGCCCGCCCCGCCGCACTATCTCTGCTGCCACCAAGCTGACCCGCCGCGCCTGCTTATCCCGATCCACCCGGGAAAACCCCAAATCCCGGGATATGCTGGCCCGCATATCGTCCCCGTCCAAAACCGTAACTTGCCGCCCCCGCCGCCGCAAAGCAGCGGCCAACCCTGCCGCTGTAGCGCTTTTTCCCGAACCAGGTATTCCGGTCAGCCACACGCATCCCCCCGGCCGGCCGCCATCCGCCACCACGCCCGCCAACAGCTCCCGGACTAACGGGTGCGCCAACAATCCTTCCCGCTCCCCTAACCGGTGTTCCTCAGTCCCAACTCCCGCTTTCAACGCTCCGCTATCCCTTGCCGCTTATCCAATCCGCTTACGGCCGCCCTTGCCCGGGCCGCCCCTCTTGCCAAACGCCCCCTATCATAGCAACAATTCCCCCTTTAGCATAGCCTTTCACCGGTTTGTTTCCTCTGCTCCGGCCCTTTCCCATTTTCCCGCTCAGCCTTAAATCGTTGCCGGACGGAAACTGCTATCGGTTGATACCGCCTAGCCTGTGCCAACGGGAATACCGGAAACGCCGCGCAAAGAAACCAAGTCTCTTACTCCCCGCCCGCCCCGGCCGCCGCCGTCAACTCCGCCCGCAAATCGGCAAAATGCAGCCGGGCCGCCGGCGCCGCCGCCAGATACTCCTCAATAACCCGCAAGCCCCCGGCATAATCCCCTTCCGCCGCCAACTGCATCGCCCACCGCCGTTGCACTTCTATCTTGTTCGGCGCCATCGCCGCCCCCGATTCCAGCAGCAGCCGCGCCCGGGCCAACTCTCCCGCCTGCCGCGCCACATCTCCCGCCAGCACATACAGCCGCCACTCCCGCGGCTCCTGCGCTAATCCCGTCGCCCCGTGCCGCAGTACCAACTCCAACGCCGCCGCCCTTTCCGCCGCCGTCAGACTATCCCATCCTTCATAAATCTCCCGAAACATCCTAATCCGCAGCCGATTCGCCAAACCCGGCTGCCAATCCGTCGCCGCGTCAAAGGCCGCAAACCGTTCCCCCCAACTTAACCGTTCATCCCTCGACTCCACCGCCCACTGCGCCGCCAGATAAGTGCGGACATTCACCCCATACACTACTGCCGCCGTCAGTAGCGCAATAACCCCGATAGCGGCAATCTTGACCAGTACGCTGCCGCCAATCCCCCGCGCTATTCCGCCCATCCGGAACCGGTTGCCGGACCTTCCATCCTTTCGGGCATCCCCAACCTTTTCCTCCCCATCCGATTCCTTGACGCTTTCCCCTAGCGGCTGCCCCGCCACAAATCCGACGAACCCCAACAACGCCATCAGTTGCGGCAGCGTCCCCAGCGTGTCAAACAGCGTCAGATTTTGCACGAAATACGCCGTCATCCCCCCGCCCAGCAGCAAGAAAAAGACCCGGCGGGCCGGCGTCAACCGCCGCCCTCTCCCCACATACACCGCGAACACCCAAACCCAGATGGCAGCATATCCGGCCAACCCCAAAATGCCCTTGGTCGTCAACTCCTCTATCGGCTTGTTATGCGCCCGGTCAAAGGTCGTAACCGCCCGCGCCACCGCCGGCGCCGAAACATAGCGGTCATAGACCACTCCGAAATTATCCGGCCCCCAGCCCAGCAGCGGCCGCTCTTGAAATCCCTCGATGCCCAACCGCGCCGCATTAAGCCGATTCCCTACGCTCTTATCCCGCCCGCTGGCCGATAAACGGGAAAGCAGCGTTGACTCCCATCCCTCGCCGCTATTTCTTTCCGCCAGTACCACTACCGCCCCGGCCGCTAAACCTATCGCCGCCAATCCGGCCGCCGCACCGGCCGCCAGCCGCCGCCCTCGACCCTCGCCCCAAGCCCCGTAAGCCGCCCCGCAAACGGCCAATCCCGCCGCCAATCCCAGCAGCGCCCCCCGGCTGCCGCTGAACCACAACATCAGCAAATCCAGGACTATCGCCGCCACCCACACCAACCGCCAACCGTTAATCCCTTGCGGCTCACCGCCTCGCCCATACTGCCCGCTGTCATTCCCGTGCCAACGGGAATCCAGAAAATACCCGATATGCAGCCGCCCCCATATCCGAATCCCCCGGGCTTGCCGCGGCCCTCTGCTTGCCCGGAACCGTTTGCCGGATGTCAAACCGTCGCCTATAAAGGAACTGACCAGCAGCCCCCCGGCGATAAACAGGTTGACCACGGCAAACCCGCCCAGGAAAGTCGAGTTTCCCAAGGTCCCTACCGGCAAACCCGTTTCCGCGCCCCCGGTATCCGCTCCCCGGTAGGGCAGCCAGTCGGCGCCCGCTACCTCTGCCAACCCCAGCAGACCCACGCCGATGCCCACTATTACCGCAAAGTTGAATAGCCCCCGCCACTGTTCCCAAGCGCGGAACACCGATACCGCTACCAGCAGGAAAGCAAACCAATGGGCCAGCCCAATCCACCCATTCATCCGCGTCAAATCGGACCAGATGCTCCGGGTCGGGCTGACCCCGAACAGTGCCGCCAGCAGCGCAATGACCAGATAGCCGCCGAATATGCCCAGCAGCCACGATTTGGGCGGCCGATAGCGGGCGTCCCGCAGCAGCAGAATCAGCCACAGCCCTACCGCAACCTCAATCAGCGTCCGCGACCATACCGCCTTGCCGACTACAAAGTAATCGACGGTTTCCGGTAACGGCCCCGTAGTAACTACCAACGGCGCCGCCAACGCCAACCCCAGCAGCAGACGCACCCCATCCACCAGCCCCCACCCTCGTACCATCGCCCAGCCCCGCATCAGCAACTCGGAATATCCCTCCGGTTTCCGCTCAAAATACCCCGCAGCCCTTTCGATACCAATCGCGTAGCTTTTCCCGCTGACCCGCGGCGACAATCGCCAACTCCCGCCCCATATTATACTCTTGCTCCGCCCGGCAACAACAAGCGGCGCCGCCCCGGTGGCCGGACAATCTGAAACGGCGGCAAGGGCATACTAAAGCCTGCGGTTGGAGTTGGTTTAATACCGACAAATACTGAGCCGGCGTTCCGGCTAAGCGATTGCCCGGCTTCGCAAAATTAGTTATCATTCAAGTATCCGATAAAGCCGGGTTGGGGTAAAGAGGTATGCCGCCGAAAATTCGCAAGGTGCGCGCCGATTTGCTGCTGTATGAGCGGGGGTTGGCGGAAAGCCGGGAGCAAGCCCGGATTCTGATTATGGAGGGTTTGGTGTTCGCTCCGGCCGGGCGGGTACTGAAGCCGGGAACTGCTTTGGCCGAAGGTACGCCGCTGAAAGTGCGCGGCCGGCTGCCCTATGTGAGCCGGGGCGGGGTGAAGCTGGCGCACGCTTTGGCGGTTTTCGGGCTGACGGTGGACGGGTTGACGGTTCTGGATGTGGGGGCGTCAACCGGGGGCTTTACGGACTGCCTGCTGCAACGGGGGGCGCGGCGGGTTTATGCGGTGGATGTGGGCCACGGGCAACTGCATCACAAGCTGCGGCAGGATGAGCGGGTGGTGGCATTGGAGAAATGCAATGCCCGCTATCCGTATGCTTTGCCCGAATCGGTGGATTTGGTGGTGGTGGATGTGTCGTTCATTTCGCTGAGTTTGGTTATACCACCGGCGGTGGGGCATTTGACGCCGGGCGGGTATGTGGCGGCGCTGGTGAAGCCGCAGTTTGAGGCGGGCCGGGCGCAGGTGGGCCGGGGCGGGATTGTGAAAGACCCGAAAGTTCACGCCGCAACGCTGGGCAACATGGCAATCAGGGCGGTGGAGCAAGGTTTGCGGGTGCGGAATCTTTGTCCATCGCCGATATTGGGGGACAAGGGGAATCGGGAGTTTTTCCTGCTGCTGCAAAAGCCGGGGTGAGGAAGGTTAGGAGGCGGGAAGTCGGGGGCTTTACGGCAGTCTCCGGCCTTGCAGGATCCCCACTTTCGTGGGAATGACGGTGGAGGGCGGGAAGGACGATTTTATGCGATAGCCCTAGGCATTACAAAGGGCGGCGGCCTTGTGCTATGGTCGAGTTGGCGGCGGGGAAAGGGTTGGGGAGGATTTTTGACCGAGTTCTAGTCCGGGCGGGAGAAGGGCTTTGAGTCGTACTGCTAATGTTACATTGCTGGCGGCCTTAGTGGCGGTTATCTGGGCGGTGGAGCTAGTGAATCTGCTCTTGGGGCATCGCCTTAACGACTATGGTCTGCTGCCGCGGACGGTGGAGGGTTTGCGGGGGATTCTGTTGAGTCCTTTGCTGCACGGCGGGTTCAGTCATGCCCTGTCCAATACGGCGCCGCTGCTGATTTTGGGCGGATTGGCGGCGGTGCGAGGGCGCAGCAACTTCCTGCTGGTTACGCTTTTCATCATCCTGGTAGGCGGCGCCGGAGTGTGGGTAGGAGGCCGGGCGGCGCTGCATATCGGGGCTAGCGGGTTGGTGTTCGGCTACTTCGGCTACCTGGTCGCCCGGGGCTGGTACGAGCGCAGCATCCTGTCTATAGCGGTGGCTTTGGCGGTAATCGCGGTTTTCGGCTGGGGAATGCTCTCCGGCATTTTGCCGACCGCCGGTGTTTTGGTGTCGTGGGAAGGGCATTTGTGCGGGCTGATTGCGGGAGTATTGGCGGCGTGGCTAATGGGCAGACGGCGCGAGGAATAAGATAAGGGCAATTAGCCGGCCATCAGCCCCATCACCCCCGCGGCCGCAGTACCCGCCGATTCCACCAAACAATCAGCGGCGTAATAACGATAGTGGGCAAGATCCAGGGCAGCCAGGGCGCGGCCGCCAATTGCACATTCACCACCAGCACCGCGGTTATAGTGGCAATCGTACCCGCCAGCATATTAGTCAAGTGCCGGGCAATGCGCCGGGGCCCGGGCGGCCGTTGCCGCCGGTAAAACAAGCCATCGACCGTGGCCAAACCCAGGGCAATAAACCCGAACAGGGTCATCGTTATCCATTGGGAATTACCCTGCGCCGCCAGGATGACCGCATAGCCGGCCATTCCCAAGCCGGTCAGGCTCATTGCCGTTACCGCCAGCCAGTCCACCGGCTGCGGCCGCCCCCGCCGATTGCGCGCAAAACGCCAGCCGGCAAAAACCATATAAAAGCTGAACACCGCGATGAACAGCAGAAATGTATCCGCGCCCAAGGCCGCCAGTGGCAGGGCGGTCAGGAAAACGCCGGTCATTGCCAGGGCATAAACCCGGCCGGCGCGGATGTGATTCGTCCCGCCCTTGGCCGTAACCAGCGCCAATACCGCCGTCAGCAAGGCGATGGAGCCGGCCGCGATGTGCAGGATGAGCAGTACCTGGCGCAAGGCCTCCATAACTTCCTCGCTAGTCGCGGCTGGCCCGGTAGGACAGTTGCGCGATACCGGCCGCATAAGCCCGGCAGCCGGTCAAGGTTAGACTCCGTTGCGGCGTATCCGGCGGGAAAAGAGGAATGCCGGCCCCCAGGATGACCGGCAGGATAAACAGTTCAATGCGGTCAATCAAATCCCGCCGCAGAAACTCCCGTACCAGTTGCCCGCCGCCGACCAGCCAGATATTTTTGTCCTGCTCCCCTTTCAGCCGGGCGACCAGTCCGGACAAATCCGCCCCGTCCACAAATTGGGCGTGTTCATCCCGCTCCCCAGCCCGGCTGCGGGAAAAGACATAGCCCGCAGTGCCGGGATAGGGATAATCCCCGCCAAAGGAAAGGATTTGCTCGTAGGTAGCCCGCCCCATCAGCACCACGCCCACGCCGGCGACAAAGTCGGCATAGCCGTAATCCTCGGCCGGGCTGATTCCCGGTTCCGGGGGCGGCGGCAGCCAGTCCACGGAGCCGTCGGGACGGGCAATGTAGCCATCCACACTAGCGGCGATGTAGAGAATTACTTCGGGCATAACGGTCAGCCCGCCCGCCGGTCCCGCCGCAGAACCACGGTATCGCAAATCAGGTCATGCAGTCCGCGCTTATCCGGGCGAATCGCTACTATCAGAAAAGCCAAGCCCAAGGTAAAAGCGGCAGTGAGCGCCGTAATCAAATGGCGCGCTAAAGCGCGGCCCCAGCCTACCCGGGAGCCGTCGGTGCGTACCACATACAACCCCAAAATCCGCTTGCCAAAAGTGGCGGCGTACACCGCAATCAAGGCCGTATCATAAACCAGCGACAGGAAAGCATTCAGCAGTTGCAGCCGCCGAAAGGCGTCCGGGGGATTGAGCAGTTCATCGGTGGTAGTCGGCACCGGCAAGCCAAAGAGCATCCAGAGCAGCACCAGAGGCAGGGAGATGATGACGGCGTCGATGATGTAGGCCGGAACCCGTATCCAGAACCCGCCGGGACGGGCGGCGGTAAAAGGGTAAGACGGGCCGGCATCCGGGGATGCGGCGTAAGGATGGAAAGAGGCCGCCGGGGTTTCCGGAGCCGCCTCCGGCTTAGCAGCCGCCGCCGACAAATCCGCGCCGCAGCGGCCGCAGAAACGATTGCCGGGGTTATAGGGCGTCTGGCAAGCCGGGCAGTTCATCGTCGCTCCCGGTTAAAAGTTCCTACCGCGTAACCGCCCCCGCGGCGGCGGAAGTTACCAGTTTGGCGTACTTCGCCAGTACGCCGCTGGTGTATTTCGGCGGCAGCGGCTGCCAAGCGGCGCGGCGGTCCGTCAGCTGTTCCTCAGTCAACCGCGCATTCAAGCCCCGGTTGGGAATGTCCAGCGTAACGATGTCCCCCTCTTGCAGCAGTCCGATGGGGCCGCCCACCGCCGCCTCCGGAGCCACATGACCCACCATCGGCCCGTGCGACGCCCCGGAAAAGCGGCCGTCGGTAATCAGCGCCACGGAATCGCCCAAGCCCTGGCCGATCAGGGCCCCGGTTACCGCCAGCATTTCCCGCATTCCCGGGCCGCCCTTGGGGCCTTCGTAGCGGATAATCACAATATCCCCCGGATTTATCGCGCCCTCCTGAATGGCATTGAAAGCCGGCTCCTCTTGGTCGAAAACCCGGGCCGGCCCTTGATAAACCTTTTCCTGATGGCCGGCTACCTTGATCACCGCGCCGTCCGGTGCCAGGTTGCCGCGCAGGATAGCCAAGCCGCCGGTGGCGCTGCGCGGATTTTCCGGCTGGCCGATAATGGGCTGGTCGTCAATAACCGGCATTGCCGCCACATTTTCCGCCAGCGTCTTGCCGGTAACGGTCATCGTGCTGCCCTCCAGCAAGCCGGCCCGCAGCAACCGTTGCAGCGGCAAAGCCATCCCCCCGTAGCGGTGCAAGTCCGCCATCACATAGCGGCCGCCGGGTTTCATATCGGCAATGTAGGGAGTGCTGCGGCTGATGCGGTCAAAATCATCCAGCGTCAGGTCAACGCCGGCTTCGTAAGCAATCGCCATCAAATGCAGCACGGCATTAGTCGAGCCGCCCAAAGCCAGCACCACGGTAATCGCATTCTCAAAAGCCCGCCGCGTCAGCAAATCCCGGGGACGAATATCCTCCTCCAACAGCCGCAGGATGGCCCGGCCGGCTTGGCGCGCTTCGTCCACTTTGTTGGGATCTACAGCCGGCAAAGAGGCGTCGCCGGGCAGCGACAAACCCAAGACCTCAATGGCGGTGGACATCGTGTTGGCGGTGAAAAGGCCGGCGCAGGAACCCTCCCCGGGGCAAGCCACGCACTCCAACGCCGTCAATTCCTCCCGGCTGATGCTGCCCTTGCCGTAAGCGCCCACCGCCTCAAACACATCCTGAATGTTCACATCCCGCCCCTGAAACTGCCCCGGCAGAATGGAACCGCCATAGATGAATATAGACGGCACATTAAGGCGGGCAATCGCCATCATACAGCCCGGCATATTCTTGTCGCAGCCGGCAATGGTAATCAGCCCATCCATCCGCTCCCCGAAAGTCACCACTTCGATGGAATCGGCGATAACTTCCCGGCTGACCAGGGAGGCTTTCATCCCCTCGGTGCCCATCGAAATGCCATCGCTGATGGTGATGGTACCGAACTCGAAGGGCGTCCCGTCGGCGTCCTGGATACCGGCTTTGGCGGCGGCGGCGAAACGGGAGAGGTGGACATTGCAGGGGGTTACATCGCTGGCCAAGTTGGCAATGGCGACAAAGGGCTTATCCAAGTCATCATCGGTCAGCCCCATCGCCCGCAGCATCGCCCGGGCCGGCGCGCGTTCCGCCCCCTGCGTAACATCCTTGCTGCGGTGTTTCATCCGGGCCAGAGTAGCGGCATCGCGGGCGGGGGCGATAGTGGTCACGGCGGTAACCTCCGGTTCTGCTTTCAGGTTGGCGGCTATTATAATGCGGAAAAGAAACCGGGGCAAGACCGGGCGCCCGGCGGTTCAGGGACTTTTAATTGGCAAGACAAAGAGAAATCCACCGGCGCCACCCCTGCCCCTCCCAGCCTTAACCGCGCCTCGTTCCCGGCTTGCTCGCAGCTCGTTCCCGGTTCCATCGCGCCTCGTTATATCCCCCAAAATTCCTAATTCCTAATTCTCAATTCTTAATCCCCCCAATCCCCCACCCCTTGACAACACCCCTCCCCATCCCTTACCCTACGCCCCAACCTCAACCCCCGAAAGGATGAACCGCTATGCTTCGCGTCCTCGTATCCGCCTTGGCCGTGATTGGCTTGCTGGCCTTGGCCACCGCCTTTGCCCCTAATGGCGGCCGCGCCGAACCGGCCTTCACCCGCTCCACTTCCGAACTACCCCCCCCCGAACACCTGTTCTATGTAGGCGCGGCTGCGGCCGCCCCCCGCTCCATCCCCTGGAACTGCTCCGACTGGCAAGAGTCCCCCGCCGTTGCCGACGCCGACGATGCCCGCGTCTCGATGATCCTCGAATCCTTGGCGGCGAACCGCGGCAAGTCCATCTATTGCGCCATCGACCAGTCCGACACCTGGACTAAAGCCGAAACTTGGGCCGCCGGCCGCGACCGCAACGAGCGGGATGATACGGTCTATTTTGGCCAAAGCGGCAACTTCCGCGGCTTTCTGGCCGCCCAAGAGGGCTACCTGACCGATGGCGAATCCGGCGTTACCGGCGTCAGCCGCGACCTCATCTTTGAATTCCCCCGCGAGGAACGCCGCCGCCGCACCATCATCAAGCGCCTGCGTCTCGAACCCAGCGTCGACCACTTGGTTTTCTCCCCATGGGGCGGCCGGACCAATGATGAAATCGACGCCACCGCGATTGTCGAATCCCGCAACCGTTTTATTGGCGGCACCAATCCCCACTGGGACGCGACGATACCGGATGAACGGTATGGCGAAAACTCCAAGGTCGATTGGCCCTCCTATGTTCAGGAAACCGCCACCGCCCGCTGCCGGGCCTTGGGCTATCCCCGCGCCGTCAACGCCCGGCTGGTATTCAATCACCCCGACACCAATGCCGACTGGGTTGCTTCCACGTCTCCGGTCGGTCTGGCGTGGCCGGCTGGGAGTTCCACCACAACCGCGTCCGGCGGAACTGAGGCCGCTGCGCAGCAAGCGGCGGAGCAGGCGGGCACTCATTACGCCCTCCTGCGAACCTCTCTCAGCAATGGCTACGCTTGGGCCCGCCAAGCCTTCCCCTACAGCGCCACCTGCCAAAAGAAAATCCGTAAGCGCCGCTAACCCCCGTCTGCCAATACAAAAAGCCGGGACAATAGCAAGATTGTCCCGGCCCGCTAACCCGCCCGATTCCCCCGGGCGCAGCCGGCAGCTTTCCTACCCGCCATCATCGATACCCGCCCCCATCCCATCCGCCGTTGCCTTTAGCGGTAGCAGCAGCAGGCCGCCGAGGATGAACAGGGCGGCGCAGCCAAAGAGCAGGGCCGCGTAGCCGGCGTTGGGCGGCAGCAAGCTGTTCAGCAAATCTACGCCCGGCCCCAGGATTTTGGCAAAGGCGGCGCCGCCGATGGTCGCCAGGTTGACCATTGCAATGTGCTGTCCTTCCCGCCCCGGGGCGGCCAATTCGTTGGCTAAAGCCCAGTTGGCCGACAAGACTATGCCGATACCGGCCCCGATGCCGCTGGCGATGGCAATGACCGTACCGGTGTCAGTCGCCCAAAATACGGCGATGGAGCCGAGGGCGGCGATACTGCCGCCCGCCAGGATTACCGGGCGGCGGCCGATGCGGTCGGAAAGCCAGCCGGCCGGGTACACGCTCAAAGCCAATGCGCCGCCGATAGCCAGAATGGCTTGGCTCAAAGTAGCGGCCGGGTTGTCCACTACCACCACATCCCGCAGGAAAAACAAGCCATAGGTAGGAAAGACGACGCTGGCGGTAATCAGCATAAAGCGCGAAATCAGGAAACGCAGCAGTTGGGGATGGAGGCCGCTGGTCGAACCGCGCAGGGTGTGCCGGCCGCGGTACAGCCGTTCCGCCGCCCGCTCCCGCCGTACTACCGTGGCCGCGCTGACGGCCGCCGTCAACAGCAGTATCCCGCCCAACATCCCTAAAGTCAGCCGCAGCCAGAGCAGGGAATCCGGGCCGGCGTAGCGGCTGATGAGCCAGCCGCTAAGGGCAATCAGCACTACCCCGCCGCTGGCGTCAGCCAGGATTTTCAGTGACGAAGCTACCCCAACCCGATGGAGCGGCACCAAGTCGCGGATGAGGGCTTGATAGGGGCCGTAGCCGATACTGGCGTTGGCTTGAATGAAAATCCAGATAATCAGCAGGGAAAGCAGGGTCAGGGTAAAGGAAAGGCCGGCCAATCCGAGGCAAACCAACGCGACGCCCCAGAGCATATACGGCACCCGCCGCCCCAAGGGAGAGCGGGTGCGGTCGCTGTAAGCACCGACGATAGGCTGTACCAGGGCCGCGACCAGCAGTCCGCTTAACCCTAATATCCCCAGCAAGGTATTTTTCGCGCCCTCCGGGGCCACATCCAACACCAGGGTAGGCAGGATGATGGTATCCATCGCCACGAAAAAGCCGGTCATTCCGAAGCCGAAAGCCCCCAGCCGCAGCAAAGCCAAGTTGCTCCAGGGCGGCGGGACTGGTTGGGATGTGGATGGCGGTGTGGACATTGGCGGCGCAGGGAACCGGCAGATTTGCGGGGATAGGGATTTACCTTTGCCAATAATGATACAACAATCGACCGGCGGCGCAACCGGTGTGGTATATTGCCCTTGACTTTTGCGGCGCAGTGGACAAAGGAAAGCGGCATCAGTGTTTCCCCGGAGTCGGCATTATGAAAATTTGCTCCCTGCTGCCCAGCGGCACCGAAATTCTTTACGCCCTGGGACTTGATGCTGCCATCGTTGGCGTAACCGATTTGTGCGACTATCCGCCGCCAGTTAAGGATAAGCCTATCGTCTGCCGCAGCCGCATTGCGGTGGATGCTATGTCCAGTGACGAAGTGGACGCGATGATGCGGCGCATTTTGGCAGCCGGGGAAAGTCCGTATCTATTGGATACGGAGCTACTGGCCGCCGACCCGCCGGATTTGGTACTGACCCAAGACCTGTGCTATTTCTGTGAAGTGGACGCCCCCACGGTAAGCCAAGCGGCGGCGGCCCTGCCGGTTGAACCGGAAATCCTGATACTGAACCCGCGCACTTTGCCGGATATTTTTGACACCATCCACCGGGTAGGCCAAGCCGCCGGCGCCGGGGATAAGGCGGCGGAACTGGTCGCCGCGCTGCAAGGGCGGCTTGCTGCGGTAGCTAATGCGCTGCCGCCGATTGGCGGGCGGCCCCGGGTTTTCTCAGTGGAGGGCGTCAACCCGTTGGTAGTGGGCGGGCATTGGATACCGGATTTGCTGGAACGGGCCGGCGGCACGGTGGGCCGGTTTCGAGCCGGCTGCCCGGCGGCGCGGATTGACTGGCGGGAAGTGGCGGACTATTCCCCGGAAAAGCTGTTCATCGACCTTTGCTCCTCGGATTTGGGACGGCAACGGCGGGAAGTGGCTTGGCTGGCGGCGCAACCGGGTTGGGCAGAACTGCCGGCGGCGCCAGCCGGGGAAGTGTATCTGATCGACCACGCCTATTTCAGCATACCGGGGCCGCGGGTAGTAACCGGCTTGGAAATCCTGGCCCAGCTGACCCATCCGCAGTTATTCCGCGG
The DNA here is from genome assembly GCA_965242615.1 of Dehalococcoidia bacterium. Classification (GTDB taxonomy): domain Bacteria; phylum Chloroflexota; class Dehalococcoidia; order Lucifugimonadales; family UBA3495; genus CBDBCU01. Next base: position 292,769 of record CBDESR010000005.1, read on the forward strand.
CTTGATTCCCCCGGGAACCGTCCTGAAACTGGATGCCGGCCGAGCGGCCCATTGCCGCCCGGAGGAAATCGGCGGCTGTTTTGTGGATTGGCCGGCGACATAGTAGCCGATTGGGGCGGCAGCGGTTATAATGGGTAAAACTTACCGGGAAGGGTGTACGCTTTGACGAGCAGAGATGAGTTTCGGTCGGCGATGTCCCTGTTTGCTACCGGGGTTACGGTGGTAACTTCGGTGGACGATGACGGCAATCCCCACGCGATGACCGCCAATTCCTTTACTTCCGTTTGCCTGGAGCCGCCGACGGTGCTGATTTGCGTGGCCCACGGCACCCATACCTACGGCTATGTGGAACACACCGGCAAGTTCGGCATCAACATTCTGGGGGAGGACCAAGAGGAGTTGGGCGTCTATTTCGCCAAACGCCCGGAGGACCGCCAAGAGGGGACGGAATATCGCTACGATATTTCCGCCGACAACATTCCGGTACTAGGCGACTCGATGGTGTTCTTTGGCTGCGAAGTGGTAGGGTCGCATATCTATGGCGACCACACGGTCTATATGGGCGAGGTCAAGGAAGTGCGCCGCAACGCCGCCGGCAATCCTTTGATGTTCTATCAAAGCCGCTGGTATCACCCCACGGCCGCCATCCGGGAGTAAGGGTCGGGCGGCCGGCTAAAGGCATTCGAGAAACCCGGCAATGGCGGCGTTGACGGCTTGGGGCTGCTGCAACTGGACAAAGTGGGTAGCTCCGGGGATGATGATTTTTTGCGCGCCGGGTATGCGGTCAACCAGATAGTCGGCATATCTGACCGGCGTCATTTCATCCTCAGCCCCAACGATGACCAGAGTTGGGATGCGGATGTTCGCCACTTCCGTCATTACATCGAAGCGGTCGCAAGCCAGCAGGTCGTTCAGTTCCACCGCCGGGCCGATGGCGGCGGAACGCTGCTCTAACTCCCGGCGAAGTTCCGGTTCTACGCCGTCATAGTAAGCGGCGACGCGGCGGCGCAGCCAGTCGGCGTTGTTTTCGCCCGGCTCCCGGCACTGCTGCAAGTAGTCGGGATGTACCCGCAGTCGCGCCCCGGTGCCGATTAGGATGATGCCGCGCAGTTCCTCCGGGTAGCGCAAGGCGTAAAGCAGAGTAATCGCCCCGCCCATCGAGTGGCCGCCCAGTACCACATCCCGCCAACCCCGGCCGGCGATAAACCCCCGCGTCCACTCCAGATAAGCCTCGATGCTGCCGCCGGGTCGACCGTGGGGATGGCCGGGCAAATCCACCGCCACCGCTTCGGGAAAGGCTTGCAGCTGGTAGTGAAATGCCAACCCGCAACTGCCAGCGCCGTGGATGAATAACGGTTTCACTGGAAAGGGTCTCCCTCCTGATGGTTAGGCTACCGGGCTACCGCTTGCAGCAGGGCAATGCCCATGGCGACATTGCCGCCAAGCAACCCAACGATGATGGCTCCGCCAATGCCCCAGACCGCCAAACTCAGCCGGTCAATCCGGGCGTTAGTCCGTTCAACGGATTCGGTTAATCGGGCAACGGCATCGAGCAACCGGGCAATGCCGTCGGAGTTGGCCGCCGCACGTTCCTCTAACCGGGCTATGGCGGTGGTGTTGGCCGCGGTTTGTTCTGTCAACTGGGCAACGGCATCGGTCAACCGGGTAATGCCGTCGGAGTTGGCCACCGCGCCTTCCTCTAACCGGGCAACGGCATCCGAGTTAGCCGCCAGTCGTTCCTCTAATCGGGTGACGGCATCAGTCATCCGGGTAATGCTGTCGGAATTAGCCGCCGCGCGTTCCTCTAACCGGGCAACGGCATCCGAGTTAGCCGCCAGTCGTTCCTCTAATCGGGTGACGGCATCAGTCATCCGGGTAATGCTGTCGGAGTTGGCCGCCGCGCCTTCCTCTAACCGGGCAACGGCATCGGTCATCCGGGTAATGCCGTCGGAGTTGGCCGCCGCGCCTTCCTCTAACCGGGCAACGGCATCAGTCATCCGGGCAATACCGTCGGAGTTGGCCGCCGCGCCTTCCTCTAGCCGGGTGATGGCGGCAGTGTTAGCCGCGGTTTGTTCCGCCAACCGGTTACTGGCGGCGGTATGCTCCGCCGCGCGTTCCTCTAACCGGGTGATGGCGGCAGTGTTAGCCGCGGTTTGTTCCGCCAACCGGTTACTGGCGGCGGTATGCTCCGCCGCGCGTTCCTCTAACCGGGTGATGGCGGCAGTGTTAGCCGCGATTTGTTCCGTCAAATGGGTACTAGCCGCGGTATGCTCCGCCGCGCGTTCCTCTAACCGGGCAACGGCATCAGTCATCCGGGTAATACCGTCGGAGTTGGCCGCCGCGCGTTCCTCTAACCGGGTGATGGCGGCAGTGTTAGCCGCGGTTTGTTCCGCCAACCGGTTACTGGCGGCGGTATGCTCCGCCGCGCGTTCCTCTAACCGGGCAACGGCATCGGTCATCCGGGTAATGCTGTCGGAGTTGGCCGCCGCGCGTTCCTCTAAACGGGCAACGGCATCGGTCATCCGGGCAATACCGTCGGAGTTGGCCGCCGCGCGTTCCTCTAATCGGGTGACGGCATCAGTCATCCGGGCAATACCGTCGGAGTTGGCCGCCGCGCGTTCCTCTAAACGGGCAACGGCATCGGTCATCCGGGCAATACCGTCGGAGTTGGCCGCCGCGCGTTCCTCTAACCGGGTGATGGCGGCGGTGTTAGCCGCGGTTTGTTCCGTCAACCGGGCAGCGGCATCGGTCATCCGGGCAATACCGTCGGAGTTGGCCGCCGCGCGTTCCTCTAATCGGGTGACGGCATCAGTCATCCGGGTAATGCTGTCGGAATTGGCCGCCGCGCGTTCCTCTAAACGGGCTATGGCGGCGGTATTAGCCGCGGTTTGTTCCGCCAACCGGGTACTAGCGGCGATGTTAGCCGCGGTTTGTTCTGCCAGCCGGGTACTAGCGGCGGTGCTGGCCGCGGTTTGTTCCGCCAGTTGGGTAATAGCCGTGGTATGGGCCGCAGTCCGTTCCTCTAGCTGAGAGAGGACCACCGCCAACCGCCCCTCGTCCGTAGCCGTTACCATAATGCCTCCGAAAGCCTTTGCCCGCTAAAGGACCGTAGCAACAAACAGCCGGGCCGCCGCCGTTCGCTTTGGCTTAATCACTGCTTATCCTTTCTGAATAGGCCGCAAGCCATTTTACCACAGATTATTTCAATGCCGTCAAAAAAGCTGACCGGCTGGTAGCCGGCGGGCAGCTCCCGGAAAAGGCTGGAAAAGAGAAACAGACCCCGGCATTGCCGGGGGCTGCTGATTTGCTTGACTTGCCCGCTCCTTACTTGACCAGGTTGATGTAGGGCCGGGTCAGCAGCTGCCACCGGTTGGCGGCCGCGTCATAGCGGGAGTTGACGAATACCCGCCAGTTCTCGTCGTCGAGGTTGGGGTAGTCAGCCCGGTAATAGTAGCCGGGCCAGCGGGTTTCCTGCCGGTGCAGCAGATGCCTCATGTGGGCTTCCCCGACCCAAGTACGGTGCGCCACTTCCCAGCAGCGCAGCAGTTCGTGGCGATTGCGCGCCCCCAAGTGCTGCAAATCCTCCCGCAGCATCTCGATAAGCTGAATGCCGCGCTCCAGGGTCGGCCCGTTGGTGGTGTACCAAGCCGAAGTACCGCCGGCGTATTCGTCCATAATCTTTTGCAGCCGCACCAAGGCGTCGGAAGGCGTGATGTAGTGGGGATTAACCCCTTCCGCCGTGGACGCGCCCTTGTGCTGCTCAAAGGTGTTCAGCGGCGACCAAATGGCGGCGTGCAGCTGCTGAACTTGGGCCGCGCTGACCGTGGGCGTCTCGCCATTGTCCCGCAGGAAGTTGACCGCGGCCTTGGCCGCCAGCCGCCCCTCAGTAAAGGAGCCGCTGGAGAACTTGTGCGGCGCCGCCCCTACGCCATCGCCGGCGGCGAACAAACCCCGAATGGTAGTCATCTTGTTGTAGCCCCAGAAGTATTCCGGCGGCGACAAATCCTCCGGGCCGCTGACCCAAGCCCCGGCTTCCCCGGAGTGAGAACCCATAATGTAGGGTTCGGCCAGGTTCACCTCGGAGGGCGTTACTTCCGGCTCGATGTTTTGGGATGCCCAAGTCAAGGCTTGGGCGATGGTCATATCGAGAAAATCCTCCCAGGCTTCGGCGCGTACCTGATCCATCTTGGCCGGGTCGCCGCCGGCCAGCTTCTGCATCGCTTCCTCGGTACGCATATACATCGGGCCGCGGCCGTCCCGAATGTCCAGAAACATCTGGTGATTGCGGAGCGGCGTCGGCGTCGGCACCGCCCGGCCGTAGGGCAGGTACTTGTCCAGTTCATCATCCCGGGTAACGGTGTAATCCTCGCCCAAGGCGTTGGTCACCCGGGCGTGGAAATACTGGAACCACATCCCCACCGGGCCGTAGCCGTCCTTGAACCGGGTCGGCACAAAGCGGTGTTCCATCTGGGTCATTTCCGTACCAATAGGAATCATCAGCCCGTAGGCGGAGCCGGTGGCAAAAACCGAGTACCAGGTGCGGCCGATGCCTTCGTTGACCGACCGGGGGCGGAATACATTAGACGCCCCGCCGGTGGTGATGATGACGGCCTTGGCCTTGAACAGGTACAGCTTGTTTTCCCGGACGCCAAAACCGACGGCGCCGGCAATGCGATTGGGGTCGTTGGCGTCGGTAAGCAGATGGGTAATGGAAACCCGCTCGTAGAGGTTTTCCGGGCCGACGGCGGTGCGGGCCGGTTCGGCCGTTACCGGCTTAATCGATTCCCCGTGAATGGGAATCTGCCAGCGGCCGATGCGCTCGTAAGTGCCGTCATCCTTTTTCCAGATGGGCAAACCCCACTCCTCGAGGAGATGCACCGAGGAGTCGACATGACGGCCCACATCATAGACCAAGTCCTCCCGGGCCAGGCCCATCATATCGTTGACCACATAGCGGACAAAGTCCTCCGGGGTGTTCCAGCCGTAACGCTGCCCCATATAGCAGTTGATGGCGGAAAGCCCCTCGCCGGTAGCGCCGCTGCGCTCGATAACGGCTTTCTCGGCAACGACCACCCGCAGGTCGCGGCCCCAGAACTTCGCCTCGAAGGCGGCGCCGCAGCCGGACATTCCGCCGCCAATAATCAGGATGTCGCACTCGACGATTTCGGTAACCGGTAGCGTCATTTTGGGCAAGCCTCCTTTAGTTTCCGGTTTGCAGGGTAGGCAAGGCCGCCACCCCCAGCCACATCGTTTCCCCAGCCAAGCCCTGGCCTTTCAGGTCGCCCTCCGGGTTTTCGGTGAAATCAGCGTAGGGTTCGACCGAGCCGGCCGGCCGGGAGCGGGAGGGATAGGTGAACTCCAGAACCTTGCCGTTGCGGAAGGTCACCGTCCAGGTCAAGCCATTTTCCACCCGGCGCGGCTGCACCGACGCCCCCAAGGGAATGAAGTCCGAGTAACCCCGAACCTGGATGGCTTCCTGCGGACAGAGCTTGACGCAGGCGTAACACTCGGAGCATAGCTGCGGCTCCTGGTTAAAGCCCTTGTTAATGGCGGTGTCCAACGCCATCAGGTCGTTGGGGCAGATATAGACGCACAGCGGCCCCTGGTGTTCGTCGGCGCAGGCGTTGCAGGCCGTAGGGTTCACAAAGGTTGGCATTGCTTCCTCCCGATTTATGGTTAAGGTTTCCGCAAAAATGCCCCCGCTACAATGCCAACGGGGGCGGGGAACAAAGTTTATGGCGCGGCGGCGGAATCGTTACAGTCCCAAGCCGGCAACGTCATAACCGGAGTGCGGTTCGCCAAGTAGTTCTCCCCAACGAAAGGCGACCCGAACCCGTACTTATCGGCGCATTCCCGGACTACCGCCAGCACCTCGGCGCGCAAGGTAGTAGGCGCCGGCTCGGCGCCGCCCTGGATGATACTGCGAATCAAGGTGCCGGCCAAATCCTGTTTCTGTTCCCGGTGACCGCACAGACCCTCGTACGCTACGCTGCCGCAGGCCGGGCAGTACCACCATTCCAAAGTCAGCGTCGATTTTATGCCCAAATCGGGCAATTCGTCAAAGATGCGATGGGCGGCGTAGGTATCGTAGTAACTGCCGACGCCGGCATGGTCCCGGCCAAACATATGGTGGGTACAGCCCAGGTTTTTCCGCACTAAAGCGTGAAACACCGCCTCCCGCGGCCCGGCGTAGCGCATATCCCACAGCAGGGTCGAGGTCAAGTGCGTATCCTCCCGAAAAAAGCCGGCATCCCGCAGCCGGTTGTGGGTCAGCACAATCGCCTCGTCGATGTAGTCGCCCGGCTTCTTTTCCCCGATAACCGCGCTGACCAGCACCCCATCGGCAGCGGCCGCCAGAAAAGCCCCTTTCATCAGCCACTCGTGGCCGGCGTGGGGGACATTGCGGGTTTGATGCGCCACTACCCGCTGCCAATCCCGTTCCGCCAAGGTTTGGCGCAACTGCCGGGGCGTCTGCCAGAACCGGTCAAAGGGCGGGTTAATCATCGGCGGGTTAATCAGGGTAATCGGCCCAGCAATGAAACAGTCTTGATAGGCGTAGGTACGCTGTACGCCGGGATGGGCGGCGTCGCCAGTCCCATACACCTGCCGGGCCAGAAATTCCTTATCGTAAGAGTAGATTTCGGTAACTTCCAGAGTAGCCAGCGGCTGCTCCTGATAAGTCAGCAGCGCGGTTTTGCCGGGCTGCAATTCCAGCCGCGCCACTTCCGCCGGGGACAAATCCAGGACGATGGGGATACTCCAGACATAGCCGCTGGTCAAGGTCATATTGCGGGCTACCGAATCCAGGTCCGCCCGGCCCATAAAACCCTCGAGCGGGGAAAAGAACCCGTAAGCCAGGTTGACGCCTTCCCGGGCAATCTGATCCCGGACGGCAATGCGGGGCATAGGGGATAAGGCCGCCCGCCCGGCGGCATCCGGGGGCGCAACCCGTTCAATTAACACTCCCCCATGGGGGGACAAGCTGTTGTCAACCACTGCTGCCGGCCAAAGTTCCGGGAGTAACCCCGCCGGTTAACCGGTTAAGGGGCGGGAAAGTCGGCAAAACTGCCGGGGCTTATTATACACCATTTCCCCGCCGGCGGCTCTACCCATTAGAAATCCGGAATAGTCAAACCGGCTACGCCGGGCTTTGTCCGCCGGGACTGTATTAGCCCAAGCGGATAAAATCCGGCGCAGCCGGCTAATCCCGGCAGGTTAAAGCCCTACGCCGCCCTACGCCTTTTCGATAGGCGCGCCGACAATGCTGCCCCATTCGGTCCAGGAACCGTCGTAATTGCGGACATTGCCATAGCCGAGGAGTTGGGTCAGCACAAACCAGGTGTGGGAGGAACGTTCGCCGATGCGGCAGTAGGCTACCGTTTCCCGGCTGCCGTCGATGCCTTGGCCGCCGTACAGGGCGGTCAGTTCGTCGGCGGACTTGAAAGTGCCGTCCTCATTGGCGGCTTGGGCCCAGGGGACATTGGCGGCGCCGGGGATGTGGCCGCCGCGCTGGGAGCCTTCCTGCGGCAGGTTGGGCGGGGCCAGCAGTTCGCCGCTGAACTCCTGGGGCGACCGCACATCAACCAACGCCAAATTGCCGGCGTTCACCCCGGCGAGGACCTGGTCGCGGTAGGCGCGGATGGTTTCGTCCGGCTCCTGGGCGGCATAGGATTTGGCGGCGTGCTGGGGAACATCCGTGGTCAGGGGGCGGTTTTCGGCGAGCCACTTGGCGCGGCCGCCGTTCATCAGCTTAACGGCGGCGTGGCCGTAGTATTTAATTTGCCAGAAAGCCCAAGCGGCGAACCAGTTGTTGTTGTCGCCGTACAGGACGATGGTGGTAGCGTTGTCCACGCCGGCGCTACCCAGGAGCTGCTCCATATCCGCCTTGCTGACCACATCCCGGCGTACCGACTGCTGGAGCTGGCTTTGCCAATTCCAACCGACGGCGCCGGCGATATGCCCCTGTTCGTAGGCGGCGGTATCCACATCCACCTCAATCAGCCGCACAGTGGCGTCGCTGCCGTGTTCAGCCACCCAGTCGGTGCTGACCAGAGATTCGGGATGGGCGTATTCAGCCATAGTTGACTCCTCCGTTGTGTAATTTGGTTGGCTTATTATAGCCGTGTTGGGGCGGAATGGGAAATATCCCGGGTTCAGTAGTTGACGGGCATCACCAACCCTTTAATTTCTAATCAAACCCCGGCGGCCGGGGTGGTGGCAAAGTATTCAGCCAAAGCCAGTACCATATTGCCCATGTGAGGGTGTTCCGGTTCCACATCCACGCGCAGGCCGGCGGCGGTCAGGCGGCGGGTGCAGACCGGGCCCACGGAGGCCACGGCTACGGCCGGCGGCGCGGCGGAGTCGGCGGCGGTTGATTCCGGCTGGCCCAAGCATTGTCGCAATTCGGATTCCATTCCGGCCTTGGCGGCAATGGTCAGCAGATTGCCGACTTGGGGCTGGCTGGTAAAGGCTATGGCGTCAATGCGGCCGCGGGGCAAGTCGTGCAGCATATTCACTACCGGGGTTTCATCCTCAGGCAAACCCCAAGTGTATAAGACCACTTCCCGCACCTGCGCGCCGGTTTCCCGCAAATGCTGCACCAGCGGCCGATTGGGGCCGCCGTAGTGCTGCACCGCTACCGTCTTGCCGGCCAGGTTGATGTCGGATGAGGACAGGGCTTCGAGCAGGTCGGCGGTGGTAAAGGGTTCCGGGGGCATCAGGTCGATATGGATTTTATGGCGGCGCAAGACCCGGGCCGGCTTGGGGCTGCGGGCGATGATGGTCAGGCGGTTCAGGGCGGCGATGAATTCGGATTCCCGGCCGAGGGCGGCGGCGGTCTGAATCAGGGCATTGGTGCCGACGCCGGTCAACAAAGTTACGGCGTCAATCTTGCCGGCGCAGATGTCCCGGATGAGCTGCTGCACTTCCGGGTCGTCTTTAAGATAGATTTCCTGCAATACCGGCGCGGGGTAGGGGATGCCGCCGTGCCGCGCGATTAAGCCGGCCAGTTCGGAGGTCATCCGGGCTTCGACGAAGGCGATGGTTTTGCCGTCTAAAGAGGCCAAGTTGTGGATTCCTTGCTACTGCTGCTGCTGGATACTGGTTTTTACTATTTTCAATAGATCATTCCGACCGCCGGGAGGAATCTAGGGCGTGTTCACGCTAATTATCAACGCCCCGGATACCCGACGTTATAGCCATGTCATTCCGACCGCCGGGAGGAATCTAGGTCGTGTTCACGCTAATTATCGACGCCCCGGATACCCGACGTTATAGCCATGTCATTCCGACCAAAGGGAGGAATCTAAAATGCCCGCGCTTGACTCCTCTCGAGATTTTTAGATTCCTCGGCTGTCGCCTCGGAATGACATAGCAGATTGGTTGCGTTGCCTAATCGTTAGCGTGAACACGCCCTAAAATGCCCTCAGTTGATTCCTCTCGATATTTTTAGATTCCTCGCTATCGCTCGGAATGACATGGGAAATGGTTGGAATGATATAGGAGTTGGTTGGAATGACATAGGAAATGGTTGGGTGATAGTGGTTGGGATGATATAGGTGGTTGACTGCGGCATACACTGTCCCGTATGCCGCGGCCGGACTCAGTCGTACCAGTTCATTGCCAAGTCAACCCACTTGGGATTGACCGACTCGATCAGGTCAACTTTCTTGCTCCGGCGCCAACCTTTCAATTCTTTCTCCCGGGCTAGAGCGGAATGGATGTCCGAAGTTTCCTCATAATACACCAGCATTGTATGGTGGTATTTGCTGGTGAAGCCGCCGGTTAAATGGTTCTTGTGTTCATATACCCGCCGCTCCAGGTCGTTGGTTACGCCGACATAAGGCTGGTGTTTCCGGTTAGCCATAATATACACGTAATACTGCCGGGAACGGGGCCGGTTAGGCGGCATTTTAGATTCCTCCCTGCGGTCGGAATGACATCGGGGGATGGCCTGCTGCCTCCGAATGGCGGCTTCCCTATCGGCACACCCCTCTAACTAACGGGGCGGGGTTGGAGTGGGGACGAATAGCTAAAGAGAGGGTGCGAAGGTCCTTCCTGAGCCCCGCTTAACAGCGGATCCCCCACCCCAACCCGGCCCCGTCAAAGAGGACGGGCCGGTGGCCATTATAGCATAGCTGCCGCTAGACGGCGCACTCCCCTTCGCCCCGTTCCAGGACATAGGCGTTGGTGCGTTCCCAGTCGTAGTAGAATTCGCCGCCGACTTCGCCGCTGCCGGCGGCCTGTTGCGCGTTGGCGGCGACGGCGGTCAATTCGGCTACGCCCACCCGGTCGAGAAAGCCGTTGAAAGTCTCCCCGTCTTGGCGGTGGCTTTGGTAGTAAGTCGAGATTTCCCGGACGACGCGGGGGGCCAGCTTGGCCGGCACTTTGACTTTGGGGATGCGGGTACCGATGCGGGAATCCTCGACCCGGTTGTCGCCGTAGTTGCCGCCGAGGAACAGTTCATAAGCCGGTATCTGGCTGCCGTCCGGGCCTTTGATGGCGGCGCCGTGAAAGCCGATGTTGGCGATGTGATGCAGGCCGCAGCCGTTGGGACAGCCGCTCATCTTGATGCGGATTTTGCTGACGCCCTCATCCTTGAGCAGGTCATCCTCCCAAGAGTTCAGCTCCTCCCGCATCGCTTTAGCCAAGCCCATCGAGGCGGTGATGCCCAACTTGCAACTGTCGGTGCCGGGGCAGGATACTACATTGGTGATGGTGTGGGCGCCCGGTTCGTTCAGCCCGATTTGCCCCAGGGCTTGCCAGACTTCGTACAACCAAGCGTCCGGCACCCAGCGCAAAGCCAGGTTCTGCTCCTGGGTAGCGTGGGCGCGGCCGCCGGTGTAGCGGCGGACAATATCCGCCAAGCCGCGGAACTGCTCCGGAGTCAAGTCGCCGCGCACCGGCTTGACATCGACCACATTGTAGCCGGCTTGCTTTTGGGGGGATACATTGGTTTCCCGCCAGTAGGCATATTCGCCGCTGCCATTAGATCCGTTGGGGGATACGGTCGGGGCTACCGGCGGCGTTTCCGGGTAGATTTCGGCATCGCCCATTAAAGGCGCCGGGTCGATGGGGCCGATTTGCGCCAACTGTTCCTCGACCAGGTTGCGGAATTCGTCCAAGCCGATGCGGTCAATCAGTACCTTGAGCCGCGCCATCATCCGGTTTTTGCGGAGGGATAGGGCTTGGTCAAAAACCGTCCACACCGCTAGAGCCAGGCGCAGGTAGTCCGCTTCGGGGAGAAATTCGTAAAGGGGTTTAGCCAAGCGGGGCATAATGGAAGTGCCGCCGCCGACAAAAACCTTGAACCCCCGCTGAACTTGGCCGTCCTTTTCCTTAACCTGGGCGACATAGGTCAAATCCTGAATGGCGGCGGCTACCGTGTCCCGGGCGTCAATGCCGGTAAAAGCGGTCTTGAACTTGCGGGGAAAGGTTTGGGTGATGGGATGGCGGACGCCAAAGCGCACATAGGCGGTCAGATAGGGCGTGGGGTCAAAGATTTCGTCGGAATCCACGCCGGCGGTGGGAGACCCGACCACATTGCGGACGGTGTTGCCGCAGGCTTCCCGGCTGGTCAGTCCCACCGTCCCCAGCAGGCGCAGGGCGTCGGGGCATTGCGGCAGGGGGATGTGGTGAAACTGGACATTCTGCCGAGTGGTGATGTGTCCTTTGCCCAAGGGGGCGTAGTTTTCAGCCACTTCGCCCAAGGCGTCGAGGGCGTCCGGGGAGAGGATGCCGCCGGGGATTTTGACCCGAATCATCTGGACATCGGCCTGTCGCTGGCCGTACACGCCTTGGCGGAGGCGAAAGGGAGTGAACTCGGCATTATCCTGTTCGCCGGATTGGAAACGCGCCGACTCCGCCTCAAACCGCCGCACTTCGTCCTCCATAAAGGGGATGATGCCGGGCGCGGCGGCCGCCAAATCCATACTTTGGCGGTGGATTTCCTCTTGAGTCGGCGCCTTGGTAGGTTCGCTTATGGTAGTCAACGGGGCCTCCTTGAAAGTTGCGGCGGTGTTGATTTGCCGGTTTCCTTGCCGATTTTATGCTGATATTCTGCTGGTTCGGGCCGGACGGGATACAAAAATAAAACCCACCGGGCGTGGCAAAGGCCGGTGGGCGCAGGGCTGTCCGCGTAACGGGCTGGACGCAGAGACTTAACCCGCCCCCGATTTGGGCGGACAGGTACAGGTGCAACGGTCAGCGGTAAGTTTCAGCATTTGACGGCTAGTTTAGACCCCTTTGCCGGGCTTGTCAACACCTTTTCTGACAATTCCCCTTTTTACCCAGCAAGCCGGCAGTAGATAGCCAGTCCAAGCCTCGCCGGAATACCAAAACCGGCGTGAATAATCGGCATTAACCCCCCCGGCGTCCTTCCATACCCCGGCAGATATTCCGCCAAACCCGTCCCTCCGGCAGCAAGGCAATTCTCCGGCTTAACCGGTAAGCTGTTGGTAGCTGCCTTATTCCCCTTTGCCCGGAGGATTGGTTATGGAAAGAGCCGCCGTTGACGCCCCGGATACCGCCCCGCCCGCCGCTGCTGAACTGGAGCCGCTGCTGGAACGCTACTCCGCCCACTTGCGGGGGCAGCGCGGCTTGTCCGAAAACACGGCGCGGATTTATCTGGATGACCTGGCGGCTTTTCGGCGTTATCTGGCGGAAAGCGGCGCCGCCTTGGCCGATATGAACCGGCGGATGGCCCGCGGCTATCTGGCGTGGCTGGCTACCGAGGGGCGGGAAACGGTACATCCCTATTCCGGGCGCAAGCAGCGGGAAGGCTACGCCCGGGTCAGCATTCTCCGCAAGCTGACCGCGTTGCGCTCCTTTTACCGCTTTCTGGCGCAAGAGGGCTGGTTCCAGCACAACCCGGTGCCCTCGGGACGCAGTTTGCAGGTCAAAACGGAAAAGCCGCTGCCCTCTTTTATCGGCAAGCAGGAAGCGGCGCGCCTGTTGTCCGCCCCCGACACCGATAACGACTACGGCCTGCGCGACCGGGCCATTCTGGAAGTGCTTTACTCCTGCGGCGTCCGGCTGGCGGAAATTGTCGGAATGGATTTGCCCGACATCAACTTTGCCGAGCGGCGGATCCTGGTCGCGGGCAAGGGTTCCAAAGAGCGGTGGACGCTGTTCGGCCAGCCCACGGCGGAAGTGCTACAGCGTTACCTCGAGGAATCCCGTGCGGCTTTGCTGAACGAAGGCTTGGCCGCCGGCAAGCGGGTGGACAACAACGCCCTGTTTCTGAACCGCTACGGACAACGCCTGTCCCGCCGCAGCATTGAAAAGCTGGTGAAAAGCCACGCCGCCCAAGCCGGCTTGCGCGATGGCATCCACCCGCACACCCTGCGCCACACCTTTGCCAGCCATATGCTGGAAGGCGACGCCGATTTGCGGGTCATTCAGGAACTGTTGGGCCACGCCAGCCCGACTACCACGCAAATTTATACTCACATCACCAAGCAGGAAGCCAAAGCCGCCTACTTGAAATTCCACCCCCGGGCCGGCGGGGACGGAGAATAGCCGCCAGCAAACCCAACCCAACGCCCTATCAGTCCCGGCATTATTGTGCTACTATCAAAGATATGGAACGGATAGAGGATGACATCGCGAGACTGCGCCGCAACCCCCGCGGCATCCGCTTTGCCGAATTAGTCCGGATTTGCGACCGGCACTTTGGCCGCCCCCGGCAGCGGGGCAGCCATCTGATTTACTCAGTGCCGTGGCCGGGCGACCCCCGGGTAAATATCCAGAACCGCCGCGGTATGGCGAAACCCGAGCAAGTTGAGCAAGTCATCAAGGCGTTGGAGCGACTAGACCGCGAAAGCCGGGAGAATTTGTAATGACCGATAGCCGCGCCTACCACTACACCGTCTTTTGGTCCGCAGACGATGGAGAATATGTCGGCTTGTGCGCCGAATTCCCCTTGCTGAGCTGGCTGGAACCGGACCAATTCTCCGCCTTTGCCGGCATCATATTCCTCGTGGCCGACATCCTTGACGATATGCAGACCACCGGCGAAACGCCGCCCCTTCCCGTTGCGAATCCGGCAACTGCCGGCGCCGCCGAACTGCGCTATATACCGGTTAAAACGCCGCCGATTCCTTGGCCGAAGTGGGAAGTTGACCGCGCAATGCCTTTCGGGGTTGATGCGGTTTATTACCAGGAATTGCGGGAAACCGAAACGCCGCCCGTCCCCGCCGACTAATCCTTGCCAATACACTTCTCCCCCGCCAAGCCCTATCAACCCCGGCATTATTATGCTACTATCAAGGATATGGAACGGATACGGGAGGACATCGCGCGGCTGCGGCGCAACCCCCGCGGCATCCGCTTTGCCGAATTAGTCCGGATTTGCGACCGGCACTTTGGCCGCCCCCGGCAGCGGGGCACCGGTCATCGGTTTTACCCCACGCCGCCGGGCGTTCCAAACATCAATATCCAAAGCCTTCGCGGGATGGCTAAGGAGTATCAAGTTCACCAAGTCATCAAAGCGCTTATGCTGACGGAGGAACTGCGATGACCGACCACTATACTTACCGGGTCACCTGGTCTGCCGCGGACAACGAGTATGTTGGCCTCTGCTACGAGTTCTCCCTGCTGAGCTGGCTGGAACCCACTGCGGACGCCGCCTTTGCCGGCATCCGCCAACTGGTGGCCGACATCCTTGACGATATGCAGACCACCGGGGAAACGCCGCCGCCGGCAATCGCTGACCTGCCCTATATCGAGCAGACCGCCGCTTTTATTGCGGCTCTCCACGCCGCCGACCTCTCCGAAACCTACGCCGACCGCGAAGTAGCCTCCCTCTCTGCCTGATTTTCTCCCTTGGCATCGCCGTAAAAGCCCCCGCCCGGGTTTGATTCCGGGCGGGCTTTCCCACACCCGCAAAAAATCCCCCCATTCCCCTGGGAACAAAATCCTCAACCCTTCCGTCATAGCCGGCATAACCCCTAATTCCCGCCGGAGGTTTGAGCGATTATGCCTACCCTGAACCGCCTTTCCCTGATTGCCCTGCTGGCCCTCTTTGCCTTGCTGCTGACCGCGGCCTGCCGCGCGCCGGCTGCCCCGCTGGACTCGGAAATCAGCCCCCCGCCGCCGGCCACCGCCATGCTCGCCGCCACTCCCGCCCCGGTCGCCGCGTCCCCGGACGGTTTCGACCGCCCCATCCCCGGCTCGGCCGCCCTCTCCGAATCCGCCAATGAATCCGCCGCCCCGGAAATGTCCGCAGTTATCCAAGAGGCGCAAGTGGAAGTGACGGCGCAAACGGAATCAATGCCCGCCGCCGGCAGCGTCTCCTCCGACCCGTCGTCCCCGCAACCGCAAGGGGGAACCGGCGCGGCCGGCTCCGCCGGCCCGGCCGCCACCGCAATGCCCCAAGCCCAATCCGCTCCCCAGTCCCAAGCCGCCCCGGCCAGCGGCGGCAATACCGCCCCGGCCCAAGCCGCCGGCCAAACCGGCAACCCCCAGCCCAGCGTTACCACCTTCCAGAACTACCAACGCTCCCCGGTAGTGAACACCCGCCAAGACCCGGTATCCACTTTCAGCCTTGACACCGACCGCACCTCCTACCAACTTGCCCTCAATTGGGCCCGCGCCGGCTATCCCGTAGAGCCGGACTCGGTGCGCGCCGAGGAATGGATTAACGCCTTCGACTACGGCTACGCCTACCCCCAGCAGACCGACGAATTCGCCATCACCGCCGATGTTTTCCCCCATCCTCTGGATAACCGCAAACACTTGGCGCGGCTGGCTTTCCAAGCCCCGGAGCTGCGCGATGACGGCAAGCCCTTGAATGTAACCCTGGTCCTGGACGCCTCCGGTTCGATGGGCGAAGGCAATCGGGTCGCCATCGCCCGCGCAGCCGCCGAAAGCATCCGCCAAAGCCTGCGCCCCCAAGACCGCATCGCCATCGTCCACTTCACCGACACCGTCATTCCCGAACTGACCGTAGCCCATAGCCGCCCCGACGCCCCGGCCGTCCAGCAGTCCATTGCCCGCTTGCAGCCCCACGCCGCGACCAATGTCCAAGCCGGCCTCGACCTCGGCGTCCAAATGGCGGCCGAAATCCGCCGCCAGCGCCCCGACGCCTACCACTATGTCATCCTGATGTCCGATGGCGTGGCTAATGTGGACGCCACCAATCCCTTTGCCATCCTGGAATCCGCCGCCGACAACCAGACCGACACCCCCCTGCGCCTGATTACCCTGGGCGTCGGCATTGCCAACTACAACGACTATCTCCTGGAGCAGTTGGCCCAGCACGGCAACGGCTGGTATCGCTATCTGGACACCCCGGCCCAAGCCCGCAGCGTTTTCCGCCGGGACAACTGGCTGGCTCTAGCCATTCCCTTCGCCGACCAAACCCGCGCCCAAGTAACCTGGCATCCGGAATTTGTCCGCAACTGGCGGATTATCGGCTACGAAAACCGCATCACCGCCGACCATCTTTTTGAGCAGAACCGTAAGGAATTCGCCGAAATCCCCTCCGGCGCCGCTACTACGGTTTTCTATGAACTGGAATTGACCAACGCCCCGGCCGCTGCGGACACCCTGGGGACGGTAGAACTGCGCTGGGTCGATCCGGACAGCGGCCGATCCCTCCAGCAGCAAGCCGACATCGGCGACCCCTGGCGGCCGGCCTTGACCTACACCCCCAATCCGCTGCTTCAATTCGGCGCCATCGTCGCCCTGACCGCCGACCGCTACAGCGGCCTCCCCTACGCCGGCGGCCCGAACTATGCCAACCACGGCGGCAGCCCGAACTACGCCCACAGCGGCGGCGACTTGGCAACTCTCCTGACCCAACTGCAACCCCTGTCCGCCGACTTGGGCCAGCTCGCATCCTACCAGGACTTCGCCTTCCTCCTGGAACAGCTGAACCACACCCTCCCCGACTACTGGCCCGGGAATTCCGGCTACAGCCGCTAACCCGCCCTTGCCAGCAGTTATACAAGCCGCTAACCCGCCCTCGCCGGCAGTTATACAAGCTGCTAACCTTGCCCTTGCCATCAGTTACCCAACCGGGCGCCGCCAGGATAATCAACTCCCCGGCGGCGCCCGGTCTTTGCTTACCCCCCATCAAATAACCCAACTACCAATGCCGTGCCATCCCCACACCAGTCGACTCCCCCTATGCCATTCCCCTATATACCCATGTCATTCCGAGGCGACAGCCGAGGAATCTAAAATGCCGCCCCCGCAACCATACTCAACACACCCAGCCCTCCCCAAACTCAAAAGTTTTGAGGGGGTGCGGGGGAACTTTTGTAAAAGTTCCCCCGCCGTAACCCATCCTCCGGCAGCCATCATTCCCACCCTCAAACCGTCATTCCCCCGAAAGCGAGAATCCAGAACCCCCAATTCTCAAAATCAATCCGAAAATCCGTATCAAATCCTCTTGACAACTACAATCCCCATCCCCCATAATAAGAATCGCAAAGTCAGACTTGGCCCCGGGACGCCGGGTGTAAAACGATACGCTAGCTTACCGTGAAACTATAGCTCACAGCGCGCTGTGGATCCCATCGTCGCATTGCGGCTTTAGGGGCCCCGCTCCTGACCCCGGAGAACGGAACTAAGGAACTCCCTTTCCCCAACCGGAGCCGCGGAAAACGGCAAATCCCAATCGCCGCCAAACCGCCGCCCCTTCCTACCAGGAGCTGGAGTTAAACAGGTTGACTGGAGGTCGGTCAACCAACGGTAGCTGGACTGGGCCAAAACGCCGGAATGGCAACCATACCAACCGGCGTCAGTAGCCAAATCAAGGTCCATTGCCGTCAGGCAATCGGGTCGGGAAACGTCTCGCCGGATGTACGCCGATGTTCCCATTGACGCAGGCAACCCAATGACCCTTTTGCCAACCGCCTCCCGCACGGGCGGAACTCCCGGCCAGGGGTTCCGCCCCCCGCGAACTACTACCCCAATAGCAATAGGCAAACCCCAACCGCCGGGGCGGCCCCAAGCCGCCGCCCCGGCCATAACTCGTACCCGGCCTCCCCTCCTTCCCACCGTCCTTCCCCCGAAAGGCCGGGGACTCTGGATTCCCGTTGACACGGCAATGACGATAAGCAAACCGCCTGTGATCTACGCCAACCCCAAACCGCCATCCCCCTTGAGAATCCCGCCCCCAGCCGTTACTATATACCCGGCAATACGCCTTGAAACCATCCCGCCCGGTCCGGAGAAACCCAATCTTATGCCCCGCATCTTGGTACTGAACGGCCCTAACCTCAACCTCCTCGGCCAGCGCAACCCCGGCATCTACGGCGTCAAAACCCTCCCCGAAGTCAACCAAGCCGTAGCCGACGGCGCCGCCGCCTTGGGCTTGGCAACCGCCTTTTTCCAGTCCAACAGCGAAGGGGAACTCATCGACTTCATTCAGGAAAACCGCGGCAATGCGGACGGCATCATCATCAACCCCGGCGCCCTCACCCACTACGGCTATTCCCTCAAAGACGCCCTGATTGACGCCGCTATCCCGGTCATCGAAGTCCATTTGAGCAACATCCACGCCCGCGAAGCAGCGCGGCGTCATTCCGTCATCGCCGACATCGCCTACGGGCAGATTGCCGGTTTCGGCTGGAGAAGTTATACTGCTGCCGTGGCCATTATCGCCGGCATCATCGCCGACGCCACCGCTGACCAAGGAGATTAACTGATGAAAGAACGCGCTACCCAACTGGCTGCCCAACTTCCCGAAAAAGACCTCGACGCCATCCTGATTTCCGGCGCCGAAAACCGCCGCTACCTCTCCGGGTTCACCGGCTCCGCCGGCTACCTGCTCATTACCCCGGAGCGGTCGGTGCTGTTCACCGACTCCCGCTACACCGAACAGGCCGCCCACCAGTCCCCCCATTTCCAGGTGGTGCAGACCAAACCCGGCTTGGACTGGCTGCTCGACACCCTCAAGGAAACCGGTGCCCAGCGGCTGGGCTTCGAGAGCGAAAATGTCACCGTCGCCTCCTACAACCGGGTGCTGGATGCCCTGAAAGCGGACGAAGCCCTCAGCGATTTGTCCCTGGTCAGCACCGCCGGCATCCCCGAGGAACTGCGGATTGTCAAAGACCCGGCCGAACTGGCCCAACTGCAAAAAGCCATTGACGCCTCCGACGCCGCCATGGAAGCCGTCTGCCCCACCATCCAGGCCGGGATGACCGAAAAGGAAGTTGCCTGGCGGATGGAAACGGCCATGCGCGAGTTTGGCGCCGACTGCATCAGCTTTGACACCATCGTCGCCTCCGGCCCCAACGGGGCTATGGCGCACCATCACCCCGGCGACCGGGTTATCCAGACCGGCGAGCCGATTGTCATTGATATGGGCGCGCAGGTCAACGGCTATTGCAGCGACATCACCCGCACCGTCGTCGTCGGCGAACCGGACGAAATGTTTCACAAGATTTACGGCATCGTCCTGACCGCCCAACTGACCGCCATCAATACCGTCCAGCCCGGTATGACCGGCGAGGATTGCGATGGCATCTCCCGGGACATCATCAAAGAAGCCGGCTACGGCGACAACTTCGGCCACAGCCTCGGCCACGGCGTCGGCTTGGCGGTCCACGAACTGCCCCGAGTCAGCCCGTCCTCCAAAGACGAATTGCAGCCCGGAATGGTCTTTACCGTGGAACCCGGTATCTACCTGACCGGCTGGGGCGGCGTCCGCATCGAGGACATCGTAATCCTGAACGCGGATGGCGCTACTCCTCTGAGCAAAGCCGGCAAATAACCGGCGGAGTAACCCCCATGGCTGAACCGCCGCCCCGCTGCGCCGCCTGCGGCCGGGATTTTGACGCTGCGCCCTTTAACCCGGCGGCCATTCCGGTTGCCCTGAACCCCAACCCGGCCGAGCCGAAAAACTTCGTCGAGCGGGGTCTCCAGGAACACAACCGGCTGCTGGAAACCCTGACCGGCCAGTTAGCCGCCTTGCTGGAACCGACGCCGGCCGCTACGGCGGCCGGCCCGGAACTGCGGGAAGTGCTGGAAAGTTTGCAGCAAAACCTCCGCCCCCGGCACGGCTTGTGCATCGATGGCAACTGCGTCCTCTGCCGGGTGCAGGAGGAAGCCATCAAGGAACACGTAGTAGCCTATATCGAGTGGAAAGTCCCCGGCACGGTGCAAAAACTCCAACAAACCCGCCACCGGAATTAAGGGCGGCTAGCCTTGGCCGGGTTGGGTACGGGCATCATCGTAGCCCAATCCGGCGTGATTATTACCCTGCTCCTGCGTTAGTCTTTCCCATCCGGATGCTTTGCCGGCCGCCGGCAAAGGGGGCAGAACTTTGCTCAACCCCGGCGACCGCAAAGTACCGGTACTGGTAACTTATGTAACCGACGGCGACTCCCTGCGCGTCCGGGCTTTGGAACGGCGCAACCGCCCGGCGGCTCAGGAAACCCGGATACGCCTCTATGCCATTGACGCCCCGGAAATGGGGCAGCGTTACTCCGGGCAGTCCCGTTCCCGTCTGGCGCAACTGGCCCAGGGCCGCCTCTATCTCGATGTGGTGGCAATTGACCATTACGGACGCTGTGTCGCCGTAGCCTATCGCCGCCGGCCTAAAGATTCCCTGAACCTGGCAATGGTGCGCGAGGGCTGGGCCCGGTACGCCCCCCAGTATGACCGCGGCGGCTACGGCGGGCAGCAGTTGGGCTTGGCACAAGCCGAAAACCGGGCGGCGTCCCGCAAGCGCGGCATCTGGCAGGAAGCCGGCGATCACCTGGCCCCGTGGGATTACCGGCGATTACGGCGGTTGGGGCAAGCGCCGCCGGGCCGGGCGCGCCGCCGGCGTCGGCTGTTGCTGCGCGGCGGCTGCCTGTTCTGGCTGCTTGCCCTGCTGGTAGTGTTAGCCGTGTTGCTGCTGCCCCGCTTTTCCTGAGGGCAAACCCGCCGCTACCGCTATTATTCCTGACCAGGCGGCCGCAAAGGGAACCGGCGCCCCGGGCGTCAACCCGGAGCGCCGGCCTTTGCGCGGTCAGCCGGCATTCACCGGTCAGCCCGCCCCTTTTACCCTACTGGCTGAAACTCATAATGTTGGCCCGGATGCGCGGCGCGTAGTGCGGCTCCCACTCCAAATCCGCCGACAGCCCGTAGATTTGCACCACCAGGAAGTTCGGCACGAAGTGGAAATCGTTATGCACGATGTCCGCCAACTCCTCCATACGCTGCCGCCGCAAATCCCCGGTAGGCGTGGCGATGGCGACCTCCATCAAATCCTCGAAGTCCTGACGGCAGATGCCGCTGGAGCGGCTGAAGCAGCTGTTCCGCAACACGGCTTGCCGGGAGAAGTCCAACGACTCGGTGGAAGTAGCCGGCGCGGTGATGTTCATCGACACGAAGTCCGGCATCCCCGGCCCCAAGTTGCGGCACTTCTCATGCAGATCCGCCCCGGCGGCGTTGGCAAAGTCCTCCCGGGTGCGCCCGTGACCGCAGTTGGAACGGCCGCGCCCGGCGTGAACCGACGACTCCACCACCTGCATATCCACATTAAGCCCGGCTTCCCGCCAGTAAGTCACCACCGCTTCGGCATACTCCACATCCTTAGGCACCCGTTGGGAGCGCAGATACAGGGTAATCTGGTTCGCCGGGTCATAGTTGGCCGCCGCCATCAACTGCTGCGCCCGTTCCGGGTCATAGGGATAGGGCGCGGAGTTTTCCGGCGTAATGCCTACGGTGCCGGTCTGCGCGATGTTGCCGTAGCACTGCAACACCCCCTCGAACAGCTCCGCCGCAATGGTCTGGCAGTCAAAAGCCAGGTTCAACGCCTCCCGGATTTCCTTCTTGCGCAGTTCCGGGTGATGCACCGTGTCGATGGCGTACACATACGCCTCGTTGTTGGTCGCCGACTTCCACTGGGGCACCCGATCCCGGTCCTCGAAGGATATTTCCGCCCAATCGGCTTCCTCGGCCGCCAGCATCGACCCCCGCACCTGCGGCTCGTTGCGCCACACCTGCCGCAGGGTGTTAATGGTTGGCGCGCGGGAGTAGTTAGTAGCCGGGTTGGGGTTGTAGCCGTCATAGGCTTCCAGCTCCACATACTGGCCGGAACGCCACTCCACAATCCGGTACGGACCCAAGCCCACGGTGAACCGTTCGATTTCATCCTCCGACGCCTGCTCGAACCAGCCCACATCCTGGAACTTGGTAAAAATGGTGGTGCGCGGCAGGATGGGGCAGGCTTTGCCGCAAACTACATCCAGCGTATAGTCGTCCACTACTTCCCCGCCGATGACGCCGTGAAAGCTGAAATCGTTGGAGTTGTAGTTGCCGCTGGTTTCCTCATCGCCGAAGTAGTCAATCCAGAACTTGGCTTGGGTGGCGTTCCACGGCGCGCCGTTATGGAAAGTAACCCCTTCCCGCAGCTGAAACCGCCAGCGGTCGGGGCCAATCTGTTCCCAACCCTCAATGCCGGTCAGCCCCACCACCCGGTAATCGTTATGGTCGTCAATCCAGGTCAGCGGGTCGCTGGCCAGGTCATCGCAGATGGTGTTCTGGATATTGCCGCCGCAGTTGGCGCTGGCCGCCCCGATGGTAGTCGGTTCCTCGGCGGTGATAAAGGTCAGCAAATCGCGCGCGCTGACCGCCGGCGGCGCCGGGGTTGCCGTAGGCGCGGGGGCGGCGGTAGGGGCGGCTGATACTGGGGCCGCCGGGGCCGCTGTGGCTACCGGGGCGGCGGCGGCCGGAGCCGGGGTCGCCGGGATGGCCAGGGCTTCCGGCTGGGCTACCGCCGGGGCCGTAGTGGGCGCTGCCGGGGCCGCCGCTTCCTGCTGCGCCGCCGGGGCCGCCGGTTCTGACGCCCCGCAAGCCGCCACCGCCGCCAGGGCCAGTAAGCCCAAGGCCAGCAAAAGCCCCCGGCGCAGCCCGGATTTCCTGAGGCCCGCTTTCCTGAACTCTCTCGGGTTTGCCATAATGCACCTCCTAATGGACAGGAAATCTGATGGTTACGAATTCCTTAACCAGAGGTTGAGAACCCGACAGTCTGAGCGCAAACACCTCCTTTTCTTGAATGTAATCGGTAAATTATAGCAGTTATATAATACTTATTATCCTTTGTCAACCGGTTGGGGGCAATCAATTCCGAACCACCGGTACAACCGCCTACTGAAACCGCCCTCCCCCCCGCCAAATGCAAACCCGCCCCAGAATCCCCTCACCGTCATTCCCACGAAAGTGGGAATCCAGACCCCCCGCCCTTAAAAACTTCCCAAACTCCCAACCCTTTCCCTATGTCATTCCGACCCGCCGTAGCCATGTCATTCCGAGGCCACAGCCGAGGAATCTCGAAGCCACGCCCTCGCAAAAACATCCACACAACCAACCATCCCCAACTCAAAAGTTTTGAGGGGGTGCGGGGGAACTTTTACAAAAGTTCCCCCGCCGTCCCCCCATCCTCCGGCAACCGTCATTCCCCCGATGTGCCACCGTCATTCCCACGAAAGTGGGAATCCAGAACCATCTAATCTTAAAATCAACCCGAAAATCCGTCTTAAACCCTCTTGACAAACACCTAATCCATCCCCCATAATAAAACCCGTCAAGGTTGACCTGACCCCGGGACGCCGGGTTCTTTACGCTAAGCTTACCGTAAAACTTAATACCGCTCCACACAGCGCGCTGTGGGCCCCGGCCGGCCCTAAACAAGCCGCCGGACGCCTCAAACACTCCTCCCCCGGGGAACGGACTAAGGCCCCGTAATCCCCAACCGGAGCAGCGGCCAACGGCAAATCCCACCCGCCGTATCAACCGCGCCTCCAGCCTACAGGAGTCGGAGCAACCCAGGTTGACTGGAGAACGGTCAACCGCGGTCGCAACACCGGGCCAACCCGCCGGCATGGCAACCATACCAACCGGCGCCAGTAGCCACCTCAAGGTAGCGCCACCGTAATCGGCAAACTGGCCGGGAAACTCCGGGCGGAGCAAGCCAGGATCCCCCTCGGAGCAGGCAACCCAATGACCAGCCTTGCCAACCTTCTCCCGACAAGGCGGAAACCGCGGCCGCGGTTTCCGCCAAAACCGGTATCCCCCCTAACCCCATCCCCCGCCGTAATTCCCCGTCTCCTACCGTCATTCCCGCGCCAACGGGAATCCAGAACCCCCATAGCTATCCCCATCCCCCAATTCTTAATTCCTAATTCTTAATTCTCAATCCCCCACCCCGTCCTGTGCTACAATAAACCCCAACCCCGGCAACGCCGTCCCCTACCCGGAGGCATCCTTGACCGTACTGCAAATCGTCGCCAATCGTCCCGCCGCCGGCAAAACCGTCCTGGCCGCCGCCCTCCTCTCCCGCCTGACCGCCGCCGGCCAGCGCGCCGCCTACTACAAGCCGCTTTCCCCCAACCCCGATGCAGACCCGGACATCGCCT
This sequence comes from Dehalococcoidia bacterium, assembly GCA_965242615.1. Lineage (GTDB taxonomy): Bacteria > Chloroflexota > Dehalococcoidia > Lucifugimonadales > UBA3495 > CBDBCU01. The sequence goes on from CBDESR010000005.1 coordinate 317,125, forward strand.
TTATCGCCCAACTTCTGGCATCCGACCCGGCCGCCGTACCCCCGCCCTTGCCCCAACCCTTCAACCCGACAGCGGACGCCTTGCCCTTGCCCGACCAACAGCCCGCGGCCATCGACGCCGCCATCGCGCAGATCGACGCCGCCTTTGCCGCCGTTCTAGTCGAATGGGCTGCCCCGGTCAGCGCCGCCGCTTCCCCCACCTTGCCCGGCTATCCCATCCTATTTTTATGCGGTTATAACGCCGGACTGACTCCCGCCGCCCAAGCCAACGAAATCGCCGCCGCTGCCCAAACCCTCGGCAGCGACCTCGGCGGCATCATCCTCAATGGCGTAACCCGCTACCGCCAGCACGAAACCGAACAAGAAATCCTGTCTCCCCTGCACGCCCAGGGCTGCCCGGTATTGGGTGCTATCCCGGAAAGCCGCCGAATGTTAGCCCCCACTATTCAACAGGTCGCCGACCACCTCGAAGGCCGCTGGCTTCAGGAACCCGCCGACCCGACCGCTACCCTGGATCGGTTCCTCATCGGCGGCAACATTATGGACTCCGCCCCCGGCTACTTCGGCCGCCACGCTGCCCAAGCCGTCATCACCCGGGCCGCCCGCCCCGACATCCAAATGGCAAGTTTCCTCGGCGACACCCGCTGCCTCATCCTGACCGGCGGCGACCCTCCCGCCGAATACATCCAGATCGAAGCCCGCAAACACGCCGTCCCCCTGCTCCTGGTCAACGCCAATACCCTCGACACCGCCGAAACCCTCGGCCGCCTCTTCGACCAACCCCCTATCCCCACCCCGGAAAAACTAACCCACTTCTCCACCCTGCTGGAACAGCACTTGACCGCCCTGCCCGATTCCCTGCCGTTATAGAGTTTGACGCCTCCGGCATTTCCCTATAGCCAATACAGGAGTTGCCGCAATGCGCTTTGGTATGTTGTTTCCGTGGGCGGTTCTGTTGGTGATGGTAACCGTCGGATTGATGATTTGGTGGCAGGCTGTTGTCGTTTCCGAAGTCGAGACCCGGTGGCAGGAGGCATACTCGGCCCAAAAGGAGCAAATGCGGCAAGCTAACGACCTTATCGTGTCCCAGCGCGATAGTTTGGGGACTGCCGAGGCTGATATTGACGCAGCCCGGTCTTATATCGAGTCTGCCAATTCGGTCATTGCAGAGCAGAACGATGGTATCACCGGGCAGAACCGAATTATCATTCAGCAGGATGAAGTTATCGCCAGTCAACGCCTGACGATTAACCTTTTGTCCACTCCGGAACCAACCTACACTCCCCGGCCGACTTATACCCCTCAACCTACGCACACCCCTCATCCGACGCACACCCCATATCCCACCGCAACACCCCGGCCAACTCACACGCCCCGCCCCACTTATACCCGTTACCCGACCCCAACTCCGACTATATGGTATCGCCCCACGCCAACGCCCTTGGCGTCGGAGAGGGTCAGCGTTTATGAGGGCATTAAGGTCTATTCCAACGATGGCTCGGGCCGAGGTTTTATCCAAACCGTCGGCTGCAAGGATTATCTCATCACCGCCGCCCATGTAGTGGGGAATAGCCGCCGGCTCTATATCGAATATCCCCTTGGCCGCAATGTCGGCTGGAAACCGGTAACTTTCAAGTACCTTGACCAGGACGTAGCTATTGTCGATATTACCGATGAGTTCATTCCTAATTGCCAAGATGGTTATTGGGGCAATGAAGCCCTTGGGCATATCTTGTCCGAGGGAGAAGTTACTTCGTATAAGTTGAGTTACACGACCCGGGGCGGATGTCCGTTAGTAAGTACGGATGTCATAACCATTAGCGCGCCGGTGTACCCCGGTTATAGTGGCAGCCCCGTTGTCAACAATACCACTAACCGGCTTATTGGCATCGCCGTCTGCGGGGATAATACCGGTAGCACTCTAGTTCCTTGGGATGTCATCAATTCCCTGTTGCCCTGACCGGCAGCAGAAAACGCCGCCATCCCCCACCCCGCCTACTCCCCCACCGCCAACTCCACCTGCCAAACATTGCCCTTCCCCCCGACAAATTGGCCGGTACGGATACCGCTTATCGGATAGTCCGGCAAAGCCGCCCCCGCCCAACACTTCCCTTCCAACCGTACCCCACGCTCCTCAAACGCAAAATCCCGATTGTCAAACCCCGCCGTCTGCCGTGCCGCCGGCAAATCCTCCCGACTAGCCGGCACAATATGCAGAAAGAACCGGTCTTGTGTATCCGCCGCCCGGCACGGCTCCTTGAGATAAACTATCGCCTTATCCCCCAGATACAAGTCAAAAACCGCCCGCGCCGCCAAATGTCCCGCCGCTGCCGCCGCATACCTTTCCCGAAAATCCGCCGCATACCCTTCCGAATAATAATCCCCTTCCCAAGCCACCGTCCCCTCCTTAACCTGATAAACCCGGATTCGGGCAATGGCATAATCCGGCAACGCCGTAGCCGCCAAACACTTCCCGTCAAACTTCACGCCCCAAATCTCCCCGCTGCCGCTGAACCCGGCCGCTCGCCGCCCGGCCGGCAGTTCCCGGCCATCCGCCGGGTAAATATCCGCTTGAAACGGCGCCGCCAAATCCCCCGCTTGACACCGTTCCTTAACCAGAACCAGCCGCCCCCCATAGCGGTAAGCGTCAAAATCCGCCCGCAGCAGCGGCTCCCCGGCCGTCGCCCCCCGATACAGCTCCCGGTAGCCCCCGGCTGTAGCATCATCCACCCGCGCCAAATCCGGCGTTGCCACCGTCAGCGCCGTATTATTGTACCGCCTTTCCCGATACACCGCCGGCGGAAAAACCTCCCGCGCCCGCCCGTTTGCAGCGTAGCGGCGGTGCACCGGAATAATGTAATAATCCGGGTCTTGAGACCCATCAAACCCGAGCCGCCGCCGTTCCTCGGCCCGCAGCATTCCCCAACTCTCCGTGCGCTCTCCGCCCAAGTTGATTACGCCCCCCGGATTTTCCCGCAGCGCATAACGATACCCCGCCATCAACGACGCCCGGCTGTAGGGCAAATCGTACTGGCCGCGCAACCCCTCCGGGCTTGCCCGATCCGCCAGAAAGTTAAAATACATTTCCCCATAAGGATGTAGCTGTACCATCTGCCAAGCCGCCAAGCCCACCCCCAATCCCGTCAAACCATACACTGCCGCCCGCGCCCGCCATCCTTTATACGCCGCCAACAACCAACCAATGCCATACGCCGCCAACAATCCCCAGGGCGTATAGATAAAAAACATCTGCCGCCAGCCGGTATATAGCGTTGCGCCCAGCAGTGCCACCGCTGCCACCGGCAGAACCACCCCGGCCAGCAGTAGCAGCCCGAAACGCAGCCGGGTATTGCTCCAGACCGCCCGCGGCCGCACTATCCCCAACCCGGCAACCGCCGCCGCCCCGATAACGCCCAGCAGCAGTACCGCCGGTGGTGTGGATATAACCGCCCACACCGGCACATACCGCCAGGGCAATTCATCCGGCCGCCAGAACTCCCCTTGAAACAGTTGCAAATTCGTATAGGGGAAGTAAGGGAACTGCGCCATCACCCGCCCGGCCGCCACAAAATTGCCCACCGGGTCGCTCCACAGAAACGGCCAAGTAGCGTACAGCGTCAGCCCGGCCGCCGCCGCAAAGATCCCGCCGGTGACTAGAATATGCTTCCGCCGCCCTGCGCCGCCGGCATAAAACAGATCCATCCCCCGCAATGCCAGCGCCGCCGGCAGCAGCATCACCCCGATAACCCGTACATTGGTCAGCAGCCCCACGGCAACGCCGCCCAGCAGAAACGCCCCCCAGGTATCCCGCCGCCAAGCCCGCTCCACCAGATACAGGGCCACCATAAACATACTTAAAAAGGGCAAATCCTTGGTGTTAAAAAAGGAATGGGCATATAGCCGGGGATGAAATAGAAACAGCAGCATTGCCAGCATTGCCAACCACCGACTGCCGAACAAATGCCAAACCAGCCGGTAGCAGCAAAGCCCCGCCGCCAGAAAGAATAGATGGGTCAAAAAATGCCGGCTTAAAGCGACGCTGCGTTCCTCCGCCAGCCCCAACCCCCGCTCCACCAGCTCCAGCAGCCCAAAGAAAGCCACCCCGTAATAGCGGTCCGTGCCGGCGCCGCCCCCATCCTCCCGCAGCAGGTCATCATTAGCCCGCAAAGCATAGTCCACCGTGGCCTGCGCCAACCGCCGCTGGTGAACCTGGTCAAAATGCACCCCGTAATCATCCAGCAGCGGCCAGCCGGTCAGCAGCAGGATTAAGCAAACCACAAAAGGACTGGCGGCAGTCAGCACGCGCACCGCCGCCCGGGGCGAGCGTCTAACCACCGCCAGTTTAGCCGGAACAAAATCGGGCATCAGCTTAACGCCGCCGGAATCCGGCCCCATCCCAGCCTAAGGAGCCCGGTAAGGGAATAATCATCAATAACCCGTCAAACCGCCATCCTTCCCGCGCCGGCGCGGCAATCGGCAGGAATTGGCGCGGATTGGCTAAAACCGGCTCGAACCGGCTAAAATCGTACTCTACGCCACCTCGAACCGTTCCGACTGCGGCGGCTGCGCCCACAACTCCTCAGCCCCAGCCATCGCCACCGCCCGCTCCGGGCTGGCCCGCCATGCATCATAAATCTCGTTGCTTTCCCAAGTCACCAAGGTAGTAATCTTGCCCGGCTCCGCCAGGGAATAAAGCGTCTCCCGGCTGCCGAACCCCGGGGCTTTGCTTTGCGCCAGCCCGTTGCCCTCCAGCAGTTTCCGGGCTTCCGCCACCTTGTCCGCCTTGGCCCAATGGTGCGTCAGAACCCCAATCATAACGCCGCCGTCTCCTTTGCCCTTTTTCCCGGTTCGTCGTGGTTTATCGCAGTTTAGCGTAGTTCAGCGCCGGGGACTCCCGCCGGCCGACTAATCGTCCGCCACCGCGCCGCTTTCCTGGGTAAGCTCCCCCTTGGCCTTGGTGCCGGCCCCGCCCTTGCTGAACAGCGGCACCAGCAGTATCGGCGCCAACAGCGTCGTCAGCATCGTCATCATTATGCCCACCCCGAACAGGTCATGCCCGATAATCCCCTCCGTCAGACCCACCCCGGCGATAATCAGCGCCACTTCACCCCGCGGCATCATCCCCACGCCGATGCGCGCCCCGCCGCGCAGGTTGAACCCGCTGACCAACGCCGGCCCGCCGGAACCCACCACTTTGGACACTATCGCCAATCCTGAAATCACCAGCCCGAACACGATGGCATTCTGCATCGCCGCAATGTCCACCAGCATCCCCATTACCACAAAGAACACCGGCACCAGGAAGTCCAGAATACTGGTCATCGCTTCCTCGACCTGCTCCCCCATCCGGGTACTGGACAAAGCCAAGCCCACCGAAAAAGCCCCGATGATAAAAGCCAGCCCAAACACCTCGGCCAACCCGGCCGCCAGCAACGCCAACGCCAGCGCAAACACCAGACCCGACCCCGGCGTACGGAAATGCCGCACCATCCGCTCAATGTGGGGCGCGGCCAGAATCCCGATGCCGGTCAACCCCAGCCAGAACCCGATGGCCTTAAAACTAATCCAGCCAAAGTTGCCCCAGGTAAATTCTGCCCCTGACACGCCGATGCCGATAACCACCGTCAAAATCAGGATACCCAGCACATCGTCCACCACGGCGGCGGCGATAATCGTAACCCCCTCCGGGTTGTCCAGGCTGTTCAGGTCCGCCAACACCCGCGCCGTAATGCCCACCGAGGTAGCCGTCATAATGACGCCCATAAACAGGGCTTCAAGCGAAAAAATGCCATCCGGCCCGGCAAAGCCAAACATCACCGTAGCTCCGACTCCCAAGGCAAAGGGCAGGATGACCCCGCCCAGGGCTACCGCCGTCGCCGGCCCGGCGTAGCGGATGAACTGCCGCAGGTTCGTCTCCAGCCCGATGGAAAACAGCAGGACGATGGAGCCTATTTGCGCCAGCGCATACAGTTGATTGCTCACCGGTATGCCGGTAACCGAAACCCCATCCTGTACCGTATGAATAAACGGGATGGTCAGGCCAAACAGGGACATCGGCCCTAACTCCGGATCCACATAGCCCCCGGGAAACAGCGCCGCCCACCCGAAAAAGGACATTCCCCCCAAGACATAGGGGCCAATCAGGATGCCCGCCCCCAGTTCGGCCAGTACCGAGGGAATTTTGAGAAACCGCGTCGCCAGTTCCCCGGCCACCTTGGCCGCGAACAAAATCACCGCCAACTGGATTAGCAGCTTGACCACCAGGTCAAGGATTTCGCCCTCCCCGGCTTGAAACAGGGATAGCAGGAGTCCCGGTTGAAAGATACCCTCAAGCATAATGAAAGCGCCGCCCGAATGTTAAAATGATGCCGCCGCAAAAATTGCAAGCAGCATTATAACACACCGACCGGGCTGGTTTCCCCCCTTTGTTTAGACCGACAAAACCACATCCACCAAAGCAATCCGCCCCGCGTTGACCGCCGCCAAGGCGTCTTGCAACGCCGGTACCAGCTGCTCCGGGTCCGTAACCCGCACCCCATAGCCGCCAAAAGGCGTCACCAGTTGGGCATAATCCGGCCCGGGAATGTGTACGCCGTGCCACAAATCCGATTGGGCGGCGGTGCCTTCCGGGTAATAATGCAAGTGATTGCGCCGCATCGCCTCATAGTTGCCGTTGTTGAAAATCACCGTCAGGAAAGGCAAATTGGCTTCCCCGGCTACCCCGAAACTCTGCGTCACCGGATTATAGAGAAAGCCCCCATCGCCCATCAGCGCCACCACCGGGCGGTTCGGCATTGCCAGTTTCACCCCCAAAGCCAACCCCAAACCCTGACCCAGGCCGCCGTTGGGATGAAAGTAGCTCTGCGGCCGATCCCACTGCACATGACGCATCACCTGCCCCCGGTGCGAAGTAACCTCCTCGACAAAGACCGCATCCTCCGGCATCGCCGCGCTGACCGCGGCGCACAGCCAAACCGGGTCGATCGGCTGCCGGGAACACGCCGCCGCTTCCGCCGCCTGCCGACTTTCCCGCTGCCGGTTATGCTCTCCCGTCCAGTAATCCCGCCGTTCCGCAACTTTAGCGGCGTAAGTGCCGCTGGCTGCGCCGCTGCTTTCCAGCGCGGCCGTCAGCAATTGCAAAGTCAGCGTCAAATCCCCCTCGACATAGCCGTCCGCCAGCAAATTCTGATAAGCCATCTGCCCCTTCAGCGGATTTTCCCCCAAAGCAATCACCGTCGCCTGGGCCGGCCCGGCATGGGGCGGATACCACGGCGACCGGCTCCCCAACAGCAGCACCAAATCCGACTGGTGCATCAGCGGCTCCGGGTTAGCCCCCAAATAAAGCGGATGGCTCTTGGGAAAGTTGGCGTAAGTGGACGCGCTTTCAATCACCGGAATCGCCATCAAATCCGCCAACTGAACCAGAGCGTCAAACCCGGCCACTTCCTGCCCCGAACCCTCGGCAATAATCAGCGGCCTTTGACTGTCCGCAATGCGGGCCGCCAATCGTTCCAGGTCCGCATCCGCCGGCCGGGTCTTGGGCGCAACTGGAACCGGGCGGATTTTCTCCGGAGCCGCCCAGGGCTGAATCATCGTCTCAATGGGAACATCCAGAAACGCCGGCCCCTTAGGCACCCGCTGCGCCATCTCCCCGGCCCGCACCAATTGCTCATATAGCGTATGCGGACTGGTCGCCTGCCCGCTCCACTTGGTAAAAGGCTCCACAAATCGGTTCGGCCCGCCCACCACGCTGAGATTGCGATACCACTGCCCTTGCGGATCCAACTCCGGGTTTTCCCCGTAGCTGATCGCTTCCCCGGAGCAAACCAGCATCGGCGCTTCGCCCAGCCAAGCCCCGTGAATCCCCACGCCCCCTTGCAGCAGCCCCACGCCGGCGTGCAGCAACACCGCCTGCATCCGCCCGGTAACCCGCGTATAGCCCAACGCCAGATCCACCGCCAGCGTCTCGTGCCAGCAGTTGATATAAGTCGGCCCCGGCGTCTCGTTGATTTTCTGCCGCGCCAAAGCCTCCCACACCGGCGCCCACTCCGAACCGGGCGACGAAATAATATAGTCGATGCCCAGGTTGCGAAAGGCTTCCAGAATGGCATCGCCGCCATCCGGCCGGGTTTGCCCTGCGGAAACAGTCATAACAGCCGCCCTCCTGCCAATCGGTAGCGCGCCGGGGTTTTATGCAGTGTGCAGTATAGGTTGGGGGAATAGAAGTGTCAATGTTGATCAGGATAGCGAATTAAAGGCAACCCACCCCCGCTACCCCCGCCCGGCGTAAAGCCCCAACATATAGGCAATGAAAGCCTCGGCCCGGGACCACGCTTCCATATAGTCCTGACGGGAGAGGTTTTCCCGGTCAGCGTAGATATGCAGTTGGTCGGCAGATTGCCACCAGCGTTCCAAGTTCGACGGGGCATTGCCTTGCTCGGCTAACCGATAAAGAAAACGCTCCTTCCCGCCAGTGGAACCGGGGTTTTGCCCTTGCTGGTTGGCAACGGCATTGATGCACTGCTTCGCCGCTTCGTAGATGAGCGCAGCGGCGCAATCCATGTCATCATCCCCTTCCAGCAGCAACCGCGCTTGACGCCGGTAATTCTGCGCCCTTATCGCGTGCCGCGCCGCCCTTTGGCTATGCCGGCTACTGCTGGTCACAGTGCTGTTCCACAATGAACTTCCGGGCCAACCGATAGGAACTTTCCAGCCGAAAACCCTCCAGCACATCCAACTCGGCGTGATCCCGCATCAGCTTGCCCCCAATCAGGCAATCCCGGTAGTAACCCTCACCAACGGAACCGTCCCCCTCCAACGCCTTCGCCAAGTCAATCAAATACTCGTCATACTCCAGCCCCCGCTCCCGGGCCAAGCCAATAAAAGTGGACTTGGTAGCCTTCCACAGCAGGGCAGCGGCCGCCTGATGATGCCCGGTAGCCCATTCCTTATCGGCGGCCGCCAAATACTCCAAAGGCGTCAATTCAGCAAACGATTCGGAAACAGTCATAGTAGCGACTCCTGATGGTTACAGCTTGCCAGCCTATTATAGCAGCAAGGGATGGCGGTTGTGGCAGTTCTATTCCCGGATTGCTTTGCCCCGAATATAGCCCAGGGAATAGCCGGCGTCAATTTTGGTTGATTTCTTAAAATTGTCCGAAAATTGACGAAAAGAAGGGTTGACAGGGAAAGAACAGGAGTTCTATACTTTGCCGCAACCTAGAACAAAAGTTTTATGGAAGCGGAGGTGAACGCAATGACGCAGCAAGCGTTGGAGAGCCAAATCCGGGCGGTGGACGCGACGCCGGAGTTTTTTCACTATGCGGATACCGGGTGCGAGGCGTCGGATTCCTGCCTGGACTGCCCTTTGCCGCAGTGCAAGTTCGACGACCTGGAGTGGTATCAGCAGAACCGGCGGCTGGCCAAGGATTTCCGGGTGGTGGCGGTGATGGAGCGGGAAAGGCTGTCGGCGGAGGCAACGGCGGAACGGTTTTCGGTAACGGTACGCACCATCTTTCGGATTATGGAGCGGTGCAAGAAAGCCAGCCCGGAAGCGGCCCGCTACGCCAGCGCCATCAACTACGGGCGGCAGCGGATGGCTTTGGCGGCTTAGGGGCCGGGCTATCGCAGATACCTGGCGGCTGGCTTATCGTCATTCCCGGGAAAAGGGGAATCCAGAGTCCTCGGCTTTTCTGGATTCCCACTTTCGTGGGAATGACGATGGAGAAGGGCGGGAATGGCGATTTCTATTGCCGGGTAAGGCAATCGGCTACCCCGGCCCATCCTCTTTATGAGACTGTTCGTCGTCCTCCGCCTCGAGCAGCCGCTCGAGGCGCAGCATCATCTCCCGGGCTTGGCGCAATTCCTGGAGCAGTTCATCGTGGGAAGGGGCTTGCAGCCGGTCGGCGTCGCGCTGGTGCTGCTCGCGGATTTCCTCGAGGCTGTTGACGATGATGGCAACGAAAAGGTTGATTACCACAAAGGTGCCGATGGAGATGTAGCTGACATAGAAAATCCAGGCCAAGGGCGCGGCCTGCATATCGAGGAGCATTATCCGCGTCCAGTCGTCCAGGGTCAGCAGGCTGAACAGGGTCAGCACCGCCTGCCCCAAGGTGCCCCAGTTGGCCGGGTTGGTTTCCTGGAACAGCTGAAAGCCGATGATGGCGTAGATGTAGTGGAAAACGGCCAACAGGGCGACAACATGGGAGACGCTGGGCAAGGCGTGCATCAGGGCGGAGGCGACCATCCGCAGCTCGCGCACCGTCGACACCAGACGGAAAATCCGCAGCAGCCGGGCCAGCCGCCCGATCGCGGCGAACTGGCCGGTAGTCGGCGCCAAGCCGAGGACGATAATCAGAAAGTCAAAAACATTCCAGCCGTCCCGGAAGTAGAGGTAGCTGCGGGGGGCGAAGGCCAGCATTTTCAGCAGGGCTTCGACGATGAAAATGCCCAGTACCGCCCGATTGCCCAAGCGGATCAACTCCGCATAAGGCCGGGCTTCCGGCACGGTCGCCAGTCCCAGCAGGACGGCGTTAAAGAGAATGACTCCGATGATGGAGTATTCAAAAACCCGGTTATGCACTAATCGGTCCGCCCAATGGGCGGCACGCGCCAACTGATTCATCCTGACTTGACTATGCCATCCTTACCAAGATGCCGGGCCGCCGGCCGGCCCGGGGCAACGGGGATTATTATAGCGCATTGCAACGGCGGCGTCATTCCGGTTGCCGATGAAAGTTCCGTTCAGTCCGGGCAGAAATTCCCCGACCGCGCCTCGATGCTCCAAGGTTATTCGCCAAAATGAACCGCGCCGCTGCCTGAATTGCCCCTTGACACCATCCCCAACCCGTTATACAATCTATCCCCTAACCCAACGCCCTTAACAACCGAATAGCCCAAAGTCCCCAGGTGGCCCCGGCATTATCCATCGCAGAAAATCCGGGGCTGAAAAGGGAAGCCGGTGCAAATCCGGCGTGGTCGCGCCACTGTGACTGGCGAGAACCCCCCTCTAAATCCGCAACGCGGAAACAAGCCACTGGCCCCAACAATTGCCGGGCCGGGAAGGCCGAGCGGGTTCGTCAGCAGCCAGAAGCCAGGAGACCTGCCTGGGAACTTGACGGAATACGCTTCGCGGCAAGGTGTATTAGTCTCTTGACTGGATCCAGCCTGACCGGGAAAGTCAGGCTTTTTCTTTGCCCTTCCCGCCGCGTCCCCGTCCGCAATCATCCCGTCCAATGGCGATTGCCGTTGGACTCCTTCCCGAGAGACGGCCGGGCGGCCCGCGCTTTCCCGGCGGCACAGTACCTCCTCCACTGCGCTGCCCGACGGCGCGGCCCGCTGCGGCGGGTAGCCCGCCCGGCCCTCTTTCGCCAACCCTCAGTCCATCCCATACCCAGATCTATCGCATATCGCAACGTCATTCCCACGAAAGTGGGAATCCAGGAAAACCGGGGACTCTGGATTCCCCTTTTCACTGGAATAACCGTAAGTAGCCGCCGCCGGGTAGCATTATCCGCCCCTCCGTTGCATAATAGGCAGCAACCCGGCAAACCCAAGCCGGCCGCCCCCGGAGGAATAGTCAAAATGTTACAGCCCATACGCGGAGCAGCCTAATGACCGCCGCCATCGTAATCGCCGGCGTACGCAGCGGCGTCGGCAAAACCACCATCGCCACCGGCCTAATGGGCGCGCTGACCCGCCGCGGCTATGCCGTCCAGCCCTTCAAGTCCGGGCCTGACTACATCGACCCTTCCTATCACCAACTGGCTTGCGGCGTCCCCTCCCGCAACTTGGATACTTGGCTGCTGCCGCCGCCCACGGTGACCGAACTGTTCCGCCGCGCCGTCGGCACTGAAAAAATCGCCATCATCGAGGGCGTGATGGGCCTCTATGACGGCCATGACGCCCTCTCCGAGGAAGGCTCCACCGCCCAACTGGCCAAACTCCTCGACGCCCCGGTCATCCTGGTCGCCGACGCCGCTAAAGTTGCCCGCAGCGTCGCCGCCGAAATCCTCGGCTACCAGCAGTTTGACCCCGCCCTGCGAATTGCCGGCGTCATCCTCAACGGCATCGGCGGCCCCCGCCACATGGACTTTTGCCAACCCCAAATTGAAGCCACCACCGGCTTGCCGGTCTTGGGCTACCTCCCCCGCAAAGACGCTTTTAACCAGCCGGAGCGGCACCTCGGCTTGATTCCCACCGTCGAAGGCACCGTAGTACGCCAGTGGTACGACGACTTGACCGCCCAGGTTGCGGAAACTATTGACTTGGATACCCTGTTGGACCTAGCCGCCACTGCCAACCCGCCGGCCGGAACCCCCCAAGTCTATCCGGCTGAACCCCAGCCTACCCGCGCCCGCATCGCCGTAGCCCAGGATAAAGCCTTCAGCTTCTACTATCAGGATTCCCTCGACTTGCTGCAAGCTTGGGGCGCGGAACTGCTGCCCTTCAGCCCCTTGACCGACGCCGCCTTGCCCCCGGCGGCCGGCGGAGTCTATATCGGCGGCGGCTTCCCCGAACTCTTTGCCGCCGAACTCTCCGCCAACCGCCCCATGCTGGCATCCCTGCGCGCCGCCATCCAACGCCAAATCCCGGTCTATGCCGAATGTGGCGGCCTGATGTATCTGGGCCAAAGCCTTTCCGACCTGGATGGCAACGACTATCCCATGGTCGGCGCTTTGCCGGTCGTATCCTCAATGTCCCACCGCCGGCTGACCCTCGGCTACCGGGAAGTAGCCGCCGCCCACGCCACGCCGCTGTTGCAGCCCGGCCAGCAAGTCCGTGGCCACGAATTCCACTGGTCCGTATTGGCCGAACCGCCTGCCCCGGAAACCGCCCTCTACCGGGTAGTGAACCAAGACAACCGCCGCGAGGGTTTCCATATCGGCAGCCTTTGGGCCTCCTACATCCACATCCACCTCGGCAGCGCGCCCGGCTTGGCTCAACGCTTCGTGGACACCTGCGCCGTGTTATAGTTAAATCCCCAAGGGACAATTCCCAATCCAGCTCGAGGGTAAGCCACTATGACTACCGAACAAGCCAACCAAGCGGGGCCGCAGTCCGTCAAAGGCCCCCGCATCAACAAGGGACTGGTCATCGTCAACACCGGCAACGGCAAGGGCAAGACCACCGCCGCCATGGGCGTCCTGTTCCGCGCTTGGGGCCGCGACCTGCGGGTGATTATGCTCCAGTTCATCAAGCACACCACCGCCAACTTCGGCGAACAGCGCGCCGCCCAGAAAATCGGCGTCACCATGCGCGCCATGGGCGACGGCTTTACCTGGCGCTCCCGGGATTTGGAACAGAGCGCCGACCTGGCCCGCGCCCTGTGGGAGGACGCCAAAGAGGTTATCGCCGCCGGTGACCACGACCTGGTGGTTCTCGACGAGTTCACCTACCCCCTGCACTACGGCTGGATTCCCGTCGACGAAGTCATCGCCGCCCTGCAAAACCGCCCCGAAATGCTGCACATCATCATCACCGGCCGCCACGCCCCGCAGCAACTGGTGGAATACGCCGACCTCGTAACCGAAATGCAGGTCGTCAAACACCCCTACCAGCAGGGCATCAAAGCCCAGCCGGGTATCGAGTTCTAGCTCGGATAGCGGCCGCTGCCGTACGTCCGCTGCACCAACCTAACCAGCCATCCCCGGCAAAGGAGTGAGCAATGCCTCCGGTAGAACTGGAAATAACCGAAAACCTCCTTTACAACTTGGGCTTGCCCCCGGCCGCGGCTGAGGAACTGCTGCGCCGAGAACTGGCTTGCGCCCTGTGCGAACAGGGTCGCCTTTCCTGCCAAGTAGCCGCATCCTTCGCCGGCTTGCCCCTATCCCAATTCAACGCCCTGCTCCAGGAACGCACCCGCGTCCGGGAAACCGAGGAATTCCTCGACCGGGAACCCGGCGGCCAAGCCGGCCAGTGCCACCCCAAAGGCACCCTTTCCCTCAAAATCCCCGCGGAAGTGCAGGCCGCCTTGTCCCTCCCCCCGGATGAACTGCTGCCGCAACTCCGCCAGGAACTGGCCCTGGACTTGTACGAACAGTGGATCCTGAACTCCGGCCCCATCCGCAAATTCGCCGGGTGGAGTTGGTGGGATTTCCACGATTTGCGGGGCGAACGGGACATCGTCCTGCAATACTCCGTGTCAGACTTGGCGGAGGATATGCGTAATGCCGCCCGGCCCCGTCGTTAGCAACGCTTCCCCGCTGGTCGGCCTTTCCGTCGTAGGGCATCTCGAACTGCTGCGCGAGTTTTACGGCGAAGTATGGATCCCCCCGGCAGTATGGCGGGAAGTAGTGGAAAGCGGGGCCGACAAAGCCGGCTCTCCAGAAGTAGCGGCGGCGGCCGCCGTCGGTTGGCTCCGGGTAGCCGACACCTTCGACCGGCAATTGGTCGCCGTGGCCGGAGCGGGCTTGGGGGCGGGCGAGGCCGAAGCCATTGCCCTGGCTTTGTCCAATCAAGCGGCGCTTTTGATAATCGACGAGGCGAAAGGCCGCCGCCGGGCTATGGAATATAACCTTACCCTGACCGGCGTCGTCGGCATCCTGACCCAAGCCACCCGGGAGGGCATAATAGACACCCTGCAAGCCGACCTGGACCATCTGCGACAAGCCGAGTTCCGCATCAGTGCCCGCCTCTACCAACAAGCCTTGCGGGCCGCACGCCCAGCAACCAATTAGCCATTACTACCGGAGGCCCCGCTATGACCCTCTCTCCCCAAGTTGACCGCACCCTGGAATCCATTGCCCCCCGCGACGCCGCGGCCATGGCCGCCGCCCGCGCCCGTCAGGATACTCTAACCAAGCCCCCCGGCAGCCTCGGCCGCCTCGAGGATTTGTCGGTAATGCTGGCCGGCATCTTTGGCGAACCCACCCCGCAAATCCGCCGCAAATCCGTCATCCTCGCCGCCGGCGACCACGGCGTCGTTGCCGAAGGCGTCAGCGCCTACCCCCAGGAAGTTACCCCCCAAATGGTCGCCAACTTCCTGAACGGCGGCGCCGCCATCAATGTCCTGTCCCGCCACGCCGGCGCCGAAATCGTCATCCTCGACGCCGGCGTCGCCGCCGACTTGGCGCCCCATCCCCTGCTACGCTCCGTCAAGGTAGCCTATGGCACCGCAAATATGGCCGCCGGCCCCGCAATGTCCCCGGAGCAAGCCCTCCGCTGCCTGGAAATCGGCATTGCCGCCGCCCAAGAGCAGATTGCCGCCGGCGCCGACCTCATTGCCTGCGGCGATATGGGCATCGGCAACACCACCGCCGCCAGTGCCATCACCGCCGTCATCACCGGCCGCGACCCGGCCATCGTCACCGGCCGCGGCACCGGCTTGGACGACCCCGGCCTGGCCCGCAAAATCGCGGTAATCCAACAGGCTTTGTCCGTCAACAACCCCGACCCCAATGACGGACTGGATGTGCTGACCAAAGTAGGCGGATTGGAAATCGGCGTACTAGCCGGGGCAATGCTCGGCGCGGCCGCCGCCCGCCGCCCGGTCGTAGTGGACGGTTTCATCTCCGGAGCCGCCGCCCTCATCGCTTGGCGCATCGCCCCGGCGGCCCGGGACTACTTCATCGCCGCCCACCAATCCGCCGAGCCGGGCCATCGCATCGGACTGGATGCCATGGAACTAACTCCGCTCCTCGACTTGGGAATGCGCCTCGGCGAAGGCACTGGCGCGGCCTTGGCCATGCCCCTGATTGACGCCGCCGCCCGCTGTCTTTCCGAAATGGCTACCTTCGCCGAGGCCGGCGTCTCCGACCGGGACGATTAGCCTGCAAACCCGATTCCTTCCGGTCAATCAAGGACAAAAAGTTGGCGTCATTTCTGGCTGCCGTCAGTTTTTTAACCTTTCTGCCGGCCCGTTGGCCCGGCGGGTTTAGCCCGCAAGCCCTCAGCGCCTCCCGGGCCTGGTTTCCCCTGGTCGGCTTGCTCCTTGGCTTGCTGCTGTTGGGCGTCGAGCGCGGCGCGCGGGAAATCTTTCCCGTCTATCTCACCGCCGCCCTGCTGACCGTGCTGCTCATTGCCCTCACCCGCGGCCTCCACCTCGACGGCTTTATGGATGTATGCGATGGTCTCTTTGGCGGCTACACCCCGGAGCGGCGGCGGGAAATTATGCGGGACTCCCATGTCGGCGCTTTTGCCGTGGCCGGCGCCGCCGGCCTCCTGCTCCTCAAATACGCCGCCCTGTTATCCCTCCTCTCCCTGAATGCGCCCGGCAAGGAAATAGTCTTGCTGCTTTTCCCAACCCTTTCCCGCTGGACCATGACCCTGCTCCTGGCATCCTTCCCCTATGCCCGCAGCCAGGGATTAGGCTCCCCCTTCCACCAAAGCCGCAGCCGGGTAGCCACCACCGCAGCGGCGATAATGGCAACCGCCGCCGCCCTAATCCTCGGCGGCTACGGCGGCCTAATCCTGCTCACCGGCATATCCGCCCTGACCTGGCTGATGGGCAAAGCAATGTCCCGTCTGCTCGACGGCCTAACCGGCGACTGCTACGGCGCCGCCAATGAAACCGCCGAAACCGCCATCCTGATTGCCGCAGTAGCAATGCTGCCGTACGGGTTGTTGGGGGCGGGTTTCAATGTTGGACTTATCGGGTTTTGACCTCTACGCCCTTGAAACAACTGGATAGCGTTGCATTTTAGGTGGTTTAGCCGGTGATTTGGCTTGTACCCTTACTGCAAAACCCGAATTCGCCAATCAAACCACCTAAATCGGAACGCTACCAAACAACTGCTGCCGATTGCTATTCTTAACCCCATCGGTTATTATCCTGTCCAATCGTTGGATTTAAGAGGGAGCCGTGGCGCAGGTCATCAGCTTCATAAACTACAAGGGCGGCGTCGGCAAAACCACTATGGCCGTGGAAATCGCCGCTACCCTGGCAAGCAAGCACCAGTTCAAGGTGCTTATTGTTGACCTCGACCCCCAGACCAACGCCTCTTTTTACCTGATGCCCGGGGAGAACCCGGAGAAACCTTGGCAGGAATGGGTAGATTCCAACGGGTCGCTAAAGAGCGTTCTTGATGCGGCAATCCGGGAGGAACCTTCCTGCCATGCTGATTTGCAGGACTTACTCCCGCCGGCGGCTCCGGTAGCGGATTACGCCGCTGCCTTGAACAAAGGACACGGCCGAGTGGAACCGCGGGAGTGTTGATTCGTAACCGACCCGGCCAGCTTGTCTATTTGCCGGAAGGGCGATCTTGGCCGGAACTGAAAGTCCTGCTCAGTTAAGATGCGATTGCCCGGCGACCATCCCCTTGCCGCCCAACATAAACTTCCCCAATGTGCTACAATACCCCCGTCAAAATCACCCAATCCAGCCGCAAGGGGGCAACCAATGGCGCAAATGACCGCCGGCCGGGCCATCGTCGAAGGGCTCCGGGCCGAGGGCGTCGACCATATCTTTGGCGTGGTCGGCACCACCACCAACAGCATCATCACCGAACTTTACGGCCGGGACGACATACACTTCATCGACACCCGCCACGAGGAAGGCGCGGCCTTCATGGCTTACGGCTACGCCCGGGCCGCCGGCAAGCCGGCCGCCTGCATCACCACCTCCGGCCCCGGCACCATCAACCTCGCTACCGGCATCTCCCTGGCCCACAAAGGCCGCGCCCCGGTCATCGTCATCGCCGGCAACGCCGCCCAGGACTACATCTATCGGGACGGCGCCCAGGAATTCGACCTGGTCAGCGTTTTCAAGGCCGTTACCCGGCTGGCCGTGCAGGTCAACAAAACCGAGCGCATCCCGGAAATGCTGCGCTACGCCTTTCGCGCCGCCCTCTACGGCAAGCGCGGCCCGGTACTCCTCGACATCCCCCGCGACTTGATTGACGGCCAGACCCTCGATTGGGACGGCGCGCCCCCGCAAAGCTACCGCGCCGCCCTCGACAAAACCGCCGGCGACGCCCAAGCCGTAGCCCAAGCCGCCGCCCTCTTGTCCCAAGCCCGCCGGCCGCTGCTCCTCGCTGGCGGCGGCGTCATTGACGGGGATGCCACCGCGGAAGCCGTCGCCTTGGCTGAACACCTCGACTTGGCGGTAGTCCCTTCCTACGGCCACAACGACGCCTTTCCCAACAGCCACCGCCTCTATGTCGGCCCCCCCGGCGGCCGCGGCGCCAGCGAAGCCCTAACCGCCCTGCACCAGGCCGATGTCATCCTGGCTTTAGGCACCCGCATCAATCAGGGCAGCACCGGTTGGGACTACAGCGTCCTCAACCCGGAAACCCAAATCCTCCAGGTGGACATTGACCCCCAGGAAATCGGCCGCAACTACCCGGTCGCCGCCGGCATCGTCGGCGACGCCCAAGCCGTCGCCCGCCAGCTGCTGGCAATCCTCCGCCAGCAGTTCCCGGAGGGCAAAGCCAACCCGGAATGGACCGCCGCCATCGCCGAACTGAAAGCCCGCCGCCAAGCCCGCCTGAACGCCGAATCCCAACTGACCGGCGACCCCATGCCGCCGCAGCGGGTCTATCGGGAACTGATTCAAGTCCTGCCGCCGGATTGTATGGTAACTATCGACGCCGGCGTCGCCCCCGGCCTCTCCTACGACCGCCTCAACTACGAACTCCCCCGCACCATGTTTAACTACGCCGGCCAGGGCGGCTTGGGAATGGGCTTGTGCGTCGGCTTGGGCACCAAACTGGGCCGTCCCGACCGCCCGGCGGTAAGCATTCAGGGCGATGGCGGCTTTCTCTACACCTCCCAGGAACTGAACACCGCGGTCCGCAAAGGCATTCCCCTGGTCAACCTGGTATTGAACAACGGCTGCCACGGCGCCGAAAAAGCCCAGCAGCAGCGTTACTTCGACCAGAAGTATATCGGCGTTGACCTGGAAAACCCCCGCTTCGACCGCCTGGCTGAAGTCTATGGGGCCAAAGGCTACTACGTGGAACGCCCGGCGGACATCGCCGCCGCCGTTCAGGACGCCCTGACCCTGGACGGCCCCAGTGTCATCGAAATTCCCGTTGCCGAATACTTCCCTCCGGCCGCATCCATCGGTTAAAATAGAGGGAGCAATCACCCTAGTAGCGCGGAGAGGTGGCCGAGTGGTTGAAGGCGCCGGTCTCGAAAACCGGTATATCTGCAAGGATATCGCGGGTTCGAATCCCGCTCTCTCCGCCAGAAAATAAAGCCAAAAGGCCGCCGGGGTTTTAGCCCCGGCGGCCTCTTGCTTGCAGGGGGCAATTTGGGGGTGTGGGCTATTCGACGAGGGGCTGATAGTCCGGGCCGGTCATCGGTTCGTGGTTGTCCCAATTGGGGACGGAGTTAGGCGGGAAGGTGCGGGGCTTTAGTACGGGGTATGGCCAGGGCGGCGGCTTTGGCCGCCCCGGCGGGTTGGGGTTTTGCTATTGCTATGGGGTAGTTCGCTGGGGGGCGGAACCCGTGGCCACGGGTTCCGCCCGTGCGGGAGGCGGTTGGCTAGTCTGGCCATGCGGGTTGCCTGGCTGGTTGGAATCCTGGCTGCGTCACTCCAGCTTTGCCCGACCAGATTTGCCTAGCGGCAACGGACCTTGAATTGGCTACTGGCGCCGGATGGTATGGTTGCCTTTCCGGCGGGTTGGCCCAGTCCAGCTACCGTTGGTTGAACTGCCTCCAGTCAACCTGTTAACTCCAGCTCCTGTAGGGAAGGGGCGGCGGTTTGGCGGCTAGTGGGATTTGCCGTTTTCCGCGGCTCCGGTTGGGGGAATGCGGGTTCCTAGTCCGGTTCCCCGGGGTTAGGAGCAGGGACGCTTGACGGCCGCGGGGGCCGGTGGCGTCCACAGCGCGCTGTGAGCTGTATTTCACGGTAAGCTAGCGTATCGTTTTGAGACCCGGCGTCCCGGGGCTAGGTCTGACCTTCGCAATTTTTATTATGAGGGTGGGAATTATCATTGTCAAGGGATAAATGGGATGAATTTTCGAGTAATTTTCAGGAATGGGGAGTCTGGATTCCCACTTTCGTGGGAATGACGGTGGGAATACGGGCGGGCGGCGGGGAGGGGTTAGAGGTCGTAGCCGCGCTCGCCGTGGATGGCCAAGTCGAGGCCGACGATTTCGTCCTCCGGGTCAACGCGGACGCCGCCACAGAACTTGTTCAGGAATTGCAGGATCAGGAAAGAGACCAGAGCCGCCCAAACCAGGGATACGGCTACGCCCAAAGCCTGCACCCCGAATTGGGTCAGGATGGAGCGGTCGGGGACATTGTAGCCGGTGCCCCACAGGATTTCCAAGGCCAGTATCGGCAGCAGCAGCAAGCCGATGATGCCGCCGAGGCCGTGGACGGCAAAGACATTCAGGGAGTCGTCAATGCCAAAGCGGTTTTTGACTACATCGATGGCAAAGAAACAGACGGTACTGCTGGATACGCCGAGGAGCAGCGCGCCGACGGGACTGGTGAAGCCGGACAAGGGGGTAATGGCCGCCAAGCCCGCCATTACGCCGGTGACCATCCCAATCAGGGAAGTGCGGCGGTAAATCAGCCGCTCGAGGGCAATCCAGGTGAGGGCGGCGGCGCAGGCCGAGGCGTGGGTCAGAGCAATAGCGATGCTGGCGTGGGCTTCGGTGCTGAAACCGCTGCCGCCGTTAAAGCCGAACCAGCCGACCCACATCATCCCGGCCCCGGCGGCGGTCATTCCCGGATTATGCGGCGGCGACAGGCGGTTGGGAAAGCCCAGCCGCTGGCCGACCACCAGAGCGGCGACCAAGGCCGACGCGCCCACCGCGGCGTGGAGGGCAAAGCCGCCGGCAAAGTCCATTACGCCCAGGCTGTTCAGCCAGCCATCGCCCCAAACCCAATGGCAAATGGGAACATAGACCAGCAGGGACCAGGCACCGCTGAAAATCAGCACGGTGGAGAATTTGGTGCGCTCGACATAGGAGCCGACGATGATGGCCGGGGCGGTCATGGCAAAGGTCATCTGGAAAATGGCGAATAGGATTTCCGGGATGGTGCCGCGGGCGCGGGTTTCGCTGATTTCCTGAAAGAAGGGGTTTTGCAGGATGCCGATGAGTCCGCCGAAACTTTCGCCGTAAGCCAAGCCGTAGCCGACAATGAGCCAGATAAGGCTGGCAATGGCGGCGATGGCAAAGCACTGGATGGCTACCGACAGCACCGACTTGGAAGTGACCATCCCGGAGTAATACATCGCCAAGCCGGGCAGGGTCATAAACAGCACAAAGGTAGTGGCGGTAAGCATCCAAGCGGTATCGCCGGTGTCAATTCCGGTAGGCATAGGCGGGTGTCCCCTATTCCGCCGCGGCAAGGGGCGGCTGATTGGCGGGCTACGGGGAAAGATTATAACCGGCTTTGGGGGTAAAGGAAAGGGGCGGGGAGAGATAGATAGCGTTCCGATTTAGGTGGTTTGATTGGCAAATTCGGCTTGTCCCCTTACTGAAAAACCCGAATCTCCGGCTAAACCGCCTAAAATGCAACGCTATCGCCGACGGTTCCCTTTGCTGATTGGGTAGGCTACCCTCCGGCGGCCAGGCGTTCCAGTTGGCTGATATTCTCCGGAGCCGGGCCCATTTCGCCCCGTTCCAATCGTTTCACCATTGCCACGGCCGCATCATTCATTGGGGTGGGTACGCCGCTTTCCCGGCCTTTGCGGGCGACCAATCCGTTGATGTAGTCCACTTCGGTGCGTCGGCCTTTCAGAATGTCCTGATGAAAAAAGGAACGGGCTTCCCGCCCCTCGGCTTGGGAGGCTTTGACCAGGTTATCGACCAAAGCCTCCGGGGATGCGGCGGCTTGCTCCATCGACAAGCCAAAGACCGGCTCCATACTGTAGCCTTGGGCTTGGCCCACCAGCAGGGCTTCCCGGCCCAACTCGAGGCAGACGCGCACCCGCTCCGGGGCTTGGGTCAAGTGAGCCGGGCCGACGCCGGCCAAGGCGCAGACCGGGGCGACGATGCAGTTAAAGACCAGTTTGGACCAGCGGGTTCCCCACAGGTTGGTAGTCAGTTCGGTTTTGCCGGCGGCGCTGAGGATTTGCTGCAATTCTTGCAAGCGGGGGGTGATGCGGCCGTGGAGTTCGCCGAGGACAAAGGTGGTGCGGTCCATCGCGGTATTGCGTTTGAGGCTTCCCGGCTCAAAGACTTCCGAGGACATCGTGAGGACGCAGCCGATGGCGCGGGTGGGGCCGACCAGCGGCGCAATCCATTCGTCGTTAAGGCTGTTCTGGGCGGAAACCAGTATGCCGTCATCTTTCAGGTAGGGGAGGATAAGCTGGGTGAGCCACAGGGTATCGTAGGATTTGCAAGCGAGAAAGACGATGTCGAACTGCTGCTCCAGGGTGCAGACTTCGTACAGATGCAGGGCGCGCACCGGGGAAGTGAACTCCTCGCCGGCAATGGACATAAAGAGGCCGCGGGCTTGCATTGCCGCGACGTGCGCGCCCCACTGGTCAATCAGAACTACATCGTGGCCGGCGACGGTGAGCATTCCGCCGATAACGCTGCCGGTGCCGCCGGTGCCGACGACGGCGATTTTTTTGGATGGGGTGGTGGTCATAGTGAATTCCTTTCAACTTTCTTGCGGTGTGGAATGGGGCAGGATAGAACGGACGGTCACCCCATCGCCTTTATAGGGTAGCAGACTTTTTTGCCGCCGATGCTGCCATTCCGCCTTGGTATAAACCCAGATGAACGGGATGGCGTCGGATAGCGCCGACAGGGAATATCCCAAAGTGTCAATCGCCTTTATCGTCTGGCGGTTTCCTTCTTTCAGGATGACCACGACGTTCACTGTGTAGTCCGGGATGAACAAATCGCTTTCCTGAGCGTCAAAAACCACCAAGTCAGCGACCACGCCGGTATAATTTTGCTGTAGGGCTTGGCGGTATTCGTCCAGCCAGGCTTGTTCATCGGGCTTGAGCTGCAAGGTCATAAGCGCCTCCAAATCCGACAGTTGGGGAACTGTGCATAGCCCATTATACCCCTTTTCTGCCCCCGTTGCCGGCTATTACCACCGCCTTGCTTGTGGTACAATGGGCGGCGCTTATTTAGGGGCGAAGCCCAATCCGGCTTGGCTGGTGTGAAGGATTATGGTCACTGCCATCAAGTTGATTACCGCCGAGGAGCTGCTTTTGATGCCGCGGGACGGGCGGCGTTATGAGCTGCTGCGGGGCGTGTTGGTGGAGAAAATGCCTACTGGAGACCCGCATGGCGATACGGTGCTACGCATTGCCTTGGCCTTGGGCAATTATGCCGAGGAAAAGGATTACGGCGAGGTCCGAGCCGGCGAACCCGGTTACTTCCTGGAACGGGAGCCGGATACGGTGCGGGCTCCGGATGTGGCTTGGATCGCGCCGGGGCGTATCATCCCGGGGACGCGGGGCTACCCGGAACTGTCCCCGGATTTGGTGGTGGAGGTTAAGTCACCCGGCAATTCTTATGCGGAGTTGGCGGCCAAGGCGGGGATGTGGCTGAGTTATGGATCCCGGGAGGTTTGGGTGGCGGATCCGGAGCAGGTGACAATCACGGTGTATCGTCCGTATCGGGAGCCGGTGACTTTGGGGGAGGAGGAGACTCTGGAGGGCGGCGAGCTGCTGCCGGGTTTTGCTGCGCCGGTTTGGAAATTGTTTCGGCGGCAGCGCTAAGCGGGCGGTTCTTACCGCTTTTTACCGCAACGCGCCGTTTTCCCGCCATTGGACTATATCCTGCGGGGTGTAGCCGAGTTCGGTCAGGATTTGGTCGGTGTGCTGGCCGAGGGCCGGCGGGGGCGTCGGTTGCAGGGGCGTGGCGCTGAAGTTAGCTAGTGTCCCCAACATCCGCAGGGGGCCGGCGTCCTGGTGTTCCAGTTCGGCGACCAAGGCGTTGGCTTGGACTTGGGGGTCGTCAAAAATTTCCTCGACGAAGCGCACCGGGCCGGCCGGGATGCCGCGTTCCTCCAGTATGGTCAGCCATTGGGCGGCCGGCTTTTCCCGAAAAACTGCCTCGGCTTGGGCCATCAGTTCCGAGCCAAAGGCGGCCGCCCGGTCGGAATTGGGGTCGTAGCCCGGGTCGAAGCGAATGTCGGTCAAGCCCAGGATGTCCAGTAGGCGGCGGCGCAGAGGGTCGCTGAGGCAGCCCACGGCGATAACCCCGTCGGCGGTCTGATAGGTGCGGTAGTAGATGTTGCCGGGCGCAACGGGATGGTCGGCGTTATAGATTGGCAGCAGGTCGGCGTAGGGCAAACCGGCCTGGCGCAGGGCGTCGAGAGATTCCACTGTATTGCGGAAATTAGCCCGGTCAAGGGATTCTATTTCGACAAAGCGCATTCCCAATAGCGCCAAGGCCAAGCCCAATAGGGTGGTTTCTACCTTTTGCCCTTGACCGGTGCGCTCCCGATGGTACAGGGCGGCGCAGACACACCAAGCCAGGCAGAGGCCGGCGGCAGTGTCCACCAAGGGCGAGGAGACGATATGCTGGGGTACGCCGCTGTCGCTGAGCTTGCCCTCGGCGGCCAGCAAGCCGGACATTGCTTGCAGGATGAGGTCGTAGCCGGGGCGGTGGGCGTCCGGCCCTTGGCGGCCAAAGGCGGTGTTTTCGCAGTAAATCAATCGGGGATTGAGGGCGGAGAGAGCGGCGTAGTCCACGCCTAGTTTGGCGGCGACATCGGGGCGGTAGTTGACGATAGCCACATCCATTTGGGGAATCAGCCGGGCCAGAATGTCCGCGGCGGCGGCAGTGGTCAAATCCAGGGTCAGACTGCGTTTGCCCCGGTTGTAGGCGATGAAGGGACGGCTTTCGGTGGGGGCAAAGGACTGAACGCCGCGCCAAGGGTCGCCCCAAGGGGGTTCGACTTTGATGACGGCGGCGCCCATGTCGGCGAGGAGCATCCCGGCAAAGGGGCCGGCAATAATTTCAGTGAACTCGACAACTTTGACGCCATCCAGGGGGCCGGGCATAGGGCAACCTCCGGGCGGGTTAGCAGGGTTTTGCGGCGGCTATTTTACCCGGTTGGCGGCGGTTATTCATTCAGCAAGCCATCCAAAGTTTCCCGCAGATTATCGGCCGGCATTGGCCCGACGAACTTTTGCCGGATTATACCGTCGCGGTCAATGAAAAACTTTTCCGGGATGCCGCGTACGCCGTAGTCAATGGCAATGACGCCGTCGGCATCGATGCCGCTGGGGTAAGTCAACTCGAACTCCTCAATATACGGCGCGACATTTCCCGGAAAATCCCAGATATTGACCCCGACGAACTCTACTTCCCGCCCGGCATATTCCCGATAAACCTGCTCCAAGTCCGGCGCCTCATGGCGGCACGGCGCGCACCAAGACGCCCAAAAGTCCACCAACACCACTTGGCCGCGCAGTTCCGACAGGACAATTTGGCCGCCGCCGGTCAATTCCAGGGTAAAGTCCCGGGCTGGCGCGGTGTCAATGGCTACCGCTCCGAACTCGGTATTGACGCCGATACTGCTGACGGCCCGCCCGCCGGTCTGCAACGATGCCCACGCCAAAATGCCCAAGAAAGCCAGGATGACCAGCCCGGCTCCGGCAAGCAGCAGCCAACCGGTGCGATTCACGGCAACTGCTCCGGGGATTCCGCCGCCGGCTGTCTCAATAACCGCAGTTGGGTCAGCAGTTCCGCGCGCCGGGCTTGATATTCCGCGGCGTCCACTTGCCCACGCTCAAACTGTTCATCGAGCAAGGCAACGGACTGGACCAGTTCCGGCCGCTGCTCCATAGACAGGTCAGCGTCAACGGTCGCATTGCCACCGGCGGTGGCGGCAGCAGCAACCGCCGGCCGCGCTCCGCGTAACCCGCCATAGACGAGTACCGCCAGTAGGGCTATACCTACCATTATGGGGATAGCCCGTTGCCACAAGCCAGCATCAGCAACGGTCTGGGTCAAAGCGGTGATAAAGCCGGGCTGCGGCAGGTTGGACAGTTCTAACGCGACCCCTTGCCGCGGCGAAATATCCCGCTGTTCCCAAACGCGATAACCGGTTCCGTCAATATCCAGAGGCGGCTGCGGCGGCAATGGCGATACTCCGATGCCGGCTAGCCGTTCTGGGGCCAATACCTGATACACCGCCGCGCCTTGAATGAGCCGTTGGTTAAAGGCGACTTCAGCGCCGGCGTAGGGAAAGGTGTAGCTGTAGTTGACTTGATGCCGGCCCGGCGGCACTGGGGCGGTTAAGGCGAAGCCGTTGCCGATGGTGATGATGTCCCCGCCGGGCAGGTTGGATTGCACTTCCAAGTTGTCCGCCCCTTGCGGCAGGGAAAAGCGCAGGAAGTTGATTTCGTTGGGATTGGTGATGTTGGTCAACTCCGGCAGCAATGTGCGGTCGCTGGTATTGACTACATTCAGCAGTTCGAGGGCCGCGATTTCCCGGGCCGTTTCATCAATGCCGGCGATGACCATAGTCTGCCGCTCAATACGGATTACCCCAATATCCCGGGTCGTTTCATTCACTATAAACTCGACCGGCGCGGACAAATCCGCCAGTTCCAGCCGGGAATTGTAGCGCATTCCGGCGTAGTCCATCACCAGGACAAGGCTGCCGCCGGGCGGCGCGGCTACGGCCGCAAAGGCAAAGCGGCCCGCGGCGTCGGTGGTAGTTTCCTGCGTGGTTACCCGGCCGGCGGCCGGGTCGATTACGTGCAACATAATGGGCAAGTCAGCCGGTACCGCTCCGCCGGCCGTCCCATTTACTGCGATACCTTGCACGGAGACGCTTTCCTGGGCCGCGATGCCCGGAATCGTCCCGTTGTAGGCCCCCGCTGTGAGCAGGATGAGCAGTCCCAAGACAAACGCCGCCAACGGCCGCCAACGCCCGGGCATAACTATTCCCTTTCTCCCGGGGCGGCGGCGTCTGAATCCAGTCGGCGCAAACTGGCCCGGGCCGCCCGTATCTCTATTTCCAGTTCAGCATCCCCTAGCGTAGCCGGCTCTATTCCTAGCCCGCCGGCCGCTTGTTCCTGTTGCCGCAAGGCCAAGGCCGCCTGGATACGATAGTCCGCCAACTGCTCCCGGTATAGCTCCTCCGGGATGCTGCCTAATTCCCGCTCCAACTGCAAGGTGCGGATGGCGGCGTAAATGTCCGCCAAAGATGCCGTATCGGCTCCGGATGCGGTCTCCACTCCGGCCGCCGCGGCCGCCGTTGCGTTGTCTGCTTTATCCCAACCCAATCGCCGCCGGGCAAAGGGATAGACCGCTACGGCCACGCTCAGCAAAGCCAAAACTGTTCCGATAACTAACGCCATTGTTCCTATTCCTTGGAGACCGGATTAGCCGAAACCGGATAAATCCAGTCTATCCGGTTAGTCGAGTTAGCGCGCGGCTACGGCCGCCCGCCGGACGGCCAATCCGGCCGCCGCCCGTTCCCGCCGCCGTTCCGGCCATAGGGATACTACCGTTCCGGCAATCAGTACCGGGCCGGCAGCCCACATCCACCACACCAAGGGATTTACCAGAATCCGAAATCCTACCGCGCCATCCGGCCGGTTTTCGCTCGGCACTACATAGAAATCCTCGACTGGGGTAGAGCGTATGGCCGCCAGGGTTGACGCCATATTGAAAGCGGGATAGAAACTTCGCCGGGCTGTCATCACCTCGAGTAGTTCCCCATCCCGATACACTTCCAGCGTAGCCAGGTATTCGGTGCGGTCGGAAAAGACCGCTTGCCGGGTGTCCACATAGGTTAAGCGGTAGTCGGCAATTGCGTAGCTTTCTCCGGGCGACAATACTACATCCCGCTGCTGCTCAAAGAGGGAGCCGCCCAATACCCCCAAGCCTACCATTACCACCGCTAGATGGACAATGTAGCCGCCGTAACGCGGCCGGTTGGCGGCAATCAGCCGCCCCAAGGCTAACGGGTAGTTCTCTCCGGTGGAACGATGCCTTGACCGCATTCCCCGCCACCATTCCAGCGCAATGCCGGTCGCTACCATCCCGCTCAGCCCGAAGCCGATAAGGGCGTAGGGGCTGCGGGTAACGAATAGCAGGAGGATGACTACTACCGCCGCCGCCACGGAGCCGGGTATCAGTAAAGCCCGCCGCAAACTGCCCCAATTGGCCCGCCGCCACGGCAGCAATGGCCCAACGCCCATCAGGAAAATCAATGCCAGCAGCAGCGGCCCGTTGACCTGGTCATAAAAGGGCCGGGCAATGGTGATTTCCTCACCGCCGCCCAGTTTCACAAAAAGCGGATAGACCGTCCCCCATAGCGTAACAAAGGCGATTCCCAGTAGCAGCAGGTTGTTGACCAGAAAAGCCGCCTCCCGGGACAGCATCGCATCCAGATTTTGCGCGCTTTTCAGCAGCCCATACCGCCAGAAAAACACGCCGAAGGGAACGATTACGCCCACGGCCAGGAACATCAGAAATACCCAGCCCAAATCCGACGCCCCAAAGGAATGTACCGAGGGCGTCGGGCCGCCGCGGTTCATAAACATTCCGTACAAGGCCAATCCGAAGGCAACATTGATCAGGACAATATTCCACATTCGGAACATCCCCCGCCGTTTCTGCACCATTACCGAATGGACAAAAGCGGTCAGTACCAGCCAGGGCATAAAGGCGGCGTTTTCGACTGGATCCCAGAACCAGAACCCGCCCCAACCCAGGATGGTATAAGCCCACCACGAACCGAGGAGCAGACCGCCGGCCAGTAACACCCAAGTAATCAGCCCCCAGATCCGGCCGGCGTCCACCCATTCATCCCGCCCCTTGCCGCCGACCAGCGCGCCCAAGGCAAAGGAAAGCGGCAGGCTAATTCCAATCAATCCAGCCATTAACGCCGGGGGATGAAAGAACATTCCGAAATGGGTCAGTAGAGGGTTGATGCCCTCGCCGTCCGGCGGCGTCAAGGGCAGTTTATCAAAGGGATTTGCCATAAACCCCATAACGGCGATAAAGAAAGTTTGGATCACCATCAGGGCGGCGGTGGTATAGGGCAAAGTATCCCGGGTGGACGCCGGCGCCCAGCGCAGGGCAATGGCGGCCATTACCGACAGGGCAAAGGCGATGTAAAGGAGCGAACCCTCGTTGCCGGCGTAAAAGGCGACCCAAGTGTAAATGTCCGGCATGGCCAGGTTGCTGTGCGCCGCCACATACGCCACCTCGAAATCCCGGTTGATAAAGGAGCCAATCAGGCTCAAGGTAGCGACGAGCATTGCCAGAACCAGCACATACACCGACCGCCGGGCGCTTTCCACCAAGGCCGGGACGCCCCGCAATTGCCCGAGAATCGACCCGATAGCGGCGTAGGCGGACAAAGCCAGCCCAATCCACAATGCCATTGCGCCCAAGTCAGCCATTCCGGTCATCCTCTACGCCCGGGCCGCTATCCCCGGCTGGACTTTCCCCGTCCGGCAGGGACAAGCTCCGGTCCACGGCCGCCAGATACGGCTCCAGTTCCCCGTCCGGGATTGCGGTGGATTCCCTTGCCGTGGCGTTATCCCGGCGCCGGCCGGTCATGGCCCGGATAGCCATGCCGCCGGCCGCCAACGCCGCCACTACCCCCACTATCGGCAGTGTCCAAGCCAACAAGTTGACGCCGGTTTTGGGCGGAGCCGCCAGCACGCCCGGGCCATAGCGGTCGGCGAACCAGTCCAGGATTTCCTGGCGGCTGGAGCCGGCCGCCAGCATTTCCCGAACTTGCTGCCGCATCTGCCGCGCCAACGGCACCTGCGCCTGGTCAATCGACTCTGCTGGGCAGACCGGGCAAATCAGCATCCGGTCGATGGACTGCGCTTCGGCTTCGTCATAAGCGGGAACCGGGGTTTGGGCGTAAGCCGCCCCGACCGCAAGGGCAAAGCAGCAAACCGCTACCGACAGCAAAACCCCCAATGCCTTGCCACTGAGGCCGCCGGCCAAAGGTGATTTGTTGCTGCGTTCACTAGCCATAAGCCATTGTCGGAATGTCTGGACTGCGGGGTTGATCCGCCGGGTATGGAAAAGGGCAGGTTGGCAAGCCTGCCCTGATGGGTTGCGTGGGGATGGTGTTGACCGGGTAGGATTCCTTTCAGCCAAAGATGCGGCTGACCGCGAGAACTATGGCGGAGGTTACGCTGGCAACGCCAATGGCCGTTGTAACCACCCACTTGATAATATCCGACCTATGTTTCTCTTGCTGAGCACGGAGTTCAGCAATGGCGACGCGGGTTTCGGCGCGGGTTTCGACAATAGCATTTTCGGCATCGGCAATAGCCTTTTGGGTCGCCGCGTCCCGCTGCTGTATTTCCACCCGCAGGGCGTCATCGCGCCGCTGCATTTCTGCCCGCAGAGCAGCGTCCCGTTCCCGCATCTCCGCCCGTAGCGCGGCGTCCCGTTCCCGCATCTCCGCCCGCAGTTCCGCAATGACGGCGTGCAGTGCGGCGTCCCGGCTTTGCATATCCGCGCGCAGTTCCGCAATAACGGCGTGCAATACGGCGTCCCGGCTTTGCATATCCGCGCGCAGTTCCGCAATGTCGGACTTGAACTCAGCCCGCAAGCCGGCAATGTCAGACTTGAACTCAGCTCGCAAGGCGGCAACATCCGCCTTGGTCGCCAAGTGTTCGTAGCCGCCTTCCAGCCGGCTAACCCGTTCCTCCAGAGTTACCGATTCCTCTACCGCTAGCATGGTCATAGCAACTGCTCCCGCCGTTGGATTAGCCGCCTAAGTTCATTATGGCAAGGGTTAGGCCGGCGGTCAAGGCCGCCCGGATACCCTAACACTCTCCCGGGTTGGCCCCTTGCAGGCAGTCGGCTACATAGCGGCTTACGGCGTCAATTTCCGCTTCGGTCAGCAGCTTGGCGAAGCTGGGCATTACCTGCAAGCCGCCCACCACAATGTTGCGGACGCCGTCGTAGTCCTTAGCAATCATCAGCGGGTCATCCAGAGCCGTCAAGTCTGCGGGAACAGCCGGCGTATAGGCGTAGGTGTCAATCATCGTGTTCAACACGGCCCCGTCGCCCTTGGCCGCGGCCCCGTGGCACATCGCGCAGTTCACTTCGTACAGGTGCTGCCCGTCCAGGTTAAAGGCCGTGGCCGCCGGCGGGTCAAAGAAAGGCACCGCGCTCTCCGGCGGGCTCAACCGGGGCGGTTCGTGCGCCTTGTACGACGGCTGGTAGTGCATCTCGTAAAAGATGTCCAACGGGTAAGCCCCCTGGGAGCAGCCCAAGGCCAGCAAGCCGGCCAGTAACGCCAACCCGGTCAGCAATGCCCTGACCCGGAGCCGGCGGCCGCCGGCCAAGATGCCTTTCAACTTTCCAGAAAAGTCCTTCATTCTACCTGTCCCGTCATTGCGGCTTGCCCGCCGCAATCTTGGGGAGTTACAGCCTTGCTTAGAGCGCCGGCTAACCGCAGCTATTGCCGTTTTACTTCGACCGCCCCGGCTTGGTTAAATGCGCCCTCGACCTGCCCGTGCTGGGTTTCCTCGGTGTTGACCAGCACCCCGATATAGCCCTCGGTGATGCGCTTGTCGTACAGTCCGGCTTTCAGCTTGGGCAACCGGGATTCAAAGATGATACCCAGCACCGTGAACAGGATGGCGCCCAACATCGTCCCTTCGTAGGTCACTACCGCCATCGGCGGCAGGGACAGGATGGGCTTGCCGCCGGTCACCAGGGGATAGGCGACCTGGGTCATCGAGGTCAGCAGGATACCTGAAGTCAGGCCCAGCAACCCCCCGATAAAGGGAAAGATGTAGAGCCGGTGCTTTTCCTCCCGCTCCCCGAAAGCCCCTTCGGGATAGGGGGCGTCGGTGAGAAAGTCCACATCGGTTTCCGCGATGCCGGCCTGTTTCAGGGCATCCCCGGCATCGGCGGCGGCATTGGCGTTGTCAAACAACCCCAAAATAGGACGTCGCGCCATAATTCTTACCTCTCTGCCTTTCCCTTGCCCCCGACCGCGCCGGGCGGCATTGATTTGCGGTTCCTGCGCCGTCAATTCCCCGCTGGCGGGAAACTTTGCGGCTCTCTAATCCTCCCGGAAAGTGGCCGGCACCGTGCGCCGCCCGACCTGCATCTGGGTTTTTAGAATGTCTCCCTCTTTCACATCGTACAGCGGCACCAGGGGGAACACCCGGCTGAACAGCAGCATCAGCGTGGTTACCAGGGCAAAAGTCGCCCCGACAATGAGTATCTCGATGGGCTGCGGCGCATATTCCGCCCAAACGAAGGTGAACACCTGCTTGTTGGTCAAGCCGGGAACGATAATCAGATACCGCTCCAGCCACATCCCGATATTCACCGATATGCAGGCGATGGACATTATCCACAGGTTGCGCCGCCACGCCCGGCTCAGCCACAGGATTACCGGGATAAAGTAGGTCGTTACCACGAACACGATGAACCAGGCGTTGTAGGGCCATTGGGTAAATTGCAATTGCCGCACTGCCAACTCGTCCGTTTCCCGCCCGTACATCCCGAACAGCAGCTCCATCACCAGGAAGTAGAACCAGCCGGTAGCGACTACAATCAGCAGCCGCCCCAAGGCGTCAATATGCTCGTGGCGAATGTAATCCTGCCAACCGTAGCACCAGCGTAGCAGGATTAGCACAAAGGCCACGGCCGAAACCCCGGAATGTACCGCTCCGACCACAAAGTAGGGGGCAAAGACCGTGGAATGCCACGACTTGACCGTAACCGCCATCCCGAAGTCCCAGGATACGATGCTATGCACCGATACGAACACCGGCAGAATCAGCGCGGACAGCAGGACTCCGGCAATGATTTGCAGTTTCCACTGGCGGGCGTTGCCCTCCCAGCCCATAGCCAGTACGCCATAGACCCGGTGGGCAATGCCGGTGGTATGGTCCCGTAGCACGGCAAAGTCCGGGATCAGCGCAATGATGACAAACAGGGTGCTGGAAGTCAGGTAGGTCAGAATGGCGCTGGGATCCCAGACCAGCGGCGTCCGAATGTTGGGCCAGATGCCCCGGGCAAAGTCATAAGGGAAAGCCCAATAGAGGATGCGCCACGGTCGCCCGGTGTGGATGATGGGCATAATCATCGCCGTCATCAGGGAGAACAGGGTCAGCACTTCGGCCGCCCGGGTTGCCGGCCGCCGCCATTCGGCTTTGGCCAGCCGCAGAATGGCGGACAACATCACTCCGGCGTGGCTAATGCCAATCCAGAACACAAAGTTGGTGATGAAAAAGCCCCAGGCTACCGGGCGGTTCAAGCCGGTAACGCCCAAGCCCCGGTTCACCATTATTCCGATGGCGATGGCCGCGACCAGCAAAATCAGTCCCAGGACCGTCACCACCGGCCAGAACCAGCGGGGCGAATCCAGGATTGACCGGAGCAAGTCCCGGTTTACCTCGCGCGTACTGAGGACTCTGCCTTCCTGCATCGTTGTCCCTTCTTACTCCGGTTTCGCCAGCACCAGATACTCACCCTTAATCAGGGTATCCATTTTCTGGTACTTGGCGCCTTCTTTCACTTCCCAAATGGACATTAGCGGCACTACCTTGGCGGCCAGCAGATAAACCAGTGCTACCAAGCCCAAACCGCCCAGGATGATGAAAACATCCGCCAGGTTGGGCCATACCGCCGCCGGCACCCGCGTAAGGGCAAACTCAAAATGTTCCCCGGTGTTAAAGGCGGCGTTGAAAGTCCGCAGGTTAAACAGCAGGGCGCCGAACAGGGCAAAGCACCCGGCCAAAGTCGGCCCCCAGTCGCTGCGCCGTACCGGGTTCCAAATCAGCGTCAGGAAGGGCGCAACGAAACTGAACACGAAGTTACCCAGGAACAGTATCAGGTACGGCTGGGTAAAGACATAGCGGATGATGTTTTCCTCATGCTCCAACCGCCCGTACCAGTAGGTGATGAAAAAGGCGAACAGGTGGTAAGTCCACAGCAAGGTCAGCCCCAACAGGATTTTGCTGGCCGACCAGAAGGGGGCTTTGCCGATATAATTCGCATAGCCGCCCTTGCGCCGCATTAGGAACAGGATGACCAGAATCATACTCAAGGCCGACTGGAAACTCATCACCGTATACATCGGCGGTAGCACCGAATCTTTCCAACCCGGCACCATACTCATGGCATAGTCGGTTACAAAGAGGAACTGGACAAAAACCAGCAGCATAAAGTACCACGCGCCGAGCAGAGCCAACCCGGCTTTCTGCGCGTTCCACTGCTTTTTGGTCCCGTACCAGCCGCCAGCCATCAACCCGTAGAAAGAGCGGCGGAATCCCGTTGCCGTCAACCGCGCCTGCGCCAGATCCGGCCGCGCCGAAAGCCACAGCAACGCCATCCCGCACACTGCCAAACCTACCAACCCCAACAAATCCCACAAATGCGGCGCGCCAACGGGCGACTCGAACCACAGCGTCCGCCGCACTTCCAGGTCCGTCGAACCCGGCAGGCAGCACTCGGCCGCATTTCCCAATTCCCTTTGCTGCGCCAAGGCATCCGTACCCGGCGACTCGGGGTTGTAAATCGGCGGCATTGCGAGCATCAGCGGGATAAAGATGATGAGGTTGACGACCCCGACCACGGCGAACAGTTCCGCGACCCGGGACACCGGCCGCCGCCAGTGACTCTTGGTAAAGCGGAAGGCGCAGGCGACCAGCGGGGCCGCCCCGGTTACCATAAAGATAAAGGAAAAGACGCCCACATAGTAGCCCCACGGCCCCGGGTTGGTAAAGCCGCCGCCGCTCAGCTTAATCAAAAAGCCGATAACGCCCAAGACGGTCAGCACCGCCGCCGCGCCCAAAGCCAGCTTGTACCCGGAGGGCAACGCGAAAGTCTTGCCGGCCACATCCCCGGTGACCTGCTCCGCTTCGGGAAAAACCCACATTCCGGCGTGCTGGCCGTGGCCATAGCCGCCGCTGTGCTGCTGTACGCCGCTGTTAGCCATTATGTCCGCCCTGCAACGGGTTCGGGTCAACCTTTTTCAGGTAAATCAGGTTCGGCTTGGTCCGCATTTCCTCCAGGAGCCGATACCCCCGGGTTTTGCGGTCATGTTCGTGGTGAATGTCGTGTTCGTTCACATCGTCAAAGTACGGCTTGATGGGGCTGCTTTCGTCGAACTGGTCGCCGAACATCAGGGCATTGGTCGGGCAAGCCTGGACGCAAGCCGGCATATAGTTGCCGGCGTTCAGCGCGGCGTCATCCAACTTGCCCCCTTGCTGCCGTTCCACTTTCAACTCGGCCCGCCGCAGCCGCTGGACGCAGAAAGTGCATTTCTCGGTGATGCCCCGGGAGCGCACGGTCACATCCGGGTTCAACTGGTTCTGCATCGGCTCCGGCCAGTTGGGATGCCAATAGTTGAAATAGCGCACCTGATAGGGGCAGTTGTTGATGCAGTACCGGGTGCCGACGCAGCGGTTATAGACCTGGACATTCAGCCCCTCATCGTTGTGATAAGTGGCATAGACCGGGCAGACCGGTTCGCAGGGGGCGTTTTCGCAGTGCTGGCACAGCACCGGGATAAAGCGGGCCCGCACATTGGGATACTCCCCTTCCCAATACCGTTCCACCCGAATCCACTCGTAAGCCCGGCTTTGCAGGAACGAGTTCTTATCGTTGATGGGCAGGTTGTTCTCGGCCTGGCAGGCCACTACGCAGGCTTGACAGCCGTTGCAGCGGTCCAAGTCCACTACCATGCCCCACCGATGTTTGGCTCTGCTGGTAACCATTATCCTCCCCGTTGCTTTCAACCGTTATTCCCGCCGCGGCGGGAATCCCGACCGCCCCACAACCGCTAGTGGGCGCCGCCGGTCGTAACCTTGACGATTTCCTCGCCATCGCTGAGCGGGTTTTCCCGGGCCGGGAACGCCCCCTCGAACTTGGACACTTTCAGGCTTTCCCCGGTGGGGGTTAGGCTGACCCGATGGCTGGCCCAAGCCAGACCGCCGCTTTCAGTAGTTTGCCCCGGCGACAGCAAATCCAGCACATTGGAACTTTCCCGGGCATCGCCGCCGGTAGCGTAATCGGAACCGGCCCGCCGCCCTTGGCCCAGCGGCACCGCGACCACATTGGGCGGCAATGCCGGGTTGGGATACAACAAGGCGGTAATGCTGCCGGCGTCCGAGGCAATCCGCACTACATCCCCTTCCCGCAAGCCCATGGTCGCCGCTTGGCGGCTGTTCATTTCCGCCCAAGTCTGCCAAGTAATGGTCGTTACCGGATCCGGCAAAGCCTGCATCCAGGGCAGATGCGCGCCGCTGCCATCCCCCAAGGAATTATGGGCAAAAGGCAGCAGATAGAACCCGCCGCTGCCGGTCAGATTGGCCGGTTTGCCTTGCCCGGCAATAGTGGTCAGCAAGCCCGGCGGCGGCTCTTGGGCTACGCCTTGACGATTTTCGTCCCACCAGCCGCCTTGTTGCAGCATCAGATTCCACAGGGCATCCGGGGAATCCGCTTGGCGGGAAGTACCCCGGTTCAGTTCATATAAGGCCGCCGCATTTTCCCGCAGGGCCGCTTCAATGCTGTTCCAGGGCAAAGCCGGCTCCTGCCCCAACTCCTGCCCCACGCTCAGCAGAATATCCCCAAAGCTGCGCGGATTCAAGTCACCCAAGGGGTTCACTACCGGCTGCTGCATCCCGATAACCTGATACCCCGGCCCCGGCTCCGGCACATCATCCCCCCAATCCTCCAGATACACCCGGTCGGGCAGGATCAAGTCCGCCATTAGCGTAGTTTCATCCATAAAGGAGGAGAAACTGACGATGAACAAGTCATCCCGGTTCAGCGTTTCTCCAAACCCCACGGCCGCCGGCAAGCCATAGACCGGGTTGGCGTTGTGTACCATTACCAGCCGGGTATTGCCGTTGCCGATGTTGAGGGCTACTTCCTGCCAATCGGTCAGGGAACCCACCACGGCGGCGTCCGGCAGTTCCGGGATGGGGTTGCGCGGATTGAACCGAATCCCGCCCGGCTGCCCTACGCTGCCGACCAGATAGTTCAGGGCATAGATGGCTTGCAGGTTGAAAAGGCCGTTGGTGTGCGCGCCCGCGCTGTCGCCGCCCAAGGCAATGGCGGGGCGATGGCCGGCAAAATCCCGGGCCAATTCCCGGAGGTAGTCCGCCGCCGATTTGCCGCGCAACAGTTCCGCCGGCAGTTCCAAAGTCCCGGCCGCGGTTTCCGGGGCGTAATCCGCCAGGGCCGCCGCTCCTTGTCCGTTGGTCAAAGCCGCTACATCCACTCCCGGCGCGGTTAGCCCTTCGCTGATAATCACTTGGGCCAGGCTCAGGGCAAGGTAGCCCTCCGTTCCCGGCTTAACGGGAATCCACTTATCAGCATTAGCCGCCGTCATTGAAAAGCGCGGCTCAACCTGTACCAGTGTACCCCGGTGTTGCCGTCCCGCGCCTTGACGAAACTCGCCGTAAGCCGTGGCCAGTCGGGTTGACGCCCCCCAAGTGGAGAGAAAATCGGCGCCGAAAGACAGCACATAGTTGGCGTTGGCCAGGTCAAAATCCGGCAGCAAATCCTGGTCGAATACCGCCTTAACCGCCGCCCGGTAGGTAGTGCGGTCTAAAGTCTCAAATCCCAAATGCCGGCCGCCCAATCCCTGGGCAAACTGGCGGGCAATGCGCCCCAGCGTCCCCCGCAGCGGTTCGGTAATCAGGACCATACCTTGCCGCCGGGCCGCCGTTTCCCGCCGCAGGATTTCCAACGCCTCCGGTTCCCAAGCAATGGCCTTGAACTGGCCGGAGCCGCGCGGCCCGGTGCGGCGCATTGGCCCGCGGATGCGGTCGGGATGATACAGGGCTTGCAAGCCGCCTTCGGCCCGCGGTCCCTGCTTGCCCTGGTTCAGCGGATACTTGGGATTGCCCCGGATTTTCTTGGCGCGCCCTTCCATCACCCGCACCAGAACACCCTCGCCGCCGCTGTCCCGGGCGACGGTGGCGTACCAGTTGTCCCGCCCCTTGACCAAATCCTCCGGCAAGTCCCGGGGGCTTTGGATGCTCAGCTCCTCCTCCTGGAATACATCGCATGCCACGGCCCCCACTGCGGAGAGGCCGGCCCAAGCCAGGAAGTTGCGCCGTGTCAGTTTCATAATCGGTTTTTGCCTTCGCTCAACAATATGGCTTGCCGGCCGCCTACTTGTGGCAGATGGTGCAATCGGTGGCGACATTCAAGTCCCGGTGGCAATCCACGCAGGTACCCATTTTCAGCGACTGCCCGGCCTGCGGCTGCACTTCCTCCATCGCAGCCACATCGCCGTGACACACCGAACAGGACTCGCCCACCGGAATAGGCAAGTCCATGGGCTGCCCATCGCCCATCGGCAGGGATACCGTACGCGGCTCCCCCTGGGTCAAAAAGCGGATATGGGCTTCGTGGACAAAGCGCACATGGTCGGGCAAACGATGCACCCGTTCCCAATCAATGGGCAGGTCATCATTGAACCGGTCAACGATGCGCTGCATCTCATCCAGATCGTTCTGGCGGTGACCGCTGCTGTCCGAATCGAGGGCAACTGCCAGGTTCTCCGGGTTAATTTGCTGATGGCAGAACAGGCACTGCTCCAAGGCCGGCACCGTCGCCGCCGCGCCCTTGGTCACATTGCGGTGGCAGAATTCGCAGGCAATCCCCGCGCCGCCTTCCTCCGGCGGCCCGGCGTGAACGGTATGGGGGAAGCCGATGGGCTGCGCCGGGGCATTGCCCAACCCGAAGGGCGGGTTGGAAAACCAAGAGATGAACAGGATTGCTACGATAAACCCGACTATGCCGGTGACGACCAGCCCGACCACCGCCAGGGGAATGATGTTTGCGCTTGGCCTCATCGGCGCCCGAACCTGCCTGTTTTCAGTATCCGACCGGTATCCAAACCGTCCCCGGACATTCCGGGAACCTTGCTTTGTTTCCGCTTCCGGCTTTCCCGCGCCAGCCGGAACTGGCTTCGCCCCTCGTTACATCCAGGGCTGGTTATAGATGTTGCTCAGCGTCGGCCACGTCAGGCCGATGATGGACGCCATCAGCGCCACCGCCACTAACAGTAGCAGCAAGGCAAAGATAGTCAACGGCCACCGCAGCCGCTCCATAACGGGCGGCAAGTGACCGGTCTGCACTGCCGACGGGATAAAGGCGTGGGCAATCATCAGGGTAAAGGCGAAGAGGATGACTACCGGAAAGTAAATCCAGTACCTCGTCAGCCAGATGCTGATGTTCTGCCAATCTACGGTGGTCAGGGTATTCGGGTCCATCAAACCTTGCCTTGAGGAGAACGCTCCGGGTATCCGCCAAACCGCTCCGGCGGAAAATCTAGTGAAAATTATCACATTGTTTTAAGAGTGTCAAGGGTATTAGCGAGGCAAATTCCCGGCCCAATTTATGGGGATTGACGCTTCATAGGGAAACCCTGACCTTTCAATCGCTATCCCAACTCGCAACCGTCATTCCCCGTTTGGCGAATCCAGAAAGCCCGAGGACTCTGGATTCCCCTTCGGACTGGCCGCCGCCGAATGTCTTTCCCCAAACCCATGCAGCGGCGTCAGCCGGCCGCCTTGCCGCCGCTACTTACCCCAGCCGTTCCTTAACCTTGCCCCACACTTGCGCCCATACCTGCTCAATGGACGGCGCGGCGTCAATTACCGCCCACCGCTCCGGGGCCTTATCCGCTTGCTCCCGGAAACCCTGCCGCACTCGCTCGTGAAACTCCAGAGCCAAATCCTCAAACCGCCGCCCCTCGGCGTTGCGCCGCAGCGGTATCAAGTCGCCCAAAAAGTTCTCGACAAAAGCCGTCTGATGTCCCACCGTGCGGCTCAGACCCACCGTCGGCTCCACATCCAGCAGCAGTATCAAATCCGGGCGGCAGCCGACAGTGGCAAAGCCGTTAAGGGCGGCAATGACGCCCAAATCCAACCCCCGCCCGTAGCCCTGATAGGCCACCGTCGAACCGGCAAACCGGTCGGCGATGACGATATTGCCCGCCGCCAGGGCCGGCTTGATCCGGTTCACCGCCAACTCCACCCGCGCCGCCGCAAACAGCAGCAACTCGGCTTCCGGGGTCAGCGGCCGCTCGCTTTTCAGATAGTCCCGCAGATACTCCCCCAAATCGGTGCCGCCCGGTTCCCGCGCCAACTCCACCGGCCGCTCCAGCCGTTGCAGCGCATCGTAAAGCAGCCGGGCTTGGGTCGTCTTACCCGCGCCCTCGCCGCCCTCAAAGGCGATGAACAGTGAATCCGCCACCGCTTACCGCCCCTCGCCCGGCTTGGCCGCCGCCGGCTCTGCTTCCGGTTTGGACTCCGGCTCCGGTTCGCTAGATTCCCCGGCGGCTGCCGCTTGCTGTTCCGCCGCCTTGGCCGCCGCTTCCCGCTCCCGCCGCGCCTCGTAAGTCTCCGTATCCAGCCAATCCTCCAGCTCCCCCTTGCCCCGGTCTTTCCAGCGCAGCCACACCGCGTACAACGCCATCAGGGCCAGCCCCCCCACGACGATATACTCCAACCAGGTAATGACCTGCAAAGGTATCAGGTTCGCCCAAGCTACCAAATCCATCAAATCACCTCTCCGAAAAGTAACCCGCCGCCAATCGTCCCGGCTCTATTCCCGGCCCGATGGGCGGCGTCTGTTAAGCCCGATAAAACAGCACCGACCGCTCCGGCTCCCGTCCCTTGCTCGTCGACGCCAAGTTGAACCGCTGCGCCAGCAAATGCTGCAAGCGGCGGACATAGGCCCGCTGCGGATTCAACTGTACGCTGAACTCGCCGCCCAATACCCGCTTGGCCGCCGCTTCCGCTTCCGACATTGCTTGGTCGATGGTTTCCCGGGCGGCGACTTCATCCCGCGGCCGGCCGCCGCGCAATTCAACCCCCTGCTCCCGGGCCAAAGTCCGCAGAAAATCGGCTACTTGCGGCTGAGTGTTTTTCCGCAGCACATACACCGGAGTGCCGGTAGCTTCCGCCGACTTGACCAGTTGCGCCCCCCGGCGGTAGTGGGTCTTGGTCGTCAGCACCAAACTGGCCCGCCGCAGTTCGTTGACGATGCTCAGCGACAACCCCATTTCCGCCTGCGCCGCTTCCAGCTTGTCCCGGCTGACCCCAAAGAGAAAAACCTGAGCTTCTAACCGCCGCGCCGGGCTATCCTCCGCGCCGCCGTCCCCGCCAGCCGCCGCTTCCGGGTAGCCGTTGGCGTAACCATCGGCAAAACTGTCCCGCCGCCGGTCGGCGTAGCGGTTCTGCCGCCGCCCGTCAAAACCCCGGGAACTGCCGCCGCCGGGCCGGCCCAAATCCTGCGTCCACGGGGCCGGCGGGGCCGTATTGGGCCGCGGCGCCCCTTGCTGCCGATTTACGGCCCCGCTTTCCTCTAACGCCCGAATTTCCGGGACGATCGGAAAGCCGCGCAGCCACTGGTCCACAACATTAGCCACCCCATCGTGTACCGCCACCTGCTCCCAACTCTGAATCTCTACTACCACATCAAAAGTCGGCGGCGCTTTCCGCTCCAGAACCGTTTTCTGCGTCCCCCGGTAGCGCGCTTCCTGGTCGCCCAAAGTTACCGCCTGCACTCCGCCCACTAGGTCCGACAAGGTAGGGTTCAGGATCAGATTGTCCAGGGTATTGCCGTGGGCGGTGGCGATTAGCTGCACCCCCCGCTCGGCAATGGTGCGGGCCGCCGCCGCTTCCTCCTCCGTCCCCATCTCGTCGATGATGATGACTTGGGGCATATGGTTTTCCACGGCCTCAATCATTACCCCGTGCTGCCGGGTGGGGGTAGCGACCTGCATCCGCCGGGCGTGGCCGATGGCCGGATGCGGCACATCCCCATCCCCGGCGATTTCGTTGGAGGTATCAACGATGACCACCCGCTTGCGGGCATCATCCGCCAATACCCGGGCCACTTCCCGCAGCATCGTAGTTTTGCCCACGCCCGGCCGGCCCAGCAGCAGGATATTCTTGTTGGCAAAGGCCAGATCTTCGATGATTTTGATGGTGCCGAACACCGCCCGCCCGGCCCGGCAGGTGATGCCTACTACCTGCCCCTTGCGGTTGCGGATGGCGGAAATGCGATGCAGCGTCCGCTCCATACCGGCCCGGTTGTCATCCCCGAAATCCCCCACCTGCCGTACCAGATAGTCCAGGTCATCCCGGCTGACTTCCCGGTCATCCAGAATCACATCCCCGGTCGGAAAGCGGGCCTCCGGCGCCCGGCCCAAATCCAGCACCACCTCCAGCAAATCCTCGAGGTTTTCCTCGACCAGCAGGCGTGCCTTGACCCGCTGCGGCAGCACTTCCAGCAGCCGCTCCAACTCCTCCCGGACCAACTTCTGCGCTGCGACCAACTTTACGCCTCCACCGGAGCCATCCCGTAGCTGCGGGCCGGGACGGCCGCCAACTTGACCAGCATCGTATATTCGGCCCGCTCCTGGAAACCCTGCCTTGACAGCCGCTCCGCTACCGCCGCCCGATATTCAGGAACCAGCCACCGCTGCCTACCGGAACGCGCCAACGCCTGATCCAGCAAGCCAGCCAGCCGCTCCGGGTAATCGGGATGCGCCATAACCGTAGCCTCCGTAGCCCGGCGATGGGATGCCATAGCCAGCCAGCCCACAATGCGCCCCTTATGCTCTGCTACCCATTCCGGCCCCCGACCGCCCGGCTTGGCGCTGAACAGCGGCTCCCGGGCATCCTGCCACTGGTCGAAGGTCAAGCCCAAAGCATCCCGCACCGCCGCCGGGGTACTGGCGCAAAACAGCTGAAACAAAGCATATTCATCTTGCGCCGCCCGCGGCCGCAAAGTAGCGCCGCCCTTCCCGGAACCGTTGCCGGCCGGCAGCACCCCATCCGCCGCAACCGCCGCTACCC
The DNA here is from genome assembly GCA_965242615.1 of Dehalococcoidia bacterium. Lineage (GTDB taxonomy): Bacteria > Chloroflexota > Dehalococcoidia > Lucifugimonadales > UBA3495 > CBDBCU01. The sequence continues at coordinate 359,783 of CBDESR010000005.1, forward strand.
CATTGCCCGGCGGGAAACTTATCCCGCCATAGCCCTCGAGCAAAGTTTCGTTAAAGCAGGGATAAAAGCCGCCGCGCCGGGCCAAGGGCAAAACCGGACTTCCCGCCGGCAGCCGCAGAAAAATCCGCTCCCCGGAACGCCAGCCAATGGCCGCAATCAATTGCTCTAACAGCTCCAACGCCGCCGCATCCCCTTCCGCAACCGGGGCGGAAACCGGGAATTGTACCAACCCGACACCCTTGCCCTTGCCGCCATCCCCCGCGCTGCCCGCCGGCCACTCCCGCCCCGGCAGATACCAGCCGTCAATCTCCCACGCCCGGCAGCCGCAGCGTACCCGCGCCGACGCCAATCCCGCCAACCGCCAGCCGTCCCACTGGGCCAAAGCCACCCGGCCCGCCGGCTGCAAGACGGCGTTTTGCCACAACCGGGCTTGCTGCCGCCCCGGAATGACGCCAGCCAGACTGTCCCGGGGACAAGCCAGGTTCGGCCCCCGCGGCGTATTGGGCAGGGTGCAGCGCAGGGCATCGCTGATCCGGAAGGATTGCATCGCTAATCTATCCCCAAGCCGTCCCTTTCCCATTGCCGTTCCGACCCGCCGGCCGCCAGTCCCAGAAAGTACCGATGCAGCCGGTCATCCGCCGTCAATTCCGGGTGGAACGCCGTCGCCAGCAGCTTGCCCTGCTGCACCGCTACCGCCGGCCCGCCTTCCGGCAAGGCCGCTAAAGTCGTAACCGCCGGCCCGGTGCGGGTAACAATGGGCGCCCGGATAAAGACGGCGTGAAACGGCTCCTCACCTAGCCCGGCAATGGGCAAATCCTGCTCAAAACTGTCAATCTGCCGCCCAAAGGCATTCCGCCGCACCCCAATGTCCATCAGTTGCAGCGGCTGCGGGTCGGCTTCCGTAATTTCCGCCGCCAGCATAATCATCCCGGCGCAAGTCCCCCAAATCGCCCGCCCCTCGGCTGCCATTGCCGCCACCGGTTCCCGCAGCCGGTAAATGCTCATCAACCGGCTCAAGGTAGTGCTTTCCCCGCCGGGGATAATCAGCCCGTCCACGCCGGCCAAGTGTTCCGGCAAGCGCACTTCGGCGCCATCCACGCCCAACCGGCGCAGCGCGGCGATATGCTCGGCAAAATCCCCCTGTACCGCCAGAACCCCGATTTTCAACGCTCTAACCCACCGCCATACTCTTATTTTCCCGCCAAGCCCCGGCAGCCATCCGGAACGAGTTCACCCTGATTGTTGACGCCCCGGATAACCGGACGCTATAGCTATGTTATTCCGACCAACTACCTGTGTTATTCCAACCAACCACCTATGTCATTCCGACCGAAGGGAGGAATCTAAAATGCCCGCCCTTGACTCCTCTCAAGATTTTTAGATTGATCGGAATGACATCGTAGCTTGGTTGCGGTTCTGTTCAATTTTGCTGGGAGAGATCGTAGTAGCGGACTACTGCCACGACGCTGGAGACGCTTTCGAGTACCTCGAACGCTATAAATGGCGTTCTCGAACCCCACGAAAACGACAATCCCCCAGCAAAATTAAACAGAGCCGGTTTTACTCATCCTGCTGCTCCCGTTCCCTCCGTTTCTGTTCCCGCCGGGCTTTCCGCTTTGCCCGGGCTTCCAGCCACGCCCCCCTAGCGTCCTCATCCATCCCCCGGTGCGACCATGCCCGCCAGCCAAAGACCAGCGCCACCAACGCCATAATGCCGATACCCCCAAGGAAACCAAACACATTCTCCATACTGCTACCTCTCCATAGCGGCCATTGCTGCCCGCCCGATATATTCGCTGAACGCCGGGGGAATGGCGTTATTCAATGCTTGGCGCACATCCGCCGTGTTGCCCGTTTGGATATGCGGGACATCCAAGGCAGCCCGCAGTTCCTTGTTTGCTACTATGCAACTTACCTACCGTCATTCCCACGAAAGTGGGAATCCAGAGTCCCCGGCCTTTCTGGATTCCCGTTTTCACGGGAATGACGATTTCTATAGGCGATAACCTTACCCCGAAGCTATGGGATGATGGCCGCCCCCCCTTAAAAACTCCGGGCGGCCATCAGTTCCCGGTTCTCCAGTTCCTTGACGCTGCGGCCCACCATCGGCTCCCCAAGGTTCTTGGACACATCCGCCAGAATGTTGGGGTCGTTGTAGTGCGTTACCGCCTGCACAATGGCATAGCCGCGCTGCACCGGGTCGCCGGACTTGAAAATGCCGCTGCCTACAAAGACGCCATCCGCGCCCAACTGCATCATCAAGCCGGCGTCGGCCGGCGTGGCTACGCCCCCGGCGGCAAAGTTCACCACCGGCAGCCGCCCCTGTTCCTTAGTCTGCTGCAACAATTCCAGGCTGACTCCCAAGTTGCGGGCTTCCACCACCAGTTCATCCTCCGGCATAGTTTTCAGCTTGCGGATGGCATCCTGCACTGCCCTCATGTGGCGCACCGCTTCGACCACATCCCCGGTGCCGGCTTCCCCCTTGGTGCGAATCATCGCCGCCCCTTCCGAAATGCGGCGCAAGGCTTCCCCCAAATCCCGACAGCCGCAGACAAAAGGCACCTGGAAATCGTGTTTCCAGACATGATGCACTTCGTCCGCCGGGGTCAGCACTTCCGACTCGTCAATGTAGTCAATGCCGATGGCTTCCAGCACCTGCGCTTCGACGAAATGCCCGATGCGGCACTTCGCCATTACCGGAATGCTCACCGCATCCATAATTTCCAGAATCACCGCCGGGTCGGTCATCCGGGCGACGCCGCCATCGGCGCGGATGTCCGCCGGCACCCGTTCCAGAGCCATCACCGCTACGGCCCCGGCTTCGGCCGCGATGCGCGCCTGGTCGGCGTTCACCACATCCATAATCACGCCGCCCTTCAGCATCTGGGCGTGGCCCGACTTCACCGTAAAAGTCCCGGTCAAAACTTCAACCATTCCGTTCCCCCTTGCCGCCGGGCAACCTTTCCTGTCCCCGGCGAAATGGTCTGACTGCTAACACTTGCCATTATACGCCGGCCGGGGGGATATTAGCAATTGTGCCGGCGCCCTTTGCCCGGGTTTCTCCCCAATCCCACCACCCATCGCAAACATCAATCCCGCCCGCCTACTGTCCTTCCCCCGGGCATTCGGTAAGCAATTTGCGGCAAGCCGTCAATAGTATATAATCGAGTATCTGCTTGGAGGTGAAAGCGCAGTTGAAACAATGGCTGCTGTCGGAAATGATAACCGATATTCCCCGGTGGTTTTTCCTGTTGGCATGGCTGACTTTCTACCTTGCCACCGGCACGGCCCTGGCGGTCGAGTTTTACCAGCACCCGACCCGTCCGGTCCTCGTCAACATCAAAGAGGGCGTAGCCTTCGCCGGCGGCGGATTGTATCCGTGGCTCCTGGCCGCCCTATACTTGCACTCGGAGGTGTGGCACATGATTCTTTCCAAGCGAGCCAATCGGCGGGAAGTGGAACGGGCCTCAGCCGAAGCGACCGCCGCGGCACAGGCCCAATTGCGGGAATGGTACGAACAGCACAAGGACCAGTGGCCGGAAGGCTTGCCGCTGCCCCCCGGCCTCGCCCGGAACCCCGCGGACCCCAGCAACGGCAGCCCGTAACGACATCCCACCCCAACCCGGAACCGGCGGCGGCGGTCATCCAACCACCGCCGCCATCCCCCAAAACTTTGGGCGAAAATTCCCCCCGCCGTAGCCCCCAACCCCTTGACAACACCCCGCCCCATCCCTTACCCTACGCCCCAACCTCAACCCCCCAAGGAGCAACCATTATGCTTCGAGTTCTGGTATCCGCCTTGGCCGTGGTCGGCTTGCTGGCCTTGACCGCCGCTTTTGCCCCTAACCGCGGCCCCGCCGAACCGGCCCTCACCCGCTCCACTTCCGAACTACCCCCCCCCCCGAACACCTGTTCTATGTAGACGTCGCCCAAGCCGCCCCCCGCTCCATCCCCTGGAACTGCTCCGACTGGCAAGAGTCCCCCGCCGTGGCCGACGCCGATGACGCCCGCGTCTCGATGATCCTCGAAACCTTGGCCGCCAACCGGGGCAAGTCCATTTACTGCGCTATCGACCAGTCCGACACCTGGACTAAAGCCGAAACTTGGGAAGCCGGCCGCTACCGCAACGAACGCGACGACACCGTCTATTTCGGCCAAAGCGGCAACTTCCGCGGCTTCCTGGCGGCCCAAGAGGGCTATCTGACCGACGGCGAATCCGGCGTTACCGGCGTCTCCCGCGAACTCATTTTTGAATTCCCCCGGGAGCAGCGCCGCGGCTGGAAAACCGTACGCTTTGCTGTCCCCACCGACGGCAGCAAGCTCGCCTCGGGTTATTCCTGCTCATATCATCCCGTCCGCTATAGTTCTGATTCCAGCGCCAAGAGTACGGCCCGGCGGTATTTTACGGGCGACTCTGGCAGTTGCCCTGTGACTACCGACTGGGCGGCTGATGCGGACGCTGCGGCCCAGACTCATTGCCGCCGCCGCGGCGGCCGGGTCGTGGCCGGCAGCGTTGAGTATGACGCCTCCACGGTCCGTTATGAGGATGGTGGGAACCCCATCTGGGATCATCGGCCGTTCGGCAGTGGAAATGGCTTTTCCTACACCGTCCGTCAACTGCGCGACTGGTCCGCCACCTGCAAGAAACGCGTCCGCCGTCGCTAACCCCCAGCGCCGCCGGCCGTTGCCCCCAAGAAAACCCGCACCGTCAGCCCCGGCACAACCGGGGTTGACGGCTTTTTAACGCCATCCCCCGCAAAAAGCCAAGCCAACGGCATTGACTACCCCCGCCCGCCGCCCTAAAATGGCGGCGGTTAACTGTGCAAAATCCCTCGCCCCCCACCCGGGCCGAACCCAAAGGAAACTGATGGCAAAGCAACTTATCGCCGGAACCCCGCCGCCCCGCCTCGAGGAGCCGGTATCCGCCGGCGGCGTCGTGTACCGCCGCGCCGCCAACGGCATCGAAACCGTCTTATGCGGCCGGGATGACCCGGTGCGCTGGAGCCTCGCTAAAGGCACTCCCGACCCCGGCGAAACCCTCGAACAAACCGCCCTCCGCGAAGTCCGGGAGGAAACCGGCCTCGCAACCATCATCGAAGCCCCCATCAAAAGCATCGACTACTGGTTCTCCGACCGGGAAGGCACGGTGCGCTACCACAAAACCGTCCATTTCTACCTAATGTCCCCGGTCGGCGGCCACACCGACCGCCACGACCCGGAATTTGATGTCGTCGCCTGGTTTCCCTGCGCCGAAGCCCTCGACCGCCTCGCTTACGCCAACGAAGCCGAGGTCCTGCGGCAGGCGATGCACCTGATTGCCCGCCGGGAGCCGGCCCCCTGATGCCGGAACTGTACGGCGCCAGAGTTACCCTGCGGGACAAGCGGCTGGCCGACGCCGAGCAGGATTATATCTGGCGGTGCGACCCGGAACTGGCCGAACTCGACGCCGCCTTTCCCCTGACCATGAACTACGACCGCTACCTGAAAATGTTTCAGGACCAGTTGCGCTGGCCCACCCCCGGCTCCCACCACTTCGCCATCGAAGTCGCCGGCCCCAAACTCATCGGCAACTGTATGTATTACGACCTCGATTCGGTCAACCGCGAAGCCGAACTCGGCATCGTCATCGGCGACCGCGACTACTGGAACCACGGCTACGGCTATGACGCCGTAATCACCCTGCTGGATTTTATGTTCAACCAGCGACAGCTCCGCCGCGTCTATCTCCACACCCTGCACTGGAACGAACGCGCCCAGCGCAGCTTTGGCAAATGCGGTTTTAACCCGGTGCGCGCCGTCCGGCGGATGGGCCGCGACTTCATCCTGATGGAAGTCCTCCGCGCCGACTGGTACGCCCAAGCCCCCGCCCTCCTGGAAAAACGCTGGCACTTCCCCCCACCCCAGCCCGCCGAATAACCCCCGCCCCATCGCCCATCACCACCATCATTCCCGCAAAAACGGGGAGACCGACCACTGCAGCCGGTTGTCAAAACCCCTCCCCATCCGTTATAATCCTCCTACTCTACTAATCGAGGTCGCACCCCTTATGACCCTGCCTTTAGACACCGCCCCCGGTCCATCGCCCGATGCCGAAGCCATCCGCAACGCCGGCATCAGCCAAGAGCTGCTGACCAACGCCCGCCTGGAACTCGACGCCGGCGACCTCCTCCAAGCCTCCGATAAGGCGTGGGGCGCCGCCGCCTTCGCCGTCAAAGCCGTCGCCGAAAAACGCCGCTGGTTCAACGACGCCGACTGGAAGCTGGGTAGCATTGTCCATATTATCGCTGCCGAGCAAGCCAACAAAGAAATCATCGGCTGCTACTCCGCGGCCCGGGATGCCCACTACAACTATTACCACCACGAATACAACGCCCTGGCCGTCCGCCACACCATTGACCTCGCCGCCCAGCTGGTTGAACTGCTGAAGCCGCTCCTGTCCCCCGACTACACCCCGCCGTCCTACATCAGCGCGGAAGTAGAAACCGAAAAGCGGCGACTGGAACAGCCCACCAGCCAACGCGACCACGATCGCTTGGCCAACGGCCGCCCCCCTATCGAGGAGCGGCCGCCGGTTTCCCCGTCCTCCCCGGACACCCCGCCCGAAAACGGCGCCGCCCCCCAATAACTCCCATCCCCCCAACTACCCGTATCATTCCCCGGCGCAGCCCCCCCATGTCATTCCGAGGCGATAGCCGAGGAATCTAAAACACCGCCCCCACAACCACCCTCAAAACAACCAGCCATCCCCCAACTCCAAAAGTTTTGAGGGGGTGCGGGGGAACTTTTACAAAAGTTCCCCCGCCGTCTCTCCCACCGTCAAACCGTCATTCCCCCGCCGTATCCCCCTCCTCCAGCAACCGCCCTTCCCACTCTTAAACCGTCATTCCCAACCTCCCACCGTCATTCCCACGAAAGTGGGAATCCAGAACCCTTAATTCCTAAAAACCAATTCCGAAAATCCGTCTTAAAACCTCTTGACAACTATAAATCCCGCCCCCATAATAAAAATTGCAAGGTCAGACCTAGCCCCGGGACGCCGGGTCTCAAAACGATACGCTAGCTTACCGTGAAATACAGCTCACAGCGCGCTGTGGACGCCCCCGGCCCCCGCGGCCGTCAAGCGTCCCTGCTCCTACCTCCGGGGAACCGGCCTAAGGCCCCGCCATTCCCCACCCGGAGCCGCGGCAAACGGCAAATCCCAACCGCCGCCAAACCGCCGCCCCTTCCTTACAGGAGCTGGAGTTACAGGTTGACTGGAGGCAGTTCAACCAACGGTAGCTGGACTGGGCCAACCCGCCGGCATGGCAACCATACCAACCGGCGCCAGTAGCCACCCCAAGGTCTAGTTCCTGTCAGGCAAATCTGGTCGGGTAATACCGGAATGATGTACGCCGATGTTCCTACCGGTGTATGGCGTCCCAATGACCAGACTTGCCAACCGCCTCCCGCACGGGCGGAACCCGTGGCCACGGGTTCCGCCCCCCAGCGAATTACCTACCCCATAGCAATAGGCAAACCCCAACCGCCGGGGCGGCCCAAAGCCGCCGCCCCGGCCCTAACCCGTACCCGCCCTAATCCACTATCTCCGCCTTCGCCCCCTCCGGCAGCTCCACCTCAAAAGCCGTCAAAATCTGCCCCACCAGCAGGTAATGGCCGATTAGCCCGGTAATATCCACCGTGTTTTGCCGACCGAACCGCGCCATCACCGCGTCAAAAGTGCCATCGCTGATTTTCCGGTTTTGCAGCAGCTCCTGCACATAAGCCACCACCAACGCCTCGTCCCCCGCCAGTCCCGCCGGCGCCGTCCCCCGGGCAATCGCCCCAATGGTATCCTCGGCAACGCCATGCCCCCGGGCCAGCCGGGCGTGGGCCGCAAACTCGTACTGATTGCGAATCTCCCGGGCCGTGGCGATGATGATGACCTCTTTCAAGGCTTCGGGAATGTCGAAATCGAACCGCACATAGGTGCCGGTGTGCGCCACCCGGGCCGCCAGCTTCGGGCTGTGCAGCAGCACCCCGTACGGCCCCCGCACACTCCCCCGGCTGCCCACGATTTCATCGAAAAAGTGCTGATCCTCCGCCAGCAGCTCCTCCCGGGTTACATTGGATAGTCGCGCCATTTTGCCCTCTCCTTTTCCGTAGATGATTCCCCTGGATTGACTCCTCGGTTTGACCGCTGAACGAATGAATTGCCGCTTTGCCCCGTGCTATCGCAATACTTGGCGGCCTACCTATCGTCCTTCCCCCGAAAGTGGGAATCCAGATCGGCTCGTCATTCCCACGAAAGTGGGAATCCAGAAAGGCCGGGGACTCTGGATTCCCGTTTTCACGGGAATGACCGATTCTATATGCGATAACCCTGCCGCTTTGCCGCCGTCCCCCCTTGACCGGGAACAGCTCAACCCGGAAACTCCAAATCCAGGCTGATGTCCAATGCTTGCGTCGAGTGGGTCAGACTCCCCACCGAAATCAGATGTACGCCGGTCTCCGCCACCGCCCGCACCGTCTCCAGATTGATACCGCCGGAGGCTTCCACCACCGCCCGGTCGCCCACCAGCGCCATCGCCTCCGCCATCAACTCCACCGGCATATTATCCAGCATAATAATCTGCGCCCCGGCCGCCAGAGCTTCCGCCACCCCCGCCAGTGACTCCACTTCCACCTCGACCTTGACCGTGTGCGACGCCCGGGACAAAGCCAGTTGCACCACTTCCTTCAATCCCAACTCCCGGGCCGCCAATGCCTCCAAATGATTATCCTTAATCAATATCCCGTCCGCCAGGTTGAGCCGATGATTATAGCCGCCGCCCATCCGCACCGCGTACTTGTCCAAATAGCGATGTCCCGGCGCCGTCTTGCGGGTGTCCACAATCCGGCACGGGCAACCGTCAACCGCCTCCACATAGCGGCGCGTGTCGCTGGCAATGCCGCTCATCCGCTGCAAAAAATTCAGGGCAATCCGCTCCGCCCGCAGGATTGACGCGGCCGCCCCGGAAACCCGGGCAATATCCATCCCCGGCGTCAACGGCGTCCCATCCGCAGCTATGGCATCAAAAGCCAATTCCCGGTCCACCCGCTGAAAGACCGCTTGCGCCACCGCCACGCCAGCCAACGCCCCGGCCGCCTTAGCCCGCAGCATCCCCACCGCCTGAATCTCCGGGGGAATCAGCAGCCCCGTTGTCGGGTCGTTAAAAGTCTCATCCTCCGACAAAGCGGCGTCAATCAGCCGATAAACCTCCGGCGGCAGCTGACTCATCCTTAAACCTCCTCCCCGGTCAAAACGATATGCCGCGCCCACTCCGGCGAAGTTTCCGGGAAATCCTCCCGAAAATGCGAACCCCGGCTTTCCTGCCGCAGCAGCGCCGATTCTACCATCAGCCGCCCCAACAGCGCCATATTGCTCAACTCATACCCCTCCTGATCCGCCGCCGCCGGCAGCATCCGCTCCCACAAGTTGAAAATCCGTGCCGACAGCAGCAGCCGGGTCGCATTGCGGCTGATGCCGGCGTTGCGCCCCATCAAATCCCGCAAATTATCCCGGTTCAGTTCCGGCATACTGGCGCACACCGCCGCCCGCGCCGGCAAAGTCTTTACCAAATCCGGCAAGACCGCCGGGTCCCTTTCCTCCCAATCCGGCGCTTGCCCCAAACTGCTGCTCACCAACCGCCGGGCAAAAACCAGCGTATCCAGCAAAGAGTTGCTGGCTAACCGGTTCGCCCCATGCACCGCCGAGCAAGCCGCCTCCCCGCAGGCATAAAGCCCCGGCACATTAGTACGCCCCCAAGTGTCAATCTTAATACCGCCCATCATATAGTGCGCCGCCGGTGCCACCGGCGCCGGCTCCCTGGTAATATCCAGCCCATAGTTCAGGCAGAAATGGTAAATAGTAGGAAAGCGGCCCTGCACCAAGTCCGGCGGCAGATGGGAGATGTCCAGATAGACCGGCCCGCCCTCCGCCCGTTCCATTTCATTGGCAATAGAACGGGACACCACATCCCGCGGCGCCAAATCCGCCAACGGATGATAGTCCGCCATAAACGCCCGGCCGTTTTTATCCCGCAGCACCGCCCCCTCGCCCCGCATCGCCTCCGACAGCAGAAAACAGGGCGCGCCCTCCAGCCACAACGCCGTCGGATGAAACTGGTAAAACTCCAAATCCATCACCCGCGCCCCGGCCCGAAATGCCAACGCTACCCCGTCGCCGGTAGCCACCGCCGGGTTCGTAGTATATCGATAAAGCTGCCCGGCCCCCCCGGAACCAATGACAATCGCCCGGCCGCTGTAAGTCTGCCGCTCGCCGGTAGCCGAGTTCAGCGTTGCCACGCCGGCCGCCCGCCCCTGTTCCACAATCAGGCTGGTCGCCAGCGTATATTCCAGCACGGTAATATCCGATTCCGCCACCCGATTGGCTAAAGTCAGTTCAATATGCTGGCCGGTAGCATCCCCGCCGGCGTGGAGAATGCGCGGCCGGCTGTGCGCTCCCTCCCGACCTAAAGCAATCTCCCCGTGAATGGTATCGAAAGGAACGCCCCACTGGATTAAACTGGCTACCGACTGCGGCCCCTGACTGGTCAAGACTTGCACCGCATCCCGATCGCACAACCCGGCCCCGGCGGTCAAAGTATCCTGCAAATGCAGCGCCGGCGTATCCCCGGCGCCAACAGCCGCCGCAATCCCGCCCTGAGCGTAGCGGGTATTGCAGTCATCCACCCGCCCCTTGGTCAGAATCAGCGTCGAGCCATACTCCCGGGCCAGCAAAGCCGTATTCAGCCCGGCAATGCCGCTGCCGATAATAATGTAGTCATAATGGGAACTTTCCACACGCCGCCCCCTTCCGCAAAGTTCCCCCTACTATAGCGGCACCCCCGCCAATTGCCAACCCTCCAGACTTGGCCGCATCCGGAATTGCAACCCCAATTTGCATTTCCCCCGGCGTTGTGCTATATTCCCCCTCGCCACAGCAGCCCTTAACAGTCCTACCTTTTGTCCTGCGTGTGTTGAACCTTCTTTCGTTAGAAAAGCGGGGCCTTGCGCCCCCTTGTAGGTTACGCACGTAGGACGCGGCTGCTGTGGCGGTAGTCCCGTTTCTATAACGGATGCAAGGGGGTTTTACAATGCCACGGTTGCCCATCCTTTTTGCCCTGTCCCTGTTCCTCTTTTCCGCCCTGTTGCTGGCCTGCGGCGGCAGCGCCGCCCCGGCCGACCCGGCCGCGCCGCCCACCGCGACGCCCGCTCCTACTCCGACCCCGGTCCCCATCCAAGTGTCCGCCGTGGAACTTTACCAAGCGTGGGCAAGCAACCAAGTTGCCGCCGAGGCCAAGTATAAAGACCAGTGGGTTCTGGTTACCGGCAAGATTGTTCACATCGCCGAAGCCAGCAGCGGGTACGATGTCAAACTGCTGACCGACGATTTCTGGGCCCGAATTGTCTGCAAAGTGGACGCCAGCCAGATTGACACCGTCCTGACATTACGGGATGGGCAGTATATCGCCATCCACGGCCTTCTCGAGGGCCAGGGCTTCTCTGACATCGTCGTCCGGGATTGCACGGTGCGGGATGTTCAGGAATCGGCTGCTTCAGCCCAAGAGGAATCGGCCGCCACCGCTGCCGAACCCCAAGCCCCGACCGCGCCGCAAGTATCGAATCCCGCCGATACTCCTGACCAGACGCCTGCGCCCACCGACACGCCCGAACCGGCAGCCGCTCGTGAGCCTACTCCAACCCCGGAGCCGACTCCTACGCCCGAACCTACGGCAACGCCCGAACCGACGCCCACTCCCACGCCCTTGCCGCCGGGTTTCACCCTGGACAACGCAGTAGCGTCCGGCGGCTCGCTGCTCGGCGCGGACGGTGCGGAAATCCTGATAACCGGCGTGGCTGAGGATGCCTGGTATCTGATACAGGCGGAAAACCAGTACAACGACCCGCCGCAAGAAGGCAACCGCTTCTATATGCTTGCCGTGGCGGTAGGTTACTCCGGCAACAGCGGTTCCATCGATGTTGGCGACGGTGACTTCCTGCTGGTAGGGGCTAGTCGGGTTATCTATGACTGGAGCAACGGCTGCGGCGTGACTCCCGACGAACTGGAAGGCGAGCTTTACCCCGGCGGCAAAACCCAAGGCAACATCTGCTTTGAGGTCTCTGCGGACGACGGCGAATTTATCCTGATTCATCAGTCGGAATCTTGGGATGATGCTACGCGGCGTTTCGTAAGCATTTACCCGCTCAACCTCCGCTCCTTGGGCGACTTGACAGTAGCGGTTCCTGAACCTGACCCGGCTGCCCTGGCTATGCCGGCCGGGATGACTCTGGATAACCCGGCAGAAGTTGGCGGCGTACTACCCGGTTCCAATGGCGTGGAGACCGTAGCCGTCAGCATTACCGGGGATGCCTGGCCGCTGATACTAGCGGAAAACCAGTTCAACGACCCGCCCCAAGAAGGCAACCGCTTCTATCTGATTACCGTCGCGGTAACTAACGCTGCCGGCAGTGGCTCTGTAGATGTTGGTGATGACGATTTCCGCTTGATTGGGGCTAATCGCCGGGTCTATGACTACGCCAGAAATTGCGGCGTGACTCCCGATGAGCTTGAGGGCGAACTTTTCCCCGGCGGCAAAACCCAGGGCAACATCTGCTTTGAGGTGCCGCAATCCGAGACCGGTTTCATCCTGATTTACCAGCCGGAGTATGAGTCGGAATCCCGCCGCTTCCTCCGCTTGGAGTAACCCACCGCGCCGGGGGCAATACGCCCCCGGCCTGATCCGTCCCGCTAAACCCTACCTTAACCAAACCAAAAGGAGCTAAACAATGAAACTCGCTGCCTTGATTATCGGCATATTCGGCTCGATGGCCGGCTTTATCGCCGCTATCTTGGGCCTCATTGTGGGCGGTATTGACTTTGCCATCGGCGGCGGCCCCCAAATTGCCTGGCAAAGCTTCGGCGCGATGGGTATGTCCGTGGTCGGCTTGGTAGGCGCCGCCTTGGCTATCGCCAAGCCCCGGATTGCCGCCGGGGCGATGCTCGTGTCCGCCGTGCTGGGCACGATATTCATTTCCCTGTTCTATCTGCCGGCGGCCGTTCTGCTGCTTATCGCTGCCATCCTCGCTTTCCTGGGCCGAAAAAGCTAACCGCCGGGCTTGGCCCAGCCTACGGCGCCGTTTCCGAAAATGTGGCAATTCCCGGCAGTGGCCCGGTTAGGCGCTCCATCGACTGAACCGTCCTGAGCCGTGATTTAGTCCCGATCACTGCTACGGCGGTTCAGCTCTTTTGCAATCCCCTTCCGCGCAACACTTTCTGAAACATTGCCGCATCACCCTGAGTCCGGCCGCTACTACCCCCCACCAATCCCCATCGGCATCGCCGCCGCCGTCCCTCCAGCCTTAATCGCGCCTCGTTTCCAGTTCCATCCCAGCTAGTTTTCGGTTCAACCGCAGCTAGTTTCCGGTTCCATCGCAGCTCGTTATATCCCCCGGCCCCGATCCGCCGCCCCCATCCCTCAGGAGAGCCTTGCCGGGCTGCTCCAGCGGATGAATTGCCCGATGCCCGGAAATCCCCCGGTTGACGCCGCTTATAAGCGGTGGTATATATGTAACCGCTATTTGTTCGCGCTACGGGATGGGGAGTTATGACGGACGCTAATGCCGCTTGGGATGCCGGGTTGTATGGGCCGGCTCCGGATGATTTGGTTTTTGGGGATGCCCATACCCATCTGAACCAGTATGGGCCGGCTGATTTGGCGGGGATTTTGCGGCGGTCGGACGCAGCCGGCATCGGCTTTGTGGTCTGCGCCGGCACTACGCTGGAGTCGACGCGGTCTTGCATCGGCTTGACCGAGGAATATCCCCAGTTTTATGCCGGCGTCGGCATCCATCCGATGGAGGCGCGGGAGCCGGTGGATGATGGGGTGTACGCCGAACTGGAAGCCTTGGCCCGGGACAATGCCAAGGTCGTCTGCATCAGCGAAATCGGGCTGGACTTTATGCCGGATTCGCCGCCGTACCCGGTGCAAGACCAGGTGTTTCGGGCGCAGATCCGCTTGGCCCGCAGCTTGCAACTGCCCATAATCTTTCACTCCCGGGAGTCCCATCCGGAGGTGTTTCGGACCCTGCGGGAGGAAAGGGCCGACCAAGTAGGCGGGGTGATGCACTACTTCCAGGGGGATACGGCTACGGCGCGGGCGGCCATTGACGGCGGCTTTTTCATCTCCTTAGCGCGGCCGCTGACCCGGCTGCCGGAGTTGCAGGAAACGGCGCGGGCCATTCCGTTGGACAACATTGTGCTGGAAACGGACGCCTATCCGCAGCCCTTTAAGAAGTACCGCCACAACTGGACGGAGCCGCGGCACGTGCGGGAAGTGGCCCAGTGTCTGGCCGACTTGAAAGGCGTTTCCCTGGCGGAAGTGGCGGAAACCACGACGCGCAATCTGTCCGGGCTGCTGGGGATACCGGTTTAAGGGTTCCGTTTGCTTTTAGGGTACAGTCTTTTCAACTTTACGATTTTTCCGTAAAGTTCTCGAGTCGGTAAAATCACCGTACCCTAAAAGCAAACGGAACCGCGGCCGGCAATTGCCCGGACTTTAGTCGAATTTGATATGGACGGTGCCGGCATCCACACCACAGTGTTGCAGCAAAAATTTGGCGTTGTTTAACACCGTAGTGCCACTAACGTCGCCCTCGCAAAAGAGACCGTTAGACAACCGATGGGACACGCCAAAGGTTCTGTCGTTAGAGTGAATGGCAGTGCTATGGACAATGTAACGCGTTCCGCTAGGCACTTGGATAGGGCATCGTTCAGCAGTCAGCCGGCCGGTCCTTACCAAATACTCGGCTACCTCGAAAATTACATGATTCCAAGCGGAAAGTTGCTTTTCCTCACCGCCGGGCAGTCGTATCGTCGACGGTGCCGGTTTGCCAGTTGGGTCAGAGACAACGGTTAACTGTATCCATTCGGAGCCAGCAATCGGCGGCTCGACTGGTGTAATGACCGCAGTTTGAGGGCTAGCCGGTACAACTACGCCGGAATCAACCCCGGCCGCCGCAACAATCGGCTCCCTAGCCGCCACCGGCTCCCCGGACGCCAAGTTGGGCCGCCACAGTAGCAGCAACTTCAAGGCTGACTGGTAAGACGGTTCTTTGGATATGGATACATCGAGCTTCCGGCGGTTGCTACCAGAAAAATCGGAAACATCGTCAAGAATCCACCGGTCGCCATCGGTCAATCCGGCGTACTTCACTTGTTGCGTCAGGGCATAGGTGAAAACCTGCTCCACAGAGCGTTGGGATTCCAAGGATTCCCCGAAATGCTTGGCCTCGATAAAAGCCTGCGGCTTCCCGCTTTCGCCCAGCAAAGCGTAATCTGCCCGTCCGCCGCCCACTTGGTACTCCGGAGTAACCAAATCCGGGTCGGCGGTATCCCAGCCCAATTCCCGCAGCAAGGGGTCAATCAGGGCATAGCGGGTCAACGCTTCGCTCTGGCTCAAGGCCGGGCGGTGCCGCGCAATGCGTTCCCGCAGGGTCTCAATCATCCCTACCAAGCCACTGGGCAGCATAACCTACTCCCTATCATCCGGTTGCGGGGATTGTAGCCGATGGGCAATGGTATGGTCAAATCTCTACTCCCGGCCGCCGGCCGGTTGACACCCTTACCGGTAGCAATGTAGGCTAAACACAGGATTTTCCTGGCCCGGTTCAGCCCATTAGCGTCCCTTGCCGCCACTGGTTGAACCCGGATTAAACAGCCCGGAGGTGTGCGGATGTCCCTTGACGGCGCGGCGGCCCCCATTCTGGAGGAGCGGTATGCCGCCAATCCCGCCATTGCTACCCTGACCCTGAACCGGCCCCGGCAGCGCAATGCCATCAACTATGCTATGTGGGGCGAGTTGGCTGACCGCTTGGCTGCCCTGGACGCCGACCGTTCGGCGCGCTGCGTGGTTATTACCGGCTCCGGGAACGCAGCCTTTTCGGCCGGCGCCGATATTGCCGACTTTGACCGGTACCGGGCCGATTCGGCCAAGGGGCGGGTTTATAACGCCGCCGTGGACCGCCTATTGACCACCGTTGCCAATATGGATACCCCGACCATAGCGATGATAAGGGGTTTCGCCGCCGGCGGCGGCTGCGAGTTGGCGGTAGCCGCCGACCTGCGAATTGCGGCCGCCGACAGCCGGCTGGGGATTCCGGCGGCCAAGTTGGGCATCAGCATCGGGCATCGGGAAATGCAGGGACTGGTCAACCTGGTGGGCAAAGGCAACGCCCTTTACATCCTGCTGTCGGGCCGGCTGCTGGACGCCGCCGAAGCCCTGCGGATGGGCTTGGTCAATCAGGTAACGCCGCCGGAGGAACTGGCCGCCGTTACCTATCAACTGGCTGGAGAAATCGCCGCTTTGGCGCCCCTGTCCCACGCTGCCAACAAGCGCGCTTTGCAGCAGGTACAAGCCAAACCGGCTTTGGACACCCTGACGCCGGAGGAAGCGGATTTGCCCTTGACCCAGTTTGACACCCGGGATTATCAGGAGGGCTACCGGGCTTTCTTGGAAAAGCGGCCGCCGCACTTTGTGGGAGAGTAGGGCAAGGCTATCGCATATATAAATCGTCATTCCCACGAAAGGGGGAATCCAGATCGGCCGGGGACTCTGGATTCCCGTTGGCACGGGAATGACGAACGGCGGCAGTTAGCGCAACTGCCGCCGTTTCCAGCCAAAACTCGGCCCGGTATGCGTACTTTGCCGGCAATGCTACGCCGGCCGATTAGCCGGCGCCCCGGCAATCACCATCGCGCCGAAGTCGCGGTCGATGCCGCGCGGCCATTCCCGTCCTTGGGGGTCGCTGATCTGGATGACCAGCGGCGGCCCCAACTCGGCGATTTCCATTCGGATAGTGTCGCCGTCCTGCACTGGGCCAATCTGCTGGTGGTTCACGCCGGTGGCAATGACATCGCCCGGCTCCAGGGTGGTGATTTTGGAGAACTCGGAAATCAGCTCTTTGATGGGGTGGGCCATATCGCTGGTGGGGAAATCGTGGCGGGGGTCGTCGTTGTTCCAGAGCCGCACTTGGAGCTGCTGGGGGTCGGGGATTTCATCGGCGGTTACGAGGGCCGGCCCCATAGGGGCGAAGGTGTCCCAGCATTTGCCGAGGTAAAAGCTGTTGCCAACCGCGCCTTGCAGTCCCCGGGCCGACATATCGAGAAAGTTGGTGTAGCCGAACACATAGGAGAGGGCGTCGTCCTGGCTGACATTGGTGGCCGTTTTGCCGATGACGAAAGCCAGTTCCGGCTCGTGGTGAAAGATGGACGCCGGGGCCGGCGGCAGGATGCAGGTGTCGCCGTTGCCGATGATGGCGGTGGGGGATTTGAGGAAGGCGTCGAGGATGGCCGGCTGCCGCTGCCCGAACTCGAGATAGTTGAGGGCGGCGCAAATCAGTTTGGTGGGTTTGGGCAGCGGCGCGCGGAGCCGTACGCTGTCCAGGGGCTGCCCGGTCGATTGGGCGGCGGCGGCGGTGATTTGGGGCCGCAGTTCGTCCCAGCGGAGGATAACTTCCTCCATCAAATCCTGCGGGCGGCGGAAAGCCTGCCCCTCCAGCGCCGCCATGGCGTCGTGGATATGGCCGTTGTGCAGTACGCCCAGTTGGTAATCGTCATAAAGGGCCAGTTTCATAATCGGCAGCTACTCCTCAGGCTGGTTGAATTGTTGGCTTGTCCCGCCCCTACTTGTTGGGCAGTTCGGCAAAGAGATGCCCGTCCCGGGCGGTGACGGCAAAGGAATACATTTGGGCATTAGGCCCGTTGATGCAATTCCCTTCGTAATACTCGAACCGCCAGCCGTGGGAGGGACACATAAAGCAGGTGTCCTCGAGGTAAATCGTCCCCAAGCTGTGGGGACAGAGGGATGACAGCAGCTTGTATTCGCCCTTGCGCGAGCGGGCCAGGTAAAAATCCCCGCCGGCCAGCTCAATAGTGGCGGGGAACCGGGCGAAGGAATCCTCGGCGCCTAAATCGACTTCCTTAACCCCGGCGGAAAAATCCGGATAGACCATAGGTACCTCCCTGCGTTGGCAAAATTTGGGGGTAGTATAGCGGGCGGCGGCGGTTTTGGCAAATCTAGTGCGTCAGCGGTTCAGTTCGGTTTTAGCATTTTCTCAGTTTTACGATATTAGCGAAAAAGGTGAAAAATGCTAAAAGCAAACGGAACCTGGGCTTTCCCTGATCGGATAATTTGGGGCGGCGGTCTATCCATTCCACCCTAAGGTTTCCGCGAGCAGGGCAAAGAATCGTTCCCCATTCACCTTTTCGGCTACGGCTACTGGGCCGGTTTGACCGGATGCTCGGCTTTCCCCTAACTGCGGGCCGGGGGCGGTTTCCACTGTTATTGACGCCGGGCGAGTGGTGATTACTTCCGGGGCTAGTAAGGCGGCCAGGGCCAAGGGGTCATAGAACTCGAACCGCTGCCGCTGTTGGTCACGGCGGAACCAGTTTTGTACCAGTTGCGCCGCCAGTTTGCCCAAGCGGTTGTTGGCGCGTAAGTTGGCGGCATCAGCGCGCTCGATAGCAACTTGGCGGCAAGCGGCTAAATCCACTAGAGTCAGGGATGCGCCGCAGTTCAGAACTTCCTGGGCGGCCGTTGGGTCGCTGTAAAAGTTGAATTCGGCGGCCGGAGTGATGTTGCCCGGGGCGTTGACCGCGCCGCCCATTACGGCGATGGCGGCCGCTTGGGACAGGATACCGGGATGCTGCCTTTCGAGGCGAGCCAAGTTGGTCAGCGGGCCCAAGGCGGCGATGTGGATTTGGCCGGGGTAGTCTTGCAGCTGGGCCGCCAGAAAATCCACGGCGCTGCCGGCGGCGGGAGGAATTTGCGGCGCGGGCAAGCGGCGGGACAGGCCGCTCCAGCCGTGAAAATGCTGGGCGTAGGGAAACTTGCCACGCAAGGGACGGGCGCAGCCTCGAAAAACCGGCACATCAGCCCGGTCGGCGTATTCCAACAAAGCTAAAGCATTGCGGAGGCCCCGAGCCAAGGGGACATTGCCGCCGACCACGGTCAAGCCGGCGATTTGCCAAGCCGGAGACGCCAAGGCCATCAGGATAGCAATGGCATCATCCACGCCGGGGTCGGTGTCAATGATGAGGCGGGGCATTTTCCGCGCAGTACCGGGTTACGCCTAGACTTCGGTCAGGTTGGGGGAAACTTCCGGCAGGTAGAAATCGTTGGCCCACAGGTCATCGAGGATTTGCTGTTCGCCGTCGGTCAGAGGCGGGGTTTCCACGGCGGCGGTGTAGTCGCGCAGTTCGTCCAGGTTGGTGAAGTTGGGCAGCACCGAGACGATGGTGGGCTGGTACAGGGCGAACTGGATGGCGGCCTGGGCCAGGGTGCGGCCGGTTGCATCGCCAGCCAGAAACTGAACCTGCTCCACTTTCCGCAGGGCTTCCCGCAGCCACTCGGCGCGGCGGTGGGAACGGTGGTCGCTTTCGTCAAAGGTGGGGACTTCGGTATAGCGGCCGGTGAGGGCTTCCGAGGCGTGGGGGACGCGGGAAAGCAGCCCCACTTGGCAGTCGGCGGCGATGGGAAAGAAATCCTTGGCCGGCTCCTGTTCCAGGATGCTGTAGATGATTTGCAGGCTGCTGACTTGCCGCTCCCGCATTGCCGCTTCCCCTTCCTCGAACCAGCCGATGTCCGGGCCCAGGGCGGCGCCGTAGTAGCGGATTTTGCCTTCGGCTTGCAACTGTTCCAAGGTCTCGAACAAATCATCCTTTTCCAGGGCGTCAATGCGGGGGTTATGCACCTGGTACAGGTCGATGTAGTCGGAGTTCAGGCGGCGGAGGCTCTGTTCACAGGCGAAGCGGACAAAGTCCGGGTCGAACTTCTGCGGCCGTTCCTGATGGCCGCTGCGCGGCGTCAGCTTGTCGTAGAAGTCGTAGCCGAACTTGGTGGCGATGACCAGGTCGTGGCGGCGGTGGCCGAGGACTTTAGCCAGGATTTCCTCGCCGTAGCCTTCGCCGTAGGTGTCGGCGGTGTCAAAGAAGTTGATGCCCAGGTCAACGGCGTTCTCGAGGAGGGCGGCGCGCTGTTCCTCGGGGATTTTGCCCCACCAGGTAGTAGCGACGGTCCAGACGCCAAAGCCCACGGCGGAAAGGGAAAGGTCGGTGCGGGGGAGTTGCCGGTAGTTCATAGTTAGGTTGTTTCCTTTTGAGTTGGGGGGTGGAATGGAAAGGTCTATCCCAATGGTTGACCTTATTTTACCTAACCGGCCGGCCAGTTGGCAATTGTCGAAACCTTGCCGGTCAGGATTTGAGCGTCTGGAGAGAAAATTAAAAGCACCTGGGATTATCCCGGTAAATTGTTGACGCCACCCCTAAATCGCCCCATAATAGCCCCCAAGCAAATCCCTTTTGGAGGCAAATGGGTTATGGCTACTTTGTTGACAGCGGGGCGGCGGCGGCAGTTGGGGCGGCCGGTTTCGATTGTAGGGGCCGGGTTGTCGCAGTTCGGGGCTTTCCCTGAAATGACCAGCCGGGATCTGTTCGTGGCGGCCTTTCAGGATCTGCTGGCGAATCTCGACCAGGGGATGGATGTGGCCGATATCGAGTGCGGTTATATCGGCAACTATTCCGCCGACCTGTTCGAGGGGCAGGGGCATACCGCGCCCATCTTGGCCGACTGGCTGGGGATGACGCCGACGCCGGTGACCCGTATTGAGAACGCCTGCGCCAGCAGCGGAAGCGCCCTGCGGGAGGGCGTGATGGCGATTGCCTCCGGGATGTATGATGTGGTACTGGTGGGCGGCGTGGAAAAGATGACTAACCTGCCTACGGAGGGCGTTACCGATGTGCTGGCTTCGGCGGCCGACGGGTTGTATGAAGTGCCGGCCGGCTTAACTTTCCCCGGCATTTACGGCGCGCTGGCCAAGGCGCACATTGACCGCTACGAAACCAGCTTGAGCCACTTGCTGAAAGTGGGCATCAAAAACCATAACAACGGCGGGCTGAACCCCAAGGCGCAGTTTAACTCGACCCTGCGGGATATGATGGAGCGGCGGATGGCCCGGGCGGCGGCGCGAGGGGAGCCGGTTCCCGACTGGCAGGATGAAATGGACTTCCTGAACGATGACCGGGCTAATCCGTGGATTGCCTGGCCGTTGCGCCTTTACGATTGCGCGCCCATCACTGACGGGGCGTCGTGTGTGCTGCTGGCGGCGGCGGAGATTGCCGGCAGTTTCACCGACAAGCCGGTGCAGATTGTGGGTACCGGTCAGGCGTCAGGGCGGCCGCTGCACGATGCGGAGGAACTGACTTCCTTGGCGGCGGCCCGGGAAGCGGCGGCGCAAGCCTACGCGATGGCTGGAGTAGGGCCGGCGGATATTCAGGTAGCCGAAGTCCACGACTGCTTTACCATTGCGGAAATTGTCGCCACGGAGGATTTGGGCTTTTTCGAGCCGGGCGCAGGGCCGCGGGCCGTGGATGAAGGGCGCACCGCGCTGAATGGCGACCGGCCGATTAACACTTCCGGGGGGCTGAAGGCCAAGGGACACCCGGTAGGGGCGTCCGGGGTGGCGCAGGTGATTGAGACTTTCCACCAATTGCGGGGGGAAGCCGGCCCGCGGCAAGTGCCAAACCCCAATCTGGAGTTGGGATTGACCCATAATGTGGGCGGCACCGGCGGCACTTGCGTGGTCAACATTTTGCGGAGGGTGTAGGCGGTATGGCAACGGAAGGGCGGGAGTTTAACGCCGTAGCCTTTTACGCTTGGCTGCAAGAGGGGCGGTTTATGGGGACGCGTTGCCGGAAGTGCGGCCAACTTTCCGCCGAGGCCCGGCCCATGTGTCCGTCTTGCCACAGCCGGGAAATGGAGTGGCAGCAGTTCAGCGGCCGGGGACGGCTCAGCGCTTTCACCTGCATATCGGTAGTGCCGGCGGCGCTGGCGGCACTGGGTTACGGGCGCAACAATCCCTACTGCTCAGGGATAGTTACGCTGGAGGAAGGGCCGCGCATCAGCGCACGGATTCTGGGGGTGGACGCCGCCAATCCGCAAAACATTGCCACCGGGACAGCTTTGACGCTGGACTTGGCGGCGTCGGCGGCTGGGGAAAAGCCGGGGCTGGTGTTTGCGGTGGTGTAGGGGATACCGGCTGAACCGGATAGACAACCAGAATCAGGAGTCTGTATGCAGGATAACGTTGGCTGGGAGCAGATCTCGGGAGGTTACGAGGGGTTGGGGAAAGCACCAAAGTGGGTACAGCGCAAAATGCGCAAAATGGTTATGCCGGGTATCTACGAGCTCAAGGGCCGGCACTACCGCTACCGCATCTATGCGCGCAAAGGTCAGGGTATGCAGGTAGCGGTCTATAGGAAGCCGCGTGGACGTTCCAGATCTACGCACCGCCCGGTTACGCGCCGCCCTCTCCGGGGGAGCAACAAGGCACTCGTAAGCGTCTTGGCAGTAATAGGGACGGTGTTGCTGGTGGCTTTCTTGGTTCAGATTCTTTAGTCCGCTTGCGGTTTTGTCTAAAGCCAATTGGAATGTTGCCACATCAGCAACGGAAAGGGCGGGTTCTTGCCCCGCCCTCTCTTTCTGGAAATCCGAACTACGAGATACGGCTTTGACTCTGGACTTGGCAGCGTCGGCGGCCGGGGAAAAGCCGGGGCTGGTGTTTGCGGCGGCGGAGTAGGGGAAGCCGGGGCAAGCCGGCTGATTAGTCGGTTTTGATGCCCGGCGGCGGTTCCGGTCGAGGCTCGGTGAATTCCTGACCGGCGGCAACGGCCCGTTCTTTCCTTTCCGCCCAACGGACTATCTGCTCCCCGTACCAGACGGCCAAGGCCGCTTGACGCACCGCCAACTCCTCTTGTTGGAGAGCCAACTCCTCGCGCCGAGGGGTCAAGTCGTTGCGGGCCGCCAGTTCCGCTTCAACCTGTCGGCGGATTTGGGGCGTCAGTTCCTCCTCTACTTCCCGGCGGATCCGGGGCAGCCATTCCGCCATCTCCTGACGGACTTGAGCTTCCATTTTATCCTCTACCTCTTGGAAAATACGGGCGACGGCTTCCCGTTCTTTCCGGGCGACATAGTCTCGGGCCCACATTCTGGTTGCTACCTCCGTTAGGATGATGGTCAAGGGTATGCCCCAAGTTGCCATAGTACCGGCGTTCAGCAGTCCATCCCGCAGGTTAGTCAACCAAGGGGCGCTGCGGTCAAGCCAAAATTCCAAGCCGATATTGGCCGCCAGCAAGGTCGGAATGAAAATAGAAAACCCGATGATGTAGGGGATGGATGCCGATGGATGCCCATCCATCCAACCGATGTTAACCCGATGCTCCCTTTCCACAGGGCGAGGGTTTTCAGATTTCGGTTCAGACAACTGCATTCCTCGGGCCGGGGCGCGGGATTTGACTATAGGTAAATGATATACCGGGTGACTGCTGTTCAGCAATCACCCGGCGCATCCGGACAGTTCGGGTTTAGCCCCTAATCCAGGCCGCGCGTACCGACCCAGCCGGTTTCGGAGACGTCGAGGATTTCGCCGTTGGGGCCGCTGTATTTGACTTCGACATTGGCGTGGCGGATGCCGGGCATACCGACGCCGAGAGCCTGGTTGATTTCGTCCCGGGTGGTGGAGCCGGCGGCCTGGAGCTTTTCGGCAATCTGCTCGAGGCTCTCGACCTCAAAGCCGATGTGGTGGATGCCGCTGTAGGTCTGGCCGTACTCCGGGCCGGCGACCTGGTCATTCTGGAAATCCAGAATCGCCAGGTTGATGTTGCCGTCGCTGAGGTAGTAGCCCTTGGCGTTGGCGGAGTCGAGTTTGGCGATTTCGCGCAGGCCGAAAACTTCGGTGTAGAACCGGGCGGTGGCGTCGGCGTCCTGGGTGGCGATGGCAATGTGCTTAATCTGGGCCATAATGCTGCTCCTCCCGCGGTTGGATGTTTCGGGTTTAAGATACCACTGTTGGCCGGTTAATGCTACCCTCTTGCCCGGATTGACTAGCCGGCCGGATAAACCTCCGCCGGGCTGACGGATTGGGACAATAACCGCGCCGCGGCCGCCGCGTTGGGCGTTAAGCCGTAGATGCCGGTATGGGATGGGTGATGCCCATCGGTTCAGTTTGCTTCTAGGGTTGGGGCAATTCTAGTTACCCGCAACTTGACTTATCAAAATTAAGTGATATTTTAATCCATATCCTTTAAGGGCAGCCCGGGATTGCCCCCCATTCCGCGCAAATCCTACTTGCCCCAAGTACGGTAGCAAGCATTTATGACCACCAGCGTTGCCCCTACGGCCCGGGAGCGGTTCCAAGCCCTGCTGCGGGAACTGTTTCAGTTCGACCGCGCCGACCTGGATTTTGGCATCTACCGCATTATGAACCACAAGCGGGCGGTGGTGGACGGTTTTATCGTCCATAGGCTGCCGGCGGACATTGACGCCGCCCTGAACCAAGGGCCGCTGGTGGGACAAGCCCAGGCTGAGGAGCGGCGGGAGGCCGCCGCCCGCCAGGTACGGAAAAATTTGGGCAAAGATGCCATCAACCGGGATGGCGAGCTGGACGCCCGATTTCAGGATACTCCCGCCGGCCGGGCCTACTTGGCGGCCCAAGCCGACGCCGCCAGCGGCCGCAGCCGCGCCGCTGTCGAAACCGAAATCTACAACCACTTGTACGCCTTTTTCCGCCGCTACTACCGGGACGGCGATTTTATCGCCCAACGCCGCTACTCCGCCAGCGGCGACACCTACGCCATCCCCTACAACGGGCAGGAAGTCTTTTTGCACTGGGCTAACCGGGAGCAGTATTATGTCAAAACCGCCGAGCATTTCCTTAACTATGACTGGAAAGCCGCTAACGACGTAAAGGTGCAGTTCCGCCTGGACGCCGTCGATGTGGAGCGCAACAATGCCAAGGGGGAGCGCCGCTTTTTTATGCCGCAAGCCGAGCAACGGCAATGGGATGATGCCGAGCGCATCCTGACCATTCCGGTGGAGTACCGGCCCTTGACCGATGCGGAAAAGCAAAAGCAGGAGTATGGCGGCGGCGGCGCCCGGCAGGATAAAATCAACACTGCCGCGGCGACCGAAATCATCCAGTCCCTGCACGACAACCCGGCGGCGTTGGCGGCTTTGACCCATGTTCCTGAGGGCGCGGCCCTTACCGCCCTGGAAACCCACCTGCGCCGCTACGCCGCCCGCAACAACGCCGACTTTTTCATCCATAAAGACCTGTCCAAGTTCCTGACCCGGGAACTGGACTTTTACCTGAAAAACGAAGCCCTGAAACTGGATACCCTGCTCGCCCCCGGCTCGGATGGGGAAAGCGCCGCGGTTCCGGCGGCGGCCGCCTTGCAGCAAGCCCGCCTGATTAAGGCCATCGGCGGCAAAATTATCGACTTTCTCGGCCAGCTGGAAGGCTTTCAGAAGTCCCTGTGGGAAAAGCGGAAGTTCGTTACCCAAACCGCCTACTGCATTACCCTGAACGCCATCAACCCGTCCTTTTACCCGGAAATCGCCGCCAACGCCGCCCAAGGGCAGGAATGGCGCAACTTGGGTTTTGTTGACGAATCCGTTACTCCGGGCCCGGCTTGGCTGCGGGAAAACCCGACCCTGCCCCTGGACACCCGCCACTTCGACCGGGACTTTACCGACCGCTTGCTGGCATCCTTTGCCGACCTGGACGCCCAAACCGATGGCATCCTGATTCACGGCGATAACTGGCAGGCGTTGCGCTTGCTCGAGGAAACCTATCAAGGGCGGGTTAAGGCCGTTTATATCGATCCGCCGTATAACGCCCCGTCCAGCGAAATCATCTACAAGAACGGGTATAAACATTCCACTTACCTGTCAATGTTGACCGACCGGGTTTCCCTCAGCCGGAGCTTGATGCAGGACGACGCCGTCCATGCTATGGCTATCGACGAGAATGAGCACGAAAGGGCCGCCCTGTTGCTGAAGTCCATATTGCCCGATATGGCTCACACGACGGTATCTATTGTTCATAATCCTTCGGGTCAGCAGGGAGATAATTTTTCCTACTCCCACGACTATACCTGTTTCGCATACAATCCGCAGAATGGCCGCCAGATTGGTGAGGAAATCCGAGCCGACAATCTGGTGGACATCCGCAATTTCAGGGATGTTACCGGCCCGGAATCCGTGAGAGAGGCGGCCCGGAATTGCTTTTACCCTATTTTTGTCCGGGACGGGAATATCGTTGGATTTGGGGATGTATGTCCGGATGCCTACCATCCCGGTTCAATCAACTTACCGGCGGGGGACGGGGCAATTGCTGTGTACCCAATAGACCCCAAAGGGGTTGAACGGAAATGGCGATTTGCCCGTCAGACGGTAGAGCAAATTGCCGGTGAACTTTTCCCTCACTTCCTGAGTAGTCGGAAAGTGTGGGACATTCGCCGGCGCAAGAAAGCCTTTAATTTTAAGACCGTCTGGACTGACCCCAAGTATTTCGGTAACAACCATGGGACGCAGTTGTTGAACCACCTCTTTGGGGGTCAGGTTTTCGACTATCCCAAATCCATTTATACGGTGATGGATTGCCTGCGGGCTGCTTTGAACGGTCAGACCTGTGGTGTGGCACTGGACTACTTCGCCGGCTCCGGCACTACCGGCCATGCGGTCATCAACCTGAACCGGGGGGATGAAAACTTGGGCGGGGCGGATGACCCGCGGCGGCGGTTCATATTGGTGGAGCAGGGGGAATACTTTGACACCGTGCTGCTGCCGCGCATCAAGAAAGCTACTTATGCCCCGGAATGGGCGGCCGGCAAGCCGAAGCGGCCGGCCACGGCGGCGGAGGCGGAACGCTCGCCGCGCATCGTCAAATATCTGCGGCTGGAATCCTACGAGGATGCCCTGGACAGCGTGGACTTTGACGAACGGGCCGGGGAGTTGGCGCTGGAACAGTTGGGCGAGGATTATCTGCTCAAGTATCTGCTGAACTGGGAAACTAAAGACAGCCCCACCAAGTTAAAAACCGCGGACTTGGCGACGCCCTTCCGCTACCGCCTGCGCGGCCGGGAACGGGGGAAGTTGGTGGAGCGGTGTGTGGACTTGGGGGAAACCTTTAACTGGCTGCTGGGACTGCGGGTGCAAAGCCGGCAGGTGTATCAGCGGGACGGGCGGCGCTACCTGGTCTATCGGGGGGAAATTCGGGCGGAGCCGGGGCAATTGGCGGCGGTAATCTGGCGGGAAACGGCGGGCTGGACGGAATGGGATTACGCCGCCGACCGGGCCTTTATTATTGAGCAGCAGTTGGCGGGCGGGGCGGCCATTCTGTATCTGAACAGCGGCGCGGCGGCGCCGCAGGCCGGCTGCCGGGCCATTGAACCGTTGTTCAAGGCGCGGATGTTCGCCGGGGTTACGGGCCGCTGATGCCGCGGGCCCGGCCGCCGGCCGCCCCCGGCTACCGCCGCCTGGAGCGGCAGCTGTCCCTGCTGGCGTGGCTCAATGACCAGTTGGGCTATGCTGATACCCGGGCAATGCTGGCCGACCTGAAAGACAGCGGCGAGGGCTTTCCCGAGGATGGGGAGCCGTCCCCGATTTATAACCTTTTGACCAACCGGCAGCGGCCGCCGAAAATCGCCTTGGCGACGCTGCGCGGCTACGATGCCAACATCCGCGATTGCCTCGCGGCCGTCAACGATGGGTTCCGCCGCGGCGAACCGATCACTTTGCGCTACTTCCAGTACCTGGCCGCCTTGACCACCGAGATTTACTTGGATCGCTGGTTTGCCAGCCCGGAAAAGCTGCGGGATGAACTGAACGAATTCATCCGGGCGGAGCGGCAACGCGGCCGGACGGAAGCGGAACAGTGGGACTTTTACGAAACGGCCGACCTGTCCAAGCTGGCCTTCTGGATGGCCACGGGCAGCGGCAAGACCCTGCTGCTGCATCTGAACTACTACCAGTTTCAGCATTACCGCCGGCGCCACCGGCCGGACGCGGACGCTGACCCGTTGAAAAACATCCTGCTGATTACCCCCAACGAAGGCTTGAGCCGGCAGCATTTGGACGAACTGAAGTTGTCCAACATCCGGGACGCCGCGCCCTTTAACCTGCGTTCCGATGGCGGCTGCTCCCCCGGCATTGCGCCGGTGCGGACGCTTGAAATCACCAAGCTGGTTATGGAAAAGACCGGCGAAGGGGAAAGCGTGCCGGTCGAAGTTTTCGAGGCGGATAACCTGATTTTTGTGGACGAGGGGCATAAGGGTTCCGGCGGCGAAGCCTGGCGGCAGGCCCGGGATGCCTTGGGGGCCACCGGGTTCACTTTCGAGTATAGCGCGACTTTCGGGCAAGCCCTGGCCGCCGCCAAAAATCCCGCCCTGCTGGCCGAGTACGGCAAAGCCATCGCCTTTGACTACTCTTACCGCTACTTTTACAACGAAGGTTACGGCAAAGAGTTCCGCATCCTGAACCTGCGGCAGGAAACTACGGCGGACAATACCGATACTTTGCTGCTGGGCAACTTGCTCTCTTTCTACCAGCAGCAGCGGTTTTATGCGGAACACGCCCGGCAGTTGACCCCTTACAACCTGGAGCGGCCGCTGGCGGTGTTCGTGGGCGGCAGCGTCAACGCGGTCTATACCGAAAGCAAACGGCCGCGCAGCGATGTGCTGACGGTGTGCCAATTCCTGCACCGGTTTTTGTCTAAACCGGATTGGGCGATAGCCGGCATTGCCCAACTGCTGCAAGGGCGGTCGGGATTTCGGAATCCGGAGACCGGGCAAGACCTGTTTGCCGGCCAGTTCGCGTGGCTGTCCGGGCGGTTTTGGGACGCGGCGACGGTGTATCGGGATTTGCTGCGGGAGACCCTGCGCGTTGACCAACCGGAGGCGCCGGGCGGGCTGCTGATTCGCGGTTTGCAGCGCAGCGATGGCGAGTTGGGGCTGAAGGCTGAGGGAGCTATCGATTATTTCGGCGTTATCAATATCGGCGACGCCCCCGCTTTCAAGAAACTGGTTCGGGAAAACGCCCCGGAAATTGCCCCGGAGGAGGACTTTATTACTACCTCCCTCTTTGCCGGCATTAACCATCCCCGTACGCCGATCAACCTGCTGGTGGGTTCCCGCAAGTTTATCGAGGGCTGGAATTCCTGGCGGGTCTCCAATATGGGCTTGCTGAACATCGGCAAAAGCGAAGGCTCCCAAATCATTCAGCTGTTCGGCCGGGGCGTGCGCCTGAAAGGGCGGGAAATGTCCCTGAAACGCAGCAGGTTCGACCCGGCCCCGCCGGATGGCAACCACCCGCCAAACCTGCCGTTGCTGGAAACCTTGAACATCTTTGCCCTGCGCGCCGACTATATGGCCCGGTTCCGGGAGTACCTGGAAAACGAGGGCATTGACGAAGGCATCGCGCTGGAAATTCCCATCCGCGCCAATGGGGATTTCTTGGGCAAGGATCTGGTCATTCCCCGCTTGGACGAAACGGCGCAGTTTGACGATACGGAAGTGGTGGTTTTGCAATACAACCCGGCGGCGGTTACGAGGCCGGTGACTGTGGATTTGTCAACGGCGGTGGGGATACTGCAATCGGGGCGGTCGGAGGACGGCTTGGCGGTAGCCGGTCAGAAAGTTTGCATCCCGCTGGAAAAACTGGAGCTGGTGGACTGGCCCGCGGCCCAGCTGAATCTGCTGGAGTATAAAACCCGCAAGGGCTACGACTGCCTGGCCATCCCGTCGCCGGAAAACCTGCGAAGCATCCTTGCGGCGCATACAGCGGACAAGCCGGTGTATCGGCTGATTGCGGATGCGGCGGTAGGCAACCCGGCCAGTTACGCCGACTGGCAGCGGCTGCAAGCGGCGGTTACGGCCATCCTGCAACAGTACGCCGATGCCCTGTACCGGCAGCGGCGGACGGCGTGGGAAAACCAACGCCTGGTCTATAAGCCGCTGGCGGCAGCCGACCCCAACTTTCAGTTTAACGCCGCCGAGGGTAGCGCCGCCGGCCAATACCGGGTGCGGGTGTCCGGGGAAAATCGGGATGAACTGGCGCGGCAGATTAAGCGACTGCTGGAGGACTGCAATGCCCTGTATCAACAGGATGGGGCGGACCCGCTGCCCCGGATACATTTCGACCGGCATCTGTATCAACCCCTGCTGCTGAGCGTTCCCGGAGAGAGCATATCCCTGTCGCCGCAAGGACTGAACGACGGGGAGCGGGATTTTGTCCAGGATTTGCGGCAGTTCTGGGCGGAAAAACGGGACCGACTGCCGGCAGATACGGAGGTGTTTCTGCTGCGGAATCAGAGCCGCGGCCGGGGCGTGGGGTTCTATGGAACGCGGCAGTTCTTTCCCGATTTTATCCTGTGGGTCAAGACTGGCGCGGCGCAGCGCATCATCTTTGTCGAACCCCATGGTATGCGGCACGAACTCCCGCATCGCAGCAACGAAAAGACTAATCTGTACGCGCAGCTGCCGCAACAAGCGGCCGATCTGGCCCAACGCTCCGGCGGCGAGCCGGCGGTGGAACTGGACGCTTTCATAGTCTCGCGTACCCCCTACGCTGAGTTGAGCAAATACTTCGGCGATGACGGTTGGACCCGGAAACGGTTTGCCGAAAACCACATCCTGTTTCGGGACGGGGATAGCAAGTATGATTACCTGGAAATAATTTTCCGGGTCGCCGGGGAGGGCGGCTAACGGTTGGCTTCCCGGAAGGGACGGACGGAGCGCTGCCGGCAGTGCGAGCAAAGGTCAAGTTGCCCTACAAGCGAATTTCGGCTATTTAGTAGCCGGAATTTCGGGTTGCCCAAAACCCCAGCGCGCTATCCACAGTCAGCGGCACATCCCCCGGCTCCAAATCCTCCGTCGAGGCAAAGTAAGCCAGCCGCCGGGCCAACGCCGGCCAGCCCCGCGCCCTCAGGGCGGCGCAAATTTCGTCAATGGTGGCGGGGTAAGACATACCGGACTCCCCTACATTAAGATTGTCCGCCGGCGGGATAAACTTCCGCCGGGCTTACCGCTTGGGCCAATACTTGGGCGGCCCGCGCTTTGTCCGCCGCCAAGCCGTAGATGCCGGTGTGAGACGGGTCATGGGGTTCGTCCAATTTGACAAACCGGATTCCCAAGTTCAACCTTTGCCGGCACCGGTCAACGGCATCCCCGACATTCAATACTCCGAAATGTCCCGTCCGGGCTACTCGGAAACCCTTATCCAGCAGGGTTTGGCGCACCCCGGAAATTTGAATGTCCCGGTCGGCCGGGTGAAAATGCTCCAGCCAGTTGGCGGACAAGTAAATCTCTCCCTCCCGGAGCAAAAAGGCTTCCTCCAACAGGGTGCCGTCAGCCGCTAGGTAACGATTCCGGCAGTATCGGGCAACATGGTGCCGGGTTGAGAGTTCCTGCTGTCCTGCGCTTCCTGATGCCACTGGAGCAAACCCGCCTCGACTAATTTTGCCATCACTTCGGCTTGACGGCCCGTGTCCCCGCCGCTGTCAATATCCACCCACCGGCCGCCGGCGTCGGTAGCGGCGAAATCCACAGTGCCGTCGTCGTTGAACCAGACACAGGCGCGCCGTTCATCGCCGGCAAAACGCCACACCGCAGAAAGCCGCCCCTCCGGGGAACAAGCCAAGTCCACGCGCCCCGCCGAATCCACCGCGCTGAAAAACGCCCAAAACCCCAGCGCGCTCGCCAAAGTCAGCGGCACATCCCCCGGCTCCAAATCCTCCGCCGACGCAAAGTAAGCCAGCCGCCGCGCCAACGCCGACCAGCCCCGCGCCCTCAGGGCGGCGCAAATTTCGTCAATGGTGGCGGGTTGGGGCATGGTTAATCAGACTCAAAGCGGGTAATCAATCCGCTTTCAATCAGTCTTTTCAGAGCGGTGTCCCGCCTGACCGCCGTTTGGCTGTTCCTGATTTTGACCGTCTGACCGTTGGCATCGGTTGCGGTCAGAGTTACCCGATCAATATCCAGAAACTTCACCTCAAGGCTGCGCTGGTCGGGAAATTGCCAGTTGGCGCAAAGCAGCCCTTCCTCGGTAAAGGACAAACTGATGTCCACCTCGGATTCAATCGCGCTCCAGACCATCAGGAAACCACGGAGACTTTCCAAATCGGGGCTTTCCGTCTTGTCATCCCCGGCTTGGTCAGAAGTCAGATGCTCAATCCGTGCCGCCAAGTCTGCCGCATCCCAATTCCGCAAAGTGTCGCATACGTTGGGCAAGGCGCGTAACGCATTTACCTCGCGTTTGGAGATTGGGCGTTCAGTCAAGGGTGTGCTGGCAGACGTAAAGGCTACTAGCTTTTCCCAGTCAATGGCACCTTCGCTGTCGCAAAAGCCGTTCATAAAGTCACGGATAAGACGGTTCAAGGCCAATCCGCGCTTCTCCAAAAAATCGAAATGGCTGCCGTGCTGTTTGGCGGTCTGTCCCAGCGGCTCGATTATGCGAGTGTACAGTTCCCGGTCGTTGGAAATCAACTCCCAGAAATCTTGCCCGCAGAATTTGAAATAGCCCTTCTTGCCGGGCTTGGCATCCGTCCGTCCATAGCAACAACCGTTAATCGCTATGACGTTAAGAGTAGGGTTGTTCTGGCGCAGTATCCGGGTAGCTTCCAAGAAGGTCTGCTTCATCCTAGCGACTTGGGAGCTGTTGCCCCAATTGGGCCCGGACTTGACAGATACTATGTACCTGACATCCTCCTTAAAAAACTCCAAGTCAATACCAGGCGCGCTGGATTTCCAGCCCTCGACGGCTTTCCCGGCTATGAATATAGCCAAGCCCTCCAAGAAAACGCCAAACATTTCCTCTTCTTGGGAACTGAGGTGGGCGTCTAGCATTCCGCCCACCAAATCCGGAACCTCCACCATGTTCTTACTCTTAAACAAGTAAGGGTTTTTGCGGCTCAACAAATCGTTGAGCTCCAATTCGTTAAGCCGTTCCAACCGACGCTCGTGAAACCCGACTATGTTGGCGGCAACATAGTTGCTGATCTGCTCGTCGGATACTTTCTGCATACTGTCAGCCTCCTCTCCTATTTTCAGTCGTCGCCGCAAGTTCTCGTAATAAGACTCGCTCAACTCAATCCCGATAACATTCCGCCCTTTGTCCAAAGCAGCGAAGGCAGTAGTGCCGGAACCGATAAACGGGTCTAGCACCGTATCACCCGGGTCGGTGAACAGGTCGATGAACCACTCCGGCAGCCAGTAAGGGAAAACCGCGCTATGATTGCGATTGCCGCACTCGGTAGCCCGGTGCAGCACATTGGTGGGATAGACCATATCCCGCCCCAGCCAGTTGGCTACCTTCTTACCGAAACCGCTGCCTACTTTCGACTCGTCCCGGATGTAATCGGTTTCGCTCAAGTTGTGCATCCGATTATCGTACCAGTCGCCCACCGGCACCATCACCGCCTCTTGGTTCATCTTGAACTGTCGTTGCTTGTTGAATTGCAACAGACGCTCCCATGCGTCCCGGAACCGGTTGGGCCACTTGCCGGGGTAGCAGTTTTTCTTGTGCCAGACAAACTCCTCCGTCCAGAGCCAGCCCTGCTTACGCATTTCCAGGATAAGCTCCAAGACATAGGGATGCTGTTCACCATTCACTGCAGGTTCCTTAATGTTCAGGATGAACGTGCCGCTGGGCTTCAACACCCGGCGCAACTCGTCGGCAATAGGCAGAAACCATTCGACATAGTCGTCAGGCTTGACTCCGCCGTAGGTAGTTGCCCGCTGGTCAGCGTAGGGCGGCGAAGTTACCACCAAGTCCACGGACTCGGTGGCAACCTTGCCTAGCTCGACGCGGCAATCACCGCGGAGCAGGGTTACTTTGGATGTCGTCGGTGCGCTGACCATATCTAAAAGCTCAAGTGGAGCATCACGAAGTCTCCCCGGTAAGGCAAGGCGTTAATCCAGTTGAGCAGGTTTATCCGCTCGGCGAGTTTCACCCCCCGGCTTTCCGCCCAAAGGTTGGCCCGATTGAGCAAGTCCAACCGCTCGAGTTCCATATGGCATTGCCTTCCCAAGTAGTCCCCCAAGAATAATACTCCAAGGAGTGTTGGTAGATACCCGGCTCATGCCAAGCCTCGGGCAAGGAACGCATGAAAGCGTACACTTCGCCGCTGGGCAAAGCGAGATGGTTTCCGGTCACAACGCTAACATCCAAAGCCATAGCTTACCCCCTCAAAATCAAGTTGGCGGTCCTTTTAACGGACCAAGGGCAAGCCTGTCAACGGTCCCAGCGTCAGTATTTTACACCAATTTTCCGGCGATTTTTCCCAATTCCCCCAACCTACGCACTCCCCACCAACCCCAAACTCCCCTTCACCGCCGCCACTTCCCGCGCAAACTCCCCATCGGTCAACGCCGGCTCCAGTTGCCCCAAGTCAATGCGCGGCATAATATCCACCCAGGAAGTGCAGCCTCCATACTCTTTCAGATACGGCACCGCTACCGGCGCCGCCAGCCGATAAACCCGCAGCAGCAGAATGGACAAGGGCAGCATCGGCTTCCAGCGCAGACGGGATTGGGCATATTCGTCCGTCCAGATGTGATGCGGCGACAGGTCAGCCACCCGTTCCTGCGCCTCCACCTCGAGGATTTCCTCGGCCCGCGCCCAATGGCGGAAGGTAATGGTATCGGCCGGGGGACGGGAGTCCAGCAGTTGGGACAAGGCCGGCTGCTCCGCCGGTTTCAGCAGTTCCGCCCGCTGGTGTTCATAGGTCGGATACAGCAGAAACTCCCGGTGCATGACCCGGAAATCCTTGCCGGTTTCGTGGATGCCGCCCTTGCGGAGCAGCAGGATTTGCTGCCCCCGGGCCAGGGCGTCCACGGTAACCGCCCACTCTTTCAATGCCAACTGGCAGCGTTCCGGCAGCGTCATCGGCTTGCTCTCCTCCAGCGATATTTGGGAATAATGCCGGGCTATTTTACCACATCCGGCGGCGGATGCCGGGCGCGCCCGCCGCCTACTCAATCCAGAAATGGGGATTCCACGCCACTTCCCACAGATAGCCCTCCGGGTCGGCGAAGTAGCCGGAATAGCCGCCCCAGAAAGTATCCTGCGCCGCCTTGACCAGGGTCGCCCCGGCCGCTACGGCTACCGCCAGCAGTTCATCCACTTCCGCCGGGCTGCGGACATTGTGCGCCAAAGTAACGCCGGAAAAGCCAATGCCGCCATCCCCGGCCGCCGGGGCTGCGGCGGCCGGCAGTCCCACATCCGCCGCCAAAGCGGCCCGGGGATACAAAGCCAGCCAGGTTCCCTTGTTCTGGAAAAAGGCGATGGATTCGGTGTTTTCGTCAAAGAGCGGCAGCCCCAACCCGTCCCGGTAAAACTCTACCATCCGCGGCAAGTCCGCCACGCCCAAAGTGATAATGCTGATGCGCGGTTCCAAATCCGACTCCTTGCTGTCTAATCCGCTACTTTCCCGCCCCCGGCCGTTCCCGTTCCAGAAACTCCAGAAAGGCTTGCTGCGTCGGGGAAAGCCGTCGTTCCTTGGGGTAAATCAGCGTCAACGGCCGCCGGCAGCGCCAATCAGTCACCGGCAGGGCCGTCAGCAAGCCGGCTTTGACTTCGGCGACGATGCCTAATCGGGAGATGACGCCCACGCCGCCGCCGGCCGCCGCCGCCTGCTTGATGGCTTGATTGCTGCCCAGGGTCAAGTCCGCCGTCGGCTCCAATCCTAACCGGGCGAACTGCCGCTCGGCCGCGTTGCGGGTGGCCGAACCCGGCTCCCGCAAAATCAGCCCGGCGGCTACCGCCTGCGCTGCCGTTACCCGCCGCTGCTGCGCCAAGGGATGGGCCGGCGCCGCCACCAGGACGATGTCATCATCCACATAATCCCGGAAAGCCAGCTCGCTGTGCTGCGGCGGCGGATGCCCGCCGACCATTCCCAAGTCCAGCTCCTGGTTCAGCAGCCGGCTCATTATGGTCTGGGTGTTGCCGATGAACATTCGCACCTGGATGCCCGGGTAAATCTGCCGAAATCGCCCTAACGACTGCGGCAGCACATACTCTCCCGGCGTGGCGCTGGCGGCCAGCGTCAGATACCCGGATTGCAGGTTGTGAATTTCATCCACCGTCTCCAGCATCTTGCCCGACAGCGCAAAAATCTGCTGAGCATAGGCCAGTGCCGTCTCCCCCAACTCGGTAATCTGCAAGCCCCGGGCCCGCCGGTGAAACAGCGGCGCGCCCAAAAACTTCTCCAACTCCTGTACCTGAATCGACACCGCCGGCTGGGTGATGTTCAAGGCATCGGCGGCCCGGGAAAAGCTCTGGTGCAGCGCCACGGCGTAAAAGATGTAGAGCTGGTGAAAGTTCAGCGGGCTGCCCTGCCCGTCATTGCCCACCGGGCGCAGGGACGGCAGCGGCGGAACTTGACTCATAGTGTATCTCCTGTTGCCGGTCTAGCTTTCGGGTCAACCCGGCTGCGGCCGCCGCCACCACCGTCCGGGCCGCCCGACCGGGGCTTTTTTGACCCTACCCCTTGCCGCCGCCGCCGGTCAATACCCCCTTAAACCGGTTCCGTTTGCTTTTAGGGTACGGCAATTTTACCGACTCGAGAACTTTACGGAAAAATCGTAAAGTTGAAAAGACTGTACCCTAAAAGCAAACGGAACCTAATCAAAAATCCCGTCCGGCGGGATTTGCACCAGCCGGTCCACATAGACGCCGGGGACATGGATTTTGTCCGGGTCGAGTTCCCCCGCCGGCACTATGGCATCCTCCACCTCCACCACGGTAATGCCGGCGGCCATCGCCATAATCGGGTTAAAGTTTCGGGCGGCCATCCGGAATTGCAGATTGCCGAAAGTATCGGCCCGCCAGGCCCGCACCAAGGCATAGTCAGCGTGGAGCGGATACTCCAGCACATAAGTGCGGCCGTTGATTTCCCGGTGTTCCTTACCCTCAGCCAGCTCAGTGCCGACACTGGCCGGCGTATAGAAAGCGCCAATGCCCGACCCGGCGGCCCGGATGCGCTCGGCCATAGTCCCTTGCGGCACCAGTTCGGCGTCGATTTCGTCGTTGTTATACATCCGCACGAAAGGGGTAATCTGGGACGGATGCGTGGGCGCGGTAAAGGCGGCGTACATTTTCTTAACCTGGCCGGCCGCAATCAGCGTCCCCACATCCACTTTGTCATCCGGAGTGCCGGTGTTGTTGGAAATGCCGGTCAGTTCCTTGGCGCCCTGGCGATGCAAGGCCGCCAGCAGATTGCGGGGAATACCGACGCCGCCGAACCCGGGCGACATAAATACGGAACCATCGGGAACATCGGCCACCGCCGCGTCAAAATCGGGATAAATCTTGTTTTTCATCAGTAGCAGTTCCTCCGGAGCCAGCAGTCTGCCCCGAATAATACCATAGAACGGGGCGGTTGGGCTAACGACGACGGAGCGGCAACCGGGCTATCGCCGATAGCAACCTTCCTTCCCACTTTTGCGGGAACGATGGTAAGTAAGTTGCCAGGTATAGGCGATTGCCTTGTTGCCGGGGCGGGATTCTCGGTTGCCCCAACTGGCGTTTTGGGGTAAGATAGGGCGGCAATTAGCGCCGGCCTGATTGGTCCGGCCCGGGGAGAAAGGGATAATGGATGAAATACCCCAACGGGTTTTGGTCGTTACGCCGCACCCGGATGATGCGGAACTCTGGTGCGGCGGAACTTTGGCCCGCTGGATTGGGCAGGGCGCGGCCGTTTATTATGTCCTCTGCACCGATGGCAGCCGGGGCAGTGAAAAGCCGGGGGTAACGCCGCGGGAATTGGCGGCAATCCGGGAGGAGGAGCAGTGGGCCGCCGTTAAACTGCTGGGCGTCAAGAAATTGTCGCAGCTGCGCTACCGGGATGGGGAGTTGGAGGATAGCGCGCAGTTCCGCAAGGATCTGGTGCGGGAAATCCGCCGGGTTCAGCCGGAGGTGGCCCTGGCCCCCGAACCCTACCGCCGCAATTTGGCTTGGCACCGCGACCACCGCATCGCCGGCCAAGTCGCCCTGGACGCCGTTTTTCCCTACGCCCGCGACCATCTGCATTTTGGCGAGCTGTGGCGGGATGAGGGACTGGAGCCGCACAAAACCGGCACCATCCTGTTCTGGGGAACGGAGCAGCCCGATACCTTTATTGACATTGGCGGCACCCTGGAAACCAAACTAGCCGCCATCCAGGCCCACCGCAGCCAAGTAGCCGACCATCCGGTACGGGATGTGGTGGACGAAGTGATGCAGCGGGCATTGGAAGCGGGCGGTCAAGCCGGCTGCCAATACGCCGAGGCGTTTCGGAAAGTTACCTTTCGGACCGGGTAGGGGTTTTCAACCCGGAGCCGTCGGGCAATAGCTGCGGCTCCCGCGTTATGCGCTTGCTACGCCACTTCGCTGATTTGGATTTGGATGGCGTGGCGGTCCAGGTCGGTAAAGTTGGGCGTCTCCCCCAACAGTTCCCGGCCGTGGGCTTTGAAGCCGGCGTGGACTTCGTCGACGGTGTTGAAGTAGAGGCTGCCGATGGCGATGAAGGGGGCCGGCGCGTTGGGGTCGGCGGAGCTGAGGCCGCTTTCGACTTCGCTGCGGAGCAGGCCCATGCTGTCCAGCCGCCGGTGAACCAGGGGGATGTAGGTGCCGGTGTAGTAAGCCAGGTCAAACTTTTGGTCCGGCTGGTTGGGGTAGAGGAAAGAGACTTTAATCATTGGGGTGACTCCTTTTGCTGATGTGCCGCTATTTTAACACAGGGCAGCAAAGGGCGTCGAAGCAATTTCATTGTTGGACAGATTTCTATCGCCGTTCCCGCGCCGGCCGCACCTTAAACCCCGCGCTGCCTTGCTGCCGCCGCGCCCATTTCAGATAGCGCCGCACCTGTGGATTGGCTTCCAGCAAAGGAAGGGAATGCAGTTCGGCGGCCAGCGTAGCCTCGGAAAAGAGGGCGTGCAGTTGCCGATGGCAGGTAGCGCAGAGTTGCGCGGTCGGCCCGAACCGGCCGCCGGCGGCCCGGGGTATCAAATGGTGGACGGTGCAGTGCGGCGTCTCCCGCCGGCACAATTCGCAGATCCGACCCGACGCCCTTTGACCGGCATGGGGACCGGCCTGGTCTCTAGCCCTGGCCGCCCGGCGGCCGCTCCGGCTTCCGGCCGTCATCCCGCGTTCAGGAAGCGCCAACCGGGCAAATCGACTTGCCACTGCCCTTCCTCCAGGAGCATCGGAATTACCAGGCCCGACATCATCCGCCCCTGCGGCACCGACCGCTCCTCCTCGACGACGCCGAAGGGCAGAAAGGCGAAGGCGTGGCGGTCGTCGATATAGCTGGTCGGGGCTACGCCCAGGTCGGTCAAGTCCTCCAGGGGCCACAGGCGCAGCACGGTATCCCGAAAATCTTTCAGCATACTGGCCCGCATCCCGTGGTCGCGGTCGTAGGCCGCCCGATAAGCGTCCTGCATATCGATGTTGTTGCGGGTGGCCCAGACGCCCAAGCGCATTCCCCGGGTTTCCCGGGACAGCATTTCCCAAGCCTGGTTCATATCGCCGTCCCGGATGGCTTCGGCAAATACGCCGGCCCGGTTGCCTACGGCGTCGGGTTCCTGGCTTCGCTTGTGTCCGGGAATACGCATGGGGACTTATCCTTTCCTTGAATTGAGTTGGGGGACAGAGGGTTGGCATCGAGACTAAAGCCGGGCAATCGCCCGCAGCGAGACGCCCAACAAAACAAAGAAAACGGTGGCTGCTAAAATGCCGGGGTCGAAATCAGTGAACGAGCTCGCCGGTAGCGCCCGGGTCAGCAGGATAGCGGCTGCTCCTAAGCAGACCGTTCCAAAGTCGCTAACTATCGACTTGAACGCTTCCCGGGTCCAGTTTGACCAATTCGGCACTCGCTGCCCCCTTACCTCGACTTGCCCAAGAACAGCGCCACCGCCATCGCCCCTACCCCAGCCACCGCAATGCCCCCCCAAATGTAGGCGATAAGCATCGTGGCTTTCAAGGGCGCGGAGCGATCGGGGTCTTGCAGCGGCGACCACCCCAGCTGATGCCCGATGACCAACAGCCAACAGACTACCGCCAGCAGCCCCAGAAAGGCATAAACAACTCCCTCGCGCATTGCCATCAGCCCATCTCCTAAGGTTCACCCCGGTTGCCTAGCCGCTATTATACCACGCCCGGCCGTTGCTAAAATACAGAGTACGCCCGCGGGAGCCGTACTGGTATGCTTCGGCAGCCAGTCTAACGGCGAGTTATTTTTAAGCCGACGTACACTACGTATAGCGGTTCACCAGCAGGCGCCGGCCAAGAAAAATGGATTCGGAAAGGAGGATGATTCACCTTGCCGTGCCAGGGGCAAAACAGAGGATCTCCGGGCCGCCCCGGGTGATTAAAAGTGAGTTCCCGCCGGAAATCGCGCTTTTCAGTAGCTGACGAGTCGGAGAACCACGCCCTTTCTCCGGTAAAATGGTCCCGGATCAGCCGGTTTCTCTCGGAAGTACGCTGACTTTGATCGTCCACCGCCCCCATAAGTCGGTCCAGAATTTCCAAACGGCTGATAATGCGGTCGGCCGCTCCGGGAACGAAAGGCTGACCATCCAGAGATCGAAAGCAATCCGCCGAGAAATGCAACAGTTGGAATTTTGCCCGGCAGACCTCTGCCAAGCGGCGCCAATCGCTGATCGGCGGCTCTGCCGCTTGTAGCGCAGTCTCCAGATCCGACTGCGACCAATAGTTCTTGACCGGGATGCCGGTTTCGCCGTTGTCCGACATAGTTACGGTTACAGGAGAACGCTCCCATTGGGATGGGGCAAAGCTCACCAGCCGGCGGTCAATTCCAAAGGCAGAGCAATAAGCCGCCTCGCCGACCGCCGTCTCCGTAACTACCTCACCGTCGACCTTCAGCGAAAGGCCGAAGGAATGTTCCGGAGCATCCTCCCAGAAGGGACCGTGTTTCGTGAGCCACGTCAGTAAAGACCTCTTTTCGTCTTGGGTAAAGGTTTGGAGAGCGGCGAACACCGTGGTTGACGCGTCAATGTGACAGTTCACGATGTTGCGGTGGCAGTATAGCCGGCGGCCCAACCGGGATGCGCTCTCACGCATCGCTACGATGCGGCGGATCGCTTCCCGAAACTCGGAAAGGCTCGGAAACTGCTGGTGAATGGACAGGTCGTTAAGCAGCAAGTCCATTTATTCACCCCACCCGGCAAAGTAGTCCAGATCCTTGTCGAACTGGTCGAAAAACCCTTCCGGCCAAACGTCGATGTTCCCGGAACTGTCCAGGATCGGGCTTAACACTTGGGGCGAATCCTCCGACCGGGGTTGCAGGAAATGAATTGCCACCTCCTCCGCGGGCAACTGCTCAGATTTTACGGCTCGACGAATGCCGTTAAGAATATGGTCGCTGTGGGTTTCCACGATTACCTGGACGCCGGCGTGGGCTACTTCGGCTAGGAATTGCCCCATAAGCGCCTGACCGGAAGGGTGCAGATGCACTTCCGGGTTTTCAATCAAAAGGATGCTGCCTTTAGGGACGGACAAGGCAGCTACTATAATCGGCAGGACTTGGGTAATTCCGAATCCGCAGTGAATGGGGCGCAGAAAGTTCGTATCCGGAGAAATCCTTATCCCCAGGGTTACGGCGTTGACATTAGGCACTTGCTGCACCTGCAAGGCGCAACCGGGAAAGAAAGCGCCCAAGCGGGCCTCTACTTGCGGCAACAATGTAGGTACCACCCCGGACAGTACCCGTTCCGCAACAATCCGCTCCCCCAGTCCTTGGTACAATACGCTGGCGGCGTTCTCTCCGGTAGGGCCAACGGCACTCACGGCTTCATCCACCAGGGTATAAATATCCCGCGGCCCCTCGCGCTCCGCCGTGATGTAAGTCAGGTTTTGCAATCGCAATGCGAGCCGTAAAGCGGCGTCGTTGACCGCCCCGATGGGCAGCAGATACCGGAGCGCATCAGCTGTGGGGTTGTCGTAGGTTTCACCGCCCACGGTTACTTGAGCTACCGCCAGCGACATATCCCGCCGGCCGCCCGAGAAAGACCATTCACAGCCTACGGCTTCGTCAATCAGACCGATGCCCAAGCTGTCCGAGCCATGCACCTGGTCCATAACATCCGTTACGGTTCCCAAGTCGGCTACGGAACCGTTAAGCATCAAGCGCGGCGACCAGCGGTTGTCGCGAAAGGTCTGGTGCAGTAAGACCAGGGCTTGCAGGATGGAGGACTTGCCCGAGGCGTTAGTGCCGGACAGCAACGTCAGCTCTCCCAAGGGGAGCCTGAGCAGTTCGAAGCACTTGAAGTTCGTGAGGTTAATCTGGGTAAGCACCAAAAACCTCCCGGAACATCTGCTCAGCAGATTCAAACCGCTGCTGCACCCGCTTTACCTGGTTGGTGCCGTAGGTGATGGCATCCTGAAAAGCCGCGTCCTCCAGCAACTGTTGGAACGCCATCCTGAGGTCATCGGCGCGCTTTTCTACCGCGCTTTCCTCATAGCGGGCCAGCCCGGTAAGCATAACATCCCACAGGGAAGCGTTGATGACATTGCGACCCTCTTGCCCTTCGGAGTGCTTGCGGAAGGCGTGAATGCCGAACACCTTTAGGTTGTTAGCCAAGCCGCGGCGCAGCTGGGCGGAGAGGGTTTCCAGTTCCGGCTCTTTGCGCTGATTCATCTGCTCAAGGGTTTTCGCCAGAAAGTCGTCCATATCTCCCCGGTAATCAGCCAAGGAGAAAAGCTGAAAGCCGCAGAAGCGGTTGATAAATTCCCGGTCCCGCATAGCGCCTGCGTTCAAGCTGCGGCCGGTGGCCTCGATGAACAGAGGATTGGCCGCTTCCTCTTTCAGGAAGCGGGTAGCCGGCCCCATAAAGAGGCAATTACGCATCTGCTGGCGGGTCAAGGGCGTGCCACCGTTCACCCGCTCGAATATATCCATCCGCGCCCGTTCCGGCGCCTTGGCGTCGATGATGTAAAGGGTCAGGTTGCAGTCCTCGACCCGATTCCGCAACTTGGGCGAAAGGTCGGCGAACCGCTTTCCGTCCAGTTCGGGTTGCTTAGGCAGCCGGAGGCGCAACCCGTCTTTCACGAAGTTCTTAAAGGTGGACAACCGTTGCAAGCCGTCCACCACGACCATCCGACCGTCAGGGTTTTCCGCGATGTAAAAGACGGGCAAGGGTATCCGCATCAGCACGGACTCGATCAGCTTGCTCTGCTTGACCTCGGGCCAAATGAAATCCCGCTGAAAGTCCGGGTCCATTACGTACATACCTTGCTTGATCCGGCGCAGGATGCCGTCAATGGTACGGTTCTCGTTCCGAATGAGCATAGTGTCCAGGGGGTATTCCCCTAGGGCCTCGTCCTCGCTGCCGCCGAGGCCCTCTACTTCCTCTAATTCCTCGGCAGGGGAAACCACCGATTGAGCCATAGCCTTTACGCCCTCCTGATGGATTTGACTGGATCATAGCACACTATTTTCGCGATTACCACCCCACCGCATACCCATCCCGCCGCGGATCCGCCGCCCCGTGCAGCGCCCCCGTCGCCGGATCCACCTGAATCATCATCTCACTGCCCGCCGCTTCCCAATCGCCCAGCATATTCAACTGATGCCCCCGCCGCCGCAAACCCTCCAGCATCTCCGGACTGAACCGGGACTCCACCAGCAATTCATCCGGGCAGGTATGGGGATAATTCGACTCCGTCGGGCTGTGGGTGTTGCGCCACCGCGGCGCTTCCACCGCCTCGGCCACCGTCATTCCAAAGTCCAGCACATGGCTGATTACCTGCAAATTAGTCTGCACCTGCGTATCCGCCCCCGGCGTCCCGCAAACCAACGCCAATTGCCGCCCCGTCCCGTTGCCGCCGGCCGGCCCACTCCGGAATACCATCGCCGGGTTCATCGTGTGCCGCACCCGCTTCCCCGGCTGCAAGCAATCAATATGCTCGGCTTCCAGATGCCAGTAAGTCATCCGATTGTTCAGCAGAATGCCAGTGTCCCCGGCAATCAAACTGGAACCCCACGCGCTTTGGATACTCTGCAACTGACAGATGGCATTGCCCGCCCCGTCGGCCACTACAAAGCAAGTCGTATCCTCCCGTTCTTGACCGGCCCCTACCTTGCCTGAACCCCCTTGGCGCGGCCCCGGCTGATACCGCCAGGGATTGCCTGCCGTCACTGCCGCCGCCGCCCGTTCCGGGTCAATCAGCCCGGCCCGCTCCCGCCCGTACTCCTTGCTCAGCAAGCCCGCCATTGGCACATCCACATAATCCGGGTCGGCAACATAGGCTTCCCGGTCGCTGAACGCCAACTTCTTGGCTTCCACCATCAAATGGATACCTTCGGCGGTATTGCAGCCCAGCCCCGGCAAGTCAAACTGCTCCATAATGTTCAATTCCTGGAGCAGGATATGGCCGCTGGAATTGGGCGGCGCTTCATAAACCGTATGCCCCCGATAGGTAGTGGCGATGGGTTCCTGCCACCGGGCTTGGCAGTCCGCCAAATCCGCCATTGCCAGGATACCGCCCTGTTCCTCGCTGAACCGAACCATAGCCCGGGCGATTTCCCCCCGATAAAAGGCATCCCGCCCGCCGTCCACGATGGCTTGAAAGGTGCGCGCCAAATCCCGCTGATAGCACATTTCCCCCGGCTGCAACGGCCGCCCGCCCGGCGCGAACACCCTTTGCGATGTGGGAAACTGGCATAGCAGCGGGTCGGCGGCAATGGCCCGGGATAGGACATGGCTAACCGGAAAGCCATTGGCCGCCAAGTCAATAGCCGGCTCCAGACACTCGGCCAGAGAACGGACGCCATACCTCTCGTGAACCTCCAGCCAACTGTTGACCAGCCCCGGCACCGACACCGACAAAATCCCCTTCTGCGGGATGCCCTCGGGCAAATAGCGTTCCCGGGTGGCGGCATAAGGCGCGGCCCCGGTGCCGTTGCACACCTCCACCCGGTCGGCATCCTGGCGATAGACCATAATAAAGCCGTCGCCGCCGACGCCGGACATCAGAGGCTCCACCACATTCAGCGCCGCCGCCGTGGCCAGCGCCGCATCGGCAAAGTTGCCG
The DNA here is from genome assembly GCA_965242615.1 of Dehalococcoidia bacterium. Lineage (GTDB taxonomy): Bacteria > Chloroflexota > Dehalococcoidia > Lucifugimonadales > UBA3495 > CBDBCU01. Next base: position 404,725 of record CBDESR010000005.1, read on the forward strand.
CCCCGTTGCAGCAAACCAACGCCGGCTTGCGACGCCAACGGATGCCCGGAACAAACCATCCCCCGCCGCCCCATAACCACCGGGCGGTAGGCTTCGTAGCTGACACTATGCGGAGAACTGGGCATTAGTGGGCCTCCTTAACTTGTGAATTAGAGCAGGCAGCGGCGCGGACTATAGCCTTTTTCACCATCGCTGTCGGGCAGCAATTTCTTTCAGCGATGCGCCGCAATCCTCTTTCACCACCGGCTTTTTATCCCCCCGGAAAGACACCGCCCGGTTACGCAGCACCGGGGCATCGTTGCGGTGAATATGACCACTGTATAACAGCAACGGCAGCCAACCGGCAACTTCCACGCCGGCCAGTATTTCCTCGGCCAGCGTCAGCCCGCCCTGGATTTGTTCTATCGCGGCGGTAATCCGGGTACTTTTGCCGCTCTTCAGTTCCACCGCCGCCAAGATAAAACCGTCATCCTGGCACAGGATAATTCGGTCGCACAGCCTCCCGTCGAACCGGTACGCTTTCTGGTACTTTGACCCATCAATAATTACCCGGTTGCTGATCTGTTCCAGCGTGAGACTACAGTCCCTTTCGCGGCAAGACCGGGTAACGCAGGATGTATAACGGCGGCCAATAGCATCGATAAGATTCTCCATACTACCGGCCCCGGATCCGCTGCAAGGAAATTGTTTCCTCGTACAAATCCACGCTGACCTCAGCAAAATCCGGCGCGTCAATGCCAAACCCCGGCGTAATGTGCAAAGGCATAACCCGACTGCCCCCGGCGGCGTCATCCCAATGAAAATGATAGGCGGCAATGTCCTCCGACTTCAGACCGTCCACCGCCTCAAACCCTTTCCGTTTCCGGGTCCGACCGCTGGCCCGCCCCACTTGCAGCAAATTATTCAGCTGCCCCACAAAATAATCGCTGTGGGTAGTAATCAGCACCCGCACCCCGGCATTCACCAACCGCACAATGCCCTGCGCCATCCGCCGCTGACTGGCCGGATGCAAATGCGACTCCGGCTCCTCCAAAATCAGCAAGTCCCCCGGCCGCACCAGATACTTCAGGAACAGGATTAGCGGCGCCAGTTCCGACACCATCGACGAAGTCTGCCGCAAAAGAAACTTCCCCGCAGCAGTTTCGTAGTAAATCTCCGGATAAGGCAGCTCCGACTCCTCCAAGTTGACTTTGCCGCCGATTACCCGTTGCTCCAGAAAATCCGTCGCCCCTTGCAATGCCTCCGGCAGTTTTTCCCGTCCGGCTTGCCCCATCGTGAGCAAATGCCCCATAAAATCGGCAATAACCCCGGAAAATACCGGAACTTCCAGCGGCCGTATCGCCGCGAACGGCGATTGACGCACCAGAGTGCCGGCAATGATTTTATGCCCGTGAGCAATCCCGGAACGGGCGGCGGGCAGATAATAGGTGCTTACCGGTCGATCCTTGAACACCCCTATTACAGAGGTGTTTAGTAGCATGGCTACCGGATCGTAAGCGGACGGAGTAGGTCGGAAGTCTCGCGGAACCTCTGACGCTAGGGATAAAATCCCACCCGTTCGCAGCTGTATAGTCGGGGAGGATGAGTCAAATTCCTCCTCTAGCAGCTCCATTGTATCAGAACGCGATTTTGCCCCGACTGACAGGTTCAAAAACGGTAGGTCTTGCTTCAAGTCGACCCGTAATTGAGCTTCTCCGTCAGAGCGTCTCTGCAAATCTCTGACTCCGCCAAAGCACCTTTGTAACTCCCCTGCGAACCGCTCGAAAGTTAGATACAAAGAACGTTTAAGAACATCCTTTGCCATGTCCTGGATTTCCAAGGGCAGGCTATCCAAGCGAAAATCTGAGAATTCGCCGCTGCTGTCCTTAATTGCTTGGGACATGGTGTCCACGTCTTGGCTCCAAGCGATTATCGCGTTCCTGACAGCTTCGCTAAGCTCAGACTCATCCTTGGGGACTGCCCCGAATAGGGGTTCGCTAGGTTGGAAGTACCGGCCGTGAAGCGGGTAAGAAGTCCTCAGTGCTACCTCCATCAACGCATAAACCAGCGTCGCCAGATAAGACTTCCCGGTGTTGCTCGGGCCGACGAACACCGTCAAGGGGCGCAGTTCCACCGTCCCCTCAACAATCGGGCCCAAGTCTTTTGCTGATACGGTCAGCACGGCCGCTGCTCCCCGGTTGCGGCGCGCCCTACAAGGCCGTTGCAAGGACGCGCCGGGATTTTAGCGGATTATACCACACCCGCCGGGAAAACCGCTTACCCGCCCAGCACCGCCTGCCGCCGCGCGATCGCCGCCGCCGCCCGCGGACTGATTGCCCGCTGCACCGCCACATTCACCAACGCCGGCTTGTTGGCGGCAAAGGCCCGTTCCAAAGCCGGTTGCAACTCCTCCGGCCGTTCCACCAACTCTCCGTGACCGCCCAAACCCTGTACCACCAGGTCGTACCGCGTCGGGAGCAAATCCGTAGCCACCGGCCGCCCGTACAACCCCAACTGGATCTGCCGGTCAATCCCCCACGCCGCATCGTTGCCCATAATCGTCACCACATTCAATCCGTGCCGCACCGCCGTGTCAAACTCCATCCCGTTAAACCCGAAGGCCCCGTCCCCGGTCAGGTTAATCACCCGGGAATCCGGATAAGCCACCTGCGCCGCCAAAGCCGACGGCAGCGACGACCCCAGCATCCCCAGGCTGGAAACATAAGACCACCGCTTGGGCATTTGCGCCGGCAGCAACGCCCGCCCGAAATGGCAGAAATCCCCGCCGTCGAAGGACAGAAAATCATCCGGCCGCAGCATCGCCGCCAGCGTCTTGTGGACGAACATCCCGTGCATCGGCGTATCCGGGACCGCCAACCCCTCGGCCCATTCCCCTTGCGCCGCCCGGGCCGCCCGCAATTCCTCCAGCCACGGCAAATCCGACCAGCTGTAGCGGGACGCCTCCGTCGTCAACTGCTCCAATACGCTGCTCACATCCCCCACAATGCCCACGGCCACGCCCCGGTTGCGCCCGATTTCCGCCGCCGCCGGGTCAATCTGAATGATTTTGGCGTCCGCCGCCACATTCGGCGGCCGGCAGAACCCGATGGTATAATCCTGTTTCCGCCCCAACAGAACTACTACATCCGCCGCCCGCAGCTGCGACGCCGCCCGGTTCAGCCCCCGCTCAAAAAACCCGAACCCGTAGGGGTGGTCATCCGGCACCAAACCCCGCGCCTGTCCCTCGGTCAATACCGGCGCCCGGGTAGTTTCCGCAAAACGCTGCAACGCCTGCCCATCCTGCGTATAGCCGGCCGCCTCCCCGGCGATGACAAAAGGCCGCTGCGCTTGCCGCAGCAGCTCCACCGCCTGCCGTACCGACTCCGCCGGCGCCAGTATCGCCGCCCCGGCCCGGTACTCATCCGGGTTGAAAAAGGCTACCTCCGCCTCATCCACCTCCTGCTCCTGCACATCCGTGGGGATGGTCAAATGCACCGGCCCCCGGCGGCCGCTGTACGCCCGCCGTACCGCCCGCGCGATGGTGTCCGGGATGCGGCGGGCATCATAAACCAGCAGCGACTCTTTCGCCGTCGGCGCCGCCATTCCCACCTGGTCGATTTCCTGCATCGCCCCCCGGCCCAACTCCGACAAATCGGCGCAGCCGGCAATCGACAGCAGCGGACTTTCGCTGTGCATGGCATTCGCCAGCCCCGGCACCGCATTGGCAAAGCCGGGCGTCGTGTACATACACACCCCCAACTGCCCGGTAATCCGCCCCCAGGCATCGGCCATGTGTACCGCCGCCTGTTCGTGCCGGGTGTCAATGAACCGAAAATCCCCATCGGCCATCACATCCAGCGCCGGCAGCACATGGTCGCCGGCCAGGGTAAAAATGTTGTCCACGCCCTCCAACTTGAGCGCTTTGGAAATCAGGTGGCTGCCGGTAACGCGCGCCATTTTCCCTCCTGCTGAATTCTCTCGGTTTCCTTTGCTTTGCCTTGCCAGGGCTGCTAACCCTTGCCCCGGGCCAAGGTTGCTACGCGGATACTATGCGATTACGCCCCGGCGGCCAATTCCCTTTGCCGGGCTTGGCTTTCCAGATAATCCCGGGCCCACGCCACCGCCAGGCGCAGCGGGATGCGCCACCCGCCAACTCCCGACACACCAACGCCGCCGCGCCCCCTAGCCAAAGCAAAGGAGCGCAACCTTGGCCATCCCCTTGATAAACCCCGCCATCGTGGACTCGTCAACCGCCGCGCAGGCCCCGCCGCGGGCTAACGCCAAGCCGATTAACCACAGCACGGTCCCGCCGAGGATAGTAACCCACGTCCCTACGTTAACATTCATATTGCTGCCTCCAGGGATCCCGGCTCTGGTCTAGCGGAGCTTCTGTACCTTTTGCCAAATCCAGTGCAGCGCCGGCCGCGCCGCCTTTTCCAGCCCGACAAAAATGAGCCAGATGCCAATGATGTAGAATACCATCAGGGCATAAGTGGCAAACAGCAGGAGGTTTTCAGTCATCAGCTGGATCAGCAGGCCAGTCATTATCGATACTGTGCCCGCCATTGCTGATAGGGATACTCGGTTGATATGCTGACGCTCGTTCATCCGAGACAACAACCCCAGTACGATGCCGGATGCTCCCAGCAGCTGCAATGCTGTCGCTTGGCCGCGGTAGATCAGAAACTCGATTCCCGCAAAGCCGATGATAGCCCCCTCCGCGCCAAAAACGCCTTCATAGTTGAACAGTACCGCCACAGCTACCACAACCATAAAACAGATGGTACAGAGCCAAGGCAGTAAGGTCCAAGACAGCCTACTCCCATTGCCCTTGTCTTTCTTATCGCGGTTATTCGCCGGCAATGCTTTCCTCCTTAAACTTGTCCGGGTTTTCCTACCCCTCCATTCTACACCCACCCCACGCCTGACTTGTCAACCCCCGCAGCGTCACTAACCGTCACAATTCCCCCGCCACCCCGCCGCCAACGCCAACAACGCCCCGTCAGCAAACCGGGGCGTTACGGACGCTGCTGTATCTCCCAAACGATTCTGACTATCCCCACAATGGTCGCCCCTATAGTAAATGCAACCCCTATTAATCCTATTGAGCCAATAATGATTTCGGCACACATACATCCTACAGACGCTGCCATTTTGGAGGCAAGGCCAAAGATGTCAGATACCATTATGACGGCAACTATATACATCAGTATCCCGACCACGAAAAACGAGATCTCCCACACGAATCTTTTTAGCTGGGACCATAGAGGTCCAGCGAGTGCTATAACCAAAGGAAGCATTGCAAACAGGGTGAACATACCTTCCCCTCGACTCCGGGGAGGCAAAAGAAAGAACGCGCCCCAAAATGCGAACGAGGCGATTACGATGGTGGAAAACTCCCGGTCGAAGCTGTCAAGGTCATCGCTCTTGAGCAGGTGATTTGCCAGCGTCATACTGGCAACTATCAAGGCTATCAACTTTGCCTTGGTAGCCATATCTTCGATCCCGGGCCAGACCCTCAACTCACTTGAGCTCCAAGGCCAGACCCTCAACTCACTTGAAGCAACAATGAGCCAAACCACGAGCGCGGCACCAACCGCCAGCATCAGCACAATGGCCTTCCTAGGCAGGTCTTGCCCCACTTTCATCCCGGGTTGCTGGCCCCCTTCCCCCTTCTCGCCTTCGCTGCTCATACCATCTCTCCTTCCTACCCCCCATCCTACCCCACCCCCGTACCCCCCGTCAACCCGTACAGCCCCTGCACCAAACCATCCAACTCCCGCTCCCATTCCCCCGTGTCCGCCCCCAAATCCCCAGCCTTCGCCGCCAGGATCCGCTCCACCAACGCCACTAGCGGCCCCTGCTCGGCCGCGCTGATTCGCGGAATGGGGATTTGCCCCACCGTAAAGCCAATCCACCGGGTTACACCCATCCCGGAATTAAGGGCGGTATTGCCCATAAACCAGGTTATCAAAGACGAATTCAGAACGGCGCACAGATACTTGAGCGACTCCCCGGACATCACGAAAACCGTGTTGACGCAGAACATATCGCCAGCGTCATAGGCAAACCGCCCCCGCTCCGTCAAGTCCATCCAAACCAGTTTTTCCTTCTGGAAAAGGGTATTAAGCTGGTCGCTGGGACTTCCCTGAAACTCGTACCACTGATTGGCGCCGGTTTTCTTGGATAGCTGGTCTCGATGCCCTTGCAGATGACCGTAAACCGCCGGGTAGGTACCAATATCAATACCCTTCCGGGCATTTACCAGCCACAAGCCGGCCCATTCCGCTTGGTAACGCTGAATGTCCCGCCCCCGCAGCACCGGCTTGATAATCTCCGCAGATTTCGGGTCGGCCGCTACCAATGCCTCTTTGGTAGCAGTGTCAATGACAAACGCGGCATTGCAACCGGTGGTAACGCCGCGAAAGATAGTCAAATCCCAATCCTTCAACGGCGTCCCTACCGACTCCATCTTGTCCATTACCGACCGCTCCAATGCCGACAGCGCGCGCCACGGCTTTTCCCCTTCCGGGCGCAGTTCCCCCCAAAGCTCCGGGGCCGGCGGAAACGCCTTGTCGGTCAGTTTGTCCGTATCCACCGCCACGCCGACCGCGCCGCTTTTGCCCTGCCGGGCCAGCAGGATACTGGCGTCCACGATGACATTCGCGAACACATCCTTGCCCATCTCCAGCAGTTTCAGGGGCGTATGGTTTTCGGCAAACCAGCGGCGGGTCGCCTTGCCGTATTCCGCTTTCAGCCAGCTGTTGGAAGTGATGTACGCCAGCAGGCCGCTGCCCGGTTTCAGCAGCTGCCCGCCCTTTTCGTAGAACAACTGGTAAATATCCCCGGTGCGGGCAAAGGTGGCAAAGCCGGCATCCTGATACAAGTTCGCCAGCCGGCCGCCCTCCCGTTGCAGCTGCACATAGGGCGGATTCCCCAGCACCACATCAAAACCCTCCCGGATGCCGAACATATACCCCGGGTCGAACCAGTCCGCCGCCGCATTCTGGTCATAAGGATCCCATTGGGCCACCTTGTCCGCATGGTCGGCGGCCAAGCCAGCCAAGCGCAGGCTGTCCGCCAACTCCCCCCGCAGCCGTTGGTCCGCCGCCCGGTACTGCAATTTGTCCGCCCGCACCGTGGCGTGAAAGTGCCGCTCCCGGTTTTCGTTCAACTGCCGCTGCAAATCCCGGGTGCGGTCGCCGGTCAATTCCCGGTGCAAGCCGCCCAAACCCCGCAGCGTATCCGCCGCCACAAAGCGCGTTTCCAGATTGGGCAGCGGCCGGATGCCGTAGTTATCCGCCCGCTCCGCCGTCGCCTCTTGCTCAATGGCCAAAGAGATGAAAAAGCGCAGCTTGGCAATCTGGCACGCCACCGTTTGCCGGTCAACGCCAAAGATGCTGTTCTGAATCAGATACAGCTTGCGCCCGAAGTCCGACGCCCGATACCGCTCAAAGGTATTGCTGATTTCCCGCAGTTCCGCATCCCGGGCCGACTGCTGGGCGGTGTCAAAGGCCGCCGTAGCCCGCCGCCCGGCCAGTTCCTTTTGCAGCCCTTCCCAACGGCTGTTGTCCCCGTCCAGCCGGCGCAAGGCCAAAGTCAGCTTGTGCAGGATGCCCATCGGAAAAGCCCCGGAACCCACCGCCGGATCCAGCACTTTCAGTTGGGCAATGGCCGCGACAATGGCCGCCCGTTCCCCGTCGCTGAACAGGGTTCCGGCATCGTCGGCATCCGCATCGGCATAATCCAGCAGCCAGCGCAGCCGGGCCTCCCGGTCAACGACGCCCGCCCCTTCCCCGGCCGCCGCCGCCAACTTCTCCGTCAACGCCGCCACCAATGCCTCCTCCACCATATAGTCCACCACCGCCCGCGGCGTGTAGTAGGAACCGGTCTGCTTGCGCGCCGTCTCCCGGGTTTCCGGGTTATAGGCCGCCAGCAAATTCTCAAACACCTTGCCCAGCAGTTCCGGGTCTAACGCCACTTCCTGCTCCGCCGGCGTATTTTCCTCCACCGTGAACTTATAGCGGTTAAACAAATCCACCAACCCCGGCTCCCCTTCCCGCCGGCTTTCCCCGGCAAAGAACAGCCGATTGGGGACGGACAAAAGCCCGTACTCCGCTTGCCCCGGCCGCAGCGCGTTATCGGTAAAGCAGTCCACCCGATAGCCGCCCTGCCGCGGCGCCGTTACGCTGTCCAGGCAGTCGAACAGCCCGCCATTGATAAAGGGCGTCTGCCCGAACAGCGCCAGCAGCCGGTCGGTATCGGCGATTTCCTGCTTATAGCGATACCGGGAAAAATCCCGGTGCGTCGAATTGTCCCCGCTGCTGAACCCCCGCCGCTCAATTTCCGTGTTCAGCGTGGCGAAAAACAGGTTTTGCAGGACAGCGCGATAGTAGGAATCCCCCTGCTCCCGGTCATAATCCTTCAGCAGCCCCTCAACCTGATGCTCCACGAACAAATCCTCGGCAATCAACCCCTTTTCCTTGACGAACCACACGAACAGCAGCCGGGTAATCAGCCGAATGACCTGCTCCTCCTTGGCGATATTCCCTTCCCGCCCGGCCGGAAACTTGGCGATGGACACCGCCCGCTCGAACCACCCGAACAGCTCCCGATAGAACCGCCGGTTCAGTTCCTCCGTATCCAGCGCGTCCAGCCACGCCGCCAGCAACCCGGCAAAGTTAGCCGGCCGCCCCTGCCGCCGCATCCACTCCAGCCGCTGCGGCAAAGCCAGTTGCCCCAGGATTTCCAAATGCGCCCGGTGCGGCCGCGCCGGATTCATTTCCCGCAACAGAAAGACGCTGCCCAGTACCTCCCGCTGCGAATCCCGCCGGTTCTCCCGCCGGTGGACAAAAGCCAAAGTCAGCCGGCCCGCCGCTGTCCGAAACAGCACCACCGCCGGCATCTGAAACCGCTTGTTGATTTCCCGGGTAAAGGCGGCGTAGCGGCCGCGGGGATAGCTGTCCCCAGCCAGCTCCACCGCCGCAAAGACAAAGCTGCTTTGCGTATCGACAAAATCGCTAAAATCGCCCCCCTCCCGGCCGCCAAACAACGCCTCCGGCGCCGCCCCGCCGATTTCCCCATCGGTAACTTGAAACAGCACCCGGGCGTCGCGGGCGGCGGCAATAAAACCCGCCTTGCTCCGGGTCTCCGGATTCGACGCCACCAAATCGGCCGCCGTCCCGGACTGCCCGGCCAAAATCCGCTCGCTCCGATAACCCAGAACCGCCAGCAAACGCCCGGCCGCCGCCGCAAAATCCCCCGCCGGCAGCTCCGCCAACGCCGCCCCGATTTGCTCCAGCCGCCCCGCCGCCATCGCCGCAACACTGGTCATAGCCAAAACCCTCCAACCTCGCGATTTACGCCCGGGTCCGCCGCCGGCCCCGGGGTTCCGGTACCGGGTCGCCAAACTCCCGGGCGGTGTCAATCCAAAGCTCCATTGCTTGCCGCAAGTTCTGCAAAGCGGCCTCCTGCGTGCCGCCGTGCGCCATACAGCCGGGCAATTCCGGCGCCTCCGCCACAAAAGCGGCATCGTCATCGCTCCAGTAGAGAATGACCTGGTACTTAAACATCCCTTTCCCCCGGACAATCCTACCATAGCCGCACGGCTTGGCTTTGCCGGCGAAACGCCCGCCTACTCCCGCTCCATTATCACCAGCCAGGTCACCAGCTCAAAATCCTCGACTCCGGTCGGCGTTTCCGACGCCAACGGTAGCACAAAGCTCTTGTCGCCGCCGGCATGAAATTGGCTGGCTTGGGTGCCGGCATACGCCTGGCTGATGTGGGCAATGGCATCCCGCACCAGCTTATTATACTTGGCCATATCCTGCCCCTGTTTCGTTTCCCGGTCGAACCGGTCGCACAGTTCCAGAATGGGGTCAACCCGCCCCACCGCCGTAGCCTCGAACACCTCCAGGATTTGCTTGGCGTTGCCGCAGCCATAGCGGATTTGCCCGCTGTCCTGAATATAGACGAAATACCAGGGATGCACCGGGCTGACCACCTGCTGCCGGGCCTCCCGATTGGCGGCGGCGTTGCGCTGCCGCAAAAAGAATATCGCCCCCGGCGGCGCCCGGCCCGGCCCGCCATCCACCACCGCATACACCCCGTACGGCAGCGCTTCCAGCTTATCCTGGTTCTCTTGCAGGTAGCGCAGCAGCTGGGCAAAGAAATGGTTCAGCGTCAAATCGCTCAGCGTCGGCGCATCATCCAGATCCTCCATAGCGAGGATTTCCTGTTTCAGCCGCCGCAGCTGCTCATTGCGATAGTCCAAATCCAGCTGCGCGCCTTCCTCCGTAAAGGGATCATTGCCGCCGCTGGCCGTAATATCCGCCAACGCCATCCGCGCCAGCACCCGGCTCTCCAACTTCAGGTACTCCTCCATATCCTCCGTCGGCCAATAATTCACCATCCGCACCGCTTGGCTGCGGCTGCCGATGCGGTCAATGCGCCCGAACCGCTGAATCAGCCGCACCGGATTCCAGTGAATATCGTAGTTCAGCACCGTATCGCAGTCCTGCAAGTTCTGCCCCTCGGAAATGCAGTCGGTGGCAATCAGCAGGTCAATGTCGGCGGCCGGAGCCGCGCCCGGCCGGGCATTGTCCGCCCGCTTGCGGGCTACTGGCGCAAAGTTGGTCAGAATATCGTTAAAGGTACTGCCGCCCGCCATGGCTCGGCATTCCTCCCCCGACACCATCGCCGCCTTGATGCCCAGTTCCTTGGCCAAGTCGGTCAGGTTAGCGTACAGATACTCGGCCGTATCCTTAAAGGTAGTGAACACCAGCAGCTTCCGGTTGGGCTTGCCCTTCCGGTCCAGCGTCGGCTGCTCCACCCGTTCCCGGAGAATTTCCCGGATTTTTTGCAGCTTGCCGTCCCGTTCCGGCGTAACCGCTTTTACCCTTTCCTGAACGGCGGCCAGGGTAGCCCGGTCTTGCTCCAGGTCCGCCCGCCACCGCGCCAAATCCAACTCCCCCAAGTGGTAGGGCTTACGGCCCCGGTTAACCGAAAAGTCCTCATCCTCCTCATCCTCCTCCGGCATAACCTCCCCTTCCGCCAGTTCCGCCAGTTCCGCCGCCGACCGTCCGCCGCCCTTTTCGTAGCGGTCAATCTTATTCAGCAAGCCCGCAATCTTGCCGATAGTCCGCTCCAGAGTCAGGTTCAGCGCATAGGCCGAACTTTCCAACCGTTTCAGGAAGTTGGTACGCATCATCCCCACCAGAAACCGCTCCCGGTCCTCCTGGCTGAAATTAGCTACCGCCCGCTCCTTTTCCAATGCCGCCTTGCGGGCCGCGTCCACCACATACCAAGTGGGCTGATAGACCGCCAAGCCAAACTGTTCAATCTGTCCCGCCAGTTCCCGGTAAGAGAGTTCCCCCTGCAAATCCGTTGGCGGATATTCGTTGCGCGGCGCAGTATGCTCCGGGAACCGGCCGATCCGGTCCATTTCCTGCTGGTACAGCTGCTCAATCTGCCGCCGGGAGCGGGAAATGGAAACGCCATCCAGCAGCCGCAGAAAATCGGCGCCCAGATTTTCCAGCAGTTGGGACTTGTCCCGCCGGCCGTTCCGCCCCTTGCCGGCCGGCCCGGTTTCCCAATCCTTGAACTGCTTTTGCGCCGCCTGCATCAGGCTGCGGATGTTGCCCACCCCCAAACTCTCCCGAAAGGCGTCATCCCGCCCCTCCGTCATCAAATAAATCTGATTCCGCAAATCCACCAGCGAAGTGTTGACCGGCGTCGCCGAAATCAGCAGCACCTTGGTCTTGGAGCCGGCGGCGATAACTTCCTTCAACAGCCGCCGGTAACGCTGCCCGCCGTCATTGCGGAAGTTGTGCGACTCGTCGATGACCACCAGGTCATAGTTGCCCCAGTTAAAATTCGCCAGGTCAATCCCGCCGGCTTGCCCGGAATCCCGGGACAGGTCGGTATGCGCTAGCAGGGTATAGCCGAACCGGTCTTGCGCAAAGGGGTTCTGGGTATAGTTGTTGGCGGCTTGGTACCACGACCAGTTCGCCCGCAACTTTTGGGGACAAAGCACCAATGCCCGTTCGTTACGCAGCTCAAAATACTTGATGACCGCCAAAGCTGTATAGGTTTTGCCCAAGCCCACGCTGTCGGCCAGGATACAGCCGCGATGCTGGTTCAGCTTGGCAATCAGGCTTTTTGCGCCATCCTTCTGAAATTCGTACAAAGCATTCCAGATTTCGCTCTCCGTGAACCCGGTAGCCTTCAGCGCCTCATCGCCAGCCAGCCGCGCCGCAATATCCTGACGAAACAGTTCGTAAAGGGTTTTGTAATAGACCGTATGCGGCCCCTGGTCGCCGTGGAGGCGTTCCAAAGCCGCCAGCACCTGCGCTTTGACATCTACCGTTCGCTTCGGGTCTTGCCACAGCCGCTCAAACCAATCCTGCAACTCAGCTACCGCCGCCGCGTCAGCCGTTGCCAGGTTGATTTCCAGATTAGCCCGGTCGCTCCCGCCCAACCCCCGTTTCGTGAAATTGGAACTGCCCACTATGCCGGCGGCGCCGTCCTGTCCCGCCGTCAGATACATTTTCCCGTGCAGAAAGTTGGACTGCTGCACCGAACGGACCGCTACGCCATCCCTTTCCAGCCACCGGGCGCACCGCTTGGCCAGAGCTTTCTGCTCCAGGGTATGGTTGGGCGCGAACCCCGGCTCGGCAAGCTCAAAGGATTTGGGGTCTTTCGGCCCCGGATCCAGATTATCCACCGAACCCGGGTCGCCGAACAAAAACCGCACTTGCCCCACCCGTTCCAGTTCGTCGGCCAACAGTTCGTAGCCGTTGATGGTGAAGTAAGCGGACACCAGGTCAAAGGCCGTAGCCTCCTGCAAGTTCCGCCGCAGGCCGTCAACGACCGTCGCGTTATGGTTGTCCAGCAGATACTGGTAAGCGGGCATCGCAAAATCCCTCCAAAGGCTGCGGAAATTACGGCTCAGAATTTACTCCCCAGCGGCGCAGCGACGAAGGAGAAAACGGCATCTCCGGACAACGATGTGCCGCTACGGCTCTTGGGGAAGCAAGGGGAATTATAACACTGGCATACATAGTATCTGAAACGTGCGGGCTAAAGGAGTCGAGCAGTCGGGTTTATGCCGATGGCAGTGGTGAAATCCGCGACGGCTTGCTCGAACTGCTGGAGTTCAGTGTAACAAAGTCCCCGATTGGCGTAAGCGCCGACATCTTTGGGGTCGAGGGCAATGACCTGGCTGAAGTAGGCAATGGCTTGCTCCTCCAAGCCAAGTTCAGCGAACCTATGGCCTCGATTGTAGTAAGCGGCGGCATCCTTGGGGTTGCGGCGAATAGCTTGGTCGGGCTCTGTTCAATTTTGCTGCGGGAAACTACCTCATCCCCAGATTCCCCAGTCGCCAGTCCTCCCGTTGGTCGCCCCAAGGGTCAAAGCCGGGATGCCGCCGCCGGGCGAACCGGTCAATGCGGGGCGGGCCGTTACCCCCTCCAGCAGTTCGTAAAAATAAGCCGGCTTTGCGCTATGCTTTCCCCGGTCAGCAGGTAAGCCGGTTGCGAATTCCCTGGTATCCCCAAAGCCGGGTGTCCGGGCTTGGTCAAGGTTATTCCCACGATTGCCCACCCCTATAAACTCGGTGTTAAAGCCGGGATAGCCGATGGACTGCGGCCCCGCTGGCTTATGCCAGACCATAGTAAAGCGATACTGAAAGCCCCACGCCGTCAGACTTTCCCACGCCGCCGGCCGGAAACGCCGGGTAGTCCGGATAAAGCAAAAGCGCCGCTCCGGCGCCAATTCCAGCGCCGGCAAGGCGTTGATTTCCTCAAGCGGCATCCGGTTATACCGCCCCGCAATCGGGGCGTTGCCCTACACCCCGATATAAGAGTGGGAATCCAGACTCCCCATTTCCAAAATTCATCCGAAAATTCATCCAATTCACCCCTTGACAAACATCCAAACCTTCCCCCATAATAATACCCGTCAAGGTTAACCTGACCCCGGGACGCCGGGTTCTTTACGCTAAGCTTACCGTAAAACTTAATAAGCTCCACACAGCGCGCTGTGGGCCCCGGCCGGCCCTAAACAAGCCGCCGGACGCCTCAAACACTCCTCCCCCGGGGACAGCGGCCTAAGGCCCCGCAACCCCAACCGGAGCAGCGGAAAGCGGCAAATCCCACCCGCCGTACCAACCGCGCCCCAGCCCCCAGGAGTCGGAGCAACCCAGGTTGACTGGAGAACGGTCAACCGCGGTCGCAACACCGGGCCAACCCGCCGGCATGGCAATCATACCAACCGGCGTCAGTAGCCAACTCAAGGTAGCGCAACCGTAATCGGCAGCCTGACCGGGCAAAGCCGGAATTGGTAGCCAGAAGTCCAACCGGCGTTTGGCAACCCACATGGCCAGACCTGCCAACCCTTCTCCCGACAAGGCGGAAACCGCGGCCGCGGTTTCCGCCAAAACCGGTCTCCCCAAACCGGCCCCAACTTCCCCTCTTTCCCCCTGTAACCCGCCCCCGCAAAGTGCTAAAATAATCCCATCTCAAACCAAAGGGTAGCAGCCACTATGACCACGCCCGACACCGCCCCCGGCAGCGACTTCATCCGCAGCATCATCCGGGACGATTTGCAGTCCAACAAATATGATGGCCGCGTCGTTACCCGTTTCCCCCCCGAACCCAACGGCTACCTCCACATCGGCCACGCCAAAGCCATCTGCCTCAACTTCGGCGTCGCCGCCGAACACCCCGGCGGCGTCTGCCACCTCCGCTTTGACGATACCAACCCGGCCCGGGAGGATCTCGAATACGTCCACTCCATCCAGGAGGATGTCCGCTGGCTCGGCTTCGACTGGGGGCCGCACCTCTACTACGCCTCCGACTACTTCGACGCCCTCTATCAATTCGCCGAACAGCTGATACTGGACGGCAAAGCCTACGTCGACAGCCTCTCCGCCGACCAAATCCGCGACTACCGCGGCACCCTCACCGCACCCGGCCGGGAAAGCCCCGACCGCAACCGCTCCATCGCCGAAAGCCTCGACCTGTTCCGCCGAATGCGCGCCGGCGAATTCCCCGACGGCGCCTATGTCCTCCGCGCCAAAATCGATATGGCTTCCCCCAACCTCAATATGCGCGACCCCACCATCTATCGCATCCGCCGCGCCGAACACCACCGCACCGGCGACAAATGGTGCATCTACCCGATGTACGACTACGCCCACGCCCTTTCCGACTCCCTCGAACGCATCACCCACTCCCTCTGCACCCTCGAATTCGAAGACCACCGCCCCCTCTACGACTGGACTCTGGCTGAACTCGGCGTCTATCGTTCCCAGCAAATCGAATTCGCCCGCCTCAACCTCTCCAACACCGTAATGAGCAAGCGCCGCCTGCTCCAACTGGTCCAGGGCGGCTATGTCTCCGGTTGGGACGACCCCCGGATGCCCACCCTCAGCGGCCTCCGTCGCCGCGGCTACACCCCGGAATCCATCCGCGATTTCTGCGACCGTATCGGCATCGCCAAGCGCGACAGCGTTACCGATTTGGCATTGCTCGAACATTGCCTCCGCGATGACCTGAACCGCCGCGCCCCCCGCGCGATGGCGGTCCTCCGCCCCCTCAAAGTCATCATCGCCAACTATCCGGAAGGGCAAACCCACTGGATTGACGCCGTCAACAACCCGGAGGACGCCGCTATGGGTAGCCGCCAAGTTCCCTTTACCCGGGAACTCTATATTGAGCGGGACGACTTCCGCGAAACTCCGCCGCCCCGTTTCTACCGCCTGTCCCCCGGCCGGGAAGTCCGCCTCCGCTACGCCTGCTACATCACCTGCCAGGAAGTAGTCAAAGACCCGGCCACCGGCGAAATTATCGAACTCCACTGCACTTATGACCCGGAATCCGTGGGCGGCTCCACCCCCGACGGCCGCCGGGTGCGCGGCACCCTCCATTGGGTTTCCGCTCCCCACTCCCGTACTGCCGAAATCCGCCTCTACGACCGCCTGCTGCTGGATACGGAGGAGCTAGAGGGGGATGATGAAACGGACCGCCGCGACTTTATCGCCCATCTGAACCCCAATTCTCTGGAAACCCTGACCGACTGCCGCCTCGAGCCGGCCTTGGCCGATGCGGAACCCGGCAGCCACTGGCAATTCGAGCGGCAAGGCTACTTCTGCGCCGACCCCAGCGACTCCCGCCCCGACGCCCCGGTTTTCAACCGCACGACACCCCTGCGGGACACTTGGGCCCGCATCGAACGGGGCGGCAGTTCCTAATCAAGGAGCATTTCCAAAATGCCCGACAACATCCGCGTCCGCTATGCCCCCAGCCCTACCGGTTATCCGCATATCGGCAACATCCGCACCGCCTTTTTCAACTGGCTCTTTGCCCGGCACAACGGCGGCCGCTTCATCGTCCGCATCGAGGACACCGACCAGGAGCGGCTCGTCCCCGGCGCCGTTGACGCCATCCTCGACGGCTTGGCTTGGCTGGATCTTGATTGGGACGAAGGCCCCCGGGTCGGCGGCGATTTCGGCTCCTACTTCCAGTCGGAACGCCTCCCCATCTACCACGAAAACGCAGAACGCCTGATTGCCCAGGGCGACGCCTACCGCTGCTACTGCACGGTGGAACGGCTCAATCAGATGCGGGAGGAACAGAAACGCGCCAAATCCCCCCATCTCCGCTACGACCGCCATTGCCGCTACCTCGACCCGGCGGAAATCCGCCGCCAGGAAGCCGCCGGCGCCCCCTCCGTAGTCCGCTTTGCTTCCCCCGACTCCGGCTTGACCCGCCTGAACGACCTCATCCGCGACGAAGTCCAATGGCAGAACGAACTGTTAGACGACTTTATCCTGCTCAAATCCGACGGCTTCCCTACCTACCATCTGGCGGTCGTAACCGACGACCACCTAATGCAGATTAGCCATGTCCTGCGCGCTGAGGAATGGCTGCCCAGCGTCCCCCGCCACTTGCTCCTTTGCCAAGCCCTCGGCTACCCCTTGCCCCAATACGGCCACTTGCCGATGATTCTCGGCCCCGACCGTGCCAAGCTCTCCAAACGGCACGGCGCCACTTCCCTTATGGAATATCGGGATGCCGGCTACCTGCCCGCCGCCCTCCGCAACTTTATGGCATTGCTCGGCTGGTCTCTCGACGACAAAACCGAAGTAATGCCCATCGCAACAATGCGCGACCACTTTACCCTCGACCGGGTCGGCAAGCCCGCCGCCATCTTTGACCGGGACAAACTCGACTGGATGAACGGCGTCTATATCCGGGAACTGTCGGACGCCGACTTGGCCGCGGCAATGCTGCCCTGGCTGGAAAAAGACCTGCCCCCGGAACTCTTGCCGGTCGATTTGGACTATCTGACCCGCATTGCCCCCCTGGTCCGGGAGCGGCTGAAACTACTGACCGAATCCGCGGAAATGACCGCCTACTTCTTTACGCCGCAGCCGGATTACAACCCCGCCGACCTGATTCAGCGGGGAATGACCGCGGCGGAAACGGCGGCGGCCCTCGACCGCGCCTTGGAAACCCTAGACGCCGCCCCGGATTTCAGCGGCCCCGCCCTCGAGGAACTGCTGCGGGCTGTCGGCGATGAACTGAACCTTACTCCCCGCCGTTTCTTTGGGACGATTCGCACCGCCGTCACCGGCCGCAGCGTCTCCCCGCCGCTCTTCGACACCATCGCCGTCCTGGGCCGCGACCGGGTTATCGCCCGCCTAGAATGGGCCAGCAACGCCCTGCCTGCCGACTAATCGCTAAAGGGGGCGGGTCCGATAATCCGCCCCCTTGACCATCAAAAGAATTACCAAATCCAGTGTATCCGGTCAATCTATGTCCGAACCCCACCGCCTTTATAGTGACTTGGCCCAGCTCTGGCCTCTATTCAGCCCGCCGGCCGAATACGCTGATGATGCCCAACACTGGCGGGATGCCCTGCGCCAACGCCGCGGCCCCGGCCGCCATTCCCTGCTGGAACTCGGCTCCGGCGGCGGGCATACCCTGTCCCATCTCACCGCCGACTTTCACCTGACCGCCGTTGACTTGTCCCCGGCAATGCTGTCCCTTTCCGCCCGGCTCAACCCCGGCGTAATCCACTACCGCGGCGATATGCGGACTTTCCGCTTGCCCCGTACTTTTGACGCCATCCTGGTTCACGACGCCGTGGACTATATGCTGACCCCAGCCGATTTGACCGCCCTTTTTACTACCGCCCGGGCCCAGCTCAACCCCGGCGGCCTCTTGCTTATCTCCCCGGACTACTTCCGGGAAACCTTTGCCGGCCCTACCGTCCACCACTGGATTCGGCAAACTTCTGACTTGAACCTGACCGTCATCGAATACTGCTACGACCCCGACCCTGCCGACACCACCATTGAATCCCGGTTCTTTTTCCTGCTGCAAGAACCCGGCGGCCCCCTCCGGGTCGAGCAAGACCGGCACACCACCGGCCTTTTCCCGGCTGATACTTGGCTGCAACTTTTGACCGCCGCCGGCTTTGCCTCGGAATTTATAACCCATCCCGGCTACCATGGCGGCTACGGCGGCCACTTAATCGCCGCTACCTTGCTCTAACCCGCCCTCCGGAAAATCCCTACCGGAAAAACCGCCCGCCCCCGCTAATCCGATACCGGTTCCGCGCTACCCACCGGTACGCCCACTCCCCCGGCCAATGCGCCCCCGGCAGCCACAGCAGCGGCGCCAAAACCCACAGCGGCGGCAGCCCCAGCGTCAGCCTCCGAAAGGCGTAAAACCCCTGATACCGCCGCCCCGTCCCCGGTCGTTCCAAATACGCCGCCGTTTCCAAATCATCCCAGGACAACCCGGCTGGCGGCGCTGCCAATCCGCGAAAATCCGACCACTCTACCCGGCGGCCCCAGTCCATCCCGCTCAGCAGCCGCACCGCCGCCCGGCAAAATCCGCAATCGCCGTCATAGTAGAAAATCCCCTTAACGCCGCCCATAGCTATCCCTGACTGCGGTAACGCCGCGCATCCTCCGCCTGCGCCGTTGCCGCCCCGGCCGCCACATCCACCCAGCGCAGGACAATCGCCCCGGCCACAATCAGCAACAGGATGGACACCACCGCTACCCGGGTGTCAAATACATCCGTGGCCACCACATACAAAATCGGCCCGATTACCGACGACAGTCGACTCATAAAGGCAAAAAAGGCAAAGAACTCGCCGCTGCGGCTTTGCGGCGCTATCTGCGCGAACAGGCTGCGCGCCAACGCCTGACTCCCGCCCATCACCAACCCCACGCCCACGCCCAACAGCAGCCACTGGTATTGGGCTTCCAGTCCCAGCGGCGTCCACAGCAGCGACCGCACCAACGCCGGCCACCAATCCACCGGCCCCCGTCCCAAACTCGAGGGATGCCGCCCCCCAACTACCCGTTCCCCATCCCACGGCCCCCCTGCTATGGATACGCCATACAACGCTTGCTCCGACCGCCCGGTCAACGCCGCCAATTCCCCGGCATCCGCCGCCGCGATCCTGTCCCCGTCCGCTACTTCCGCCAATCCCAAGGCCGCCAGTTCCTCCCGCCAGCCCTTTTGCAGTTCCGAATCCCCCAAGACCGGCGCCGCATCCACTAGATAATCTCCGGTCGCCGCTTGGTAAGTCAGTTGATAGTCAAACTCGCTATGCTGGTCGGGAACCAGCGCCACTACCGCCACGCCGAACAGCACAATGAAAATCCAGCCCAGCAGCGTCCCCATCAACGCCGTCTTGGTGCTGCTCCGCCCGGCCAGCCGCGCAAATGCCATCGCCCCGCCGGCGGCTACGAACTGAATTATCAGGATGGTCAGGATGATGAATGTAGCCGGAATCCGGAGGGTATCCGCCGCAAAAGCCCCGGCGATGGCCAGCACCGTTTGAATCCCATCGTTGAACAGCACATAGGCAATCAGGTAAATGATGACTACCCGGAAAGCCCGCAATTCCTTAAATGTATGGGCTAATTCCCCAAAAGCCGCCTTGACCGCCGCCCCGGGCCGCCGTCCTGCCCAGCGCATTTCCTCCGGGATAACCGGCTCCGGAACCCCTTTCAGCGTCCAGACCGCCCAGCCGAACCACCAGACCCCAATCGACGCTATGGCAATCCGCGTGGCTAAATCGGCGTAAGCCGTATCGCTAAAATAGAGAATGGCCGCCAGTTGCACCGCCAGCAGCAGCCCGCCGCCAATATACCCGTAGGTAAAGCCCTTGCTGCTGACATTATCCAGTTCGGCCCGGGGGGCGATATGGGGCAGCAGGGAATTGTAAAAGACCAGGCATCCGGCAAAGCCGATGTTCGCCAGGATGAACATTGCCAGAAACCACAGCCACGGCTGCCCGGTGTACGCCGACAGGAACATCAGCACGGTGAACCCGGCCCCGGTCGCCGTATAAATCCCCAGCAGCGTCTTTTTGATGGCCGCCCGGTCCGCAATTACCCCCAAGACCGGGCTGGACAGGGCCACGATAACCGTAGCCAGCGCAATGCCGAAACTCCACATCGAACTGCCGGTAAAGGTCAGTCCGAAAAAGGACGCCGACTCGCCGAGGGCATCCTGAAACAACGCCACGAAATAGACCGGGAAAATCGCCGCCACGCCGCTGGTGGCGTAGCCCGAATTGGCCCAGTCATACATACACCAGGCTCGAATCACCCGCCGTTGCTGTCGCTTGTCCCCGTCCGCCGTTGCCTGCGCCAAAATCCTGCTCCTACCACCAGAAAAACCGGATGGGCAAGTGGCTGCCCCGGCTGTCCCGCCGCCGGGCGTCCCGCCAGAACACCCGCCGCCGGTCCTGGGCAATCAGAAAAACCACCACCAGCAAACCCGCCAGAAACAACAGCCCGGCAATCATCAGCGCGCCCCTCCGCAACTGCCCTTGATTTCGGCGGCCATTATATACCCTCTGCGCTATGCCGTAACGCCGACTTTAACCGCGATTCCCCGGCAGCGTTAGGCCGCCATTCCCTTTACAGTAGGGGGGAAATATGCGATTTCCTCGGGGCAAAAACCGGTTTTGCTAAATTAAACCCCGGCCCCTTGCCGTAGTAACGGACAAAGGGCCGGGATAATATGCGGATGGGGCATTAAAGCGGAACGGTATCCTTACCGCGCCCGGTACAGGTTTTTGATGCCCCGGACGGCGGCCAGCCGTTGCTCAGCCAGCCGGTCAGCGGCCTGCGCCGTAGGGATTTCCTCCTCCCGGGCCGTGGCAATTACCCGCTCCATAATTTCGTAAATCCGCTCCGTCTTTTCCCGGGCCACTTCCGGATTGTACGCCATCCCCACCTCGGCGGACACATTGATGACGCCGCCGGCGTTGATTACATAGTCCGGGGCGTACAGGATGCCCCGGCGGTGCAGTTCCGCCCCGTCGGCTGCGGTCAAAAGCTGATTGTTGGCGCCGCCGGCCACAATGCGGCCGGTCAGCCGGGGAATGGTGTCTGCGTTCAGCGTGCCGCCCAGGGCGCAAGGCGAAAATATGTCGCTCGGCACATCATAAATTTCCTCCGACGCCACCGTCTTGATGCCCAAATCCCGGGCCTTGTCCAGCGCGGCGGGGTAAACGTCGGTAGCCACGATTTGGGCATCCTCTTTCAGCAGGTGGTGCGCGGTATGGAAAGCCACCTTGCCAAAGCCCTGTAGCGCCACCTTGCGCCCCCGCAGGGAATCGCTGCCCCAGACCTCCCGCGCGCAGGCTTTCATCCCCATATAGATGCCCAGCCCGGTCATAATGGAAGTGTCGCCGCTGCCGCCCCGGGACAACGGCAGCCCTACTACATACTCCGTTTCCTGCCGCACATACTCCAAATCCCGCCCGGTGCTGCCCACATCGGTAGTGGTCAGATAGCGGCCGCCCAAAGCGTCCACAGCCCGCCCGTAGGCCCGCAGCAGGGCTTCCGACTTCTGCTGATGGGGGTCGGCAATGATGACGCCCTTGCCGCCGCCCAGCGGCAGGTCGGCAGTCGCCGATTTGTAGGTCATCGCCCGGCTCAAGCGCAACGCGTCTTGCA
The DNA here is from genome assembly GCA_965242615.1 of Dehalococcoidia bacterium. Lineage (GTDB taxonomy): Bacteria > Chloroflexota > Dehalococcoidia > Lucifugimonadales > UBA3495 > CBDBCU01. The sequence goes on from CBDESR010000005.1 coordinate 426,701, forward strand.
GGGCCGCCGCCTCGGTGTCATAAGGCCAGATACGGACACCGCCGCAGGCCGGCCCCAAAGTAGTGTCGTGGATAGCCACGATGGCTTTCAACCCGGCCGCCGGGTCGGTGAACAACGCCAACTGCTCGTAGCCGCCCCGGCTCATTTCGTCAAAAATCTGCATCACGGCAACCTCCTTCAGTAGAACGGAATGGGCGGCCGGCAACCCCAGTTGCCCGATACTATAATTATACTGGATAAACCCGGCAGGCAACACGGATTTGCCGCCGCCGTTTCATAAAATGTTGGGGGGGCGGAATAGTTGCCGGGTTGGGGCTATCGCATATAGAAGCCGTCATTCCCGCGAAAGTGGGAATCCAGATAAGCCGAGGAATCCGGGTTCCCGTTTTCACGGGAATGACTACAAGTAATTCGCTAGGCATATACGATAGCCCTGGTTGCCGGGTTGGTCCTTCGAACAGCCGCCCCGATCCCTAACTACCTCCCCGCCGCCGCCTTTCCCAAAATCCCCATCAACTCCCCCACCTCCGCCAAATCCTCCAGGTTCTCCAACATCCCGATGACTTGCTCCGTATCCGACGCCAACAACAACCGGTTAAAGCAGTCCCGCACTTTGACCAGCCGCTCCTCCCGGGACATCGGGTTGGCCGCCGAGCCGCGGAAGGCTTGACACTCGGCGGTGAGCGTTACTCCATCGACCATACGGGCTACTATCCGCACCGCGCCGGACTCCGGCCCTTCCGGCTCCACCTGCATTTTGCCCAGCAGCGATTCCAAATCCGGCGCAAAACGGCGGGCGTCGGTAAAGGTGTCAATGCCCACTTGCCCATCCAGCAGCGCGGCGGCGGCGCAGTATTCCGCGCTGAACTTGCCATCCAGACCGCTCTGCGGCCGCGGCCCGGAATGGCCCCGCCCCCGCCGGTAAATCGTTACTTGCGCCACCGCCGCAAGGTCAAACCCCGGCTGCTCCCGCAGATTCAGCGCAGCTTCAATGACATTCTGCATATAGACCTGCGCCGGAAACCGCTTGATGTCAAAACCCGGCTCCGTAAGCCGCCAGGAATCGCCCAAGCCGCCGACCGCAACTTCCCAATCCATCTTGCCGCCAAAGAGGGCGGCGGCGTAGCCGTTGGGCGATTCCAACGCCGTTGGGCTGGCCGTATAACCCATTCCCGCCAGTATCGCCGCCTCGGCGCCCATCCGGGCCGCGTTGCCCGGGTGGGTGGACTTAACCATTGTGCCGGTGTTAGCGGTCAGCCCGCCGGTGCGGGAGGCGGCGATGCCCAAAGCCATCTGCGTTTGCGCCGCGTCCAGACCCAAAGTCTTGGCGGCGGCCGCCGCGCCGCCCAAAGGACCGACCAATCCCGGCGGATGATACGCCGGCGCAGTAGCCGGAGCCGACGCCGCCCGCAGCCGGCCTTGCACTTCCCAGCCCAGAGTGTAGGCTACGATAACCTGCCGCCCGGCTGCCCGGTGCTGTTCCGCCAAAGCCAAGGCCGCCGGCAGGCAGGAGGAGGTGCCGTGAGTGGGCGGGAACCCCTGGATTTCATAGTCGAGGCAGTGGCCGAAAACCCCGTTGGCAAAGGCGGCTGCCGGCGCATTGGTGCGGTAGCCCCAACCCACTACCGAGCAGTGCGGCGCGCCCCCAATGTCCCGCCCATAGCGGCCGATGATGTCAGCCAGTTCCTGCACCGACCCGGCGGCCATATTAGCCACCCCGTCCAGAATGGCGATTTTAGCCGCCGCCACTACCGGCGGCGGCAAGGCGGCGTAGTCAGTGTCGGCAATAAAACCGGCCAGGGCAGCAGTAGCGTCCATAAAGTTTCCCTCCGGTGGCTTCCTTTCCCTGATGCGAAGTTCCCCTTACACTATACCATTCCCACCACCCCACCAGCCGCCACCAGCCGGCAACCGGCCGCTGCTTCCGGCAATAGCCCGGTCTGAAACTATTTCAGATTATGAATAATGGCGCAAACCGAGACATTTACCGGGAGCGCCGCCCCTTGACCAAGCAGCCGATTTTGGCTACATTAGATAAGGGGAAAACACACTAGCGGAGGATTTAACAGCGATGACTATGTTCACTCCCGCTTCCGGTTGGGATTCCGGGGGCGGCCTTGGCTATAACCTGGCGGCCGCCGACCGGATTTATACCGGGGCGATGACCGGGCTTTACGGCTGGACGGCTTTGGGCTTGGGCGTGGCCGGCACGGTGGCTTGGCTGCTCAGCGCCGCCGGCATTTATGTGGGGCTGAGCCTGATGGGGATGATTGTCGGCCTGGTACTGGCAATCGGCTGCTTGTTCGGGATGCAGTACGCGGCCCGCAAGGGCGCGCCGCTGGCGGTAGTCGGCGGCTTGTATCTGCTGTTCACGGCCATTGAGGGCGCGCTGCTGTCCTATGTTTTTGCCGTCTTTACCAGCGCCAACATCACCGCCGCCTTTGCCGGGGCCTGCGGTCTCTTTGCCCTGATGAGCGTTTTCGGATTTACCACTAAAAAAGACCTGTCCAAGCTAGGGACGCTGGCTATTATCGCCCTGATTGGAATGATCGTGGTGGGACTGCTGAACGCCTTTCTCTTTCAGTCCAGCGGGCTGCAACTGCTGGTCAGCGTCATTGCCCTGCCGGTCTTTATGGGCTTGACGGCGTGGCAAACGCAGGCGGTGAAGCAGGAAGCCCAGGAAGCGGCCCGGGCCGGGGATCTGGCCGCCGCCGGCCGCATTGCCCTGATTGGGGCCGCCGGGATGTTCCTGAACATTGTCAATATGTTCCTGGCTCTGCTGCACATCTTTTCCTTTTTCGGGGATGATTAGGTTTTGGAAAGTAGCAGTGGCGGCCGCCCTCTGGTCGGCCGCCCTGCTATGGTATAATCCTGCCTAATGTTTCAGCCCATCAAAGCCAGCCCGGTCACGGCCGGAATTATTGCGGTCGTCTTTTTTCTCATTCCCGCCCTGCTGTTCCTGCCGGTCTTTTACTACTCCCTGACCACGCCTTTTGCCCTGGTGGACGATTACCACGACTGGATACACTTGGAAATACTGGATGACCCGGAACACTTTTTCAGCTGGTTCCGGGCTAACTTTCTGAACGCGGAAAATGCCAGCTTTTTGTATCCGGGGGATCGTTACCGCCCCTTTTGGGAGTTCTATAACGCCGTAGCGTGGCAAGTCTTTGGGCCAACGCCTTGGCTGCATCACCTGAGCCGCTGGTTCTTTCACTTTGGCGCAATCTTGACCTTTGCGGCGGCCTTTTGGCACATCTCCCGGCCCGGATGGTGGGAAAAGGCAGCCGGCTTTGACAGTAGCAGGTTCGCCGCGCCGCTGCTCTTTATGCCGCTGGCTTTGCTGGTGTATATCTGGCTTTTCTTTCCCAATGTGCCGGCGGCGCGGTTGGGGCCGCAAGAGGTCTATTCGGTATTTTTCCTGGGCCTGTGCAACTGGATGGCGGCCTTGTTGCTGGTGGGCAATGCCGGCGATAGCGGAAAGGGGCGGTGGCGGCAGTCAACATTGCCGCATTATGCCCTGTTTGTGCTGGGCTATCTGGGCTTGGTGACGGCCAAGGAAGTTGGCATTGCGGCGGCCCTGTGGCTGTTGATTGCCTGGTATGTTGTGGCGTTGCGGCGCTACGGGATAACCCGGAAAGGGCTACTGAGCGGGCTGCCCTTGCTCCTGATTTTCGGGCTGGCGCTCCGCAAAGTATATGCGGCAACGCAGCTTTCCGGCGTCGGCCGGGGCACCGGTTTGACGCCGGAGTTGTTCAGCGAAAACCTGCGGGAGATTTACAGCGGGCTGTTTCAAGTGGAAAGCTCCGGAGTGATTACCGCCGGCTTTATTCTCCTGGCGGCGGCATTGCTGCTGGCGGTTCTGTTTAAGGCGGTAAGGCGGCGGATTGATAATGAACTGCTGTTTATCCTGTTTCTGCTGGGGCAGTGGGCAAGTTTGCACCTAATCCTTGTCCCCTCTTACGCCGTTACCCTGCGCTACTGGTATATTCTGCTGCCGATTTTCGCCGTGCTGCTGGCCTTTGGCGTCAAATATCTGCTGGCCGCGGCGGCCGCGCGCTCAAAAATGCTCCTTTACGCCGTCTCTTTTGCCCTGACCGGCTTTGTCCTGTTCTTTGTGGCGGCCAATTATTACAACTTCCTCTATCAGACGGTCGTACAGCACAGCTCCCGTCAAGTTGAAGTGGCGCTGATTGCCCAAGCCACCCAACTGCACGACGCCGGGGAATATGTCCAAGTGAATCCCGAGTTTCCGGATAAGGATGAGGATAGGGAGGAAGCCTTTACTTTGTTGGAGCTTTATCCCGGCTACTCGGCCCGGTTTCATAACCGGGAGTATGTCTTTCACAAGCATCCGCCGGCGGATGCGGCGCAGCCCTGGTACAGCCTGGACTGGTATCGCCCGCCGGGTATCCTGCCCACTTACTTTACCCTGAGCAGCCACGAAAATTACCCCTTGTTGACTTACGCCCGGCAGTTAGCCGCCGGGCTGCAAGGGCCGCCGCCGCATAAATCAGTAGGCTATAGCGTAGTTCCCCTGGGGGAATATCGCTGGTCGATTTACCGCCGACCGGTGGATATGCTGGCTGTGGCGGCCCGGCTGACCGAAGGAGCCGGCACGCCGGCCATCCGAGCCGCCTTTGATGTATATTCCCAAGAAAACCGCCTGACTTATATCAAAGAACGGTGTACGGAGCCGGCGGCCGCGGCCCGGTTCACCTTGAAGTTGTTCCCGGTCGATGCCGCCGACCTGCCGCCGGAGCGCCGCCAGTATGGTAATGACAACTATGACTTCGACTTTGACCAGTATGGAATCCGGCAGGATGGGGTCTGCATAGCGGTACGGGAATTGCCCGATTACCCTCTGCTTACTATTACCACCGGTCAAAACAGCGACGAATTAGGCCGACTTTGGGAGGAGCGGATTGACCTGAACCCCTTCCCGGCGGCCGCTTATGCCGCCTACGCCGCAATCCAAGCCGGGGAATGGGGGCCGCCCTTAATCCGGGATTATTTCGACCTATATCGCGGGGAGAACAACTTGGCTTATGTGCGGGAGCCGTGCAGCCCGGCCGATACCAAAGCTATGTTCTCCCTGCATTTGACGCCGGCCGATGTCGCCGACCTGGCGGCGGAACGGCAGGGCTATGGGGTTGACAATTGGGATTTCCGATTTGATAACTATGGCGTCCGCGTGGCTGCCGCTTGCATTGCCGTGCGGGAACTGCCCGACTATCCCATCCTGGCCATTGAAACCAGCCAGTATAGCCCGGAGCGGGGACAAATCTGGGAAAGCCGCATTGACTTGAAACCCTTTGCCGCAACGGCCCGCGCCGCCTACACCGCCATTCAAGCCGGCGAATGGGGCGAACCTATTGCCCGCGCGGGTTTTGACTTGTACCGCAAAGCTGATACCTTGGCCTATGTCAAGGAATCGTGCGGTGCGGCGGATACGGCGGCGGGTTTCTTTCTGCACTTGACGCCGGCGGATTCGGATGATTTGCCGGAAGGGCGGCGGGAGTTCGGATTTGACAATCGGGATTTCAAATTTGACAATTATGGCGTCCGGGTGAGCGGCGCTTGTGTTGCGGTGCGGGAATTGCCGGGGTATCCCATCAGCAATATCAGTACCGGCCAGTATAGCCCGGAGGCTGGGGAAATTTGGAAAGTAGCAGCGGCGGGCGGCCGGTGATGTTAGGGCCGGGCAAACCATCCCGGTCAAAATTGATTTTCCCGGCCGCCGGCACTGGAAAATCCTTTAACAGTCTGTTATATTTAATTAACCCGCAGCCGCGGAGGGATCGCATAGTGGTCTAGTGCGGGCGCCTGCTAAGCGCTTATCCGGGGAAACTTGGATCGTGGGTTCGAATCCCACTCCCTCCGCCAGATTGTCTTTCTTTGCTGACAGCCCGCTCGGGTATTTATCCCGGTTATTAAAGAGAGGTTCAGGAATGACCACCGTAAACGATGACTCCCGTTTGGGCCGGTTGGAAGGCCGGGTCGAGGAACAGTCGGGAGCGATGCAGGAGAGCCGCCAAGATGTGCGGAGCGGGTTTCAGCAAGTCAACGCGCGCTTTGACCGGATGGAATCCCGAGTTGACCGCTTGGACGCGCGGGCCGACCAAACCAACAGCCGCATTGACCGGCTGTTTCTGGCCTTTCTTGGAGTTGGGGCGGCGCAAATCGGCCTGCTGATTACTTTGCTACTGCGGGGCGTTTAGCCGGAGCAAGCAGCTATGGATACCTATTACATTTGGACGATCGGCTGCCAGATGAACAAGGCCGACTCGGAACGCTTGGGGTCGGCTTTGGAGCAGTTGGGCTTGCGCGGAGTGCGGGAAGCCAAGGATGCTGATGTCATTGTCCTGAACTCCTGCGTGGTACGGCAGGGGGCCGAGGATAAGGTGGTGGGCAACCTGTGGGGGGTGAACCCGCTGAAAAAGCGCAACCCGGATCGGGTGCTGGCGCTGATGGGCTGTATGGTCGGCCCGCAGACCGCCGAACTGGAACGGCGGTTCCCGGATGTGGACTTGTTTATGCGGCCGCAGCAGTTTGCGCCGCTGCTGGAACTGGTGGGCGGGCGCAAGGGCTTGGATTGGGAGGGCTGCGTCGGTTCTTTGGCGCCGGCCCAACCGGATGTAACCTGCTATGTTCCCATCATCCACGGCTGCGATTTGATGTGCAGTTTCTGCATCATTCCTTACCGCCGCGGCCGCCAGGTCAGCCGGCCGGTCGAGGAAATCGTCCAGGAAACGGAACTGCTGACCCAACGCGGCGTCCGGGAAGTTACGGTGCTGGGGCAGACCGTCGACGCTTACGGCTATGACCTGCCCGACCAGCCGGATTTGTCCTTGCTGCTGACCCGGTTGAACGCTATTGACGGGTTGGCGCGGATCCGCTTTCTGACTTCCCATCCCTCTTATATGGATGACCGCATCATCCGGGCGGTGGCCGAGCTGCCCAAGGTTTGCGAACATATCAACCTGCCGGTACAAGCCGGGGATGACGAAGTGCTGCGGCGGATGCGCCGCCCCTACAGCCGGGACGATTACCGGGAACTGGTAGGGCGGATCCGCGACACCGTCCCCGGCGTTTCCCTCAGCACCGATATAATCGTGGGCTTTCCCGGGGAAACCGCGGAGCAGTACCAACGGACGCTGGATTTGGTCGCGGAATTGCGCTTTGACAAGGTGCATTGCGCCGCCTACTCGACCCGTCCCGGCACCATCGCCGACCGCACGCTGCCGGATGATGTGCCGGCGGCGGAGAAGCAGCGGCGGTTGCAAGAGTTGGACGCTTTGCAGGAAAGCATAGTACGGGAAACCAACGCCGCCCTGGTCGGCAGCACGGTGGAGACGCTGGTCGAAGGCCGCAAGGGCGGCAAGTGGCGGGGGCGCACCCGCACCGATAAGCTGGTGTTTTTCGGGGATACGGACGAAGCGGCCGGGGATTGCCGGGGGCAGTTGATGGCGGTAGCGGTTACGCAGGCGGGGGCGTGGAGTTTGGTGGGGGAAGTGGCGGGGTAAGCCCGCACTATCGGAAAGGAGCGCGTGGATTATGCCGTATTGCCAGCACTGCGGGGGAGAAGTTGCCGAGAACGCCAACTTCTGCACCCATTGCGGGAAGGCCAACAGCGGGATGGCGGCCGCGCCGACCATTAGCCTGTCCGGTGACAAAGAGTCCCGCATCAACCAAGAATGGGACACTTTGGCTCCCGCTGATTGGGGCGTCAAGAAACACGCCAACGAGCGGGCGATGCTCGATGGGTTGCTGGAGGCTGACGAACACTTGGAGTGTTTGGTCAGCGGAGATTTTAAGCCGGAAGGGAAGTTGCCTCACATCAACTTGGGTGTTGCCACTGACCGCCGGCTTATTTTTCTCCGCCAAACGAAACGCGCCAACGAGGTGGTGGCGTTGCCTTATGACACCATCGAATCCATTTCTTTCAAGACGGGGTGGATGGGAGGCAGCATCAAGGTAACTTCCCGGCATACGGGTGGTTGCCAGATGGAAAGTATTAAGCCTAAGGAGTGGGCTGAGTTGTTTGCTGAAACTGTCCAGCCGCACCTCACTCCAGCACCGGAAGGAAGTTTCGTAGCAACTGAGTCGGTGCTGCCAGTGGTGGTTGAAGCGGAGCCGGTTCTAATAAACGAACCCGTGCCGGTGGTTGTAGAGGAACCGGTGCCTGCGGCAACTGATGCTCCTATTTCCGTAGCGGGCAGCGAAGCGGGTAGCTTTGAGCAGGAATGGGGCAGCTTGGCTCCCTCTGATTGGGGCGTCAAGAAACACGCCAACGAGAGGGAAATGATCGAGAGGTTGCTGGACGATGACGAGAGTCTGAAGTGCTTGGTTAGCGGATTGCTGTCCGGTACTGCGGGTTCTAGCAACACTTATTTGGGGGTTGCCACGGATCGCAGGATCGTATTCCTGCGAAAAGAGAAACACTCGGATAAGGTGGTATCGTTGCCCTATTACACCCTAGATTCCGTCTCTTTCAAGGTGGGATGGATGGGAGGCGAAGTCAATCTAACCTCGCGGAATAAGCGTGGTTACCAGATAGGCAGCATTCAACCTAAAGAGCGGGCTACGTTGTTCGCTGAAACTGTTCAGCCGCTTATCGCCGCCGCCCCAAAGGGAATCCCTATACCTCTCACCAAGGAGGAGCGAATCGACCAAGAGTGGGAAGCTCTGATTCCGAAAGGATGGGGAACCTTCGGGGATAAGGGTATGCACTCTGGCGAACGAGATATGCTCCCTAACTTGCTGGAGGATGACGAGCACTTGGAATGTTTGGTAGGAGGGAAGTTTGGCCCGGATTTGGGCCGGTCTCACATCGCGAGGGATAAGTCCCTCCATAACGCCGTGGGAGTTGCTACCGACCGGCGGGTCATCTTTTTCGACGCCGGTTTTCTCTCTACGGAAGTTGCCGAATTGCCTTACAGCAGCATCGAAACCATCTCGTATAGCACGGGAATGGCTATGGGCGGTCTCAAAATAACCGGCCGCGGCGCTACTTCTCTCCAAATGGAGATGGTTAAGCCGATGGGCGAAGCCAAGGTGTTTGCCGACGCCGTCCGCAAGCACCTGAATACCGGGCAAGCCGCCGCCACTACCGTGGTGCAAACGGCGTCGGCTATGGATGAACTGGAAAAGGCGGCCGCTTTGTACGAAAGGGGCTTGCTGACCCAAGAGGAGTTTGCGGCCAAGAAAGCCCAACTCCTTAACAGCTAGGCATTAAAGTTCCGGCGGGACACTCCCCATCCTTGCGCTCGAGGAAAGGTGATTATGGCTACTAAAACCCGGATGCCGACCATACCCCTGACCGAGATTGAACACGCCGCCTTTTGCAAGCCGGAGGACGAGTTGCCGGCCAAGTCCCTGGCCGAGGAGCTGGCGGTTAATGTCCGCTGGCAGCAGATTCCCGCCGAGTATCTGCGCTGTTCCGCGGCGGAACTGGATGGGCGCATTGACGCGGCGCGGCGGCGGTTGGGCAACGCCGTTACCATCCTGGGCCACCACTACCAGCGGGAGGAAATCATCAAGTACGCCGACTTTCAGGGGGACTCTTTCCTGCTGTCCCAAGAGGCGGCGTCCCGGCCGGAAGCCAACTACATCGTCTTTTGCGGCGTCCACTTTATGGCGGAAACGGCGGCCATCCTGTGCGCACCGCATCAGCAGGTTATCCTGCCCAACATTACCGCCGGATGCTCGATGGCCGATATGGCGCCGATGGGGGATGTGGAGGACGCTTGGGAGGATTTGCAGGAAGTTTTGGGCGGTCACGGCGGCATTATTCCGGTTACTTATATGAACTCCATTGCCGGGATTAAAGCCCTGTGCGGGCGCAACAACGGGGCGGTTTGCACTTCCTCGAATGCGCCGGCGGTGCTGCGCTGGGCTTTTGAGCAGGCGGAGCGGGTTTTGTTTTTGCCCGACCAGCACTTGGGGCGTAATACCGCCCTGAAGTTGGGCATCCCCTTGGAGCAAATGGTAGTCTGGAATCCCTTCAAGCGGTTGGGCGGCAACAGCCCGGAGCAGCTGCGGCAGGCCAAGATGGTGCTGTGGCAGGGGCATTGTTCGGTGCATACCCGGTTCACGGCGGGGCAGATTGCGGCGGCGCGGCAGCGTTACCCGGAGGTTACGGCGCTGGTGCATCCCGAGTGTCCGCGGGAAACGGTGGAAGCCGCCGACCTGAACGGATCGACGGAGTTTATCCGCAAGACGATTAACGAGGCTCCGGCCGGCAGCCAGTGGGCGGTAGGTACGGAAATCAGCTTGGTCAACCGCTTGGCGTTGCAGAACCCGGACAAAACGGTGTTCTGCCTCGACCCGGTGAGTTGCCCCTGCTCGACGATGTACCGCATTCACCCGGCGTATCTGCTGTGGGTACTGGAGCGGCTGGAATCCGGGGAAGTGGTGAACCGCATCACCGTGCCGGAGGAAGTGCGGCAGTCCTCTTTGGTAGCCCTGGAGCGGATGCTGGCGCTGCGGTAGGATTGTGGGAAGGTTCGATTCCAATGGATGTTAAGTTAAACTGGAGGTAGAGAGAGATACGGCAAGTATTGGGCTTGACGATTGCATTGGTAGCTACCTTGGGCGGTGCTCTCCTGACTAACATAGGATTGGGAGTTGTCATTACACAGGGACAAAACGGCCCTGGCTGGGCGGTGGCTGCTCCAGCCTTGGTGATAGGAGTTGCCCTGTTTTATGGCTCTTACCGTGGGCTGCGGATGGCGCGGATAAGCGGTACTGCGAGCTTAATCGTTACCGGCATCATATTCGCCTTAGCTGTTCTGTTGTCCCGGATGGGGTAACGGTCAAGGGCGGCGGAAATCGGCGGGCTTTACGGTCAGCGGCGCATTGACTTACCCTTTCTCTTGTGATAAATTAGGGCAACCCTTCCTGAAAGCCTCGGCTTTCCCAAGTTTATTTGGAGGTAGTGAGCATCGCAAGGCAGTATAAAGTCAACGAACAAATTCGGGCGCCCCGGATTCGGGTTATCGGCGACGACGGCGAACAGCTGGGTTTGATGCCGGTGGACCAAGCCTTGCAGTTGGCGCGCCAGAATGGTGTTGACCTGGTGGAAGTGGCCCCCAACGCCGACCCGCCGGTCTGCCGGCTGCTGGACTATGGCAAACTGCGCTACCTGTATTCCAAAAAGGAACGGGAGTCCCGGAAGTCGCAAAAAAACACCGAACTGCGGGAAGTTCGCTTCCGCCCCAATATCGGCGACCACGACCTGGACGCCAAGCTCCGCAAGGTCAAGGAGTTCATTGAGGACGGCTCCAAAGTCAAGCTGACCGTCCGTTTTCGCGGCCGGGAAGCGGTACACCAGCAGTTGGGACTGTCCCTCCTGAAACGGGTAGCCGACGAACTGAAAGAGGAAGTGCGGCTGGAAAAGCCGCCGGCCATGGAAGGCCGCGCCCTGTCGATGATTCTGATTCCCAGCGTCGCCCGGGGCGAAAAGACCGAAAACAAAAAGGTGGATGACCTAGCCGATGCCAAAACTTAAAACCCACAAAGGGGCCAAGGCCCGTTTCCATATCACCGGCACGGGCAAAATGCTGCGCCGCAAGCGGATGAGCAGCCATCTGCGGCGCAAAAAACCCAAGAAGGTTACCCGCAAATTCGCCGACAAGCTGCCGGTCAGCCCCAAGGATGTGGGCCGGCTCAGTCGGCTGATGCCCTACGCCTAGCCGGGCCCCGCCCGGTTATCCTCAATCCCCGGAGAGATTTGCCTTGTCCAGAGTGAAACGCGGCGTCACCAAGCGCCACCGGCACAAGAAAGTACTGGCGGCAGCCAAGGGTTTCCAGGGCTCCGCCGGCCGCAACTACAAGTGGGCCAAGGAAGCCCTGCTCCACGCTTGGAGCTATTCCTACCGGCACCGCCGGGAGCGCAAGGGCGACTTCCGCCGCCTGTGGATTGTCCGCATCGGCGCCGCCTGCCGCCAGTCCGGCACCACCTACAGCCAGTTTATGCACGGCTTGAAACTGGCCGGCGTCGAAATTGACCGCAAGGTTCTGGCGGACCTGGCGGTCAACGACCCGGAAGGGTTTCAGAAACTGCTCAGCATTTCCGGAGAAGCGGCCGCGGCCCGCGCCGCTTAGCCGCAACGCCGGCATCGGTTATCCATACGGGGCGGGCCGCTAACCCGCCCTGTAACTTTTTACCGTTCCCGCCTTACTCCCTTGACTTGACCGCCGCCGCCGCCAATCCTATAATAACGGCGCGGTTTCCCGCCCCGGTTATCAAACCCATCCGCCGGCCGACCGGCAAAGGCATCTAACCTTGACGCAGCCCACCGCACCTACCGCCCAATCCATTGACCAACTGACTCGCGCCGCCCTGGACGAACTGGCCGCCCTTGCCGACCCGGACGACCTCGAGCAGTGGCGGGTTGCCTACCTCGGCCGCCGCGGTCAGTTAACCGCCATCCTGCGCGGCCTGTCCCAACTGGATCTCGACCAGCGGCGGGAATTGGGCGCGCAGGGCAACCGGGCTAAGTCCGAACTCGAGCAAAGCCTGGAACGCCGCGCCCAGGAAATCCGCCAAGCCGCTTTAGACGCCGCCGTCAACCAGGAGCGCATCGATGTTACCCTGCCCGGCCGTCCCGTCGCCGCCGGCGGCCTGCACCTGACCACCCGGGTGGTGCGGGAAATTACCGACGCCTTCGTCGCCATGGGTTTCAGCATCGTCGAAGGCCCGGAAGTGGAGTGGGACTACTATAATTTTGAGCGATTGAACATCCCGCCGGGACACCCGGCTCGGGATATGTGGAATACCCTCTGGGTGGACTATACCGACGCCGCCGGCCGCCAGCCGATGCTGCTCCGCACCCACACCTCGCCGATGCAGGCCCGGGTAATGGAAAATACCCAGCCCCCGGTGCGGGTAGTGGTGCCGGGCAAGTGCTACCGCTACGAAGCCACCGACGCCACCCACGAATGGCACTTTTACCAGGTCGAGGGCTTGGCCGTGGACGCCGGCATTACTTTCGCCGACTTGAAAGGCACCCTGTACGAATTCGCCCGCCGCCTGTTCGGGGCCGAGCGCAAGGTGCGTTTCCGCTGCGATTATTTTCCCTTTGTCGAGCCGGGCGTGGATATGTCCATTGACTGTTTTTCCTGCGCCGGCAAGGTGAGCAGCGGCAACGGCTGCCGCATCTGCCGGGACAGCGGCTGGATTGAAATTATGGGCGCGGGAATGGTACATCCCCAAGTCTTGGCTGGTGTCGGCTACGACCCGGAAAAATACACCGGCTTTGCCTTCGGCCTCGGCCCGGAGCGCATCGCTATGCTCAAATACGGCATCGACGACATCCGCCACTTCTATTCTAACGACTTAAGGTTCCTGCGGCAGTTCTAGCCGCCCCGGATAATCCGCCGTCAGCCCAATCAGGAGGGAATTATGACCACCCCCAACTACGGCCCGGAACGCCTCGAGGAAATATCGGACGCCAACCGCACCGTGGTGCTAGAGGAGCAAGTTAAGTGGCTCAACCGGCGGGTTGATGACCTCACTGACCGCTTGGCCGCGGCGGAGCATAATAACTTCATCACCCGAGTAAGCATCATTATAATCTTGGGAGTTGCCTTGGCCTTGGCAACGGTAACCTTGCTGTAATCGCGGCCCGGGTTGCCCCACCCTCCCAAAAAACCGGAGAACTAAGCAACGCCTATGCTGGTCCCTTTAAGCTGGCTGAAAGACTATGTTGACCTCGACCGGCCGCCCCACGAGTTGGCCCACCGGCTGACTATGGCCGGCGTCGAGGTCGGCGAAGTTATCGCTACCGGCGGCTGGACTAACTGCGTAGTCGGCGAAGTGCTGGCAGTCCGACCTCATCCCAACGCTGACAGCCTGCGCCTCTGCCAGGTCAACCCCGGTTCCGGCAATGCCCCGGCGGACGGGACGGCAACCGCCGCCGTTATGGAAGTGGTCTGCGGCGCGCCCAATGTGGCCGCCGGCCAGAAAATCTGCTTCGCCCAAATCGGCGCGCGCCTTTACAACGCCCACAGCGGCCGTAATGAAACCCTCAAAGCCGCCCGCATCCGCGGCGTCCTTTCCCAAGGGATGATTTGCTCCGAACTGGAACTCGGCATCGGCGGCGACCACGACGGCATCCTGGTACTGCCCGCCGACGCCCCGGTCGGTATGCCCCTCGACGACTACCTCGGCGATACCGTCCTCGACTTGGAAGTCACCCCCAACCGCCTTGACTGCTTCTCCATCCTCGGTGTAGCCCACGAAATCGCCGCCCTCACCGGCCAAACCGTCCGCGAACCGGAAGTCAGCTACCGGGAGGACGGGCCGCCCATCACCGAACAAGCCTCCATATCCGTAGCCGACCCGGACTTGTGCCACCGCTACACCGCCAGCCTCATTCAGGGCTTGCAAATCGGCCCTTCACCGCAATGGCTGCAAGACCGCCTGACCAAAGCCGGCTTGCGCCCCATCAGCAATGTGGTTGATGTTACCAACTATGTAATGCTGGAGTTCAACCAGCCGCTCCACGCCTTCGACCTCGATAAGATGAAAGACCACTCCATCATTGTGCGCCGCGCCCGGACTGGGGAAACTTTGGCAACCTTGGATGGGGTCGAGCGCCAGCTGAACCCGGATACCCTGGTCATCGCCGACGCCCAAGACCCCATCGGCATCGGCGGCATCATCGGCGGCGCCAACAGCGAAATCGGCCCCGACACCACCGCCGTTTTGCTGGAATCCGCTACTTTCAACAGCTACAACAACCGCCGCACCGCCGAAACTTTCCGCCTCCGCACTGACGCTACCCAGCGTTTCGAGAAAGGCTTGCGCCCGGAACTGGCCCCCATCGCCCTGCGCCGGGCTACCCAACTCATTCAGCAAGTCGCCGGCGGCGTCATCGCCCAAGGAATCATTGACCTTTACCCGGACGCCGCCAACCCCAAGCCGCCGGTGCCGTTGACCTTGCCACGGCTGTGGCAGGTCTTGGGAATGGATTTGCCCCTGGAATCGGTCGAGTCCGTTTTCCAATCCCTCGGCTTTCAGTGGGAACGGCATAGTGACGCCGCCTTGTCCGTCTCCATTCCCTACTGGCGCAACGACATCAACCTCGAGGAGGATTTGATTGAGGAAGTGGTGCGGATTATCGGCTACGATACCGTCCCCACCACGATACTGTCCACGCCCATACCCTACCGCCAGCCGGCCCCAATGACCGAACTGCGCGGCCGGGTCAAAGAATCCCTGGCCGCCGTCGGCTTGCAGGAAACCATCAGCTACCCCCTGCTGAACCTTGCCGAACTGGACAAGGCGCGCTACCCTCTCGATGAAACCCAGCCGCTGAAAATCGCCAACCCGATGAGCGCCGACCAGGAATACCTGCGCCCCACTTTGCGCGCCAGTCTGTTGGCAACTCTGGCTTATAACGAAGGCTACAACGAAGGCCCCTTCCGCCTCTTCGAGCAAGGGCGCGTCTTTCTGCCCCGCCCCAACGATTTGCCCGAGGAACGGGAAACCGCCGCCGGAGTAATTTCCGGCTTGCGTTCCGAACCCTCGTGGCTGGGTGACAACGGGCCGCTCGACTTTTTCGACGCCAAAGGCATAATGTCCGCCGCCCTGGCTTTGTTGGGGTTGCCGGCGGCCGTAGTCTGGGCGCCGGCGGACGACCCGGCATTTCATCCCGGCCGCTGCGCCGCTATCCACTGTGCTGACCGGCAAATCGGTATCCTCGGCGAACTCCATCCCGCCGTGCTGGAAAGTTTCGACTTGAAACACCGCCCGGCCGCCCTCTTTGAGCTGTATCTCGACGAACTGCTGCCTCTGTCCCAGCCGGCAGCCCAATCCACCCGCAACTTCCGCCCCTTGACCCGCTTTCCGGCCGCCATCCGCGATATGGCGCTGCTGGTCGACGCCGCAGTCCCGGCCGGCCGGGTTCAAGACCTGCTGACCCGCCACCGCCTGGTTGAGCGGGCCGAACTGTTCGACCTCTACACCGGAGACAACCTCCCGCCCGGAACCCGCTCCCTGGCATTCCGGGTCTATTTCCAATCCCCGGAACGCACCCTAACCGCCGAGGAAGTCAACCAAGCCCAACAGCGGCTTCTGCGCCATCTGGAACAGGAAACCGGCGCCGTCTTGCGAGGGTAATATGCAATCCCATCATCAACACCAACACCATCAACCGGCTCCGGCCCACCCGGAAAGCCATGAGCACGGCCACCGCCATATCGACGCGGATCTGCTCTCCGTCGAGGACGCCTACCGCCGCATTATGGCTTGCTTCGGCCCCCTGGAAACCGAGGAAAAGCCCATCCTCGACTGCCTCGGTCAAACCTTGGCCGTCCCGGTTCACTCCCCCCTCTCCCTGCCGCCGCTGCCTAACTCGGGAATGGACGGCTACGCCGTGCGGCGGGAGGACATCAGCGGCGCCTCGGAAAAAACGCCGCGCCGGCTCCGGGTCATCGGCTTGGTCGCCGCCGGCCAGGTATCCCGTACTTGGGTTCGGGAAGGCACTGCCATCCGCATAATGACCGGCGCGCCCATTCCCGGCGGCGCCGACACCGTAGTTCCCTTCGAGGAAACTGACGAACTGCAACGCCGTGCCGCCGGGGAACTCCTCTCCGAAATCGGTATCCACTCCGACTTGCCCCGCGGCTGCAATGTCCGCCCGGACGGCGAGGATGTGCGCGCCGGCCAACTGGTTCTCGACGCCGGCACGGTCATTCGTTCCTCGGAAGTGGGCGTATTGGCCGCCCTGGGTATGGCGCAAGTGCCAGTCATCCGCCGCCCGGTAGTTGCCGTCCTCTCCACCGGCGATGAACTGGCTGACCCCGGCCAGCCGCTGGAGGATGGCAAAATCTACGACAGCAACGGTTTCAGCGTCGCCGCCGGTGTCGCCGCCGCCGGCGGCATCCCCCGCATCCTCGGCATCGCCCGCGACAACCTCGACGATTTGCGCGCCAAACTGGAGCAGGCCGCCGGCGCCGATTTGCTGATAAGTTCGGCCGGCGTCTCCAAAGGCGATTACGATGTGGTTAAGGATGTGCTGACCGAGCGCGGCGATATGAACTTCTGGTCGGTGCGGATGCGCCCCGCCAAGCCCCTGGCTTTCGGCTTGCTGCGGCCCGATGGCGCGGCGACCGGCCGCGCCGTGCCGATGCTCGGCTTGCCCGGCAACCCGGTCAGCGCCTTGGTCGCCTTCGAGATGTTCGCCCGTCCCGCCATCCGGGCCATGCTCGGCCGCCGCCAACTGGCCCGCCCGGTAGTAACCGGAACCTTGACCGCGCCCATCCACAACAACGACGGCCGCCGCGTCTATGCCCGGGTGGAAGTGGAACGCCGCGATGGGATCTTCTACGCCAACCCCACCGGCCCCCAAGGCTCCAACATCCTGACTTCCATGTCCCGGGCCAACGGCCTTGCTGTCTGCCCCGAGGACTTGCCGGCCAAGGCCGCCGGCGAAACCGTACCCATCATTATGCTCGACTGGAACGAGGAGGTGGAACTATGACCATCCCGACCCCGGAGGCAGCCCAGGAACTGGAAACGGAGCAAGGGGGAACGCCCCCTTATTACTGCATCAGCTTTGACCGCCTGGAGCAGGAACTGAACCGCTCGGCGGTAACTCTCTTGGCCGAGCGGCGCGGCCGCTCCGCCCCTTCCCTGCTGCAAGACGACCACGAACTCGACGACCCGCGAGCCTTGCTTGAGGAAATCGCCGAGTTTTCCGCCCAGGAAACGGACTTTATCAATTCCTATATGCCGGTGCAGGAAATCCTGTTCCGCACCCTGCTGGCCCGCCGCAACTCGCCTATGTCCCTCGACGAACTGTGCCACGAACTCACCGAACGGTGGGCAACGCCGGATCGTCCCATCAACATCACCCCCGGAAACTTGCAGCGCATCCTGGACAACGACGTCTACTACGGCTTTTACGGCTTTGCCCGCCAGGAAATCCCCGGTGCCTAACCCCGCAGTCGGCCCGGAAACCCCGGTGCCTAACCCCGTCGCCGGCCCGGAATCCCCGATGCCTAACGCCGGAGCCGGCCCGGAAAACCCGGTGCGCCTCAGCCGGCTACTTCTTGGCGTAATGGGCTGCCTATTGGTCGCCGCCAGCATCCTGTCCCTGGCCGCCCTGCTGTTCTTGGCCAACCGTACCCAAACCTTCGTCGAACTGCAACAAACCCTGGGCCAAATCCTCGGCGGCGGCTGACCATACTTCCGGAACAGCGCACAATGCAACCGTCATTCCCACCCTTTCCACCGTCACTCCCCCGAAAGCAACCGTCACTCCCACCCTTCCACCGTCATCCCACTTTCGTGGGAATAACGGTAAGTCATCCGCCAAGTATCTGCCATTGCCCGAAACCCGTTTCCTCCCCTTGCCCTTCCCTCCCCATTGCTATAATAGCCAATCGGCGATTCCGCCGCCCTTCACCAACGCCCCACGCCCGGACTTGGGAACAAATCCCGCCCGGCCCGCGTCCTTATTTATGCGCCGCTGCTTAAAAGCCGCCACCCGGCCCGCCGCCGTCGGCCGCTAATCGATATGAGGTCCAGCCAATGCAATCCAACCCGCTCCTTTCCCTAATCGCCGCCCTCGGCATCTGGCTGGTACTACTGGCCGCCGGTGCCTGCCAAGAACCGGCCGCCCCACCGCCAACAGCCTTGCCCCCGGAACCAGCCCCGCTGCCAACCGCCTTGCCCCCGGAACCCCCGCCGGTTACCCAACCCGCCAACCCGCCCCCTGCCGTTACAACCGCAACTCAGCCCCCGGAGCCGCCGGCCCCAGCCGACGCAACCCTGACCGGCTCCATAACTTACGGGGATGGCATTGCCCTGCCCGCCGGCGCAACCTTGACCGTGGCTTTGCGCGACATCTCCTTGGCCGACGCCCCCTCCGTCCTTATCGCGCAACAAATCATCCCGGCCCCTGGCCCGTCGCCGGTCGCCTTCCGAGTTGACTATCGCCGCGCCGCCATTGACCCGCGCCGCGACTATTCCCTGTCCGCCCGCATTGCCAGCAGCGACGGCAAACTGCTATTCATCAGCGACACCGTCTATTCCGTCCTGACCTACGGCTATCCCGACCATGCAAACTTGGAACTGATTGCGATTCCCTAGGCGTATCCCCCGGCCCGTCATTCCCACGAAAGTGGGAATCCAGAAATCCCCGGGAATAATACCGCCGTTGCCCGGTGAAAGCCCTTAAATCCCCAATCCGTAATGCCGCCCTTTGCCCCCGCCGCCATCACCCTACAGCAAAGGCAATTCCCGCACCGCCGCCGTCAGCCGCTGCCGCCGCGCCTTCACATCCGGCAAATGCTGCGTCACCAGCCCCCAGAACCGCGGCGAATGGTTCATGTGCGTCAAATGCGCCAGTTCGTGAACCGCCACATACTCAATCAACTCCGGCGCCACCATCGCCAGCCGCCAGGTGAACCGCAAAGTGCCATCCGGCGCGCAGCTGCCCCAACGCCGCCGCTGATTGCCAATCAGAATGTTGGGAAACTCCCCCCGTCCCAAAGCCGGCCACCACTTATCCACCGCCGCCCGCACCTGCTCGTAGGCTTGCGCCTGATACCAGCCGATTACAGTCCCTCGCAGCGCCTCCGGATCCGCCACCCCCGACGGTCCGACCAGGGTTTTAATATGCAGTTTGTCCCCGCAATGAGAAACTACCGACAGCTTGGGGGCGGACTTTGCGCCCGCCGGCTGCAATTCAACAACCAGCTCCAGGCTTTGCCCCAAGTAAGGCAAAATGGTACCGGAAACCATAGCCGGCGGTTCCGGTTCCGCCCGCTCGCCCCATTCCGCCAAGCGCCGCTGAATCCAGTCCGCCCGCCGGATAACCAGGTCCCGCAGTTCCCGGGCCGGCGTCCGACTCGGCGCCGTTACCACCACCCCCTCCGCCTTAATCGCAATCTGTATCGTTTTCTTGCGCCGCTGGCTGAACTCCACCCGGTACTCAATAACCGCATCCCCCACCGTTACCTGCCGCACCGACGGGGCTTTACTCGAGCTGTTCCTAGCATTCGGCATAACAAGCAGCATTGTAACCCGACCCGGCAGCGGATGCAAAGGAGTCCATACAACCCCCCGGGCTATCGCCTATAAAAATCGTCCTCCCTCCCAAAAACCCGAAATCCCGACTCCCCGTCCCTTCCCGATTCCCCCACATCCCCGGTTGACAACCCCAGCCTCATCCTGTTACCGTAGCCCTACCTCGAACTTTCCCCCCAGGAGGCCCCGGCTATGTTTCCCTTCCCCCTCAAACTAATCCTCTCCCTGACCGGACTGTCCCTGCTCCTCGTCGCCGCCGCCTTTGTCCAAAGCGGCCGCGCCGAACCGGCCCTCACCCGCTCCACTTCCGAACTACCCCCCCCCCGAACACCTGTTCTATGTAGACGTCGCCCAAGCCGCCCCCCGCTCCATCCCCTGGAACTGTGACGACTGGCAGCCTTCCCCCGCCGTAGCCGACGCCGACGACCCCCGCGTCTCCCTTATCCTCGAATCCCTCGCCGCCAACCGCGGCAAAACCATCTACTGCGCCATCGACCAGTCCGACACCTTCACCAAAGCCGAAACTTGGGCCGCCGGCCGCCACCGCAACGAACGCGACGACACCGTCTACTTCGGCCAAAGCGGCAACTTCCGCGGCTTTCTGGCGGCCCAAGAGGGCTACCTCACCGACGGCGAATCCGGCGTTACCGGCGTCTCCCGCGACCTCATTTTTGAGTTTCCCCGGGAGGAACGGCGGCGGCGGTGGCGGACGAAAAGGTGGGAATTACCCTCCAGCCCGGAGCATTACATCCTGTCCGTTGGCTCCCTGGGGTCTGGGCAATCTACAGCTTCCCTAGCCGCTACGTCGGCACGAGACTCTTATGACGCCAACCCGCCCACCGCTGAGCAGCATTTGGAGTGGGCCAAGAACGGTCACCCGGACTATACCTATGCCTTCAACACTGGCGCCGATTACAACGCCATAGCCGGCGGCGCCAATGGCGAATGCCGGCGTCGGGGCTGGCAACGCGCCACTAAAGTCCGGTATGAAATCACCAACCAGCCGAACAGCTGGGCTTACATTGATAAAAGCCCCCCAGGGGCGTACCAATATCACGCCGTGAAGTTCCTTCACTTCTCCGCCACTTGTACCAAGCGGGTGCGGCGGTAATTTGCCGGCTGGCTTTGCCGGTTAAGTAGTGGGTTAGGACTGCCCGGGCCCGTATAAAGGGGCCCGGGCGATTTTTAGGGGATACGGCGGCGAAACTTTATGTGACAGTTCCCCCACCGTATCCCAATTGAAAACTAATCTGAAAATCTGTGCCAAACCCCCTTGACATCCCAAAATCCATCCCCCATAATAATACCCGTCGAGGTCAGACCCGGCCCCTGGACGCAGGGACTTAAACGATTCGCTAGCTTACCGTTGCTTTATCGCCACAGCGCGCTGTGGGCGGCCCGCTAAGCCCTAACCGGCAACGCGGCCGCCTCAACTCCTCCCCTCGGGGACACGGGACTAAGGAACCCGTAATCCCCACCGGAGCGCGCGGAAAACGGCAAATCCCACTAGCCGCCAAACCGCCGCCCCATCCCACAGGAGTTCGAGCTTAGGGTTGACTGGAGCGTGGTCAACCAACGGTAGCAAGACTGGGCCAAAACGCCGGAACGGCAACCATACCGACCGGCGCAAGTAGCCAACTAAAGGTTGCGCTATCGTAATCGGCAACCTGGTCGGGCAATACCGGGATGATGTACGCCGATGTTCCTACCGGTGTATGGCGGCCCAATGACCAGTCTTGCCAACCACCTTCCGCGACGGGCGGAACCCCTTGGCCAAGGGGTTCCGCCAATACCGCTATCCCCCACTAAATCCACCGCCTAATCCTCCCCCGTCCCCCCATACCTCTCCCGTAGCTCCCCCTTCAGCACCTTCCCCATCCCATTCCGCGGCAGCTCCTCCACAAACACCACCGACCGCGGCCGCTTGAAACTCGCCAGCCGCTCCCCGCAATGCGCCATCAACTCCCCCGCGCTCACTTCCTCCGACTTCCGCACCACCACCGCCCGCACTTCCTCGCCCCACTCCACATCCGCCACCCCGATAATCGCCGCCTCCTCCACGCCCGGATGCGCCAGCAGCGCCTGCTCCACCTCCTCCGGCGAAATCATCTCCCCGCCCCGCTTGATGAAATCCTTGGCCCGCCCCGCCAGATAGATATACCCGTCCCCATCCTGATACGCCAAATCCCCGGTATAAATCCACCCGCCCCGTAATGCCTCCCCGGTAGCCGCCGCCTGCTGCCAATACCCCCGCATCATCCGCGAACCCCGCGCCACAATCTCCCCGGTCTCCCCCGTCGCCACCGGCTCCCCCGCCTCATCCACAATCAGTACCTCCACATCCTCCAACGGCCTCCCGATCGACGACAAACGCCGCAACTTCCTGTCTATTTCCTCCGGCGTCCCCTCCAATATATGATCCTCCGGCGGCAGCATCGTTATCGTCGACGCCGTTTCCGTCTGCCCGAAAGCGTTGATGAACCGTACCCCCGGCAGCCGTTCAATCGCCTCCCGGATCACCGGCAGCGGCATCGGCGCCGCCCCGTAGGTAATCACCTCCAACGCCGACAAGTCAAACTCCTCAAACTCCGGGCAATCCAGCAGCCGTTTCAGCATCGTCGGCACCAGCATCGCCCGGTTGACCCGCCATTCCGCCGCCAGCCGCAGCCACTCCACCGGCTCAAACTGCCGCATCACCGCCAGCGTCCGCCCTCCGTAAATCGCCGCCAACGCCGCTTGCAGCCCCGCTATGTGATACAGCGGCACCGTCAGCAAATTCGTCTCCGCCGTATCCGGATCCGCCGGCGTCACATTCGCCAGCAGATAAGACGCAAAGCTGTCGTGGCTTAACTGCACCCCCTTGGGAACTCCGGTAGTCCCGGCGGTGAACATTATCACCGTCGTATCCTCCCCATCCCCCTCCGGGAAGTGCCTTTCCTCCGCGGGATACTCCAGCAAAGCCGCATAATTCCTTTGCCCCGGCCCCGCCGCCCCATCCATAACCACCACCTCCAGACCCGCCGGCAAATCCACCCCCTCCAGCAACGGCAAATATCGTTCCCCGATAAACAGCGCCCGCGGCCCGGCAATGGCTAACATCTGCGCCAATTCCTCCGCCTTGGCCCGAAAGTTCAGCGGCGTATAAATGGCATCCCGCAAAGCCGCCGCAAAGTAAAGCTCAATCCCCTGATTCCCGTTGACCTGCATCGTCGCCACCCGGTCGCCCGCCCCAATGCCCAAATCAGCCATAGCATTCGCCAGCCGCTGCACCCGCTCCTGCAACTCCCCGAAACTGAACCGCCGCCCCTCAAAAATCAGCGCAGCCCGCTCCGGCACAATCGCCGCCGCCAAACTCAAAAACTCGGTAGTATTCATCCCAACTCCAACCTTGAATGCCTGTAACCGTCATTCCCGTTGGTACGGGAATATGGAATCCTCTAATTGCCAACTCTTGGCAGACCCCACCGTCATTCCCGCGCCAGCGGGAATCCCGGAACGCCCTAAATCCAACCGAATCAGTAACCCCTACGACCGTAACTCCCGCCGCGCCAACCGCTCCTCCAGCCCCAACCCAGCGGCCAGCGTCAAATCCATTCCCCCGCGCACCGCCGCCTTGATTTGCGTCAGGGTATCCCCCTCTACCCTTGCCAAGCCCGCCGCCAACTCCCCAGCCGCCGCCCGCAGCTCCGCCTCCGCCGCCACCCGCGTTATCAGCCGCATTGCCAACGCTTCCGCCGCATCAATCCGCCGCCCGGTCAGCAGCAAATCCAAAGCCGCCGCCGTCCCCCCATTCCGCGGCAAAGTCTGACTCCCCCCGGCCGCCGGTATCATCCCCAACTGAACCTCCGGCATTGCGAACACCGTTCCGGCGGCGGCAATCCTCAAATCACTCAGCAGCGCAATCTCCAACCCGGAACCGATACAGTACCCATGAACCGCCGTAACTACCGGCTGCCGCAGGTTAGCCAGTTGCCCCCACACATCCCGCTGCCACCGTACTTGCCGGGCAATGACTTGCGACGGCGCCGTCCCGAACTCCGTTAAATCCGCCCCGGCGCAGAATGCCCGTCCCTCTCCGCTAATCAGCAGCGCCTTGACTTCATCATCCCCTGCCACCGCCGCCAACGCCTCCGAAAAATCATCCCGCATCTGCAAGTTGTAGGCATTCAATACCTCCGGCCGGTTCAGCGACAAATGCGCTACCGCCCCCCGCTTCTCAAACCGCAAAGTCGCAAAACCCGCCATCGCCCGCTTACCCCTTCCATTCCGCCAACGGCATTGCCCGCCGGTACAACTCCTCCAACTCCACCTCCGTATAGCGCACCCCCACATTTTCCAGCACATGAGCATCGCTCACCGCCACCGTCATTAGCCCGTAGGCATCCGCCGTTTCCTGCACCTGCACCGGGCGGATATGCCAGTTGTGCAGGTGATTGTCAATCTCAATGGCGTGGACATTTTCCTCAATGACGATATTGGGCGAATAGTAACCGGGATGGCAGTAAATCCGAAAAACCCCGCCGCCGGGCAGAAACAGCTCGCTGACCTGATACTCGTCAAAGGGACTGTGCGGCGGCCGAATCTCAATCTCCCACCCCGGAATGATGATGACCTCCCCCGGGAAGTGCTGTTCCACCAACTCCCGAAACTCCGCCCCCCACTCCCGGTTGTGGTGGTCCGTAATGGCAATCCCGTCAATCCCCCGCGCCTTAATCTGCCCCACCACCTGCTCCGCAATGGACAAAGACAGCGGCTGAAAATTAAAGGCTTCCCAAACGTGCGTATGCAAATCCAGCTTGACTTTCACCGTCAACCTCCCTTTCCTATGCAGGCAACCCTATGCGGTCAATAGCTATGTCATTCCGACCATAGCGAGGAATCTGGGGCGTGTTCCCGCTAATTACTGACGCCCTTAACCGACGCCATAGCTGTGTCATTCCGACCAACCACCTATGTCATTCCGAGCGATAGCGAGGAATCTAAAATGCCCCCCCTTGCTTCCTCTCAAGACCTTTAGCTTCCCCCTATGGTCGGAATGGCATCGGCAATTGCCCTTGCCGTGTGAACCCGTCCTAACTTCCCTCAAACCGGGGTTTCCGCCGCTCCCGGAAAGCCGCAATCCCCTCCGCCCGGTCTGCCGTACCGTGCAGCAGGATGCTCAAATCCCCTTCCAACCGCAGCCCCTGCGCCAGCGACAAATCCATCCCCTGATACACCGCTTCCTTGGCATAACCGGCGGCCACCGGCCCCCCGGCCAGTATCGCCGCCGCCAGATCCCATGTTTCCGCCGCCAGCTTATCCGCCGCCGTTACCCGGTTCACCAGCCCCATCCCCAACGCCTCATCCGCCGTTACCGTCCGCCCGGTCAACGCCAAATCCAACGCCCATGCCGGCCCCACCAACCGCGGCAGCCGCTGCGTCCCCCCGTCCCAGGGCAAAGCCAAGTCGCCCGGTTCCCTCAGCCCCAACCTGGCCGTGTCAACGGCAATCCGCAAATCCCCGGCCAAGGCCAACTCCAGCCCTTGCCCCCTAGCGTCCCCGTTTAGCGCCACCAGTACCGGCATCGCCAAACCGCCCAAAGCATCCGCCACCCGCAGCCGGTCCATATCCTCCCCGGCCGCCAACCACTGCCGGCCCACTGAAAAGCAATCCCCGCCCCCGGTCAATATCACCAGCCGCGCCGCCGCCTCCGCCGCAATCTCCCCACATACCGCCCGCAGCTCCTCGGCCATCCCCGCGTCAATAAGGTTCCGGGTATCCGGGGAATTCAGAGTAATCACCGCCGCCCCCGCCGGCGCGGCCGCCGTATCCGTCCCCGCCGCCTGGTATTGGATCAATCGGTAAGACAATAAACCGCCGCTCCCGTGTGCCGGGTTCGCCGCCCGGCTTTCAATCCGCTAAATAGTAATTGTCCCGCTATCCCTTGACAAGTCTTTACGCCTTGATTAGGATAAGTGATTAGCAGTCTCCCCTTGAGAGTGCTAATTTCGGCGTAACCGAACCCCGGCATTTAAGGAAAGGAGGAACAGTAACCGCCATGGCTAATTTCACTCCGCTGGGCGAGCGGATTATCATTAAGCCCATCGAGCAGGAGCAGACCACCCGCGGTGGCATTTACCTGCCCGATACCGCCAAGGAAAAGCCCCAGGAAGGGGAAGTTATCGCCGTCGGCCCCGGCCGCGCCACCGACGACGGCAGCCGCATCCCCATGGAACTCGGCGTGGGCGACCGCGTCATCTACTCCAAGTTCGCCGGCACCGAATACAAGGACGGCGACGACGAGTACCTGATTATGCGCGAAAGCGACGTCCTCGCCAAAGTTTCCTAATCCGGTTCTTACCCGCCGCCCCCATTAAGGCGGCGTCAAACCGGCCCCATACCCAGCTGATTTTCAGGAGGATTACCAGATGCCCCCCAAGAAAATGGCTTACTCCGAGGAAGCCCGCAAGACCCTCCGGGTAGGCATCGACACCTTGGCCGAGTCCGTTAAGGTCACCCTCGGCCCCAAAGGCCGCAATGTGGTGCTGGACAAAAAGTTCGGCCCCCCCCTGGTTTGCAGCGACGGCGTTACCATCGCCAAGGAAATTGAACTCCCCGACGCCTTCGAGAATATGGGCGCTCAGCTCCTCAAAGAGGCCGCCACCAAAACCAACGACGCCGCCGGCGATGGCACCACCACCTCCATCGTCCTGGCCCAGAGCCTGATTAACGAAGGCTTCAAGAATGTCACCGCCGGCAGCAACCCTATGGCCATCAAGCGCGGCATCGAGCAAGCCGTTTCCGCCGTAGTGGACGAATTGCGCGGTATGTCCCAAACCGTGGAAACCCGCGACCGCATCAGCCAGGTCGCCAGCCTTTCCGCCCACGAGGAAGCCATCGGTGAAACCATCGCCGAAGCTATGGAAAAGGTCGGCAAGGACGGCGTCATCACCGTCGAGGAATCCAAGGGCCTCTCCGACGAAATCGAGTATGTCGAAGGGATGCAGGTCGACCGCGGCTACATCTCTCCCTACTTCATCACCAACTCCGACCGAATGGAAGCCGTCATCGAGGACGCCGCCCTCATCATCACCGACAAAAAGGTTTCCGCAGTTGCCGACCTGCTCCCCGCCCTCGAAAAGCTCCTTCAGGTCGGCAAAAAGAATGTGGTCGTCATCGCCGAGGATGTGGATGGCGAAGCCCTGGCTACCCTGGTGGTCAACAAGCTCCGCGGCACCCTTAACATCCTCTCGGTCAAAGCCCCCGGCTTCGGCGACCGCCGCAAGGCTATGCTCGAAGACATTGCCATCCTCACCGGCGGCACCGTCATCAGCGAGGAAACCGGCCGCAAGCTCGACTCCGCCACCATCGAAGACTTCGGCCAAGCCCGCCGGGTCAGTTCCACCAAAGACGAAACTACCATCGTCGAGGGCCGCGGCTCCGAAGGCGACATCCAGGCCCGCATCAACCAGATTAAGACCCAGATTGAGGAAACCACTTCCGAGTTCGACCGGGAAAAGCTCCAGGAGCGGATGGCCAAGCTTTCCGGCGGCGTGGCCGTCATCAAAGTCGGCGCCGCCACCGAGATTGAGCTGAAAGAGCGCAAGGCCCGGGTCGAGGACGCCCTGTCTGCTACCCGTTCCGCCGTTGAGGAGGGCATTGTCCCCGGCGGCGGCGTCGCCTTGGTGCGCGCCCAGCGGGCCCTCGACGGCTTGGGCGGCCTGAACGACGACGAATCCATCGGCGTCAACATCATCCGCCGCTCCCTCGAACAGCCCCTCAAGCTCATCGTCGAGAACGCCGGCTCCGAAGGCGCGGTAGTCCTCAACGAAGTCAAGCAGCAGGCCGACGACTACGGCTATGACGCCGACATCGGCGAATTTGGCCCGATGCTGGAGCGCGGCATCGTTGACCCGGTCAAGGTCACCCGCTACGCCCTGCAAAACGCCGCCAGCGTCGCCGCTATGGTGCTGACCACCGAGTCCATGATTACCGAAATCCCCGAGGACAAAGCCGCCGCCCCGGCAATGCCCCCCATGGACTACTAGCCGACACGCAACCGGGGCCAACCGGCCCCGGCCCAGTATCGGTAACCCTTGGATCCCCATCAGCCGCCCCGAATCATCGGGGCGGCCGATTTTATTTGCTTTACCCCCGTTACGCTCCAAGAATGACTATTCCCCCGATACCTGCTAAAATGTCCCCATCAGAAATCCGGGAGCGAACTGCCTTGCCCGCCAGCAAAGTTTATACTACCCCGGCCGCCGCCTTGGCCGACCTCTCTGCCGGAGCGTCCATCCTGCTCTCCGGCTTTGCCGACTGCGGCGCGCCCGGCGGCCTGCTGACCGCCCTATCCCACTGCGGCGTTGGCGGCCTTACCTGCATCTACGCCCACGCCGGCCCGGAAACCGCTGAACCCTGCGCCGCCGTATCCCGGTTGGCCGCCGCCGGCCAAGTCAAAAAAATCATCTCTCCCTTGCCCTTTCCCCCCGGCCAAGGCGGTATTATTCAAGAGCGTTGGCAAGCCGGCGATTTGGAAATTGAAATCATCCCCCAGGGCATTCTGGCGGAACGCTTGCGGGCCAGCGGCGCCGGCATCGGCGGCGTCTTTCTCCCCACCGGCATCGACACCCGCTTTGAGCAAGGTCGGGAAAAGCGTTCTTTCCCCGGCGGCGATGCTATTTTTTACCCGCCGCTTAAAGCCGACTTCGCCCTGCTCAAAGCCGTCGCCGCCGACACCTTGGGCAGCCTGATTTACGCCGGCAGCGGCCGCAACTGGGGGCCGGTAATGGCGATGGCGGCCCGCATCACCGTCGCCGAAGCCGACCGCATCGTCGAACCCGGCGGCCTCGACCCGGAAGCCATCATCACCCCCGGCATTTTCGTCAATCGCATCGTTGCCACCCGGCCGGACTAACCCACCCGTTGACCCGATAGGCACGGAACCGCTATGCCGCCAAAACTGGATGAACTGACCATTGCCCGCCGCGTTGCCCGGGAGTTGCCGCCGGGGCAAGTAGTTGCCCTCGGCCCCGGCTTGCCTTGCCGCATCCCGTCCGTGCTGCCGGCCAATGCCCCCTTGCAATTCCTTTCCGAAAGCGGCGTATTGGGTTATGCGGCCGGCAACGCCGCCGACCAAACCGTCGTGGCCCCGGTAGCTGATACCAACGGCCAACCCGCCGCCCTCAATCCTGGCGCGTCCCTGCTCAGTACCGTTGACTTGGCGGCAATGTTGCGCGGTGGTCATATCGCTGCGGCGGTACTGCAACCCTTTCAAGTCAATGCCGCCGGTGATTTTATCCACTGGACTACCGCTGCCGCCCCCGGCTTGTTTCCCCCCGACAACGCCGTTGACCTGGCCGCCGCCCGCCGGGTAATTGCGCTGTTACCCCACACCGGCACCGATGGCAGCTCCAACTTGGTATCCGCCGCCTTGCCCTTGGCGGACGGCCGCCGCTGTGTTGACCTGATAGTTACCGATACGGCAGTTATTCGAGTCGAGGAAAATGGCTTTGTCCTGTCGGAACTGGCCCCGGGCTGGACTGCTGACGAAATCGCCACCATAACCGCCGCCCCCCTCGCTCTGGCCCCGAACTTGCAGGAAATGCCCCTTGACCCGCCCGATTTTTCCGCCGCCGCCCCGGCCGGCAAGGTCTATCCTGACGCCCCCTCGGCTCTCCACGACTTGCACGATGGCGCTACCGTAATGATTGACGGTTTCGGCGGCCCCGGCGGAATGGCTCACTACCTGCTGGTTTCCCTGCGCGATAAAGGCGCCGGCGGCTTAACCATCATCAGCAACACCGCCGGCATTGCCCGTTCCGTCAACTTCGGCACCCCGCCCGGCCGCTTGGCCATCGACCACTCCATCCTCATCGACAACCAGCAGGTTGCCAAAGCCATTGCCACCTACCCCGTTTCTCCATCAGCGTCCCGGCCCAGTTCCTTCGAGCTGGCTTACCGCCGGGGCGAAGTGGAGTTGGAACTGGTGCCGCAAGGCACTCTGGCGGAACGATTGCGGGCTGGCGGCGCCGGCATCGCCGCCTTTTACACCCCCACCGGCGTTGGCACTTTAATTGCTGAGGGCAAAGAAACCCGCACTATTGACGGCAAGGAATACATCCTCGAACAAGGGCTACAAGCCGACTTCTGCCTGATCCGCGGCTATCAAGCCGACACTATGGGCAATGTGGTCTATAAAGGCACTTCCCGCAACTTCAACGCGGTTATGGCCCCGGCCGCCCGGGTTACCATCGTGGAAGTCGATGAAATCGTCGCACCGGGGCAACTCGACCCGGAGCTGATTGTTACCCCCGGCGTCTATGTCCACCGCATCGTCCGGCGGCCTGCCGACTTTTCCGCCTACGAATAGGCAAACTTCGCCCGTCCCTAATGGAGAAAGCAGCATTATGGTTACTGAAAAAGAACGCCTCGACCGGGAAGTAATGGCCATGCGCGTTGCCAAAGAATTGCCGGACGGCGGCTATGTCAATCTCGGCATCGGCATCCCTACCCTCGTCTCCAACTTTATCGCCGACGAAAGCGTGGTTTTCTACCACAGCGAAAGCGGCGTCCTGAACTGCGGCCCCCTAGCTGAGGAACCCGAACAGGATATTGACCTGATTAACGCCGGCGGTCAATTCCTGCAAATGGTACCCGGTATGGCATTTTTCAGCACCGTCGACGCCTTTGCGATGATTCGCGGCGGCCATGTCGATGTTACCGTCCTCGGCGCTCACCAGGTTTCCGCCAAAGGCGACTTGGCTAACTGGATGTTGCCGGAGCGCGGCGTCGGCAATATCGGCGGCGCAATGGATTTGGCCGCCGGCGCCAAGCAGGTCATCGTGGCTATGGAGCATACCGACCGCCGGAACAACCCCAAAATCGTCCCGGATTGCACCTACCCCATCACCGGCAAAGGCTGCGTTTCCCTGATTGTTACCGACCTTGCCGTAATGCAGCCCACCCCGGACGGCTTGGTACTATTGGAAACCGCCCCCGGCTGGACGGCGGCGGAAGTCCAGGAGCTGACTGCCGCCCCGCTGATTGTCTCCCCGGACTTGAAAGAATATGAACTGTAAATGCCCGGTTAAGCCCGCCGCCCCTTGACCCTGTCGCCGGCACAAGGTATTGTTACATTAAGGTTTTGCATCAAGGAGGATTAAATGGGTAGCGCTCTAGGCGGCTTGGTAGTAGCCATCTTTCTGCTGGTTCTTGGCGCATTGCTGATTTCCGGCGTTCTCGACTTTATCCTTTGGGTTCTGGGCGCAATTTGCATCGTTGCCGGCGTCATCGTCGGGGCGATGGCCCTGTTCGGCCGCAAGAACCGCTACTAACGCCGGTAGCCGTCCCGGCCCCGGCCAATCCCATCCACCGCCGTAGAAACTCGGCTGGCCTTGGCGGCCGGCCGCCCCACCCGCAAAAGGAGAAGTAACCGCTATGGGAATGTTTTCCCGAATGTCCACCATCGTCAAGTCCAAGATGAACCGCATCCTCGACTCCGCGGAAGACCCCCGGGAGACCCTCGACTACTCCTACGAAAAGCAGCTGGAAATGCTGCAAAATGTCAAGCGCGGCGTAGTGGAAATGGTCACCGCCAAACGCCGCATCCAGCAGCAGGCCGCCAAAGTCCAGGAAAACATTACCCGCCTCGAGCGGCAAGCCAAGCAAGCCTTGGAAGCCGGTCGGGAGGATTTGGCCCGCCTTGCCCTCCAGCGCAAGCAGAACGCCCTCATCGAACTCCAGGGCTTGGACGAGCAAATTGCCGGGATGGAACTGGAGCAGGAAAAGCTGACCACCGCCGAGCAGCGGCTCCAGGCCAAGGTTGACGCCTTCCGCAACAAGAAGGAAATCATCAAAGCCCAATACTCCGCCGCCCAAGCCCAAGTTCGGATTGGCGCGGCCCTCGGCGGCATCTCCGAGGAAATGGGCGATGTTTCCTTGGCCGTGCAGCGCGCCGAAAACAAGACCGACCAGATGCGGGCCAAAGCCGGGGCCATTGACGAACTGGTGGAAACCGGCGTCCTCAATGATTTCAGCGGCCCCCAGGATGACATCGAGCGGGAACTGGCCCAAATTTCCAGCTCCGCCAGCGTCGAGGCCGAATTGGCCGCCCTCAAAAGCGGCAACGCCGGCAGTTTGCCCGCCGGTGCCGACACCCGCTCCCTGCCCCCGGCTCAGTAGAAAGCGAAAGGCGGCCGTTCATCGGCCGCCTTTCCAACAATCCCCTTAAATTGGAATACCGGGAGACTTGCCAATGATTGTCCGTATTCTCGGCGAAGGCCAGTTCAACCTGCCCGGCGCCGTCATTGACGAATTGAACACCATTGACAACCAAATGGTAATGGCGGTGGAAGCCGAGGACGAAGCGAACTTTACCCGGCTGCTTCAGGAAATGCTGACCTTGGTGCGGGAAAAGGGCGCGCCGATTCCCGTGGACGAACTGGTCGAGTCCGACCTGATCCTCCCGGAAGCCGACCTGACCCTGGACGAAGCCGAACACATCTTTATCGGCGACGGCTTGCTGCCGGGATAGCTACGCCCATTCCACCGGCGCCGGCGGTAGCGGCCGCCGTACCGCCGCCGGGTCGATGCCGGCTTGCAACGCCGCCATCACCCCAGCCGCTTCCCAATAATTTTCCACTATATGCAGTTGCCCGGCAGCCCAGGGCAAAGCGGTCAAGTCATTCCGCATCAAGTTGCGATTTTCCCGCACCGCAATTACCGGTATCCCCTGCTCCAGCGCGGCCAGAGTCGGCAAGCCAATGCACCCGTCCGGGATAACCAGACAGGAAACATCCTCAGCGGTAATTACCCCGGGGCGTTCCCTTGCCGCCGGCTCCGTTACGATAGCCGGGCTGCGCTGCAATCCCTTCAGGATACATTGCAGCAACGCCAGAGATACCGCTTCCGCCGCCATCCGGGGGTCAACTATGCCCGGGTCGGCGTTGGCAATTTCCTGCGTTTCCAGCATTGGCGAATGGGCGGTTGGCACGGCATAGCGGGCAGAAAGGGCGTGCGTCAACATCGCTTCCACCCCACCCCAGGGGTTCACCATTTCCCCCCGGCTGTCAAAATAGTCGGCGTGGTAGCCCGGCGGCACACTGATTTGGGAAGTAATGGCTACCGCATCATAATCCCCCCGGCGGCTATCCAATGCGGCAAAGACCTGCTCCAAACCCCGCACTTGCCCGGCAGCCCGGCCCGAACCGCTGTAACTGGAATCCATCTCCAAGCCGGCGTCCAGCCGAATAATCCGGGGCACCGTCAACCCGTAAGACGCCCGGGCTGCATTTACCGAGTTAATCGCGGCGTTGACAAAAAGCTCATCCGAATGATGGCCGATAACTACCAGCAGGCGGTTGTTGCGGGCCGGCCGCAAGCCAACGCCGCCCAGCAGCAGGCGGGATATGACGCTGCCTTCCACATACCAGGCATTGGCCGGCAGGTCGATGATGTCCGATGCGTTAACCACATTGGGATGGGTTATCAGCGTATCGCAGACCGCGGCCAGCAGGGTTGCCACTGGCCCGGCGTCTCCGGCGTGGCCGCCAATTTCCGCGCCGATGCCGGTCGGCACCAGCAGCACAGCATTAAAGCGGTCGGTATTTTCCACCACCCGCCGCCGCAACTCAAAAAGCGGCGGCATCCCATCCTCATCCAAGCCGGACAGCAAGCCCACTTCGCATTGCCAGCCCCGGGGCGAGGAACGGGTAACCGCCAAGCGCAACGGCATCTCCCCGGGGGGCAGTTGGGCCGCCACCCTTGCCCCCAACTCGGTCAACAAGTCAGACTGACACGGCGGCGGGATAAACAGTTCCCGCTCAAACAGAATTGGCTGCATAAGCTTCCCAACGGGCGGCGTAATCAGCGTAGCTGAACCGCCGTTTCAGTTCCAGTTGCCCGGATTCGGTAAGGGCATAAATCGTTGGCAAATTGACGCCGTTAAAGGTATGGGCTTTCGCCAGAGTATAAGCCCCGGCATTGTCGAAAATCACCCGGTCGCCCACGGCCAAAGGTTGATCAAACCGATATTCCCCGAACCCATCCCCAGCCAGACAAGTGCAGCCGACCAGCACATACCCGTAGCCGCCCTGGTCCGTATGCCCGGACACATCCGGCTCAAAGTCAAACTCCAGCGCCTCCGGGATATGGTTAATGGTAGTATCCAGAATGGCAATAGTCTTGTCCCGGTTGTCAAACAAATCCAAAACCGTGGCGACAATGTAGCCGGCCGAACGGATAAAAGCCGCCCCCGGCTCGATAAACACTTCCAGTCCGTATTTCTCTTGCAGCAAGCCGACCGCCCGGCACAGGGGCGTTAAATCCGTATCCTCCCCAAAGAGATAGCCGCCGCCCAAGTTAATCCACCGGGCTTGCCGCAACAGGCCAGGTATTTCCTGATGCAGCTTGTTAACCGTGGCCTCCAGTTCCCGAAAGTCGGTGGACTCGCAGTTGTTATGCACCTGCACCCCTTCCAACCCGGCTAAGGCGGTCGGATTGCCGGCGGCTAATTCCGCTACCGTTTCCAAAGGCGCGCCCAACTTGGAATCGGGGCGGCCGGGGTCATACCGTTCATCCTCCAGAAAAGACAATCGGGGATTCACCCGCAGCCCGCAGCTCACCCGCCCGTCCAGCATATCCCGATACCGTTGCCCCTGGCTCAGCGAATTAAAAGACAGGTAATCGCACAACTCCCCGATTTCCGCCGCATCGGTCGGCCGCAACCCGGGGGTAGTGATGTGCAAAGACTTTTCCCTATTACTACCGACGCCCGCCCCATAGTCCAGCGCAGCCCGGGCCAGCCGCGCCTCAAAAAGGGAACTGGCCGCAAACCCGTCCAAGTAGGGCATCATCAGCTTCAGCAATGGGGGAAAAGGCAGCGGTTTCAGAGAATAGAGAACCCGACAGCCGGCCCGGGCGCGCGCTTCCGCCCCATAGCCCAGCAGTTGCCGCACCGCCGCCTCGTCATAAACGAAAGCCGGCGTCTCCAAATCGGCGGGCAGGTCGCTAACCTTTAACAAGTCTCTCCCTTAAATCAGGCCGCCGGGCGGCTCCGGTCATCAACCCCTCCCGGGACATTTCAACCCGGAGCCGCCGAACCAAGCAGCCGCAGCCTACCGCATCGGCGAAAACGCCGCCGGCACCATAATCTTGTTTTCCTGCCGCATCCGCCCCGGCGCGCCCGAAGGCCAGTTGGGCGTGCCGGAGGACGACTTACGCACTTCCTCCCGGTGATTCAGATCCTTGTAGGGCCAAATGTGCATCCACCGGTTCAGCCCGCCTAGTTCGCTGTGCATCGCCGCCGCGCAGGGCGAAAACTGCTCCCGCCAGGGCAACGCCTTTTCCCACCGCCGCAGCAGTTCCGGGATGGAGCCGGGCTTGTAGGTATAGACCCGCATCTCATAGACGCCGCCCAACTCTTGCCCGCCGCCCAAGGGACGCATAAAAGGCGCCGGGTTCCAGATTTCCGACTCCATCGTCTGAATCATACTCAGGTCGGCCGGCGGCCAGTTCGGATCCTGCGCCGCCTCAGCCCGGATGCGCTCCCGCTCCAGCAGATTCTCGTAGGGCCAGACATGGATGACCTGGTTCAGCGGCCCGATGTCGGTATGCCAGAAGGCAGCCAGGGGGGAATACTTTTCCCGATGCGGCAGCGCCTCGGCAAACCCCGCCTCAAACTGCGCCACCGTGCCGGGTTCCAGGGTATAAGTACGGACTTCGTAAATCATAACGGCTCCTTTGCTAGTGGATTTGCTACCGCTTATCTTACCTTGCATCGCCGCCCGGCGCAATTGGCAAGGCCGCCTTTCCCTATATCCTGTTATACTGGTACCTATACCAAACGCGAGGTACCGCCTTATGCCCGCCCGCACCGGCGCCCAATACCTGCAACGGCTTAAAGACCAGCCCCCGGAAGTCTGGATTGACGGACAGCGGGTCGCCGATGTTACTGCCCATCCCGGCTTGGCTAACGGCGCCCGCTCTGTCGCCGCCCTGTACGATATGCAGCATCAGCCCGATTTGCGGGAAGTTATGACCTACCCGTCCCCTACTACCGGCGACCCGGTGGGTCTGTCTTTCCTCACCCCCGGAAACCAGTCTGACCTGGAACGGCGGCG
Source organism: Dehalococcoidia bacterium (assembly GCA_965242615.1). Classification (GTDB taxonomy): domain Bacteria; phylum Chloroflexota; class Dehalococcoidia; order Lucifugimonadales; family UBA3495; genus CBDBCU01. The sequence continues at coordinate 462,845 of CBDESR010000005.1, forward strand.
GGCAATGTTTTACCAATGGGCCAAGTTCCACGGCGGAATGATGGGGCGCACCCCCGACTATATGAACGCCGCCTTTGTCGCTATGGCCGGGGCCGCCCCCTACTTCGCCGCTGTCCGCCCCGATTTCGGCGACAACATCCAACGCTACTATGAACTGATTCGGGAACAGGATTTGTGCCTGACCCATACTCTGGTCAACCCCCAGCGTTCCCGCGTCCCTCAGCCGCAAAACACCGATAACCTGGCTGAGGATGTGGCGTTGCGAGTGGTCCAGGAGCGGAATGACGGCATAGTAGTGCGCGGCGCGCGGGTGCTGGCTACCCTCGGCCCCATTTCCGACGAAATCGCCGTTTATCCTTCCCGCTCCCATCAAACGGTGGAAAACGCCGATAAATACGCCCTGTCCTTTTCCATTCCCTGCGCCACGCCCGGCTTGCGCTTCCTCTGTCGGGAAAGTTTTGACTACGGCCGCACTGCCTTTGACCATCCCTTGGGGGCGCGCTTCGAGGAAATGGATGCCGTAGTCATTTTCGACGATGTGCTGGTGCCTTGGGAGCGGGTCTTTCTGCTGGGCGATGTCCAACGCTGCAACGATATGGCGTACCGCACCGGTTGGATTATCCACAGCTTCCACCAAGTAGTTACCCGCATCCTGGCTAAAACCGAGTTTCTGCTGGGAACGGCATCCCTGATGGTGGAAACCCTGGGCTCCGGCCAGCAGCCCCATGTGCAAGACCGCCTAGCCGAAATGATTATGCACCTGGAAATCATCAAATCCCTGCTGCGAACCGCCGAGGTTGCGGCCGCCCCGGATGAATGGGGGACTTTTACTCCGGCCCGTTTCCCCCTGACCGTGGCCGAGAATATGTATTCCCGCAGCTTTTACCCCCGGATGGTGGAAATCCTGCAACTGCTGGGTTCCAGCAGTATGATGGCCTTGCCCGGGCAAGCCGACTTCGCTTCGGAACTCCGCCCCGACCTGGAGCATTACCTGGCTACCGACACCACTTCGGCCATGGAGCGTACCAAGATTTTTCACTTGGCTTGGGACATTGCTTGTAGCGCTTTCGGCAGCCGCAGCCTGCACTACGAACGCTTCTTTGCCGGCGACTATGTCCGCAACGGCCAAATCCTCACCGCCGCCTACGACCGGGAGCCGCTGATGGCTATGGTGCGCGACTTTCTGGAACGGGAGTAGCCCCGGCTACCGCCCGCTACTTCCCGCCCTTAATAAAGTCCGCCACCATCTCCCCAATCAGCAGCGCCGTGGCATTGGTGTTCGCCCGGGTCAAATAGGGAATGATGGCGGCGTCAGCCACCCGCAAACCCGGCAAACCGTGAACTTGCCCGTACTGGTTCACCACCGCCGTAGCGTCCGCCGCCGGCCCCATCTTGCAGGTGCCGGACACATGACGGGAAGTCCCCTGCGTGCGGAACAAGTAAGCGTCCAGCAAATCGTCATCAGCTAGTTCCGCATCCGTGGGCGCAATCCGTTCCGCCCGAATCTCCCGGTAGGCTTCCGATTCAATCAGCTGAACGCACAAGCGCACCGCCTCCCGCAGCCGTTCCCGGTCCCACGGCTCCTCCAGATACCGGTAGTCAAACTCCGGCTGTACCGTCGGATCGGTCGAAACTATCCGCAGTTCCCCGTAGCCGGCGGGCATCTCCAGCGCGCAGGATACCCGCACCGTGCGGTCGGGCAAATCCTCTCCGGTCAGCGTAACGAAAGAGGCGTTGGTCATAATCATCACATCGTTGCGGTGTTCCGAACCGGCGGCGGTGTAGCGCAGGGCTACCCGGACATAGTGGGCATCCACCGGCAAGTCCACTTCGTCTTTAGCCCGAAAGGCCGCACTGGCCGAAGGATGATTCCGCAGGTTCTGCCCCACCCCGGGCAATTCCTGCACCACCGGGATACCCAAAGCCTGCAACTGCTCCGCCGGCCCCACGCCCGACAGCATCAATAGATGCGGCGATTTCAATCCGCCGGCGCTGAGGAGGATTTCCTCCCCGTACACGGTGAAAATCTCGCCGCTGCTCTCCACTTCCACGCCCACCGCCCGCTTGCCCTCAAAAACCACCCGCCGGGCCAGAACCTGCGGCCGGATGGTCAGGTTAAGGCGGTGGCGCGCCGGGTTCAGGTGCGTCAAAGCGGCCGACATTCGGATGCCGTCAGGATTGTTCACTGGCACCGTCGTCACCCCGGTGGACTCCGGCCCGTTCATATCGCCATCCTCCCGGAAACCGGCGGCGATGCTGGCTTGGTACAGCGCGGTCTGAATCGGCGGCCACTCCCCATCGGCCCGCCGCAGCACCGGCACCGGTCCCTCGGAGCCGTGAAAATCGTCCCGGATGTCCCGGTCCGTTTCCATCTTGCGGAAGTAGGGCAGCACCTTGAGATACGCCCACTCCTCGTTGCCCCATTCCGCCCAACGGTCATAATCCTCGGGCATCCCCCGCAGCAGCAGTTGCCCGTTAATCGCCCCGGAGCCGCCCACCACCTTGCCCTGAGCCACATGGCGCGGCCCCTGTACCCGGTTGATGGTGCCGGTCAGCGACCAGTTGTGCGGCGCGTCCCGTACTTCGGCGTCCCGGGTATGCCCGTACTTCAAGTCCGCCGGCAGGTTCTCCAAATCCGGGTAATCCGGCCCGGCCTCCAGCAGCAGTACCGACCGTCCGGCATCCTCCGACAACCGGGCTGCCAGCACACAGCCGGCGGAACCGGCCCCAACAATAATCACATCGTATTGCATCGTTTCCTCAGCAGCGTAAAAGGTTACCGATAACTATATAAGCCTTGCGCCAATTGTCAAGTTGACTTGGCCAGGAATTAGCTTTGACCGCCCATTGCCCTCAACTCTATATGCCGGTTTCCCGATACCGTTAAAACATTGATTAAAAATAAATTGCCTGACAAATTATATAATCCAGTATTGACAATAAAAAAATATCGTGCATAATTATTACCCAATGATACCCGGCATTATTGCTCTAGTTACTCGGACGAAATCCAGAACCGCTCCCCGTTCCAGGGGGACGGGGCGGGGAGCGGAAATTTCCCAATCCCGGCGTGCCTGCGCGGTGTAGTTGCCTGACTGGGGAGGCAGGACAATCACCCGCCGCCGCAATATCAAATCCTGATGGAGGAAGTATGTCCTTTTCCCGGAAAAAGCTCTCTCCCCTAGCCCTTTTGGGGGTTTTCGCCGCCCTGTTCCTGCTGGCGTGCAGCCAGCCGGTACCGCCGACGGCCACCCCGGCTGCGCCGACCGGCCCCTCCGCCGCGCTGAAAGACGCCGTGATTAGCAACTACGCCAACGGCGTCTATGCCACCTACATCCGCAGCTACAACTCGGCGGTGGCTATGGACGCGGCCATCGACCGTTTCATCGCCACTCCCACCCCGGCCACCTTGGAAGCGGCCAAGCGGGCTTGGCTCCAAGCCCGGGACGACTACGGCCCCACCGAGGCTTATCGGTTCTACGAAGGCCCCATCGACAACGCAGCCGACGGCCCCGAGGGTCTGATTAACGCCTGGCCCATGGACGAAGCCTATGTGGACTATGTCGAGGGCGACCCCAACGCCGGCATCATCAACAACCCCGACCAGTATCCGACCATCGACGCTGCCCTGCTGACCGAGCTGAACGAAAAAGACGGCGAAGCCAACATCTCTACCGGTTGGCACGCCATCGAGTTCCTGCTCTGGGGGCAGGATCTGAACCCCATCGGCCCCGGTTCCCGCCCGGTCGAGGATTACACCGCCAACGCCAACTCCGACCGCCGCGCCCGCTATCTGGCCGTGGCCTCCGACCTGCTGCTGGAACATCTGGACGGCTTGGTGCAGGCGTGGCGTCCGTCGGTGTCCGGCAACTACCGCGCCCAATTCCTGGCTATGGACCAGGACGCAGCCCTGACCAACATCATCACCGGCATTGGCGAACTGAGCCGCGGCGAACTGGCTGGCGAGCGGATGACGGTAGCTTTCGAGGAACGCTCCCAGGAGGATGAACACTCCTGTTTCTCGGACAACACCATTGCCGACATCATTGGCAACGCCCGGGGTATCCAAATGGTCTATCAGGGCAACTTCGGCGATGTCGTCGGCCCCGGCGTCAATGACTTGGTGGCGGCGGCCGACCCGGCCCTCGCGCGCCAGTTGGAACAGGAAATCAACATCAGCGTAACCTTGGCCGGCCGCATCCCCGCGCCCTTTGACCAGCACTTGGGCGAGGATGTGCCGAACAGCGCCGCCGGCCGGGTCTCCATCCTCGACACTATCGAAGCCCTGGAGTTGCAGACCGATACCATCGTTTCCGCCGCCCAACTGGTGGGCATCACCCTCAATGTGAGTTAGGCCAGTCGGCCGGCGGCTATGGACTGGCCTCGGACCATACGGCGGCGGCTCTGGGCCGTGCTGCCGGCCGCGCTGCTTGTGATGGCGGCGGGGGGATGCGCTATGCCCCCGCCGCTGTGGGGCAGTAGCGACATTGCCCCGGAGTCCCTGCTGGTGGCGGAGTTGGGCGGCGACACCACTGCCTTTGCCCGCAACAACCAAGCTTTTTCCCTTTCCGCCCGCAACTTGACCAACCTGGAACGCCGTACCTTTGAGGTCGGGGACAGTTTCTTTAACCAGAACTGGGTAACGGCCCCGGCCTCCACCGCCGCCCGGGACGGGTTAGGCCCCACTTTCAACGCTCAAGCCTGCTCCTCCTGCCACACCCACGACGGCCGGGGCCGTCCCCCGGAAAGCCCGGATGACCCGACCCGGGGCCTGTTACTCCGTTTGAGCATCCCCGGAACCGACGCTACCGGCGCGCCCTTGCCCGACCCCAACTATGGCGGCCAACTGCAAGACCGGGCTATCCGGCAAATCCCGCCCGAAGGCCGCCTCATCCTGTCCTATACCGAAATCCCCGGAACCTACGCTGACGGCCAGCCCTATACCCTGCTCTCGCCCCGCTACGATTTTGAGGACTTGGCATTCGGCCCCCTACATTCTGACTTGATGTTTTCACCCCGGATTGCCCCGGCAGTATTTGGCGCCGGACTGTTGGAAGCCATCCCCGAAAGGGTCATCCTGGCTCAAGCCGACCCGGAGGACGCCGATGACGACGGTATTTCCGGGCGTTCCAATATGGTCTGGAACTGGCGACAGGGTAAGGCTACCTTGGGCCGTTTCGGTTGGAAAGCCAATCAGCCCACGGTGGAACAGCAGGTAGCCGCCGCTTTCCTCGGCGACATCGGCATCACTTCGCCCCTCTTTCCGGAGGAAAATTGCCCGCCGATCCAGACGTCCTGCCAATCAGCCCCCAACGGCGGCGCGCCGGAACTGCCGGCGGAACGCCTGCAAAAGATAACCTTTTACAACCGCACCCTGGCCGTCCCGGCCATGCGAAATCTCGACGACCCGCAAGTAGCCCAAGGGGCCCAGCTATTCCTGTCGGCGGGCTGCGCCGCCTGCCACACCCCCCAATATGTAACCGGGGAGAGCGCTATTCCCGCCTTGTCCCACCAAACCATCTACCCCTACACCGACCTGTTGCTCCACGATATGGGCGCCGGCTTGGCGGATAACCGCCCGGACTTTCTAGCCAACGGCCGGGAGTGGCGCACCCCGCCGCTATGGGGCTTGGGGCTGATTGAAACCGTCAACGGCCACACCCGCCTGCTCCACGACGGCCGCGCCCGCAGCATTGCCGAAGCCATCCTCTGGCACGGCGGCGAAGGGGAAAAAGCCCGGGACAACTTCATCGGCCTTTCCCAAGAGGAACGGGCCGCGCTGATTGCCTTTCTCAATTCCCTGTAGGGGGGATTTTCCCGCCGGCTTTAGTTATCACCGAAAACCATCAGACGGCAACCGGACTATTCCGCCAACCCGGTGGACTTGGTGCCGGCTACCGTCGGCTCCATACACCACTGATTCCGCAAAATTGCCAGCTGCTCCACCGCGGCGTCATCCAGCCCCAAAACCTCCGTCAGCAAACGCCGATCCAACTCATGCCGCACCGGGTCGCGATAGGCTTCATTAGCCGGCAGCATCTGCACCTGGCACAGGTCATCGTAGATTTGCACGGCGGCCTGCATCTGCTCCCCCATCAACCGCCGCAAATCCAAAGTCGGAATGTTGGGAATCGCCGTTACCGTAGTGCCGCCCCGGCTGTTTTGGGTGCGGTTGCTCTCAAGCCAATATCCCACCATTCCCAAAGTCCCGTTAAGCCAGGCGCAAGTAGCTTTTTCCATCTCGATAGTATCCATTTTCAGATTAGGCCACGCCCGGCCGCCGGCGGTTATTCGCTCAGTAAAGGCCGCCGCGGTTCTGTGGCATTTTGCTGGGGGGCTACGTCCCTACTTCTTTCAGATAGCCGGCGTAGCACAACCCCCGGGCATCGACCAGCCGGCGTCCCCTATGTTACCTACGGGAACATAGGGCTTTGGTGACCTGCTTAAAGCCCCGTTGCTTTCCGGACTTGCGCTCTTTACCATCTATAAATCATCCCCCCAGCAAAATGCCACGGAACCGGGAGGGGGAGTATCGTTTTGGGGAGTAGCGGCGGAACGGCCGGGCCGGCGTTGTTTCCGGCGGGGAATGACAGCGGCCGGCGGGCGGTGGTAAGATGCGGGGCAATTCAGTGAGCCGGCTGCGGCGGGCGCAAGGGGGAGGGCAATGGCGACAATACGGGTGGTAATCAACGGGGCAACCGGGAAAATGGGGACGGAAACAGTGGCCGCTCTGGGCCGGGAGGAGGATTTGTCGTTGGTGGGGGCGGTTTGCCGCCGGGAACGGGGCGAGGCTTTGGCTCTGCCTAGTGGCGGGGAAGTTCCTTTGTCCACCAACTTGGAGCAGGTACTGGAGCAGACCGGCCCGGCGGTTCTGGTGGATTTTACCAATGCCGCCGTTGCGATGGCGGCGGCTCCGGTATCCGCGGCCCGGGGGGTGAACCTGGTGTTGGGGGTCAGCGGTTTGACGGACGCGGATTTGTCCCAACTGGACGATTTGGCTGAGGAATGGGGTATCGGCATTATTGTCGCGCCCAACTTTGCCTTGGGGGCGGTTATTCTGAAAAAACTGGTCGAGCAGGCGGCGCCCTTTTTCGACTATGTGGACATTGTGGAAGCGCATCATGAAGCCAAGATTGACGCGCCTTCCGGCTTTGCGATGGCTTTGGCCAAGGGCATTGGCGACCGGCGCAGTTTTACCCGCAACTACCCGGAACGGGAGAACCTGCCGGATACGCGGGGCGGGGAATATAACGGCGTAACTATCCACAGCATCCGAATGCCCGGCCGCAGCGCGCATCACGAGGTTATTATGGGGGCGGCCGGCCAGACCATAGCCCTGCGCCACGATACTTTGAGCCGGGATTGCTATATGCCGGGGGTGGTGCGCTGTATTCGGGAAGTGGTGAAAAAGCCCGGCTTGGTGGTGGGATTGGAGAACATTTTGGGGCTGTAGGTGGGCCGGTTGGGGTGAACCTGTGAAAATGGGGAATCCAGGGGTTTCCGTCCAGTTGCAGCATTGTAGCAATGCTCACAAATTGTTGCGCGGCCCGTTCCTAACCGGTAATATAGGGCAAGTTCCACCACCCCATCCTTAAAGGAGCCTTTGTTGTGCTGAAAAATCTGGCTTGGCTTGGCGGCTTGGTTATTCTCCCCTTGGTTGTATTTGCCTTGCTGACGACCCTGCCGTTGCCCGCGCAGGCGCAAGGGGAAAACAATGGTCGTTTCGCCGGCTACCCTAGCTATGTTGCCCAAGATGCTGACGCCACCCCGACGCCCACGCCGCCGCCTACCATTACTTTGTCGGCAAACAGCGGGGCGACGGGATGGTCTGTCATCATTAGAGGAAATGGTTTTAAGGGTTCCGTCCCGGTGCGGAGTGCCAGTTTTGGCGGTATCGATGTGTTGGGTTCGCTTTCGCCAACGCCCTCGACCAACAGCCAGGGTATGACCGAGATTTTCATCCAAATACCCGACTTGGATCCGGGTAGGTATAACATTGAGGTTGGGGTAGCGGACAGCACTGCAAGTGCATTTTTTACTGTTACGCCACCGCCGACTCCCGTCATTACTTTGTCGGCCAACGGCGGCGTGCCGGGCAGCATCATTACCCTGCGCGGCGAAGGCTTTGAGTACTTCCTCCCGGTGCGGCGCGTCAGTGTCGGCAGCATCGAGGTGACGCCCTTTCCGGCTCCCTCGACCACCGCCCAGGGTATAACTGAGTTTGCCATCAGCATCCCCGGATTGGACCCGGGTAGGCATACCGTTGAGGTTCAGGTCCGCGATACCACTGCCAGCGTCGATTTCACGGTAACATCGGAATCCACTCCAACGCCATCGCCAACTCCCACCCCCACGCCGGCGCCGACTGCTACGCCTCGCCCCACACCCACACCGGCACCTACCGCTACGCCTTGGCCTACCCCGGTACCGACCGCGGAGCCCACTACCGAGCCGCCGCAGCTGCCGGGCAGCAGTGAGCCGCCGCACATTTTCGCCGGTCAAGCTACCCTTAACGGCAACCCGGTCGGGCAAGGCGTGGCTATTGACGCTTATGATGGCGGGCGGCTGATTGGGGCTACGGTAACCCAAGCCGGCGGGCGGTTCTCGATCCATGTCCACCGGGCGGAGGGCGTGATTACTTTCCGGGTGAACAATCAGGCGGCGGCGGAAAGTTGGACGGCTTGGCAACGGGGGCAGGTAACGACCGGCTTTAACTTGACCGCCGGCGGGGACAGCAGCCGGGAGTCTGACCCGTCCCGGTTGTTCGCGGCCTTGCCGGACTTGGTGCGGGCCTTTGGCTTTGACAACGCTACCAAGCAATGGTCTTTCTTTGACCCGGCGGCGGCCGATGTCAGCACCCTGACCCGCTTTATGCCCGGCAATATCTACTGGCTGCTGGTGTCCCGCACTACTTCGTTGGCGCTGAATGGGATGGAGCGGAATTTGTCCTGCGTGGAGGAGGACTGCTGGAACCTGATTGCTTGGTGAACACGGGCGCGGCCGGCCGGTTTTATCCGCGGATAAAACCGGCCGGCCGATAGGGAAAATAGCCAAGGATTGCTTGCCGGGGAAAGGCCGGGATACCTGTGGGACATTCGGGATTCCCGTTGGCGCGGGAATGCTGGCGAGCAGAGAGACGCAAGGGATGCAAGAATTGAAAGAACTGGTTATCGCCGTGGTGGGGGCGACCGGCGCGGTGGGGGCGGAGTTTCTGAAAATTATCGAGCAGCGGCATCCCCAACTGTACGGGCTGAAGCTGCTGGCATCGAGCCGCTCGGCCGGGCAAAAGCTGACGGTCAACGGGCGGGAGTTCACGGTACAGGAAACTACTGAGGATTCCTTTAAGGGCGTGGATATTGCCTTTATTTCGGCCAGTACCGAAGCCAGCCGCCATTGGGCGCCGTTGGCGGTCGCCGCCGGGGCATTGGTCATTGACGACAGTTCTGCCTTTCGGATGCAGGAGGAGGTGCCGCTGGTGGTGCCGGAAGTGAACGGCATTGATGTTACCGGGCATCAGGGCATTATCGCCATTCCCAACTGCTCGACCACGCCGCTGGTGATGGTGGCGCATCCGCTGCGCCGGGTTAATCCCATCCGCCGCATCATCGCCGACACCTATCAATCGGTGTCCGGGGCCGGCGGGGCCGCGGTCCGGGAACTGACCGAACAGACCCAAGCCTTGCTGAAAGGCCATCCGGTAACGCCGCGCCAGCAGCCCAAGCAAATCGGCTTTAATGTCATTCCGCAAATCGACTCCTTCCTGCCTAACGGCTACTCCCGGGAGGAGCAAAAGATGATGGATGAAAGCCGCAAGATACTCCATGCCCCGGAGATTAAGGTGGCGGCGACCTGCGTACGGGTGCCGGTGTTCGTGTCCCACAGCGCGGCGGTGCATATTGAGTTTGCCGAGGGGATGCAGCCGGCGATGGCCCAAGCGTTGCTGATGGATATGCCCGGGGTGCGGGTGCTGGACAACCCGCAGCAGGGGGAGTATCCGATGCCTTGGGATGTGACCGGGGAGGATGATGTTTTCGTGGGGCGCATCCGCCGGGATGAAAGCAATCACGAAGGCGGGCGGCGGGAAAAGTGGCTTTCCTTGTGGGTGGTGTCGGACAACCTGCGGAAGGGGGCCGCCCTGAACTCCATTCAGATTGCTGAGGAACTGGTGGCGCGGGACTGCCTGAAACCCGGTGCGACGCCGCGGCCCAAGTTTCGGGTGGGGGAGCCGGAGAGTTGGGAGGAGCGGGACTTTCAACAGGAATGGGCCTACTATCGGGCTAACATCGGCGACTTGCTGCCGCAATATGCGGACAAACATATTGCAATCATCAATCGCACGGTCGTTGATGTGGACGACGACCGCCAGGCTTTGTCCCAGCGGGTGCGGGACAAGTACGGCAACCGGTCGCTGATAATGACTCGGGTGACCCCGGGGCCGCAGATGATTCAGAACACCAACATAACTATCGACGGATAGGCCGGCGGCCGGGCGGTAAAAGACAGGTTCAGCCAGGGCCGGCAAAACCCGCCGCAACGGTGTATAATAGCCCCAAGACAACCCCCGCAGGAGGTTCGGTATGACGGAGCTAGGCCGGCTAATCACCGCAATGGCAACTCCCTTTGACGCTGAGGGGCAGGTCGATTATCCCCAAGCCTGCCGTTTGGCTAACGCCCTGCTGGATTCGGGCAGCGATGGCGTCATTGTATCCGGCACTACCGGCGAGTCCCCGACGCTGACTACCGAGGAGAAACTGCGCCTTTACACCGAGGTCAAGGCGGCGGTGGGCGAGCGCGGCGCCGTGGTGGCCGGCACCGGCAACTACAGCACCGCCGAGAGCATTGAACTGAGCCGGGAGGCGGAACGGGCCGGTGTGGACGGCTTGCTGCTGGTGGTTCCCTACTACAACAAGCCGCCGCAGGAAGGGCTGTACCAGCATTTCAAGGCCATTGCCAGCAGCGTCCACCTGCCCTGTATGCTCTACAATGTCACCAGCCGCACCAGCCTTAATATGACCCACGAAACTACTATCCGCTTGAGTCAGGTGGACAATATCGTTGGGGTGAAAGAGGCGGGGAGCGACCTGGATCAGATAACCCGCATCATTGACGGGGCCCGGGACGGCTTTCGGGTCTGGAGCGGGAACGACAACGAAACCTTTTACATAATGGCGACCGGCGGCTACGGCGTGGTCAGCGTCGCCGCCCATCTGGTCGGCCGCCAGATTAAGCAGATGATGGGATTGCTCCTCGAGGGGGAAGTGGAACGGGCGGCCGCCGAACACCGCCGTCTGCTGGAACTGTTCAAGGTTCTGTTTATCGTTTCCAACCCCATTCCGGTGAAACACGCTCTGAACCACATCGGCTTTGCGGCCGGTCGGCCGCGCCTGCCATTGGTGCCGGCTGACGCCCAAGCGGCGGCGCAAATCGAGGAAACCCTGTCCCGCTACGAAATGGACTTGCCGGTTTAGCTGACCGGGTGAGAATTACATAGCGAGCCGGCTACTCCGTAAAGCGATACTCCCGTTCCCATAACTTGCCTTCGCCCTTAATATACTGGCCGGTGCGGATGGCGGCGATGGGGTAAGTTGGCAATTGCCGGCCGGCCGTACACCGGCCGGCAATCAAGCGGCCGGCATCGGCGAAACGGAAGTCCCAATTGTCGAAGCCGTACTGCCGGCGGAGCGGCGGCAGGTCGGCGGCGTCCGCCGGAATGATATGGAGAAAAAAGGTAGCCGCCGTATCCGCCGGAGTACAGCTCTCCCGGACATAGACCAGCTGATTGCTGGCTCGATGGTACACCTGAAAGTACCCGTCAATTAGCAGTTCCGCCGGCCGGGCCGCCGTATCCAGACCGGAGACCGGCGGCCGGGCGTTGCCGACCCGGTCCAAAGCCGGCGCCATTCGTTTCACCATAGCGGCGGCCAACAGTTCGTTGCCCAGCTCATTGAAATGGCAACAATTATCCAAGTAAAGGGTTTGTTCATTGCCTTGAAAAATATAGCTCAAGTCAAAGTAGTTGACTTGCTGCCCGGAAAGCTTTGCACCGAACCGCGCCAACTCGGGATAGCCTTGCCGGTAAGCCTTCGCCCAACGTCCGTCTGGCTCATAGCAGCAATCCAATTCCTCCGGCGTCAGCGGCTTCGCACCGGGAATATACTGGTTGGGCTGGAGAAAGTGATAATACTCGGCCCCGGTCAGTCCCGCCAATTCCCTTAACAACAGGGAACCCCGATACCAGACTCGGGCCGCTGCGGTATTCAAGTCGCCTTGCTGAGGAAACCGTTCCCGGGGGCCGTGCCGTTCCAGGCTGTAGTCCGTCCGGGTGTCCGCCAGTTGGTGGTTAAGTTGGACGATGCGCCGCGCGGTTCTTTTCCAGCGGTAACGATGGACTATTCCATAGAGGGCGGTATAACGGAGGGGAGAGTCGGCGGCACGCCGCAACGCGGTTTGCTGTTCCCGCAAAACTCCGATACGACCGACTATACGGTACTCCACCGTCGTCAAGTTCAGCACTTGATCCCAGTGCTTGGGAAAGAAAGGATGACGGCCCCTTCGGTGGTACGCATTATTCGGGGCGTCCAATTCATTCAACCCGTCCAGGTTGACAATGAGGTCAAAGTGACCGCCCGGCAGCAAGGTATTGGCCGCCATCATAGCCTGTTGCGGTTGTCGCGTACCGCCCAGCCCCAACCCCAGCACTACTGGCCGCCGCGGCAGCTGATTAGCGGCGAAATAGCGGGACAAAGCGCTCTGGAAAAAAGGCGCTACTTCCTCGGCTACCGAGCCGCCGAACAGCCCGATTAACGCCACATCCTCCTGCTTGGCCCCCGGCGGGGCGACATTCAGGGCATGGTCAGTGTCGGAGTGGCTATAACCGTGAAAGGGATTCTGTATCAGCGGGCCGCTGCCGAGTATTCGGTCCAGGGGTGGAAGGTCGGGGGGGGGGGGGGGGGGAGAGAATTCGCTGCCGCCCGTCCGCCGCCATACCCTTCGGCAAAAGCCAGGAAATAGGCCGCCCGCGCCATCCCTTCTATCGCCAGCAGGGTCAGCACGGTCAGCAAGCCGTAGTAAAGGAGCTTTTTAAGGAAGGGCAATTTTCCCTCGCGGTTAAAACCCGCTCGGCGGAGTGGGGGCGTAGCGGCCCCGGTACGGCGGCGGCAGCAGGGCGGCGATGCGGAGCATAATCATTTCCAGGATGCCGTTGGCAGCGGCCCGGGTGTAGCCGCCCTCCAGCACCGGCGGGGTAAAGGGCGCGCCGATATTTACTTGAAACCGGCACAGGGGCAAAGGCATCCGCGCCGGGGGAAACTTTTCGGTGCCACTGATGCCGATGGGCAGGATGGGGGCTTGGGATTTCATCGCCAGGTAAGCTATGCCAGCCAAGCCGGGTTGCAGGGTAGCGTCCGGGCTGCGGCGGCCCTCCGGGAAAATTACCACGGCCCGGTCTTGGGCCAACAGGTTCAGGGCAGTACGCAGCGCGCCCACGCCCAAGTTCCGGTCCACCGGATAGACTTGCAACTGGCGGAACAGCCAGGCGCGGGCGGGACGGGCAAACAATTCCTGCTTGCCGAGGAAGGTCAAAGAACGGGGCAGCGCGGCGGCGACAGCCGGCGGGTCGTTGTAGGATAGATGATTGGCGACGACCAGCAGGGGGCCATAGGGCGGCGTCCCTTCCCGCCCGGTTACTTCCATCCGCCCCAGGACGCCGAAGCAGAAGCGGGCCAGGGCGCGGCCGGGGACATACAACCCGCTCACGATGGCCCCAAGCGGGCCGCCAGATTTTCCAGAATGTAATCCACTACTTGGTCAATGCTGCGGTCATCGGTGTTCACGGCCAAGGCGTCCGGGGCTTGAATCGGTGGCGGCGCGGCTGGGGCGTCATCGGTCTGATCCGGCAGCGCAGCGGCGTCGAGCAGGGCGTGATGGTAATAGCGGGCGGTGCGGGAGTCGCTTTCGTCCCGGGCTTGGGCGTCGGCTAAAACCTGCTCAAAGTCGGCGTCTTGCCCTTGAGCCAACATTTCGGCGTAACGGCGGCGGGCGCGCACTTCCGGGGAAGCCAACATATAGACTTTCAAGTCGGCGTCCGGCAGCACCACAGCGCCAATGTCCCGGCCGACCATAACGATGCTGCCGGCCTCGGCGGCGATTTCCCGTTGCTGGCGTACCAGTTCCCGGCGCACCGGCGCGGCCCGGGCTACTTGGGCGGTCAGGCGGTCCAGCTCCGGCGTCCGCAGTTCACTGCTCAACTCCAGCCCGTCCATCAGGATGACGCTGTAGTCGGATTCCTTGAACCGGATGGGATTGGCGGCCGCCAGTTGGCCCAGGGCATCGGCATCGGTTACATCCACGCCGTTGCGCCGGGCCAGCCAAGCCACGGCCCGGTACATAATGCCGGTGTCCAGATAGGGGCAGTTGAGCCGCCGGGCCAAGGCGCGACCGGCAGCCGTTTTGCCGGCCGCGACCTGCCCGTCAATGGCGATAATTCCCGCCGGTTGGGACAAAGTTTAAGCTCCTTTAGGTGATTTGCGCTTGGGTACTAGTTAGAAATTTGTCCCGGGTCAACAGACTGCAAAGTTTCCCGAAAGAAATCCAGCACAATATGCCCCGCCTCATACCAAGCCCGGACTTCCTGAAACTTGGCGGTTGTCCCTGCTGAATGGGCGGTTTGATGCCGCCGTTCTACGATAAGGCCGTAAAAAGTAACCGCCTGCGGATTTTGGCGCTGCTTGGCATTCCAGTCCGCTCGGTACCGCTCCCCCAAGGCAATGAACAGATCCGACAGGTTGCGAAAGCGAATACCCCGAACTTGGGCCAAGTCTCCGAAAGCGGCGCGCGCCGCCAAATCGTCAATCGAGTCCCGTTTCTCGGCAGTAGCGGCCTGTATCTGTTGCTCGAACTCGGCGTAAATCCTGACCAGCAGCGCATAGGCCAGCAGGGTCTCAATCTCGGTGCCGAAAGAATTAGTGGCTTCCAGATGTTCCTGACAAACCGCCAGCAGCCGCTCGATACGGTCAATCCGCAAGATAGCCCTACCCGAACAAAACCGTCTTGGCTTGCGTCAAACGCCGCTGCACCACCACGGCCTCCGTAGTTCCTTGCCGGGTGGCGGCAATGAAATCAGCATCCCCGCGCAGTTCCCGATACCGGGCTTTAATATCCGCCGGAACCCGGTGCAGGTTCTCCGAAAATGCCACCATAACCGCATCCAGCGCGGCCACATTCAAGCCGGACTTCCCGTGAAAGGGCTGCGACCCCAGCGCCGCCACCACTTGCCCGCAGGTTTCCCGAAATAGCTGCCCCCGTTGGGCTAAAACCCCTTCCGGCGCCTCCCGATTCTCCTGCATAAACCGGGACAGGAAACCCTTCATCGGCTTCCGGTAGTCCTCAGTATCCCGCAGGGCAAAGAAACGCGTCAGCAGCTCCACATCCCGCTCCCGGCGATCCGGAGCCGCTTTCCCCAAAATCTGCCGCCACTGGGGATTGCGGTTCAGCTCCCGCAGCAACTCCACAAAGCGGCCGCTGTGGATGCCATTGCGTATCTCCTGAATGGAAAGGGGAGTGCCGCCGTTGTTCAGCCGCTCAAAAATCGGATACACGCTGGCGTAATCGTCCGGGATAACCGACTGCACATTCATGGCGCGCAGTATCTCGTGCTTAATCCGCTTCTGGCTTAGCGGACTCAAATCGGTAAAGCTCTGGCCTTGGAAACGACTGCCCGCGCCCAATCCGGTCAGCCGAAACTCTTTCCCCGGGAACGGGGTATCCGCGCCAAAGCGTCCCTCCAGAAAGTAAAAGACGCTTTTCAGCCGCTGCTGACCGTCAATCACCAGCCGCTCCAGGGAGTGATACTCGAGGTACAAATAGACCGGCGGCACCGGCAGCCCCATCAGGAAAGACTCAATCAGCCGGCTGGACTGAGCCGGCTTCCAGACAAAAGCCCGCTGAAACTGGGGGATGATAATTTCCCCGTCCCGCCACATCTCGTGCCAGGTTTCCAAAGTGCAGTCGGCCGGGTAATAGGTAACCTGGTAATCACCCGGCGCGCTGGCGTAGTCCTCTTGCTCGGAGGTGATTGGTTCCAATTCCAGGTCCGTGTCTAATTCTGCGTCCCACGCCCCGTCAACCCGGGTATCATCCGCGCTTTCCCGTACTGCCATTTCCGTCCATCTCCAGCTACCGACTAGCGCCGCTAAAACGCTGCTTTCAGCGTAGCATTGGCGGCGGCGTTAGTCAAATACGGGCCGGGGCGGGTTTTATGCCGGATAACGCCAACTGCTGCTGGAGCGCATTATCCGCAAGTGAGCCAGCAGCTTGTCCTGCGCCGCTTGACACGGCACAGATGATTGATTTATACTTCCGCAAGTTGTTTGCGACTTTTCAAAAAGTTTGCCGACTTTCCAAAAAAGCAAGGTATCCAATGGACGCATCAGGAAGTAAAGGGGCTTTCCGTTTCATCGACCTGTTCGCGGGGATTGGCGGCCTCCGCATCGGGTTTGACGCTATCGGCGGCAAGTGCCTGTTCGCCAGTGAGTGGAATACCTATGCTCAGCAAACTTACCGGGCTAACTTCCACGATGACGCAGACCATCGGTTGGATGGCGACATCACCAAGATTGACGAGATGGACATCCCGGAGCACGATGTCCTGTTGGCCGGTTTTCCTTGCCAACCCTTTTCCATAGCCGGCGTCAGTAAGAAAAACGCCTTGGGGCTTGAGCATGGGTTTCGGTGCGAGGCGCAGGGAACGCTGTTCTTTGATGTTGCCCGTATTATTCAGCATCACCGTCCCCAAGCGTTTTTGCTGGAAAATGTGAAGAACCTTGTTAACCACGACAAGGGAAATACTTTCCGAGTCATTTACAACACCCTTAAAGAGGAGCTGGGTTACCAGGTAGATCATCAGGTGATCAAAGCTCAAGGGTTTGTCCCGCAAAGCCGGGAAAGGATTTTCATTGCCGGCTTTCGGGAAAAGAATGGATTTACCTTTGACAACCTGATTTTACCCGACGAGCTTGACGGGCCAGTACTGAAATCCATTCTCCACCCGGAGGATGGTACTGAGGTAGCGGATGGGCGTTTTATCGTGGGTAAAAAGGGTGAAGTGGCAGAGAAATATACTCTCACCGACCACCTTTGGAACTACTTGCAAAACTATGCCAAGCGGCATCGCGCAAGAGGAAACGGCTTTGGGTTCGGCTTGTTTGGGCCAGACGACATAGCCCGCACCTTGTCCGCGCGGTACTATAAGGATGGCTCGGAGATTCTCATTCGCCAAGATGGCAAGAATCCTAGGCGTCTGACCCCCCGGGAATGTTCTAGGTTGATGGGATTTGACGGTCCGGGGAAGTCGAGTTTTATCATCCCTGTTTCAGACGCGCAAGCCTACCGACAGTTTGGCAATGCTGTGGTTGTGCCTGTAGCCAACGAAATCGCCAAGCACATGGCACCCTGGATTGTTGGTGGCAAGGCTTCGCCGGCACAGAAGGGGCTGCTATTGGCATAATGGCTGACGTGGTAGATAAGGCAACCCGAAGCCGTATGATGTCGGGTATCAGGAGCAAGAACACTAAACCGGAAATCATTATCCGTAAAGCACTCCATAGCCGCGGATACCGGTACCGGTTGCACAGTGTTGAACTGCCCGGAAAGCCGGATATTATATTCGTGTCCCGAAAAGCCGTCGTATTCGTACATGGTTGTTTCTGGCACGGACACGGTTGTCATCTGTTCAAGTGGCCGGCGACTCGGCAGGACTTCTGGAAAGCCAAGATTCTGCGAAACCGGGAGAAGGACTGCGAGGTCAGGGAAACCTTGAATTCCATGGGTTGGCGCGTCCTTGTTATTTGGGAGTGTGTGCTGAAAGGGCGTAGCAGGAAACCCGTTCAGGAAGTTATCGACGAGGTATCCGGTTGGCTGGACGAAGGTGCCGGAAAATGTGGAGATTAGGGGGTACTTGTAAATGGCCGTTATGGATTTGCCCGACTGGATCGACGTTTATTCGGGTGGCAACGCCGTATGGTATGCAAAGAGGCTTTCGGCCAACGATACCCAAGCGAGTGGCGGCCATCAGGGCGGCCCGCTCATTCCGAGAGATCTTATCCGGGCCGTATTTCCCTCGATGGACCGCCCCCAAGCCAGCAACCCCGACAAGCGCTTTGACCTTTACATAGACTCGCACTCCGATGCGAGGAGGGTCCGGGCTGTCTGGTATAACCAAGGTACCCGGAACGAGGCTAGGGTTACGAACCTTGGCGGGCGACAATCGGTTCTCCTTGACCCCGAAAGCACGGGGGCTTTAGCGGTGTTCTCTTTCCCCAATGGACGGGATAGTGAGAACGACGAGTGCCACGTGTGGGTTTGCGACCACGAGACTGAGGCTGACCTGATTGAAGAGAGGATGGGCCCCGTAGAACCCGGACGGACACGAGTTTGGAGTGCCGACGAAATCCAGCGGCAACTCTTACCTGCTCCAGTCAGGACGAACTGTTGGCTAAATCCCGAGGAAATCCCGACAGAATGGCTTCAAGGTTTCCCTAATGGCGAAGCCATTATCCAGAAGACCATTGAACTCATCCCTCCTTCAGGTGTTTCTGTGGACACCCGACTCACTCGCAGGCTTGAGTGTGAGTATCAGATATTCCAGAGCGTAGAAGAGGTTATTGAGTTGCCCGGCATACGGGACGGCTTTGCCAACATGGGATCTTTCTTGGCGCGGGCGCAATCTATATTGCAACGCAGGAAGTCCCGTGCGGGCCGTTCTCTTGAACTCAACGTCAGGAATCTGTTCCTCGAAGAAAATCTCCGAGAAGGGCAGGATTTTCAGTATCAGCCTGAATCGGAACTCAGGAAACGCCCGGATTTTCTGTTTCCTAACGAGGAGTACTATAAGGATGATTCCTATCCCCAAGACCGTTTGATGATGCTGGGGGTTAAAACGACGGTCAGAGACCGTTGGCGCCAAGTTGTGACCGAAGCCGACCGGATAGCCCGCAAGCACCTTTTGACGGTACAAGAAAGGGGTTTCGGAAAACCAGTTCAGGGAAATGTATGATTCGGGTATCCGGTTGGTGGTACCACAATCCTTGACTGCCCACTACCCTGCGTCCGTCCGTCCTCATCTCCAGACGCTGGAGAGTTTTATTGCCGATGTGCGGCTGCTTAATCCGGGATAGCTCCCCCAACTTCTACCCCGTCTTAATACTCACGCCGCCGTCCACCGCCCAAGTCTGGCCGGTTACATAAGCCGCCGCCGGCGAGGCCAGAAACACCGCTAGGTAGCCCACTTCCGCCAAGTTGCCCACCCGGCCCAGGGGGACTTGCCCTTGAGCCGCCTCCTGCCGCGCCTGGTAGGCGGCGGCGGACATCTGCGCCGGGTCGGGAAAACTGCCCGGAGCAATGGAATTGACCCGCACTCCGTAAGGCGCCCACTCCTGCGCCAGAGACTCGGTAAAGCGCATCACTCCGGCTTTAGCCGCATCGTAGGCCGCCGAACCTTGCCGACCGCGCAAGGCCGCCCAGCCCGAGATGTTAATGACGCAGCCCTGCCGCCGTTCCAGCAGATGCTCCCCCAAAGCCCGGCAGCCCTGAAAAGCCTCGGTCAGGTTCACATCCACGATAAAATGCCACTCCTCCTCGGACATCCCGGCCAGGGTAACGCCGGGCAGCTTGACCACCGGCTTGCGGATGGCGTCCCCCACGCAGGTAATCAGCGTGTCCACCCGCCCGAACTCGGCCAGCACCCGCCCGGCGATGGCGTCCATATCCGCCGCTTTAGTGGCGTCCCCGGTCAAGGGCAGGGCGTCCCGGCCCAACGCCCGGATTTCCGCCGCTACCTGATTAACGCCGACATCGGTCAAGCCGGTAATCGCCACATCGGCCCCGGCGGCGGCAAAAGCCAAAGCGATGCCCTTGCCGATGCCGCGCCCGGCCCCGGTAATCAAAACCTTCTGCCCGCCAACCTCAAAAACCTCCAGACTCATCGGTCCGTTCCCTCCAATCCGTCCGTTCCGTCAACCGTCCGGCCATCCCGCCGGCCCGGGCCGCGTAGTGCCGCGCCGCCGGGCCAAATCCGTTGCTGGTTGCTGTGCGCCGGCGGCCAGTGTAGCGGCAAAGGGGATGGGGCGTCAATGCGGTTCGCAATAACCCTGACCCATAATCCCCCATATTGACATTAAACTTCGGTTAAAGCATAATCCTTTGCCGTAGCAGACCCATCCTCAATTACAACAGGAGGAAACTATGCGCGGGATATTCCATCGTAAAACTTGGCCGGCGGCTATAGCGGCTTTGTTGGCATTGCTGCTGGTCGCTTGCGGGGGGGCGGCCGCTACGCCGGCCCCGGCCGCGCCCACGACGGCCCCGGCCGTGCAGGCTACCGCTACCCCTATTCCGGAAGCCACGCCGACCCCGGCCCCCACGGCCACGCCGCTGCCCTCCGGCGTAACCTCCGCCCGGGACTCCATTACCTTGGTGGTGCCGGAGGAGCCGGTCAACCTCAACTCCTTCCTCAGCATCGGCGCCTCCCTGAACGCCTCCGTCACCCGCGCCAACCTGCAAGACCCGCTGACTTGGCAGTCCGGCGATGACCTGCGGATTGTCCCCACCAGCGCCACTACCGGTTGGCAGCAGATGGACGCCGACACTTGGCGGTTCACCCTGCGCCAGGGCGTCAAGTTCCACAACGGCGAGGATTGGAACGCTGACGCCTCTTTACCCAGCTTTGCCTCCCAAGGCAATGTAGTGTCCGAGGGCGGCAGCATCAACTACACCGGCCCTTATGAAGCGGTCAAGGTGGATGACTATACCGTCGACCTGAACTGCGCCGACCCTTGCCCCATTTTCCCCAACACCGCCTTTTTCCTGAACTTCGAGGCTCCGGGCTGGCTGGCGGCTACCCCCGAGGATGAACAAGCCGGCGTTAGCATCGGCTTTGGCCCCTACCAGCACGTGGAATGGAAGCCGGGCGTGTCGATTACCCAGGAAGCCTATGCGGATTATGTGCCGGTGGGCGACCACTTCGAGTTTCAGAAACCCTTTATCCAGAACGTGGAATGGCAGTGGCGCAACGAGCCGACGGTCATCGCGGCGATGATTGAAGCCGCGGAAGCCGACATCGGCTGGGACATCGGCGTCGACCAGGTGGACGCCCTGCCCGATAATATGATTCGGGCCGGTTCCTCTGCCGAAACCTATTCCCTGCAAATCAATACCCTCTGGCACCCGGAACTTCGCAAAAAGGAAGTCCGCCAGGCCATGGCTTACGCCGTCAACTGCGAGGAAATGGTCGAGTCCCTCTACGGCGGCTTTACCACTTGCCGCGGCAACATCATCTGGCCGGGCATCATCGGGGCCACCGAAGCCAACACCGCCCCCTATCCCTATGACCCGGACAAGGCCCGGGAACTCTTGGCCCAAGCCAACTACGACCCGGCCAACACCATCACCCTCATCTCCCGCGGCGTCCGCGTCGCCAAGCAAACCGAAATCTCCGAAGCCATCCACGGCTACCTTGGCGAAATCGGGATGAACTTCGAGTTCCAGATTGTCGAACCTTCCATCCGCAGTGCCCGTTCCCGCTGCGTATCCGGCCAAGCTGTCCAAGATGTCATCGCCGAATCCGGGCGCGACCCGGAGACCGATGACGCCACCCCGGCCGATATGCAGGCCGCCATCGACCGCGGCAACTCCAGCTGCGAAGCCTTCGATATGATTGGCAACCAGCCCTCCAACGAAACCCTCGACTTCGGCCGCCAGCTCCGCTACTATATGAACTGCGAGAGCCAGCGTTCCGGCGTCTGCGACCCCAGCCCCGGCGGCATTCAGGAACAAATCGACGCCGCCCTGGCCGCCGCCGGCGATGAACGTCAGCGGCGTCTCGAAGTCCTCGCCGACAAGTTCCGCGAGGAAGCCTACTTCCTCACCCTGTTTGACTTGCCGGTCATCTACGCCGTCAACCCCAAGGTCAACTGGGAGCCGCGCCTCGACCCCAATGTCCGGGTCAGCGGCATCTGGTTCAGCGAGTAAATCAGCAACCGGTACGACCAGCAAAACCGCTACATAAATCGGGGAAGGGTTGCCTGCAACCCTTCCCCGGTTTGGCATATAATCCCCCGGAAACTTTTGGCAGAACGGGAGGGCTGATGCTGATTAAGGTTGAACCGGCCGGGTTCTTTATGTATTCCGTCCAGATGATTTTTGACCTGACCAACCCCGACGCCGAGGATGGCCCGGTGCGGGATTATCTGGCTGACCACCAACTGGAACCCCGCTACCAGTCCACCGGCGAATACGAAGGGCGGCCGTGCGAAGTGATGCAGTTCGGCGGCTGCTACCTGGGCCGCCATCTGCAAGAGGTCGGCCAACTGCAACGCCAAGCCGTCGAAGCGGAACTGCTGACCACCGAACTGGAAAGCTGCCTAGCCGCCCTGTCCCCGGAACTGGACGCCGCTGCCGCGGCGGAACTGGACGCAACCGCGCCGGAACTGGGATTGCCGGAGCAACGGCGGCGGGAAATCGCCGCCGCCCTCACCCCAACCTTTCACCGGGCGGGATCCTTTCAACCCAACGAACAAGGCGAATTGGCAATAGTTCTGGATAGAGATGAAGTGCGGGCGGCCGCCCGGCAGTGGCTGAGGGAAAACGGGAATTTGGGGTGAACCGGGAACGGGCGGATAGTGTGTTAAAATAGGCGTATGCAGTTGCGGCGGCAATCCACCGGCTACCAGTTCTTGGGCAATGCTGGGTGAAGCGGGCAGCATCGCCAGCCTTGTCGGGCTGCTGGTATCCCTGTCGGGGTTGGGCTTTGCCCTGTTACAACTCAGCCGACTGCGCGGCGAAACCCGGGCCGCCCGGGAAGCCTCCGAGGAAACCCGCCGGTTGCTGCGCCGCGATTCCGCCGGCTCCGACCTGACCCGCATCGGCGAGCGGATCCAGGGGCTGATTGAAATACACCGCAGCGGCGATCGGGCCCGGGCTTTAGACCGCTACCCGGAAATCTATCGCCTGCTCATCGCAATTCGGCGAAACCACCCTAACCTGTCTGAGGAACACCGGCATTTGTTGCAAAACTCGGTCCGCCTGATTCAAAATATGGAGGACGAACTGGAAGGTACTGCCGTCGTTATAACGCTGGAGCAAGTACGGCGGTTAAACCGCACCTTGAATTACCTGCGCTCGACCCTTTTGGTTGAGCTGGCCGACCTGCTCGAATAACCCGTAGGAGGAGGGCAAAAATGTCTCAACCGGGAATGTACGAACTAGGCAGCAAGGTCTTGCGCCTCTCCAAAGCCGGAAAATTGGCTTGGGGACAAAACCTCCGGTACAATGAATACCGGGTGGATTTTCCCGATGTCTCTCTGGAAATTTCCCATGCCGAGCGGGCGAACACTTACCAGCTCGACCTTGTTGGCGAGACCGGTGGAGTTACCGACTCGCTGATGGTGACTTTGGGAGAAACCGACCCCAAGCAGGATCCGGGCTTGCGGGAAATCTACGAGCTGGCGGCGGCCTATGTTCGCGACGGCACCCTGAAAAGGGCTTTCCAATACTTGGAGCGGGTGTAAGCGGCCACCCTCCCTACCGCCCGTACCGGTACCCCGCCGCCGTCCGCTCGCAGTTCAGCCGGCGGTTCAGATGCAGCCCCTCCAGCACAAACTCCACCGCCGCCGCGGCCACTTCCGGGCGCGGGTCATCAGTTAGCCGGGCCGCCGCCTCCGCCAATCCCTCTACTTCCGCCGCCAAAGCCGGGTAGTCGGCGGCCGGCTTTTCACTGCCGGTCTCCGCGCTGCTCCCCAAGTCAAAAGCCGTAACAATATCCTCGAGGGCGTCCACGTCAAAGTAGCGGCCAAACACCCGCAGCGTCGCCCGCCGGGTCAAATCCTCCATCACCCGGCCCTCCCGGCCTTCCTCAAAGGTTTCCAGCTCAATCTTGCCGCCGAAAGAGGCGGCGATATAGGGCAAATCACTGACCCGGGGGCAAGCCACTGCATCCCCGGCCCGAATGGCCCGCCGCACCGCATTGCTCAACAGGGTTTCGTAGTTGGCAATCGACACCCGGACGCTGACCCCGGAACGCTGGTTGATTTCGCTGCTGTTGCGGGCTTGGGCGGTAATTTCCGCAATGATTTCCTTCATATATTGGGGAATTACCAAGCTATCCTCATCGGCAAAGCGCGCCCGCTCCTGCTCCATAATGGCAATTTCCTCGGCAATGCGCCGGGGGTAATGGGTATGAATCTGGGAGCCGTAGCGGTCTTTCAGCGGCGTAACAATGCGCCCCCGGTTGGTGTAATCCTCCGGGTTAGCCGTTGCCACCACATACACATCCAACGGCAGCCGCAGCCGGTAGCCCTTGATTTGCACATCCCGCTCCTCCATCAGGTTGAACAAGCCCACCTGAATCCGTTCCGCCAGGTCGGGCAGCTCGTTGATGGAAAAAATGCCCCGGTTGGTGCGCGGCACCAGCCCGTAGTGGATGGCCAGTTCGTCGGACAAATGCCGACCCTCGGCCACCTTGATGGGGTCGATTTCCCCAATCAGGTCGGCAATGGATATGTCCGGGGTCGCCAGCTTTTCCGAATAGCGTTCCGTCCGCGGCACCCACTCGATCGGGGTTTTGTCCCCCAGATCGGCCACCAGTTCCCGGCAAGCCAGGGAGATGGGGTTAAAGGGGTTGTCATTGATTTCGGAGCCGGCGATTTTGGGAATGGCTTCGTCCAGCAGGTTCACCAGGCTGCGGATCAGGCGGGACTTGGCTTGCCCCCGCTCGCCCAGTAGAATGACATCCTGCCCGGCCAAGATAGCGTTTTCCAGCTGCGGAATAACGGTATCCTCAAAGCCGAGGATGCCGGGGAAAGGCGTTTCGGCGGCGCGCAGTTTGGCGGTCAGATTGCGGCGCAGTTCCTCCCGCACCGGCAAAACTTCATAGCCGCTGGCGCGCAACTGACCGATAGTTTCGGGACGGGCCGCCGCCTTGCGGGTTCGGGTTCGGGGCCGGCTGGTCATAGTAACCCCTCAATAGCAAATTCCGGGAATGGGGCGGCCGCGATACGGCGGCCGCCCGGCAAGTATAACACAGGCAGCAATGAAAGAAAGAGGCGGTGGCCGGCATCGTCTCTACCGATGCCGGCCGCCGCCTCGTAGGGGCTACTCTATAGTAACGGTGTAGCTTTCCAGCAGTTCGGATGTGCCAAACTGGTACAGACGCACCGTAGCCGTACCGGGCGAACAGGCTTTAAGTACCAAGGAATCGCCGTTGCCGAACCTGGTATCCGCTAGGGGTTCCCCGGGGCAACCGGCGAAGCCCAAGACGCCGGTATCCTCCCCGTAGTTCACCCCCACCCGGACGCTGGCATTCTCCGGCAATTCGGCATTCAACTGGAAGGATTGCTCCTCCTCAATGGCGAACTCCTGCGGCGGCGGCGACAGGCTGGCGGTAGCCCCGGAGGGGTTGACGATAACTGCGTAGCTTTCCAGCAGTTCGTCGGTGCCATTCCGGTACAAGTGTACCCTGGCCATCCCGGAGGAGCAGGCTTTAAGCACTAAGGAATCGCCGTTCTGGAACCTCTTTCCCGCCTGGGGTTCCCCGGGGCAGCTATCGAAGCCCAGGGTTCCAGTGTAATCCCCGTAATTCACGCCCACCCAGACCGCGGCGTTATCCGGCAAGTCGGTGTTCACTTGGAAAGATTGTTTCTCCTCGACCGTGAACTCCGCCGGCGCCGGCGACAGGCTGGCCGTGGCTCCGGAAGGATTGATGACAACGGAGTAGCTTTCCAGCAGTTCGTCCGTGCCGTTCCGGTACAGGCGCATCGTAACCGTTCCCGGGAAGCAGGCTTTGATAGTAAAGGTGTCGCTGTCGTTGAGGCGTACGCCATCGCGGGGTTGAGCGGGACAACCGCGCAAGCTCAGAGTGCCGGTATCATCCTCGTAGTTGTAGCCCACCCAGACGCTGGCCCCGTCCGGCAAGTCGGTGTTCACCTGGAAGGTTTGTTTTTCCTCGATGGCAAACTCCTCAGGTACTGGCGACAGGCTGGCCGTGGCCCCGGAAGGATTGATGACAACGGAGTAGCTTTCCAGCAGTTCGTCCGTGCCGTTCCGGTACAGGCGCATCGTAACCGTTCCCGGGAAGCAGGCTTTGATAGTAAAGGTGTCGCCGTCGTTGAGGCGTACGCCATCGCGGGGTTGAGCGGGACAACCGCGCAAGCTCAGAGTGCCGGTATCATCCTCGTAGTTGTAGCCCACCCAGACGCTGGCCCCGTCCGGCAAGTCGGTGTTCACCTGGAAGGTTTGTTTTTCCTCGATGGCAAACTCCTCAGGTACTGGCGACAGGCTGGCCGTGGCCCCGGAAGGATTGATGACAACGGAGTAGCTTTCCAGCAGTTCGTCCGTGCCGTTCCGGTACAGGCGCATCGTAACCGTTCCCGGGAAGCAGGCTTTGATAGTAAAGGTGTCGCCGTCGTTGAGGCGTACGCCATCGCGGGGTTGAGCGGGACAACCGCGCAAGCTCAGAGTGCCGGTATCATCCTCGTAGTTGTAGCCCACCCAGACGCTGGCCCCGTCCGGCAAGTCGGTGTTCACCTGGAAGGTTTGTTTTTCCTCGATGGCAAACTCCTCCGGCGCTGGGGAAAGCCAGCTCGTCGGCTGCGGCTGCGGCGTCGGCGTGGGCGGCAAGGGCGTTACCGTCGGTTGCGGTGTTGCCGTGGGCGCCGGAGTAGCCGTGGGTTCCGGTACCGGCGTTGGCTGGGTCGTCGGCATTGCCGTGGGAACCGGCTCCGGCGTCGGAGTAGGCCGCGGCGCGGGGGTGTCCGCCGGTGCCGGCGGGGCCGCCGTCGCGGTCGGCGGCAATACCGGAGCCGAAGTGGCCGTCGGAGCCGCCTCCGTAATCACCTCTCCGAACCCGGCTGGCGTCGGGGCCGGTTCCGAGCTACAAGCGAGCATTACCGCCGCCAGCCCCGTCAACAGCAACAGGGAAAGCCGGGACAAAAACTTTTGCGATTTTACGGACATAGAACAGGTTCTCTCCGGCAATGTTGATTCCGCGGACACCGGCCATCCGGCGCGCCGGGTGTTTAATGCGGTTGGCTGGAGTGTGGGGGAAATTGCCTCAGGAGGAAACGGCCGCCCCTACCGCCCAATTGCCGGGGCAACTTACCATAATCTAAAGCCCGGTGTCAATCAGCCATTCTTAGCGGTTCAGTTCGGTTTTAGCATTTTTCAGTTTTACGATATTAGAGAAAATGTGAAAAATGCTAAAAGCAAACTGAACCACGTCAGCAAATCAGCAATCCTTTTCCGGTAATCCCGGATGACATCTCCCGCCCCATAGTGTAAAATGAACCAACAATCATCCGGAACTGAGGCCGCAGCTATGGATAACACCGTCAAAGCCAAAGTAATCAACGGCGTCCTGACTCCCTTGGAACCCTTTCCGGCGCCGCTCGAGGAAGGCGTCGAATACCTCGTAACCCTGAAAGACACCCGTCCGGCCTCTGAAGTTGACCGTGAGGCTTTCTTGGCTATGGCCGGCATCTGGAAAGACGATCGAGAGTATTGGGAAAACTTCAAGCGTTGCATCTACGCCGCCCGGGAAGCTGGCTCCAAACCGCCCGTCGAGTTGTAGCAATATGCCGCCGCAGTACCTCATCGATACCGATTGGGTTATCGACTACCTGCACGGTGTTGCGCGAACCAGAACCCAGCTGGCCGCGCTATGGCCGGCCGGCATCGCAATTAGCGTCATTGCCATCGCCGAACTCTATGACGGCGTGTTCGGCGGAACTGACCCGGCCGGCAAGGAACAAGAGTTGCTCGCCTTCCTCGCCCGCGGCATCACCAGCCTGGAAATCGACGCCGCCACCGCAACCCTATTCGCCCGGGAGAGTAGCCGCCTGCGCCGGGCCGGCACCCCTATCGGCGACCTCGACCTCCTCATCGGCGCTACCGCCCTCCACCACAACCTAACCCTCCTCTCCAACAACCGCCGCCACTTTCAGCGCATCGCTGGCCGCAACTTAATATCGGTCTAAACCCCGAGGCAAACCGCAAACTAAAGCCGCTTGGATCACGCCAATGGAAATCCGGAAAATGCCCCTCCTTGCCGCCATCCCCAAAAATCAGCCCCCACACTCCCCGTCAATGCCCCCGCCAAACTCCACCCCATCGCCCGGTTCCACGCCCCTAATCGCCGCCTCCCCCGCATTTATCTCTAGCACATACTGCACCCCCTCCACCACATAGCGCGGCAACTCCCCCCGGGACTGCCCCGGCCTCTGCGGCGGCGCCTCCCGGGTAATCGCCACCACCGCGCAATCCCCATCAATCCACACTATATCCAACGGAAAATTCATATCCGGCATCCAGAAACTGCGCCGGCTCTCCCCATCCCAAACAAACAGCATCCCCGAACCGGCCGCCAATTCCGCCCGCCCGGACAACCCCAGCGCCTGCTCCTCCGCCGTAACCGCCAACTCCACCGGCCAGCTACCCCCCCCAATAGTCACCACCGGCAAATCCAAATCCGGCAGACCCGTAGCCGCCGGCGCAACCGTAGCTGCCGGTAACTCTGCAACGGTAGGCAACGGCGTAGCCGCCGGCAAAAGGGCAACCGTAGGCAATAGCGTAGCCGCCGGCGACTCTGTAGCTGTCGGCAACGGTGTAACCGCCGGCGCAACCGTAGCTGCCGGCAAAAAGGCAGCAGTCGGCAATGGCGTAACCGTCGGCAAAGCGACAGCCGTAGGTAACGGCGGCAGTGTAGGCAACAACGCCGCCCCAACCGTTGGCGACGGCTGCCGCAACCGCAACGGCCTATCCTCCGGCGACTCCCCACAACCCGCCAGCAACCCGACCACCGCCAGCAAAATACAACCGGCTAACAAACGCATCAGCCGCTACCCCGCAAAACTATGCTATGATTGTAGCCAAGGAGTAAAAGCGTGATTAAAATCATCCCCGAATTGCGGGTTCCGCTGGAATCCTACCTCCGCAACGAATCCCCTTTGCTGGAAATGCGGAACCAATTATACCTGAACCTCCAAACCATCTTTCAGGAATCCACCGAACCGGAGCGGGAACTCCTGTCCGCGCTTCTCGCCTGCATCTACGAAGTCGAGGACGGCGTTATGCCCGAACCCACCTTCCGCCAAGCCATCCAGGACTTCCTGACCCAACAAACCCCCATTCCCGCCGCCCCGGCCGCCGTAGCCGACTAAAACCCCAACCGTCCGCCGCCATCACCACCTACCCCTCAAAACCCGGCGGCAACAGCCTCAAGACCAACTGGTCAATCCGCATCTCCTTAGGGTCTGGCTCCCCGATAACTTCCCCGCCCCGGGCCAGATACACATGGACCCTTGCCAACAGCCAACCATTAGGCATATAATAGGCCCACATCACGCTCCTGGAACCAGGCGGCAAGTGTGCCGGACGGCGCGAACCCGTCCACGAGCGCCGCCGCAACAGGAAACCAGCCCTACTCTTGCGGGCAATCTCCAAAGCATTGAAAATATCCCGCAGTTCCTGCGCCGGGACCTTCAGGATAACTTGGTCATCAGCCTCGAGGTGTTGCATGGTTGAAGTTGTATCCCCCTTGGCCGAACCCCTCGCCGCCTACGCCCGCCAGGAAATCGGTTTTACCGACTTTCACGACACCATATCCCGCCGCGCCCAAATCATCTCCGACCAGTCCACCGAGGAAGGCATCGAACTTATGCTCGAAATCTTCGCCTGCATCTGCGAAGTCGAGGACGGCGTTATGCCCGAACCCACCTTCCGCCAAGCCATCCAGGAATTCCTGTCCCAGCAAACCCCCATTCCCGCCGCCCCGGCCGCCGTAGCCGACTAAAACCCCACCGTCCCGCCCGCGCCATCAGCCGCTACGAAACCCTCCGCTAAAACCCCCTACCCCACCTCCTCCCGTATCGCCGCCAACCGCTCCCGCAGCGACCGCAGCAACACCGCCGGCGGCGCCGGCGCCACATGGGTATAACCCACCCCCAACTCAATCAACTCCCCCGGCCCCAACGGCAGCGCCGCATGATGCATCGGAAACTGCATCTTGGCCTTGCCGATTTTCCTGATCCGCCCCGCCAACTCCGTCAACTTCGCCCGCAGCTCCGGACTCCCCGGATCCCGAATGCCCATATACTCCGAAAAATCCGTCGGCCCGATAGACACCAAGTCAATCCCCTCCAAAGCGGCAATCGCCTCAATATCCGCCACGCCCTTCTCATCCTCCGTCATCACCGACAGCAGGATTTGCTCGTTCGACTGCCGGCAATGCTCCGCCCAGCCCACCGTGCCGAACCGCGCCGCCCGCGTGCCGGCCGCGCCGCCCCGATGTCCCAACGGCGGATAGCGCACCGCGTCCACCGCCCGTTGCGCCCCCGCCAGCCCGTCCACATGGGGAATGATGATGCCCTCCGCCCCGGCGTCCAGCAGCCGCAGGATGAGCTTCTCATCATTATCCGGCACCCGGATGATGGAAGTAACCCCGGCCAAATCCGCCGCCCGAATCATCTCCCCCACCAACCGCAGGTCAAAGTCGGTATGCTCCATATCGATAAAAGCCGCGTCATACCCCGCCAACCCGATAATCTCCACGATTTGCGGGTCGGCAAAGGTAACATAAGTCCCCAACGCCAACCGCCCCTCCCCCATCGCCCGTTTCACCCGATTCTCGCGCATCCCTCAACCTCCTTTCAGTACCAGTTATAAGTCCCCTCCGGCCGCTGCGCCCAGCCCTCCTGCCCCAACTCCCGCATCGCCCGGCTCAAGCCGGTCAGCTGCCGCGCCCATTCCTCCCGGCCCATGTGCCGCCACTGGCCATGCCCCGGAAACAACCAATCCACCGGCAAAGCGGCCATCCGCTCCACCGTATCGGCTAGAACCGCCCAGGAATAAAAAGTCTGCTCCGGGAAAACCTCCAACTCCCCCGCCGCCGATTCCAGTGCAGCGTATCCCCGGTGAACAAATGCCGGTCGTCCAAGTGATACAAAATATGACCCTCGGTATGCCCCGGCGCCGGTATGCCCGCCACTCCCGGAACAATTTCGACCGTCTCGTCCCCGATTAGCTCCGTAGCGTAGGGCGCGGCGTCCGCATCGGCCGCCCCAATCCAGACCCGCGCGCCGTACCGCTCCGCCCAACGCTCGGCATCCGCCACATCATCCCGGTGGCTCAGCAATATATGCGCCACGCCGCCCATCGCGTCCACCCGCTCCGCCAGCGCCCGTCCGAACCGGGGCGAATCAATCATCAGATTGCCCCCCGGCCGTGTTGCCAGATAGGAATGTCCCCCAAAGGACGACAGCGCATTGTTGCCCAATGCCCACACCCGGGCCGTCAGTTGGTAAGGAAATACCCCGGCCGGCTCCCGGAACTGCTCCCGATGGCCGATTGACTTGGTCGGGCAAGCCGCCGCCGCCCGCCACAACGCCGCCGTCTGCTCTGCCCCCGCCGGTTGCGCGGCCACAAAAGAACGCCCGACCGCATCCATACCAATCAAATCCGGCGCCCAATCCCGAGCCGCATCGCACCGGATACAGCGCGTATCCACAAACCAATCGCCCGGCGCATTCGACGGATGCGCCAAATCAACCCGCACCATACCTATACTCCTCCCCCTCGCCAACGACAACACCTTCGCCAGCCGGAAAGCCTATAACCGTTACCCCTACTCCTTCCCAGGTGGAAAGCCTTAAACCGTTACCCCGGCACTTTAACCGTCATCCCCGCCTCCGTCAACCGCCCGCCGCCGGCAGCGACCGGCCTCAATCCCGGCCCGACAATATAACCCCCACCATTGCCAAAAGCAGCCCCGGCCGGTTAAAATTGTTGAACCCCATATCAGGAGACCGCCGGTTATGGCCCAGTTGAAATCGGAAAAGTTAAAGCGGTACTGCCGGGATTATGGCGTAGCCTCTCTGCACGCCTACCATCCCCCGCCGGGCAAAACCCGCCCCGCTTTCGTCGTAACTTACCACGAACCCAAACCAGCCCCGGGCCTGCGGAGCTACTTCGCCCTGGAAAACCTGTTGACCGAGTTCTACGGCGTCCCGGTCGAGCTGATGTCCAACAAAGACCTGGCCGCCAACCCTCCCTTGTCGTCGCTCTTGGGCCGCCCGGAGCGGGTACTCTACGATTAACCTCCCCCATCCCCCATTTGCCATCGCCGTCCCCTTCCGCTACAATCCTTTGCCGGCAGCAACACAGCAACACCAAGCAAAGGCAGGATGGGACTTATGCAGCACGGCGTACTAGCCGGCGTCAAGGTTCTGGATTTAAGCGAGGATATTGCCGGCTCCTTTTGCGCCCGGCTCCTCGCCGACTACGGCGCGGAAACCCTGAAACTCGAACCCCCCGGCGGCGCCGCCCTCCGCCAACTCGGCCCCTTCTTTCACGACGACCCCCACCCGGAAAAAAGCCTCCTGTTCCTCGCCGTGAACCTCAACAAACGCGGCGCCACCCTCAACCTCGCAACCGCCGCCGGCCGGGAAATCCTGAAACAGCTGCTGCCCCAAGTGGACCTCATCATCGAAAGCTGGCGTCCCGGCTACCTGGCATCCCTCGGCTTGGGCTACGCCGACCTCCAAGCCCTCAATCCCGCCCTTACCCTGACCTCCATCACCCCCTTTGGCCAGACCGGCCCCTACCGCCAATATCGCGGCGCGGAAATCGTCAACTACGCTATGGGGATGATAATGAGCATCAGCGGCGTCCAGGGCCGCGAACCCCTGAAACACGGCGGCTTTCAAGCCCAGTACGAAGGCGGCCTCTTTGCCGCCGCCGCTACCTCCATGGCCCTCTTTGCCCGGGAATTTTCCGGCCGCGGCGACCATATCGATGTCTCCATTACCGAATGCGTCGCCTCCACGATGATGGCCACCCAAACCATGTATCCCTTTACCGGCGGCGTCCAAACCCGCCGCCGCGCCGAAGGCAGTATGTTCGGCCATCCCATGCCCTGCCAGGACGGTTGGATTATCGTTCAGACCGGCGGCGGCGCCTCCTGGGAGGACTTGGCCGACTTTTTCCAATGCCCCGAAATGCTCGAACCCCGCTTTGCCGACCGGGCCCAACGCGCCGAAAACGGGGCGGAACTCGACCGTATCGTCGTGGAATCCATCAAAGAACGCGGCAAATGGGAATTATTCCCCAAAGCCGCCGCCGCCCGAATGTTATTCGGCTTGGTGCAAACTCCCTCCGAACTGGCCCAATGCCCCCAACTGGAATCCCGCAACTTCTATCGGGAAACCGACCATCCGGTAATGGGCCGGCTGCGCGTCCCCGCCGAACTGTTCAAACTCAGCGCCACCCCCTACCAACTGACCCGCTCCGCCCCCACCCTCGGCCAGCACAATGCGGAAATCTATATCGATGGCTTGGGCTATCCCCCGGAACAACTGGAAAAATGGCAGCAAGCCGGCGTAATTTAACCCCATCCCCAACCCGCCAATCTCTGTTACAATATCCCCCTATACCGCCGTCAAGGAAACCCGGCAATGCTGGAAACCGCCCCCAATCAACTTTACTTCGGCGACAATCTCCCCATTATGCGGGAGCATATCGCCGACGCCAGCGTTGACCTCATCTATCTCGACCCTCCCTTCAAGTCCGAAGCCAACTACAACCTCCTGTTCCAGGAGCGCAGCGGCGAACAATCCGCCGCCCAAATCACCGCCTTTAAGGACACTTGGGAATGGAGCCACGAGTCCGAACTGGCTTATCGCGAAGTAATCCAAACCGGGCCGCCTAAAATCGGTGAACTCCTGTCCGCCCTCCAATCCGTCCTCGGCCGCAACGATCTGCTGGCTTACCTTACTATGATGTCCCAGCGGCTGATTGAACTGCGCCGGGTACTGAAACCCGCCGGCAGCATCTACCTGCATTGCGACCCCACCGCCAGCCACTACCTCAAACTGCTGATGGATGCCGCCTTCGGCCCCGCCAATTTTCAGAACGAAATCATCTGGCACTATCGCAAGTGGGCCACCGGCCGCTACGCCTTCCAAAGGAACCACGATGTAATTCTGTTCTATGCCAAATCCGGCGGCCGGGAGCGGATCTTCAACCAGCTTTATATGGAGCGCGCCCCTTCCACCTTGCGGCGTTTCGGCAACGCCCGCATCGTCTCCGGCTATGATGAAAGCGGCCGCCGCCGGCCCTCCCAAGTCGAGGGGCAGGAATCCCCCGGCGTCCGTCAGGATGATGTTTGGGACATTGCCCGGGTTGCCCCGGTCAAGCAGCTATTCCCGACCCAAAAGCCCGACGAATTGCTGCGGCGGATTATTACCGCCAGCAGCGACGAGGACTCCCTGGTGCTGGATCCTTTTTGCGGCTGCGGCACCAGCACCATCCAAGCCGAAACCCTGAAACGCCGTTGGATTGGCATTGACATTACCCATCTGGCCATCTCCATCATCCGCCACCGCCTGCACGATTCCTTCGGCGACAACCTCCGCCCCTACCAGATTATCGGCGTCCCCCGGGATGTAGCCAGAGCCCGGGCTTTAGCCATTGCAAGCGAACACGACGGCCGCTATCAATTCGAGTGGTGGGCATTGGGCTTGGTCGAAGCCCGCCCCGCTCAGGAACGCCGCAAAGGCCCCGACGCCGGTGTTGACGGCTACATCAACTTCTTTGACGACAACAGCGGCCGCCCCAAGCGCATCATCGTTCAGGTCAAAAGCGGCCAAGTCAACCGCGCCCAAATCGCCACCCTCAAAAGCGACCTGGAGCGGGAAAAAGCCCAAATCGCCCTTTTCATCACCCTGAACCCGCCCACCGGCCCGATGCAGCAGGAAGCCTTGGCCGCCGGCTTTTACGAACCGGCCCATTTCCCCGGCCAGCAATTCCCCCGCGTCCAGCTGCTGACTATCGAGGAATTGCTCAACGGCAAACTGGCTGAATACCCCCGCTACGCCCCGGAACCCACCTTCCGCCGCGCCCCCAACCGCCGCCGCCGCAACCAAGCCGAGCAAGGCTGCCTTTAACCCCCATCCCCTATCCCCAAAACTTGCCCCCAAATGCTATAATATCCCCAAAATCCCCCCAAAAGGGAGTCCGCTGATTATGAACCCGCTGAACCCGGCGGCCCGGGCGCGTCTCGACGGCTTGCTGCGCGACTTTGAGCAGTTGCGCCCGACCCAAATCGGCTACCCGGTCAACCAGGATTTTGACTATTCCGAGTTGCTGCCCTTTCTCAACTACTCCGCCAACAATGTCGGCGACCCCTTCCACAGCAGCAACTTCCGCATCAACTGCCACGCCATCGAGCGGGAAGTAGTCGCCCGTTTTGCCCAACTGACGCGCCTCGACCCGGCTGCCGCTTGGGGTTATGTCACCAACGGCGGCACCGAAGGCAATATGTACGGCCTCTACCTGGCCCGCGAACTCTATCCCCAGGGCGTCGCCTACTTCTCCCAGGACACCCACTACAGCGTCCTGAAAAACCTCCGCGTCCTCAATATGCGGAACATTATGATTAAAAGCCAGGACAACGGCGAAATCGACTACGATGACCTCTACGAAACCATCCGCATCAACCGGGATGCGCCGGTTATTTTCCTGGCTAACATCGGCGCGACGATGAAAGGCGCCGTGGATCGCCTGCCCACCGTCCGGGACATCCTCGCCGACCTGGCGATAACCCGCTCCTACATCCACGCCGACGCCGCCCTCAGCGGAATGATTTTGCCCTTTGTCCCGGAACCCCAGCCCTTCGGCTTTGACGCCGGCATCGACAGCATCGCCATCAGCGGCCACAAACTGATCGGCTCGCCGCTGCCCTGCGGCATCGTCATCACCCGCAAAGACTATGTGGCCCGCATTGCCCGCTCCATTGAATATGTCGGCGTAATGGATACTACCCTGCCCGGCTCCCGCAACGCCTGGACGCCCCTGCTCCTCTGGTACGCCCTCGAACGCTATGGCAACGACGGCTTTAAGGAACTGGTAGCGGAAATGCTGGCCGTAGCCGAGTACGCCGTCCAGCGTTTCCAGGACCACGGCGTCCCGGCTTGGCGCAACGAAAACTCCGTTACCGTAGTGTTCCCCCGGCCGCCGGTAGCGGTGTTCGACAAGTGGCAAATCGCCCCCTTGGGCGACTTGGCGCACTTGATTACGATGCCCCATGTAACCCGGGCCATGGTCGATGAACTGGTGGACGACTGCCTGACCCCGGGCGCCGCCGCCGGCCCCGGCCGCTGGCATCGCCACAGCCACGGCCAAGTCTATTAACCGCGCTGAACAGGAGGCTTGTCTCCAATGGAAAGAATCGTCATTATGGTGCTGAACGAAGTGGGCGTCCTGGCGGAAATAACCCGCGTCCTGGCTACCGCCGACATCAACCTCTCCAGCATCAACACCGAAATTAAGGGCAATCACGGCGCCGTCATCATCAGCACCGACAACGCCGACACCGACCATGCCCTCCAGGTTTTGACCGACGCCGGCTTTACCGCCGTAGCCGACGACTCCCTGATTATCCGCCTCAAAGACGAACCGGGCGCTTTAGCCAAAGTAGCCGCCCAATTCAGCGCCGCCGGCATCAACATCCAGAGCCTGCACATCCTCGACCGCCTCGAGGACTACGCCCTCGTCGCCCTCGCCACTGACCCGGAGGACCGGGCAAAGGCCGCCGCCCTCCTGGACGCGGATTCCATCCTCTAACCGGCTAGTCGGCGCACACCGGGCAAAAAAGACCGGGCCGCCCATATAAAGGCGGCCCCGGTTAATGCCGTAACCCTATCCCACCCGAATAGCCGACCGTACCGCCTAATGCCCCCGCGGCCGCAGCAGCCCGCCAATATCCGGCCGGTCGGCAGTAAATTGCGCCAGTCCCGCCAAGGCCGCGGCCGCCGTGTCAAAGCGCAGCAGCAGCATCTCATCCTGGTCCGTTTTCAGTAGTATCTCCACTTCCGATATACGATGCGGCAGCTGATTCAAGTCCGTTTCCAAAACCCGCACAATATCCGCGCGCAGACCCTCGACAATATCGGCGGTTATCGCCTTGGCCACGCCCTGCCGGGCCACAGCATCTAGACCCTCGTAAGTTTCCCACGCCCGCCGCGGCGTCTCCCGGTCCCGCTCCGGCCAGTCAAAGGCTATCCCGTAGCTTTCCAACGCCGCCACTATCCCCGCAAAAGGAACTTCCACAATTTCCACCCCAAAACTGCGAATCAGCGACTTGGATGGCGTCGACCACCGTCCGGCCAGCACCGCGATGGATTTACGGATGGTCGGATAGGTTTTACGCAGATTATAGTGCGCCACGCACAGCCAACTCCCCTTGTCCCGGTTGTGCTTGGTATAGCGGATATACTTGGGGTCAATGATGATGACCGGGTTATCCTCCCCGTCAAAAACCACGGCGTCAATCTGATAAGTATTGCCGCTGCCGTTGGTCAGCCGCGCCGGGCGGATGCTGTGACCCCGGGCCGTCACTTCCGCCCGCAGCCCTTCCACAATGGCATCCTCAATCAGCTTCCCCACCGCCTCCCCCAGCGCGCTGGCCGCATTTGACACCATAACCTTGGCCCCCTCCCTACTTGACCACCGTCAAAATGCTTTCTCGCAGCGCCACCTTGTGCCGTTGCGGGTTATTCGCCCACTTGTCCCCCCGGGCCCGGATTACCTCAATATCATACCCGGCAAACCCCACCGATTTAGCCAGTTCCCCGATGATTTCCTCCGTCCGCACATGGACGCCATAGGGCGCGGAATCCCCCAGCACCAAGACAAACTGCCGCCCCGGTTTCAGCGTTGCATAAGCCCCTTGCAGTACCTTCAGCATATCCTCAAAATAGCCGGCCACCATCAAGTCATAGGTTTTCTTGCCGCCTTTGGATTGACGCACCGCCGCCAGTTTCCCGGTAATTCCCATCAATTCCCGGTGAATCGCCGGGTTCACCCGCCGCACATTGGGACATTGGCTAACCCCGTTCATTTGGGACAAGCGTATCTGCGTAGTAGCGGCGGTAATCAGCTTGTCCCGCACCCCTCGCGTGATGTCCCCCCAACTATCGTACAGCCCCCAAAAGTAAGTTTCCATCCGGGTGCGGTCGGCGTAATCATAGTTGTTCAGGTAAGGCGGCGAAGTAACAATCAGGTCAATGCTTTCCCCGGCGCAATGCCGGTCAAACTCCCGGGCGTCCCCGGCAATAAGCCGGTGTTCCGAAGGCGGTATCCCCGCAAACCGAACCTGTCGGATGTCCGCCACCAAGGCGGCGCACTGTTTCTTGAACTCGGCCATCGCCTCCCGCGCCACCATCCGCTGCCCGTGCCGGTTCACCGCAATATAGGGCCAACCGGCTCCCGCGCTGGTCGCCAATCGCAAAGTGCCGGTCAAAGCCAGTTTCAGCAAGTCCGTATAGGGAGAATCGGCCTCCCGCTCCAGGATAACCTCCCGCAGAGCATACAACTGCCGCAGGTTTTCGGCGCTGAAACACTTGTAAATCAACGCCGGCCACTCGCCGCTCAGCTCCGGGCATTGATAAGCCTTGGCCGCGCCTACCACCGCATCCGCCGCCGCCGCCAGTTCCTCCGGGCAATGCTCGCAGTTCAGCTTGGTTTGCGCCACCCAGAACACGAAGGGATGGGCTTCAATCCCCACCGAATTCAACCCGGTCAGCTTCGCCGTCAACGAAGTAGTCCCGCTGCCCAGAAACGGGTCCGCAATCCAATCCCCCGACCCCAGCCCGTTCTCCTCAATCTTGGCTTCCACCAGCTTGTAGGAATAACCGGCCGGGTAAGTGAACCAGCGATGCACCGGCGCCTTCAGGCTATCCTGAAAGGAACCGTAACTCTCTTTAGCCGCCGTCGTCGTTGCTGCCAAGAATGACCCCGTAAAGCCGGTTTTAATGCCCCAACGATTTGATTGTCCCTACTAGTGGGCAATCCTTGTAGTTGCCCCCACTCTAATCCCCATACTCAAAATACGCCGCCCCAATCAACCCATGCAGCTCCCGGCAATAACCCCCCACCTGCTCCAGAAACTCCGCCGCATCCTCCCGATCCGGCCAGTCATAGTTAATCAGCGCCGCCGCCCGTCCCGCCAACCGCCGCGCCGCCGCGCTGGCCCGCGCCTCCAATCCCGTACCCAACGCCGCCAGCTCCGCCCCCGCCAACTCCACCGACCGAATCAGCGAAGTCGGCAGCAGCCCGTCCGCCACCAGCAAATCCAGCGCCGGCTCCGGCACCACCTCTACACTATGCCGCCGGTTATACGCCTCCAAGGCATGGCAAACCCGCAGCAAACTGGTCCAATCCGCATCCGCATCCTCCGGCGTCGCCGACTCCGCCGCCAACTGCGTCAGCAGCAGCGAATCGGTGAACTGCGCCCGCTCCAACGCCCGCCCCAACTGCATAAAACTCCACCCCTCATCCCGGTACATCGTCGCGGCCGCCACCCCGGTAAAAGTGTCAATCTCCGCCGCCGTCTCCGCATAGAAACTCTCCGGCGAAGTAGTCCAAATGTCCATCAAATCCAGCGGCTGCAACCGCAGATACGCCAGATTCAACCGCGTCCACATCTCCGCGCTGATGCAGTGCCGCATCTGCCGCGCATTCTCCCGTCCCGCCTGAAAACAGCTCCACACCGACGCCGGATTGCCCCGGTCAAAGGTCAAATCGTCGGCCAGCGTAAAGGAATCCGCCAAGGTGAACTCATCGCTGTCCGGCAGCTCCAACGCCCCGCCCGGCGGCCGCCGCCCGATGCTGTCATAGATGCGGTTCCAGCCGAAGTAAATCTCCCGCCCCGGCCGATCCACCAACGCCTGCGCCTGCAACCCCAGCAGCAGGCACAGCCAATGCGCCCGCTCCAGATAGCGCCCCATCCAGTATAGCCCCTGCGCGCTCCGGGAAAGCATACCCTCTAGTCCTCCAGAACCCAGAAATCCTTGCCGCCGCCGCCCTGACTCGAATTCACCACCAAGCTGCCCCGCCGCAACGCTACCCGGCAGAACGCCCCCGGCACAATCCGCGTCTGCTGCCCATGCAGAATGAACGGCCGCAAATCCACATGACGCGGCTCAAACGCCCCCTCAATCAGGCACGGCGCCCGCGACAACGCCAAAGTCGGCTGCGAAATGAAATTCGCCGGATCCTCCCGGATCTCCCGGGCGTAATCCTCCCGCTCCTCCGCCGTCGAATGCGGGCCAATCAGCATACCATACCCCCCGGAGCCGCCCACCTGTTTCACCACCAGCTTCTCCAGGTTGTCCAGCGTATACTCCAAATCCTGCGGCCGCCGGCACAGATAAGTCTCCACATTCGCCAGCAGCGGCTCCTCCCCCAGATAATACCGCACCATATCCGGCACATAGGCATAGACGCTCTTATCATCCGCCACCCCGGTGCCCGGCGCGTTAATCAGCGTCACATTCCCCTCCTTCACCGCCCGAATCAGCCCCGGCACCCCCAGCATCGAATCCGGCCGAAACACCTCCGGATCGATAAAATCATCATCCACCCGCCGGTACACCACATCCACCCGCCGCAAGCCCGCCGTCGTCCGCATATACAGAAAGTCATCCTTGACCAGCAAATCCTGCCCTTCGACCAATTCCGCCCCCAACTCATGCGCCAGGAACATATGCTCGTAAAAGGCCGAATTAAAAACCCCCGGCGTCAGCAGTGCAATCGACGGCTCCGGGTTCGCCCGCGGTGCCAATTCCCGCAGCGTCTCCAGCAATGCCCGCCCGTAATGATCCACCTCCCGCACCCGGGAACTGCGGTACAACCGCCGCAAACTGGCTTTCGCCGCCTTCCGATTCGCCAGCATATAGGAAACCCCGGACGGCACCCGCAGATTATCCTCCAGCACCCGGAACCCATCATTAGTCCGAATCAAATCCGTCCCGCAGATGCCCACCCAAGTGCCGTGCGGCGCCACAAAATCCCGCATCTCCCACCGGTACTGAGGACAGCCCCGTACCACATCCTCCGGTATCACCCCGTCGGCAATGATGCGCCCCGCCGCGTAAATATCCGCCAGAAACCGGTTCAACGCCTTCAGCCGCTGCGTCAACCCGGCATCCAGCTGCGCCCACTCCCCGGCGGCCATCAGCCGCGGCAGGCAATCAATGGGGATAATCCGCTCGCTCGCCTCCTCATCCCCATACACCGTAAAGGTAATCCCCTCGTTGGAAAACGAGCGGGTAACCCGTTCCTGAATGTTCCCCAACTCCTCCGCCGTCAGCTGCGCCAGCGTATCGTACAACGGCTGGCAATGCCCCCACGGCGTCCCATCGGCCTGGAACATCTCATCATAAAAAACCGTGTCGTGCTGATACCGGTCAAAATCCATACTGCAACCTCAATCCCTCAGGCGCGGCAATTCCCGCCTATACTACCACACCCGGTCAAGAATCGGTCAAGCGCCGCTCCACCCGCCCCGCTAATCTCCCGCCGCCGGATCCTCCGAGTAAGCTCGGCTGCTTGCCCGCCGATAAATGCTCCCCTCAAAAAAACAACTATGCCCGCTACCCCAAAGTAACGGGCATCGCGGTTCCCGGACTTATCCAAATACAAAATGTGCCTACGCCTGCGAAGCCGACTGGCTAAAAGCCAACAGACCAACCGGTAGGGGCCTTATCGACTGCCCCCAGTCTAGCCGGCCCGCCGCCCGCCGTCAACCATTCCGGAACAATGGCTCCGTTCTGTTGTGGGGTACATTGGATTTTGCCAAACTGACGCTGGAGTAGTTGACAAGCCCATTAGTCAAGCATTATCCTACATACGCCACGGCGGGCGTGGGGCAACCAGGTCCATAACGCCCACGATCATCGTGCCGAGGGTCAGGCCCCGGCGGGCGTGGGGCAACCTTGGCGACCTTGGAGGACATATTAGACGCCAGCGTCAGGCCCCGGCGGGCGTGGGGCAACCCATTCGGCGTCTCAGGCAAGGCTGAGTACCGGCGTCAGACCCCGGCGGGCGTGGGGCAACCAGTGCTTGTTGTGGGGGCATTAGTCCCGATAGTGTCAGACCCCGGCGGGCGTGGGGCAACCTGTCCGCTCCCGGTAGCAGTCCGCGCACACCGAGTCAGACCCCGGCGGGCGTGGGGCAACCCCATCACCAGCAAGCCGATGATGGCGGTGACCAGTCAGACCCCGGCGGGCGTGGGGCAACCTGGGCGGATTATCCATAGGTTCCACGGAGGGGAGTCAGACCCCGGCGGGCGTGGGGCAACCCCTTGTACCGCAGCAAACAGTATGAAAAGAGTTGCCCCACGCCCGCGCTCTGTTGTTCCCTTAACAGCAGAGCTTGTCTGACCAGCCTCGGTCCAGGATGGACTATGTTACCGGTGAATCAATAGCACTTCGGGATGCTTCACCAGTCCCGAACCCTGATGGTGTGTAGTTAAACAGGTTTATCGGGTAGGCTAGTGCTGCACACATTAAACCACCGGATAACCTTGGCGAGGTGAGCATAACCTCCGGCTCCTAGCAATAGGGGCCGGAGAGACCTTATCGGGATAATCGCAATGCCCTTTGTCGCGGTGGTGGACACCAATAAAGTTCCGCAAATGCCGGTACATCCGGCCGTCTCCCGGCGATTGCTGGCTAATGGGCAAGCGGCGGTTTGGGAGAAAACCCCCATCTTTACCATCATCCTGAAAGAACCCGGGGTTCAGATACCTGCCGCCGCGTTGCGGATTAAGATTGACCCCGGCAGCAAGACTTCGGGGTTGGTGGTAGTGGACGACCGCAACGCGGCGGTGCTTTGGGCCGCTGAACTGACGCACAAAGGGCAGGAAATCAAGGATAAGCTGGTTAAACGCCGGGCTATCCGCCGGGGACGGCGGAACCGGAAAACCCGTTATCGACCAGCGCGCTTTGACCATCGCAGCCGGCCCGAGGGTTGGCTGCCCCCTTCGCTGCTGAGCCGGGTTCACAACATCGAAACCTGGGTTGACCGGCTGATGGCGCATTTCCCCATTAGCCATATCAGCCTTGAGGTGGCTAGGTTTGATACCCAGCTAATGCAGAACGCGCATATATCGGGGGTTGAGTATCAACGCGGCACCCTTGCCGGGTACACCATCCGCGAGTATCTTTTGGAACATTGGGGGCGGCAGTGCGCCTACTGCAAAAAAACCGATGTGCCTTTGGAGATAGAGCATATTATCCCTAAAGGCGGCGACCGTGGCGGGAGCGATCGAGCTTCCAACCTCACGCTTGCTTGCCACGCCTGCAACCAGGAAAAAGGCAACCAAACCGCCGCCGAGTACGGTTTCCCGGCAATTCAAGCGCACGCCAAAAGCCCGCTGAAAGACGCGGCGATGATGAATGCCACCCGGTATAAACTCCAGGAGATTCTGCGGGAAAAGGTCGGGGAACGGCTGGAGATCGGCCACGGCGCATTGACCAAATTTAACCGTGTTGAACGGGCCGGGCTGGAAAAGTCCCATTGGGCGGACGCCGCCTGTGTCGGGGAATCCACCCCCGACCAGTGGAAAGTGTTGCCCGACAAGCCGTTGCTTATCCGGGCAGTAGGGTCGGGCAATGCGTTGGGACGCCGGCAGTTTATCAAAGTAGAT
The DNA here is from genome assembly GCA_965242615.1 of Dehalococcoidia bacterium. GTDB lineage: Bacteria > Chloroflexota > Dehalococcoidia > Lucifugimonadales > UBA3495 > CBDBCU01. The sequence goes on from CBDESR010000005.1 coordinate 506,376, forward strand.
AAATTCGGCTTCCCGCGAGACAAAAACGGTAAAGCCCGGATGAAAAGGCGGGATGGGTTTCAGTCCGGGGATAAAGTGCGTGTTACTTCGGGCAAGCACACCGGAGTAGAGGGCAAAGTCAGTTTTCGTGCCAAAGGCAATTTCGCTTTGAGTGGCACGGGGGAGAAATCGACTCCTCAAGTCCACCCCCGCGACTTGGAACGGATTCGCCGCGCGGACAACTTTACCTATTCCTGAACCGCCGGTAACGCCCGCCCCCCTCCCCTAAAAATCCGCCAACCCATTCCCCTGCGCCAGCCCCACCGCCAGCCGTATCGCCTCCAGCATACTCACGTGCTGCGCTACCCCCTGCCCGGCAATATCAAACGCCGTCCCGTGATCCACCGAAGTGCGGACAAAAGGCAGCCCCAAATTCGCCGTCACGCTCTCCTCAAACCCGTACACCTTCACCGGAATATGCCCCTGGTCGTGAAACATCGCCAGCACCGCATCATACCGCCCCTGAATCGCCTGATGAAACACGCTGTCCGCCGGTATCGGCCCCACCGCATCAATCCCCCGCTCCCGCGCCGCCGCCACTGCCGGGGCAATCTCCTCTGCCTCCTCATTCCCCAGCAATCCCCCATCGCTGTTATGCGGATTCAACCCGGCTGCTGCCAACCGCGGCTGCGGAAATCCCCACTTAACGAAAGTGTCATGCGTCAATTGCAGAAACTCCAGAATCCGCTCCCGTTTCACATAATCGCACGCCACCCGCAGCGACCGGTGCGTCGTCAAATGCACCACCCGCAGATTCTTGGACAGCAGCATCGTAGCGATGGTTTTAATGCCGGCCAGCTCCTGCAGCAGCTCCGTATGCCCGATGGACTGAAACCCCGCTAAACTAGCCGCCTCCTTATTCAGCGGCGCCGTCGCCATCCCGTCCACCACGCCGGCCAACGCCAGCTGACCCGCCTTGCTCACCCACTCCATCGCCGCCTTCCCGCAAGGCACACTCAGCCGCCCCACCGTAATATCCTCCGGGTTCAGGTTATGGATGTCCACCACCTCCACCACCGCCGGATCCAGCCCCACCGCCGGCACATCCTCCGTCTCCCGCACCGCCAACGGCAGCCCGGTCACCCGCACCGCCTGCTCCATCGCCCAGGCATTGCCCACCACCACCGGCCGGCAAGCGGCATACACCCGCGGATCCGCCAAAGCCTTAACCACCACCTCCGGCCCAACGCCGCACGGATCCCCCATCGTAATGGCAATCGCCGGTTTCCCCATCGTAATCACCGGATCCCCCATCGTAGTCGTCATCGCCGGTTTCCCCAATTCCCCATCAGTCATAACGCGCCAATGCCTCCCGCCGGCCCCCCGGCCGATTTTTGCCCCCCATTATAGCACGCCCCCCTTGCAATCCTGCATCCCCCCACCCGCACCTATGTCATTCCGAGGCGATAGCCGAGGAATCTCGACTCCACGCCCTCAATCCCCCTACAACACAACCAGCCACCAAAAACTAAAAACTTTTGAGGGGGTGCGGGGGAACTTTTACAAAAGTTCCCCCGCCGTCTCCCAATTGAAAACTAATCCGAAAATTCATACCATTTCACTATTGACATATCCCAAAACATCCCCCATAATAATACCCGTCGAGGTCAGACCCGGCCCCTGGACGCAGGGACTTAAACGATTCGCTAGCTTACCGTTGCTTTTATCGCCACAGCGCGCTGTGGGCGTCCGCCCAGCCCTAACCGGCAACGCGGCCGCCTCAACTCCTCCCCCGGGGACACGGGATTAAGGCCCCCAATTCCCCATCCGGAGCGAACGGAAAACGGCAAATCCCAATCGCCGCCAAATCGCCGCCAAACCGCCGCCCCATCCTGATAGGAGTTCGAGCTTAGGGTTGACTGGAAGTGGTCAACCAACGGTAGCAAGACTGGGCCAACCCGCCGGAATGGCAACCATACCGACCGGCGTCAGTAGCCAATCTAAGGTTGCGCTATCGTAATCGGCAGTCTGGTCGGGAAACTCCGGGAGGATGCAAGCCAGGATACCCCCCGGAGCAGGCAACCCAAAGGCCAGCCTTGCCAACCACCTTCCGCGACGGGCGGAACCCCTTGGCCAAGGGGTTCCGCCAATACCGCTTTGCAATTTTTCCCCATCCCCATTAAAATATCCCTCTAAATCTATCCCCCCTCAGGAGTAACCCTCGGTTTGACTGCTACCCCCGCCTACCTCCACGAATTCCAGCCCCCCCAGCGCATCCTCCTCGGCCCCGGCCCCAGCTCCATCCATCCCCGCGTCCTCCAAGCCATGACCCAGCCCATCCTCGGCCATCTCGACCCCCGCTTTTTCGGCGTAATGGACGACGTCTGCGCTATGCTCCGCCAAGTCTATCGCACCGAAAACCAAATGACCGTCCCCCTCTCCTCCACCGGCACCGGCGCTATGGAAGCCGCCTGCGCCAATATCCTCGAACCCGGCGACAAAATCATCGTCTGCCGCAACGGCTTCTTTGGCGACCGCCTCGCCGACATCGCCAACCGCTGCCACGCCCAAACCATCCTCCTCGACTTCGCCTGGGGCCAGCCCGTAAATATCGCCGCCCTCTCCGACGCCCTCGACCAACATCGCCCGGTCCAAGCCGTCGGCATCGTCCACGCCGAAACCTCCACCGGCTCCCTCACTCCCCTGCCCGAAATCGTCCAACTCATCCACCGCCACAACGCCCTCGTCATCGTCGACGCCGTTACCTCCCTCGGCGGCCACAACCTCCAAATGGACGCTTGGGACTTGGATGTCTGCTACAGCGGCACCCAGAAATGCCTCGGCGCGCCCCCCGGCTTGGCGCCCATCAGCTTCGGCCCCCGCGCCATGCACGCCCTCAACGCCCGCCAAACCCCCGTCCAGAGCTTCTACTTCAACCTCAAAGACCTCGAAAGCTACTGGAACCAAACCCGCGCCTACCATCACACCACCCCCATCTCCATGACCTACGCCCTCCGCGAAGCCCTCCGGATGCTGATGGCCGAAGGACTGGAAACCCGCCTCCACCGCCACGCCCGGGTCGCCGCCGCCCTCCGCGCCGGCCTCGCCGCCCTCGGCATCGGACTAATGGCCGCCGCCGGCTACCGCCTCAATCCCCTAACCACCGCTCTAATCCCCGACGGCATCGACGACGCCGCAATCCGCCGCCGCCTCATCGACGACTACGCCATCGAAATCGGCGGCGGCCTCGGCCAAGGCAGCGGCAAAGTCTGGCGCATCGGTCTAATGGGCGAATCCGCCCGGGAAACCAATGTATTCGCCCTCCTCTCCGCCCTCGAACGCCTCCTCCCCGAACAAGGCTACGAAACCGCCCCCGGCGACAGCCTCTCCGCCGCCCAGCGCGCCCTCCTCGCCTACGACGAAACCGGCGCTTTGCCCTAGCCCCCGATACGGGGATAACGGTTGACTTCCCCGTACAAAATCCAACCCTACCCCCATCCTTCCCGTAAAAACCGGAATCCAGACCAAAAATAGGAGTAACCCCAAAATGTCCCCCAGCTCCAAACTCCAAGCCGCCCTATTCGCCCTCGCCATCCTCCTCGCCGCCGCCGCCTTCATCCTCGTCTGGCAGCTCCTCCGCAACTCCAACGGCATCGCCCGCATCCAGGAGGAACGCTTCCAAGCCTACCAACTCGCCGACGGCCTCCGCCAAACCTCCGACGACCTCACCCGTATGGCCCGCCTCTACGCCGTCACCGGCGATGCCCGCTACCAGGACTACTTTCAGGAAATCCTCGACATCCGCAACGGCGCCGCCCCCCGGCCCGACGGCTACTTCCGCGTCTATTGGGACTTCGTCGTCGCCACCGGCCAGAAACCCCGTACCGCCCACAACGCCGTATCCCTCGACCAACTAGCCTCAGATGTCGGCTTCGAGGATCGGGAATTCGCCCTGCTCCGCCAATCCGAGGAAAACTCCAACCGCTTGGCCGAACTGGAACAGCAAGCCTTGGCCGCCCAAACCCCGGCCCAACTCGAGCAAGCCCGCCAAACCCTCCACGGCCCCGAATACCATCAGGAAAAAGCCCGCATAATGCAGCCCCTCGACCACCTGCTCAACGCCGTCGCCGGCCGCGCCGACGAAACCCTCGCCACCCGCTACAGCCTCCGCAACACCCTCACCATCATCACCCTCCTCCTCCTCCTGCTCAGCGGCCTCCTCGCCACCGCCGGCCTGATGTTAGCCCTCAAAACCCGCCCGCAAACCTAGCCAAAGCCAACAAAAAGGGGGCGGGTGCAAGACCCGCCCCTAGCACTACTAACGCCGCCAGCCATAGGCTTCCTGAAACAACTGGCCGACGCCCTTCCCCGATACGGAGTCTTTGCCTCTTGGGGTAAGCAGAACCGTTCGGCCCAGCTTTTCAGAAAGCTGTCGCTCGACGCAGAATCGACAGACCAGTGCGCCGGTAATGTTTTCGGCGAAAGCCACCCGCCTGCTATGGCAAATGCTGTACCTTTTTACCGGCATAGACCACCTCCGTTAGAAAGTCAGCGTACCAAGTTGACGCCACCCCAAGCAGGGTTCATCCTTGCCCCTCCCAACGGGACAAGTACTCATTCAGTAACTCATCCAGATGGTCCCTAGCACGGGGATAGTTGTCCCGTGTTTCTTGCGGTGGACGACGGTTGTGAGCGACGCAGTTCCTCATTCGCCCGATGGTTTCCATGTCATCCCTGATGCCCGCTATAAGAGTAGCGTCCTCCTCTGGTAGATAATTAGTCAAATCAGTTCCCGAACGCTGGTTCAGGCTCCCGTATTTCCCAAAATCCAGATGAAAGAACTGGTTCTCGTTAGCCCTCAGCATCTGGTTTATTTTGGATGCCCTCGACTTCTGAACTTTTTCGACGGCAAGCAAATTGAAGGGATCCTTAAGCTCACCGGCGTTAAGATAAATGAACGAGAGCACCCGCCTTAGCTTCATCTCCAAGTGGAAAATCTCATCGGCGAGTGCAGAGAGCTCCGCCTGAAACAAAGGGTCTTCAAACATCACCACGTGGAAAACGGTAGAGTAATCCCGCAGATTTTCGACGAAATAAGTTAATACTTCATCCACTCCGTCAACACCCATGATGTGTTCAGGCAAGTCCAAGTCAAATCCCAGCAACGTGTTGCCGTTACCAAGCTCCGCGTTGTCAACAGCTCGGACGACACGGTTTTGGATGGTAACTTCATCGTCGCTGCTTCCCGATGCGTCCAAAGCGTTGGTCAGCACTTCCAACAAGTACTGATTTACGCTTGCGATCTCCTGATCAGGGGGCGCGTTGCAAACTATGAGAAACTCAAAAATCACAGCGCAACAGCTCCCAGCAACTTCTCGTCAATCCACCTCCTAGTTTCTTGCTGAATAGATTCCGCCTCAGCCAGTATCCGACGGACATTTTCGCGCCGGAGATTGAACTCCAAGACAATCGCCTCTTGTTCTTCCAAGTCAGGAATTAGAATCCTCAGATTTTCCACGTCTTCATTGGCAAGACGGGGAAGGGTGTTCCCGGTCGTCATGTGGGTTGTCTGGAGCAATACCAACTGGCTACGCAGCACGACGGCCAAGTATTCCGGCGACAAAAATCCCCGGTCTTTAACCCTGAGAACAAGGAACTCGGTTGAGCAGGAACCGTCAGACTCAGCCAGATATACCTTGTTCAGATACGGACGCAACCGCGCAAAAAGAACGTCACCTTCCTGGTAAATATAGCAACTTCCCGCCGCCTGTTCCGTGGCGGAGATAAGCTCACCAGTATGGCTTTGGACTTGAGCCAACCCCAAATAACTCCCGAGTGGTGCCTTAATTTGGTTGCGCTCAAAGCTGACCACGTCGGCGAGCCGTGCAACCTCGGCATTTTGCGACGCGGACAGAATCATACGCAGAGCCGACGTACGCTCCGGATGGTAGTAATCCGCTCCGAGTTTTCCGTCAACATCACGATGCCTTACCGCAAAGCACTCCGGCTTAGCCCGCACCGCAGGGCTTACACTGAAAAAGAGCGTCGGGTCTCGCTGAAACTCCTTATATTGCCCCACCAGACCGGTGTCGGCAATCAGTTCTCGCCGCCGTTCCTGCCAACCCGCTTCTCCTTTGACGCCGCCCTCCCGCCACTCGTAAAACACCCGGTAGTCAAACAGATCGCAGCTCTGGATTTCCACCCGTTCTTGGCGCGGCTCCTCCCGTTCCACCCGTTTGGCAAAGGTTTCCCGCCCGGTAGCGTCATAGCCGATATTCTCCGCCAATGCCATAAAAATGGCTTCGTCGTCCGCTACCCTTTCCCCATCCCGCCGGCGTTGCAGAAAAACGATGCTGGCTTTAACCCCGGCGTCATAGTGGCTGAAGGCCGATTGCGGCAGGCTGACCACCGCCAGCAGTTGAAAGTTTTCCAGCAGCCAGTGGCGTATCCCCTGCAAGGATGAATTCGTCAAAACCCCGTCCGGCAGCACCACGGCGGCCCGCCCGCCCGGTTTCAGAAAGGAATGTACCCGCTCCAGAAACAGGATTTCCGTCTTGACGCTGGCCTGTTCCTTGACCGCCTTGGCCCCGGCTTTAGCCCCGCCCGCCGCCCCCTCGCCGCCGACTTCGGCGTCAATTTGCTGATAGTTCTTGTTCAAGTAGCGGCGCAGCGCAAACTGCTCCAGGTAGCCGTCCCCCTTTTCCGACCGCCGCACCACCGAGCCAAAGGGCGGGTTGGTCAGCACCAGGTCAAACCGGCCGGCTGCCAATTCCCCCTTGCGGCCGTTCAGTTCCGCAAAGAAATCCAGCGCATCGTGGCCGACGATGTTGGTATGGCCGTCATCGTGAATAATCATATTCATCTTGGCGACCCGGGCCAACGCCTCGTTAAACTCAATGCCAAACAGGTTGTTTTGGGCAAAGTCATGCCAGTAGCGGAAATGCTCGACGCTTTGCCGCGGGTCAGTCTGATGCCCGGGATAATGCCGGTCGGCTTCCCGCCGCACATAGTCCAGGGCATACAGCAGAAACCCGCCGGAACCGCAAGCCGGGTCCAGCACCAAGTCCGTACGCGACGGTTGCAGCATCGCCACCGCAAAGGCAATCAACTCCCGCGGCGTAAAGTATTGCCCGAAATCCCCCTTGAAAAACCCGCCCATAAACTCCTCAAAGGCCACGCCCTTGGTGTCCAGTTCGGTATTATTCAGGGAAATCCCCTCCAAATGCTCCACGCATTGCGCCAAAATCGGCGGCTCCACATTGATGCTCTCGGTGAACACCGCCGGCTGTTGCCGCTGCTCCGCGTCATACAGCCGATTGATGCGGTCCGCCAGTTGGCGGTTCGTCTCCCCCTCCCGCCGCTGAAAGTGGTACGGCTGCCCCTCCTGCAAATCCAGGTTTTTCTCATCCCGATACTTGATGAACACCAGCTTGCAGAACTCGCCGAAAGCCACGATGGGACTGCGCTTGCCGCCCTCCCACAAAGTTTGATGGCACTTGCGAATCGCCGCCCGCAATTCCTCCCGGGAAACCGCCGGCAAATCCTGCCCATTGCCGCCCTTGAGAAAACGCCAAGGCGGCGGATTGCCGTAGTTGACCGGAATATCAGTAAAGATGTTGCGTTCCCGCTCCCCCGGAGGGAACCGGTCAAAACGCAATAGGCGGCGGGTACGCCCGGCTACCACCCCACAGTACTTGGCACCCAAACTGGCCCGGTAGCCGCAGGCTTGCTCGATAGCCTGCTCAAAAGCCGGGTCCGCCACCTCCTCCCGCTTGCACTCAAAGACGAAATAAGGCGACTTCCCTTCATCATCCCGGTAGATGACCAAATCGGCATAGATGTTGGGCGTCCGCCCCGTAACCGTAACCTCGACGCCAATCCGCTCCGCCGGGTATTCGTAGCGGTAAATCAGCTCTGCCCACAGTTCAGCCCGCACCTTCTCCTCTGGATCCACCCACCGGTGAGAACGTTTATCATCCCCATAGCGGATCCGCTCCCGCCCACCTTCTACCTCCAGCCGGGCATAGCCCTCCGCTAGGGCCCGCTCCAGATAAGTTCCCCCGGGCATCACTGTCACCATATTGCTGCCCCCCGTCCTACTCGTTTCGGGAGAGATTAGCACAGTCACCGATAAAGCGCAACCTCTCCCCATTCCCGCCAACCGGTATGCGACCGGCCAGAGTTTATTTTGGGGAAAACCCTTGCCATAGGGTTTATAATTGATGAACTAAACGCCAGCAAGTCAGCAATTAAGAGCAAGGGAGATATGATGGACTACGGCGCAGAAGCAATCAGCCGCCACCGGGCCAGCCGGGGCAAGGTCAGCATCGCTCCGAAAATGAAGGTGGAGACTATGGAGGAGCTATCCATAGCCTATACGCCGGGCGTGGCGGCGGTGAGTATGGCCATCCACCACGACCTGGCGGAAAGTTTTGCCCTGACTAACCGCGGCAACACCGTGGCCGTGGTGTCCGACGGCTCCGCCGTGCTGGGCTTGGGCAATGTAGGGCCGGAGGCGGCCATGGCGGTGATGGAGGGCAAGTCCATCCTGTTCAAGGGTCTGGCCGACATTGACGCCTTTCCCATCTGCTTGGGGACGCAGGATAATGCGTCGATAATTCAGACCGTCCGCAACTTGTCGCCCTCTTTCGGCGGTATTAACCTCGAGGACATCGCCGCCCCCCGCTGCTTTGAGATTGAGGAAAGCCTGCAAGACTTGGGCATCCCGGTCTTTCACGACGACCAGCACGGTACTTCCATTGTGGTTCTGGCGTCGCTCATCAACGCCCTGCGGGTGGTGGGCAAGCGTATGGAGGAAGTGAAAATCGTCTTTTCCGGGGCCGGCGCCGGCGGCATTGCCTCGACCAAGCTGCTGGTGGACTACGGCGCCAAGAATATCATCCTGGTGGACAGCCGGGGGATTATTCACCGTGGCCGCAGCGACCTGACTTCGGTAAAGCGGGAGATGCTGGACATCACCAACCCGGAGAATGTATCCGGGGGATTGGATGCGGCGTTGCAAGGCGCGGATGTGTTTATCGGGCTGTCGGTGGGGGATACGGTCAGCCCGGATATGGTGCGGAGTATGGCGCGGGATGCGGTGGTGCTGGCCGCCGCCAATCCGACGCCGGAAATCTGGCCGGATGCGGCGGCCGCCGCCGGGGCCCGGGTGGTCGGCACCGGCCGCAGCGACTTTCCCAATCAGATTAACAACAGCCTGGCTTTCCCCGGCGTATTCCGCGGCGCGCTCGACGCCCGGGCGCCGCGCATCACTACCGGGATGAAACTGGCCGCTGCGGAAGCCCTGGCCGGCTTGGTGGCTGAACCGACGCCGGAACACATCATACCCTGGTCGCTGGACGGGGCGGTAGTGCCGGCGGTAGCCCAAGCCGTAGCCGGGGCTTGGCAGTCCGAGCAAGGGTAAGGGTAGGAGACAGCCTTATGTCCCCCGAACTGATTGCAATAATCGGCGTCGGCATTGCCCTGCTTACCGTCCAGATTTCGATAGCCGGGCTGCTGGTAACTCTGATGCTACAGTCGGAAAGGCGCACCAACCAGCGCCTTGACCGGCTGGAAGATCGGGTCACCCGCGAAATCCAACTGTTTCGGGCGGAAGTCAACCAACGTTTTGAGCGTCAGGAAGTCGAAACCAAGCGGCAATTCGAGCGTCAGGAAGACCAGATAGAGCAGCGGTTTGGAGAAGTCAAAGAACAATTTGCCGCTTTGGACGAACGGGTTCGTGGCCTAGAACGGGGACAAGCCCGTTTGGCCGCCGAGCTTTCCCTGCTGAAAGACTTTTTCACCCACTTCCTGCAGCGGGAACGGGAATAGGCGGCAGTTTATGGCCGGCATCCCGTCGGCTATAAGGCATTTCCTTGCCGTCTAATTCAAGTTAAGGAGAACTTTATGACGCCGGAGCTGACCCCGTTGCTGACCGGTTTCATCGGCTTGGGCATTACCATACTGGCTGTAGGGGTTTCCCTGGCGGCGCTGGTGGTAACGCTGCATATCCGCTCGGAAAAACGCACCGAAGCGCGGATTGACCGGTTGGAAACCGAGCTGAAGCGGGAAATGGCTCAGATGCGGGCCGAGACCAACCAACGGTTTGAGAGCCAGGAAGGCGAAACCAAACGGCAGTTCGAGCGTCAGGAAGCCGAAACCAAGCGGCAATTCGAGTGGCAGGAAGCCGAAACCAAGCGGCAATTCGAGCGACAGGAATCCGAAACCAAGCGGCAGTTCGAGCGGCAAGAAGCCGAAATCAAGCGGCTATTCGAGCGGCAGGAAGCCGAAACCAAGCGGCTATTCGAGCGGCAGGAGGACCAAACCAATCAGCGGTTTGGAGAATTCAAAGAACAGTTTGCCGCTTTGGACGAACGGATCCGGGGTTTGGAAGGGGGGCAAGCCCGTTTGGCGGCTGAGCTTTCCCTATTGAAAGACCTTTTCACCCACTTCCTGCGGCCGGAACAGCCCTGACTTTCAGCTCGAGGCTACCTCCGCTATGCCCAACTCCATTACCATCGAATCCTTGGAGCGGATGCGCCCTAACCTGCGCGCCGTGGCGGCGGAGCGGGCCAAGCGGCTGCCCGGTTTGCTCTACTGCGATCTGCGGCTGCAAGTGCGGGAGGAGAAAGGGGCATCCGCCGAGAATGGCAGTGAACGGGCCAGCGGCGCGGATGTCGCCTTTGACTTTGGGGTGCGGGTTATTGCCGGCGGCCGTTATCCCGCCGCTGGCTACTACGGCCGGATACTGGGCGCGGCCGACGCCGCTGACATTGAGGGGGTGGTTTGGGATGGCATCTGGCAGGCTCACCGCCGGGCTCAAGCCAACGCCCGGCAAAAAGCGCAAGCCAAAAGCCGTTTCCCCGGCATTGCCGACCGCTTGTCCGCCACGGATTTAGCCCCGGTACCGGCAGTGCAGGATTCCGTTCCCGCCCTTTATCAGGTTGACCCGCGCAGTGTCCCCCTGTCTGAAGTGGTCCAGATGGCGGTGGTGGGCTGCAAGGCGGCCCAAGGGCAAGGCGGCGCCATCCGCTACGCTACGGCCGCGGTCAGTACCAGCTTGACCCGGGAGCTGTTTATCAGTTCCGACGGGGCGGATCTTGACCAAAGTTTTGCTCAGACCGAGGGTTTTGTCCTGGCGATTGGCGCGGGGGAACACGGCAACTTTGAGCTGTATGACTTTACCGGGCATCAGCGCGGTTGGGAAATCCTGACCGAGGGCTATGCCAACGGCCCGATTATCCTGCCCAACTATGTTGACTTCTGCGGCCGGTTGGCGGCCGATACTGCCGAAGTAGCCGCCGCGCCGCCGCTGCAACCGCCGGATAAGGAAGTTACAGTAGTAACCGACCCTCACTTTAACACCCTGCTGGTTCACGAAGTGGTCGGTCATCCAGCGGAACTCGACCGTGCCTTAAAATACGAAACGGCGTATGCCGGCCGTTCCTGGTTTCTGAAAAACTTGCAGGAGAATCAGTTGGGGCGGCCGATAGCGTCGCCGTTGGTCAATGCCTTTTCCGACCCGTTAATGGAGGGTTACGGCTCTTTCCGCTATGACCACGAAGGAACGCCGGCCCGCCGGGCGTACATCATCCGGGACGGGACGCTGGAGGAACTGCTGAACAACCGGCAGACCGCCGCGATCATCGGAGCAACGCCCAACGGGTCGGCCCGGGCTACGGAAGCCCACTTGATTCCCCTGATTCGGATGACTAATACGGTTTTCGCGCCGGGCGACCGTTGCCCGCAGGACATCATTGCCGAAGTGGATTCCGGTTATTACATTGCCGGCCACCGCACTCCCTCCATTGCCGAATCCCGGGAAAATTTCCGCATCACGGCGGTAAAGGTGTATGAAATCCGGAATGGGCAGCTGGGCCGGCTGTACCGGGACGGGGGGATAACCGCCGATTCCCGTGACTATTTCCACTCCATCGACGCCGTGGGCAATGACCTGCGGGTGAACCCCATTCCCAACTGCGGCAAGGGGCAGCCGATGCAAGCCAAGCGGATGAGCAACGGCGGCCCGACAATGCGCGGCGTGGCCCGGCTGACCGGGCCGGGGTAAGCGGACGGGCGGCAGCCACCGGCGTATTGCGGCCGGAACCGCTGCCCTACTGAAGGTTCATCGCCGTCAAACCGATTTGAGCCAGTTCCTCATCCCGGGCCAGCCAACCGCCGACGCCGATGCCGCCCATAATGACGCCTTCGGAGCCGCGCACCACTACGCCGCCGATTCCCGGAGTCAGGTTGGGGTCGCCGTAGTCGCTGACGGTGCGGCCGCGCTCTTTCAGTTGTTCGCCGTGGGGGCCGGTGTCCATACCCATCACGGCGGCGGTGTAGGCTTTGCGGAAGGCGTGGCGGCGGGCGTAAAGGCGCACATTGTCCATCTGGGCGTAGGCCACCATATTGCCGGCGTCGTCCACGATGGCAATGGCGACCGGCAAGCCGCCGGGCTTGGTTACTTCGGCGATGACGGCTTGCATCGCGGCTTGGGCTTGGCTGAAGTCAATGTAGGGTTTTTGAGCCATGGGGGTTTAACCTCTCTTATTGGCAGTGGGCGGCCGGTTTGGCCGCCGCTATTCGGATGGATGGCACTGTCGAATTCTACGCCGCTTGCTGGGCGGCGGCTGGGCAGCCTATGGCCGCCAAGGCCCGGTTCACTTCGGCCAGCCGGGTGTTATAGTCCAGCAGCAGCAGTTTGGCGGCGGCTTTTGGGGTGATGCCCAACCGCCGGGCCAAGTCGACGGTGGTAATGTTCTGCTCCCGCATTGCGGTATAAAGGTCGAGTTGGGCGGCGATAAGGGGCTGGACGCCAACCAATTCCTGCCCCTCGACCCAAGGGCTGGGAGTGGGCAGTTCCTTCTGCCGGTCGATATAGGCTTCCAGCATTACCACTAAGCAATCCTCAGCCAGGATGATGCACTCCTTGTAGGTTTTGCCGCCGCAGGTGGCCCCTTGGACATCGGGAAACTGGACTACAAAGCCGCCGTCATTTTCGTACTCGTCCAGGGTAAAGTTGCAGGGAAAGACATAGCGCATAGTTTAGAACCTCCGCGGGTTAATGCCCAAGTCTTTGAGCATAGAGAACAGCGTTCCCGGGCGGATTTCCCCATCCGGCACGAAAGTATCCAAGTCACCAAGATACAACCTGCCGTGGCTGCCTTTGCCGCGTTCCGGGTCAAAGTAATAGTCTAACTCGTTATTGCGGGCGTAGCGGCGGGCCCGGCGCAGGAACTCGTTGCGGTTCATTGGGCTATATTAGCCGGCGATTGATAAGGTGTCAAAGGCGTTGGCGCTGGCCGGTTTTGTCCCCCGGGTTGCCGTGACAACCCGGGGGACAAAGGCTTTAGATGCTGGCTTCGCGGCGGTGGATGCCGGTGGCGCCGCTGGGTCGGTTGCTGCGCTGTTCCTCGATCTGGGGAGTGCCGTCCAGTTCAGCGCAGCGCACCTCAAAGGTATGGTCGCCGGCGGCAAAAGGCCAGTCGTAACGCCAGATAACCCAAGTGGTTTCAGACAGGGGCGTCCGCAGTTGGGCGCCTTGCCAGGGGCCACCATCGACCCGCACCTGCACTTTAGAAATGCCGCGGGCGCCGGAAAAGGCGATGCCGCCCACCGGCACCAACCGCTGTCCGTCCTGGTCGGTGATGTTCCGCACGGCTACGGTGTCAATGACCGAGGTGGCTTTCACTTGAGCCACTTCGTCCCAGCCGCGCTCGACCCAATAGCCTTCCCGGTACTGGTCGGTTACTTCGATGGAGACAATCCACTTGGGCTGTTTCATTCCGTAGCGGTCGGGGAGCCAAATCCGCAGGGGAAAGCCGTGGTCGAAGGGCAGGGGTTCGCCGTCCCAAGCGTAGCAGAGCATAATCCGCTCGTCGGAGTTAATCAGGTCGAGGGCAACGGTTTCGTAGAACCCGTCGGCGGATTTGATGACCAGATAGCGGGAGTTGTCCAGAGGCTGCCAGTCGGCCAACAGGGTTTGCAGGCTGACGCCCGTCCACCAAGTAGTGCTAATCAGGGTGGTGCCAATGCGCCCGGAGATGCAGGAGAGGGTTACATACTGGTCGCGGGAGGGATAGGCGCGGATCTGCTCGATGGTCATTTCCATCGGGTTGGCGACCAAGCCGGTTACTGGCAAAGTCCAGTTGGAGATGTCAATAAAGGTGGGTTCAGTGCGGAGGAAAACCTGATAGTGGTCTTCGACCGGGGTATATTCGGGGCGGGTGCCGGGCGCCGGCGTTACCGGGTCGCCGTCGTTGGGCAAGGGGCGGCGCGGCATCGGCGGCATTGTAGTATCCACCGCTTGGTCGAAGCGGTTGCGTTCGTTCTGGTTCAGCACCATCCCCAAGCCGGCGCCGGCTACGGTGATGGTAGCAGTGGTCGCGCCGAGACGGACGAGGAACTGGCGGCGGTTGAGGACATTGGCGGCGCGAATTTCGCCGTTGACGGTAATCACGGACGGGCCGGCGGTGCGGCGGTACAGGTATCCGGCAGCCAATCCCCAAACCAGGAACAGAGCCAGCAGCACGATGGCCGTTACCAGCGGGTTCATTGTGGATTGGCCCATCGGCAGGCTGACGATAATCATTGGCAGGCCAAAGATGACGCCGATAAGCAAGCCGGGGACGGGCTGGGACAAGAGGCCGTTGTTGAGAGACGGGGCCGAGTTGTCGCCGTCCCGGACTTTGCGGGTCAGGAAAAATAGGGCGCAGACCGCGATGCCAATGCCAAAGAACATCAGGATAGCGCCCAACTGTTCCCCGGTTTTGGCGGCGGCGGCTACGCTGAACCCGGCAAGGCGCAAGCCGTCAATCATCAGGTCAATGCCGAAAGTCACCAGCGGCCCCGGCAGTTCCCGGGCAATCCAGTCAAAGAGGGCAAAGGGGGTAAAGGGCAAGTCCAGCAGCTTGTCGGCCAGATACATCAGCCCAATCAGAGGGGCGGTCAGCAGCGCGCCGGCCAAGGCCCCGAACCCCAGGCTGGGCAACAATTTTTTCATCGCCAATCTCCTAAACATCCGGGAGTGGAATGGAACGGCAAGTTTGCCCGGTTACTACGCTGGAATGATGATACAGGATTTATGAGGGTGGGTAAATGCTGGGGGAAACAATTTTAAGAGTAACAAAATAAGCGAATCTGCTCGCTATAGGGGCTTGACTGAATTGCCAGGTTAAATTATAGTCTGAATCGGAAAGAGGGCAACCCACCCCGCAGGGAGATTGAAAATGTCGGTGGAAGTAAAGATTTGGCGCATTGATGCTGGCGTCGAGCTTATTCCCTTTGGCGGAATAGACTACGAAGCGCGGCTCCAGCAAATCATAGCCGACGACATCTCCATAGTCGATCGCGACCTGATGGTGATTGGCCGGGAAGTCGCCACTGCCTACGGCGGGCGCATTGACATCCTGGCGATGGACGCCTCGGGAAACTTGGTAGTGGTTGAACTGAAACGGGATAAAACCTCGCGCGAGGTTGTTGCTCAAGCCTTGGACTACGGCTATTGGGTTAGTCATATTGCTACCGACGAGATAGCCGGTACGTTCATTGATTACCAACGACGCTTTCTCCGCGTGGATAATCCGGTGGGGATTGATGAGGCTCTCAATGAAAGGTTCAACACTGTCCCCGATGAAATCAACTCTGAGCACCGGTTGGTCGTAGTTGCTGCGGAACTTGACCCGGCTACCGAGCGCATAGTCAACTATCTACAAGAGGAGTACGGAGTTGATATAAATGTGGTGTTCTTTCGGGCATTTCGAGACGGAGAACGCCAGTATCTGACCCGTGCTTGGCTGAAAGAACCGGCGTCAATGCTGGCGGAAGTATCGCCTCGCGCAATTCCTAAAAGGGAGTGGAACGACGAGTTTTACGTCACCTTTGGAGAGGGAATACATAGGAGCTGGAACGACGCGAAGCGGTATGGGTTCGTGAGCGCCGGGGGCGACGCCCGCTTTGTAAGCCCGCTCAGAATGCTCCAACCTGGCGCTCGTATATGGGTGAACGTACCCGGTAGGGGGTACGTAGGCGTTGGCGAGGTTACTGCTGAGGCTGTCCGGTATGACCAGTTCAGCGTTCATAAGGACGGCAACTTGATTCCGATAACCCAAGTTGAGCTTGAAGCTCCGGAAGCGTTTGACGAGGAGTATGGGCAGCACTTCGTAGGAGTTAACTGGATTAGGGCGGTTGAACTCGACGCGGCGGTCAGAGAGCGGGGTCTCTTTGGCAACCAGAACACGGTTGCCCAGCCGCGTGTTCCCAAATGGGATTTTACCGTCGAGAGGCTTAAATCTCTTTGGGGAATATCGTAAGTTTCGCAGCGGGCCGGGTTTAACCCGGCCCGTTAATTTTCATCGGTTAATAGTTCACCCTCACCCCCGCGCCCCGGTGTAAATTATTTCCCGGCCGTTGCGGGGTTGGATGGGGCGGTGGTTAAAGCCATTGTGGAGAGCGGCGATGCGGTTGGCTTGTTCTTGGGACAGGGCGTGGATTTCCCGCAGCACAATCCAGTCCACCGGTTCGGAGCAGGGCGGGGTGGTCAGGGAGCCGGTGTAGCGGTAGTAGCCCAAATCGGCCGGCACCAGGGCGGCGGCGTTGAGGTCAAAGCCGGTTTCCCGGATTTGCTCCGGCTCCGGGTAGGCGTCGAGCAATGCCTGCACTACCGGGTCGGGGTCGCCGAGGCGGAAAAGTTGGCCGACTACGGCATAGTCGCCGGCAGAGTTGCGGTGTACCAGGTGCAACTCGGCGGCGAAAAGCTGCCGGTCAACCTGATGTTCCGCTTGGATATGAAGGTGCATGGCTTTCAGTTCGTAGGCATCGCCACCGATGGCGATGGCGTTGCCGGGCGGGTATTCCACATCGGCAATGCGGCCGTTGTGCCGGATGGCTTGGGCGTTGCCGCGGTAGGCAAAGGAAAGGGACGGCGCTGCCGGGTCGGTAGTATAGCCGGTCAAGTCGATGGGGGACTGGTTAAGGCCGGCGGCGCACAGGGCATAGTCCGGGGAGAGGTCAGCCCAATGGTTGGGCGCGCCGGGGCCGCTGTAGCTCCAGAGGACGCCGCTCGC
Organism: Dehalococcoidia bacterium; assembly: GCA_965242615.1. GTDB lineage: Bacteria > Chloroflexota > Dehalococcoidia > Lucifugimonadales > UBA3495 > CBDBCU01. The sequence continues at coordinate 523,418 of CBDESR010000005.1, forward strand.
CATGGCCAAACCTCCGGGGTCAGACTAACGCGGGGGCTGCCGGCCGGGGGTACCGGCTACTCCGGTATCCGCAGCTGTACGCCGGATTTTTCCTCCTGGAGTTTGGAGACGGCGTCGGAGTCCTCGCCGCCCCAGCCGCGGCCCATGGCTTCGACGTGTTTCTGGTCGATCAGGTTCGCCAAGTCCAGGGGGATGCCGTATTCCCGGCCCAGGTCGGTGCCGAGGCGCACATCCTTGGCGGCCAAGGCGGTGGCAAAGCCGGGCTCAAAATTGCCCCGGAACAGGTAGCGGGGGAATTTTTCGACGATGCGCTTGTTGCCGCCGGAGCTGTTGGCGATAACATCGGCCAGCACCGCCAGGTCAACGCCGGCTTTGACGCCGAGGGTAAGGGCTTCGGTTACGAGGACGCCGATGCCCATACTGAGCATATTGTTGCAGATTTTGCAGACCATTCCGTTGCCGATGGGGCCGCAATAGACGACATGGCTGCCGATGGCGTCGAGGGTGGGTTTCATCCGGTTAAAGATGGCTTCATCGCCGCCGACCATTACGGCGAGGGTAGCGGCGGCCGCGCCATAGACGCCGCCGCTGACCGGGGCGTCGAGGACATTGACGCCTTGGGCGGCGCAAACTTCGTGGATACGCCGGATCATCGTGGGGGAGTTGGTGGACAAGTCCATATAGACGGCGCCGGGGCTGGCGCCTGCGAGGATGCCATTTTCGCCCAAAACTACGGCTTCGACATCCCGGGGGACGGGCAGGGAAGTGAGGGTTACAGCGTTGCCGGGGACGCATTGCGCCGGGGTGTCAGCCCATTCGGCGCCCATTTCGAGAAGGTTGGTGGCGGCTTCCCGCCGCAGGTCGTGGACGGTGAGCTGATGCCCGGCTTTAATGAGGTTGGCGGCCATAGGGTTGCCCATATTGCCCAAGCCGATAAATCCGACTTTCATTGCAGGTGCGCTCCTTTTGGTCAGGGGATGGGGTTTGCCGGGGATTATACCATTGATTGGGGGAGATGGGGCAGCGGCGGGGAATTAGGAATTGAGAATTAGGAATTAAGAATTGGGGGACGGAGAGCGCGGGGGTGTCTGAAAATCGGTTGAGGGAATGGGGGTTCTGGATTCCCGCTTGCGCGGGAATGACGGTTGCGGGAGATACCGGTGTTGGCGGAAACCGCGGCCGCGGTTTCCGCCTTGTCGGGAGAAGGGTTGGCAGGTCTGGTCGTTGGGCCGCCATACACCGGTAGGAACATTGGCGTACATCATCCCGGTATTGCCCGACCAGATTGCCGATTACGGTTGCGCTACCTTGGGGTGGCTACTGGCGCCGGTTGGTATGGTTGCCATGCCGGCGGGTTGGCCCGGTGTTGCGACCGCGGTTGACCGTTCTCCAGTCAACCTGGGTTGCTCCGACTCCTTTGGGATGGGGCTGCGGTTTGGTTCGGCTTTTGGGATTTGCCGTTGGCCGCTGCTCCGGTGGGGTTGCGGGTCCTTGGGCCGCTTTCCCCGGGGGAGGAGTGTTAAAGGCGTCCGGCGGCTTGTTTAGGGCCGGCCGGGGCCCACAGCGCGCTGTGTGGAGCGATATTAAGTTTTACGGTAAGCTTAGCGTAAAGAACCCGGCGTCCCGGGGTCAGGTCAACCTTGACGAGTTTTATTATGGGGGTGGTTTAGGTGTTTGTCAAGGGGTTTAAGACTAATTTTCGGATGTATTGTGGAAATTGGGGTTCTGGATTCCCACTTTCGTGGGAATGACGGTGGGGAGGGTAGGGATGACGGTTGCCGGAGGATGGGGATGACAGCGGGGGAACTTTTGTAAAAGTTCCCCCGCGCCCCCTCAAAACTTTTGAGTTGGGGGAGGGTTGGTGGATCGGAGAGGGCTGAGGGCGTGGCGTCGAGATTCCTCGGCTGTCGCCTCGGAATGACATGGGTACATAGGGGAATGGCATAGTGGGGAGTTGGGAATGATATGGGGGGGTTACCAGGTGTGGGGGAAGCGGGTGTGCCAGAGGGGTTCGGCGGCGGGGATGCCCTGGCCGGTGCGGATGATGCTGATGGCGTAGCCGGGCAGGGGAACGGTGGCGATGCATTTGTCGTCGAAGCGGCTGCCGAAACGGTCAAAGTAAAAGTCGAGGTTGTCGACGCCGTGGGGGCGGTTTTCCGGAGGCAGGTCGGCAACGCGGGTGGGGGTCAGTTGCAGGATGAAACGGGTGGCGGTGTCGGCGGGAGCGCACGGTTCTTTGATATAGATGATGTGGTTGGCGGTGAGATAGAGGTCAAAGATGTCCCGGGCGACCGGTTCGCCGGCGGTGGCGACCTGGTAGTCGCGACGGTAGGCGGAGGTATCCACAGCCGGCGAATTAGGGTCGAGGCGGCCGGACCAGAAGCGTTTTTCTCCGCCGATGCCTTGTTCGGTTTTGATGCTGCGGATGGCGTAGCCGGGCAAGGGGACGATGGCCAGGCAGTGGCCGTCAATCAGGCCGCCGAAGTGCTGAAAGTAAAAGTCCATGTTGTGGTTGCTGCGCTGCTTGGATTTTTCCTTTTCGGGCAAATCTCGCCAATAGCGCGGCGTTACCCGCAGGATAAATCGCTCGGCCAAGTCGGCGGCGGTACAGGAATCCCGGAGGTAAATCAGGTCGTGGCCGAATAGATACAGGTCGTATTTGGTGTAAGCCACCGTCGGCTCGTGGCTTTTGAGGGTGCGGTATTGGTTGCGCCGGGTGTTGGCAAGGTTTTGCAGGCGGGCCCGGGTTTGGGCGATTTTGGCGCGGATGGGGTTGGTTTCGGTAAGGCGATAGACTTGGTAAGAGCCTTGCCGGTAGCTGACTTCGACTTGGAACCAGCCTTCCCATTGTTGGAATTCGGCCGCCAGGGGGCCGGCGGCGTGGCTGGAAACCAGCCAGAGGTCGTTGACGGCTGTGGGATTGGTCAAGACGGCGTCGGTTACCAGTTGGATGCACTCCCAAGGGGGATCCCAAGTGCAGGCTACCTTGTCGCCGTAGCGGTAGTTGGGCGGGCGTTGCGGTTGGTAGTAGGTCAGCACCGGGGCGGCGCCGGCGGAGACATAGACTAAATCCTGGGGGGCGACGCGTTCCGATAGGAAAGCCAGCAGTCCGTCAACATTTTCCCGCACCAGGTAGGGGCGATATTCTTGCAAGGTGTTGTAGCCGACTATTGCAATCAAAGCGGCAACGGCGGTCAAGGCGGCCGGGGCCAACCATTCCCGCCGGGACAAGGCGGCCAATTGGCTGGCGGCGGCGGTGAAGGCCAAGGCGGCGGTCAGGAATAGGGCCGGGCCGAGATGGAGGGACTGGCGGACGCCGCCGTAGGGGTAGGCTTGCATTAGGGCGGCGGCGCTGACCAACAACAGGGCGAAGGAAAGGAGCAGCAGTATTGGGGGGGATTGCTTGTTACGGTAAGGGGACCAGAGCAAGGCGGCTAAGGTAATCAGAAAAACCGTGGCTACTATCGCCGTCAGGTGGTAGTCCATTAGGGACCAGGTTTGGGCCCGGATAAAGGCGAGCAAGGCGGGAAGGTCGGACCAGGGGCCGGTGTAGTAGTAGCCGGTTAGATAGCTGTCCGCGCCCTGGCCGCCGGCTTGCCACTGGTAGCGGAGGGTAGTCCAGTAGCTGAGCCAACTGCCGGCGGCAAAGCCCAGGGCGGGGAAGGTCAGCCAGAGGCGCGGCCGGAGCCAATGCCATAGGGGGCGCAGGCGGTTAAGGAGGGACGGCGGCGGCGGGTTGGGTTCGGCGATGGCGTCAAGTCCGCTGCGCCGGGCGAGGAGGGCGGTCAGCAGTACGGCAAGGCTGAATAGCGCCAAGCCGTATTGGAGGAGCGGGGCGAGAAACAGGGCGGCGCTGAGCAATAGCAGGGCTTTTTTGCTGCCGTGCAAATGGCCGAGCAAGCCGGCAATGAGCAGGGTTGCCAAGAGGGCGTCGAGGGAGTATTCGCGCACATCCCGGGCGTGCTGGACGGCGGCGACGGATACGGTGGAAAGCAGGGCGGCGAGGAAGGCCGCCGGGCGGGGGAAACCGCAGCGGGGTAGCAGAAAGAGCAGGGCGGCCACGGTCAATAGACTGGCTGCCGCCGGCACAATCCGCAGGCTGAGGGCGGAGCTGTCCACCTTTTGGATGGCGTACAGGAATAGGGGATAGAGGATGGGGGAAGTGTTGCGCTCCCGGGTGTTGGCCAAGGCTTCGGCAAAACTGCCGGCTACATTGTGGGCGGCGACGGCTTCGTCATACCATAGGGGTTCAGCCGGCAGTTCGTAAAAGCGGAGGGCGGCGGCGATGATCAGCAGGATCAGGGCGGCGGCGTAGTACCAGCGGCGGCCCCGGCTGCCGATACGCCAACAGCGTTCAGCCCAGGTTTTCAGGGAGTGGTCGGGGGCGGCTAGGCGGGATGCGGTCATACTTTTTGCGGCGATTATTGTAGCATAACCGGCTACCGCTACGGGGAAAATTCCGCTGTCCATGCCGGTTCCTGACCGGGGATGAACTGGCCGGTGCGGAGGTTGGCGATGGGGTAATCGGGCAAGGGGATGGTGGCCAGACACTTGCCGTCGAAAATGGCGCCGCGGAGGGGAAAGGCAAAGTCGCGGTTATCGATACCGTACTGCTGCCGCGCCGGGGGCAAATCAGCTGGGTCGGAGGGGATGATATGCAGAAAGAACCGGGCGGCGGTATCCGGCGGGGCGCAGGATTCCCGGACATAGTGCAGGTGGTTGTCCTGCAGATAGAGGTTAAAGGCGGCTTGGGCGGCCGGTTCTTGACCGGACAAGGCCGCATAGGTAGCGCGATGTTCGGCGGTGCGGTCGAGGGCAACGGTGGTTTCCCGGAGGCGGCCATCGCCGGCGTCCTGGCCGGTGATTAAGCCGGCGATGGGGTAGTCGGGCAAGGGGAGGGTGGCGAGGCATTTGCCGTCGAAAACGGCGCCGCGCCAGGGAAAGTCAAAGTCATGGTTAGCGGTGCCGTGCGGTTGCCGCTCCGGGGGCAAATCGGCCGGATTGACCGGGATGAGGTGGAGAAAGAAGCGGGTTGTTGTGTCGGTATCGGCACAGGATTCCCGGACATAGTGGAGGTTGTTGTCTTGCAGATAGAGGTCAAAAGCGGCGCGGGCGGCCGGTTCAATGTCGGCCAAGGCCGCGTAAGTGGCTTGGTGTTCGGCGGTGCGGTCAAGGGGGAAAGCGGTTTGCCACAGGTGGTTGCCGGCGGCGGATTGGCCGGTGATTAGGCCGGCGATGGGGTAGTCGGGCAGGGGCAGCAGGGCTAAACACTTGCCGTCAAAAGGCACTCCTTGCCGGGCAAATTCAAAATCCAAGTTGTCTATACCATAGGGTTGCTGCGTCGGGGGCAAGTCGGCAGGGTCGGCGGGTACTACGTGCAGAAAGAAGCGGGTTGCGGTGTCGGACGGGGCGCAGGGCGCTTTGACATAGTGGAGGGCGTGGTTGTGGAGGTACAGGTCAAAGGCGGCGGAGGCGACGGGTTCAGTGCCGGCCAAGGCCGTCCAAGCGTCCCGGTAGAGGGCGGGGCGGTCAACCGGGATGGTAGTTTCCCATAGCAGTGCGTCGTCGCGGGACTGACTGGCGCGGATTTCGCTGATCGGGTATTCGGGCAGGGTGATGGCCGCCAGACATTTGCCGTCGAACAGCTTATTGTGTTTGCCGAAGGTGAGGGCGGAGCTTTCCCGCGTCCGTCCCTGAGACAAAAGGCCCGGGAAAGCGGGGGTAATCTCCAGAAAGAATCCGGTTATAGTGTCGGCTGGTACGCAGGGTTCTTTGAGGTAATACAAGGTGTTTTCCCGGCGGTACAAGTCGAGGTCGAGATAGAGGTCAAATTCGCCGGGGGCGTCCGGTGCCCGGGCCCGGAGGGAATTGTATGTTGCCGACAATTTCGGGGGGATTTGCGCGGAAAGCCGCCAGAGGTCAGGGCCGCCGCTGACCAGCTGCTCGAGGTAACCGTGGCGGCTGGACTGGAGTAATTGCCAGGGGGAGGCTTGGTATTGCGGCGTGTTGTCGCCGCCGAACACTAAGTAAAGGTCGCCGCCCTTTTGTTGCAAATCGGACAGCAAGGCCGGCAGGCCGCCGGCGCTTTCAATCCAGTCTTGGGTGCAGTGGTAGCGGTAATTATCCCGTGGCCCGAGGTAAAACCTGATAGGGAACGATTCCCAGATGGCGACGCACACCAAATCGGCGGGCCGCGCCTGCTGTTCCAAGATGGCGATAATTTCCTTGACCGTGGGATAGCCTTGATAGGGGTCTCTCTGTTGCAGGGTTGCTATGCCACTTAAAGCGGCCAGGGCGGCCAAGCCAGTTAGCAAAGCGGGCCGCAGTACGGGGCGGCGGGATAAGGCCGCCAGTCGGGACGCCGCACCGGAAAGGGCTACGCCGGCGGTCAGGAACACTATTGGCCCGAGGTAAAGGGATTGGCGGCTGCCGCCCAAGGGGTACAGTTGAAATAGGGCGGCGCCGGCGGCTATGGCCAAGGCGGTCAGGAAAAGCAGAACTATGGGGTCAAGCCGGCGCCGTTGTCGTGATGTCAGCAGCAACATTACCAAAGTTAGCAGGGTTAATAGTAGTACCGGGGCCGGCAGGTGGTAGTTCAGCAGCGACCAGAGGCGGGTGGCGGCAAAGGAAAGGAGGGCAAAGGGGTCGAGGCCGCCGCTGTAGTATTGATCGGCCAGGTAACTATCGGCGGCAAAGCCGCCGCCGGGGGACTGATGGCGCAGGGTCAGGAAGTAGCTGCTAAGGCTGCCGGCTAGAAATAAGGCCGCCGGGCCGGCTAAATCTAACCGCCGTTGCAGCCAGTTCAAGAGTCGGGTTGGATAGGCCGCCGGCTGCTTGGATTGAGCGGTAGTTGGGCCGCTATCCCCGTCCCGGCCGGTCAGCAGGGCGGTTAGCAGGATGGTGCTGCCGAACAATGCCAGCCCGTATTGGGTCAGCGGGGCCAGCAGCAAGGATGCCCCCAATAATGCTTTCCGTCCCTCTCGTAGGTACCAGAGCAAGCCGGCCATCAGCAGAACCGCCACCAGGGTGTCGATGGAGTATTCCCGGGCGAATTGGGCGTACTCGACGGCGGCCGGGGAGAGGGCTGCCAATAGGGCCGCCAGTAAGGCCGCCGGCCGGCTTACGCCTACCCGGGGCAGCAGCAAGAGGATAGCCGCAACGGTGAGGACGCTGGCGGTGGCCGGCACGAGGCGGATACTGAAGGCGGAGCTTGCCACCTGCTGAATAATCCACGAGAGGAGGGGATACAGGAGGGGCGAGGAATTGTTGTAGCGGGTGTTGTTGATAACTTCGGCAAGGGAGCCGCGGGAGTTAAAAGCGATAATCGCTTCGTCGGCGTAGATGGTGTTGCCCGCCAAGTCGTGAAAGCGCAGGGCGGCGGCGATGAGCAGCAGGATAGCGGCGGCCAAATAGTACCAGGGGATTTTGGCGGCTTGCTCCCGCAATGGAGGTAAGGTTGGGATTAGGGAGTTCAAGACAACTCCCGCAGGGCGGCCATCAGGCGTTGGCAGTCGGGCAGGGGGCGGATGCCGATGCGGATGCAGTCGGGCAAGCCGAAGGAGGCGCAATCCCGGAGGAATAAGCCTTGCCGCATTAGTTGTTCACAGAGGGCGGCGGCGTTGCCTACGGATACCAGGAGGAAGTTGGCGGCGGCGGGGAATACGGCATAGCCCAGGGCGGACAGTTCAGCGGTGAGGTAGGCTTTGGCGGCGGCAACGGCGGCGCGGGCTTGGGGGAGATAGGCGGTATCGGCCAAGGCGATTTGGCCGGCAACTTGGGCCAGGGCGTTGACGCTCCAATCCGGTTGCAAAGCCGCTAAACGGGCGGTGATTTCCGGAGATGCCAAGGAATAGCCGAGGCGGAGGCCGGTCAAGGCGTAGTCTTTGGTCATCGAGCGTAGGATAACCAGAGCAACGGCTATTCCGCAATTTTCGTCAAGCAAAGACAAGGCATCCCAAGCATCGGCAACAAAGCTGATGTAGGCTTCGTCCAGTACCAATAGGCTGCCGGCGTGGGCGGCGGCTTGGGCTAGAGTTAGCACTTCCTTTTGGTTCAGATAAATGCCGGTGGGATTGTTGGGATTGCAGAGAAAGACCAGGGCGGGCCGGCGGGCTTGGATGCGGGCGGCGGCTTGAGCGATGTCCCAGGAAAAGGCTGGGGCGCGCCGGGCGTCGAGGGTGAACAGCTCCGCGCCGGCTAGAGCGCACGCGCCGGCGTATTCGCCATAGGTGGGAGTGAGGATAAGGGCGGCGCTGCGGCAACCGGGCCGGGGCGGCGACAGATAGGCGCGGGCCAAGAGGTGAATCAGTTCGGTGGAGCCGTTGCCAACAAGGATGGATTCAAGGGGAGCGCCGGTGCGGCGGCGGATAGCCTCGCGGAGTTCGAGACATTCCGGGTCGGGGTAGGCGGTCAAGTCAACTTGTTGGAGGGCGGGCCACAGGGCGGGCGGCGGGCCGAGGGGGCTGACGCTGGCGGAGAAGTCGCGGGTGTCAGCCGGGGTCAAGCCCAAGGCGCGGAGTTGGGCCGGGCGGATGCCGCCGTGGATCGGGCGGGAGGGCATTGCGGCGGCGGTGGTAGTATCCTGATTGCTCACGGCATTATTCCGTAACGGAGGAAGGTCAAGGCTAGGGCGGCCAGTAGTCCGAGGGCGGCGGCCAGGTACATTGCTTGAATGGCGCGGGTGATGTCTTGGGTTGTCAGGGGGCGGTTGGCATCGCCGAGGATGTAGTGACCGGTTTTTTCCAGTTGGACGCCAAGGGCGCCGGCCATGGCGCTCATAGGCCAGCCGGCGTTGGGGCTAGCGGTGCGGGAATGGTCGCGGGATATTATACGCCAAGCGCCGCGGAAATGCTGCCCCGGGAGGAGGGCGCTGCCCAACAATAGGAAAAGGGCCGTCAAGCGGGCAGGAATTAAGTTCAGCAGGTCGTCGAGGCGGGCGGCGGCTTTGCCGAGGTATTCATATTCGCCGCGATAGCCAATCATACTATCCAGGGTGTTGACGGCGCGGTAGGCAAAGGCGCCGGGCAAGCCAAAGAGGGCGAAGGCGAGCCAGGGGCCGATAAAGCTGTCGGAGCTGTTTTCGGCTACGGATTCGACGGTGGCGGCGATGGCTTGGGCCGGGGTCAGGGCAGCCGCGTCGCGACTGACTAGGGACCGCATATTATCCCGCGCGGAGTCCAGGTCATCAGCGTTCAGTAGGGAGCGGATGCGGGCGGCGGCCCGGTGCAGCATCCCCAAGGCAAAGGTGGTTTTGAGCAGTATCGCCCCGCCGACAAGGTAAGCCAAATCTCCCCAAGGATGCAAGGCGTCGAGGTAATGCAGTCCCCAAGCGGACAAACCGGCGGCGGCGGCCCAGAAAGCCGGGATGGACAAAGCCAGCAGGCCGCCGTAAGCCAGTTGCAGCCGACCGCGCTGGCGGGGGGCGAGTTTTTGCAGCCGGGTGATGGTTTGGCCGATCCAGACGGTGGGATGGAGGCGTGCCGGCAGTTCGCGGGCGGCCAGGTCGAGGAGGACGGACAGCAGGAGGAGGAGGGCGTCGGGGGGGATCCCGGTCATAGTCGTAACGCGGCGGCGTATGGGCGGGAGTTAGCGAGCGGCTTTCCGCTGATGGAACGTACTAATTAGTTTCTGCCCGGCCGGAATGTCAAAGACCTGAGTAAGCAACATACTAGTAGCTTCGGATTTGGTGAGCTTGCTGGGCATCCGGATACCCAGCGCGGTGCCAAGTTGACGGATGGCATCTACTTTAAGGGAACCCAACTCTGCTTCCGCTTCGCTACGCTCCAAGCTCGAGAAACGAGTGGACAAATCCTCGGACGGCTCCACTGTGGAGGATTTGCCGGGCTTTTCGGCAACTTTCTTATGAGGCTGAGTCTGGGCCAAGGTTTGGCTGAGTTCGAGCAAAGGCAGCTCGGGAAAAGCGCGCAAAGCCTGGGCCGCGCTCTCCAGGACTGCGGCCAACTCGTGGGAAGTTCGGATGTCTTTGGCAACCATGCTAAAGCTCCTGCTATTGGACTACCTTGTCAAAGAATTCCTGGGCAACATCCAGAAACTCTTGAACATAAGGGCGGTCAGGTGCTGTACCAGAAAAGGTGACAGGGCCGCGATTGGGGCCGGATGCCTCTGCTATCCGAACCGTTTCTGCGACAAAGTTGGCAAAGACAAGTTCGGGATAAGTCTGACGCATTTGCCGCATCCAGTTATCTTGGGCGATGGTTCCGCCGCTCCGATACCTGACCCGGTTAAAGATTATGCCACGCATAATCGGCCCCGGAACCGGATGAGCACCAAAACGACGCAAGTTGCTGTTGATTTGTTCCATCATACTGAAAACTTGCGTCTTGATCAAATCTATCCCCCTTACCGAAAAGTACTCGGGCAGACACACGACTACATAGGAATCGCTCATCATTAGAGCGTTCTGCGTTACCAAGTTGAGGTTCGGCGGGCAGTCGATTACCACAAAGTCATAGCCCTTTTCGGCGATGACCGGCTCCAAGTACCGCTTGATTATTACCCGGGATTCGGGGGATTGTACGCCCCACTTCGCGGCTATCTCCAAATCCACCGGCAACAAGTCAAGATGGGAAGGCAAGAGGTCAAGGCAACCGTACAAATCCTCCTTAATGACCTGAGACACATCGAAGTCCGTCTCCTGGATGGCGGATTCGAAAATGTCCTTCAGGGAGCCGTTGGCCTTTACCCAAGACTCCCATTCTTGCTCACCTACCAAGTAGAAAGAGGCGTTGGTCTGGGGGTCGAGGTCAACAATAAGCACCTTGAACTGGTGCTTGCTTGCCAGGGTTGCGGCGATTTCCACGGCCATAGTGGTTTTGCCGACGCCGCCCTTGTAGTTGATAAAGCTGATGACCTGCGCCACGACTCCCCCTTAAATCCGACGAGTGGACAGGATAATAACCGATGGGGTTAAGAATAGCAATCGGCAGCAGTTGTTTCAAGGGCGTAGAGGTCAAAATCCGATAAGTCCGACATTGAAAACCGCCCCCAACACCCCGTAGGGCAGCATTGCTACTGACGCAATCAGGATGGCGGTTTCGGCGGTTTCGTTGGCGGCGCCGTAGCAGTCGCCGGTTAGGCCGTCGAGCATTCGGGACATTGCTTTGCCCATTAGCCAGGCCAGGGAGGATATGCCGGTGAGCAGGATTAGGCCGCCGAGGATTAGGGCGGGAGAAAACCGCCCCAAGGGTGTCGTGGGAAGGTATGCCATTGGGTAGCTCCAGGAAAGTCGCCAACCACTTCCGCTTGCTCTTGCCGAAAAGCTCCTCCTGAACCCAGGAAGCGGCCGCGCCAAGGGTGCTGGCAATGCTGTCCAGCGGCGAATGCCGCCGCCGGGAACGCGCCACCCGCGGGTCGGGCAACTCGGCAAAATAATCCAGTACCGACCAGCCAGCTGCGGCTTTCATCCCAACCTACTCAACTGCAATCCTTGATTCAGTCCCCTGGCATTTTATCACCTCAGTTAAGATGCGATTGCCTTGGGGTGGCCGGGACGCGGCGGTTTCTACCGCATAGTTGGGAATATCCTGCTCCACTGCGGGGTTGGCTTATTCCCGTTCCTTGCCTTATAATGGCGCTATGGACAACTTGCAAACTTCCCTGTACCAAACCCACCGGGACTTGGGGGCGCGGATAGTACCCTTTGGCGGGTGGGCTATGCCGGTGCAGTATTCGGGCATTATCCGCGAAGTCAGGGCGGTGCGGACGGCGGCCGGCATTTTTGATGTTTCCCACATGGGGCGGCTGGATATTTCCGGGAGTCAAGCCGCCGCCTTTCTGGACCGGATGCTGACCGGGGCGGCTTCGACTTTGCGGATGGGGCGGGCCCGCTACTGTCTGATTTGCAACGAAAGCGGCGGCGTCATCGACGACACTATCTTTTACCGCCGGGCCGCCGATCGGTTTCTGCTGATTCCCAATGCCGGCAATCGCCCGGCGGTAGTGGCCTGGTTTCAGCAGTGGATTGCCGCCGAGTTTGCCGGCGGCGTGGAATTGCGAGATGATACTACCGCAACCGCCCTGGTCGCCCTGCAAGGGCCGCAGGCGGCGGCTTTGCTGGATAGCTTGTGCGTTTTGACGGACGGGCAATCGCCGTCAAGTATCCGCCCCTTTGCCTCAGCGGAAGGGATTTTGACGGCTGGAGCGGAGTCGGTCGCAGTTTTTATCGGGCGCACCGGCTACACCGGCGAGGACGGGTTTGAGCTGGCGATGGATGCCGGGCCGGCGCCGGCTGTGTTTAAGTCGTTGCTGACGGCCGGCGCGCTGCCCTGCGGTTTGGGGGCGCGGGATGCGCTGCGGTTGGAGGCCGGGCTGCCATTGCACGGGCATGAAATCGACCCGGAGACCACGCCGATAGAGGCCGGGTTGGAGCGGTTTGTCCGCACGGACGGGAATTATATCGGTCGGGAAGCGTTGCAGCGGCAGCGGGAGCAGGGCGTTGCGCGCCGTCTAGCCGGTCTGAAACTGCCCGGCCGCAGCGCGCCGCGGGCCGGCTATGCCATTCAGCAGCAAGGGCGGGAAGTGGGGCGCATCACCAGCGGCAGTTACTCCCCTACCCTTGACAGCAGCATTGCTATGGGCTACCTTTTGCCCGAATGCGCCAGCCCCGGCACAGCTTTGGCCGTGGACATCCGAGGGCGCAACGTGGCGGCGGAAGTGACGCCGCTGCCCTTTTACAGCCGCCGCCGCGGCTAATGCCAAGGCGCAAAAATCGCAGTTCTGGAGGCCGAACCCCGTGAGCAGTCCCGACGACCGCAAATATACCCGGGAACACGAATGGGCTATGGTGGAGGATGCCGCCGCCCGGACGGTTCTGGTGGGCATTACCGACTACGCCCAGGATGAGTTGGGCGATATTGTCTATTTTGAGCTGCCGGCGGTGGGGGCGGCGGTGACCGCAATGCAGACGCTGGGGGAAGTGGAGTCGGTAAAGGCGGTTTCGGACCTGTTTTCCCCGGTAACCGGGACGGTGGCGGCGGTGAACCCGGAACTGGCCGACCGGCCGGAGTTGGTGAATGAGGATCCTTTCGGCGCCGGGTGGATTGTGCGGGTGACGGTAGCGGATTTGGTGGAGTTGGACGGGTTGATGACGGCGGCGGAGTATGACGCCTATACCCAGGGGCTGCATTAGCGGGCCGGGGGACGGAGGCAAGGAGTTATGGTTGAAACCGCCAGGCTTACCGATAATGCCCGGAAGTACCTGGAGTGCCTGGACAAGGTAGCCCAACCCCTAATCCGGGAGGGCGTGTACGATTCGGAGGAGGAGTTTCTGCGGGACTACGCCCGGCAGCAAGCCGAGGAGGCGCGGCGGGCGGTTTTGGGGTTCGAGCGGCAGTTCATCAGCTGGGAGAAGTTCAACGACGCGATTATGAACATCGCCACTCCGGAGCAGGAGGATATTGCCTTTGATTGGGAGTGGGCGCGGGACAGCGTGGCTTACTGGCAGCAGTTGCTGGACGAGTTGGCTTGATATGTTAAGGGACGATATACCCTTGCTGGAAAAATCGGGGCTAGTCGCCGCGATTATCGACCAGTCCACCGACGAGCGCGGGGATGCTATCTTAACCAGAATTCGGGTGCAGCTACGCAACGGGTGGCTGATGGACTGTCGGGAGCGTATCGAACGGCGGGGACGGCGGTATAGCTTTCATATTTTCGCGGACGGCATCCTGATTACCCGTTGGGATAATTCTCCTTACCACCAGAGGGATTGCAACACCTTTCCCTTTCACCGACACCTCAGCGATGGCAGAGTAGTCGATTCGGAGGATATGGACACGGCTAAAGTGCTTGCCTATCTGGAAACCCTGATACAGTCCCCTTAACCAAACCACAGGAGCAACCGGCCCTTGACCACTGACCACTTTCAATCCCACTACATCCCCAACACGGCGGCGGAGCAGGCGGAGCTGCTGGCGGCCGTGGGCGTATCCGCTATTGACGATCTCTTTGCCGACATTCCCGCCGCCTTTCGCAATCCGCCGCTGGACTTGCCTGAGCCCTTGTCGGAACTGGAAATTCAGCGGGAACTGGCGGCCTTGGCCGGGCGGAACCGCACCCTGAACAGCGGGCCGTCTTTTCTGGGGGCCGGGGCTTACCATCATTTCATCCCGTCCATTGTCAAGGCGTTGATGACCCGGGGGGAGTTTCTGACCGCCTACACGCCCTATCAGCCGGAAGTAAGCCAGGGGACTTTGCAGGTCATTTACGAGTTTCAGACCCTTATCAGCAACCTTTACGGGATGGAAGTCGCCAACGCCGGGATGTATGACGGGGCGACCAGTCTGGCCGAGGCGGCGCTGATGGCGTGTCGGGTGACCGGCCGCAGCCGGGTCGCCATCGCTGACACCTTGTCGCCGGCCTATCAGCAAGTCATCGCCACCTATTGCCAAGCCCAGGGCATTGACCGCTACCCGGTATCGCCGGCGGCGGATATTGCCGGTCAACTGGATGGGGATACGGCCGGCTTAATCGTCCAATACCCCAACTTTTACGGGTATTTGGAGGATTTGGCGGAATTGAGCGCCGCCATTCACGACCGGGGCGGGCTGCTGGCGGTGTCCGCCGACCCGATGGCCATGGGGATGTTCGCGCCGCCGGGGGATTATGACGCGGACATCGTTACCGGGGAAGGTCAGCCCTTGGGGATACCGGTCAGCTATGGCGGGCCGTATGTGGGGCTGTTCGCGTGTCAGGAGCGGTATCTGCGGCAGATGCCCAGCCGGTTGGTGGGGCGGACGGTGGACACGCAGGGCCGCCCCGGCTATGTGCTGACCCTGCAAACCCGGGAGCAGCACATTCGGCGGGAGCGGGCGACCAGCAACATTTGCACTAACGAGGCGTTGTACGCCTTGGCGGCTACTATCTATCTGGCCGCCCTGGGCCGGCAAGGGCTGCGGCAGATGGCGGAACTGTGCTACCACAAGGCGCATTACGCCGCCGCCCAAATTGCCCAACTGCCCGGCTACAGTTTGCCCTTGACCGGGACTTTCTTTCAAGAATTCGTAGTGCAATGCCCCCTCCCGCCGGCCGAAGTGAACCGCCAATTGCTGGAAGGGCATAACATTTTGGGCGGGCTGGATGTAAGCGACGCCATCCCCAACGGGCTGCTGCTGTGCGTGACGGAGCTGTGTTCGCGGGGGGATATTGACGGGTTGGTGCGGGGGTTGGGCAACATTGCCGGCGGATAACCGCTCCTTGGGAGACAGTTACGACTGCCGACCATCCTGACATCATCTAAACCATCCAAATGCGGGAGCTGGCCCGGCTTATCCTGGAACCCGTGCCGGAGCAGCCACCGGCCGAGACTAGCTAAAGTTCAGCGCCGCCAACAAGCCGGAAAAACGCCCGCCGGATTACAAGTCCGGCGGGCGTCAAAATGACCCAACAGCTCCTGACGCAACCAGCGGTCAGGTGCAGTTCGTATTACCCGTACTGATCGTCTGGCCAGGATGCCAAGTCCCGTGAGTATCCTCCGAACCCCAATTCCCATCCTGCCAGAAAGCCAGCTCGCACAGTTTCAGGGACTGGGCCTGCCCTTGCATCAGCACCAGCATATCGCCATTATTCGCGCCATTCGGCGCCCCGGGCTCACCCAAAGTGCCGCCCCAATAAAAGACTTGGAACCGCGGCCCGCCATCCTTCCCTTTTTGGCCGCGCCGACCGCGCTCGCCACGCTCGCCCTGCTCGCCGCGCGGACCGGGCGGGCCTTGTTCGCCGGGCGGCCCTTGGGGGCCGGGCGGACCGTGCTGGGTAATGACCTGCTGGGGGTCGGCTTGGGTTGACCGGCCGGGTTGATTATCCAAGGCGGATTGAACGGCCTCGGCAACGGCGGCTTGCAAGGTTTCCCCGTCCACCCCAGCCGGCCCGGCCGGGCCCCGTTGTCCCCGCGGACCCCGATCACCTTGCTCTCCTTGGGGGCCCCGCGGACCTTCCGGGCCAACCGCGCCCTGCGGTCCGGCCGGCCCAACGGGCCCCGCCGGCCCTTGCGGCCCGGGCGCGCCCACCGGCACATTCTGCGGCCCCGGTTGCCCCTGACCATCATCAGACCCCTCAAAAACCGGAACCCCCTCCGGCGTCAAGGGGCCGGCGGCTTGACCATCGGAACCGCTGTCGCCACCGGAGCCGGAGGTCTCCGTTGGCGGCAGCAACCCGCTGCCACTGCCGTTGCCGCTACCTGCGCCGACGGCTCCGGGTTCACCCGGCGGCCCCATCGGGCCGATGGGGCCGGCATAACCCCGCGGCCCCCGTTCCCCGGGCGGCCCCGCCGGGCCGGGCATCCCGGTCAGCCCGGTTTCGGCCAAGGCCAAGCGCAAAGTAGCGATGGGCGCCGCGCCCCAACTTTGTCCGTCATTGCCCCACAGGTCATAGTTGGTCAAGTTCAGGTACAAGTCTCCGGCTTGAAACCCGGCCGCGCTCCGGGCCATCGGCGGCGTCGCATAGGGGCTGTCGCTGCCAAAATACCACACCGTCCCCGGAACTACCGCCGGCCCGGGCGCCGGCGGCGGTTGTTGCGGTTCGACCAGTCCAACCACCGGCCCGTAGTTGCTGCGGATTAGCAGCAGGCCGCCCATTATCACCACGAGCGTCCCCAGAATAAAGGACGCCACAATCGTAACCCGCGAGCTACTCATAAGTTTCCCCTTCCCGCATACCCAGCGCCCGCACCGGCGCCATGCGTACCGGCGTTTCATCCTGCCGTCCGCCCGCTGACCGGACGGACTCGGTCCGCTGTCCTACGGGATGGATCCGGGCATCAGCCCCACCCCATAGCGTAATAGGTCGGTTCATAACCACGCCTCCTTGGATAATAATTGCCGCCCATTATTATAACCCTAAAGGTCAATAGCGCAAGGTTTTGGGGGCAAGACAATTCCGAAAGCATCCAAGCTAATAACTGGCTCACTTCGAGTGAAACTTGACTACTTTATACACTTGATATATCATCGTCCTTGGTTGGGAGGACCACGGTACAAGGTTCGCTGGGGTTATCCCACCCGGCCACGCTTTTATCCTTCTTACCTTTTCTCCCCTTATATTTCCCCTTCCCCCCGCCATTGACT
The DNA here is from genome assembly GCA_965242615.1 of Dehalococcoidia bacterium. Taxonomy (GTDB): domain Bacteria; phylum Chloroflexota; class Dehalococcoidia; order Lucifugimonadales; family UBA3495; genus CBDBCU01. The sequence goes on from CBDESR010000005.1 coordinate 540,496, forward strand.
TACTGCCCGTCATCGGTTAGGCTGATAGTCGTTAATTCCGCCCGCATAAAAGCGGCCGTCAAAAGGGCGGCCGGCGGCGGGTGTGGACGAGGATTTTGTTATGACACAGGAAACCCAATCGGCTCTGACCCCGGAAGTGCGCGCGATGATCGGGGTCTCCGGGGATGTGGTGACGGCGTGGGGCGTGGTGGACGCCGAGTATCTGCGCCGCTTTACCCAGGCGGTGATGGATCCCGACCCCCGCTATTGGGACGCCGACTTTGCCGCCACTACGCCCTATGGGGAAATCATCACCCCGCCCATTATGGTCAGCTATCTGGCATCGCGCATCCGCCCCGACCAGGATGACCCGGTAACCCGGGCTTTCGAGGAAAACCCGGAGTCCGACGGCATCGGCTCCGTAGAACGGCCGGGGGAACTGCCGCCGGTGCCGACGGATTTGGTGCGGGTGCTGAACGCCGGCAATGAACTGGAGATTTACCAGTATCCCAGCATCGGCGACCGGGTGTTTTTCCAGAACCGCTATTCGGACATTCGGGAACGGGTGGGCCGGGATGGCCGCCCCTTTCTGATTATCACCCGGGAAACTACCTACAAAAACCAGGACGGGGCCTTGCTGTGCATCACCCGGGCGTCAACCATCCGCCGCTGATTTTACCAGCCCGGCGGTTGGCATCCCGGCAGCGATTCGCCGGCATCCCCCGGAAAGAGGTAACGAAACTATGACCACTCCCTTGGAAGACCTGCTGAAAATGGAACCGGCAGCGATTCTGGCCCACAACGAGCGGCCCAAAGCCGACGCCCTGCGCCATAAGGAACAGCTTTACTACGAGGATGTGGCCGAAGGGATGGAACTGCCCAAGTATATTTACCATCCCACGCCGACCCATCTGTTCCGGTGGAGCGCGGCCATCGAGAACTTCCACCGCATCCACTACGATTTGGACTTCGGCTTGAACCACGACAAGAACCCCAGCATCCTGGTGCATGGCTCCTGGAAACAGAGTGTCGTCCCCCAGTTCCTGAAGGATTGGACGTTGCCCGGCGGCTGGCCCTGGAAAGCCCAGTTTGAGCATCGGGCGATGCTGGTGCCGGGGGACATCCTGATTATGTGGGGGCAGGTCACCGGCAAGTACGAAAAGGGGCAGATGGGGTTCATCGAACTGGAAATCGGGATGAAAACCCAGGACGGCATTGAAAGTATGCCGGGAACGGCTACCGTAGTCCTGCCGCTGCGGGACGGGCCGCCCATCCCCTATCCTTTTGTGCCGCCGGCCGATTAGCGGGCCAAGCCGAGGGGGGACAATCCGACCGGCGGGGTAGCCCAAGCCGGGGCGGAGATTCGAGCGAGGTAAAAAACGATGGCACGATTTATCGCCATTCATAATGTCCCGGGAATTACCGAAGCCGATTTCCGGGAAAAGCTGGACGGGGTGCGGAAGTGGCGTCCCGACCGCCGTACCACCATCCTAAAGGTGTACGGCGACCTCTCTGCCGGCCGCCTGGTGTCCGAGTGCGAGGCGGTGGAACAGTCCCACTTCGAGGATTGGATTAACCTGGTCGGCTGGCCGGCCGAGTCCATCCATCAGGTCGACATGGTCTGCCAGGTGGGGAATTTCTGGAAGCTGTAGGGGCTGTAGGGATACCTGCCGCCGCGTTTCCGGGCGTCGGCTGGTTTTGTGGGAAAGTTTTACCGGGGCGGCCGCAAGGTCCGCCCCGGTTTTATGTTGTGGCCCACTACACTACCACCGCCCGGCAACTTCCCCGCAAAGCCGGCCATCACGGTCAATGTCAAGCGTTGAGCAGCCAGTCTAATGTCCCCGGGGGGATTTGCAGGTGGGCCGGCCAGTCGGCGTTAAGCCGGGCCAGAAACTCCCCCGTATAGCGGCAGCTTTCGACAAAAACCGACCGGGGTTGTTCCGGTTTCAACTCGAAGTTGTGCAGCCGGTTGACCGGCCCCCACAGCACATCGCCTTTGCCGTATTTCCGCTCAATGTACCCGCCCAACTGGGTGGATTTGCCGTTGGGCTGCTGTCCCGTTTCCAGTTGATAGCTAATCGCTACGCCGTAAAGGGCGGCTTGCCAAAGCTGCCCGGCGATGGCGGCGGCTATGCAGGGATTGTCGTCCCAATCCGCCGCGGCCAAGCCGGCAAAGCCTTCGCCGGCAGCCCGCAGTTGAGCCAAAGCGCACTGCCGGTAGGTATCAGGACTGATGGCCATAGTGCTGCTCCAACTTCCGGAGGAAGGCTTCGGCAATCAGCACGCACCGCTCCCAGTCCTCGTCGTCCAGGTCGGGGTCGAACCACCGGACATAGGAATAGGCGGCCTCAAACTCGATGTCGTTGCGGTCTTTGGCGATTTTCCGGACGGTGGACCAGGGGTCGGTAGGGTCGGTTTCCGGCACCCGGTCGCGCAGGTGAGCCTGCAAGGTCTGGTACAGGACGCTAATGGCTTCCCGGGGGCTGGTGGGGCCACAGGTCTTGCGCTGTCTGGATGTTGACTGCGATGTCTTGCTGGGTCATTTTTACCCCTTTACCCCAAAAACTGGCGGAGCTGGGCCGCCTCGGTTACATAGTGGGACAGGCTGACCCGGCTGCCGTGGTCAATGCCGGCCCGGATGGCGCTGGTGAGTCCTTCATGCACCCGGTCGATTTCGTCGGTGAAGCGGCCGACGAGGCGGAGGTAATCGTCGCCGAGCATTTCCTTGACTTGGCGCTCGTTGGCGTAGCGGAGGGCGGCCCGCAGGTCGGCGTCGACGCTGGGATAGACTTCGCGGACGAAGGCCCAATCGGCGTCATCCAGGGCGGTCAAGCCGAGGAGTTCCGGGGGGGCGCCGATGGAATAGAGGGCGGCGGCAAAGCCGATGGCGCGGGGCAGGGCTACTTCGTCGCCGACGCTGTCGAGGGTGCGGCCGTAGCCGAATAAGCCGACATGGAGTTTGCGGTCGCGGCGGCGGGGGACATTGGCCGCGGCGGCGCTAATCAGGTTGATGTGGCGGCGCACTTGGGTTTGGTATTCGGCGGTGGCTTTGTCGATGACGGTCCGGGCGCGTTCCTGGTCAATCGGCGACGGTTCCTGCCGCTGGTGCGCCATAATTTCGCCAATGCCCTGGCGGACGGTGGCTTTGTCGTAATCGTACTTGAAGGCGGACTGGACGGTAAAGGTTTGCGCGCTGGGGTATTCGCGTATTGCGCGGTCGATGTTGACCGGGGTCAGGTGGCCGCGGAAGGGGACGGAGCCGGCGCCGATGATGGGGTAGAGGGGGATGCCCAGCCGCTGTTCCAGTTGGTACAGGCGGGAGAGGCCGGCTTTCAGGGTCAATTCGGCGCCGATGATGCCGTAGTTCAAGGCCGGGTCGCTGCGGGCGAGAAAGACGCGCTGGGCCGGCAAGTCCCGGCCGTGGAGGTATTCGTCGACGATACGGTCGCAGTAAAAGAGATGCTCCATATCCTCGATGAGGGGGATGACGCGGAGGGTTTTGGGAAAGAATTCGCCGACCCAATCCTTGACCAGTTGACCCTCGAGGAGCGGCTGGGTTTCCTGGCCGACAATCATGCGCCGGTAGTAGGCTTCGACTAATGCCAACTCGCGGGCTGAGGTGGTAAAGGGGAGGATGACTTCCTGGATGGGGGCGGTGTCCGGTTCGCCGCCGCCGTAGAAGCTGTGGGCCATATCCCAAGCGGCCGGGATGCTTTGGAGGGCTTCGACCATAGACTTGCGCATATCCCGCTCGATGCCGGGGTTCGGCACCCGGAGGGTCAGGACTACATCGCGGCCGAGGCGCTGCTGCTGCTGAAAGAAATCCGGGTAGCCGGTCAGGAGCTTGCGGACGACCTGGTTGTCGGCGTCTTTGCCTTCGGAGTCCCACATCTGCTCGTCGCAGCCGAGGGCGAAGACATCGGCGGCCTCGTGGACTTCGCCTTCGCTTTTCAGGACGCCGGCGGGGTCGGCGTAGGGGGCCGGCGTGGCGTTGTCGGGATGCTGGGTACTCATTACTTTCGGGACAAAAAACACGGCGCACCTCGGCGGGGAAATAGAATAAAGGGAATTATATACTTGTGTACCAAACCGCTTGGGCGGACAGGCTAGTGGCAGATATAACTAGGTACACAAGTATATAATTCCCAAAATAAACCACCCCCAATATACCCGAATTGAGGGCGGTTTAGCAACCAGCCCGAGCCGCAGCGGATTTTTTTGAATCCAGGAATCGACCGTCTCCAGCCGCACATTAAGCGCCCATGCTGTCGACCTCCTCTTTCACGCCGCCGGGACTAACGCCATCCACCGGCGCAATGGGCTGGAGCGGCGATTTCGGGACGCTCATGTGGTGATGCAGCACGGGGCGGGACTGCCGGCTAATTACGAGTCGGGAGGGCAAGCCCTGATGGGACTGCCGCCCAAGGATCCGGGCTGGTAGGCAGGCAATTAAGCGTATAAACCGCCGCTACGAGCGGCGGTTTTAACAATGCCTTTACGCCTACGGCTGGAACAGGGCTTGCGCTATTGCAATTCAGTGTTATGATTATAGGCTTATTAAGCATTGGCTATACCGGCCGGCATAGTTATGCGCCGGCCGGTTGCGCTGCCAAGAAAGGTTGCCCCCCGGCTTGGGCCGGGAGCAACCGGAGCCGGCTCCGGCCGGAAAAAGTTCAGATCGCCCTCCGCCGCGCCTTCGCCCCTTGCCCCCGCCGGGGCGGTTGTTATCTGCCAAAAGGAACTTGATGATTAGCTTAAAGACCACCGTAGCCGCATCCATTATTCTGGCCGCCCTCGTTGTGCTGATGGGCGGACTGCTGTTCTTTCGCAGCGACCAGACCCCGGTCAGCGGACTGCCCGCGCCGCCGGCGGCAGCGCCGGGAATGGCCTTGTATTGGGGCAGCGACCGCCCGGCGGTTACGCCGCCGACGCCCCGCAGCGCCGCCGGGTTTCAAGCGGGCGATTTGTACCTGAACCTGACCAACTATGACCTGTGGAGCAGCGACGGGCAAAGTTGGGGCGCGGCGCCCATCGCCGCCTTGCCCTTGGCATTGGCCCAAACCGGCTTTGCCGCCATTCCCGGCCCGGCCGGGCCTATGGGGCCGGCCGGGCCGCCGGGTGAACCGGGGCCGCGGGGATACACCGGCCCCGCCGGGCCGCCGGGCGCGGCCTTACCGGTCGTCCCGCCCGAAGGCAGCGGCCTGCTGAAACCTACGGAAACCGACGCCAGCGACCCGGAATCGCCGCCGCTGACGCCCGAACCTCCCCAGTTTGAGGGCAGCGATGATACGGCACCGCCGCCGCAGCCCGGCCCGCAAGGTCCGCCGGGTCCGCCCGGACCTCCCGGGCCGCCGGGGCCACAAGGCGAACCGGGACCGCGGGGTGAACCGGGACCGACCGGCCCGCCAGGCGAACGGGGTCCGCGCGGCGATACGGGACCGCCCGGCCCCATCTCCCAAGTAGTGAACCAACAAACCGGCCCGCAAAGCAACACCCAGAATACCGTCGGCCCGGAAGGCGACAAAGGCGACCCCGGCCCGCAAGGCGAACGGGGGCCGCGGGGTCGTACCGGCCCTCGCGGACCGGAAGGGCCGCCCGGCCCGGCTACTGGCATCCCCGGCCCGGCCGGTGAAACCGGCCCGCAAGGACCGGCCGGAGAGCAAGGCCCCAAAGGCGACCCCGGCAATGACGGGGCGGACGGCAGGGATGGCGCGGATGGTGCGGCAGGAGCAACTGGTCCCGCCGGCCCGCGAGGCCCGGTTGGCCCGGCCGGCCCCAAAGGTGACCCCGGCAACGATGGGGCGGATGGTGCAGTTGGCGCAACCGGCCCGCAAGGCCCGGTTGGCCCGGCCGGCCCCAAAGGTGACCCCGGCAATGACGGCGCAGATGGCCGGGATGGTACTGATGGGGCTGACGGTGCAGTAGGCGCAACTGGTCCTGCCGGCCCGCAAGGCCCGGTTGGCCCGGCCGGCCCCAAAGGTGATACCGGCAATGACGGCGCGGATGGAGCCGACGGAGCAGATGGTGCCGTGGGGGCCACTGGTCCCGCCGGACCGCAAGGCCCGGCCGGCCCCAAAGGTGACCCCGGTAATGACGGCGCGGATGGCAGGGATGGTACGGACGGAGCGGATGGCGCTGTCGGCCCGGCTGGAGCAGTTGGAGCAACCGGCCCGCAAGGCCCCGTTGGGCCGGCCGGACCCAAGGGTGCCCCCGGCAATGATGGCGCAGATGGCGCGGTCGGAGCAGTCGGGGCTACCGGTCCGCAAGGCCCGGTTGGCCCGGCCGGCCCCAAAGGTGACCCCGGCAATGATGGTGTGGATGGCAGGGATGGTACTGATGGCGCAGATGGGGCTGACGGTGCAGTAGGAGCAACTGGTCCCGCCGGCCCGCAAGGCCCGGTTGGCCCGGCCGGCCCCAAAGGTGATACCGGCAATGATGGCGCAGATGGGGCTGTCGGTGCGGATGGCACTGACGGAGCTACTGGTCCCGCCGGCCCGCAAGGCCCGGTTGGCCCGGCCGGCCCCAAAGGCGACCCCGGTGCTGATGGCGCGGATGGCCGGGATGGTACTGATGGCGCGGACGGGGCTGACGGTGCAGCAGGAGCAACTGGTCCCGCCGGCCCGCAAGGCCCGGTTGGCCCGGCCGGTCCCAAGGGTGACCCCGGCAATGATGGCGCGGATGGTGCTGATGGTGCAGCAGGAGCAACTGGCCCCGCCGGCCCGCAAGGCCCAATTGGCCCGGCCGGCCCCAAAGGCGATCCCGGCAATGATGGTGCGGATGGACGGGATGGTACTGATGGGGCTGACGGAGCGGTAGGCGCAACTGGTCCCGCCGGCCCGCAAGGCCCGGTTGGTCCCCAAGGCACCTCCGGCGGCCCGGCCGGCCCGGCGGGTCCCAAAGGCGATCCCGGCAACGATGGCGCCGATGGGGCCGATGGCGCTCCCGGCCCCGCCGGCCCGCAAGGCCCGGTGGGACCGGCCGGCCCCAAAGGGGATAAGGGCGATACCGGCGACAGCGGCTACCGCTGGTTCAGCGGCGCCGACCCCGATTTGCACCCGGCGCCCAACGGCGGCTGGCGGGCTGGCGACCTTTATTTCCGCGAGTGGACGGAGGACGGCAGCCGGCAGTGCCAGATGAACCTCTATTTCGGGAGGGGGTGGGTTGCCCTGATAACTTGGACCTGTGCGGCCGGCGGGCCGACCGTTGGCGATTAAGGCTCCGGCTTGGCGGCCGGCATCCCCAAGTCTATCGCATATCGAAATCGTCATTCCCACGAAAGGGGGAATCCAGAAAGGCCGGGGACTCTGGATTCCCGTTTTCACGGGAGTTGGCGCGGGGGCTGCCTTACTCCCGTGCGGCGCCGGCCGGGAATATACCCGACCCCGCCCAATGACGGTCGGCACCTCCCCCCACGCTAGTCCGGCCAATCGGCCGGTTGGCCAGACTATTACAACATACAAATGACGATAAATAGTCCGCCAGGTATATGCGATAGCCCTGGGGCAAAGCCGGATGCCGGCTAACCGCATCATCCATATTACCGGGCTACAATGTTCCGCCCGAAATACTTTTCGCTGATGGCAGCCACGGCCGCCCCGGCGTTCACCTCCCGGATGGCCGCATTAACCGCCGCCCGCAGCTCCGGGCGGCCCTTAGGCATAATAATGCCGATTTCTCCCGTCCCCAGCACGGCATCCACTGCCGACCCGGACGGGGGGATTAGCGGCCCGCCGACCCGCTCAAAATCGCCCAACCGGTCGCCGTAGGCATAAGGCGACTGATTCACCACTAGGTCAATCAGCGTCTCATCGGAAATCGTCAGCCCAGCCCGGCCCTCAGCCACGGCGACAAAGGCATCCTCCTGCCCGTCCACATACAGCGCCTCCCAATCCTGATAAGCCGGGATCCGCAGCAGACCCTCATAAACCGCGCCCCGCTCCAAAGCTACAATGCTGCCGCCGTCCAACTCCGCCCCGCTGCCGGCCTTGCGGACAAACTGCCCGTAAGACCAATAATAGGGTTCGGAAAAGTCCACCACTGCCTCCCGCTCCGGCGTGCGGGTAAAGGAATTGACCACCAGGTCGTAAATCCCGGCCGCCGTATCCTCAAAAATATGCTCAAAATAGGCATCCTGCCAGATACAATCGGCGTCCAGGGCCGCGCACAGCAGTTGTCCGTACTCATAGTCAAACCCAGCCAAGTTGCCGGCCGCATCCCGATAAGCAAAAGGCGCATAATCCGCGCTGGTACCCATCACCAGCGTCGGCCGCTCCAACCGGTTGGCCACCAACGCCCCTATTGCCAGAATAGCCGCCACCCCGGCCACGGCCAGAACCGACAGCAGTTTCTCCCCCATAGCGTCATCTCCCGGTCTGTTAGTTGCCCATACCATACCACACTAACCCCGCTAATCGGCAAATCCCCATCCGGCGTATACTGTACCAAGGCTATCGCCTATAGAAATCGTCATTCCCACGAAAGTGGGAATCCAGAGCGGCCGGGGATTCTGGATTCCCGTTTTCACGGGAATGACGGTAAGTAAGTTGCCTCGTAATGTTTGCATTACCCCCGGCATAAATGCCATAATCCTCTATCAACAACCGGCGCAGCGCGCCATCGGAGGTTTCAACTATGTCCATCAACGGATTGGGGGTTATCTCACGAGCCGCCGGGGAGCCGGCCTTGCTCGAGGACATCAGCATCGACGACCCCGGGCCGGGCGAAGTCCTGGTGCGGATTCAAGCCAGCGGCGTCTGCCATACCGACCTGCATTATAAGCTGGGCAGTATCGGCAACGATTTTCCCTATCTGCTGGGCCACGAAGGTTCCGGCATTGTAGCGGCGGTAGGCGACGGCGTTACTGACCCGCAAGTGGGCGATTATGTGGTATTGGCGTGGCGCGCCCCCTGCGGCAACTGCCGGTTCTGCGCCTTGGGCCAGCCCCAGCTTTGCGCCGCCAGTCTCAACGCCCAACCGCGTATGACCGCCCAAAAGGACGGCGCTTTGCTCAGCCCGGCCCTGGGCATTGGCACCTTTTGCACCCACACCGTAGTGGCCGCCCGCCAAGCCGTGCCGGTGCCGGTCGCTTGCCCGCCGGAACAAGCCAGCCTGTTGGGCTGCGGTGTCACCACCGGCGTTGGCGCCGCCCTCTACACCGCCGGCGTCCGCCGTGGCGGCAGCGTTGCCGTCTATGGCTGCGGCGGCATCGGCGCCAGCGTCATTATGGGCGCCAAACTGGCCCGGGCCCGGCAGATTATTGCCGTGGACATTGCCGAAAACAAGCTGGCTTGGGCCAAAGAGTTCGGGGCTACTGACACCGTCAACGCCGCCGCTGTTGACCCGGTGGGCGCCATCAAGGAACTGACCGATGGCAACGGCGTGGACTATTCCTTCGAGTGTGTCGGCTTGCCGCAAACCCTGCTGCAAGCCCTCTGGTCCCGGGATTTGGCTGGCACTTGCGTACTGATTGGCGTCCCCGACCCGACCATGGTAGCGGAATTGCCGATGCTGCAATTCTTTGGCTTGGGCGGCTCCCTGCGGGTCAGTTGGTACGGGGACAACCTGCCCTCTCGGGACTTTCCCCTGCTGGCTAACTACTATTTGTCCGGAGAGTTGGATTTAGACCGGATGGTGTCCGGAGTGATTAACCTCGAGGACACCGAAGCGGCCTTTGCCGCTATGGAACGCGGCGAAACCCTGCGCTCGGTAATCCGCTTCCCGGACGCTTAAACGGGAAAAGTTGACCCGCCGGGCCGCTATAATCCCCGGCCCGGCGGTGGTATCATAACCGCAAACCCCGGTGAGGTGAACCGACCATGACCAGCCCGGCATCAGAAAAGTTGCGGCCTTCGCCCCCGGCCCGCTATGCGGAACTGGCCCAAGAACACTTGGATAAAGCGGAGTTGGCTCTGGTGAACGACGACGCTCTCCAAGCCTCTGAGGAGATTTGGAACGCCTTTGCCGGCGCCATCAAAGCCATCTGCCAGCAGCGGGGTTGGAATCATCGCTATCACAACCACCTCCGCGCCGCCGCCTCTTACTTGGCTGAGGAGCGGAGCCGCCCGGACTTTCATATCGCTTTCGGCGCGTTCGAGAGTCTGCATATCAACAACTACGAACACCAGCGGATTGTTGCCGAGGTTATCCCCATCCTGAACTTGGCCCGGGATTTCTGCCAAGAACTGGCGCAAATCCGGCAGACGCCGCCGCCGGACTGGAACAGTTTCAGCCCCCGGCAGCAGCAAAGTATGGCGCACCGCTTGCGGGAATTAACCCGCCCCTTGCCGGACGCTGCCGCCTTTGGCCCTGAACTGACTGGCGCCGACCTGGACGCCCTGCCCCCGGTAAAACCGCCGCATATCCGGGATGCTTAACCCGGCAACTCCGGTTAATATGCTGTCAGCCCCAGATTTAGCCCGAGGACTTCCTACCCCGTCCCGTACACCCGCCGCGCCCCGGCCTCCGGCACCATCCCGGCAAACAATTCCGGATGCAGCATTTCCGCCATTATCTCCAACCCGGTGACCAGCCGCGGCCCGGAGCGGCTGGTATAAGCCCCGGCGTCAATGGCATAAACCCGGTTCTGCCGCACCGCCGGCAATTCCGACCAACCCGGCTTTTCCGTCAGCAGCGGCACATCCTGCAACGCCCGTTTCACCTCAAAGCCGCAGGGCATCAGGATGATAACTTCCGGCTGGCTTTCCACAATGGCGTCCCACTCCAACGGGAAAGAGCCGGTTTCCTTATCGCCAAAACAATTGACCCCGCCGGCCAGTTCCACCATTTCCGGAACCCAATGCCCGCCGCACATCAGAGGATCCACCCACTCCAGATGCAGCGTCCGCGGCTGCTGACTAGCCGTAGCGGTCTTGGCCGCCACCGCGTCAATGCGCTGCTGCATCTGCGCCGCCACCGCCTCCGCCCGCTCCGCCGTGCCGGTAGCTTCCCCCACCCGGCGAATATCCGCCAGCACATCCCCGATATACTGCGGGTCCAGGGAAATTACTTCCGGCTCCTTGGGAAGGTTGACGCTGACCTCGGCCACCTGCCGAGAGGAAATCGCTCAAACCTCGCAGATGGCTTGGGTCAGCAGCAAATCCGGGGCGGCCGCTTGCAGCGTTGCCTCGTCAATGTCATAGATACCCAAACCCTGCTCCAACCGCTCCGCAATGACCCGGTTAATTTCCCCGCTGCTCGGCTGCGGCTCCATCCCGTCAAAGACGCTGCGTACCACCCAGGGCTTGTTGCGCGCCGCCGACGGGTAATCGCACTCGTGGGTTACGCCGAAAAGCTGTTCCTCCAACCCCAGGGCATAGACAATCTCCGTGGCGCTGGGCAGAAAAGAGCAGATACGCATTCCCTTTCTCCTTGCTTGACCAGGCTGAACCTAATCATCCTCCGTAGTTTCGTAACCTTCCCCCCCGTCGCTGGCATCCGCGCTCAGGTGGGCATCCTCATAGATGTAATCCTCCGGCAGCGAATCGGGACTGTGCCGCTCGGCCCCGCCGCCCAGAAAGGTACGGCGGAAAGTGTTTTCCAAAGTGGAGTGCATCTGAAAGGCCGCCAATGCCACCCCGGTCGTAACCCCCAGCAGGATCAACGCCGGCACCGGCGCCGCCACACTGCCCAGCGACAGCAAACGGGCAATAAACGGTATGCTCCACACCGTCGGCAAAATCAGAATGATGATCAGCACGCTGTCCCGCAGCACCAGCCGCAGGTTCTGATTGCGCCGGCTCCCTTCCGACCGCGACCACCGCGGCAGCATATAGCTCATCACCGCCTCGGTCAGGCTTTGCAGATTGCGCCACACCGACACCGCTGATGGAATGCACAACGCCAGTACCGCCCCGCCTACTACTAGGCCAATCAACCCCTGGTCGGCATTAGTCCACTCCGACAAAGTAGCGCTGAACTCCAATGCCACCGTCCCCAGCCCGATGATCACCACCACGATGACCATATTCAGCAGGATGAACTGTACCGAATGTTTAATCCGGTGCGCTAACGGGTTATTCAGCACAAAAACCCGCCGGGAAACCGTCAGCCACAAAAACAGAACATGGCTGTATTCCTTGAGCCACGCCGGGGAAATACGTTCGATAAAATCGGCCGTCCGCGTCGCCGAATGGAAAATCACCGGGTACACCAAGGCCGTCAACGCCGTTGACACAGTAATAACCGGATTGAGAAACGCCCCCACCGCGCCGTGTTCCGTGCCGGTCTTGACCATCGCCAGGGAAAACTCCCCCATCTGCGGCATCCCCATTCCCACTTGCAGCGACGTCCGCCCGTCATGCCCCGACAGCAGCGCCCCCGCCGTGTCCGATATTACCTTGCCCGCGATAAACACCGCCGAAACAATCAACGCCGGCACCAGGTAATCCCCAAAGGTGAAAATGTCCATCAGCATCCCCAGCGACACAAAAAACAGGGCGGCGAACATATCCCGCAGCGGGTTGATTATCCAGCTGATTTCTACCGAATGTTCCGTATCCCCCAGAATCATCCCCACCAGAAAAGCCCCGGCCGCCGCCGACAGCCCCAACTGATAGGCAATCAACGCCAGCCCAAAGCACAAAGCCAGGCTGGTTATCAGCAGCATCTCATCCGATTCCCGCACCGCAATGTACCGAATCAGCCGGGGAATGAACAGCGCGCCAAACCCCAACGCCGCCGCCCCGAATATAACCAGTTTCAACGCCAGAAAGCCAATGTCCCCCAAGTCCGTGCTGCCGGTAGTCGAAATGCCGGCCAGCACCGTCAGCAGCACCACCGCCACAAAATCCTCCACCACCAGCACCCCGACGATAATCCGCCCCCGCGGGTCAAACAGCGTCCGCGTATCCCGCAGCGTCTTGACCAGAATCGCCGAACTGCTGATGGACATCGCCGCCCCCAGAAATATCCCCTCCAGCCGCGTCCAGCCCAGCAGTTGGTAGCCGATGGCGTAGCCCAGCGCAAACATCGTGGTCATTTCCACAAAGCCGATGATGACCACCTGCAAGCCAATTTGCCGAATCCGCTGCCACCCGATTTCCAGACCAATGCTGAACAGCAGGAAAATCAGCCCCAACTCGGCCATCGTGCGGATTAGCTCCACATTCTGCACCGGCCCGTTAAAGTCGGCCAGGGGGCCAAAGTTAATCCCGGCAAAAGTAAAGGGGCCGACAATCACCCCCACCACCAGATAGCCCAGCACTTGCGGCAGCTTAATCCGATGAAACACCAGCAGTGCCACCCCGGCCACAGCCATAGTGACGGCAAAATCCCGGATTAGCTCAATGCTCTCCCCGGTGTGCGAAGTAAAGAGAGACAGTAGGGTTTCGATGACCGGTTCTCCCCCAAAAATAATCCGGCAGCTAAACCCAGTCTAGCACATAATCAGCCCCGCTGTATCCTGTATCCCGCTGCCCAATTAAAGCAATTGCCATCCCACGCCCCAGCACTCATGTCATTCCGAGGCGACAGCCGAGGAATCTAAAACGCCGCCCCCGCAACTATCCTCAAGACAACCAGCCCTCCCAAATCCCAAAAGTTTTGAGGGGGTGCGGGGGAACTTTTACAAAAGTTCCCCCGCCGTATCCTCTAAAACCAATTTCCAAATGCCCGAAAATTCATCCAATTTACATATTGACATCCTGAAATCCATCCCCTATAATAAAACCCGTCACGGTTAACCTGACCCCGGGACGCCGGGTTCTTTACGCTAAGCTTACCGTAAAACTTAATAAGCTCCACACAGCGCGCTGTGGGCCCCGGCCGGCCCTAAACAAGCCGCCGGACGCCTTTAACACTCCTCCCCCGGGGACAGCGGACTAAGGCCCCGCAACCCCAACCGGAGCAGCGGCCAACGGCAAATCCCACTAGCCGTACCAAACCGCAGCCCCATCCCACAGGAGTCGGAGCAACCCAGGTTGACTGGAGAACGGTCAACCGCGGTCGCAACACCGGGCCAACCCGCCGGCATGGCAACCATACCAACCGGCGCCAGTAGCCACCCCAAGGTAGCGCGACCGTAATCGGCAGCCTGACCGGGCAAAGCCGGCATGATGTAGCCAGCTGACCAACCGGTGTTTGGCAACCCACATGGTCAGACCTGCCAACCCTTCTCCCGACAAGGCGGAAACCGCGGCCGCGGTTTCCGCCAACACCGGTATCCCCCCTTAATCCCATCCCCATCGTCATTCCCACGAAAGTGGGAATCCAGAAAAGCCGTTGACTCTGAATTCCCCTTTTCTATGCTATAATCCCCCAAAACCCCCAACCGTCCCCCGCAGGAGACGCCCCCTTATGGGACTGCTTAAACTTCTCGCCAAACCCCTCTCCGGCTACCCCGGCGGCTACAAAAAGATGCGCCGCGGCTCCCAGCCGGTGGACGCCGCGCCCCCTTTCCAACGCCCCGATACCTACGATGACCGCCGCAGCCGTATTCCGCCCACCGGCTACCGGGAATACTGGTACCCGGCCTTGCCGGCCAAGGACATTAAGCGCGACAAGCCCCAAGCCCTGCGGATGTTGGGCAGCGACCTGGTCTTTTTCCGCGACCAAACCGGCCAAGTCCAAGCCCTCCTCGACTGGTGCCCCCACCGCGCCGTCTATCTGTCGATGGGCCGCTGCTACTTCCCCGGTTTCGTCACCTGCCCCTATCACGGCGCTACCTTCGACGGCAGCGGCAACTGCGTCGCCTTTCTGACCGAAGGCCCCGACTCTAAAATGGTCGGCGCCCCCGGAATGCAAGCCCGTAAATTTCCCACCATCACCATCAAGGGCCTCGTCTTTGTCTGGATGGGCGACGGCCAACCCGTCCCGCCGGAGGAGGATATTCCCCCGGAAATGTTCGAGGAACACAACATCCATCGCCCCGTTTTCACTATGTTTGACTGCAACTGGATCCTCGTCCTCGAAAACACGATGGACGCCCACAACGCTTTTATGGTCCACCGCAACTCGCTCCGTATTCTTAAAAGCCGGCTCGGCGGCCGCCCCCGCACCCCTTTGGGCTACCGGGTCAACCTGGTCAACAATAAAACCGTCCACTACCGCCCCGGCGCCGGCAAATCCAGCGTGGAGCAATACTACTACGATGACCAGGGCAACATCCCTTATCAAATGTATTACCCCGGCGTGGAGGGCGTGTGGCCGCTTACCCGCTGGCGGCTGCTCTGGACCTGGCTTTTCGACCGCAAGGCCCGCAAGCAAGGGCAAGCCCCCGGCCGGCTGCAACCCCAACAAGCCAACGAGACCCCGGACCTCAATGAATGGAACGGCACCCGCCTGCCCGGAATGTCCCGCACCGGCGGCAACAACGCCTATTTCCGCAGCACCCGCTGGGCGGTTCCGGTCGAACCCAACCTGACCCGAATGGTCTATCTGAATGTCGAACGCTACGGCCGCCGCCCTAACCCGCTGCGCCGCCTGTGGAGTTCGATTACCTGGCCCTACCGCAACTGGGAACTCAACTTCAACTTCCGCAACCAGGACTATGATGCGGAGAAGTATGTGCAGTACCACCTTCCCGAGTACCTGTCATCCACTGACTCCGTGGTGGTGGCAATGCGCCGCCTTTTCGTCGAACACGCCCGGGATGTCCAACGCCGCCGCCAACGGGAGGAGGAACTTCCCGAAAACCCCGACGATACTGCCGCCGACTTGATGGTGCGGGAGGGCGATGCCAAAGTAGCCCAATCGACCCCCCACTACGACGCGGCCCGCCTCCAAAATGAACTGCTCCGCCGGCTTTAACCGGCCCGGCAAAGCGACCGTCATTCCTTGGAAAGGGGGAATGACAACAACCCCATCCCATGCTATAATCCAACCACCCCGACTGCCGGGCTGCTCGTCAAGGATAATAAGTAGGCAATGCCGTGAACGGCGATAACATAACTTCATGGGTCGAACAGCACTTGGGCAGCGTCATCGCCGCCCTCGCCGTCACCTTCGCTATGCTGGCCCTCGACTGGATCCTCGCCCGCAACTTCGACTTCTGGATTAGCGCCGTCCCCCTCGGTAAATCCGGATTCCTCGACGCCATGCCCAAACTAACCCCCGCCTGGGTTGGCAACTCACTAGCCATCATCACCGGCAAGGAGGTAATCAAAATGGTAATCGCCGGACGCAAACTAGCCGCCGCTGAACAGCGCGCCACCACCGCCGAACAACGCGCGGCCGCCGCCGAAGCCGAACAGCGCGCCGCCGAAGCCGAACAGCGCGCGGTCGCCGCTGAACAACGCGCGGTCGCCGCTGAACAACGCGCCGTCGCCGCCGAACAGCGCGCCGCTGTCGCCGCCGCTGAACAACGCGCCGCTGCTGCCGAACAACGCGCCGCCGCCGCCGAAGCCGAACGCGACCTTTTGCGCGAACAGCAAGGACTGCCGCCCGCCAGCGCCGACCAGCCCAACCGCTAACCCCCCATCATTCCAACTCCAGCCCCAGACCAGTCCGTCCCGGAAACTCCCGGGACGGACTCTCATCCCCCCCTGCCTAACCCTACCCCCACCTATTCCCCGGTGCCGCCAACCCCAAATTCCCCCGCAGCGTATCCGCCGCATACTCCCAACGAAACAAACCCCGCTCCCGCAGCAACGGCAGCAGCAACTCCAGAAAATCAGCAAACCCCGCCGGCAAAACCGCATTATTCACCATAAAACCATCCGCCGCCCCCGCCTCAAACCACTCCTGCATCCTATCCGCCACCCCCGCCGCCGTCCCCATAAAACAATGCCGCGGCGTCGTCGCCCGCAGCGCCACCTCCCGCAGCGTCAAACCCTCCTCCCGCGCCATCAATTTCAGCCGATCCGTCGTACTCTCCCACCCATTCCGCCCATAATCCCCCAACTCCGGAAACGGCTCATCCAACCCAAACCGCGTAAAATCCAAATCATCAAAATACCGCCCCAGATAATTCAGCGCATCCTCCACCGCCACCAACTCCACCAACTCCTGATACTTCCTTTCCGCATCCGCCGCCGTATCCCCCACAATCGGCGAACACCCCGGCAAAATCAAAATCTCCTCCGGCCGCCGCCCCAACTCCGCCGCCCGCCCCTTAACATCCGCATAAAACTCCTGCGCCGCCCGCAAATTCGGCTGCCCCGTAAAAATCACCTCAGCGTGCCGCGCCGCAAAACTACGCCCCGCTTCCGACGACCCCGCCTGAATCAACACCGGCCGCCCCTGCCGCGACCGACTGATATTCAACGGCCCCTGCACCGCATAAAACCGCCCCCGATGATTCAACCGATGCAGCTTCCCCGGATCAAAAAACACCCCCGCCGCCTTATCAAATACAAAGGCATCATCCTCCCACGAATCCCACAACCCCTTAACCACCTCCAAAAACTCATCCGCCATCGCATACCGCAAATTATGCTCCGGATGCTCCGCCCGGCTGTGCTGATAATTCAACACCGACCCCGCCAACGGCGAAGTAACCACATTCCAGCCGGCCCGTCCCCCGCTGATGTGGTCCAGCGACGCAAACTGCCGCGCCACCGTAAACGGCTCGCTGTAGGTAGTGGACAGCGTCGCCGCCAACCCAATGTGCGTCGTATCCATCGCCAAGGCCGCCAGCAAAGTCAACGGCTCAAACCGATTCAAAAAAATCGGATGCGACTTCTCGCTGATATACAACCCATCCCCAAAAAAGACAAAATCCAGCTTCGCCGCCTCCGCCCGCCGCGTCAACTCCCGATAATACCCCAGGTTAATCGGCCCATCCGGCACCGCCGCCGGATGCCGCCACGACCCCATATTGCTCCCCGTCCCGGAGAAAAACGCCCCCAACCGCATCTGTCGCCCGCCGCCATCCGCCATCATCATCAAATCCCCCTTCCTACAAAAACGGGAATCCAGAACCCCCAAACTCAAAAGTTTTGAGGGGGTGCGGGGGAACTTTTACAAAAGTTCCCCCGCCGTATTCCCCTCCCAAGTGGTTCTGTAACCTTTTGCCGGCTAGTTCCTACCCTTCCTTGTGCCGTAACTTGCAGGGTTGGCAAACCATCACAAACTCCTCAGGTTGTTCCGGCGGCCACGCTACCAAGTAATCCAAATGGTCGGCCGGAGTATGCCCGCAATCAGCACACACCCCGCCTTGCCGTTCCTCTACCGCCTTGCGTTCTTTCTGCTGCCGGGAATACCGGGCTTGCTGACCCTCTACGCCGCGCCACTGGAACCGGGCCACCACCGCCGGTGACATCGGCCACCCCCTCCCATCCTCGTACACATCCGCCGCCCATTTCCAATCGCGATAGCAGCCGTGGCACAGAGTAATTTCCTTCCCGCCAGGCAGGACAATGTAATCCATACAGCCGCCCGTCCAGCCGTACTGGTCGCCGCAACGCTCGCACTGGGATGGGCCGCCGTAGTCATACTCATCGTGATACGCCAACTCCACCCGCCGATAACCCCCAATAACCTCGGCGGCGTATTGGGCACGGCTCTGCCAACCGTCAAAGTACTCACCGACAAACCGGGAAAAGCAACCGCCGCAAGCCCCGGTGTCAAAGGTCAAAGAAATTTCCAGTGGGCTGGCCCGGCCTTGGCACACCGGGCAAACGATTTCCAACTCGACCATCCCGCATTACTCCTTTCCGAGGGCTAACCCACCCGGCAAATGTTACGAACCCAATCGCCCCCTCACCCCGCCCCTCGCCCTAACCCCACCCATCAACAACTCATAAGACCGCAGCCGCTTCCCAAAATCCGGTATCGCCGTAACCGCCAGCACTTCCCCCACCCCATACTCCTCCGCCAGTCCATAGAGCCGCGCCGCCACCGCCGCCGGCTCCCCGTGAATCACCCCGGACGCCTGCTCCGCATAGCTGAACCGCTCTCCCGACTGCCGCCCGAACTCCACCGCCGCCGCTTCCGAAAACACCGTAAAACACCGCCCGCTCTCCAAACTAATCCGTACCGCCCGCACTTTAGCCGCATACTCGGCGGCCTCCCCGGCCGTATCCGCTACCATTACCGGCAAAGCCAGAATCACCTCCGGAACCGACCCTTCCCCATCAAAATTATCGCGATACGCCGCCACCGCCCGCCGCATTTCCGCATCATCCCCATTCAGAAAATAAGCAAAAACATACGGCAGCCCCAACTGCGCCGCCGCCAACCCGCTCCCCGCTGTCGTCCCCAGTAAAAACAAGTCCGCCGGAGCCGGCGGCAACGGCATTGCCTGCAATCCTTCCCGCCCGTTACCCAGAAACTCCCGCAGCTCTGCCACCTTATCCTCCAGCGACTTGCCCCTCTCCACCGCCGCTGGTTGCGGCTGCAACGCCCGCGTCGTGTTCGGCATTCCTCCCGGCCCCCGCCCAATCCCCAAATCCACCCGCCCCGGCGCCAACGCCGCCAGCACATTAAAATTCTCCGCCACCTTATACGGGCTATAATGCTGCAACATCACCCCGCCGGAGCCAATCCGAATCCGACTGGTGCGCGCCAGCAAATGCCCCATCAGCACCTCCGGCGCCGAACCCATATTCCGCGGCGACCCGTGATGCTCCGCCACCCAAAACCGATGATACCCCCACTCCTCAGCCCGCTGCGCCAACTCAACCGTATGCTGCAACGCTACCGCCGGCGTCTCTCCATCCCCCACCGGACTCTGGTCCAAAATACTCAATTTCAACCCGCAGCCCTCCATACCAAAACCCCGGCGGCCATCCGGTACCATGCCTGATTTCCCCGATTTTACCACACTTGCCCGGCCGGATTTTGCCGGCGTAGGTATATGCCATTCCACAAAACCAATTTCCCGCCCCTTGCGTAATTTCCTGCAATCATCCCCCTCAAAATATGTTACACTGGTAACGGCGCAGCGCCGCCGCCCCGGCCGGGACAGGGTAATTAGCCCCGGCCGCCGACCGGCGCAGCCTGACCGCCAAATCTGAACGGAGGTACTTCCCTATGGCTGACCCAAAGTCCTACAACCCCGAAATGCCCTCGGACCGCCCGGAAATCAGCGCCTTCACCTTCTCCGTCCTCGAATGGATGGGTGAGGACTATCTGCCCGCGGTCGTCCGCCACGCCCTCGAATCCCGGAGCAAAGTCTCCAATCCTTCCAAGCAAGCCCTCGATACTGCCATCCGCCGCGCCAACCTGCGGATTCCCAGCTTCCGACCCCAAGCCGCCCATCGCGCGCCGGCCGCCCAACTGCAACCGCCGGTCTTGATGAATTTACCCTACTCCAACGAACTCTCCGGCGCCCTCCTCCGGGTCTGGGTCGAATCCCTCCCCGAAACCCGTAAAGTCGTCCAGCAGCGGCTACAAGACGCCGGCGAACCCGCTGACGGCGTGGACTTCCGCGGCGAGTTTTTCCACGACGACTGGAACCCCGACGACTGGAACGCCGAACGCGACGCCATCCTCCTCGAACACGGCCACCTCGACCGCAACGACGTCGGACTGATGCTCTGGTGCGTCTCCGGCAAAATCACCCTCCCCGTCGGCAACTTCGTCCGCGACGCCGGAATGTCCGCCCCCGGCGAAACCGACACCGTGGACTTTGCCCACTGGCGCGGCCTGCTCAGCGCCCTGCCCCCGGACCATTCCCAGTGGAATATGGCTAATGACTTCGCCGCCGAACTCGACAAAATCATCGGCCTCAAAAAAGAAGCCCGCACCCGCGCCAATGTCAACGCCCTCCGCTCCAGCATCAACCAGCTCAAAGAACGCTACGCCGAGGAACTGGAATACCTGGAGCGCGACCTGTCCAAATGGCCGGTGCCGGTCCTCACCGACCACGCCCTGACCGGCTTGGTGCAGGAACTTCTGTCCCAAATTGAGGGCAAATGCGCCGAATACCGCCCCATCCGCGAGCAAGGCTCCAGCCGCGCCGAGGAAACCCGCCGCGCCGCCCGCCGCTCCGAACTGGAAGGCGAAATCATCAAAGCCCTCGACTCCGCCGAAAAAATCCTCGCCGAAGCCCCCACCCTGGGCGACAAAGAGCCGGCCAAAGCCGCCGCCGCGGCCGAACCCCCGGAAACTCCCGACACTCCGACCCCGGAGCCGGAACCGGCTGCCGTTCCCGCCGCCGAACCCCCCTCCGGCATTTCCCAAGCCCAACTCGACGAACTCGAAGCCACCCTCCAGGAACTCCGCGCCGAAGTCGAAGACCTCAAAGCCGAGCTGCACAACAGCAAAACCAACGAGGAATACTGGCGGCTGGCCTATGTCGAAGCCTCCAAGCTCACCGGTACCGACCCCACTATGGAGGGCCGGGGGCCGCAGAACATCGCCGAAGCCGTAGCCTGGGCCGAGGAACGCTACCCCGAACAGCTCCTGTTCCACCTCAACACCAGCTCCTGGGTCAAGAACAACCCCTTCGAGGATCCCAACTCCACCCTCGAAGCCCTCGAGTGGCTGGCCACCACCTACTTCCGCTCCCGCACCGGCGAAATCAGCCAGCCCAACCTCGACGAATCCCTCTACCAGGTCTGCCGCTGGCACTACGTCAGCAACCAGAGCGAAGTCACCATCGGCCAGTACGAGCGCTGGTATCGCACCAGCGTCAACGGCGTCTCCTACAACCTCAGCGAGCACATGGGCCGCGGCAACAGCAAAGACCCCACCAACACCATCCGCGTCGCCTTCAACTGGGACCGCGACTCCAAAAAGGTCATCATCGGCTACATCGGCCAGCACCAGCAGACCGACGCCACCTAGCCCGGCAACTGGAGGTCACCGCAACTGCCGTAAGCAACCCGGGGCGGCAACCCTCGGCCAAGGGGCTGCAGCCCCGGATACAAGAAAGGGGAGAGCCATCGGGCCGTGTAGGAGCGGCTCGGTCAAAGAGACGCTAACTCTTTGAGGTGAACAAAATGATGAACCCGACCGCCGCCGCTGTCGCCCCGTTCAATGGCGTCAACCGCGGCGTCTATATCGCCGATAACCTCGACTTTCTGCGGCGGATTAACACCAACTCGGTCGATTTGGTTTGCATCGACCCGCCCTTTGCCAAGAACGATACTTTTACCGCGGACCGGCTCAAGCCGCCTTTGACCGCGGCGGAAAAAGAAAATGAGATGCGGGTGCTCGAGGAGTGGGGGATTACTACTCCGGAGCAGGCGGACTTAGCCGGCATTGCCTGGCTGGATGATCACAAGGCCCGCGGCGGGTATCGGGACACTTGGTCTTGGGATAAGGACATTCACGAGGATTGGGTGGACGGCATCAAGGCTACTCATCCCGCCGTCAATATGCTGCTGGAAGCCACCCGGGAGATCCACGGGGACGGCATCGCCGCTTACCTGGCCTTTATGGCGATCCGGCTGTTTGAGATTCACCGCATTCTCAAGCCCACCGGCAGCCTGTACCTGCATTGCGACCATACCGTCAGCGGCTACCTGCGGCAGCTGCTGGATGGGGTGTTCGGCAAGGATAATCTGCGAAACGAAATCATCTGGAAGTATCGCCGCTGGACGGCTACGGCTACGCGTTTCCAGCAGATGCACGACACTATCCTGTGGTATTCCAAGGGCAGCAAGTATGTGTTTAACAAGCTGTTGCAACCCTACGCCGATGAAAGTCTCATCGAGGAGACCGTGCGCGGCGTTGTGGACGGCAAACTGGTCCGCTTAAAGGATGATGCGGGAAACTACGTAAGGCGCAATGCCCCGAACAAGGGCGTTACGATGCACGACACTTGGCTTGACATTAACTTCCTGCCCCCTACGGGTAAAGAGCGCACCGGCTATCCCACTCAAAAGCCGGTCGCCCTGGCCGAGCGGATAATTCAAGCCAGCACTAACCCCGGGGATGTGGTGTTGGACTGCTTTGCCGGCTGCGCTTACGCCGCCGTGGCGGCGGAAAAGTTGGGTAGGCAATGGGTAGCGTGCGATATTAACCCCCGGGCGTGGACGGTGTTCAAGCGGCAGTTCAACAAGGGCGGCGAACTGCCGCTGCTGACCTGCAATGACCAGACCACCGGGCAACAGGTATTGGGCTGCGAGCCGACGGTTACGATTCACGGCCACAACCAACTGCCCGACCGAACCGATGGCGGCGGCGGGGTCGAGGTTAAGCCCCTGCGGACGGACAACCGCCGGCAGTCCGCAAGGAAATACAAGCAGGAGTCCACGCTGATGGACCGGGTGGAAATGCTGACCGCCTTGTTACGGTATAGCCATGGCCGGGCGTGGTGCTGCGGTTATATCAGCCGCGGCGACGACGGCCAGATTATCTTGACCAACTACGAGCTGGACCACATTACGCCGAAAAGCAAAGGGGGCGAGGATGAAATAACCAACCGCGCCCCGCTTTGCCCGGCGCATAACCGGATTAAAAGCGACAAGAACATCACCCTTTATCAGTTGCGGGAGTGGATTATATTCAATCGGCAACTGGCCGAGGGAATGACGCCGGAGCGGTTGGTCAACCTGGAGGATGCGCTGCGGGAGGCGCGGCATATTTTTGCGGAGGCGTATCAGCGCAAGTATGGGGTGGCTATGGTGTGAGGGCGTCCGGCAAAGGCTAAACTGGCATCCGAGCGAGCCGACAGAGCGAGAACTACCACAACTCCCCGCCCGGCCGCCATTCCGCCGACAGCGGCAAATCCAAATCCAGCGGCGGCGTGTTCGGCAGCCGGAGAATCATCACCCACTCCTCCGGAGTAGGTATCGGGGACGCCGCCGCGGCGTCCCCCTCTTTTGGCTCCGCTGCCATCCCATCCGTACCGTCATCCACCCCGGCCGGCCGAATAAACAGCGGCCCCCGCCAGTATTCCCAGCCCAACCTTTGGTACAGCCGCGTATCCGCCGGACATAGCCCGCCCAAATCATAGCCAGCCGCGCCAATCGCCATCCCCAGCCGCTCCATAACCGCAGTAGCAAACCCCCGCCCCTGAAACTCCGGCAAAGTAGCCACCAGTTCCACATAAGCCGTCCGCAGCAGCGGCCCGTCCCCGGCTTGCAGCCACCGCGTCACCACCATCGCGTGGCTGACCGCCAAATCCCCTACAAACCCCACTACATACCCATCGGCCGCATAAGCCGCCCACAACGGCCCCAGATTTTCCCCGGCATAAGCCCGCCCGCAAAGGCTCTGCACCTCCGCCAACAACGCCGGGCTGATCTCCCCCGCCGCGATTACTTTGACCCTCAAATCCGACGCCATTTCCCCTTAACCCCGAAATAAAATCATCCCCCGGCAACGGAATTAACCGTTCGCCGGGGGATAATGATGTCTTTTGCCGATGGCGCGGTTTCCGGATACTACAGCCGCGCCCCGTCGTACAGCCCTACAAAGTAGGGCGGTATCTTGCGGTAAATCTGGATCCGGTTCCGCTGGGAGTCAATGATGAACAGCCGATCCTGTTCGTCCACTTCCACCCCAATCGGCCCCCGCAGGAACTTCTCCCGCTCCAAGCCCTGGGCAATTTCCCGCTGCAACCGCATATCCGGGTTGGCGTCCAGCTTCGTCTCCCCCCACTTGGACAGGGTAGCGTCCCCCAGAATCAGGGTAATGAACCAGCCGTTGGCGTCAAACACCTGCACCCGGTCATTGTCCCAGTCCGCCACATAAATAATCCCTTCCCGGTCTACCGCCACATCCGTAGGCCGCTTGAGCTGCCCTTCCCCGGAGCCGGTAGTCCCGAACCCCATCAGGAAATTCCCCTCCGGGTCAAACTTCTGGATGCGGTCGTTGCGCCAATCGGCAATGTAGATGTCCCCGGCGGCGTCCAGGTCAATGCCCCAAGGCATATTCAGTTCCCCGTCCCCGCTGCCGAAGCTGCCGAACTGGGAAATAAACCGCCCCTCCCGGGTGTATTTCTGAACCCGATGATTGCCGGTGTCCACCAGCAGCATATTGTCGTCAGCGTCAAAATGGATGCCCGAGGGCTGGTCGAACTCGCCCGGCCCGGAACCCACCACGCCCCAACTGCCCAGCCAATCGCCATCTTTGGAAAAGACGGCAACCCGGTTCAGCCACTCGTCGGTGACATACAGGTTCTCATCCTTATCCAAAGCAATGGAAGTGGGCCAAATCAGGGAACTGTCGGCGGCGTTCTCCCCGGTATCCATCAAATCGCCGCCCAACCGGCCGCCATTGCCGATTTCCCCGATGTATTCCTCGGCAACGGTGCAAACGGTAATGCGCTTGGAGTCCGCCCGGTAGTCATAAGCCCGGCTGACGACATACATAATATCGTCGGCGCCCCGGGCCAGGGAAACCGGGTTCTTGAAACCGGGGCCGGCTTCCTCCCCCCGGCCTATGGTATGGGTGTAACGAAAAGTTACCCCCTGAACTTGTGCTGTAGTCATTCTCACCTCAACCCCGGCCGAGCCGCCGGGGAGTAAAAAGGGGCGTCAATTAAGACGCCCCTTCGGTCTGCGGGCTTACTTCTTGATGAAGTCCATTTTCTCAAAGCTGCCGTTGACGATGGGCTTGGCGTCCAGGCCGAACCAATCCTCCAGAATGGTGGAGTAAAGTCCCCGGAAGTCGTTGTTAAAGTGCAGGTCGCCGTCCAGCAGCTTGTCCGCATCCAAGGACGGATACTCCCCGTACAGGCCGCCCTTGACGCTGTCGCCGATGATGAACGCCGCCCCGCCGGAACCGTGATCCGTGCCGGAGCCGTTGTCGTGAACCCGCCGGCCGAACTCGGTAAAGACCAGCAGCATCACATTGTCCGCCGCGTTATGCTCCGTCAGGTCGTTGTAGAAATCGTTGACCATCCGGGACACATCCGTAACCAGCTTGGCGTGGGCCGACAGCTGCGTGGCGTGGGTGTCAAAGCTGTTGTAAGGGGCGGTGGTATAGAGAATCCGCGTCCCCAACCCGGCGCAATGCACCTGGGCAATGTTCCGCAGATACTGCGCCGTCGAGTTGTCGGCGTATTCCACCGTCGAGGAATACTTGGCCGGCGCCGTCGCCAGAATATCCGCGCCTTTCAGGGCATCCATCCCGGTCTGGGACAGATAGTCCACCACCGGGCCGTGGCCCATGGCCGGCGAATACATCCGGGCGAAAATGTCCAACGCCTCGGAACGCTGTTCCTCAGCCTCGATAGTCGTCAGTACGCCGTAGGACTCCAGATTGCCCACGGACGCCACCGGCACCCCGCCGGCCGCCATCGCCCGCGGCAAGCCGCGCCCGAAGTTGACCCCGGTCAGCACATTGTCCTTGTTGGGGTCGATTTCCCGGATGGCCTTGCCCAGCCAGCCCTCATCGGCAATCTTTTCCGGCTCGCAGGTGTGCCAGATGTCCATCGAGCGGAAGTGCGACCGGTTCGGCACCGGATACCCGACGCCCTGAATGACCGCCATCTTGCCCTGGTCAAACAGGTTCTTGAACTCGGGCATATTGGGGTTGAACCCCAACTCCTCGTTAATGGGCATCACCTGGTCGGTCGGAATCCGCACATTGGGGCGGTTGTCCTCGTAGAGCGGGTTGGTGTAGGGCACCAGGGTGTTCATAAAGTCGTTGCCGCCGGACAGCTGCAAGACCACCAGAACCGGGTCTTTCTTGGTGCTGGTCATTGTTTCCTCCTGAGTTGCTTTCGGTTGGCTTTGCCCCCGCTTTCCAGGCTTGCCGACTGACGCGACCGGAAAGCCGGGGGCAACTTCGCTCGGTTTGACGCCCAAGCCGGGCCGGTTTAGGCGAACTGGTACTCCTGGGTCGCGACAATCAGCTGCAACAGCTGCGCTACCTGGCCCGGAAACTCCGCGCCCGCCGTCGCCAGCTGCCCGTTCTTGACCGCTTGGGACAGGAACAGCTCCCGGGTTTCGTCCATCAGTTCATAGCCGCCCAGCAGTTCCAGGCAGCCGTCCAGCAGGGCATCCGCGGAGATGGTATCGCCCTGCTCCTGGAGCCGGCCAATCATCGCCTTGACGCCCGGGGAATCGGTGCGCCCCATCTCCCCGGCGGCGTAGTTCACCCGTTCCACCAAAGTGCCGCTGTCAATCCACTCCTTGCCGGTATGCCAGCCCTCCACCGTCGGCGGGTTCAGCAAATCCTGCCCCATATAGCGGATTTGCAGGGCCGGGTCATAAATCCGCGGCTTCGGCGTAGTGAAATCGCCCACCATCCGCAGCGTACCGCAGACCACTTCGCACGGATTCTTGACCTTGGCAAAGCGGGCGTTCTTAAAACTGTCCGAATTGAACAGCACCCGCAGCATCGCCCGGATTTCGTACCCGGAGCTGAAATACGCCGCCTCCAGCGCCTTAATCAGTTCCGGATCCCGCGGCGGCGTATGCTGCCACGCCGGCACCTGCGGCTCGTCGGCCACAAAGAAGTTGTAGAGATGCCGCGCCACAAACCGCGCCGTCGCCGGCTGCTTGCAGATGATGCGGATGACATCCTCCCCGTTCCAGTTGCCGGTCTCCCCCAGGAAGGTCTTATCCTCCTCAATGTGGTCAAACCGGTTGTAAAGGAACCGGTTGGCGTAGCTGCCGTAGGGATACCGGGGGATGGCGTTAGCGATGGTCCAGCCGGTAAAGGCTTGGGCGCAGGCTTTCACATCATCCTCGGAATAGTTGGCTTGCCCGTCCATCCCGACGCCCATCGAGAACAGCTCCAGCAGTTCCCGACCCCAGTTCTCGTTGACCGCCTCTTTGTGGCTCAACTGGTTGTCGAGGTAGTAGAGCATCGCCGGGTCGGTGGACAGGTACATCAGCAGGTTGTCGAACTTGCCGAGGCCGTGGGCCCGGAAGTTGTTCAACTCCAGCAGAATCTGGCGGGCCCGCATACACTTGGAATCGCCCACGCAGAAAATCCCGTGCCAGAACAGGCAGATTTTCTCCTCCAGCTGGCGGGGGGAGTTGACCATCCGGTAGGTCCAGTAGCCCTGGTTCGCCATCAGGCCCTGGAGGTCGCGCCAACCGTGCATATAGCGGTTCATCACGTCCATTTCCAGGTCCGGCTGCCCCTCCGGGTTCAGCAACTCCTCGACGGTGGCTTCGTAGCCGATGGCGGCCCGGCGTTCCACTTCCTCATAGGAAGCGCCAAAGCCGGCCCGGCGCATCAAATGCGCCATCAGCATAATATCCTGGTGGTCTGCCATACCTTCACTCCTTCTCTCAAGATGTCTCCGGTTCTGCCAACCCCGGCCGCGCCCGGCGGTCGGGGCGGTTGAGAGCTTCGCCGTAAGGTGGCAACTGCTTTCGTCCGGTAGTCTTACGATTCGGCATTATATAACGATTTTGGGGGATATGCAACTGCTGCCAATAATGGATAATCCAGGGCATTTTATTTATTTTCTGCCAAGATGCTTAAAACCTCGAAACGGCTTTCCGGGATTTAATTCGAAAATTAGCAGACCCGGCCGCCGCCGGGCAATTAGTGATAGAATATCCCCGTGGAAAGGAATACCCGCAGAGTCCACTGCCGCCACCATTCCTTGCCCGGCTTTTGCCGCCCCCATCCCGCCCAACCAAGGAGAACCCCCAATGCAATACGATGTCATCATCATCGGCGCCGGTTCCGCCGGCAGCGTACTGGCTACCCGCCTCTCCGCGGACCCTTCCTGCTCCGTACTGCTGCTGGAAGCCGGCCCCGACTACCCCGACTTCGCGCAGCTGCCCCCGGATGTCAAATACGGCTACAACACCGCCCGCGCCATTGCCGGCCCGCATATGTGGGGCTACCGGGCCAAAGCCCGCCCCGAACACGCCGCCACCTTTCACTTGCCGCGCGGCCGGGTCGTCGGCGGCAGCAGCGCCGTCAACGGCCAAGTCTGGTTGCGGGCGGTGCCGGAGGACTTTGACAATTGGGTCGAGTGGGGCAATGCCGAATGGAGCTTCGGCGCCGTTATGCCCTATCTGAACCGCATCGAAACCGATTTGGATTTCGGCGGCGACTTCCACGGCTCCGATGGCCCCATACCGGTGCGCCGCCACAAGCGGGAGGAATGGCTGCCGACCCAGGAAGCCTTTTTCCAGGCTTGCCTTGCCGCCGGCTTGCCCGAATCCCCGGATATGAATGACCCGGACTCCACCGGCGTTGGCCCCCGCCCGATGAACAATGTCGACGGCGTCCGGATGAGCGCCGCCATCACCTACCTGGAACAAGCCCGCCACCGCCTGAACCTGACCCTCCGGGCCGGCGTTACCGTCCGCCGCATCATCTTTGACGGCAATAAAGCCGTCGGCGTGGAAGTGGACAGCGGCGGCGACTGCTTTGTCATCGAAGGCGAGCGTATCATCCTCAGCGGCGGCGCCATCGCTTCCCCGCAACTGCTGATGCTCTCCGGCGTCGGCCCGGCGGAACATCTCGCAAGCCTGGCCATTCCGGTCGTCCACCACCTGCCCGGCGTAGGGCAGAACCTGCGCGACCATCCCCTGGTCGCCTTGCAGTTCGCCGTAAAACCGGAATACCTCGCCGACCCGGATACCCCCTGGAGCCAGGTCGCCCTGCGCTACACTACCGAAGGTTCCCCCACCCGCAACGATATGCAAATCCTGCCCGGCTGGTTTGCCGATGCCCAGGGCGGCGCCGCCGACCAGGCCGCCGGGTTCCGTATGGCCCCGGCTCTGGAAAACGCCGCCACTGCCGGCGAACTGCGCTTGACCGCCAACGACCCCTATGTGCAGCCGGAGTTAAGCTACAACTATCTCGATGACCCGGGCGACCGGGAACGGATGCGGCAAGCCGTCCGCTTGTGCCTCCGCTTGTCCGAATCCCCGGCTTTTGCCAGTATCATCACCCACCGCATCACGCCCACTGACGCCGACCTGGTTTCCGATGTCGCCCTTGACGCCTGGCTGCTGCGGAATGTATCCACCCAGCAGCACTCCTCCGGCACCTGCAAAATGGGGCCGGCTGATGACCCGATGGCGGTAGTTGACCAGTATTGCCGGGTCTATGGCCTCAACAACTTGAGCGTGATTGACGCCTCGGTAATGCCCGATGTAGTGCGCGCCAACACCAATGTAACTACCCTGATGATTGCCGAGCGGCTGGCTGACTGGATTAAGGAAGGCAAGGCGTAACGATTTTCCCGGGGCGGGGGAGCATAGCCCCGTCCCGGCTTCACCTGCCCCGTTCCCGCAGCTCCGTCGACGAAACATCGGCCCGAAACGCCGCCTCCGGTATCCCTTGAAACAGCGGCCGAAATCCGCCAGGAATCGCCGCTTCCGCCAAAGTCCGAAACACCCCATCCATCGCCCGTCCGGCCACCAGAAACCGGCAGCCCAAAGCCCATATCTCCGCCAACGCCGTCAGCATCGCCATCTCCGAATTGCCGTAATACTTGGGGTCAATCAGCCGAACCAGGGTATCCCAACCGATAACAAAGACACAGCCGGGAAAGCAGTCCGCCTTTTCCCGAAAAGTGCGCGCCCGGGTCAAGGCAATTCGGCTCTGCCCGGCAAATTGCGCCGCCCGCCGCCCGATTTCCCCTTCCGTCAACGGCGGCTTGTCCACATTGACTACCGACAGTTCGTAAATAACTTCCCACCCGGTAATTTCCCCGGCTACCCGCGCCAACTCCCGATGCCCATAGTGCCAGGGACTAAAGGAGCCGGGCAGCACCGCCAGACGGGACGAATCCGGTACCGCCGCCGTTTCTACGGCCGCCAACCGCCCGTCGGCTTGCCCCATAACTACCGCCACATCCCCGGACAGCAGCCGCTGTACCGGCCCCGGATGCTCCACCGTGGCCATTTCCAGTTCCTCAGCCGCCGTCAACCCCAACTCCAAATCGGCGTCAATCCCAAAGGCTTGTCCCATAACCTTCAGCAGCAGCCGGCTGACCGTTTCCTCCTCGCCTACCCGGTCCCTCAATCCCTTTTCCAGCGTCAAATTGGCGGATATTACCCGGGCCGCATCCCAAGCGGCGATGCACGCCCGGTCGGCGCCCCGCCGCGTCCGGTCCGTAGCAATCGCCGCCGTGCAAGCCACCCCCACCACCGGCGCCGCATCCTCCCGTAGCAGCAGCCCCCGCCGGTAAGCCGCTTTAGCCATCGCCCGCGCCGTCTCCGGCGCAACATACTGCTCCGGTTCGACGCCTACCAAGTCGATCATTGCCAGACGGCTGTAAGGCACTTGCGCCGCCAGCAGCGTCCGCGACGCCCCCCCTACGCCCAGCAGCCAGGACAGCGCGCTGCTCCCGGCCCCGGCTACCGCCAAAACTGCCTTGGGCGGCGCATTGTGGAGCTTGACGATGATGTCCGCAATTTCATCCATAGCACTGCAAAGTCCGCTGACGATGTCCGGCAACTTCGGCCGGGTTAGAAGGGGTAGGGCTGGCCGCCGCCTACGGCCAGGACCTGGCCGGTG
Source organism: Dehalococcoidia bacterium (assembly GCA_965242615.1). Taxonomy (GTDB): domain Bacteria; phylum Chloroflexota; class Dehalococcoidia; order Lucifugimonadales; family UBA3495; genus CBDBCU01. The sequence goes on from CBDESR010000005.1 coordinate 571,693, forward strand.
ATGTAGGAAGCGTCGGGGGAGGCTAGAAAGGCGATGGCGGCGGCTTGTTCGTCGGCGTCGCCGCGGCGGCCCATAGGGATTTCGGAGAGGCGGGTTTCTTGACGGTATTTTTCCTGTCGGGCCAGTTCCGCCGGGGGTAGTTCCGGGGGCGTTACGCTGATGCCGAAGTTGCGGGCGGTGACCCGGTCGTCAGCCAGGGTGCCGCTGGGGGCCATACAGTTGACCCGGATGCCTTGGTCAGCTACTTCCCGGGACAGGGAGGTGGTTAAGCCAATCTGCCCGGCTTTGGCGGCGGCGTAGGGGACGCGGAAGGCGCCGGTGACGGCGTGGGTGGCAACATTGACGATTGCTCCGGATTGCCGGGTCAGCATATAGGGCAGGACGGCGCGGCAGCACCAAACAGCAGTCCAGAAACTTTTGTCAATTTCGGCTTGGATCTGCTCCGGGGTGTAGTATTGGAAAGACTGGAACCAGATGGTGCCGCCGGCGACATTAGCCAGCACATCGATGCGGCCGTATTCGGCGTGGGCGGCGGCCATTAACGCTTGGGCGTTTTCCCATTGGGAGAGTTCGCCGAGGGCAACAATGGCGGAGCCGCCGAAGTCGCGGATTTCGTCCCGCACCCGGTTAGCGGGAGCGGCGACCATATCGCCGATAACGATAGCCGCGCCCTCTTGAGCCAGGCGGCGGGCGGTGGCGGCGCCGATGCCCTGGCCGGCGCCGGTTACTACGGCGACCTGCCCGGCAAAACGCCGGGCGCCGGCGGCCTTGCGGTCGAGTACCTTCATTGTTGGCTCCGCGGGCATGGCGCGCTCCCTTAACGGACGGGTTGCCGGGGCCGGCTACTTGAAGGCCGGCATTACTTCCTGGGTCAGCAGTTGCAGGCTGCGGTGGACGGCGGCTTTGGGCAGCATACCGCCGGGGTTGAGTTCGGCGGTGAAACCGGTTAAGCCAAGCATTTCCTGATACTGATGCAGGCGGTCGATGACCCGTTCCGGGCTGCCGACAATTACCTTGGTTTCGAGGATGTCATCGTAGGTCATTTTTTCCAGGCGATCGAGGCGGGCGCGGCGGGCTTCTATCTGTTCGGCGCCGCCGCTGGTATCGGAAAGGGCTTCCTCAAAGCGCCCCTGCTGAAAGCGTTCGCGCATTCGGCGGAAGTAGCTTTCAATGGTTTCCCGGGGTTCCGCAATAGCATCCTCCTCCCGGGGCGCAACATAGAGGGGGAAGCGGACGGAGATGTCGCCGCTGGCGCCGGGGTGGCCGGCGTCGCGCCAAGCCTGATGGTAGGATTTGAGGTTGCTTTCCAGTTCATAGACATCCATTCCGCGCATGGAGAGGAAAATGGGAAAGCCGAGGTTGCCGACCCGGGCAAAGCTGTCGCCGCCGCTGGAGGCGATGCGGACTTTGGGATGGGGTTTCTGGTAAGGCAAGGGCGTCAGGCGGGCGTTGGTGATGTGGTTGTATTTGCCTTCGTAGGAAAAGGGTTCGCCGCGCCAGGCTTGGAGGATGATTTCGAGGGCTTCCTGAAAGCGTTCCCGGCTTTCGAGGTAGTCGATGCCCATCGTGTCGTAGGCGCGGATGTTGCCGCTGCGGCCGACGCCGAATTCAAAGCGGCCCTGGCTGATTTGGTCCACGGTGGCGGCTTCCTCGGCAATCCGCAGGGGATGGACTAAGGGCAGGACATTAACCGCCGAGCCGACGCGGAGCTGCCGGGTGCGGGCGGCGATGGCGGCGGCGATGACCATTTGGGCGGAATGGACGGCGCGTTCCGGGGCGAAGTGGGTTTCGCCGAGCCAGACGGTATCCAACCCCAGGTCGTCGGCTAAATCGACCAACTCGAAGGTGTTGCGAAAGGCGTCCTCGTGGGTGTCGCCTTGATGGACGGGGAAGTCAAGGAATACGCCAAAATCCAGCGGCATCGCGCTAACTCCAGGGGCAGGATGGCGGTCAAAGTGGGGTTTAGGGCGGTATTTTATACCGGCGGCCGGGATGGGGGCAAATCCGGGGGCAATGACGGGACGGGCAACGGTAGCCGCCGCCCGTCCCTCCGGGTTAAGCGGGCAAGTCCCAATTCAGCCAGTTGCAGAGGGCGCGGCCCATTATCAGATCTTTGTCGGATTCGGACAGCCAAGGCAGTTCCTCGGTAAAGAGGGTGATGCACTGTTTCCAGGAGCAGGGCATTCGGGTAATGTCCGTTCCCCAGAACATCCGCTCCGGGCCGAAGGCGTCATAGACTTGGTGGAGGTAGTCGTGGATGTTGGTAAAGGGGTAGGCTTGGCTGGAGTAGCTGGGGGCGCCGGTGGCTTTGACGGCGACATTGGGGTATTGGGCAAGGGCGAGCAAGTCGGGGAGGTTGGCCCACGCCGCTTCGTCGGTAGCCGCGCCGCCGCGGCCGAAGTGATCGACAATGAGTTTGACGCCGGGATTGCGCTCGGCAATGGGGCCGAGGGCGGGCAGAAAGGCGGAGCAGGCCAAGGCGACCGGCAAGCCGGCATCAGCGGCCGCCGGCCACAGCCAATCCATCGTGCCATCGGTGGGCCAGGTCAGCATATAGGGCTGCTGAAAGGTAAAGCGCAAGCCCAACATTCCCGGCTGCTGTTTCCAGTCGGCGACCAGGGCGCGGCTTTCCGGCTTATCCAAGGGGAAGTTGCCCAACACGGACAGGCGGTTGGGGTATTGGGCGGCGGCGTCCACCGCCAGTTGGCCGGAGTTGGGATCCCAGCCCGGGGGATGGATGACGGCGGCGTCCACGCCGGCTTCGTCCATTTCCCGCAGCAGGTCGGTTACGGAAAAGGAAGTGATTTGGCGGTGGGCCGGGTTGGTGGGCAGCCCGGTGGCCCAGAGATGGACCTGGGCGTCAACGATTAGCATAGCCTGCTCCTTTGGGATGGTGTAAGGCAGTTCGCCCGGAGGATTTTGCCGGTGGGAAAGGGGGATTATACACTATTTCCCGCCGGCAAGGGGGGTTGCGGGCGGGCAATTGATAACTAGTCAATTACGAGAGTCGGGGACGGTTGGGGAACCGGCGTGGGTTTTTCCTGGGGACTAGGGGGTTCGGTAGGGATGGGTGCAGGCAAGTACGGGGTATGGCCGGGGCGGCGGCTTGGGGCCGCCCCGGCGGTTGGGGTTTGCCTATTGCTACTGGGGTAGTTCGCTGGGGGGCGGAACCCGTGGCCACGGGTTCCGCCCGTGCGGGAGGCGGTTGGCTAGTCTGGCCATGCGGGTTGCCTGGCTGGTTGGAATCCTGGCTGCATCACTCCAGCTTTGCCCGACCAGATTCGCCGTCCGGCAAATGGACCTTGAATTGGCTACTGGCGCCGGATGGTATGGTTGCCATGCCGGCGGGTTGGCCCAGTCCAGCTACCGTTGGTTGAACTGCCTCCAGTCAACCTGTTAACTCCAGCTCCTGTAGGGATGGGGCGGCGGTTTGGCGGCTGGTGGGATTTGCCGTTTTCCGCGGCTCCGGTTGGGGGTTGAGGGTTCCTTGGCCCTGTCCCCGGGGGTAGGAGCAGGGACGCTTGACGGCCGGTGGCCGGAGGCGTCCACAGCGCGCTGTGAGCTGTATTTCACGGTAAGCTAGCGTATCGTTTTGAGACCCGGCGTCCCGGGGCTAGGTCTGACCTCGCAATAATAAGTATGGGGGATGGATTTGATGATGTCAAGAGGGTTTAGGATGAATTTTCGGATTGATTATGGAGATTGGGGTTCTGGATTCCCACTTTCGTGGGAATGACGGTGCCGTCCCATTCCATCGCTATCACCGGGGGCTGGGTTGTGGTAAGATAGGGCGCAGTTAGCAAGTATGGCGGCGTCTTTGGGTTCGTTTTGACAAGCCGGCAATACGGCCGGGCGGGATGGCGGGGCAAGGGCGACCGGGCAATTTTAAGGAGGCAAAATTATGGCAGCAGAAGTTGGGCAGGCGGCCCCGGATTTTACCCTTTACGATACGGACCGGAAGGCGCGGAGTTTGAGCGAGTTCCGGGGGCAAAGCGTGGTGCTGGCGTTCTTTCCGGGGGCTTTTACCGGGGTCTGCACCACGGAAGCCTGCGCGCTGCGGGACCGGGCGGCGGATTTCAACGGCTTGAACGCGCAGGTGGTGGGCATCACGGTGGACGCGCCCTTTGCCCAAAAGAAGTGGGCGGACGACAATGAGGTCAACTACCCCTTCCTGAGCGACTTCAACCGGGCGGCGGTCAATGCCTATGAGGTGGCGCTGCCGAACCTGGCCGGTATGGAGGGGTATGTGGCGGCGAACCGGGCGGTGGTGGTAGTGGATAAGGATGGGGTCGTCCGCTACCGGTGGGTTGCGCCGTCGCCGGCTACGGAGCCGGATTATGATGAGGTGCGGCAGGCGGTCAGCGAGCTGGCTTAACTTTCGCACCAACTTGGTATCTATCCCGTTGCGTTTCCGGGCGGCCGGACTTTAGCCGACCGGAGACGTTGCGGGTTGCCATTTTAATCATCGGGAGGAAAGTATGCCCGTCTCCGAAGTGAAGGCCCTTATTTTCGATGTTTTCGGCACGGTGGTGGATTGGCGCGGCAGCATTATTGAGCAGGCGGCGGCTTTCGGGCAGGCCCGGGGTCTGGAACGGGATTGGGCCGCCTTTGCCGATGGCTGGCGCGGGAAGTATCGCCCCTATATGAACAAGGTTCGCAGCGGGGAACTGCCGTGGACGAACCTGGACGCTTTGCATCGGATGTCCCTGGAGGAAGTTTTGGCCGAGTTTGCCATTGCGGGGTTGACCGATGCCGAAAAGGATACGGTCAACCGGTTCTGGCACAATTTGCGTCCCTGGGCGGATTCCGCGCCGGGGCTGTACCGGCTGAAGCACCGCTATATCATCGCGCCGATGTCCAACGGCAACATTGCCCTGATGACCAATATGGCAAAGAACGGGGGGCTGCCGTGGGACTGCATTCTGGGGGCGGAAGTGGCGCGCCACTATAAGCCGGATCCGGAGAGCTACCTGACTGCCGTGGAGCTGCTGGGGCTGCGGCCGGAGCAGGTGATGATGACGGCGGCGCATCAGGGGGATTTGCTGGCGGCGCAAGGGCAAGGGTTGAAAACCGGGTTTGTCCCGCGGCCGCAGGAACACGGGCCGGATGTGGTTGTGGACACTACGCCGGATCCGTCTTTTGATGTGGTGGCTGTGGACTTCACGGACCTGGCCCGGCAGATGGGGGTTTAGTTCGGCGCAATGGGGGCGGCCCGGGGTGAAATTTCGGGCCGCCGCCGGGCGGTTACAGTCGGGGCAGCATTGCCAGCCAATGGTTACAATTGGGGCAGCTCACGGGAGAAAGGGGGAAGTTTTATGCTGGACGCGGAAGCCTTGGAACAGGTTAAGGAAGTCTTTGCCGAAACCTTGAAAGAACGCTTTGACGGCGAACTGGATTTCGGGCCGATTGTCGTAACCCCGGATGTGGATTGGTGCGGGGAGGATTACCTGCGGGTGCTGATTGTGGTTGACGGGGATATGAAACGGCTGGATTCGACTTGGACGGTGGGTTTGATTACGCGGGTGCGGCCCAAGCTGGCAGCGGTGGGGGTAACGGAGTTCCCCTCGCCGTCCTTTATCGGTATGAAGGGGTACAAATCGGCCTTGCGGAGGGGACGGGTTGATAAAATCGGATGACCTTATCGCCATCCAACCGTTGCAGTCTGGTCAACTTACGGGAGAAAGGGGGAAGTTTTATGCTGGACGCGGAAGCCTTGGAAAAGGTTAAGGAAGTTTTTGCCGAAACCCTGAAAGAGCGCTTTGACGGCGAACTGGATTTTGGGCCGATTGTCGTAACCCCGGATGTGGACTGGTGCGGGGAGGATTACCTGCGGGTGCTGATTGTGGTTGACGGGGATATGAAGCGGCTGGATCCGACTTGGACGGTGAGCTTGATTCGGCGGGTACGCCCCAAGCTGGCAGCAGTGGGAGTAACGGAGTTCCCCTCGCCGTCTTTTATCGGTATGAAGGGGTACAAATCGGCCTTGCGGAGGGGGCGGGTTGATAAAATCGGCTGACCTTATCGCGGCGGCTCGGGACCTGGTCGAAGCCGGCAGCCGGGGCCGGCCGCGGCAAGCCAACCTGCGCCGGGCGGTCAGCACCACCTACTACGCTATGTTTCACTGCCTGGCGGTCTGCTGCGCTGATCTGCTGGTAGGCGGCGCCGGGTCGGATCGCAGCGAACCGGCGTGGCGGCAGGTCTATCGGGCTTTGGAGCATGGCGCGGCGCGGCAACGCTGCAATCGCGCCGCTATCATCCAGAAGTTCCCGGAGGAAGTTCAGGACTTCGCAGACAAGTTCGTCGATATGCAGCAGAAGCGGCATCAAGCCGATTATGATCCGGAGGCCGACTACGACAAGAATTTCGTCCTTCAGGACATCATTGCCGTAGCGGAGGCTATTGCCAAGTTTCAGCAAGTTCCGGTTAAGGACCGCCGCGCCTTTGCCGTGTATCTGCTGCTGCCGTTGCGGAGTTACTGACTGTTGGCTGGTTGCTGTGCCGTTGCCCGGTTACGGGACGGGGCGGGTTTTAGCGGCCGAGTATAAATCCCTGGCCGCCAATTCGCCGGAAATTATTGACAGAATGGAGTTTTAACAATATCTTATTTTGTGCAGCTTTGCCTGATGGGGAAAGATTAGCGGCAGACCCGAAAGCTTAAAACCTAAGGAGGATTGGAAATCTTGGAACCTAAGCATTGCATACGGCGGCGTTTGGGCCGGTGGGCCTTGGGCGTCGTCGGTTTGGCCTCTCTGTTCATTGTTGCTTGCGGCGGAGCGGCACCGCCGACTGCCGCGCCGACCGCGACGGCCGTCCCGGTGGTGGAAACTACCGATGTGGAGCCGACGCATACCCCGGTGCCGACGGTGCAGCCGACGCCACGGCCGACGGCGGCGGCGGTAGTGGCCAGTCGGGATGATGTGGTCATCGTTATCAACGAGGAGCCGTCCCTGCCCGACCCGTGGCTCAGCACTACTTTGTACCCCAACCAGATTGTCCACAATGTGGCGCAGCCCATATCCTTCTTTGGGCCGGACTTTACCGACGTCACCACGGCCGGCTTTACCGGCTTTGAGCAGGTGGAGCCGAACACCTGGCGGTTGTCGCTGCGGGAAGGGGTCAAGTTCCATAACGGCGAGGATTGGAACGCCGAAGCGGCGGCCTATACCATCAACCAGTTGGGCAGCAATGTGGAGTACCAGCCCTATTCCCAGGTGCGGGAAGCCCGGGCGGAAATCATTGACGATATGACGGTGGACTTCGTCTGCGAAAGCGCCTGCCCGGTGCTGCCGCGGTTCGGTCAGTTCCACATTTTCGTCGCTCCCGGCTACCATCAGAGTGTTTCCCAAGAGGATCGGGACGCTTCCGGCCAGGTCATCGGCTGGGGCCCCTATATGTGGGACGAGTGGGTGCGCGGCGAATACATTACGCTGACCGCTTATGACGGTTATGTGGAACCGCAACCGGTGGATTTCATCACCCAAGCACCGACCATTACCGACGCCCGCTATATCTGGCGGGAGGAGGAAACGGTGCGGTCGGCGATGATTCAGACCGGGGAAGCCGATGTGTCCTGGGCGGTGTCCATTGACCAGGCGGAGCCGATTAACAACAGCGCCAACGGCAAGACGGTCAAGGTGGTGTCCGGCGAAGTCTATACCATCAATGTGGATACCATCTGGCATCCGGAGCTGCGGAAGCTGGAGGTGCGGCAGGCGTTGACCCACGCTATTGACTGCGAGGAGTTGGAGTTGGCGTTGGCTTTCTTTGGGCCGGAGTCGCGCTGTTCCAGCGGCCCCAACGGCATCCCCGGCACTTTGGGGGTGAACGAGGAGAACGCCGCGCCGATTTATCCCTACAACCCGGAACGGGCGCGGGAACTGCTGGCTTCGGTCAACTATGACCCCGAGAATGAGATTCAGTTCTGGACCCGGGCGGGCCGCTACGCCAAGGATGTGGAGATTACCGAGTCGCTGATTACCTTCTGGAACGATGTGGGGCTGAATGTGACCCCGCAGGTGGTGGAGGGCAGCGTGTGGCGGGATCGGCATCTGACCGGCCCGGCGGTAACTTATGACGCGGAGTTGGAAGGCGGAGCCAGTCCGGAGGATGCGGCGGCGGCGGTGCCGTTGGCGGATCCGCCGCGGACCGGGGCGTCGCCGGGACTGGTGTTCTTTGCGCCGGGCGGCGAGTACTTCGACTTCGGGCGGCAGATTAACTTCTATATGAGCTGCGCGTCCAACCGGTCGAAGAACTGCAACGCCGAGTGGCATGAGCTGGGGCAGCGGGCGTTGGCGGCCAGCGGCGAGGAGCGGCGGCAGCTGATGACGGAGGCTTACGACCTGTTCACCCAGAATCTGCTGCAATTGCCGATGATGGAGATTGTGTCGGTGTGGGGGGTGAACAAGGATTTGGAGTTTGTCAATATGCCCGGGGGCCGGCGCATCTTGATTAACACGATGACCTGGACGAAGTAACCCCGTTCCGGGTGGGCCGCCGGGCGGCCTACCCGGAACCACGGCAAGAGCAAAGATGCCCCGGCGGCAAGGCCGGGGCGTTTTTTGGGTGGGGTGAGGGACTTGTTTTATAATTGAAAAAGTGTTAAAGTGAATCATCTTGCCTTTCGCCTTTTTTAAAGGAGGCTTCAATGGTATCCGTAGAAGAAGAACTGCAGGTTGAGGAGACTGAGGACTCTGACGAGGAGGACGAGATACAGGTTGCCCACTACGACATAATGTCGTATCCGGCGGACTATACCATAAAGGGGCTGTACGAAAAATGGCAATCCGGCCAGCTGTTCATGCCGGATTTTCAGCGTAGCTATATTTGGAACCAGACTCAAGGCAGCCGCCTTATCGAGTCGTTCCTTTTGGGGCTGCCGGTTCCGCAGGTATTCCTGTACCGGGATCGCTCCGATCCTAATCTGACCGTCATCGACGGTCACCAACGCCTCGCCACCATAGCTCGTTTCTACGAGGGGAAGTTCACCCTGCGTGGTGTCAGCTCTCTCTGGAACGGCCGGTCTTACGCGGGATTGACCGAATACGATCGCTCGTTGCTGGACGAAGCTACTTTGCGGGCTATAGTCATCCGGCAAATCCAGCCGGATGACAATTCCAGCGTTTACCAGATTTTCGAACGGCTGAACACGGGAGGAATCCGGCTTAACTATATGGAGATTCGCCGGGCGATTTTCCGTGGCAATGCAAATGGATTCTTGTCCACGTTGAACGAGAATCCTGACTGGCGAGCACTTATTGGTGCGCCGGAACCGGCTGCGCGATTTCGCGATGTTGAGCTGGTTCTACGGGTATTGGCCCTTGCCGAAAATTGGCGTAAATACGGAGATACCAAGTACGGTGGCCAGTCCATGAAGCACTTTATGAACTGGTATATGGAGGTTCTTGACGAATCGGATACTGAGAAGCTGGGAGACTTGGGGAAACGGTTTGCCCAGTCTTGCAACGTAGCCCGCTCGCAGCTAGAGGATAAGCCCTTTCACCTGCGGGGAAGACTTAACTTGGCTGCCTTGGATGCAGTCGTGGCTTGCTTGGTAGAGCTGGACCATTCCGTCAACCTTGACATTCGCAGTGCCTATGCCAAATTACGCGCTGACGAGGCCTTTATGAGCGCAGTGACCTATAACACTAGCCACGCCTTGGAGGTTCGGCAACGATTTGAGCTAGCGCATTCCGCTTTTGGTGCCTAATCCGATGCCCTCTCTGCTGCCGCGTACTGAAAAGGCACTAGAGGATTACCAGGATCACCTGATGCGGTATCCCGATACTGCTCCGGAGATTCTATCTTATCTGGTACGCCACATCAATGGGTTGATGTGTGGTGAAATTGAACAAGAAGTTACCCGCTTGGTTATAGTACGGCTACAAATTGGGTGCAGGGACGAAGAAAGCGCGAACTTCTTCCCCAATTTCCTTCAACTTCGCCGCCTGAGTAGTATCAGGAACGCAACGGTAGGCGAGATACGGGATACCTTGTCCGCCTTTGACCCGGCATATCGGGGAAAATTCGACGACTTGGTACGTCAGAATGTGGGCGAGGATGGAGTTCAGAAACTGCTCGCAGCAGTAAGGAAGCGTAACGATAACGCCCACCACACGCCCCCTATCATCGACTTTCAAGAAGTCGAAGCAACCTATCGTGTAGCAAACCAAGTGGTGGAAGCGGTCAGGGTTACTCTCGAAAATTAGGGTGTATTCACACAGTTACCGGGCGGTTATAGCTGCTCTAAAGCGGCGAACAGGTTTGCACAGGCCGGGGCGGCGGCGCGCACTTGGGCGGGATTGAGCGATGCCAACAAAGCCGGGGCGTGGCGGGTTTTGTGGTAGCGGCCTTTGCCGGTGTCGCGGGTAGCGGCGGTCAAGCCGTTGATAACATCGTCTTTAAGGATTTGCTCGACCTGCCGATTGGCCGGCAAGCGGTTTTCCGCAAAACCTTGCCCGTAATAGTTCCGCAGGGTTGCGCGGTCAGCCAGGAACCAGGATTCCATAACTTGCACCATAAAGTGCAGGCGGTCGTCGGGAATTTGGCGGCCTAAAGCCGTATCCCAATGGTCGTGCTGCCGCACTTCTTGCCGCAGATTGGGCGTATATGGCCCTTCGGAGTCGATGAGCAGGATGTTGACCGCGTCAGGGTAGTCTTTGATGCCATCCATAAAGTCGGCAATGGCGTTTGCCTTGCACGGCACCGGGGTAATTCGGCGGCTTGCCGATTGCAGACCGGCAAAGAGATTCCGGAAACCCGGACGCAACTTGGGGTCGCCCTCGAAATAGATTCTTACGGCAGTTGCCATCTAGTACCTGGAACCTCCGATATGGCCGTGCCGCCACAACTCCCCCAATTCGTACCGCTCCAGCCAGCTTTTCAGCTCCTCTTTTTTCAGGCGGTTAAGCTCGGTGCCGGTCTCCGGGTAACGCTCGCAGATTACCACGCTTTCCGGGTCCTCCCACAAGTGGTCAACCAACTCGGCGGAGTGGGTGGTAACGATAAGCTGGGTGCGCTGGGATGCCGCCAGCAGCAGTTTGGCTAACTGATGGATGATGTCGGGATGCAGTCCCAACTCCGGCTCCTCAATGCAAATCAGCGGCGGTGGTTCCGGGTGGCACAGGATGGACAGCAGGGCTAGAAAGCGCAAAGTGCCATCGGAAAGTCGGGTTGCCGGCACCGGGCTACTCAAGCCCTTTTCCCGTATCCAGAGTTGGGCGGTGTTGGCGTAGATGTCCACGCCGACCCGCTCGTAGGTTTCGTAGAACTGTTTAAGCTGTTCCGCGATGTCCTGCATTGCCGGGCTGCGCTCTAACCGGTTCAGCACCAGGGACAAGTTAGCGAAATCCTCGTACAGGAAATCGGTAAGGGCGTCGGTGGGCTGCGGCCGGCGGAGGGCGCTGTTGCGGCCCATATTCCAGTCCCGGTACAGGCGGATGGCGTCGAACTGACTGCTCAGGAAGTGCATTTCCGGGTACAGGAGCGGGTTTTTGATTTGCTGCAAGACGGACTGACCGGGTTTTAATCCCTCCAAGTCAATGGCATTGACTTGGAGCTGATTTTCCTCGCTTACTTGAGCAACGCTATTTCCGAGTTCCAAATTAGTGATGACGGAGCCTCGTCCTTCATTCACCAGGAAAATATATGACTGTTCGTTGGATTCGGTAGCAGGCACAGACAGGTTCAACAGACACTCGGCAGCAATATCCAGTTGCTGTCCACGCTCCCTCATTGCCAGACTGTAAGATGACGCGTAGTCATCCGAAGCAGTCCAAACGGTTACCGAACCCATTTCCTGCGCTGTCCCCGTCCCCTTCCACAGCCAATCGGAAATGCCGCCGTTCCGCCGAAAGAAACCGGCCAAGTCCCACGGCACGGCTTGCAGCAATGCCATTATTTCAATGAAGTTGGATTTGCCCGAAGCGTTGGGGCCGATGAGGACATTCAGCGGCCGCATTTCCAGTTCGACATCCCGGAAGGAGAGCAAGCCCTGGATACTGATGGACTCGAGCAGCATAGCCGGCTCCGCTTTTATCAAGGTTGGGTTGAGGGCATTATACTACTTTCCGGGGTATTGGACTTTACCGCTACAGCTCCCGCACCATTGCGATGTGGGGGATGTTCGCTTCTGTAAAGACTTCGCCTTGTTCCCGGTAGCCGAGGTTGGTGTAGAAGTTTTTAACATATTCCTGGGCGTGGAGGTGGCAGCGGGGCAAGCCCAAGTTGCGGGCTTCCGCTTCCAAGCGTTGCAGGATTTGGCCGCCAATCCCTTGCCGCCGCCAGTCGGCGGCGACTGCCATCCGGCCGATGCGGCCGATGGGTTGGCCGGTGTCATCCGGTTCGATGACCAAGCGGCCGGTGGCGATAACTCGGCCTTGATGCAAGGCTACGGCGTGGACGGTGGTGGGGTCGGCATCATATTCGTCCACTTCGATGTCGGCCGGGACGCCTTGCTCGGCGACGAATACTTGTAGCCGCAGAGCGACCGCGCCTTGCCGTTCCGCCGCCGTGGTTACCAGTTTGACGGTTAGCTCGGACATTAGATAACTTTCCGCAACGATTCTAGCGGGCCAAGCCGTAGGCGATGGCTTTGAGGGTAGGGTCGTCGGCCGCGTTCAGGCGGGCGGCGATGTCGGCGATGAGTTTGCCGGCGGCGGTGCTGCCCCAGAACCAGCGGTGCAGGGCGTCGGCGTCAGCATTGGGCTGCTGGGCCATCCGGGCCTCGTAGTAGAAGGCTTTGAGGTCGTCAGCGCAGTAGCGGATGAACTGGGGGCGGGAAACGGCCGCCGGGCGTTCCGGCGGGTCGGTTTCCTCGCCGCGGGCGACGGCTTCGAGGAAATGGACCATTCCCCGAAAGCGGCGTTGGGGGATGCCGCTCAATCCTACGGCGGTGCGGCCGCCGTGGCCGGCGACCCAACGCTCGTAAAAGGCGCGCAGGGCGGTAACTTCGTCGGCGGCGCTGCGGGAAACTTGAAAGGGAGCGGCGGTTACTTCCGAGGCTTGGGGCATAAGGGACGGGTCGTCATCCTCCGGGAAGTCAGCCAGGACGGGGCCGGCAGCGGCTTGCAGCAGGTCAAAGGCGGCTTTGATGACCCGATGCTGATAGGGCGGGTCGTCGGGCTTGCCCAAAGCAAAGCCGAAGTAAAAGGGGACAAAGAGCGCGCGCGGCGGTTTTACCTTGGCGGCGTGTTCGCGCACCATCACAAGGGCGGTGGTGGCGATGCGGTGTTCCTCGAGGATACGAGCCAGCACACTCACGGTGTGGGTGCAGAGGGGTCAAGTGGGGGTTAGCAGGGCAATGTCGACGCCTTCGGCCAAGAGGCGGCGGCCGACTTCGGGGCCGGTTTCGGCAAGGAGGCGGCTGGGGTCGCGCAAAGCGCCCATAAAGGAGTAGTAGTTATCCGCCAGGCTGCCGATGATGCCCTGGTCGGCCAGTTCGCGCAGGCGGTCGATGGGAAAGGTGACATTCAAGTCCCGATAGATGCCGGTGTGGTCAAAGCCGATGGAGAAGTGGCTTTGTACGATGTCGGCGGGATTGCAGTTGCTGGGGATGACCCGGTAAGAGGATTCGCCGCCGGCCGCATCCCGGGCAAAGGGCGGGTCGCCGCGCAAGTGGAGGCCGGCGGTAGTTACCAGGGCCACTTTGCTGCGGGCGAGGTCTTTGGGGGCGACCCAAGGCGCGGTGTCATTTTCCAGACAGGGAAAGAATTCCAAAGTGCGCCGCTGGACTTCGCTGAGGGCTGCCAACCGGGGCATAACGGCCTCCTTATTTCCCTGGCCGGGGATATTTTACCGCGCGCCCGGAATGGGCGGCCGGGCGGGAATGGTCAACAAGGGCGGGGTAATCGCGGGTCAGTCAAAGACGATGGCGCCGCGGCCCACTTCCCCGGCGTCCATATCGCCATAGGCTTCGTTGATCTGGTCGAGGGAGTAGCGGCGGACGACCAAGTCGTCGAGGTTCAGCTTGCCGGCAAGGTACAGGTCAATCATCGTGGGCATATCGATGCGGGAACGGGCGGAGCCGTAGTAGGTGCCGCGCAAAGTCTTTTCGTTCCGCACCAGGTCCACAGCATTGATGGGGGCTTCGGCGCCGATGGGGGCAATGCCCACGACGGTTACGGTGCCGCTTTTGCTGCACATATCATAGGCGGTTTTGACGGTTTCCGCGGAGCCGAAAACCTCGAAGGTGTAGTCGGCGCCACGGCCGCCGGTGATTTCCTTGACTTGGGCGACCGGGTCGCGGTCGGCGGCGTTGACGGAGTGGGTCGCGCCGAATTTCATCGCGAATTCGAGCTGGCTTTCCCGGATGTCCACGGCGATGATACGGCCGGCGTTGAGGAGTTGCGCGCCCATAATCACATTCAAGCCCACGCCGCCGCAGCCGACGACGGCCACGGTGCTGCCGGGCTGGACATTGGCGCTGAACATGGTTGCGCCGACGCCGGTGGGGACGCAGCAGCCAATCATCGCCGCCTTGTCCATCGGCAGTTCAGCGGCGGTGGGGATGCAGCCGGTTTCGGGAACAACGGCGTATTCGGCAAAGCAGGCTACTTTGCCCATGTGGTGGATGGGCTGGTCGTCTTTGTGCAGGCGGGTGGTGCCGTCGAGCATAAAGGGGCCGGTCGCCATGTGCAAATCGCAGATGTTGGAGCGGCCGGCGAGGCAGGATTGGCAGCGGCCGCAAGCCGGGACAAAGGAAAGGACGACCTGGTCGCCGGGTTGGGTCAGGGTAACGCCGGGGCCGACTTTTTCGACCGTGCCGGCGCCTTCGTGGCCGAGGACGGCGGGGAGGTGGATATTGGCGTCGCCGTGCATAAAGTGGCGGTCGCTGCGGCAGATGCCGGCGGCGCCGATTTTGACCAGGACTTCGCCGGCCTGGGGTTCGTCGAGTTCCACATCCTCGACCACCAGGGGTTGACCATATTCGTACAAAACGGCAGCCTTCACCGCTGCGCCTCCTTTAGTTAAGTTGACCATATCATCTATGGCGGCGGGGGATCTGTCAACCGGTTGGGGATGGGGGATTAGTTTTGGCCCGGGGCGGCGGGGAATTCGACCCGCCAGAGTTCGCCTTTGCCGGCGATGAACTGGCCGGTTTTGATGGCGGCGATGGGGTAGTCGGGCAGGGGAACTACCGCCCAGCAGTTGCGGCCGTACAAGGCCCCGTGTTCACCAAACCAAAAGTCTCGGTTGGCAAAGCCCAATTCCGGCCGCGTCGCCGGCAAGGCGGCGGCGTTGGCGGGGATGATATGGAGAAAGAACTTGGCCCGGGTGTCGTAAGCGGTGCAGTTCTCTTTATAGTAGGTCAGGGCGTTGTCCTGGCGATAGATATGGAACTGGGCTTGGACGGCCGGCGGTTCGGACACGGCCGGGCGAGACGCCGGTTGCAGCGGCCCCCGGGCAACGGCGGCGGCCGGCACTGACGGGTCATAGATATAATAATGCTGGCCGTATCGCTCCATTAGCAGGTGGTTGGCGTCGAGTTTTGCGGCGTCCGGGGCGGTCAGGATGTGATGGGCTACCGGGTTCAGGGCAATGCCGCCGGATTGCAATAACCGACGGTAAAAGCCGTCTGGCCCCGCGGTCAAGGGCGACACAAATACGAATTGCCCATAAGCCAGGATGGGGCGTCTTTCAACATTGGGCCGGGCAATCACGGTGGTATCGCGATACTGGTCGGGGGGGATTTGCAGGTAAAACATTGGATAGATGGCGGTAAGGTTGGGCAGGTCGGGAATATGCACCGCGATTACCCCATCCCCGGCGGCGGCTACCGCCCGAGGCAAGGCTTTTTCCAAGCCGGCGTTGAAAATATCCGCCGCAATGGCGTTGTAGTCGCGGAAGTAGTGATAAACGAAAAGGCTGCTGTAGGCCACATAGACCGCCGCCACGATATAGAGGAGCCGGCGGGGGCGGCAGATTGTAAAGATGCCTAATGCCATCAGGTACAGGGCGGGCAGCCAGATGGCGTTGATGCGTTGGATGTTGACTTCGGTAAGCAGGGCAACAAGCAAGGCGGCGGCAAACCAGAAAGCGACTAGCAGATGTATCCCATAGTCTTGACGGCGTTTAGCCCGGTATAAGACAAATCCGATACCAACCAAGCTGAGTAAAATGGCGAAGGGCGGCAGCGCGCCGAATCCGGGCAAGGCACTGGTGGGACGCGGGGAAGTGTCCGCTCCCCCCAACAGCATAGTAGCCAAGGCTAGCGTATTGGCAAGGATCCCTTCCCGGGGGCTGGTGAACAATAAACTGGTGAACTCGTAACGGGGCGTGGCGGGAACCCGGGGTATGGACACGCCCAAGGCTACGATGGAATCCAGGTCGAAAGTGTTGACCACCAGCATCAGGATGATGGGCAGCGTCACCGCCAGGGCCAGGGCGGCTAATACCGCCAAGCGTCGCCAGTCGGCTAACCGGTTCAGCAAGAGCCAGCTAAAGACCAATCCTAGAAACAGCGGCGCCAAGGCGTAGGCGGTGCCGTAAGCGTACACGGTCAGGGACAGGGGTATGACCGCCAAGGACTGAATCAGCAGCCGGGCGCGGTCGGGGCGGGCGAGGAAATAGACGCTCAACAGCAGCAGAAAGGGCAGGAGGTTGGCTTCCATCGCCCAACGGGATGCCATCAGATGCCAAGCGTTGAATGCCAACAGCAGCAACAGCAGCAGGGCAAAGCCGCGGCCGGCGGCTTGCATCCCGATTCTCCACATCAGGAATAATGCCGTTATGCCGGCGAGGGCCATAGGGATGCGGAGGATGGCAACATTGAGACCGCCCAGGGCGATGAAAGGCATTACCAAGTAGGAATAGAGGACGCTTTTGCCGCTGCCGGTGTCAACGAACAGTACGGGCCAGGAAAAGCCGTGGCGGTCAATGCCATAGTTCAGCAAAGCCCAGGCGGCGTAGCCCGTAGCCGCCTCATCCTGATGGAGTCCCGGCGGTATTTCTGCCAAGGCGTAAAAGCGCAATGCCGCCGCCAAGACCAGCAGCAGGGCGGCGGCAATCAGTTCCGGGGAAAGGGATGGCGGCAAGGATTGGCGGATTCGCGGCAACATCGGCGGGATTATAGCATAGGGGGCGGCGCGGTTCGGCTAATGACAGCATTCCCGCCCCAAGCCGGGAGCATTGCCGGGTTCCTGTTTTCACCAGCCGGGTGCAGTAAGCAGGGCAGCTCCGGAAAGCATCGGAAACGGTGTCGCCCGCCCCCCTTTCCCCCATTCCCGATTTTGGGGTATAATACCCGCCACGCCTATTCATCACTTCAGAAAAGGAAAGGTTTATGCAAGTCATCTTTTTGCAGGATGTGCCGAACCAGGCCCACGCCGGGGAAATCAAGCGGGTGGCCGACGGCTACGCCCGCAACTACCTGATTCCCCAGCGGCTGGCCCAGGTTGCCACGCCGGAAATTCTCAAGCGCGCCCATAAAATCAAGACGGCCGGCGACCAGCAGCGGGCCCGGGAAACCCAGGTTATGGAGGAGTTGGCCCAACTGCTGGACAACACTACCATCACCCTGGCGGCCCGGGTTACGCCCACCGGCCGCTACTACGGCGCCATCACCGACACCCGCATCGCCGAAGCCCTGACCGAAACCTTGGGCCGGGACATCGACCGCCGCTTGGTGTCCACCATCGACCCCATCCGGGAGCCGGGGGAGTACGCCGCGGCCCTCCGCCTGTCGGCGGACATCCAGGCTACCATCAACATCATCGCCGAGGCCGCAGAGTAGGCGGGCAATGTACGCGGAGCAGTTGCTGCCCCACGACATCGAGGCCGAGGAAGCCGTTATCGGGTCGCTGCTGATTGACAGCGATTCCTTTCTCCAGGTCTCCCATCTGATTAAGCCGGAGGACTTCTATCGGGAGAAAAACCGGCTGTGTTTTGCCGCCACTACGGACCTGTTTCAGCGCAGCGAAGCCATTGACCAGGTTACGCTGGCCCGGGAGTTGCAGCGCACCGGCCAACTGGAAAATGTGGGCGGGATGGCGTATCTGAGCCATCTGGTTTCGGTAACACCCACTTCGACCCACGCCGAATACTACGCGCAGCTGGTTTCCCGCACTTCGGTAATGCGCCGGCTGATTACTGCCGGCGGCCGCATTTCGGCCCTAGGCTACGCCGACACCGCCGATGTGGAGACTACCCTGCGGCAGGCCGAGGATGTGCTGTTCAAGGTGCGGGACAATCAGCCGGAACGCGGCTTTGTCTCCCTGCGGCAGATTTACGACCAGTTCCTCGAAGACCGGGCGGCCTTGGCCGACCCGGCCCTCGATGACACCGCTCCGGTAATGACCGGCTATAATGACTTGGACCAACTGCTGGGCGGGATGCAGCGTTCCGATATGCTGATCCTGGGGGCGCGCCCCGGTCTGGGCAAAAGCGCCTTGGCGGTCAATGTATCGATCAGCGCCGCCCGCAACGGGGCTACCGTGGGCATTTTCAGCCTGGAAATGAGCCGGGAGCAGTTGGGCATCCGCATCCTGGCCAGCGATGCCGAAGTGGACGCCCACCGCCTGCGCTTGGGGCTGTTGTCCGAACCGGAGGAGCAGCGGGTCAACGACTCCATCGGCGAACTGTCGGAGCTGCCGGTCTATATCGACGATACCCCCTTTCAGGGCATCGTGGAAATGCGCGGCAAGGCGCGGCGGCTGTCCCTCAGTCCCGACGGACTGGATTTGCTGGTGGTGGACTATTTGCAGCTGATTCCGGGGCAGAATCGCAGTGGCCGAGTAGGGGAAAACCGGGTGCAGGAAATCAGCGAAATCTCCCGCTCCCTCAAAGGCATGGCCCGGGATTTGCGGATTCCCATTGTAACTTGCTCCCAGCTCAGCCGCATTGTCGAAGGACGTCCCGGCCACCGGCCGCAGCTTTCCGACTTGCGGGACAGCGGCTCGATCGAGCAGGACGCCGACATTGTAATGTTCATCTACCGGGAGGATGTCTATTACACCGAGGAGGACTGGCAGCAGCACTTTCCCGACCGGCCCTATCCCCGCAACATTGCGGAGATAATCGTTGCCAAGCACCGGCACGGGCCGGTGGGCAGCGTCAAGCTGCGGTTTCGCAGCAATCTGGTGCGCTTTGACGCCTTGGGCCGCGGCGACGAGGAGTTTTAGCGATGGCCTTTAACGGCTTTCCGGCCAATGTCCGGGCCACGCCGGTTCCCGACCCTTTCTTTAATTCCCTGCTGGCGGAAATTGAGGATGCGGCGGAACTGAAAGTAACCTTGCGCGCTTTCTGGCTGCTGAGCCAAAAGCGGGTTGCCGTCCGCGCTTTGAGCGAGGACGAACTGTTGAACGACCCGACGCTGCGGCAAGGGGTCAAATCCCTGGGCGGCAATCCGCAGGAACAGGTACGGCAGGGGTTGGCGCAAGCGGTAGCCCGTAAAACTTTGCTGCGCGTCCCGGCGGCCGGCGCGGAATGCCCCCGCTACTTGCTGAACACCGCCGCCAACCGCCGCCATTTAGCCCGGCAAGCGGCCGATGGCGCCGCGCCGGTTCCGTCGGAGGGGTCGCAGTTCGACCCGGTAGAACCGGCCGCGCCGGAACCGGCGGCCGGCAATCGTCCCAACATCTATGCCCTTTATGAGGACAACATCGGCTTGATTGGCCCGCAAATGGCGGCTTACCTGCAAGAGGCTGAGGACAGCTACCCGGAAAGCTGGATTGCCGCCGCCTTTGACATTGCCATCCGGGAAAACAAGCGCAGTTGGAGCTATATAGCGGCTATTTTGCGCCGCTGGGCGGCCGAGGGCAAAATCGACTTGGCGAAATCGGACGACAGCGCGCCGGCCGCCGCGCCCGGCATTGGCGTCAAAGCCGGGGCAACCCTGTGGCCGGGGGAGAGGATTGAAAATGGAAAGCCTGGGCGACATCCTGCGCCGGATCGCCGACCGCGATATCCGGAGGATTACCAACGGCGATAGGGCGGGCATCCCCAGCATCAGCCCGGAGGAGCCGGAGGGAGCGGCTTGCCCCATCTGCCACGGTGCCGGCTGGGTCAGCAAGCGGGTGCCGGTGGGTCATCCCGATTTTGGCGAGGCGTTTCCCTGCCGCTGCCAGGAGCAAGAACCGGCCGGGCGGGTTGAAGCCTTGCATCGCTACAGCAACTTGGGCGAACTCCGCCGTATTACGCTGGACAACATCCGCCCGGAGGGGCCGCTGCCGGATGCGGTCAGCCAGGGAATGTTCCGGGCGGCCCGGGAAGCGGCCGCCGCCTTTTCCGCCAATCCCCAGGGTTGGCTGACCTTTACCGGCCCCAGCGGCAGCGGCAAGACGCAGTTGGCCGTGGCGACCGCCAATCGCTGCATTGAATTGGGCTTTACTACCTATTTTATCGTGGCCGCCGACCTGCTCGACCACCTGCGGGCTACCTACGCCCCGGACAATCCCGTTTCCTATGATGACCTGTTCGAGCAGGTTCGCAATGTGCCGGTGCTGGCGTTGGATGACTTGAGCGTCCAGGCTACTACGCCCTGGGCGCAGGAAAAGCTGTTTCAGATACTGAACCATCGCTTTAACGCCGCCCTGCCTACTATTATCACCGTGCGGGGGCCGGTCGAGCGGCTTGACGAAGGGCTGCGTACCCGTATGGAAACCGCCGGCGGCTTTTCCCGGGTATTTCGCTTGGGGGAGCATAATACCCGTTTGGCGCGGCGGGTGGGCGATATACCTGGGGATATGCGGCAGCGGATGACTTTTGACGCTTTTGACCCTTGGGGCGGCGTTAATGCCGACGCCGCCGGGCGGGAGACGCTGAACCGGGCCAAGCAGGCTACGGCCGCCTTTGCCGAACACCCGAGGGGCTGGCTGCTGCTCACCGGACCCCGCGGCTGCGGCAAGACCCATCTGGCGGTAGCCATTGCCGGGGAAAGCATCCGGCGCGGTCGGCCGGCCTTCTATACCTTTGTGCCGGCTCTGCTCGACCATTTGCGGGGGGCCTTCAGCCCGGACAGCCCCATCAGCTATGATGAACTGTTCGAGCAGGTCAAGACGGCGCCGCTGCTGATTCTGGACGATTTGGGCACCGAGAGCAGCACGCCTTGGGCTGAGGAAAAGCTGTACCAGATTGTAGTCTATCGCTACGACACCCGGCTGCCCACGGTGCTAACTTCGGTGTTCAGCGCGGAGGAACTGGAAGGGATGAAACCCCGCATCGGCTCCCGCCTGATGGATGGCGCTATGGTGGATTGGCACGCGATAACCGCCCCCAACTATCGCAACCAGCGGCGGCGGGGGTAGGGTTTTAGGGGCGGGGGCGGGCAATTGCCCATTAGAACCGTCATTCCCATGGGAACGGGAAAGAGAGCCGGGCAGCCGTCAGCCATAGGCAATTATCCCGAATCCGGCGCGTATTGACGCCGGCTATAGCCGCCATTATTATAACCGGCGGTAATTTGATCCCAAGAGGAATGCCTTGACTTTCCGTAAGAAAGCCATCTTTTACTCCCTGCTACTCCTGCTGACCTTGGCGGTCTTTGAGGGAATGGCCCGGGTTACTTGGTACTTGGCTTATGCCGAATGGTATTCTACTTCTCCAGCAACGGAGGTCAGCGGCAATCCCGGAGTAACTCCGAGACGCGGGAGTTGGGAAGGGATAATCGCCCATCCCTATTACGGTTTTACCTCGAGTTCGCCCACAGCTGACCTGAATGCAATGCCGCCGCCGCAAACCCGAGACGACCGGGTGGTGATCGGCGTCTTGGGCGGTTCGGTAGCCGACGATGTAATTCCCCATTTCCAGCGCGCAGTGGAACAGTATTTCGCGGATAATGCTCTGGCTAAAGAGCCGGTCATCCACAATTTATCCGTAAGGGGTATGCAGCAGCCGCAACAAAAGGGCATCGTGAGCCATCTGCTGGCAATGGGCGGCAGTTTCGACATCCTGGTCAATTTGGACGGGTTCAACGAGTTAATCGCGTCGAACCTGAACTTTCAGGGCGGCGTATTTCCTTTCTTTCCCCAACATTGGGACGCGCTGAATCACTGGACCGTCGCTGATTTTGCTTTGGTCGGTCAAATTCGGCTTTTGCGCGAGGAAGCGGCGGCGTTGCGTCAATCCGGTCAAAGCAGCCCCCTCCGCTACAGCGCCGCCTATGGGTTGATTAACCGCTACCGCGCCCAACGGCTCGCAGACCGCATCTTTCAACTGAACTACGAATTGACGACCACAGAATCGGGATACAGCTTGGAGAAACACGGTCCTCCGGGAAATTTCGGAAGTACCGCTGAAGTCCATCACGAAGCGGTGCGGGTCTGGTACCGCAGTTCGACTATTCTCTCCCTCCTGGCTGACCACGCTGGCGGCGAGTATTATCACTTTTTGCAGCCCAACCAGTATGTACCAGACAGCAAGCCGCTGTCCGCGGAGGAGTTGGAATTTTATATTGATCCGGAGATGGCGGGTAATGCCAATTATGCCCAAACCTATCCGTTGCTGGTTAAGTTTGGCAAAGAGCTACAGCAGCGGGGCATCAACTACTTCGACCTGACCCAAACTTTCGCTGACCACCCGGAAACCCTTTACCGCGATGACTGCTGCCATCTGAACTACCGGGGCAGTGAACTGCTGGCCGCCGCTATGGTGCAGCGTATGGCGCCGGCTTTGCTCCGCCGCGGCCGGGCGAGCGGCCAGTTTGCCGAGTCAATCCTGTCTGTCGCTGCCCCCCCCCCCCCCCGACTTTTCTACTGAAATCCACGCCGACACCGCCGGTACAACTGAGCCGCGAGGCGGTTCAAGCCGGGCCGGCGTTTCAAGTGTCCCGACGCCCCGGCAATGTTCTGGAATATGTTAAAGAGGATTGCTTTCCCGAACACACGCAAGCCCGGTTCCTGCTCCATATAACACCGGCGTCAATTGCTGACCTGCCGGAAGGCCGGCAGGAACACGGCTTTGCGAACCACGATTTCAAGTTTCACGAAGCCCGCGGCGCCCGGCTTGACCGCCGTTGCCGCATCGAATTGCAACTCCCCGACTATCCCATCACCCGCATCCGCACCGGGCAATACAACGCCGCCGGGGAAATCTGGGTGGTGGAGCTTTCCTTTGAGGAATAAGCTGAGGAATAAGCCGCTCTCGAAATCAAAACAACGGCTTGGGCCGCTTTACTGGCTACTGCCGGCGGCGGGGGTAGGGTTTAGGGGCGGGCGGGCAATTGCCCATCCAGCGGCGAGTTTGCTTTGGGGCGGCTTTTGCGCTAAACTGTGGAGCAGGTTCAGATGCACCGAACAAGGGGTAAATATGGCGTCGGATAAAAAGCAGGGACAAAAGGCTTACTGCGCCGGGATGACGGCCGCCGGGCAGGATTGCCGGCGCAGCGTCGGGCCGAAGTATTATTGCCATCAGCATCAGTCCCAGATGCCGGCGGCGGACTATGCCGGCCTGGATTTCAAGGAACTGTTGGCGGCTTGTCCTTTGGAAGGGATAGATTTGGCCCGTCCCCGGGAATTTTCGCGGGATGGGTTTTTCTGATGGTTGCCAAGGGCTGAGGCCGGGGCGGGAATTCAGACCCGCCCCGGTTTTTCGCTCCGCTTTGTTGCGCCGGGTTATGCTACAATACCGCCCAAACCAAATGCTGAAATAAGGAGCGGCTGATTATGCCCGCAATGGAATCCGCTATCGAAGGCCGGATGAAACGGTGGCAGGAGCAGCGGTGGCTGCTGGATGTGGTGGTGCAGACCGTCGGTATTGAATGGGATCAGCGGCGCATCGGCTATACCCTGGGCCCCTGCGGGCCGGAGGCGGCCCCGGATTTTAACGGCGTCCGGGCCCGGGTCAAACGCTTTAACGATGCCAGCCGGGAATTCCGCCGGGCCGCCATCCGCCGGGAAAGCAAGGCGCTGCAACACGAGCGGGAGGGGCATCGCGTCGCCGCCCGGGAAAGCTACTTTATCGCCGCCCTGCTGTACGGCAGCGCCCAGTGGCCCATCTTTGCCCATACGCCGGAGAATGACCGGCTGGGGGAAAAGAAGGTCGAGTGCTACGCCAAGTACGCCCAATACGCCAATCATCCTATTCGGCGGGTGGACATTCCCTTTTGCGGCAATGCGCTCCCGGCTTGGCTGCATCTGCCGGATAATACGCCGGGGGCGGCGTGGCCGACGGTGCTGTCCATCCCCGGAATGGACAGTTTCAAGGAGACCGGGGTAGCCCTTTACGGCGACCGGCTGCTGGAGCGGGGCATTGCGGTGCTGGCGATCGATGGGCCGGGGCAGAAAGAGGCGCTGAACCGGGGCATTCAGGTGACCGCCGATAACTGGTTTGACGCCGGGTGGACCGTGCTGGAGTGGATGCGGGAGCAGCCGGAAATCGACCCGGAACGGATCGCCATCCGCGGCAACAGTATGGGGTCTTTCTGGGGAACGCAGGTGGCGGCCGTGGATCACCGCATCAAGGGCTGCGCGGTGCAGGCGGTGTGCCACGAGCCGGGGATGAATACCATCTTTAACCTGGCATCGCCTACTTTCAAGCTGCGCTTTATGTATATGGCCGGGTATGAGGACGAGGCGGAGTTTGACCGCTTTGCCCAAACCCTGACTTTGGCCGGCGTGGGGGAAAGGATAACCTGCCCCTATCTGGTATTGGCTGGGGAGGATGACCACCTGAGTCCCATCGAGTTCACCTATCAACTGCTGGATACCATCAGCGCGCCCAAGGAGATGGTGCTGTACGAGGGGGCGGATCACGGTTTGGGCGGCTCTACTTCGGCGGACTTGGGGCCGAATCCGGCTACATTGACCGCCGATTGGCTGCTCGACCGGTTGAATGATAAGCCGATGGAAAGCCGGCATATTCTTATCGATATGGCTGGACAAGCTCAAGTCAGCAGTTTTGCAGAGTACGTGCGGCCGGTGTAGAGAGCGGCAGGCAAACCGGGAGGGCGTACAATAGCGGCGTCCATTTATCCTTGACCTGCCCTGGATTTGCCTATAGGATATTCCTGATTGCCGCATTATATCCATTCTTATCCCCAACTTTGGTGACGCTGCTATGTCCTGCTCTTATCCCGTATCGTCAACGAACCCCAGACCTTGCCGCCGCCGGGCGGTTTATATTTTGCTGCCGGGACTGCTGGCCCTGGCGCTGCTGCTGGCGGCCATGGGCTGCGACGCGGGAGAGCCGGCAACGGCAATCCCGGAGCCGACGGCAACCCGGGAAGCGGCGCCAGCGGAACCGACGCCGGATATTGCGGCGACGGTTGCGGCGGC
Organism: Dehalococcoidia bacterium; assembly: GCA_965242615.1. Classification (GTDB taxonomy): domain Bacteria; phylum Chloroflexota; class Dehalococcoidia; order Lucifugimonadales; family UBA3495; genus CBDBCU01. Next base: position 596,898 of record CBDESR010000005.1, read on the forward strand.
CGTGGCGGCCGCCTTGGCGGAGCAAATTCCGGCGTCAGCGGCATCAACTGCTACGCCGGAGCCGAAGGCGGAACCGGAAGCGGAAAGCACGGCAACGCCGGAACCGGCGGCAGACCCCACCGTTATTCCGGAACCGCAGCCATCCACGCCGCGGCCCACGCCCACGCCGCGACCGGCGGCCACGGCTACGCCCCAGCCGGCGCCGACAGCCGCGCCAGCCCCAACTGCGCCGCCGCCGACCAGTACGCCGGTTCCCGACCCGACGCCGGAACCGCTGCCGCCAACGGCTACGCCCGAACCGACCGCAACCCCGGAGCCGACGCCGGTTCCTTATCAGGTAATCGCCATTAACAGCGGCTTTGACCACACCTGCGCCCGGTTCAGCGATGACTCGGCGCGGTGCTGGGGCAGCAATGTGGGCGGCCAGCTGGATGCCTCGTCCACTTTCACTTATGCGGCAATCAGTCCCGGCGGGGCTTTCACCTGCGGCATCCGCTCCGATGGGGCCAAAGCCGGCGCGCCGACCTGCTGGGGGGCTAATGTCGTTCCCGGACGCTTGCAGCCGCCCCGGGGTCTGCAACTGAAAACGATCAGCAGCGGCTATGACCATGTCTGCGGCTTGCAGCCGGATGATACGGCGGTGTGCTGGCACAGCAACAACTTGCACAAGCAAGCCGACGCGCCGCCGGGCGAAACTTTTACCGACCTCAGCAGCGGGGCGGAGCATACTTGCGGGCTGCGGGCGGACGGTGCCGCGATTTGCTGGGGCCGCAACAATCGGGGGCAAAGCAATTCGCCGGAGGGAGAAATCTTTACCGCTATCAGCAGCGGCAAGGTATTGACCTGCGGCTTACGCGAGGATGGCACGGTCGATTGTTGGGGCAGCGCCCTGGGTCTGAACGGACTGCCGACCAATGAACATTTCATCGCCATTGCCACCGGCGGGGAGTTTGGCTGCGGGCTGCGGGAGGACGGCGGAGTGGTCTGCTGGGGCCGCAGCGCCGAGCGGGAACTGGAGCCGCCGACAATACAGAACTTTATCGCAGTGAGCGCCGGCGACCGCCACGCCTGCGGTTTGCGGGCCAACGGGGAAGTATCCTGCTGGGGAGAGAATTACTTGGGGCAAGCCACCGTTCCCTGGGACTTGGGACGGAAACCCGGTCAGTAGCGGATTAACCCGGCGGCGCATAGCTTGGGAGCCTTGCCGGGGGGTAGCTTGCCCCCCGCAAAGCTCCGGGGTGCAGTGTTTTGGCGTTGGGGATATGGGTTTATTGGCCGGCCTTTTGACGGCGGCGGGCCAGGGTGCGTTGGATGTAGGCGGCGGCGTCCGGGGTTTTGCAGCCGGTCTGACCGTGATCGACCTCGACTTTGCCGATGCGGGCGGCGGCGGCCAGAGCCAGCGATTCCAGGGCCGGGTTGCGGATGCCGATGGCAATCAGGGCGTTGTTCATTGCATCGCGCACCCGGTTTTGGCGGGTGTGGATTTCCCGCTCGATGGTATCCAAGTGGGCAATAAACCAGGCGTCGGGCAGGTCGGGGTTTTGCATTGCCAAGTGGGATACCAGATGCCAGCCGGCGCGGCCGTGCCATTCCTCGGCGGCGTTATGCCACTGTTCGGCTTTGTCCTGACACAAGGCGGTTTTGCCGGCAAAGGCGGCGAAGGCATCGGTCAGCACATAGCTGTCGAGGTCGGCAGCCCAGGATTCGAGGAGGGCGTCATCGGCTTGGGCCGGGTCGGCAACAAAGGTAGCCAAGATGCGGGCGTCGTGGTTGCCGCTGGCCCACAGTTCCAAAGCTAGGGGATGGTTGCGCCGGATGGTTTTGGCTAATTTACGCTGGTGGGCGTAGCTGACGCCGTACAAATTGTCGCTGACGCCGTGCCGCCGATAAACCTTGCGGTTCTGTTCCGTGCCGAGGCTTTCGAGCTGTTGGAGGGTTTGGTGAAGGTTCATTTTTGGGGCGGTCGCTCCGGGGTAAAGATGGCGGGGGTGTAAAGTTTCGGTCGGCTATATGATATACTTCAGCCGGAAAGTTTGACATCAGGAAAAGGGGGCGATTATGGAGAATTTGCAAAGGACCAGCCGGCAACACGCCGGCGGCCGGAGGCATCAGCGATGACAACGACCACCACCAACCTTCAGACCAACTACATAGTCAGCTCGCCGGAGACTTGCTGGGGGAAACCCCGGATTGACGGTTCCCGCATCAAGGTGCAGCACATCGCCCTGGAGCATGAGCACATGGGCTGGAGCGTGGATGAGATTTGCGAGGCGCATCCGCACATCAGCCGGGCGAAAATCCACGCCGCCTTGTCCTACTACTATGACCACCAGGAGGAAATCGAGCGGGACATCCGGGAGGATTTGGAGTTTGCCGAGCGGATGGAGCGGGAGCAGCGGGAGCGCCGGATGCGGGAAGCCGGCCTGCTCTGATGCCGTTGTCCATCCTTTGCACAAGGTAGAATATCGTAAAATCTACCCTTATCTCTATTCCATACCCTGCCGGGAGCAGACTGCTGATGTATGTTATTGGCACGGCCGGCCATGTGGATCACGGCAAATCGACGCTGGTCAAGGCGTTGACCGATATTGACCCGGACCGTCTGCCCGAGGAGAAGGAACGGGAGATGACGGTTGACCTGGGCTTTGCCTGGATGACTTTGCCCAGCGGCCGGGAAGTCAGTATCGTCGATGTGCCGGGCCACGAGCGGTTTATCAAGAATATGCTGGCCGGCGTCGGGGCCATTGACCTGGCTTTGCTTATCGTCGCCGCCGACGAAAGCGTGATGCAGCAGACCCGGGAACATCTGGCGATACTGGACATTCTCCGTATTAGGCAGGGGCTGGTGGTCATCACCAAGACGGACCTGGTGGATGGGGAGCTGGTGGAACTGGTCAAGGCGGAGGTGGAGGATGTGGTAGCCGGCACTTCCTTTGACGGCTGCTCGATGCTGGGAGTGTCGGCTTATACCGGGGCGGGACTGGCCGAACTGAAAGGGGAAATCGACCGGATTCTGGACCAGACCGGGCCACGTCCGGATTTGGGACGGCCGCGCCTGCCAGTTGACCGCTGCTTTTCCATATCCGGCTTTGGCACCGTAGTTACCGGCACGCTGATTGACGGGCTGCTGGCCGTAGGGCAAGAGGTGGAACTGTCCCCCTCCGGAATGCGCGGCCGCATCCGGGGCTTGCAAAGCCACAAGGAACGGGTCGAGCAGAGCGACCCGGGGGTGCGGTTGGCGGTGAACCTGTCGGGCATTGCCCGGGCCGAAGTGCAACGGGGCGAGGTAGTTACTATACCCGGTTGGCTGAACTCTACCCGGCGGCTGGACGCCCGGCTGCGGATGGTCAAGGGCGCGCCGCATCCGCTACGGCACAACGCCGGCATCACTTTTCACCTTTTTACCAGCGAGACCGGGGCGCGGGTGCGGCTGCTGGACGCCGAGCGGTTGGCCCCGGGCGATGCCGGCTGGATTCAACTGCTGCTCGATGACCCGGTACCAATGGTCAAGGGAGACTATTTTGTGCTGCGTTCCGCCGAGGATACTTTGGGCGGCGGGCAAGTAGTCAATCCCAATCCCCGGCGGCGGCACCGGCGGTTTCATCAGGAAACCATTGAGCAATTGATGCTGTTGGACGAAGGCAGCGGCGAGGATGTTATTTTCAGCGTGGCTGACCAGTGGGGGCCGTGCGATTTGCGGACTTTGGCGCAACGCTCCAATCTGTCAACGGAGGAGGCGCTGGAGCGGGCCGCGGCCCTGGCGGCGGCCGGCGAACTGGTAACGCTGGGACATTTGGGCGTGGAAAATGATGCAGTGGTCTATTCGGCGCAGGGTTGGAATATCCTGAAGGGAAAGGTCAGCGCAGCCCTGCAAACCTATCACCACCGCCATCCCCTGCGGCGGGGCGCGCCAACGCAGGAAATCCGCAGCCGTACCGGATTGTCCCAAGCCGTCTATCTGAAAGCCTTGGCCCGATTGGTGGCCGAGGGTGTGCTGGTCGAGGATAACCCGTACCTGCGCCATCCCGACCATCAGGTTGAGCTGAACCCGGAGCAGGAACGACAGGCCGCCGCTTACCGGCAAGCCCTGGAACAGAACCCCTACGCGCCGCCGACGGAGCGGCATCCGGACGCCGAACTGTTGGGGGTATTGGTGGACCGGGGCGAGGTGGTAAAGGTGAACGAGTCGGTAGTATTCGCGGCGGCGGCGTACCGGGAAATGACGGAGCGGATAGTGGCGCATCTGGAGCGGGAAGGGAGCATTACCGTAGCCGATGCCCGCACAATGTTTGACACCAGCCGCAAATACATCCTGCCGCTGCTGGAGTATCTGGACCAGCAACGGGTAACCCGGCGGGTAGGGGATGAGCGGGTGCTGCGGTAGGGGTTAGCGGATTGTTAAAACTGCCCCCCGGACACGAAGGGGATGAGCCCTAGAGTGAAACGATACCATTGGGATTCCGGGGGGCGGGGGCGTTTTACAGGGGGCGGACGGTGTGGTATAGTTAGGGGCGGTTAGGTTGTTCAGGGCTAGACACGGGAGGGATGCCGGCGATGACGACGCAAATTAACGATATTCACGACCTGCTGCGGCTTTTGGAGGCGCGGCCGGATTTGGCGGCGGAGCTGCGGCAGCGGGTTTTGACGCCGGAGTTGCTGGGGCTGCCGGAGCAGATGGCGCGGCTGACGGGACGGGTGGATGGGCTGGCGGAGCAGATGGCACGGCTGACGGGACGGGTGGATGGGCTGACGGAACAGATGGCCGTTCTGACGGAGCAGATGACTGTTCTGACGGGACGGGTGGACGGTCTGGCCCGGGAGTTGCGGGAGTTTATCCAGGAGCAGCGGGAGACTAACCGGCGGACGGATGAGCGGTTGGCCCGGCTGGAGGAGCTGCAAAGTCAGGGCAATCAGCAGCTGCGTTGGTTGGATAATCGGTTGGCCGATTTTGCGGGCGAGGGGTATGCGCAGCGCTGCCTGCGGCGGTTTCCTTCGCTGGTTTTTAATCAGTTCGGGCTGGTTAATACGGCGGTGCTGTATGGCGGCCTTAATGGGCCGGAGCAGCAGTTTCAGGGGCGGATGGTGGCGGCGCGGCGGGAGGGGAAAATCAGCGATTGGGATTTCCGGCAGCTGATGGCGGCGGATTGCTTGGCGTATGCGTGGGATGCGGAGGCGGAGGTAGCGCGCTATCTGGCAGTGGAGATGTCGGTGACGCTGGATCTGAGCGATATTGAGCGGGCCCGGGAGCGGGCGGCGGCTTTGGGGCGGGTTGCGGAGGGCGAAGGTTGGGGGGTGGTTATCAGCGCGAATGTGGCGGAGCCGCAGGAGGGGCAGGCGCGGGAGGCGGGGGTGACGGTGATTCATTTTATGGCGAATCGGTGAGGCGCCGGGGGTTGGGGAGTTGAGAATTGGAGGACGGTGGGGGGGAATTTCGCGAAATTCCCGACGTGCGCGGGCAAAAGTTAGGGAGTTATATACTATTTTACCAAACGAACTTGAAATTTGGCTTTTACAGCAAGCCGGACAAAGCCGGTGGGTAAAAAGGTATATAATTCCCCCAAGGCGATGGAGGTTCGGCGGATAGAATAGGGGCAATTTGCAGATTCGTTAAAAATTCCTTGCCCGGAAAAGTTGCGCGGGGCAGGAAATGTGTTATAATAGTCGGTGTGCCAACCGGCCGAGGTGGTGGAATTGGTAGACACGCGGTCTTGAGGGGGCCGTGAGCGTTAGCTCGTGTGGGTTCAAGTCCCGCTCTCGGCACCAGTCCGGCCCAATCCGGGAACAGGATTACCCTAACCGCCGGGCCGGCTTGGGCGCAAACGGGGCGACGTAGCCAAGTGGACTAAGGCGGAGGTCTGCAAAACCTCTATTCGGCGGTTCGAATCCGCCCGTCGCCTCCATCCCATCCTTGCCAGGACTATTTTCGCTGATGCTGCTCTTATGCGTTTCCGGCCATTGCTGACGGGTTCAGGATTTGCTGCCGGAGTGGCGGAATGGCAGACGCGGCGGACTTAAAATCCGCTATCTTTATTGATGTGTGGGTTCGATCCCCTCCTCCGGCACCACTTTTCCCCCGCTATTGACCTGGATAAATCTAAAGCCCCCGGAATGTTCCGGGGGCTGCTTGTTGAGGTGATATGATGTCCCGCCTGCCGCCGGTTACCCGGGAAAGCGTCCCGGAGGAATTGCGCCCGATTTTTGACCAAGTAACGGCCGGCCCCGGCGGCGTCGGCACCGGGCCGATGTCAGTTCTCAAACACAGCCCGGAAATGGCCCGCCGCGCCATCCCCCTGTTCGAGTATGTCCGCAACGAGTCCACCCTGCCCCAAGCAGTGCGGGAACTGGCAATGCTGACTACCGCCCGCTGCAAGGATTGCCCCTACATTTGGAACGCCCACGCCGCCCTGGGCCGGCGGGCCGGGTTGAGCGATGCCCTGGTGGATACCCTGCGCGACCGGCAGCCGCTGCCGCCCTTGTCCCCGGCCGAGGCGGCGGTCATTAACTTGGCCCGGGAGTTTTTCGAGGGCAACCGGGTCAGCGCAACAACCTTTGACGCGGCCCGGGAGCAGTTCGGCGTTCAGGGGCTAGTGGAGTTGACTACGCTGATGGGCTTTTACGCGATGCTGGCTTTTAACGCCAACACGGTGGATTTGCAATTGGCGGGGCCGTCCGATGAGCCGGCGCTGCCGGTGTAGGTTCAGTCAGTTCGGCGCATAATTCCCCAACAACCGGAGCTATGGAGACAGCCTAATGCAAAACACTGCCGACATCGTAATCATCGGCGGCGGCGTGATGGGATGCAGCATCCTCTACCACCTCGCCCGCCGCGGCGCCGCCAACCCGCTCCTGCTCGAACGCGGCGTCCTTGGCGGCGGCTCCACCGGCCGCTCCCAAGCCATCTGCCGAATGCACTACTCCAACCCCATCACCGCATCCCTCGCCTGGGACAGCCTCCAAGTCTATGCCAACTTTGCCGACCAAGTTGGCGGCAGTGCCGGCTTCGTCAAAACCGGCTACTTGGTGGCGGTCGAGGAAATTGACCGCCCCGGTCTCGAGCTTAACATTGCAATGCAGCAGGATTTGGGCATCAACACCGCCCTGATTTCCGCTGATGACCTGCGGGAACTGGCCCCGATGCTCCAAGCCTACCCTGGCGAAGGCTTGGCTTGGGAGCCGGAATCCGGCTACGCCGATCCCTACTTGGTCACCACTTCCTACGCCGCCCAAGCCGTAGCCAACGGCGCGGAAATCGCCCGGCGTACGCCGGCCACCGGCATTGAAATCGCCCACGGCCGGGTGCAAGCCGTCTTGACCGACCAAGGCCGGGTCGCTACTCCGGCCGCCATTATCGCCGCCGGCCCCTGGGCCAACCACTTGATGGCGGGAACCGGCATCGCCTTGCCGCTCAGCCCGGTACGCCATCAAGTCGCCCTGGCTACCCGCTCCCCGGAGCAGCTGCCCACGCACCCCATCGTCGGCGATATTGCCCAATCCTTTTCCTTCCGCCCGGAAAGCCCCACCTTGACGATGCTTGGCTTCGGCGAGGATTATGTGGAACTGGACAACTACAACCAAGGCATCGACCAGGCAACGGCCGCTGACGCAATGACCAAACTAACCCGCCGAATGCCGGCAATGGCTGACTCCTACCTGCGCGGCGGCTGGTCGGGGTTATTCACCGTTACCCCGGACTGGCATCCCATCCTCGACCGGGTGCCGGGCATTGACGGCTTGTTCTGCGCCGTCGGCTTCAGCGGCCACGGTTTCAAGCTGGCCCCGGCTATCGGGCAGGCTATGGCGGAGTTGGCGTTAGAGGGACAAGCCACTTCCGCCGATTTGACGCCGCTGCGTTTCAACCGCTTTGCCGAGGGGGATTTGCTCAACTCCCGCTATCGCTACCGGGTATTGGCCTGATTATTGCCGGCCAACAATCCCTTGTGCTAACGCCTTTCCCCCATTATAATTCCCGGCAACTTTGCCCCGGCGCCATTCGGCAGCAAACAGGCAGCAACTATCGGAGGATTTGTCGTGACTACCGGCGCAGCCAATCCCCAACCCGGCGAACCTTTGGCATTTTTCCGCGGCGATTATGTCCCCCTCAGCCAAGCCAAAGTCAGCGTTACCACCCACGCCCTCCACTACGGCACCGGCGTTTTCGAGGGCATCCGCGGCAACTGGAACCCGGAACAGGGCGTCGTCAACATTTTCCGACTCCGCGAACATTACGAACGCCTTATCCTCGGCTGCCGTCTCCTGCTGATGGACTTGCCTTATTCCGTGTCCGACCTCTGCGACATCACCGTGGAACTGGTCGCACGCAACGGCCACCGGGAGGACATCTACATCCGCCCCTTAGTCTATAAGAGCGCCGAACTGGTCGCCAACCTCAAGCTCCAGGATTTGGAAAGCGACTTTACCCTGATGACCGTTCCCTTCGGCAACTACCTCGGCACCGACCAGCTCCGCTGCTGCACTTCCACTTGGCGGCGCGTCGACGACCCGATGATTCCCGCCCGCCTGAAAATCTGCGGTATCTATGTCAACAGCATCCTCGCCAAAACCGAGGCTACCCTGGCCGGCTTCGACGAAGCCATCATCCTTAACCAGGACGGCCATGTCTGCGAAGGCTCCGGGGAAAACATCTTTATCCTGATGGGCGGCCGGCTGATAACCCCGCCTTTAGAGGAAAATGTCCTCCCCGGCATTACCCGGGACGCCGTAATGCAACTGGCGGCGAGCGAGTTGGGCTTGACCGCCGAGGAACGCCGCATCGACCGCAGCGAGCTTTACCTGGCTGATGAAGTATTCCTCACCGGCACCGCCGCCCATCTGACCCCGGTAGTGGAACTCGACCACCGCACCATCGCTGACGGCAAAGCCGGGCCGGTCTCCAGCCAACTGCAAAAACTCTACTTCGACATCGTCGTCGGCAACAATCCCAAGTTCCGCCACTGGTGTACCCCAGCGGCTCCCCGCGCCGATGGCGCCGCCATCGAAGACCGCCTGTTGCAGCGCGGCCCCACTCCGGACATCGGCGCCTGAGGCCGCGATGACTACGCCGCCGGCCGCAGCTGCCGCCAGCCAACCGCCGCCGCCCGTTATCAGCGACGGGCTGATCCTCCCGGGAACCACCATCGGCGGGGATGGGGGTACCTTTTACGTCGACTTTACCCTGTGGAATCCCGACCGCACCCGTTCCCGAACCCTGAACGGCTTGGTTGACACCGGCGCCTCTTACGCCCTAATTCCCGCTTCCACACTGGCGGAGTTGGGCATTGCGCCGGAAAAGACCAAGCGATTTCAACTAGCCAACGGCGCGACCCAGGAATTTCCGGTGGGACGCTGCGACTTGGAGTTGCAAGGACAACTGGAAAATGTCCATATCGTCTTTGGCCCGGAAAACCGCACACTGCTGGGGTCGATGGCACTGGAAGCCTTTGCCCTCGCTGCCGACGCCAAAAACTACCGCCTCGTCCCCGCCGACTTGACCCTGTAACCGGGAAAGTCCCGGATTAGAGAGCCGCCGGTCCTCCCGCCGTGTCCCCCAACTTCCTGAATTGGGACTGGTCTATCCTGTCTTTGGCCGCCATCCTGCTGTTGGCGTCTTACCTTTTCGGCAGCATACCCACCGCTTGGCTGCTGACCCGCCGCCGCTTGGGGCGGGATATTCGGCAGTTGGGCGATGGCAATATGGGCGCGGAAAACGTCGCCCGCATTCTGGGCCGCCCCGCCGGGCTAATTGTCGCCGCCATTGACGTCGGCAAGGGCTTGGCCGCCCTCCTGATAGCCCGGCTGCTGACGGCGGCGGTGTTAGGCAGTGATACCGCCGGTACTTTCCCGCCCTTGATGCCTCTGAACGGACTCCCGCTGCTGCTGTCGCTACTAGCCGGAATAGCGGCAGTAGGCGGCCATTGTTGGCCGTTCTGGCTGCACAGCCGCGGCGGCCGCGGCGCGGCTACCGCCGCCGGCGCGCTCCTGGCATTAACTCCAGCCGCCGCCCTGCCCGCGGCCGCGCCGGCTCTGGTCGTGTTATATTTTACCCGCAGCTCAACCCGATGCTTGGCCGCCTTTTTCATTGGCACCGTCGGACTGGCCGCCGCCTACAGTTACTGGCAATTATTCAGCTATTCCTGGCCCTTGGCCGGCGCGGCCTTGGCAATGCCGGCATTAGCGGCCCTGGTCCACTACCAACGGAATTACCGCCCCCGCCAGCCCTGAACCGACCGCCGGATAGACCCGACAACCTTACCGGACTGATACCGCCCGATGTGGATAATCCTTGCCATGGCCGCCGCCTTTACTCTGGCGGTCATCAGCCTTTTTGACAAACGCCTGCTGGACCATCACCTGCCCGGCCCGGCCGCCCTTATCCTGTGGTTCATCATCCCGGAGTTGGCTTACACCGGCGGCGCGCTGGCCTTTACCGGCATCCCCCGGGATGCCGCCGCCCCTATCGTGCTGACCGCCCTGCTTTCCGGGGTCGGCTTTGGCGGCGGTTACTGCCTGCTCATCGTTGGCTTGAAAATCGACGAAGCCTCCCGCTCCGTTGCCATCACCCAGATTTACCCCATCTTTGTTGCCCTGCTCAGCGTCTTATTCCTCGGCGAAATCCTCAACCCCTGGCAGTGGGCGGCCATTGCCCTCGTCGTTCTCGGCGCAATGCTGGTCTCTTTGCCCGGCGCCGCCAACGGATTAGCCGCCCTCAAACCTACCCGCGCCACGCCGCTGCTGCTGTTCAGCGGATTGCTCCTCGGCGTCAGCTTCTTTGCCGCCAAAGTAGCCCTGCTCGCAACTTCCTTCTGGACCGTCTTTATCTATCAGCAAATCGGGATGCTGCTGGTCTTTCTATTCTTTATCCGGCCCAGCCTTTGCCGCCAGCTCGGGAACGCCTTGCGCCGCCGCAGCACCTTAACCCTGTTGCTGGTGGGCGAAGGCATCCTGCCGTTGGTCTATCTAATCGGCGGCTTGCAGGCCGCCAACTTGGGCCCCATTTCCTTGGTCACCGCCCTGATTGCCACTACCCCCTTGTTCGTATTTCTCCTGGCAACCCTGCTCAGCCTCGGCCGCCGCCGCCTGCTCGAGGAATCCCTGACCCGTCCCGCCCTAACCCTCAAATTCACCGCCATTGCAATGATTGTATTGGGCATTGGGGCCTTGAGCCTGGCTTAAAACCCGGCCGGAAACTTCGCCCTTTCCGCCCATACCCAACTTGACCAATTCCCATCCTTGCTATACCCTGTATCCCCAATCATTCCCCCGCCAACTTTACCCCCAAGGAGCAGCCCCGCTTATGAAGTTTGGCCTCTTTTACGAATGGCCGAATCCCCGCCTCCGCAACTGGAAAACCCTCTTCGAGGAGGGCGTCGAGCAAATCCAATACTCCGAGGAGCTGGGCTTCGACTACTGCCTGATCGCCGAACACCACTTCTCCAACTACGGCAACTCCCCGGCGCCCCTGATGCAGGCCCTCTACATCGGGCAGCGCACCAAGCGGCTCAAAATCGCCACCGGCATTCTGGTTGTCCCCATCTGGGATCCCCTCCGCTTGGCCGAGGAAGTCGCCGTCCTCGACAACCTGATTGACGGCCGCTTTATCTGCGGCGTCGGCCGCGGCTACCAGCCCCACGAAATGTCCCGCTTCGGCGTTACCCTCGAGGATTCCCGGCAAAAGTTCGTCGAAAGCCTCGAGGTTATGGTCAAGGCGTGGACGCAGGACGAATCCTTTACTTACGCCGGCGATTTTATCCAGATTCCCCACGAAACTACCGTTTGGCCCAAGCCGATGCAGCAGCCGCATCCCCCCTTCTGGATTGCCGGCACCAGCGTAGAATCGATGAAAATGGCCGCCCAGTGGGATATGATGCCGCTGACTACCGGCTTGCTCGGCGATGCCGGCGTCCGCACCCACTTTGCCTCTCTAATCCACGCCCGCAAAGACCTGGGCAAATCCATTCACGGCTTGGAACTGGGCTTGCAGTCCATCACCCATGTTGCCGAAACTGACGGGGAAGCCCGCAAATTGCTGGACTACGCCCGTTGGCAGAACCGGGCCGGCCGCGCCCTCAACCGCCTCGAAGTTGCCAACGGCCGCGTCCAGGTCGGCCCCTATCCCGGCGAACTCGACGATGACGGTTTTATGGATCGGCTCTACTTCGGCAGCCCCGACACCGTCATCAAAAAGTTCAAGCAGGCCGCCGAGTTGGGCGTTACCAATGTCAGCAACTGGATGATGTTCGGCGGCCTCGAACACGAAAAAATTATGCGCTCCATCCGCTTGATGGGCGAGGAAGTCCTCCCGGCCCTGAAAGATGTCAACCCGCCAGAGGGCTTGGCTGACGAACTGGCCGCCACGCCCCCGGCTACTACTGACCAGCTGCTGGCCGCCCGTTTCGGCGCTACCCCCTCCGATGTAACCGCCAGCACGTAGCGGCGGCCGCCGTTACCGATAGGCCAACAATCCGGGGCGGGCGCAAAACCCGCCCCGGCCCGGGGAAATAACGGCAATCCAACCGCCTTGCCAACATCTTGCCATTCCCGAAAATCGTGGTAATAATATAGGCAAAGCCGGCCAACGCCAAATCCCCAGCCGGCACCCCTGAATGGGAGACTAAAATTCATTATGCTGTTGGAAGGCGGGATTTACAGCTACGCTATCCCCTTGGGACGCATCATCGCCGGCTTCTTTGTCGGCGCCATCCTCGGCATCGTCGGCGGCTGGACGGGACTGACCTTTAACGCTATGGTCGGCTACCCTTGGGACGCCAACGTGCATCTGGCTATTTATGTGGTCAGCATCGGCTTGGGCGCCGGCTTGGGCGCTTGGGTCGGCTGGATTAACCTCAGCCTCCGCTGGTACATCGTTGCCCTGACCATCCTGATGGTCCTCGTCGGCGGCATCCTCGGCAGCGTCCTCGGCAACCTGTACGGCTTGGAATTCATCGGCCCTACCTACCTGGGCGAGCGCGATACCCGCGTCAACATTACCCACTTCGGCGCGGCCTTTGGCGCGATTAGCGTCTCCACCGCCATTGGCCTCTACTACCACTTCCGCACCAAAGGCTAGTCAATTACGGAGCTGGTTTTGATGAACAACGGGGATTTAACCGGGGCCTTGGCCCAATATATGGCGGCCGCCCGCAGCCATCCCTTGCCCCCGGCCGTGACCCAAGCCGCCAAGCACCGCATCCTCGACTCCCTGGCGGCGGCCGTGTCCGGCTCCCAGCTGAAGCCGGGCGAAAAAGCCATCCAGTTCGCCCAAATGCAGGGCGGCGTCCCGGAGGATTTCATCGCGTCCCGCCGCCATTGGGGCAGCCGCCTGCCGCACCGCGGCCTCCCGGAAGCCTCCATCCTCGCCACCGACCTGAAAAGTTCCGCGGTCATCGCCGCCCTGGTCAACGGAATGTTCGGCCACGCCGACGAAACCGACGACTTCGAGCCGGTCACCAAAGCCCATCCCGGCTGTTCGGTAGTACCGGCGGCTCTGGCTATGGCCGAACGGGGCAACAGCAGCGGCCCGGAACTATTGCGCGCCGTCGCCCTCGGCTACGACCTCTGCTGCCGGTTTCTATTGGCACTGGAGCCGGATTTAGTGCGCGGCGGCCACCGCAGCGCCGAAGGCACCAGCTCCACTATGGGCAGTGTCGCCGCCGCCGCATCCCTCGCCAAGCTGGATGAATCCGGAATGCGCTACGCCCTCTCCTACGCCGCCCAGCAGGTCTCCGGCATCTGGAGTTGGGTAAGAGACGCTGAACATATCGAAAAGGCTTTTGACTTTTCCGGGATGGGCGCGCGCAACGGCGTTACCGCCGCCCTGATGGCCCAAGCCGGCTTTACCGGCGTGTGGGATATTTTCGAGGGCGAACATAATGTGTTGCAAGCCCTCTCCCCGGATCCCAAGCCGGAGGCGATGACCGCCGGCTTGGGCGAACGCTTTTTTGTTACCGAAACCGCCATCAAACCCTACTCGGTAGGCTACCCCATCCAGGCCGCCCTCGACGCCTTCTTTACCCTGCAACAAGCCCATCAGCTGACGCCGGAGAATACGGCGGCTATCGAGGTTCGCCTGCCCCGGGACGGCGCCGGCGTGGTCAACGACCGGGCCATGCCCGATGTCAACTGCCAGCACATGATTGCCGTCGCCCTGATGGATGGCGCCGTTACCTTTGCCTCCACCCACGACTACGCCCGAATGTCCGCCCCGGCAACTCTGGCCGTCAAGGAACGGGTTGCGCTAATTCCCGACGATGAACTGATGAACCCGGCCGCCCCCCGCAGCGGCCGCGTAATTGCCACCCTGACCGATGGCCGCGTCGTCGAACACTTCACCCCCCACGCCTACGGCACCAAGGAAAACCCCATGTCCACCGCTGATGTCAACACCAAAGCCCGGGACTTGCTGACCCCGGTCCTGGGCGCCGCCCGGACTGAAACGGTAATCGGCACCGTCAACAACCTGGAAAACCTCCGCCGCATCCGCGACCTACTCCCGGCCCTAACCGTCCCCGCCCGGTAAAGGGCCGCCGCATATAGAAATCGTCATTCCCCACCCTCCCCACCGTCATTCCCACGAAAGTGGGAATCCAGAACCCCCCTATGCCATTCCCCCTTATATCCCTACGTCATTCCCCCGCACTGCTACCCATGTCATTCCGAGGCGACCAGCCGAGGAATCTAAAATGCCCGCCCTACCCCCCTCTCAAAACCCACAGCCTCCTCCAACCTCAAAAGTTTTGAGGGGGTGCGGGGGAACTTTTACAAAAGTTCCCCCCGCCGTAACCCCATCCCTCGGCAACCGTCATCCCCGCTCTCCCCTACCGTCATTCCCACTTTCGTGGGAATCCAGTACCCTCAACTCTCAAAACCAATTCCGAAAATCCATCCCAAACCCCCTTGACAACTATAATTCCCGCCCCCATAATAAAAATTGCGAAGGTCAGACCTAGCCCCGGGACGCCGGGTCTCAAAACGATACGCTAGCTTACCGTGAAATACAGCTCACAGCGCGCTGTGGACGCCACCGGCCACCGGCCGTCAAGCGTCCCGCTCCTACCCCCGGGGAACCGGACTAAGGAACCCGTACTTCCCCAATCGGAGCCGCGGAAAACGGCAAATCCCAACCGCCGCCAAACCGCCGCCCCATCCCTACAGGAGCTGGAGTTAACAGGTTGACTGGAGGTGCGGTCAACCCCGGTAGCTGGACTGGGCCAAAACGCCGGCATGGCAACCATACCAACCGGCGTTAGTAACCAACTCAAGGTCTAGTTTGCCGCCAGGCAAATCTGGCCGGGTAATACCGGCATGATGTACGCCGATGTTCCTACCGGTGTATGGCGTCCCAATGACCAGCTTTGCCAACCCCCTCCCGCAAGGGCGGAACCTCCGGCCAGAAGTTCCGCCCCGGCGAACCCAACCCCAACGCTGAATATAACTACTAAACCCAACCCGCCGGGGCAGCCCAGGAGGCGCCGCCCCGGCCCTATCCCGTACTCCAACCCCGCAAAAAGGGGCGGGTTCCGCGGAACCCGCCCCAACCCTTTCCAACCCGCCGGCCTGAACCGGCCGCCGTCTCGTCCCGCCTACCACTGGACGAACATCGGCATCACCACATGAACATAGTTCTCATCGTCCGTCGGCTTGAACACCCCCGGACTCGAGGACGAAGTAGTCTCCAACGCCACACTCCCCCGCTCCAGCACCGCCAGCACCTCTTGCAGGTAGCGGCTGTTAAAGGCGATTTTCGCCTCCTCCCCCTCAATCTCCATCATATCCAACTCCGACCGGCTCTCCCCCACCTCCTCCGAACGGGCCGAAATCGTCGCCCGCCCCGGCGCCGCATTCTCCTCCTCATCCTCCCCCTTCGGCGCCATTTGCAGCCGAATAATGTTGCTCCCATCCCGCGCAAAAATCGCCGCCGACCGCGTTACCCGCAGCAGCCGCTGCGAATCAAAAATGCTGCGGGTATCGTACTTCTGCGGGATCAGCTGCTCGTAGTTCGGGAAAGTCCCCTGCACCAGCTGGGAAACCACCTCGATACCGCCGCTCTTGAACATAATCTGGCTGCGCGCCGGCACCATCATTATCTCCACCGTATCGTCCTGATCCGACAGCAGCCGGCTCAGTTCCATCATCGTCCGCGCCGGGATGATGACCCCGATTTCCTCCTCCACCGCATCGTTCAGCGTGCCGTGCTGCACCGCCAGCCGAAACCCGTCCGCCGCCGCCAGCGTATAGCGGTCGCCGCTGAGCTTCGCCTCAATCCCGGTCAGCACCGGACGCGATTCCTCACTGGCGGCCGCAAAGGACACCCGCCCGATGGCCGCCTTGAACTGCTGCGCGTCAATGCGCGCCGCCACCCCTTCCTCCACCCGCGGCACCGGCGGAAACTCGCTGGCCGATACCCCGTGAATCCGGGAGCTGTCCCGACCGCAGACGAAATGAAGGATGCTGCTGTTCTCCTCCACCGTCAAATCCACCCGGTCGCTGGGCAGGGAGTTGACAAACTCCGACAGCAACCGCGCCGGCACCGTAATGGCCCCCTCCTCCTCAATCATCGCCCCAATCCAGGTCGTGATGGCGATTTCCAGGTTCGTCGCCGACAGCTTCAGCATCGAGCGGTCGGTTTGCAGCAGCACATTCTGCGTAACCGGCAGGGTAGCGCGGCTCGCCACCGCCCGCCCCACAATGGACAAGCCGCGGCTCAAGTTCTCTTGCAGACACGAAACTCTCATCTTTCCCTTCACCCATCGGTCAAAATCCGAATATAGTGGGGGCATTATGCCATCATCCGTAAAAAAGTCAAAGACTAATCTGCTGCGGATTTCTACGGGATTAGTCCAGTCGGAGGCCCTACAGTCCCGCCAGCAAATCCCCTTCCGCCCCGACCCCTTCCGGCAAAGCCCGGGTATAGTATTCCTTGCCCATAATTTCCCGCATCATTTCCGCCGGCAGTTGGGCAAAGGGGCCGTTGGGGTCAATCTGCGTACGATGGCAATTCAGCGACTCGATTTTAATGTCCACCCACTGGCTCAACTCCAGGACGGTGGTAACTTCATCATCCGGCGTCCCTACCAACTCAATATCCTGGCTGGCAAAGGGCGGCGTAATGTCCAGTTCTACCATCTTGCGCCACATCCGCTGAAAGTTGCTGCGGGGAAAGCAGACATAATAAAGCAAAGGCGGCCGGCCGTCTCCGCTCACGCCTTCCGCAAGGGCTTGACGATAGGCCGCCGTAGTATGCCGGCACATTGCCCGATGGTCGGGATGACCATAGCCGCCGGAGGGGTCATGAGTAATTATGATGTGCGGCCGCCGTTCCCGGATAATTTCCAGCAACTGACCGGCTACCCGCTCCGGGGCGGCCTGATGCAGGGAATCGGGATGATTGTTGTCCTCCGTGCCAACCATCCCGGAATCCCGGTAGTTGAGCAAACGCACATCAGCCACGCCGGTTACGGCCATGGCCCGCCGCAGTTCCTCTTGCCGCACCTGATACAAATTAGCCGGCGTCGCCAACGCCGGGTTGCTGATTTCGCCCACATCGCCGTTAGTGGCGCAAACCAGCGTAACCTGCGCCCCCCGGGCCGTCAGCATTGCCAAAGTCCCGCCGCTGCCAAACCCTTCATCATCCGGATGGGCAAAGGCCGCCAATACCGACCAGTGGGACAAATCCTTGGCAACTGTAGGCATAAACTTTCAACTCCTTACGAATGCCAATGCCGCCGCCCGGCGGTTCACCGTTCCAAAATCACATTGCCCCAAGGGTCAACCGTGCCGCCCCAACCGGGCGGAACTACTATGGTCGTATCCAGTTGCAGCAGCAGCGCCGGCCCGTCAATGCGCTGGCCGCAATGGAGCAGTTCCCGGTCATAAAGGGCGGTAGGCAGCGGCCCTTCCCGGAACACCACTTCCGCCCTTTCCAGCAAGGCAGCCGACGCATCCGCCGGGCCGGGCGGCTCCGGATCCAGTGCCGGCTTGGGCATTGCCAATTCCAACTTCAGGCGCAGGTTGACGATTTCCACCGCGTTGCCCCGGTCAGCATAGCCGAAACGCTGCAAGTGCGCTTGGTAAAAGCTGTTGGCGATAGCCCGGCGCAGGTTGTCCCGGCGGCCGGCGGCCGGGTAGTCAATAGTCAGCTCAAAGGACTGGCCCACATAGCGGGCGTCGAGAAAGCGGCGGCCGGCCATTCGTTCCGCCGGCAGTCCTTCCCGCCCCAGTTCCGCCCGGGCCTGGCTTTCCATCCCGTGAAACTCCTCCTCCAACCGCGCCCGGTCAATGTCCTCCCCCCGCAGCATCACCGTGCGGGAATAATCCTTGACCACATCGGCAATAGCCACGCCCAGGGCGGACAAAATGCCGGGATGGGGCGGCAGCAGCACCCGGGGGATGCCCAGTTCCGCCGCCAATTCGCAGCTGTGCATCGGCCCGGCGCCGCCGAAAGGCGCCAGGGTAAAGCGGCGGGGATCGTAGCCCCGTTCCAAGGATATGGTGCGGATGGCCCGCTCCATATTGGCGTTGACGACCCGGATAATGCCCAAGGCGGTATCCCGGGCCGTAGCCCCGATTTGCCCCGCCAACCCGGTCAACAGCCGCTCCGCCCGTTCTTTATCCAGAGTTAGGCGGCCGCCGAGGAATTGGGCCGGGCGCAGGCGGCCCAGGAGCAGGTTGGCGTCCGTTACCGTAATGCTGTCGCCCTGGCCGTAGCAAGCCGGGCCGGGGTCGGCGCCGGCGGATTCCGGGCCGACGACCAGCGCGCCGCCGGCATCGACCCGGGCAATGGAGCCGCCGCCAGCCCCGACGGTGTGGATTTCAATCATCGGGACGCTGATGGGATAGCCGTCGAGAGTAGCGGCGGTAGTTTCCTTAATGCGCCCGGGGCAAAGGGAAACATCCGTCGAAGTGCCGCCCATATCCAGAGTAATCAAATCCGGATAGCCGGCTTGCACCCCGGTGTGGAACGCGCCGACTACGCCGCCGGCCGGGCCGCTGAGGATGGTTCGCACCGGTTGAGCCGCCGCCAATTGCGCCGTAATGCTGCCCCCGGAGGACTGCATAATCCGCAGCCCGCCGCCCAAAGACTGCTCCAGTTCCGCCAGATAGCGGGCCATTGCCGGGCCGACATAGGAATTGACTACTACCGTACTGGTGCGTTCATATTCCCGAAACTCCGGGATGACTTGGCTGGAAATGGAAATAAAGGGCGGGTCAGGCAGCGCGGCCAAGGCATCCCGCACCATTTCCTCGTGCCGGGAGTTCAGGAAAGAGAACAGGAAAGACACCGCTACCCCGTCCACTTGCGCCTCCCGAATCAGCGACACCAGGGCGGCCACCGCCGCCGGGGTTAAATCCTCCAGGATCGCCCCGTTGTAGTCCACCCGTTCCGGCAAGCCAAAGCGCAATTCCCACGGGGACAAAGCCGGCGGCCGTTCCAGCTGCAAATCATACAAATCAGCGCGGCTCTGGCGGCCGATTTCCAGCACATCCTCAAAGCCCAGAGTAGTAACCAGGGCGGTACGGCCGCCCTTGCCCTCCAGCAGGGTGTTGGTGGCAATAGTCGAGCCGTGGACATATTCAGCCGGGCCGGCGGCAATTTCGGCAATGCCCTGACGCACTCCGGCGGCGGGATTGGCTGGAGTCGAGGGCAGCTTGTGGACGGACAGCCGCCCGTCTTTAAGGATGGCAATGTCGGTAAAAGTGCCGCCGACGTCAATGCCGACGATGGTGTTGGTCATAGTTTCCTTTAGTTTTGACGGGATGAAAGTAGGGCTGGTTTTAAGCCGCCCGATTCAGCCGTCATTCCGCAAGGATTCCAGAGTGTCCCGGTAACACCGGTAAGCGTCATCAGAAAAGCATACGAAATACGCGGTTTCCGGCAATGTCCCCGCCGCCAGAAAGTTCAGCGTTTCCCGCAGCGCAATACCGGTAGCCCGCGCCAAAGGAAAGGCATAAACCCCGGTGCTAATGGCCGGGAAAGCGATGGTCTTAACGCCATGCTCTACCGCCAGGAAAAGGGAGTTACGATAGCACCGGGACAGGAGTTCATCCTCGTTGTTGCCGCCGTCTTTCCACTCCGGGCCGACGGTGTGGATTACCCACTTGGCCGGCAGGTCGTAACCCCGGGTAATTTTGGCTTCCCCAGTGGGGCAACCGCCCAAGCCCCGGCATTCATCCAACAGTTTTGGGCCGGCGGCCCGGTGGATTGCGCCGTCCACGCCACCGCCGCCCAACAGAGATTCGTTGGCGGCGTTGACGATGGCATCCACTGCCAGCCGGGTAATATCCTCTTGAACTATGCAAATCCGTTCCGCCATACTCTAATCCACCAAGGCAATCCGCAACCGCTTGTTGATCCGCCCCTTGCTTTCGTGGCCTACCACCTGGATTTGTCCCACTTCCGCCGTGTTCGCCACATGAGTCCCGCCGTCCGCCTGCATATCCAAGCCGGTAATATCAATGGTGCGGACTTCCTGAATGTTGGCCGGCAGCAGGTTTATCTTGGTGCGAATCAGGTCGGGCACCTGCTCCGCCTCGGCCCGGGAGAGATTGCTGACCGCCACCGGACGGGCGGCGGCCACTTCCGCATTGGCCCGCTCCTCCACTTCCCGGGCAAACTCCGCGCTCATCTGCTCCAACTCAAAATCCATCCGCGCCGCGCCCGGCCGCATATCGCCGCCGGTAACCTTGGCCCCATAATCCCGCCAGACCACGCCGCAAAGGATGTGCAAGGCAGTATGGGTTCGCATCAGCCGGTAGCGCTGTTCCCAATCAATCCGCCCGGTAACCGCCATCCCCACCGCCGGCAAGTCCCCGCTGATGTAGTGGATGATTTTCCCGTCCCCGCGGCCGACTTTGCTGACCGGATACTCCCCGCCGGCGCCATCCACCAGCACGCCAATATCGCAAGGCTGCCCACCGCCGCCGGTATAAAAAGCCGTGCGGTCCAGTTCCACCCCGCCGGAGGCCACCGCCGTAACATTAGCCGAAAACTCCCGCAGGTAGGCATCGGAATGAAAAATCAGTTCGGTCATCGCAAATCCTCTCGGTGAGCGGTTGGCGCAGGTTAGAGCCGTTGGGCGGCATTATAGCACGAAAGGCCCCGGGACTTTTCTGATTTGCAACCCCGGGATTATCCTTTGCCGCGACGATTAAAAAATCCCGGAACCGTATAAACCGCTTATTGCCCCCGCCTTTAACCCTGTGCTAATATAAAGCTGGCAATCCCCATCCTTCCTATGCCCGGCATCCCCGCCGGCCGGAGCTTGTCCCAACCGTGACCGCCGTAGCCAGCCATCAAATCGACCTGTCGCTAACCGACGACTTTTCCGCCGGCTTTTCCGAGGAATGGCTGACGCAAGTCCTGCGGCTGGCCGTCGCCCGGGCCTTCCCCCCGGACACCGCCGGGCAAATCAGCCTGCTCCTCACCGACGACGCCGTTGTCCGCGAACTGAACCGCACCTATCGCGGCCTGGACGAAACCACCGATGTCCTGTCCTTCTCCCCCTACCATTCCGGCCAATGGTACGGCGACCCTGAACCGCCCCCGGAACCGGCGGCGGTGCTGAACGGCCGCCCGGCCCCTTGGCCTGACTTTATCCTGCCTCCTGAGGAACCGCCGCCCCTCGGCGAAGTGATAATTTCTTGCCCCCAAGCCCAACGGCAGGCCGCCGCCGCCCAACATCCGCTCGCCCAAGAACTCGCTTGGCTCATCATCCACGGCGCCCTCCACCTGGCTGGCTACGACCATCTGGAACCGGCCGAAACCGCCGCGATGCAAGCCCAGGAACAAGCCGCCCTGGCCGCCCTCTTTCCCCCGCTGGAAGTAGTGTAATGACTACCCAAGTCTATTACCGCAAATGGCGGCCCGGCTGCTTCAGCGACCTGGCTGGACAGGAACACGTCGCCGCCACCCTGCGCCAAGCCATCAAGCAGGGGCGCGTCTCCCACTCCTACCTCTTTTGCGGCCCCCGCGGCACCGGCAAAACCACCACCGCCCGCATCGTCGCCAAAGCCGTCAACTGCCTCGACCCCCAGGACGGCGACCCCTGCAACCAGTGCGCCATCTGCCGCTCCATCAACGCCGAGCGCTTTATGGACACCATCGAAATGGACGCCGCCAGCAACCGCGGCATCGAGGACATCCGCGAAATCCGCGATAAAGTCAACTTCGCCCCCGCCGAAGGCCGCCGCAAGGTCTATATCATCGACGAAGCCCATATGCTTACCGACCAGGCGTCCAACGCTTTCCTCAAAACCCTCGAGGAACCCCCCGCCCATGTCATCTTTATCCTCTGCACCACCGAAGCCAACCGCATCCTCCCCACCATCGTCTCCCGCTGCCAGCGGTTCGACTTCCGCCGCCTCCCCGCCGAGCGCATCTACCAGCGACTCACCGAAATCACCGATGGCGAGGGCGTCGCCGTCGCCCCGGACGCCCGCCGCCTCGTCGCCCGCTACGCCGCCGGCAGCCTCCGCGACGCCGAAAACCTCCTCGAACAATTAGTAGTCTCCTACGGCGACGGCGTTACCCTCGATCAAGTCGAGGAACTCCTCGGCTTGGGCCACAGCGACCGTTGGCTCGACCTCGTCAACTACCTCCTCACCGGCAACACCGCCGGCGCCCTCGCCGTCGTCAACCAAGCCGCTTGGGACGGCGCCGACCTGCGCCAGCTCCACCGCCAATCTTTGGAACTATTGCGCGCCGCTATGCTCCTCGAATGGAACGCCGCCGGCGCCCTCGAACTCCCCGAACACGCCACCCAGCAGCTCCAGGAACTGGTCTCCGCCCTCCCCCAATGGCGCATCATCCGCGCCCTCCGTACTTGGGGCGAAGTCAATATGCGCTACGACGCCCCCTCGACCTTGCCCCTGGAATTAGCCGTAGTCGAAATTTGCAACGCTGACGCCGCCCCGCCGCCGGCCCCGGCTCCCCCGGAAACCGCCGGACGTCCCGCCGCGCCCCCCCGCCGCGCCAATGCCAACCCGCCGCCCGCCGGCGGCCGCGCCCCGGCCGCCGCCAACAGCAGCCCCGCCGCAGCCGCGCCCGCCGCCACCGCGGCCCCCGCCGCGCCGTCTTTCCCCGCCCAATGGCAAGCCACCGTCAAAGCCCTCGGCCGCTGCAAAGGCAAAAAGTTTAACCTCGGCGCCCTGCTCCGCGACTGCAAACCCGATACCATCACCCTCAACGGTGATACCATTACCCTCCCCTTCGCCCATTCCGCCAACTTCGACCGAATGCAGGAGGAACTCCAAGACCCCAACTCCCGCCAGATGATTGCCGACGCCATCGCCCGCTGCTTTGACGCCCCCTATAAAATCGAAGCCGTCCTGGCCGGCGGGCCAAAAGCCGAAAGCGCGCCGGCCACCCGCCCCAACCAGCACAGCCCCCTAGTCCGTACCGCCCTCAATATGGGCGCCCGAATCTTGGAGGATACCGTCGATGAACCGTAATATGATCCGCCAGGCCCAGCGGATGCAGGCCCAGTTGGAGAAAATCCATCAGGAACTCGAAACCCTCACCGTCGAAGGCTCCGCCGGCGGCGGCGTGGTCAAAGTGGTAATCTCCGGCAAACAGGTCGTCGAATCCGTAACCATCGACCCGGATGCCGCCGAGGACGTCGAACTCCTCCAAGACCTCATCGCCGCCGCCGTCAACGACGCCCTTAACAAAGTCCAGGAAGTCACCGCCCAGAAAATGGGCTCCATGACCGGCGGAATGAACCTCCCCGGAATGATTTAACCCCAAGGCTATCCCCTATCGATCCCGTCATTCCCACGAAAGTGGGAATCCAGAAATACCGGAAACTCTGGATACCCCTTTCACCGGAATTATAGTAAGTAAGTGGCGTTGAGGCATTGCCATGACCCTGGAGCATCTGCCTTCAGCCGCCCCTTCCCTGGCGCGGCTGATTCAGGAACTGAACAAACTGCCCGGCATCGGCCCCAAAAGCGCCCAGCGGCTGGCTTACTACATCATCCGCCAGCCGGCCGACGAAGCCGCCGCCCTGGCCGCCGCCATCCACGCCGTCAAACAGAGCATCATCCTCTGCCGGGAATGTCAGAACCTCACCGACGCCAGCCCCTGCTCCCTCTGCGCCAACCCCCAGCGCAACCGGGAACAGATCTGCGTCGTCGAAGACCCCCTCGACGTGCTTGCCCTGGAACGCACCCGCTGCTACCGCGGCCTCTACCATGTCCTCCACGGCGCCATCTCCCCCAAAGACGGCATCGGCCCCGACCAGCTCAAACTCAAGGAAATCCTCCCCCGCCTTGCCCAAGGCCCGGTTCAGGAAATCATCATCGCCACCAATCCCACCCTCGAAGGCGACGCCACCGCTATGTACCTCTCTCGCTACCTCACCGACCACCCGGTCCAAATTACCCACTTGGCTCGCGGCCTCCCTGTCGGCGGCTCCCTCGAATTCTCCGACGAAGTCACCCTCAGCCGCGCCTTCCAGGGCCGCCAGGCGCTGTAAAATGGCCCCTCCCAAAACCTACCGCGCCGAAGCCCTCACCCTCAAATCCATCCCCCTGGGCGAAGCCGACCTCCTCGTAACCCTCTTTTCCCGGGAGGAGGGCAAACTCCGCGCCACCGCCAAAGGCGCCCGCAAATCCACCAGCAAACTCGTCGGCCACCTCGAACCCCTCACCCTGACCCAACTCGCCCTCAGCCGCGGCCGCAGCCTCGACATCATCAGCCAAGCCCAAACCGTCGCCAACTTTACCCCCCTCAAATCCAACCTTACCGCCCTCAGCAAAGGATTGTATGTTGCCGAACTCGTTGACGCCTTCGCCGCCGCTGCCAGCCCCAACGAACCCCTCCTGCAACTGGCCCTCGACACCCTCAACGCCATCGGCCGCGCCCCCGACGCCGAACTCCCCCTCCTCCACTTTCAACTCCACCTGTTAGCCGTATCCGGCCTCCTCCCCGAACTGAACTGCTGCGTTGACTGCCGCCGCCCCGTAGAACCCGGCCGCCACCGCTACAGCGCCCCCGCCGGCGGCCTGTTCTGCATGGAATGTGTCCCGGTCGAAGGCGGCCTCCGCCCCCTCTCCCTCCGCGCCCTCAAAGTGCTGCGCCTCCTCGCCCGCAGTACCCAGTCAGACTTGCCCCCCCTAACCTTGGATGACGACCTTTCCCTCGAACTGAAAAGCCTCCTCACCGCCACCATCCAATACTGGCTCGCCCAGGAAATCCGCAGCCGCGCCTTCCTCGACCACCTAACCCGCCCCACCACCCCCGCCCCTTAACCCCCTTAGCCGATACAATGTCCCCAATCCCAAGGCTATTGCCTATACCCGGCAACTTACTTGCCGCCATTCCCGTTGGTGCGGGAATGGCGGCTTTCGGCGCAGTAGGTTCGGGAGACGCGGCAAGTTGGGCCGTCAATGGGCCGCGGCCGGGCTAAACTTGCCGCAGTTTGGGGTCGAGGGTGTCGCGCAGCCAGTCGCCGAAAAGGTTGAAAGCGATTACCGCCAGCATTATGGCAACGCCGGGCAACGCCGAAACCCACCAGGCGGTATCCACATACTCCCGGCCGCTGGAGACCATACTGCCCCAAGCCGGAGTGGGCGGCGGTATGCCGGCCCCGAGGAAACTGAGCGACGCCTCGACGATAATCACCCAGCCCACCTGCAAAGTCAGCAGCACCAGCAGGGTGTTGACGGTGTTGGGGAACAGGTGAACCAGCAGAATCCGCCAGTGGGAGCAGCCGGCGACCCTAGCCCGGGCGATAAAATCCCGTTCCTTGAGGGATAACACTTCGCCGCGGATGACCCGGGCGTAGCGCGCCCATAAGACCAGGGCAATGGCAACGACCACATTGGCCAGGTTGGGGCCGAGGGTTACGACCAGCAGGATGGCAAAAAGGATGATGGGGAATGCCAGGGTGCTGTCGGCGCTTCGCATCAAGACGGCGTCGATGCGCCCGCCAAAGTAGCCGGCGACCAAGCCAATAGCCGTACCCACACCGCCGCCAATCAGCAGCGTCAAGCCCGCCACCATCAGGGAAACCCGGCCGCCGTACATCAGCCGGGTACCCAAGTCCCGGCCCAGGGCGTCAGTGCCGAGGGGGTGTTTCCAGTCGCCGCCCTCCTGCCAAGCCGGGGGCGTCAGCCGGTCCGCCAGCGAAGGGGCGGTAGTGGAGTAGGGGCTGAGCAAGGGGGCGAACAGGGCGGTGAAAATCATCACGGCAATGATAATCAGGGGAATCAGCGGCGCCCGGCGCAGGCCGCGCACGACCCGCCAACCCCGGCTGAAAGCCGCGGAGCCGCCGGTTGCGGTGGCGCTGAAGGTAGCCAAGGCGATACCTCCTAGTTGTAGCGGATGCGCGGGTCAATGTAGGCGTAGAGAATATCAACTACCAGGTTGACCGTGATGACCAGGGCGGCAATCATCAAAATCAGGCTTTGCAGGACGGGAAAGTCCCGCCAGATGATGGAGTCGTACACCAGCCGCCCCAAGCCGGGCCAGGCAAAGACGGTTTCAACCAGAATGGCCCCGGTGATGAAAGTCGCCAAGTAGGTGCCGGCAAAGGTCAGCACCGGAATCAGGGCGTTCTTAAAGGTGTGTTTCCAAACTATTTTCCATTCGGGCAGCCCTTTGATGCGGGCCATTTTGATGTATTCGCCATCCAAGGCTTCGAGCATACTGGAGCGGAGCAGGCGCATTATGGCGGCGGCGACAAACCAGCCCAGGGTAAAGGCCGGCATTACATAGTGGCTGAGGCCGCCGGTGCCGGCAGCCGGCAGCCAGTCCAGTTGCACCGTGAACAGCTGAATCAGCATTATGCCGACCCAGAATTGGGGCAGGGATTGGCCGAGAACGGCAATCAGCTTGGCCCCGCCGTCAAAGAAAGTATCCCGCTTGACGGCGGCCAGCACCCCTAACGGTATGCCGATAGCCAGGGTAATCGCCATTGCTACCAAGCCGAGTTTGAGGGAGTTGGTGATTTTGGGCTTGATAAGATCGAGGACGGGGCGTTTGGCTTTGATGGAGTCGCCAAAGTCGAGCTGCGCGGCGTTGCTCATAAACTCCCAGTATTGGATGGGCCAAGGCTGGTCGAGACGCAGGGCGGCGCGCAGTTTATCCTCGGCTTCCTTGGTCGCGTCCGGGGGCAGCAGGATGATAACCGGGTCGCCGCTGACCCGGCCCAGGACAAAGATAATCATCGAGAGGATAATCAGGGCAATCAGGGACTGCCCGACCCGCATAACGATGTAACGCTGCATAGTTGGTCCTTAGCCGGGGGCTACCGCTGGCTGTTCGCTTTAAGGTAGCAAGCAATTATCCATGTCATTCCGAGCGATAGCGAGGAATCTAAAAATCTCGAGGAGAATCAAGTCCGGGCATTTTAGATTCCTCGCTATCGCTCGGAATGACATAGTGGCCGGGTGGCCGGAATGACCTGACTACTGGATTCCCGTTTTCACGGGAATGACGGTAGGTAGTTGGGCGGCCGCCCAGGAATGACGGTGTGCAGTCGGGTTAGCCGTCCAGGGATGGCGGTTTTATGGGGCGGCCGGGCCGGGATATTGCCGGCCCGGCCGCCCCGTTGCGCCGCCGGGTTAGCGCAAGTCGGGGAAAATGAGGCTGTCCATATTTTTGTCGTAGGAGTCGCGGCCGGTGTCCCAATAAGTGATTTCGGGAATGGTCGCAAAGGGCGTGTCCACCTCGAACAGGGGAATGCCGTAGTAGTCGGCGTGGAGGAACCGTTGCATTTCCCCAATCAGACGCTTGATTTCCTCGACATCGGTCGAGGCAAAGGCGGCGTCCATCAATTCGTCGAAGCCGGGGTTTTTGTAGGTGGTGTAAGGGGCCCCGGAGTATTCGAGGGCGCGGGTGATGCTGAGGATTTCCGCCGGCGCGGCCCGGTTAGTGGTTCCCCAAGGGCCGACCCAGCCGCCGCCCAAGTCCCAAGCGCGGCGCATACTGCGGAGGGTGCCGTACTCGGTAGGCTGGAAGTTGACCTTGACGCCCACCGCCTCGAAGTCCGCGCCCATGGCCTCAATCATCCGGGGGAACTCGGCAATGCCGCCGAAGGGATAGATGGCAAGCTTGATTTCGAGGGGGCTGCTTTCGCTGTAGCCGGCTTCGGCCAGCAGCTGGCGGGCCCGGTCGGGGTCGTAGGGGTAGGAACTGAGGGCCGGGTCGTAACCGCTTTCGGCGGCGTAACTGCCCATCGGGTAAAGGGTAGTGCTGCCCCGTCCCAGGAAAATGTGTTCCAGGATGGCGTCCCGGTTGATGGCAATGTTGAGGGCTTCCCGGACGCGGATGTCCTTAAAGGGATTGCCCTCCTCCCACTGCTGAAAGAAGTAAGCCCCCATCAGGTCGGCGCGTTCCTTGTAGAAAATGTTGAAACCGTCCTCAGCCAGGGAAGCCACCCGTTCCCGGCTGGTGTCGATGACATCGGCTTGGCCGGATTTCAGCATCGCAATGCGGGTAGTTTCCTCGGAGACGCCGAGAAAGGTAATGGTTTCGTATTTGGGGATACCGCCGCGGAAGTGGGCCGTGCCAATGGAATCGACCCGCACCGAAGCACCCAGCACCTGTTCGCCGAAGCGGTAGGGGCCGCTGCCCACCGGAGAGCGGGCGAAGTCGGTTTCGGAAACGCCGCCGTAGTCCACCGGGGTAATCATTCCCTCAGTGCCGCGGACGCCGGAGAAAATCCAGGGGGCAAAGAGGCAAAGGGTATGGCAACGGATGATAAAGGTATAGTCGTCCGGCGTGTCGTAGCCGTCCCACAGCGGCGTCAGTTCCCGGATAAAGGCGTTCTGAGCGTCATCCTCCATCACTTCGAGGGCGCTGAACTCGATGGCGGCGGAAGTTACTTCCGTGCCGTTGTGGAACATAACGCCCGGTCGCAGGTTGATGGTGTGGGTTTTGCCGTCCGGGGTCATCGACCAGTCGTTAGCCAGGCCGGTGTCCTTGCTGAACGCGCCTTGAGCGTTGGAGCCAATGACCACATCGTACATTGTGGAGTTGACATCCTTGCCGCCGGCGTTGATGTTGCTGGCTTTGGGATAGACGCCGTCGCTGCCCAGGGAGGTATAGGTAATGCGGAGGTGGCCTTCGGAGACGGTAGCGGCGGCCGGGGCGGCGGCGGGAGTGGGCGTAGCCACCAGAATTTTGTCCACTTCCTTGACCACTTCGACCTCTCTGACTACCTCGACCACTTCGCGGACTACTTCCCTCTCGCCGGGAACGGTCACCTCTTTGACCACTTCGCGGACTACTTCCCGATCGACCGGGACTTCGACCTCGCGGACTACTTCCACTTCCCGTACCACTTCCTGCGGCGATGCCGTACCGCAGGCGACGGTAAAGAGCAGCAAAAGCAGGGCGGCACAGGCCAGCAGGGCGGAGGCATTGAAAAGATGGATACTGAAACGGCGGTAAAGCATAGTTGCCCTCCCCATTCGCGCTCGGATGGCGCGCGTTTTCGGGATTACCGGATGGTTTCCGCTGCCGGTTGGGGTAAGTGGAGCTGATTTTACCACAAAGGGGCGGCAATGCAAGTTATGGGCAGCAGTTGCGGGGTATCCGGGTTAAAAGGGCGCGATTAGGGCTATAGAGTAGTGGATACGGTGCGATATAAGGGATTACGGTAACGAAAAGCGTAGGGATGTTTATTGGTATCCCGGTGGGGCGAGCCGGCGGGGTAGCAGAAAAGGATGGGAGGGCGGGGAGAGAAAGCCGGGGCCGCACCAAGGGCGGCCCCGGCCAAACCGGGCGGCCTCAGTTAATTACCGCCTCGTAAAGTTCAACGGTCAAATTGGCCGGCCAAGCAGTCCAAGCGTTGGCCTTCCCAGCGTTGTCAAATCCAGTAGGCTGCGGGCCAATATCAAACCGGTCTTGCCCAGTGCTGGTACTACTGTAATCGATCAGCAGGAATTGATTGTTGCCCAAGTTCAACCGCGTATAAGACGAGCCGGTATGCCCTACGAGCGTGGTAGTGGTAACACTATCAAACCCCGAGGGGCTAAGGGGCACCACAGCCCGAGCAATTTCCGTCCCGCCGGTCTTGGCGATGAACAGCCAGCCGAAGCACTGAGCTGTCGGCGTATACAAGTCAACCCGAATACGGTTGCGCCGGTTGCTGGGCAAGTCGCCGGGCTGGTCTTGGACTGAACCCGTCCCCGGCGGAGAACTTTCAACGCTCCAATTCGGTTTGCGCCCGCCTGTGGTGGGCGTGGTAGTCTGCGCTGTCCAGGTTGCCAGTTTCTCGCCCTGGATACTGCGCGTCCTATCGTTAGGGATGAACCCCACTTCCAGGTCGGACAGGTCAATATCAAACATCAGGCTGCCACTGGCCCCGGTGTAGGAAAGGTAGTAGCCCAAGTTATTGTCGGCATCCCGGGCCAGATAGAGGTACACCGTGCCTAAAGTAGTAGCGCCGTTGCGAATGAGCGCATCCCCGATTATCTCTCCGTTATCGGCGGTGGCGTTATAGGCATCATCAGCCTTGACTTGACTGGCAAAGGCCAGGCCTGCGATGGTATCAGCCAGCAAAGGGTTTTGCGTGTTATCGTCAAAGCCGATGCCGGGGACGGAGCGGTTGGTTAACCGCAGCTCGGCCCGGACCGTGATGTTCCCCAACCCTTTGCCGGCGGCGGTAAGGTCGAAGGCCGGAGTGAATGCGGTAAGGGCGACCCGCTGCGTAGTGGTTTGGCCGCTGTTGGCGATGCTGATGCCGGTTCCCGGCCCGGAGTGGAGAACCTGAACGGCGGCCGCCGTCAGTTTGTTCGAGGGAATTTTATCGGGTTTGCCGGCTTCAGCCCACCGGGATACGCTGCCCGGGGTCAATTCCCAACTGCTACCGTTAAAAGTGTAGGGGTCAGGTTGATACTGGCGGCTGGCGGGATGGATATTCCCATCGGCCAGGGTAAAGGCGTATTGGGGCTTTTCGCCAACCACCAATCCCGCGTACAGCAAGCCGGTCACTTCGTAGAAGCCGGGCAGATTGGTCGCGGCGGTTTGGCTGATGGCGTAGTCGGTACCTTTGTACGACAAACTCTGGGGCAAGGAAGTGGGGCTGCCGCTGGTGATGACGAAAACTTTGCCGCGCAAAGTGGCCGCGTCAGGGCCGGTGAGCGTTGGGATGTAGCCCTGCAAACTGGTAACGCTGCCACCGGGGATGGTCAAGTTCACTGCCATAGTTCGCAAAGTAGGGCCCGGCTGCGTAACCGTCCCGGTGAAAAATCGCGGGATGGAATCGGGATGCAGCAGGATGACGCTATCGCCCGCTGCGGGCGCGGGATTAGTCGGAAAGGAAAAGACTTTCGGTGTATCAGCCGGGATTTGCCGGCGGTAGCGGTCATCCAGCAGGGACAGCGGAACCTGGTTGACAGCATTGTCATAGCCCAGCAAGTGGTCGGGGATGGCGGTGGCGGCCGTGATGGGATCGGGCAGCAGGTTGGCCGCGTTAATGGGGGCCAATACGGATACTTGATAGTTGACGCCGGTTTGGTACCAAGGGGTGTAGTCGCCCACGAAAGACCATACCGTTTGGTCGGCATTGCTGCTGTAAGTGGCGCTGTCAGACTGGTCCCGGAAAGACAGGTAATTATCACCAATCCGTAGGGTCTGGTCGGTAAAGGCGGCCGCCGGGCCGGGAGTGGTGACGGTCAGGTCTTTGCTGGCGGTGGTCAGTTGGATTTTCAGCAGGCGGGCGGCGGCGGCTCCGGTCTCCCCGCTAATCGTGCCTATTCCTGTTTCGCCGGAGGCTCTGGTCCAGACTACATTACCGGCATTGGCAGCCGGCGTTATTACCGCCGACCAGATCGTTACGCCCGGTTCGGTAAGTTGGGCTAACTGGGACTTGACGGCGGCGACTTCTTTAGCCAAGGCGGCTATTTCGGCGGCGGTTTCCCTTTCCGCCGGAGCAGACACATCGCGGACTGCTTCCCGGATTGCTGCCTTTGCGACCGGGCTTTGGAGTTCGCGGACCGTTGCGGCTTCTTGCCCGGATTCCCGGGGCGCGGCTGGGCCGCAGGCGGCGGTAAAGAGCAACAGCAGCAGGGTGGCAAAGGTTAGCAGAGGGTAGATACTGAAAGGCCGGTGCAGCATAGTCGCCCTCCTCCAATGGGGCGGATTTTACCACAACAAAGGGGCGGCCACGCCAAACCGGGCGGCGTCAGTCAATCATCGCCTCGTAAAAGTCGATGACTACATTGGCCGGGTAGCTACTCCAAGTTGGAGGGTTGGTGAGGTATTGATCAGAGATGACGTTCACGAAGGTTCCGTACATCGGATCATAGGTCAATTTCACGAGCACCGAGTTGCCGGTCCGAGCCAGTTTGACGACGGCAATAGCCGGGTCGCTGAACCTGCCACCGGTGTTGCCTTCATCAAGATCCGCTCCGCCCGGCCCCAACAGAAGGAAGGCACGGCTGGGACGGTAAAGGGTCCCGTTGATGGTGGCTTCCATCATAAGGGCAAAACAATTGTCCGTAGGAATGAAATCGGAGAAATTCAAGCCGTCGGGTGGCGCGATTGAAACATCGGTAATACCCGAGACAATGGTGGGGATCCCCAATTTTTGGTTGCTGGTAGGCGTCCCGCCGGCTGCCGGCAGCGTGTAGGTAGCGAGATGCCGCCCTCTCAATTCATCCTTTGGCGGCTTATCGTTGGGGATGAACCCCACTTCCAGGTCGGACAGGTCGATGGCAAAGGTAAGGCTGCCGCTTTTCCCGGCGTAGGAAAGGTAGTAGCCCAAGGCATTGTTGGCATCCCGGGCCACATAGAGGGACACAGTGCCTAAAGTGGTGGCGCCGTTGTAAATGACCGCATCCCCGATTTTCTCCCCGTTGTCGGCGGTGGCGCTATAGGCAGCATCAGCCTTGACTTGACTGGCAAAGGCCATGCCCTCGAGGGCAATCCCCCGCCGGGCGGTCCTTTGCTGGTCAAAGCCGATGGTATCGACGAAACGGCGGGTGAGACGCAGTTTGGCCTGGACGGTGATAATGCCCAAGTCTTTAGCGCTGTCCTCCAGGTCGAAGGCCGGGCTAAACGTGGTAAGAGAGCTGCGCCGCGCTGCTTGGCCGCTGCTGTTGATGGTGAGGCCGTTACCCGGCCCGGCGTGGAGCGACTGGGTGGCCGCCGCCGGCAGTTTGCTCGGCGGGATTGTATCCGTGCTGTCGGATTCAGCCCACCGGGATACGCTGCCCGGGGTCAGTTCCCAACTGGTACCATTGAAAGTATAGGTGTCCGGTTGATACTGCCGGTTGTGGGGATACCGGGTTCCGTCGGCCAGAGTAAAGGCGTATTGAGGTTTTTCGTCAACCACCAGCTGGGCATACCCCAAGCCGGACACTTCGTAGAAGTCCGGAAATCCGGGGGCAATACTTTGGCTGATGGAATAGTGTATCCCCTTGTAAAACAGAGAGGTAGGACGGGAAGGGGGACTGCCGGTGATGATGGCGAAAACTTTGCCGCGCAGGGCGGCGGCGTTGTTCGAGCTGAAGCCGCGCAAGTGGGTGATAGTGCCGCCGGGGATATTCAGACGCACCGCCATTTGCCGCAAGGTGGTCTCTGCTTGGACAATCGTGCCGGTGTAGTATTGGTGGACAGAATCGGGATGTAGCAAGATGACGCTGTCCCCCGCTGCGGGCGCGGGACTGGTCGGAAAGGAAAAGACTTCCGGCGTATCATCCGGGACTTGCCGGCGGTAGCGGTCATCCAGCAGGGAAAGCGGGACTTGGTTGACTTCGTCATCATAGCCCAGCAAGTGGTTGGGAATGGCCGTGGCCGCCGTCATCGGGTCGGGCAGTAGGTTGGCCGGGTTGATGGGCGTCAGCACCGCGACCCGATAGGTAACACCCGATTTATACCAGTCCCCGTAGTCGCCAACGAAAGACCATACCGTTTGCTTGGCGCCGCTGTTGTAAGTGGCGCTGTCAGCATTGGACTGGAAAGACAGGAAGTTATCGCCGATGCGGAGGGTCTGGCCGGCAAAGGCGGCCGCCGGGCCGGGCGTGGTGACGGTTAAGTCTTTGCTGGCGGCAGTCAGCTGGATTTTCAGCAGGCGAAAGTCGGCGTCTCCGGTCTCCCCGCTAATCGTCCCGGCGGCGGTTTCGCCGCTGACCCGCGTCCAGACTACATTCCCGGCATTGTCAACCGGCGTTACCGCCGCCGACCAGACTGCTACGCCCGGTTGGGTAAGCTGCTGCAATTGGGCGGCGACCGCCGCGGCGACGGCTTCCCGGAGGGTTTCCTTGGCGACCGGGGCGGCCCCTTCGCGGATTACTTCCCGGACGACTTCTCTTTCCGCCGGGGCTGCAACGGCGCGGCTGGTTTCAATTCCCGGCCCGGCGGCCCGGGGCGCGGCCGGCCCGCAGGCGGCGGTAAAGAGCAACAGCAGCAGGGCAAGGCCGGCCCGCCAAGTGTAGCTATTGAAACGGTGATAAAGCATAGTTGCCCTCCGATAGGGCGGATTTTACCACAGCAAAGGGCGGCAATCGTTGGGGTAGCTCTTGGGAGAAAGGGAGTATAATGGAATTGGGAAATTGGTGACTTTGGCCGCTTGACAAGCCGAAATACCGCCCTTATGATAGGATATAAGTTCTAAACTTTCGTTCTATCAATGGACGCCGGGGGTGTGTTATGGCTGAAGCCGAGGTACAGGAAATTACCTGCAAGTCCCTGCTGAACCGGGTGGATGTCCCGGGCTTTCCCTTTCGTTGGACGCTCAATCCCTACCGGGGGTGCCGCCACGCCTGCCGTTACTGCTACGCCCGGCCGACCCACGAGTTTTGGGGGATGAACGCTGGCAGCGAGTTTGACCAGCGAGTTTTCGCCAAGGTGAACGCCCCGGAAGTGCTGCGGCAGGAACTGCGGTCGCCGCGCTGGACGGGGGAGCCGGTGGCCATCGGCACGGCGTCCGACCCTTACGAACCGGCCGAGGCGCAGTATCGGCTGACCCGGCAAATTCTCGAGGTTATGGCCGAAGCCCATAACCCGGCGTCCATCACCACCAAAGGGGTATTGGCGCGGCGGGATGCCGATGTGCTGCTGGATTTGTATGACGCTGCCGATGTGCAGGTGATTTTCAGTGTGGGCAGCATCGACGAAACGGTGTGGAAACGGACCGAACCGGGGACGCCCAGCCCGCAAGCCCGCTTGGAAGCGATGCAGTATCTGGTCGAGCAGGGCGTCCCGGCCGGGGTGATGATGGCGCCGCTGCTGCCGGGCATTTCCGACAGCGAGGAGAGCATTAACGCCACGGTGGAGGCGGCGGTGCAGCATCGGGCCCAATTCCTTTCGGCCAACCTGCTCTTTCTCAAGCCCGGCTCCAAAGAATGGTTTATGCCGTTGATTCGGGAGTCCTATCCCCACTTGACGGCCGGCTACCAGCGGCTGTACCGGCAGACTTACGGAGAGCGGGATTATACGCAGGCGGTGCTGGGCTTGGTCGATGATGCCCGGCGGCGCTGGGAACTGCCCTCGGTAACGGCTCCGAAAAACCTGCGGGCGCCGCGGCGGGAACAGCAGATGCAGTTGGCGTTGATTGCGTAGCTGGGGCGGGATTGCCGCGCCTTGACACCGGCCCGGGCCGGTGTAAAACTACGCCATAACTTGGGCAACTCCAGCGAGTAGGAATGACAACACGTCTGGACCAGTTTTATACCGACCCGGACTTGGCACGGCAGTACGCCGAGCAGGTTATCGCCGCTTATGGCTCTACGGTGGACTGCTTTGTGGAACCATCGGCCGGAACCGGGGCTTTTGTTGAACCGTTGCGGGCCGCCGGCAAACCGGTTATCGCGCTGGATATTGCGCCGCAAGCAAACGCCATTCAGCAAGGGGATTTTCTGCGCGATGATTGGTGGCCGGCCTCCGGGAAAGTAGCAGTGGTGGGCAATCCGCCCTTTGGCAAGAATTCGTCCTTGGCGGTGAAGTTCTTTAACCGGGCGGCGGAGTTGGAACGAGCCGCGGTTATCGCTTTTATCGTCCCCCGCACTTTTCGGAAACACTCCATCCACCGCCGGCTGAATCCTTATTTCACCCCGGTGGCTGATGAGGAGGTGCCAGACTACGCCTTTGTCAAAGACGGCAAACCCCACGATGTGCCTTGTGCCTGGCAGGTATGGGAGAGGCGGCCTTACCCCCGGCCAGACCACGCCACACCCGACATATCCCATATTGTCCGCTATGTAGCCGACCCGCAGAGCGGCGATTTTGCGGTGCGCCGGGTCGGGTTTTACGCCGGGCAGGTAAAGGAGCCGCCGGAGTGGGAGTTGGCGCAGCTGTCGCCCAGCACCCACTACTTTATGCAGAGCGTCCGCGCCGACGCCAAGGAACTGCTGCGTGGGATTGACTGGAGCGATGTTTGCCGGGCTACGGCGGGGTCGCGTTCTTTGTCGAAGCACGAGATGGCGGTAAAGCTAAACGAAGTGACTTTCAATGCCTAAACTTGATTTTCAACTTGGTCACTCGTACGTCATCAACCTGCGTGAGAAATTGCGTTATGGTGACATAACTGAGCAACGCCTTGCGCGACGGTTTACCGACGGTAGGCTTTCCGGGTTGCTTAACGAGGAGTTGGTAGTAGCCCATTTCCGTGGATTGCATATCAACGAAGACGCCGGGGCGTCTTACGATATTTACAGCGACAGGGCTGAACTCTATGAGGTCAAAACTGTAACACCGAGGGCTGTGAGCTTGCGCCCGAGCAATCAGCATGGGCAGGGACGAGTCAAGGATGATGGTGTTGCGCTGGAGCGCATTCTCTCCCTTACGGGCTACATTTTGGTCGATGTTCGGGATATGCCAACAGTAACTGTCTATTTCGTATCCTCGACTGCTTTGGTACGCTTTGGGAGGTACGAAATGAGTGCTGCCCAGTTTGACCGGGCAATTCTGCAACTGCTCCGGTGGTCTCGGGGCATCTGACCGGCATAAGCTTCCGTTTTCACGGGAAAGACGGTTCGGGCTAATTCCCACTACCAGTTGATAAGCACAGCGTCGAACGGCGGGCCGGCCGGTTTGCCGTGTCCCCATTCCACCGAATCGTACCCTGCCGCCTCGGGATAACGGGCCGGAGGCAGAGGGTAGATACGGACGTTCTCGACAATCTGGACTGCATCGTACCCCGTTTCGTCAAAGCCCGGGGTCACAACAATCCAATCGTCAGGAAACTCTTTAAGGCGGCTGATAAGTTCAGCGACGGTCATCGGTTTGCTTGCCATTGCTCCCATTTTCCCCTCACGCCTCCAAGGGGGCCGCCACCGTCGTACGCACCCGCGTTACCAGGATTACGCTGCGGATGCCCTCTAATTTGGCGAATAGCTTGCCTAACTGATCCAGGCCGGTGGTGTGCAGGGTCAGTTCCATGGTTACCGTCCCGTCGGATTTTTCCTCGGTCACTACCGCGGCGATGTTCACCCGCTCCTCGGAGACCCGCACCGTTACATCCCGCAGCAAGCCCACCCGGTCGTACGCCTCAATACGCACCCGCACCGGATACATCTCCTTGGCCTCCCCCCAGGAGACGCTGACGATGCGCTCCGGCTCATCCTCGTTAAGCAAGCTGCTGCAATCTTTCTTATGCACGGAAACACCGCGCACCCGGGTTACAAAGCCGGCAATTTCGTCGCCGGGGATGGGATTGCAGCAGCCGGCAATGCGAATCAGCAAATCGCCAACGCCCAACACCGAAATGCCGGAG
This sequence comes from Dehalococcoidia bacterium, assembly GCA_965242615.1. Lineage (GTDB taxonomy): Bacteria > Chloroflexota > Dehalococcoidia > Lucifugimonadales > UBA3495 > CBDBCU01. Next base: position 634,556 of record CBDESR010000005.1, read on the forward strand.
CTGGGGCTGGAGAGCGGCAGTTTGACCTTGCTTTGCGGCAGTTCCGGCTCGGTTTTGACGGCTTGGGACAGGCGGTTCGCCAACTGACCCTCGGTAAAGCCGCCGGAACCCAGGCTGACCAGAAAATCCTCCATATTGTCAAACTTGACCAGGGTAAGGATTTCCGGGTCGGGGAGGCGCATATTGAGCCGGCGCAGTTCCTTGCGGAGTTTGTCCCGGCCGCGCTCGATGTTGCTGCCGCGGGCCTGATGGTTGAACCACTGGCGGATTTTCTGCCGGGCCCCCGCCGATTTGACATAGCCCAGGTTGGGGTTAAGCCAGTCCGGGCTGGGGCCGCGTTCCGACTTGGCGGCCATAATTTCCACCGTGTCCCCGTTCTGCAAGGCGGTGTCCAGGCTGACCAGGCGGCCGTTGACCTTGCCGCCGGCGCAGCGATGCCCCAATTCGGTGTGGATTTTGTAGGCAAAGTCAATGGGCGTGGAGCCGGCGGCCAGTTCCACAATGTCGCCCTTGGGGGTATAGACAAAGACCTGCTCATGGAACAGGTCTTGCTTGACCGACTCGATGAAATCGTCGGTGCCGGCGGCTTCCCGCTGCCACTCCAGCAGCTGCCGCAGCCAGGTCATCTTTTCCTCAAAGCGCAGGTCTTTGTGGCCGCCGCCCTCTTTGTAGCGCCAATGGGCGGCTACGCCATATTCAGCGACCTGATGCATTTCGTGGGTTTTTATCTGCACTTCCAGCGGCTGGCCGCCCTGGCACAGCACGGTGGTATGCAGGGCTTGGTACATATTTTCCTTGGGGTTGGCGACATAATCGTCAAACTGGCCGGGGATGGGACTCCAAATCTGATGAATGATGCCCAACGCCCGGTAGCAATCGCCTTCGGATTCGACCACTACCCGCAAGGCGTACAAGTCAAAAATATCGCGCAGTTCCTCCCCTTGCCCTTGCGCCGCGTACTTCTGCATTTTGGTGTGGATGCTGTAGATGCCCTTGGGGCGGCCGTTGACTTCGCACTGGAGGTCGGCTTGCGCCAGAAAGCGCCGCAGGGTAGCGCAAATCTGCTCGACATATTCCTCGCGCTCGGCGCGGCGGGCGGCCAGCATCCGGGAGATTTCCCGATAGCGTTCCTCGTCCAGATGGCGAAATGCCAAGTCGTCCAGCTGCCATTTGATTTCCCAAATGCCGAGCCGGTGCGCCAAGGGCGAGTAAATGTCGAGGGTTTCCTGGGCGATGGATTTGCGCTTGGCCGAGGATAGGGCGTCGAGGGTTTTCATATTGTGCAGCCGGTCGGCCAGCTTAATCAGCACTACCCGAATATCCTCGGCCATAGCCACGAGCATTTTGCGGAGGCTTTCGGCATAGAGCTTGTCCGGGTCGTCGAGCGGCGGCAGAGTGCCGTTGCGGTCGGCGCCGGGACTGCGAGGGTAATCCATTCGGGTGAGCTTGGTAACGCCGTCCACCAGTTTGGCGACTTCCGGGCCAAAGCGGCCTTTAATATCGTCAAAGCCGACGCCGCAATCCTCCATCACATCGTGGAGCAGGGCGCCGCAAAGGGTATGGACATCGAGGTTCAGGTCCGCCAGAAAGACGGCGGCCTCGAGGGGATGGGCAATGTAGGGTTCGCCGGACTTGCGGGTTTGTCCCTGATGGCAGCGGTCGGCATAGTCATAGGCCCGCCCTACCAACTGCACCGATTCCTCGGGCAAATAGCGGGCGGCCTTTTCGAGCAGGTCTTGAGCGTCTTGGGTTGCTACCCCATATTTCATAACTCGGCGTCTTTATTGGCAAAGATGATACTGCTACGGCGGCGGAAAGTCTATGCTGCCGGCAAGGGTAATTGGATGAAAAACAGCGGGTTATCCTTGGGGCAAGTATATAACTATTGACCGAATAGGGCAAGCAGTAAAAACGGATCCCCAAGGCAATCGCATCTTAAACGCTTGGTGTGAAATAAAAAGGCGGGAAAGACCTTGTAAGGAAAGTTGTCTTTGCCGCATAGTTAAGCCTACTCGATGAAAGGAGGCTGAGCTATGCTGGATCCGAACACCTTCCTGACATTGCCGGGTTCAGTTTGTCTCCGGCCAGCGCCAAAATCCAGACTAGGACCGCGGTTTTCCTGGCTTTTCGGCGGCATCCCCATCCTCGTCTGCCCACTTTGGGAGCTTACTGCCCCTGGTATGGGGCTGACCAAGGCTTTACCGGGCGGGTGGCCCACCAAGCTCGAATATCATCCGGCCTTTTCAGTGCCGACACCCGCGTCCAAAACACCATATTCCCAGGCAAAAAATCGACTAACCACCTGAACAACACCTCCTACCCCCCGTATCCATCGTTGGAACCAAAGCCAAAGGCCCAGCCTTTTCCCCGGCCTAAGCTACGCCCCATTTTTCCAACCCTATTCGGAGGTCTAATACCCAAAATCGGCAACATTCCGCAACGAGGGTACAACACCCTTAAATTCCAAGGTGAGGAACAACGCGACCGCACGATGCTTCTCGGCAACAGCATTCTCATGTTCCTCTGGTGGGTAGCAACCGGAGACAACTACCACCTCACCCAAGAGAAATAACTCATCTAACCAACCAAAAACAACCCCAGCCGACGGTGCCCTAAACCGCCGACTGGGGCCGTTGCCCTAAGGAGGTATCCTTATCGCCGCCCTGACTATAACCGCAAGGATTACATAAAGTCAACCCCCTTAATCCACCAATTCCAGCCTTTTTTCAGACCCCTTTTCTGACGGCAAAACCGCCATTCCACAGACCACGCGCCCGGCATAAAGCAGGCCAAGCCGCGATTGCCCAAACCTCTAAACGCTGACCAGCGCCTAATCCGGGCGAACCCCGAACTTCCCGGCCCAAACCGGGTTCCGTTACCCTTGCCGCCATCAGCCTAAACCCCTAAAATAAGGCAGATAACCACACCGCTACATTTCAGCAAGACGCCGGGCCATAATGACCACCCCCCAACCCGCAGCAGGGACAAAGCCCCGGCCAAGTGGGCGGCGGGAATGTCCGCGCCGGTTATCATCGCCGCCATTGCGCTCAACTCGTTTGCCGTATATTAGTCGGAGGGACGAAGCACGGTTTACAGCCCGCTGCAACCGGATTACAATTGGGGTCGCACCGCCGCCGCCAGTAGCCGGCAATGGGGTAAAAGGCAGGTTCGCTAATGGCAGAGTTCAACGCAGTCCATCGGGGCGTTTATATCGCCGACAATCTGGATTTTCTGCGCCGGCTGAATAGCGAGTGCGTTGACTTGGTGTGCATTGACCCGCCCTTTGCCAAGAACGAAACCTTTACCGGCGACAATCTGAAACCGCCCCTGAGTCAGCAGGAAAAAGCTACTGAATCCCGCCTGATGGCATCTTGGGGCATTACCGACGCGGCGGCGGCAACGGCGGCCGGCATTGCTTGGCCCGGCAACAGCCAGACCAAAGGCGGCTACTTGGACATCTGGTCCTGGGAAAGGGATATTCACGAGGACTGGATGGTGGAGTTGGAAACCAAGCACCCGGGTATCCATAAGCTGATTGACGCTACCCGCTACGTCCACGGCGACAGCATCGCTGCCTACCTGTGCTATATGGCGATCCGGTTGCTGGAAATACACCGGATTCTCAAGCCCACCGGCAGCCTTTTCTTGCACTGTGACCACACGGCTAACGGCTATATCCGCCATTTGCTGGACGGGATCTTCGGCAATGGCGCGGACGGCAATCCCGGATTCCGCAACGAAATCCTGTGGGAGCGGGCTGCCGGGCGGGCCAAGGGCAGCCAGTACGCACCCAAACACCTCGGCACCGATACCGACTCCATTCTTTGGTATGCTAAAGGGAACCGCGCCGTCTTTCACGGCCTTTACCGTCAACTGGAGGACGCCGAACTAAAGACTCTTTTCCCGCATCAGGACGCGCGGGGCCGGTACAACACCAATGTACCCCTGTTTTGTCAACCCTCGATGGGGCCGCGTCCCAACCTGTGCTACGAGTATAACGGCGTCCGCAATCCTCACCCCAGCGGATGGCGCGTCTCCCGGGAAAGATTGGCGGAAATGGATGCCCGGGGCGAAATCATCTGGCGGGAAAACCAACGCCCCCTGCGCAAATCCTACGCGTCGGAATATAAGGGCAAGCCTATTGGCACCCTCTGGACAGACATCCCTAACCTGACCTCGGCCAATGAACGCACCGGCTACCCCACTCAGAAGCCGGTAGCCTTGGCCGAGCGGATAATCGCGGCCAGCACCAACCCGGGCGACATCGTACTGGACTGCTTTGCCGGTTGCGCTTATACGGCGGTAGCTGCGGAGCGGCAAGGCCGTATTTGGGCGGCTTGCGACCTGAACCCGCGCGCCTGGACGGTTTTCAAGCGTCAGTTCAACAAGCCGGAGTTGGCCCTGCTGAACTGCAACGAGGAGACGGCTGGACAGCAGGTTATGGACTGCGAACCGACGGCCACGGTTCATGGTCCCGAGCAACTGCCCCAGCGGAATTCGCCCTTGACCGACCCTTGGCAGAATAGTCTGAAACTGAATCCTAAAGCGGCGCCCACCTACAAAAAGGCGTCGGATGTCTTTAGCGAAAACCAGATGCGGGAGCAACTGCTGAAGTTGTCCGGCTATAAGGCTTGGTGCTGCGGTTTCGCCAATCGTTACCCGGACGGTACGATCCGGCAAACGACCGACAACTTTCATTTGGACCATATCCGCCCCAAGTCCAAAGGCGGCACCGACCGGATTTACAACCGGGCGCCAATGTGCCTGAATCACAACACCGGCAAGGGCAGACGGGAAGTTGACCTCCAGCAGTTGCGGACCGAAATCGCAATGAACGGCGAAATGCTGGTGGCCAGTCCCGCCGACCTGGTTGACCTGGATTGGGCCTATGACCGGGCAATGGAGATTTGGGCTATCGAGTACGCCAGTCATCACGCGGCGGACTCTTTGCCGATTTAGGCAATTTTACCCGACCCAGCCAAGCCCTTTCTAGCCGGCCCGCATTGAAAGCAGCGGCGTCGGTAGAATAAACCCGAGGTAAGGTAAAATATGCGTCGCTACATCCTCGCCCGACTGCTGCAAGCCCTGGTCAGTATGCTGGCCTTGAGCTTGATCGTCTTTTTCCTGGCGCGGCTTACCGGCGACCCCCGGGATGTTCTGCTGGGCGACGATTATTCCCAAGAGCAGTGGGACAAGCTGGGCGAACTGTGGAGCCTGGACGAACCCATTTATATCCAGTACGCCATATTCATCCGCAACGCCTTAACCGGCAACTTTGGCGATTCCATTTTCTGGAAGGAGCCGGCGGTGGAAATGCTGGCCCGCCGCATCCCGGCCACGGTGCAGTTGACCGTTACCGCAATGTCCATCAGCGTGCTTATCGCCATACCCATGGGCGTCCTGTCAGCCATCCGCCGGGATACCTGGCTGGACTACGCCGGCAAAACTATCGCGATGCTGGGGCAATCGGTGCCGCCCTTCTGGTTGGGCATCATCCTGATTTGGGCTTTTGCCGTAACTTGGGGACTGCTGCCTACCTCCGGGCGCGACGGGCCGCTCCACTATGTCCTGCCCTCGGTTACCTTGGGCTGGTTTGTCGTAGCCGGGATAATGCGGATTACTCGCTCGGCAATGCTGGATGTGCTGGACAGCGAATATATCAAACTGGCCCGGGTTAAAGGAGTGCCGGAGAATGCCGTCATCTGGAATCACGCCCTCCGCAACGCCGCCATTCCGGTGGTGACTTTCCTCGGGCTGATACTGGGCAACTTCCTGACCGGCTTTGTGGTGGTGGAAACCATCTTTTCCTGGCCGGGAGTGGGCTTGCTGGCCATCCGGGGCATCCAGTCCAACGACTTTGCCATCGTGCAGACGGTGGTAATGTTCGGCGGCTTGCTGTTCATCACCATCAACTTTCTGGTGGACATTCTGTACGGCTACCTTGACCCCCGCATCCGCTACGAATAAATCCATCCTAATCAAGAGAGGCGATTTGGATACTGCGGCCAACACGACCCGTCGGTTGCGGCGGCGGCGTTTCCGACTTTCCTGGCCGGCTTTGCGCCGGCTGCCGGTATTGCCGGGCTTTATCCTGCTGCTGGTCGTGGTCTGCGCCCTTTTTGCGCCGCTATTGGCCAGCGAGACGCCGACCTATGGCAGCTTGCGGGACGCTTTTGTCCCCCCGGCGTGGAGCGAAGGCGGCAGCGCGGCGCATCTGCTCGGCACCGACAGCTTGGGGCGGGATGTCTATAGCCGCATCATTTACGGGGCGCGCATCTCCCTGATTGTATCCATCTTTGCCATTTTCATCGCCGGCAGCATTGGCACTTCCCTGGGGTTGATTTCCGGCTACTTCGGCGGGCGCATTGACGGGGTAATAATGCGACTGGTGGACATTGCCTTGGCTCTGCCCACCATCCTGATGGCGTTGGTGTTAGTGGCGGTGCTGCGGCCGGGTATCCTGACGGTGATTATCGTCATCGGCTCCCTCAGTTGGGCCAACTATGCCCGGCAGATCCGCGGCGAAGTGTTATCAGTCAAGGAACGGGACTTTGTAGTGCTGGCCCGCTCCATCGGCTCCTCGCCCTACCGCATAATGTCCCGGCATATTCTGCCCAATGTATTCAACACGGTCATTGTGCTGGCAACTTTGCAAGTGGGGGCGGTGATTCTCCTCGAAGCCACCTTGAGTTTCCTCGGCTTGGGAGTGCCGCCGCCCAACCCGTCTTGGGGGCAGATGGTAGCCGAAGGCCGCGCCTTTATCGTCGTCGCCTGGTGGATGGCATTATTCCCCGGCTTGGCGATTATGCTGACGGTGCTGTCGATGAACCTGATGGGGGACTGGCTGCGGGATTTGCTCGACCCTCGGCTGCGGCAGCTTTAAGACCCGGGCTGACTTTATGGCCCGGCCGTCAATTCCGCAACCCACAATGCGACCTAAAGCTCTTTTACTCTCCGCCATCCGCGCCTCTCTCCCCACTAAAATATGCTACAATTCCCCCAAATCATCCTAGCCCCATCCGCCGTCGTACCGGACGGCACCAGGAGATGCCCGATGTCGAGCAGCGAACTGCGTCTTACCGAACTTTCCCACTGCGCCGGTTGAGCCGCCAAAATCAGTATGGAGAGCCTGGTTCAGGTTCTGAGCAAAATCCAGATGCCCGCCCATCCCGATTTGCTGGTGGGCGCGGAAACCGGAGACGACGCCGCTGTCTATCGGCTTAATGATCACGCCGCCCTGGTTTTCACCGTGGATTTTTTCCCGCCGATCACCGACGATCCTTATGAATTCGGGGCGATTGCCGCCGCCAATTCGCTCAGCGATGTGTACGCGATGGGCGGCCGGCCGCTTATCGCTCTCAATATCGTGGGCTTTCCGGCGTCCCTCGACCCGGAGATTCTTGGCGAAGTGCTGCGTGGCGGCTACGCCAAGGCCGCCGAAGCCGAGTGTCTTATCGTCGGCGGCCACACCGTCGACGACCCGGAACCCAAATACGGCCTTTCGGTAGTGGGCATCGTGGAGCCGGGGCAGCAAGTTGCCAACGCCGCCGCCCAACCGGGCGATGTTCTGGTATTGACCAAGCCTATTGGCACCGGCATTATCACTACTGCCGGCAAGCAGGGGCGGGTTGACCCCGGCGTGCTGCAAGGCGCGGTTACGGCGATGGCAACCCTGAACCGGGATGCCGCCCAAGCGATGACTAAAGTAGGCGTCCACGCCGCTACCGACATCACCGGCTTTGGCTTGCTGGGACATCTCAAGTCAATGGTCAAGGGCAGCGGCGTGGGCGCGCAGATTCACTTGAACCAGGTGCCTACCCTGCCCGGCGTCGGGGAATTGCTGGAACAGGGCATTGCCCCCGGCGGCACCGGCCGCAACCGGGACAGCGTTGCCGACAGCGTCCAGTGGCATCCGGATTTGTCGGACAATGACCAGCTGCTCCTCTGCGATGCCCAAACCTCCGGCGGCCTGCTGATTGCCGTGGCCGCTGACAAACAGGATGCGCTGCTGGCGGAACTGAACGCCGCCGGCACTCCGGCGGCCGCTATAGTCGGGCGCATCACGGACGGGCCGGCTGGTACCATAGCTGCCCTTCCCTAAGGCGTGTTGAAAAACCTTGCCGGCCGCAAGGCGGAACGAGTCGCAACAGCGGCGCCCTTGGAAAAGTGTCCCAAGAGACGGGTATTCCCTTGGAACGCCTGCTGCCGCCGCAGCGAGAGGAATAACCGGGTTTCGGCCGCCTCCGTCCACTGACACCTGCCCGTTGACAACCCCTATCGGTTCTACCCTAGAATAAGCCATCCCTTTCCTCCAGTCGCTGGGGGATGGGATAATCGGCGAACCGAAAGGCGGTGTCTATGGAAAACCCGAGGTGGTGGGAAATGCGCTGGCCGCGCCGGCACGCTATCGCTACTCCTTTTGGCGTGTTTGCGGTAACGGCGCTGCTGACCTGGTGGATTAGCGGCCAGTGGCTGGGGCCGGACAATGGGGAGTTGGCCGCCGACTTGGTACCCTTGGCCGGGATAATTTATGGTATGATGGCCTTAACCGTGGAAGGAGGTGTACGGCTGATGTTCTGGGCATGGGAAAAGCACCAAGCGGTGCGGGAGTCCTTGCGGGAGGAAGGCCGGGAGGAGATGCGCTCGGCAGTCAACCAGCGGGACAAGGTGCTGGCCCGGATGGCGCAGGAGAAGGGCTTGACCTTGGAGGAACTGCTGAAGCAGGAAGGGGTTAAGTAGGTATGTTCTGGGCTTGGGAAAAGCACCAAGCGGTGCGGGAGTCCTTGCGGGAGGAGGGGCGGCAGGAAGCTCGGGAGGAGACCGAGCAACGGTATATGCCCATCTTGAAACGGATGGCGCAGGAGAAGAGCTTGACCCTGGAGGAACTGCTGAAGCAGGAAGGGGTTAAGTAGAGGCGTTTGGGGCCGACGGTTGCTGACGCTGGCGGCCAGTTGACACCCGCCCCATTCCTTTGCATAGGGAATTATATACCTGTTTACACAGTTTCGAGAGTTATGCAGGCTGATGATTTGTCCTAGCGCATTTAGTATCGGATTTATGTTCTGGTCAAACTATCACCGATGACTGAATAGCAGGTTGCCTTTTCACTCTCCTGTGGGGGCACACTGACAAACATTTCCGTTGCGGATTACCCTCAAGGAATGCAACAACTTCGAGCATATCACCAACCGTGATATGATTTTCGGCGGCGCTAGAAACCCGTGGGGCTTGACAGTATCTAGGGCGAGTTAGGTCAACGCCGGACTGGCCCTGACCCCGCAACAGGTCCCCAAAACCGTTCAGTCTTTGACCGACCTCAACGTCGTAACCGACATCCCCAGCACCATCCAAAACACCTTGGTTGGCACCGGCAAGTAGGCAAACAAGAGGTGTGTAGCAACCACACTTTAGCGGCAACCCACAGCCACCCCACTCCCTCACATCATTCAGAACCGTGACCTAAAATCCTCTCGCTCACAAGGAGCAGGGACTATCCTCACCCTCAAACGACGCCCCATCACGAGACCCCGAAACCTCAAATTTTTTGAGGAGGTGCGGGGGAACTTTATGTGAGAATTCCACCACCGTAATACCTTCCCGATGAGAGCGGTACCGGCGGGTGCGGGCACGCCGGTACCGTCAGAGCTTACCTCGCCCAGCCCTCATAAACTTCCCGGTCCACCACCCTTTTGTTGACCAGGATATTCTGCACGGTGAACGGGGAGACGCTGAAATGCTCCGCGGCGGCGGCAATGTCCTCGTCATCCGGAATTCCCGGGGCAATAAATTCCTTCAAGTCCGCAAGAGGACACAGCAATTCTTGAGCAAAAGCCCGTTGGAACTTCTGCCGGCTGGTACCGGCGCGGGTTCCGGGCAAAAGCGATTCCTGCTCCGGAGTAGCAATATGATCCCCCACCAAGCGCGCCAAAGTAAAACGGCGCGAGGTAGGGTGGTTGCTGTTCCAACCTATGCGGAAAAGGTCGGGTTGGTCATCGTCCCGAAAGCCGGCCGCCAAGGCAGTGTGAACCCTATGCCGCGGCTCGACCAACTGCTTCGGGGAAACCTGGAACAACTCGGCAAGCCGGTCCGTGGCTATGGGTACTTCCAAACCCCAAACTTCCCGCGCCCGTTGCGCCGCCTGCGCCGACCGTTGCCAGGGCGGAACGGCAGCATCGACAAAAGTAATGATGCCTTCCCGTATCGCGGCGCAATTCGGCACCGCGGCCGTCGCGCCGCCATCCCGGGCGGCAGCCCATAGTCCTTCCAGATTAGCCAGGGTCTCGTCTTTGACCGCCGCCGCCAACTCCCGCATCGCGCCATCCCCGTATCGCTTGGCTTGCTCTTGCAGACCATCAACCAAGCCCTCCGGAGCTTCATCCGGGTCATAGCCCATAATGGCCTCCAGAATGCGCCACCGGGCCAGTTCCGGGTTACGCCGTTCCTCCCCTATTTCCGTCCAAAGCTCCGCCAAGTCAGAGGAACCTTTACCCACATCGGACAAACGGGCCAGCGTTCCCGCGATGAAATCGGCCGCCCCTTGCTCAAAATCGGCGATGGCAACGGCACGAACAAACCGATTCAAATAGCGGATCGGCTCCGCCGCCCTCTTGGCAGTAGGTTCGGCTTTGACCCGAATCGTCTGGCAATCGCTGCTGAAAGACAAATCCGGCCACACATAGCCATAGCCCACGCTACCAACCTTAGTGGCTCATCCGCCAAGACCGGGTGTCATCTTGCGGTTCCCACAGTAGCCGCCACCAATTGGCGGCGAACCACTCGGCCAAGGGCAAGGCCGAAACTCGTATTGAGGAGCGGTAGGTATTGTCCAAGATGTCCTCAACCTCGGTAGCGCAAAGGTCGCCAACGTTGATGGACAGCTCGGCCCGGGTCGACTGCTCGGCGTTGTCATCCTTGCCAAGCGGTAGCCAGTCGCAAGCAATGCTGAAAGGCGCGTTCATTACTGCTCCCAACGGGTCAAAACTTCCCAATAAATGTCGCCGTCGCGTTCGGTTAAAGGATAGCCGTGATAGCTGCCCTGAACCTGATTTTCCAGTCGCGCCTCCAGCGGCGTTCCGTCCGGGGCCACCGCCCACACATTCTGGGGAAAATCCCCTCGGGTCTGGACGCTGACCAACCCCCGGCTAATCCCTTCCCGCAGCAACCGCAAGGCATCGTCCCGCCGGTTTATGCCGACATCGTCACAGAAGGTCTTATCATGCCGGGGTTGCGCCGGCGGCATCAGGTTGAAATCTCCTGGATTCCTCTTGTGCTCCGAATTGCCGCCATACTTCATCCGCTTAGCCAAGCCGGCCATTTCCTCCAAGTCAGGGGCTTCCCGTATCTTACGTTTCCGGTTGAACTTGGTGCGTTGCCGCATACGACTTCCCCAGTTGGATTCTTGAGGTTAAGTGATTGCGAACTATAATAAATCTTTTCCGAGGGATGTCAATAGTTTCCAAGAGATGGTATTCTCAACACGCGTTGGCAATGCTAAAAACAGCCTCGTCGGAGCCAAAGCAGTGCCAGAGAATCAGTAGGGATCCCCTTCTTGGTCGGGGTGAATCTCCCCAGTTTTAACTTATGCCAACGCGTGTTGAGAATACCCATAGAGATGGCTCCATTCTGTTATGAGGTACAGTGATTTTACCGCTTGGGGAACTATACGGAAAAATTGTAAAGTTGAAAAAGGACTTACCCTAAAACAGAACTGAACCCAAGGCAGGGCTATCACATATGGATATGAGTTAATTGGTCCAGCAAGGATACCGGGGCGCGTTCACACTAACGATTTTCGGTTTGCAGATACTCCGAAAGGGATCCAAGGGATTAATGTGGACACGCCCTAGAAAGGAGTTGTCCCAGACGAGGCGTTTCAGCCTTGCCGGTAGGACTGGTCATTTCCCAAAATCTACTTTCTCTCGACTACCGCCGGGACGGGTGGCGGGTTTCCGGTTCCCCAATCAAGTCGGCGTAGGGCAAATGCTTGCCCACCGAACCCTGCGCCAACTCCGCCAGCTGTTCCGCCGTATCCAATGGTCGGAAGTTGTGCCGTCCCTCAAACTCGGTAACATAGCGGTCCAAGTGCTTTACGCTGAAGTGGTGATAAACCCCATCGTGGCCCCGTTTCAGCGTGGCCCAAAAGGACTCTATCCCGTTGGTGTGGGCCATTTCCCGCCCATACTCCCCTACCGAGGGCTTGACCGCCTCGTGCGGCCGCGCCAGTCCATTATACGCCGCCGCCTCATCAGTATAAACCGTCGCCGCGTCAGCGGTGCGGGTTCCCACGAACCTCCGCAAGGTCGGCGCATCAGTGGCGGCCACCACTTGGGCGTTCACCCGATTGGTGGCCCGGTCTTTGACGCCGACCACCGCCGTTTTCCCGACGGTTCCCCGGCCGGCGTGGAGTTTCTTGTCGGCGTGTTTGTTGCCTTCCTTGCCGCCGATGTAGGTCTCGTCGGCTTCCACCGGCCCGGCGAACTTGTCCGCCGCCGCGTTCCGGCACTCCCGGATGCGGTGTTCCATGTGCCACGCCGACTTTTGAGTAATGCCCAAGTCCCGGTGCAGTTTCATACTGCTGACGCCTTTCACCTCGTCTAATCAAAATCAGACGCCAAGTCCTTGCCGGACTTGGCGTCTATAAGGGTATTATAGTATTACAATTCTATTAAAGCAAATTATTTGTTGCGACTTAATTTCAGGCGCAGCGTTAGCCCGGCCGGTTGCCCCGCTAAGCGCGATACGGTATAATGCCTGCCTATACCTTATAGAGGAGGCGATCAGCCACCTGTGCAATCCGCAGTCAGCGAACACACCATCATCACCGCCGCCCTCGACACCCTGGCCCGGGAAAATTCCCAAGACCAGGAGCTGCCGCCCGGCAACGCCGCCGGCACCAAGGGAAAGTGGCTGGAGCGCGTAACCGCCGCCGTTGCGCCCCTAATCAAAGACTGGGACATTGCCCGGGCTTGGCTGTGGGACGCTTGGCCCGACCGTCAAACCTATTTCCCCAACCTTACGGCCGTCGATACCGGCATCGATGTAGTCGCCGTTGCCAACAATGGCGACCACATCGCTATCCAGTGCAAAGCCCGGAAACTCGACGCCGCCGGCCGCGGCAATAACATCCAATCCGCCGAACTCAACAAGTTCACCGCCAACTCCTTCCACGCCATCTGGAGCGAACGCTGGCTGGTCACTAATGGCGACAACCAGCTCAGCCCCAACTCGCTGATGCAAACCGCCTACTCCGATCCCAACCGCCCGGTCAAACTCATCAACATCCACGCCGACCTGTTGGCGCAGCAAACGGCGGCGGAACCGGAACCCTGCCCCCACTGCCAGCTGTCTATTGCCGCGCCGGATCCGGATAACCCGCCGCGGCAAACCAAGCAGTGTATGCAGGATGAAGCGGTCGATGCCAGCGTCCGCCGGCTCCGGGAACAGGAACAATCGGCCAGCGGCGGGCTGCCGGTGGGGCAGGCCCGCGGCAAAATCATCCTGCCCTGCGGCACCGGCAAAACCCGCATCTCCCTGCGGATTGTCGAGGAACTGACGCCGCCCGGCAGTTTGTCCATCGTCCTTTGCCCCTCCATTGCCCTCGTCGCCCAAATCCGCCGGGAATACTTGCAGCACGCCCGCCCGGACGGACACATCCGCGCCCTGGCGGTCTGTTCTGATGAAACGGCCGGCTACGACCCCAAAAAGGAAAGCACCCGCAACACCGCCGCCGACCCGACCCTCGACAACAGCAACTTCAGCGCCGCCGAAGTCAAGGGCAAGGTTACTACGGAACCGGCGGAAATCGGCAAATGGATTCGAGAGGGGCAAAGCGGGCCGGACGCCCAACAAATCAGCGTCATCTTTGGCACTTACCAGAGCGGCCATCGCATCGCCCAAGCCCTCGCCGCCACTAACACCACCGCCCGGGCGCTGATTGCCGACGAAGCCCACCGCACGGCCGGCTTGCGCCGCAAACGCAGCAAGAGCCAAAACCAAACCCTTTCCCAAGAGGAGCAGCGGCTCCGCGACTTTACCCTCTGCCACGATAACGCCGCCTTTCCCGCCACCTACCGCATCTATCAGACCGCGACGCCGCGCATCTATGACACCAGCCGGGTGCGCCAAGACCTGCCCAGCGACTGGATTGTCCGCAGTATGGATGATGAAACCACTTTCGGCGTGGAACTTTACCGCAAAAGCTATGGCGAAGCGGTAGTCAACGGTTGGTTGGCCGACTACCGCATCATTGCCTTGGCCGCAAATGATCCGGAGACGGAACGGCAAGCCAACTACTTGGCCGCCAACACCCAAAGCAAGGGCCGCCATGCGCTCACCACTACCCACTACCTGCGGGGAATGGCTTTTGCCATTGCGATGGCCGGAGCCGCCGGCGAACCGGAAAGCGGCGACATCCCCATCAAGTCCTGCATTGCCTTTATGAACACCGTGGACAAATCCGAAAATATGGCCAAAGACCTCCAGACCCAAACCGTCCGGAAATGGCTTGACGACTGGATCCGGGAAAACCGCCCCGGCAAAACCCCGGCCCACTACGAATTGGAACACCTCGACGCCAGCAGCAAGGTTAATACCCGGGATAACGCCAAGAGCAAGTTGGTTAATGCCGTTGCGGAAAAGCCCCGCGGCATTATCAATGTGGGCATTTTCGGCGAAGGCACCGATGCGCCCTCCCTCAACGCCGTGGCTTTCCTCGAAGCCCGGCGCAGTCCCATCGATGTCATCCAAGCCGTCGGCCGCGCCATGCGTACCGCTCCCGGCAAAGAACGGGGCTATATCATCTGCCCCATTGTTATCCCGCCCCATGTGGATCCCGAAAATTGGCTGAAAACCCACGGCCCGGCGGACGGTTGGCAGGAATTGGGGCAAATCCTGTTGGCATTGCGCGCCCACGACGCGCGCATCGAGGACAACCTGGCGGAACTCTTGCACCTCTACATCCCCCAACCGCCGCCGGTACAACGCGTCCTCATCGGCATCGCCGCCAGCCGGGAGCAGGGCATCCAATACCGGGAACATATCGGCCCGCCCGGGGCCGCCGAGGCGGCCGTGGCCCGCGCCCTCGACGACCCGGCAGTAATCGACCGGGAATTTCAACCGGTAGCAAAGCCGGCGGCGGAGACGGTGGCGGCCCTGCAAGTTGCCGAAACCGCCGACGCCTACTCGGTTAATTCGGAAAGGGATGAGCCTACGCTGATTATCACCGGCAAGAATAACGCCGATGGCAGCAAAGAGCTGCGGATGGACTCGGTCGTACGCGCCAAGCCCAAGGCCGATGGCAGCTTGGGCCCGGTCGATCTGAAAAAATCCCAAGACCGGGTTCGGAGCATGATTGACAAAGGGGTAGGGGTACGCATTTCTCTCGAGGAGCAGAAGCCGCCGCCGCGGTCTAAAAAGGATGTCGCAGTAAAACCGCCCCCGGAAGTTGACCCCACGCCGGAAGTTGACCCTGCTCCGGAAGTTGACCCTGCTCCGGAAGTTGACCCTACTCCGGAAGTCGAAACGGAAAAGCCGCCGCGCCGCACCAGCGCGGAAGTGGCCGAGCAGGCGGTCCAGTCCGCCCTGCGGCTGATTGGATTGGAGGACAACCACGCCATCCGGATGAACCTGCTGACCAAATCCGGCCTTACCGCCAACCGGACGCTGCGGGACTTGAATATCCTCGAAGCCGGCATTAAGGAAGCGGCCCATCATCTGCGCAGCGATGAGCTGCTGCCGGCCCTGAACCGCCACTTCGGGCTGGACAACCTGACCCCGGAAAGCCGCGCCAACCAAGCCGACGGCTGCACCATCGCCGCCCTGCTCCTGATGAACGCCGCCATGCTCCACCAGCGCATCGCCGCCGGGGACTGGATCCGCGGCGTCAGCGGACTGGACGGCCTCAAAAACGCCGCCAGACCGGTCACGATCATCCTGCGGCAGTGGCGCACCATCATTGGCGTGGACTTTAAGCCGGTTATCGAGCCGGCCATCGCCGCCATTGACGCCATCGAGGATACCGGCAAATTGGCTGGCTTGGAACGGGCTTTGCATCACATCGCCGCCGAAGCGGAGCGCATTGCCGAAACTTACGCCGATTTGGGCGCCGACCACGCCGGGCCGCTCTTTAACCGGGTGATGGGCAATCAAGCCTCCGACGGCGCCTTTTTCACCCGCCCGGTGGCCGCGTCTATCGCCGCCCGCCTCACCCTCGACGCCGCCGACCCCCATAACGCCGCCGCCTGGACCGACCCGGACTGGTGGCGCGCCCATAAAGCCGTGGACCTGGCTTGCGGCAGCGGCACCCTGCTGGCCGCCCTCCTCGCCGAACTGAAACGCCGGGCCCACGCCCAAGGCGCAGCCCCCGCCCAACTGGCCGAACTCCAGAAAACCGCCGTCGAGGAAACCCTCAAGGGCTTGGACATCAACCCGGTTTCCCTGCAACTGGCTGCCGCCCAACTCACCGCCGGCAATCACGACATCCGCTACCGCAAAATGGGCCTGCACCTGATGCCCTACGGCCCCCAAGCCGACAACCCGACCCGCATCGCCGCCGGCACCCTCGAACTCCTCGGCCAGCAAGCCATCGTCCCCCGCCGCGGCGCAATGAACCTGGGCGACGATAAAATCCAGTCCCAAACCGTGTGGCCCCAAGGGGATGATGCCGAACTCGAGGATGCCGTCGCCGCCGTCAAAGACGCCCGCATCGTCATTATGAACCCGCCCTTTACCAATCGCGGCAATATGGGCGAAAAGTTTCCCAAGCCAATTCAGCAAGCCCTACGCGGCCGCGCCGATGGTATGGAGCAGCTGCTGGTACAAAGTGACCAAACCTTTCTCGACTTTGTCGATAAGAACGCCTTGGAACCGTTGTTCACCGCCTTGGCTGAAAAATGCGTCAACGACACCAACGGCATCCTGACGATGATTAGCCCGACGGTTGCGCTCTGCGCGCCATCGGCGTCAAACAAGCGGCTACTCTTGGCCCAACGCTATCATATCCATACCGTGCTGTCTTGCCATCAGCCGGGCAATGTCAACCTGAGCCAGGGTACCGGCATTAACGAAAGTATCATCGTCGCCAAACGGCATAGCGGCCCCAAGCCGCCGACCCGATTCATCAACCTGGACCGGATGCCCTTTGACGATGCCGAAGTCGAGCAACTGCACCGTTGCTTGGCCGATTGTCCCCAAGGTTCCATTGCCGACGGTTGGGGCGAAGTATCCTACTGGCCGGCGGAACGAATTGCCGCCGGCGACTGGACACCGGCGATTTGGCGTTCCGCGGAATTGGCGGCCGCCGCCGCGCGATTCGCCAACGATTCCGCGATGGAGACCATAAAAGCTGCTGGCCTGTCGCCTGCGGCGACAGGCCAGCAGCTGCGTGGCTCTTACGAGCCAGCAGCTGCCGGCCCTCCGGGCAGTTTCCCCATCCTGAAATCCAAGGGAGCGGACAGCCAAGCCTACATCGAAAGCCAGCCGGATGAGTGGTGGATTCACAAAAACCGGGATGAAAGTAAAACCGCCCAAATCCTTGAGAAAGCCGGTCATCTCTTGATTACCGCCGGCCAGAACAGCAGCACCGGCCGCTTGACCGCCACGGCGGCCGACGCCAAATATATCGGCAATGGTTGGATGCCGATAACCGAATTGACGGCGCCGCAAGCCAAAGCCCTGGCGGTTTTCCTCAATGCCACGCCCGGCCGCCTGCTGCTAATGCGAAATCCCGGCAAGACGCTGGTATTCCCTACCTACAGCGCCGCGGAAGCCGGCAATCTCCGCATCCCCAACCTGCAAGAGGCCGGGGTGTGTCAAATCCTGGCGGACTGCTGGGAACAGACCAAAGGCATACCCGTCCCCCAATTCCGGGACGGGGAATGTGAAGTGCGCCGCCAATGGGATGAAGCGGTAGCCCAAGCGCTGAATTGGGACGCGGCCGAACTAACCCGCCTGCGCTTGTTGCTGCACCAGGAGCCGCACATCCGCGGGTTGGGGTACAACCAGTATGGGGATGGGGGGGAGGGGGAGGGGGACACGGCGGAGACTGACGGCTAAAACCCGTCATTCCCACGAAAGGGGGAATCCAGAAAAGCCGGAGACTCTGGATTCCCGTTTTCACGGGAATGACGGTAGGAAGGGGCGGGAATGACGGTGAGTAAAGGGCGGGAAGGGCGTTAGGGGCTGCTGTTCCCGTTGTTCGCGGGGTGCCGTTCGACGCCCGGGGGCAGCGGCAAGCCTTCCGGCCACTGGTCCTTATGCTGTTCGTACCACTCCCGCAGCCGGGCCTGTGCCGCGGCGGTCGCTTCCGAGGCCGCAGATGCGGCCGCTTCGGCCGACGCCCGTTCCACCTCGCGCCGATTGGCTCGCTTGGAAAGAATCATGTGCCACACCTCCGAGTGCAGGTATAGGGCGGCCAGCAGCCACGGATACAATCCGCCGCCGACAAAGGCCACGCCCTCCTTAATGTTGACCAGGACCGGGCGGGTCGGGTGTTCGTAAAACTCCGCTGCCAATCCCACCCCGGTGGCAAGGTAGAAAGTCAGCCACGCCAACAGGAAAAACCACCGGGGAATATCGGTTATCATTTCCGACAGCAGCCATTGTTTCAACCGCGCTTTCACCTCCAAGCAGATACCCCATTATATACCATTGCCGGCTTGCCGCAAATTAGGGCGAACCCGCCGGGCAAGGCAATGGGGGTTATGGGGAAAGGTGGTTAGCGGTGGCGGCGGAACAACTGCCAAACCGGAACGGCAAAGCCGGGCAGCAAATCGCCGCCCTCCAGCGTATCATCCTCGGTCAAAGTAACCGGCTCCTGGTACAGGCGGTACACGGTGATAGTAACCCGCTCCGGGTCCGCCACCCAAACCTCCCGGGAGCCATAGCTCAGCCACATCCCCGCCTTGGCCGCCAATTCCGGATTAGAATTGCCCGGCGACTTAACCTCCACCGCCAAATCCGGAGCCAGTTCCGGGTAGCCCGGCGTCCCGGCCGGAATCCGCCCCGGGGCAATCCAAGCCACATCCGGGGCGCGCACCGTATCCGGCTCCCGGTCGAGCCGGTAACCCGGTTCGCCGGCCCCGCCCTCTCCATAGTCATTGGCCTCGACATAATCGCCCAAGGCATTGGCAATCCGAAACACCGCGATGCGGTGCGGGTTTCCAGTAGGCATTTTTCCCACCAGCACGCCGCGCAGCAGCTCGTAACGCCGCCCGTCCCGGGGCATCAACAGCAACGCGTCGGCGGTAATCAACTTGGGAGCAGCAGCAACCGTAACCATAACTACCTTACACCAGTCCAGCCGGATGGGGCTTTGCCACCTAAATAAGCGCCGCCCATTGTAGCACAAAGCGGGATGGCGGCGATAGCGGGGCCGGCCGAGCTATTGCAACCGTCATTCCCGTGAAAACGGGAATCCAGAAATGCCGGAGACTCTGGATGCCCACTTTCGTGGGAATGACGGTAGGAAGGGCGGGAATGACGGTAAGTATAGGGTGGGAATGACGGTTCCGGCGGCGGGAAGGGCGTTACGGGCTGTCGTTCCCGTTGTTCGAGGAGTTCCGTTCCACGCCCGGGGGCAGCGGCAAGCCTTCCGGCCACTGGTCCTTATGCTGTTCGTACCACTCCCGCAACCGGGCGCGTTCCGCTTCGGCCGCTTCCACCCGCGCCGCCGCCCGCGCTTCCGCCCGCGCCTCCGCCGCCGCCGCGGCCGCCGCCGCCGCCCGTTCCACTTCCCGCCGATTGGCTCGCTTGGAAAGAATCATGTGCCACACCTCCGAGTGCAGGTATAGGGCGGCCAGCAGCCACGGATACAATCCGCCGCCGGCAAAGGCCACGCCCTCCTTAATGTTGACCAGGACCGGACGCTCCGGGTGTTGGTAAAACTCTACCGCCAGCCCTACCCCGGTGGCGATGTAAAAGGTCAGCCACGCCAACAGGAAAAACCACCGGGGAATATCGGTTATCATTTCCGACAGCAGCCATTGCTTCAACCGCGCTTTCACCTCCAAACAGATACCCCATTATATACCATCGCCGGCTTGCCGCAAATCAGGGCAAACCGGCCCGGCAAGGCAATGGGGGTTATGGGGAAAGGAGGTTAGCGATGCCGCCGAAACAACTGCCAAACCGGAACGGCAAAACCGGGCAGCGGATCGCCCCAGCCCCAACCGAACTGCCCCCCGCTCGGGACTTGTTGTGTAAGGGGGATAACTGCGGCACTGTTTCAGAAAGTGTTGGTTGGGAAAATATGCCTTAAAATGAGCAAATTTCCGCCGTATCACGTATCTGCTTGACTCGGCATTGAGGCCGTAAAAATGCCGTCTGAAACAGTGCCAACACTTTCTGAAACAGTGCCGGATAACTGCCCGGGACTTGACCGGAACTGGGAAACAGGTATATAATTCCCTTTGCCATAATGCCCGCTAACCATTACGCCGGAGGTTGCGTTGTGCCTACTTTGGAGTTTAAGGGCAAGCAGCATATTTACGCCCACCATTTGACGGTGCCTTTCCGGCCTTTAGTGGCGAATCCGGGGAAAAGCGTACTCAAAGGAGTACGCTTTTCCCCGGATTCGCCACTGGGCGTTGATAAGAACTCTTGTTCTTATTTTCTTTCGGATGATAACCTTATCATCCACGGCGACAACTTGTATGCCCTCAAAGCCTTGTTGCCCCGCTACGCCGGCCGGGTCAAGTGCATCTACATCGACCCGCCCTATAACACCGGCAGCCAAGCCTGGGTGTTCAACGACAAGGTCAACAGTCCATTGATGCAGGCGTGGCTGAAGTCGGAAGTTGACATCGAGGACTTGGAGCGGCATGACAAGTGGCTCTGTATGATGTGGCCCCGGCTGCATCTGCTGCGGGAACTGCTGGCCGATGACGGGGCAATCTTTGTGTCCATCGACGACCACGAGCAGTGGCGGCTCTTGGCACTTATGGAGGAAATCTTTGGCGAGCAGAACTTCATTGCCACTTTGTCATTCGTTCAGAATCTCGGTGCTTACGCCGGGAAATGGCTGAGCGAAGTTACTGAGTATATCCAAGTATTCGCCAAAGATTACGAAACTGTTCGCTTTGCGCCCATACGGACGGACGAGGATCCGGCAACGGAGTGGGACACGGACGACATAGGACCTTATCGTGAGGGCAGCGAACTGCTCAAGCGTGGCGAGGGGGCGGCGCGAACAGACCGGCCGAATATGCACTTTCCCGTATTCGTAGGGGTAAATGGCGCAATTCACTTGGAAAAAACTGCGCCGAGTGATTCTGAGATTATCCCTATGCAACGCGATGGCACGGAAGGTCGCTGGATGTGGTCGAAAGAGCGACTTTCCAATAATCTGACCGAAGTAATCGCCAAGAAAAAGCGCGATGGCAGCTATACACTGGTAACAAAAATGCGTCCGAACTTGGGCGATTCGTTTGCCAAAAAGCCCAGGACTCTTTGGTACAAACCCCAATACTCCACTCCCACCGGCACGAATATAGTAAAGACTGTTTTTGACGGCCAACGGGCTTTTGACTTTGCCAAGTCACCTTACCTCATCGCCGACCTGTTGCGTTTTGCCAATGTCGGCCCCCACGACATCGTCCTCGACTCCTTTGCCGGCTCCGGCACTACCGCCCACGCTGTCCTGTCCTTGAATAAAGAGGATGGCGGCAATCGGAAGTTTATCCTGGTGGAGGGCGAGGATTACGCCGACACCATTACCGCCGAGCGGGTGCGGCGGGTGATTAACGGCGTTCCCACGGCCCGGGATAAAACCTTGCAAGCCGGCTTGGGCGGCGGCTTTACCTACTGCACCCTGGGGGAGCCTATTGACCCGGAGGGGATGCTGACTGGGGAAAACCTGCCGGAATGGTCGGCATTGGCGGCGTATCTGCTGCATACGGCATCGGGACTGGCCGCCGCCGGGGAACTGACGCCGCAGGATGATAACGGTCTGTTCTATGAAACGGATACGGCCGCCTACTATCTGCTGTACCAGCCGGAAATTGAATGGCTGCGGAGTCCGGCGGCGGTATTGACTGCGGAGCAAGCCCAAGCCATTCCGGGCCGGGGCAAAAAGGCGTATGTGTTCGCCGCCGACAAGTATATCGGGCAGCGGACGCTAACGGACCTGAACATCACCTTTTGCCAGATACCCTACGAACTGCATCGGCGGGGGTGGCAGTGATGGAGTTAAAGGAGTATCAGACCCGCGCCCTGGATGCCTTTGTCCGTTGGCGGGAGGCTTTGGCGACGGCGCAGCTCAAGGCGGCAACGGCTATCGCCGCCCTGGAAAGCGTTGGCGCGGATATTCCCCCGGAAGTGGGCAACTATCCCCGGCAAGCCTGGCAGCAGTTGGCGGCCGCCGGGGAAGTGGCGTATCCGCAGCGGGGATATGTGCACCGGGATGCGGCCGCCGGCTACGCCATTCCCCACATCTGCTTTAAGGTGCCGACCGGCGGGGGCAAGACGCTGCTGGCGGCGGCCGCGCTGGAACGGCTGAACCGGCCGGCCGGCTTGACTTTGTGGATGGTGCCGACCAATGCCATCTATCAGCAGACCAAAGCGGCGTTGTGGAACAAGGAACATCCCTACCGGCAAATGCTGGAAAAGGCCAGCGGCGGGAAGGTCAAGCTGCTGGAAAAGGACGACCTCTTTACCAAGGCTGATTTGACGCATTATCTCTGCGTAATGCTGATTTCCTTGCAGGCGGCCAACAATACCAAAAACAAGGATTTTCTGCGGATGTTCCGGGACAGCGGCCGCTATCCCACCCTGTTCCCGGACAGCGATGACGCTTTGGGCGATGGGCGGCTGCTGGAAAAGTATCCCGACTTGGAGCGGGAAGGGACTGACGGGCCGGTGAAGCACAGCCTGGTCAACATTTTCAAGATGCGGCGGCCGGTCATTGTGCTGGACGAAGCCCATAAAGCCTACGGGCAGCAGGAAAAGGGCAGCGAGCAGTTCGTGGCCGCTATCAACCGCCTGGATCCGGGACTGGTCATTGAACTGTCGGCGACGCCCAGTGCTAACCGCAGCAATCTGCTGGTGGACATTTCCGGTCCGGACTTGAAAAAAGAGGAGATGATTAAACTGCCGGTGCAGGTATTGCCTTACCGCAATACCCAGTGGCAATACACTTTGGGCGACGCGCAAGCCCAACAGGAGCTGCTGGAGGAGTCGGCAAAAACCTTTCAGCACAACAGCGGCCGCTACATCCGCCCCATCGCCGTGGTGCGGGTGGAACGCACCGGCAAGGAGCAGCGGGTGCCGGATTTTATTCACGCCGAGGATGTGCGGGAACAGCTGATTGGCTTGGGGGTGCCGGCGGATAACATCGCGGTGCAGAGCAGCGAAGTCAAGGAATTGGACAAGGTGGATTTGCTGTCGGAACTTTGCCCGGTGCGCTGGATAATCACCAAGGCGGCGCTGATGGAGGGCTGGGACTGCCCCTTTGCCTATCTGCTGGTGATGCTGGACAATACCCGGGCCAAGACGGCGATAACCCAGCTGGTGGGCCGGGTGATGCGGCAGCCGCAGGCCCGGCAAACCGGCCAGGAATCCCTCGACCAGTGCTATGTCTATTGCCAGGATACCGAGGTCAACGCCGCGGTGCAGTATGTGAAGGATGGGCTGGAGCGGGAAGGGATGACCGGGCTGGATGATGAGGTGCGGAGCGGGCCGGCGGTCAACCTGAAAACGGTTGCCGTGCAGCGGCGGGAAAAATTCCGGGGCGTGGAGTTGTTTCTGCCCCGGGTGCTGCATCAGCAAGGCGCCGGGGATTGGGAGGAACTGGATTATCAGCGGCACATTCTGCCGGGGATTGATTGGGACGCCATTCACGGCGGGGAGTGGCAGACCGGCACGGATGGCGCGCCCCGGGTGTCCCCGGCGGTCGTGGATTTGGATGAGTCTGGCCCGGCGGCGGTGTTTGTCAGTCCGCAGGAGCTGCACATCGACACCAGCGTCAAAATCGCCTGGTACGCCCGCCGCCTGTCCGATGTGCTGACCAATCCCTGGCAGGCGGCCCGGGTCGCCGGGGAGATGATTGACCGGATGCGGGCCGAGGGGTGGGATGAGGCCGCCATCTACCAGCAGCGTTCCGCATTAGCCGGCCATCTGCGGGATACGGCAATTTGCCAAATCGAGAAACAGGCGGAACAGGTTTTTACGAATAAACTGGCAGCCGGGGCGATTCGCTTTGACCTGGAGACCGGCGACCGCAACTATCGGCTGCTCGACCGTTACGAAATGCCGGTAGCCGAAACTGATATTCTGCTAATGCGTTACGGCCAGTCGGTGCAGTTCAGCCTGTTCGAGCCGGTGTTCGCCCGGGACTTTAACGACCTGGAACGGCGCTTCGCCTTTTATCTGGACGAACAGAAAGCCTTGCAGTGGTGGCACCGTATCGCCGCCCGGCAGCAAGGAGAATACTATTTGCGCGGCTGGCGGCGGGAACGGATTTGGCCCGACTTTGTGGCTATGGCCGGGTCAACCTACGGCCAGCCCAGCGTTCTGGTCTTTGAGACCAAGGGGGAACACCTGAAAGGCAATGATGACACCGAGTATAAAAGGAAGGTGTTTGCCCTGTTGGAGCAAACCTTTAACGGCGGGCCGCTGCCGCCCGGCGGCACGATGACCATTCGGGATGGCCCGGCTAAAGGGGTGTTCCGGCTGGTTTTTGACCGGGACGGTTTCCCGGAAACCAGCGCCATCCTGAATAATCTGGCCGGAACCGGCAATCCCAACAGTTAGTCACCACTCCCGCCCAAAATGTGCTATCATTCCCCCCGGCAACACCCAATCACCAACACCTGAAGGGGGCAACTTAACTATGGCGCGGCTTTTACGGCGGCGGGGTTCCGGAGTAGCAGTAGTCGAACTGCACGGCGTTATCGGCACCCGCCTGCGCGAGTCGGTCTATGCCCGGCTCTTTTCCGACCTGGCGGCCAACCAACGCTACAAAGCCGTCCTCCTCGACATCGAATCGCCCGGCGGCGGCGCCGCCGGCTCCGAACTCCTCTACTTCAGCCTCTGCCGCGTCGCCGCCCGCAAGCCGGTCGTCGCCTACATCCGCAATCTCGGCGCCTCCGGCGGCTACTACCTGGCCTGCGCCGCCCACCAAATCACCGCCCTGCCCACCGCCATGGTCGGCTCCATCGGCGTCATCTACCTGCGCCCCATCCTCGAACAGCTCCTCGGCCGCGCCGGCGTCGAGTTCTCCGTGTTCAAGGGCGGCCGTCTCAAGGATATGA
The DNA here is from genome assembly GCA_965242615.1 of Dehalococcoidia bacterium. Taxonomy (GTDB): domain Bacteria; phylum Chloroflexota; class Dehalococcoidia; order Lucifugimonadales; family UBA3495; genus CBDBCU01. The sequence goes on from CBDESR010000005.1 coordinate 659,800, forward strand.
GCGGGTTCTGGCGGCATCCCACGGACGAGGAAACCGCCAAACTCGACGGGCTGATTAACGAGATTTACGAGAACTTCGTCGCCGTTGTCGCCCGCGGCCGCAAAATGGAGCCGGCCCAAGCCCTCGAACTGGCAACCGGCGAGCTGTTCACCGCCCAGCAGGGCAAAGGGCTGGGACTGGTGGACGAACTCCTCGACTTTGACGCATCCCTGGCCTTGGCCGCCCAGCTCGGCGATACCCGCCCGCGCCCCAAATACCTGCGCCCCAAGCGCACTATGTCCGAGAAACTGCTGGGCCGCCCCGGCAGCCAAGCCGGCTTGGGCTTGAACCTGCTCACCCCGGAAGTGCAGCGGCTGCTGGCGGGCGGCCTGTATTACCTGGAACCGTCGGCCCTGCTGGGCGGCGGCGACTGACCATTAAACCCCTTATTCCCCTACCGCCAACTCCACCGACCAGGCCGGCGGTTCGCCGCTGACGAATTGGCCGGTTCTAATGACGGCTATGGGGTAATCGGGCAATGCGACGGTCGCCATACACTTGCCATCGAAGTAAGCCCCGCGCCCGGCAAAAGCAAAATCCCGGTTGTCCATCCCATACTCCCGCCGCTCCGCCCGCTAATCCTCTTTGACCGCCGGGATTACTTTCGTCCCCAGCAGTTCCACCGAGCGCATCACATCCTCGTGCGCCATATTGCCCTCGTTGCCGTAAATCAGCATATAGCCCGGCTCCAGGGTCTGCTTGATATAGCGCAGTTTCTTGATGACCGTTTCCGGGCTGCCCACGATGATGTTATGGGCGTCTTGCAGTTCCTCGTAGCTCATCCGCCGGCCCACGGTGCCGGTGCCAATAGTCGGGCGGGACATTTTGATCCGCAGGGCTTCCCGGGACTGGTAGCCCGGCGGGTCGTTGAACTCCACCGGCCCCCGCTGACGGTGCGATTCCGTCCACAGGAAAGTGCGCCCCACTTCCTGCGCCTTTTCGTCGGTGTCCGCGACCAGGCAGCGGATCAGGTAGCCGAAATGCTCCGGCCCCGGCTCATATCCTTCCTCTCGGGCGGTCTCAAAGTAGATGTCTTTGAGCTGCTTGGTCAAATCCAGCAGCGAACCCAGGTTCATATAAGGATACTGCCGCTTGGCCGCCCAGATGACGCTTTCCGGGCTGCCGGTGCCGGGAAACCACACCGCCGGATGCGGCTTCTGCATCGGCACTACCCAAGGATTGACCATCCGGTGCGGGAAATAGCGGCCCTCCCAGCGGAAGGGGCCGGGCGTAGTCCAGCACTTGACAATCAAATCGTGGGCTTCCTCGAAGCGGTCGCGGTTTTCGGTGGGGCTGATGCCGGCGTGCAGGGTTTCCACGGCAGTGCCGCGCACAAAGCCGGAAATGATGCGGCCGCCGGAAATGCAGTCCAGCATCGCGATTTCCTCGGCCATTTTTACCGGGTCGCTGAGGGCGATGACATTGCCGAGCATCGCGATTTTCACCCGACTGGTGACTTTGGCGATAACGGCGGCGTCCACATTGACCGAGGGTTTCATACACCAGTACGAGGAATGGTGTTCGTTGGACATAATGCCGTCAAAGCCGGCTTCGTCGGCCAGGGCGTACTGGTCGTGGTAGTTGCTGTAGAGGATATGGGCCTTTTCCGGGTCGAAGTAGGTATTGGGGAAGTGCATCCGCCCCGACTCGTACTGCGCCAGGTCGGTGTCGGTTACATGGCCGTAGGGCTGTTCCGAGAACCAGAATACTTCCGTCATCTGACTAACTCCTTTCCGCCGGTTTTTGCGCCGCCGCGTGCCGTAGATTACCCGCCAGGCTTTCGGTTCACTGATTAAACGCCGGCCAGGAAACCGCGCACTGCCGCCAGAAACTCGGCCGGCTTTTCCAGGGCCGGGGAATGGCCGCAGTGGTCGATGATTTCCAGCCGGGCATTAGGCAAGGCGGCCTGATACAGTTCGCCGCACTCTACCGGGATGATGGCATCCTGCCGCCCCCAAACCAGCAGCGTCGGCGTAGCCACCGCCGGCAGGTAGTAGGGCAGGCTGGGATTGTGCAGGTAGGGACGCCAGCAGAGGCGGGATGCCATTTCCTGATTGGAATGGGCGACCAGCTGCTCCTCCGGCGTCAACTCTCGCTGGTACTGCTCGGCGTTGGGTACTTGGGAAATGTCGTAAAACCGCTGCTGCGCCCGGGTCTGCGCCGACACCATAAAGATTTCGGCGATTTCCCCCTGCTCCGGTTTGATGCCGGCCGCGCCAACCAGAATTAACGCCTTGAGCCGGTAGCGGCAGCGGGACGCCATTTCCGCCGCGACCCAGCCGCCCATCGAGGAACCCATCAGGATATAGTCGTCCAATCCCAAAGCCTCGACCAGCATCTGGTTGAACTGGCAGACATCGCCGATGGTATAAACCCAATCGGGCCGCTCCGTGCCGTTAAAGCCGGGCTGAGAGGGTACATAGACGGTATAGGATTGGGCCAGTTCCTGATGCCAGGGCTGCCAGCCGGCATTGCCGCCGGCGCCGTGCAGGAACAGCAGGGGCGGCCCGCTGCCGCCGGAAAAGATTTCTACGGAAACGCCGGCCACTTCAATAGCGGTTGCTGCCGACGGCGCCGCCGTTGCGGTCAAAGTCATACGCCGACTCCTTGCCCGGTGCGGATAGGGGAATGCTGTTGGGCGTATTGTGCAGCAAGTCGCAGTTATTGTCAAGTTGCCGCTATTCCGGCGACAACGGCAATTCAATGCCGCCCGCAAGTATCGGCAGCGCCCGGTTGCCTTATTCCCCCACCGCCAGCTCCACCGACCAGGCCGGCGGTTCGCCGCTGACGAACTGCCCGGTTATAATGGCCGCTATGGGGTAATCAGGCAATTTCACCGTGGCCATACACTTGCCATCGAAGTAAGCCCCGCGCCCGGCAAAGGCGAAGTCCCGGTTGTCCATCCCGTACTCTTGCCGTTCCGGGGGCAAATCCGCCGCGTCCGCCGGGATGATGTGCAGCAGAAACCGGGCGGCCGTGTCCCCCGCACTGCACTGCTCCCGGACATAGTGCAGTCTGTTATCCGCCCGGTACAGGTCAAAGACCCCGCTATAGGCCGGCGGTTCGGCGGTTACGGCGGCATAGGTTTCCCGATAATGTGCCGTCAAATCGGAGTGAAACTCGACCGTCCAGATTGGTTCCCCGGCGGCGCTCAGCTGCCCGCTGCGGACGGCGGCGATGGGATAGTCGGGCCGGCTGATCCGCGCCATGCACTTGCCGTCAAAGACCGCCCCATGCCGGTCAAAGTCAAAATCCCGATTCTCCGTGCCGTAAGTTCGCCGTTCCGGCGGCAAGTCCTGCGCGGTCAAAGGCGTAAAATGGAGAAAGAACCGCGCCGCCGTATCCGCCGCCGCGCACGATTTCTTGTGGTAATACAGCCCATCGTCCTTCAGGTATAAGTCAAAGACGCTCCGGGCGGCCGGCGGCTCGGCAGCTATTGCCGGAGCGACCGAACGGAAATAATCCGCTTTCCGGTCAATAGTATGTTCCCACACCGGCGGGCCGTGGTGGAGATACTGGCCCGCGCTGATTTCCGCTATCGGGTAATCGTGTTCCGGCAAGGGAATGGACGACCAACAATAGTCCGCGAATACGAATCCGTCCCGGGTAAAGTCGAAGTCCACCGCTTGATAGCCGTCCGCCCGGCTTTCCGGCGGCAGTTCCCGCAGGTCCAGCGGCGTTACTTTCAGGAAAAGCTGTCCGCCAGCGTAGCGGTAAGGCTCCGGGATAATGCGCCCTCGCGTCGCATAGCCCCAAATAGCGCAGGGTTTCCGATGGTAATGCAGCGCGCCCTCCCGCAAATACAGGTCAAAGCCGGCCTGAGCCAGCGGCGCGCCGGCGGTAATGGCTTGATGTTCCTGTCGTAGCGCCGCCCACTGTTCCCGCAGCCAGCCGGTATCCCGCGCCAGACACACCACCCGTTCGGGGGAGTTGGTAAGCGGGTCAAGACACTTCACCTTGCCCTCGGCCGCCCATTGCCGCAGGACTTCCTGTTGCAATGCCGGTTCCCGCGACCGGGGCGCTTCCACATTAAACCAGATACGCTGAACCTCCGGCAAATCCTGGAAAGTCGCTTTGACCGTTTCCTCCCGGCACCCGGCTGCCGATTCCCGGTGGCAGCGCCAGCGACGGTAGTGTCTCGGATTTTCCCGCAAATAGAACGCCCCCCGCCCATCCTCGCCGTAGTTGATATAGACCGCGTCAGCCGGGCCAAGACGAGGAGCCAGGGCAGCGTAAAAGGCGGCCGTATCAACTCGATACTCCCGGCTGCCGGGATATTCCCGGCTTTCGCTGATGGCATAGGCCCCGGCCCCCAAGCTGACCAGGGTTAAGCCGGTCAGCAACGCCAGCCGGATCCCTTCCCGGCGCAGCCCCGCCGCCAGTTGGCTTGCCGTTCCATAAAAGGCCAATCCGGCGGCCAGAAAAATAATCGTCCCCCAGTAGCTCGCTTGCCGGATGCCGCCCAGAGGATACATACTCAGCAAAACGCCGGCTAGGGCAATGCCCAAGGAAAACAAAGCCAGTATCAGCAGGGGGTGAAACCGCCGCCGCCTTACGGAAACCAGCAGGATTATCCCGAAAGCGATGACCGCCAAAGCCGCCACCACCGCCGGCAGTTGCCAGGACAGCAAATCCCAAAGCCGGGAGGCCGCAAAGGGCAAGGCGGCGCTCAGCGGATCATTGTCCGGGTCAAAGTAATGCGCCTTCAGGTAATCGTCCGCGCCCCAGCCGCCGGGCACCCATTGGTAACGCAGGCTAATCAGCCAGGTAGCCGCGCTGCCGGCCAGCAAAGCCGCCGCCGGCCAAAACCAATCAAGCCGCCGCCTCAGCCATCCCCAGATAGGGGCTTGCCCGGAACCGCCGCCGGAAACATCATCCCGGCAGCGGCGGGCAATGGCCGCCGTAGCCAAAACCGCCGACCCGTAAAGGGCTAACCCGTACAGCACCAGCGGCCCCAGAAACAGGGTTAGGCACAGCAGGGCTTTCCGTCTCGTCCGCAGATACAGCAATAGCCCGGCCGTCATTAACACTGCGACCAGGGTGTCCAACGAGTATTCTTGAGCGTCCCGGGCGTGTATCAGCGCCGGCAGGGAAATCGTCATCAACGCCGCCGCCAGGAAAGCAACCCACCGGGAAATCCCCAGCCGCGGCAACAGGAACAGCAGCGCGGCAATGGCCAAGACGCTGGCCGTCGCCGGAATAGCCCGAAGGATGAAAGGCGAGTCGGTTACCTCCTGCAATCCCCATAACAGCAGCGGGTGGATTACCGGCACCGAATCGAGATGCAGGTTGCCCACGAAATAGGGAAAAGAACCGATGCCAACGGAAACCGCTACATATTCGTCTTTGTATAGCGGGCTTGCCGCCAGGTCATAAAAACGCAGGCTGCTCGCGATCAGCAGCAGGCACACCGCCGCCGGGTAATAGCAATTGCCGCCCCGGCAGCGGAGACGCCGCCATAAGTCAGACGCCTTTTGCCGCCGGAATTCTCGGGGGGGGGGGGATTGCCGGTCGTACAAGTCGTTGTCACCTCGCCCGCGCCTCCCGCCGGCGCCGGCATCCGGTTAAAAGCAAATTTTGGAAAATAAGGCAGCAAAGCGGCGTCAGTCTAACACCCCGGGGAAAAGGCAGCAAGCCTTTGCCAGCCGGGTTCCGGGGTCTTTTAATTGTTAGAAACTCCCCGGGAAATCTGCTTGCGGTGAACTTACCGCAACACTGCCTTGCTCTTTCAACTGGCACCGGTTGTGAGGGAATACCAGCGTCGGTACGGACAATTAAAAGGCCCTGGTATTGAGTCGGCCGCCCCTTTTCACGGGGGGCGGTTTTTTGTTATACTAGCCGCCGGTGTTTTGCCGCCGGCCGGTTTTCGGCCGGCCCAGGTTTTGTTATGTAAAGGGGGGAATGATGCCGGCTTATGCCGTGATTGGCGGACAATGGGGCGATGAGGGTAAGGGCAAGGTGATTGATTACCTGGCCGGGGGGGTGGCCGCCGTGGTTCGCTATGCCGGCGGGAATAACGCCGGCCATACGGTAGTCAACGACCGGGGGGAGTTTCAGCTGCATCTGGTACCCTCGGGCATTTGCTGGCCGGAGGTGTACGGGATTATCGGCAACGGCGTGGTGGTGGATCCGGAGGCGCTGCTGGGGGAGCTGCACGGCTTGGCGGAGCGGGATATTGACCTCAGCCGGCTGCGGGTCAGCGAGCGGGCTCATGTGATTATGCCGTACCATATAGTCCTGGACGGGCTGGAGGAGGCGGCCAAGGGGGAGGCGGCGATTGGCACGACGGGCCGGGGCATCGGGCCAACTTATGTGGATAAGGCGGCGCGCACCGGGATTCGGGTGGGGGATTTGCTGCGGCCGGAGTCGCTGCGGCCGCGTCTGGAGCAGGCGTTGGCGTTCAAGAACCGGCTGATTACGCAAATCTATGGCGGCGATGCGCTGGAGGTGGGGGAGGTTTTGGCGCAGGCGCTGGATTGGGGCAATCGGCTGCGGCCCTATGTGGGGGCAACGGAGCAGTTGGTGCAGGATTTGCTGGAGCAGGGGCGGAATGTGCTGCTGGAGGGGGCGCAGGGTACGCTGCTGGATGTGGACCATGGCTCCTATCCTTATGTTACTTCGTCGTCGCCGTCGATTGGGGGGGCTTGCACCGGGTTGGGGTTGAATCCGCAAGCCGTGACTGGCGTGTTGGGGGTTTATAAAGCCTATTCCACGCGGGTCGGCGGCGGGCCGATGCCTACGGAATTGGACGATTCGACCGGCGTGGAATTGCGGGAGACGGGGCAGGAGTATGGGGTTACGACCGGCCGGGCGCGGCGGGTGGGCTGGTTTGACGGGGTGGCGGGCCGCTATAGTCAGCAGATTAACGGTTTTACCGGGATGGTGCTGACCCGGCTGGATATTCTGGACGGGTTTGACACGGTTAAGATTTGCGTTGGGTATCGGGTTGAGGGGCGGGAGGTGAGTCGGTTTCCGTCGGATACGCGGGTTTTGGAGCAGTGCGCGCCGGTGTATGAGGAGCTGGCGGGTTGGGCGGAGCCGACGGCGCGGGTGCGGGAATGGGCGGATTTGCCGGGGAATGCGCGGGCGTATGTGCGGCGGATTGAGGAGTTGGTGGGCTGCCGGGCGCAGTTGATTTCGACGGGGCCGCGGCGGGAGGAGACGATTTTGGTGGCGCCGGTTATTGGGTAGGGGATTATGGAGCAGAGCAGGCAGTTCGGGATTTATCTTAATCCGGCGGAGGGGTTGGCGGTGCGGATTAGTTCGCCGTATTGGTGGCCGGAGGCGCCGCAGTGGGTTTTTTTGACGGGGGAGGTGAATGCGAGTTTGCGGCGGGTGCGGGAGTTGGCAGGGGAGCGGGGGTTGAGCGCTGAGCCGGAGGGTATTGGGTGGGGGCGGATGCCGTTGGCGGGGGAGTAGTTGATTTGGGGGCGGGTTCTTGAGGGAACCCGCCTTTTTTTGTTGGGGCGGTTTAGGAGTTGGCAGCGGCGGGTTGGGGGAGGAGGTCGCGGAGGTCGATGTCTAGTTTTTGGTGGAGGGCGTTGGCGATTTGGGGGGTGATTTCCTGCTGGCCGGCGAGGATGGCGGCGGCGAGTTCCCGGCTGCCGAGGGCCGGGAGGAGGTCGTCGAGGGTCATCAGGGCTTGGTCCATACGGAACTCGAGGGCGGCCAGGGGGGTGGGCAAGGGGATGGGGTAGTGGATGTCCTCGTAGGCTTCGACGACGGCGACCAAGGCCCGCATTTCGTCCCTTTCCGGGGTGCCGGGTTTGGAGTCGAAGAGTTCCCAGATGCGGGCCAGGGCGTGGTCGAGATCCGCATCGTTTTCGAGGGGCGGGAGTTGGATTTTTGCCATGGCTAGACCTCCAGGGCGTTGATGCGGTCGTACTGGGCGTGGGTGCCGACGAAGCGGATGAAAACTACTTCGTCGGTATAGTCGATGCGAACTACCAAGCGGTACTGGTTGCCGCGGATGCGAAAAACTGCCTGGTTGTGGCTGAGGATGCTGGCGTCGGCGTAATGGGAGCGTACTTCGGCCGGGGTGGTCCAGTGGACCCGCCGAACGGTGCGGTACCATTCGTCGAGGGCGGGTTCGGCGTCCCGGTGGCGTTCCCAGAATTCGCGCAGGGTTCTTTTGGATAGGATGTGCATAGGCTCCGGTCAGGGGTTTCTGGGGATGGGGGGGATTATACTATAACGGGGCGGGTTGGGGGAGGAGGTCGCGGAGGTCGATGTCTAGTTTTTGGTGGAGGGCTGCGGCGATTTGGGGGGTGATTTCCTGCTGGCCGGCGAGGATGGCGGCGGCGAGTTCCCGGCTGCCGAGGGCCGGGAGTAGGTCGTCGAGGGTGAGATGCCATTGGTCAATCCAGAATTCGAGGGCGCCCAGGGGGGTGGGCAGGGGGATGGGGTAGTGGATGTCCTCGTAAGCGAGGATGAGTTCGACCAGGAGGTCGTGTTCGGCGTCCTCGGGGGTGCCGGGTTCGGAGTCGAAGATTTCCCAGAGGCGGTCGAGGGCGCGGTCGTAGTCCTGTTCGGTTTGGAGGGTTTGCCATTGGGTTTGCATTGCTAGACCTCCGCGGCGTTGATGCGGTCGTACTGGGCGTGGGTGCCGACGAAGCGGATATAGACTTCGCCCCGGTGATATTTCACCAGCACGATCAGGCGGTATTGGTTGCCTTTGATGTTGAATACTACGCGGTTGTTCCGGAGGATGCTGGCGTCGGGGTAACGGGAGCGGATGTCGGACGGGGTGGTCCAGCGGGCCCGCTGGACGGTGCGATGCCATTCGTCCAAGGGGTCGGCGGCATCCGGATAGCGTTCCCAGAATTCGCGCAGGGTTCTTTTGGATAGGATGTGCATAGGCCTCAGCCGGAGTTTCCGGGTGTTGGGGTGATTATACTATAACGGGGCGGGTTGGGGGAATGGGGGCAAGGGCCGGGGATAGCGATATTCGGCGAAGCGGCGATGGCGGCTCAGGCAAAGGGAGGTGTTACGGTTCGGGCCAGCCGGCGGGGGGTTCGCCGGCGGCCAGGGCGGCGGTGATTTTGGCGGCGGCTTCGGGAGTAACCCATTCCCGCCAAAGGGTTGGGTAGTTGTTCAGCCACCAGAGGGCGGTGTCGTTAAGGTCAGCCCACGGGTTGGCGTGCTGCCAGCGGGTGGCGGGTTTAAGGGCCGCGTCGATATTGAATTCCCACTTACGCAGCATAGCCGCTATTTCTGGGTACCGGCCGGGCAGTCCGGCATTGACCCCGATAACGATAGTAGCGTCCTGATAGGCGCAAGCCCTGGTGGTGAGCCAGCAGGAATCGCGGTATGCCGGCTCCTCAAGGCGTACTAAATCGAGCAGCAGGGGCGGGTCGTTAGTTCCCCATTGGTAGCCCAGCCAGGGTTGACGCCGGGCGTAGGCGTCGTAGAGGTCGGCGTTTAAGGCGGCGGCATCGTCGGGGTGGATGATTTGGATATGGTCGGCCAAGCCGTAGCCATAAACTTGCGCGGCGTTCACTTCCGCGCAGGGCCAACCGATAACGCAGGACATCAGGCGCGCTTTGCCGGCGGTTTCGGGGGTGGCGAATAGGGCTTGGTAAAAGGGATTGCGGAGGTCAGCGATATGGTCTAACTCGGGATACTGCTCTTGCAGGTAGGCCGGAATGACGAAGGCGGACTGCCAGTCGCGGCTGAGGCTGGCGCCGAGGGAGATGACTTCGCCGGCTTGGGTGGCTTCCTGCCAGATTTCGGACTGGTTGGGCAGCCAGACTTCCATCAGCACGTCGATGTCGTCCCCCCGCATAAAGTAGAACAAAGGATGAGCAGCGCCGAACCGGACGGAGGTGGAGTAGTCGTAGCCTTTTTCGACGATATATTGGGCGATGCGGTTTTGGAGTTGGGCGGAGTTCCAGTTGAGGTCGCCGAAGGTGATAGGTTCTTTTGGCGCTGGGGGAAGTACCGGGATTATTGGGGCTGGCTCCGGGGTTGGCGTTGAAGTAGGGGTAGGCACTGGCGCTGGAGGGGCAGTCGGCGCTATAGCCGTGGCGGTGGGTTCGGGCTGCCGGCAGCCGAGGGCCGCGAGCAAGGCTACCGCTAGGCAGATGCAGGGCAAAAGGCTGCGGAGGGGGGGCATGGGTATGGCACTCCTGGCGGGGTGGGAGGTTAGGGCGTGTGGACAATTACTTTCCTTTGGGCTATACTATAGTAGCAGTATCTGGTGGAAAACGATTTCAGCGACTTGAAACAGTTCCGGGGCATTGCTTGCCGCTAGGCTAAACTGGCAGCCAGTTACGCCGGAATGGTTAGCCTAGTCGCTTGGCTCCTGAGAACGAAGCCGAACCAGCGGCAGGCAGCGGAGTATCCAAAGGCCACGGCGGTTGCCTGAGTCTATTGTCCACACGCCTTAGATTCCTCCCTGCGGTCGGAAGGACCTAGCTGGTTGGCGGCCGCTTTTCAGCATACTACAGAATAACCAATACGCCCCGGCATTGGAATGCCGGGGCGTATTTTGCTGGGGTGTAGGGTCGGGTGTTAGAGGTTCAGGGCTTCGAGGCCGACGCGGGCCAAGTCCTCGTCGGATTGGCCGCTGGGGTAGCCGCCGACGCCGATGCCGCCGAGGATGACGCCGTCTTTGATGATGACGAGGCCGCCCTGGCCGTGGGTGAGGTTGGGGTCGCCGAGTTCGCTGATGCTGCGGCCCTGGCCGTGGAGGCGGGCGGCGTGGTCGCCGGTGTTGAGGCCCATAACGGCGGCGGTGTACGCCTTGCGGAGGGCGTGGCGGCGGCTGAACAGGCGGAGGTTGTCCATTTTGGCGTAGGCTTCGAGGTTGCCGGTGGCGTCGACGATAGCCATAGCGACGGGGGCGTCCGGGGTTTCCTGGGCTTTGGCCAGCATGGCGGCCATAGCGGCTTGGACTTGGGACAGTTTCAAGGCGGGTTCGGGCATTGTTTTACCTCCGGTTGAATGGATTTGGGGTTACAAGGTTCAGGCTTGGAGGGCGGTTTCGACGCGGCGGCGGAAGTCCTCGGCGCCGAGGCGGAGCAGTCCCCAAGCGGAGACGGTTACGAAGTTGGCGCCGAGTTTGATGAATTCAGCGATGCCGGCGGCGTCAGCCGGGTTGTTGCCGCCAACACCGACATTTTTGCCGGCGGTGCGGATGCGGGGGATGGCGTCGGCCATTACTTGGCGGACTTGGGACTGGGGCGGGAAACCCATACTCTGGCTGAGGTCGCCGGCGGCGACATGGAGGACATCGACGCCGGGGACGGCGGTTATGTCATCCAGGTTGGCTACGGCGGCTTTTTCCTCGACCATGGGGATGACGAGGATTTGGGAGTTGACCCAACTGGTGGATTGGTCGCGGGTTACGCCGATGCCGTAGTCGTGGGGGCGGCCGCCGCCCATGCCGCGGTGGCCGTCGGGATGGTAGCGGGCGGCTTGGGCTACGGCGGCGGCTTGGGCTACGGCGGCGGCTTGGGGTCCGCTGTTGACATGGGGGACGATGATGCCCTGCAAGCCGCGGTCGAGGAAGCGGAGGATGGTGGAGTCGTGGTGGTTGGGGATGCGGGCAATGGGGGTGATGTGGAAGGATTCGGCGGCGCGCACCATATTTTCGACCTGGTCGAGGTGCATCGAGCCGTGTTCGCAGTCAATCATTACGAAGTCGAAGCCGAGGGCGCCGAAAATTTCGACGGTGTCCGGGGCGTAGCGGGTGATGATGGCGCCGAATACGGTTTCGCCGGCGGCTAGTTTGGCTTTGGTGGCGTTGGTTTGCATTGGGGGTACTGCTCCCGGTTCGGATGGATATGGGGCTGGGTTCAGGGGGGATTATAGGGCGTTTGGGGGATGGCGGCAATGGGGGGATTTTTTGCCCGGGAAAGGGAAGGCAGATGGTCAGGATGTTGGGGAAAGAGATGGGGTATAATGAGGGCAAGTTTCAGGAGAGAGTAACGCCTAATGCGTATCTTTGTTAAAAGTACGTTGCAAGATTTCTGGGAACGCCATCCTGACGCGGAGGGGACGCCACGGCTTTGGTACAACCAGACCCAACAAGCGCGTTGGAATACGCCGGCTGAAGTAAGGGCGGACCATCCCACCGCCAGCATTCTCAGAAATGACCGAGTGGTTTTTCGCATAAGGGGCAATGACTACCGCTTGGTAGTCCATATCCTCTACCGGTACGGCAGGGTTTATATCCGCTTCGTCGGCACCCACGCCGAATATGACCGCATCAACGCCCTGGAGGTGTAACAGTGGTAATCCAACAGAAGGAAGCTATCCTTACCGACGCCATTCTTACCGAGGAGGAGTACCGGCGGGCGGCGGAGCGGATTTGGGAGCTGTTTGACGCGGAACCCGGGACCCCGGAAGGAGAGGAATTCGAGGCTTTGGCGGCGCAGGTCGAGGCTTATGAGGAAATTCATTATCCGATAGAACCGCCGCCGCCGGGGACTTGTATCCGGGTGCGGTTGGAGGATTTGGATCTATCGGAGGAGGCGCCGGTTTCCGTGATTGGCAGTCGGGCGGCGGTGACGGCGGTGCTGGCCGGGGAGCGGGAGCTGACGCCGCTGATGGCGGCGGATTTGGCGGAGTGGCTGATGATTCCGATGAATTTGCTGCTGCCGGGGGGCAAGGGGTAAGCCAGCCGCCTTTGCCGGGGGTAGTTGCGGTTAAAGGAAAAGCCCCGGCTTTGGGAGGGCCGGGGCGGTTGTTTTTGGCGCGGGGCGGCTTGGCACTAAAGGGCGAACTCGAGGACGTCCTTGTATTTGCGGTAGCAGGAACGGCAGGCGGGCTTTTCCATAGTGGAGTCGTTTTCGTTGCCGCAGAGGTGGCAATACTCCTCCGCGTACTCCGGGTTCTTAAACCGGTTCCATACTTGGTAGCAGCGATTGCAGTAAGGGCCGGGGTAGATAAAAGACACGGTAGTTCCGCAGCGGATGCAGAAAGCGGAGGTGGGTATCCCGAATGTGGGTTCGGGTTTGCTTGGGGCGGCTTTCGGGGCGAGCCGGGTTTTGGCTGCCGGGGCGGGTTTGGCGGTTGCGGCTTTGCGAACTTCACTGTTTTTCGCAATCCGCATCGCATCAGCGAGAACTTTGTCGTAAAGCTGCCGGTCATCTTTGGCGGATACGAGTATCCCCATTTCGTCGTTACCCTCGGAGAAATCATAAAGATTCATCGAGGTCACCAAGGCTACCTGCTCGTTAAGGTAGCATTTGGCGTGGAGGTAGCGACTGAACTTGACTTCGACGGAAGGCAGGGTTTTGAGCCAGTCCCACTCTTGAGGCCGCAGCTCCTCTTTTCCGTAGATTACGGATATGCTCAATTCCGAACCGGAATCGGCCCGGGCAACCAGCCGTTCCTTGATTTGCCGGTCAACCTTGATATAGGGGCTGATGAGGAGAAGTTGCTGCTTGGCGTCCTGGATGATGTTCTGGAGACCGGCAGCGATTTCTTTGGTGGTAAGGAAGTCGGCCATAGATAGAGATTCCCTCGGCTACGGGTTAAGGGGTTGACGCGGCTAATTGCTCGCGGCGGGTAGTGTAGCAAACTGCGGCGGCAACCGCAACCGGATTTGGCGGAGTTCTTAAAGGGCGTCAGTAGTTGGTGCTGGGGAAAATGCCGGTTCAGGAAAAGAAGTAGCTGTAGAAAAAGAACTCCCCTTGGTAAATCCGGTAACAACCCAAGCACAAGGGTTTGCGTATCGTACTCGTGTTAAACCCGCCGCAGATGTGGCAATAACTCTCCCCGTACTCGGTATTACCGTACTTGTTCCACTCAGCAAAGCAACGGGAACAGTAGGGCTTGAGGGGTTCGAGGGGAATGACGGTTTTATCCCGGATGCAGTAACCCGAAGCGGGTATCCCGATAGAAGGCTCCGGTTTCCTTGGGGTGGCTCCAATGGGAGGATGCTCAGCAAAATAGGCTGCGGTTTCAGCAGTAAGGAAATTGACTTCCTCAAAAAAGTCGTTATATTTCCGATAGCAGGAGACGCAGAAGGGTTTAGCCATAGTCGCGGTATGCTGGTTGCCGCAGATATGGCAATACTTCTCTGGGTAATTTTCGTTTTGCCAACGGCTCCAAGATTCGAAACAATCCCAACAGTAGGGAAACTCGGGGTCGGTCTCTATGTCAGCCTTGCACCGGATACAAGAACCCGGCCACGGGATAGACAAGTCATCGTCAAGTTCACCGCCGGAGGGTTTGGACTTGGCAACTTCCAAAATAACTTGGCTCATCCGGGCAATCCGGTCAGCTTCTTTACGAACATCCTCATAAAGTTGTATTTCCTGACCTTGGCGGGATACCAGCAAGCCCATTTCCAAGTTGTTCTCTTGGGAGAACTGGTACAGATTCATCGAGGTCAGGATGGCCTGCTTTTCGTTCAGGTAACACTTCGCGTGGAGGTCTTTATGGTAGCAGACCTTGACCGAATTCAGGGATTCGAGCCACTGCTCCTCTGCCTGTATCCGCTCTTTCCGACAGACTACAAGGACATCCACGTCCGTGTGAACAAGGAGTTCTTGAATACGGGGATTAACCTTGAGATAGGGGCTGATAATCACCAGACGCTCGTCGGCGTTCTTGATGATTTGGCTGAGTTCGGCGGAAATGCCTTGGGTATCAAGGAACTTGACCATAAGGCAAAGGATACCTCAAAGGCGGGTTAAGGGGAGTGGTGGAGCTGGGGGGACTCGAACCCCCTACCTCTTCAATGCCATTGAAGCGCTCTCCCAGATGAGCTACAGCCCCATTAAAGCGGCGCGGGCTTGGGGAAAGCCCGGGTTAGGTATTTTAGCAGATGACGGGGGTGGTTGCAACCGGGTTTTTGGGGGATTTCCGGATTCCCGTTTGCACGGAAATGAAGGTAGGGGCTACGGCATATTCCGAGGTTAGTTGTCGGGTTGCTCCGGCGGGGGGGCGGGCATTTGCATTGCGCGGATTTCGGGGCGCAGGGCGGTGATGAGGGCAAGGAGGATTATCAGGGCGCCGGAGCCGACGAAAACCCATTCCAGGCTGAGCTTAATCAGGAAGCCGGAGATTAAACTGGAAGCCGGGCCGAGGCCGACGGTGGCGACCATCAAGAGGCTCATTACCCGGCCCAACATTCTTTGGGGGGTGCGGAGTTGAATCCAGGTGGTCAAAAGGACATCAAAGTAGCCGCCGGAAACGCCGATAATGAGGGCGATGGCGGCCGCCAGCAACATTGAGGTGAGGAAGCCGAAGGGCATAATCAGGAGGCCGGAGAGGGTAAATAGGGCAACGATAAGGAGGCCCAAGCGGCGTTGGGGAGGGGAGAGCAGTCCCGCCAAGCCGGAGCCGGTCAAGGCTCCGGCGGCGTGGGCGGAGGCGATTATCCCCAAGGCCAGCGCGCCTTGGGGCATTTTGCTGTTGGCCAGAATGGGGATGCCAACTATAACCGGGCCTTCGACCAGCAGTTCGACGCCGGCAATAAGGAGAAAGAGGGTGAACATTGCGGTGTCGGCGCGGACGAAGCGGATGCCCTGGAGGATGGAGCGGAGGATGCCGGCGTTGGCCGGGTCGTCGGGATTGTCGGAGTCGGCGGCGTCCGGGGCGGCGTTGGCTACGCGGAGGAAGGTCAGGAGCAGGGCGGAAAGGAGAAAGACGATGGCGACGCTGCTAAAGACCAATGCCAAGCCGGTTAAGCCGGCAGCGGCCGGGGCGGTGCCGGCGCCGGTCAAGCCGGAAAGGGCGGCCGAGGCGGCGCCGCTGCCGTTGCTGAACAGGGCAATCAGCGCGCCGGCCAAGGCGGGGCCGAGGATGCCGCTGATCTGAAAGGTGGTCTGAACGACGGCGTTGCCCTGGCGCAGCTGGTTGGGGGAAACGATGCGGGGGAGCAGCGCGCCCTGGGCCGGGTAGTAGAGGGCATCGGCTAGTCCTTTGAGCAGAGCCAGGGGGTAGATGAACCAGAGGTCGATTTGGCCGGTTAAAATCAGGGCGGCCAGGGCAGCGCCTAGGATCAGGCGGAGCAGGTTGCTGGACTGCATGATCAGCCGGGGGGAGAAACGGTCCACCAGGCCGCCGCCCAAGAGCATAAAAAAGACGGTGGGGGCGTTGCCGATGGCAATTACCGTGCCTACGGCTACCGGGTCGCCGGTCAATAGCAGTACCAGCCAAGGAAAGGCAATCAGGTCGAACTGGTCGCCAACGGCGGAAAGGCCGCCGGCGCCCCAGAGGAGGCGGAAGTTGCGGGAGCGGAGGAGTTGGCGGAGTCCGTGCATAGGGGTGGTATTTTAACGGAATTGGGGGGATTTTAGCGGTTTCCCGCCCATCCTAAACCTGTCGCAGGATGAACGGAAAACCGCCGGCTACAGACCCAATCCGAGCAGCGGCAGCGCAAGCCGAGCCGTCAGGACTGGCGGACGAATTTTACTACCGTGCGGCCCTGGCTGCCTTCGTAGGGTTCGACGACATAAAGATCTTTGTGGGAGTCAACCCAAATGCCGTGACAGGAGCGGTGGGTCATCGAACCCCATTGGGCCAGAAGTTCACCCTCGAGGTTGAGGATGCTGACCAAGCCGCCGTTGTGTTCGGCGACATAGACAATATCATCATCGTCCACATACATTACGGCCGGGCCAATCAGCTTGGTGGGAAAGTCGGTGAGGTGGCTGCCATCCTGGTCGAAAACCTGGATGCGGTCATTTTCCCGGTCGGCAATCAACAGGCGGGCTTTGCGGTCAATCCACGCGCCGTGCGGCAGGTTGAACTGGCCGGGGCCGGAACCGGGCCCGCCCCAAGATTTGATCAGCTGACCCTCCGGGGTAAAGTGGTGGACGCGGGCGTTGGCGTAGCCGTCAGCGATAAAGATTTCCCCGGCGGCGTTGACGGCAATGCCGGCCGGCAGGTTGAACGGTTCGGCGCCGCGCACCACATCGGGCCAGGCGTTGGAACTGATGACGGTGTTGTCCACGCCGGTGTCGGAGCGGTAGCCCTTGACGCCAATGGTCATCAGCAGCTGCCCGTCTTGGGTGAACTTCATAATCTGGCCGTCATTGCGCTCGACCAGCCAGACATTGTCCTCCGGGTCGATGATGATGGCGTGGGGAAAGCTGAACATACCCGCGCCCCAGGAATTCAGGTAGTTGCCCTCCCGGTCAAAGATGACGATGGGATGGTCGGGGTCGCGGTTGAAACAATAGACCCGGTCTTGGGAATCGCCATAAACGGCGGCGGCCGGCATCGCCCAGCCGGCGGGAAGTTTGGCCCAATGGGTGTGCATTTCGTAGGTGTATTGGCCGCCGCCAACGATGGGATTAGCAGTAGTCAAGGCGCGCCTCCTTGGGGTCAGGATGGGGTAGCTGCGGGTTTTGCCGGGGCGATTATGGCAGGGATGGGGTAGAAGGTCAAATGCGGGTCAGGAATTGCGGGAGTGGGGACGGCATTGACCGGGATGGGGCGGATTCGGGATTCCCGAGAAAACGAGAATACCGATAATCACCGCCCGTCCGCCGCCCCGCTATTTTCCGCCGCCGGTACTGCCGCCCGCGCTGCCAACTGCCGCCCCCGCCGGGAACGCCGCCAACGGATAATTCCATAGACGATAGCCGCCATTCCCAGCCACAGCGGACTGAAAATCCCCAGCCAAATCAGCAGCGTCCCCAACCCTTGCCCTACCACCGACAAAGCCCGGGTCGCCGTCCGGGCCGTATCCCCAGCACTCCAGCCGCCAATTACCAGCCCCCGCGCCGCAATAACCTCGACCCACCGGGAACTGAAACCCTCCACCGGCCCGGCCGCGCTTTGCGCCGTCACCGTCAAGGTAACTTCATAGGGCTGCGGCCGATAGTCCCGGTAGGTATGGGTAGCAAAAGCATTGGTAACGCCCGGTTCCGGGATGCCGCTTACTGGAGCCGTGCCGTCCCCGAAATCCCACCGGTATTGAATATCCCGCAGCCCCTCCGGGCGGGTAAAAGAACCCCGCAGCGTCACTGCCGTATCCTCCTCGACCACTATGCCCTCCCCGGCAAAAACCTCAATCGTCGGCGCCCGCGTAACCGTGGCAATCAGCGTGTCCGAACCCTCCACCACCCCGGCCGGCCCGGTGCCGCGTATTTCCAACTGAACGATGTAGGGCGAATCCCGGTCATCGTCATAAAAATGGTTCACCGTGGCCGTTACCCGCTGCCCCGGTTCGGTAGTCGGCGCGCTGCTGTCGCCCCGAACCGGTTCGCTGCCATCCCCAAAATCCCAGGTAAATTCAAAATCCTCAATGCCGACCGGCGGGGTGAAGTAAGCCCGAAACCGACCCGCTTGCCCCACTCCGAAAGTGCGGTCCGCCCCCGCATCTACCGCCAGCGGCTGCGGCGCCAACCGCAGGTTCACATTGATTAGGGAATAGGCCGCCGTCTGCTCCAGATACTTGATGCGCCCCAGCAGACCCTCAATCTCCGCCTGCACTTGGGCCAATTCCGCCCGCACCAAAAGCGTATCCTCGACATTGGACGCTTGACTCAGCAGTTCCAGCAGCGACTCCTCCGTAGCCCGCAGGCTCCGCACCCGGGAGTTGCTGTCCACATACTCATCGGTTACATCCTGACTGGTCGAGGACTCCGCCGCCACTTCCACCGCCAGTTGCCGCAGCTGCCGGACGGCATCATCCAGGGATTGGGCCGGCACCCGTATGGCAATCGCGCCGGCGTGCCGGGAACTGCGGTCGCTCGACACCACCCAGCCGTCCAGATCCACCGCCACCCGCCCGATTTCATCCACCACCCCGGACACCTCGGCAACCACCAGCATCATCGCCACCGTCCGCACGATTATGCGGTTCTGGGTAGCTACTGACGCTTGTATCTGCTGGTAAGAGGGCGCGACAAAGCCGGCGGATTGGGCGGCGCTGCCGGCAACGGACTCCCCGGCTACATCGGACATCGCAGCCGGGGCCGGCGCAACTTCCACCGCCCGCGCCATTTCCACGCTTTCACTCATGGACACACCGCCTTCGACCATGGCCGACGCCATTTCCGCGCTGTCGCCCATTTCCGGCGCAGCCAAGTAAGCTGACTCCGTTGCGGACTGGCCGCACCCGGCCAGAGCAACCGCCATCATCAATAGCAACGGTAGGAACAAGTAAGCTTTCATCACGGTAAGGATACACGGTACCGGCGGTTTAAGCAAGGATGACGCTTCGTCGGGCTGCCTATTCCTGTACCGCCTACAGTAGTTTGCCGGGGTTAGCTACATTTCGGGAATGCAGCTAACCCCGGCTTGGTTATCCGGTCAATTCAAATGCCCCGTCTCCCCGGGTCGGGGCGGCAACTAACTGAAAAACCGGAAAATGCCGGTCTGGTCATCATGGCGGAAACGGCCGCCCAACAATTCCGGGGTAATGCCGCGTTCCAGCCGGTCGTCGATGGCGGTTTTGACGGCGGCGGCGGCGGACTCCGGATCGGCGGACTGACGCACCATTGCCGCCAGTTCCGCCGGGTTCACATTGTCGGTTACGCCGTCGGAGGCGGTTATCAGACGGTCGCCGGGCTGCAAATCGGTTTCGGCGCGGTGGAGATTCAAGTCGGCCCCGGCGCCGATGGCTTTAGCCGTCCCCATCCGCAGGATGCCGCCAATGCGCCCGGAAAGCTGCTGATGGGCTTCGCCGCGGATCTGAAACACCGGGCTGTCCCCGGCACTGATGATGTAAAGGGGTCCGCCGAGGAAAAGGGCTACCGATACGGTAGTCAGCAGGAAACGGCCGCCGCCAACCTGGAAAAAATCGGCGTTCTGCTCCTCCAGGGCGGCGACAACATCCCCGGGGCCGGCAATGGCGGCGGCGTCCAAGGCGGCGGCCACGGAGCGGCTGGCTTCCTCGCCGCCGTGGCCGGTTACCCCGTCCATCACGGCGTCCAGGAAATGGCCGCCGCCCAAGTCTTTAATCAGGTAGGTATCCTCACCGTGGGTCGAGTTATCGTAAAGGGTTGCCACGCTGCTGGCCAGGGTCGGGTCTGCCATATTCAGAACCTCTAGCTCAAGAATGTTTTATCCCGTTTCCTCAAGAAAGGGCTGCGAATGGGGCCAAGTGGGCTTCCGGGTCGAACCGGTAGCGCCGCCAGTGGTCGGCATACAGTAAGTTGAGGGCTTCGCGCCAAGCCGTCCGCCGAGCGGCTAAATCGGGCAAGGCGCGGTTACGGGTTTGCAAAGCGTCGCGATAGGCGGTGAAATCCTGGCGGAAATCGGCAAAGTCCGGGTAATTCCGCTGCTTGACGCGGGTTAGCAAGGGCAGCGCGGCGTCTTGAACGGCGGCCGGGGTAGCCGCGCTTTGCAAGTTGCGCGCCATTTCGTCCAGTTCCTGCTCAAAATTGACCACCGGGCGCAGACCGTAGGGGTCGCGGTAGCCGTCGCCGGCGGCCGGCGGTTCCGCCGGGGTAGTGTAGAACTTGAGCATTTCCAGATAGAAGTCATGGATGTCCTGCGGCCCCCGGCCGACCGGGGTGCGGTCGTTGTCCGGGGTCAGCAGGGCGCCGGCGTCGATGATGTCGATACTGGCGTCAGCCGGCTGAAAGAATACATTTTGCGGCCCCAAGTCCAGCAGCACATAGCCGGCTTGGTAAAGCTGTTCCTGCACATCCAACAACTGCCGCTGCACCGGGAAAGGGTCAGCGGTGTCTTGCCAAGCCAGGGGGTAGAGACAGAACAGGTTCTGCCCCAAGCCGATGGGGACGCGCAGGATGCGGGAGCGGGGGTCGCCGACCAGGGGAATGCCGGCGGCCCGGGCGGCGACGATTACCCGATATTCCTGTCCCAGGTCATCGCCAAAGTAGGCATCGTGGTTAGCCCGTTCCGTGTAGCCGAGGATAGGGGAAAGTTGGGGAATAGCGGCGCCCAAGTCGGCGTGAAACTGCAAGATGCGGTCAGTGCGGGTTTCAACGGCGGCGTACATCCGGCGGGAAATCATTTGGGGTACCGGGCGTTTCAGCACAACCGGCTGACCGGTCTCCCGGTCGCGGGCGGCGCGCACTTCGTAGTCGGCGCCGCTGCCGAGGAGGCCGGTTAGTTCGTAGCGGTTGAGGTTGACTTGCTCCATAGGATTGTGCCTTTGGGTAAGAAAGGATGAAGTCGGTAGTATATTAGCCCGAACTACGCTCGGTGTCTATTATCCTGCCCGACAAGCCAAAGTTACCCAGTCCTCTTTGGGCCAGACTGTTAAATCCGTAAAGCCGGTGGCTTGCAGGGCGGCCGCGGTTTCCTGATGTTGCTCCTGAATGATGCCGGAGGCGATAAGTCGGCCGCCGGGACGAAGGGCGGCTAGCAGGTCGGCGGCCCGTTCCCGGACGCCGCGGGCGGAGATGTTAGCCAATGCCAAGTCAAAGGCGGCCGCCGGGGCGATGGGATGCGGCAGACTGCCTTGGGCCAGGTCAACCTGCGGGCGAATGCCGAGGCGGCGGAAGTTCTGCTTGGCGGCTTGAATCGCTTGAGCGTCGATGTCCAGGGCGGCCACCCGGGCCGCGCCCAGTTTGAGGGCGGCAATGGTCAGGATGCCGGAGCCGACGCCCAAGTCTAAAACGGTCATTCCCGGCTTGGTCATCTGCTCCATAGCTTGCAGGCAGGTGTAGGTGGTGGGATGGTAGCCGGTACCAAAAGCCAAGCCGGGGTCGAGTTCAATGACCAGTTCGCCATCGGCCGCCGCGTAGTCAATCCAGGAGGGTTTGATGACCAGCCGCTGTCCGATTTTCAGCAGGTTGAAGTGGGACTTCCAGGCGTTTTGCCAGTCGGCATCATTGTCCAGGGGGGCGGCGGTCAGTTCGCCGATGGGTTCGATGATATTGGTCAGTTTGACGACGATATCGATCTGGGCGTAGCGTTGGCGGGCGTCGCTGGGCAGGTAGGTGCGGAGTTTGATGCGGTCGATGCCGTCATCCTCCAGCGTCAAGCCGTAGCCGTAACGCTCGAAGGCGGCGGATATGGGTTCAACATACTCGAAAGGTACGCTGATGCTGATTTCCTGCCACATACGATAAGTCAACCAGCCGGTCTAGCCCAGGGCTTCCTTGATGCGTCCAAAGATGCCTTTGTCTTTATCCTTGCCGTCGTCGGTTTCGGCGGCGGTGGGTTCGGGGGCGTCCGCGGCGGTTTCGGACTTGGGGTTAAAGTCCGGGTCGAAGGTCTGGGCCAATTCCTGCAACAGCTGCCGTTGCCGTTTGTTCAGTTTTTGGGGAACCTGCACAGCGGCAAAGACGCGCAGGTCGCCCTTGCGCCCGTTGTTGACATGGGCAATGCCTTTGCCGCGGATGCGAAACTCGGCGCCGGGCTGGGTGCCTTGGGGTATTTTGTAAGGTATAGTATCCCCTTCTAAAGTGGGGATTTCCTTTTCGACGCCCAAGGCCGCCTCGGCCAGGTTCAGCGGCAATTCATAGAGCAGGTCGTACTCGTCGCGCTCAAACCGGGCATGGGGGCGGACGGCTACCTGAATGTAAAGATTGCCCGGGGGGCCGCCATTGCTGCCGGCGTCGCCCTTGCCGGTGAGACGGACTTGCATCCCGTGCTGGATGCCGGCGGGGATGTTAATGGCCGTGGGGCGGGCGCGCCGCTCCCGGCCGCCGCCGCGGCAAGTAAAACAGGGAGTTTCGATGATGTTGCCGCGGCCCTGGCAGGCGGGGCAAGCGGTAACTTGAGCAAACTGCCCGAACAGGCTGCGCTGGGTGCGGCGCACTTGACCGTTGCCGCCGCAGGTGTCGCAGGAGTGGACGGCAGTGCCGGGTTCACTGCCGTTGCCGGAACAGTGATGGCAGATTTCGATGCGGGAAACTTCCACTTCCCGCTCCACGCCAAAGGCGGCTTCCTCGAAAGTGAGGGTGAGCCGTTGCTGCACATCGCCGCCGCGTTGGGGGGAACGGGCGCGGCGGCCGCCGCCATCGCCAAAAAAGGAATCGAAAATATCGCCGAAGCCGCCAAAGACATCAAAGCCGTCAAAGGGGCGGTCGAAGCCGCCGCCGGCATTAACCCCGGCGTGGCCGAAGCGGTCGTATTGAGCGCGCTTTTTGGCGTCGGACAAAACCTGATAGGCTTCGTTGACTTCCTTGAACTTGTCCTCGGCCCCGGGGTCTTTGTTGCGGTCGGGGTGAAACTCCATCGCCTTGCGGCGGAAGGCTTTGCGAATCTCCTCCTCGGAATCGCGGCGGGAGACGCCCAGAACTTCGTAGTAATCGGTTGGCGGCATAGCAAATTCGTCCGATGCTGGGTAGGCCGCCCGGCGGGCCGGGACAGCAACGGGAACTATTATAATGCAATATCCGGAATTGCTCAATATGCGCGGATTGCCCCAACCGTCCGAATCCTTATATAATGGCGAAGGAGGTTCGGCGATGGCGACGCGGGAATGGGAAAGCACGTTGAATATACGGCTGGCGGCGGCGCTGCGCAGCTGGGGGCTGGACGCCCGGCCGGAGGTGATGCACCCCGGCAACCGGCGCATCGATGTGGAGGTTCACATTGGGCCGGCGCTGATTGCGGTGGAAGCGGAACACGGCCAATCCCCGGGCAAGCGGGCCGATGCGATTCGGGATGCCGAGGCCCGGCTGGAGCAGGGTTTGGCGCAGTGTGCGGTGGCGGTGTGCTATCCCGACGGCACTACTGAGGGGTCGCTGCCGGATACGCAATTGATTTGGACGGTGCGGGACGGGAGCGGCAATGCGCCCAATTGGGTTGAGGGCAACATTGAGCGGTTGGCGGCGGTCATCCGCCTGGCTCCGGCGCAGTTGGGCAATCCGGACTATGTGGCGGCCGCTTTATCCAGCAGTTTGGACGGGGCGGTGTTGCGGCTCACTGAAACCCAGAAACGGCTGCTGGCCCGCGCCCTCGACTTGCCGCAGCAGACCCGCAACGGGCGGCCGGTTCGCAATCCGTGGGACGCTCCGGCCAAGCGCGCCTTGCTGGTAGTAGCCACTGCCGTGATGTTCCACTCCTGCCTCGATGTTCACCTGAAAGCCCTGCGCCCGGAACAGGATAATCGGCAAAATCCGCCGCAATCCTTTGCCGACGACTGGCCGCCGTTGACCGCCCGCCGCTGCGCCGAATCTGATGCGCCCATCCAGAACTTTCGGGATGCTTGGAACCTGATTCTGGCTCTGGACTACAAGCCCATCTTTCAGACCGGACGGGCCGCCCTGGGCGCGGTTCCCCTTGACCCGGCTTTTGCCGCCGCCATTCACGACACGGCCCGGGCGGCCCTGGTAGTGTCGGAAAACATTGCCAGCCTGCGCCACGACCTGCTGGGCCGCATCTTTCATACCGTCCTGGATTCGGCCCGCTACGACGGTTCCTTTTACACCACCACCCCGGCGGCTACTTTGCTGGCGTCTCTGGCGATTACCGAGGCTATGTGCGACTGGTCGGACCCGGCGGCCATTGCCCAGCTGCGGATTACCGACCCGGCTTGCGGCACCGGAACTTTGCTGATGGCGGCGGCGGAACGCATCCGGGATCTTAACCCGCAGCTGCGGGATGACCCGGCCTTGGCGGCGGCGCTGATTGAGCGGGTGTTGGCCGGCTACGATGTGAACCTGACCGCGACCCACATGGCGGCGACTACTCTGGGATTGCTGTCGCCGACTACCCAATTCCAGAAAATGAAAATCTGGCGCAGTCTGTTGGGAGTGGACGCGGATGGCGTAGCGCACTTGGGGTCGTTGGAGTTTCTGGACCAGAAGCCGATGTTGATGCCTTGGCCCAACGGCGCGGCGGCCACTACCCAAGTCAACGGCGATGCGGCGGCGGCTATGGCGGAGTCGGCGGATGTGATAATTATGAACCCGCCCTTTACCCGAGACAGCCTGCGGCATGACCAGTTCAACCGGGAGGATGAAAAGAAACTTAAAGACCGGGAAAAGGAGCTGTTCGCCGACAAACCGGTGCATCTTTCCGCCAACGGCGGGGCTTTCCTGTTCTTGGCGGAAAGTCTCTGCAAGGCTGACTCCGGCGTCATAGCTACAGTTCTGCCTTTGATGGCGGCTACGGCTAATTCCGGCCAAGGAATCCGGTGTCACTTGGCGAGCAAATTTCACATTGAAACCATCGTAACTTCCCACGACCAGGAACGGATTTACTTTTCCGAAAACACTACCATCGGCGAGATGCTGCTGGTGTGTCGGCGGTGGGATAAGAAAAAGGGTCAAAAGCCGCCGACGCGCGTGGTCAACTTGGCAAGAAATCCGGCTACGCCGGCCGATGCCTACAATGTGGCTGTTGCCATTGCTGACGGCCGCGCCTTTCAGCAGGGCTATGGCACGGTTCAGGAATGGCCGGAGCCGCTGATTGCGGCCGGCGATTGGGGCGCGGTGCAGTTTCTGTCCCCGTATTTGTGCGGCCGGTTTCAAGCCCTGAAAGGCGGAGAGTTACTTCCTGTTATCGAATTGGGCCAAGTGGCTCAGGTCGGGCCGGAGGGGCGGCGGATTCGGGACGCTTTTACCCGTTCCGAGCTGCCGGGAGACGAAGGTATGACCGCCTTGTGGGAACATAACACTGATGATACCCAAAGTATGGCGGCCAAGACGGACAGCCATATCATACCTAAACCGCCGCGAGCGCACTTGGCGGCCAATTACTGGCAGCAGCGCAGTCATTTCCTGTTGCCCAACCGTCTGCGACTCAACACGGTTCGCGCCCTGAGCGTGCGGTTAGAGCTGCCGGTGGTAGGTTCATCCTGGTCGCCGTGCAACTTCGCGGGGCCGGCCCAAGAGCGGGAGAATTGGGAGAAAGCGGTTTGCGTCTATTTCAACTCGTCTTTGGGCGTGCTGGCAATGTTGGGGAATCGCTCGAACCGGGTACCGTCCTACCCCCGCTTTTCCATCGACGATATGCGGAAATTGCCGGTGCCGGATTTTGCCGCCATTGGCGAGCAAGCGGTAGCCGGGTTGGCGGCGGCTTATGATGAGTATGCCGATGCGGTGTTGCTGCCGTTGCCGCAGTTGAATGACTGCCCGACGCGGCAAGGGTTGGATGCGGCGGTTATTGCCGCCTTGGGCTTGGATGGGGAGTTGGTGGCCAATATCCGCCGGCAGTTGGCGATGGAGCCGTCGGTGACCGGGCAGCGGTATGCCGGGTTTGAGCGGTAGGTGGCTGCCTTTCCGCTGCCCCCTTGCCGCCGTTGAAAATCGTAGTATAATCAACCATACTTATAGCCCTAGTAACCAGACCTTATATCTAACTGAAGGAGTTACCTGATGGCTTTGCTTACCCCCGACCCTACTTTTTACCCGTCGCCGCGGCTGGCCAGCGCCGCGCCCCCGGAACGCCTGGGCTATGTGGCGGTGCTGAACACCAACGGGCAGCCGGACGCGATGTCGGTAGTGGATTTGGACCCGGCCTCGGCGAACTACGGCAGCATCGTCAACAGCCTGCCGATGCCCAATGTGGGGGACGAACTGCACCACTTCGGCTGGAACGCGTGCAGCGCCTCCCTGTGTCCCTACGCCCCCCATCCCCATTTGGAGCGGCGTTACCTGATTGTGCCGACCCTGCGGACTTCCCGGCTGTATGTCCTTGATACCAAGCCGGATCCGTACCAGCCGCAACTGGTCAAGACCGTCGAGTCCGATGTTTTCGCGGAGCGCACCGGCTACAGCCGCCTGCACACCGTCCACTGCGGCCCGGACGCCATCTATCTGAACGGCATTGGCGCGGCCGACGGGGGACTGCCCGGCGGCATTCTGCGAATTGACCACAACACCTTTGAGCCGCTGGGCCGCTGGGAACTGGAGCGCGGCCCGCAGACCATGGCCTACGACTTCTGGTGGCACATGGGGCTGGATGTGGCGGTGACCAGCGAGTGGGGCTCGCCGGATATGTTCGAGAACGGCCCGGTGCTGGAGCATATCGTCAACGGCAACTACGGCCACAAGATTCACTTCTGGGACTTGCGCCGCCGCCGCCATTTGCAAGAGGTGGATTTGGGCAAGGAGAACCAGATGGTGCTGGAACTGCGCCCGGCCCATAATCCGACCAAGCATTACGGGTTTGTCGGCGTAGTAGTCAACTCCACTAACCTGTCGTCGTCGGTCTGGACTTGGTATCAGCAGGATGGCAAGTGGGCGGTGACCAAGGTCATCGAAGTGCCGGCGGAACCGGCCGATGCCTCCCTGCTGCCGGAAGCTCTGAAACCCTTGGGCGCGGTGCCGCCGTTGGTTACTGATTTGGATTTGTCCCTGGATGACCGGTTCCTCTATGTATCCTGCTGGGGTACCGGGGAACTGCGGCAGTATGATGTTTCCGACCCCTTTAACGCGAAACTGACCGGGGTAGTGCAGTTGGGCGGCATTGTCCGCAAGGCCGCGCATCCCAAGTCCGGGCCGCTGCTGGGGGCGCCGCAGATGGTGGAAATCAGCCGGGACGGCCGGCGGGTCTATCCCACCAACTCCTTGTACAGTTCCTGGGATGACATTTTCTATCCGGGCATTACCGGGTGGATGACCAAGATAAATGTCGACCCCAACGGCGGGATGAGCCTGGACGCGGACTTTTTCGTGGACTTTGGCGAAGGCCGGGCCCACCAGGTGCGGTTGGAGGGCGGCGACGCCTCCTCCGACTCTTTCTGCTACCCCTAGCCGGCGGCCGGCCGGATGCTGCTTGCCCTGTCGGTTCACGCTGAACCTGCCGCCCTGGCGTCGCTGGGCCCCTTGCTGGGCTTGGCGGCCTTGGGCGCTTTTCACGGAATAAATCCGGGAATGGGCTGGCTTTTTGCCGTGGCCCTGGGCTTGCAGCAGCAGAACGGGCGGGCCATCGGCAGCGCGCTGCTGTTCATCGCCATCGGACACGCCGCATCCTTGGCGGCGGTGGCGGTTTTGCTGGCGGCCTTGGGTTCTTTTGTCCCCTTGGGCTGGGTGCAGTTGGCCGCCGGGGCCTCCTTGCTGCTGTTCGGCGCGTACAAGCTAATCCTCTACTACCGCCATCCCCGCTGGGTCGGGATGAAAGTCAACGGCCGGGATTTGATTGCCTGGTCTTTCCTGATGGCGACTTCCCACGGGGCCGGGCTGATGTTGGCGCCGATTATTCTGAACCTGGAGCCGGCCGGCGGCGCGGCGGCGGTGGATTTGGCCCATCACGCCGGCTATCTGGATCTTACCGACACGGCGGCGGCCTGGGGCATCGGCTTGGCAGTGCATACGGCGGCGATGCTGCTGATAATGGCGGCCATTGCCGGGGTAGTCTATAAGAAAGTGGGCTTGGCCTTCCTGCGGCGGGGCTGGCTGAATATGGATTTGCTGTGGGCGGCCGCGCTGTTTATCGCCGGCGGGATAACTTTGGGGCTGGTTTTGTGGGCGGGCATATAACATATAAGCGGAGAGGAGACGATGCGGCGTAAGGTGTTGACTTCGCTGCCCGACCGCCTGTACGCGGATCTGGTGGTAACTTTTGCAGACCAGCTGCGCGAGCCGCCCCGGCGGGGGCAAGAGGTAGAGTTTGACGGGGTCATTTTTTGGCTGAACCGCAAAGCTTGCCGGGATATTATTGCCCGGCAGAAGTTAAAGCAACCGAGCGAAAGTCGCCCGGGTGGTAGCCGGGAGCAAGCCCGGCGATGAGTTGAGCCGCTAGTGGTCGGGCGGGAAAAGCCGGTACGGGCCGGGAGCCGGGCTGGGGAGTGAACCCGGCGGTTAACCGGATATTGCGGGTCCGGATACGCAGGATTTTCAAGCCTTAATCCCGGGTATCCGGCTTTTCTATACCGCAAATTTTCAATTCCGCTTCCGATTTGACCGGTCAACCGCCCTTGCCAAATCCCCCGGTATCCGCTACCTTATTCCCCACACCCGGCATACTCCCAACTCGGCGCAACACCCGGAGGCGTTTATGGGCTGGTCATCCCATCATCCCACCGGACTCATCCACTACAACCCCCAGCACAGCTACCGGGGCTATACCCTGGTCGCTACCAACCGCGGCGGC
Organism: Dehalococcoidia bacterium; assembly: GCA_965242615.1. Taxonomy (GTDB): domain Bacteria; phylum Chloroflexota; class Dehalococcoidia; order Lucifugimonadales; family UBA3495; genus CBDBCU01. The sequence goes on from CBDESR010000005.1 coordinate 688,711, forward strand.
AATTACGCCAATCTGGTCGATCCCGAGGGCCAAGTCTGCCACCGCTGGTATCACCCGGAAGGCATTACCTACGGCTATCTTTTGCCCAACGGCAACCTGCTCTTTCGCAGCCAGCCGCCGCGGCCCGGCTCCGGGGAAACGGAAATCGGCGGCGGGCAATCCCGTTCCCTGATTGAACTCTCCTGGGACGGCTCGGTAGTCTGGGAATACCGCAGCCCGGAGCTGTACCTGCACCACGACTTCGAGCGGCTGCCCAACGGCAATACTCTGATTCTGCTGTGGACGCCGATGCCGGCCGACTTGACCGCTCAAGTGCAGGGCGGCTTCCGTACCGACAAGGAACCGGAGCAAATGTACGGCGATGTGGTTCAGGAAATCACCCCGGAGGGCGCTGTCGTGTGGCAGTGGAATTCGTGGGAGTTTCTCGATGTAACTGAGGACATCATCTGCCCTCTGGAAGGCCGCAAGGAGTGGACGCACCAGAACGCCTTGAATGTTACTCCGGAGGGCGATTTGCTGGTCAGCTATCGCCAGACCAGCACCGTGGGCATTGTGGATAAAGGCAGCGGCGCTTTTCGCTGGAAGTGGGGCCCGGGGCAGGTCTTTCACCAGCACCATCCTACTTGGCTGAACAACGGGCGGGTAATGCTCTTTGACAACGGCTGCCATCGCCGCGGCGCGCCCAGCCATTCCCGCATTATCGAGGTTGACCCGGAAACCAACGAAATCGGCTGGGAGTATCAGGGGACGCCCAACATTTCCTTTTTCAGCTACAACATCAGCAGCGCGGAACGCCTGCCCAACGGCAATACCCTAATCTGCGAAGGCGCGCCCGGCCGCATTTTCGAGGTAACTCCCGGCGGCGAAATCGTCTGGGAATACATCAACCCTTTCTTTGGCGAATCGGTCAATGGCAGCGCACCGCTGAACGGCGTATTCCGCGCCCATCGCTACGGGCCCGACCATCCCGCCCTCCGCCATAAAGACCTTGACCCGGCCCGCCACGCCAACCTGAACCGCCTCTACGCCGGCGGCTGAAACCCCAAAGCCGAAACCTGCTCAACAACGGGACACTGCAACCGCGCCTGCATCAAAGGAATCGGAGAAACCGCTGATGTCAAAAGCATTGAAAAGTCTTGCCCTTCCCCTGGCGATGGTCGCCGGCATTGTCATCGGGATGGCCGTACTGCCCCTGGTCACCGCCGACGGCCCCAAGCAGGCCGAACCGGCCGCCGGCCAGTGGATTGACGAGGAATGTCATTACTACGCCGGCCGCCAACAATCCTACTGCCTGCCTTTGCCGGAAACCACGGCCCAAGCCGCGCCAACGCCGGAGGCAACGGCCGCCGCAACCCCGGCATCGCCCTTTGACCGGCCCATCGACCCTACGCTGACGCCGACGCCGTGGCCGACGCCCACCCTGGTGCCGGAGCAAATTGCCGATTTGTCGCCGCCGGTGAGGGTGGGGGCCGTCGATTCCTTGGGCCGGGGAACTACCGTGGCCGAAGCCCAGGAATTGCTGGAGGGGGAATACTATCAGGATACCCTCACCAAGAACCGCCGCCGCGCCGCCGAAGTCTGCGCCAGCCGCACCGACGGCTTTACCAAACTTCCCGAGGATTACGCCTATAACCCGACCAAATCCGCCACGCCCAGCCGCAACGGCGCGCACATCCAAATCAGCTTTTCCAAAATCCGCTGCGTCCTGCCTTAAAAGCAGCCCGGGCCGCCGGCCGGCGGCGGGAGAAGCGGAACGAGTAGGAACAAGTAGAACAAACCGGGGCTGGGTTCAGCCCAGCTCGCAAATCCTTTCCGGAGAATTGACTTATGGGAAAACTCGACAACAAAGTAGCCCTGATTACCGGCTCCGGCCGCAACATCGGCCGTGCCACCGCCCTTAAATTCGCCTCCGAAGGCGCAGACCTCATCATCAACGCCCGCAGCAACCGGGAGGAAGCCGAGTCTGTCGCCGCCGAAGTCCGCGCCTTGGGCCGCCAAGCCTTGCCCATCCTGGCCGATGTTTCCGACCAAGCCCAAGTCGACGTTATGGTACAGCAGGCTCTCGACCAGTTCGGCCGCATCGACATCCTGCTGAACAACGCCGCAATCCGCCCCCACAAGCCCTTTCTCGAGCTGACCCGCGCCGATTGGGAATATGTGCGCGGCGTGGTTCTGGATGGCGCTTTTTACTGCACCCAAGCCATCCTGCCGTCAATGGTTGCCAACAACTATGGTCGGGTGCTTTTCTTTACCGGGGATGGCGCGTGGGCCGGCGGGGCGCAGCGCGGCCATGTTTCCGCCGCCAAGATGGGGCTGGTCGGAATGGCCCGCAGCCTGGCTACCGAGTTCGCCCCGCATAATATCCGGGTCAATGTGGTATCCCCCGGCAGCATTGACACCAGCCGCGCCAACCCGGAATGGTATCCGCAAAACCGGCCGCCCAACGCCGCCGGCATCCCCTTGGGACGACAGGGGCAAACCGACGAAATCGCCGCCGCCTGCTTGTTCCTGGTCAGCGATGACGGCGGCTTTATTACCGGCCAAACCCTGCACGTGAACGGCGGGGCGGCTTTTTTCTAAAACCCCGCCGTGGGGCCAGCGCATATTAAAACCGTCATTCCTGTCGGCGCGGGAATGACGGTAAGAATGAGATTAAGCGGCTTTGCCGGGTATATGCAACAGTCCTGCCCCGGAAAGCGCCAAACCCTGATACGATTAAGGCTCCAAAGCCACCCACTCTACTCCGCTCCAGTCCAACCCTTCATCGTAACGCTGCCCGGCCGCTAAAGCCCGGTTCGCCGTCCCGCCCCATTCGCCCAGCAACTCCGCATTACGCCTGGCCCGGTCCAAATCCCGTTGCGCCACCGTCCACGAAATTTCGACCGCGCAGTGCAACGCAACGCCGTCAGCATCCTGGGCCGCAAAAACCAGGTCGGCGTCCACAAAACTCCTCCGGTTCGCCCGCTCCAGTCCGAGGTCTCTGGAAATGGCGAGTAAGTCACCAGGGGATAGCCGACGCGGTTCCTCCAGGTCAAGCATAACGCAGATGACAGCCATAGTCCGCTCCGCCCGGGATTCGGCGTAGTACCCTTTAATTCCTCCCATATCCCCTTCCATACGATTCATTCGGATAGTCTGAATTTCGGCAGTGCGGCGCAACTCTACAAATTGGGCCGTATGCCCTTCCAACAGAGCCGTATGGCCCTCAACAATGCGGCGCAACTCTACAAACTGCGCCGTATGTTCCTCCAGTTGCCGGGTATGCCCTTCCAACAGAGCCGTATGGCCCTCAACAATGCGGCGCAACTCTACAAACTGCGCCGTATGTTCCTCCAGTTGGCGGGTATGCCCTTCCAACAGAGCCGTATGGCCCTCAACAATGCGGCGCAACTCTACAAACTGCGCCGTATGCTCCTCCAGCTGGCGGGTATGCCCTTCCAACAGAGCCGTATGGCCCTCAACAATGCGGCGCAACTCTACAAACTGCGCCGTATGCTCCTCCAGCTGGCGGGTATGCCCCGCCAACTGCGCCGTATGCTCCTCGGCGATGCGCCGCAGTTCCGCCAACTGCGCCGTGTTTTCCGTAGTTATGCGGACCAGTTCGGCCAACTGCTCCCGATGCACATCCTGACCTTGCTGGAGCGCCGCCACATAGCCGGTCAATTCGGCCAACTGCTCCGGGAGCCGCAGCAGCTTCTCTCCCAGCAGCCGGTTCCGCAGTGCCGCCTCCCATTGGGGGGATTGGTCGAGCAGACGGTACAAATCCGCAATATCATTGATAATTATCGGCGCCGGCTGCGTCATCCCTTTCTCCCTCTCCGGTCATCCTCCGGACTAGCTATGGTCATTATAACCCGTCAGCCGCCCTTTGTCACGAAAACTTACCCGCCAAAATCCAAAACCCGCCGACCCGGCGTAAATCAATTTGGCAAAACCCCTTTGCATTTTTCCCTGTCTTGTATTACTATATAAACCGTTGACACCGCAAAACCGCCCGCCGCCAATCCGCGCCCACTCCAACAAGAGGATATTATGGGAAACAGTCGCTGGCTGCGTAACAGTCTGGTCTATCTGCTCATCATCGTCGGGGTGATTGTCATTTTCTACACCCTGATTCCCGCCTTTGGCGACAGCAACGACCTGCCCCTTACCGAAGTGGTCGCCAAAGCCCAAAACCGCGAAGTCAGCGAAATCATCGTTGACGGCGACAAACTTACCGTCATTCCCCAGGTCACCGGCGGCGCCGAAGGCGTCCAGTTCACCAGCCGCATCAGCGGCCGCACCGACCTGATGCAGCTGTTGGCGGAGAATGATGTCGAAACCGGCCCGGCTGGCGTGCAGGTGACTTTCAAGGGATCCGGCGGCCTCGGCAGCTTCCTCGGCTTGCTGCTCAACTTCCTGCCGCTCATCTTTTTCGGCGGCCTCATCCTCTTTATGATGCGCCAAGCCCAAGGCAGCAACAGCCAGACTATGAGCTTCGGCCGCAGCCGCGCCCGGATGCTGCCTTTCAACCGGCCCACCGTTACCTTTTCCGATGTGGCTGGCGTGGATGAAGCCAAAACCGAACTCGAGGAAGTGGTGGACTTCCTCAAATACCCGGAACGCTTCCTTTCCTTGGGGGCGCGCATTCCCAAGGGCGTACTGCTGGTCGGGCAGCCCGGCACCGGCAAAACTTTGTTGGCCCGGGCCGTAGCCGGGGAAGCCGGCGTACCCTTTTTCCATATCAGCGGCAGCGAATTTGTTGAAATGTTTGTCGGCGTTGGTGCGGCCCGCGTCCGCGACTTGTTCGACCAGGCTAAGCGCAACGCCCCCTGCATCGTCTTTGTTGACGAAATCGACGCCGTGGGCCGGCACCGCGGCGCCGGCTTGGGCGGCGGCCACGACGAGCGGGAACAAACCCTGAACCAGATTCTGGTCGAAATGGACGGCTTCGAGACCAACACCAACATTATCGTCATTGCCGCCACTAACCGCCCGGACATCCTCGACCCGGCTCTGCTCCGGCCCGGCCGCTTCGACCGCCGGGTTACCCTTGACCTGCCGGATGTGGTCGGCCGCCAAGCCATTCTGAAAGTCCACGCCGCCGGCAAGCCCCTGGCCCCGGAAATCACCCTCGACACCTTGGCCAAGGAAACCCCCGGCTTCAGCGGCGCTGACCTGTCCAACTTGATTAACGAAGCCGCCCTCCTGGCCGCCCGCAAGAACAGCAAGAGCATCGCGATGCCCGATTTCGAGGAAGCCGTCGAGCGGGTTATCGCCGGCCCGGAACGCAAGAGCCGGGTCATCAGCAGCCGGGAAAAGGAAATGACCGCCTACCACGAAGCCGGCCACGCCTTGGTCGCCTGGTCCCTGCCCCACGCCGACCGGGTGCATAAAATTTCCATCATCTCCCGGGGCAATATGGGCGGCCACACCACCCTGCTGCCGGAGGAGGACCGTTACCTCTGGACCAAAAACCAGTTCCTCGATATGATGGCCGTTACTATGGGCGGCCGCGTTGCCGAGGAGCAAATCTTTGACGAAGTAACCACCGGCGCCAGCAACGACCTGGAGCGCGCTACCAAAATCGCCCTCAGTATGATTAAACGCTACGGGATGAGCGAGGAACTGGGGCCGCGCACCTTTGGCAAGCGGGAGGAACTGGTTTTCCTCGGCCGGGAAATCAGCGAGGAACGCGACTATGGCGACAAGGTAGCCGAGGAAATTGACGCCGAGGTCAAAGACCTGGTCAAGAACGCCTACCGCCAAGCCAGCCAAATCCTCACCGACCACCAGCCCAAACTGGTGCGGATTGCCGAGTATCTGATTGAACACGAGGCCGTCTCCGGAGAGGAACTGAACCGCCTGTTCAATGCCGATGAAAGTGACCCGGAACCGGGTGGCGGCGTTGCCCCGGAACCCGGCAGCTCTCCCGGCGCGGCTCCGGAACCGCCGCCCTACGCGCCCAAGCCGGAGCCGACTCCGCCCTACGCCCCGCAGCCGGCGCCTACCCTGTCGAGCCAAACCGTCAATCCCGACTTGGGCGCGGTCAGCGGCGACAACTAGCCCCGGCAAAAGCCGGGGCCAACCAACGATTTGACACTGCTGAACTTTGCGGAGGTTTCCAAGCTGATGGCGGAGGGCGGACTGAGCATTAACCCCGGGGCGGAGCTGACGCGGATTGAAGCGGCCTGTCCGCACCAGAGGGGACTGCTCTATGTGGTGCCGGCCGAGCGCAGTTGGGTTTGCGCCGCCGCAGAAATGCCCGCCCACGCTTTAGCCGGGTTTTTTCGGGAACTGCTGGCTTTGGAGGATACCCGAGTCGCCGGGCTGATGCAGCAGTGGGGGCTGTATTACCGGAGTTTGCCCTTGGAAAGCGAGGATCCCTAGCCCATCTTTTCCGACATTCCTGTATTCCCTTGCCCCGGCGGCAGAACCGGGTGAAACCTTTCTACTGTCTTACCAGCCGCCCGGCGGCTTCCCCGTCCTTTGCCTGATTGACCTATTCCACCGCCCCATAGCGGGCCGGCTGTTCTATTACCCGCCCCTCCTCTTGCAGCTTTGCCAGATGCGTGCTGACATTGCGGGCCGCCGCCGGACGCAGGTTTTTCCGCAAATTGCGGGGATAGACCGCCGCCACCGTTTCCTCAACAGTAGCCGCCCCCTTGTTCAGGGCGTCCAGTATTTGCCTTTCCCGTTCCTGCCGGTGTTCCAAATACCAACGGATGCGGGCCGCCCCGTCATAAACCGTCGGGCCATGCCCCGGGCAGATAATCGCTGGTTTCTGCCGCGCCATCAGTTCCAGCGACGCCATATACTGCTTCAAGTTGCGGACGCTAGACGAGGAACGCCCCAGAATGTTATCGCCGCTGAACAGCACATCGTCAGCTTTCAGATGGTAGCAAATATGATCCTCCTCATGCCCCGGCGTAAAAAGGGCGCGCAGGCTTGCGCCACCGCCCGCCGGGATGATTTCCCGGGAGCGCAGCGGCACTACGCACTCCGGGCCCAGCCGTTCCGCCAAAGCCGGCGCCAATTTGGGATGACAGCGCACCGGACAGTCGAACGCCGCTTGCAGCCGGTCCAGGCCGCCGATATGGTCGCCGTGGCCGTGGGTAATCAGAATGGCCGCCATCCGCGGCCGCCCCAATTCCCGGTGATAATCCAGTATCTGCCGCGTCCAGGAGCGGTAAGGTTCCCCGGTGTCGATCAGAACCATCCCCTCCGCCGGGTCGCCGACAAAGTAAATCTGCGTGCCACCGGGGTGCATCGCCCCGAAAGTTCTGGGATTTTCCGCAATGTGCGTACTGAAAACATAGCGGGTAATCTGCATTAGGTTAAACCTCCCGGCGCGGTTTTAGCGGGCATTATACAACGGGCGGCGGCCTTTCTATTCCAGTGTCAAAGTGGTTTCCCAAGTCGAGCCGCCCTTGGTGAACTGACCGGTTTTCAATTCGGCTATGGGATAATCCGGCAAAGGGACGCTTGCCATACATTTGCCATCAAAGGCCGCTCCGTTGCCCCCAAAGTTAAAATCCCGGTTGTCAAATCCAACCGTCTGCCCGCCTGCCGGCAAATCAGCCCCGTCTTGCGGGCTAATGTGCAGCCAGAACCGGGCCGCCGTATCCCCAACGCCGCACCGTTCCCGGATGTAGTGCAGTTTATCATCCTGTAAATACAGGTCAAAGTAAGCGCGGCCCGCCGCTTGACCGGCAGTAACGGCCGCATACTGCCGCCGGTAATCCGCCCGGGCTTGAGCCACCCGCGCCACTAGCGGATTGTCGCCGGTCGTCAAATAAAGACCCCAACAGGCATCCCCGGCGTAGCGTTCCATCCGCCCCTGCTCCTGCCAGCCAGTCAACTGTCCGACCAGCGGTTTTCCGCAGCTGCCCAGAAACACCAGCCAGATACGGTCGGTGTCCGCCGGATGAATTAAGGCAGTGTCCACAATGTCTTGTAGCCGTTGGGCGGCGGTAAGGTTGGCATCCGGATGGCCGTAGTGATAGTTAGCCGGCTTCTCCGGCCGGTAAAACTTGACCGACGGTATCGCCCCCTCGGAAATATACACCAGATCCTCAGCCTGAACTTGAGCGTCCAAGGTGTCGAACAAGACACGGATGTGGGTTCTTACTCCTAGCCTAGGATCCTTATCCTGCCAGGGATTTGCCGCGACCAGAGCGGCAATGCCGGCCGCCGCCGTCAACCCGGCCAAGGCGGTCAGCAGCGCCGGTTGCAGCCACTTCCGCCGGAACTGCGCCGCCAACTCCCCAATACCCCAATGCAAGGCAAAGCCGGCGGTAACAAAGAGAATTGGCGTCAGGTAAGATGCCCGGATTGTTGCCCCAAAAGGATAAAGACGCAGCACGGCGGCGACCATGGCGATAATCAGGGCGCACACCAACAGCGCCGGCAAGGGATGAAATTGACCCCGGCGGAAAGCCAAGATTGTATGCAATAGTAGCACCGCCCCGGCCAACAGCGCCACGCCATCCGGCAGCGGCCACCGCAGAAAATCCCCGGTGCGGGTTATCACAAATTGCAGCAAAGCCGCCGGGTCGTAAAACTCCCCGCCATAGTAAAAGGGCTGCAAATAGGCAATGACCCGCCCCTGCTCCTCCAAATGAAAGCGCAAGGTCAGCCAGTAAGTAGCCAGACAGCCGACTAGAAACGCTATAACCGGCCCCAGCAAAGCCCGCCGCCGCTGCCAATAGCGGCGGATTCGGTAGCGCAAATCCGGCGGCTCATTCCCCTCCCGTTCAACCATTTCAGCATTGCCGGCATCGCCCGCCCGCCCGGTCAAAGCAGCGGCCAGTACCGCCGCGCCGAAAAGAACCAGGGCATAATGGGTTAAGGGCGACAGCAGCAGCCCAATGCTCAGCAGGACTATCTTGCCGGTTTGCCGATACTGAAACCAGCCGGCAATCAGCAATACCGCCAGCAAAGCGTCGAGGGAATAAAGCCGGGCGTTCTGTCCTTCCCCGATGGCGGCGGGGAACAGCGCAGCCAACAGCGCCGCCAGCAAAGCCGCCCCCCGGGGCAGTCCCCAGCGCGGCAGCAGAAACAGCATTACCCCAATGGTCAGAACGCTGGCCAAGACCGAAGGCAGCCGCACCGCCAGCGGCGAAAGGTCGATGCGCTGTACGCCGTTCAGCAGCAGGGGATTCAGGATGGGGTGGACATCGCCGTGCCGGATGGCGTTGACCATTTCCCATGGCGTACCGCCGGCCATATACACAATGTTGGCTTCGTCGAACCAGAGGGTATTTCCCGGCAGGTTGTAGCAGCGCAACGCGGCCGCCACGATAAGCAGTCCCACCGCCGCCCCGTAATACCAATGGCCGCCCCAGATGCAGCGCGGCCTAAGGCGCAATTCCGTATCCACCTGCGTAACTGCTTAACCTGGGCTGGAGCCGCCGCTTAGAAAAAGCGGCCCCGGATGCGGCCCCGGCGGTAGGCAAAGCGGGTCAGCAATGCAACGCCGCCCGCCAGCGCCGCGGCCGCCGCCAGGATTCCCGCCAGCAGCCAGGGTTGGAAGTTAAAGGCGGCGTCCACATAGGAAACAACAATGCGGGCATCCGGCCGCCGGGCTTGGGGCGCGTCCGACTGGTTAATGGCTTCCCGCAATTCCCGATAGGTCAACCGCCCCTGGTCGGTAACAAAAGCCGTAGTGCGGTCAAAGTCTTGGGCATAGACCCGAAAAGTTACCTCCGCCCGCTCCCCCCGTTCCGAAGTGGATAAATAAACTTCGTCGATTTCCCCCTCCAGCCCGGCGACAAAGGTTTTCAGTTGGGCCACCCGGTCGGCTACATTGGAAACGCCCAAGGTAAAGTTGGCAATGGGCGGGTTGGCGGGCAAGGAGCCGGGCGGTAGCAGGGTCAAGTGAATCGATGCCAAGTCCACCTGCCGCTCCAGGAAGTTCAACTGCCCCTGCAACCGCTCCACTTCGGCGCGCACCCGGGCCAACTCCCGCTCCACCGACAAAATCTCCGCTACGCTGCTGCTCCGCCCCAGCAAGTTCAGCAGGCTCTGCTCCTCCCGCTCCGCGCTTTTTAATCGGGCGGACAAGTCAATGTAACGCTCGGTAACATCCTCCCGGCCCAAGGTTCGGGACTGAACTTCGCCCAGGGCTTCGATGCGCTCCAACGCCGGAAAAAACTGCGGCTGCGGAACGCGGATTGTCAAATCAGCCCGGGGCGCTTGGGCGCCGCCGGAACTGGATAACTGCGCCACGAACCCGCCCAAGTTTTCCGCAATGCCCCGGGCCAAATCTGTCGCCCGCTCCACCGAATCGGCTTCGACCGTCAGGGTTGCCGTAGCGATGATTTTACGGTCAATGGCTTGGCTGGTTTCCCGGCTGCTGCCTTGACGGCCGCCATCGCCGCTATCCGCCGCCATCGTTTCGACCATCGCGGCGGCCGGCATCGCCGCTGGAGTCGACATCGCGGCGGTGTCGGCGTCAAAGAAATCGCCGCCCCCGGCGTCATCCCGCGCCATCGCCGCCTGCGGCATCACAGCCGAACCGTCGACCCCGCCAAACTCCTGCCCGATGATTTCCCTTTCCGCCGCGGCGTTAACTCCCCCTTCCGGGCCGCTCCTTTCCGCGGCCGCCCCGCAAGCCGCCGCCAGCAATATGCAAAGAGTGAAAGCCGCCGCCAGGAAAGCCGGAAGTTTTTGCATTGCCATCGACTTGCTATCCGTCTTAAAGGGGATGAAAAATTGCCGTTCCCCGATTTTAGCAGGATTTTACTACAAAAGTAGATGGCGGCGGTATTAAAAAAATTCCCCCGGATGGCGGGAAATGGCGGCCGCGTCAACCGCTTCCCCGACCAGTAGCAGTAATGCTCTTGCTACTGTAACGACCCAAACTGCCCAGTCCAGCCCGCATAAAGCCGCCGTTTGTATGTTGTATAATCCGGCAAATACCCGTACCATCTGCCCGTCGTCCCCCAAAAGTGATACAATGAGAAAAGTCAAAGCCTTCCTGCAACGGCTGGGGGGCGCTTGGAAACTCCTGACCGCCACCCTCATCGGCATCCTATCCCTGGCCGCCAACGCTTGGCTGGTCTTGACCGTCAAAAACTGGAGCGGGCAGCACTGGTATAATCCGACCCTGGTTTTTTACCAAGGAGGTCTTGGCTTTATGAAGGGCTTGGCGGCTGCCGTGCTTGGTGTCGTGGGCAACTATTTTCTGCTTCGGGCGGCGGCGGCGTTTGTCGGGACGGTTCGTTATGGGGCGGAGTTTGGGGTTGGACCTGCGCTTTTCGCTTTTTCTTGGCAGCTGGGGGTCGCCTTGTTTTGCCTTTTTGGGGCTTGGTTGCTCTGGTCGGCCTGGCGGGAGGACCGGTTGGTTGGTGGTGGGAGGGGCTTTTCTATAGTGTTGGTGGTTGGGTTGGTTGGGTTGGGAGTGTTTGTGTTTGGTGACAGTGCGCTGAATATTTTGCGGTCGGAGCAGGCGAAGATTGATGCCGCTGAGAAAAGGTGCTTGGATGATCATCAGCGGCGATATGGAGGATTGGGGTTGGGGTATAGGAGTTGGGAGGCTGCTTTAAAAAGTGATTTACCGTCCTGCGTCGAGTATCAGCGGATTCATTCTGAGCGGGTCCGTGAGCTGCAGCGGGGACAGCGGGAGCGGTGGCGTGAACAGCGGGAGCGTGATCGGTGAGGATTATGACAAAAGGAAAGTTGGCGCGGTGGTCGGTCATCGCCGCATATTGGCCGGCGTGGTCGGCGGTGGCGCTGTGGCTGGGGTTCACCTTCGGCTGGTAGGGGCGGGTTATGCTGGTCGGCTATGCCAGAGTATCCAAGTCGGAGAAGCGCGGCGGGACGGACATTCAAACCCAGGAAATCATCACCAGCGGCGCCGCCACCGCCGCCATCCTGATTACCATTTTCATCTACTCCCCGGAGGTGGTCAAAGTGTTGGCTGAAACCTTCCTCAACAAACGATTCCAAGCCGGCAAGGATGTGGGCGAGGAAATCGGCGAAGTCCGCGGCATCCAAATCGGCGAAGCCCGTACCAAAGCCGAAATCCTGAAGCTCCTCGAGGAACACCCGGAGCTGACTCTGGAGCAGGTGAAGGAGTACCTGCACAACGGAAGTGACAACGGGCATAACGGCAAGGCCGATTAGTCGCCCCGGCACCGCGGCCCTTGCCGCCCTCACCTTACCCCGGAGGTGGTCAGAATGGTCTGGACTGCCGAAGCCTATTACAAGAAACGCTATGAAGCCGGACTCAAAGCCGGCTGCGCTAAAGGCCGCGCCAAAATCCGGGATGAAGTCGAGAAGTTCTTCGAGGAACACCCGGACGCCACTGCCGCCCAACTTCGGGAATTCCTGATTAACCGCCGCAACTACAACCGGCCCAAAGCCGCATCCGATTAGCCGCCCGCCTAGGAAATGCTATGCTCCCCTCAACCGAAATTGACGCCCCGGCCAGCCCGGAAACCGCCCGCCCGCTACCCATCGTGGCCGTGGTCGGGCAGCCCAACGTGGGCAAATCCTCCCTCTTTAACCGCATCCTCTCCCGCCGCCAGGCCATCGTTTCCAATGTCGCCGGCACCACCCGCGACCGCCTGATTGCCGAAGCCGCTTGGGACGATTACCGTTTCATCCTGGTGGACACCGGCGGCTTGGAAGCCGACCCGGAAGGCCACATCCGCGCTATGGTGCAGGAACAGGCTGATATGGCCATGGGCGAAGCCGATGTCATCATATTCGTTGCGGACGCCGCCGCCGGCCTCACCCCCACCGACTACGAAATCGCCGACCGCCTCCGCCGCGCCCACAAGCCGGTCATCCTCGCCGTCAACAAAATCGACAACGACGCCCGGGAATCCGCCGCCGCCGAGTTCTATCAGTTGGGACTGGCTGAATCGGTGATGATTAGCGCCTACCACAACTATGGCATCTATGACCTGATGGCGCGGGTTACTTTCCACCTGCCGCCCCCGGCATACCATCCGGAACTTGACCTTGCCGACGGCGCTGATCCCTTCGTCGATTTGTCCGGCGACCGTATCCCGGATGACGGTATTGACGCCCCGGTTGCCGCGCCGCGCCCGCCGGCCGCCGCTCTGGAAATGCGCCTCGCCATCGTCGGCCGCACCAATGTGGGCAAGTCAATGCTGCTCAACGCCATCCTCGGCGCGGAGCGGGCCATCGTCAGCCCGGTTGCCGGCACCACCCGCGACGCCCTCGACACCGCAATGACCTATCGGGAACGCCCCATGACCCTGATTGACACCGCCGGCATCCGCCGCCCCGGCCAGGTCAAACCCGGCATCGAAAAATACAGCGTCCTCCGCGCCGTCAACGCCGTCAACCGCAGCGACATCGCCCTGCTGGTTACTGACGCATCCGAACTGGCTACGGCTCAGGACGCCCATATCGCCGGCTTGGCGTGGGAAATGGGCCGGGGCGTCATCGTCGTCGTCAACAAGTGGGATTTGATGCCGGAAAACCGCCGCTATGCCCGGGAGGAAGCCATCGCCCGGGTGCAGGAACGGCTACACTTTATGCCCTATGTCCCCATCTGCTTTACCTCGGCATTGCAGCGGCAGGGCATCGCGGCCGTGCTGAACACCGCTTTGGAGCTGTGGCAGGAACGGATGCGCTGGATCCCGGGGCGCGATTTGCAGTATCTGTTAGCCGAAGCGTTGACCGACCACACGCCGCCGCCGGTCAAGGGCAAAGGCATCCGCCGCGGCGAGTTCCTGCGGATTAACCGGGTCAATCAAGTTGGCGTAAATCCGCCCACCTTTCTCTTTACCGTCAACAACCCCCGGCTGGTACACTTTACCTATCAGCGTTACTTGGAGAACCGCCTGCGCGACAAGTTCCGCTTCGACCATACCCATCTTAAACTGGTGTTTCGCCGCCGATGAACCGGTCCTTGACCTGGCCCGCCCTGGCAACCCTGGCCGCCCTGCCGCTGCTGGTCGGAGTATCCGCCGCTGCCCTGCTCACCCTGCGCGCCGGGCCGCCGGCCGCCCAATACGCTATCCTGTTGCCCCTGGCTTATCTGATTGGCGCGCTGCCTTGGGGCTATGTCGCCCTGTACCTGCGGCGGGGCATTGACATTCGGGAATACGGCAGCGGCCGCACCGGCGTATCCAACGCCCTGCGTACCGCCGGTTTCCGCATCGCCGGCTTGGTGCTGCTGCTCGATTTAGCCAAAGGCATTGCCGCCGTGCTGCTGGCCCGCGCCCTGGTCGGCGACGCCCTGGCCGAAGTAACCGCCGGCCTGCTGGCCTTGGCCGGGCATAACTGGCCGGTATTCCTGGGCTTTCGCGGCGGCCGCGGCATTGCCCCCGGCTTGGGCGGTCTGGCGGTAATGTCTCCCTTGGCAGCCGCAGTTGGCGTACTGGTATTCATCCCCACCTGCCTCATCAGCCGCTACCTCTCCCTGGGGTCAATCCTGGGCGTAGTGGCCGCCGGGGCCGCCCTGGCCCTACTGGCGCTGCTGCAAGGACTAACCCCCAACGGCTACCTGCTTTACGGCAGTCTGTTGGGCTTGGGCTACAACGCTTTCGGGATAACCCCCCTGCCCTATCTGGTGTACGGGCTGCTCGGCGGCGCGGTAATCATCTGGCAGCACCGGGACAACATCCAGCGGATTGTGCAAGGAACGGAGCGGCGCATCGGCCAGCGGGCGGCGGGGGTGGAATAGGGGGGATGGGCAACCGGCAAAGGTGCCGTCCAACCCCGAAGTAAGTTAAAAATCATCAACCTACCAATGCCATGCCGCGGTGCAGTCCCATATGTCATTCCGACCAAAGGGAGGAATCTAAAATGCCCGCCCTTGACTCCTCTCAAGACTTTTAGATTCCTCGCTATCGCTCGGAATGACATAGCTGACAGTACGCCCGGATACACGATTGCCTTAACTATGACCGTACGCCGTTGACTTGAACCGGTCAATGATGGTATAGAAAGGGGCAAGGAGTGGTTTATGCTGATTCAACATATCTCGTCTGACGCTACGGATGGGCCGGTCTGCTACTATTGCAACCGGGAGCTTGAACCACAGTACGATTACTCTTGTCCATCCTGCGGGCGGGAGAGTTGCGATTATTGCCGTCAGGCGTGTCAAGCCGATGACTGCGATGACATTACCTGCTACCGGTGCGTAGAGCGGCACATTGCTACCCACCCTTTGGTAGCGAGGTGAAATATGAATCCCGACACCAACCCGCAAGACTTGGCCCGGGACGGACTGCGGCAGATTGAGGATTCCATCCTGCGCTTGCTGGACGGCAATCCCCAAGGCTTGCGGAATGTCGATATTGCCCGGGGGCTTGCCTTGCGCTCCGATTTCCCGGGGCGGCAGCGGGACTTCCTGACCTACTCAGTGCTGGGCGGCTTGCTGTCCCAAGGAAAAGTCCTTTGGGATTCGGAAAGCAAGTTGTTCACTCTCCGCTATCCCTATTCCACTGCGGAGGATCTGGCCCAAGCCGGGTTGGCCCAAATCGAAAACGCTATCCTGCAACTCCTTGACGCCAATCCCGGCGGGCTGAGAAATGTAGAGATAGCCGATGCCCTTGACTTGCGTTCCGATTTTCAAGGGCGTCAGCGAAACTACTTGACCTATTCCATTTTGGGCGGTTTGGTGGGTCAGGATCGCGTCAATTGGGATGCGGAAACCAGCCTTTTCACCAAAGCCTGATTTTGGACTGGCAACGCTTGCCCGGCAAGCCCCATAGCAAACTTGGCAAAGGTGCAAAACCCGTTGAACCCCACCACCGCCATAATCGGCGCCACCACTTGGGGGACTACCCTGGGGATTATTCTGGCGCGCCGCCGCATCCCGGTGACCCTCCTGGCTCGCACCGCCGCCGAGGCCGGGCAGTTGAATCGCGACCGGGAAAACCGCCGTTTTCTCCCCGATTTGCCCTTTCCCCCCAATCTGACCGTGTCCGCCGACCCGGCCACTGCCATCCCCTTGGCTGGCTTGGTCATCCTGGCCGTGCCTTCCGACCACTTCCGCCGCAACTTGCAGCAGATTGCCGCCCATCTTTCCCCGGACGCCGTTATCCTCAGCGCCGCCAAGGGTTTGGAATTGCCCGGCGGTCAACGGATGAGCCAAATCCTGACCGAGGAACTGCCGCCATCCCGCCACAATGCCCTCTGCGTTCTGTCCGGCCCCAACCTGGCCCGGGAAATCGCCGCCGAAAAGCCGGCGGCCACCGTAGTAGCCGGCATGGACGCCGCCGCTACCGCCTATGTCCAGGAACTGCTGCTTTCCCCCTCTTTTCGGGTCTATACCAGCGACGATGTGGTTGGCGTCGAGTTGGGCGGGACGCTGAAAAACATCATTGCCTTGGGCGCGGGCATTGCCGACGGGCTGGAGTTGGGCGCCAACAGCAAATCCACCTTTATCAGCCGGGGCTTGGCCGAAATGACCCGCCTCGGCGTCGCCGCTGGAGCCAGTCCCGCCACCTTTGCCGGCTTGGCCGGATTGGGCGATTTAGTGGCAACCTGCTACAGCCCCTTGAGCCGCAATCGCTATGTGGGCGAGCAGTTGGGCCGCGGCCGCAGTTGGCTCGAAATCCGCGACAGTATGCAGAATGTGGTTGAGGGGGTGAACGCCACCAACGCCGCCCTGCGCCTGGCCGCCGCCCTCAATGTAGAAATGCCCATCGCCCAAGCCACCTACCGGGTGCTGTTCGAGAAACTGCCGCCCCAAGAAGCCGTGGCCCAACTGATGGCACGCCCGGCCAATACCGAATGGTAGGCGGCCGTCCGGAAAGTCTATCAAATCCCATCCACCCTCCCACTATGTCATTCCGACCGCAGCCCCCCCATGTCATTCCGACCAAAGGGAGGAATCTAAAATGCCCGCCCTACAACCTCCTTACAAAACGACCAGCCATCCCCAAATCCAAAAGTTTTGAGGGGGTGCGGGGGAACTTTTACAAAAGTTCCCCCGCCGTCTCCCCACCCTCCAGCAACCGTCATCCCCTCCCCCATCATTCCCCCATCTACTACCGTCATTCCCATCCCTCCCCCGTCCTTCCCACGAAAGTGGGAATCCAAAACCCCCCAATTCCATAAACTCATCCGAAAATTAGTCCCATTTATCCCTTGACAAACATCCAAACCCTCCCCATAATAAAAAGCGTCCAGGTTAACCTGACCCCGGGACGCCGGGTTCTTTACGCTAAGCTTACCGTGAAACTACTAGCTCGCAGCGCGCTGTGCGGCCCCAACCGCCGGCCTTGAACCGGCTTCCGGGCCCCGGCTCCCCACCGGGCCAAGCAGGTTGCCCGCCGCGGCCGTAACGGCCCCGGGCCGCCCGCCGAACCCAATCCGGGGGCAGCAACCGCCAACGGCTCCCCGCTAGCGGCGGCCAATCCCCCCAGGAGTTGGAGCTACCTTAGGTTGACCGGAGGATGGTCAATCGACTGCATTGGAACTGGGGCTCCGTCGGCATGACGAATCGCCAAGTATGCCAACCGGCGTTGCGGCGGCCCACCTGAAGGTTCTATGCTGCAATGCTGATTAAGTCGGGAAACTCCGGGCGGATTCAAGCCAGGATAACCCCCGGAGCAGGCAACCCGGATGGCTTGGTCAGCGCAATCCTCCGCGACGGGCGGAACTCAGGGCCTTGGGTTCCGCCACCCGCGACAAACCCCAAAACTAACCGCCGGAGCGGCCCAGGAGGCGCCGCCCCGGCTATTCCCCGTACTCGAACCCGTCTTAACCGCCAGCCGCCGCCACTCCCGCTCCAACAGGAATCCGAAACCGCCAATTGGTATTCTCAGCAAAGGGGCGGGATTCCCTGGGGCTGGTCTGCCGGCGGCTGGTGTTGTTTTAATGCCAACAAATGCTGAGAATACCGGCAACGCGGGCGGTTTGACATTTGGGTTGGGGTGAAGTATTATGCTGGCAGTAACGCCGAGGGCATATTCCGGCAGAGGCGGGTTATATGATGGGGAAACTGGCGGCTTTGGGGCGCTTTCTTACCGGCTGGTATGTAGTGGCGCCGTTGCTGATGGCGCTGGGGCTGGCGGTTGGGGGGTATCTCTTTTTTCAGGTGGCTCCGGGCAAGCCGAAAATCGGGGTGATTGACATTCCCTTTACCGGCATCGGGGAGGATGCGGCGTCCATTATTACCGCTTATCTGGATTATGCCCGGCGGGAGCCGGAGATTAAGGGGGTGGTGGTAAAGCTTTCTACGCCGGGCGGGGGGGCATCGCCGAGCGAGCAGCTTTATATCGAGGCGCGGCGGCTGCGGGCGGAGAAGCCGGTGGTGATGGTGATGAACGGGTTGGTAGCCAGCGGCGGGTATATGATGGCTATGGGGGTCAACCATACCTATGTCAAGACTTCGTCGGTAGTGGGCAATGTGGGGGTAGTAGCTCCGGCGGGGAGCATTCTGCCGCCGCGGTTCCCGGAGACGGTGATAACTACCGGGCCGCAGAAGCTGACCGGGGCGTCGCGGCGGGATTGGATGGCGACGATGGACGGGCTGAAGGAAGCCTTCGTGGAAATGGTGGTGCAGGAACGGGGGGCGAAGCTGAAAATATCCCGGGAGGAATTGGCGGCCGGTCGGGTTTATTCGGGGATGGAAGCGGTGCGGTTGGGGTTGGCGGATGAAATCGGGAGCGACAGCGATGCCCTGGAGAAGGCGGCGGAACTGGCGGGGATTGGGGATTACGAAATCGTGGATGTGAATGTGGAAGTGAACCGGCGGTTTGTGCAGAACCTGCGCCGCATTTATTCGGCCAGTGGGGATGTGGATACGCCGTTGACGGCGGCAGACGCCCAATTGATGGGGCTACTGGCGAACCGGCAAACAATGGCGGCCGCCGGGGCAGTGGATCCGGCGGCGTTGCCCGATACGCCGCAAGCCGGCTGGGCGGAGTCGTTGGAATCGGCCGGGGGCGCGGCGGATTTGGCGGCGGTGGAGCGGCCGTTGGAGTATGGGGTATTCGGGGCGTCATTGCGGGAGACTTTCCCGGACTTTCCCCTCGAAATCAATCAACCGGAGTTTTATTATCTTTATGTCGGCGCCGCTCCGTAGAACTTTAATCCTGCTGCTGTTTCCGGTTTGCGCCGTGGCCTTTTTCGGGGCGGCGTACCTTTTCTTTTACTCCGGGGGGAGTTACAGTCCGCCGGCGGCGCCGGATATTGCCTTTACGGAGGCCGTTTCCCAGCCGGCGGATACGGCGGTCTTTGCGGACGAGCCGGTTTTTGCGGCGGCGGCTGTGGGCGCGCGGGGGACGCTGCTGGTCGATCTGGCGCATCGCAACGCCTTTTTTCAAGAGGAGTTGGCGGCCTTGCTAACGCGGGTAGCCGGCCGGGGTTACGGGGTAGAGTTTTTGGAGGAAGGGGAGGAACTGGAGGATGAACTGCGGGCGGCGGCGGCGTTGCTGGTCATCCTGCCGCGGGAGGCTTACAGCGGGAAAGAGGCGGCTTTGGCTGCGGATTTTGCGGCCCGGGGCGGGCGGGTGTTGCTGATTGCGGACCCGGGGCGGCCGCATCAGATAAACAGCCTGGCGGAACCTCTGGGGGTGTCCTTCCGTCCCGATTACCTGTATAACCAGACGGAGTATGACACTAATTATCAGGAAATCTTTGTGCGGGATTTCCAAGCGGATGCGGTTACTTCCGGAGTGCAGGAAATAGCCCTTTACTATTCCGGTTCCATTGAATCGGCCGGGCCGGGACTGGCATTCACCGACGGCAACACTTATTCCAGCCTGGGGGAGCCGCTGACGGCGCGGTCGCCCCTTGCGGTGGGGGCGAACCCCAATGTGCTGGCGGCCCATGACCTGACTTTTATGATTCCCCCCTATAACGGGGTGCGGGATAATGACCGCCTACTGGCGAACATTGCGGATTTTCTGACTGGGGGGCAGGTGGAATACCGGCTTACGGACTATCCGCACTTTTTGCAAGGGGATGTGGACTTGCTGCTGGGGCGGCCGGAGTTGGTGGACTTGGGGTCGCGGCTGAAAGCGCGGCTGGCCGCCGGAGGCAGCCGGGCGGCGGTACAGCGGCTAGACAATGGCGGGCGGGATACGGTGTTTCTGGGGCTGTACGATGATGCAACAGCGGTGGCCCGCTACCTGGATGCTTTGGGCATTTATGTGGAGGAAAGCGGCATCAACGCGCCCTTTGCGCCGGGCTTGGCCCGGGAAGGGACGGGACTGCTGGCGTTGTACCGGGCGGGAGAGCGGGAAGTATTGATAGTTCTGGCGGATACGCCGGAAGGGTTGCAAGAAATTGTCGGTCAACTGGAATCGGGGGATTTTCGCCGGGGCCTAGTGGCTGATTATGCAGGGGTGTATAAAACCGAATGAAAGTAAAGTTGGGTCGGCGCTGGGTACTGCCGGCGGTAGGAATTTTGGCGTTGCTGCTGGCGGCGGGGTGCGCCGCCGGGTCGCCGGCAGCGGAGCCGGCGCCGGTATTGGACAGCAGGCCGGGGCTGGCTATGACGCCGGCGACGGCCGGGGGCGGGATGACGCCGGCGGTGGACCAGGAACTGCTGGCGGAGTTTGCGGCCAGTCAGGAAGCCATCAACGGCGATTGGGATGCCTTTCACGCCGAATTTGACGCTTGGCGGGCCGGTTTGACAGCGTGCGACCGGAGCGCGGTGACGGCGGCCTTGCGGGAGTTTGCCGGGGAGTTTGGCGGCATTACGGCGTTGGCGCGGGATTTGCCGGCCAGCGGGATTACCCGGGGGCTGGCGTATCCGGTTATGGATGCGGCGGCGGTCGAGGGTATGCTGCTGGGGGAGTATCGGGATAATTGGCAGCCGGGCAACACGGCATTGGCGGCGGCGGTGCAGACGCAGCGGGATGCGGCGGCGGTGGTACTGCGGGATACGGCGGAGCGACTGGATGAACTGGGGGAAAGGGATGACCCGGAGCAGCGGGCGGCGGCGGAAAGTCTGAAAGACGCCTTGGAACCCATCAGCGCGGCTTGGGATGAGTTGCATCAGGATTACGCCGCACTGAGTCGGGAGCAGGGGGAAATTGTCCCGGTCGAGGAAGTCATCGATAGAGTGGGTGACCTGCTGACCCGCTTGACCGGGGAGGTTCTGGAGCCGCTGCAAAAGCTGGAATCAGAGGATGATGCGGTAGCTGAGGTGGCGGACAATTTGGCGATGGCGGCCAAGGCGGAACAGGCGGCGATGGGGGAATTGCTGGACGGCATTACTTTGCGGTCGCAGGAAAGGGAAGCGGCCGCCGCGGAAGGGCCGCCGGTGGGACTGGAGGAGTTGCTGGGATTAGTGCCGGAAACCGGCGGGGATGATACCGGGTCGGACGCTGCGCCGGAAGGGGCGGGCAATGGGGAACCGCCGCCGCCCCCGCCGCTGGAGCCGGTGGATAATGGGGACTTGTTTGCGGTGATGAGCGCGGAAGTGGACGCCGCTAATGATGCCCGCAAGAGCGGCAACCGGGAGTTGAAAAAACTGACCGAGGGGGTTAAGGAGTCGGACCGGCAGGCTTTGGCGGAGTTTGGCGCCGCATTGAACCGGCTGCAAGGGGAGTGGGAGGATTTCCACGCCGGCTATGATGATTGGGTGAGTGTGGAGGGCGGGTGCGACCGGGCGGCGGCGGCGCAGGCGTTGGCCGGGTTTCAGCAGCGGTTTAACTTGCTGGGAGCGCGGGTGCGGGGGTTGTCGCAAGCGTCTTACCTGCGGCCGACAGCGGATTTGCTGACGGCGGCGGTTAGCGGCGAGGAAGCGGCGTTACGGGCTTTGACCAGTTCATGGCAGCCGTACGCCGCCGATATATACCGGCCGCTGGATCGGGAACGGGCCAAGTCGGATAATTTGCGGCGGCAAGCCGACCGGCGGACTTTGGAAGCGATGGAGCGGTTTGGGGGAGGGTAGTTCCCCCGGCTTTTGCGCCTTTCATCCGCAACTTCCTGCCGGATGAAAGGTAAGCCTTTGCCGTATTCCTGACATAGGTCAGTCGATATACCCTTGCCGCCGCCCCCACTCGAGCCAATACTCGGACATTTTCGGAATCCGGCCGGCGTATTCCGGCGGCACCGGGTTTTCGCCGCTGATGGCCCGCAATGCCGCAAACCAATGCCCGCCGCGCTCTTGTAATTCCCGCAGCAACAGGGGGATGGCGGCCACGCCCATTCCGATGATTTCTTGATAGGCCGGGTGGTCTTTCTTTTGAGTGGAGGAGGAGAGCATACCGGTTTCCCGCCGCCACTGGTCGGCGAGGGCGCGGAACCGGGTTTGCAGGTTGGCGGGGGCGTCGGGCTTAATCTGCTGCTGCATAATGGTTGACTATACACTGGCGGGCGGGATGGGGCTTGCCCTGTGAAGGTATAATTGCCAAAGAACTTGTTTGTTAGGAACCGAGAACCTAGCCAGCAAGATACTTTGGTGATACGCTAGGGTGAGTCTCGGGTTGTCCCCGGGAAACTTGAGCCGGAGAGTCGGATTATGTCCGAAACGCCTTTGCCCGCCGCCCTGCACCTGCCCGGCCTATCCGTCCAGGGCTTTCGGGGCATTCCCCACCTCGAGATTGAGCGGTTGGGGCGGGTTACGCTGCTTGCCGGGGAGAACGGGGTAGGCAAGACCACGTTGCTGGATGCCGTGCGTCTTTACGCCGCGCAGGGCAGTTATTCTACTATCCGGAGGACGTTGCTCGACAATGACGAAGTTATCATTGTCAGTGACGACAATGACAACGCGATAGCTGTCCCCGACTTCGAGTCTCTCTTTTATGGCCGCCAGCCCGCGCTGGAATCCTACATAGCCATAACTTCCGGTCAGCGGGATCCCACTCTCTATATCCGGCCAGGGTTGGGGCTTTTTCAGAGGTACTGGACGGCGCACGAGGATTCTATGGAAGGGCTTGATACTTTGCTCGAAGTGTATCTGCCGGGCCTTGAGGGGAAAGTCAGGATGAACGTCCGCTCTGAACGGAATCCGATTACCTATCGCGCCCAAGTATCCGAAAAACTTGCGGACTCCTCGGAAATTATCTGTCAGAAACTCGGGCCAAACGTCCTCAACAACTCGGATGTAGCGGCTTTCTGGAGCAGTGTAGCTCTTACCGAAGGCGAAACGCGCGCCCTATACGCTTTGCGGCTGATTTACGGCGATGCAATAGAACGGGTGGCGGCAGTAGATGAATCTGTTACTCCTCCCCGCTCCGGCCGGCGTATGTTGGTGAAAGTTAAAGGTCTGGGCGACCGGGTGCCCCTGCGGAGTTTGGGCGACGGCGCCCTCCGAATGTACAGTGTAGCTTTGGCCTTGGCCAGCAGTCCCGGCAGCCTTTTGCTGATTGACGAGGTGGAAAACGGCATCCATCACTCGGTGCAAGCTGACTTCTGGAAAATGGTCCTCCAGACCGCTCAGGAGAACAACATCCAGGTCATAGCCACTACCCATAGCTGGGACTGCGTGGTTGGTTTTGCCAAGTCGGTGCGGGACTTGGCAGAGATGGACGGAGCCTTCGTTCGGTTGGAGAAAACTGACACCGCAATGCGGGCCGTATTGTATTCCCGGCAGAACCTTATCGCCGCCGCCAAGCACGGCATCGAGAACCGGTAGCCTATGGCGCATATTGAAAAGGCCGGTATGGAACCCCAAGTTTTGCTTGTCGAAGGCCAGAACGACAAGCACGTAGTCTGGCAAATTTGCCGGCGTTGTCCCGAACTGCCGGACTTCCTCATCCAAGACCGGGATAACATCGAGCAACTTCTCGACTCCATCGGCGCTGAGTTGAACGCTCCGGGTTTGCGAACATTGGGCATTCTGGTGGATACCGACACTGACCAAACGGCCCGGTGGGATGCCATAAGGTACCGATTAGCCGCCGAAGGCATAACACTCCCCGGAGCTCCTCAAACGCTCGGCGCTCGTGTTGACACCACAAGCAAGCCGCGCGTCGGTGTTTGGCTGATGCCAAATAACGCAACGCCCGGGGAACTGGAGGATTTCGTGGCCCAGATGATCCCTCCCAGCGACCCGGTGTGGCTCCGGTCACAGCAATACATCGACCTGATACCATTAGCCGACCGTAAATTCCCTCAAAACAAGATAACGCGGTATTCTCAACACGTGTTGGCATAAGTCAAAACAAGAGAAAATCGACCTGACCAAGAAAGGGATTCCTATTGATTCTCTAGCACTGCTTTGGCTCCGACAATGCTGTTTTTAGCAATGCCAACACGTGTTGAGAATACCGATAACGCGCGCTCAAGTGCACGCTTGGTTAGCTACCCGCAAAGAACCCCGACAAATGGGGTTAGCGATACGCGCTCGCGACCTGGAAATCTCTGGCCCCCTTTGCCAAGATTTTGTCAGCTGGCTTGCCGACTTGTTTGGCTAAACCGCTAACCGACCCTAACTACTCCCAACGGGCAAAGCCCATTGCGCACCCGGTTCCGGCTGCCGACCGGTAGCACGGCACATAGTCCACTACTTGCATATCCAGGTGTTCTACGGCCCCGGCGACGGCAATCCAGTTACGGATTTCCGAGTTGCCGGAGTTCAGCTTGTTGCGGGGCAAGGCGGCCAGGGCGGCGGCGTCCCGGTTCTGCATCGCCTTCAGCACGGCGTTATCCAGTTCCTCGTCGATGACAAAATGGCTGAGGCCGCCGGAGGCGATTACCGCGACCCGGGCGTCTCCCGGCCATTCCTGAACGGCGGCGCGCACGGCTTGGCCCAGTTCGTAGCAGCGTTGCGGCCTAACTTGGTTGGGCGGGTAGTAGGTGTTGACCATTATCGGTAGGGCGGGAATGGGCCGCTGCCGCAAAATGCGCTGGTACAAGTAGCCGAAAGCGTGGCCCATACCCTGTCCGGCCGGCAGGCGGCGGGAATGCGCTACATCAAACTGGCGGTCAACTAGATATTCAATCAGATGGCGGCCCAAGTCGGCGGCTACCGGGTAGTCGATTTCCCGGTCGGCGAACCAGCCCCAAGCGTTGGCTTTGCGGTGGGCCGGCGCGGTGTCGGGAATGGCAACCGGGACGCTGCGGATGGTGTCGCCCCAATAGACCAGCACGGCCGGCATATTGCCGTCATTGAACAGCTCCAACTGGTCATCGCCAATCATCACCACAATGTCCGGGGCCGCTTGCTCCAGGGTCTGGCCCAAAGCGGCGATACCCTGCTGGCAGGCGGCATAGCGGGTCTGGAACTTGTCGGCGGTCAATTCCCGGGCGATGACGGCGGCGTCGGCGGTGGACAGCAATTCCTCGAAAGAGTAGGGCTTGCCGTCCGCCGCCCACAGTTCCTGATGCCGTTTATCCCCCTCGCCGTAAGCCCGCCACAACTCCGGCGGAGTGCTTAACTGTGGGCTGTGGGACGAACCGATGCCCAATACAATATCTGCCATAACTTTCCCTCCCGTGTTCCCGGTCAGCCATCCCAACCGGGACGCTCAACTTGCGGCCGGTAATTTCCGTTATGGTAGCATAAATTGTCAACCTGATTGGCCGGGGTGATTGAATTGCTTAACCCTTTATGGTGTTTTGCGGCCGGCGTACCGATAAACCGGTAAAGGGTGTATAATGCCCGCAACTACCAAGCAAGAGGCCGAAAAATGGAGTTCCGCTTTATCCTAACCGACTACATCCAACAAGCTATGTCCCAAGCCGTTTTTGAGGACGTCGGCGACGGTACCTTTGGCGGGAGTATTCCGCCCTGCATCGGAGCCTTTGCCTTCGGCGAAACCGTGGCCGAATGCCGGGAGGAGTTGCAGTCCGTCCTCGAGGGCTGGATTTTGACCGGCTTGTGGTGGGGACATCCCTTGCCGGTAGTGGCGGGCATTGACCTGAACCCGATTAAGGAGCCGGCCCGTGAACCGGTGGAATCCCTGTAGCCGGCGGGAAGTTATCCGGCGGTTAAGGGGACTAGGATTTGACGGTCCCTTTCCCGGCGGCGACCATTCCTATATGCAGTTTGAGGGCCGTCGATTAACTATTCCCTCAAACCGAGAATACCCGGTGGACCAGTTGCGCTACGTGCTGCGCCAAGCTGCCCGAGCATTGGGCCGGGCTATTCCTGTCGAGGAATGGAATACCCTTTCCTGACGAACTAGCCGACCGGTATTGCCTTGAACGAACAGCCATCGGCCAACTTGCTATCACCCCTTGCCGCAGCCACCGTCCGCGCCCCCGGCGTTTGCGGGGAACTGGCGCAGGGGATGTTGGGGGATGATTATTTTCTGGTAACTTGCCCGGTGGATTTTTTTGCCCGGGTGCGGGTGGAGCTTTACCAAGAGCTTTCTGAAGTGACCGCCCCGCCCGACTGCGCCAAAACCGCCGCCGCCGTAGCCCATACCCTGGCTTATCTCGACCGCCCCGACCTCGGCGCGCGGGTCAGCGTCAGCAATCCTATACCACGGGGCAAGGGGATGGGCAGCAGCAGCGCTGACTTGGCCGCCGCCATCGCCGCTACCGGCTTGGCGTTAGGCGTTGCTTTATCCCCGGCGGAAATCGGCCGTATCGCCTTGCAAGTGGAGCCTACCGATGGGGTGATGTTCCCCGGCATTGCCCTTTTTGACCATCGCAACGGTAATCTAATCGAGGAATTAGGCCGGCCGATGCCTTTGGAAGTTATTGCCCTCGACTTTGGCGGGGCGGTGGATACGGTGGAGTTCAACCGGGTTGACCGCCGTCCCCAATGGCAGGCGATTCAAGCGCAGACCGCTGCGGCTCTGGACTTGGTGCGGGAAGGTTTGGCCCGGGGCGACGCCCGGCGGTTGGGGCAGGGCGCATCCCTTAGCGCCGCCGCCAGTCAGCAGGTATTGTTCAAGCCCCGGCTGCCGGATGTCGTCCGCTTTGCCGAAACTGTGAACGCAGTCGGCGTCAATGTAGCCCATAGCGGCGTGGTTATCGGGGTGCTGCTGGACGCTAGGGAACGGCGCGGCCGGTCGGTGTTTCGCCAAGCCCGGCAAGCCTTCCCGGAGGCCGCCGCCATTCACCATCTGCGGGTCATTGGCGGCGGAGTGCAGGCGGTTTAATCAGCTTTCCATCCCGCAATTCCCTTGTATCCCTTGGCTATAGCCGGTAGGATATGCCTTGCGATTTCCGATTTTCTATAAGGAGCCGGCATAATGGCGGAGTATAACCTAGCCGTAATCGGCGGCGACGGCATCGGCCCGGAAGTGGTCGCCGAGGGCAAAAAGGTACTGGACTATCTGGCGGCTAACACCCCCGGCCTCAGTTTCAACTACACCGAATATCCCTGGGGTTCGGCTTACTACCGGGAAACCGGGCGGATGATGCCGGAGGACGGACTGGAGCAGCTGCGTGGTCAGCAAGCCATCCTGTTCGGCGCAGTGGGCGACCCGGACATTCCCGACCACATCACCCTGCAAGGGCTGCTGCTGCCGATGCGCCGCGTCTTTGACCAAGGCGTCTGCGTCCGCCCCGCCTACTTGCATCCCGGCGTAACTTCGCCCTTGGCCGGCAAAGGCCCGGGCGATATTGACCTGGTGATTTTCCGGGAAAATACCGAAGGGGAATACGCGCCGGTCGGCGGCCGCCTTTATCCGGGGACGCCCTATGAAACCGTCATCCAAGCCAATGTGTTCACCCGCCGCGGCGCCGAGCGCATCATCCGCGCCGCCTTTGAGC
The DNA here is from genome assembly GCA_965242615.1 of Dehalococcoidia bacterium. Taxonomy (GTDB): domain Bacteria; phylum Chloroflexota; class Dehalococcoidia; order Lucifugimonadales; family UBA3495; genus CBDBCU01. The sequence continues at coordinate 716,254 of CBDESR010000005.1, forward strand.
ATTGCCGCCGCCGCAACCGCGGCAACAAGGTAACTTCAGTAACTAAATCCAACGCCCAAGCCCACAGTATGGTCTTTTGGGACGAAGTGTTTCAGTCGGTAGCCGCCGAATATCCCCAAATCCAGACCGAGTCCCTGCTGGTGGACCGGGCGGCGATGGACTTGGTGCGCTGGCCGGAGGATTTTGATGTGATGGTGGCGTCCAACCTCTTTGCCGACATCATCTCCGACATTGCCGCCGTAGTAACCGGCAGTATGGGCTTGGCCCCCAGCGCCAACATCAACCCGGAGCGGGAACATCCGTCAATGTTCGAGCCGGTGCACGGCGCGGCCTTTGACCTAGCCGGTCAGGGCATTGCCAACCCCCTGGCTACCATATCGGCGGTAGGGATGATGCTGGAACACCTGGGCGAACCGGCGGCGGCGGAACGGGTTGACGCCGCCGTAATCCGCAGCTTGCAGGAACGCCGGGTAATGACCCCGGACTTGGGCGGCAACGCCACCACCAGCCAGGTGGGGGATGAAGTGGTGCGGCTGTTGGGGGAATAGGATATTATGCCCGGCGGCCGCGGCCGCTTGCCGTAAATCAGGAGCGATAAGGTATGAAACGCCGCTTTAACGCCGTTGTTACCCGCGAAGGCGACTGGTTCGTTGCCCAATGCTTGGAAGTGGATGTTGCCAGCCAGGGGGAAACGGAGCAGGAATCCCTGGCTAACCTGCGGGAGGCGTTGGAACTTCACTTCACGCCGCCGGTAGCGACGGCAATGCCGCGCATCCATACCCTTGAGGTAGAAATTGCCGCCCCCTTAGCCCTTTGCCTTACCGGGAGGTTCGGCGCAAGCTGGAGGCCGCCGGTTTCCGCGTGGTCAGTCAACGGGGCGGCCATGTGAAGTTCGTCAAATCTGACGCCTCAGGAACCTTTACGGCAATGGTGCCGCACCATCGGGAAATCCCGGTTGGCACCTTACGGAACATCCTGCGGCAAGCTATGCTCAGCGTGGCTGAGTTTGAGGAGTTGTAAGTGGACGGAAATACCAACCGCCCGCCCTACCCTACCTTGAAACCCAGAATCCCAATCCGCCATCAAAGGAGAGCCGCCCAATGCCCAAATACACCTACGACCACATTCACCTCCGCTCCAAGCAGCCCGACGCAATGGCCGACTGGTTCGCGCGGATTTTTGATGCCCAAGTCATCAAGTCCGTCCAGTCCGATGGCTTCGTCCGCACCGACCTGAACATTGACGGCTTGATGGTCTTTATCGCTCCGGTCGCCGCCGATGCGGCAATGGCGGCCAGCCCGCCCGACCCGCACTTGGGCTTGGATCACTTCGGCTTTCGGGTGGACAACCTGGACGAAACCGTCGCCGAACTGAAAAGCCGCGGCGCGGAAATGGCATCCGAACCCCGCATCATCCGCCCCGGCGTCCGGGTAGCCTTCGTCCGCGCCCCGGATGATGTTCGGATTGAACTGCTGCAACGGGACTAAAGCCTGTTGCTGTTGTCAAGTTGGGAGCGAGGCAGTGCAGCCGGGGGGAGCTACACGACACCGCCCTTCAGCCCTGTTGCACAATCCGATACCGGCCGGATTTCAACAGACGGATGCTGTTGTAATCATTCGGGTCGTCAAACCCGAATTGCCAGATGTGATATTCGTCATTATCGGTGCGCTGAAAAAAGAGCGTGGAAACCGGCTTCGTGGTGTGGTTTTGCCACTGGCGGAACGGGTAGTAAAGTTGTCGGATGATGGTATTGTCAGCCTTCCCGCCTTTGGCCTCCACCAGCACAACTTGCTCCCTTCCTTCGTAACCGCCATCCACTTCGGTCTGTACGCTTTCCACATGAATAGGAAAGCCGTTGGCTACGAAATCAAATTCTGGCGTGTATTTCCTACCGCGTATCGTAAGCACGAGAGAATCGTCACCAGTAAAATGCCGAACCAGGCTCAGCGCATAAGCCCGATCCAGGTACTGCATTTCCGAGTTGCCTACTCCCGAAGTCTCCAACTCGAACGGAAAAGCGCTCTGGTAGTCCTGCAAGCGGGAAGTAATGTTCGGGATGTCAATGTAGCCCTCGCCTTTGACGATGGCGTACTCCCCGTTCTTGACGGGCAGGATGAAAAGCCCCCTATCCCGAAAGACTTGGGGGCGGGACTCTCGCGTGTCCTGCTTGCACAGTATCCGCACCTCCTTGTCACTGGGGCGCGTGAAGTGCTGGCAAGCCTGATTGATTTGACGCCCCACTATAGGGAATGGCGCAGCGTCGAAGTCGTGGTTAGCGATTTCGTAGCGGTCGAAAATCGCTTGCCAACTAGGGCTATTGCCAGATTCGTCAATGGGAGCGAGCGTCATACCATCACCTCGCTACTCTCGGACGGCTGGTATTGGTCTGGAGACTCCAGCAACTGGCGTTGCAGCTTGAAATCGGCAGTTTCCATATCGGAAACTTCATCCGGGGCAAAGCCTGCCATGGTTTCCCCCAACCGCTTGACCCCTAACTCGGCATACTCCTCGACCAGTTCACTGCCAATGAAATGGCGGCCCAGCTTCAAGGCGGCTACGCCGGTGGTAAAAGAACCGGCAAAGGGGTCAACTACCAAATCGCCCGGATTGGTGCTGGCCCGCAGGCAACGTTCAATCAGGGCTAACGGCTTTTGCGTGGGGTGTTTGCCGCTCCGCTTTTCACCTTTACCGGCAGCCGGCAGCCGCCAAACGGTTTTCATCTGCTTGCCGCCGTTTTCTGCTTTCATTTCCTGGTAGTTAAAGGTGTAGCGGTGCTTGCTGCCTTTGGGGGCTTTGGTGGCCCACAGCAGGGTTTCGGTGGAGTGGGCAAAACAGCGACAGCCCAAGTTAGGCGGCGGGTTGTTCTTTTCCCAAACGATATCGTTCAGGATACGAAAGCCCAACTGCATCATTGCCATACCCACGCTGAGGTAGATATGCAGGGTGCCGGACACCCAGATCGTGCCGGCCGGTTTCAGGATGCGGTGGCACTCCCGCAACCAGGAAAGATTAAACTCGTGGTCATTCTCAATCCCGCCGCTCTTGTCCCAATCACCCTTGTTGACGCTGACCCGCTTGCCGGCTACGCAGGTCACGCCGTCGTTGGAAAGCAAATAGGGCGGGTCGGTCCAGATGCAATCCACGCTGTCGGCGGGCAGCGCGGCCATCAACGCCAGTCCGTCGCCCCGGTATAGGGCCGACTGTCCATCCGCCGACTGCCAAGCCAATCGCCCGGCGTAATCAGCGCAAACCATCATCTGCATACTCCCCCATCCGCTCCAGCATTTGCCTTTGTACTTCCGACAAGGCGTCCTCGCTTTCCTGCCCGTTGCGCCCTTTCAACTGAACCGGATGCCGATATGCCGTTTCAATCTTGCCGCCATTCCGCAAGCGGCTTTCAATTATATCGCAATAATGGGACTGGATTTCACAGGTCAGGTAAGTCAGTCCCAAACTTTTAGCCTGCACTACTTCCGACCCGCTGCCGCCGAACAGGATAAAGGCGGTATCTCCGGGCTGAGTGCAGGACTTGAGTAGCAGTTCAGACAATCCCTCCGGGATTTGGCAGGGATGACTGGTCTTCTGCCGGGATACATTCTTGACTAGGTTAAAGTTCAGCCAAGAGTAAGGCATCCGCCCCGTATGCCCCTGCCGCAGCCGCTCCCGAATGCGCCGGTCGGTAGGGTTCTGATAAGGTTGCGCCACCTGCTCCTTGTAAAAGCGGTTGTGGCGGGACTTGGTGGCGTGCAGAATGGAGCGGTGCGCCGTAGTGAACCGCCGGCTGGTATGCCCTACGTTGGTGTTATAGACCCAGACATAATCGTGGACGGACCAGGCGTGTTCGTCCAGAAACTTGACCCGCAGATAGGCGTTCTGCTTGGGATAGTTAATCAGGAACATATTGCCATCGGCGCGCAAAACCCGCAGGCACTCCTGGGCCAAGTCAATATACCAGTCCACATACTCGTCCCAAGACGCCGTGAAAGTCCGCCCGGCGTAGCGGATGCCGGCGTTATAATCCGGGTCTCCGTAAATCACAGCTACGGACTCATCCGGCAAATCTCGTAGGACCGCCATCACATCGGAGTTGACCACCCGGTTACGGTATATTTCCGGCAAAGGGTTCATCGTTCCACCAGATTATACTCGGCGTTCCGTACCAAGCGAATGGAGCCGGGGCGTTGCGGGTCGTCGAAAGCGTAGAGATACAGCCGCAGCCGCGCATCCCGCCGCAACATATAACAACACCGGATCGAAACTCCTTCCCATCCCTCCGTAGCCTGCCGGTAATACCGGAAAGGGTTGAACAGCTGAAAGACATTGAAATCCGCCGGCTCTCCGTTCTTGGCCTCAAAAACGGTGATTTGCCTTTGATACTCCAAGGTAAAGTCAATCTCAACCTGTACTCGGTTGACATTGATTTTATCATCCCCGATACGATAATCCAACGGGATTTGCGTCCGATGGGAGCCATAAACTTTGGGCGCAGCGGCAATATCCTCATACAGGAAATCGTGGATAATGCGCTGGTTGTAGCCCACCGACAGGATGTTGCTTTCGCTGGTGTTGATGTTGTTCAGGATACTGCGCCGGTAACGCCACTGGTAACGGTTTTCCTCAGGAATCGGCTCAAACTCGTGATAGCCGCTGGCAATGCCCGAAACGAACCGATGCCGGCCGCGCCCCAGGTGAACCACGAACACATCATCCTGACGCAGCCTTTCCGGCAAAACCGCCGAGTTGTCAATCTTGGTAGCGTCAAAGGGATTGCCAAACCCCACTGCGGCGCAGATTGCTTTGACTTCGTTGTTGTCAAAGCTCCGGTCACCCTTCTCTTGGCAAAGGGCGTAAAGGCGGGCAATGACCGTCTGTTTCAGACTCTGGTTTGGCGTAACCACAAAACACCGCCCAAATTCAACTCGCCCCAAAACTTACCACACCCCCATCCCCGGGTCAACGCGCAGCGGTCAGCCGTCCCGCCCCCTTTACCGGAAAATGTGCTATAGTGGGCTGGGAGCAAGACGGGCTGAAGTTTCCCCCGGAGGTTTGCCGGCAATGGTTTGGAAGTATTCCCAACTGACCGATAAGTGGTGGGTCGAGTACCTGGCCGACGAAATCTATGACTACGGGCCGCGGCTCAAGAACACGGGCTTGCCGGTCTGGGCGCTGGTCAGCCTCTACAAGGTCTATGACGGGGACAAGGACCGGGTCCTGTATGGCTATCGGGATTGGCTGACCGCCGCTGATGTCGAGGCTGCCCTGGCCTACTATGAGGATTTCCCGGAGGACATCGATCGCAAATTGCGGTCGATGGAGGCGGTCTAATGGCCCGTTTTTACCTGGATGAGCAGGTGGAAACTGAGGTAAGGGACATCCTCATCCAGTACGGCCACGACGCCATCCATGCGTACGATGTTGGACACCGCCAAACCCCGGACACCCAGCATTTGCTGTTCGCGGCCAGTGCCAACCGAATTATGGTTACGCTCGACCGGCAGGACTTTGAGGAACTGCACCGCCTTTGGCTGGCCCTCAACTCCTGGCTGAATCTGCCCCGGGAACACGCCGGCATTTTAACCACTTGGGGCAACATCGCCGCCGTCGAATGGGCCGGTTTGATTCATCTCTTTATCGGCGATAACCCGGAAATGCGTAACCGGATGTGGCGGTGGAATCGCCAGAGCCGCCGTTGGCAGCCCTACGGCTGGTAGCCGTTGCCCCCAATCCCCTACGCCGACCCCAAAGCCACCCGCACTATTTTCTTTTCCAACGCCAACGCCAGCTGCTCGGTCAGCGATAGGCGGTCGTGGTCGCCCACCGCGCCAACGAAAGCCACTCCCAATATGCGCCCTACCCGGAAGTCGATGACCGTTGAGGACAATACCCCGTATGGCCCGCCTTGTACCGCTTTCAGGGCTACCGCCTCGTCAAAAAAGCCCGCCGGCTCCAATCGCTGCACCGAAATCAGCTGCGAATCCTCGCCGACGCTTTCCCCCACATTGCGCTCAAAATCTTTCAGGAAAATGTCGTGCATCCACGCCGACACCGAATCCGGCTTGTCGAACAGGTGGGCTACCGAGGAGCCGACGAAATTGAACCCGTCATAAATGGACATATCGGCAGTGGCCCCGAACTCCCGCATATAGCCGTTAATGCGCCCGGCCCGGCGGAATCGGGTCGCGCTACTGCCGGCAAAACCGTGCTGCGCCATCTCCCCGTTAGTCAGCACGCCCACCCGCACCGGTTGATAGCCCTGAAACTCCGGCGGCAAGTCCTCCTTATCCAGAGTCATAAACTCCAAATCCGGCTCCGTAATGCGGAAAGTAGCCCGTTCCAACGCTGCCGAAGTCACTGGAAAACCCTCCCCTGTTGCTTGACGCCGGTTCCCCGGCCGGCCGGGCATTCGCTCCCGGCAAACCGGGGAACCGGCTGTATTGCCGATTAGCCGCAGACCATCGGATAGATATGGCGGCCGCGGGACATTTCCCCCGGCACCTGGCTTTTGTCCCAGGTTTCGCCGCCATCCCGGCTGCGGAACACCAAGCCGTCCCGGTCGCAGCAATAGACCTTTTCCGGGGCCGCCCGGTCAAGGGCAATCTGGAACATTCGGCTGGGTGCCAATTCGCCCAAATCCACCCGCTGCCAAGTTTCCCCGGCGTCCCGGCTGCGTACCAATACCCCGGCCTCGGTAGTGCCGGCCGGCGCGCTGCCGCCGCCGGCCCCGGCCGCCAGGTACATCGTATTGGGGTCATCCGGGGCTACCGCCAAATCCCGGCAGTAGCTGCCGCCGGGGAACATCTCCTCAATGTCCACGAACTCCCAGTTGCTACCCCGGTTGCGGCTGCGGAACATTGCCAGTTGGGTAATGATATAGACCAGGCCCGGGGCCTTGGGGTTGACCTGTACGCCGTGCAAATCCACCGGCCCGGTGCGGGTATAGTGGCCGTCGGTGATGGATTCCCAACTATCGCCGCCGTCCCGGCTGGCCACCAGACCGCCCACCTCGATTGCCCCGTACACCTCTTGGGGATTATGGGCGTCCAAGGCCAGACCGATAACCCGCTTGACGATGGGATAGGGGTTCATCGTGATGTGGGGGAAGTTAATGTTCTTGGTGTTGCCCTTTTGCCAGGTAGCGCCGCCGTCCTCAGAACGGCAGATGACGCAGCGGTCATAGCCGGCGTACATAACCTCCGGGTTTTGCGGATGCACGGCCAACGACCAGACATCGCCCTGGGGGGAATCGGTGGCTTCCCAATGGCCGCCCCGGTCATCGCTGCGATAGACGCCGGCTTGGGTGCCGGCGTAAATCACCGCCGGGTTCTGGGGATGCACCAGCAAAGCCCGCACTTGCGGCTCCTCCGGCAATCCCTTGGTGATGCTTTCCCAATCGTCGGAACCGTCGACTTGGCGGTACAGGCCGCCGCCGCCCAGCGGCCGGTCGGCTGCTGACGCGCCGACAATCAGCGGCCCTTCGCCGGCGATGCCGGCATAAAGATAGGTTTGGCGCTGCGGGTCCGTCATACTTGCCCCTCCCGTTAAAACAGCGTTCAGTGTCCCGGTTTGCCGCCCCTGATTGTAGCAACTCCGGAGCGGATTGCCAACCGGCGGGGGGCAAGGGGCGCAGTTTCAGAAACTATTGGTACTGGTTTTGACGGCATTTTTATGGCCGCGAGCCTTGGCAAGTCAGATAGAGGGACGATGGAAATCGTCCAATTTGAGGCGTATTTTCCCTTACCAACACTTTCTAAACAGGGCCCAGCTGCTATGCCGGTTGAAACTTAATCCCCGCTGCTATATGCTACCCCTCTATGGCTGGCAACGGAAATACTATGGATGAACTGATTGCCCGGTGGCGGGATTACCTGCGTTGCCAAGGGCAACCCGACGCTAACTTGGTGGAATTGGAGAGCCGCCTGCGGGAGCCGGCGGCCGCCCTGCAAGCCGGCGGTTTGTCCGCCGCCGAAGCCTTTCTTATCGCCTTGAACCGACTGGCAGCCACTGATGCCTTGACCCGGGATTTTGCCCGGGAATACTGCCGGGAGCTGTGGGAATTGACGACGGATGCGGCTGTCGAACCCGGTTCGGTTACTGAACGGACGGCGTCCGTTGCCGCCATCCCCGCTACCGGTTGGCGGGTCGAGTTGACGGTGGTGATTGGCTTGGCAGTAGCGGCGGGAGTTCTGGTGCAAGTCCCCCGGCTGTTCGGTTTTGCGCTGGACAGCGCGGAGGGCGCGTTGTTCTATCTCCGCAATGCCCCGTTCTTTGTCTTGCCCTTGCTGGCGGGCTACTTTGCCTGGAAACGGCGGTTGAACCGGGTGCAATGCCTGGGGCTGGCGTTGCCCTTTGTCGCCGCCGCCGTTGTTGCCAACATTTACCCCTACGACTTGGACGGCGAGACGGCGGCTACTCTGCTGCTGACCGCCCTGCATCTGCCCATATTCCTGTGGTTGGCGGTGGGGCTGGCTTATACCGGCGGCCGCTGGCGGGACATGGCCGGGCGGATGGACTTTATCCGCTTTTCCGGGGAGTTGCTCATCTACTACGCCCTGATTGCGATGGGCGGCGGGCTGCTGACCGGGCTGACTTTTGCCCTGTTCTACGCCATCGGGTTGGATGTTGCCGATTTTGTCGGGATCTGGCTGCTGCCCGGCTGCGCAGCCGGGGCGGTTATTGTCGCGGCGTGGCTGGTCGAATCCCGGCAGCGGGTGATGGAAAATCTGGCTCCGTTGCTGGCCCGGGTCTTTACCCCCCTGGTGGCGGTGATGCTGCTGGCTTTCCTGACCGCGATGGTCTGGACGGGGCGCGGCGTGGATGCTCAACGGGAGGCGTTGATTGGCTTTGACCTGCTGCTGGTATTGGTTTTGGGACTGGTTTTGTACGGCATATCAGCCCGCCGGCCGCAGGATGCCCCCAACCTATTCGACTGGCTGACGCTCCTGCTGATAGTCAGCGCCATCATTGCCGACGGGGTAGCGTTGTCCGCCATCGCCGCCCGCATTACCGAGTTCGGGTTCAGCGCCAACAAAACGGCGGCCTTGGGGGAGAACCTGATATTGTTGGTCAACTTGGCCGGGGCGGCGTGGCTTTACCTGCAATTCCTACGCGGCCGGGCGAACTTCGCCGCCCTGGAGCGGTGGCAAACGGCCTATCTGCCGGTCTATGCGGTGTGGGCGGTAGTGGTAGCGGCCGGCTTTCCGCCGCTGTTCGGGTTCAACTAGCCTTGCCCAGACTACCTACAAACTCCCTCCCCCGCTACTCCCCCGCCTTAAAGTCCTGAAACCGTTCCCGCAAAACCTTTTTGTCAAACTTGCCCACGCTGGTTTTGGGGATTTCCGCCATAAAGACTACCGCATCCGGCAGCCACCAACGGGCGAACTTGTCCCGGATAAAGTCCAGCACCGCCGCCTGGTTCAGGGTAGCGGCGGCCTCTTGACGGGGGACAACGCAAGCCAGCGGCCGCTCCTGCCAAGTGGGATGGGGAATGGCGATAACCGCCGCCTCCAGCACTTCCGGGTGGGCGATGATGGCCGTTTCCAAATCCACCGAGGAAATCCATTCTCCGCCACTTTTCACCATATCCCTAACCCGGTCGCCAATCTGCACATAGCCCTCCGGGTCAATCGACGCGATGTCGCCGCTGTGGTACCAGCCGTCAATAAAGGTTTCGGCGGTGCGGTCGTCGTTGTAGTATTCGGCCGCCAGCCAGGGGCCGCGGAAGAGCAGTTCGCCGCGCTGCGCCCCGTCCCAGGGCAGTTCCCGGCCGGCATCATCGACCAGTTTCATATCCAGGCCGGCGACCAGCAAACCCTGCTTGCCGGCTAGCTCATCCTGTTCCGATGGGGCCAAGCCGTCCAGCCCCGATTTGCGGTGGTTGTAGGTAACAATAGGCGTGGCTTCGGTCATCCCGTAGGCGTGAACCAGGTTGACGCCCAGCCGTTCCCGATAGGCTTGGATGACGCTGACCGGCAGGGCGGAGCCGCCGCTGATAACTTCCCGCAAGGAGGAAAAATCGTAGCGGGCTCCGGAACGCTCCAGATAGTCCAGCAAGCCGACCCAGATGGTGGGGACGCCGGCGCTGACGGTGACCCGGTGCCGGTCAATCAGTTCGCAGATGGCGGGCGGGTCGGGGCGGACGCCGGGCATCACCTGATTGGCCCCTACCATAGTGCAGGAATAGGGAAAGCCCCAGCAGTTGGCGTGAAACATCGGCACAATGGCCATCGCCGTATCCCGCTCGGAAAAAGCCACCACATCCGCCATACACTGGGTCAGGGAATGCAGGTACAGGCTGCGGTGGCTATAGACCACGCCCTTGGGCCGCCCGGTAGTGGCGGAGGTGTAGCACAAGCCGGCCGGGGCGTATTCAGCCAACTCGACCGGCGCAAAGTCAGCGGAGGCCGCCATCAGCAGTTCCTCGTAGCTGAGGGCGGCCGGCAAGCCGCTGTCGTCCGGCAAGTCGTCGGTCAGCAGGATGTAATGTTCGACGGATTCCAGGCGGGGGGCAATGGCGGCAATGGCCGGCGCCAAGTCCGGGTCGATGAGCAGTACCTTGTCTCCGGCGTGGTTGATGATATAGACCAAATCGTCAGCGGCCAAGCGGATGTTGATGGTGTGGATGACCGCGCCCATAGTGGGGGCGGCGAAGTAGGCTTCGAGGTGGCGGTAGGTGTTCCAGGCGAAGGTGCCGACCCGGTCGCCTTGCTGCACGCCCAAACCGGCCAAGGCGTTGCAGAGGCGGCTGACCCGCCCGGCCAAGTCGCGGTAGGCGTAGCGGTGGACGCCGCCGTCAATGCGGGTGATGATTTCCTTGTCGGGAAAGATGGTTTTGGCCCGTTCCAGCATTCGGGAAACCAGCAGGGGGTAGTGCATCGTCATCGCCGGCGCCTCCTGTTGCAATGGGGATTTTGGCGGGAATTATATACTATTTCGGGCAACAAACTTGAAACCCGGGCTTGGGCCGACGGGCGGTCAAGGCTGGCTGGTAAGATAGTATATAATTCTTTCAACTATCTATTCTAGCGGAGGATGAGTTTTGACTGAATCGGGACGGGGGGCTGGTTTGCCGATAGAAAACCGCGTTGTCGTGGGGGAGCTGGAAGTTCACTATCTGGATTGGGATGGCGGCGGCGGCGCAAGGGCGGCAATGCCGGTTGTCGCGCTGCATGGGCTGGCTTCGACGGCGCATTGGTACCGGCGATTGGCGGCCCGGCTGGGCCGGTACTATCGCATTGTGGCTCCGGATCAGCGGGGGCATGGGCAGACAACGCAGGCGGCGGCCGGGTATGACTGGCAAACTTTGGCGGCGGATGTGGCCGGCTTTATGGACGCTTTGGGGCTGGAGCAGGCGGCGGTGCTGGGGCATTCCTGGGGCGGGAATGTGGCAATCAATGTGGCGGCGCGCTTTCCGCAGCGGGTCAGCAAGCTGGTAATGATTGACGGGGGCTTTCTGGACGGGCATTTGCTGCCGGAGTCCAGTTGGGAGGTTTTTCGGGCCCGCTTTGCGCCGCGGGAGGTGTCCGGCGACCGGGCGGAGTTTCTGGCGCGGCAGCGCAGTCAGTTGGCGGACTGCTGGGACGAGGATTTGGCGGAGGTGGTGCAAACTATGGTTTATGCTGATGCTGCGGGGCAGATGCGGGATATTTTACAGCCATCTAACCACGCCCAAGTGCTGGCGGCGATGTGGGAGGAGCCGCCATCGGTTACGCTCCCGCAGATTGTCTGCCCGACTTTGATTGTGCCGGCCGGGCCGCGGCCGGAGCGGGTGGGGACGGATTTTGCCCGCACCAAGGAGCGGATGGTGGCGGCCGCGGCGCAAGCGATTCCCGATAACCGGGTGCATTGGATTGCGGATACCATCCACGACATCGGCTATCATAAGCCGGATGAACTGGCGGGGGTTATTCGGGAGTTTTTGGAGGGGGAGTAGGGGGGTGACCGGGGCAAGTACGAATTGGGAATTAGGAATTGGGGGGCCGGAGAGCGTGGGGGAGGTCGGAAAGGGGGTTCTGGATTCCCACTTTCGTGGGAATGACGGTGGGGGAATGGGAATGACGGATAGTAGGATGGTGTACGGGGGGATGGGATTAAGGGGGGATACCGGTTTTGGCGGAAACCGTGGCCGCGGTTTCCGCCTTGTCGGGAGAAGGGTTGGCAGGTCTGACCATGCGGGTTGCTACACCGGTTGGATACCTTGCTGCACATTCCGGTAATGCCCGGTCAGGCTGCCGATTACGGTTGCGCGACCTTGAGTTGGCTACTGGCGCCGGTTGGTATGGTTGCCATGCCGGCGGGTTGGCCCGGTGTTGCGACCGCGGTTGACCGTTCTCCAGTCAACCTGTTTGCTCCGACTCCTTTGGGCTGGGGCTGCGGTGGGTACGGCGGTTGGGATTTGCCGTTGGCCGCTGCTCCGGGTGGGGATTTACGGGGCCTTAGGCCGTTCCCCGGGGGTAGGAGTGTTAAAGGCGTCCGGCGGTTGTTTAGGCTGCCGGGGCCCACAGCGCGCTGTGTGGAGCGGTATTAAGTTTTACGGTAAGCTTAGCGTAAAGAACCCGGCGTCCCGGGGTCAGGTCAACCTTGACGGGTTTTATTATGGGGGATGGATTTCGGAATGTCAATAGTGTTTTGGAGTGAATTTTCGGTAATTAAAAATTGAGAATTGGGGGACGGATTGGGGAGTCTGGATTCCCACTTTCGTGGGAATGACGGTCTCGATAGGCAATAGCCCTGGAGCCGCCATAATCCCCCGATTGACCCTACCGCAGCTCTGCTTTATACTACCCTTAACAATCAACCCCTGCCGTGAGGTGAACGCTCTGAACTCCGCAGACGCCGCCCAACTGGCCGTTGCCGTTGCTTCCGAAAAGTTGGCCGAGGACATCGTGATGCTGGACTTGCGCGGTCTGGCGCCCTTTGCCGACTACTTCGTCATTATGTCCGCCGGTTCCTCCCGGCAGATTGAAGCCCTTGAGGACGACATCACCCGGGCAATGAAAGACGCCGGCGTCAGCCGCTTCCATCGGGAAGGGACGCCGGCTTCCGGTTGGATTCTGCTGGATTTCAGCGATGTCATCGTCCACATTTTCGGCCCGGAGGAGCGGGAGTTCTACGAACTGGAACGCCTCTGGGGGCAAGCCGCCCAAGTGGTCAGGATTCTGTAATCCACTCCTCCAAACTGCGCCCGTACTCGACAATTTCCTCCGGGCGGAAAAACAGGCTCACTTCCCGCGCCGCCGAATCCACGCTGTCCGAGCCGTGTACCAGGTTGCGGCCGATGTCAATGCCCAAATCGCCGCGAATGGTGCCGGCCGGCGAGTTGGCCGGGTTGGTCTCGCCCATCGTCTGCCGCACCAAAGCAACGGCGTTGTCGGCTTCCCACACCATCGCCACCACCGGCGACGCGGTGATGAAGGCCGCCAAGCCGGGGAAAAAAGGCCGTTCCACGTGTTCGGCGTAGTGCTGCTGGGCCAAAGCGTCATCCACTTGCATCAGCTTCAGGGCCGCCAGTTTCAGCCCCCGCCGCTCCAAGCGGGAAATTATCTCGCCCACTAATCCCCGCTGCACCCCGTCCGGTTTCACCAGTACCAAAGTCCGCTCCATAATTGTTGCCCCCATCTTTTGCCGAGTTTCTTGGCCGAGTTTCTTGCCCAATGCTAACCGTCAATCCGGGAAACCGGGAAGGACGGCGCCGGATTTGCCCTCAAGACTGCTGCGCCGCCCGGTCGCGGCGTTTCGGGCCGCCGATGGTCGGCATTCGCAGATAGTACGGTTGCAGCGTTGCCACATCATCCGCAGCCCCGGCTTCTAGCCGCTCCCGCCCCAGCACCGCCAAAGCATACAGCCGGGCGGCCGGGGCATTGCCGGCGATTACGGCGCGGCGGCCCAACTGCTGCCGCAGCAGTTCCGCATACGGCGGCAATCCCTCGCCGCAGAACAGCGTAGTCTCACCAACTTCCGCCGCCAGTTCCTCCGGGGGGCAAATGCGGTCGGGCCGGGCGCGGCTTCCTTCCCGGAAAAGAGCCGTTGCTACTTCGCCCCGGCCGGCGTCCAACAGCGCGCCCACCGGCAAACCGGCAGCGCGATAGTGCCAGGCTTCCAAATCCAAAGTCCCGATGCCGGCTACCGGCTTGGCTGCCGCCAAGGACAATCCTTTAGCCACGCTCATTCCGACCCGCAACGCGCTGAACCCGCCCGGCCCCAACGCCACGGCAATGCCCGCCAAGTCCTTGACCGTCAACCCGGCGGCCGTCAGTGTCTGCGCCACGGCCGGCATTAACTCCGCCGTATGGTTCACGGCGGAATACCAGGAACGGCAGGAAACGACCCGCCCGCCATCGGCCAAAGCCACGCCGGCGTAGCGGGTCGAAGTGTCAATCGCCAACAGCATTTAATCAGCCCTTTGCCGGGATGCCGGCCGCCAACTGTTCTACCGCCGCCCGGTAGCGGTCGGGAATAGAGTCAATCGCAATGGTGCGCCCCGTCCCGTCGGCCGCATAGTCCAGATGCAGCCACAAGCAGTTTTCCGGGAACACTTCCGCCGCCCGATCCGCCCACTCCACTACCGAAACTCCGTCGCCGAAAAGCTGCTCGTCCAGCCCCAAATCCCACGCCTCCAACGGGTCGTTGATGCGGTACAAGTCAAAGTGGTACAGGGTCAGCCGGCCCCGGTAGCGGGTCATTATAACAAAGGTCGGGCTGCGGGCGTATTCGGACACGCCCAAACCCCAGGCAATGCCTTGGGTCAGGCAGGTTTTGCCCGCCCCCAACGGCCCGGTCAGCAGAAAAACATCCCCGGCTTGGGACTGTTCCCCCAAGACACGCCCCACGGCCCGGGTTTCCTCCGGGGATGTTGTGGTGATGGATAAGTAATCTGCCATAATGCCCTGCGCCTTTATCCGAAATGATCCCAGCCGGCCCGGCCGATAATTTCCTCTTGACCATCCGGGGATACCAGCGTCACCTGTCCGGCCGGCCCGGCGATGATTTCCCCGATGACGGCGGCCCCCTCCGGCAGCAAGGGCATTACCTTATCCATAACCGGCGGCGGCGCGGTGAACAGCAAAACATAATCCTCCCCGCCGTGCAATGCCAAATCCAGACAATCCGCCGGGAAAGCCGGCCGCAGCAACGGATGAATAGGCAGTTGGCCGGCGTAAATCCGGGCTGCGGCGCCGCTGGCTAAACAGAGTTTAGACAAGTCATCCGCCAACCCGTCGCTGACATCCATTGCCGTCAACACGCCGCCTTGAGCCAGTATTTGCCCGGCGGCTACCGCTGGGCCAGGACAGCGGTGCGCTTGGCGCAGAAAATCGGCCGCCGCATCCGGCGCAGTCAACCCGGCCAACATCAGTTTCAACCCGCCGCCGGAATTGCCGACCCAACCGGTAACCGCTACTTGGTCGCCGGGCCGAGCCGTAGTGCGAAGTAAAGGCGGCCCCTCCCGCAAACCGGTCAACGCCACCGTAACAAACAAAACCGGGGAACGCACCAGATCGCCGCCGACAATGGCGGCCCCGTAGCGATTGCCAATATCGAGCAGCCCCCGGTACAGTTCCTCAATATCGGCAACGGCGGTCTCCGGCGGCAGTCCCAAGGTAATCAGGGCATACAATGGCCGGCCGCCCATCGCGGCAATATCGCTGATGTTGGCCGCCAGACACTTCCAACCCAAATCCCGCCAGGGCGTAGTTTCCCGGGTAAAGTGGATGCCCTCCACCACGGTGTCGGTGGTAGCCAGTTCGGTAGCCGCTCCGGTCGCCCAAGCCGCCGTATCGTCCCCGGTATCCACCAGCAGCCGAAAATCAAAAGCCGCGCCATTATCCGGCCCGCCCCGCTCCCGGGTAACCATAGTGTTCAGCCGCGCAATCAGCCCGAACTCGCCAATATCCTTAACCAGCATAGCAAGGGGAATTATAGACCGGGGAACGGGATGGGGGCAAGGGTGTTGGGGGACGGTCAGGATACTCCCGCGCCCCCGCCGCCGCGGTTGAGGAAAACCTCTTGCCTACGCTGGCTAGATCCAGAGCCATTGATGGACTCCCTAGGCAAGGATTGGCTCGCCCTTATTATATTCGGAAAGTTGCTAAAAGGAAAAGCCGGGGTAACGGAACCGACCCCACATCTGGACACAGACTCCAGCCAGTGTTATGCTATGCTGGACTACACTAGACCCCCAACTCGCTACCTTGCCGGCTAGACTGGAATAGCGCTTTGACGCCGTGGCGCGCAGCCAAGCTAAACTCGGGGGCCAGATGGAAATTATCCAAGGACTTCGGCGCCAACGGGCCACCATCTCCGGAACCAGTCTGACCACCCGGATTCCCCCAAAAGGAGCAAAACCCCTATGCCCCGGCTCCCCCTCGACGGCATCCGCATCCTCGACTCCACCTATGTTTTCGCCCTCCCCTACGCCGGCGGCCACCTCGCCGACCTCGGCGCCGAAGTCATCAAAATCGAAGGCCCCGGCCGTCCCGACATCACCCGCACCGGCGGCTATGCCGGCTCCTTCCCCGAAAACGACCCCGGCGCCGACTGGTGGAACCGTCCCTCGACCTACAACCTGCTGAACCGCGGCAAACGTTCGTTGGTACTGGATTTGTCCACTGAACGCGGCCGCGACCTTTTCCGCGAACTCGTCGCCGTCAGCGATGTGGTGATGGAAAACTTTACCCCCCGCGTTATGCGCCGCTGGAACCTCGACTACCCCCATCTGCGGGAAATCAAGCCGGACATCATCCTCATCTCCAACACCGGCTACGGCCACGGCGACGGCCCCTATTCCGCCTATCCCGCCCAAGCCACTACCCAGGAGGCCACCCACGGCCACTGTTGGATTACCGGCTATCCCGACGCTGAACCAGCCAAAGCCGGCGCCTCTTTTGTGGACTTCCTATCTACTTGGAGCGCGATATTTGCCCTCGGCGCCGCCCTCCGCCATCGCCACCGCACCGGCCAAGGTCAATGGATTGACCTGGCAATGTACCAGGCCGGCGTAATGTTTATGTCCGAATACATCCTCGACGCCGCCGTCAACGGCCGCGACGGCGGCCGCATTGGCAATCGCCATCCCTACCGCGCGCCCCAAGGCTGCTATCCCGCCGCCGGCAACGACCAGTGGCTGACCCTATCCGTTGGCAGCCCTGACGAATGGACCGCCTTGTGCCAACTGCTGAACCGCCCCGACTTGGCAACTGACCCCCGCTTTGCCGACCTGCCCGCCCGTCAGCAAAACCACGACGAACTCGACGCCATCATCGCCCAATGGACGGCGGACCAGGACAAATACGCCCTGATGCACACTCTCCAGAACGCCGGCATTCCGGCCGGCCCCGTC
Source organism: Dehalococcoidia bacterium (assembly GCA_965242615.1). Lineage (GTDB taxonomy): Bacteria > Chloroflexota > Dehalococcoidia > Lucifugimonadales > UBA3495 > CBDBCU01. The sequence continues at coordinate 733,586 of CBDESR010000005.1, forward strand.
CTCACCGGCCGCGACCTCCACTTCGACCCCCACTATCAAAGTCGCGGTTTCCTCGAACCGGTGCAATTCCCCCCGGAGCGCGGCATCGGCGTCCGCCCCCTGATGGGACGCCCCTACCAACTGGCATCCACGCCCCTGGCCATCCGCGGCCCCGGCCCCGCCTTCGGTCAAGACAACGCCCCTCTACTCCAGGATTTGCTTGGCATTGACGCCGCCGCCTATCAGGAACTAACCGATTCCGGCATCATCACTGACACCCCCACCAGCGGCGAACCCTCCCCGCAAATGGAACCCGCCCGCGCCCTGGCAATGGGCCTCCTCGCCGACTACGACCCCCACTACCGCCAACGCCTCGGCTTGGAATAACCCAATCCGCCTTTCCGGTACCCGCCCTTATGCTACAATACCCCCTGCCTTAACCCGCTTTCCATTTCCCCCGGCCCATCCCGCGCCGCCCGAAAGGATTTTTACGATGCGACTGGAACCGCTGAACTTGTATGAACTGGAAGCCCACGCCGCCAAGTTTATCAGCCCCCACGCTTGGGCTTTTATCGACGGCGCGGCGCAGGATGAAGTTACCGTCAAGCGCAACCGCACGGCTCTGGATGCCATCACCCTGCGCCCCCGCTTTCTCGAGGATATTGCCGACCGGGATTTGTCCACTACCGTGCTGGGGGAGAAAATCAGCTTTCCGGTGATGGTAGCCCCGGCCGGCGGGCATCAGATGGCGCATCCGGAGGGCGAACTGGCCACGGCCCGAGGCGCCGGAGCCGCCGCTACGCTTATGGTACTGGCTACCGGCTCCCACTACAGTATGGAGGATGTAGCGGCGGCCGCCAGCGGCCCCCTGTGGTTTCAGCTCTACCATCAAGACCAGGAAACCAGCGCAATGCTGGTCCAACGGGCGGAACAAGCCGGCTACAAAGCCATCTGCCTCACCGTGGATATGCCGGTGAACAGCCCTATCGAGCGCAGTATCAAGCACGGTTCGGAACGGCCGCGCGGCTTTAATCCCGGCAACTTTGTCGGCGAGGCGGCCGGCTTGGGATTGGTTGCCGATACCCTCGACGCCCTCTATTATCAGCGTCCCTTTACCCAGCCGCTGACTTGGGGCGAACTAGGCTGGCTGCGGCGACAGACCAACCTGCCGCTGGTGCTGAAAGGCATCCGCACCGCCGAGGACGCTTACCAAGCCGTGGAGCATGGCGGGGAAGGAATATGGGTGTCCAATCACGGGGCGCGGCAGTTGGACGGCACCCTATCCACCATTGAAATGCTGCCGGAAATCGTTGACGCCGTTAAAGGCCGCGCCGAAATCTATATGGACTCCGGCATCCGGCGCGGCAGCGATGTCATCAAAGCCTTATCCTTGGGCGCGCGGGCCGTGCTGGTCGGCCGGCCGCTGTTCTGGGGCTTGGCTTGGAACGGCGCGGACGGCGTGCGCCTGATGTTGGAAATCCTGCGCCACGAAGTGGATTTAGTGCTGGGCCACTGCGGGCATACTTCAGTCCATACCCTCAGCCCGTCCGTGGTCAACAACCCCAAACCGACCTGGTAGCGGCGGCTATGCCGGGGCAATCACAAGGTTTGCCCCGGCCGCTTATGCGCCGTAGCACTCCACCAACTTGGCGTCAAACTCATCCGGGGTAAAGTCATAAACCTGAGTGCCGACGCTCTGGATGGCGTAGTGAGAGCAGACCGCGCCCATCATTACGCCCCGCTCCAGGGGCAGCCCGGTCACCAGTCCCTTGAGCAGGCCGCCGCGGAAAGCGTCGCCGGCCCCGGTGGGGTCAACCACATTGGCTGTCGGCACCGCCGGCACCGGCACCGTGCCAACTTTGGTAACTACCTCCGCCCCCTGCTCGCCCTTGGTCGTAACAATGGCGCCGGTCAGTGCCAGCAGTTCCGCCACCGACTGGCCGGTCTTGTCCTGAATCAACGCCAATTCATAGTCGTTGGAGACCAGCAAATTGGATTGGCTGATGCAGCGGGTCAAGCCCTCGGCCGGCCAAGCCGGCAGGGATTGGCCCGGGTCAAAGATAGTATAGATGCCGCGGCGGTTATGCTCGGCGGTATAGTCCGCCATATCCTGCAAATTGCCGGGGGCAACGATGGCAATGGCTTGGGCCGGCACAATCCCGGCAAAGTCAAACCCGGTAGGATGTTTCATCGCGCCGGGATTAAAGCCGGTAATCTGGTTGTCCGCCTGGTCGGTGGTGATGTAAGCCGACGCCGTAGCCTCCTCCGGGATAATGCGGATCTGGTCGGTGGACAGGCCGCACTCGGCAAACCAGTCAAAGTAGCGGTGATAATCGTGGCCGATGGCGGCGATGATGCGGGAGCTGATGCCGAGGCGGGAGAGGCAGTAGGCAATGTTGCCGGCGGTGCCGCCAAAGTTTTCCCGCAGCCCGTTGACCGTGAAACTCACATTTATCATGTGAATCTTGTCCGGCATAATGTGGTCGGCAAAGCGGCCGGGAAAGTCCATAATGCGGTCATAAGCCAAAGAACCGGAAACCAGAATGTCCATAGCGGGTAAAGTTCCTTGCGTTGGATTTTGCCGGAGATTGGGGGGTTGCGGCTTGTTAATTTAGCGCAGATGGCAAAGGAGCGCAAGGGGGCGGCTAGGTAATCCCGGGGCTATCGCATATAGAAATCGTCATTCCCGTGAAAACGGGAATTCAGAAAGGCGGCGTTTCTGGATTCCCCCTTTCGTGGGAATGACGGTAAGTAAGCCGCTGGTTATATGCAGCCCTGTGGCGGCGGGGGGTAGTAGCAAAGGGGGCGGGAGTCCCCACAACCCGCCCCCTTTGTGGTTGCCGTGGGGGTTAGCGGCGGCGGACGCGGACTTTCTTTTCGCAGGTGGCGCGCCAGGTGCGGGCCAAGCGGGCATAGTATTGGTAGTTGGGGGGAGAGTTCTGGTTGGCGCTGTATTCCCAATACTCGGTGCCGGAGATCGAGCTGACCACGCGAGGATAACCTTTTTGGCGGCAATACTCGGCGGCGGCGGTGTCGGTTGACTGCTGCCAAGTAGCGGAGGATTGGCTGGAGGAAAAGCCGAAGGGCGGGTTGCTGTTAAAAGCGCTCTCGGCATGTTGTTGGGCCGTGGGGACACTATTAACCGGAGGGGTGCCCAAGGTGACGGAAAAGGGCGAACGGAGCCGGCGGGAGTTGTCCTCGGGGACAAACAGTCGCTTTTTTACGGTTTTCCAGCGGCGGCGGCGTTCCTCTCGGGGGAATTCAAAGATGAGGTCGCGGGAGACGCCGGTAACGCCGGATTCGCCGTCGGTCAGGTAGCCCTCTTGGGCGGCGAGGAAGCCGCGGAAGTTGCCGCTTTCGCCGAAGTAGACGGTGTCGTCGCGTTCGTTGCGGTGGCGGCCGGCGGCCCAGGTTTCGGCTTTGGTGAAGGTGTCGGACTGGTCGATGGCGCAGTAGATGGTTTTGCCGCGGTTGGCGGCGAGGGATTCGAGGATAAGGGAGACGCGGGGGTCGTCGGCGTCGGCTACGGCGGGGGAAGGCTGCCAGTCGTCACAGTTCCAGGGGATGGAGCGGGGGGCGGCTTGGGCGACGTCTACATAGAACAGGTGTTCGGGGGGGGGGTAGTTCGGAAGTGGAGCGGGTGAGGGCCGGTTCGGCGCGGCCGCTTTGGACAAAGGCGGCGGCGACGAGGAGCAGGGACAGTCCGGTCAGGGAGAGGATTAGTTTGAGGGGGAAGGGAAACATAGCCGGGGCCTCCTGGGGGGAAAGTTCGAGGTAGGGCTACGGTAACAGGATGAGGCTGTGGTTGTCAACTGGGGATGTGGGGGGGAATTCGGAGTCCGCGGCGGTTCTGGATTCCCACTTTCGTGGGAATGACGGTAAGGGAGTCGTTGCCCGGCCCCCTATTCCCATTTTCAGCAGAGACTTATAAGATAGGCGGGAGAAAATCAGCAGACCCGGCTACCCGGCCGGGTTGTAAAGGGGGCAGCGATGATTACGCCGGCGGCAACGGCGGCCTTGGCCATGGATTGGGGCGGCACCTGGAACCGAATTGCAGTGGTGGACCAGCAGGGAGAAATGCTGTGGCAATCCCGTTTGCCCAATGCCCCGGGAGCGGATCAGGAGCAGCTGCTGGCCGGCGGCGGCGGGTTGATTGAGCAGGCGCGGGAATGGTGCGGCGCCCGGCCCATTGCCGGCTTGGGCATTGCGGTCGCCGGGCCAGTGGATGCGGCGACCGGCGCTTTGCTGGATCCGCCGAACTTGGCGGCGCTGAACGGAGTATCCCTTAAAGCCCGGTGGGAACCGGCTTTGGGCTTTCCGGTGCGGATTGGGAATGACGCTAACCTGGCGGCTTTGGGCGAATATCGCTACGGGGCGGGATTAGAGGCGCGGCGGCGGCAAAATACGGCGACAACCCTGGTCTATGTTACCGTTAGCACCGGGATTGGCGGCGGCGTGATTGACCGGGGGCGGCTGTTTCTGGGGGCTAACGGGATGGCGGCGGAAATCGGGCATCAGGTCGTCGACCGCAGCAGCAATGCGCCGCGCTGTAAGTGCGGGCGGCAAGGCTGCCTGGAGGCACTGGCGTCAGGGACAGCCATTGCCCGCATTGCCCGGCAGCGGGCGGCGGAACCGGGAATGAATTCGGCATTGTCCCGCTTGGCCGCCGGTCAAATCACCGCCGAGACGGTTTTTGAGACGGCAGGACAAGGGGACGCTTTAGCCCAGGATATTGTGGAAACGGCGGTGCAAACTTTGGCCGTGGGCTTGGTGAATGTGCTGCATCTCTATAACCCCGACCTGCTGGTGATGGGCGGGGGCGTGTCGGCGGGATTAGTGCGGCAGGGTTTGCTGCCGCATCTGAATACGCTGCTGTTGGAACGGGCGATGAGCGACGGCCACCGCAACTTTCGCCTGGTGCCAAGCCGCTTGGGCGATGCGGCCGGAATGATGGGCGCGGCGGCCCTGGTATGGGCGGGGGATGATGGAGCCGGCAGTTAAGGGGAGAACCGGGCGGCCGTAACGGACGGACTGAGCGGACAATCCGGGCATCACCCACCCACAGCCGCCGTTGCCTTTTCCGCCGCTTTCTCCCCTTTCCAGGCGCAGCTGGTGCAGGCCGCCCCGTCCCGGGTTTCCGCCATCAAGCCGTTGCACTCCGGGCAGGGGTCGGGCAGCGGGCGGCGGTTGATGGTGAAATCGCATTCCGGGTAGCGGTTGCAGCCGTAGAAAGCCCGGCCGCGGCCGCGCCGCTCCACCAAATCGCCGCCGCATTTAGGGCAAGCCGCCCCGGTAGGCAGCGGCCGCGCCGCTTTGCAAGCGGGATAGCCGGTACAAGCCAAGAACTTGCCGTAACGCCCGGTTTTGATGACCATCGGCTGGCCGCATTTGTCGCAAACTTCGTCAGTAGTTTCGGGGGCGGCCGCGCTCTCCCCGTTATCCGCCCCATTGTCCGCGGTCTTTAACGGGCGGGTGTTGCGGCACTGGGGATAGCCGGTGCAGGCCATAAACTGGCCGTAACGCCCGGTCTTGATGACCATCGGACTGCCGCACTGGTCGCAAACTTCATCCGTTTCCTGGTCCGCCGGCTTGACATTGGGCATATTGGCGGTGGCGGTATCCAAATCCCGGGCAAATGGGGTATAGAAGTCCCAAAGCATCGGAATCCAATCCCGTTCCCCCTGGGATATTTCGTCCAGCTTTTCCTCCATTTGCGAGGTAAAATCCGGGTTCATCAGGTCGGCAAAGAACTGGATGAGCAGTTCGGAGACGGTTTTGCCCAAGTCGGTAGGATGGAGCCGGTTCTGTTCCTTGACCACATAGTTGCGGTTCAGCAGCACGGCAATGGTCGGGGCGTAAGTGCTGGGGCGGCCGATGCCCTTTTCCTCCATTGCCTTAACCAGGGTAGCCTCGGTAAAACGGGGCGGCGGCTGGGTAAAATGCTGATTGGCGGTCAAACTCTGGCAGTTCAGCCGATTGCCCACCGCCAACTCCGGCAAGGCGTTGGCATTTTCCGCGGCGTCCTCATCATCCCGGCTTTCCAGGTAGAGCGTACGGAAACCGGGGAATTTCAGCACGGAGCCGGTCGCCCGGAAGTTATAGACCGTTCCCGGCGTATCCGGAGCGGCCGCCGCCGGCCGGCACGCGGCGTCGATGTCCACGGTAGTAGCGTCAGAACGGGCATCCGCCATCTGACTGGCCAGCATCCGGGCCCAAATCAGGTTGTAAAGGCGGTACTGCTCCGGGGTCAAATAAGGTTTCAGCGACTCCGGATCGCGGCTGATGGCAGTAGGACGGATGGCTTCGTGAGCTTCCTGGGCCGCCTTGCTGCGGGCCCGGTAGGCCCGGGGCTGCGCCGGCAAATAGTCCGCGCCGTACTTGGCCCGGATATAATCCCGGGCTTCCTGTACCGCCGTTTGCGCCACTTGGGTCGAGTCCGTCCGCATATAGGTAATCAAGCCAACGGAGCCTTCCCGCCCGATATTCAGCCCTTCGTAAAGCTGCTGCGCCACGGACATCGTGCGCTGGGCGGTGAACCGCAGTTTGCGCCCGGCTTCCTGCTGCAAGGTGCTGGTCGTAAAGGGGGCGGCGGGACGCTGCCGCACTTCCCGTTTCCGCACCTCGGCCACGGTGTAGGCGGCATCCTGCAATTCCGCTTCGTAGCGGCGGGCGTCGGCTTCCACCGGAATGTTCAGCCGACTGCGGCTGCCTTTGACCGAATGTAAAGCGGCGGGAAAGAGTTCCAACTTATTCGGCGGGTCCGTTTCCTTATGCAGTTGGGCGTCCAGCGTCCAGGATTCCACCGGCACAAAGTCATCGATTTCCTGTTCCCGGTCGGTAACGAGGCGCAGGGCTACCGACTGAACCCGACCGGCGGAAAGGCCGCGCTGCACCCGCTTGCCCAACAGGGGGCTCAGTTGATAACCCACCAAGCGGTCGAGGATACGGCGGGCCTGCTGCGCGTTGACCAACTGCATATCGATGGGCCGGGGATGTTGGAAAGCCTCCTGCACCGCGTCTTTAGTGATTTCGTGAAAGACCACCCGCTGCGGCGGATTGGCGGCCGTTTCGTCCCAACCGGCGGCAGTCTGCAAATGCCAGGAAATGGCTTCCCCCTCCCGGTCCGGATCCGTCGCCAGATAGATACGCTCGGCGGCATCCCCGGCTTGCTTGATTTCCTTGACCAGCGGCGCCTTGTCCCGCAGGGTTACATAGGTCGGGGCAAAGTCGCTTTTCAGGTCAACGCCCATTTTGCCCTTGGGCAAGTCGCGCACATGGCCTTGAGAGGCAGTTACGACATACTTGCTGCCCAAAATCTGGCCGACGGTGCGGGCCTTGGCCGGGGATTCGACGATGACCAGCTGCTTGCCGGCAGTTTTGCCCAGGCTGACGGCGGCCCGATTAGATGCCGCGCCTTTGCCGGCCGCCCGCCCGCTGCTGGTCGATTTATCACCGGCGGCCGCCTTGCCGGCGGCGGCTTTGCCCCGGGCCGCTCCGCTCTTGCCGGCGGCGGCGCGGGTAGTTTTGTTGCCATTAGCGGCAGCCCCGGATTTGCCGGCGGCGGCGGTTTTAGCCGGGGATTTGCCGGTTCCTTTACCTGCCATAGATTGCCCTTGTCTCTCCTGTGCGAATGTAGTGCATTACGCCTACCTGCTTAACCCTGCCTTGCAATTCCAGCATTGTCAAGAGGCTGCTGACTTCGGCGGCCGGCCAGCCCACTTCCCGCCGCAGTTCGTCAATATGCACCGGTTCGTGGTTAATATAATGCAGCAAAGCGGCGGCGCCGTCCAGCTCCGGGCCGGGCGACGGTTCCGATGGCGGCGGCGCGGCCGGCAATTCCATTTCGACTTGCCGGGCGGCGGCGCTGAGGTTCAGTTCGGTCAGAATGTCGGTGTGGCGCAAGGCCAGTTTTGCCCCTTCCTGAATCAGCCGGTTGGGCAGGCGGCTGGCTGGGGAAAAGATACTGCCCGGCACGCAAAAGACTTCCCGCCCCTGCTCCAAGGCGTGATAGACCGTCCAGCGGGCGCCGCTGTTTTCATCGGCTTCGACCACTAATGTACCCATACTCATCCCGCTAATCAAGCGGTTACGGCGGGGAAAGTTGCGCGGATCGGGACGGACGCCTAAAGGATATTCGCTCATTACCGCCCCCTGCTCGGCAATGCGGCGGTACAGGTCGGCATTAGCCGGGGGATAGGCCACATCCAACCCGTTGGCGACCACGGCGATAGTGCGCCCGCCATTACTGAGGGCCGCCCGGTGGGCAATGGCGTCGATGCCCAACGCCAAGCCGCTGACGATGGGGATGCCGCTGCCCGCCAGTTCGCCGCTCAGGGCGGCCGCCGCTTCCCGTCCGTAAGCGGTAGGATTGCGGGTGCCCACCACGGCCACGGATTGGGCATCGCCGGGCCAAAGGCTGCCCTGGATATACAGCAGCGGCGGCCGGCTGTCAATGGTCCGCAGCCGGGGCGGATATTCCGGGTCGTGCCAAGTCAACACCCGGACGCCGGCTTGTTCCAGCCGGGCCATTTCCGCCTCCGGGTCGATGCGGGCGCGAGCGGCGGCTACGGCTTGGGCCGTGCGTTCATCCAACCCGGCCGCCCGCAACGCCGCCGGCGCGGCCTGCCAAGCGGCGGCCAAATCGCCAAAGTAGTTTTCCAGTTTCTGAAAGCGGGCCGTCCCCAAGCGGGAAACCTGATTCAACGCCGCCCAGAACTTAACCGATGCGGTATCCACAGCAACCATAGCGGCGATTGTAGCACAGGGAATAAGGGGGCAACAACAAGCCCGGCGTCATCCTTCCGGGACTATCGCCCATCGAAACCGTCATTCCCACGAAATATGCAATGGCCCTGATGACGCCGCCCCCCTTGCCCCGGCCGCCCGGCGTGTTATACTTCCCCTATGCTTTACCAACTCCCGCCCGCCGGCCAGCAAATCCTCCGGGCATTCCTCAAATCCTGGCTCAAATGGACTACCCTCCTCCCGGTAGTTATGCCCTTGGGCTTGGCCCTGTTCCTCGCCCTCCTGTACGCCTTGGCGAACCTTCCCCCCGCGGCCGCCGCCGACCTAATCCTCAACAGCCTGGGCGAATCCTACCTCAGCCTGGCATTGCCGGCCGCCCAGTTCTGGATAACCGCCTACCTGCTGGCGGCCCTATGCTTCGTAACCGGCTGGGAATCCGCCCGCCCGGACTCTTGGCTCCTGCCAACCCTCGCCCTCCAATCCTGGACCACCCGGCTGGAGCGGCTCCTTCGGCTCCGGCATCTCCCCCTCCCGGCGGCCCCGGCCCATGCGCCGTCCCTCCACCGCCGCCGCTGCTTCCCGCCCGGCCCCACCGGGCTGCAACCGCCGGCCACCCTGACCGGCGCAATGCCCCTCCTGGAATAACCGGCCAACCTTCCCCGGTTCCCCCTTGCCCCCGGCGCGCCCTGGCGGCCGGGCTGCCCTTGGCGGCCGCCCTCGCCCCCAATTCCCGCCGCCGCCGGCAAGAAACTTAACCAGGAGTGTGCAATAATGAGTCACAAATGTCGCGGGCCCAGTTGCTGCCGCACCTTGGGCTTGCGGAGCCAATGCCAGTCCTGCAACCAGTCCAACGAGCGGGCGGCCCACAAGCGCCGGATGAACCGCATCTTTGAGCGGTTGCCCAAGAGCAGTCATTGGCGGCAAACCGCCCATAAACATCTCGGAGATGGCGGGCTAACTCCCACCATCATAGCCGAAACCTTGGAAGCGCCTACGGAGGTAGAGCAGCAAACTAGGCGCAACCGCACTCCCGTTGCGTTTTATCGGTATTATCCGAAGGGCGCGCGAGAGATTGCTCACTTGAGCAACGCTCCTGAGGGAGCGTGGTTCAGGGTGGTTACGGAGAATGGAGCTTTGTACACTGCCTTCCGAGACAGTGATACTGAAAGGTTAGGAGGACGCGCGTCATGCCCCACCCCCAACACCAAACTCAACCGGCCCTGACCGGTATCGACCTAGCCCACGATGGGGAATCCGATACCCTCTGGGTCGGCAACGGCGGCCCGGTTCCCAACGGGATGAACCTCTCCCCGGGCTGTCTGGTCTTTTTTGACTCTTGGTGCGAAAACGCCAACGCCTTCACCTTCGACGACGCCCGGGAGCTGCTCCTCCCCATCCTGCAAGGCCAAGTAACCGGAGAAATCCGCTACGAAGGCCCGGATGATGACGCCGTTATGACCTACAACCCGGAAACCGATACCCTCCGCCTCCGCAACGGCCGCCCGGACGGGGAACGCAAAGATATTTTCCCCGGTTGCAGCGTCTTTATGGAGGACGCGCGTGGTCTAGTCTCCAGCCTGACCCTGGAGCGCGCCGCTGAGCTTCTGCTGCCGGTCTTGACTGATGAGCCTGCTGACGGGGATGGCGGCGGTTAGGCGGCCGCGGTTCCGTTTGCTTTTAGGGTACGGTCTTTTCAACTTTACGATTTTTCCGTAAAGTTCTCGAGTCGGTAAAGCCACCGTACCCTAAAACCAAATGGAATACCCCAAATCCCCCAGTTGACAACCCCCGTTTTCCCTGTTATCATTCCTAAAGTCTATTTATCCCGCAATGAAAGGGAGTATTAAGAGCGCTTAGCCCCCAGAGAGCCGGCGTTTGCTGCAAGCCGGCGGTCCCAAGCCTCCCAACTCGCCCTGGAGCGGCCCCGCCTGAACCATTAAAGAAAGTAGGGCGCGGCGGTTAAGCCCCGTTATCGGTTCCAAAGTTGTTCCCGGTCTATCCCCCGACCGGCTGCCGCCGGCGCGGGATGTCTGGGAAAAGAAGGGTGGTACCGCGGGATATTTACGCCCGTCCCTTCAGTGGGGACGGGTTTTGTTTTGCCCGACCCCCCATTAACTATCTGCCGCGGAAAACTAGAGGAAAACTGATGGAACTGACCGGCGCGGAAATCGTTTGTGAAAGCCTGCTCCAGGAAGGAGTGGAGGTTATTTTCGGCTTGCCCGGCGGCGCGGTATTGCCCTTTTACGGCGCCCTCAGCGGCTACCCCCAACTGCGCCACATCCTGGTCCGCCACGAACAGGCCGCAGCCATGGCCGCCGATGGCTACGCCCGGGCCACCGGCAAAGTCGGCGTCTGCACCGCCACCTCCGGCCCCGGCGCCACCAACCTGGCTACCGGCATCGCCGGCGCAATGATGGACTCCATCCCGATGGTCGCCATCACCGGCCAGGTGCCGCGCCCCGCCATCGGCCGCGATGCCTTTCAGGAAACCGACATCACCGGCATTACCCTGCCCATCACCAAGCACAATATGCTGGTTATGGAAGTCAAGGACATTGCCCCGGCGGTCAAAGAGGCTTTTTACATCGCCCGCACCGGCCGGCCCGGCCCGGTGCTGCTCGACATTCCCAAGGATGTGCTGGCTGGCGACCGGATGCCCTTTGTCTGGCCCGAAAGCGTCAACCTGCCCGGCTACTATCCCCCCGGCCCGGCTGATGACCTCCAGATTTCCCAGGCTTGCGACCTGATTAACGCCGCCCGCCGTCCCATCATCCTGGCCGGCCACGGCGTCCTCATCTCCCACGCCTACCCGGAACTGAAAAAACTGGCGGAAAAAGCCCAGATACCGGTCATCACCACCCTGTTGGGCATCGGCTCTTTCCCCACCGACCACCTGCTCCATGTCGGAATGCCCGGAATGCACGGCATGGCTTACGCCAGCTTGGCCATTGACAAAGCCGACCTGCTGGTCTCCCTGGGGATGCGCTTTGACGACCGGGTAACCGGCCGCCTCTCCGACTTTGCCCCCAACGCCCAAGTGGTTCATGTGGACATCGACCCCTCGGAGTTTCACAAGAATGTCAAAGCCACCGTCCCGGTGTTGGGCGAACTGAAACAGGTACTCAATCAGATGCTGCCTCTGGTGGAACGGCAGACCCATACGGATTGGGTGCAGTATATTGACACCCTGCGCGCGGAACATCCCTCCCACCAAATCCGCCAGACCAACGAACTGCTGCCCCAATATGTGCTGAAACAGCTTTCCGAAGTCACCGGCGGCAACGCCATAATCGTAACCGGCGTCGGCCAGCACCAAATGTGGGCGGCCCAGCATTACGATTTCCAGCAGCCTAACACCCTGCTGACCTCCGGCGGTTTGGGCGCCATGGGCTTCGAGGTTCCCGCCGCCCTCGGCGCCAAAGTGGGCCGCCCCGACCAGATGGTCTGGTCCATCGCCGGCGATGGCGGCTTTCAGATGACGATGTGCGACTTGGCTACCGCCGTGGAAAACAACATCGATGTCAAGTTCGCCATCCTCAACAATGGCAACTTGGGAATGGTGCGCCAGTGGCAGGACTTTTTCTATGAAAAAGACCACTTCGCCACCGTCTACTCCGGCAACCCGGACTTCGTAAAACTGGCCGAAGCCTACGGCATCGCCGGCTTGCGGGTTACTGATAAATCCCAGGTTCGCGCCACCATTCAGCAGGCAATGGAAATGCGCGGCCCGGTAGTCATAGACTTTATCGTCAAAGCCGATGAACAGGTCTATCCGATGATTCCCGCCGGGGAATCGGTCAACGAAATGATGGAGGAACCCCTCCCGGAGCGGGCGGTCTGAAATGAGCGGAAACAACGGACAGCACCACACCATTATCGCCTTGGTTCAGGATAAGCCTGGCGTCTTGACCCGGGTCGCCGCCCTGTTCCGCCGCCGCGGTTTCAACATCTCCAGCCTGGCGGTCGGCAACAGTGAGCAAAAGGGCTTGTCCCGGATGACCTTCGATGTCGAGGGCGACCAGTACCATGTCGACCAGTGCACCAAGCAGCTCGACAAACTCATCGAAGTGGTCAAAGTCGCCAACATCTCCCGCGAGGAAATGGTCTCCCGGGAACTGGCCCTCATCAAGGTCAAAGTCACCCCGGAAACCCGCGGCGAAATCCTCGAGATGGTTCACCCCTTCCGCGGCGAAATCGTCGATGTGGGCGCAATGTCCATGGTCATCGAAGTAACCGGCAGCGGCGACAAAATCAACGCCCTGTTCGACCTCCTCGAACCCTTCGGCGTCCTCGAACTGATGCGTACCGGCCGGGTGGCTATGGTGCGCGGCAAGGCCGAGGGCCGGGTCAGCGATGACCTGGTTCTGGACTACCACGGCGACCACCTCAAAGTCAACGAAGCCTACGAAGTCGGCTCCTACTAGGGCCAGCCGCCCTTAATTCCCGATTCCGACGGAACCCGGAACTCCGACCAACCAAGTCAGACCACAAGGAAGGTAAAGTAACGAAATGGTAAGTGTCTATTACGACCAGGACGCCGACCTGTCCGCCCTGAACGGCAAGACCATTGGCATCGTCGGCTACGGCAGCCAGGGCCACGCCCACGCCCTCAACCTCAAAGACAACGGCCAGCAGGTCCTCGTCGGCCTCTACCCGGAAAGCCGCAGCCGCACCGCCGCCCAGGACGCCGGCTTGTCCGTCGCCGCGGTGCCGGAAGTGGCTGCCGCCGCCGATGTGCTGATGGTGCTGATTCCCGACCATGTGCAGGGCGACACCTATCGCCAGCAGATTGCCCCCAATCTGCGCCCCGGCTCCGCCCTGATGTTCGCCCACGGTTTCAGCATTCACTACCGGGAAGTGCTGCCCCCGGACAATGTCGATGTGCTGATGGTCGCCCCCAAAGCCCCCGGCCACCGGGTACGGGAACTCTTTATCGAGGGTATCGGCGTCCCCGGCCTCCTGGCGGTGCATCAGGATGCCACCGGCAACGCCCAGTCCATCGGCTTGGCTTACGCCAAAGGCATCGGTTGCACCAAATCCGGCGTCTTGGCAACTACTTTCAAGGATGAAACCGAAACCGACCTTTTCGGGGAGCAAACCGTCCTCTGCGGCGGCGTAACCGCCCTGATTCAGACCGCCTTTGAGACCCTGGTCGAAGGCGGCTATCCCCCGGAAATGGCTTACTTCGAGTGCCTGCACGAACTCAAAATGATTGTTGACCTCATCCAGCAGGGCGGGTTCAACTATATGCGCTTCTCGGTCAGCGACACCGCCGAATACGGCGACCTGACCCGCGGCCCCCGCGTCATCGACGAACACGTGCGGGACAATATGCGGAAAGTCTTGGCGGACATTCAGGACGGCACCTTCGCCCGGGAATGGATTGCCGAAAACGACGAAGGCCGACCCCGTTTCAACCCCTTGCGCCAAGCCGCCCGCACCAGCGAAATCCACGAAGTCGGCAAAGGCTTGCGGGCCATGATGCCCTGGATGAACCCCCGGGAAGTTTAGGGGCAGTTTAGCCGGCCCCGCCGGCCTCCCCACGCCCCCGGATACCCACAGGTTATAAGCGCGTCCCGGCCCCTCAGCCCGGCCCGCTTAATCAGGAGGTAACAAATCTATGTTTGCGGAGGTAACTTGCACGGCAGTTCACCATCGCACGCTGGTCTTGGCGGGGCTGGCTGCGGTGGACTGCATGACCCTCCCCTCCCTTTCCCCGGTCACCGCCTAAACCCGGTCTAAACCCATCCACGAAAGGGAGCGTTAAAGGAAGTTATGGCTCACAACAATGTAAGGTTCCTCGACACCACCCTGCGCGACGGCGAACAGTCCGCCGGTATCGGTATGACCGTCGACGAGAAGGTCGAAATCGCCAAGCAGCTGGAACGGCTGAAGGTCGATATCATCGAAGCCGGCTTTGCCGCCAGTTCCCCCGGCGATTTCCAGGCCGTCAGCACTATTGCCAAACAGGTGCGCGGCCCGGTCATCTGTTCCCTGGCCCGCGCCCATCCCAACGACGTCGACCAGGCTTGGCAAGCCATCAAAGGCGCGGCATCGCCCCGCATCCACGTGTTCCTCTCCTCCTCGGACATCCATGTAATGCACCAGCTCCGCAAAAACCGGGAGGAAGTCATCGAGCTGGCCGTCAATATGGTGGAACGCGCCGCCGGCTATTGCGGCGATGTCGAATTTTCCCCCATGGACGCCACCCGCACCAACCCGGAATACCTCTTTGAGATGCTGGAAGCTGTCATCCGGGCCGGCGCGACCACTGTCAACATCGCTGACACCGTCGGTTACGCCATCCCCTCCGACTTCGCCCGGCTGCTGCGGGAAGTTCAGGAAAAGGTGGACGGCATCGACAAGGTTACGCTCAGCGTCCACTGCCACAACGACTTGGGCTTGGCGGTATCCAACAGCTTGGCCGCCGTCGAAGCCGGCGCCCGCCAAGTCGAGGGCTGCATCAACGGCATCGGCGAGCGCGCCGGCAACGCCTCCCTCGAGGAAATCATTATGGGCTTGGACACCCGCAAAGACCTGTTCGGCGTGGACATCGGCGTGGACACCACCCAGCTTTACCCCACCAGCCGTATGGTCAGCCGCATCACCGGAATGGCCGTGCAGGCCAATAAAGCCATCGTCGGCGAAAACGCCTTCCGCCACGCCTCCGGCATCCATCAGGACGGCGTGCTGAAAGACCGTTCTACCTACGAAGTGATGCAGCCGGAACGCGTCGGCGTCCCCGGCAACAGCCTGGTCTTGGGCAAGCTCAGCGGCCGCGCCGGCCTGCAAGCCCGCCTCGAAGCCCTCGGCTACGCCCTCAGCCGCGACGAAGTTTCCAATGTCTTCGAGTCCTTCAAGGTGCTGGCGGACAAAAAGCGGGAAGTCACCGACCGGGACCTGGAAATCCTGATGGACGAGGAAAAGCGCGTTTCCACCGAAGCCGTCAGCTACACCCTGGAACACGTCCAGTTCTCCAGCGGCGACCACGACATCCCCACCGCCACCGTGCGCCTGGTCGACTCCGCCGGCAGCTCCGTATCCGACGCCTCCACCGGCAACGGCCCGGTGGACGCCGTATGCAAAGCCATCGACCGGGTAGTCGGCTGCCACACCAAACTGGTTGACTTCAATGTCCAGTCCATCAGCGAAGGCTTGGACGCCATCGGCACCGTAACGATGCGGATTGAAAACGCCGGCCGCACCTTCTTTGGCCGGGGCGCTTCCACCGACATCATCGTAGCCAGCGCCAAAGCCTACCTCAGTGCCGTCAACCGGATGTTGGCCGCCGACGAGGAAGCCAGCCTCCCCGCCGTAGGCACCACTCCCGATTAACCCCGGCCACCCGGCCCGGCAAAGCCAAAGCAAAGGGGCGGATGATGGTTTCATCCGCCCCTTAACCGTCTCAATGCTCCTTGCTCTGGCCTTTCCGCGCTGGTACTGAACCAGTTTCCTTCTAGCTGCTTGCTAAAGTTCACGGAACCCGGATGCCTAATCCCCCTTCTTTAAGTTATAATCGGGGAATACTAACCCCCCGGAGGATGACCTATAATGGCTGACCGCAATCAGGATTACCCGACGCAGCATATCGGCAATACCATTATGGTGGTGATGATGCAGGTGGACCCGGAGGATGAAGCCGACTTCAACCGCTGGTACGATGAGGAACATTTGCGGGAACGGCTGGAAATCCCCGGCTATATCAGCGCCCGCCGTTTCAAGCTGCAAGAGGGGACGGACGGGATGCTCAACTTCCTGTGTATCTGGGAACTGGAGGACGCCAGCCCCCTGCACAGCGAAATGTACCAGCAGCAGCGGGCGCGAATGACGGAATTGCATCGCCGGGCCAACGCAGTAATCAAAGCCCGGGGACGGGGCATTTACCAGCAGATTTACCCGGCAGTGGGGGCTTTTGAGGACCATTCCGGGCTGCGGTTGGAGGGGGAGTAGGGGAATATATCCAAAATTGCTATAGTCACATCTGTTGACAACCTAGTTGTAAGGTGTTATCCTTATAACATCTTATTCGAGGAGGCAACAGACATGGCAAAAAATGGCGGCAACCGGAACTCGTCCAACGACCAGCGGGCCAATACCAAGAACCCCAACAACCCGGCTCACAAGGCTGCGCAGGACAATCGGGCCAACCAGAAAAACCCGAATAACCCGGCGCGCCGCGGTTCCCAGCAGGGCAATCGGGGGCGGTAGAGGCTCAAAACCCTTCGGGTGTGCCGGCGTTAACCCTAACCGGCACACCCGAAATCCTGCCGTATTGGGAAACGGCATCCATCGAAGGGAGTACCAACGGCTATGCCAGTCAATCCTGGCGATTTCGATTACCGATTCTCTCCGAGTAGTTTGCTGGAGACACGGGAGCAATTGGGATTATCCCAAAGCGGCTTGGCCGGGCGACTGGGGTTGCCGGTGAACACCATTTCCCGGTGGGAGCGCGGCGATACTACTCCCGACGCCAACGCCTTGGCCGCCATCTACTCGATTGGCGTAAAGGGGGGATTGGAGCCGGAGTTTTTCCAGAGGAGTATGAATATGACACAAAAACCGCGTCAACGGGTTGAGGCCGATTGCCTTGAAGTAATTAAGGCGACGAAGGGGAAACCCGTCAAAACCGTTGACTTGGGGAACGGTTTCAAGAAAATTTTTGGCAAGCACGGAGTCTCGCCGGAGAGCTTGGGGGTAAGTAAGAATCACCCTACCAAGAGCTTGCTGAACCTGCTGGAAAAGCAGAGCAAGATTCAGGTCAGCCAAGTACCGGGAGACCCCAGCGCGGTCATTGTAAAGGTAGCGGGTAGTTCCGCTTCTACGGGCCAGAACCGCACGAGGTACTTTACCATCCAACGGAAAGGCGATGCCTCTTATGAACTGACCGTTGTGGGCAAAGACGGCCAAGATCATACCATGAGGCGTATCAAAAAGGGTAAGGACGGCCACTTTACCGACGAAGGCCAGTACCGCCACGCCATCGAGCAAGCGGTAGCTCAAAACAGCCGGTAGAGATTCTTACGCCTGACCGGCAAGACTGGGGCCGGCTTTGTGAAGCCGGCCCCTAAACTTATCCCCACTTACGCCTATTCCTGAACCCGAGTCAGCTCTATCACTTCCCTAATGTCCGCTACCTCCTCCAGATGCCACAGCTTTTCCAGCAGGGCGGCGGCTTGGGCGGCGGGGATGAGCGGCTCGGCCAGGGAGCGGAATTTGGCTTCGACTTCGGCGTCGGTCATCGGGTTTTTGTAGTGGCCTTTGTGGTAGGGGACGGTCGCCGTGTAGCTTTGACCGTCCCGGGTTGTTACTTCCAGTTCGCAGAGCATAGCTTCCGGGGCGCGGCGGTTGGCTTCCTCAGAAACTGCCACTTGGACCCGGTTAGTCAAGTCCAGCAGTTCCGGGCTGCGGTAATACCGTTCGTCGAAATGGTCTTGATGCACATAGCCGTAAGTCAAAGCTACCGCTGTAGTGTAAGGCATACTGTGGTCGGCGGTTTCCCGGCTTTGCGGCTGCCACTTCTCCCCATCCCCAGCCATAATGTCGATCGCCTTTTGCAGGGTGCGGATGTGCACCGCCGCAATGTCCGCAACGGCCGCCGCCGGCATCTGTTCCCGGGCTTCCAGGGCGGACTGCACCACCGTTTGGGAATACTGGCCCAAGGGGAAACGCTTGATGCTGCACTCGGCTATTTTGTAGGGCTGCCCCTCACCGCCGAAAGGCTCCAGTTGGTAGGGTTCGCCGCCGGTAACGGCGCGGATAAAGCCATGTTCCCCCTCAAAAATCGGCTCCGGCCCGGTCAAGCCTAATTGCGCCAACCGCACGGCAAAGACGGCGTTGCGGCTGGCGTTGGCGTAAGCGCAGCCCTTCCAGTGGGACAGCACGCCGCCCCGGGTCTGCCCCAAAGCAATGTTGGGCGCCAATCCCAAGTTCAACGCCTGATGGGTCTGTTCTGGATTCAATCCCAAAGCCCGGGCCGCCCCCAACACGCTGGCCACGCAGCCGTTGGTAACATGGTCGTAACCCCGGTAGCGCAGAGTGGCGGCGTCGCCCAGCCGGCAAAAGGCTTCATAGGCGGCGACGGTGGCGGTGATGGCGCGGCGGCCGCCCAACCCGGCCAGTTCCGTAGCTGACAGAACGGCGGCGATGCTGTCGCTGGGATGTCCCGACTCCAAGCTGGTATAGCCATCGTTGTAGTCCAGATAGCGAATCATCACCCCGTTGGCAAAGGTCGCCAGTTCCGGGCTGCTGTTCTGCCCGCTGCCAAGGACCGTGCCGGCGGGATTGCCGCTGACGGTGGCCGCTAGCTCCCGGGCGATGCGGCTGGGTTCGCTGGCATAGCCGCCCAAAGCGCAGCCGATGGTGTCAATAATCATCCGCTTGGTCAGATGGACTACTTCGGACGGCAGGCGGCTGTAGTGCAGCGCCGGCGACCAGGAACTCATGGTTTCGGCAATAGTAGGCATAGTTTTTACTCTCCCGTAATGGATAAGATAGACGCCGGCCGGGTTTGGCGCCGGCCGGCAAGAGTTGGCTTATTCGTCAGACTCGACGCCATAGACGCAGACGCCGGCCCGGGGGGAATTGACTACCGGCAGCAACATATCATGTTCGGCGGCTTCTTTGGCGGCGCAGTCGGCGCAGAGCAGCCCGTCCGCCGGTTCCCAGACCATCGGGTCGATGCGGACGGCGGCGGCCCCACAGTTGCGGCACCGCAAATCCGGCGGGTCATTCCGCGCCAGCAGTTGGATGGCAGCGGCGGTCGTTTCGCCCACGCCGACCACCCGCAAAATCAGTTCGGTGGTGGAACCGTAGTCATAATCATGGTAGAACCGCAGCCCATCGTACAGCCGCCGGCCCAGTTCCCCATCCATAGTTTGCTCCTCCGGGTCCGCCCAATCCTCATCCAGCGGGATGGCTTCGTACCGGATGCCGTCAATGATAAAGGAACTCAAATGCTCGCAGCACTCCAGCCAGATGTCCCGCAGAAAATCGTCGAGGCTTTGCAATTCCACATTGGCCGGGGCTTCCAGATGCAGCCAGTATTCGGGCTGATCCCGTCCCTCGACCACCAGATGAAAACTTTTGACGGCTGGCGCGGCCGGGGCAACGGCGGCGATGCCGGCCCGTTTCTGGCAGGTTTGCAGATGTCGGGTCATCGCCCCTTTGCCGAAGGAACGGTCGCAAAAGCGGCACCGGCCCCGGGATGTTCGGCGTGGCATTCGGGTTCACCTCGGACTGTGCAAGTTAGGGCTGCTCCGGTTGGGGCAGCAACGGTTCAATGTAGCGCAACAACTCGGGAACATCACCATTTACGACTTTCCATACTTCCTCAAAGTCAACGGTGTCATATTCGTGGATCAACCGGTCGCGCATACCGGCAATTAACGGCCAAGGTATAGCCGTATGCTGCTCCCGGAAAGACGGGGAAAGTCGTTTGACCGCTTCACCAATAACCAACAACCGGTGAATGACCGCGGACTGCGTTCGCAAGTCAGCGATAAAATCGTCCCAATCCATACCCTTGACAAAATCCATTGCCAAGCGGCCGGAGTCGTCGATTTGCAAGAGCGTTACATCATCGCGATTCATAGACCACCTCGGCAGACGTCAATATGTTCTTGCGAAGCAACCAGTTCCGGTTGCGCTCGACTGACCGCCGGGTCAGCAAGTCCACCTCCCGGCCCAGCAGTTCGGCCAGTTCCTGCTCCATTGCCCCATGGTCGATAAGGCTCCAACGGGCCTCCGGGGCGAAAGTCGCCAGCAGGTCAATGTCGCTGTCGTCCCGGAAGTCGGCGCGCAGGGCGGAGCCGAACAGCGACAGCTCGGCAATTTGCCAGCGTTGGCAAAAGGCCGCCAGTTCCGCCTCGGAAATACCCAGCCGGGACCGTATCGCTTCCCGCATAATTCCTCCCCTTGACGGCTATTTTACCCTTGCCTGAACTTCTTGACAAACGGTGTTCTCCCGGCTAAATTCAGGATATGGGCAAGGCCCCGGGGCTTGCGCGCAGCCAGCAAGCCGACTGTAAGCGGCTCGGTTTTTACCGAGCCCTTACTTTTTTGCGGTCAAGGGGCGTGCAGGTTGGGCCTTGGTACATAAGCTACTTGCCCTGGTGGAAGGCGGCGACTTGCCGCAGGAAGTTGCGGAGCAGGTCGTGGCCTACCGGGGTCATTATCGACTCCGGGTGAAACTGTACGCCTTCTACCGGGTGTTCTTTATGGCGCAGCCCCATGATCAGCCCGTTGTCGGTCCAGGCGGTAACTTCGAGGCAGTCCGGCAATGTATCGGGATACACCACCAAGGAATGGTAGCGGATGCCCTCGAAGGGGTTGGGCAAGCCGGCCAGGACGCCTTGGCCGGTGTGGTGGATGGCTGAGGTTTTGCCGTGGCGGATTTCCCCGGCGCGTCCGACCAGGCCGCCATAGACTTCCCCAAGGCACTGGTGGCCCAGGCAGACGCCCAAGACCGGCAGCTGTGGCCCGAAATGGCGGATGACTTCGTTAGAAATCCCGGCTTCCCGGGGCGTGCAGGGGCCGGGGGAAACTACGATGCCGGCCGGGGCCATTGCGGCGATTTCGGCGAGGGAAATTTGGTCATTGCGGGCCGTAACCACTTCCGCGCCCAGTTCCGCCAGGTACTGGTACAGGTTGTAGGTAAAGCTGTCGTAGTTGTCAATCAGCAGCAGCATATCCGCGCCATCCCCCCTAAAACAACTCGACGAATTCCAGCCAGTTGCCATCCGGGTCTTGGGCGTACAGGGCTTTGCGGAGCAGCTTGCCGTCATCGCCGTACAGAGATGCCGGGTCGCTGTTGAAAGTCAGCCCCCGGCCGGATTTTTCGGCATAAAAGGCGTCGATGTCCGCGACGAAAAATGCCAAGTGGGAGGCGCCGGCGTCGTTGCGCTGCAACTGGCCGTCGCCTACCGGGGGGTTGATATACTGGATCAGTTCCAGCTGGTGGCCGTCGCCCAACTCGACGAAAGCGCCTTTGATGTGGGCGTCGGGGAATGCCAGGAGCTTGCTGGCGAAGGCGCCGGAGCGCTCGGTGCGGCCGACCAGTTTCAGCCCCATCACTTCGGTATAGAACTGGATGGTGCGGTCAATATCCTTGACCACAAAGCCGGTGTGGAACATTCTTTGGAGCATA
Source organism: Dehalococcoidia bacterium (assembly GCA_965242615.1). Classification (GTDB taxonomy): domain Bacteria; phylum Chloroflexota; class Dehalococcoidia; order Lucifugimonadales; family UBA3495; genus CBDBCU01. Next base: position 755,454 of record CBDESR010000005.1, read on the forward strand.
GTTTTTGGCCTCCTTTTAATACTAACCCGGCAAATTATGGGCATTACTGCTTTAACTTCGCCGGGTATCGTGTTCACTGCATTAAGCCTACCAGGTGCAGAAACCAATGCACAACACCCAAGGCGTCATCATTGGAAACCCGAGTGGAAAGCAAGGTAACAACGCTAAGGGCAAGTATTAGTCGGTATCGCCAAGTTTCCCGATTCTCCCGGGTTTTCTCCCGCTCCGCTTGCGCTTTCTCCCACCTCTTGTTGGAGTGCAGCAACTCCCGGAGAGCTTTCACATCACCACTTACCAGTAATGCGGGGTCGGTTTTCAGAAACGCTGGAGGTTTAGGTCGATCCCTGAACAGACCTTGAGATACTTTCCCCAGACCGGGATTCATCATCCCCAGGAAACCCTTACCGAACCAAGTCGTCAGCTGCGCCGGCGGACGGAGCCCAGTATCCTCTGCAATCCCCGCCGCAATTTCCCGCTTAAAATCGTCCGACAGGTCATCCCCAGAAACCGCCTTTCCTTCCCCGTCAACGATTTCCCGCACCAGATTGGCAAAGACAAAGGGCATCCACGAATCGTCGGCGTTGTGGAAATACTCCCCTACCGTGAATGCCCGGTAGCGAACAACGCACCCTTCCACTTCGACCTCACGGAGGTCGTTCATCTTACGCTCTTTCAAGCCATTTACCGAGACCATCCTAAAGCCTCCTTTCCTTAAATTACTGTCCGCTTCCGCCGGCCCCGCCGGTTTGAGAATCGGACTGCGGCAAATCAGTCCGGGCGTCCATTGCCGCTCGCTCTGCTTGCTCCAAATCCTCAAGGCGGGCAATCAGCAGCTTGCGCTGGTCGGTCATGGACTGCTCCAATGCGGCGTTCAGGGCTTGCAGCCGTTCCACTTCCTGGATCCGGGCGGCCATGGCCGTGGAGAACCGCAAATCCTCGGCGGCCCAGCGTTCCACCGCTTCCGTCCAGATGCGGGTGCGTTCCTCTAGCCCGGCCATCCGCACCAGGATAACCTGCTGCCACGCCGCCCGTATCGAGTCCTCGCGCTTGATGCCAAGGATGGTTTCCTGGAGCAAGGCGGCGTTAAGGGCTTCCTGAGCGGTCAGCGCGTCTTGGGCGGATTGCAGTTCAATGGCCGCAATTTCCGCCGCATTGGCCGCTTCCTCGGCGGCGGTCTCGGCCGCCACCCGGTCGGCTTCGGCTTGCTGCCGGGCTTCCTCTAAGGCCGCCTCGTGTTCCAGCTGCCGGCTGATACCCGCCAAGCACTGGTTCATTAGCAGGGAATAGTCGTTAAGGGAGTCCGGAGGCTCAAACACTTCAGACCAGACTGTATAATAACGGTCTCCCCCGCTCAGTCGAGCCTCTACTCGAATGAAGTCGCGGACTGTATAGCTGGGAGCTGTTGGCACTGCCTCCCGCAAGTAGATGGGGCTATCCCACACCCATTTTAAGGATCCCCCGAGTACGTAGTAAGGGTCTTCGAAGTAGAGATTCCAGCCAACAGTAGCACCGTAGTCACTATTGCCTCGGAACATACGGCTATAACTGTGATAAGCCCCCAAGCCTTCCAGTATGGAGTTATCCAAAGGTTGCCCCGTCTGGAACTCAAAGACTGGCCGGCAATAGTAATCGCCCCAGTCATCGGTGAATTGCTCCACCTTAAAGACGGGAGCTTGGACGCCCGCCAAGTAATCCAGCCGCTTGCAGGGGCTATTGGTGTTCCCCTGAATGACCCGCGCGCAGTCTTGGGCGGCAACCGGCGCGTCGCCGGACAAAGCCAGCAGCCCGGCTAACAAGGCAAAGGCAAAGACCGACAAGAGCTTACTCACTGCCAACCTCCTTGGCAATGCAGGCTACAATGGACGGCTGGTTGGCTTGCAGTTGGAAATCCTCGGCTTGCAAGGGGCGTTCCAAGCCCAACGCCTGCTCCACGCAATCGGCAACCCGGGAGATAGGGGCCAAGTCCGTCTCCCACTCGGCGACCAGTCCCTCCACCCGGCCATCGGCAAAGTCGGGTTCCGGCATAGCCGCCGGGTCAAGTCCGGTTTGGGATTCAACTGCTTCCCCAGTGCCGGGGACAGCGGCCGCCGGAGCGTCTTGTTGGGCGGCCGGCGCCGGCGGCTCTTGCTGAACTGTCGCAACCGGGGCGGATTGCTCGGTCGCCGCCGGCATAGCTGGCGCCGGGGGATTGTCCGCCGCGCTGCCGCAGGCGGTCAGTCCCAATAGCAACAGGGCAAGGGCCGCCAAAACCGGTTTGAGCATAGTTTTGCCTCCCGATGATTTGCAATTAAGAATAGAGAATTCGGCAGCGAACCGCAATGCCCGATTGTTAATTCTCGATCCTTAATTCCTAATTTTTAACTGCCTACGCCCGGCCTTCGGCGAGGTCGATGGCGCGGAGGAGGGCGCCGGATTTGTGGCGGGTTTCCATATATTCGTCCTCGGCGTGGCTGTCGGCGACGACGCCGCCGCCGGCTTGAATATACATTATCCCGTCTTTGTAAATACCCGTCCGCAGCACCAGTGCGGTATCGGTGTTGCCGGAAAAGCTGAAGTAGCCGACAGCGCCGCCGTAGGGGCCGCGTTTTTCGCCCTCGATTTCGGCGATTATTTCCATAGCCCGGATTTTGGGGGCGCCGGAGACGGTGCCGGCCGGGAAACAGGAGCGGAGGGCGTCATAAGGCGTCAGTTCCGGCCGCAATTGCCCCTCGACATGGGAGACCAGGTGCATTACATGGGAAAAGCGCTCGACATCCATCAGCTGGGTAACGGATACGGTGCCGGGGACGCTGACCCGCCCGATGTCGTTGCGGCCCAAGTCCACCAGCATAATGTGTTCCGCCCGCTGCTTTTCGCTGTTTTTGAGTTCCGATTCCAGGGCGGCGTCCTGCTCCGGGGTTTGGCCGCGGGGGCGGGTGCCGGCGATGGGATGGGTAGCGACGATGCCGTCCTCGACTTTGGCCACGGTTTCAATGGCGGCGCCGACGATGTGAAAGTCAGCCAGGTTCAGGTAATACATATAGGGGGAGGGGTTGACGCTGCGGAGGGCGCGATAGACTTGGAAGGGATGGGCGTTGGTGCGGCGGGAAAAGCGTTGGGAGTTGACGACCTGAATGACATCGCCGGCGTAGATGTATTCGACGCATTTGGCTACGGCGGCCTCGTACTGCGGCTGGGTAAAGTTGGATTCGACCGGGGGCGGTTCGGACGGAGCGGACGGGGTGTTGGTCAATGCGGCCGGGGTTGGCAAGGGCTGTTCCAGCCGCCGTACCAGTTCGTCGATTTTGGCGGTGGCGGCGGCGTAGGCGGCGGCGATGTCCCCGTCCAGGCGGATATGGCTGACTACTTTAATGTCGTGGCGGAGGTGGTCAAAGACCAGGAGGGTGTCGGCAAACATAAAGACGGATTCCGGCAAACCCTGGGGGTCGGCGGGCATGGGCGGCACCCGCGGCTCGAAGTAGCGGATGGCGTCATAAGCGAGGTAGCCGACGCCGCCGCCGTGGAAGCGGGGCAAGCCGGCGACGGGGATTAGCCGGTATTGTTCCATTTCCCGCTGCACCGGGATTAGGGGGTCGATTTCGCCCAATTCCTGGCCGGGGCCGGTTTTGACTACCCGGTAGGGTTCGGTGCCGATAAAGCTGTAGCGGCCCAAGCGTTCGCCGCCGGCTACGCTTTCGAGGAGGAAGGAGTAAGGCGGGCGGGCTACTTTCAGATAGGCGGATACGGGGGTTTCCAGGTCGGCGTTGATGGAGCGGTACACCGGCGCCAGGTTGCCGCGGCCGCTGGCGGCCAGTTCCCGCGCTTGCTCCGGGGATGGCTGATACATATTTTTTCACTCTTAAAGGGGTTTAAGGGTCGGGCAACCACAAGGGTTGTCCCTACTAAAAAAGCCCGCCCCGGCTAAAGGGACGAGCTTGCGGTCGTGGTACCACCCTTGTTCGTCAATCCGGCAAAACCGGATTGACCTCTCTTGCGGCGTGGGGGCTTGCCGGCCGGCATTGCTGCCCCGTTGCCGTGGGCGGTTAACGGTTGCCCAACCGGCCCAGCTTACTGCGCCCGGATGCCGGCGGCCGCATTGCCTTTCGGCAAGGCGACTTTAGGCTTGGCACGGCGGTTCAGCCGGCGGCTCCGGAGTCCATTCACAACTTCCGCTGACGGCGCCGGTTCGCACCTGGCCCGGCTCTCTGGGCCGCGCTAGAAGGCTACTAGTCTCCATCTCAGCCTTTGGGTTTTTCAGTTGTAATGGGATAAGTATAAGGTTGATGGGGCGGGGGTGTCAAGGGGGAGGGTAATGGGGTTCAGTTCGGTTTTAGCATTTTTTCAGTTTTACGATATTAGTGAAAAGGTGAAAACTGCTAAAATCAAACGGAACCTTCGGAGCGGCCCGACGCCGTTGCCCGTTGGCAGGAACAAGCCGCGGACCTTTTCCAGTAATCGTCAGTGTAGCTCCGGGTCGAGTCGGCGCGCAGGTTGCTGAAATAGCCCGGCGTGGGTGCAACCGTCCATTATTCTCATACAAACGGGAACGCCGGCCCACAGCGGGAACATCCTTCTTGTGTCAGATCACCCCGGAGTCTCCTGTCGCAGTCTTGGCAATGCCGGCCGACCTTCCCCGTTGCACAATACCCGAATTGTTCCAGCAAATCGGCGGCAGCCGGAAAGCATCCATATCTGGTATGCAACCGGTATATAATTCCCAATGATATACTAGGCTGGTTAGTCAAAAAGCAGAGGACATTATGACCGGGAAGCAACCGCTGGACATCGAATCCTCTGCCATCCAGCATCACCTGACCCTGTTGCAGGGTATCATCCAGCGGATGGCGGAAAACAGCCGCTCCTGCAAATTGTGGTGCATCACCATCGTTGCCGCCGTGCTGGTGCTGGTCGCCCGCACCGAACAACCCAACTACGCCCTCATCGCCCTGCTGCCGGCCATCCTGTTCCTTATCCTCGATACCTACTATCTGGCGTTGGAGCGGGCCTTCCGCAATTCCTACAACGCCTTTGTGCGGAAACTGCATAGCGGCGAGCTGAAGTCCGGCGACTTGTATAAACTGGCCCCGACCGGTTCCATCTACCGGCTTTTCCTGGACTGCCTGAAGTCTTTTTCCATTTGGCCTTTTTACCCGGCATTGGGTATAATGGTGGGGGTAGTTTGGGCGGTGATGAAATTTTGGGCGATGCCGGCCTCAGGAGGAGGATAATGCCGCAAAAACACAAGGTTTTCATCAGCTACCATGCTGATGACCAAGAATACAAAGACCGGTTTGTCCAAAAGGGCAAGAATGTCTTTATAGACAAATCGGTCGATATTGGCGACATCGACGATACCAACCTCAAGGTGGACACTATCCGCCAGAAAATCCGCGACGATTATATCCGTGACGCCACGGTGACGATTGTCCTGATTGGCCCCGGCACTTGGCAGCGCAAACACGTCGACTGGGAAATCGGTTCCAGCCTGCGGAAAACCAAGAGCAACTCCCGGTGCGGTATGCTGGGGATTCTGCTCCCTAATCACCCGGATTACGGGAAAGACAACATACGGGAACACCTGTTGCCCCCGCGTCTGGCTGATAACCTCAAAGGGGATGACCCTTATGTGGTCATCAAAGATTGGCCTAAAAATCGTGCGGAAGCTCGGTTGCGGGAATGGATCCATCGCGCCTTTGTAAGGCGTAATGGGAATCCACCCACCAACAAGCGGAAACCGTTTAAGAACAACCGCACCGGTGACCCTTTGCGCGGCTGGCAAAACTAACCCCGAACCGGGAGAATCCCCTATGTTCCGTCCCACCGCAGTGGAACCCCGCGCCGGCTACCGAATCTGGCTGCGTTATTCCGACGGTACTGCCGGGGAAGTAGATTTGTCTGCCTTGGCCGGTCAAGGCGTATTCGCCGCTTGGAAGGACCGGGCTTGCTTTGAGTCGGTGCGGCTGGCGGAACACGGCGCGGTGGCTTGGGGGGATGACCTGGAGCTTTGCCCGGACGCCCTCTATCTGCAACTGACCGGCAAATCCCTGTCGGAAATAATGCCCGCATCCCGGGTTCCGGCGCAAAATGCCTGAAATCTGCCGGTTCTACGGAATCATTATTCGGATCTATTTCCGAGACCACGGGCCGGCGCATTTCCACGCTTGGTACAGTGGCGACGAGGCGGTCATCGACATTGAAACTGCTGCGGTATTGGGTGGACGTTTGCCATCTCGGGCGCAAAATCTGGTCGTCGAATGGGCTTTGTTGCACCGGAACGATTTGCTCGCGGCTTGGCAGCGGGCGCAAAACTTTGAGCAGCCCGGTAAAATCGCTCCCTTGGAGTAATCCCCCACCCGCCGCGTCACCCGCTGCTGGTCCAGATACTCCGGCAGCGGCGGAATGTATTTGCGGCTGGTGTCAAATAGCGTCTCCATTCCCGCATATCTATACACGATAGCCCCGGCCCTTTCCCGTACCCGAATCCGCCCGCCCCTTGCCTAACCCGCCCCGGCGTATATAATAACTCCCAAATCCCGGCAACCCCAACCCCACCAAGGAGGCTTACCAAAATGGGTGCTACCCAAACCATCGCCAACTGGATTGTCACCACCAACTACGAGGACATCCCCCCGGAAGCCCTCCGCGTCGCCAACGAATCCTGCTTCGACCTCCTCGGCGTCATCCTCGCCGGCTCCGCCCAGCCCGTCGGCGAAATCATCCAGCAGTATGTGGACGACAGCGGCGGCTCCGCCCAAGCCACCGTCCTGGCTTCCGGCTTGCAAACCTCCCTCGCCAACGCCGCCCTCGCCAACGGCACTATGGGCCACGCCCTCGACTACGACGACTTCGGCGGCTTCGGCCATCCCACCGTCGCCATCTTTCCCGCCCTCCTCGCCCTCGGCGAAAATATCCACGCCACCGGCCGCGACCTCCTCGCCGCCTACGTTATCGGCTGCGAACTCGGCCTCGCCCTCCAGCACGCCACCAAATACCACCAAATGGAACGCGGCTTCCACAGCACCGCCGTTATCGGCCGCATGGCCGCCACCGCCGCCTGCGCCAAACTCCTCAACCTCGACGAACAGCAAACCATTACCGCCCTCGGCATCGCCGGCTCCATGGCCAGCGGCGTCATCCACAACTTCGGCACCATGACCAAACCCCTCCACGCCGGCCTCACCTGCCGCGACGCCGTAACCGCCGCCCAACTGGCCCAGCGCGGCTTTACCGCCGGCCAGCAGATTTTCGAGCATCCCCTCGGCTTTACCACCCCCATCCTCGGCGAAGGCATCTACGACCTCAACCAAATGGCGGCAAACCTCGGCAACCCCTTCCGCGTCCAGGATGCCCTCATCATCAAAAAGTATCCCTGCTGCGGCGGCAACCACGCCATGCTCGACAGCCTGTTCAGCCTGATGCGCGAGCATAACTTCACTTGGGACGATGTGGCCCACGCCGAAGTGGACCAGTCCTACCTCTCCATCGTGATGCTCTACCCCGAACCCGACGACGCCCTCAAAGGCAAGTTCAGCGCCAAGTACAATGTCGCCGCCGCCCTCGTCGACGGCGAAATCGCCATCGACACCTTCACCGACGAAAAAATCGCCTCCCCGGAAATGCAGGCGGCCATGGACAAGGTAACTACCCGCGTCTTTTCCAAGTGGGAGGAGGGTTCCGGCGAAGTCCTCAAAGGCTTGCCCGTGCGGATTACCCTCAAGGACGGCCGCTCTTTCGAGCATATCACCGACCGGGATATGATCCTCGGCGGCGCCAAAAACCCCTGGGGCTTTGACAGCATCAAAGGCAAATTCCAGGTCAACGCCGCCCTGGCCCTGGCCCGGGAACAAGTCGCCGCAACTATGGAAACCTGGGCCGACATCGGCGCCGTAACCGACCTCCCCAACGCCATCCAAACCACCCTCGTCGGCGCCAGCAAATAACCCAACCACAGCGGGGGCACCGCAGCATTTACTGTTGCGGCACCCCCTACTACTGGTTAGATAAGCCCGTTAGGGAAACAGGAGATTGAAATGGAAGCGGCCGAGTTGTTTGAGAACGCTATGGCGTGTCTAAAGGAAAACTACGGAGAATTCCGGTTCTTTAAGGAGCGGGATGTAGTCGAGCAGGTGGAAATCCTGATCAATCGGGAGATTGAAAACTCCCGATTGCCGTATCGCGTGGAGTTGGAATACTCCCTATTGCTGTCCACCCGTGCCGACTTGGTGATTTTTAATGCCTTCGGGTCGACGGAAGTGGCCGCCGAGTTCAAGTACGAACCTACCCGCGACCGAAGGACGGATCGCGGCGGCGACATTCGCCCCACCAAGTTTCCGGTAGTGGACGACTGGAACAATGTTGAAAAAGATATTCAGCGTATCCAACAGTATGTTGAGGAGCAGAAGGTCAAATCTGCTTACTCTATATTGGTAGATGAAGGTGGACATTTCCATTGGCGGAAACCTTTTCCGGGCAGCGAATGGATAGATTGGGGCCACGGCCGTTGGGTTCTCTGGTCGCAGGCAAGCCGGGACTAGCTACCCCCGCCTGCCAACTCCTCATAAATCCGCAAAAACGCCCCCGCATCAACTATCCCCGTCCCCCGAAACTCTCCCAAAACCAGCAAATCCCTATCCCCGGTGACCAGATAATCGGCATTGCACTCCAAACAGCACTCCAGGATACGGTCATCATCAGCGTCCCGGCACACGCCCTCCACCACAACAGTTGGGTGAATGATGTTGACCCACTGGCGAAAGCGGCCGACCGCAGCTTCCACCCGTTGCTGTCCCCAGCCAAACTTGTCGCCCTGCAAAATCCGCTCAACCTCGCCCAAAATAAACGGCGAAGTATAAGCTGCCACATCCCCGCCCTCGCCCAAAGCCATAACCCTTCGCGGAGTTCCACCAAAGCGCAGACCGGAAATAACGACGTTGGCGTCCAAGACTACCCTAATCGTCCCGTCCCCACCGGCGCGACTTAGCCCTGCTCTCATCGATAATCCTCTGCAACTCCTCCTCGGTCATGCCCATTTCCTGCCAGCGTTGCTCCCCGTACTCGCAAATGGCGTCCCACTCCCGCAGGGACAAATACCGCTCCACAATCCCCCGCAGCAGCGCGCTGACGCTGACCCCTTCCCGGCCGGCCAGTTCATCCACCCAAGCCGCCAGTTCCGTATCCAGGCAAGCCGTCAGAGCCAATGCTTTCCCGCCGGCCGGCTTCGCCGCCGCGCCGTTAGACTGGGCCGGCTTTTCCTTGGCCGTACCCTTGACCAGCCGCTCCAGCCGGGGCTGCCGGCTCAACGGCGCCGGCCCGTACTCCGCCCGCAGTTCCCCAATCCGCCGCTCCACCGCCGCCGCATCCCAATCGCCGCCCGCCAAAGCGACTTTCTTGCGGTAGTGGGTCGCCCGCATCCATTCCAAATCGGTCAGAATGGTCGCCACCGCCGCCCGCAGCAGGCCGCTGCGACTGCCGCCCTCGGCCGCAATCACCCCATCCAGCTCCGCCACCAACGGCGGCGGCAAATAGGTAGTAACGGTAACGCCTTTCCCCCTAACATCAGTCTTGACTTTCATACTGTTAACCTTGTTAACCCTGTGTCATATAGGGTTAACGATGAGTGTTGGATTAGACTACTCCGCCGCATCCTGAACTGGTTGCCGGCCAAACCGACAGCCGGCTGAACCGCCCAACTACGGCTCCAGCCGTATGCTGTCCCCTACCTTGATGTCCCCGCCGCTGATGACCATAGTCAAAACGCCCCGCCGATGCCGCAGATCCTCCCGCAGCCCCATCCGAATGGCGTCCATCTTGCCGCACGGTTCACACTCCCCCACCACCTCCAGCGTAACCGCGTCCCCCACGAAAAACACCTGCCCCGGCTGCGCCTGCGCCAAATCCAGCCCGGCCGTAGTGATGTTCTCCTTAATCTGCCCCGGCGCCAACTGGAAATAGTCCAGGGTTTCCTTATCCATCACCAGCACCTGGCGCGCGTTACCCACCCGGCAGCTGCGGTCGCCCTCCAGCCCCCGGGCCGAAATCGCCGTAGCCGCCGCTACCGGTTCCGACGGCGTCCCCTTCACCCGGGCCAAATGCAAATTCAATACCGTTCCTTCCTGCATAACCGCTCTCCTTCACCGCCCGGCCTTGCCCGCCGCCGGGCTGCCTAAATCCCTGATGCCCGCCATTATATAAGCCGGCGGCCGCAATTGCCAATATATGATAATGTAGAGACCCGGCGTATCCGGCCCGGGCTACGGCAAATCCGCAATAAGGAAGGGAAAATGTCCGCCAACTATGTCCACACCGAACTGCGGGAGGGCGCGCTGCTGCTGACCCTGCACGACCCGCCCACCCGCAACGCCATCAACCCGGAAATGGCCCAGGAATTCTTTGCCGCCCTGGAGCAGTTTGCGGATGACCCGGAGCAGCGGGTACTGCTGCTGACCGGCGCGCCGCCGGCCTTCTGCTCCGGAGCCAATGTGCGCGGGTTCCGCAGCGGCATTGAGCAGCGGGAACAAGCGGCGGCGGATGGTGAAACTCCGTCCCGGCCCTGGGGCAGTATGGAAGCCCGCTACGCCCGCCCTCTCCCGGCCGAATCCTCCCAAGCCCCGGAAATGGTCTTGTGCTTGCAGGAACAGCAGAAACCCACCATCGCCGCCGTCAACGGCCCCGCTATCGGCGCCGGAATGGGCTTGGCCTTGGCTTGCGACATTCGCATCGCCGGGGAATCGGCCCAATTCTCCGAAGCCTTCTCCCGAATGGGACTAATCCCCGCCGATGGCAGCTGCTGGAACCTGCCCCGGCTCATCGGCATCAGCAACACCCTGCTGCTCCAATACACCGGCGACCGCGTTGACGCCACTGACGCCCGGCACCTCGGCCTCGTCAGCAAGGTAGTCCCCGACGCCGACCTGCCCAACGCCGCCATGGAACTGGCCGCCCGCTTGGCCCAAGGCGCGTCCCGTTCCCAAGCTCTGATTAAATACCTGGTGCGTCAGGGAATGAACCAAACCTTCCGGGAACACCTCGAACTGGCCCATGTCGCCCAGGAACAAGCCCGCGCCACCGCCGACCACAAAGAAGCGGTAGCCGCCTTCCTGGAAAAGCGCCCGCCGGTATTTAAGGGGGGGTAGCGGGCATATCAGAAGCGCCGGCATTAGTGTATAATAATGCCGGCAATTCCCATTTTCCCAACTATGGAGTCAGTGATGGTGCCAAAAGTAGGCAGCTTGAACTTGGCGGAGGCTCAGCTGAACTCCGAGCTTAAAATAATGGTTCTGGAGCAGTTGGTGGAACAACTGCTCCAGAACCAGGCTCGGATGGGGCGGGGTCTGAACATCGATATGAAAGCTATCCAAAATGACGCCCTGAAAAAGTTGCGGGATAAGTACCCGGACTTGCCCTTCACCTTCGAGGATGACGAATAACCGTGGGGCCGATACGCAGTCCTTTGGGGGCTATTGGCGTCATACTGGTGGCGTTGGAAGCCGTTTTTGGCGGTACCCTGTTGGCCTTGGATGCCGCGCCGGCTTTGCAGACGATAATGGTTTTAACTATGGTTACCGTCTTTGCACTGGTCACCCTAGTTGTCCTGTGGATGGTCGTGTATCTGACGCTGAAAAAACCCGGGTTTCTGTTCAACCCCGCCGAAGTTGCCCAACTGAGCGAGTCCGTCCAGCAGGTAATCTATATTCCGCCAAGAGGCCGGGTATCGTTGCGGGATGAGCCATCGGATAGCCCGGCCGCGGATTCCGGGCTGGATTCCACCTCGGATGACGACACTCCCCCTAGTCGTTAGGCTGATGCTGGACTTCCCACCCCAGCGAAAAATCCAATTTTCAAAATTCCTTGAAATACCCCTTGACAGGGGGGAAAAGTGCGCTTACAATCCCTTATTACGGAATTGCGGCGCAACGGCGCGACCAAGCCGGGGCATAACGACCCGGCGGACCGCCCGGATTCGTTGGGAACTCCGGCCAGGCCAAAGCGGCGGCCGGGAGATGGCTCAACCGCCCTTTTCCTCCGCACCTTAAAAAGAGAATAAGGAACCTTGAAAAAATTGTCCTGAAAACCTCAAACTGAAAAGTTTGGAGTTCTTAGCGTGGGTCAAATTTTTAAGGGCTTACGGTGGATGCCTTGGGACCAAGGACCGATGAAGGGCGTGGTAAGGCTGCGATAAGCCTCGATGAGCCGTCTAACAGGCATAGTCGGGGATGCCCGAATGGGGTAACCTGTTCCGGTGTTGAGCCGGTTCATCCGCGATATGCGGAAGGTAAGCGGGGGAACTGAAACATCTAAGTACCCCGAGGAAAGGAAATCAACCGAGATTCCCTTAGTAGTGGCGAACGAACGGGGAAGAGCCTAAACCGTTGTGTACCTAACGGCGCGTGGGCCTATGTCGCAGCGGGGTTATAGGGAATGTCTGGGGTTGCCGCGTCAGGCCCCGGGGAGTTACCAATCCGATTCCTAGCCGAAGGCTTCTGGGAAGGGCCGCCAGAGACGGTGACAGCCCGGTAGGCGAAAGGAAACGGACTTCCGACATTTACCTGAGTACCACGGGGCACGGGAAACCTTGTGGGAAGTTGGGGGGACCACCCTCCAAGGCTAAATATCCTTGGTCACCGATAGCGCACCAGTACCGTGAGGGAAAGGTGAAAAGAACCCCTAGCGGGGAGTGAAATAGACCTGAAACCGTAAGCCTACAGAAGGTCGCAGCCCGGCTTTGGCCGGGTGACGGCGTGCCTATTGAAGAATGATCCGGGGACTTACTGTATGGAGCAAGGTTAAGGAACTGGAGTTCCGGAGCCGCAGCGAAAGCGAGTCTGAATAGGGCGAATGTAGTTCCATGTAGTAGACTCGAAACCGGGTGAGCTACCCATGGCCAGATTGAAGGTTCGTTAACGCGGACTGAAGGATCGAACTCGTGGCTAGTACAAAAGCTTGGGATGAGCTGTGGGTAGAGGTGAAATGCCAATCGAACCCGGAAATAGCTAGTTCTCCCCGAAATGCATTTAGGTGCAGCCTCGGGAATTAGGAGGACGGAGGTAGGGCACTGAATGGGCTAGGGGGCGTGAGCTTACCAAACTCAATCAAACCACCAATGCCGTTCTGCCGATGCCCGGGAGTGAGACAGTCACAGATAAGTGCGATTGTCAAAAGGGAAACAGCCCAGACCACCGGCTAAGGCCCCCAAGCGCAGGCTAAGTGGGAAAGGAGGTGGGGTTCCCAAAACAACCAGGAGGTTGGCTTAGAAGCAGCCATTCCTTTAAAGAGTGCGTAATAGCTCACTGGTCGAGGGGTTCCGCGCCGAAAATGTAACGGGGCTTAAGCCTGCCGCCGAAGCCGTGGACGTGGTTGGTACAGGATGGAAAGCCCGGCGCCGGAAGGCGAAAGCAATGGCTTAACTTCCTTCGGGGAGGGCAGCCGGCGCGGCCGCCGGAAGGCAAGGGGCCGGAAGTTCTGAGTTTGCCGCCGCGTGGTAGGGGAGCGTTCCTCGGGCGATGAAGGCAAGTCGTGAGGCTTGTTGGAGCGCGGGGAAGTGAGAATCCCGGAATGAGTAGCGTAAATCAGGGTGAGAATCCCTGACACCGAAAGCCCAAGGTTTCCTACGCAACGTTTATCGGCGTAGGGTTAGTCGGTCCTAAGCCGTAGGCAAGCGCCGAAGGCGATGGACAGCAGGTTAATATTCCTGCACCGCCGTTGTTTTGATGATACTCGGAGGGGCGCGGGAGGGTAGGTCGGGCGTCTTATTGGATTGGCGTCCTTTTCCGTAGGCGAGCCGGGGCAGGCAAATCCACTCCGGCGTTAAGCTGAGGGGCGAGGGAATCGTAGCCTAAGGGCTAACGAAACTCGGCTGAACCCAAACCGACGAGAAAAGCTTCGTTTGGAGAAGCAATGGCGACCGTACCGCAAACCGCCACTGGTGGGCTGGGATAAAAGTCCCGAGGTGTTCGAGCTAACCTCCGCTAAGGAACTAGACAAAAGAGCCCTGTAACTTTGGGAGAAAGGGCCCCCTGGGAGGTGAAAGCCCTAGCGGCTGGAGCGTTTTGGGGGCGCAGACAAGAAGGCCGGGCGACTGTTTAACAAAAACACAGGTCTGTGCTAAGGGGAAACCCTACGTATACAGGCTGACGCCTGCCCAGTGCCGGAAGGTTAAGGGGAGGGGTGAGAGCTCCGAACTGAAGCCCCGGTGAACGGCGGCCGTAACTCTAACGGTCCTAAGGTAGCGAAGTCCCTTGTCGGGTAAGTTCCGACCCGCATGAATGGTTGAACGACTTGGCCATTGTCTCGGCGGAGGGCTCGGTGAAATTGCGGTGCCCGTGAAGACGCGGGCGACCCGTGGCAGGACAAAAAGACCCCGTGGAGCTTTACTGTAGCCTGGTATTGGGCTGGGAACTGTCATGTGTAGGATAGGTGGGAGGCTGTGAATCCGCGACGCCAGTCGCGGGGGAGCCGTCGTTGAAATACCACCCTTGGCTGTTTTTGGTTCTAACCTCGGCAAAACCGAGGGACAGTGCCTGGTGGGCAGTTTAACTGGGGCGGTTGCCTCCTAAAAAGTAACGGAGGCGCCCAAAGGTCCTCTCAGGACGGATGGAAATCGTCCACAGAACGCATTGGCATAAGAGGGCTTGACTGCGAGACCAACAAGTCGAGCAGGGACGAAAGTCGGGCAAAGTGATCCTACGGCACCGAGTGGAAGGGCCGTGGCTTATCGGATAAAAGCTACCCCGGGGATAACAGGCTTATCTCGCCCAAGAGTTCACATCGACGGCGAGGTTTGGCACCTCGATGTCGGCTCGTCCCATCCTGGGGCTGAAGGCGGTCCCAAGGGTCCGGCTGTTCGCCGGTTAAAGGGGTACGTGAGTTGGGTTCAGAACGTCGTGAGACAGTTCGGTCTCTATCCGCCATGGGCGCAGGAGGCTTGAGGGAACCTCTCCCTAGTACGAGAGGACCGGGAGGGACAGACCTATGGTGTTCCAGTTGTTCCGCCAGGAGCAGCGCTGGGTAGCTATGTCTGGCCGCGATAAGCGCTGAAGGCATCTAAGCGCGAAGCATCCCCCAAGATGAGGCCTCCCTTCCCGATTAACTTCGGGAGTAAGACCGCAGAGAGACTATCTGCTTGATAGGTCGGCAGTGTAAGGCTGGCAACAGCTTCAGCTTACCGATACTAACCGGTCGAGTGATTTGACCCACGCCAAGAACTTCAAACCGGGTTTGACCCCGGTTTCAGGACAATTGCTCAAGGTTTCTTGTTCCTTTTCCTTTCTTTTCCTCACTAACGGCGCGGGGTGGAGCAGTGGCAGCTCGTCGGGCTCATAACCCGAAGGTCGCAGGTTCGAATCCTGCCCCCGCTACCAAACGGAAAGCTGAACCAACCCGGCTATAGCCGGGTTGGTTTTCTAATTTGCCGGAGGAGTCGGCAATGGATACCCCCTTGCACCGCGACATTATCAAAACCTTGGCCAAGCATTATGACCGGCCCTTGATGCGCCGCGGCTATCGCAGCGATTATGTCGCGGGAATGGTGGTTCACGCCTTGGGCGCGGAATGGCGCTGGTGCAGCCTGGACTGGACCGGGAAACCCTGGGACTTGGAGCGCAATGATGGCGTCCGGGTAATCGTCAAGCAGGCGGCGGCGCTGCAACCCGAGGACAGCGAGGAGGAAACGCCCCAAGCCAGAACTCCGGTCTTTGCCATTGCCCCTTTGCGGGAGCAGTCAGCTAACGGATCTAAAGGCGGAGACCCGGAGGGCTACCCGCCCGGCCGCCCGGCCGATGTCTATGTCTTTGCTTGGCACCCGGAAACCGACTTGGATCGGGCTGACCAACGTTGCCCCGACCAGTGGCGGTTTTTCGTAATTCCGGAGTTCCGGCTGACGGAACGCCATCCGACGCAGAAAACCATCCGGCTGCCGCCCCTTTCCAAAATGGCAGAGGTGGTATCCTATGCCGGTCTGTCAGCCGCTGTGGACACGGCTCTGTCTAAAGTCCCGTATCTGAAAGCCAGCGTGATGACGACGGAGGATGAGGCACTTTGCTACGCCACTGACGAAATTCTGGAACAGGTGCGTCAAGGTAAAATGCGGGTCTATTCGTCAGAGGAAGTGAGGGCGTATCTTGGCTTGGAGGATTGAATATACTGACCAAGCCCAAGCTCAGATTGACCGTCTGGACCGGCCCGTGGCGCAGCGCATTGCCAACTATCTGGAACGGCGTGTTGCCATTCTGGAAAACCCTCGACAAGCGGGGAAAGCATTGCAAGGCCGACCCCGCCGGTGGGTTTATCGAGTGGGCGACTACCGGGTTATCTGCGAGATTCAGGATGACCGCTTGGTTGTGCTGGTGGTACAAGTAGGCCACCGTAGCCGGGTGTATCGCTAACCGGCGGAAACCGTCTCCTCGCCATCCCCCAAAACCTGCTATACTATTCCCCATTCCCAACTAACCTATCCGGCCGGCGTTCAACCGGCCGTTGCATCGGCAGAGGCAACTAATGGCAACAAATCCTAGTCCCGCCCAAATCGTCAAAAGTCTGAACAAACGGTTCTACAGCCAGCCGCTGCTGGACAACGTCTATCGCGGCGACTATGTGGAAACGCTAATCCTGTTCGCCTTGGGCGACGGTTGGAAAGCGGTTGGCGGTTGGGGTAGTTGGGATTTGGAAAAGGGGGTTGACGGCGTCCGGGTGGAAGTCAAACAATCGGCGGCCTTGCAACCGCCGCAACCCTGGTACAAACCGGCGGGCGGCCGCAAGGGTTCGCCCGCTTTCAACATTGCGCCCAAAACCGGTTACTACACGGACAGCACCGCGGAAGCGGTATGGGTTGGCGTTGACCCGGAGGAGCCAGATTTCATCCGCGCCGCCGACCTCTACATCTTTGCTTGGCACCCGGAAACTGACCCCAAGATTGCCGACCATCGCCGGGCCGAGCAGTGGCGGTTCTTTGTAGTGCCAGAACATTTGCTGACGGAACGGCACGGGGCGCAGCAACAAATCAGTCTGAACCCGGTTAAGAAGTTGGCAATGGCGGTGGGCTATGCCGAGTTGGCGGCAACGGTGGCGGCCGCGGCGGCCGAATTGCCTTACTGGAAAGCCGATATAGGGCGGCAGGATGCGGCGGATTACTACGCAGCCGCCGCGGTTATGGAGCGGGTGCGGCAGGGCAAGGAACGGGTGTATTCCAGCGCGGAGGTTATGGCTAAACTTGGCATGGACCGTTGATTATTCCCCGGCGGCGCAAAGTCAGCTTAACCGGCTGGATCCGCAAACGGCACGGCGCATTGACGCCTTTATGAACGAGCGCGTGGCCGCAGCGGATAATCCCCGGCACATCGGCCACCCCTTGCACGGTCGTTTTGGTGGGCAATGGAGTTACCGGGTGGGCGACTACCGGGTTATTTGCGAGATTCAGGATGACCGCTTGGTTGTGGTGGTGGTACAAGTAGGCCACCGTAGCCGGGTGTACCGTTAGTTGAGAAAGCACCCGCCAAGCCATTATCACGCAAAGTTGAGCAATTGAGGCGATGAAAATGCCGCCGCGCCACCACCGCCAATTTACCGTCATCCTCGAAAAGGAAGCGGACGGGGGCTATTCCGTCCACTGCCCGGCTTTGCCCGGCTGCGTCAGTCAGGGGGATGACCGCCGCGCCGCTTTGTTCAACATCAAGGAAGCCATTGGGCTGGTTTTGTCGGTACTGGAAGGGAAAGGGGAGACGCCCGTCGCCGAAACGCCGGCTTTGCTGTCGCAAGAGTTGCGCCACATTCTGAAGGGGCGGGAACAGGATGGCTTGCCTTTTGCCGGCATCGCCTTGGCGCAAGTGAAAGTTTCCTTGAAGGCCGGGGAGTAGATGCCGCCGTTGCCCGTTATTTCCGGGAGCGCAGCAGTACGGGCTTTCGAGCGGGCCGGCTGGCGGCGGGAACGGCAAACCGGCAGCCATATCATCCTGACCAAGCCGGGCCTTGCCGTAAATCTTTCCGTTCCTGACCATCGCGCCGTAAAACGCGGCACCCTGCGAACCTTGATACGCCGGGCCGGTCTCACGGTTGACGAGTTCATGGAGTTGCTACGGTAGCGAAGTCATCCATCCCGCTCCATCTCCCCCCCAAAAACCTGCTATACTATCCCCCATTCCCGGATAACTTACTTGGCCGGCGTTCAACCGGCAAAGTTGGCGGTGTTATGCAATCGGGGACAGATGCAGGTTGACATTTCGGCGAAGGATTGGCTTTTAGCCGTCGGCATTATCCTGACCGCCATCCTTTTTATCCTGGCCCGAGCTTACCCGGTCTGGCCCGGAGATGCGGCGGCCTTGGCGGCGATCCAAGAGTTCCGGCAGCCAGCCTTGACTGCCTTTTTCCGGTGGGTAACTTTTATCGGCTGGCTGCCGGCGGCCGTGGGTCTGGTAGCGGCTACCGCCCTTTTGCTGCTGCGGTTACGGCAGGGGGCGGACGCCGCCCTGCTGCTGCTGTTAGCCCTGCCGATGGCATTGGCTCCCCTGCTGAAACTGCCGGTGGGCCGGCTGCGCCCGGAATACGGCGACATCGAAACCCTGACCCTCAGCCTCAGCTTTCCCAGCGGCCATGCCGCCTTTGCCGCCCTGTTCGGCGGATTCCTGATTTATCTGGTCGGGCGGCATTGCGCCAATCCCCGGCTACGCTATGCCTTGACCGCCCTCCTGCTGCTGCTGATACTGCTCATCGGCTTATCCCGCCTCTATTTGGGCGTCCATTGGCCCAGCGATATTATCGGCGGCTATCTGTACGGCGGGATGGCCTTGGCTGTAACGATTCGGCTGCGGGATTGGCTGGCCGCCCGGCGGCGCGCCGGCCCGGACAATTGCCGGCAATAAATCCCGCCGCTGGACGGCGCATTTCTTGCGGATGTGGTGTATAATAGGGAAACAACGGCGTCAGCAGGTTATTCCCTTCCGGTGAACCACTGCCCCCGCGGGAACCGGCCAACTTTTAACGAGGCAACGGCGAAAGTGGTTACAAAAACGCTCAACAACCCAACCGCAGCGCAGAAAAACGGCTCCGGCGTGTCCGCAGCGCCGCCGGGAACGGCTCCGGCCGGCGTCCTGGGTTCCCCAGTGCTGGTGCTGAACCTCAACTATGTTCCCATCAATGTCTCCACCGTCCGCCGCGCCATCATCCTGCTCAGCAAAGGCAAAGCCGAACTGCTCGAAAATCACCAGGGCCAAGTGCATACCATCTCCGCCCGGGTGGAAGCCCCATCCATCATCCGCTTGGTCTATCTGGTCAAACGCCCCTTTGCCCCCCGCAAGCTATCCAAAAAAGAGATTTTCCTGCGGGATCAATACACCTGCCAATACTGCGGCAAAAAGACGCCGGATTTGACCCTCGACCATGTCATCCCCCGCCGGCAGCGCGGCGCTCACACTTGGGAAAATGTGGTAACCGCGTGCAGCCGCTGCAATCTGCATAAAGCCGGGCGCACACCGGCCGAAGCCAATATGCGCCTGAAACAGGAGCCGCGCGTCCCCCAGCCCAACCCCTACCGCATCCTGCAAAACCGCGCCATCCTCGAGGAATGGCGGCCCTACCTGCCTTGGACGGAGCAAAACGGGGACGGGAATTAACAATTACGGAGCGAAACTATGACCGGCGATAACCTGGCACGGATTCAACGGGTGAGTCTGCGGGAAGCGTGGCCGAATGAAGCCAATGATTTCACGCCTTGGCTGGCACAGAACATCCGGGAGTTGGGCAATGCGTTGGGCGTTGACTTGGAATGGCAAGAGTCAGAATCCGCCGTAGGCAACCGCTCCTTGGATATTTTCGCCACTGACCGCTCCGACGGTCGCCCGGTGATTATCGAAAACCAGCTGGAGTGGACTGACAACGACCACCTGAGCCGCCTGCTGATTTACGCCGCCGGCAAAGATGCCAAGTTGGTTATCTGGGTTGCCAGCGCCATTGACGACGAACACCGGCAGGTGCTGGACTGGCTCAACCAGCGCACCGACGAAAACACTCAGTTTTACGGGGTTGTCGTCGAGCTTTGGAAAATCGACAATTCCCGCCCGGCACCTTATTTCAGCGTAGTAACCGCCCCTAACGAATGGCGGAAGCAGAACATCAGCAACCGGCAATGGGGTATTGCTGGCAGTCGCAGCCAGAATACCGCAATGTTCCACCGGCAACTGGCGGAAAAACTGGAGCGGGAGCATAACCATACTGTTGCCTCGAAACGGGGTAGTCGAGGGGCTTGGTGTGTCTTGGAAAACCTTGACGGTCAAGACCATTATTCCACGGATTTCACGACCACTTTGCGGGTCAACTTGTGGTTCTGGCCCCGTGCTGAAGCCCCCGGAAGGCATCAACTTATCTTGGAGCTGCTGAAAGAGCGTCATCAAGCTGAGGTTGAAGCCGCCCTTTGCAACGCTGACGCCGGAGAGTGGTTCGAGTGGCCAGCCGGCGTTTTTAGTGGCAAGCGCAGTGGCGCGGCGGTATTTCGTAGGGACGATTTCTACCGCAACCCGGAGCGGTGGGACGAATACCACGACTGGATAATCACCAAGTTTTTCAAGTTCCGGGAAGTCTTTACGCCGCTGCTGGCGGAGCTGGCCGCGGCGGCGGGGGAGACGGAGTAAAACTATGACCGGCGATAATTTGGCGCGGATTGAACGGGTAAGCCTGCGCGAGGAGTGGCCCGACGAAGCCCGGGACTTTACGCCGTGGCTGGCTCGGAACATCGGGGAATTGGGGGCGGCCTTGGGCGTGGAGTTGGAGCTGCCATCGCCGGCAATGGCGGCGGGCAATGCGCCGCCGGGGCTGCTGGCGGTGGAGCGCAACGGCGGCCGGTCGGTGGTTATCGAAAGCCAGTTGCAGCCGGCCGATAATGACCATTTGAGCCGGCTGCTGCTGTATGCCACCGACCAAGACGCCAAACTGGTCATTTGGGTGGCCAGTGAAATCGGGACGGAACACCGGCAGGTTTTAGACTGGTTGAACCATCGCGCCGGCGAAAATACCCAGTTCTACGGGGTAGCCCTGGAACTGTTGCGGATTGACGATTCCCGGACGGCGCCGCTGTTTAGCGTAATGGCTGCGCCCAAAGGATGGCGCAAGCCGGGGATGGCGGTAAAGGCTGCGGATACTCCGCCGCCATCGGCCGCCGACCGGCACGGGGTAAATCGTCAATTTCGCTGGAAACTGGAGGAACGGCTGCGGCGGGAGCATAACTATTCCGTATTTCCCAACGCTCCGAACGGTAGCCGGGGTTGGTGTGTCTTTGAGGGACGCGATGCCGACTTTCAATTCGTCACAGGTTGGTGGGGCAACAACCCCCGCATAGAGTTCATTATCGAGAAAAACGGTGGTGGCCCGCAATCTTGGGAGTGGAATCGGCGGGCATTCGAGCAACTGGAGCAGTGGCGGGAAGTAATTGACGCCGAGATTCTGGACTACGCGCAAGGAGAGCGGTCAGACTGGCAAATACAAAGGTCTGGCAGGGTGTGGGTTTCCCGCCCCGGCAACATCTATGAACATCCGGAGCAGTGGGACGAATACCACGACTGGATAATCGCCAAGTTTTTCAAGTTCCGGGAAGTCTTTACGCCGCTGCTGGCGGAGCTGGCCGCGGCGGCGGGGGAGTAAGGGGGATTTTGTAACCCCCGGTTAGCCCGGACGCGACCGCCGCAGATACCACCCGGCGCGGTGAGCCTGCCCGGTCGCGTCATACTCCTCAATCATCGCCCAAATGAATTCATCCAGGATCGGCTCCTAGCCGCGCTCTAATGCGGCAACGGCCCGATCCAGCTGCTGCTGAATATACTCCATCTCGGCGCGCCTTTCCCGCTCATTATTATTCCAGAGGAGCCAGCCCAGCCCAATCATAAACAGTTCCCACGCCCCCATATTTGCGCCTCCTTGATTTGATACCGCATTACACCGGATTTCGTCCTTTTTGAATAGGGATTGAAGCCAAACTCGACCCGCCGGGCATCAGTGCGGCTGACCCGGCGTGTTCGGATAAGCCGTTGCTTTGGGGAGAGAGTCTGTGGGCGAAACTGGCTCCGGCAGCGGCCGGAGTAAAGTTACCAGCCCGGTGGTTTGGTGATTACGCCTTGGGCGTCGGACAGGGCAACAGGAAACAGGCTATACCGCAGGTGGCTGCGCCGCAACCGCTTGATATAAGTTGCGGCCGCAACGAGTTCTTTAGGGGTATGGTCTTGGGAGGGATTGACTACGACGGTACGCAGTTTCAGATCGTCCCGGACATACCGCACCGGGCCGGCCAAGTCAGAGTCGTTAGTAACTACCACCGCTTGCTCGTAAGCCCCGGTGAACCCGTCCACCAACAACTGCATCGCCAAGTTCACATCCGTGCCTTTCTCCTCAGCGTCCAGGATAGTAACGAAATCCGGCAAACCGGCCACCGGGTTAGCCAGCGGGCGAACCTTGGTGCGGTCGCGCAACTCGCCGTAGAAAACCTGCAAACCAGCCAGGGTATGCAAAGCCCGCAGGTACAGCAACTGGCGCTGGGGCGGCCCGGGGTCATTCCGGGAGTGAATGAGGGAGGTGAAGTAGCAGATGTCTTGAATGGCATCATCCGGGAAAAGCCCCTCCGTCAACTGACGCAAGTTCAGCCACTTGAAAGGCGTCCCCTTGAGCGCGCGGTAGTAGAGATTGAGTCCGTCAACATAAACGTTGGTAATCACCCGCTGCTCCTTACTGCCGCTAATAAAGACAGAGACCGCTCTCGGGAGCGGTCTCGACCCTACCGTCGAATCGATAGGGGGGGTTACAAGGTAATTTAACACGATATATCCCCGTTTGTCAACCCCAAAAGTCCGGCGGTTCCGTTTGCTTTTAGGGTACGGTGAATTTCTGCGATTTTCCCGGAGCCGCTTGACACGGGCTTAACCGCCCCTTATCCTAGTTTCCGAGGCGTCTTCCACCGCCGGGCGTTTGTGGAAGGACGCTCGGTGGAGGGACGCCAAACTTTTTAGGTGGATGCGATGTCGGAAATCTTAAAACTGGCACTTGATAACCTGACCGCTTGGCCGGCGGCGTCGGTCGCCATCGTGGCGATTATCTGCGCCACTATTATGGCCTGTGTAAAGTACGCAGACCGTATTACGGCCTTTCTCAAGTATTGGGACGAAAGGCAACGGAGTCGGGAGCTTCACAAGATTCAAGGCAAATGCCAGCATAAGTGGGCATTTGAGTACCCTTACAGATATGGGGAGTGTTGCTTGTGCGGGTTAAAGGCATCGGTGAATATGATTGCCTCGTACTATCCCGACCAAGCCGCCGTGTTTATGAAATACTTGAACATCAAAGTGATGGAGGAGTGAATGGCAGACCCCAACTTTGAGAACCGTACCCTGTATCAGGGGGACAATCTGCCCTTCCTGCAAGGAATGAACAGCGCGACGGTGGACTTGATTGCCACCGACCCGCCGTTCAACAAGAGCCGGGACTTTCACGCCACGCCAAACCGGCTGGCTGCCGGCGCTCAATTCGTTGACCGCTGGCGGTGGGATGTGGATGTCCAGCCGGAATGGATTGACGCCCTCGCGGACGACCGGAAATTGGTAAGCCGGTTTATCCATACCGTTAAGGAAAACGGGGCAACGGATATGGCGGCCTTTCTGTGCTGGCTGGGGGTGCGGATGATGGAATGCCGCCGTATCCTCAAACCCACCGGCAGTCTTTACCTGCATATCGACCACACCGCCCACGCCTACGCCAAAATCCTGATGGACAGTATCTTTGGGCGGGATAACTTCCGCAATGAGATTGTGTGGGAGTACGGCTTGGGCGGCAGTTCCAAACGCTTCTGGTCGCGGAAACACGATACCGTGCTTTTCTACACCAAGACGGAGCAGTATCACTTTGACAAGCCGACCGTTCCCGCTACCAGCCAAAGGCTTGCCGGGCAAGAAAAGGGAATGAAGGATGTTTGGTCGGACATTCCCACCATCAACAATATGGCCAAGGAGCGGACGGGCTATCCCACGCAGAAGCCCTTGGCCTTGCTGGAGCGGATAGTCAAAGCGTCAAGCAAAACGGGCGATTGGGTGCTTGACCCCTTCTGCGGTTGCGCTACCACGCCGGTGGCGGCGGAACGCTTGGGCCGGCAGTGGATTGGGATGGACTTGTGGGACGGCTGCCACCAGATAATCCTTAACCGGCTGAACGCTGAAAAGCAGATTTGGCGGCCGGAGGATGTTAAACTGGTAACTGCGCCTCCGGAACGAACCGATGCCGCTGAAATGGCCGCTCCGCATTTGGAGCAAATCGAGCGGGGGCTGGAACCGCGGCCGTTGTTCAGACGGGAGGAGATGAAGGCTATCCTGATTACCCGATGGGGGGGTGTGCTGGGGGTGTGGCTTCGAGCCGCCCAATGGCGACGACCGGCATTTTGACCTTGACCATAACTTCCCCAAGTCGCAGGGCGGCCGGAACGACCTGGACAACCGGGCTATCCTGTGCCGCCCCTGTAATGGCAGGAAAAGCGACACCCTTACCCTTGAGGGTTTGCGGCGGCTCAACAAACGGGATGGCTACTGGTATGGCAGTCCGCCGATAGACCAGCGCATACCGTTAAAGTTGGCGGTGGATTGGGCGCGGGGTTACTTGGCAAGGCAGGGAACGCAATCCGGCTTTGTTGTTTCCGCTGATTAGAGGGTAGCGATGGCAGAGTTCACCCGAACCGAGACCATAACCGTAACCTGTCCCGATTGTGCGGCCGATGAGGTAGTCAAAGCCGGGCGTCAGTCGGGGGAGCAGCGGTACTTGTGCCGGGGCTGCGGTAAGAAGTTCCGGCACAACGGGATGGCGGAGGGGCGCAAAGTTGACGCCGAGCAGATGGGGATGGCGATACGGCTGTTTTACTCCGGTATGTCTTACAAACAAATCGGGGAAACGATGGCCGATGCCTTTGATATTCCCGAACCCTCCAAAGCCACCCTGTACGAATGGGTGCGGGATTACACTGACCGGGCAATGGCGGTAATGCAGGACTACCCGGCGCAGGTAGGGGATGAGTGGGTCGCGGACGAGATGATGGTGGATGTCGGTGGGCAAAAGGTCTGGAATTGGAATGTGATGGATTCCAAAACCCGTTATGTTCTGGCGTCCCATCTGGCCAAGGAGCGGAACACCAAGCAAGCGGAGATTGTCATTGACAAGGCAATTAAGGCCGCTGCTGAACCGCCCAAATCCCTGAAGACTGACAAGTTGGGGTCGTACAAGGCCGCCATTGAACTGGCTTTCCCGGACATTAAGCATATCCAGAGCCAGGGCATCCGCGCTGAAATCAACAACAATCTTTCCGAGCGGTTACAAGGGACATATCGGCAGCGGGTCAAAACCTTGCGGGGTTTGGAAAATCTGGAAACGGGGCAAAGGTATCTGGACGGCTGGACGCTGACCTACAACCTGTTCCGGGAACACGAATCCTTGGGCTTTGACACGCCGGGCAAGCGGGCAAAGGTGAACGCCCCTTTTGCCGAGGGGGAGGATGTGGTGAATTACCGGCCGGGCGCGACGGCTCCGCCCAAGCGGGATTTGCCGGAGTTTAAGCCGGACGCCTTGATACGGCGGGTTAAGCCCAATGCTGAATCGACGCGGGTTGCGCCCCGGCGTGAACCTAAAGCCGGCGGGAATATGCCCACGAAGGTGAAAGCCGGCCAGCCGGCGGTGAAGGGTAAAACCGGCAACTGGAGTCCAGGTGGGGCAAAACGGCTCCGGCGGGTAACCGTTCCCAAGATAGCCCGGCGCAAGCGGTAAAATTCACCGTACCCTAAAAGCAAACGGAACCAGTCCGGCGATTTTAGAAACCGGGGCGGGTCCGCAAACCCGCCCCTTTCTGCTGTCGGGAAGTTGCCCGGCCGAAACCCGTCGGCCGGCCGCGGCAGCTACTCCGGCGTTACTTGGGCAATGCCCAGATAGATGCCCTGCGGGTCTTTGATGAAGGCGAAGCGGATGTTGCCCTCCTGCGTTACCGGGACGATGACCGCCGCGCCCAAACCGACCGCCTGCTGCAAACTGGCGTCGCAGTCGTCAACGCCCAGGTAGATGGACCAGTTCGGCGGCACTTCGCCCCACTCCGGCTTAATCCGCATCATCCCGGCGATGGGCTGTTCGCCGTTCTTAAAGATGGTGTATTCCTCTTGTTCCGAGCCGACGTGTTCCAGGTTGGCCGTCCAGCCTAGAAAGTCGGCGTAGAACTGGCCGGCTTTAGCCGTTTCGTGGGTGTAAAGCTCGTTCCAGCCCATGGCCCCGGGCTGATAGACCAGTTGGGCGCCGATATGGTCTTTGGGCTGCCAGAGGCCAAAGGCGGCGCCGGTGGGGTCGACGGCCATAGCCCCCCGGCCGGCGTCAAAGACATCGAACGGCTCCTGTATCAGGGAGCCGCCCACGGCCTTGACCCGTTCCGCGGCGGCGTCCACATCGGCAACGGCGATAAAACTCTCCCAATGGGGCGGGATGCCCTGTTCCCGCATCCCGGCGTCCATCTCGTAAAGGCCGACGACATTCTTGCCGTCCTTCTGGGCCATGGTATAGACCATATCCGGGCCGGCCGGGGCGTCGGTATAAGTCCAGCCCATCAGTTGGGCATAAAACTCCTTGGACGCCGCGGCGTCCGTGGTGGCAAGGTGGATCCAGCAAAAGTTTCCGGGGGCGTGGCTGCTCACTTCGACCATAAGGGAAAACTACTCCTGACCAAGTTTTGGAACACCTGTGCCAATATACCGCAAAGCAGTTCCCGGCGTCAAGTCGCAACTGTCAGCAGTTCCGGGCATTATCGCCGCCGCCCCGTCTCTGCAATGGGCTGCTTCGGAGAGCATCGCCCGGATTTACTGCCCACCGTGGCTAGTTTCCTACCGGCAAAGCAACTTCCCACAGCGCGCCCTCCGCCGTGAACTGTCCTGTACGAATTTCAGCAATGGGATAATTCGGCAGTTCCACCACCGCCAAGCATTTTCCGTCAAACCAATGCCCCTGCCGGTTAAAGTCAAAATCCAAATTGCTGAAACTATGCGGCCGCCGTTCCGCCGGCAAATCCTCCGGGTTCTCCGGGATTAGATGCAGAAAGAACCGGTCAACAGTATCCCCTCGAGCGCAACTTTCCTTGAAATAATACAGGGCATTATCATAGCGGTACAGGTCAAAAATCCCCCGCGTCAGCGGCGCCCCGGCTTTCCCCTGGGCCACCGTTTGATACGCCGCCCGATAATAGTCCGCATCCAGGTCCAGACGGACGCTCCACAAGGGAACTTCCCGAGAATCGTGCTGGCCGGTGTAGATTTGGGCAATGGGATAGCCCGGCAGCTCGACCACCGCTACACACTTTCCGTCGCCGGACAGAGACCATTTTCTCCTATCCTCATACCTGAAGTCCAGATGCTGGAAGCCCCCGGCCCGGTGGTCCGCCGGCAGGTCCGCCGCATCAATCGCCAATATATGCAGAAAAAACCGCTCTTCCAGCTCCAGCCCGCGGGCGCAAGCAGAATTCTTTACATAATCCAGCCATCCCGGCCGATAATAGAGATCCCAGTAACCGGCCGACACCGTTGGCTGGGTAGTCAACCGAGTCTGATACTCCCGCTGCAACGCCGCATCGAACTGCCGATCCAAAACGGCCAGCCCGATACTGCCGCCGGCCACCAGCAGGCAAGCCGCCGACCACGCCCACCGCCAAGATATGGTATTCCCACCCCCGGCCCGGCGGCCGACCTTCGGAATTGTGTGAGAACAATCAGCCGCGACCTCTGGCCGGGCCCCAGCCCGGTTGACCCGCCGCCACCAGGTCAGCCACGGCTCCCGGCCGCCATCCCGCAGCAACTGGAGACCGTAAAGAAAAGCCGCCAGTCCCAGCAAGTATTCCCCTACTTCGCTGAATATCCTGGCGATGACCGCCGGATCGTGCAAAGCAAAGGTGCTGCGCACACTGAATATCGCCCCGCTCAGCATAATAAGCGCTACGACGGCCAGGAGCAGCCTTTTATCCCGGGTCAGCAGGGCAACTCCCAGGAAAACCCCCATAATCGGGAGCAACGCCCCGCCCTCGAAAGCAATGGCTTCCGCCAGGGAAACTTCCCGGTGCAGGATTGCCGCCATTGCAAAGAAAAAAGCCAGCCAAAGGGACGGCAAAGGCAGCCGGCCCAACCGGTATCTCCCCGTATGGAAAGCCGCTACAGTTGCCACGCTCGCCAGAATCGGAACGCCAGTCCGGAAAATATGTCCAGTGATCGCGACATAAGTATTGAGATAAGTATTAGTGAAATGAGTATTATGGAGATTAACCTCTCCCTGTAGATTGATTTCCTCCAGGAAACCCGGAGTGGCAAATCCCAAAATATGTTGCCCCCAACTGAGTTCCTCGCCGGCGATAAAGAATAGACCCAGCCCCGCCAGAATATAGACGCGCCGCAGCCATCCGGGCCCGGCCGCCACCGCCGCCAGCCACAGGACCAAACCAGCCCCGCCGAACAAACCCGCTGTCAGCAGCTCGACCGGCGCGCGCTCCTCATTCCCCATCGCCGCCCGCACCAGGTCATTGTAGCCGGCAACTCCATAAAGATAGAGCAGCGTCAATACATTCAGGCAAAAGACCGCAAAGCTGAACAGGGACAGCCGGCTGTAGAGACCCGGCGCCGCCGCCGTAATCCCGCCCTCCGTCACTACCGCGCGCATTGCCTTGCCCCCAGCGGCAATAACCCGTGCCGCCGCTAAACGAAAATTAAGCCAAGGCATATCCGCCGCTCCGTCTGCTGTAGTAAGCTGGAATTATAGCGCGCCGGCCGTGCCGGCCCCGTTATCAAGCCGCCAAGTATATGCAATTGCCTTGGGGACAGACAGCCCCCAATTGCCCTCATCCCCCAATTTGTTATATAATACCCTCGGCAACACCCTCCAACCCCCCACAAGGAGCTACTATGACTTCCCTGGACGAAAGATTTCAACAGGGTCAGCAGATGCGCGCCACTATGGCCGCCGGCGACCCCAGCCACTTCACCCTGCCCGGCATCGACCAGTTGGCCCCCGACCTGAAACGCATCGTTGACGAAGCCCTTTTCGGCTCCATCTGGAACCGCCCCGGCTTGGATGTTACCCAACGCTGCATTTGCACTATGTCCGCGCTGATGGCGATGGGCCAACTCCCCCTGCTCCACCGCCACATCGAGCGCGCCCTCAACCTCGGCCTCACTCCCGCCCAGGTCGTCGAAGTTTTCATCCAGATGACCTTTTATGTCGGCGTCCCCTCCGTGGAAACCGCCCTCCGCACTGCCAAAGAAATCTTCGACGAGCGCGGCATCCGTTTCACCCCCACCGAAGTGTACGATCCTGACCGCTCCGCCGATGACCTCTACCAGTTGGGCCTGGCCACCCACGAGGAACACATGGGCGACATCACCATCTATTACACCGGCGACCCCGACACCCCCGAAATGCAGCTCGAGCGGCTGATTAACGAATACAACTGGGGCGCCATTCATACCCGCCCTCACCTCGACGCCAAAGCCCGCTCGATGTGTTCCCTGGCCGCCCTCACCGTGATGGGCCACTACGACCGCCAACTGCGCCGCCGCATCGCCGGCGCATTGCGGGTCGGAATGACCCCCACCGAAATTATGGAAGTTTTCATCCAGCTCACCCTCTACGGCGGCTATTTCAACACCCGCACCGCCATGCGTATCGCCCGCTCCGTATTCAGCGAGGAGGGCATCGCCGAATAAAATGACTAACACCGCCGCCTGCCTCAACCTCGAACTGTCCCGCACTGTCGGCAAGGTTGAAAGCTCCCTTGCCGAACTCCGCTGGACTAACCGCCTCTTGGTCGGCGGCGTCATCCTCTTGGTTATCAAGGAATGGCTTTGGCCCCTGCTGAGCTGAACCGCCGGCCGCCGCCGGCGTAACGGACTGCGCCAACAACAGGGTATTTTACAGATGTCCGGGGGAACTTTTGCAAAAGTTCCCCCGGCTAAAATTCCTGACGCTAGACCAGTTGACACCCTTAAAGCTACTTGTATATTATGCCATTATCCTTAATTGGGATGGCAGTATGAGCAAGTGGATGGACCAAGATTATCTATCGGTCAAGTGGCGCGGGGAACTGAGACGGGATACTTTGGCGCGTTCCGGCGGAATGTGCCAATTCTGCGGCAGCCGGCAGGCTACGCAGGTTCACCATTGGTCGATTGAATATCCTGCCCTGAAAGAAACCACACCCGACCACCTGACAGCGCTTTGCGGACCCTGTCATTCCATTGCCACGGAGCTACGCCGCTATCAGCGAGCAGGCGGTGACCCTTTTCAACTGGAATCCCGGTTCGGAGAAATCGTAGAGGAGGGTTTGCAGTGCAGGCCACCATCAGCATTACGGGCAGCCAGCCCATCATCCACCATTCCGCCGCCGGGCTTGACACCCGGACTCCCATCGCGCTCGAAAAGCAGGCCATCAGTGCCAAAAAGGGAAGCAATCGCACCGTCACCGACGAATTCCGGTTGCGAGAACTCGAAGCACTTGAATCCCTGTGGCTCTCCCCCGTCACCGGAGAAATTACCATCCCCCCGGAAGCCGTCCGCAGCTGCTTGGAAACTGCCGCCCGGAAACTGAAGCAAGGCCCTGCGGTTCGCGAGGGTCTGGTGGTTGACAACACGGCTTTTAAGTATGACCGGGAAGCCTTGGGCAACACGCCGGAGGAAGTGGCGCAATCGGCGCAGTTCACGGTGCCGGTGGTAGTGCCGTCCTCCCGCGGCCGGATAATGCGGACTCGGGTCAAGTTTGACCAGTGGGGTTTGACCTTTGATCTTGACTTTGACCCGGAATTGATCGACCAGTTGAAGTTGGAAACTTGGCTGGATATTGCCGGCCGGCGCATTGGTCTGGGGGATTGGCGGCCAGAGAAAGGCGGCCGTTACGGGCGGTTCACTATGGAAAGCATTGTCATAGCCGAATAACCCCATGCGTGGTATGGCAGGTCCGGGCAAGGCAGGGATTGACTCTTGGCGTGGCTCGGCAGTGCAAGGCAGTGCTGGCATTGGCACGGCGGGGTTTGGCAAGGCATGGCTAGGCAAGGATAATCTGCGGCCGGTTTGACTAGACCGGCCGCAGATTTTATACTATCCTGCATACCCATTGGGCGTAGCGTTGCTTGGCAATGCACGACCGGGCAAGTCAGGGATTACCCCTTAAAAACAGCGTATTAAAACCCGGGAGCTGCTATGCAAGTCAAACTGCCCGACGGCGCGGAACTCTTTTACACCGTCGACGACTACACCGACCCTTGGACGACGCCCGAAACCGTCGTAATGCACCACGGCATGGCCAAAAACCACCGCCTCTGGTACGCTTGGGTGCCGGTCATTGCCCGCCACTACCGGGTTATCCGCTACGATATGCGCGGAATGGGCCAATCCGCCGTCCCGGAACCCGGCTATCCTTGGTCCGTGGACAACTTCGCCCAAGACCTGCTCCACTTCCTCGATGCCCTCCAACTCGACCGCGTCCACCTGATCGGCGAAACCGTCGGCGGCTCCATTGGGATGCGCTTTGCCACCCTCCATCAGGAACGGCTGCTTTCCCTCACCGCCTGCACCTCCCCGGTCAGCTTCGACGACCCCCACCATCAAGAAAGCGCCGACTTGATTGAGCGGGAGGGCGTCGCCGCTTGGGTCGAAAGCACCATTGGCCGCCGCCTCGACCCGGAAATGGTCTCCCCGGACTACATCCGCTGGTACGCCGCCCAAATGTCCGCTACGCCGGCCAGTGTGGTCGGCGGCTTTCAGCGCAACTCCGGCGGCGACCTCCGCCCCTTGCTTGGCAGCGTCCAAACCCCGGTACTGATACTAGCCGCCGCCCGCCTCCGCGAGGAAGTGCTCGGCGATTTCCGGGACGCCGCCGACTACTTCCCCAATGGCCGCCGCGTCGTCTTTCCCGGCGTCAACGGCTTTGTCCAGCACATCCTGCCTACCCCTTGCGCCCGTGCTTGGCTCGACTTCGCCCGCAGCCTCTAATCCATTTCCCAAATCCCGCCCCAAATCCCGGTCAAAGATACAAGGATACAACGCTATGTCCGATTCCCTCAGCCGCACCCTCGCCCGTTTCACCGACGCCTTGCAGTACGAAACCCTGCCCCCGGAAGTCGCCGACAAAATCAAAGCATCCCTACTCCACGCCTTGGTCATATCCATCCTCGGCGCGGAAACCCCCCACGGCCAAGCCGCCATTGCCCTGGCCAAAACCGAGGAGGGCAAACCCGATGGCGCGACCATCCTGGTTGACGGCAGCCGCGCCACCCGCTGCGGCGCCGCCTTTGCCAACAGCAAACTGATGCACGCCACCAACCAGTCCGACTCCTATCGGATGCTCCTCCATCCCGGCCCCTGCCTCATCCCGGCCGGCTTGGCCACCGTCGAACTGGAACGCCACACCGGCCGCGAACTGATTACCGCCCTGGCGGCCGGCTACGAAGTTCAAGCCCGCATCGCCGCCGATTTCATCCCCTCGACCCAAGCCCGCGGGTTCCGCTCCAGCCCGGTCTATGGCACCATCGGCGCCGCCGTCACCGCCGGCAAACTCTTGCGCCTGAATGAGGACCAGCTGGTAACTGCTATCGCCTTGGCTTGCACCTTCGCCGGCGGCACCACCGAAGGGGCCCGCAGTGGCGGCCGCGAAATGCTTTTCCACGAACCCAACGCCACCCGCAACGGCATTATGGCCGCCCTCCTGGCCCGGGAAAATGTCCGCGGCTCCGAAACCGCCCTCGAGGGGGACGCCGGCTTTTACAATGCCTTTACCGGCAACAACCGCGGGGAACTCTCCTATGTTTTCAGCGGCAATAAGCAAGTATCCCTTGACACCGTCATTGCCGACCTCGGCCAGCGTTGGGAACTCCTCCATGTAACCCCCAAAATCTACCCCACCGCCGGCTACAATTGCCCGGTCATTGAACTGATGACCGACATCCGCGCCGCCCATCAGCTGCCCATTGCCAACATCGAAAAAATCACCGTCGACCTCAACTGGCTGGAAACCACCTACCCCTCTCCGGCCTTTCCCAATCCCGCCCGCAGCGCCGACGCCCCCGGCATTGGCAGCACCCACTACTTCGCCGCCTACACCTGCGTTAATGGCCGCTACCCGCCCCTCAAAGCCCGCATCGACCCCGGCGACAACGCCGCCGAGGACGACGCCGTAGTAACCTACCTCACCCGTCTCGTCGAAGTAGTCGGCCACCAGGACCGCCCCGCCTTCGCCCCCCGCATCACCATCAATATGCGCGGCGGCACCGAATACCAGGGCGAATACCGGGGCAACGAACTGGAGTGGGACTTGGCAACGGAAACCGCCCGCCTCAGCCCCCTGTTCCCCGAAATCCCTTGGCCCCAGACCAAGCTCACCGCCCTCTGCGAACTAATCGCCGCCCTTGACCAAGAACCCCGCATCGACCGCCTCCTCCAACTCTGCACCCCCGACTAACGGTGAACCGGGCTGTCGCCTATACGGGGGGGCAGCCCGGACAATTGCCGCAACCATCCCCCTTGCCAACCCCCCAGCCAAGCCAGTAAAATAAACCCGCATCAAAGCCCCCAACTCCACCCGTCGGGAGCGTAGAATATGGTTTCCCAAACCCAACTGATGACCGCTGACGAACTGCTGTCCCTCCCCGACGACGGCTATCGCTACGAACTAGTCCGAGGAGAATTGAGAAAGATGGCACCGGCCGGCTCTGAACACGGGAAGTTGTCCGTCAAGATAACCCTCTCCTTGGGCAACTATGTTGTGGCCCATAACTTGGGCGAAGTCTATGCCGCCGAAACCGGCTTTCTTATCGGATCCGACCCCGACCATGTCCGCGCCCCGGACATGGCCTTTGTCCGCCGCGAACGGGTCGATGCCGCCGGATATGTCCCCGGCTACTGGCCCGGCCCGCCTGACTTGGCAGTGGAAGTAATCTCTCCCAATGACCGCTATACCGAAGTCGCCGAAAAAGTAGCCGACTGGCTCGCCGCCGGCGTCCAACTGGTCATCCTCGTCGACCCCCGCCGCCGTACCGTAACCTGCCACGCTCCCGGCCAAGCCCCGGTCACCCTCACCGACCA
The DNA here is from genome assembly GCA_965242615.1 of Dehalococcoidia bacterium. Taxonomy (GTDB): domain Bacteria; phylum Chloroflexota; class Dehalococcoidia; order Lucifugimonadales; family UBA3495; genus CBDBCU01. Next base: position 789,516 of record CBDESR010000005.1, read on the forward strand.
AGACATCCTGGACGGCGGCGCGGTAATCCCCGGCTGGCAAATTCCGGTAAGCGACATCTTTGCCTAACCCCATTCCCCAACAGGAGCCGCCAGTGTCATCCCCTTCAGAAAACGCCTTGCGCGAACAACTCACCCAGCTCCCCACTGCCGAGCAAGCGGCCCAACTGGTACAACTGTTGCGCCCCGCCGAACTCCGCGAACTGGCCGTCGGGTTAATCACCGACACCGCAGCCGCTTGCCACTCGGAAAATCTCCAGGCGGCGGCGGAAGCTGTCAACGGCTGGGTCGCCACTGCCGAGGAAATGTCCCTTTCCCGGCGAAAACTGCGCCACATCCTAGCTGCCCGCGAGCGTATGCGGAACCAAGCCCAGGAAGCCCTTTAGTCAATGCCCGCTGAACTGCCCCCCTATCGCATTGAGGTCGGGAACCGGGCCCGCCGTTTCCTGCGCCGCCACCACGCCTTGCGCTCGGAATGGGAAAGTCAGATTCGCGACCAACTCGCCGCCAGCCCCTTGCGCGGCCCCAAAATTACCCACCTGAAAGGCCGGTTTCACTGCAACCGGCGATGGCGGGAAAGCGGCTATCGGATACTCTATGAAGTAGTCGAGGACGACCGCCTCATCCGGGTCTTCGACGCCGATACCAGGGGCGACATCTACCAGTAGCCCCAACCCCTTCCCCCATATCGTTCCCACCATACCGTTACCTATGTCATTCCGAGTGTAGACTAGGAATCTCTACTCCCCAAAAACCACTCAGGAAAATCCCTTATGCCCCCCATCCTCAACCGCTTACCCCCAAAAGCCGCTTCCCTAACCGCCGCCGCCCTCTTGTTGCTCCTACTCCTGCCAGCGGCCGCCGCCTGCTTCTCCCCCCCGGCTGGCACTCCTACTCCCCTGCCCGGCGGCCCCCAACACAGCGCCATAATGGTCAGCTCCGACCTAGCCGCCGGCCCCAACCGCATCGCCTTTGCCCTCGTTGACCGGGACAACCGCCCCGTCCCGGCCCAAACCGCCCAAGTCCGCGCCCTCTACACTCCCCCCAACGCCGGCCAGCCAGTAGAAAAACAAACCGCCATCGCCCAATTTCTCCCTTGGCCGCCGGAGGGCAGCAACCGCGGTGTTTTCGTAACCCACATCACCTTCGACCAGCCCGGCGCCGCCACTCCGGACAACCCAGGCTTGTGGGAACTGGAAATCACCGCCGTAACCGACAGCGGCACCACCATCCAAGCCAAAACCGCCCTCCGGGTCACCGCGGAATCATCCACCCCGGCCCTCGGCGCGCCCGCTCCCCGCAGCATAACCCCCACCACCGGAGACACCACTGACCTTGCCACCATCACCAGCGCCACCAATCCCGACCCGGAACTCTACCAACTCTCGGTACATCAGGCGTTAGATGCCGGACTCCCCCTCGTCATCCTCTTTTCCACCCCCGCCTTCTGCGTCAGCGCCACCTGCGGCCCCCAACTGGAAATCCTCGCCAATCTCAAAGACCGCTACCGCGGCCAAGCCAATTTCATCCACATCGAAGTCTTTGCCAACCCCCACCTCATCCAAGGCGACCGCCTCGCCGCCCAACGCGTCCCCGCTGTGGACGAATGGGGCTTGCCCACCGAACCCTGGACTTTCATCGTGGATAAAAAAGGCCGCATCGCCGCCAAATTCGAGCAATTCACCCCCGAACCAGTCCTAGCCGCCGCCTTGGAGCCCATCCTGTAAAGATTAGGAAATTATATACCAACCTAAACGGAATATATACTTAACCAGCCAAACTAGGGTATTAAGGTGTTGTAAAGGCAAATATGGGGTTCCGTGGCATTTTGCTGGGGGGATGATTAGCACATCCAAAGACGGAGGATAGAGATGGATAAGAAAATGCGGATTCCAAGCATTTCCACCGGGGAGTTGCTACGCAAGGCGTACGACAACCTGGTAAAGCGGTAGCAGGATGGCGGGGATGGCCGGCGGGTGGGGTAGTCCCCCTCAGCAAAATGCCACAGAACCCCCCAACCCATTCCGTTTAGGTTGGTATGTAATTCCCATTTTTTAGATAATGCCGGGGCCGGGCAACCCTAATTCCCCGCCGGCAAAGCTACTTCCCAAACTGTGCCGCCCGCCGTGAACTGCCCGGTGCGGATTTCAGCAATGGGATAATCCGGCATCTCCACTACGGCCAGGCATTTCCCGTCAAACCAATGCCCCCGCCGGTTAAAGTCAAAATCCCGGTTACTGAAACCGTGCGGCTGCCGCGCCGCCGGCAAATCCTCCGGGTTCTCCGGTATTAAGTGCAGAAAGAATCGGGCCGCCGTATCCGCCGGAGCGCAGCTTTCCTTAAAATAATACAAGGCATTGTTATAGCGGTACAGGTCAAACTCGTCCCGGGCCAGCGGCGGCCCGGCTTGCCCGGCGGCGATAGGCTGATAAGCCGCCCGGTAATAAGGTTCGTCCAAGTCCAGATGGGTGGTCCAGAGTCGGGTCTCCCAGAAGTCGTGCTGCCCCGTCTCGATTTGGGCAATGGGGTAGTCGGGCAGTGGGATGACGGCCATGCACCGCAAGTCGGGGGACAGGAAACGCTCGATTGCACTGTTATAATCAAAATTCAAGTTCTGGAAGCCGGTCTCCCGATATTCCGCCGGCAGGTCAGCTTCGTGGACGGGTATTACGTGCAGAAAGAACCGGGGCTCTTTATCTCTAATTCGGGGACAAGCGGTGTTTTTTACATAGGTCAACCGCCCCGGAGTGTGGTAGATGTTCCAGAAATGGGATTGAAACGCCGGCGGGACGGTTGCCAGTGCCTGGTACTCCCGTCCCCAGTACGCGGTAAGCTGCCGGTCTAAAAAGACCAGCCCGATGCTGGACAGGGCTATCAGCAGGCAAGCCGCCGGCCAAGCCCAGCGCCAGGAATGATCTTCCCAACCCCGGCGCGGCGGCCGGGAGTTTTCGGCGGCCGGCCGTGAAACTATCCGGTCGAACCACTGCTTTACCCGCCGCCCATAGCTTTGCCAACGCGCGCCGCCGCTGTCCCGCAGCAACTGGAGGCTGTAGAGAAATGCCGTCAAGCCGAACAAGTATTCTCGCATTTCTGGATACTCTACTTGACTATACCGGGAAAAGGTCTCGCTCAGGTAAAAGGCTGCCCCGCTCAGAATCATAATCGCCGCGACTACCGTCAACAGCCGCTTGTCTCGCGAAAGCAGGGCGATTCCCAGGAAAATCCCCAAAATCAGGAGCAAATGCTGTCCATGCAAAGCAAAGATTCGCGAAAAGGTAACGGCGCTGCCAAAGTTCATACTCAGCGCAAGGAAAAACGTCAGCCAGAGGGAGGGTAAAGGCAGCGCCCCAAAACGGTATTTCCGGACATAGAAAGCCGCGAGGAGCAGCGCATAGCACAGGGGCGGCAAGGTGTAATAGAAAAAGGAAAAGATTGGGCTCAGGGCATAAGTATTATGGAAATTGGTTTCCCGCTGAAAATTAAACCCCGCCAGGAAGTCCGGGTTGGCAAAGCCAACGATATGCTGCCCCCAACTGAGTTCCTCGCCGACGACAAAGAGCGCGCCCAAGCCGGCCAGAATATAGAACCGGCGGAGCCAGCCGCGCCCGGCGGCCGCCGCGGCCAGAAACAGGGTCAAAGCACACCCGCCAAACAGCGCCGCCGTCAGCGGCTCCACATAGCCGGTCTCCGCAGTCTGCACCAGCTCGCCGTAGCCGGTAACTACATAAAAATAGAGCAGAGCCAGGACATTCAGGCAAAAGAAGCCGAAAGTGAACAGGGACAGTTTGCTGTAGAGACCCGGCGGCGTTTCGGATTCCGCCTCTCCCGTTAACCACCACGCCTGCAACTTCCGTCCCGCGGCAACAAGCACATTACCGCCACCACCGGTCGGGGAAACATCGTCAGTCCGGGGCATATCCCTTTCTCCGCGGGCTGGACCCGGCCGCTTACAGACCTAACTTGCCCGGGTTCATTATGCCGGCTGGGTCCAACGCCTGCTTCAGGGCGCGGGTTACTTCGTGACCAACCCCTTGCTCCCGGGCCAGCAGGTGGTTCAGCTTCATCCCGACGCCGTGGCAGTATTCCATTATGCCGCCCCAATCCTGCGCCAAAGTCAGCACTTCCTCGACCGCCGCCGCCAGGTTGTCCCGGGCATTATCGGCATCCGGTTCCTCGGGAACCACCAGCATCGAGAAAAACTCCGGCCGGCTCCAGATGGCGTATTCCGCTACCCGCACGCCCCGGGCCGCCAGTATTTCCGCACAGCGGCGGCGATAGTCCAGCACCTGAGCCGTAGGCAAAGCCATGTGCAGATAGTCAAAACTGCGCCCCCACTGCCGCTGCCAGCGTTCCGCCCGCGGCCGCCCCAGGGCGTTGCGCTTATACCGCTCCCCGGACTGATGCCGTTCCGCCCAATAGGTCAACGTCGCTTCCGGCCCCAGATCCCACCCGCCGAAATCGGCGCAAACCTGCCGCGCTCGCTTCTCCTGCGCCGCTACCCCCTCCCGGTAGCCCTCGAAAAGCAGAAACATCCTTATCCCGTCCCCTTCCTCAGTCAAATCCAACAGGGCGGGATGCAGGTCTAAAGCCATCATTTCGGCGGCGGCGTCAAACCCTTGCTCAAAGCCGTCAAAGCCCATCGTGGCAAAGACCTGGGCCTCCGGTTGCCGAAATACCTTGATAGTGGCTTGGGTAATGACGCCAAAGACCCCTTCGCCGCCGATAAACAGGTGATTCAGGTTGGGGCCGGCGGAGTATTTAGGCACCGGGCGGGTGTCCAGTATCCGGCCGTCCGGCAATACCGCTTGCAGGGCCACCACCTGCTGCCCCATCGGTCCAAAGGCTGATGCCCGGTAGCCCACGCCGTTGGTGGAAATCGTCCCGGCAACGGTGGCAATCGCCACGCTGTAGGGGTCGTGGCCCGGCATCAGGTTATACTCGGCTAGGGCGTCCGCCAATTCCTCCAGCGTTACCCCCGGCTCCACCGTCGCCGTCATATTGCGCGGGCTGATTTCCCCAATGCGGTTCAGCCCTTTCAAGTCCAGGACAATGCCGCCGCGCACCGGCAAAACGCCGCCCATCACGCCAGTGCCGCCGCCGTAGGGAATGACCGGAACGCCCCGGGCGGCCGCTAGAGCAACCACTTCCGACACCTCGGCGGCCGAACCGGGACGGACTACCAAATCAGCCAGCCGCTCGAAAGCGTAGCCGGCATTATACGCCCGATAGGGGGTAAGAGCATCGGCGGAATAACGATCCAAGTCATAGGGCGCGGTCAGCAGGTTGTCCGCGCCCACAATGCGGGCCAAAGTTTCGGCAAGGGCGGCATCAATCATAATGGGGCGCATTATGGCAAAAGGGAACGGAAAGGGCAAGGGGCCGCCGGGAGACACGGCGGGGCTGAGGAGTTGGCAGCGGAGCCGGAGGGCGTTTAGGGCGGGCAATGCCAAGATATAATACGGCAATGAAACCGGGGACAACCCGCAACGGTTGCCCCGGTTTGATTTTGGGCAAGGGTGGGCCGGCAGGCGGGCGGGTCAGGATTGGGCCGGTTTGTGGGCGACGATTTTGACGCTGGCGACGTTCATGGGAATGCCTTCGTCGTCGAAGCGGAGGTTTTCGTCGGTGGTGGCGACATTGACGAAGCCGGCCCGGTGGAGGCGGTTGAGATAGACGGCTTTGTCCTCGGCGCCGCCGATGCACTCGACCCACGCTTGTCCATCGGTGCGGGCCGGGCCATCCGGGGTGAGGGCGACCATATCGGAGAGGTGCATCCGACCACCGGGGGAGAGGACGCGGTAAGCCTCGCTGAAAACGGCATCCTTGTCCGGGGAGAGACAGATGACGCAGTTGGAAATGACCACATCGACGCTGGCGTCGGGCAGGGGGATGTTCTCCATTTCGCCCTGGACAAACTCGACATTGGTCAAGCCGGTGGTAGCCAGGTTTTTGCGGGCCAGGTCGAGCATATCGGGGGTCATATCGAGGCCGGTAACATAGCCGGCGGGGCCGACCTGCTGGGCGGCGAGGAAGCAGTCGATACCGCCGCCGGAGCCGAGGTCGAGGACGCGCTCGCCGGCGGAAAGGTCGGCCAAGGCGGTAGGGTTGCCGCAGCCGGCGGAGGCGGTGATGGCATCGGCGGGCAAGCCGTCAACCTGGCCTTGGGTGTAGAGGCGGAGGGCGCGGTCGGCGTCGGCGGGGCTGCAACAGCCGGGGTCGGATGAGCAGCCGGCGTCGGCATTAGCGGCGGGAGTGGGAGAGAGTTCGATGACATCGCGGGCGCGGGCGCCGTAGCGTTCCTGGACAATGCGTTTGATTTCATCCTGGTTGGGGGTTGCAGTGGGCATTGATTTTTCCTCCGGGTTTTTGATGGGGGATTGGGGTTAAGAGTTGGGGCGCGGCGGCGACTAATTCAGCCGGAACCCGTTGCTCTGACGGTGCAACAGGGACACAACGAAACCAATAATCGCCCCAAAGGAGCCTTTGATTACCGTGTCGGCCAAATCCCTAAGGTCATTCTGAGCCGGGGTCAATTGGTCTGCCGGCACCGGGGACAGCCAGACCAGCACGCCGCCGCCTAAAATAATCAGGCCAAGGAGGAGGCCCAAGAGCAAGGCATTAAATATAACGCCGCGCATTATGGCCCACCCCCGGATTGGAGGTCAGCGGGTTGAGGTTGGTCGGTCACTTTGCGGGATTCCCGAGCTTTGGCGTCGGTCAAAGCAATGTAAAACAAGCCGCCCAGACTGCCGAGCAACAGAAGCAAGCCGATTGCCACCAGCACCACCGCGAAAACGGGCGCAAACCATTCCATCGCCATAGCATTACCTCCGGGCCCGGCTGGTTTTCCTTGACTGCTATTGCAGTATAACAGAAAAGATATAGGGTTGGTCAACCGGTTTTGGGCGGTTGTGATAGAATGGGGGCAAGCAGTCCGGGATAAAGCGATAAGGCAAGGGGGTATGGCGATGATTGACCAGGTGGAGTTGATGCGGGTGGTGGATCAGTTTCGGGGGGATGGGGTGGTGGTGCCGGCGATGCGGGCCAATGTCGGCTGGGCCGAGGTGTCCAACAATGTTACCCGGGATGTGCCGGCCAGCGGCGCAATGGGCAAGACTTCGTCCTTTGCCTTGGGGGTAGCCTTGGCGCGGCCGGAGGAGCGGGTCATCCTCTTTGACGGGGACGGGAGCCTGCTGATGAACCTGGGGGCGTTGGTGACGATTGCCAACAAGGCGCCGACGAACCTGTACCATTTTGTGATGGACAACGGCGTCTATGCCACTACCGGCGGGCAGGAAGTGCCGGGTGCCGAGGAGACGGACTACGCCGGGTTGGGGCAGTCGGCGGGCTATGCCCACAGCTATTCCTTTGACAATCTGGAGGATTTTGCCACCCAAGCGGAGCAGATTTTCAGCGAGGCGGGGCCGACGCTGATTGCGGTTAAGACGGTGCCGAACATCCGCTACCCGGAGGAACGGGCGGCGCGTAGCGGGGCGGCCGCTCGGCGCACGCCGCAGGCGGTAGAGGAGTTGATGACGGAGTGGGGGCTGCGGTAGCAGTATAGCGCTTTGCCGGGTCGGGGCAACCCTTGGGGTTGCCCCGACCTTCGGAAAGGCATTGACGGGAACGCGGCCCGGATTCCCGTTGGCGCGGGAATGATGGTTGCAGCTATACACCGGGCTGACGGCAGGAACAGACAACGGGGGTTAGCGATATGCGGATAAGCGGGTTTAATACGCGGGTGGTGCGGGTGCCAGCGGAGAATCCGTTGGTGGAGGGAGTGCCGGTAGGGCCGGGGACGCGGGATTTTGTCATTCTGGAAATGGACACCGACACGGGGATACGGGGGATTGGCTATTCCTTTATCCCCGGGATGGTGGGCAATCCGCTGTTCACGGCGTTGAAGGTTACGGTGGACGCGATGGCGGAACTGCTGATTGGGGATGACCCCATCCCGGTGGAGTCGGTGGTGGATAAGCTGAAGCGGCGCACCGGCACCATCGGGCCGGGGTTGTTCAACTTCGCCCTGGCCGGCATTGACCTGGCGTTGTGGGACATCAAGGGCAAGGCGGCCGGCGTGCCGGTGGCTACGCTGTTGGGCGGCTATCGGGACCGGGTGCCGACTTACGCCAGCGGGCAGTTGGGGCGGGAGCGGAATCTGGAGTATCTGGCCGAGGTGAGCGGGCGGCTGGTCGAAAAGGGATTTCGGCAGATGAAAACCCAGATGGGGGCGGAACCGTCGGCCGCGGCGGAAGTGGCGCGCATCCGCACGGTGCGGGACGCCATCGGGCCGGAGATTGACCTGATGTGCGATGTCAACCAGCTGTGGGATGTGAACCGGGCCATTACCGTGGGGCGACAGGTCGAGGAATTCAACCTGTTCTGGCTGGAGGATTTGACTACTTATGACGACTACCAGGGGTTGGCGCGGATTGCCGACGCCCTGACCACGCCGCTGGCGGCCGGAGAGTATGTTTTCGGCATTGCGCCCTTCCGCCAGTTGATTGAAAACCGTTCCATCGACATCGTGATGATTGACTTGATGCGGGTGGGCGGGATTACCCAGTTCCAAAAGGTGGCGGGAATGGCGGAGGCGTTCAATATGCCGGTGGTGAGCCACATTGCGCCGGAGGTGCAAGTGCATAATATGGCGGCTATACCCAACGGATTGACGGTGGAATATATGCCCTGGTCGCTGCAATTGTTTGAGGAGACGCCGGCGATTGTGGACGGGCAAATCGTAGTGCCGGACAAGCCGGGGTTGGGGCTGGAGTTCAGCGCGGAGGCATTGCGGCGGTACGGGATTTAGGCAGGGGAATGATTGCCGGCCGATGCGCTGTCCCCGGATTCGGTTGCTGACGGTTGCCGGTTGTATGGATGCGTTTCCTTTGCCGCCAGTTTCCGTATAGACGGCGCAAACCGGCATATAATTCCCACTGATTTTATCGGGAGCGGTTATTTTGAGGGATTTGGCGCAGCGGCTATTGCAACTGGCCCTGGACAAGGGCGCGCTCCGTTATGGAGACTTTACCCTGACCTCCGGGCGGAAAAGCGGCTACTACTTTGACGGGCGGTTGTTGAGCCTGGAGCCGGAAGGGGCGTACTTGATTGGTCAAGCTCTGCTGCCGCTGCTGCGGGCGGCCGGGGCGGCGGCCGTAGGCGGCCCGACTTTGGGCGCAGACCCCATCGTGGCCGCCGTTGCCCTGACCAGCCACTGGGACGGCGGCGGGGACATTCCGGCTTTTATCGTCCGCAAGGAAGCCAAAGCCCACGGCACCGGTCAGGCTATTGAGGGGCCGCTGCCGGCCGGCGGCCCAGTTGCTATCGTGGACGACACCTGCACCACCGGCGGCTCCCTTTTTCAAGCCATCGCTGCCGCCGAAGCCGCCGGTTGCCGGATAGTCAAGACTTTGGCTATTCTTGACCGGCAGGAAGGGGGCAGCGCCGAACTGCGCCGCCGCGGCTACGATTTCAGCGCGTTGCTAGCGGCCAATGAACGGGGGGAAATCGAAGTAGTAGCGGGTTAAGCCGGATATTGCCGGTCAGCTTTCCAGCCGGTCATAGTCATAGACCGGCAGATTCAGCTCTCCGATGGGCTTGCCTTCGCCGGCGCGGAAACTTTTGATGATGGCGAGGGCGGCCTCCGGGATGGCTTTGTCGCCGCAGTAGATGCAGACAAAGGCCGGTACATTTTCCACAAAGAAGGGTTCCGGGCCGGCTTCATCACAGTAGCGGATGACTTCCTCCCGGAAAGCGTCGGGACTGTGGCAAATCAGGCAGTCCATCCTAATCACCCGGAACTTCAGCCAAGGCGGGGACGGTTGTTGCCGCCTTCGCCTTTTCCGGTTTGGCGTCGGGGTTTTTGAGGTCAAAGACCGGTACACGGCGATGGGCGATGGGGGTTCCCCGACCTCCCCGGACTTGGTTGTCCAAGGTAGTCGAAACCTTGCCAGGATAATACCGTGGGCCGCACAGCCGGCATACTCCAGCCGGCAGATTCTCTACAAACAGCGGCTCGGCGCCGGATTTCTGAAAGTAGAGAATAGTCCCGTTCTCTACGGTGTTACGGCTCCGGCAGTTGTAGCAGTATTCCATACCTATTGCCTCGCAGTCCTCAGGCGGATGCGGTAATCGGCATCTGCCCATTTTTCCGGTTGGGTTTCCCCCGGGAAGTAGGCGGTCATTACCCGGCAAGCGGGCAAGACGCTACACAGCAAATGCCCTATCCTGCCCTCTGCCGTTCTCCCCCAGACCAAGAATAGCCGACCTCTGGTTTCAATGACCAGCGGGGCGTCATCGCACAGCATAAAACGGACTTCCGGCTTGTCCGGGGTAGGCCGTTCATTCACCCTTTCATCGTAGTGGTCGATATAATCCAGCGTACCGTCTGCGGCGGCCCGGCACAAATCCTCTATGCGATTGTCTTGCATCTTTTCCTGCCCCCGGTTGCTTGCGGCAACTGGCTTAATAATACCACACTTTACCCCCAACGGCACAACAGCCTAAGTAAATATCGCCTCTTTTATGTTCAGCACATCTTGGCGGAGCTGGTTGTCCTCGTTCAGTTCGGCGTTGATTTTGCCGGCGCCGTGGCTGACGGTGGAGTGGTCTTTGCCGCCGAGCAGGCGGCCGACTTCGGTGGGGGAAAGTTCCAGTTCTGAGTAGAGGAGGTACATCGCCACCTGGCGGGCCAGGGCGATGGTTTTAGTGCGGCGGCGGCCCAAGAGGTCGGCGGGGGAAACTTTATATTGACTGGCTACCTGCTCGATGATGCGCTCCGGGTCAATGGCGTGGCGGGCGGTGTCCAGGGTAATATCGTCCAGCAGGCGGGAAGTGGAATCGAGGGTTATGGGGGTGTTCATCAGTTGGGCGGCGGCTACCACCCGGTTGAGGCTGCCCTCCAGTTCCCGGACATTTTTCTGCACCCGCTTGGCGATCAGCTCGACGATGCCGGGATCCAAATCCACGCGCAGGTCGTCGGCTTTGGCGTACAGGATGGCGATGCGGGTTTCCAAGTCCGGGGGCTGGATGTCGGCAATCAAGCCCCATTCGTAGCGGGAGCGCAGGCGATCCTCGGTCAAGGTCAGGGCCTTGGGCGGGCGGTCGGAGGTCATAACTATCTGGTAGCTGCCGGTGTGCAGGTCGTTAAAGGTATGGAAAAAGGCTTCCTGGGTCTGTTCCTTGCCGTTGAGGAACTGCACATCGTCCATCAGCAGGAGTTGGCGGCTGCGGTAGCGGCGGCGGAAATCCTCGGTAGCGCCGCTGCGGATGGCGGAAATGAATTCGTTGGCGAACTGCTCGGCGGATACATAGAGGATTTTCAACCCCTGGCGGGCGGCCTGCTGGCCGATGGCGTGGAGCAGATGGGTTTTGCCCAAGCCGACGCCGGAATAGAGGAACAGGGGGTTGTAAATCTGGCCGGGGTTGTCGGCTACGGCTTGGGCGGCGCTGAAAGCCATCCGGTTGGAGTTGCCGGCGACGAACTTGGCAAAGGAATAGCGAGGGCTGAAGTTGACCCGGGTTTCGGCCGGGAGTTGGTCGGCGGCGTAGTCGGCGGCCGGGCCGGCGGCCGTTTCCGGCGTTGATTCCGGGGACGATTGCCGGGCGGCGTTGGCCGGCGGCGTTTCCGGAGCCGGGACTTGAAAGCGGACATCGTACTGGCGGCCGGAGACCTGGCGCAGGGTGCGGAGGATGGTCTGATAGAGGCGCTGCTCCAGCAGCTCGAGGACAAAGACGCTGGGCACGGTCACCAGCAAATCCATATCGCGAAAAGTGATGCCTTCGGACTCCTTCAGCCAAGTGTCGAAGGTGTTGCGGGGCAATTCCAGTTCCAACTGGCCCAAAGTTGCCTGCCAAGTTTCCCGGGCCGATACTTCCACGGTCATACGCCATTCCCCAACAATGCCGACTTTGCCCGGGCCGGGTGTGCCGGGCAAGGGGTAAGGATAGCGGTTGGGCGGCGGCGGCGGCAAGGCAGGGAGCGGCGGGGTTTGGGGGAGTTTTGGCGGCGGCGGGCAATAGGGATTGAGAAAGGGGGATTAAGAAAAGGGGGGGCGGCCGGAACCGCCCCCTTTTGTGGCGGGAGGGCAAGGGGTTAGCGGCGGCGGACGCGTTTGGTGCAGACGCCGCTCCAGGTGCGGCTTTCCCGGGCTTTCGCCTGGTAATTGTTGACGCCTCCCCCCGGAACTACCTCGCTATGTCGTTGGTAGTCGTAAAACCAGCCATGGTTGGGGCCCATATTACTTGCGCCCGAGCCGCGTTCGTTGTTGTGGCCGGGGCCGAAATCGGCGCTGCCGGCGACATACTTCCCGCCCCGGGCCCGGCAAGCGGAAATGGCCGCGGCTTCCGCCTTGGCGATCCACTCATCCTCGCTAAGGCTGCTGCCCTGGGCGACCGCCGGATTTTGCGTAGTCCACGTCCGGACGCGGGTTCGCCAGTCGAACCGCCAGTCGGTGTCACCTAGAGGGCGGCCGACATACCGGTTCCGGGCCCGATGCTGCACAGAATCACCAATCCATTGGACCCAGGAGCCGCTCCATTGACTGGGCAAGTCAGAGCAAATCAGGGTGCCGGGGGGCGCCGGCGTACGCTCCGAGAGGCTTTGCGGGGTCGGCGTGATGCAGTCGCCGGTATCGGCGGAGTCGCTGCGGACCCGGAAGCGCACGGTTTTCTTGCCGCGGCGTTCCTCCCGGGGGAATTCAAAGATGAGGTCGCGGCTGACGCCGGTAACGCCGGATTCGCCGTCGGTTAGATAACCCTCTTGGGCCGCCAGAAAGCCGCGGAAGTTGCCTTGCTCGCCAAAATAGACCGTATCATCCCGTTCATTGCGGTCCCGGCCGGCAAGCCAGGTTTCGGACTTGGTCCAGGTGTCGGACTGGTCGATGGCGCAATAGATGGCCTTGCCCCGGTTGGCGGCGAGGGATTCGAGGATCATCGAGACGCGGGCGTCATCGGCGTCGGCCACGGCCGGGGTCTCTTGCCAGTCGGAGCAGTCCCAGGGGATGGAACGGGGCGCGGCTTGCGCGTCAGGGGTAGGACTGGCGGTGACGAGCAGTCCGAAGGTCATGACGGACAGGATTAGGATGGCAATAGGGAATCGGTAGCGGTTCATAGGAATACCTCCGCGGCAGCAGGACTTTTAATGCCGGTGGAAAGCCGGTAATAAAAGTGTAAAAAAGGGCGGGCTTCCTGTCAAGTAGGAAGCCCGCCCTTTTTTACACTTTTGGACTTTTCGGGAAGGGTGGGGTTGGCTACCGGGGGGTTGGGGGCTCGAGAATTAAAAATTTTTTGGTCCCGGGAGGTGGGCGAAAAAATACGGCATCGGAAATTTCGCGAAATTTCCGATGCCGCGACCCGAAAAAGTTTTGGGGGGATATAACGAGGCGCGATGGAACCTGGAACGAGGCGCGATTAAGGGTTTTGGAGCGGCGACGATGGCGTTGGGGATGCTTTTGGCGGCGGATGTGGGGGTGGGGACGGAGGGAGCGCGGGGGTGAGGATACAACCGAAAAGCCAGGAAAACCGTGGTTATGGTCTGGTCTTTGGCGCCGGCCGGGGACAAACTGAACCCGGCAATGTTTCCCGCCGGGCCCGTAGCCAGCAGCAAATGCAAGCCGGCAGACCAGCCCACAAGTCGGCCTGGTAACGCCAGAAAGCCGCCGGCAAGTCGTAGCAGCGGCGGGCATGGCGGTTGAACTGGCTGCGGTTCGGCCGGCGGGGAAACGCGTCCCGCAGTTGGGTCTCGGCATAGCGGTAAAAGTCCCGCGCGCTGCCGTAGCGTCGCCATTGGATGAAACCGAGCAAAGTAATTGCCGCGACCTATAGGGTAGTCAGGAAGGTGTTCGGATTCAGCATAGCCCAGCCTCCTTTCATCGAGTAGGCTTAACTATGCGGCAAAGACGCCTTCCTTTACCAGGTCTTTCCCGCCTTTTTATTTTCACACCAAGCGTTTAATTCCTAATTCCCCCTTGCCGCCCCCTCCCGAATCAAATCCAGATACTTATACCCGGAACCCGTATTCAGCAGCACAATCCGCTCCTCCGCCCCCAGAAATCCCTCCGCCAGCAGCCGCTTCAACCCCACCAGCGTCGCCGCCCCCTCCGGGCAGGCAATAACCCCCTCCTCCGTAGCGATTTCATACATCGCCGCCACCATATCCTCATCCTCCACCGCCAACGCCGTCCCCCCGGTCTCCCGAATCGCCTGCAAAATCAAATAATCGGCAAACGGCCCCGGCACCCGCAGCCCATCGGCCACCGTCGCCGCATCCGGCCACAGCTCCGCCGTCGCCGCCCCCTCGTTAAACGCCTTGACGATCGGCTGACACCCGGTCGGCTGCACCGCGATAAACTTCGGCGGCTTCCCTTCTACCCAGCCCAACTCCAGCAGCTCCTGAAACCCCTTATACATCCCGATAATTCCCGTCCCGCCGCCGGTCGGATAGATGATAGCGTCCGGCATTTGCCAGCCCAGCTGCATCGCGATTTCCAGCCCCATCGTTTTCTTGCCCTCAGCCCGATACGGTTCCTTCAGCGTGGACAAGTCAAACAAATCCTGCTCCGCCGCCACCGCCGCCGACAAGCGCCCGGCATCGCTGATTAGCCCCGCTACCAAATTAAGCTCCGACCCGGCCAACACCGACTCCTTCTTATTGGCCGCCGGCGCATCCTGCGGCATAAACACCTTTACCGGCCGACCGGCCCGCGCGCAGTACGCCGCCGCCGCCCCGGCCGCATTCCCCGCCGAGGGCATCGTAAAGCCCGTTATCCCCAACTCCGCCGCCTTGGACACCGCCGCCCCGATGCCCCGCGCCTTAAAAGTCCCGGTCGGATTCAGCCCTTCCTCTTTGATGAACAGGCTTTTCAGCCCCAGCTTCCGTTGCAGCCCGGCCGCCGCCAGCAATGGCGTCCCCCCTTCGCCCAGCGTAACTATCGCCCCCGGCTCCGTAACCGGCATCAGTTCCGCAAACCGCCACATATTGGGATCCCGGCCCGCAAAAACCTCCCGGCTCCCCTCCCGCCGCAGCCGCGCCAAATCATAGCGGGCAAACAGCACCTTCCCGCAGCACTCGCTAACCTTGCTCACCCGGTTATGCGGATACCCCCGCCCGCACACCGTACACTCCAAACCCTCAATATAGCTGAACATCCCCCGTCCAACCTCCAAGCCAAACTACCCCTACTCCCCCACACCACCCTGCGCCAAACCAACCCACGCCCCATAATACACCAAAACCCCCGCTATGTCATTCCATCCCCGCTTCCCCCACCGTCATTCCCCCATCATCACCCCTGTCATTCCGAGGCGATAGCCGAGGAATCTCGACTCCACGCCCTAAACCATCCCCCAATCCAAAAAGTTTTAAGGGGGCGCGGGGGAATTTCTACAAAAGTTCCCCCGCCGTATTTTTCAGGGCGTGTTCACACTAATGATTTTCCGATAGGAATTAACCGCCCCAATGCCCTCCGGCCGCACTCCCGACACAGACCGTCATCCCTATTTTGTAGGGGCAGCCCTTGTGGCGGCAAGAAAACCGTCATCAAACGCCTCAAACTCGAAGCCAGCCCCGACCGCTTGACCCGCAACCGCGATGGCGGCCAGAGTACCAGTTACACCTACACCGGAGCCTATGGTGGTGGCGGCGCAGGGAGTGGGGCTTTAGGGCAGGGTTATCGGTTCTTTTGCAATTCGGGCGGGCCCGGCTTCTATCCTGGCGCCCATCAGGCGCACAGCAACCCCGACTATCGCAACGGCGTTAATTAGGAGCCGCTGATACCAGCGGACGCCGAACCGGAGTGCGCCGCCTTGGGCTATCCCCGCGCCCGGAACGCCGCGCCGTCTAGCAATTGGGAATATCGGTTTCGCGACGTGGATAGCAGAGCTAGTCATTTCGCGATGATTTTCTGGCAGGTGCGCCAATACACTGCCATCTGTGAAAAGAAAATCCGCGTCCGCCGCCGCTAAGGCCGCTTGACCTGGAGGTTACTCTCCCCCGGAAACCCTTAACCGTCCTTCCCCATTGTTTGGGGAAGGACGGTCTTTGTTTCGACCAAGCCCCATCCCCCAAACAATGGGGAATGGCGGTAATAACTTCCTTATAGCTGATGCCCCGCTTTGGGATTTAGAGCGGCAGCCCTTGGAACAAAGGCGACTGCTTGCGGAAAACCTGTACCCGATGCCGGGCCACTTCCGCCACAAAAACCCGGTTGTCCCCATCCACCGCCACCGCAATCGGCCCCTGGAAACGGCGTTCCCGTTCCGGCAAATCCTGGGCAATTTCCCGCCCCCGGACAATGGACGGATCCAGCGCAACCCGTTCCCGCCCCCACTGGGACAAGCCGGCGTCCCCGGTCAGCTGCGTAATGTAGTCGCCGCCGGGCGTAAAAACCTGCACCCGGTCATTCTTGTAATCGGCTACATAAATCAACCCGTCCCGGTCCACCGCTACCCCGGTCGGGCGGTTGAACTCCCCCGGCCCATTTCCCGACTGCCCGAACTTCAGCAGAAACTCCCCGTCGCCGCTGAACTTCTGGATCCGGTCATTGCGCCAATCGGCAACGAACACCGCGCCCTCCCGGTCGATAGTAATGCCCCAAGGCATATTGAACTGACCGGCGCCGCTGCCGAAACTGCCAAAGGCAAACTGAAACTTGCCCGCCGTATCAAAGACCTGCACCCGGCTGTTGCGGCTGTCCACCAGATAAAGGTTATCGTTAGCGTCAAAAGCCAGCCCGGAAGGACGGTCAAATTGCCCCTCGGCGCTGCCCGCCGCCCCCCACTTGCCCGCGCATTCCCCGTCCTTGTTGAAAACGGTAATGCGGTTCAGCCATTCGTCGGCCACATAAGCCTTCCCCCGGCTGTCCAGAGCCACCGCCGTCGGCCAGAAAAATACGCCGGCCGGCGCCGTTTCGTCGGCGTCCTCCGGGTGCACCTTTTCCCCGAACTGCCCCACCAGTTCCTCCTCGATGGTGCAGATCGTAACCCGCTTGCAGGGAAACAGCGCCGGCGTTTCCGTGCCGCGGCTCAGCACATAGAGCAAATCCCCTTCGCCCCGGGCCAGAGAAACCGGATGATAAAACCCGTTGCCGCCGCGCAGCTCCTGCCGCCCGATGGTGTGGGAAGTCTGATAAGTTATCGGCGCTACCGTCGGCGCCGTCATTACGCTGGTCATCGCTGCCTCGCTAAGGGCCTATCCCGCCCGGCCGGTAGTATAAACCGCCCGCCGGACGGAACACGCCGTTGGTTTCGGTAAGTCCAACCGCCGGTCTAGCGGCGGATGAAATCGTACTGCTCGAACTGACCGCCCAGGATCGGCTGTGCGTCCAGCCCCAGCCACTGCTCCAGCAGCGTGGCGTAAGTGCTGCGGAAATCGTTGTTCCACCGCAAATCGCCCTCGTCCAGCTTGCCCGGCTCCAGCGAAGGATACTCCCCATAAAGGCCGCCCTTCACCGCATCGCCGATGACAAAAGCCACGCTTCCCGAACCGTGATCCGTGCCGGAACCATTTTCCTGCACCCGCCGCCCGAACTCGGTAAAGAGCAGCATCACCACTTCCTCGTTGGCGTTATGCTCCTTCAAGTCGGCGTAAAAATCGCTCACCGCGTTGCTGACATCGCTCCACAGCTTGGGAAAAGCGGTGTTCTGATTGGCGTGGGTGTCAAAAGCCCCCGGATTCAAGCCGGTGTAAAGAATCCGCGTCCCGAAGTCCGCCAGATGCACCTGCGCCACATTCTTGACCCACTGCGAGAACGGATCGCCGCCATACTCCACGCCGGAGGAGTATTTCTCCGGGGCGGTGTTCAGAATGTCCGCCCCCTTCAGCGCATCCAAACCGGTCTGCGACAGGTAATCGCTCACCGGCCCGGAACCCAGCATCGGTGAATACATCCGGGCGAAAATGTCCAGAGCGTCCAGCCGCTGCTCGCTATCGTCAATGCCGGTCAGCACCCCGTAATTTTCCAGATTGCCCACCGACGCTACCGACACCCCCGGCGCCGCCAATGCCCGCGGCAACCCCCGCCCGAAGTTGACCGCCGTCAGGATATTCTCCTTGTTGGGGTCGATTTCCCGAATCGCCCGGCCCAACCAGCCATCGGTAATCATCTTTTCCGGCTCGGCCGTGTGCCAAATGTCCATCGAGCGGAAGTGCGACCGAATGGGGTTGGGGTAGCCAATGCCCTGAATGACCGCCACCTTGCCCTGGTCATACAGGTCCTTGATCGGCGCCATATAGGGGTGAAACCCCACCTCATCGTCCACCGCCAGCACCTGCTCCGGCTCCACCTTCAGCACCTGGCGGTAATCCTTGTAGTGGGGATCGCTGTAGGGGATAAAGGTGTTCAGGGCGTCATACGCCCCGGACAACTGAAGCACCACCAGCGTGGGGTCTTTCTTGTTGGTCGTCATAACCTGCTCCTTGCCGGATTTGTCTTATCGCATCCGGGATAAGTCGGGATAAGTAAGGATAAGCCGGGCTGCGCCGGAACCCGGCGCAGTTTAGGCGTAAGGGTCTAGGCGTACAGGTACTCCTTGGTCGCCGCAATCATTTGCAGCATCAGGCCGACCCGGCGGGAAAAGTCGGGACTGTCGGTAAAGAGTTCCCCATCCTTGGCCGCTTGACTTGCCAGCATCTGCCGGGTTTCCGCCGGCATTTCATAGTGGCCCAGGAATTGCAGGCAACCCGCTACCAGCTGCTCCGCCGTCAAGGTAGCCCCCTGCGCCGCCAGCCGGTTCACAATGTCCCGGATGCCCGGCTGCTCCGTGTTGCCCACCTGGTCGGCGGTAAAGTTGATGCGGTGTACCAAAGTCCCGCCGTCAATCCACTCCCGCCCGGTGTGCCAACCCTCGACGCTCGGCGGGTTCAGCAGCTCCTGCCCCATATACTTCATCTCGTCGAAGATATACTCAAAGCCGGGTTTCGGCTCCGTCCAATCCCCAATCAGCCGGAATGCGCCCACCACCGTCTCCACCGGACTCTTGATTTTGGTAAAGCGCGAGTTCTTGAACGCCGCCGAATTGAACAAAACCCGCAGCATACTGCGGATGTTGTAGCCGGAGCGGAAATACTCCGCCTCCAGCCTTTGGATAGTGTCCGGATCCTGCGGCGGCGTATCCATCCACGAAGGCACCGCCGGCTCATCCGCCACAAAGTAGCTGTAAAGATGGCGGGAAAGGAACCGGGCCGTCGCCGGCTGCTTGCAAATGATGTCGATGACCTCCTCCCCGTTAAAGTTCCCGGTTTCCCCCAGGAAAGTCTTTTCCCCGGTGTCGTGGTCCTCCGGGTTATACAGGAAAGACGCCGCATAGCGGCCGTAGGGCTGCCCGGGGATGGCGTTGGCGATTGTCCAGCCGGTAAAAGCCCGGGAACACTCCTTCACATCATCCTCGGTATAGTTGAACTGCCCATCCATACCGACGCCCATCGAAAACAGCTCCAGCAGTTCCCGGCCGTAGTTCTCGTTGATCGCCCCCTTATGGCTCAGGCAGTTGTCCAGGAAATACACCATCGCCGGATCCCGGGAAATCTCCACCAGCAACTCCCGGAAACTCCCCATCCCGCAGCGGCGGAACATCTCCAGTTCGTTATACGCCGAGGGGTAGCTCTGGAGCTTCCCGTCCGCCGTGCAGAGGATGCTGTGCCAGAAAAGCACCATTTTCTCCTCCAGCTGGCTCCGGGAGTTAATCATCCGCCACGCAAAGTACTCCGGCACGCCGCGGACATGGTGACTCCACTCGATAAAGTACCGTTCCGCCAAGTCCAGCTCCAGGCCGTTGTCGTGCTGCTCCGGGTTCAGCAGTTCCTCGACCGTCGCCTCGTAACCTTTGGCCGCCCGTTCCTCCAGCTCCGGGTAAGCGGCGCCGAAACCGGCCCGCCGCATCAGATGCGCCATCAAGGCAATATCCTGCTCTGCCATTGAGTAATCCTCCTTGAGCGGATCGCGTCAGGAAATATAGTCGCGGGTATAATATCACTGTTTCCCGCCCGGTAGCAAGTTTTGTTTGGAAAAGACGCCGTTCTCCCAAATGTCGGCGGGAAACGGCCTGCAAAACAGCCGGTTAAACCCGGCCTTGCCGCGTACCGCCCAATCCTTGCCGGCTTGACCGCTACGCCCCACCGGGGTTAAACTGTTAGCGGCAAACCGCTTAACCCCCGCAAACCCGCGCAATGTTGGAGGACCGCCGGATGATAACCGACACCGACCGCGCCCATATCGTCCGCATCACCCGCAAACTCCTTGAGGAACGCTTCCAGGACGAGTTCGTCTTTGACCCCATCGTCGCCGTCCCGGAAATCGACCATTACGGCGACGAGTTCGTCGAAGTCTACGTCGTCGTTGACAACAGCTTTGACGGCGAAACTAAAACCATCGACCCGGTCTGGGCTAACGCCTTGGAGTGGCGGGTAATCGAGGAATTGGAAAAAGTCGGGGTGACCCTGTCCCAGTACCCGGGCGTCTCCTTCGTACCAGAATCCGACTGGAAAAAAATGTACCGCAAGCGGTACGGCGTTTATGAATCCCCACGATCTGATTAGGATTGCCCGGCACTTGGCCGCCGGCGGCGTCAGCGACAACCGCGGCCGGCCCCGTCAGGCTGACCTGCGTCGGGCCGTCAGCACCGCCTATTACGCCCTCTTTCACGCCCTGTGCCGCTGCTGCGCCGATGCCCTTGCCGGCGCCACCCCGGCCCGCCGCCGCCGCCCCGGTTGGCTCCTGATCTACCGTTCCCTCGAACACACCGCGGCCCGCTCCCGCCTGGCCAACCAATCGGAAATGGCGGCCTTTCCCCCGGAAATCCGTTACTTCGGACTCCTGTTCGCCGCCCTTCAGCGGCAGCGCCACTGGGCCGACTACAACCCGGCCCAAGACTTTTCCCGCCCTAACGTCCTCCTGATTATCACCCGAGCCGAGCAAGCCATCCGGGGACTGGAGCAATGCGCCGCCGCCGACCGCCGCGACCTCTCCCTCTATATCCTGTTCCGCCCCCGGCAAGGCTGAACAACCCCGCCCTCCCCTTTACTTGCCCCGGCCTGCTTTAACTGATACAATGCCCCCACTGGTCAAGGCAACCCGGTACCGGCCGCAGCCGGCTAAAGGAGTGACAACTTGGGCAAGATTAAGGTAGCCATCATCGGCGTCGGCAATTGCGCCTCCTCCCTCGTGCAGGGCATCCACAAGTATGTGGAAGTGCCGACCACCGCCGAAATCCCCGGCATTATGCACAACCAAATCGGCGACTACCGCGTCGAGGACATCGAAGTTGTCGCCGCCTTCGACATCGACGAAAACAAGGTCGGCAAAGACCTCGCCGCCGCCATCTTTACCCCGCCCAACAACACTATCAAATTCGCCGAAGTACCCCCCTTGGGCGTCCCCGTCGAACGCGGTATGACCCACGACGGCATCGGCCGCTATGTCTCCCACCTCGTCAAAAAATCCGACCATTCCACCGCCGACATCTCCGGCATCCTCAAAGAGCGCCAGGTAGATGTGGTCATCAACTACCTGCCGGTGGGCAGCGAAATGGCAACCAAATGGTACGCCGAGCAAATCCTCGACGCCCGCTGCGCTATGGTCAACTGCATCCCCGTCTTTATCGCCAAGGAAGCCTACTGGCGCAACCGCTTCGAGGAGCGCGGCGTCCCCATCGTCGGCGACGACATCAAATCCCAGGTCGGCGCTACCATCCTGCACCGCATATTGACCCGCCTTTTCGAGGATCGCGGCGCCACCATCGAAAACACCTACCAGCTCAACTTTGGCGGCAACACCGACTTTCTCAATATGCTCGAACGGGAGCGGCTCGTCTCCAAAAAAATCTCCAAAACCGGCGCCGTCACCTCTCAGATGGACGCCGAAATCAACGCCGACCAAATCCACATCGGCCCCAGCGACCATGTCCCTTGGCTCCAGGACCGCAAATGGTGCTACATCCGAATGGAAGGGCAAGTTTTCGGCGGCGCCCCCGTCAACCTCGAAGCCAAGCTCGAAGTTTGGGACAGCCCCAACTCTGCCGGCGTAGTGGTCGATGCCGTACGCTGCGCCAAACTGGCCCTCGACCGCGGCCTCGGCGGCGCCATCGCCGGCCCCAGCGCCTATTTTATGAAATCTCCGCCGGTACAATATACCGACGATGTCGCCCGCGAAATGGTAGAGTCCTTCATCAAAGGCGACGGCGCGCCCCAAGATATGATTGCGGCCCCGGCCGAAGTCGCTCCGGAAAGTTAGCCCCCGGCGCCGTCCCGGAGGGATGAACCCGCCGTGAAAATAGCAATGGTATCGCCCTACGATTTCACCTGGCCCGGCGGGGTAACGGCCCACGTCTCCCAACTGGCCCACGAACTCAAACTGTCCGGCCACCACGTGCAAATCCTGGCTCCCCATTCCCCGGCCCGGGACGGCAGCCAGCAGGATGCCTTTGTCCCCTTGGGCCGCTCCGTCCCCGTACCCTCCGGCGCCTCCATCGCCCGCCTTTCCCTCTCCTGGTGGCTCTACCGCCGGGTGCGCGACTTGCTCGAACGGGAATCCTTCGACATCATCCACCTCCACGAACCTTTAGCCCCGGTGCTGCCCCTCTGCGTCCTCGAGTATTCCAACACCGTCAACATTGGCACTTTCCACGCCTACCATAACCGCCAGCACCTCTACCGTTTCAGCCAGCCCATCGTCAAACGCTGGCATCAGCGGCTCCACGGCGGCATCGCTGTCTCCCCGGCCGCCCATCAATATGTCCACAATTTCTTTCCCCGGGACTACCGCATCATCCCCAACGGCATCGACGTTGAACACTTCGCCGCCAACGCCCAACCTTGGCCCCAATATCAGGATGGCAAAACCAACCTCCTCTTTGTCGGCCGCCTCGAAAAGCGTAAGGGACTCAAATACCTCCTCGCCGCCTACAGCCGCCTCAAGTGGGAATATCCCAACCTCCGCCTTATCGTCGTCGGCCCCGGCAACCTCGACCCGGAATCCCACCAGATCTTGAGCGCCCGCAACCCGGCTGATGTCGAACTGGTCGGCGGCGTTTCCTATCAGGATTTGCCCCGCTACTACGCCTCCGCCGACATTTTCTGCTCCCCGGCCACCGGTCAGGAAAGTTTTGGCATCGTGCTGCTCGAAGCTATGGCCGCCGGCAAGCCCATCGTCGCCTCCGCCATCGAAGGCTACGCCGGCATTATCCAAAATGGCGAACAGGGCTTGCTCTTTCCCCGCAAAGACCCCGACGCCTTGGCCGATACCCTGGCCGCCCTGATTAACGACCCGGCCCGGGCGGCCCGGATGGGCGCCGCCGGCCGCCGCTCCGTCGAGCAATACCGTTGGCAAGTCGTCGCCCGCCAAGTGGAAAACTACTATCTTGACTGCATTGCGCTGAACAGTAATGGCTGTACCGGGTAGAGAACAATTCCGGGCCGGCTTGTCCCGCTATGTGGAACTGCCCGGCGCGCGCCTTTTCCAGGCGGTGGGGCTAACCCCCAACGCCATCACCCTGCTCGGCTTTGCCGTCTGCATCGCCGCCGCCGCCCTGGTCGCCGCCGGACACCTCTGGCTCGGCGGCCTCGTCTTTCTGCTCGGCGGCGGCCTCGACCTGTTCGACGGCGCTTTAGCCCGAATGACCGGCCGCGCCAGTCCCTTCGGCGCCCTCCTCGACTCCGTCTTCGACCGCCTCGGCGAAGCCGCCCTCTTTGTCGGAATGGCCGCCTACGCCCTGCAAGCCGACTTGCCCGCCTTGGCATTCCTTGACCCCACCGCCTTTGCTCCCTTTTATGTCATCATCCTGCTCTTGGCATTGATTTTCTCCCAGGGCGTCAGCTACCTGCGCGCCCGCGGCGAAGGCTTGGGCGTCTTTATCCGCTCCGGCTTGATGACTCGCACCGAACGCGTCATTATCCTCGGCGGCGGCCTGTTCCTCGATGGACTAACCCCCGCCTTTGCCCTGATGCCCTGGATTCTCCTGGTCATTGCCCTCGTCTCCTGCTTTACCCTGTTTCAACGAATGTTCACCATCCGCGGCCATCTCGATGCCGCCGCCGAAAACACCGCCCCGGAAACCCCGGCCTACCGTCCTTCCCGTGAAAACGGGAATCCAGAAAACGCCCCATAAGCAAACGCCCCCGGAACCTGTTGCCGAATCCAGCCCTTAGGGAGATGACAAATTGCCGCAACAATTGCAGGGAACTATGGACGGCGCCGGCTTGCGGGTCGGCATCGTCGTCGCCCGCTTCAACGACTTCGTAACCCGCCCGCTCCTCACCGGCGCCCTCGAAACCCTCGAACGCCACGGCGTACGGGATGCCGACCTCAGCGTAGCCTGGGTTCCCGGCGCCTTCGAGCTGCCGGTCGTCGCCAAAGCTATGGCGGAAACCGGCCGTTATGATGCCGTCCTCTGCCTCGGCGCGGTTATCCGCGGCGAAACCGACCACTACGAAATGGTCGCCGGCCAATCCGCCTCCGGCATCGCCTCCGTCGGCTTAGCCACCGGCGTACCCGCCATCTTTGGCGTATTGACCGCCGACAATATGGACCAAGCCGTCAACCGCGCCGGCGGCAAATCCGGCAACATCGGCAGCCACGCCGCCGCCGCCGCCGTCGAAACCGCCCGCCTCCTCCAAGCCATCAAAACCGGCTGATCTCTATCCCCCGCCAATCCCGCCCGGAGTAATGCCGGTATGGGCTAATGGAAGCCCGCCGTGAACTCGGCCCCACCGGCATCACCTCTGAAACCGGAGACCCGGAAATCAACCCCAATCCCCGCCCGGTCACGACGACTGCGGCACTAGTATTAAAGTAATATCCAGCGTCTCTTGCAGCACATTCCCCTGCGCGCTGATGGCAATTACATTCACCTGGTTGCTGCCCGGGCGCAAAGTTACGATGGTCGAAAATATCCCGAACTCGTCCACCGGAATAGCTACCCCGTTCACCGCCACCGCCGCCGTTACCGCCGTCCGTCCCCACAAGCGCACATTCCGCTCAAAAACTACCGCATCCCGCGGCTCCGTCACCGTCAGGAAAAACGGCTCCGGCGGCAGAAAAGTTATCGTCAAAGTCCTACTGCTCCGATTCCCTTCCGCGTCAATAGCGATTACCTCCAGCGTATTCACCCCCGGCACCACCGGCACCGTCAACTGAAAGCGGCCGCCTTCTCCGGAAGCCACCGCCCGCCCCCGGACGCTGACCGATGCCCCCACGCTGGTAACGCCCTGCACCGTCACCGTATCCTCTCGCACTACGCTGCGATCCACCGGCGACTGAATCTCCAGAACCGGCAGTAATACCGGCGTCGGCGCCGGCGTAACCGTCGGCCGCGGCGTTGCCGTGGGCAATGGTGTGGGTGTGGGCGTGGGCAACGGTGTTGGTGTAACCGTCGGCAAAGGCGTAGGTGTAACCGTCGGCAAAGGCGTAGGTGTAACCGTCGGCAAAGGCGTAGGTGTAACCGTCGGCAAAGGCGTGGGCGTAACCGTCGGCAAAGGCGTGGGCGTAACCGTCGGCAACGGCGTGGGCGTGAAAGTCCCCGGCCGTGCCACCGCCTGCACACAGCCCGCCAGCGCCGCCAAAAGCAACGCCGCCAGGATAACTATACGGCCCGCCCGTCCCCGGGACCTCCTCAAAATGCCGCCGGTCATACCGCCGCCGCCCCATTCTGACGCGCCGCTCCGGCCGGCGCCGCCCCCAGCGGCAGCGTAACCAGAAAGGAAGTATGGTGTTCCGGATCCGGCTTTTCCACGCTCGCCACCGTCAAATCCCCCCCATACCGCCGCGCCAGCGTGTACGCAATGAACAACCCCAACCCGGAACTGGTGCGCTCCTCCCGCCGCGCCACTTCCGGCGTCCACCCCCGGTCAAACACATAGGGCAGATAGCGCGCCGCAATCCCCGGCCCGTCATCCCAAACCCGTATGTGAAAATTGGCGGCGTCCCGGGTTAGCACCACTTCCACATAACTTTCCGCATAGCGCACCGCATTGTCCACCAGATTGGTAACGATATGCTCAATGGCGGCGCTGTCCCCATAGACAATGCCGAACTCCGTAGGCTCCGACCACCACGCCATCTGCTTTTGCGCATCCGCCGCCGCCAAACTGTAGCGATCCACGCTGCGCCGCGCCACTTCCCCCGGCTCCACGGCATATAAAGTCCCCCCGGCATTAGGCGTCTCCAGTTCAATCAACGCCTGAATGTTCGACAGCATCAGCCGAAAGCTCGGCGTCTGCTCCTCGATTTCATCCAGCAGTTCCCGCACCGCCGGCAGCGCATCCCCTTCCCCCGATTGCAGCAGTTCCCGGATTTCCCGTTCCTTGCCCAGGATACGGCGCAACGGCCGCCCCAGGTCATGGTTGAACAGGTCGAAATACTGCTGCGTTACCTGCGTCCACTGCTCCGCAAAACGCCGTTCCGCCGCCGCCTCGGCCCGGCCCCGCAGCAAAGTCGCCGGCGCCAAGTAAGACAGGGCAATGACCAGCAGCCCCAAGATTAGCAGCGCCGCCCCGATATAAGTCAGCGGCTCCACCCCCCACAGCCGGGCAAACAACGCCGGGCCGGCCAATGGCGCCAACAGCAGCCCCAGCAGCCCGCCGGCCAGTAGCAGGCCGCCCAGAAACCGAGCCAACCCGCCCCAACCTTCCGGTCGGGGCCAAGTCTGCGGCCGCTTCCAGAGTATCGCCGACCGCCGCGGCGCGCCCAATTGCGGAATAGCCATACTGCTACAGCGGCGGGGGCGTCAGCCGGTAGCCCCGGTCCCGCACATTGACTATCAAATCATTGGCCCCCAGGCTGACCCCCAAAGCCTTCCCGATGGATACCTTGATTTCCCGTATCCGCACCCGCAGCGATGGCCGCGCCTCCTCCCCCTCCGAATACCGTTCCAAACGGCTGAACGGCACCAACTCCCCGGGACTCCGATACCACGCCGCCGCCAACTCCCGCAAAATCTCGAACTTCATCCCGTGAATGTCATCCACCGGCTCCAGCGTCCCGTTCCGCTCCCGCCGCGCCGACACCCTTTTAGCCCCCACATCCACCAGCAGATGCGCCCCTACCGGGATGATTTCCGGCGCCGTGCCAATCAGCCGCCGCAGCCGCAGCGCCACTTCCTCCGGGCTGGCTAACTTGTCGATAAAATCCACCGGCGAATTCCAGCGCAGCGCGCCCCGTACCGCCGTATCCCGGGCCGGCCCTTGGGCGTATTGGGTGAACATCAACACCGGCAGGGTGGAATAATGCTCCACAATATAGCGCAGGATTTCCAGCCCCTTGAACTGGTCATCCCGATGTTCCCCCAGCCGCACATCCAGCAGCACCCCGTCCGGCCGCTGCTCCTCGATAGCGTAAATCGCCGCCGCCTCAAACTCATCGCCGCCCCGCCACCGCGACTGCGGCTCCACCGCTATCGTCCGCCAGCCCTCCTCCTCCAGCCGCCGCCGCACCGCCTTGACGATAGACGACTCCCACTCATCATCAACTATCAAAATCTTGCCGTCCGCCATATCCTACCGCGCCCCCAGGTCTTACTGCCAACCAACCCTACCCGGCCCCAACTCCCAACTCTGCCGGCACCAAATCCTGATTCAAAATCTCCCCCTCAAACCCCCTCAAATCCCAAATCTCCACCCCCTGAATCAACCCGGCCGCATCCACCCGCGCCCGTATCCGCGGATTAACCGTATCCACGCAGGACACCACCCCCGGCCCCCACTCCACCCCCCACCGGTCCAACCCCCGGTCATACTCCACCGTCACCGGATGCGGCTGCACCGCCGCCATCACCCGGCTTTTACCCGCCCGCCGGCAAGGCGAATACAACGCCCCCAGGATGTAAAAGCCTACCGCCCGATAATCCTCGGTCAGATGAAATGCAACGCCAATTTCATCCCCCGGGGCATCATAATCGTTGAACGCCCCTTCCCCCCAACTCCAGCCGATTTCCAGAAAATCGCCGGGACGGTCGTACCAGACATTCACCAATTTTCCCGCTGCCATAGCGTCTCCCCGCTTTCCATTATGTTACGCGCAAAAGCCGTCAGCACAAAGGCATCGCCGCTGGCAAAGACCCTGACCACAACCCGAATCCACTTGTCCCCCACGGCGGTACCCTCAATCCACTTCTGATATACCGCCGCCGCTTCCAAGTCTTGGTTTGACCGGATTATTATATCCGGGTCTTGCAGCGTCTCCCCGATGGTTTCCCGCATATCCACCATATAAGGATGGCGCATTACGATATGCAGCCAACGCTCGTAAGGAAAGCGAATCAGCTTCCCCTGAAAATCAACAATTACTTCATCAACCCCGTTAACGATACCACGCCCCCTTTACGGCCCCATCTGCTTTTTGTATTTTCCAGCTCACCCCGAACCCGTTGCCAGCCCGCCAAAACCCCTAGCAAACGGAACCCCCATAAACCAACCAACCCTACCCGGCCCCAACCCCCAACTCCGCCGGCGCCAAATCCTGATTCAAAATCTCCCCCTCAAAACCCCGCAAATCCCAAATCTCCACTCCCTGAATCAACCCGGCCGCATCCACCCGCGCCCGAATCCGCGGATTAACCGTAGCCACGCAAGCCACCACCCCCGCCCCCCACTCCACCCCCCACCAATCCAACCCCCGGTCATACCGGACGGTGATCGGGTATGCTTGAACTTCGTTGACTACATAGGTCTCCTCCACATAATCCCGGCAGTCGCTCAGCGCACCGATGATGTGGAAACCGATAACCTTCCCTTCCGGGGTCAGAAAAAGCGTCGGGTCCAACTCGGTATTCTCCAGATAGTTGCCGGTGCTGTTCCCCCGACCCCAGAAAATCTCCAGAAAATTGCCCGGGTTGTCAAACCAGACATTCACCCCATCCTTTCCGTTGTCCGCCATAGCTCAATCCCCCTTTTCAACTGGTCCGTGGCATAGGCGCTCAAGACAAAAACATCCCCATCATCCAAGAAAAGCACCACCACGCAAACCCACTTATCCCCCATTGCCGTACCATCGTACCACCGATAGTAAAGCCGCGACTGCCCCGGATTTGGCCCCGGTTCCCGGTTGGATAACCGCACCACTTCCGGATCTCCCAGCGTCTCCCCGATGGTTTCCCGCATATCCACCATATAAGGATGGCGCATTACGATATGCAGCCAACGCTCGTAAGGAAACCGAATCAGCTTCCCCTGAAAATCAGCAATTACCTCGTCTGCCCCGTTAACGATACCACGCCCCCTTTACGGCCCCATCTGCTTTTTGTATTTTCCAGCTCACCCCGAACCCGTTGCCAGCCCGCCAATACCTCTAGCAAACGGAACCCCCACCCATCAAACTCTACCCGGCCCCAACCCCCAACTCCGCCGGCTCCAAATCCTGATTCAAAATCTCCCCCTCAAACCCCCGCAAATCCCAAATCTCCACCCCCTGAATCAATCCGGCCGCATCTACCCGCGCCCGTATCCGCGGATTAACCGTCGCCACGCAAGACACCACCCCCGGCCCCCACTCCACCCCCCACCAATCCAACCCCCGGTCATACTCCACCGTTACCGGATGCGGCTGTACCGCCGCCAGCACCCGGCTTTGCCCTACGCCCTGTTTGGAAAAATGCGCCGGCCCGATAACATCAAGGCCGGTGGATTGACCGGCTTCCGTCAAATGCACCGTAAGCCCCAACTCCCCATCAGGAGCGTCATAGCTGTCCACCGCCCCCTCGCCCCGGCCCCAGCAGACTTCCAGAAAATCCCCCGGCCGGTCGAACCAGACCTTTACCGAACCCCTTTCCGCCATAGTACTTCTCCCGGTATCATCCGCCGATTGGCATACGCCGACAGCACAAAAGCGCCGCCGGAATCCGTAAAATTCACTACTACCCGTAGCCACTTATCCCCCACAACAGTATCCGCAAACCACCGGTGATAAACCCGCGCCGTATCCGGGTAGCGGGTCGACCGAATTACCACCTCCGGGTCTTGCAGCGTCAATTCCAACTCCGCCCGCAGATAAACCATATACGGATGGTCGCCCTCCGGGTCCGTTATATGCCGCCACCGCTCATCTGGAAACCGAATCAGCTGCCCCCAAAAGTCAACAATCACCTCGTCCGCCCCGTTAACGATACCACGCCCCCTAGGGTTCCAGCAGTCTATCCTCCCCGTAAAGCGTCAACTCCCACTCCCCCCGCAGCTAAACCCTATACGGATAGTCGCCTCCGCCCCGTCAATAATACCACACCCTCCCCTCACTAATCCCTCCCCCAAAACTCAAAAAGCCCTCCCGCCATTCCGGGGGAAGGCCAGCAGTCTAAGGCATTCCGGGCGGTCCGCCGCCGCCCGGATTAAGCCTCCCGGTTCAAATTATCCAAAAACTCCGCATTGGTCGTATATTTCGACAGCCGTTCCAGCACCCGCTCCGTAGCGTTCGTCGACCCGTCATTGGAAATCAGCGAAATCATCCGCCGCAGCAGCCAAATCTGCTTCATCGTCCCTTCGCTGTATAGCAGTTCCTCCCGCCGCGTCCCGCTGCGGACAATATCCACCGCCGGGAAAAACCGCCGATCCGCCAGCTTCCGGTCCAAATGCAGCTCCATATTCCCGGTGCCCTTGAACTCCTCGTAAATCACCTCATCCATCCGGCTCCCGGTGTCAATCAGGCAGGTGCCGATGATGGTCAAACTGCCGCCCTCCTCAATGTTCCGCGCCGCCCCGAAAAACTTCTTGGGCGGATACAACGCCGCCGGGTCAATGCCCCCGGACAGCGTCCGCCCGCTCGTCGGCACCGCCAGGTTATACGCCCGCGTCAACCGCGTAACGCTGTCCAGCAAAATCACCACATCCCGCTGATTCTCCACCAGCCGCTTGGAACACTCCAACGCCAACTCCGCCACCCGGCACTGCTCCTCCACCGACTCGTCAAAAGTCGAGGCGAAAACCTCTCCCTCCACCGCCCGCCGCATCTCCGTCACTTCCTCCGGCCGTTCCCCAATCAGCACCACCAGCAGCTCCGCCTCCGGCATATTCGCCGCCACGCTGTGGGCAATCTGCTTCAGGATGGTCGTCTTCCCCGCCTTGGGCGGCGACACAATCAACCCCCGCTGCCCCAAACCAATCGGCGCAAACAAATCCACCATCCGCGTCGACAGGTTAAACCCGTCCGTCTCCAGCACAATCTGCTTTTCCGGGAAAATCGGCGTCAGATACTCAAAATTCTGCCGGTATCGCGAATGTACCTGCCCGGTCTCCATCCCGTTCACCCGTTCCACCCGCACCAGCCCGAAGTACCGTTCCCCCTCTTTCGGCGGCCGCACCAGCCCAATCACCATATCCCCGGTACGCAGCCCGAACCGCCGGATTTGCGACTGGGAGATATAAACATCCCCATTCCCCGGCTGATAGGTAATCCGCCGCAGAAACCCATACCCCTCATCCATAATCTCCAGGATGCCCGACGACAGCAGCGCCTGCCGCGCCGAGACCGCGTGCATCAGCTTGCTCAGCACATCCTCCCGCCGCGCCGACGCCAGCGCCGCCCCATCCTCCAGCCCATAGCCCTGCCCCACTTCCAGGAGCGCATCCTTGCTCAGCGCCCCCAGTTCGGATACTTCAACCATCCGGTGTTTAGTAGCGGTAGCCATCATCACCTCAATAGAGTTCTTTGCCCCAGCCCCCGGGTCGCTTGCCCGCCGTCCGGGAACTGAAAAACTTGCGCCGGGGAACACTGTATCCTCTGCCGGAACTGCCGTTTGCTCCACGGCCGGCCCCGTCCCTGAGTAGTTAGTAGTCAGCGGCGCGACTTACCCGCCGCCCTGGCGCGGTCAACCCTGCCTTGCCGCCTTGCCCCGTATCGCCATCCCCCGTCCTTCCCACGCCAACGGGAATCCAAAGCGTCTTTACCCCGCCGCCTTTCCAATACCGGGGCAGCTGCCAGAGTTACCCGGCCGCTTATCCCCCGGCCTTCTCCCAATCCTGCAAAAACCGGGACACCCCGGCGTCCGTCAACGGATGCTGCGCCATCTGTTTCAACACCCCATACGGTATCGTCGCAATATCCGCCCCCGCCTGCGCCGCCAAAGTGCAGTGCAAAACCCCGCGAATGCTCGCCGCCATCACCATCGTCTCCACCTCGTGCCGCCCATACACCTCCACAATGTCCGCCACCAAATCCATCCCCTCCTGCCCGATGTCATCCAACCGCCCCACAAAAGGACTCACCACCGTCGACCCGGCTTGCGCCCCCAGCAGTGCCTGATTCACCGTGAAACACAGCGTCTGGTTGATTTTAATGCCATCCCGGGCCAGTACCGAAATCGCCTTGAACCCCTCGACCGTGCTGGGAATTTTCACCCAAGGATTGGGAATCCACTCGGCAATATCCCGTCCCTCGGCAATCATCCCGGCCGCGTCCAGACTGACCACTTCCACCGAAATGGGCCCGTCGATAATATCGGCGATTTCCTGCACCGCCGCCCGGTAGCTCTCCTTCCCCCCGATACCCTCCTTGGCCGCCAAAGACGGATTCGTCGTCACCCCGCTGATGACCCCCAACTCCGCCCCCTCCCGGATTTCCTGAACATTCGCCGTATCCAAAAACAGTTTCATAACTCCAGCTCCTCCAGCCGACTGTCGGCCGGTTTGGTGTCAGCGTCGTTCCCTTGCTCGAGCAGTTTTCCGCCCATCCTGAACTTGTCGCCGGATGGCAACGACCGGCAGCAACCGTTCCTTAAAGCCTGCCCTGCGTCCCCTGACTCCGCCGCCGGCGCGGCGCCCGGGGGAAAGTCCCCGCCGGCGCATAGTGGGGATATTCCGCCCCCTGGCCCGCCAGCAGCTCCTCAATGGTCAAAATCTGCACCCGGGGAAACCGCTGGTCCGGAAAGTGTTCCGGTTCGTAAAAACCGGCGGCCAAGGCATCCTGTACCATTGGCCCGGTCGGCGGATGCAGGGTAATAAACAAACCGATTTGCGCCTTTTCCCGCTCCATATCGCCCCGCAGCGCCGCTATCTGCCCCCGGTTGACCTGACCGCTCTTTACTTGCACGATGACCCGCTTCGTCCGGCCGCTGTTGTCGTCAAAAAAGTTGATGTAGCCATCCACCCCGCCGTCCGCCCCCTTTTTCCGGTCCTGCGCGGGCCGGGCCTCCACCAATCCCAAAGCCCACCACTCGAATTGATAGCGGCCGGCGTGTTCACTCTCCGCCGCCAATGCCCGCGCGCTCTCGACATCCCGGGGCACCCCCACCAAATCGTAGGGCCGCAGCTCATCCCTGAAACTATCCCGCAGCCGGCTTTTCATTATGGAAACCGCCAAGTGCGTGATGTCAATGCCAATCCAGCGGCGGTTCAATCGCTCGGCAACCGCCACCGCCGTACCGCAGCCGCAGAACGGGTCTAATACCAAATCCCCTTCATTGCTGCTGGCGGCGATAATCCGCTCCAGCAGCGCCTCCGGTTTCTGCGTGGGATAGCCCAGCCGCTCCTTGGCCTGCGAGTTCAGGATTGAAATTTCCCAATGGTCGGGCAGGGCGACCCGGGTCTGCTCCTCCCGATAGACGATTCTATCATAACCGCCGCTTTCAATCCGTTCCTTCGCCTTTTCCCGGTCATATACCAGCAGCTGACGAACCCCGCCGGCAACTACATTCGTATGATACCCCCGGGCGTACCTCTCGCTTTGCGGCGCATTGGCGTCAAACAACTTGTTGAAAGTATGCGCCCCTTTATTCTGGCAATACACCAGAATCACATCGTGGTTTTTCTGAAAATGCCGCGCCGCATTCGTCCACTTCCGATAATTCCACACCACTTCATTAAGGAAATTCTCGAACCCGAACACCCCATCCATCAGCAGCTTCAGGTAGTGGCTGGCCCTCGGGTCGCAGTGCAGGTAGATACTGCCGGTCGGCTTTAGCACCCGCCGCAGCTCGATCAGCCGTTGGGACATCATCGTCAGATACGCCATCAGATCATTCTGCCCCAGAAACGAGCGCAACGCCGTCAACAGTTCGCCGACTTTAGCCGGCCCCTCTTTAATCACCTCCTGGTAAGCCAGTTCCGACTCCAGGCTCCAGTCCCAAGTGTCCTCAAAGGCAGTTATCTGCGCCGCCGACTGTTGCCCATCCTTTTCCGTGAACAGGATATTGTGGTCGGCGTTAGAGTTAAACGGCGGATCCAGATAAATCAGGTCAACGCTGGCGTCCCCGACCTGCTCCCTCAGGATGCCTAGGTTGTCGCCGAAATACAGCTTATTGCGCCACTCCGCCCCCATCACCCCCGACCCCCCAACGGCAGCGGCGTCTGTCCCCCCTCCCGTATCGTCTGCCGCGCCGCCCCGATAAAATCGCAGAACAGCGGATGCGGCCGGTTCGGCCGCGACCGAAACTCCGGGTGAAACTGCACCCCCACCATAAAGGGATGCCCCGGCGCCTCCGCCGTCTCCACCAGCTTCCCGTCCGGCGACAGCCCCCCCACCACCATCCCCGACGCCTCCAAATCCTCCCGATACCGGTTATTCACCTCAAACCGATGCCGATGCCGTTCCTCAATCTCCCCATTGCGGTACGCCCGCATCGTCCGGCTGTTCTCCTGCGGCCGGCAGGGGTAAATCCCCAACCGCATCGTCCCGCCCAAGTCCGTCACCGCCTCCTGCTCCGGCAATATGTGGATAACCGGATGCGGCGTCTCCGGATCCAGTTCCGACGAATTAGCCCCGGCCAACCCCAGCACATTCCGCGCCCAGTCAATCACCATCACCTGCAACCCCAAACACAGCCCCAGATAAGGCACCTCATACTTCCGCGCGTAATGCACCGCCGCAATCATCCCCTCCACGCCCCGCGGCCCGAACCCTCCCGGCACCACAATGCCCTGAACCTCATTCAGATAAACCTCCGCCCCTTCCCGTTCCACATCCTCCGAATGTACCCACCGAATCTCCACTTCCTGCCCTTGCGCCGCCCCGGCGTGCCGCAATGCCTCCCGCACCGACAAATAGGAATCCGGATACTCCACATACTTGCCTACTACTGCAATGGACAGCTTCTCCCGCGGCTGCGCCATCTGCGTCACCATCGCTTCCCAGTCCCGCAGATCCTGCGGCCGCCCTTGCAGCGACAGCGTCTCCATAATAAACCGCCCCAACCCCGCCTCCTCCAAAATCAGCGGCACCGCATACACATTATCCACCGTCGCCAGCGGTATCACCGCTTCACTGTCCACATCGCAGAACAGCGACAGCTTTTCCCGAATCGCCTCCGAAATCGGCGTATCGCTCCGGCAAATCAGCGCATCCGGCTGAATCCCGATACTCCGCAATTCCTTGACGCTGTGCTGCGTCGGCTTCGTTTTCAACTCCTCCGCCGCCGCAATGTAAGGCAGCAAAGTCAAATGCACATAGCAGACATTATTCCGCCCCACGTCCTTCCGCATCTGCCGAATCGCTTCCAGAAAAGGCAGCCCCTCAATATCCCCCACCGTGCCGCCCACTTCCACCACGATAACCTCCACCCCCGAATCCGCCGCCAATGCCGTCAGATGCCCTTTTATCTCATTGGTCAAATGCGGGACGGTCTGTATCGTCCCCCCCAGAAAATCCCCCCGCCGCTCCTTGTCAATCAGCGACCGATACACCTGCCCCGCCGTAACATTCGACGCCCGGGTCAACTCCACATCAATAAACCGTTCGTAATGCCCCAAATCCAGGTCCGTCTCCCCCCCGTCCCGGGTTACGAACACCTCCCCATGCTGATACGGCGACATCGTACCCGGATCCACATTCAGATACGGATCCAGCTTCACCACCGAAACCGACAGCCCCCGGCTTTTGAGAATGCGCCCAATCGAAGCAACGCAAATCCCCTTGCCGATGGAACTGACCACCCCCCCGGTAACGAATATATACTTGGTGGTCATACCTTTCCCGCCAAAATCCAACGGTGCGTTAAGGAAAGCAAGCAACTTCGGGTGCAGCCGGAAACTTTGCGGTGTGGACTTAAAAAGGCGACGGCCAACGCCGTGCGGATAAGAGCGCCGCTGTCAGTCAACGGCTCGCCCTTGATTATATTCACCTATCCCCGTCAATGTCAAGCAATTCCCGCCAAACATTTGCCACATCCCGGCTAAACCCCGCCGCAGCGCCCCCAATATGGTAACATTAAACCAACAACCCCCACCTCAACGCCCACCCCAAACACAAGGAAAGGCAATCCCATGCCCCCTCCCGCCGACCATCACCACCGCCAGCAAAAATCCGACCGCTACGCCGGCCTCAGCCGCCGCAAACTCCAGCAGGCCCAGCAGGAACTGAACCGCGGCGACACCATGCAAGCGTCCGAAAAGGCGTACGGCGCCGTAACCTCCGCCGCCAAAGCCTACGGCGAACTCCGCGGCTGGAACCACTACAACCACCACCGCGTCGGCCTCATCCTCGAACAACTCCGCGACGAGGAAAACAACCCCGCCTTGACCGAAGCCTACGACGCCATCCGGGGACTGCACAGCAACTTCTTTGAATACGAACTCAGTACCACCAATGTCCAGGACCGCATTGGCACCGCCCAACGATTGGTCGCCGCCCTCGAATCCCTCCGCCAATCCGACCCCAACCCCCTATCCGCGGCATCCCTCACCCGGGACCAGCGCCGCCGCCTGACCCTGCTAATGCAGCCGCCTAAAGAGGAACCACCCCCCCTCGAGGACTTGCCCTCCCTCGACGACCTCCCCCCGGTCGAACCCGAATAACCCGGCCTGACTAGCAGCCCCTCCCACCCCAACTCAAGGAACGGCAATTCAATGACTACTCCCGCCCCCCACCACCGCCAGCAAAAATCCGACCGCTACGCCGGCCTCAGCCGCCGCAAACTCCAGCAAGCCCAGCAGGAACTGAACCGCGGCGACACCATGCAAGCGTCCGAAAAGGCGTACGGCGCCGTAACCTCCGCCGCCAAAGCCTACGGCGAACTCCGCGGCTGGAACCACTACAACCACCACCGCGTCGGCCTCATCCTCGAACAGCTCCGCGACGAGGAAAACAACCCCACCCTGCTTCGGGACTTCGACGCTATCCAGTCCCAGCACAACAACTTCTTCGAGTACGAACTCAGTACTACCCATGTCCAGGACGGCATCAACACCGCCCGGGATTTAGTCGCCGCCCTGGAATCCCTCCGCCAATCCGACCCCAAACCCCTGCCGGCAAACTCCCTCAACCCGGAACAACGCCGCCGCCTGACCCTGCTAATGCAGCCACCCAAAGAGGAACCAACCCCCCTCGAGGACTTGCCCTCCCTCGACGACCTCCCCCCGGTCGAACCCGAATAACCCGGCCTGACTAGCAGCCCCTCCCACCCCAACTCAAGGAACGGCAATTCAATGACTACTCCCGCCCCCCACCACCGCCAGCAAAAATCCGACCGCTACGCCGGCCTCAGCCGCCGCAAACTTCAGCAAGCCCAGCAGGAACTGAACCGCGGCGACACCATGCAGGCATCCGAAAAGGCATACGGCGCCGTAACCTCGGCCGCCAAAGCCTACGGCGAACTCCGCGGCTGGAACCACTACAACCACCACCGCGTCGGCCTCATCCTCGAACAGCTCCGCGACGAGGAAAACAACCCCACCCTGCTTCGGGACTTCGACGCTATCCAATCCCAGCACAACAACTTCTTCGAGTACGAACTCAGTACCACCCATGTCCAAGACGGCATCAACACTGCCCGGGACCTGGTCGCCGCCCTGGAATCCCTCCGCCAATCCGAACCCAAACCGCTATCCTCGGCATCCCTCACCCGGGAACAACGCCGCCGCCTGACCCTGCTAATGCAGCCGCCCCAAGAGGAGCCAACTCCCATCGAGGACTTGCCCTCCCTCGACGACCTCCCCTCGGTCGAACCCGAATAGCCGCTCCTTCCCGCCTATCCCGAACCCCTTGCCGGACGGAAAACTCTTAACCCGCCGCCTGTCGCCCGGCCCGCCCAATCCGCGCCGCCCACCGTGCCAGAAACAGCGTTCCCCCTACTACAATCGTACTCAAATAAGTTATCGACCGATCCACCAGCACCAACGCCGCAATCGCCGCAATCGACAGCGCCGACAACTGATTCAGCAGTCCGGCCAACCCCCACTCCACCGCCCCCAATCCCCCCGGCGTCGGCACCAGCGACAAAACCGAATTCGCCAAAGTCGTCAGTACCACCAGCGGCCCGCCCAACTCAATCCCCAACGCCAAAGCCACCAAATAAATCCGCCCCATCTCCACCAGCCAGCCCAGCAGCCCCCAGAAAGTCGCCAACGGCACCCGCCGAAAACTCCCCAAAGTCCCCGCCTGAAACTGCCGATACCGTCCTGCCAACCAACCCGGCAGCCACCGCCCTTGCCCCTTGCGCGTCGCATAAAGCGTCAGCACCAGCAGCCCCAACGCCGCCAGCAGCGCCCCGGAAGTACCCGCCAGCAGCCACGCCGCCTCCGGATTGCTCCCCGCCAGAAAAGGCAAGGTCACCGCCAGCAGCAGGATGATTATTCCCGTATCCAGCGCCCGCTCCGCCAGTATCGTCCCCATCGTCCGCGCAAAAGACGCCCCCCGCTCCTCATAATACAGATACGCCCGGTAAGCGTCTCCCAAGCGGAAAAACGACACCGAATTGGCAAACCACCCCAGAAAAATCAATTGGCTGCAATGGAAAACCCCGGGATTAGCCTCCCCCTCCTCCCGCACATTCTCCAGCAGCAACCGCCAGCGCAGCCCCCGAAACAGAAAACTGCTGTAGTGAACCGCCACCGCCAGAAACAGATACAGGGGATTAGCCGCCCCAATCTGCCGCCCCGTGGCCGCCAAGTCCACATC
This sequence comes from Dehalococcoidia bacterium, assembly GCA_965242615.1. GTDB lineage: Bacteria > Chloroflexota > Dehalococcoidia > Lucifugimonadales > UBA3495 > CBDBCU01. Next base: position 828,314 of record CBDESR010000005.1, read on the forward strand.
AAAGCGCAGCCACAAAACTACCAGCAGCGCCACCGCCACCGCTAAAGATATTACGCTCGGCAAAGAAAAGACCCGGCGGCCCACCGACTGCGCTGCCGCCCGGCCCTCAGCATCACTCAACGGAACTATCGACTCCTTCAACCCCTTGCTAACCGTCCAACCCCTGCCAACCGCCCTTCCCCCACCCCCACCGTCCTTCCCGCACTATCACCGTCATTCCCACGAAAGTGGGAATCCAGAACCCCCAACCCTTGGCCCATCCTTCCCGCACTGCCAACGGAAAACGGGAATCTATCCCCGCCCCCAATTCTTAATTCCTAATTCTCAATTCTCAATTCCCCAAACCTACCGCAGCTCCTTCGGCAAAATAAACGCCACATCCTCCTCAATCCCCTCCAGCAGCGTCACCCGCTCCGGCTGCAACGCCGCAATCACCGCCTCCACCAACTCCTCCGGCGTCGACGCCCCCGACGCAATCCCCACCTTCTCCTTCCCCTCCAGCCACGCCGGATCAATCTCCTCCGGCCCGTTAATCAAATGCGCCGGTATCCCCAGCCCCAAAGCCACTTCCCGCAGCCGATTGCAATTCGAGCTGTTCTGCGCCCCGATAACCAACGCCAAATCCACCAACGCCGCCATTTTCGTCACCGCCGCCTGCCGGTTCGTCGTCGCGTAGCAAATATCATTCCGCACCTGCGCCCCCGGAAACCGCTCCCGGATGGCGTCAATCGCCGCCGCCGTATCCCCCACCGACAGCGTCGTCTGCGTCAGCACCGCCACCGGCGTATCCCCCGCCCAATCCGGCACCGCCCGCTCGCCCCCGTCATCCACCAGCGTCATCGGCGCCTGCCCCATCGTCCCCTTAACCTCCTGATGCCCCGAATGTCCCACCAGAATCAGCCTGCGCCCCTCCCGGTGATACTTCGCCGCCTCATTATGCACCCGCGTCACCAGCGGACAAACCGCATCAATCACCCGCAAATCCCGCGCCGCCGCCTGCTCAAAATCCTCCGGCGGCGACCCATGCGCCGAAAACACCACCAGCGACCCCGGCGGCACCTCCGCCACCGACTCCACCGTCACCGCCCCCTTCCCCTCCAACCGCTCCACCACATACGGATTATGCACAATCTGATGTTTCACATACACCGGCGGCCCGAACCGTTCCAAACACCGCTCCACCACCTCAATCGCCCGCACCACCCCCGCGCAAAACCCCCGCGGCGCGCACAAAACCACTTCCATAACCATACCCCTTCCTACTATCTCCCCCCCGCCGTTACTCCGCCCCTTCCCCCTTGCTACTATGTCACCCCTTCCTACTATGTCATTCCGAGGCGCAGCCGAGGAATCTAAAATGCCCGCCCTTGACTCCTCTCAAGATTTTTAGATTCCTCCCTTTGGCCGGAATGACCTAGCCGCCCGCCTGCTACTTTGCAACTTACCGCTCAGCAACCCCAACCGTCATTCCCGCGCCAGCGGGAATCCAGACCCCCCGGCTTCCAACCCCCAATTCTTAAACGCTTGGTTTGAAATAGCCCGGGGCTGCCAGCCCAGCAGGTCGGCGCAGGACAAATTAGGCCGGCCCAACCGCCGGTTCAGCCCGATGCCGAAGTTGTGCATAATCACCTTGGCCACCAGCCGCGTCTGCAACCCGTCCAGAGGGTGCGGCCGGTCTTGCCCCCAGCGGAAAAAGCCTTGCAACTGAGCAAAGTCCGTTTCCACAATCGGCCGCTGGCCGGGGCCAAACTGAACCCGGTAATGTTGCCGGCCGGGCCCGTAGCCAGCAGCAGATGCAAGCCGGCAGACCAGCCCAAGCGGTTGCTGTAGCCGATGTCGGCTTGGCCGGGCAACCAGCCCTGCCCCCGCCGCTTGGCGGCCCGGGTCGGCACGGCGGTGCTGTCGAGGGCTTGGTAAAGCCCCTCCGGTTCCTGGAGCAAGTCGGCCTGGTAACGCCAGAAGGCGGCTTGCAAGGCGTAGCAGCGGCGGGAGTGGCGGTTGAACTGGCTGCGGTTCGGGCGGCGGGGAAAGGCGTCCCGCAACTGGGTATCGGCATAGCGGTAGAAGTCCCGCGCACTGCCAAAGCGTCGCCATTGGCTGAAACCAAGCAAAGTGATTACCGCGCTGTCGGACAAAGCCGGCGGCCAGCCCGGTTGCCGGGGCGACGACTCCCGGGATTTGCAAAAGTCATTCACCAGGACCTATAGCAGCGTCAGGAAGGTGTTCGGAGCCAACATAGCCCAGCCTCCTTTGCTCGAGTAGGCTTAACTATGCGGCAAAAACCCCTTCCCTTACCAAGTCTTTCCGGCTTTGTAATTTCACACCAGGCGTTTAAGTTTTACGGTTAGCTTAGTGTAAGGAACCCGGCGTCCCGGGGTCAGGTCAGCCTTGACGGGCATTATTATGGGGGCGGGTTTGGGTGTTTGTCAAGGGATTTGGAGGGTGGTGTTTGTCATTGGATTAATTTTCGGGAATGTTGGGGAATTGAGAAAGGGGGATTAAGAAAAGGGGGGCGGCCGGAACCGCCCCCTTTTGTGGCGGGAGGGCAAGGGGTTAGCGGCGGCGCACCCGTTTGGTGCAGACGCCGACCCAAGTGCGGCTTTCCCGGGCTCTCCCGCGATAACGGTCGGTTTGTCCAGGATCATAGCGGTCGCTATGTCGCTGAAGGGCGAAAAACCAGCCGTGGTTGTCCCCATTATCATTGTTAGAGGTGCCGGCGCCGCCTTCGCGGTTGTGGCCGGGGCCGAAATCGGCGCTGCCCTCGACATACTTCCCGCCCCGGGCTTGGCAGGCGGGGATGACTTTCTCCTCCGCCCGGGCCCGCCACCAGTCCGGGGAACGGAACCCGCCGCCGCCAAAGCCAGACGGCGTACGGACGTTGGTTCGCCAGTCAACCGACCAGTCAGTTTGGCCGGCGTCTTCGCCGGCATAGACGTTCCGGGCGCGCGAATGCGTACTTTCACCGTCGTAAGTATAAGAGCCGGAATGGCTGCCATAGTCGGTGCAAATCAGGGTGCCGCCCGGCGTGTCATGCTCCGCCACGTAATTGTTTTCAGGAGCAGGGAATTGCAGACTGGAAGCCGGCACCGGCGGGCAGGTACCGGTAGCGGCCGATTCGCTGCGGACCCGGAAGCGGATGGTTTTCTTGCCGCGGCGTTCCTCCCGGGGAAACTCAAAAATGAGGTCGCGGGAGACGCCGGTTACGCCGGATTCCCCGTCGGTCAGATAGCCCTCTTGGGCGGCCAGGAAACCCCGGAAGTTGCCTTGCTGCCCAAAATAGACCGTATCATCTCGCTCATTCCGGTCCCGGCCGGCAAGCCAGGTTTCGGACTTGGTCCAGGTGTCGGACTGGTCGATGGCGCAGTAGATAGACTTGCCCCGGTTGGCGGCCAAGGATTCGAGGATCATCGAGACCCGGGCATCCTCGGCATCGGCCACGGCCGGGGTCTCTTGCCAGTCGGAGCAGTCCCAAGGGATGGAACGGGGGGCGGCTTGGGCATCCGGGGCCGGACTAGCCGTAAAGACCAGTCCGAAGGTCATGACGGACAGGATTAGGATGGCAATAGGGAATCGGTAGCGGTTCATAGCAATACCTCGCGGCAGCAGGACTTTTAATGCCGGTAGAAAGCCGGTAATAAAAGTGTAAAAAAGGGCGGGCTTCCTGTCAAGTAGGAAGCCCGCCCTTTTTTACACTTTTGGACTTTTCGGGAAGGGTGGGGTTGGCTGCCGAGGGGTTGGGGGGAGTTAAAAAAATTTTTGGTCCCGGGAGATGGGCGAAAAAATACGGCGGGCCGGATTGGTTACCCGGCCGCTAGGTCATTCCGCCGCCCCTGCCTATGTCATTCCGACCGAAGGGAGGAATCTAAAAGTCTCGAGAGGAGTCAAGGGCGGGCATTTTTAGATTCCTCGGCTGTCGCCTCGGAATGACATAGGGAAAGGGGTTGGGGAGTTTTTAAGGGCGGCGGCCGCCGCATATTGACATCGCCCCGGCGATTAAATAAGGTATTACTGTCGGCGGTGGTTGCATTCATCCGATTGACGCCGCCATTCAATACGCTCAAGGCAGAGGGTGGGTTTAGATGTTCAGTTTGCGCAAGTTTCACTTGTTCCGCTTTTTCCAGCCGGGCAGTCGGGGCCGGGGTGCGGCGGCGGCTTTGGTGGTTCTGTTAGCTCTGGCTTTGGCCGGGTGTGCCGCGGAGCCGACGATTTACCGCATTGGGGCGGTGCATCCTTTGACCGGCGACGGGGCGAGCTATGGCTTGCCGGTGGAGCGGGTTATCGAGCGGGCGGTGGCGGACATCAATCAGCAGTGGGCGGCCGACGACCGCCGCCTTAGCCTTGAGGTGGTTGTGGCGGATGGCAAATGCAATTCCGCGGACGCTTTGGCCGCCGCCCGGCGGTTGGTCGAGGCGGAGGGCGTCAAACTAATCTATGGCGGCACCTGCTCGGACGAAACCCTGGGGATGGCGCCCTACACCGAAGCGAACCAGGTACTGCTCCTGTCGCCGCTGTCCGGCTCCACGGAAATTTCCGGGGCGGGGGATTATGTTTTCCGCAACATTCCCTCCAACGCCGACCATGTCGCTACGATGACGCCCTTCCTATTGGAGCGGGGTTACCGCCGCTTTGCGCTGTTCACTAACGACACCGCCTTTGCCCGGGATTTGCGGGGCTTGTATCAGCGGCTATTGCCCCAAGGCGGCGGCGAGATCGTTGCCGATGAAGTAGTTCCCTCCGGGGCGGGCGAATACAGCGCGGCGGCCCGCCGCATCGCCGCCGCCAATCCCGACCTGGTGGTCGTCCTGCCGCAGACCGCTGCCGACATTGGCTATTTGCTGACCGCCTTGCAGGCGGCCGGTTATGCCGGCCCCGGGGCCAGCAATGCGGTGGCGGGCGCTCCGGCGGCGTTGGCGGAATACGGCGACTTGCTCGAGGGTTTCTATGTGCCGGCGGTGCGTTTCAAGGGCGAAGGCGGGCAGCCCTACTTCGAGGATATGCAGTTGGCTACGGACTGCGATTGGGATTTTTACTGCGCTACGGCTTATGACGGGGTGGAGCTGATTGCCGAGATGCTGGTCGAGTGCGGGGCTCAGGATGCGGCCTGTATGCGGGATTTCCTGTACGCTACGCAGGGTTGGGAGGGCAAGTATTACGGCGTCATCAGTTTTGACGCCAATGGCGATGTCAGCGGGGACTACCGGATTAACCAAATCCGGGATGGCGTGGCCGGGCCGCCGGGGCCGATTACCTACCGCATTGGGACGGTGCATCCCTTGACCGGGAACGGGGCGGGCTATGGGCTGCCGGTGGAGCGGGTTATCGAGCGGGCGGTGGCGGACATCAATGCGGAGTGGGCGGCGGACAACCTGCGGATTGAGGTGATCGCGGCGGATGGCAAGTGCAATTCCGTTGACGCTTTGGCGGCGGCGCGGCGGCTGGTTGAGGAGGAAAGGGTCAAAATCATCTATGGCGGCAGCTGTTCGGATGAAACCCTGGGGATAGCCCCTTATGCCGAGGCGAATCGGATACTGCAACTGACGCCGTTGTCCACGGCCAGCGCGGTATCGGAAGCCGGGGATTACGTTTTCCGCAACATTCCGGGCAATGCGGCGGCGGTGCGGGCGACGGTGGCGGAATTGCCAGCGGGGGAGTTTCAACGCTTTGCCTTGTTCAGCAATGATACGGCTTATGCCCGGGATTTGCGGGAATGGTTTGCGCGGCTGCTGAGGGAAGGCGGCGGGGAAATAGTTGCCGATGAGCTGGTACCTTCCGGCGAGGGGGATTACAGCGCGGCGGCGGAGCGCATCGTGGCGGCCGAGCCGGATTTGGTGGTGGCGCTGCCGCAGACCTTTGCCGACATTGGCTATTTGCTGACGCCGTTGCAGGCGGCCGGTTATGAGGGGGCCGGGGTGAGCAATTTGGTGGCGGGGGCGCACGCGGCCCTGGAGGAGTACGGCGATTTGCTGGAGGGTTACTATATCCCGTCGTTGACTTTCAAGACGCAGGGGGATGCGGAGTTCGCCGCGCTGCAAGGGGACACCGATTGCGACCTGGATCATTACTGCGCCATTGCCTACGATGGGACGCTGCTGCTGGCGGCGATGCTGCTGGCGTGCGGCGACCGGGATACGGCGTGTATGCGGGATTTTCTGTATGGGACGCAGGATTGGGAGGGGAAGTATTACGGCGTCATCAGCTTTGACGCCAATGGGGATGTGGGCGGTTCGTTTCGGATGAATCGGGTGGTGGATGGGGAGTTGATGCCGTTGGAGCGGTAGCCGCCGGCGCAGCGGCGGCCGCATTGGGCCGGGGCCGCCGGGGATTTAGGCCCGGCGGCCCCGCCCGCTACTGTTGCTTATCCCGGATGCTTACCCCGGATGCCGGGGGTTCCGTAGAGGGGGCAGCTGCCGCAGCCGCCGGCCGCGCCGCAGGGGGCGGTTCCAGAGCCGGCGGCGGCCGAGGGGCCGAGGGGCCCGGCCGGCGGGCCGGTTTCGACGGCGCCCTGGCTGAACAAGTCGAGTTTCAGCTGCTTGGCGCTGGGCGGTCGCTGGCCGGGGAAAATTACAAAGGGCCAAGCCCGCTTGCGTACTACGCCCATCGCCTGCACATCCCGCCAGTTGTCAATCGGATGGCGGCGGCGGTTCTCGATAATGCGGTCGGCGGAAGTGGGGCCCAAGCCCGGCACCCGGAGCAGGGACTCCCGGCTGGCGGCGTTCAAGTCCACTGGAAAGGCGTCAAGGTTTTCCAGGGCGATGGCGGTTTTGGGGTCTTGGTCGAGGGGCAGAAAGCCGGCGCCGTCAAAAGCCAGGTTCAACTCGGAGTTGGCATAGCCGTAAATGCGCTTGAGCCAGTCCATTTGATAAAGGCGGTGTTCGCGCAGCGGCGGCACGGCGGGATGTTCCGCCATTGGCGTATGCGCCGCCGGGCGGAAGGCGGTATAATAGACGCGTTTCAGCTGCCAGTCGCCGTACAGCTGGTCGATGCGCTGAAAGATGTCGGCGTCGCTTTCGTCGGCGGCCCCTACTACCATTTGGGTGGCTTGCCCTACGGCGCCGCCGCTGCTGGCTTTAGTCAGTTGGTCAATCCATTGCATCGGCCCCAGGATGCCGCCGTCAAAGTCTTTGTGGGGGCTGATGCGGGACATCATTTCAGCGGTGGGAGTTTCGATATTCACCGACAGGCGGGTGCCGAGGCGATGGGCGGCTTCGACATACTGGTATTCGGTGCCGGGCATAACTTTCAGGTGGACATAGCCGGTGAACCCATACTTACGGCGGATAGTTTCGACCACTTGGATCATTTTGTCGGTGGTTTTGGAGCCGCTGCCGGCGATGCCGGAGCTGAGGAACAGGCCGGCGACGGTGTGGCGTTGGTGCATTTCTTGGAAGGCGCGGGCCAGTTCGTCCACCTTGAAGGCGTAGCGTTTGCGGGGGACATAGACGCTGTTGGGGCAATAGGCGCAGTCCATCATACAGAAGTCGGTGAACATCACCCGCATCAGGTTGATGGCCTTGCCGTTGGGCATGGCGGCGCGATAGACGGCGGGCAAGGGGCGTTTGGCGGGGTTGGTGTAGGAGTAGCGGTGGCCGCTGGCGGCGGCGGTAGCGGCGGGGCCGGTGGGGCCGGAGGCCCACTTGTTGCGGCCGCTGTATTGGGGCTGGGCGAGGACATCGTCGCCGGCCATACCGCCGAGGATTTGGAGTTTTTCGTAGGTGTCCGGGGCCCGTTTGATGAGCATAGGGGCGCTTAACCTCCGGTCGTGGATTGGGAAAGAACAATAGTTCGTATATAATGCACGAGGGAGGCGGGGGTTGTCAAGGGTTGGGGAAACCGGTTATAATTGCGGAAACTTTTCGGGGGACAGTCAAGAGATGGTCAATTCGGACTTGCACCTGCCCAGCCTGTCCATCCAGGGGTTTCGGGGGATAGAGGCTCTGGAGATTCCACGGTTGGGGCGGGTCAACCTGATTACCGGGAAGAACAACACCGGCAAGTCGTCCATTCTGGAAGCTCTGCGTATCTTTACGCAGAACGCGGCACCTCACGTCATCCAGGAGATACTCCGGTATCGCGAAGAGTATTCCTCAGTCGCGGGCGAAGAGGAACGCGCTCCCGACCCGGAGAGCTTGTTTCAGGTTTCCTCCCTATTCCACGGTTTTCCCGGGTTTTTGGAAAGCTCCCAAAGGATAGGGATTTCAACCGGCGGTGCTTTGCCATTTGGCAACGGAATATCCAAATGGTTGAGTATGTACGTCGATTGGGTTCCTGAGGAAAGGACTGCAGCGCGCACCGGAGCCGCAACTACCCAACGAAATATAGTTGAAGATACCTTCGGAACACCCGCTCTGGTGGTGGAAACGGAGGATGGTGCGAAGTTCCACCGTCTGGAACGGTTGCTCAGTCCTTCCATTATGGGGCGTCTGTACCGCTCTCGATATCAGAACAATTACCGGATGCCTTGCATCTTGGTAAGTTCCTATGGTACCGAAGGAACCGCGACCTTGGGGCCTATGTGGGATGGAGTTGTGTTGACGCCTCTTGAAAAAGAGGTTGTTAAAGCACTCCACATTATAGACCCTCAAATTTCTGCCGCTTCTATGGTTGGGGACGAAGGAACCCGCCGGCCAAGAAAAGCCATTGTCCGTACCGAAAACATCGACCATCCGGTACCGTTGCGGTCTTTCGGCGACGGGTTAAACCGATTGTTTGCCATTATCCTCTCCCTCGTCAACGCCAAAGGGGGCATTTTGCTGGTTGACGAGTTTGAGAACGGGTTACACCACACGGTGCAATTGGATGCTTGGCGGATGATATTCCGCTTGGCCCAGGAGCTTAACATCCAAGTCTTTGCGACCTCGCACAGCAACGACGCCCTGTCAGCGTTCCAAGAAGCCGCAGCGGAAACTCCGGAGGATGGTATGCTCATTCGCCTGACGCGTCGGGGTGAAAATATCATCCCTACAGTGTTTGGAGAGGACGAACTGGCGGTCATAACCCGCGATCATATTGAGGTGCGCTGATATGGCAAGCAGGCTACTTCTGGTGGAAGGCAGGAACGACGTACGCATCCTGCAACACCTCTGTGAGCAACGCGGAATTCAATTGGGGGGTATAAAGCACCTCGGTGGTGTAAGACCGCTCCTTGAAAACATTCCCGTCCAACTCCGGGCGAGCGACGAGGACGGGGATGTTGTTGGCGTAGTTATCGACGCTGACACGGACTTGAGCAGTCGCTGGCAGTCGATCCGCGATCGGGTCGGCAGGCTCGGTTACCTTGTGCCGGCTCAACCAGACAAGGGCGGGACTATAATTGACCCGCCGGCGGGAACTCTTTACCCCCGTTTTGGCGTATGGGTTATGCCGGATAACCAGACCCCCGGCATCCTGGAGAACTTTTTGCAGTTCCTTATTCCCCAAACCGACCAACTTCTGGGCTACGCCAAGAGCTGCGTCGCGGACATTCCCCATCGGCTTTTCAGCGATTTGGCGGAGCCCAAAGCCGTAATTCATACTTGGTTGGCTTGGCAGTCAGACCCTGGAATTCAGCTAGGCACCGCTATCAACGCCAGGTTTCTTGACCCGGACACGCCCAAAGCGGATGAATTGGCGTCGTGGTTGCGCCGGCTATTCTTTCCTAACGGTTAATGCCTATATCAGGAGTAGCCCCATCCCGGAAACCCAATCTGCTACATCCACCGCCGCGCCGCCTACTCCTTGTCAAACACCCCCACCCCCTCAAACTTTCCCCCTACCACCGCAACCCCGTCCAACCCCAGCCACTGCTCGGCCAGGGTGGTGTAGAGGCCGCGGAAGTCGTGGTTGGCGCGCAAGTCGCCTTCGAGCAAGTCCGCGGCGGCCAGGGACGGGTATTCGCCGTATTGCCCGCCCTTTACCGGCGCGCCGATTACCATGGCCATTCCGCCGGAGCCGTGGTCGGTGCCGGAGCCGTTGTCCCGCGCCCGCCGGCCAAACTCGGTAAAGACCAGCATTGCGACCTGCTCCGCCAGCCCCTGCTCCCGCAAGTCGGCAAAAAAGCCGGACAAGGCCGGCGCCAACTCCGACCACAACCCGCTATGCACCGCCAATTCGGCCGCGTGGGTGTCGTAGCCGCCGTGCTGGGTGTAGCAAATCCGCGTCCCCAAATCCGCCGTCAAGACCTGGGCGATGTTCCGCAGGTTGCGGCCGATGGCATTGTCCGGGTATTCAATGCCGGACTGATATTTTTGCGGGGCGGAGCGCAAAGCATCGGCCCCGGTCAAAGCGTCCCTTCCGGTGCGTCCCAAGTAGTCCAGAACCGGGCCGGAACCGACGGCCGGCGCATACATCCGGGCAAAGACCTGCAAGGCCCGCTCCCGGACTTCCGGCTGGTCAATGCCGGTCAGCAGCCCATAGCCAGACAATTCGGAAACTGACGCTACCGGCACGCCGGGCAAGGCCATGGCTCGCGGCAGCCCCCGCCCGAAGTTGACGCCGGTCAGCACATTCTCCCCGGACGGATCCAGCTCGCGGATGGCCCGGCCCAACCAGCCCTCAGTGCCAACCTTATCCGGCTCGGCGGTGTGCCAGATGTCCATTGAACGGAAGTGGGAACGGTTGGGGTTGGGATAGCCGATGCCGTGGATGATGGCTACTTCGCCGCGGTCATACAGCTCTTTGACCGGGGCTAATGCCGGATTAAAGCCTACCCGGTCGTCCAGGGGCAAAACCTGCTCCGGCGGGATATGGACGGTAGGGCGGTAGTCGTAATAGCGGCCGTCGGCGTAGGGAACAACGGTGTTCAGATAGTCGTTGCCCCCGGTGAGTTGGACAACGACCAGAACCGGGTCTTTAACGGCGGCGGTGTTAGTCATCGGGATGGCTCCTTGGGGTGAAGGTGTGAGGGAAGTTTAACATATATAATGGCTTTATTCGAGGGATTGCGGCGGTTTTTTTATGTTTGGCAGGAGACGGGCGTCAAGCGGGGTGGCGTTGGCGGTTATTGGGTTGGGGGCGTTTTTTACGGCGTTGGACCAGACGGTGGTGGTGACGGTATTGCCGGCGGTGATGCGGGATTTGCGGATTCCCATTGGGGAGTTGGACCGAGTAGCGTGGGTGGTAACGGCGTATTTGCTGGGCTATACGGCGTTTATGCCGATTATCGGGCGGTGGGCGGATGTGTATGGCTATCCCCGGATTTATCTGCTGATGCTGGGGGTGTTTGCCGGGGGGAGCGTGCTGGTAGCGGTGTCGGGGAGTTTGGAATGGATGATTGGGGCGCGGGTGGTCCAGGCAATCGGCGGGGCGGCGGCGGTGCCCATCGGGATGGCAATGGCGGTGTCAGTGGTACCAGAGGAGCGGCGGGGGCTGGCTTTGGGGATTGTAGGCGGCGCGGCGGAGGCGGGGTCGATGCTAGGGCCGGCCTACGGCGGGGCGATTGTGGAATGGGCGAACTGGCGGTGGCTGTTCTGGTTGAATCTGCCGCAGGCGGCGCTGGTGGCGGCGGGATTGCTGCTGCTGTCGAATGAGCGGCAGCGGGCGGCGACGGTGGATTATCGGGGCGGGATTTTGCTGGTGGCGGCGTTGGTGGTTTTATCGGTGGCATTGTCGCGGCCGGGGCTGTTCACCGGGGAGTCGGCATTGCCTTTGGTATTGCTGGGCGGCGGGTTGGCGTTGGCGGCGGGATTGGGATTTTTGGAGCGGCGGGTAAATCAGCCATTGCTGCCGCCGGCGTTGTTCCGTTCCCGGGCGTTTTTGATGGCGAATTTGACGCAGCTGCTGGTGGGAGTGGCGTTGATTATCGCATTGGTTACGACGCCGCTAATGGCAAATACGGTGATGGGGCGAGACGCTTTTACGGGGGCGTTGTGGCTGCTGCGGTTGACGGCGGCGATACCGGTGGGGGCGATAGTCGGGGGTTTGCTGCTGGGACGATTGGGGGCGCAGCCGGTAACGATAGCCGGGCTGCTGCTGACGGCGGGCGGGTTGTATCTGGTCAGCGGTTGGGGGTTGGATATTGGGGAGCCGGAGTTGACGGTACATTTGGCGATAGCCGGGTTGGGGTTCGGATTGGTGATTGCGCCGATAACGGCGGTGGCGATTAACGCGGTGGCGGCGGATTACCGGGGGACGGCGGCGGCGCTGGTGGTGGTGGCGCGGCTGCTGGGGATGACTTTGGGATTGGCAGCATTGGCGGCGTGGGGGATTACGGAGTTTCAGTCGCTGACGGCGGGGTTGACGCTGCCGCTGCCAATGGCGGGGGAGACGGCGCTGGAGCAGGCGGCGCGGTTGGCGGCGTATGGGGATGGGGTGCGGCAGGCGGGGTTGACGGTGTTTCAGGGATTTTTCCGGGTGGGGGCGGTGATGGCGTTGGCGGGGGTTATGGGGGCGGCGTTTTTTGGCAAGGGCGGGGTTAGGGGTGATTGAGGATGGGAATGGGGGGATGAGGGATGGAGTTCCGGGTTTCCGTCATTTCCGTGAAAAAGGGGAATGCGGAAAGGGCGGGGATTCTGGATTCCCCCTTTCGGGGGAAGGATGGTAGGCGGGCAGGCGGGACGGTTGCTATAGGCGATAGACTTGGGGGAAGTACGGCCGGCCGCCTTTGCTGGCGGCCGGCTTTGGGGTGGTTAGCCGTGGTGGCCGTTTTGGGTGGTGTCGAGGGTGGGCGGGGGTTCGGTAAAGGGTTCGCCGTTGGCTTGGGCCGTTTCCCGGCGACGGTTCCAGTCCTCCCAGGCTTTCTGCTGGGTTTGGATACCTTGGGCGATGCCCTGTTCGAGGCCGCGGCGGTGGCCCAGGTCGTAGCGTTGCTGCTTAAACATTTCGCCAATCATTTTCCATACCTCCGGAATGGCGTAGTTGATGAACCAGAGACTAACCAGGCAGAAGCTGGCGATGGCCAGTCCCTCGACCACGGCCCGGCAAAAGAATAGCCCCACCAGTCAATTTGCCGGCAAGGACAAACCGAGGGTGGGGAGGATTGATAGAACGATACCACCATCCGCCAAGGTTGTCAACCCCTGGTTTGCGGATTGGCGGCGATTGTAATACGCGGCGGCAAAAAAGCAAAGGGGGCGGGAGGCTCTGCAACAACCCGCCCCCTTTGCGGTTAGCGTGCGATGGCTAGTGTGCGGCGATAGCCGGCCGCGGCTGGCGTCACCGGCGGATTTTCTTGATGCAGGTGACGCTGAAGGGGAAACTTTGGCGGGCCCAGCTATACCAGTTGGGGTCACTGCTCTCTCTCAGGTAGGCGTAATAATTATTCGCCTGCTCCGCCGCCAGTCGTACGGCATCGCCGGCCGCCCCATCGGCATCCGCATCACTTACCGTGCCGAGCACGTGTTCCGTGAGCCTATTTTCGGGCCACGCCCGACCGGTGCCGCCGCTCTCATTTCTCTTGGTCGAAATCCAAGGGGTGCTCCCGTCACTGGGGTCAACGAAGGACATTTCGGGGTTGACCCCGCGTTGATAGCCCAAAGCCCGGCAGCGCTCGTTGCCCTTTTCCCGGAGCAGGGTGTCCCAATTATTGAGCCGGGAGTGCGGTCCGCCGTACCGGTCATTCGGTATCGTCTCATCAAAGTAGGGATTAAAACCCACGCCAGTAAAACGGTGTTGGGCTTCTAAGATCCGGGAGCCGACAGCCGTCTTAGCGGTCCTTGCCCCCCACAAGGACCAAACCATCTGGTCAAAGTCGGCGCTGGGTTCGAGGAACAGGCGTTTGGTGATGGTGCGGCGGCGGCGGCGTTCCTCCCGGGGGAACTCAAAAATCAGGTCGCGGCTGACGCCGGTTACGCCGGACTCCCCATCCGTCAGATACCCCTCTTGGGCCGCCAGAAAGCCGCGGAAGTTGCCGCTTTGGCCGAAATAGACGGTGTCGTCCCGCTCGTTGCGGTCCCGGCCGGCAAGCCAAGTTTCGGCCTTGGTCCAGGTGTCGGACTGGTCGATGGCGCAGTAGATGGATTTGCCCCGGTTCGCCGCCAAGGTTTCGAGGATCATCGAGACGCGGGCATCGTCCGCATCGGCAACGGCCGGGGATTCTTGCCAGTCGGAGCAGTCCCAAGGAATGGAACGGGGGGCCGCCTGGGCCGTGGGGTCAGGGCTGGCGGTAAAGAACAGGAGCAGGGTCAAGGCGGACAGGGCAAGGATGGCAATGGGGAATCGATAGCGGTTCATTGGGGATACCTCCGGGCGGCCAGAGCCTTTTAATGCCGGCGGTGATGCCGGTAATAAAAGTGTAGGAAAGGGCGGGATTTTTGTCAAGCCAAAAATCCCGCCCTTTTTGCGATTGGGGGAAATTGGGGCGGGGAGGGGTTGGCTGCCGGAGGGGTTTGGGATTCCCGGGAGGGGGGAATTTCGCGAAATTTTTTGGTTTTTGGGCGGCGGAGTTTTGTTACTCCCCATATTTCTAGCTTTATGTAAAGCCGATAATTGCCCCGCGTCTTGACGCCGCCGGGCAAGGGGATATAATCCCCCCGGCAGACTATTCCGCCGCCATCCGACCGGCGCGGCCGCGCCGGCAAAACCGCGCCGGGGGAACCAAGGATCTTATGCTCGATACTGCGCCGCGCCCGCTAGACCCCAAAACCGAACCGGTCATCAACGACCCTTACGCGCCGCCCCGCTACTACTGGCAGCTGAACGACCAGACCGTCGCCGTTTATAACTCGGCGGTGGCGGGGCGGCGGCCCTCCCAAAACATTCCGCCGGTCGCCGGCTCCCGGGTGAAAACCCTGGGCCAACCCGGAATGCTGGGGACGGCGTGGCCCGAGCTGAAACTGGTCAACCAAATCCGCGCCCGGGTGCTGGAGTGGCAGCAAGCCGATTATCCCGGCATTACCGACACCACCCGCCGCCTGATTCGCTACTGGACGGGCGCGGATGGGGAGGAGGCTCCGGAACGGCGGCTTTACTTCGCCCAACTGGACGCGGCCCTGACCCACATCTGGCTCCGGGAGGCGCAGCCGGGGGATATTCTGGAGCAGTTGGCGGCGGTCAACGCCCAATACAATGACGGCATCGACCGCCTGTGCCACAAGATGGCCACCGGGGCCGGCAAGACTTTGGTAATGGCCTTGCTGATTATCTGGCAGACCGCCAATCACTTGGAGGACCGGGATGACCCGCGTTTTACTAACCGCTTTCTGCTGCTGACGCCGGGCATTACCGTGCGGGATCGGTTGAAATCCTTAAAGCCCCACCGTCCCGGCAATGCCTACGCCGAGTTCGAGCTGCTGCCGCCGGGGGATGAGTGGGAGCCGTGCCTGGCCCAAGCCCAGGTGCGGGTCGCCAACTATCACCAGTTGGAACCCCGCAGCGTAGCCCTCAAGCCGCGCCAGAACGAGCAAAACCTACTGGACGGCGGCCGCCATCCCACTACCGCCGCCGAAGCCCAAGACCAGCTGGAATCTCCGCCGGAAATCGTGACCCGCATTACCGGCTTGGCCCCCCAAGTTGCCGGGCGGGTTATGGTACTGAACGATGAAAGCCACCACTGTCACCGCGGCGACCCGGAGAAGGCGGCGGTCAATACCGTATGGTTCAGCGGACTGGCGGCCCTGCGGGATGCCGGCCGCCTCCATTACGCCGCCGACTTTTCCGCTACGCCCACCTACATTGCCCAGGCCAATCCCCGGCCGGTGGAGTGGATTGTCAGCGACTACAACCTGATTGAGGCTATGGAAGCCGGCTTGGTCAAAATCCCCCAAGTGCCAACCTGGGAAAGCAGCGGCTCCGGGGAACCCCATTACCGCGATTTGTACGCCAATACCCGGCCGGCCGCCGACCGCCAGAAGTTCGACCCGGCCGACGCCGCCAACAACGAACAGCTGAAAGCCGCCCTGCAAGCCCTCTATCAGGATTATGCGGCTACCGATGAAAAGTGGCGCGCCGAACACCGCAAACGGCTGGAACTGCTCGAGCCGGGGGCGGAACCGCCGCCTTGCCCCCAGCCGGTTATCGCTGTAGTGATGAACCGGGTAAGCAATGCCAACGGAGTCTTTCAGTACCTGGCGGAGAATAGGTCCAGCCAGGGGATGCCGCTGCTCTGCAACGACACCGGGGCCGGGCAGCCGCCGGCAACGATTATCGTCCACAGCCAACTCGAGGTGGACGGCGGCAAAATGCCGGCCGGCTTGCTCAAATCCATTCAGGAATTGGCGGCCCGCTACCGGGAAATTCCGGCTTACGGCTTTACCGACAAAGACCGGCCGGAGGACATCCTGCGCCGCGCCTTAAACACCGTCGGCAAACCGGGGAAACCCGGCGAACACGTCCGCTGCGTCGTTTCCGTGGAAATGCTTACCGAGGGTTGGGACGCTAAAACCGTTACCCATTTGCTCGGGTTTCGCAAGTTCGACTCCAGCCTGCTCTGCGAACAGGTCGCCGGCCGCACCCTGCGGCGGGTCAACCAGGACTTGCAAGCCGACGGCCGCTTTCCCCCGGAATATGCCCAAATCCTCGGCATTCCCTTTCCCCGGTACAACGATGCCGCGCCGGCCCGCCATTGCCCCCGCTGCGGTCTGGCACCGGCCGACTGCGCTTGCCCGCCGCCCTTCGCGATGGTAACGGTCGAAGCCCGCAGCAGCCACCAGCGCTATCGCATCGACTGGCCGCACATCCTGCGGATGGAGCGCAACGACCGGGCCCCGGCGGTCAGCGTCACGGCGGCGGCCAAGCCGGAACGGCCGTGCCAAGTCAGCCTATCGGCTACCGGGGAAGTTACCATTGAAACCGAGGGCGTTATCGGCGAGGGGCGGGCCATTTACCAGGTGGCGGCCACGGCCTCCGGGGAGCATTTCCTGTACCGGATGGCCGCCCAAGCCACGAAAATTATCAAGGATGAACTGGAGCAGGAGCAGGGGGATTATGTAACCCTGATGCACCGCATCTTTGCCGAAACTCTGGCGGCGGCCCGGCACTTCCGGGCGACCGGCTGGATTAGCGGCCCCCCGGATGTTGCCGCCGCGGCGGCGGATCCGGCGGCGGCCGGCCCCCAAGACGCCGACCGCTGGCCGGTGGATGACCGCACGGTAGCCTACGCCGGGGAATGGCTCCGCCGCAATCTGGAAATGGACAAGCCGGGGCCGGACAGCGAATTGGCAATGTCCCTCATCCCCTCGCCGCGCCAACCGTGGCGGGAAACCGCCGAACTGAATCCCTACACTACCGCCCAGAACCCGGACCTGGTGTACGGGCCGGCCCGCAAATCCCAGCTCAGCTATGCCCACTGCGACAGCTCCTGGGAAACGCAGGTTGCCCGGCAGTTGGATGAATTGCCCGCCATCGACCGCTGGACGCGCAATCGCCGGCTGAACTGGTATATTCCCTATGTCTCCGACCGCCAGCCGCATCGCTACTATCCGGACTTCGTCGCCGTCGCCGCCCTGCCCAACAGCCAAGAGCTGCATATCGTTATCGAAGTCAAGGGCGAGGAGCAGGAAAGCGACCGGGTCAAGCGGCGCTGGGCGGAACAGTACTGGATCCCGGCCATCAACCAGCATCCCGACTACGGCGCCGCCGCCGGCCAGGTGTGGGCTTTCCTCTATCTGGATGACGCCGCCCTGGTGGCCACGGCCGCCGCCGCGGTTCAGGAAGTTATTGACCGGCACTGGGCCGCCGCCGATTCCCAAGAATCGGGAAAGGAGTAACCCCCCGCTATGCCGCGTTCCCGTCAACGTCAACGCCCACCGGCCGCCGCCGCGCCGCCGGAACACACCGCCTATAACTACGCCTCCGCCCGCAGCGTCAACCTGCCGCCCGCAGAAACGGCCGCCGCCGCCGATGCGGCGTCTTTACTGGCCGAATCCCCCATCCCCATCGCCGGCGGCGCTGACGACCGTACCCGGTTTCCCCAGCTGCGCTGGAATCGGTCGGCGTTGGCCGACCACGCCCGCACCTACGGCCCCCTCTATATCCACGACAAAATCTATCCCGAGGAGTTCGTCAAAACCCTGCTCCAAGCCCCGGCGCAGCGGCAGGGCGAATTGGGCTTTGCCGCCATCAACGGCTATACCGAGGACGACGGCAGCCCCGCCGTCAACGCCAACTTGCGCCCCTATCAGTATCAAAACGGCCACTGGTCCAACCGCCTCATCCGCGCCACGGGGCAGCGGGCCATGGCCAGTTTGCTGCACAAAGAGGGAATGGCCGGCCAAGTGAACCTGGTCTATCTCGACCCCCCCTATAACATCAGTTTCCGTTCCAACTTTCAGGTGGCGGTCGATTCCCCGGAAACGGCGGAAAACCTGAACGGCGTTCCCCAAAACCCCACCGCCATTAAAGCCTTTCGCGACACCTACCGCAACGGCGTCCATTCCTACCTCGACGGACTGTACGAACAGCTCTACCTGGCCCGGGAACTGCTGGCCGAGGATGGCAGCGTCATCGTCCAGATTGGCCCGGACAATGTCCATCAGGTAGCTATGTTAATGGGCGAAGTCTTTGGCACCGATAACCATGTGGCGACTATTCCCTATCGTACTACCCGGATGGCAGCAAAAATGCTCCAAGAAGTAGGTAACTGGTTGGTCTGGTTTGCCAAATCGTTGGATAGCTGTAAGTACCGCCAACTCTATCTGGAAAGGAACACCGCCGCCGTTATCGCTAACCGTGGCGGACGTGTGCGGTATCAGAACAAAGATGGCTCTATCCGGGAGTTGACCGACCAAGAGTTGCTGAACCCCCAGCAAATAGCAAAGGAGCTGTCGTCTCTGTTCACTACCCGAGCTCTCGACTCTGCTCACCACAGCCCTACCGGGCGTAGCGATAAATTCTACCTACATCCTGAAGGAGTGCCTTGCCCGGAACACTCGACGGAGTGGGATAACCATATTTGCAGCGCAAGTTGCCACGAAGGAGAGGCGCAACGCGAATGTCCTTTCGGCCGGCCGTGTGATGGCAAATCAGATGAGGAAACTATGTGCCGCGCCAATGCCTACCCGTGTCCCACGGGTAGGCAATGGAGTGTAAGCCTTTCAGGCTTACACTCCATTGCCCAACAGGGCAGGATGCTTGTAGTTGACAGTGCGGTAACTTTCAAGGTGTACGAAAATGAACAAACCGGCAATCCCCTTACCGCAATTTGGGACGACGCCGGTTCCGTTCGGGACAAACAGTATATTGTCGAGACGCCGGCCAAAGTCCTCGAGCGGTGCATTTTGATGACCACGGATCCGGGGGATTTGGTGCTGGATTTGACTTGCGGCAGCGGGGCGATGGCGGTAATGGCGGAGACTTGGGGGCGGCGGTGGATTGCTGTTGATGTGTCGGCGGTGTCGATAGCCATTGCCCGGGAGCGGATTGCCACCGGCATTTACCCCTATCATCATTTGGTGGATTCGCCGGCGGGGGCGGAGCTGGAGTGGCAGTTGGCCCAGGAGCTATTGCCGCCGGAGCAACGGGCCGACTTTGTGGGCCGGGAAAGTTACGGCTACGACCCGGCCCAGGGATTCGTCAACGAGCGGCAGCTGCGGGTTTCGGCGGCGACCCTGGCTTACGGCCCCGATTTGGCCCGGGATGTGATTCGGCATCCGGACCGCACCCGGCGGGATCGGTCGCGGAAACGGGTGGCTACGCCCTTTACGGTGGTATCGGATTCGCCGCATTCCCTCAGCCCGGAGCAGGCGGCGGCCGGCAGTCCCGCCGGGGATACGGCCGGTTTCCTGCAAAGTCATGGCTTTGTTTTGCCGGAGGCTAATCCGGTAGTAAAGCGGATGATTGCCAGCCTGGAAAAAGCGGGGATTAAGCAGTATGCCGGCGGCGGCGGTATCGTCCGCTTTCGGGTCGAAAACTTGCAGCCGGCCGAACTGCGCGCCGTTACCCACACCGGGGAACTGGTGGGCCCCGGCCGCCGGCGGGACAAAGCCTACTTCTACATCGGCGCCGAGGATGAAGTAATTTCGGCGGCCAAAACCCATTGGGCGGTGCAGGCGGCCCAGCGGGTGGCCGACATTGCCTATGTGGTAATGATTGGCTTTGGGATGGAGGGCGACACCCTGGCGGTGGGGGCCGAATATACCCGCCCCCAAGTGCTGCAAGTGGCCGCCAACCGGGATTTGCAGCTGGCCCACCTGAAAGCCGATTCCTCCGACGACTCCTTTACCGTCATCGCCGAGCCGGAGGTAAAGGTTCACTACCAGGAGGACGGGCAGGTCTGCTTGGAAGTTACCGGCCTCAACGCCTTTAACCCGACCAAGGGCATTGTCGAACCGCCGGATACCCGGCAGGTGGTGGGGATAATGACCGATACGGACTATGACGGGGAGTCGTTCCGGGCGCGGCTAATGAATGTGCGGGCGACCCAGCGCAATCAACGGACGCTGAAACTGCTGCGGGCCGCCTTTGGCCGGAACATCGACCCGGAGCGGTGGGAACGGATGCAGTCCTGCACTACGCTGCCCTTTACGCCGCCGGGCCCCGGCGGCCGGGTCGCGGTCAAGGTTATCGACCAGACCGGAATGGAACACATGAAAACCCTGTCGGTGGAGTAGGCGGGGTTAGCGGGATTTGCGGCGGCGGTGCGGCCGGCGGCGGCGGGCTGATTGGGACGGGGCCGGTTTTGACGGATGGGCGGCGGCGGCGCGGCGGCCGGCGGCGCGGTTACTGCTAGGGGCGGCGGCAGTGGCGGCGGCGAGGATTTGGCGGCGATGGCGGAGCCAGTGGCTTTGGGTGATGAGGGTCAGCAGGATGCCGGGGAGAATGATTTGCCCGGCAAGCAGAGCGGCGGGAGTGATGTTGCCGGCCAAGAGGGCGTTAATGCCGTCCCGGCCGCCGATGCCCCAAGTATAGAGGGCGTAGCTGCCCACGAACAGGGCGGCCCAAGCGATAGCCCCGGAAATCAGTCCGTTGTGCCAGGGGGAACGCAGGATCAGTATGGACCACACCGGCCAGAACATAAAGGCGGGATAGAGAAACCAATACTGGTAGTACCAGGGTTTCAGCTGCTCCGGCGGCGGCGGTTGGGCTTGCGGTTCCGGTTCCGGTTCTGGGGATGGCGGCGGGTTGGCGTTCATTTTTCCGGTTGGGGGTCGGCGTTTTCTGGATTCCCACTTTCGTGGGAATGACGGTGTCAAGGCCCGGGCGGGGGTTAGTTGCGGGCGAGGAGCAGGTGGAACTCGAGGGGGTCGATGTTGCGCTGCTCCCGGATGGCGGCAACCGAGTATTCGACGCACATCCGGGCGAATCCGGAGTATTCGTAGATGTGGTAGCCGAGGATGACCCGGGGGATTTCCGGGTCGAGTTCGATTTGGAGCTGGTTGGGTTCGTTGTGGTCGATTTCGAGGTCGATGGCGCGGTCGGTAAGCCGCTCGATTTTGGCTTGGAGGCGTTGGGCGAATTCGTCGTTTTCCATTTCGGGCTGGTCTCCTGCGGTTTGACCGGGTTTGACCGGGATTTTTTGGGGGTTCGGGATTCCTGCCGGCGCGGGAAGGACGGTGGGATGGCGCGTGCCGGATGGTGTGCGGGTTAGTCGGGGTCGGCCAGGGGGACGGCAAAGGAGACGCGGTACTGGTCGTCGACGCTGCGGGCGATGTGGCCGTGGCCGGTCACATCCTCGGCAATCAGCACATCGCCGGGATAGAGGCGGCGGACGCTGCCATCGGCGGTTTCGTATTCGGCGGCCCCGGAAAGGGCGATGACATACTGGCGGCGGGGGGCTTGGTGAAAGTCCTGGAGATAGGGCGGCTGGCGGCGGGTGAGGGTGATGGGCCCGGAGCCGATGTTGTTGATGATGGACTCGAATTGGTCGACGGTCAAGTCCTCGAAGTGGGATTCGCCGTCATCGCCGGCATAGACGCGTACGATTTGCATTGGGGGCGGCCTCCTGATTAGCGGGATTTGGGATTATGATAGCATAAGTGTCAATTAAGAATTGGGAATTGGGAATTGATAATTAGGAATTAAGAATTAGGAATTGGGGGATTGGTTCCGGCCGGTTATTTTCGGTTCCGTATAAACAGGGCGTGGTATAGTTAATGCTGGGCAGCGGTTCCGGGCGGCGGGTCGGCTTGGCAAGTAGTTTCAGCGAAATGGAGGAACAACGGATGCGGGTAAGGCAGGCTAGGGTTAGACGGGCGGTGGCGCGCTTTGCGGTGCGCTATGGTACGATTGGGGTTGCTTTGTTGGTGGTGGCTATTGCGGTGGGCGTGGCGTGGCTGACCTTGAGCGTGGCGCCGGATAATGTCAAGGAGACTTGGCAGCAGCGGTTAGCCCTGGTCATCGGCGGGTGGAGCGTGGCGGGGGGCGGGATTTGGCTGAGCGACTATCTGTGGCATAAGATTAAGGGGGTGCACCAAGTGCTGAGCAGGAAGGAACGGGAGTTGAACCGGCAGGAGGGCCGCGAGGAAGGGCGCCAGGAGGGGCGGCAGGAGGGGCGGCAAGAGGGCGTTGCCATCAGGAACGCCCAGTTGCTGGAGTTTCTGGAGGAACACCCGGAGACTACCCTCGACCAGATTAGGGAGCTGCTGCGGAACGGGGATGGGCACCGCAAGTAGGACGGTGGCGCGGCCGGGAAGGGTTAGCGGCGGCCTTTGCTGCTGACGCGGCAGATGGGAAGGGGTTTGGCGGGTTTCCCGTCCCAATTGGGAGGGGAGACCCGCCTTTTTGTAGTGGGATGGCTGTTAGCGAGGTTAGCGGCGGCGTTTGCGGACTTTCTTTTCGCAGGTGGCGGACCAGAGGACGTATTGGTAGGCCCGGCCGCGCCAAGTGTTGCCGCCGGTGTTGCGGAGGTTTTCGTAGCCCCAACCTTGATGGAGCTGGTTGTTGCTGGAATTGTTGACGAAGTCGGCAGGGTTGGAACTGCGTTCGATGTTGCGGGTGGTGGGGTAGCCTTGGGATTCACAGTAAGCCTGGGCGGCGGTGGCCGCCTGCTGGTCCCACCAGGCATCCCGGCGGTTGGCGTCCCGGATGGCGTGGGTGCTGAGGAGATACTGCTGCCAGTAATACTCGCGCTGGATGCGCTGGGCAAAGCGGGGGTGACTGGTGCCGGCGGTGTGTTCGTATTCGTTGGGGGCGATGGTGCGGGCGCGGCGGGTGGTGTCCTGGGGGACTTGGCGGCGTTTGGTTACGGTTTTCCAGCCGCGGCGCTGCTCCCGGGGGAATTCAAAGATGAGCTCGCGGGAGACGCCGGTAACGCCGGATTCGCCGTCGGTGAGGTAGCCCTCTTGGGCCGCCAGGAAGCCGCGGAAGTTGCCGCTTTGGCCGAAATAGACGGTGTCGTCCCGTTCGTTGCGATCCCGGCCGGCAAGCCAAGTTTCGGACTTGGTCCAAGTGTCGGACTGGTCGATGGCGCAATAGATGGACTTGCCCCGGTTGGCGGCCAAGGTTTCGAGGATCATCGAGACGCGGGCGTCATCAGCGTCGGCAACGGCGGGGGATTCTTGCCAGTCGGAGCAGTCCCAGGGGATGGAGCGGGGGGCGGCTTGGGCCGTAGGGTCGGGATTGGCGGTAAGGAACAGGAGTAGGGTCAAAGCACTCAGGGCAAGGATGGCAATAGGGAATCGGTAGCGGTACATAGGAATCCCTCCCGGCGGCAACGCCTTTTAATGCCGGCGGTATGCCGGTAATAACAGGATAGAAAAGGCCGGCTTTCCTGTCAAGTAGGAAAGCCGGCCTTTTCTGCGATTGGTGCCGTTTGGCGAGGGGAGGGGTTGGCTGCCGGGGGCTCGAGAATTAAAAAAATTTTTGGGGCCCCGGGAGGGGTTCAAAAAGATACGGCGGCCGGATGGGTTATCCGGCCGCCGGGTCATTCCCGCTCCCCACACCTATGTCATTCCGACCGCAGGGAGGAATCTAAAAGTCTCGAGAGGAGTCAAGGGCGGGCATTTTAGATTCCTCGGCTATCGCCTCGGAATGACATGGGAAAAGTAGGGGGGAATGACGGTTTAATGGTGGGAGATACGGCGGGGGAACTGTCACATAAAGTTCCCCCGCGCCCCCTCAAAACTTTTTGAGTTTGGGGAAGTTTTTAAGGGCGGGCGGTTCTGGATTCCCACTTTCGTGGGAATGACGGGGGAGGGCGGGAAGGACATAGGGGCTGGAGTCAGAATGGCATAGTTGGGGGGCGTTGGAATTACATAGGGGAGCGGTGGGGATGATGTAGGTATAGGGGCGGTTGTCCGGGGCGGCAGTAATTCGTGGGGACGCGGCTTGGCGCCGGCATCCCCTAACTGCTTACCAGGCGGGCTACGGCCTGCTTTACCAGGTTGACGGCCATAGTTACTTTGTAGGCGTTGTTGGTCATGGGGCGGGCGTCGGGGAGGGCCAAGGTACCGGCGTGGGCGGCGTCAATGGCGGCGGCGGGTTGGCCTTGCAGGTAGGTTTCGACTTGGGCCGCCCGGTAGGGGGTGGGGGCGACGCCGCCGAGGGCGATGGCGGCGTACTGGATGATGCCGTCAGCCAGGGCGATGCGGGCGGCGACGCTGACCAGGGCAAAGTCGCCGGCTTCCCGCTCCCGGGCTTTGAGGTAGAGGCTGCGCGGCGGGCGGCCGGCGGCGGGGGCGGTCGGCGGGGGCAGGGTTACGCCGGTCAGGATTTCGCCGGGCTGCAAGACGGTTTCCCGGGTTACATCGGCGGCCGGGCTGAGGAAAAAGTCGGCGATGGGCAGAGTGCGGTTGCCGTTAGTCCCGGCAATTGCTACCTGGGCGTCCATTACCGACAGGGCTACGGCGGTGTCCGAGGGGTGGACGATATAGCAGCGGTCGCCGCCGGTGACGCATAGATATTTGGTGTTGCCAGCCAGGGCGTAGCAGCGGTCGCCGCCTTTTTTCAGGCAGGGAATTAGGGGATGGCGGTAGTACCAGCAGCGGGGGCGTTGGTTCAGGTTGCCGCCCAAGGTGCCGACATTGCGGATTTGCGGGGTGGCTAGGCCGGCGGCGGCTTCGGCCAGGGCGGTGTAGTCGTCCCGGATGACCGGATGGGCGGCGATGTCGGCAATGGTGGTCATGGCGCCGATGGACAGCCCGTGGTCGGTTTCGGCGATGCCGTTCAAGCCGGGGATGGATGCCAGGCTGACGAGCCGGCCGGGGTTGATGATGCCCTCTTTGACTTCGTCGAGGAGGTCGGAGCCGCCGGCGATGATGCGGGCGTCCAAGGCCGGCTCGGCGGTGAGCAGGGCGGTGGCGTCCGGGATGGTTTGGGGTTCGGTGTATTGGAAGGGGGGCATGGGGGCTCCTTTGGGGGGAAAGATTAGCGTTCCAGCAGGAACAGAAATTCCCGGTTAGGGTTTTCCGATTCGTTGACCCATTGGTTAGTCCAGGTCATATTTGCCATAACATTGCGCTGGTAGTCAATGGCTACTACTTCCCGCAATTTGCCGTTATCCCGGAGGATTTGGTCGAGTTCCGCGGCCGTAGCCCGGCCGCCGGAACTGTAGGAGAGGATTATCCAGCGGGCTTGGGTTGATTTTAGCAGATTGTCAAGGGCGGCTACGGCGATAAAGCGGCCGTCAGCGGCGCGGCGAAATTCCTCGAAGTCCGAGGCGGCTACCCGGTCGGAGGTGTCGCGGCGGCGGTTGGCTTTGCCGAATAGTTCCGGATGGTCAAAGCGGCAGACGCTTTGCCAGATATGGTAGTAGGCGGCGTAGCGCACCCGGGAGGGCGGCATTTTTTCGTTGTTTGAGCCATAGGGCGGGTCAAAATACGCCAGATCAACGGATATTTCCGGGGCAAGGTCAAAGATGTCTTTCCGATGGACTTGGTGGCGGCCGTCCGAGGGAAAAATCGCCGGGACGGCAAGGCGTAGTTTGCCGTAAGAGCGGGGCGACCAGTCTTTAAGATAGGCGGCGTAATGGCCCAAACTGCTGTCCACCCGGTCGAGGGCCAGGATCAGGCTGGTCAGGGCTACGGCTTTAGTTACCGGATCGAGGTTGAGATTCTCGATTTCCAGTCGGATGGCGTCGAGCTGGCGGGTGTTATGGGCTTGCCAAGGTTTTTTGCGGCCATCGGATTGAATGGAGCAGCCGCCGTTGGGCTGCCCGCCGTAATGCCGGGTGAACCAGCCATCCACTGGGGGCAAAGCGTTCAGATGGTCGATGAGGGGTTGGTAAGCGGCGCGGCTTTTTTGGTTAAGCAGATAGCAGGTTCCGAAAATTTCCGACCAGACGGCGATGTCGTTGCAAATCACCCGGCAACCGTCTTTAGCCAGGGCTTGGGAGACGCGGGTGGTGCCGGAAAAGCCGTCGAGGACGGTTACCGCCCCGGTTTTCCGGACCAGTTGCCGGATGTAGGGAAGGATTTTCTGCTTGGAGCCGGCGTACTTGATGCCTTGGGTGGGCGGCGCCGGCGCCGGCGGAGGGGTAAGGAGAGGAACGGTGTCGAGCATAGGGCTATGGCTCCGTCTGGCGTTGCAGCGAGGCGATGTCCTCCTGGATTTGCTCCAGGGCCGCCGCGTGTCCGGCGGCTGAGGAGACCAGGGCGCGGGAGAATAAATCCACGAGCAAGGGGTTAGGGGAGTAGTCAACCCAGCCACCGGTGACGCTGTCGAAGTAGGGCAAGCCGTTGCGGGTATGCGTCCACAAGCCGCGCTGCAAAGCGTTGGCGGTAGGGCCGCCATAACGGACTTCGCAGATATAGCGGTCGGCGGCGTCATAAAAACGATAGACCGGGTGGCGGCGGCCGGAACCGGCGGCCAGTCGGGTGATACGAGCCGTTTCACTAATGGCCCGCGCGTAGTCGAATACCAGAATGTTGCAACGCTGCCGGGGTTCATCATAAATCAGCGGCAACACGTTGATGTTGCGAAATTCGGCAAAAACGGGGTCGGCTAGTACCCGCTGCACGGCGGGTTGTCCGCGCACTTCAGCTCCTTCCCGTTCCAGCCGGGGAAACATACCGAAGGTTTTGTCGGTGGAAAGCTGCAAGGGCCCGTCGCCGTAGGCTTTCAGACTGACCGGGAACTGGGCTTGGGTAATCTCGTTGATTACCGTAATATCCTCCTCGCGGGTTTTGGCCCGGTAGAGGTCTTTGCCGACGTGGATGGAGCGAAAGTCGTACATATACTGGTTAATGAACTCGGCAATGGCGATCTCGGCCAAGTCGCCGTGGGTTTTGTTCCCGATAAGGCGCATGGTAAAGATGTTGCTGAGGGTAGTGGCGATGAGGGCCGGGTTTTTGCTGACCAGGAGTTTCAGGCGGTTGACAAAGTCCCGGTAAGGGTTGGCGTTGTCGATGGCCATAGCGGTCTCCCTACTCCCCGGCGGCGTACATTGCGAGCATTTGGGTGATGAAGGTTTGACCCTTTTGCCAGGACAAAGTGAACTCGGTCGGATTGAGATTGATTTGGTCGGCGTGGATGTGGAGCTTTGCGACGGTGTACCAGTCACGGGACAGGTTGGCGGCTTCCGGGTTACTTTCCCCAATGGCAATAAGGAATTCCCGTTTGGAGAGCGTGGATGCCGGGTTGACGCCGCGCTGATTGGCTACGGCGTTGATGCACTGCTTGGCAGCGGCGTAGAGGAGTTCGCCGGCGGCTTCCGGGGCGTTTTCCCGCGTCAGCAGCAAATCGGCCAGCCGCCGGCATTCCCGGGCTTGGGCAAGGTGCCGGGCGGCCTTTTCCCGGCCCGGCCGGTTAGAACTCACCGTGCTGCTCCACGACGAACCGGCGAATGTCCGAGTAGGCGGCTTTTGCCATGCAGGGATCCAGTGCGTCCAGCTCGGCGTGGTCGCGCAGCAACTGGCCGGCGCCGAGGCCGGAACTGTAGTAGCCTTTGCGGACGGAACCGTCGGCTTCCAGGGTTTTTGCCAAGTCAATGAGGTCGTCCGTGTAGGGCAAACCCCGCTCCTCGGCCAAGCCTATAAAGGTAGCCCGGATGGACTGCCACAGCAGACCGGCGGCGGCCCGGTGATTGCCGAAAGCCATTTCCTTATCGGCGCGGGTCGCGTACTCCAGGGGCGTCAGTTCCACAGCCGGCTCCGTTGCCATTGTCTTGCTCCTTTCCCGTTTTGCTGGGGACAGTATATCATCCCTGATTAGCCAAGGCCCGCAGCACCCGATCCGGCGTTATCGGCAGTTCCGTCAATCGCAAGCCCACCGCGTCATGGACGGCGTTGGCGATGGCGGGGGCGACGCCGGGGCAGGGGACTTCGCCCAAGCCTTTGGCGCCCATGGGGCCGACCGGGTCGACGGTGTCGGCAAAGATTACCTGGAGGTCGGGGTAGTCCATAATCGTCGGGCTTTTATGCTCCAGGTAGCTGGCGTTGAGGGTTACGCCGGTGGGGCCGTCGGTGACCAGTTCCTCGGACAGGGCAAAGCCCAACATCTGGGAAACGGCGCCCTCGACCTGGTTCAATGCCATTTGGGGGTTCATTATGCGGCCGGAGTCCTGGGCGGCGACATAGCGGATAACCCGCACCCGGCCGGTGTCGGTATCTACTTCCACTTCGGCAAAGTGCGCGCCAAAGGAGTTGACGATGTAGTCGGCGCTGCCCGGGGTTTCAATGGTAACTTCCTCGGTGATGGCGTCGGCGTCCATCCGGGCGGCCACATCGGTCAATGCCATACTGCGCTCCGGGTCGGTGGTTACATAGACCCGGCCGTCGCGGATGTCGAGCTGGGTTGCCGGGGCTTCGAGGCCGTCGGCCGCCAGGTCGAGGAGTTGGCGGCGGACTTCTAGGGCGGCTGGCACCAGGGCGCTGCCGGTGGAAAAGGTGGCGGTGGAGCCGGCGGTGATGGGGGCGTCCGGGGTGGCGGCGGAGTCGCCAAAGATGGCGGCAATGTCGGCGGCGTGGACGCCGAGGATTTCGGCGGCCATTTGGGGCAGGACGGTGGTCGCCCCTTCGCCCACATCCATCAGGCCGCTGAGCAGGGAGATTTGGCCGGTTTTAGCCACGCTGACGGCGGCGGCGGAAGTGGAGCCGGGGCCGCCGCGGTAAATCATCATACTCATCCCTTTGCCGCGTTTCTTGGTCGGGTCGGCGGGCTGCGTCAAGGGTTCAGACCAGCCAAAGGCGGCGGCGCCGCGGGTTAGACATTCCTCGAGTCCGTTGCTGGAAAAGGGGATGCCGCCCTCGATGGGCTGGCTGTCGATGACCTGCTCCGGGGGGGAAAGGCGGGGGCCGGGCTGACCCTCCGGCGGCACCCGGTTTTTCAGGCGGAACTCGAGGGAATCCATTCCCAACTCAGCGGCGATGCGCTCCATCAGGGTCTCCAGGGCGAAGTGGCCCTGGGGCGCGCCTAATGCCCGGTAGGAGCCGGCGGCCGGGCAGTTGGTATAAGCCAGCCAGGATTCGTAGCGGACATTGGGGCAGTGGTAGAGGTAGATGATGCCTTGGCCGGCGCGGCGGGCGACGCCGGCGCCGGAGGCGGCGTAAGCGCCGGTGTTGAGGGTGGAAACGCCGTGAATGGCGGTGATGGTACCGTCCCGCTTAACGCCGACTTTCAGTTGGATGCGGCCGGCGTGGCGGGTGCGGCCGGCGATGAATTCATCCTCCCGGGAGTATTCAATTCGTACCGGGCGGTTGGCTTGGCGGGACAACAAAGCGGCAAGGGCAGCCATCCGGGATTCGTCCTTGTTGCCAAAGCCGCCGCCGAGAAAGGGGCCGATAATCTGCACTTGGCTGGGCAATAGGTCGAGGCATTGGGCCAGGGCGATTTGGTCCACATGGACGCCCCGGGTGGATTTCCAGACGGTCAAGTTGCCGTGAACATCCCAAGAAGCCAGGGCGGCCCGGGGTTCCATGGGGGTAGCCGAGTGGCAGGCAATCTGATAGGTTTCGGTCATTACCAGGTCGGCGGCGGCAAAGCCCTGCTCGACATCGCCGCGGCCAATGGACAGGGGCGGGTTGATGGCTAAATTGCCGCCGGGATGGATGGGGTAGGCGTCGGGGGCCAAGGCGGCGTCCGGGTCGGTGTAAAAGGGCAGGGTTTCGTATTCCACTTGGATGAGGGAAGCGGCGTAGCGGGCGGTGTCGGCGTCAACAGCGGCGATGGCGGCCACTTCATCGCCGACAAAGCGGACGCGGGTGTCCAGGGGCAAGGTGTCTCCGGCAATGGGGGACACCGGCCGGCGGGGGCTGTTAAAGGGGGTGAGGATGGCCAGGACGCCGTCCACTTGGGCCGCGGCGTCAGTGTCCATGCGGAGGATGTGGGCGTGAGGGTGGGGGCTGCGGAGGATGTGGCCGTGGAGCATTCCGGGGAGTTTGAGGTCGGCGGAATACTTGGCGCTGCCGGTAAGTTTTTCGGGAAAGTCGCGGCGGGGGACGCTGTGGCCGACGACGGATAGGGTGGTGGTCATAATGGGGGGACTCCTTTTTAAGGAGAGTTTTAGAGGAAGCGGCGCAGTAACAGTCGACGCTGACAAGTTGCCGGGGTTGACGGCAAGGGTAGCCGTTTATTGCTCTTTGCCGGCCCAGCGGATAATTTCCGCGCCCAGCCATTGCCAGCCGGCGGCGTACAGGGTCAAATCCTGTTCGGCAGCGGCGGTGGTGGACAAATCCAAGCGATGCCACCAGCCTTGCTGGGTTGCCAAGTCAATCTCGAGGCTGATGTCCTGGCTGCCGTAAGACCATTCCATTTGTATGCCGCCTTCCGGGGTGGGGTAGGTGTAAGGCAAGGGGGCGTCTTGCGGGTAGTGGCGGGTGAAGGCGGCGGCCAGCCAGTCGAGGCCGGCAGGGCTGGGGGCTTTGCCGTAGCCGCTGCCCCAATCGCCAGCGTACTGCATACCATCGGCCCAACCGTCGCGCAGGGCGCGGAACTCGTCGAGGCGGGTGGGGACATCCAGGGGGTGGAGGGACTTTTCGGTTTGCGGCGGGGTTGCCATGGGGGTTCCTCACGGTTGCAGCGCTGTTGGGGAATATAGCATATCGGGCGGGCGGGTGGCAATGGGGGGGAGTTAGACGATTAGCGGCCGCCCCTGCCGGTTGGCGGGATGAGGGTTCAGGATTCGGACGGTGGGGCGGGTTCGGGGTCAAGCAGTTTCCCATCCCTTTCCAGCTCCAATACTTCCCGATAGAACGGCAAGGTATCGTGGATGAAAGCGGCGGCTTCATCCCAATTTTCCCGTTCGCTAATGTTGATCTCCAAATCCTGCGGCCAATCCGAATCTCGGCCGCGCTCCGCCAAAGCATACCAGCAACGGTCTCGGCTCTGCTCGGACTCCTCGTTGCTGGGATTGCGGGGGCGTATGTATATGCCCACCTTGCTTGCCGACGGTTGAAGGTATATGCGCGTTTGCACATTCCCTATCGGGAGGAAAACGGTGTGAGAGCGATGGCTCTGCTGCGGCAGGTCATCGGGATAATTCTTTTGATAGAACTCCCAAAAGTCGTGGAAAAACTTTGGCCACCCGGTCAATTCCAGAGCTTCGCTCTCGACACGTACCCGCCTGTCCCAGTCGTTGGGCTTTTCCAGCACCTCAAAAAGCGGCGCCAGAGCAGAATCCCCGATTTGAACGACTTTCACTTGCACGGCAAAGAAGTCAAAGGGGGCAACGGTATGGTCATTCAGCCAGCGGAGGGCCGACAGATGGGGGTTGGCGAAATTCCGGGCAATCCAGATGATGGTATGGGCTTCCGTGCCGGCCAAGTAAGTGAGAACCTGTCCCAAATGGGTGTGGTCGGTCCACTCCAGTTGGTTCTCAATCAAAACCAAGCTATAGTCAGAGAGGTCGCGGGCCACGATGTCGGCAGAGAACTGCTCCACGGACATTTCGGTTCCGACCAACTCCATCGGGATGCCAATGACTTGGGACAACTTGTCCAGGTTTTCGGCAAGCCAAGGCGTGAAGTTGTTGGCTTCGTGCGGCCAAGCCGACCGCAGGCTGACTTCTTTAAGTTCGCCAAACTCTGCCATAATGGTTGCACCTCTTGGATTCGGGTGGTCGGGAGATGGGGTTAGGGGCTGGCGGGGGCGGGTTGGGGGAGGAGGTCGCGGAGGTCGATGTCTAGTTTTTGGTGGAGGGCGTCGGCGATTTGGGGGGTGATTTCTTGTTGGCCGGCGAGGATGGCGGCGGCTTGTTCTTTGCCGCCGAGGGCCGGGGCCAGGTCGTCGAGGGTGAGGTTCCGTTGGTCGATCCAGAATTCGAGGGCGCCCAAGGGGGTGGGCAGGGGGATGGGGTAGTGGATGTCCTCGTAGGCTTCGACGATTTCGGACAGGGCCCGCAGTTCGTCGCTTTCCGGGGTGCCGGGTTTGGAGTGGAAGAGTTCCCAGATGCGGGCCAGGGCGCGGTCGAGTTCGTCGTCGTTTTCGAGGGGTGGGAGTTGGATTTTGGCCATGGTTAGACCTCCAGGGCGTTGATGCGGTCGTACTGGGCGTGGGTGCCGATGAAGCGGATATAAACCGCTCCGTTGTCGTAGTCAATTTCTACGACCAGGCGGTACTGGTTGCCTTTGATGTTAAAGATTACCCGGTTGTTCCGGAGGATGCGGGCGTCGGCGTAGTGGGAGCGTACTTCGGCCGGGGTCGTCCAACGGGCCCGCTTGACGGTGCGGTGCCATTGGTCGAGGGCGGCTTCGGCGTCCCGGTGGCGCTGCCAGAATTCGCGGAGGGTTCGTTTGGAGTAGATGTGCATAGGCTCCGGTTAAGGGGTTCCGGGTTGGGGGGGATTATACTACAAATTACCCGGCGGGGGGATTAGGGTTGCGGCGGGGGTTCGGGCGGTTTCGAGGGGGTGGGGAGGTGGCCCCAGGGGACGGGGGGGAGGTGGTGGTTTTGGCGGAGTTCGTTGATGGTGAGGACGCCGCGGTCTAGTAGCTGGATTTCCCGTTGGACGCGTTTGTTTTGGTCCTCTTGGAGGGCTTCGATGCTGGTGAGGTCGAAGTGGATTTTCAGGTTTGGGTAGCCGAGTTGGGGGAGGAGGTGGTGGTTGAGTTGTTCGGCGAGGAGGTGGAGTTGGGGGACGATGGTGTTGCGCCAGAAGATGCGTTCGGCGGCGTTGATGTTGGCGAAGGTGGCGCGTTCGAGGTCGGAGAGGAGGGGTTTGGGGACGCCGTAGGCGCGGGATACTTCTTCGAGGGACCAGCGGAGGGTTTGGATGAAGTCCATGTCGCGGTGGGTGATGCCGAGGGGTTTGATGTCTTTGATGAAGTTGGCGATGGCGGGGCGGCGGGCGTTTTGGGGGCCGCGGTGGCGGGTTTCCCAGCGGTGGTAGAAGTCGTTGATGTCTTGGTCGGTGAGTTGCTGGTCGGTGAGGAGGATGTAGTCGGGTTGGGCGGAGTTTTGGAGGAAGCTGCGGTTGTAGCGGAGGCCGTCGCGGGCCATTTCGACGGGGAGGCGGGCGGGGGCGAGGGGGGAGAGGCCGGCGTGGTCGTTGAGGGGGTTGTAGTTGCGGAGCCAGAGGATTTGGTCGGGGGTGTAGGCGATGGGTTGGCCGCTGTGGGGGCTGCGGTAGAGGAAGCCCTGGATGTGGCGCTGGGGGTGGGGGAGGATGTGGATGCGGTCGGGGCGGAGGGGCCAGATTTGTTGTTGGCCGGTGGGGGTTTGGTCGATAAGCCAGAAGGCTTGGCCCCAGAGGTTGAGGTGGATTTCGGTGGCTTGCCAGAGTTGGCGGGGGGTGTACCAGGGGTTGGGGTGGTGGAGGAGTTGGTGGATGGGGTGGGTGGGGGGTATGGGGGTGGGGCTGCCGTTTTGGTTTTGGCGGTGGATTTGGATGGGGGGTCGGCTGATGGCGTCGGCGCGGAGTTTGATGGCGGCGTAGATGGCGACGGAGTTGGCGTAGTAGGGGCCGTAGTCGGGGTTGGCCCAGGGGGTGGCGGGGGCGGTGGGGTGGTAGTGGGTGGGGAGGGGGTTGGCGTTTTCGGGGGTGGTTTGTTTGCGGTGGAAGGGGTTGGGGAGTTTCATTGCGGTGGCTCCTTTTGGGGATTGGGGATGGCTGATTAGGGGGCGGGTTTGATGGTCGGGACGGTTCTATAAGGCGGGCATTTTAGATTCCTCGGCTATCGCCTCGGAATGACATGGGAGGCGGTTGGAATGACGGGGACGCTAGGGGCTGGTCTGGGTGGTTAGGTCCAGAGTTTGGGGGGTGGGGGTGGGGGGAGGAGGGAGAGCATTAGGGCGTCGGCTTTGTCGGGGGAGGGGAGGCCGCGGCTGCGGATTTTTTCTTTGGGTTCGATGAGCATTCGGCCGCTGCTGTCGTAGGTGTAGCGGAGGGCGGCGAGTTGGCCGATGAGTTGGGGGTCGTTGGGGAGGGTGATGAGTTGGTGTTCGAGGAGTTGGGCGAGGTGGTGGTAGGCTTCGGCGCGGAGGTTGGCGTAGAGGTGGGGTTGGCGGGCTTTTCGGCTGGTGTTGACGGGGCGGATGCCGTAGCCTTGTTCTTTGAGGCGGTCGATGATGCCGGCGCCGATGCCGATTTCGTCGATGCAGGTTTGGGTGGGGTGGTGTTGTTGGATTTGATGGGCGATGTGGCCGGTGAGGGTCATGGTGTCGAGGTGGTGGTAGGATTGGATGGATCGGATGTGGGGGCCGTGGCGGCGGAGGATGATGGAGTGGTCGGTGCCGAAGCGGGCGGGGTCGACGGCGATGATGATTTCGTGGGGGTTGATTTGGAGGCTGGGCATGGGGGGTTCCTGGCGTTGGTCGGAGTTGGATAGGGTCAGTTGGGGATGGTCGGTGTCTGCGGCGGCGGGTTTTGGATAGGCGGGAAGGGGTTGGATGGCGGGCATTTTAGATTCCTCGGCTGACGCCTCGGAATGACATGACCACGTAGTTGGGGCTGGATTGCCGGTTGCGGGGGAGGGATGGTGGTCTGCGGGTAGTCTGATGGCGGTTTCGAGGTGGGTTAGGTTGATGAGGGCGTCTTGGGTTTGGGTGGGGAATTGGCCGAGGATGCGGGCTTGGTAGAGGGGGTTGTCTATTCCCCAGAGGTTGGCGCGTTGTTGGACCCATTGTTTGGTGGCGAGGCCGGGGATGCGGGTTTGGCCGGCGGTGAGGTTGGGGGAGTCGAGGGCGGACATGGTGATGGTTTTGTAGATTTGTTGTTCTTGGTGGAAGGCGCGGCGGAAGGCGCCGCTGTTGGTGGTGGGGTTGCCGATGAGGAGGAGTTGGGCGTGGGCGGTGGTCATGATGGCTTCGATGGCTTCGTAGATGGGTTCGGCGACGCCTTCGGCTTCGTCGACGATGAGGAGGAGGTTGGGGGAGTGGAAGCCCTGGAATTGGTCGGCGGTGTCGGCGGAGAGGCCGAGGGCGTAGCGGTCGGGGGCGAGTTCCCAGCGGGTGTCGTGGAGTTGGCCGCCGAGGGTTTGGGGGTTGCGGCGGTGGAGGTTATGGATTTGGCGCCAGAGGATGTGGCGGACTTGGCGGAAGGTGGGGGCGGTGGAGAGGGCGATGGCGGGTTGGTGGGTGTGGAGGAACCAGAGGAGGGCGATGGCGGCGGTGAAGCCTTTGCCGAGGCCGTTGCCGGATTTGACGGCGATGCGTTGGTGGTGGGGGATAGCGTTGAGGATTTCGGCTTGTTTGGCCCAAGGGTGGACGCGGAGGGTGTAGCGGGCGAAGTGATAGGGCGTCAGCTGGATGGGGATAGCCGGGGGCGGCCGGGATGGGGCGGCCGCCGGCTGCCGGGACGGGGTTTTGTCCGGCGAGGGCAAGTTGGGGAAGAGGGGGCTGGGGGTGGGCATGGGGGTTATCCCGGGCGTTTGGCGGGGGCGGCGGGTTGGGGGTTGGGGTTGGCGGGGCTGAAGAGGTAGCCGCAGCGGCGGCAGCGGTAGATTTGGTGGTCGGTGGGTTGGAGGCGGTCGAGGGGGATGAGGTCGGGGGAGGGGCAGCGGCGGCAGTGCATTTTTGGCTCCTTGGGTTGAGATTTTGGATGGACCGGGGGTTGGCTGTTTTTTTATGGTAGCGGGTGGTTTGGTGAGAGTCAAGTAATTTTGGAATGGATATTCTATTTTGATTGGGGAAAGGAAGGCGATAGGGGGGTGCGGTAGGATGGTGTACGGGGGGATGGGATGGGGGTTAGGGGTTAGATACCGGTGTTGGCGGAAACCGTGGCCGCGGTTTCCGCCTTGTCGGGAGAAGGTTGGCAGGTCTGACCATGTGGGTTGCTACACCGGTTGGATACCTTGCTGCACATTCCGGTAATGCCCGGTCAGGCTGCCGGTTACGGTTGCGCTACCTTGAGTTGGCTACTGGCGCCGGTTGGTATGGTTGCCATGCCGGCGGGTTGGCCCGGTGTTGCGACCGCGGTTGACCGTTCTCCAGTCAACCTGGGTTGCTCCGACTCCTGTGAGGTTGGGGCGGCGGTTTGATACGGCTAGTGGGTTTTGCCGTTGGCCGCTGCTCCGGTTGGGGATTACGGGGCCTTGGGCCGTTCCCCGGGGGTAGGAGTTTTTGAGGCGTCCGGCGGCTTGTTTAGCCGGCCGGGGCCCACAGCGCGCTGTGTGGAGCGATATTTAGTTTTACGGTAAGCTTAGCGTAAGAACCCGGCGTCCCGGGGTCAGGTTAACCGTGACGGGTTTTATTATGGGGGATGGTTTGGTGGTTGTCAAGGGGGTTTTTGGGGGGAATTTTCGGGAATTAAGAATTTAGAATTAGGAATTAAGAATTGGGGGGACGGGAGTCTGCGGGTCTTGAGAGGGGGTTTAGGGCGGGCGTTTTAGATTCCTCCCTTTGGTCGGAATGACATGAGCGGCTGAGGCGGGAGTTTGGGGAGTTTTTAAGGGCGGGGGTTCTGGATTCCTGCTTTCGGGGGAAGGACGGTTACTTTCGGGAAGGATGGGGGCCGGAGGATGGGGGGATGGCGGGGGCGGGGATGATGTCGCTGTCGCCGGTGATGAGGATGGCTTACGGGATGAGGCGCTTGGCGGCGAGGAGGACGAGGGCGACGCCGAGGAGGATGTCAACCGGTTTTTGCTCGAAGATGGGGCCGCCGCGCCGGGAACGGCCGATATAGGCGCGGCGGCCGCGGCGGACGGTGTAGCGGGGCAAGCGTTCGAGGGCGTTAAAGAAGCTGCGGCGTCCGGCGTAGCGGGACTGTTCCTCCTCAGCCTTGCTCTGCCGCCGTCTAACGCTCCTGGGGGGCTTGCAGGTTATCGGTGGCGCGAACCCCACATCCGAAGGCATATTGACACGCAGGTCTGGGCGACCGGTGAGGATTTCCAACCGACCCAATGGATGAATTCCAAGTCCCCATCTTTCTTACAATACCCCGACCTAGCAGGGCGGCCAATTCAAGCCGTGCAATCTTGGCTTGGGCTTCTGGAACATCCCCGACCTATAATTAAAGGCGATGTTGTCAAGCCAATTGGCAATTATCTGCTTTACACAACAAGCCGGGCCGGTAGGTTGACCGGCCCGCCGGTTTCTTGTCCTGCTTTGCTGGATTTTCCCAGCGAGGAAACCGCTACAGGCCGGCTAGTTGATGTACCCGATGGAGCGAACCGCCAGCGGCACGGACGGCCCATTGACGGTTCCCGAGGCCCGCAATATGCCGTTTTCAATGACCGGGCATTCTTTCCAAGTAATGGCGTTATGTTCCTGGAAAAGATGGGCTTTATCGGGGAAGCGGGAACAAAGGGTAGCGGGCGGACGGGGAGTGTAGGGGTAGTAGGCGGGCGTAGCGGGCGTGGGCGTAGGAGGCAGATGTTCCCGGATGACGCTGCCGCTGAGGAGTGGTTTATCGCTAATCGTTGGCCCGATGGCCGTCGCTGCTCCCATTGCGCCAGCTCCAACGCCGGGCGGGAAGGCAAGCATCCTCAGATGCCCCTCCACTGCCGGGACTGCCGCAAGTTCTTTTCAGTGAAAACCGGCACGGTGATGCAGTCCTCCAAGTTGGGATATCAAAAGTGGGCTTTGGCCATCTACCTCCTGGCCCGCCAAATCGGCGGCCATTTTCCGCAGCTGCTTTACTTCCTGCAAAGCGGCGTCCCGCTGGGCATCATTCATAACTGGCATTTCTCCTGACCAAGCGCAACCGCTACTTCTCCGCCGGTTCCGTTTCGTTTTAGCAGTTTTTTAACTGTACGATATTTGCGTACATTTGGAAACTGCTAAAACAGAACGGAACCGCCTGGTATTTTGCGAATTGATTCGGCGGGGGAACCAGATTGCCTAATCCCGCAGGATGCTCCGAATCTTGCGATAAGCAACGACACAAATAACCACCGCTATCACTTGCCCCACCACGCCAGCCATCAAACCCCGGATGCCGAGTCCGCTGGCTACTTCTCCCAACCTACCGAACTCCGCCAACCCCCGACTGGAGGGCCAGATGTCGTAGCCCCGAATAATCGGCAAAAACCAATCCACCGGACCAAGGTCGCTCGCCGGCCTAAAGAAACTGCCACCCATTCGATCAATCATCCCTATAAAGAACACGCTGTACCACACCCACCCATTAGCCCACAGAAACGCCAGAGCCAACACGCCCACCAAACCCGCCATAAACCACTTAGAATCGTTCATTCCCGCAAACCCTCCTAAATTTGATTGGGGGCGAGCCGCAACCCGCCCCGGATTCCCCTACGCCGGTTCCTTATGCCCGGCAACCGCTGCAATGAGCGGGCGGGCAAACTCCAGCACGCCGCCAATTTGTTCCGCCGCCTATGTTAATGCTGAATCTGATTTGCTGTCAACTTTCCCCATCCCGCCCAACGTCGTCTCCCCCTTGACTCCCCCATCCTATACCGCTATCTTTCAACCCAACATCCTCAACTAAAACGCCACTGGAGGCTGTCCACCGTGCGGGCCATTGACATTCACGCCCACCAGGAACCCCAATGCTTTCAGCGGGCCATCGCCGCCGGCCAATCTTGGCACGGCCTTACCGCCGCCAGCCCCGAAGCCGACATCGACCCGATGGAAATGTGGACGCCGGAGCAGCGCATCGCCGATATGGACTCTTTGGGCGTGGATGTGCAGGTAGTTTCCACCAGTTCCGCCTTTTATCTGTACGACCGGGAGCCGTCCGTTACCGCCGCCATCGCCCGGGAGTGCAACGACGAAGTGCATCAGCTTACCCTCGACCATCCCGACCGCTTCCGCGGCTTCGCTACCCTGCCGATGCAGGATATTCCGGCCGCCATTGCCGAACTGGAGCGCGCCGTGCAACAGTTGGGGATGGTCGGCGCGATGATTGACGACAAGGTCAACGCCAAAACCTATGATGACCCCGCTTTTCTCCCCTTCTGGCAAGCCGCCGAGCAGTTGGGCGCATTGCTGTTCATCCATCAGGGCGACCCCACCGTAGTGGAATCCCGCACTGAACGCTGGCATCTGCCCAACACCGTCGGCAATCCCGTGGACCGGGCTATCACCTTCGCCGCCTTCGTCTATGGCGGCGTTCTCGACAAATGCCCCGACTTGAAAATCTGCCTGGCGCACGGCGGCGGCTATACCTGTTTCGGCATTGGGCGGATGGATCGCGGCTGGCAAGTGCGCGCTGAAGCCCGAGCCCATATCAGCAACCCGCCCAGCCATTACCTGCGCCGCTTCTACTACGATTGCCTCACCCACAGCGAACCGGCCCTGCGGATGTTGATTGATACGGTGGGCGTTGACCGGGTAGTGCTAGGCACTGACTGGCCGGCCAATATGCGGATTGACTGGCCGGTCTCCTGGGTTTTGGGATTGCAAAGCCTGACCCAGGATGAAAAAGAAGCCATCCTCTGGAAAAACCTCGAGCGGTTGCTGGGCATTTAGCCACCCTTTCATCATCCCCGTCCAACTCCCAATTCCTAATGTCCTGCCCCCGGTATCAAGGCAAACCCGGTATAAGGCCGTAGCACTTCGGGAATTACTACCGACCCGTCCGCTTGCTGATAGTTCTCCAAAATGGCAATCAGCGCGCGGGGCAATGCCAAGCCCGACCCGTTCAAGGTGTGGGCCAGTTCCGGCCGCGCCCCGGCGGCCGGCCGGTAGCGGATGTTGGCTCGCCGCGCCTGAAAGTCGGTGCAGTTGGAGCAGGAACTGACCTCCAGCCACTCGCCGCAGCCGGCAGCCCAGACTTCAATATCGTAGGTCATTGCCGAGGGAAAGGAGATGTCCCCGGCGCACAGCTGCAACACCCGGTAGGGCAAGCCCAGCCGTTGGCACACCGTTTCGGCATCGGCGACCAGTCGCTCCAGTTCGGCGTCGGACTGCTCCGGGGCTACGAACTTATACATTTCCACCTTGTTGAACTGATGCACCCGCTTGATGCCCCGGGTGTCCCGGCCGGCGGCCGCCTTTTCCCGCCGGAAACAGGGCGTCTGCGCTACCAAGTAGCGCGGCAGGGCATCGGCCGGCAGGATTTCGTCCCGATACATATTGGTTATTGGCACTTCGGCGGTGGGAATCAGCCACAGGTCATCCTCGGCGTCGTGATACAGGTTGTCGGCGAACTTGGGCAAGTTGCCGGAACCCTCCATAATTTCCCGCCGCACCAGGATGGGCAGCGCCAGCTCGGTATAGCCGTGTTCCCCGGTGTGCAGGTCGAGCATCCAGCTAATCAAAGCCCGCTCCAGCCGGGCCCCGTAGCCGGCCAAGGTATAGAACCGGCTGCCGGCCAGTTTGACGCCGCGCTGAAAGTCAATGATGCCCAATTCCTCGGCCAAATCCCAATGCGGCTTGACCGGAAAGTCCGGGACGACCGGCTCGCCCCATTCCCGGACGATGACATTCGCCGCGGCGGACAATCCTTCCGGGACGCCGGGCCGCGGCAAGTTGGGCAGTTCCAGCAGGATGGCGTTGACCTGCTCGCCCAGGTCTTTGCTTTCCTGCTCCAAGGCGGCGATTTCCGGACCGATGGCGCGCATTTCGGATACGGTGTCGGGCGGCGCCTCCTGCCCGGCAGCCCGCAGCTGCCCGATTTCCCGGCTGACCGCATTGCGCCGCGCCCGCAGTTCATCGCCCCGGCTGATGGCGACCCGGCGGCGGGCGTCGAGTTCCAGCAGTTCGTCGAGGGAATCCTCCTCGCCCCGCCGGGACAGGGCGGCGCGGACGGTGTCGGGGTCGCGGCGGATTAGTTCGATGGATAGCATCGGATTTAACCTTGCCTAACTCTGGGATTAAGATACCGCGCGATAGGCGGCTTCCATATCTGCCATATAGCCCGGTTCGCCTTGCGGCCGGCGGGTACGATTAGTGGCGGGCCGCTCGGCCGGGCGCGGCGGCAGGTCAAAACCCTGCCCGGTCAACAGCTGCGCGATGGTGCGGATTTGGATTTTGGGAAAGTCCCGCTGCCACAATTCCGAAGTATAAAACCCGGCGGCTAACGCTTCCCGTGTCATGGGCCGGGTCGGCGCCGCCAGGGTGATGAACAAGCCCATGGCCGCCTTTTCCCGTTCCACTACGCCGGCTAACTCCCGGACTTGGGCCACGGCCACGCTCCCGCCCTTGACTTGAATAACTATCTTGCGGGCCGCTTGGCGGGGGCCGTCGAGGAAGTAAATCAGCCCGTCAATGCCCCCGTCAGCGCCGCGCCGCCGTTCATTATTCCGCGGCTGCGCCCCCAGCAGGGACA
Source organism: Dehalococcoidia bacterium (assembly GCA_965242615.1). Taxonomy (GTDB): domain Bacteria; phylum Chloroflexota; class Dehalococcoidia; order Lucifugimonadales; family UBA3495; genus CBDBCU01. The sequence goes on from CBDESR010000005.1 coordinate 869,643, forward strand.
CCGCCCAATACTGGAACTGGAAGGGGTCTTGCGCCCACAAAGCCCGCGCGCCGCCAGTATCCTGAGGTTCGCCAATGATGGCGTAGTCGGTCAGCGGCTCCAAGTCGAAATCGTCTTTCAACCGGTTTTTCAGCAAGGCAACGGCCAGATGGGTGAGGTCTATGCCAATCCACTGCCGGCCCAACTTTTGCGCTGCCGCTACCGCCGTACCGCAGCCGCAAAAGGGATCCAGCACCACATCGCCCGGATTGCTGCTGGTGTTGATTATCCGTTCCAGCAGTCCCACCGGCTTTTGCGTGGGATAGCCCAGCTTTTCCGCCGCGCTTTCCAGATACTTCACATCCTCGTCAATGCACTCTGGCGTACCATGCAAAACCCCTTGCGTATTGGGTTGATAAGCCCATATATCCTGATACGGTACGCCGGGGCCGACATACTGCTTATACATCGGCGGCCCTGCGCCCTCGGGCAATACAATCAAATCCTGGGCCAGCAAAGCGTCCAGTTGTTCCTGGCTGTTCATCCCGGCCCCGGCGTTGGGCAGAAAGGGCCGCAGCGACCGGGGAATGGCCCAGTGCCGGTTGCGCAGCGTCGGGTCAAAGTCCTGCCAAGGCTGACCGCTGGCCCCGCCGCTCTGCCCCGGCCCGGTCAAATAATTGAGTTGATACCGCCCGCGCTCATCCGACCGGGTGAACCGGCTTTCGATATAGTTCCGGGCGTAAGGCCGGGTTCCCGGGTGGAAAGTAAATCGGCGGCCCTTGGTATAGAAAAGGATGGTGTCGTGAATTGGCCCGTATTGGAGGGTGGTATTGTTGTGGGCGCTGGTGCGCCGCCAGACGATTTCGCTGCGGAAATTTTCCCGACCGAACACTACATCCAGCGTCAACCGCAGGAAATGGCTGGCGGTTGGGTCGCAGTGCAGGTACAGGCTGCCGGTGGGTTTCAAGACCCGGCGCAGCTCCACCAGGCGGGGCGTCATCATCACCAGATAGGACAGCATATCGTTGCGGCCGACCCACCGCCGCAAGCCCGTCATCATCTCCTTGACCAGCGGCGGCATCCGCGGACTGCCGATGATTTCCTCCTCGAAAGTCCGTTCCGTCTCCTGCGTCCATTCCCAGGTGTCGCTGAACGCCTTGAGTTGGGCCGGGGAGTCCGCGCCCGACCGGTCTTGAAACAGGACATTGTAGTCGGCTCGGGAGTTAAAGGGCGGGTCAAGGTAAATCAAATCCACCGATTCGTCGGGCAGGTAATCCCGCAGTACCGGCAGATTGTCGCCATAATAAAGGGTGTTGGGCATAGTTCATCCCTCCCGGAGTGAGACCGGGCTTTATTATAGCACTACGCCCCAATTTGCCGGGGTGGCTAGGCGGGCGGTTGGCTCTTGGGAAAGAGCTTGTCAATTAGCTGACCAACACCATCAACCGGCTCGAACTGACCCTTATTAAGCACACGCCGGTTTGCCCTGGGGGTCTTGACTCCCTGCGCGTTTGCCTTGGTGTGCTTACCCACTTTGTTGCCCAAGTCAGGCCGTTCACCGGGGTTTCCCCCGAAAAACCGGTATTCCAGCCTTACCCGTCCGGCTTCATCTGCATAGGAAAGCCAGATGACACAACCGCCGGGTTTGTCTCCCAGCTTGGCGTTCACCCCTTGCGTGCTGGTCTTGGCATCCCAACGGGAACTCTTTAGTTGAATATGCCGGATTACTCCCGCACATTCCAAGACCAAGTCGTAGCCGGCATTGTCCACATCAGGCCGCATTACGGAAATCTGCTGCTTCTGAACCAGCCAAGACTCTTGCAAGAGTTCCGACAGGAACACGTACTCGGTCAATTTCTCTTGGTAACTGGATTCCAAGGAAGCCAAATCATCGGACATATCCTACTCCTCCTTATCCGAGTCATTGCCGCCGCTTACCACCCGCATTTGCGGGAATAGCAGCACGTCGCGGATGCTGCTTTGGCCGGTTAGGAGCATGGCCAGGCGGTCGATGCCGACGCCCAAGCCGCCGGTGGGGGGCATACCGTATTCCAGGGCGGTCAAAAAGTCGTCATCAAGGCGGTCAACTTCCTCATCTTGGAACCGTTGGCGGATGTTTTCCTGTTCCGCAAAGCGGGCGCGCTGTACGGCCGGGTCGTTGAGTTCGGTATAGGAATTGGCGATTTCCATACCGGCGGCAAAGGCTTCAAATCGCTCGACATAGCCGGGCTGATCCGGCTTCTCTTTAGCCAGAGGGGACATCACCGCCGGATAGTCCAGCAGAAAGGTGGGCTGAATCAAGGTCGGCTCAATGCAGGTGGAGACCAGTTTGTCAATGAGCCGGCCGCGGCTTTCCCGGGGACTGGCGTCCGGTATCAGGTTGGCGATGGCTTTGATAAAGGCGGCGTCAGCGTCCGGCGGGTAAGCGTCCAGGTCGATGCCGGTGCGCCGGTACAGTTCATCCTTTAGGGACAAGCGCGGCCACGGCGGGGTGAAGTCAATGATTTCATCGCCGTAGGGAATTGCCGTTGTCCCGCGCACTTCCTGGCCCACGCTGGAAATCATCTGCTCGACCATTGCCATCACATCGTTATAGTCGGCGTAGGCTTCGTAGCTTTCCAGCAGGGTGAATTCCGGGTTATGGTCCTGGTCGATGCCTTCGTTACGAAAGACCCGGCCCAGTTCGTACACCTTGTCGAAGCCGCCGACAATGAGGCGTTTCAGGTAAAGCTCGGTGGCGATGCGGAGATAGAGGCGTTGGTTCAGGGCGTTGTGGTGGGTGGCAAAGGGGCGGGCGTGGGCGCCGGCGGCCACCGGCACCAGGATGGGCGTATCCACTTCCAGAAAGCCCCGGGCGTCGAGGAAGCGGCGGATGCCGCTGATGACCCGGCTGCGTTGGGCAAAGGCGGTCATCACTTCCGGGTCGGCAATCAGGTCGAGGTAACGCTGGCGGTAGCGGATTTCCACATCCCGCAAGCCGTGCCACTTCTCCGGCAGCGGGCGCATCCCTTTGGACAGCAGGGTCAAGGAATGGGCGGCAATGGAAATCTGGCCGGTGCGGGTTCGCAGCATGGGCCCGGTTACGCCGAGGAAATCGCCCAAGTCGAGATCTTTCAGCAGTTCGTAGGCGTCGCCCAGGACATTCTGGCGCAGCATCGCTTGGACGGCGCCGGAGCCGTCGCGCAGGTCGAGAAAGGCGGCGCGGCCCATCACCCGCATGGCGGTAATGCGGCCGGCTAAGGAGTGTTCCGGGCCTTGGGGTTCGGCGCCGGCGTCCGTGGCCGCCGTTTCCGCCGCTGCAAAGTCAGCCATCGCGGTGGCGGCGTCCGCGGTGCGGTGGAAACGGGGCGGGTAGGGGTCGATGCCCCGTTCCCGCAGGCGGTTTAACTTGGTTTGGCGGCTGTGGAGCAGCCCATCCTCGCGTTCCGGCATAGTGGCAGAGATTTTAGCCGCCGGGGGCGGGAGTTGTAAAGCGGGGCGACGGTTAGGTATTCTCAACACGTGTTGGCATAGGTTAAATCAGGGAAAAATCGCCCCGAGCAGAAAGGGATTCCTATTGATTTTCTGGCGCTGCTTTGGCTCCTACAAGGCCGTTTTTAGCTCGGTTGCCACAATCTTTACCTTCAACTGGTCGGCCAGTTCTTGGAACCGGCGCCCATAGACGCCGCCCGCCCCACTTGTGCCAGGTTTGTCCGCCACAACCGGAACACCGCTCTGGCGCGTCCCTACCCTTGGGACTTGCAAAAGTCACCCATCAGGACATATAGTATCGTCAGGACGGTGTGGATCCAGAATACCCCAGACTCCTTTGGGCAAGCAGGCTTAACTATGGGGCAGAGACGAATTCCCGTTATAAAGTCTTTCCTGCCTTTTTATTTCACACCAAGCGTTCAAGTGTTTAAACCGTCAACCGAGAGGGTTTGCCCTTATGAAAGCCGTTTATTTCAATCAGCCGGGCGGGCCGGAGGTTTTGACTTACGGCGATTTGCCGGAGCCGGAACCGGGGCCGGGCGAAGTTATGCTGCGGGTTCACGCCAGCGCGCTGAACCGGGCCGATTTGGGCCTGCTGCGCCGCGGCCGCAGTTCCTACCCCCATATCCCCGGTATGGACATTGCCGGCGAAGTGGCCGGGCTGAGCCCGGAAGCGGCGGCCGCCGGCCAATGGCAAGTAGGCGACCGGGTGCTGCTGGAGAACCGGGTCAAGTGCGAAATCTGCGACAACTGCATTGCCGGCATCGACCAGTATTGCCGCAATCAAAAGCGGTTGGGCGTTGACCTCGATGGCGGCCATGCCGAATATGTGGTCGCACCGGCGGTGAATGTCTATAAAATCCCGGACACGATGTCCTTTACCGAAGCCGCCGCCCTGCCTTTGGCCGGCCATACCGCTTGGCAGTGTATGGTGGTGCAGGGGCAAGTGCAGCCTTGGGATGATGTGCTGGTTCACGCCGCCGGCAGCGGCGTCGGCAGTATGGCGATACAGATTGCCCGGATGGTAGGGGCGCGGGTCATCACCACCGCCGGCAGCGACTGGAAACTGGAAAAGGCTAAAGAGTGGGGCGCGTGGGCCGGCATTAACTACCGGGAAACGGACAGCCTCAGCCAACGGGTGATGGAACTGACGGACGGCCAGGGCGTTGACCTGGTGTTCGATGTGGTGGGCGCGGATGTGTGGGATGAAAGTATGCGCTGCCTGAAACCCGGCGGCCGTCTGGTGATTACCGGGGTTACTTCCGGGGCGCAGACGATGATGGATTTGTCTATTCTGCAAGGGCGGCCGCTGCATCTGATGGGCAGCGGCGGCCGTACCCGCCGCAGTTTTGGCGACCTGATGAAAATGGTCAATCAAGGGGAACTGCGCGGCATCGTCGGCCAGACTTTCCCCCTACCGGAAGTGGCGGCAGCGCACCGGGTAATGGCGTCCCGGGACTTTTACGGCAAGCTGGTGATTGAGCATTAGGTTGCTTTTACGCTAAAATGCCCCCATTCCCCAACAACAAGGAGTAACCCGGTTGACTGCCCACGCTGAACCCGCCGAACCCTATCTCAAATATGCCTTGTTCTGCAAGGACACGGAGACCGATGACGCGGACGACCTGACCTTTCGCGGCGTCATCGACTTGGTGGAACTGCCGCCGCCGTCCGAACCGCCCGGCCCGGATTCCCCGGTATTGGCGCAGTTGGATGTGAACTTGGCGTTCTGCATTGCCGGGGCATCCCCGGGCCGCCACCATTTGATGGTAGGCATCAAAGCCCCGGGCATTCCTCTGGACATCCCGCCGGCCCAAACTATCGACTGGGAGGCGGGTATCCTCTTTCAGCGGTGGATAAAAGCGTTTCGCATCCCGGTACAGCGAGGCGGCCTGCATACCGCGGCCATTATGCTGGACGGCGCGCCATTGGGCGAAGCCAGTTTCCTGGTGCGTTTTGCCCAATAGTCCCGGGCTTGCCAACCCCGCCCGTCCATAGGGTCCATTTGCTTGCGCTGGATTCATCCGGCAACAAGTTTAAGATGGGCGGAAATAAACCTGCAATTCTTGCTACCCCCGCCCCCAACGCCAGTAAAAAACCAGCAATCCCAACGGCATCGCCACCACCAGCGCGCCCACTACGACCACCACCGTCCACGGCCCCAGCCCAATCAAATGCGCCAACTGCCCTTGCAGCCACTCCAGAAAGGCCGCATCCGGTATCTCATCATGATGCCGCCCCATCGCCAGCAAACCGGCCGCAAAGACCGCCGCCGCGCCATCCGCCAGTCCGAACCAGCCCAAGCCCGGCATACCCGCGCCCGCTCCCTAATCCCCGGCCGCCGCAGTTGCCGCCGCCGGCTCCTCTACTGCCGGCTGATACCGCGCCGAATATCGCCGTTCCTTAATCGAAAAGGCGAACAGCGACGCCGGAAACAGCAGCAGTCCCGCAATCAAAAAGGGAATGGTATAAGAACCCGTCCAGTCAAAGAGCAGCCCCGCCAGCCAGATGCTCAACCCGCTCCCGACCGCGTGGACCAGAAATGCCACCCCCGAAATCGTCCCCAAGGCCCGCAGCCCGTACACATCCGCAATCAACGCCGTCGTCAGCGGCGCCGTTGCAATCCACGAAATCCCGGCTACTACCGCAAACACCAGCAGCGCCGGCGTCCCCCAGCCCATCAGTTCCACCCCGGCCAGCAGCGCCATATACGCCGTCCCCCGCACAAAATAGACCAACCCCAGCATATTCTTGCGGCTGAACCGGTCCGACAAGATGCCCGCCCCAATGCTGCCGACAATGTTCAGTCCCATCATCAGCCCGAAAATCAGCGCCGCCGACTGCTCCGGCACCCCCAGGGAATGGGCAAAAGGCACAAAATGGATGGACAGCACCGCCGTAGTGTACCCGCAGGCAAAATAGGCAATGGTCATCTGCCAGATCGGCATTGATTGGAACGACCGCCGCCAGCTGTCCGTATCCAGAACTCCCGGCCGCCGTTCTTGCCGGGCCGTCCCGCTGCTCCCGGTTGCCGGCGTCGCCGCCCCGTCCGGTCGCAATCCCAAATCCGCCAGCGTCACCTCTCCATCCGGCCGCAATCCCAAATCTGACGGATTATTCCGCAGAAACAAAAATGCCAGCGGCGCCGCCAGCAGCAGTACCATCAACCCGAAAGCCACCCAGGTAATCCGCCAGTTCGTGGCTTGCAACAGGTACATCCCGAACGGCACCAGCAGCAGACCGCCGGCCGAAAGCCCGGCTGCATTCAGCCCTACCACCGTAGCCCGCCGCTGCCGAAACCACCGCGACAGCAACGCCCCGGTATTGTTCAGCGACATCCCGCTCAACGCCACCGACGACACAAACCCGAACATAAAAATCAGAAACAGCAGGTGGAAAGTCAGGCTCAAAACCACCGTGGCCAGCCCGAACACCACCAGGCTGGATACAATCACCCGCCGCCCGCCGAACCGGTCCAGCAGCCGCCCCATAAAGGGCTGCGTCAACCCGTTCACCAGAAACCCCAAGGCCGCCGCCAGGGAAATCGTCCCCCGGTTCCAATCAAACTCCTCGCTCATCGGCAGCACGAAAATCCCGAAACTGTTCCGCGCCCCATTCGTAACAAAGGCCACGAAAATACAGGTGGCGACGATATACCACCCATAGAAAATCGGCCGCGGCGTCCCGCCGGACAGCTGCTCCGACCCCGCCGACCGCTGCTCGGCTCCCGTCGCCGGTTGCTCGGCTCTCTGCTGACCGCTGCTAACCATCAACCCCCCTGCTGACTGCTTGCCGGGGAAAATACCGCCCCCACTATACACCCCCAACGCCCGAATAGTAACCCCTGTTACTTGGATAATTCCCCACTGTAAATAGTCGTTCCCGTGAAAATGGGAACGACTGTAGGGGCCGCGTCTGATAGATGTAATTGCCCGGGCAAGGCAAAGGAGCAATGAGCAATGAGCAAAAAACTGGAGCCGGTGAAGGGAGTCGAACCCTTGACCTGCGGTTTACGAAACCGCTGCTCTGCCACTGAGCTACACCGGCCCGCGCGTAAAAGAGGGATTGCCGTAACTATTATACCATCCCCAAAAGCCGGCCGCCATACTTTTAACGGCGGCAATCAGAGGAATTAAACAGAGCTGCGCCGCTGCTTTAGAGAGCAGCGGCGCAGCTCTAATTTCGCGGGTTCTGGGGATGGAAAAGGGTACTGCCTAGCCCGGCACCTCGTCATAGTGGTCGAACTCGGCGATGACCTTGCCCTCCCGCAGTTGGGCGATTTCCTCCGCGGAGTAGCCCAGCAAGCCGGTCAGCACTTCCTCGTTGTGTTCGCCGACTTGGGGGGTACTGCCCACCACGGCCGGGGTGCGGCTGAAGTGCCAGAAGTCGCCGGATACCGCAATGGTGCCGGCCAGAAAGTCGGGAACTTCCATCAGCGCGCCCCGTTCCCAGGGATGGGGGTCGGCCGCCGCTTGGGGGATGGTGTTCACCGGAGCCGCTACCACATCGTGCCGCGTAAAGTGGGCGATGACCTCGGCCATCGTCTTATCCGCCATCAGTTCCCGCATGGCGGTGTTGATGGCTTCGCCGTTGTTGGCCCGCTCGTGGCGGGTAGTAAAGCGGGGGTCTTCGAGCCACTCCGGCTTGCCCAGGGCGTTACAGACCCGGTGCCAGTGATGCTGGTCGCCGGCGGCAATCAGCACCCAGCCGTCCTTGCAGGGATAAGTGCCGCTGGGCGGGGCCGCTGACTCGCCGCGGCGGGGTTCCACGCCGGCACCATGATAGGCGGTCACCGGAATTTCGGTGTAGCTGTAGCCGGTATCGGCCAGGCACACATCGATGGACTGGCCTTCCCCGGAAGTTTCCCGCTCGTGGAGGGCGGCCAAAGTGCCAATGGCGGCGTGCAGAGCGGTGGTGCGGTCGATAATCGGCACCCCGGCCCGGATGGGCGGCATCCCGTCTTGCCCGGTGACCATCGCAATGCCGGACATGGTTTGCCCGATGGGGTCATAGCCAATCTGGTCCCGGTAGGGGCCGAACTGGCCGTACGCCGAGACATTGACCATAATGATGCGGGGGTTCAGCTCCTTCAGGGTGGCGTAGCCGAAGCCCATGTTGTCCATAGTGCCGGGGCGGAAGTTCTGGACGATGACATCGGAAATCTTGACCAGTTTCCGCAGGGCTTCCTTGCCCTCCTCTTTCCGCAAGTCCATACTCAGGGACTTCTTGCCGCTGTTATACTGCACCCAATAGGCGCTCTGCTTCCGCACCCAGGGGCCGTGGTAGCGGGTTTCCTCGCCGCCCAACCGCTCGACTTTGATAACCTCGGCGCCGAGACGGGCCAGCACTTGGGCGCAGCGCGGCCCGGCCTGATGCCGCCCCAAGTCAATGACGCGGACGCCGCTCAAGGGACTGGTGGATTCTGCCATTTGCAACACCCCTCAAATAATCTGCCGAAAGTCTGCCGCCTAATTTACCACCGCTTTAAGGAAAGGGCAAGCGGCCGGCAACGGGCGGTTCCGTTTTGTTACGGATGATTTTCAACTTTACGATATTGCCGAAAAGTTCATTTCATCCGCAACAGAACGGAAACACCAATCCCGGCCGCCCGGCATCACTCCCCCAATGAAAACTCGACGGCCCAGAGCTGCCCTTGACCGGGGATGAACTGCCCGGTGCGGATGTGGGCAATGGGGTAATCAGGCAGGGGAACCGATACCAAGCACTGTTCATCGCTCGGCCCGGCAAAAGTACGCTCATAGCTGAAAAAATCCCGATTCTCAAAGCCGCGTTCCCGCCTTTCCGGCGGCAGGTCCGCCGGGTTGGCCGGAGTGATATGCAGAAAGAACTTGTCGGCGCTTTCCGGTTGGCAAGTCCCTTCCTGGACATAGTTAAGGGCGCGCGCCGCCGCGTCAAAATATACGGCATAATTGGAACGGGCCATTAACTGCCCGGGCTCGCGCAGCCGTTCTCGCAAGGTTTCCGTCCTTTGCCGCGGGTCTATTGCCAATACTTTCCCGTTTATGGCGGCGGCGTAAAGCAAGCCTTCTCTTTCCAGCAACGCCGTAATCAGCCCGCCGCCCTGAAAAACCCGCTCCGGCGTAAAGGTGCCATAGTCAAACCGGTCAATCACCGCCCCCGCGCCGGGCAGCAGGTAACTCAGATACACCCCGTCCCGGTTGGCATAGACCGCCGTACTGCTTATCCCCGGAATTACCACCTCCGGCTCAATCACTCCCGCTTCCGGCGGCGCGACATTAGTTCCATAACGGGGATAACCGTAGAAACCGCCTTGTACCAGGGCATTCAACTCCTCCCGATGGGTCTTGGCCGGCGGCGCCATACCTTCCGGCAGGTTGGTGAAATTATCATCGTTATCGCCGCCGTAAATAGTCCCGTCCGGCGCTACAGCTATGCCGTAAGTGTTCCGCAGGCCGGAGGCGTAAATCTCCACTTCCCTATCCGGGGGACGAAACCGGATAACAGTTCCCCACCAGTCAGTTCGCGCGCCGCTGCTATCCCTCTCGGCTAAATCCCGTAGAACTTCGGCATCCGGCGTCATCTGGTTAGCCGGATGCCCAATGCTCGCATAGACATATTCCCCATCGTTAGCCAGCCCGTTGAGGCTGTGGTGCAAATCAAAAGCCGCCACCCGGTCGATAACCACTTTACGGTCGGAAAGATTGCCGACCGAGTCCACCCGGTACGCCAGAACTTGCCCCCCGGTTCCTTGACCGAGCACTTCCAGCAAATCCGGCATTAAGGAGCTTCTCAAGAATATGCGGGGACAGCGCAGGCTGCGGAAATGGCGGGTTGCTTCCTGTAGCGATTTGCTGGATGCCCGCGCGGCCCGCAGCGCCGCGCACATCGGCTCCACATCCGACAGGTATAACCAGCCGTCAAGCAGCGTGATGCCCTTATATAACGCCGGGTCGGACCGGACGGTGCGAACTTGACCGTTCACCACATTCAGCAGCCGAATGTTGCCTTCTCCATCGGCCAGATACATCCGGTCGCTGTCCAGCCAAGTTGCGGCGTGCAGCGGCCCGCCGACGGTGAACTCCCCGCAGTAACCGCTGGCGTCGCACGCTTGCGGCCGGGCGGACGCCCCGCCGCAACTGACCAGCAAAGCCAGCGACAGGACCAAGGCAAAAACCAGAACTGTGGGGCGGCGGAACAACACGGCCGGCAGTTCAGAGACAACGGGCGGCAAGGGCATCTTTCACCATAACGCCGGAGGTTGAAAACCGGGGAATTATAGCATACCGACTTGCCCGGCTCTAGCCTTAACCGCGCGGATACCTTATAATTGGGGTATCCTTGACGGGACAGCTCAACCAGTGAATCGGCGATAAGGAAAGAACATAATGGACTTGACCTTTGACCGTGGCGACGCGCAGCGACCCCGGGGCCATGCCCTGGTCTATTTCCGGGTGGATACCGAGGATCAGCTTTACGCCGCTTACATAGTGGCCCTGCCGGTAAAGTCCGACTTCGGCAAGTATGTGCCGCCCTTCCTTGCTGGACACCTCGGCAACGCACCCATCGACCTGTCCAAAATCGCCCTGCCCCCGGTGCCGGAGCCGGTCAGCGGCTACCCGGAACTCGAGCGGCTCAGCCAACTGCGCGACGACGACCTGGTATTCGCCGCCAGTATGTTCTCCTTCGACCTGATGCGGATGATGGAAGCCATCACCGAAGCCGTCGAGTCCTATGCTCAACTCTATTCCGATTACATCGACCGCTTGGGGCTGCCCGGCGGCCCGCCGGTGGCCGCCGGGAACCTTCCGGGAGAGACTGGCGGCGGCCATCCCGTCCTTGACGATGACGCCGAAAACGACCCTTCCTATTCGGTCAACGAAGTGCTGCTCAGCCTGATGAGCGAGCGGGACAAGCTGACCGAACTGTCCCGACTGTTAGGCAAACTCCAGTTCGCCCAAGAAGGCCGGGACGAAACTATGGCCGGAGAAGCCGCCGAGGAAATCAACGCCTTGGCCCGCCACCTGCCCCCGGAATTCCAGGTCCTGAACCTCTTGGCCGCCGCCCGGGAGTCCACCGCCCAAGGCTCCCGCCTGGCCCAACTGTACCTCGACCGCTGCTTCCGCCTCTCCGATGGCGACGGCGACCGGGCCCGGGAACTGGACGCGGCCATCGCGGAACTGCGGGACGAAGGGTAATCGCCCGAACCCCAAGGGAGAAAGTCGATGCCTAACCCCCCTCTCCCCATCAACCCCGCCCGCCTCAACCGCAACCTGGCCGCCTTGGGCCGCATCGGGGAAGTTGCCGGCGGCGGAATGATGCGGGTAGCCTTTTCAGACGCCGATATTGCCGGCCGGGAGTTTGTCGGCGGGCTAATGCAAAACGCCGGCCTAACCGTGCGAACCGACGCCGCCGGAAATGTTATCGGGCGCAAAGAAGGGTCGGAGCCGGGGCTGCCGGCGATTGCTTTGGGGTCGCATACGGATACGGTGCCTAACGGGGGGAAGTATGACGGGGCGTTGGGGGTAGTGGCGGCGGTGGAGGTGGCGCAAACGCTGGCGGAAAGGGGACAGCAGCTGCGGCATCCGCTGGAAGTCATCATTTTCACCAACGAGGAAGGGACGGGGTTTCACCGCTGGCTGCTGGGGAGTCGGGCGATGGCGGGGCTGCTGGAGGCGGCGGATTATACTGCCGTTGATGATGCCGGGGTGTCGCTGGGGGAACGGCTGGCGGCGGTCGGCGGGGATTTGTCCCGCATTGACACGGCGCGGCGGCATAGCGGGGAAGTGGCGGCCTATTTTGAGCTGCATATTGAGCAAGGGCCGAATTTGGAGCGGAGCGGAGTTCCCATCGGGGTAGTTAGCGGCATTACCGGGCGGGCGGTGTTTGCGGTGTCGGTAGTCGGCAAGGCGAATCACGCCGGGACGACGCCGATGGGGGAGCGGCAAGACGCTTTGGCGGCGGCGGCGCAGTTGACGCTGGCAGTGCAGGGAGTGGCGGCGCGGGAGGAAATTTGCCGGGTGGCGACGGTGGGACGGCTGGAAGTCAGCCCCAACGCGGTCAATGTAGTACCCGGCGCGGTCACTATGGGCGTGGAGTTTCGGGATTTGTACCCCAACGGGTTGACGGCGGCGGAGACGGTTTTGCGGCGGCGGGCGATGGAGATTGCGGCCGCCGCCGGGGTGGAGATAACGGTGGAGCTGTTGGAAAGTACGCCGCCGGTGTTGCTGCCGGCGGGGATGCAGGAACTGGTCGCCACGGCCGCCGAGCAGTGCGGGTTGGCGCACATTACCTTGCCGAGCGGGGCCGGGCATGACGCGCAGGCCATGGCGGCCATTGCGCCGGCCGGGATGGTTTTTGTGCCGAGCGTTGACGGGGTGAGCCATGCGCCGGAGGAATATACTTGCCCGGAGGATTGCGGCAATGGGGGGCAGACGCTGTTGAATTTGCTACTGCTGGCGGATGGGCGGCTGGGAAGTTAAGCGATTTGGGGCAATGGTCGGGGGCAAGACGCCGGATTTTGGGTTATACTGGCGGGAAAAGGGGGCTGCGGATTTATGGAATTGTCAGCCAGTTATTTGTTTGAGGCGCCGGCGGCCCAAGTTTGGGCGGTTTTGATGGATCCGGCGGCGCTGCAACGCTCTATGCCCGGCTGCGAAAGCCTGGAACCGATTGGCAACGGCGAATATCAGGCCGTAGTGAACCTCGGCATCGGGCTAATCCGCGGCCGCTACAACGCCAAAATCGCCATCAAAGACCCCCAGCCGCCGCAATCCTATCGCCTCGCCATTGACGGCAGCGGCCCCCTCGGCTTCGCCAACGGCGAATCCCTCGTAACCCTCACCGAAACCGCCGGCAAAACCACCGTCCAAGTCTCCAGCCAGGGACAAGCCGGCGGCACCGCCGCCCGCGTCGGCCAGCGAATGCTGGAAAGCGTCGCCCGGGGAATGTTGAACCAGTTCTTTACCGCCTTGCAAAACGAAGTCCATCGCCCCCTTGACCCTTAAATCCACCGCCCAACCCCATTCCTCAGGAGGACGCCTTATGCCCACTACCCCGACCGCCGCCGCCGGCTATGTAGTCCTGACCGGCATCGTCGCAGCGGAGGATGGCGGTTTCAACGCCTATTGCCCGGAGTTGGGCGTAGCTACCTGCGGAGATACGGTAGAGGAAGTTTTGGACGGACTGGCCGACGCCATCCGGGTTTATCTGGATGCCTGGGATGACCCCGACGACCTCGCGCGAATGCTCCGGGGAAACGGGGTTTCCGTCAAAACCACGCCCCCGCCGGCCGATTCCGTCAAAGTATCCATCCCCCCGGGAAGGACCGTCCGGGTTTATATCCAGTCAGTTCCCGCCGCCATAAAGGTCTAAACCGGATGCGTCCCTGCTCCAGCCGCCAACTAACGGCTGCTCTGGAAAGGTTGGGCTGCTACTACACAAAATCCGGCAGCAGCAGCCACCGGACTTATCGCCGCCAGCTGCCGGATGGAACTATCCTGCGCGCGCCGATTGTTTTGGGGAAACGCGAGGTCAAGCGCGGTATCCTGCGCAGCATCCTGCGCCTGTTGCAAATTCCCGAGGCCGACTTCGACGCGCCTTGCGCTGAATCGCTCTAAACCGGACGCCGCCAACGCCGCTCACACCCAAAAGCCGGGAACTTTGTTGAAAGTCCCCGGCCCTCTTTACTGCATTGGCACCATCTCCGGCAGCAAAATGCCGGCACTCGGGCCACCTAACTTCCGCAGCCGCCCCCACTGCCGCAACCGCAACCGCCGCCGCAGCCGCCGCCACCGCAACCGCCGCCGCTGGCGAACATCGGGTTGTTAATGACAAACCCCACCTGCCCGCCGAACTCCTCGACATAGTCGATGGTAGCCGCCTCCAGGAAAGGCGCGCTGTCCGAATCCATCAGAAAACTCAACCCGTCCCGGCTCAGCACGGTGTCGTCGGTCTGGGTCTCCTTCTCCATCGTGAGCATATACTGGAGGCCCGCCCCGGAGGGCATCGCAATGACCCGCAGGGAATTGGTCGTGCCGTCCTCCTCCTGCTCAATGACCTCCTTGAGCTTTTCAATAGCCAGCGGGGTAACTTCCATAAGGCAACACTCCCTCTTAATTTGTAACGGAATCGGCCCGCGATTTGCAGCGGCGCCGGCCCGCTGAACTTCCTGCCGCTCACTAACTTACCACACCCCCCGGCAATAGTCAAATCGCCCCGGCGACTCGGCACTGCTACCCGGGACGCCGGCAAAACCGCCATCCCGGTGTCGGCGGGAACTTGTCCCCCAATTTTCCAGCCCAAAAGCCGGGACAGGATTAGCCCCGTCCCGGCTCCCTTTGCGGAAAAACCGCAACCGTCCCTAACCCGGATTATGCTTCTCCACCAACGGCCCCACCCGGGTATCCACCTCACCGAGCGGCTGACCGGCATCCATCCGGGCCACCGCCAAATGCGCGTCCCGCTGAATTTCCTCCCAATCCGGCTCCAGCTCGTACTCGTCCCGCAACTCGTCGAACAGGTTCTCCAAAGACTGTCGGTCAAACATAACGCCTTCTCTTGATACCTCCTCCCATTGTATCGCGCTACTGCGTCGCCATTAGTTTAACCCATTCTCACCCCTCTGGCAAGTGCCTCCACAAATTGGTTCCATTCCGTTGTGGATGAAAATAGGAAGTGTGCGCCGGTTGACAGCCCCCCAACGCCGCTTTATTATTGGGCTTGCCAATTCTGCACAACGGGAGAAAACACCCTGCAATGGATGATTTAGACCGAAAATTGATTGCCCTGCTGCAAGCCGACGGCCGGGCCTCCAACGCCAAAATCGCCCGGGATGCCGGGGTCAGCGAAGGCACCGTGCGCCGCCGCCTGAAAAAACTCCTCGACGACGATGTAGTCCAGGTGGTCGCCGTCCCCAACCTGGAAAAACTCGGCTACGCCACCACCGCCCTCATCGGCATCGAAACCAGCCCCGGCACCTCCAACTCCGTAGCCGAATCCCTCATCGACCTGCCCGAAGTCCACTATGTCGCCGTCACCACCGGCCCCTACGATGTGTTCGTCTGGGCCGGCCTGGAATCCACCGAAAGTCTGGGTCAGTTCCTCAGCGGCAAAATCGGCCACATCCCCGGAGTGCAGCGGCACGAAACGTTCGTCAACTTGTCCATCAAAAAGCGCACCTACGGCTTGGTGCTGTAGCCGCCGCGGCCGCATCCCCGATTTTCGCCAAGGCCCGTTGCCCGGCCAATGTTGCAAACCGCCCGGTCTGTGCTATAATTTACCCGGCTTTTCCGGTTGTCCCCCTTGCCTTGCCGGAAAGCCGGGCCCGCCGGCGGGCCGCAACCTTCACTCCAGCCCATCAGAGGAGCAGTGAGCATGACCTACATCATTACCGAACCCTGCGTCGGCGTCAAAGACGCCGCCTGCGTCGATGTTTGCCCGGTGGACTGCATCTACACCACCGACGCCGACGATATGTACTACATCAGCCCCGATGAGTGCATCGACTGCGCCGCCTGCGAACCGGTCTGCCCGGTAACCGCCATCTTTGCCGAGGACGCCGTCCCCGGCGAATGGGAGACCTACATCGCCAAAAACTACGACTACTTCAAGAACGCCAACCCGGACGACCTGAAACGGAAGTAGCCCAGCCCGCCCCTGGTCAGCCCTTTGCCCCATAAGCAAACCCCCGTCCCATTTTCCGGGACGGGGGTTTTGTTGTTGCCCCTCACCCGTTTCGCCAAGATAGCGTTGTATTTTAGGTGGTTTAGCCGGCGATTTGGCTCGTACTCTTACTGCAAAACCCGAATTTGCCAATCAAACCACCTAAATCGGAATGCTACCCACCCCCATTCCATTGCCAGAGGGGGCGCAAAACCGCATAATGGGGGCAGGTTTTGGGTTCCGGCGTAATCCGGGGCGGGAATGGCTTGGCGGCCCGGAGCCGCTGGCAGTTGGCGAATCGACCCGGGAAAAGGGAGAGCGTTATGAAAGTGGGATTTATCGGTTTGGGGACGATGGGCGGGAGTATGGCTTACAACTGCCTGCGGGGAGGCAACGAGATGATTGTCCACGACCTGCGGCGGGAGGCGGCGACGCCGCATCTGGAAGCCGGGGCGACCTGGGCGGATACGCCGCGGGAAGTGGCGGCGGCGGCCGAAGTGGTCTTTACTTCCCTGCCTGGCCCGGTGGAAGTGGAGGCGGTGGCTTTGGGCGATGATGGGCTGCTGGAGGGTTTGAGCGCGGGGAAGGTCTATTTTGACCTGAGCACCAACTCGCCGACGGTCATCCGCCGCATTTATGAAATCTATGCGGCGCAGGGTATCGCGATGCTGGATGCGCCGGTCAGCGGCGGGCCGCGGGGGGCGCGCAGCGGCAACCTGGCGATCTGGGTCGGCGGCGACCGGGAGGTGTTCGACCGGTACAAGCCGGTGCTGGATGCTATCGGCGACAAAGCCTATTATGTGGGGGCCATTGGCTGCGGGGCCGTCGCCAAGCTGGTGCATAACTGCTCCGGGTACATTATCCAGTGCGCTTTGGCGGAAACCTTTACGATGGGAGTTAAGGCGGGGGTGGAGCCGCTGGCCTTGTGGCAGGCGGTGCGCCGCGGCGCGCAGGGCCGGCGGGGGACTTTCGAGGGATTGGCGGAACATTTGCTGCCGGGCAACTTTGACCCGCCGGATTTTGCGCTGCAACTGGCGCGGAAGGATGTGGATTTGGCGGTGGGCGTAGGCCGGGAGTTTAATGTGCCGATGCGGTTGGCTAATCTGGCGCTGGCCGAGTTGACCGAGGCGATTAACCGGGGCTGGGGACAGCGGGATTCCCGGGTGGCGATGCTGCTGCAAGAGGAACGAGCCGGGGTCGAGGTGCGGGTGGCGGAGGAGGTTTTGCGGCGGGTACTGGAGGAGGAGCGGGGGGAGTAGGGGCGGTTGATGGGGATGGGGGGATATAGCGGTTCCGTTCTGTTGCGGATGAAATGAACTTTTCGGCAATATCGTAAAGTTGAAAATCATCCATAAGAAAACGGCATCCCTTGACCCAACCCTTTCCGTCCATTAGTATAAGGGGCAACAATCAGCCAAGGCAAAATCAGCCGGAGGGTAGTATATGGCCGCTGAAACGCTGAAACCCTTTAACTACGCCGATATTGAAATCGGCGAGGAACTGGGTTCCTACGAGTATGTCCTGACCCAGGAGATGCTGGACAACTTCCGGGCGTCGGTAGATGACCCGGACGCTCCCTTTCCGACCCTGGCGGTCAAGCACGACGCTACCGCCTTTGCGATGGTCTATGATGACCAGACCGGCGGCGTGAACGCCGGCAACGAAGTGGAGTTTTTCAACCCGCCCCTTCCCGGCAAGAAAATCCGGGTCACCGGGCGGATCCACGACAAGTACCTGCGGCGGGACAAGCCCTATATGGTCATCGAAGCCACCGCCGAGGACGAGGACGGCCGCCTGCTGGAAAAGCTGCGGACTTACCAGATGAAAAAACCTGACGAGGTGGGAAAGAAATGGCATCCCAAGTAATCCCGGATAACGCCCCCATCCCTACGCTGACCAAGGCCATCACCCAGGACAGCATTAACCGGTTCGAGTCCTGCGGCATCCTGGAACGGCAGAACATCCACAACGACCCGGAACTGGCGGCCCAACGGCTCGGCACCACCTACCCCATCGCCTCGGGGCGGATGTCCATAACCTTTGCCGCCGAAGCCCTGCGGAAGTTTTTCGGGCCGGAAGTCTTTAACCACACCGGCAGCGTCAACCTCAAGTTCCTGCGCCCGGTCAAGGGCGGCGATACCGTAACCGTCTCCGGCGCGGTTATCGACCAGCAGCCGGTTGAGCAGGGAACGCAG
This sequence comes from Dehalococcoidia bacterium, assembly GCA_965242615.1. GTDB lineage: Bacteria > Chloroflexota > Dehalococcoidia > Lucifugimonadales > UBA3495 > CBDBCU01. The sequence goes on from CBDESR010000005.1 coordinate 887,930, forward strand.
GTAACGGTGCAGGTGCAGTGCCAAAACCAGAACGGCGACACCACCGCCGTGGGGCAAGGTTCGGCCATAGTCTAGCGGCGGGCTGGGGTGGTTTTTCACCGGGGGAGACGGACGGCGGGATGCGGCGGGCTATTTAGCAGCGCAACTATCCCTTTCCCCGGTAACCGGGCCATTGCCCCGGCCGCCCAATTGCGCTACACTAACCCCCGTTGCCATCCCCATACCCAGCAGCAAAAGGAGAGCGTTATGGCCGGAGCAGAGTTCGGCAAGGTGGAAGTGGACATCGTCTATTGCGTCCCTTGAGGCTATCACGCAGTCGCCATGTGGCTGGCGGCCGAGTTTCTCAAGGGGGACAACCCCGGCGACATCGCCATCAAACTGACCCCAGCCGGCAATGGCCGCCTCGAGGTCTATCTGGACGGCGCCAAAATTTTCGACCGCAAGGAGGAGGACGGGGTGTATCCCAACCTGTCCCGGGCCAACGAGTTGAAAATGGAAATCGCCGAGAAAATTTTTGAGGTGGACGAGGCGGTGGCGGCCGGCCGCTGATGCCCGGCCCGCCCCGCTAGTTCCCGGCCCAACCGTTCGGCATATCTACCGCCATTCCCGCCACCGTGGGAATGGCGGCAACATTGAGGGAGATAATATCGTGGCTAATCCCGAACATCTGGCGGCCGCCCGGCAGGGCCGGGAAGTCCTGGCGCAATGGGCGGCGGAACATCCCGATACGCCTTTGGATTTGTCCGGGGCTGACTTGTCCGGTCTCAACCTGGCGGGTGTCCGTTTGCGCCGCGCCAATCTGGAAGGGGCTGACCTGTCCCGCGCCCGGCTGACGCGCGCCAATCTTTCCGCCGCCAACCTGGCCGGGGCTAACCTGGAGAGCGCGGACTTGGGCCGGGCCGGAATGACCGGGGCCAATCTGGAGGGGGCTAACCTGACCAATGTCAATATGTTCTGGGCCGACGCCAAGCAGTCCAACGCTCGGGGGCTTATCCTGCGGGCGTCCCATCTAATGCGGGCATCCTTTATGTCCGCCGACCTGACTGGCGCCGACCTCAGCCAGACCACGATGATTGAGGCGGATTTGCGGAGCGCCAACCTGACGGCGGCCCGGTTTCAGGGGGCCAATATGAACGGGGCGGATTTGAGCCGGGCCACTATGGATGGGGCGGATTTTACCCTGGCGATGATTCGGGATTCCCTGTGGATTATGGCCGATATGCGGGGAGCCAACTTTGACAAAGCCAGCCTGCACCGTTCCGACCTGAATATGGCTAAATACGACGAAACTACCAAGTTTCCGCCGCACTTCGACCCCAACGACACCGGCTATAAGGATGTGCTGGATTAGGCGGTTCCGCCCGGCGACCGCCCCCTAATTAAGCAGCTTTTCCGGCACCGTGCGGTAGCCGCCCTTATATTCGCTGAAGTCGGATTGCACCGACAGTTGCGCCTCGTAACTGCCCGGCGGCAGGAAAGACACGGCGAAGTTCATCTGCGTCTGGCCGGCTTGGGCATTCTTGACCACCGGCCCGTTCCATTCGGGCGCGCCCAGCAGCCGATAGCGGAAATAAACCGGCGTCGGCGCGCCGATGCAGCCCAGCCGCGCCGTAACTTTCAGGCGCGGCCGCGGGTCGGGAGTTTCCAGTTCCGGCACCGGCACATAGCGGCCCATGGCCACATAAGCCGACCGCACTTCCGGCCGGCAGCCGGGTGGTAGCGGCGTGGGCGTCGCCGGCGGCCCCGCTGTCGGTTCGGGCGTCGGTTCCGAAGTCAGCGGCGGGCCGTTAGGCGCAGCGGCAGGAGCGGCCGCTGCCGGTTCCCCGGCAACCGGAGACTCCGGCGCCGCCGTAGCCGCCGGGCCGCCGCGGCACGCTATGGCGGCCGCCATCAGCAGGCAAAGCGCAAAGAGCGATAGGGCGGTTCGAGTCATCAGCAACATCTGTGGCGCAGCTCCGGGCCGGCGGGATGAACCCTACCGCACCGGCACCGGCCGATCCGCTTTATGGGCGGCAATGGTTTCCGTATCCCAGAAACGGGAAAAGTGCAGCGCCCGGGGGCAGTGGCCGTAGGCTTCATCCACTTCCACCAGAATGCCTTGCAGATGATAGCCCCGCTCGTCCGGCTCGTACAAGGCAACTTCCACTTCCAGCTGCTGCAACTCGGCTTGGTCCACAATGCTGACCCGCCCGTTGACCCGCACCGTGTCGTTGACGCCGGGAATCAGGAAAATCAGCCCCACATGGGGGTTGGCGTCCATATTCAGGTAGGACTGAAAGAGGCGGTTGCCGGCCACATCCGGCACCAGCAGATGGCGGTCGTCCAGCACCTTGACGAACCCCGGCTGGCCGCCCTTGGGCGAAGCGTCGCAGTTGCCGGCGGCGTCGCTGGTCGCCATCACCGCAAAGGGCGACTGGCGGATAAACTCCTGCACAAAGGGCGTCATCCGATTGATGACCTTGGTAACGGCCCGCCCGTTGGGGTCGGGCGCGCCAAAGACGGCGGTAAAGCGGTTATCGTCGGTAATGGGATAAGGGGCTTGGGCCGGGTTGGCCTGGATGGTAGTAGTCATAAGCCGGCTCCTTTAAGGTTTTTTGCGATTGGGGGATAGTTTAACTGTCGGGAGGCAAGTCGCGCAACTCCCCCAACACCCGCTCCAGCCGCGCCGCCAGCAAGTCGATGTTGGCGGGGTCTGCGGCGTCTGCGTGGGAAATGGCGTAGGAACGGATTCCAGTAGCATCAGCCCGCGTAGCAAACCCATCTTGGGAGAACTCGTTGATCCAGTTATCCAGCAGGTCCCGGAGATTTTCGGGAAGGCTCTCGAAAAACCCATCGGTGTTATTGCCGGCTCCAAAGAAAAACCCTTTCCGGCCTCCCCAGCCTACTGCCTCCGGCTCGTAAAGCCACGCCACAGCTATGGGCCTGTTCCAAGCGGGACAGCTTTGCCGAATGGTTATACTGCTGACCCTCCCCCGACAAGCAGCTCCATGCTCTTGAGCCACTTTGAATAGACGCCTAGCAGCATCTTGAACTGCCGGGTCATCAAAGCTGTCTATAAAAGTCGCTTCGGTATGGCTAGGTTGAGAACCCGACCGTCGCTCCCGCGCAGCTACAGACTCAGGAGTCCGTCCAATAACCCGCGGCACCAAGGTACTGCCGGTTTCCCCCAAGAACTGCTTGATTTCCACCGCAAGCACGTTGATGTTGGTCATCTGTTCGTTGAGAAACTCCACCACCCGAGTCAGTTCATCAGGGATTCCATCAGCCACGAAAAGCAGGCACATCCGGCCAGCCCGCAGGTTATCATCTACCCGTTGCCAGAAAGAATCGGCGTCTGGTTCCTCTTTCAGTAGCTCAGCAAGCACTTCGTCCGGGGTTTGCCCGGCGGCGGAAACCCTTTCCTCAAAGGCTTGGCGGATGTCCCCAACACTCAAGGTCAGTTTGGCGTGGGCAGCATAGTCCAGCATCTGACCTACTATGGAACGGCGGATCTCCGAATTGTCCCGCCGTTTAACTTCCACCAAAGTAGGAATAGCGTCTTGGTCAATGAACAGGTGGTCAACATACCAGCGATGACTACCGCCGACGGTGTCGGCGATGCCCTGCTCTTGGCGAATCAGGATGAACCGACGGGGATTGTCCGGGTTCATCTGCTCCCCGGACAGTAGATAGGGATAGTCGGCTACCAATTTCTGCAAATCGGCCTCCGCGTCAAAAGGTTTTTCCTGCATCTGCTCAGGCCGGCCTTGCGGGTTCAAGTGGTAAATGTGCTGCTGGGTCAAGGGGGTTTGGCCTCCTATGCCGGTTCAAGGGTTCGCAAGGCTACCAAGACGTTTTTCAGCCGCTCAGCCAAGTCGTCGATATGGTGGGCGGCGGTATCGTGGCCTATGCTCCACGCGTCAAGCCCCGCGCTGGACGCCGGCGACGCGTCAGGAAAGTTTGCGAAAGAGTCGGCCCAATTGTCCAGAACCCGGCGGATATAGGCCGGCACATTCTCATAGCTCCGTCCGCCCGTACCGGCACCAAAGGAAAAGTTATGGGCAGTATGGAATCCGCCGGAATCGGGCGGGAAAAGCCAAGCGACCGAAAGCGGCAACCGCCATCCGGGGACGTAGCAGCGTAAGCTGATGCCGGTATCGCCGCGGTTAACAAAGCCGCCGTTTTCTATGGCAACTTCCATCAACCGCTCAGCGGCCTGCCTGGCTTGCGGGCTAGGCATCCTGTCCAAGAACTCGGGAATGGTTATTTTGGGGCGGTGGGGAGTAGTCAATTGCTTCCTCCTTGGAATAGGGTGCGAATGTAACGCAGTCTAACAAATGTGATTGGAGTATTCAACCGTCCAAGCCAAGATACGCCTTCACTTCCGCAGAGGAATAGACCCTTTCCTTGCCTTGCCGAATCCGCTCCAAAATTTCTACGGCTTGGTAGTAATCCTCCCGGGCCTCCGAGTCCAGCATTTGCAAAGCCGCCAGCACGCCCCGCAGCCGGGCCGCCAGTTCGTCGCCGTGTTTAACGGCGGCGGCGTGGCTTACCGCCCAAGCGGAGACGCCGGTCGAGGATACATCGCAGGCATAAGGCGTCTGGGCAAAGGAATCGGCCCAATCTTTCAGTACCTGACGGACTTCGGCCGGCAGGCTTTCCGGCCCTTTCCACAAGGTTTGTCGGCCAAAGGAAAATTCCCGGGTTTTCATCCAGCCCCGTTCCCCGGGGTACAGCCAAGCCACGGAAATAGGGTTCGGCCAAGCCGGGCTGCTGGGATAGCGGATGCTGATGCCGGCATCTCCCCGATAAATAATCCCGCCGCTCTCCCGGGCCACCTCCAGCAGCCGCGCGGCGGTCTGCCTGGCTTGCGGGCTGGGCATCCGCTCCAGAAACTCGGGAATGGTTATACGATTGCGCTTCCTTTCCGCCACTTTCCGTCCTCCCGCAAATAAGAGTGGAAACTTGGCATAATTTACCAGATACACCGGCCTTAATCAACCTTGCCCCCAATCCCCCCACACCTCCCGCCCCTTGTGCTAATATATACCCGGCAAACGGGAATCGCCGCAAAGTTTAGGAGGTATGGTTGGAATGAAGGCGCTTGACGGAGTGCGCGTGCTGGACTTGACCCGGGCTTTGGCCGGCCCCTTCTGCACGCTGATGCTGGGCGACTACGGGGCCGAAGTCATCAAAATCGAACTGCCGGGTACCGGCGACGACACCCGCCATTGGGGGCCGCCCTTTATCGGCGACGAAAGCGCCTACTTCCTTTCCATCAACCGCAACAAGCGCAGCCTGACCCTCAACTTCAAAGAGGAGCAGGCCCGGGAAATTTTCCGCCAACTGGCCGCCGATGCCGATGTTATCGTCGAGAACTTTACCCCCGGCGTAATGGCTCGCTTCGGACTGGAATATGCCGCCATCCAGGCGGTCAATCCCCAAATCATCTACTGCTCCATTTCCGGCTTCGGCCAGGATGGCCCCTACCAGAGCCGCCCGGCTTATGACCAGATTATGCAGGGCATCAGCGGACTGATGAGCATTACCGGCGAACCCGGCGGCGACCCGCAAAAGGTAGGCGTAGCCGTTACCGACATCGGCTCCGGGATGTGGGCCGCCTTTGCCGTAATGTCCGCCCTGTACCACCGGGCCCAGCACGGCGGCCCCGGCCAGTATATTGACATCTCGATGCTGGACGCGCAGGTGGCTTGGCTCACTTACCAAGCCGGCTACTACTTTGCCTACGGCCGCCCGCCGCAGCGGTTGGGCGCGGCCCATCCTACCCTGGTGCCGTACCAAGCCTTTATGGGGCAGGACGGCAAGTATCTGAATGTAGCGGTGGGTTCGGAACGGCTGTGGGCACGGTTCTGCCAAGGCATTAAGCGGCTGGACTTGAAAGACCGCCCGGAGTTCGCCACCAACGGCGCCCGGGTGGAAAACCGGGCTACCCTGGTGCCGTTGCTGCAATCGCATTTTCTGACCCGCCCGGCTGATGCTTGGGTCGCTGATTTGCATGAGTTCAGCGTGCCGGCCGGCCCCATCAACGATTTGGCCGATGTATTTGCCGACCCGCAAGTGTTGCACCGGGAGATGCTGCTGGAAATGCCCCATCCCACTTTGGGCGCTATCAAACAGACCGGCTTGCCGGTCAAGTTCGCCCAAACCCCCGGCGGCCTGGATTTGCCGCCGCCGCTGCTGGGCGAACACAACGCCGCCATCCTGCAAGAACTGGGCTACAGCGCCGCCGAAATCGCCGCTATGGAACAGCAAGGGGTCATCTGACTGCTTTTCTCCCGACTCGGCAAGGATAGTCGCTTATGCCAACAGACTACGCCGCCATTAAAGCTGAAAACCTGCGATGGTACGGTGAGGGCATTGCCCACGTGGGCCCGCTAATGCTCTCCGAGCGGTATGCCGACCGGACTCATTTCATCTATGAACTCCTGCAAAACGCCGAGGATGCGTTGCGGCGGCGGGGTCGGGAATGGGATGGGCGGCGCACGGTGGAGTTTTCGCTGGACGCCAAGGGGCTGACGGTATCGCACTTTGGCAAACCTTTCGATGAGGCCGATGTTCAGGGCGTCTGCGGGATTGGCGAAAGCACCAAGGAGTATACCGACATCGGACGGTTTGGCATCGGCTTTAAGTCGGTTTACGCCTTTACCAAGGCTCCGGAGATTCACTCCGGAGAAGAATGTTTCGCCATTGACAAATACGTTCAGCCCCGGGCTGTAAAGAAAATCAGCCTTGCCCCGGAAGAGACCAAAATCCGCATACCGTTCAATAAAGAGGACGAACCCCAGGCAAAAGAGAAAGTTCTTGCCGGGTTGCGGAGTTTGGGGCAACAGACTTTGCTTTTCCTGCGGGAGATTGAGGAAATAGCGTGGTCGGTGAACGGTAAGGAAGCCGGGCGTTACCGCCGCAGCGACGAGGTAGTGCCATTCAACGGAGCCCGGAAAGTTAGGGTAGTCGGTTGGGACGACGTTTCGGATGAGATAACGGAAGATTGGCTTGTCTTTTCCCGCGAAGTTTTTCACGAAGAGAAAAGCGCGGGTCACGTCGAGATTGCTTTCGTGCTTGACCGGGGCGAGGATAACAGCCAAAACCCGACGGTGAAGAAAATAGAAGACTCCCAATTGGTTGTTTTCTTTCCAACTGCTTTGCCAACTCACCTCGGCTTTCTCCTGCAAGGTCCATACCGCACTACGCCTAGCCGGGACAATGTGCCGGAAAGGGATGATTGGAACCAGTATCTCGTAAGAGAGACAGCAACCCTGTTGGTGGAAGCCCTGAAGGGGCTGCGTAAGCTGGGCTTGCTCAGTATATCCGCCCTTGAGTGCTTGCCCCTGAGTTCCACCCTCTTTTCCGAAGGCCGACGCCTTGCTCCGCTATTTCAGTCGGTCAAGGATGCTTTACTGACCGAACGGTTGCTCCCTGCTCATACCAGGGGGTACATTACCGCTCGAAACGCCAAGTTGTCCCGCACCCAAGAATTGCGCTCTCTTATTGGACCGAAACAACTGGCTGCCTTGTTCCCGGATGAGAGCAAGCCGGCTTGGCTCAGCGATGATATTACCGCTAATCGGGCGTTTCTCTTGCGTAATTACCTCACTGAACAGCTCGAAGTTGCGGAAGTTACTACAGAGTGGCTGATTCCCCGGCTGACGCGGGAATTCTTGGAGGCGCAGTCGGATGCGTGGATAGCGCGGCTGTATGAATTTCTGAACCGTCAGAGGTCACTCCTGAACCGGCTTCGTCCCCGGCCTCTGATCAGGCTGGAGGACGGTTCCCACACCGTAGCCTATGTTACTGAGAAGCCGCAAGCCTACCTCCCGGGCAATAACTGGACGGGTTTTCGTACCGTAAAAAGGAGCGTATGCAAATCCACCAGTTCTCTGGCTTTTCTCAGGGCATTAGACCTCCGCACCCCCGACCCGGTTGATGATGTCATTGCCAACATCATCCCCAAGTATATCAAGGACTCGGTTAATGTATCCGCCGCGGAATATCAGTCTGACCTTGAGCTTATGTTGACCGCCCTTGACACCGACTCCGCCGCTCAACGCAACAGCCTAATAGCCGGCCTACGGGAGGCCAAGTTTATTGCTGCGGTGGACGTTGTAAGCAGGGCTGGTCGATTCGTCAAGCCGAGGGAGGCTTACGTTCCTACCGAGCGACTGAAAGCGCTTTTCGAGGGTGTGCCGGGTGTCTTGATAGTGGACGATTCCAGGAGATACCTTCGGGGCGAGCGTATCCGTGGCCTGCTCCGCGCGGTGGGAACACCCGAGACCCTGCTCCCGTCTCCTGTAAAACCTTCGCTAACCGGGGAAGAAAAATTTGAGCTCAGGAACAAATCGTGGACTGCCGGTATTACTAGGGAAATATCGGTGCAAGACCATACCCTTATGGGTTTAGATTTGCTCTTGGCGACGCTATCCAATCTGCCCGTTGAGCAGGCAGTTTCCCGGGCCCAATTGCTTTGGCAGACATTGGGGACATTGCCCAATGCTGCGTTTAGCGGCACTTACCGGTGGGTGTATTACGTCCAGAAAAGCGAGCAATTCCCGGCTCGTTTCATCAAAACGCTGAACGAAGTTGCTTGGGTTCCCGATGAACAGGGAGAACTTCACCGGCCCAGTGAAGTGGTTTTCAAGAATACCGGGTGGGAAGAAAACCCCTCCCTGTTCGCCAGGATTCCCTTTAAGCCGGATGTCCTCAACGAACTGGCAATAGAAGCCGGGATCGAAGCGGACGCATTGGCTTTATTGAAAAGGCGCGGCATCACCACCGAGTCCCAACTTATAGCAATTCTCGGCACAATGGAAGCCGCGGCTGAAGTAGTGTCGCCCGATTCTCTGGCGGACAAGCCGGAACCGCAGCATCCGGTTGCGGTTCCGGTACCTGCCAGTCAAATTTCCACCCCACGCCCGGCGGCAACGTCTGGTAGTGGTCAAAACCAGACCAACGCTCAGTCTGGCAGCGGCGCGGTCAACCGCCCCACCGGTTACCGGGAGTTTGTTACCTACGTGAAAACCTCCCCCGATGAAGCCGACGCAGACCCGGACGGGTTGACTCATCAGGCCCGAATGAGCTTGGAGAAAGAGGCAATTGCCTTTATCCTTTCCAAAGAGCCGAGCCTCCAACGGACGCCGCCCGGCAATCCGGGATTTGACTTGTATGAAGCCGACGCGGATGGTCAAGCGGTGCGGTGGGTTGAGGTCAAGGCTATGTCCGGCACCTTCGACAACCGCCCGGCAACCTTGACCAAGACGCAGTTTGAGTTTGCCCAAAAGCATCAAAAAGACTTCCGGCTTTATGTGGTGGAAAATGCCGGCGACCCGGCGCAAAGCCGCATTGTCAAGCTACAGAACCCGGCCGGCAAAGCGCAGACTTTTACCTTTGACCGCGGCTGGGTTCATCTGGCAGAGTAGCCGGATGCTTAACTGGTCAGGAAACTCGCATCCCTTAACCCTAACCAAACACCCGGCAGGATAATCTATGCCCGCCCTGACCCGCTGCCCCTGGCCCGGCGACAACCCCCTGCTGGTCGCCTACCACGATACCGAATGGGGCGTTCCCCTCTATGCTGACCGCAAACTCTTTGAGTTCCTCCTCCTCGACGGCGCGCAAGCCGGCCTCAGCTGGTTGACCATCCTGAACAAACGGGAGGGCTACCGCCAAGCCTTCGACAACTTCGACGCCGCCCGCATCGCCGCCTACGATGACCGCAAAGTTGCCCAACTGCTGGCCGACCCGGGCATCGTCCGCAACCGGCAGAAAATCGCCGCCGCCATCGGCAACGCCCAAGCCTTTCTCCAAATCCGGCAGGAATCGGGCAGCTTTGCCGCCTACCTCTGGTCTTTCGTCAACCACCGCCCCATCAAAAACCATTGGAACCACGCCGCCGCCATCCCGGCCGTCTCCCCGGAATCGGAAGCGATGAGCCGGGACTTGCGGCGGCGCGGCTTCCGCTTCGTCGGCCCCACCATCTGCTACGCCTTTATGCAGTCCGCCGGTATGGTCAACGACCACATCACAACCTGCTTCCGCTATAATGAAGTCAGCTGACCGGCTCCGGCCGCCCGCCGTGGTAATACTGTTGTAATGCAATCCGGGCAAAATGCTACCCGTCTCGATACGATTGGTGCGGTCTGAATACGGGCGGTCTGAACCGCCAACTACGCCGCCAGCAGCGCGGCCGCGGAGAATTATGGACTTGGGCTTGAACGAGCGGGTGGCTATCGTCTGCGGCGCCGGCGGTGATGTGGGCCGCAGTGTCGCCCTCAGCTTGGCCGCCGAGGGGGTTAAACTCGCGGTCTGCGACTACCACGAGGATGAATTGCGCGGCGCCGAGATGGATTTCGCCCGGGTCGCTACCCAGCGCAACATCCTCGCCCTGCCCGCCGACCTTTCCGAAAACCGCAGCATCCGCCGGGTGGTGCGCGACACTTTCAACCGCTTCGGCCAAGTGGACATTCTCGCATTGCAGCCCCACTGCATCCCGCCCGGCCCGCCCCGGGATGATACCGAGGATGAACGCGGCGATGAACTGGAACGCTCTTTCCGCAGCGCTCTGCGGCTCAGCCGGGAAGTCATCCCCTATATGAAACAAGAGCATTGGGGCCGCATCATCAACCTGATGCCGGTCCACGCCCCGCCCGCCGCCGCCGACTCGCCGCTGTCCCTGGCCCAGCAGCAGTATCTAATCGGCTACTTCAAGACCCTGGCTGACGAACTGGCCCCCTTCAACATCACCGTCAACACCCTGCTGGCTGGCCCCCTGGACACCAAGGAACTCCGCCGCCAACTCCAGGAACAAGCCGCCGCCGCTAACACCGACCCGGCCGCCCTGGTCAAACAAACTCACCGCAGCGTCCCGATGTCCCGCCTCGGCAAGCCGGAGGAAGTAGGCTATTTAGCCGCATTCCTGGCATCGGAACGGGCTGCCTACCTCACCGGCGGCGTCATCTCCCTGGACGGCGGCCTGCTCCAGAAACTGCGCCCGTAAGCCGCGCTATTCCCCATACCCGGCGACTTACTTACCGTCATTCCCGTGAAAACCGGAATCCAAAGTCCCCAACCTATCTGGATTCCCCCACCGGCCGGAATCCGGCGCTGGCAACGGTAAGTTATACTACCCCTCAAACCGGTTTCCCGGCCGGTTGCTCAATCCCCTGAAAGGAGCGCAATTTATGGCTGCCAATCCTCTACCCCGGGTCTATCTCATCGGCACCGGGGGCAGCATTTCCTTTATCGGCGACTCCCGCACCGACTACATCAACTACAACTACCACGACCGCCACCTCACCATCGCGGAACTCTTGGCCCGCATCCCGGAAACCGCCCAATTTGCTGAAGTTCTGCCGGAGCAGTATCTCAATGTCGGCAGCGGCAGCGTTGCCCCCGCCCACTGGCTCGAACTGGCCCGCCGCTGCAACGCCATCTTTCGCAGCGACCCGACCGCCGCCGGCATCGCCATCACCCACGGCACCGCCACCCTCGAGGAAACCGCCTACTTCCTGAACCTGACGGTTAAAGACCGCCGCCCGGTAGTCATCACCGGCGCCATGCGTCCCCCCACCGGCTTGGCTACCGATGTGGACATCAACCTGATGGACTGCATCCGGGTCGCCGCCGCGCCCCAATCCGCCGGCCGCGGCGCCCTGACCGTGCTGAACAACGAAATTCAGGCGGCCCGGGATGTGGTCAAAACCAACAGCTACCGCCTTGAAACCTTCCGTTCCGGAGAACTGGGCTGCCTCGGCTATGCCGACTCCGATGAACAGGTAGTCTTTTACCGGACGCCGGTCAAAGCCCATACCGTTGCCGCCGAGTTCGCCGTGGACGATTTAGCGGAACTGCCCCGGGTGGACATTGCCTACGCCTATGCCGGGGCCGACGGCGTGGTCATTGACGCCCTGGTTAACGCCGGGGTCAGCGGCCTTATCGCCGCTGGCTTGGGCAGCGGCGGCTCCCCGCCCGGCTTTATGGCCGCCCTGAAACGCGCCGTCCGCCGGAACATCCCGGTAGTTATCGCAACCCAAACCGGCAACGGCCGCGTCGTCCGCTCCCGCCGTTTCACCGAGGACGGCTACCTGGCTGCCGACAACCTCACCCCGAAAAAAGCCCGAATCCTGCTGATGTTGGCACTGACCCGGACTAACGCCCCGGCAGAAATCCAGCGGATGCTGGAAACTTACTGACCCTCTAAAACAACCGCCCCCGGTTTTCGTCCGGGGGCAGTCTGTATAAACCTAGATTTGCCTTGCTGTGCAGGATTTCGGAATGCTTGGGGGCAGGGAATGGGTTACGGAATCAGCTTTATCGCGGCCACCCCCAGCGTGACCGCCGCGAAAATCGCCCCGATAATCCACTGGGTACTACGCAGCTCCGACGCCCGCCGATCCGCCCGCTCCTCCTCAAAGGCCGCCTTTATCTGAGCCCGAAACTCCGACCGCAGATCCTCGTTAGTGGCCCGCATTTCCAACCGCAAACTTTCGTTGGCCGCCAGCAGGCTTTTGTCCGAATCCTGCAAAAGCGCAATGGCCGTCCGCAGCTCCGACCGCAAAGCTTCGTTGGCGTCCCGCATTTCCGACCGCAAACTTTCATCCGCAGCCTGCAAAAGCCCAATGGCCGTCCGCAACTCCGACCGCAGGTTTTCCCCCGAAGTCTCCAAAGCCGCCATGGCCGTCCGCATTTCCGACCGCAAATTTTCGTTGCCCGCCCGCAGAACCTCGTCCGAAGCCTGCAACTCGGCAACGGCCGCCCGCAGCTCGAGCCGCAGGTTTTCGTTGACCGCCCGCAACTCCGCCCGCAGGCTCTCGTTGGCCGCCAGCATTTCCGCCCGCAACCTTTCGTCCGCAGATTGCAAACCCGCAACGGCCACACGCAGGCTCTCATCCGCAGACTGCAAACCGGCAACGGCCGCCCGCAGCTCCGACCGCAAAGTCTCGTCCGAAGCCTGCAACTCCGCAACGGCCGCCAGCAACTGCTCCCGAAACTCGGCCCGCAACTCTACCTTCGCCCCCTCAATAGCGGCCATCAGCGTTGCCACATTGGCCTGCATCTCCTCCCGGGTGACCATATTGTTGGTCACCACCTCCAAAAACTGAAAGGCAGTCTCTACCCGGCCCACCCGTTCCTCAATGCTTACCGGCGTTGTCATTACGCCATCCTCTCCATCCCGGCCTTTGCCGGCCGATTGAACTTGACGATTAGCCTACTACTGGATGCCCCCGCCGTCAAGGGGCGTGGCGTCACTAACTAAAGACCGGGGACTCTGGATTCCCGTTGGCACGGGAATGACGGACCAAAAAACAAACCACCCCCCAGCTCCACAGCCGGGGGGCAGTCTCTATAAACCTGGCTTTTGCCGAGCCGCCGAAGCTATTAGCCCCGGTCAGCCGGCTGGTGGTAGCCGGGGGACGCCTACCGCCGCATGGTCATCGGCAGGGCAATAGCGATGATTACCGCCACTACTGCGATGATGATGGCGATGATGCCCGTAGTGCCGCTGGCGTTGACGCCGGCCGCGCCGGCCGGACCTTGCGGCCCTTGCGCGCCGGCCGCGCCATCGGCGCCAGCCGCGCCGGGCCGGCCATCCGAACCAGCGGCCCCGGGGTCGCCCTGCGGCCCTTGCGGACCCCGCGCCCCGTCCGCGCCCGCCGCGCCATCGGAACCATCCGCGCCCGCCGGACCAGCCGGACCCGCCGGACCAGCCGGACCCGCCGGACCTTGCGGCCCCCGCGCCCCGGCCGGACCTTGCGGCCCCGCCGGACCCTGTTCACCCGGCTCCGCCGTCTGGCCGCGGGCTGTCAGGGTAAATCCAGTAGTAATTTCCCCCGAAGCCCACTGCGGATGAGTTTCATTGGCGTCCACCCCATTGACCTTGAAGCTGATGGGGTTGTTCGTCTGGGACACTTGCAGGTCGTTAAACCGCCCGCCCGCATCGGTAGTGTCCGCCCCGATTTGCGTGTCCCCGTCCCACGCCGTTACCGTGCTGCCGGCCGGCACCGGGAAGCCGTTCGCGCTGGCCGTACCGATAAAAATGTGGGGCGGTTGCCCTTGCGCCAACGCCGCCGCCGGTAGGGCGGACAGCATCGCCACAATCGCAAGCAAGGCCAGGATTCTGCTGACTTTTGCCATTGATTCCTCCTCTTAAAATCCCTGTTGCCGAGGGGCATCCGCCCCGGCAGTGTTACCCGCCGGAACGGATGCTTTTTCCTGACCTTGGCTTACCAGACTTCCAGGTTCCAGCAGTTCCCGTTGACGCAGGTCAGGTTCCGGGTCCGCCCGTTCAGGATGACCTCGGCGGTCTGACCCACCAGGATCCAGTAGCTGTTGCCAGCGATGAAGTACTCCATCGTGCTGGCGTCCCCAGCCGCCGGGTCGTAGAAAGTCCAGCTCTTGGTGTCGTTGTTGAAGTTGAAGGCCCGAACGAAGTTCTCGCCCAAGTTGGCCACCCCTTCCATCACCGGCGTCTCCGCGCCACGCCGGTCCGACGCGGTTACGGTAAAGCCGATGCTGGCCGTAGTGTCGCTGACCTCCACCTCAATGGTCTGAATGCCGCTGTCCAAGCCCGGGACCAAGATGTCAAACTCGGTCATGCCCTGGGCATTGGTCGCGGGCGCCGGCGAGGGCAGTACATCAATGCCGCCGATGCTGACGCTCTTTACCGGGACAAAGGTCTTGAAACCTTCGCCGCGCAGGGTAAGGGTGCTGCCCGGCGTGCCACTGTTGGCCGACAGGGTAATGGTCCCTTCCGGCACATCGTGGGTTACCGTGGTGGTTACCGGCACATCCTCCTCATCGTCGAAGGACACCCGAACGGTGTTGGTCGAGGGGATGGTGGCCGAAGTCGGCACCTTGATGACCGCCTCGAAGCGACCGCTGGCGTCGGATACGGTGCTGACCGTGGACGGCCGGCCGCCAGCATCGTATTCAATGGAGATGTTGAAGCTTTCCCCGTTGTCGTTCTTGCTGGGGAAGTTCTCGCCCCGAATCGTGGCATCGGTACCGATGCGACCGCTAGCCGGGTCAATGGTTACGACCCGCGCCGGGATGGTGACATTCACGGTGCCGCTGCGCCCGCCGGAGTCGGTGACCCGGATTTCCCGGCTCCCGTCCCGGGTGGTTACATCCCGCAAAGGCACATCCAGGGACGCCGACCACTTGCCGCCGTTGTCCACATTCACCGGATCGCCTTCGTTAATCTTGGAGGTCTCGATGACATAGCCGCCGATGGTGATGGTCGGAGGCGTACCGCCCGTGCCTTGCGCAATGCGGGAGTTGGGCGTGAACCCGGTACCCACCAGGCTAATCCGCTGGTTCGGCAGCACCGTGGTCGGCGTTACCGTAATCTGCGGGCCGCCAATGGTTACATTGACATTGTCGCTCGCCCCGCCGGCCGTAACCTGCAAATCCTGTACGCCTTCCACCGCCCAGTTGGGAATTACCAAGCGGAAGTTCAGGTCGCCGTTCGTGCCTACGGAGTTGCTGCCGGTGATGTCGCCGGCCAAACCGGCGCTGTTAGCCGAGCCATCCGCGGCCCGGTCCTGACGAGCCAGCCGCACCCGGGTAACATTGCCCGCGGGGAAGTCATAGCCCTGCACCAGAATGGTCTCGCCCGGATCGCCGCCGTTCGGCGTGACCGTAATCGACGGGTCCAGAGAGAACTTCTGGTCGTCGTCCATCTGGTAAGTGCCGTAGTTGCTGCGCCCGTCAACGGCGTTGATAAAGTTAGGACCGGGGCTGAACGGCGGGTTGTTCACCGTGAAGTCGCAAGACCCCACATCGTTGCCGCCCACCGAAGCCACATCGCACAGCTTGACTTCGCCGGGGTCGAAAGTGCCGTTAGGCTCCATATTGGTGTCAACGCCGTCCGTGCCGTCGTCGTCCGACGCCGCAGTAGCCGGGTCATCGTCATCGTCGACATGGCTGGGCAAGTCCAGGAAAAAGCCCAAGGAGGTCCCGTTCTTGAAACCCTTGCCGGTGGCGGTGACCGTAGTTCCCCGGCCGCCGTCCTCCTCGCTCAGTTCCACCAGGAACGGCACGGGGATAACGCTACCGACGATGGTCGTTTCGTCCACGTTATTGGTGATTTCGATTTCGTCGTAGTTGCCGCCCTCAGTGGGGTTAGTGATGCCCGCCCCCTGCTGAATGAGGATGGAAACCAGGTCGCCGGCCCGGATGCCATCGTCGCGGCCTTCCGACTCCGGGTTCATATCGGGAACGGTCAGCGTCAGCTCATCCCCGCTGATCGACACCGCAATGGGCGTTTGGTAGCCCGCCTGGTAGCCCTGCGTGACGTCGGCAACCGCCGTGCCCTGGGGCTGAACCAAGTGGTTTTCATCATAGACCGCGTTGCCTTTGATGGACACCTGACTGCGGTCGATGGTGCTGGGCAGTTTGAAGTCCACCAAGTCGATGGAGATTTCACTGGACGAGGTCTCGAAGGCCGTCGGCGCAATGAATTCCACATCGAACCGCGCATTCGCCCCCGGCTTGTAGCTGGAGGGGATGACGTTCTCGTACACCTGAATGGTCACCACCGACTCTGCCTTCTGGCTGTTGCCAGATTCGTCGTCAACCGCCCGGATCGTGAGCGTGTAGCTGCCGACGACCAAGCCGGTGATTTCCAAGGTATACTCCCGGTCAGCCACGACGTCCCAACCGATTTCGGTATAGGCGCCGGTGTAGCCGTCGCCGGCGCTGGCAAACGTGGGCGGGTCGTTATCCGTCTTCCGGATTTGAGCATTATGGGGGCCCAGCAGATACTTGGCTGCCGCCAAGGCCGCCGCCACTACATCATCGTCGTCGCTGGCGCCGCTGGCGCTGACGCCGGCTTCCGCCAGAGCCGCGGCAGTGACCACCCGATCCGTATTGGTGGGAAAAACCCGGTAACTCGTGATTGCCGTGCCGCTGCCATCCGTGGTATCCGTGAACACCGAGTCCATCGCAAAGGTTACGGTGCCGTTCAGCGGAACCCGCACGGTCGCGTCGACCGCCGTAATTTCGTTGTCGGTGGAGTCGACGGCGGCGTGGAAAACCTTGCCGTCCAGGCCGCGGGCGTCGGGAGCTTCCACGCCGGCATAAGCCGGGGTCAAGCCCACCAAGCCAAAGACGGCTGCCAGCGCGAGGGCTGCCGCCACGGCCAAGCCAATGATTGGGGTAAGTCTTTGCGCCATAGAAAACCACTCCTTTGTGTTAGGATGTCCCTAGTCTAACCAGGCAAGTATTACGCCAGTGTTACGCCCGACCGCCAGTTTCCGGCAACTTTCCCCCGCCACCCCAGCCCCGCCGCCCTGAACCGCTGCCAATGCAACCAGCCGACCCAACGCATCACCCGGCCACGCCGGTAGGGTCCAACCGATGGGAAATAATGAGCAGTGCGGGCATAAGCAAACCGTCCCGTCCGGCCCTTGCCGGCGAATTAGGGAATCAACGGCTATAGATTTATCACTTTCCCGGCGGCATTGTCAAGGGAAAGGGATGGCCTAAAAATGAATTTTGGGCGGTTTTTGAGAAAAGTTTTAGTTTCGGGGCGTGGCCGGAGCGGCTTGATATTAGGCCGGCTCTAGGGTAATATGGTAATGCAGTAAAGTCCGGCAAGCCAACCCCAATTAACTACGATTAAGGCGGTTCTGCCATGAGCAGCAAAAAGGTTACGGCCAACCCCAACGGGAAAAAGCCGGCCGGGGGCAAGGGCAAGGCTAAAAGTACCCCCGACCCCTTCGCCAGCCGGGAAGTGGATCGGGAGACCGAGCGGCAGGTCATCAAGCTCATCATTGAGCTGCACCGGGACACCTTGCGGGAGTTGGCTCATCACTAGGCGAAAGTATTGGTTCCCTACCGCTCAGCAACTGTTCAGTGCCGCCAATCCCCAGCATCCCCTATAATCCCAACTAAACCACCCCAACCCCCGGTCAAGGATTAGCCCCATGCCTACCGAAATCGGCGACCGCCACGCCCGGGACAGCCGCCGCCTGCTCCAGCAAGCCCATTACGAACTGCACAAAAAGGGCGACCGACTCCAAGCCTCCGGCAAAGCCGCCGGAGCCGTGGCCCACGCCGTCAAAGCCGTCGCCTTCGACCGCCAGTGGCGGCACAGCTCCCATAACCTCCGCCGCCGCATCGTCAACCTCCTCGCCGCCGAATTCGACCAGCCGGAACTGATTACCCTGCAAGGCGACGCCGACCAGCTGCACGACAACTTCTACGAGGATCGGATGTACGAGTGGGAGTTGACCACCTACCTCGCCCGCATCGCCGCCGGCATGGAACTGCTATGGGCCGTCCGCGCTCGGGAATCCAACCCGGACTTCGCCCCGACCCCGGAGCAGCAGCAAATCATCACCCGCCTGCTCCTAACCGAGGCGGAAGCCGCCGCAATTCCCCTCATCGACTACCCCCCGGAACTGCCCCCCTTCGTCGCGCCGGAGGAGGATTAGGGGCGGCCGCTCTGGCTCCCATCCGCCCCATTGCTATCCGGGTTGATGCCCGGCGGCAACGCCGCCGCCGCAAACCGGCATTTGTCCGATGTTTGCTCCGGCTATTGCCCCGGCTGCGCTCTTTGTGCTACGATATTATTATCTTGACATCAAACGGTTCGTGTGCCTTGCCTGCAATACCGCCCGCCGGCCGCCGGCCGATAAGTTGCCTGCGCTGGATTACCCCGCTAATCCTGCTGCTGGCGGCCGTTGGCTTTACCGCCCTTAATCCGGCGGCGGCCGCCGCCAACGGACGGGCTACGCTGATTGCCACGCAGGAGCAAGGTCCCTACCGGGTGGAAGTCAGCATCCTGCCCAACCGGGCGGTGGTCAACAATACCCACTTGAGCGTCCGGGTGGTGGAGTTGAGCAGCGCCGAAACTTTGACCGACGCCGTGGTACAGGTAGCGGCAACCGGGCCGGCCGCAGCGGCCGGCGGCGGGTTCGGGCCATTGCCGGCGGTCAATGATGTGCTGCCGCAGTTTTTCGAGGCTACCCTGCCCTTTGATGTGGCCGGGCCGTGGGAAATGAGTATCAGCGTGGCTACCGCCGATTTGGGGCAGGAAACGATCCAGGTGCCGCTGGAAGTGCGGGCCGGCGGACAAATCAACCTGATATTGGTAGCGGCCGGCGTAGTGGCGGTAGCGGCTTTGAGCATCTGGACTTACGACCGCATACGGGGATGGCGGCGGCGCAACCGCCCGGCCAAAGCGACCCGGTGAATGCTGAAATGACGCAGTTAATTCGTCCTACCATCATCGTTGCCTTGTACGCCTTGCTGCTGCCGGCGTTCGGGCCGCTGCTCGACCACCACTTTGTCGAGTGGCAGCACAATCACGGCCACTTGTACCTGGACGGGCGCGGCAGCGTTGGCGCGGCCGGGCATATTCACATTTACGAAACCCCGGGACGCCATCGCCATAGTCCGGCTGACCCGGTAGCCAAGCGGGACAATCCGGCCGCCGCCATTGCCTACATTACCGCCTACGATGGGATGGGCAGCGGCTTGGCTTACCTGTCGCTGACCGCCGCCGACCCGGCTCCGGTCTTTCCGGACGGCGCCGACCAACCCGGTTGGCGCGGCTACGCTGACCGGACAATGCCGCCGGGGGCATTGGTACTACCGCCGCGCAAACCGCCCCGAGCTTAACCCCGGTTCCTTTTCTTAACCGGCGTCAACCCTGACGCCCATCTATATGCCCAGGAGCATATTTATGCTGTCCAATTACCTTCGCCAGGGATTGCTGGTCCTTGCCGGCTCTCTGCTCCTACTGACTTTTGCGGCCTGCGGCAGCGCTGCCGCCCCGCAGCAGCACAACCTCACGCTGCAACTGGCCGACGGGGCCATGTCCCCGGACACCGTGCCGGCGCAGCAGGGTGACACGGTGGTTTTGCAGATTGAAAGCGACCAGGCCGGCACCATCCACTTTCACGGCTATGGCTTGCAGCGGGAATTGACGCCGGAGGCGTCCGCCCCTTTGCAGTTCATCGCCGAAACCACCGGCCGTTTCCCCATTACCTTTCACGCGGCGGCCGCGGCGGACGGCGGCCATAGCCACGCGCCGGGAGTGGCCGGCGGCGCCGTGGAGTTGTGGGCGCCGGTCAACCCGGAACTGGTTGCCGAAGTTGACCCGGCCGGCGGGCTGCACGTTCGCATTATCACCGAAAACTGGCAGTGGGCCCCGGAGGAAGTGAACCTGCCGGCCCGCCCCGGCGTCGGCCACGCCCACATCTACGCCAACGGCGAAAAACTCAGCCGGGTCTATGGCCCCTACCACTATGTCCCCGACCTGTCGCCGGGAACGTACCAGATTAAGGTGGACCTGAACGACAATCAGCACAACGCCCTGACCGTCAACGGCGCGCCGCTGGAGACTACTATTGAAGTAACCATCCCGGATACGGCCGCCGCGGCGGCCGCGGCCCGCGAACCGGCCGCCACCGAAGTTCCTATATCTTTAGAGTTGACGGCGCATCCCGACCCCTTGGGCGGCTATAACCTGCAAATTACTCCCGAGGGCTTCGAGTTCGACCAGGAAAGCTATGGCGAAGTCAGCATCGACGGGGCCGCCGCCGCCCGCGCCTATGTTCCCTGGCTGCTACTGCCTGAGCTGGATCCGGGGGAACATACGATAGCGGTAGCCCTGCACAACGGAGAGGGGCAGCCCTTGGAGCATTACGGCCAACCGGTAGCGGCCGCCATAACGGTAGGCGGCGGCGCGGCCGGCAGCGAAGGGATGGCCGGGATGGCAACGGGGGATATGCACAGCGGCCACTCCCACGACCACGGGGCGGCGGCGAGCGCCGCGGAAGTTGAGGAGTTGGATTTGGGCTTTCTGGTGGTAACGCCGCGGTAGGGATGAAAGCAGCCCGCTGTCCGGTCCTTTGACCGGATGGCGGGCTGAGTTGGCGGTTAGAGGAGCTTGATGGCGGCTACGGCCAGCGCGCCGGTGGCGATGATGGTTCCGACCGTCCAGCGGATGTGCCGGGCTTGTGACCGGTCGGAATTGGTATGCACCCGCTCAATGGCAAGGAGCAACTCGGCCTGCACCCGTTCCAAGTCCTCCTTGGATGCCAGATGTTTTACGGCTTCCGCCAAGGCGGCGACCCGTTCCAACAGGGAAGGGGATTCGGTGGTGGCAGTAGTCATTATAAGCCTCCCAAGTTAATCCTGCGGTGAATATACCACCGCCCTTCCGGGATGGCAAGCGGCCGTTGGCGGGAACAGCGGCCGGAACCCGGTACCGGGGCGCCTTTAACATTCTAATGCAATAGGGTTGAAATAACCCGGTATTCTCAACACGTGTTGGCAATGCTAAAAAAGGTCTCGTCGCAGCCAAAGCAGTGCCATAGAATCAATAGGAATCCCCTTCTTGCTCGGGGCGATTTTCCTCTGTTTTGACTTATACCAACACGTGTTGAGAATACCAATAACCCGGCCCAAATCCCTTCCCGCCCGCGACAAAACGGACGGGAATTATATACCTAACTAAACCTTGAAGCCCCCGGGTTCTCGCTCCTGTTGCGCGTTGTCCCTTGTAATGGAATTATATACTTTAATCCATAAACTGGACACCGCCGGTAGTAGCTTGTCGCTACTTGACTTATTTCCCTGTAACCGACAGCTCTCCCTGTATCTGAAAGAGGGTGTAGGCTTCGGGAAAGAAAAGTCGTGCGGAAACTATTTCAGACATCGGGATTACGATGCGGAAATCCTCATAACTCAGGCGCGTCATCTCTGCTTCCAGTGAATTCTCAATCACCTGAGAGTAATGAGTCGTGATTTCCAACTCTTGGGTGTCCTTGTTCCGATAGCCGCTGGCAACCGGAATCAAGGCGATGTCTGGCTCGCCCTGCTGGCACTTTATGCCGCTCTCCAAGGCAAAGCCGATGTATGATTTGCCGCTTCTCAGAGAAATCTCGGCAAACTCTCCTCGGAAAAATGCTTCCGTCATCAGCAGTTCTACGAAGTCGTTGTTTTCCTGGGCGGCACGGCGCGCAGCACCTTCAGAGTCATAGCACAGAATACCTACCAAGCGCAGGCTTGTCAAAGTGGCTCGGCTGAAAGGCAGGCGGTGCAAGCGGTTGAACACTGGCGGTAACACTACTCCCAAGATGACGCTCAACACCACAGTGTCGGAGTATTCGGCCGGAAAGTAGCAATCCCACCAAACGCCCAGCTGTGGGAATTGATGATACAAGAGCAGGATAATGAAGTGGGCACCACCGAACAAAAGAGCACCGCAAAAGGCGGAACTGAAAAGGACATGGTAACCCGAATCGCGAAACACGCGATAGCGGGTGTAGTTCAGATGGGTTAGAAACCAGTACCCTCCTACAGTGGGAACCAGAAACAATCCCAAACCCATAGGGAACACCTCCCGACGAAGTGGCCACTGTCGGACCGCTTATACTCCCTTCCTTTCCTTGGCAATCATCCGGGCCGACAGCTTAGACATCTCTTGGAGCCGTTCACGGGCTTTCTTGCTCCGCAACAACTCCTCCGCTTTGACGTAGAACCCTCCGGTACGAGTTACGTACACCTTGGGGAGTTCCGGTGCGTCTTTGTTATCTTTCGGCATACTCCTCCTGGTAAGAATCTAGGTTGTCAGCGGCCAGCTCCCCCAGTTGTCAAAGAGGATTCCATTCCAAATATAAGATGAAATCTACCTATCCAGCATCTACTAGGCCGCCGGCCGGTGTCCCCGTTTCATCGGGGGCGGAAGAAGTCTCCCTTATGCCGAGTTACCCCTACGTCAGAAGCACATTAACTTCGGTGGGCGGGCCGCCACCGTTGCCATTATCGGTGTTTTTACTCCTCCGACTGCGACTAGAAGACCGGTTCTCCTTACCGTTCACGGCATTATCTGCCGTGTCCCCCTCGGCCTTCCTCTGCCGCCGTCTAACACTCCTGGGGGGCTTGCGGGTTATCGGTGGCGCGAACCCCACATCCGAAGGCATATTGACACGCAGGTCTGGGCGACCGGTAAGGGTTTCCAACCGCCCCAATGGATGAATTCCAAGTCCCCATCTTTCTTACATCCCCGACCTAGCAGGGCGGCCAATTCAAGCCGTGCAATCTTGGCTTGGGCTTCTGGAACATCCCCGACCTATAATTAAAGGCGATGTTGTCAAGCCAATTGGCAATTATCTGCTTTACACAACAAGGCGGGCCGGTGGGTTGACCGGCCCGCCGGTTTCTTGTCCTGCCTTGCTGGATTTTCCCAGCGAGGCAACCGCTACAGGCCGGCTAGTTGATGTACCCGATGGAACGAACCGCCAGCGGCACGGCCGGCCCATTGACGGTTCCCGATGCCCGCAATATGCCGTTTTCAATGACCGGGCATTCTTTCCAAGCAATGGCGTTATGTTCCCGGAAAAGGTGGGCTTTGTCGGGGAAGCGGGAACAAAGGGTAGCGGGTGGACGGGGAGTGTAGGGGTAGTAGGCGGGCGTAGCGGGCGTGGGCGTAGGAGGCAGATGTTCCCGGATGACGCTGCCGCTGAGGAGTGGTTTATCGCTAATCGTTGGCCCGATGGCCGTCGCTGCTCCCATTGCGCCAGCCCCAACGCCGGGCGGGAAGGCAAGCATCCTCAGATGCCCTTCCACTGCCGGGATTGCCGCAAGTTCTTTTCAGTGAAAACCGGCACGGTGATGCAGTCCTCCAAGTGGTAAAGTCCACCGATGCGCCGACTTTGCAGAAGTTTGTGGAGAGCCGCACCCGGGATATGGCGACGGTTTACACCGACGCGGCCCAGGCTTACTCGGGGCTGTCCCGGCCCCACGAAGTAGTCAAGCCCTCGGCGGGGGAGTATGTGCGGGCCATGGCGCATACCAATGGCGTGGAGTCCTTCTGGTCAATGCTGAAGCGGGGCTATATCGGGATATACCATCACTTCAGCAGCAAGCACCGGCACCGGTATGTCGGCGAGTTTGCGGGACGGCACAATCAGCGGCCCTTGGACACGCTGGCGCAGATGGTCTTGATGGCCCGGGGACTGGTCGGCAAGCGGCTGCGCTACGCCGACTTGATTGCCTGACCGGATGTCGGCTGGAACGCCGGCAACCGGCCGGGCAGTTCAGCGCGGCGTGGTGTAATGAGACAGGATAAGTGGGTCGTTCGGGAGCGAAATAACGGGAATTGGCAGGGGTGTCCCCAACCTATTCCGTTTAGGTTGGTATATAATTCCCATCAAAGTGGCATCCTTCCTTCCCTCCAATCATAGCACAAGTTCAGGGTTCATTGCTTTAGGGTAATTTTGACGAAAATTCGTGCGAAATTGATGGCTTATGGGGCTTGACAATTGGGATAACCGGGGGTTAGTCTGATTGCTATGGATTGCGGCCAACTCCCCATTGCCGGCCGCCGCCATCGCTGAAACCCCATAACACCGCGTCCAATCGCCCAGGGACTGACCCTTGCCGGGGTCAGTCCCTTTTTGTTGGGGGCGGCTTGTTGTAAGCGGCGCGGCCGCCGGGAAACCGGAAAAAGCTAAACATCAGGAGGCGTCAACTTTGCCCGAAAACTTGCTAGCCGCCGCCGGCGAAACTCCTTGGGAACGGGAGCGGCTTTTGGAATCCCTCGAGGCTTATCAGCGCGGTTTGAGCGATGCCCCCTTGCTCCGCAAGTGGCGCGGCGGGTTGCCGGCTAGTCCGACCGCGGCCGCCAACCGGCTAGCGGCCGCTGGCGGCCGGCAGTCCGTCCCCCTAGCCGCCAGCCCGGATGCCGGTTCGCCGCCGGCCGCGGCGGCTCCGGACGCCCCAATGACCTTTGTCGTCTCCACTGAGGAACCCGACCGTCACGGCGACATTGTTGCCGCCGCCGGTTGGCAGCTGACGGCCTACCGCCAAAACCCGGTCTTTCTCTGGGCCCATGACTATACCCGCCCGGTTATCGGGCGGGCGGCGGCGGTGTGGCCGGAACCGGGTTCGCTGTTGGCGCGGATGGAGTTCGCGCCTACGGATTTTGCCCGGGAAGTGGCCGCCCTCTACCGCAGCGGCTACCAGCAAGGCGTGTCCGTGGGGTTCAAGCCGCTGCGTTATACGGAACGCCGCCACGAACAAACCGGCGCTTTCCTCGGCATCCACTTTCTGGAGCAGGAGCTGCTGGAAATCAGCGCCGTCCCGGTGCCAGCCAACCGTCAAGCCTTGCGGCGGGCGATGGAACAAGCCCCCCGCCTCGGCGACTACTTGGCCCGCGCCGCCGCCTTTCCCGACCCGGACGGCGTATCCCCCGGCTTGGCGGAAGTTCTGGCCCAAGTCCGGGCCGGCCTTTAACCCGGCAATCCCCGGCAATCGCAAATCCCAAAATCCCAACCATCCCAAAACCATATTAACGGAGGAAACTTTTATGACCTTAGGCGCGCAAGACCTGGAACTCATCAAACGCGAAGTGGCCGGCATCCGCGACTTTTACCAGTCCCGCCTCGACGCGGAACTCCCCCCGCTGCAAGAGGAACTCGGCCGCCTCGCCGCTCAGTTGGGGCAAGTGCAGGAACACTGGCGGGAAGGGGAACGCCGCGCCATCCTGAACCAGTATGCCGGCGACGACCGCCCCCGCGTCCTGTTCGGCAAATACAAGGGGATGGACGCCCTGGCTATGGCTTATGTCCGCAGCGTGCTGAACGCCCAACTGCGGGAGCCGGCCGGCATCAACCCCCGGATGCTCGAGGATTGGCAGAGCAACCTGAAAGCGGCCATGGACAGCACTACCGCCGGCTCCGGCGATGAACTGGTGGCGACCCGGGAAGCCGCCGCCCTGTGGGCGGATGTCAACCTCGAAACCCTGGTTGCGCCGCTCTTTTCCCGGGTGGATATGCCCAGCAATCCCTTTGAGATTCCCCTCCAGATGGGCGGCGTCAACTGGTATCCGGGGACGGAGAATCTGGCGGCTACCGGCACGGCGTTGGCTACGGCGCGGCAGACGCTGAATGCCTATGAACTGGTCGCCGAAGTCCCCTGGTCGCTGACCCTGGATGAGGACGCCGTTATCGCGATGGCTGACGAAGTCCGCAATTCCCTGGTGCGGAACGCCGTCGAAGTCATCGACGATGTGCTGCTGAACGCCGACACTACTGCCCTGAACAATATCAACGCCGACGGGGCGACTATATCCACCGCCGACGCCAAAAAGGCGCAGTGGCTCCTCGGCTTTGACGGCTTGCTACACCTGCCCTTGGTGGACAACACCAGTCAAGCCAACAACCACAACGCCGCCGTATCCGATGGGATGTTCAACGAAATCCGCGCCAAGCTCGGCAAATACGGCGTCCGTCCCTCGGAACTGGCCTATATCACCGATGTGAACACCTACATTAAGGCGTTGACGGTGGACAACTTCCGCACCCTCGACAAGCTTGGCCCCCAAGCCACCTTGCTTCGCGGCCAGTTGGGCTCCGTCGAAGGCATCCCGGTCATCGTCTCCGAGCAGATGGCGTTGGCAGACAGCGATGGCAAAGTAACCGATGCCGGCAATACCGCTAATACCGGCCGCCTGCTGATTGTCAACCGCAGTCAGTGGCGGGTCGGTTTCCGCCGGGAACTGCTCATTGAAACCACCCGGGACATCCAGAAACGGCAGAACATTATGGTGGTCAGTATGCGGTTGGCGTTTATGGAGCGCACCGGCAGCCGCAGCGCCGCTACCCATACCGCCCTGCAATACAACATCACCGGCGTAGCCTAGCCGCCGCACCGGGCGGCCGGGGAATAGCCCGGCCGCCCCCTTATCTGCGCCGCCCATACCGCTAACACCGCTAACCAAGGAGAAACGCCAATGACCAATGCCTACTGCGACCTGGCCACCCTGAAAGCTGAGGGCGCGCTGAATATCAGCGGCCGCGTGTATGACCGGCGGCTCTTGTCCTTGCTGGAGCAGGCGTCCCGCTGGATTGACGGCTACTGCAACCGCCCCTTTTATGTGCTGCACGAAACCCGGGAGTTTGACGGCGGCGGCAGTCCGCAAATCCCTTTGCCGGATTTGATTGCCGTAACCGCCCTGGAAACCCGTCCGGCCGCCGCGGCGCCCCGGCAAACCTGGCCGGCGGACCGCTACCAGCTCTATCCTTACAGCGCCGCCCCGCAACAGCCTTGGGGGCGGCCCTATACCTGGGTTGGCATTCATCCGGCGGCGCTGAGTTGGCTGCGCTTTCCCCCGGGGCCGGGCAGTGTCCGCATCAGCGGCCGTTGGGGTTTCCGCGAAGTCACCGCCGACAGTGGTACCACCCTCGCCGCCGAAAACCCCTTGCCCCCGGCCGCCATCCAATTAACCGCCGCGGCCGAGGGCAAACTAGCCGCCGGCCAAACCTTGGCTATCGACCAGGAACAGCTCTATGTAACCGCCGTGGACGGCGTTACGGCTACAGTGATGCGCGGCGTCAACGGCACAGCGGCGGCGGACCATCCCGGCGGCGCGGCCATTGCCCTTTACGCCTACCCCGGGCCGGTAACCGAAGCCTGCCTGCAACTGGCCGCCCAACTCTGGCATCGCCGCGACCGCTTTGCCCTCCCCGGCGGCAACGGCGGCGGCAGTGAAGTTATCCCCGGCGCCGAAGTAACCAGCCTGCTGACCACCTACCGCAAACTGGCTTTGGGCGGGAGCTAGGGAAGGCGGTAAGGGGGATGGGGGGAGAGGCGGCCGTAGCGGCCGGCCGCTAAAGTATCAGCGCCGCCGCCAGAAATAAGACTGACCCGATGGCATAGGTGTAATACACCCCCGACCAAAAGCGGCTTTCGGGGTTGGGACTCCCGAAAAGGATCCGATACCACCGCCGCTCCTCCTCCAGAGCAGCGCACCGTTTTTCCCAATTGGCCTCTTGAGCATACCGGAACTTTGCCCAAGCCAATTCCCGTGCCGCATAGTTGGCGTCCATAGCGTGGAAATGCTGCATCTCGAGCCGCCAAAAGGCCGTTGCATCGCCCGGGTTAGTGCGGAGCAACTCGGCATGAGCCGCGTTAAAAGCCGCCCGATTGCTGGCGGCAGTACGCTCAAACTGTTCTTTAGCGGCCCGCCATTCCCCTTCGTTAGCGGCCGTCGCCCGGTTGTATTCCGCGTAAGCAGCCTCCACGCCGCGCCGCTTACCTTTGTTATTGCTCTCGGTAATCATACCCCCATTCTAACCCAATCACCCGCCCCATTGCAACACCCGCCAATCCCGCCACCAAAACCGGGCCATCGCCTATAACAACAGTCATTCCCACTCTCTCCCGTCATTCCCACGAAAGTGGGAATCCAGAAAGGAGCCGCCTATGCCCAAATACCCCATGGCCGCCCACACCTACCTTGCCGTAGCCGACGCCGGCGGCGTTTCCCGCAACCTGTCGTCCTACCTCGCCGAAATCGAACCCCTCGGCCGCCAAACCGGGGCGGTCGAAGTTACCGCCCTCAACGACACCGCCCGCCAGTTTCAACCCGGCTTGGAATTGCCCCAGGACTTCGCCCTCTACGGCTACTTTGACGATACCCCGGTTAGCGGGCCGGATGTCGTATTGGCCGGCATCGTCGGCAAAATCAGCGCGGTCAGCTACGGCCCCGCCGGCCGTCAGCCCGGCCAGCGCAAAATCAGCGGGCAATTCCTCTGCCGCAGCTATCAGGTTTTCGGCCGCATTGACGGGCCGGTGCGTTTTACGGCGCGGTTTCGTCAAACCGGCCCGGTGGAATTAGGGGTTTGGGATTAGCCCGGCGCGCCAGCAGCCGGCATCAGGAAACCCCGGCAAATCCGATTTGTCCCGGCACATTCAGCAGTCCCGGTCATTCAGCAACAAGGAGCGTACTATGCCCAACTTTCACTGGCGGGTGTGGGTGGATTGGAATCATAACGGCATCTGGGACGAGCCGGGGGAGGATATTGCCCCGGATGTGGCCGCCCTGCACTGGCGCAGCGGCCAATGGAGCGACCCCGACCGGCTGACGCCGGCCTGCCTGCGTTTGACCCTGCACAACGGCGGCGGCAAATATACCCCGGGCAATGCCGCATCGCCCCGGGCCGGCCAACTCCAACCCGGCCGCCGGGTCTGGGCGGCCCTCGCTTGCCCCTACGACAATTTCCACGCCGCCAATGGTACCGATTTGTCCGGCCGCCCCCTGGCGCCGGGCGACGGCTTTGCTTGGGTCAAACAAACCTCCGGCAGCAGTGGCTTAATCATCCAAGACAACCAAGCAACTCCCCAAGCCGGCAGCGGCGAATGTATCTACACCCTCGACTGGGGCGAACCGGACGCGCAGATCGGCGGGACTTACCGCCGCGCCGGCAATGGTACCAGCGGCCTTGCCCTGCGTTTCACCAGTGTTTGGGACTACCTGCGAATCCGCTTTGCCAACAGCGGCACTGTGCTGGAAAAGGTCAGTTTCGGCTATCCGACTACCCTGCGGCGCGGCCCCGCTTTAACCGCCGGCGTCAACTACTTCCTCGAAATCGAACTCCACGGCGACGCCCTCCGCCTCTTTGCCACTGATTTAGACGCCGGAACGGCTGACCGTCGTCAAATCCTCGACGGGCAAGGCAATGCCGGCAATTTGACCGCCGCCCGGCACGGCATCTGGCACGATGGCACTGGTGCCGCCGACCGTTGGGCGGACTTCGGCGGCTGGCGCAGTCTCTTTTACGGAACGATAACTGCCTTGACCCCGACCCGCGACCCGGAATTGGGCGCAATCTGCCAACTGACCGCCGCCGATGACTTGGCCGCCTTGTCTCAAATCGAGCTATTCAACCTCTTAACCGGCCGCAATCTTAACGCCGCCGCCATTGCCAACCGCATTCTGACTTGGGCCGGTTTCAGCCCCAACCATCGCCGTCTCGACCCGGGGCCGACGCTTATCGCTACTGAACCCCGCGCTTTATGGGGCAGCA
Organism: Dehalococcoidia bacterium; assembly: GCA_965242615.1. Lineage (GTDB taxonomy): Bacteria > Chloroflexota > Dehalococcoidia > Lucifugimonadales > UBA3495 > CBDBCU01. Next base: position 917,749 of record CBDESR010000005.1, read on the forward strand.
CCGCCGCCAACGCTCTGCAAGCCCTCCAGGTCGAAGCCAACGCCAACATCTATGCCGATGGCCGCGGCTATCTCCGCCTGGAATCCGCCGCCCACCGGGACACCGCGCCCCATACCACCGCCCGGGCCACCTTCCGCGACACCGGCGGCAACGGCCCCTATTTTGCGGAACTGACCGGGGACAAGAGCGGCGAAGTGGAAAATGCGATTGTTTTTCGCTACCGCCGCGCCGAAAACCGCGGCTTGCAAGAAATCTGGCGACTCCACGAAACCGCCGCCATCCCGGCCGGCGCCACCCGCGACTTCCTCGCCGAAACCGCCGCCTACGCCGCCGTGGACCGCATCCGCACCCCCTTGCCCCCTGCCGACTACACCGCCAATAGCCAAGCCGACGGCGGCGGTACCGACTTGACCGCCCACCTTACCGTTTCCTTGCCTTATGCCGCCGCCGGCAGCGGGGGTTATAGCGGCAAAGGCACGGTAATTCGCGTCGCCAACCGCCACGCCACCGCTACCGCCTATTTGACGCTGCTGCGGTTGCGCGCCGACCGAACCTATCGCAGCCGGGAACCGGTCAGCTCTGCCGCCACTGACGCCGCCAGCCAAACCGCCTACGGCCGCCGCGCCCATACCCTCGATTGCCGTTTCATTGACCACTACGCCGCCGCCCGCCAAGCCGCCGCATCCCGCCTCGCCCGCCGCAAAGACCCCCATCCACTTTGGACCATCACCCTGCCCGCCGCCGACCCCAAAACCCAACTCCAAATCGCCCACCGCGTCCTGTCCGACCGCATCCGCCTGTCTAGCCCCCAACACGGCATCAACCGCGACTTTTTCATCACCGCCATGGAACTTACCGCCGACGCCCCCGCCGGCCAACTCACCGCCCGTTGGCGCATTCAGGAAATTTAGTCCCAACCCCAACCGTCATCCCGCCCCCCGGATAACCAACCCCGTAGCTATGTCATTCCGAGCGATAGCGAGGAATCTAAAAATCTCGACAGGAATCTAGGAGGTAAAACCCCCAATGCTCTCCACCCAAGACTTTGCCCAACAGGTTTGGCTCTCCCTGGAAAACATCCGCGAGCGGCTGGCCGTCCTCGAAACCGAAGCCCGCCACACCCGCCACCACTTGCAGCTGCTCGAAAACCGCCTATCCGCCCCGACCGCCACGGAAACCGCCGCCGACGCCAACAAAAACGCTGCGGACAATGCCGGCGCCACCATCCACATCCGCATCAGCCGCAAAACCCTCGGCAGCCTGAGCGGCGGCGGGGCCATTGGCGGCGGCGTCCTCGCCGGCGTAATGGCATTGGGCCGACTCCTCGGCTGGTGGTAACACCCCCACCAAAACCAAAACCGCCCCCGTCCTTCCCAACTCCCCCACCGTCCTTCCCACAAAAGTGGGAATCCAGAAACCCCATTGCTCCCGGATTCCCCTTTTCCCAAGAACGACTGTAAGCAAGCCGCCAAGTATAGGCAACAGCCCGGAATGGGTTTAACCGCCGCCCCTTGACCGGCTTGCAACCGGATGGTATTGTTGGGCAATGATACCGGCCTTCCAAACCGATGGCAATTTGCCGCCGGGCCTTCACTGGGCTACTTGGGACGAAGTTGTCGAGAGGTTTGGCTACACCGCAATACGCCGCCAACGCCTGGACGCCCTCCGTACCGCCTTGCACCAACTGCGCCGGGCCGGCTGTCCCACCGCCTATCTGGATGGCAGTTTCGTTACCGCCAAACCCGACCCCGACGACTACGATGTCTGCTGGGAGGAAGCCGGAGTCGAGTTTTACGCTCTCGACCCGGCCCTGCTCATCTTTGACGAAGGCCGGGTAACTCAGAAACACCGCTTTGGCGGCGAGTTGTTCCCGGCCCACGCGCAGGCTACCCCCGGGGGCACCGAATTCCTGGACTTCTTTCAGCTGGACAAAATCACCAGCGCGCCCAAAGGCATCATCGCTCTGGATTTGCGAGGTCTCCCGTGATTAAAAACGACCAGCAGTACCACATAACCAAAACCTGGGCCGAAAAATTCGCCCAATCCCTGCTCGCAATGCGCCGGGAGCGGGAAGCCGGCAACTTGGCCGAACTCCACCCCTTGTTGATTAAGGCCCGAGAGGACGCCACCCAAAGCCAACTGGCCGACCTCGAAGCCGACCTCCGGGAATACGACGCCCTCAAAGCCGGCCACTTCGACTTCGCCCGCCTCAACTCCATCGCCGCCATCCCCCAACTGCTGATTAAAGCCCGCATCGCCCGCGGCTGGAGCCAGCAGGAACTGGCCCAACGCGTCGGCATCAAAGCGGAGGAAATCGAGCGCTACGAAGCCGCCGACTACATCGACGCCCCCTTGTTGCAGATTAAAGAAGTAGCGGCCGTCCTGAGCTGGAACGGGGCTGAACCCCTTTGCGCCCCCTCCCCCCGGCAATGGCACTGGACGCGACCCTAGCCGCCTCCCCACAGCCTTAACCATCCGCCCCGGCGTCAGCGGTCGGCATTGGCGTAACGGAAGCGCGCCGAGGCGGGCAGCGTCAAGGGCGGCGCGCCTACTTTCCTGATTAGGTACGGGCCGCGGCCGAAACGCCGCACCGCTACCCGGCCGGCATCCTCAAAAGTAGCATAGACGCCGACGAATTCATCCTGATGAATCAACACCCACTCGCCCTTATGCTCCCGTTCCAGGTCGGGGCGCCGGGCGTTGTAATGGGCGATTTCCCGGTCTAATACTCCCATAGCCATCCCTACTGGACTACTCGGACTGACTCCTGGTCAACCCCATTATACCGGCGCCGCTTTCCCCCGTCTAGGTTTCAGTGCCGGCCGGAATGCGCCGGCGGTGGCGGGCGGAGCGGAGGAGCAGGCCGGTTATTACCAAGCACATCAGCCCCGGCACGCCCAGCAGGATCCAGTTGTCCACCACCACCAGAAACTCCAGCCCCGGCAGCGTCTCCGCTATCTGCCCGAGGGCGATGGCTACGGCGCCGCTGAGGACTGTTATTCCGTATAGAATGCGGATGCGGGCCGGATCTACATAGCGGGTTGCGGTGGCGCCAATCTGGGAGCCGGCGGAGGCGGCGGCCAGGATGATTAAGGCCATTAGCAGATCAACGCGGTTGAGGCAATCTTGCCCTAGTATGGCCGCGCTGCCGCAGGCGTAGTTGAAGGCGCCGGCGGAGCCGGTGATGATGACTTGAAAGAGGTCGGTGCCGATGGCGACGGTGGTGGGTATGCCGAGGGCATAGACCAGTACCGGCATCAGGATAAATCCGCCGCCCGCCCCCAGCAGTCCGGCGAAAAAGCCGATACCAAAGCCGACCAGCAGCGGGATGAATACCGACATCCGCGCAATGCCCGCCGTTTTCAGCGTTACATAGGTGGACAGCCGCCGCCCCGGCAACGGTATCGAATGCGGCGGTATCCGCAAACTCTGCACCCGCCGCGCCAAACCCGCCGTTGACACCGCCTCGCCGCCGGAACCGGCCGCCGCGCCATACCCGGCCGCCATCCGCCGCCGCGTCTTGAAATAATCATAAATCAGGAAAGCGGCCAAGGATAGCAGGACGATGACATAGACATAGCGGATAACCGGGCCGGCTAGTCCGGCCGTTTCCAGGGTGTTGTTCAGCCGTTCGGCGAGATAGACCGCCGGTATGCTGCCGGCGACGAGTAGGATGCCGAGCTTGAAATCTACATTGCCGAGGCCGCGGTGTTTGAGCATATTGATGATGGAGGAGCCCATTATGAGGGTCAGCCCGGTGCCGACGGCGTAGCTTTCCGGGACGCCGAACACAATCAGCCCGCCGGTGATTAGAAACCCGCCGCCCACGCCGAAAAACCCGCCCAGGGTGCCGACAATCAGCCCCAGCAGCAGCAGGAGGACGGGGTGAACCATCACCTCGGCGTTGGGAAAGAGCATCCGCTAATGCCCTCCCGCGCCCGGCTGGTGTCCGTTGGCGGCGCTGCCGAAGGCCCGTCCTAAAATCCGTAAAATCAGCTGCCACAGGAAATGCAGGGTCAGGCCGCTGGCCGCGATCGCCGCCATTACCAGCAGCGCCCAGAGCAGGGGGTAGGCAAGGCTGAAAGTCCGCAGGAAGTCGGCGAGGGGTTCGTACATAGCGGGTTTAGTATAACCCAGCAGTCAATCACCCCCATGTCATTCCGCGGCGATCGCCGCGGAATCTGAAATGCCCGGCTTCCCACCGTCATTCCCACGAAAGTGGGAATCCAGAAATGCCGTCCTTAAAAACTCCCCAACCCCTTTCCCCATGTCATTCCGAGGCGATAGCCGAGGAATCTAAAAATGCCCGCCCTTGACTCCTCTCGAGACTTTTAGATTCCTCCCTTTGGTCGGAATGACATGGGGGGGCGTGGGAATGATATGGCGGCCGGATGGGTTGTCCGGATGCTGTATTTTTTTCGCCCCTCTCCCGGGACCAAAAAAGTTTTAATTCCCCCCAACCCCCCCCCCCCCCCCCCCGGCAGCCAACCCCACCCTTCCCCAATTTCCCCAAATCGCCAGAAAAGGCCGCCCTACCTGTCAAGGGGTAGGGCGGCCTTTTCTATCCTTTTATTACCGGCTTATCCCCGGTATTAAAAACGCCTGCCGCCGCGGAGGTATTGCTATGGACCGCTACCGATTTCCCATTGCCCTCCTAATCCTGTCCGTCCTGACCTTCGGACTGCTCGTTACCGCCAGTCCCGCCAACACCACCCAAGCCGCCCCCCGTACCATCCCCTGGGACTGCTCTGACTGGCAAGAGACCCCGGCCGTCGCCGACGCTGATGACGCCCGCGTCTCGATGATCCTCGAATCCCTCGCCGCCAACCGGGGCAAGTCTATCTATTGCGCCATCGACCAGTCCGACACCTGGACCAAAGCCGAAACCTGGCTTGCCGGCCGCGACCGCAACGAACGCGACGACACCGTCTATTTCGGCGAGCAAGGCAACTTCCGGGGATTTCTGGCGGCCCAAGAGGGCTACCTGACCGACGGCGAATCCGGCGTTACCGGCGTCTCCCGCGAACTCATTTTTGAGTTCCCCGAGGAACCCCGGCGCGGCAAGAAAACCGTCATCAAACGCCTGCGCCTGACCGAGCGGGTTTCCCATCCGACCGACCGCCCCGCCACTTCTAATTCGGCCACTCGCCCGCCGGAGCATTTTTACCGTAACGATGATAACAATACCAATACGGCCATCGAACAGGCCCGGCGCGGCTGGTGTACCCACAGCAGTGTCGGCGGGTCCTGGAATACCGGCACCGGCGTAAATCCTCGCTGCACTACTAACATCGATTGGGCGGCCCTGGCCCAGCCCGTGGCCGCAGCGGAGTGCCGCGCCCGGGGCTACCCCCGCCTCCGCGCCGCCATCACCAGCGCCGACATCATCGTCCCGGGGCCGGCGGATGGCAGCCCTGCCCAGGGCTATGGACATTGGGAATACGTTGGCTATCCAATAACCCCCCCTAGCTCGGTTTGGCAGGTAAGGGCGCGTCAGTTCCGCCTCTACAACGCCGTCTGCGAAAAGAAGGTGCGCGTCCGCCGGCGCTAGTCATCGGCCCGGCCGCTTGCCCTAGTGGCCAGTCTCCCCCGGAAACCCTTAACCATCCCAAAGGAAACGGCGGCAGTTAGCGCAACTGCCGCCGTTGCTATGGGGCAACGCCGGCCAATTTTGCCGTTACGCGTCGCCGTTGCCGTTATGCCCGTTGGGGGCGAGGCCGGGGGGGAGGTTGAAGCCTTGTTCCTCGGCCCATTTCAGCACTGCGGCGGCGCGCTCCCGCTCCGCGGCGGCGGCCGCGGCCTGCTGCGCTACTTGCTCCGCGGCGGCAGCCGCCCGCTCCGCGGCTACCGCCGCCCGCTCCACCACTGCCGCCGCCCGCTGCGCTACTTGCTCCCGCTCCGCCGCCACCGCCGCCGCCTGCTGCGCCACTTGCTCCCGCTCCGCCGCCACCGCCGCCGTTGCCGCTTTCACCGCTTCCTCCCGCTCGATCACTACCGCCGCTTGCTGCTCCACCGCCGCCGCCCGCTTTTCGACATTCCGGGCAAAAATCACGTCTTTCACCTCCGACCTAATCAATTGGATGACCAAAAACAGGTAGGGAATCAACCCCCCGCCCGCATTGGCCGCCACCTGCGTAGCCTTGCCGGCTATCGCCGTAATATCCGCAACTAAGGGCGTCTTGACTCCTTCAGGAAGTCCCGGATAAATCGCCAACCACACCGCTATGCCGGTGGAAAGTAGAACTGCCAGAATGATTGACCATTCCCAACCCTGCAACCATTGCACTGCTTGGCACCCCCGTTATTTCCGATTTAAGGCATAGGACTATTATATCGTTCTACCCTCTAAAGTCAAAGCAATCACGGCAGCTTATTCAACCCTAGACCCCGGCCGCCGGTTGGTGTTACACTGACACTATCCAGGAAGGGAGGAGCTGCTGTTATGGTTACGGTTGAACCGCCGGTTATTTATGAACTGGTTGACCCCATTGCCCGGCTGACCCTGAATAACCCGGGGCGGCGCAACGCCCTCTCCGGCGCGGTGCTCGACGCCCTGCACGACCACTTGGGGCGCATCAAAACCGACCCGGCGGCCCGGGTGGTGGTAATCCGTTCCCAGGGGCCGGCGTTCAGCTCCGGCCACGACCTGCGGGAAATGGTGGGGGACGATCGGGAAAGTTTTACCGGCTTGTTCGCCGAATGTACCGCCGTTATGGAAGCCATCCGCCTGCTGCCCCAGCCGGTCATCGCCCAAGTGCAGGGCTTGGCTACGGCGGCCGGCTGCCAACTGGCGGCCACCTGCGATTTGGCGGTGGCCGCCGAATCGGCCAGTTTCTGCACGCCGGGGGTGCAGATTGGCTTGTTCTGTTCCACGCCGGCGGTAGCGCTGGCCCGGGCGGTCAATCCCAAGCCGGCGCTGGAAATGCTGCTGACCGGCATCCCCATTCCCGCGCAAAAGGCGTTGGAGTTGGGCTTGGTGAACCGGGTAGTCCCCGATGACCAGCTGGAAAGCGAGGTTATGGACTTGGCACGGCAGATCGCTAAAGCCAGCGCCTATACTTTGGCCGTGGGCAAGGAAACCTTTTACCGCCAACTGCAAGCCCCCGACCGCCCGGCGGCCTATGCCATCGCTCAGCAAACTATGGTGGAGAACCTGCTGGCCGCCGATGGGCAGGAAGGCATCGCCGCCTTTCTGGAAAAGCGGGAGCCGCACTGGACTAATCAGGAATGACCTCAGAGGAGGAGCTAATGGCAGACCTACCCCTGTTTCCGGTTACCGTAGTCGGCAGTTGGCCGCGGCCGCCGGAACTGATTCAAGCCCTGCGTCGCCGCCAAGCCGAGGAAATCTCCGCGGATGAGTTCAACGCCGTAGCCGATACTGCCGTCCTGGACGCCCTGAAAGCTCAGGAGGACGCCGGCGTTGACCTGCTCAGCGATGGGGAGCAGCGGCGGGACAACTTCTATTCCTATGTGGTCGGCAAAATCGCCGGGATGCAGCTGATGCAGGTTTCCCAACTGCTCGACTACGCCAAAGACCGGGCCCGGCTCGAGGAAACCCTGCGCGCCCTCGATGTGCCGGCCTTCGCCATCAAAAGCCCCATCGTCACCGAAAAAATCGCGGCCAAAGAAGGGCTTTCTCTCGACGAACTGGCTTTCGTCAAGCAGCACACCGACCGGGCGGTCAAAATCCCCTTGCCCGGCCCCTATATGCTGACCCGCTCCAGTTGGTTCGAGGGGCTTTCCGATAAGGTCTATCCCAGCCCGGAGGATTTGGCCCGGGATGTAGTCGCCATCCTGCGGGAGGAAACCATCAAACTGCGCGATCTGGGCGCGGACTTTATCCAGTATGACGAACCCATCCTGACCCAAGTAGTGCTGGGCGAGGAAAGCAGCGAAACCTTTATGTGCGCCTCTTTGCCGCAGCGCCGCGACCCGACCACTGAACTGGAGTTTGCCCTGCGGCTGATGAACGAAGTTGCCGAGGGCATTGAGGGTATTAAACTGGGCGTCCACATCTGCCGCGGCAACTGGAGCCGCAAAGAGGAAGTGCTGCTGACCGGCAACTACGGCCCGCTGCTGCCCTATCTGGTGCAGATGAATGTGGACCAACTGGTGCTGGAGTGCGCTACGCCCCGGGCCGGGGAAATGGAAGTTTTCAAGGAATACGCCAACGAAAAGGAAATCGGCTTCGGCGTCGTCAATCCCCGCACCGACGAACTGGAAACGCCGGCGCAGATTGTAGCCCGGGTCAAGGAAATGCTGGCTTACTTCGACCCGGACAAGCTGTACCTGAACCCGGATTGCGGCTTCGGCACCTTTGCCGAGCGCAACATCAACACGGCCGCGGCCGCCGTGCGGAAAATGGCGGTCATAACGGAAGCGGCGCAAGAGTTGCGGAAAGAGTACGGCTAGGGGATTTGGCGGTGGCAAGGATTGCCCTTGCCGCCGCCATCATTCCCGTTCCAGCAGGTGTCGGGAACCGTACGGCGCAATATAGCCAGCGGGGAAGTAAAGGAGCGGCAATATGCAGGAACCGGAACGGGTTGGCGTTCTCTTTGCCGATGCCCGGGGGCTTTATGACGAAGCCCTGGAGCAGTTGGCGCAGGGCAAGCTGCGTAATTCGGCGGAAAAGGCGTGGGGCGCGACCAAGCGGGCTACTGACGGTTTGCTCTTGGCCCGCACCGGCCGGGAACCAAGCGATGACGGGCAGACGACCCAGGGCTTGCGGATTCTGCTGTGGGAAAACCCGCAAATCGACCGGGAATTGGAAGGCCGCTACAACACCCGCGCCAATGTGCTGCACGGTATGTGCTTTTACGATGGCAACTGCGAACCGGCGGAAGCCTTGATTCAAGACATCCGGGAAACCCTGGACTACATCCGGGAAGCGGAACGGCTGGCTGGGGAGTAGCCGGGCGGCCCGTTGCGGCGGCATTGACAACCGCCCCTTGTCTGCTACAGTGTCCCGCAGATTAACCATCTGGTTGACCGCAGGAGCAGCATTGATGCCGGTAGATGATGACAGCAACGGGCAATATCCGCTTTTGGGCGACTTGGTGCCGTGGCCCTTGCTGCTGATTACCTGCGGCGCGGCAATGACCGTCCTGGTCATCGAAACTTGGGTCGGCCGGCAAGCGGGCAACGACTGGTGGCAAGCCGCCACCCAGAACTTGGACAGGCCGGTTTATACCGCCTTTCTGTCCGTCATCATCGGCAACACGGTTCGGTTAATCAAGGAGGGAATTATGTGGTTGGCGCGAGAGAAAGCCCGGCATGAAGCCCGGGTTGCAGCCCGGGTAGCCGCCGAGGTTAGGGAGCAAGTCACCGCTGAGGTGAGGGAGCAAGTTGTTGCCGAAGTTGAAACGCGGCTAGCCGCAGAGCTGAGGGAGCAGGTCGCGGCCGAGCTGAGGGAACAAGTCGCGGCCGAGGTCGAGCCCAAGGTAGTCGTCGATGTGACCGAGCGCGTCGGGTCCCGGATCGCCGCCGAAGTCGCGGCTCAAGTCGGCTCCGAGCGGGATAAAGCGTGGGTCGAGTGGCTGAAAAACCAAAACATCACCCCGCCGGAAACCCCGCCGCAACTTTCCGAAAGCTAATCGCCCCCGGCAGCAGCAAAAGCCGGCGGCATCAGCCCACCGGCTTTCGTTGTCCGGCAGCGTACACCACACCCGACAAAGGAGCAGAAAAATGGCTGAGGAACGCGACCTTAACGGTCTCCCCCGGGAGAAACTGACCCAAGTTCTGGATTCTTTCCAAGACCCGGAGGTCTTTAACGCCGTTACCGGGCCGTGGAAGGCGCGGGTAGCCTGGCAAGGCGGGATGCGCGCCCGGGCCTATATGCGGAACCACCAGGTAGATATGGACGAACCCGGCGATTTGACCGCTACCGATGTGGCCGCCAGCGCCCACGAGCAATTGCTGTCGGCCATCGGCAGCTGTATGACCGTGGGCTTCGTGGTCAACGCCACCAAGCAGGGCGTCCGCATCCACGACCTGGAAGTGGCCGTAGAAGGCTACTTCGACAACATCCGCAAGTGGGCCGGGGTCGAGGACACCGGCAATCCCGGCTACGGGCAAATCTCCGCCAAGTGCTTTGTGCGCGCCGACGGGGACGAGGCTACCCTGCGGGAAATCTGGCGGCTGGCTGTGGAAGGCTCGCCGGTAACCCAATCGGTAGTCAATCCCACCACCGTGGCCACGGAGTTTGAGCTGGTGGGCTAGTCCCGCCCGGAGTTGCCTGATGGTCGCTTTCGTATCCGCAGACTGGGTAGCAGCAAACCTCGACGCCCCGGGGCGGCTACTGGTCGACCCCCGGGGGCCGATGCGCTATATGCAGGGACATCTCCAAGGGGCGGTGAACCTGCCGGCAATGCGGCTCTTCGACCGGGCCGGCCGTCTGCTGTCGGTCTATGAACTGACCGAATTTTTCGGCTCCGTCGGCTTGGGCAATGATACCGCCCTGACCCTGTACGATGGCGGCGACGGACGCAACGCCGCGATGATTGCCTGGACGCTGACTTACTTGGGCTATACCGACATCAGCATTATGGACCTCTTTTTTGAGGAATGGGCTGCCCAAGGCCGCCCCAAGTTCTACCGACCGGTGCGCCCCACCGCCAATCAATTCACTCCCCAAGTCAATCCGCCAGTTCGGGCGGATCTCGAGGAAGTAGCGGCAAATTGGCCGGCGGCCCCCGTGGGGGCCTCCGGCCCGGTCAAACTCCTGGATTTGCGGAGCGCCGCCGAATATGCCGGAATGCCCGACCTCGATGAACGCCCCGGCCACATCCCCGGCGCGGTCAACTTGCCTTGGCAAGAACTGATCGACGGCAGCAACGGCTACCTGAAACCGCCGGCGGCTTTGCGCGAACTGCTAACCGCCCGCAACATCAACCCCCCGGATGAAGTCATCGCCTACTGCCGCAGCGGCATCCGCGCAGCAGTAGGCTGGCTGGCTTTGCAGCAGTTGGGAATGACCGTCCGCCTGTACGACGGCTCCTATCTGGAATGGAGCAGCCGGGGAATGGCGGTAGAAAGTTCGGCGGAGTAGTGAAAGGGAAAAGAAATGGAGCGGCAGATGGGATTCGAACCCACGACCCTCTCCTTGGCAAGGAGATGCTCTACCACTGAGCCACTGCCGCTGGTGTGATGCCAACACCCATTATAACCAACCCGCCGCCAGTTGTCTATAGCCGGCGGCGGGCAATTTTGTAGGCAATTTTCAACTCGGAAACCGGAGCAAAGCAATGGACTTGACCCTTTCCCCGCCGCCGCATTGACAAAATCCGCCAAGTGTAATATAAGACTTGCCAACATCCCTATCCTATCCCGGAGGTGATACCGAACCTGCCCCTGCGCCACCCGAGATTTTACGGAAATCGTAATTCAGATGGGAGGACTGATTATGGGAACCTCTAACTTGTGGCATCGGCTGCTCAACTGGCGGCTGTTGACCCTGCTCTCTTTGCTGACCGTTCTGGCCGTAGCCTGCGGCTCGGCGACCGCGCCGGCCGATCCCGGCGGCGCTACCACCGAACAGCAAGCGGCCCCGGCCGCCCCCACGGCAACCTTTGCCCCGCAAATGATTCCCAAAGCGACGGAAGTTCCGGCTACCGCCGCCCCGGCCGCGGCCGCCGGCGGCGACAGCGGGTCAGGCAGCGGCAGCCCCGCCGCTACCGCCGCGCCGGCGCCCACGGCCGCGCCGCAGCCCACCGCCGTACCGCCCGCCGCCGCCGTCAGCGCCCGCAATTCCGCCACCATCGTCACCGAAGCCGAACCGGCCGCCGTGGGCGCGTGGAGCGACGGTTGCAGCGCGGAAATCCACAGCATGGGCTGCCAGGATTTCGTCTCCGACTTCCTGACTTGGCTCGACGACCGCACCAGCGAAATTGTCCCCCTCTCCGGCGTGGACAGTTGGCGGCAGATTGACCTCGACCGCTGGGAATTCAAGCTGCGCGACGGGGTGAAGTTCCATAACGGCGCGCCTTGGAACGCCGCGGCCGCCGCTTACGGCATCTACTACAACGGCCAGCCCGACAACCCCAGCGCCTCCGTTACCTGGACGGGCAAGGATATGGCGGGCGAGGTCATCGACGACCTGACCGTCCACGCCGTTTGTCCCCAAGCCTGTCCCATTTACCCCCGGACGGCCCTCTTTGCCGACTTCCAGGATCCGGAATGGTTCGAGGCCGCCGACGAGTCGGAACGCGCGACGATGACCATCGGCTTTGGCCCCTACCGCATTGCCGGCTACACGCCGGGCGTCAATACCGAGTTCGAGGCTTTCGCCGACTACAAGCCCAACGACAACTGGTTCGCCCAAGCCCCCAGCATCCAATACATCACCCATGTGTACCGGGCCGAAGCCCCGGTGCGCTCGGCGATGGTTCAGACCGGCGAAGCGGACTGGGCGGCCGACATCGGCTTTGACGAAGTGGCGAATGTCGAGGGCGCGGGCCACAAAACCGCCAGCGGCAAGACCGCCGAGGTCTATACCCTGGTGCTGGATACGGTGTTCCACGAGGAACTGGCCAAGCAGAAAGTGCGGCTGGCTTTGGCTCACGCCATTGACTGCCAAACCCTGCTGGACTCCCTCTTTGACGGACGGATTCCCTGCCACGCCGCCATCTCGATGAACGGCACCGTCGGCATCAACGCCGAAAACTCCCAAGTCCGGGAATACAACCCGGAACTGTCCCGGCAGCTCCTGGCCGAAGCCGGCTATGACGATACCAACGAAATCAATGTCAACACCCGGCCCGGCTCCAACATCCGGGGGCTGGAAATTATGGAAGCCACCGTCCAGTTCTGGCGGGACATCGGCGTCAATTCCAACCTGAACTCCCACGGCGACTTGGGGACGGCGCGGAACATCCAGATTTCCGGCTGCGGCCGCTTTACCGACGAACCCGGCTACCGGGAAGCCATGGACTGCTCCGACCGGGAGCCGCCCGGCCCGGCTTATGTCAGCGGCCACGCCTACGAAGTGGCGACTTCCAACGAAATCCTCGATATGCAGCGGTTCAACAACTCCCGGCTCAGCTGCTTCAGCCGCAGCAGCCGGGTCTGCATCCCGGAGTTCGAGGAGCAGAAAAACGCCGCCAACGCCATCCCGGAAGGCCCGGAACGCACGGCGGCGATGGAAGCAATCGCCCAGATTGCCTACGACCAGGTCTATTTCATCCCCTTCTTTGAGGTGGTGTATGTCTATGGCTTGGCCGGCGATTTGGAGTGGGAGCCTTACTACGCCCCCCGCCTCCGCGGCAACACTATGCGTTTCAGCCAGTAAAGGGGCGCACCGGCCGCCGGCCTTCCCCGGCCGGTAGGCAACACAAACAAACTCGGGGGCCGGCACTGCGCCGGCCCCCGGTTTATGGCTTGTCTGGGGAAAGGATGGAGACGGGGTTACGGCTGCCCGGGATTACCGGCATCAGAACCATTGCCGTTGCGGTTGATGAACGGCGGCGGCTCGTCAAAGGGCTGCCCCTCCCGGAAAGCGGCTTGCTGCCGCTCGTACCATTCCAGGGTTTCGGCCCGGGCTTTTGCCGCTTCCGCCCGGGCCTCCGCCTTGGCTTCCGCCCGAACCCGCTCCGTTTCCGCCCGGGCTTTTGCCGCCGCTTGCTCCGCCGCCCGCTCCGCCGCTTTTTCTACGGCGCGCTCGTTGGCTCTGCGGGTGAATATCATATACATCACCTCCGTGTTGAGCTGGATGGCGATAACCGTCCAGGTGAACATCCCGATGGCGTTGCCGCCCAGCCCCTGAATGATGCTCAGCAGCAACGGTTGACCGGGGTTGAAATAGTAGTAGGCGTAAGGCAACAGGATGGAGAGCAGGTGGAACAAAGCCCACGCCCCGACGATTAGGGGCTTGGGCAAAGCCGGCACCCAAAACCACCAAGTCAGCCGATTGTCTCTCATTTTACCACCTCTTTTCCCGCAAAGGAAACCCCAGTTTCGGAAGCCGGAGTCAGTCTAGCCGCATTAGGCAATGGCCGGCCAAGCATTTCCTCTGCCGATATTTCCATTGCTTGCCGGGTGTTGCCAAAAACTACGGTTCACCAGCAAAAGCCTCGTCCCACAGCCGGCCGGCGGCGGTGAACTGGCCGGTGCGGATTTCAATCAGCGGGTAGTCCGGCAAAGGCACGATAGCCAGACACTTCCCGTCAAAGAGCGCGCCGCGCTGCCCAAAGTCAAAGTCCAAATTGAGCGAGCCGTGTTCCCGGCGTTCCGGCGGCAGGTTCGCCGCATCCTCCGGTACTACGTGCAGAAAGAACCGGGCTTCCGTATCCGCCGGCGCGCACGGTTCCTTGCGATAGTGCAGCAAATTGCCCTCCCGATACAGGTCAAAAGTTGACCGGGCCGCCGGCCGCCCGGCGGCAATAGACGGATAGGCAGCCCGGTAGTAGTCGGTCTGATTCACCGGGAAAGCGCCGCCCCACAGGTTGTCGCCGCCCAAGATGAACTGGCCGGTGCGAACTTCAGTAAAGGGATAATCCGGCAGGGAGATGCTGGTCAAACACTTGCCATCAAAGCTGACGCCGCCCTCCCCAAAGTCAAAATCCCGGTTATCCACCCCGTATTGCCGCCGTTCCACCGGCAGGTCCGCCGGGTCGATGGGGATAATATGCAGAAAGAACCGGGCTTCCGTATCGGCCGGAGCGCACGGTTCCTTGTAGTAGTGCAGGGTATTGTCCGCAAAATATACGGCAAAATCGCCGTTCAGTGCCGGCTCCCCGGCGATAAGTTCCCGATAGGCGGTGCGGTAATAATCCGGTTTCCGGTCAATATCCATTTCCCATACATAATCCACGCCCACAAACCGGGCCACCGCAATGGTGTCAATAGGGTAAGCCGGCAGTTCCACAGCGGCCAGACACTGCCCGTCGAACACGCCGCCGCGCCATGGAAACTCAAAATCCCGCTCATCGATGCCCGACTCCCGCCGTTCTGCCGGCAAATCCCCGGCGTTGACCGGGGTGATGACCACGGAAAACCAGCCCGCGGCGTCAGCCGGGGCGCACGGTTCCTTGTGGTAGTAAAGGGTTTGCTCCCGAATATAGAAGTCAAACTCGCCTGATGCCGCCGGGGTTTCGCCCGATAGGGAAGCCCGCAATTGCCGCAGTTCATCCTTAAACCGCCGGGTTTCCGCCAGGATGGGATGGTCAGCGTCAGCCCGGTAAAGCAGCGTATTGCCTTCGTACCAATTAGCGATAGGTACGGCGTAGCCCGCCGCGGCCCAGCTTTGCAGCCGGGTCTCAATGGCATTGCCGGAATTAAGTACCAGCAGCCAAAGGTGCGCCGGGTCCTCGGGATACAGCCGGGCAGCGGCGGTAATATCCCCAATGCAATCCTCCAGAGAACCGACGCCAAAGGAACACTCCCGGCCGTAGTAGTAGTTAGGCAGATTCTCCGGCAGGTAAAACTGCGTTATATCCATCGCGCCCCCGGCTACATAAACCAGGTCGTCGTCGCGAACCTCGGATTCCAGAACAGCCAGATGCCGGGTAGTGTTGTTCGCCTCCTTATAAGGATTGTCCGCCCGCAGCTCGGCAGCGCCGGCAAAGAGGATAACCCCGGCAAACACGACCAGCAATGCGGCCGTTGCCCCGCCGCGCCAACGGCGCAGCCAAGGATTAGCGGCTACCCGGTACAGGGATAGCCCGGCAGTCAGGAAAATAATCGGCCCCAAGTAAAGGCATTGCCGCAAATCGCCCAAGGGATAGCCGCCCAGCAGAGTCGCCAAAACTGCAAACCCCAAGCTAAACAGAACCAGAATTGTTACGGCGTCCCACTGCCGCCGCCGTAAGGAAACCACCAGAACCAACCCAAAGGCCGCCACCACCGCCCCGGCCACCAGTGCCGGCAGCTGGTAGAGCAGTACCAGCCCAACATGGTCAGCCCACCAATCCAGAGCGCCCAAAGGGTTCAACCCCCCGGGATAGTAATAACCCGACAGGTAGTCGCCCGCGCCCTTGCCCACGCCGAAGCCGGTACGCTGAATCTGGTAGCGCAGGATTAGCAGGTAGTTGCCCAGGGTAGCCGCCAGAAACAACCCGGCTGGCAAAGCCAGATACTTACGCTGTTTAATTCGTTGCCATAGCCAAGCCCCCAACCGTGCCATCCCGTTGCCAAACCGATTCCCGGCTGACGGGGACGCAGCCTTTACGGCCGCCGCCCCGGCTTGGGGCGCCAGCAAAGCCGTGGCCAGTATCGCCGCGCCGAACAGCAGCAGCCCATACCAAACTAACGGCGCTAAAAACATTGCCACCGCCAGCAGGACTTTACGGCCGCTATGCAGATAAGCCAGCAGCCCGCCCATCATCAGGGTTGCCACCAGAGCGTCCACGGAATAAATGCGGGCGTCTTGGGCGTGGAATATCGCAGGCTGGGAAACCGCAGCCAGCAGCCCGGCCAGAAAAGCCGCCCAACGCGGAACGCCCCAGCGCGGCAGCAGAAACAAAATCAGGGCAATGGTCAGCACGCTGGCGGTGGCCGCCGGCAAGCGCACCGCCAACGCGGAGCCGTCGATGCGCTGCACGCCGTATAAAATCAGCGGCATCAGCAGGGGCGGAGTATCGCGCCACCGGGTTAGCCGCACCAGGAGGCCAAAATCCCCCCGGGCGTTGGCCACGACATTGGCCTCGTCGTAAATAAGGGTATGTTCCGGCAGGGCGTAAAAGCGGGTAACGGCCGCCGCCAGCAATAGACAAAGGGCGGCGGCGTAGTACCAACTGAACCCCCGGCGGCGCATCCACCGCCACCACCCAGCCGGCATAACGGCGGCGATGGCGGGATATGCGGCGGAGTCCGTTTCATTAGCGGGAATAGCAGTATCCGGCGGCGGCATAGTCAGGGAAAATTATAGCACACTGCCCCGCCCTAAACTGCATTAGCGAACGTCGCTGTGGTAATGGTTCCAAAAGGTTTCGCGAAGCAAGGTGTCGCTGGTCTGGAGGCGAACCACAGAGCCGGTGAGCTTCTCCTTCAGCACCAGATAGTTGGGATACGGCTGGCACAACTCGTACTCAAGCTCATTATTGAAAATGCCCTGAAGTAACTGAACTACCACTTGTTGAGAGGTAGTTACCATCGCGCCAATAGCCACACCGGTCTTGAAGTCTATCAAACGCGACAACGGGTGAACATCCCGGAAAAGGCGGCTTCGGGACTCCTCGTCGGTATGAATAATCACCGGCTTTCCCAAGCTGAGTGCCATAGCTGCCTCAGCGTCTTTTCCGTAACTATCCCTATTCCCCGCGTGGAGAACCAAGACCTTCGCACACTTCACCATAAGACATTCAATGAGTCCCTTGTCCTCGTGGTGCTCGGCGGCACTCAACGTGGGGTCAAAGTACCTCAAATTGAAATCCCGCAAGGAAGGGTCGGCAAAGACCGCTTCGCAGAAGTTCGCCATATTGCGGAAGTCCTGACGGTTCCGCATAGAGGTCGCTACATAAACGTCTAGGTCACCGACCATAGACAGATAAGCTCGCGTGTTTTCTAACGCTATTGACCTCGCGTTATCGAAAGCTCTCGACGTAGGCGCAATCACACTCCAGAGTCCGGCTTCATCGTGTACGGCCTTATTACGGAAGTCATCAGAGGACAGCTCAAACTCCAACTGCCTGTCCTCGAGTTCACCGTTGGCAAACGCCCGCTCTAACAGTTTTCCAATCCTAATGGACCGTCCGCCTGCCTCGGTGTGTTGTCTCAATAGCCTAGTTAAGACCGCGACAATGCCATCATCGTTGCCCGAAGGCGCGAATGACTTGCACGCCATCTCCGAAATCAGATAGCGGTCGTCCCTTAGTATGCCCTTCAGCCCAACGGGTTCGCCGCGTCTCAACAAACTTTTAGTGTCAACGCGATGGTTCAGAAAGAACTCGGGAAGTTCCTTCTCGGACAGGTTCCTAAGTCGTTGGTAGGCAGTACGGATATTGCCAAAGTAGAGGAGGGCGTCCACGTAAAAGCGGTAAAGCCCCCAAAACAGTTGGTCAAGGGATACAATCGCATTGCCCCCGAGCCAGCGATCCTCGAAACAAGGAATCTTGTGAACCTTGTAAGGGTGAGTATCGGGTACGCTAAGCCAGTAGTAGCGGAGAAAGGCGTCAGAAACCGGGGCCTCATGCGACAAAGTCAGCAACTGGTTCAGGCCCGCCCGGTATAAAGGTCGGCTCTCTATACCGGCAAGAGCCTCGAACACTACAGCCGGCGTATCGTCGTCAATCCAACTGTCAAGGCCACCGGTTCCGCCTCGAAATAGTCGGAACTTGTCCAATATGCTGTCTCGCACTGATACAGAAACCTGCATATCGTCTCTTTGCCTCTTGCAGCAATGAAGTTGGCATCATCGTACATTATAACACGGTTTATGTAAAGCCTTTTAGCGATACTAAATGTCTTTTCGCGGTATTCAACGTCCCCCTACGAAAACCCGCACGGCGTCCACGGCTGCCGTTCCCCCGCAAACAGCCGATCCGCCCGCAGCAATGCCCCCGCCCTATTCTCCGCCACCCGCCCGGCTCCGGCCAGCGTAGTAAAAGTCACTCCGCCCAAATAAGCCGCCCCCAACGCCTCCGCCGCCAGCGTCAAATCCGCCGCCGCCGTAGTCCGCCGGCAGGTCGCCCCCTCCGGCCCGGCTTCCAACCGCAGCCGCCCCTCATTCCACGGACAGCTCTCATCCCGCAGCTCCAGCGTCAAACCATCCTCGGCAGCATAGCGGCGCAACGGCAGCGCCGCCGCCGCATCCACCAACCGCAGCCACAGCCCATCCCGGGGCGCCCGCTGCAACCGGCGCGGATCCGCCAACATCCAGGGCAGCGGGTCATCCACCGGCCGCCGCTGCGCCCTAGTGCGGCCGATTAAATCCATATCAAAGCAAAACCGCCACAACGCCGCATTAGCCGCATCCGTCGCCGCCAGCAGCTCCAACACCGTCAACTCCCCCTCCCTAATGCGATAGCTGACATACCCCTCATCCCGTCCCTGCTCCCCATACACCGCATAAAACCGCCCGCCTTGCCCGCCCTGCTGATGTTCCGGCGCCGCGGCCTCCTCTGCCCACTTATACGCCGGCTTCTGAATCACTCCCGGCCGGCCCGCCGTACTCCGCCGGAAAATATCCGGCAGCACCTCCCCAATATCCCCCGCCGCCACAAACCGGATTTGCCCCGGCGTTTCCCAACTCTGGGCAAACCCCGTATATGGCCGCTCCACCGACCAGCTTTCGTAAAGCGTCCCGATGCCGTAGCCGAACCGCCCATAAATAACGCTCTCCGTAGCGAACAGGGCGGCCAAAGGTTCCCCCCGGCTATGCACCTCCGCCAGCTGCCCCCGCATCATCCGCGACATCAGCCCCCGCCGCCGGTGCGTCGGCTGCACCGCCACATTTGACACCCCGGCCACCGCCGCCGTCCCGCCGCCGGGCAGCGACAACTCCCGCCGGTGGGAATGGGCCCCGCCCACAATCTCCCCCCCGTCCATTACCGCAATCGAACGGGACAGGTCAAAATGCGGCCGCAGCGTTTCCGGGTCATGATTCAGCCGATTGCCGTGGGCCCGGGACTCCGCCCGCAGCCACGCCTCAAACTCCGCATCAGTAACGGGACGCATTTCCATCAGGGAACTATGCTCCATCAAGGGGAATATGCGGGATGATTATAGGGCATTAAGCGCAGTTTTGCATTACCGGGAGACCGGGCTATCGCATACCGCAATCGTCCTTCCCACGAAAGTGGGAATCCAGAAAGACCGACGCCCCGGATAACCGACGCTATAGCTATGTCATTCCGACCAAAGGGAGGAATCTAAAATGCCCGCCCTTTTCTCCACCCCCCGCTTCAGCCAGGCGGCAACGCCCTCCTCGAAATTGCCCGCCGCTTCCGGGGGGATGGGGTTTTCACCGGTAAGTTCCCGCAGGGCCGCAAACCAGCGGTAAGGCCGTTCCCGCAACTCCCCCAGTATCAAGGGAATGGCTTGGTCGCCCATAGCAATGATTTCCCCATAAGCCGGGTGCTGAGCCTTTTGCTCGTGAAAGGAAATCATACCGGTTTCCGCCTTCCACTGCTCCGCCAAAGCGCGGAACCGGGCCCGCAACTCCCGTTCCGGGAGCGGTTGGGCCAGGGAAATTTCGTGACGATTCATCCTACCCCTCCAAAATCCGCCCCGCCACCTCCTTCGCCTCCTCCAAATCGCCCACAAACCACTCCTCCGGAATCCCCCCCAGCGCATCCAGCTCCGTCATGATCCGCGCCACCTGGCCCGACAGCCCCATTATAATCACCCCGGTACCCTCCTCCACCGCCACATCCACCATCTGCTTAATCACCATCGCCGCGCTCACATCCACATAGCTGGCCGCCGAAAAGTCAAGAATCACCACCTCATGCTCCCGAATGTCCGCCCCCACCGCATTCACCATCTTGTTCGCCGACGCCACCGAAAAATTCCCGTGAAACGCCACCAATCCCACCCGGGACACAAACGCGCTCGCCTTCTCCTCATGCCCCGGCAGAAACCACCGATCCAGCAGCGGCACCGACACCACCCGATCCAACTCCAGCCACTCCAAATGCCACGCCCCCACCATTCCCGCCGCAATCAGCCCTATCGCCACCGCCGTCGTCAAATCCAAAAACACCGTCAACCCCAAAGTCAGCCCCATCACCAACAAATGCGCCCGCTCAATATGCAAACTCCGCCGCAAAAACGGCCAGTCAATAATATCCCACCCCGTCTTGATTAGAATCCCCGCTAGTACCGCATGGGGAATCTCCTCCGCATACACCCCCAGACCCAGCACCAATGCCAATAGCAGCGACGCATGGAGCGCCCCCGCTGCCGGCGTCCGTCCCCCGGTCCGGATGTTGACCGCCGTCCCCGGCATATTCCCCGCCGACGCCAGCCCCCCCACCAGCCCCGACGCCATATTGCCAATCCCCTGCGCCATCAACTCCCGGTTCGGATTATGCTGACTCCGCGTCATCGAATCCACAACCAAAGAAGTCAACAGACTGTCAATGGCTCCCAGCAGCCCCAGAATCAACGCCGGTTGCACCGACTCCAGCAGCAACTCCCCCAGCGTCCCCAGCAGCTCCCCCGCCGGCAGCGTCAACAATCGCGGCAGCCACAAATCCGGCAGCCCCATCGGCACCTCCCCAATAACTGGCGCCCCGGTCAGCCAGAACAGCCCTAACCCCGTCCCCGCCAGCAGCGCCGCAATCGAATAAGGCAGATACCGGTTAAACCCCTTGGGCCAGAATACGCACACCCCCAAAGCAACCGCCGCAATCGCCGCCGCGTGCCAACTTGCTTGCCCTAACTGCTCCGGCAACGCCACCAGCGAATTCAACGCCCGCCCCGGCACCACCGGCTGCCCGATTATCGGCAGCAGCTGCAGCAGGATAATGATGACGCCAATCCCCGACATAAACCCGGATATAACCGAGTACGGCGTATAAACCACAAACCGCCCAATCCGCAGCAGCCCCAGCAGAACTTGAAACACCCCCGCCAGCACAATGATGAAAAATACCTTGACCGGATCCCCCTCACCCCCCACCGTCACCACAATGCCCGCAATCGCCACCGTCATCGCCCCGGAGGGCCCCGTAATCAGCGACCGGGTGCCGCCGAAAATCGCCGCAAAAAACCCGGCGGCAATCGCCCCGTACAAGCCCGCCGCCGGCCCCAGCCCGGAGGCTACTCCATAAGCCAGCGCCAACGGCAAAACCACTATCGCCGCCGCGATGCCCCCGGAAACATCCCCCCGCAACGCCGGCAAACTGTAATTCCGACCCATCTGACGCAAAAATCCCCCCCCCCCCCCGCGGCCGCGCCCGGGAAGGGTCAATTCCCCTTTGGATTCAAACCAGTGACCTGCCGGTTATGCGCCGGTTGCCCTCCCCCTGAGCTACAGCCCCCTTGTAAATTAGGGAGTATTCACCCTAATTATTGACGCCCCGGATAACCAACTCTATAGCTATGTCATCCATAGCTATATCATTCCGAAGCCTCCCACCTATGTCATTCCGACCGAAGGGAGGAATCTAAAATGCCCGCCCTTGATTCCTCTCAAGATTTTTAGATTCCTCGGCTGTCGCCTCGGAATGACCTAGCCAATTGACTGCAATACTCAAGCGTTAGCGTGAACCCGCCCCAGATTATATACCCAGCAGCAATAGGGTCAGGCCATCTCGAATAGGAACGGGGCTTGAGAATTAGGAATCGGGGATTCGTGACGATTCCCCCCTTACCCCTCCAAAATCCGCCCCGCCAGCTCCTTCGCCTCCTCCAAACCGCCCACAAACCGCTCCTCCGGAATCCGCCCCAGCGCCCCCAACGCCGCCAAAGTATCCGCCACCTCGCCCGACAGCCCCATCACGATAGCCCCCGTATCCTCCTCCTCGGCGATGTCCACCATCTGCTTAATCACCATCGCCGCGCTCTCATCCATATAGTTCGCATCCGAAAAGTCAAAAATCACCACCTCATGCTCCCGGATGTCCGCGCCGATGGCATTTACCATCTTGTTCGACGACGCCACCGAAAAACTCCCGTGAAACGCCACCAATCCCACCCGGGAGACAAACTCATCCTCATCCTCCTCATGCCCCGGCAAAAAGCCCCGATCCAGCAGCGGCACCGACACCACCCGATCCAACTCCAGCCGCTCCAAATGCCACGCCCCGGCCATTCCTGCCGCAATCAGCCCGATTGCCACCGCCGTCGTCAAATCCAGAAACACCGTCAACCCCAAAGTCAGCGCCATCACCAGCAGCTGCGCCCGCTTAATCCGCAAACTCCGCCGCAAAAACGGCCAGTCAATAATATCCCACCCCACTTTAAGCAAAATCCCCGCCAGCGCCGCATGGGGAATATCCTCCGCGTACACCCCCAAACCCAGCACCAATGCCAGCAGCAGTACCGAATGCAGCGCCCCCGATACCTGCGTCTGCCCCCCGGAGCGAATGTTAATCACCGTCCCGGTCGTCCCCCCGGCCCCCGGCAGCCCGCCAATCAGCCCCGCCGCCACATTGCCAATCCCCTGCGCCATCAACTCCCGGTTCGGATTATGCTGACTCCGCGTCATCGAATCCGCAATCAATGCCGTCAGCAGGCTGTCAATCGCCCCCAGCAGTGCCAGAATCAACGCCGGCTGCACCGACTCCAGCAGCAACTCCCCCAGCGTCGCCAGCAGCTCGCCCGCCGGCAATGCCAGCAGCCGCGGCAGCCACAAATCCGGCAACCCCGTCGGCACATCCCCGATAACCGGCGACCCGGTCAGCCAGACCAATCCCAGCCCCGTCCCCACCAGCAATGCCACAATCGAATAGGGCAGATACCGGTTAAACCCCTTGGGCCAGAATACGCACACCGCCAAAGTAACCGCCGCAATCACCGCCGCGTGCCAACTTGCTTGCCCCAACTGCCCCGGAAACGCCACCAGCGAATTCAACGCCCGCCCCGGCACCACCGGCTGCCCGATAACCGGCAGCAGTTGCAGCAGCAGAATGATAATGCCAATCCCCGACATAAACCCGGATATAACCGAGTACGGCGTATAAGCCACAAACCGCCCAATCCGCAGCAGCCCCAGCAGTATCTGAAACACCCCGGCCAGCGCAATGATGAAAAAGACCTTGAACGGATCCCCTTCCGCCCCCAAGGTCACTACAATGCCGGCAACCGCCACCGTCATCGGCCCGGTCGGGTTCGTAACCAGCGACCGGGTGCCGCTGAACACCGCCGCAAAAAACCCGGCGGCAATCGCCCCGTACAACCCGGCCGTCGGCCCCAACCCTGACGCCACCCCAAAAGCCAGGGCAATCGGCAGCGCCACCACCCCCGCCACGATGCCCCCGAAAACATCGCCACGCAGGGTCTGCAAACTGTAATTCAGACGCATCCGACGCATAAATTCTCCCCCGGCCGCCGCCCCCGCCCCGGGCCAATAGGCAAGTCGCCTTGGCTCATTCCCTTGCCGGGTCAATACCCCTTGCGAACTAGCTGAGTTGCTTGCCGGGCCAATACCCCTTGCCCCTTGGCTCATTCCCTGACCGGGTCAAACCGACCGGGCTAACCGGGTCCAACTGCCGGGAAAACTGGTGGGCCCGGCTGGGTTCGAACCAGCGACCTACCGGTTATGAGCCGGTTGCTCTCCCACTGAGCTACGGGCCCCTTGTAAATTAGATTATATGCCAGCGTCAAGCCATAAGGAATAGCAATGGGCATTGACAATCGCGAATCGGAGAATGGAAAATTGGCCGGTTTTGCCGGGGAAATATGGAGAACGGCAGGGACGTCTCCCTGCCGCTCTTATAATGGGGGGAAACCCCTGACGCCCACCGCACGTCCGGGAGGACGTGCCGGACGCCAAGGGATATTCTGCCCCCCAGTCTAACCCACCCCCGCCCCCCTGTCAAGAGCCTCCCCGCCAAGCAGTCCATTCTATCCCCCTATCGCAACCGTCCTTCCCCCGTCCTTCCCACGAAAATAGGAATCCAGAGCCGACGACTCTGCATTCCCGTTTTCACAGGAATGACGATAAGCCGGTAAGAACCAGAATAACCGCCAAGCCTCAGCGGCGGTCGCTGCGGTCCGGGGGGCTGGTGGGACGCTGCTGGCGGCCTTCCTGCCGGCGCAGGTTGGCGGCGGTTACCCGGTCCACAAAGTTGCTGAGCAGAATATAGCGGAAATCGTAGCCCCAAGCGCAATCCCACGCCCCCCAAAGGGTGTAAAGGAACAGCAGAAAGGCAGCTATAAAGAGGAAAAGTTGGATTTGGGGAACGGCTTCGGACAAGGCAGTTCCATTAAGAAAAGAGGCGGTAAGGATCAAGGCAATCAGGATAAGCTGGGCGATGGCGGCCTGCATTCCTTGAAAGCTGCCCCAAGGGGATTGGCGGCGGCGGAAAGAGCGGGAAATGAGGTAGGCAACGATGGGGCAGGGAATTAGGGACATAACGCTCAAGTTACTGCCGAGCAGGAGAAACAGAAAAAAGATGGGGATGCCAACCAGCAGGGGCGTAGCGTGGGCAACGCCGCCCCAAGCGCGTTCGCCCTTGGTGAAAACCGGGCGTTCCTCCGGCACTTCGTCGGGGCGGGGACGGCGGAACATCAGTGTCGCTCCCGCCGGCTAGTCAGCCCACGCCGGGTGGGTCAGAGCCAGGACGGAGTTGTGGCCGCCAAAGCCAAAGGAGTTGCTCAGGGCCACGGCTACCGGCTGCCGGCGGGCGGTCAAAGGGGTATAGTCGAGGTCGCAGTCCGGATCCGGGTCCACCAGGTTGATCGTCGGCGGGATGATGCCGTCCTGAATCGCCATCACGCAGAGGGCCGCCTCCAACGCCCCGCCGGCCCCCAGGAGATGGCCGGTCATGGACTTGGTGGAACTAATCGGGGTTTGCCAGGCGGCTTCATCCATCGCCAGTTTAATGGCCTTGGTTTCCTGCCAGTCGTTCAAGGGCGTGGAAGTGCCGTGGGCATTGAGATAGTCCACTTGCCCGGCTGGGATGCCGGCGGCATTAAGGGCCAGTTTAATAGCCTTGGCGGCGCTCTGGCCGGTGGGATTAGGTTCGGTCAAATGGTGGGCATCGGAAGTAGCGCCGTAGCCGCGAAGTTCCGCCAAGGGGGTAGCGCCGCGGGCTTTCAAGTGTTGTTCGCTTTCCAGAGCCAGTACGGCGGCCCCTTCGCCCATAACGAAGCCATCCCGGTCCCGGTTAAAGGGACGGCTGGCGCCGGCGGGGTTCTGGTTGAACCGGGAAAGGGCGCGCAAAGAGTTGAAACCGGCCACGGCAATAGGGACGATGGGGGCTTCGCTGCCGCCGGCCAATACAATGTCGGCTTGGCCGCGGCGGAGCATTTCCCAACCCTGGCCGAGGGCATCGGCGCCGCTGGAGCAGGAGGAGACGACGCAGTAGTTGGCGCCCATCGCCCCGGTGACCATTGAAACCTGGGCCGATGCCATATCGCCCAACATCATCGGGATTAGGAAAGGGGTAACGCGCTTGGGGCCGCGTTCCCGCAATACATCATACTGCTGGGAAAGGGTAAGCAGGCCGCCGATGCCGCTGCCAATAATGGCCCCGACGCGGAAAGGGTTTTCCGACTGCAAATCAATGCCGGCTTGGCGGCAAGCCTGCTGGGCGGCGACGGCGGCGAATTGGGCGAAACGATCCATCCGCCGGGCGTCTTTGCGCTCGAGGTAATTTTCCGGGTCGAAGCCTTTGACTTCGGCGGCAAAAGTAGTATCGAAGCCGGCCGGGTCAAAGGCGGTGATGTAGTCGATGCCGGATTGGCCGTGGGTGATGGCGTCCCAAGTGGCGGCGGCGTCCAGCCCCAGGGGGCTGATGATGCCAATGCCCGTAACAAAGACGCGGTGCGTATCGTTCATTTGGTACCCGGGTTAGTGTAAGGGTTCAGATGGGCGGAAAAGCCAAGGCGTGGGGGAATCGGAACCGTCGCCCGGCTCCGACGCCCATCAGCCGGGGGGCGGTTCGTTAAAGGGCAAGCCATCCCGCTCGGCGGCCGCCTTGCGCTCCAGCCAAGCCCGCCACTTGCGGTTAGCCTCCCCTGCGCCCTCCGCTTTCAGTTTCCGCACCGCTGCCGGTATCAGCAATACCATACGACCCAGAACCTCCGCAATAAATGCCTGACGGGTAGGTTATGCCGCCTACTCCTGCGCCGGCCGGCGGCGGTTGGCCGAGTCGGCGAGGACGCCGTTAATCAGGTCGGAGAGTTCGGTGATGCGGCCGGAGATGTTTTCCGCCAAGTCTTTGCGGCCGCCGGATTGGGGGTCGGAAAGGGTTTTGAGGGTATCGGTGAGTTCGTTGACTTTCCCGTTGATGTTTTCCGCCAGCTCCCGGCGGGTGTTGGCCAGGGGCTGGGAAACGGTTTTGAGGGTATCGGCCAGTTCGTCGACGCGCTGGGAGATGTTGTAGCCGAATTCCTTGCCGGCGATGGCGACCGGGTCGGACCAACTCCGCAGGGTGTCGGAGGCTTCGGTAAAGCGGGAAGTGATGGAATCGCCCAAGTCCCGGCCGGTAGCGGCGACCCGGAGTTTGTAAGAGCGCAGGATGCGGAAAATCCGGCCGTAGAGGTTGTCCACCGAGGTGAGCTTGTCCGAGTAGCGGTCGAACAGCTCCTGGCTTTCCCGCATCGTCCAGCGCTTATCGTAGTGGACGAACTGGCGGCCGGTGTAAAGGTGGTAGGGGCGCATTTCGCCCTCTTGCAGGATGTCCCCGTGTTCGTTCAGCGGGGTCAGGGAGTTCCAGTTGGAAGTAGCCGGCAGGGGGGTCAGCAGGTTGGCCGTCTGGTAGCGGCTATGCTGAGTGACCCAGTCGGCCAGGTTCATAATGTCCTGTTCCGTGTCGAAGGGCAGTCCGATGATGGTCATCGCGACCACGGAGAAATCCATCGCGTTCAGGGCCCGCAGGTCCCGTTCCATCTGCCCCGGTTCCTGGCGTTTGTTGACCGCAAGCAGGTTTTCGGCGTTGTTGGATTCGACGCCGAGGTAGAGCATCCGGATGTTGGCGTCGAGCATCGCCTGGGACAGTTCCGGGTCTTGCCCGATTTCGGCCCGGGCTTGACAAATCATATACATATTGTCCGTGTGACCCGGCCAGTTCTTGAGCCGTTCGAGCCGCTCATTGCGGAACTTGACGGCGCGCAGCGGCGGGGTATGCAGGTCGTCAGAGATAAAGACATTGAACCGGCCGTTGCGGGCGGTATGGATTAGGCCGTCGGCGGCCAGTTCCTGCAACTGGTGCAGGCGTTTCAGTTCAGTTTCCCGGGGGATCAGCCGGTAGCCGAGGAACTGCTGAATGACCTGACAGTACGTGCATTTTTCGGTACAGCCGCGGACGGTTTCGAGGACGCCGCCGGGCAGGGGATGGTCGGAAGTGAGGTCTTTGATCGAGCGGAAATCAGGCAGTTCCGCGAATGCCGGATCGACCAGCCCCTGACGCCGGGTCTGAATAACCTGCCCCTCGTGGCGATAGCTGATACCGCCCATTTTGGCGAGGTAAGGTTCCCGCCGGCCGGCCGGGTAGGTCAAAAGCAGGTCGCAGAGGGGGGCGATGATGTCCTCGGCTTCCCGCTGGACAATGATGTCGAAGTTGCCGAGGGCAAAGGCTTCCTCGGGTAGCGGCCCCATCTGGGGGCCGCCGCCGATGGTGATGAGGTTGGGATGGCATTGTTTGGCTTGGCGGGCAATCTGGTAGGCGCGGGGGGCCTCGTTAATGAGGGCGGTAACGAGGAGAATGTCGACGTCAGCCAAGTCTTTATCCGGGTCGAGGAGGCCGCTGCGGTCCTCGAACCAGATTTGGCGGTCGTAGTGAAAGGGGCCGTCCTGCCATTGCCCGAGGGCGGTGGAGAGGAATAGCATCCCTTGGCGGGGGATAGCCATATACTCGAAGTTGCCGCCGGCCGAGGCCGGCTGAACCATGACTACCCGTTTGGTTGGCGACAGCGTAGTTACCATTTCTCCACCTGGCCGGGGGCCTTGGAGCCGTTCCGGCGCGCTTGCAAGATGGCGGCGCAGGCCGCGTAGTTGGTATGGATGCCGAGTTACGGTTATCCATTATACACTAATTGCGGCGGGTAACAATAGGCAAGTTGGGGGAAGTTTATGTCAATTAGGAATTGGGGAATTAAGGATTAAGAATTGGGGGGAATGATTGCCGGTTATCGCATATACCTGGCGGCCTACTTATCGTCATTCCCGTGCCAAAGGGAATCCAGATTGGGGGGGAATGTTTGCCGGTTATCCGGCGCCGCCCAGCCCTAACCACTGTAGCCCCCGCCTTGCCCCCCGCCGGCCCGCAACACCGCCACCGCCGCGCCCGCCAAAACCAACCCCGGCTCCGGCAGATAATCCGTCTCCGCCAGCCGTCCCTCCTGCGGCTCCAACCCCAAAGGACTGTCCCCGCCCTCCCGGTCCAACGCCAGATACCACCGCCCTCCCGGCGCCGCCAGCAGCAGCGTCCGCAAGTCGAGCCGTCCCTCCCGGAACTGTCGCCGCCCTTCCGGAGTAGCCGCCGTTACCAGATAGCGGTCCGCTGCCCCCACCTGGTCAATCAGCGAACCCACATAGCAGCCACCCGCCGCGTCCCGCCCCTCGAAAATCTGTATCCCATCGTAATAATCCAGCACTTCGGTAATCCGGATAACTTTCATCATACCGTCCCACAGTTCCCCAAGATGTCGAACCCGGCCAACGGCCACCAAGTGTAATGGGTTGGGGAATGTTCCCCGGTTTGTTGGATATGCCCAGCCCCTGCGGTCAAGGCAACTTGGCAAACCAGCATCCCCCGCAAGTTCCGCCGCTTTAACCGCTGTTCCGCGTCCCCCCAGTGCGATAGCCCTGCGAAATTACCCCGCGCCAGGATTTCAGGAATCCTTGCCTTGCTGACGCCACCCGCTTGCGCCGCCAGTCCCCTGGCGGCCATAATGGCCCCATGCTCGGCTTTTTTGACGAATCCGGCGACCCGGGACTGAAAATCAGCGACGGCTCCAGCCGGTTCTTTGTGGTGGCTTTAGTTACCTTTGCCGCGGACGGAGAAGCCCTGCGCTGCGACCGGCGGATTGATGAACTGCGCGGAGAGCTGCATCTGCCGGCTGGTTACGAATTTCACTTCGCAAAAAATCCCTGGAAAACCCGGGACGCTTTCCTGCGGGCAACCCTGCCCTTTGCCTTCCGCTATCACCTTTTCATCCTGGATAAGGCGGCAGTAATCCGGAAAGGGCATCCGCTGCCCAGCCCGGAAGCTCTGTACCAAGAGACTGCCGGTTTGCTCTTTGATAATGCCCAGCCTTATTTGCGGGAAGCCGCCTTGCTCATCGATCAGGGCGGCAATCGGGAACTTAGGCGGGGATTGTTGCGCCGCTTGCGGAATAACGCCGGTTCCAGCGGCGGGCCACGCATCATTAAAGGGATGAAACAACAGGATTCCCACAAAAATAACTTGCTGCAACTGGCGGATTATGTTGCCAGTTGCAGCAATCAAGCTATTTCCGGGAAAGGGGAAGCCGCGGAGCTGCAAAAACGCTATCTAATCAGCAAGGAAATTACGCGGGGTATCTGGGACTAACGATGACTGGCTCCTAGCCTCCGTCCTCTCCCGGGCTTCGTCGAGGCAGGCACACCATTCAGGGACCGTTCGGAGCCAGCCCAATTCCACCCCGATTATCCCACCCCTTCCCGCCCAGTGTCAAGGGCCGCTAACCCCCAATTTCCCCTTTGCCGGGCAGCTCCCCCATCCCCGTTGCCCCGGAAATCACGGCTCCGGGCCGGCCTACCTACCGCCGCACCCGCCGGGTTTTCTCACAGGTGGCCGTCCACTGGTGGGTTTGCATGGCGCGGTAGCGATGGCTTTCCTGGGGGGGAGCGCTGGGGACTGGAGTGTTGGCCGAATAGACATAAACCAGCGGTTCGAGGGCGACTTTACGGGCGCGGTGATAACCCTCAGCCCGGCAGTAGGCCCGGGCGGCCGATTTGGCTTGGTTGATCAGGGGCGGGAAGTTGGGCCGGGTGTTGGGGTTGTCAAAAATGTTCTCGGCTTGGGCATAGCCGATAGGTTGGTCGGGGGCGCCAATTCCATAATCGCCCCAAGGGGATTCGACGGTGCGCTCGGCGTCGGCTTCGACAATCGTACGGGCGGTTACTATGGTTTTCCGCCGCTTCCGTTCCTCCCGGGGAAACTCAAAAATCAGTTCGCGGCTCACCCCGGTTACCCCCGATTCCCCCTCCGTCAAATACCCCTCCTGGGCGGACAGGAATCCCCGGAAGTTGCCGCTTTCCCCAAAATAAACCGTATCATCCCGCTCATTCCGATCCCGTCCCGCCGCCCAAGTCTCCGCCTTCGTCCAGGTGTCCGACTGGTCGATGGCGCAGTAAATCGCCTTCCCCCGGTTCGCCGCCAGCGATTCGAGGATCATCGAAACCCGCGCATCCTCCGCATCCTCAACGGCCGGCGCCTCCTCCCAATCCGCGCAGTCCCAAGGAATGGAACGCGGCGCGGCTTCGGCGACGTCTGCATAGAACAAGTGTTCGGGGGGGGTAGTACGGAATTAGACCGGGTCAACCCCGGCTCCGCCCGGCCGCCCGGCCCCACCCCGCCGCCCGCCGCCGCCAGCAGCGCCAGCGCGCTCAAAGCCACCATAACTTTCAACCGCCACGAAAACATACCGCCCGCCTCCTCAAGCAAACTTCCAATCTAACCCTACCCTAACAGCCCAACCCCACCCTTGTCAACCGCAAATCCGGTATAATAGTCCCATCCTTAATCACGCAAAGGGAGGGTTTAGCATTATGGAAGTGCGCGCAGTGGCCGAACTGCTAATGGCCCAGGGCAAACGGGTTTCCGTCGCCGAAGCCGATACCGCCGGCCTCGTCGGCTATCTCCTCGGCACCATTCCCGGCAGTTCCCAGTTCTTTCCCGGCGGCGTCATCGCCTACACCGGCGGCCTGAAACAGAGCATCCTCGGCGTGCCGGACGAACTGTACGCCAGCAAAGGCAGCGTCTGCCCGGAAATGGCCCTGGCCATGGCTCAGGGCGTCCGGGAATTGACCGGAACCGACTATGCCCTGTCCACCACCGGCGTCACCGGCCCGGGCCCCGGCCGCAGCGGCCTCCCCATCGGTACCTTTTACATCGCCTTGTCCGACCGCGACGGCGCCGATGTCGCTATCCACCTCCAACTGACCGGCGACCGGGACGAAAACAAGCGCGGCGCGGCCCAAGCGGCCCTTGACCTCCTCGGCCGCCGCCTCCGGGGTGAACAGTGACCTTGACCGCGGCCGCCCCCGGCCGCGGCATCCTCCTCCTCGGGCAAAACCTCTTCTTTCTGGCCCGGGTCGAAATGGCCGCTGAAACCGTCGGCCGCCCGGTACAGCAAGTCCGCACCCTCGCCGAATTCCGCGAACTTTACGCCGCCGGAACCGCCGATTTGCTCCTCGTGGACTTGGAAGGCGACCCCGCCGTCTGGACGGCCGCTTTAACCGAAATCGCTGAACTGGCCGCCGCGCCGGCGGCCGCCCCAGGTCTGCGCCTGATTGCCTTCGGCCCCCACGAGGACACCGCGACCCTGGAACGCGCCCGGGCCCTGGGCTGCCCCGAAGTCCTGAACAAAGGCCGCTTCACCGCAACCCTGCCCCAGATTGTAGGGGGCGGTACCGACCATTTCCCTACGCCCTAGCCCCAGGCGGGAATCGCCCAATCAGCCCCGGGCCCTTAGCAAATCCGAAGCTAAAAGAGCGGCCTTGGGGTCGGCGTCGGTTAGTTGGGCGGCGGCTTGCCCGTGCCGATAGACCCCGCAGCTGGCGGCCGTAAAGGTGTCCAAACCCTGTGCCAATAAGCCGGCAATTATGCCGGTCAATACATCCCCGGTGCCGCCGCTAGCCAATGCCGGATTGGCAAAGGGCGCAATGCGCACCAACCCCTCCGGTTGCCGCCCCGCCGGCTCCGCTATAGCCGTGTATGCGCCTTTCAGAACTACCACCGCCCCCCACTCGGCGGCATAGCGGCGGGCCATGCTAATCCTGTCCTGCTGTACGGCGGCGGTGGTCAAGCCGGTCAGCGTTGCCATCTCCCCGGGATGCGGCGTCAGGATTAGCGGGGCGGCAATCCGCTGCGGCCAATCCGGGATTTGCGCCAAGTTGTTCAGCCCATCCGCGTCAATCACGGTGGGAATGTCCGATACGGGCGGCGTTAGCAGCAATTGCTCGATGAATTCTCTAGTGGCCGCCGATTGCCCCATCCCGCTGCCCACCGCCATTGCGCTGTATCGGGATAGCCCGGAGCGGATAAGGGCGGCGGCCTCGGGATGAACTTGACCGCCGGCCGTTTCCGGCAAAGGCCAGTGGATGATTTCGGTCAAGTGGGCGGCGGCAATGGGATAAACGCTTTGGGGCATAGCCAGAGTTACCAAGCCGGCCCCGGCCCGGGCGGCAGCCTGGGCCGCCAACACCGCCGCCCCCACATAGTTTCGCGAGCCGGCTACAATCAATGCATGGCCGAAAGTTCCTTTATGCGCATCCCGCGGCCGCGGCGGTAGGCAGCTATCCGCCCAATCCCCCGTCAGCAGTTCAATAGAAAACTCGCTTTCCCCCAAGCCGGCCGGCAAGCCAATGTCGAGGATTTGCAGCTCGCCGGTGTAGTCTGCGCCGGGGAAAGTCAGCAAGCCCAGTTTGGGCATTGCCAAAGCCAGAGTAAGGTCGGCGGCAAAGGCAGCGGCGTCAACGACGCCGGTGTCGGGGTTAATGCCGGTCGGCAGGTCCAGGGCGACCATCAGCGGGGGATGGGATTGTTCCCGGACGGTGCCGACCCGCTGCATTATTTCCCTGACGGTTCCAGTCAGGGGGCGGGAATTGCCGGTGCCGAGGACGGCGTCGAGGATCAGGCGGCTGCGGCGGAGCAAAGCCTCCAGTTGGGCTAAATCCGGGTCGGTTTCCGGGGATCGGATCGGTACGGCGTAGCGGCCGGCCGCTTCCAGTTTGGCGGCCAGTTTGTTGTCCGGTTTGGGATTGGCGGGCATCCCGGCAACCAAGTAGGCGGCAACTTCCGCCCCCCAACGCCGCAAGTGGCGGGCGGCGACCAGTCCATCCGCCCCGTTGTTGCCCGGGCCGCCCAAAATCAGTATAGGTACCCCGGCAACGCCGCCCAACTGCCGGCGAATGGCTTGGGCTGCCGCCAACCCGGCCTGTTCCATCAGAGTATCGGTGGGCAGTCCCTGCGCGGCCGCCGCCTGCTCCAAGGCGGTCATCTGGGCGGCCGTTACTACTTTCCGATTAGACGGCGGCATCGCTGCTTTCCGGCGTCTGGCATTGGGCTACAACCACCGCGATAGCATAGTCGCGGGAGTGGGACAGGCTCAGCGACAGCTGAATCACGCCCAACCGCCGGGCCCGGGCTTGGGCCCGCCCGTAGAGCCGCAAGGATGGCGCGCCGCTTTCCTGGCGCGTTACTTCGATGTCTTGCCAACTGACCCCGCGTGTCCCGGTGCCGAGGGCTTTCATCGCCGCCTCTTTAGCCGCGAAACGGGCCGCCAAATTGGGCGGCCGGCCGCGGCAGTAGTCGATTTCCCCCGGGGTATAGATACGCCCCAGGAAACGCTCCCCGTAACGCTCCAGCACGCCGGCAATGCGGGGAATTTCGATAAGGTCAACGCCGCTAGTCAGGGTAGGCATAGGGAATTGAGAATTAGGAATTAAAAATTGGGAATTGGGGTGTGTGGACAATCGACTCAGGCAATCGCCGTGGCCTTTGGATGCCGCTGCTTGGCACTGGTTCGGCTTCGTTCTGAGGAACCAGGCTACCAAGCCGACCATTCCAGCATAACTGGCGGCCAGTTTAGCATAACGGCAAGCGATGCCCCGGAACTGTTTCCGGTCGCTGAAAGCATTTTCCACCAGTCTTATGCTATAGTATAGCCCAAAGGAAAGTAATTGTCCGTACGCCCTTGATCCGGAGGAAACCCACCGTGAGAATCCTGGCTTGGATTATCCCTTGGACCATCCTGCTCATCATCACCGCAGTAGGCATTACCTCCTGGGTCTGGATGAACCAACAAGCCCAAGCCAACGCAACTTGGCAGGACTATGCTGACCGCAACGCCAAGTCGTGGCAGCAAGCTGAAGCCTATCAGGAATCCATCCGCGCCACCGCCGATGCGGAAATCCAGGACCGCAATACCCGCATCGCCAGCGACCGGGAAAGAATACTGATGACCGACGCTCAACTAAACAAAGTAATCCACGAATCAAACGCGGTCGTCGTCCAGAACGAACGGACCATCGCCGACCAGAATCGAACCATCATCCGTCAAAAAACCAACCTCGCCACCCAAAACCAAACCATCAGAGAGCAACAAAGGCGGATAAACCTGCTACGTACCCCCAAGCCAACTTATACTCCGCGGCCAACTTATACCCCTTACCCCACGGCCACCCGCCGGCCTTGGCCCACGCCGCGGCCCACCTACACGCCGCATCCCACGCCAACGCCGATAACTGCCTTCACCCTGAACCACCATCAAATCCGTTGCCAAGCCGCGCCCGAATTCTCCAGCTCCGCCGGCAAACCAGGGATAGGTGATACCGTCCACATCTATACCGGCGTCAAGATCGAAGTCCCTGGCCGCGGCCAAGGCCGTGGTTACGTAGCCCATCACAATGGACATGAATGGGTAGTAACTGCAGCCCACGTAGTCGGATACGCCACTCGAGTATTAGTTGAAGGAAAATCCTTCAATGTTCACTCCAGCCACCGCAGCAAAGACATCGCCTTTATTTACATCGGTAAATCGCCCTTTGCCTCCGGCAGCTATTGGGACGACGAATGTATCGGCCGCAAAAGCTCCAGCCCTATTTATCACGCCAACGAACATTCATCAGAATACCCTTGGCCCAGCGACCCCGACAAATGCCAAATCAGCAATACTTGGTTCATCCGACTTACCGGCGGTCAAGACCGTTCTTACGCCGGCAACAGCGGTTCACCTGTCCTAAACACCACAGCTGACCGCCTCATTGGAATCCTGATCTGCGGAGACGCTCACGGCTCGATAGTCATCCCTTCCGGTGAAATCCGAAACCTTTTACCCGACAGACCCTAGCCAAGCCAAAGCCCCGGCCAAAAGCAATCTCCGGCCGGGGCTATTTCCAACCGAGCCTTGCGCTAACCCCACCGCGTTGCGGCCACCTTGCCCACCCAACAAAATCGGCGGCAGTGCTGCCGCCGATTAGACTAGGGAGTGTGCGCATTTATTAAATTCAGGCAGGAAACAGGACGGGGTTGTGGCGATTCAGAGGCGGTGCCCGGACTGAACAGGTATGCCTAATGCTCCACCTCAGTCAAATGTCCACACGCTTTAGGAATTGGGGAGACCCGGGGGATTAGTTGCCGGGCAATTGCATATATCTTGCTACTTACTTATCGTTATTCCCGCTCTGGATCCCCACTTTCGTGGGAATGACGGGGGAGGGTGGGGATGACGGTTGCTTTACGCTAATCCCTAACCTCATGTCCAGGCAAATTCAGGTTAGCAAGAATGCGGCTGACCGAGTAGCTGCGGTTCAGCACATAGAAATGGACGCCGGCCGCGCCCGCATCCCACAGCTCCCGCACTTGGGCGGTAGCGTGTTCAATCCCCAACTCCCGCACGGCATCATCATCCTCGGCGTACCGCTCCAGTTGGGCATCCAGCTGCGGCGGGATCGTCGCGCCGCAAAGGGCGGTAAAACGGCGGATTTGGGCGGTGTTCAGGATGGGCAAGACGCCGGGAATGATGGGAACTTTAATGCCGGCTTGCTCCGCCCGCTCCAGCAGGTCAAAAAAATGGCGGTTGTCGTAGAACAGCTGGGTGATGAGGAAGTCCGCCCCCATGTCCACCTTTTGCCGGGCGTAGTGAATATCGGTAGCCAGGTCGGGGGATTCGGTATGGCCTTCGGGATAGCAGGCCGCCGCCAAGCCAAAGTCGAAGTTAGCGCGGATATGCTCAATCAAATCGGCGGCGTGGGCAAAGCCGCCCTCCGCCGGGACAAAATTATCCTGGCCGCGGGGCGGGTCGCCGCGCAGGGCAATAACATTTTCAATGCCGGCGGCGTTCAGCCGGCTCAAAACTTCGTGAACTTCGCCTTTGGTTTGGGCGACGCAGGTCAGATGCGCCATCACTTCCAGGTCGGTGTCGCGCTTGACCTGGGTAGTGATGGCTTCGGTAAAGGCGCGGGTGGAACCGCCGGCGCCGTAGGTGACGGAGATGAAGTCGGGGTTAAAGGCGCGCACCCGGTCGATGGCGCGGAAAACGGCGGGGATGCCGGCTTCCTCCCGGGGCGGGAAAAATTCGCAGGAAACGGGGCGGCGCTGTTCGAGAATGTCTTTGATTTTCACGGCAGGGGTTTGGTCCTTTGGGATAGAATTGACCGGGGTATTTACCCCTGGGCAGTGCCGTTGTCCGGGACGGATTCCGGCGGCGTTACCGGCGGGTGGGCGGACATGGGCCGCCGCCCATTAGTCAGTCGGTCCTCACCGAAGCTGCTGGTAGGCTGCTCCAGAGAGCGGATCAAGGTTTCCGTGGCGGCATCGACGTAGGGCGGCCGGTAGTCCGAGTCCAGGGTCAAGTCGAGTATAGCGACCAGGTCGGCCGCGGCGTCAATGGCTTGCTCAACTTCGCGGGCGGTATATTCGTGGCGGTAAAAGTTAAAGTGAACGAGGCGCGCCAGGGAATAGCAGCGCCGGATGTTGGGGTCAGCCAGTTCGTCGGCGATGATGACGGCCGCCCGCTCCAGCTTCCAGTCGGCTTCGTTAAACCAGCGGCGCTTTTCGGCCACGGCCTTGATGGTAAAGGCGGCCGCCCCCCAAGCCTTGTTTGACGCTTGCAGCAAATCGCCGGCGTCCAGTTCCAGCCGGGCGTTTAGGAGCAGTTCCCGGCTGATGCCGGCGTTGCGGACGGCTTCAGCGTCCGGCGACGGGCCGGGGGCGGTGTCTAAGGGCAGGGTCATTGTCGATAACCTCAACAGGGGATTGTATCCTTGGCTTGGTATTGACCGGGGTATTTACCCCTGGGCGGCGCCGTTGTCCGGGGCTTGCGGCGTTACCGGCGGCCGCGACGACATTGGCGGCCAGCCGTTGGTCAGCCGGTCATAATCGGGGTCGCTGGTGGGCTGCTCCAGGGAGCGGATCTTGGTTTCCGTTATTTCGTTGACATAGGGCGGGCGATAATCCGGGACCAGAGTGGGCGTCAGCTTGGCGACCAAATCGGCCGCGGCGTCAATGGCCTGCTCAACTCCCTGGGAGTCGTACCAGTGGCGGTAGAAGTTAAAATGGGCGTCCCGGACCAGGGAATAGGAGCGGATAACATCGCTGTCCCGCAGTTCAGCGGAGATGATTTCAGCGGCTCGCCGCAATTTCCAGTCGGCTTCGTTAAACCAGCGGCGTTTTTCGGCCACGGCCTTGATGGTAAAGGCGGCCGCCCCCCAAGCCTTGTTTGACGCTTGCAGCAAATCGCCGGCGTCCAGTTCCAGCCGGGCGTTCAGGAGCAGTTCCCGGCTGATGCCGGCGTTGCGGATGGCTTCAGCATCCGGCGACGGCCCGGGGGCAGTATCCAAGGGCAGGGTCATTGTCGATAACCTCAATCGGGATTGGGGTTATTGTAACATATTGGGCGGGGAAAAGTCCCTTGCCGGAAACAGCCGGGCGGGTTATCATTAGGACAGTCCTTTAATCCGCCCCGGGAGAGGCTGCTATGACGACACAAGTAAAACCGCCGCCGGCAATTGCGCCGGAGCCGCCGCCGGCAGTAGTCCGGGAAACCCGCAAGTTCACCGTTGACGAATACTTCCGTATGGCGGAGGCAGGCATCCTGCGGGAAAAGGAACGGGTGGAACTGATTGACGGGGAGGTTTTAGTTATGCCGCCGATGGGCTGGCCGCACTTTTGGGGCATAATGTCTTACACCCAGGTTTTCCGCCGCTTCCCGGTCCACTGGTTCTGCCTGCTGATTCAAGCGCCCTTGCCCCTGGACGAACACTTTGCCCCGGAGCCGGATTTGGCTCTGCTGAAGTTTCGGGAGGATAACTATTGGGGCCTCCGGCCCCAGCCGGAGGATGCGCTGCTGGTTATTGAGGTGGCCGCTTCCTCCCTGGAGCATGACCGGGCAATTAAGGCGCGCCGGTACGGGCAAGCCGGCATACCGGAAACCTGGATATTAAACCTGCCGGAGGATTGCCTCGAGCGGTTCACCGAGCCGGGGCCGGAGGGCTATGCCCGCCACGACATCCTCCGCCGGGGCGATACGATTAGACTGGCCGCATTGCCGGACTTGGAGTTGGCAGTGGACGAGTTGCTGCCCCCGGCTGACGCCGCAATGGAGTAATGCTATCCCGCGCGTGAAAAATCCCTTGCCGGCAACAGCCGGGCCGGTTATCATTGGGGCAGTTCTTTAATCCGCCCCGGGAGAGGCTGCTATGACGACACAAGTAAAACCGCCGCCGGCCCCGACGCTTGCGCCGCCGCCGGTGGTAGTCCGGGAAACCCGCAAGTTCACCGTTGACGAATACTTCCGTATGGCGGAGGCGGGCATTCTGCGGGAAAAGGAACGGGTGGAACTGATTGACGGGGAGGTTTTGGTTATGCCGCCGATGGGACATTACCATATCGGGGGCGTCGCCCGTTACGCCCGCGTGTTCATCAGCCGGGCCGGCAACCGGTACACGGTGCTAATCCAGTCCACCATTCGCCTGGGCGCGCACTTCGCCCCGGAGCCGGATCTGGTGCTGGTGAAGTACCGGGAGGATGACTATTATTTTGCCCACGCCGGGCCGGAGGACGTGCTGCTGGTTATTGAGGTAGCCGATTCCTCCCTGGAGCATGACCGGGAGGTTAAGGCGCGCCGGTACGGGCAAGCCGGCATACCGGAAACTTGGGTATTGAACCTGCCGGAGGATTGCCTCGAGCGGTTCACTGAGCCAGGGCCGGAGGGCTACGCCCGGCACGACATCCTGCGCCGGGGCGATACGATTAGACTAGCCGCCTTGCCGGATTTGGAGTTGGCAGTAGATGAGTTGCTGCCGCCGGCTAACGCCGCCACGGAATAATGCTATCCTGCTCTGGAAAAGTCCCTTGCCCGGAAACGCCGGGCCGGTTATCATTGGCGCAGTTCCTTAATCCGCCCCGGGAGAGGCTGCTATGACGACACAAGTAAAACCGCCGCCGCCGGCCCCGGCACTGGTGCCGCCGCCGGTGGTAGTCCGGGAAACCCGCAAATTCACCGTTGACGAATACTTCCGTATGGCGGAGGCGGGCATCCTGCGGGAAAAGGAACGGGTGGAACTGATTGACGGGGAGGTTTTGGTTATGCCGCCGATGAGTTCGTTTCATTTTGGGGGCATTATGCGCCACACCCGCGTTTTTAGCCGCTTGGCGGGAACCCGCTTTGCCCTGCTGGTCCAGGCGCCGCTGTGGTTGGACGAATATATGGCCCCGGAGCCGGACTTGGCCCTGTTGAAGTTCCGGGAGGACGACTATTATGGGCGGCGGCCCGGGCCGATGGATACGCTGCTGGCGATTGAGGTAGCGAAATCGTCCCTGGCGTACGACCGGGAGGTTAAGGCGCATATTTACGGGCGGGCCGGCATACCGGAGACCTGGATATTGAACCTGCCGGAGGATTGCCTCGAGCGGTTCACCGAACCGGGGCCGGAGGGCTACGCCCGCCACCACATCCTGCGGCGGGGTGATACGGTCAGACTGGCCGCCTTGCCGGACTTGGAGTTGTCAGTGGACGAGTTGCTGCCCCCGGCGGGGGAATAGGGCAAAAGCTAACCCCGGCCCAATTACGCCGCCGTCTTTATTCCGCGGAAAGCCAGAAAGCGCGGGAACTCCCACCGCTCCGGATAGCGGGCTTGAACCGACTCCGCCGGGTAGGGTTCAAGAACCCGGTCAACGGCAAATCCCGCCTTCGCCATAGCGTCCAAGTAAGCGGACAGCGGGCGGTGAACATGGGTGGTAACGCAATTGGTAGATTCCGCCGAAATGCGAAATGGGGCTTCCAGCGCCATCTCCCGGTTGTAGCTGAACCAGTCGGCAGCCGCGTAACCCCAATAGTAGGGCCAAAACCAGGGATGGGTGATGGTGGCGACGAAACAGCCTTGCGGAGTAAGCAAGCCGGCGGCGGCTTGCACAAAGGCATCCAGGTCCAGGCAAGCCATCAGGGACATATTGGCCACGGCGGCGGTGAAGGGCTGACCGGGCCAGTTACGGGCAAAATCGGCGACATCACCGCTATGGAAAGCGGGTTTGGCGACAGCGCAACTTTCCCGGGCGATGGCAATGCTGCCGGGCGCGGCGTCCACTCCGACCACTTGGCCGGACACGCCGGCCAACTCCCGGGTCAATTCCCCGATACCGCAGCCCAAGTCAACAACCCGCTGCAAGTCGCGCCCGACCAGCAGCTCCCGGATTGCCGGCAGCAGGACATACTTAAAGCTCAAGTCCTTGCCGCCGGCTACCTGCCGCTGGCGGGTTGGGGCAATCTTATCCCACTCCCGGGCCAAATCGTCCAGAGACTTGCCTCCGGCCGGCCGGACTGCCGTTTTATTACCCGTCAGCATTAGCCCGCTCCATTACCATCCGGACCAAGTCGTAAGCCATATAAAAGGCCGGGTGTTCATCGGCCGCCGCAAATTCCTGAATAATATGCCGGTTATCGCTGCGCCGCCCTACCGCCACCCGGGAGCCAGCCTGTTCGTAGTTGACGATGGTAAAGCGGGAATCCGGGGCTTGGCTTGTTCCGTAGGCGAATACTTCCGCGCCGATTTGCTTCAGTTCGTCGCTTTTGGGAATCTCCCGCGGCAGGCAGATAATCAACTCGCGCCTTTCCGCTTTGCGGCGCAGCAGTTCAGCCATTTCCCCATCCTCGGCCCAACTCATATCCCGGGTCCAGATAGCAACCCGGCCGCCATTCTCAATCCAGCGATAGAGATAATTTCGGATACCCGCCTGGTCGTCGACCCGGTAGCGGTGGGTAGCAGAATCCGGTTTTAGCGCCCAGATAACCGCCGAAACGGTTAGCAGAACGAACAAGCCGATAAGGGCAATAGCCCACCAAGGCGTATTTTGCCGCAAAATCAGGAGCGGGATCAAGACGCCCGAAACCGAGGCGAAAGCCCCGACAATGGAGAGTGCCGAAAAGATACGGTCTCGATGAAAGTTGACACGCCACATAATGCTCTTGGCAATGTAGCGTATCAATTTGTCCGGATTTCGTCAATGGCCGGCCGCTACGGAGTAACGCTACCCCCCATCCCCATCATCACCCACCAGCCCGTTGGCTTCCCGGTAGGCGTCGGTTAGGGCGTCGAGGAGTTCTTTGGATACGGCGGAAAGTCGACGGCCGGTCGACTGCTTAATCACATCCAAGTTTGCGCCTATTAACGCGCTTATGGTAGGCGTGGAACTGGGCGCAATCCTCCTAAAATTGTTCGATTGGAAGTAAATACGGGCAGCATCGGTCCGGTTGTAAATCGATACCAGTGCGCTTTTCCCCGGCACTTTCACCCGCAAAGTAGTGGTTGGGCCAGGCCAGGTAGAAAGCTCGGCCAAGCCGGCATTCTCCAGCTCGATAGCCCACTGGTAAAGGCGATCCAAGTCATCTTGGAAACCTTTCAGGGCGTTGGGAATACTATCCCGGAAAGCATCGCCACCTTCAATAAAGTGGCCGCCACCAGATCGCTGTTGCCTGGCTTCGCCTTCCCGTTCCCGAATCCGAACCAAGTAATCCGCCGCCTCCGGCAAAGGAATAACTTGGCTTGCTTCTACCATAAGCTCACTGCCAGAACGGTAGGGTTGCATCCGGATGCAAGTAATATCCAAACCGTTGTCGTTAAGCCACAACACGGTCGTGGTCAATGCGGCGGAGAAACCGGCGGACGCAAGCACAATCCGGGGCTTTGCAGTGTGAATCTCCCCGGTATTGGTGTTGTCGAGATGCTCTTGGATAAGTCCTTCCGCATCCCCTTCAATACCGCGCTTGTCCAAGTAGGCTTGATGGGCGTCGATGGCCTGCTGCAAGGTCATAGTGGAAACCATCGCGGCGTAGCGGATGGCTTGCAAGTCCATGTGTTCGCCGGTCTCACCGCGTTTCAACTCCACCACTACCAAACGCCCGGTCTGGTCCAGGGCAAGGAGATCGATGCTGCGCCCGGAGCCTTGCCAGTTGGAAAATTCCTCGGCGATGACAAACAAGCCATCCTCGAGAATTTCCGGCTTGTCCCGCAGGATACGCTGCAAATCCTGTCGCTCCAGAACCCCGGTTTGCCCGAAAGAAGTAACGGGAACTTGGGCCAAATCCTCTTTATCCCCTAACATCCGATAAATCGCCATAACTTACTCTCCCTTTCTCCTACTGATACACCCGCCGCGGCCCCACCGTCGCCATATACCCCTCATAATTCCGGCGGGTTTCCGGCAGGGCATCGCCGCCGAACTTTTCCAGCAGGGCATCGGCTAACACCAGAGCGACCATCGCTTCGCCGATGACCCCGGCCGGGGGTGCCTGGCAGACATCGGAGCGCTCGAAGTGGGCTTGCACCGGTTCGCCGGTATCCAGGTCCACCGAGGGCAAAGGATGATGCAAGGTAGCAATGGGCTTAATGCCGAACCGCGCCACCAGGGGCATCCCGTCAGTCATCCCGCCCTCCGTGCCGCCCGCCCGGTTAGTTTTGCGCTGCCAAGGATTATCCGGGTCCGTAACCGGCTCAATCACATCCTGCACTTGGGAACCGCGCTGCTGCACCACTTCCCGCCCGGGGCCAATGGAAACCTCCTTGACGGCGTTAATGGACATCAGGGCTTGGGCGATGCGCCCGTCAATTTTTTTGTCCCAATGGGTGTGCGAACCAATGCCAATAGGAACATTTTCGGCGATAACTTCGACCGCGCCCCCGACGGTGTCGCCGGCCTCTTTGGCGGCGTCAATTTCCGCCATCATCCGTTGGGCCGCCGCCGGGTCGGCGCAGCGCACCGGCGACTGCTCCACCGCGTCCCAATCAATGGTTTCGGGAATATCGGCCGCCACGCCGCCAATGGCGATGACATGGCTGTAAAGTTTAATGCCGAATTCCTCGAGCAGCCGCATCGCCACGGCCCCGGCGGCCACCCGGGCCGCCGTTTCCCTTGCGCTGGCCCGTTCCAGCACATTGCGCACATCGGAAAAGCCGTATTTCATTGCGC
This sequence comes from Dehalococcoidia bacterium, assembly GCA_965242615.1. Classification (GTDB taxonomy): domain Bacteria; phylum Chloroflexota; class Dehalococcoidia; order Lucifugimonadales; family UBA3495; genus CBDBCU01. The sequence goes on from CBDESR010000005.1 coordinate 961,467, forward strand.
CGGGCAGGTCGGCATGGCCGGGACGGAGGCGGGTAACGCGGCGATTGCGCCCCTCCTGAGACGGGTTTTCAATATATTCCACCGCCATCGCTTCCTGCCAGTTAGCCCAATCCTTGTTTTCAATGGTCATCCCGATGGGGCTGCCCAGGGTCAAACCGTGGCGGACGCCGGTCATTATGCGGGCCCAATCCTGTTCAATCAGCATCCGGCCGCCGCGGCCGTAGCCGCGCTGCCGCCGCGCCAACTGCGCCCCGATATATTCCTCGCTCAGCGGCAGGGCCGCCGGCACCCCCTCCATAATAATCATCAGCCCTTGGCCGTGGGACTCCCCCGCCGTGAACCATCGAATCATCGTCAAAACACCTCTGCATATTCCCGGCGGCGCGGCCTTTGTAGCCGGCGGCAACGGGGCGGCAATGCCGGTACGCCGGGATGGGAATGGAATTGCTAACTGCGGTTTTGTATCCACTGAGTAGCCGCCGCCAGCATTGCCGCCACCGGCGCCGGCTGTTCCAACCACAGCTCAAAGGCCGCCGCCCCTTGATAAACCAGCATCTCAATGCCGCCCAATGTAGCAATGCCGGCCCGGGCCGCTTCGCCCAAAAGCCTAGTCTGCGGGGGATTATACACCAGGTCATAGACCAGCGCGCCGGGGGCAATGAGCGAACCGGGCAGGGGGACGCCGTCCGGTTGGGGGCCGTGCGCCATTCCGATGGTAGTGCAGTTGACGATTAAGTCGGCTTGCCCGGCGGCGGCAGCCAGTTCCGGGTCGGCGGCCGCGCCGGCAACCGGCAAGGGCAAAGCGGCGGCGGCAATACCTCTACCTTGGGCTAATCGGGCCAAGCTTTCCCCGCGCCGGACGGTGCGGTTGGCAATGGTCAAATGGGCCGCCTTTTCCCGGGCCAATGCCAATACCACGCCCCGGGCCGCGCCGCCGGCCCCCAGGATTAACGCCCGGCAGCCCGCCGGCGCCAAGCCGCCCCCTTCCCGCAAAGCCCGCAGAAAGCCGTAGCCGTCGGTGTTGTAGCCGGTCAGCCGGCCCTGGCGGTGGACAATGGTATTGACCGCCCCGGCTTCCGCCGCCCCATCGTCAATATCATCCAGAAAAGGGATGACCGCTTCCTTGTGCGGCACCGTGACATTGATGCCGCGAATGCCCGGCATCCGCAGTTCGGCGACAAAGGCGGCAATGTCCTCCGGATGGACATTATAGGCGCGGTAACGCAGCGGGAGGCCGCAATAGTCCAAAGCCGCCTGCTGAAAGACCGGAGAAATCGAATGCCCGATAGGAAACCCGATAATACCTAAAGCGGTGTGCATAGCTTTTGAGGGCGGGATAATGGGGCGGCTGGCGGACCTACCCCGATGGACGTATCTTTCCGGGTGGACTAACGCGCCGCCAAGTCCTCGTCCTCCAGCTGAAACCAGAACACTTCTCCAGATTCCAGGTGGCTGTCGATGCGGTCGTCTTTGTGCCGCCCGGATATGACGGCGTGAGCTTTCCGCCCGGTAAAACGGGTCAGTAGAGCGGCGTTGCGGATCGCCCGCGCCGTGTCCCGACCATTGACGGTGAAAGATACTTCCACCGCGATGTAACAAGTTTCCCCGGCGGTATCACGGGCTTCGATAATCAGGTCGGCATTGTGAAAACTCCGCAGCACATTGGCCGCCAAATCCGCGGTGTCGGCCGCGTCGGTCAGATCCCACAGGTCATCTACAGTAAGATCCCGGACGCGGCGCAGCCCCAGATCCCGGGCCAAGGTACCCGCGTTTTTCAGGGTAGCCATAGTGGCGTGGGCGCCTTTCAGATAGGACAAGGTATTGTCGATACTGCGCAAATGCCGGTCAATGCCGTCGAACCGCGCATTGTTGGCCGCCTGGTACCTGTCCATCTTCTGCTCGAGGGTTTCAAACCGTTCGTTGTTGGCTTGTTCGTGCTGCTCCGCCCGCCGCTCGATGGCGTCAAACCGTTCGTTGTTGGCTTGTTCGTGCTGCTCCGCCCGCTGCTCAACGGCGTCAAACCGCCGGTCAATGGCCTCAAACTGCGCCTTGTTATCCTGCGCGTGCTGCTCCGCCCGCCGGTCTGCAGCGTCAAACCGCCGGTCGATGGCATTAAACTGCGCCTTGTTATCCTGCGCGTGCTGCTCCGCCCGCCGGTCGGCGGCGGCGGCAAACTCGGCCAACCGCTGCGGCAGCTCCAGCACTTCCTTAGTCAGGATACGGGCGCGCAGGATTTCCAGCCACTGGGGGTTTTCATCCAGCGCCCGGATTAGGTCTTCGACAGTGTTGATGGTAGTCATAATGGCCAGCCCGCTTGGTTAGAGTAACTCCCATTGTAGCCCATCCCGGCCCGGTTGTCTATGCCTTGACGGACAATAACCCACCCTAGCTAATATCCATAGCGCAGGCTTGGCCGGCTTGTGATTGACCTTTCCGGAATAATCCGCTACCCTTGCCATATACCGACCGTCGCCCGAATTGGAGGAACGAAATGCTGGCGCTACTGACCGCCCGCAATCTGCCCCAACCCCTGCTGTTGCCCGCCCTGTTCCTGCTGCTAACGGCCGCCGCCGCGCTGCTGGCTTGCGGGCCGGTGGCGCAACCCGCCCCGGCGGAGGGCAACGCCTTCCCGGTGGCGCAACCCGCCCCGGCGGAGGGCAACGCCTTGCCCTCGGCGCAGCAGGAGGGCGGAGCCGCTGACCCGACCGAACCGCCGCCCCCGCCGACTTTGCCCACGCCCACTTACCCCAAGTTAAGACACAGCCTTCAACACGACGTGGTTCAGTTTGAGGAGGCTCAAGACGCCGCCAGCGGCCCCTCCGGGCAGAGCGACTCCGTCCCGGAGGACACTGTCGTATTCGTCGAGATTTTTCTTTCGGGCAATAAGGCTGAAGTCGCTGCTTGGCTGCGTAGCAAGGGCATTACCCCTGGGGGGGCAGATTACCCCTACACCGTTAACTTACAAGCTGTAGTGCCTTTGTCCCTGCTGGGTGAACTATCCCAGCAGGATGGGGTAACACGGATTGAACGGCCGCTTCAACCCGAACCGGCGAACTTAGGGCTGGAACCTTGAGCGGGAGGATGAACCGGTTGAAAGGGTTTTCCGCGTCTGTCGAACTTGGGTCTGTCGCGTTACCCCCCCCCCCCCAAATCACCCCAACTGCGCCAGAATTTCCCCCAGCCGCAACTGCTGTTCCTTGAGGCTGTTCAGCCGTTCCTCCTCAGTAGCCACCACTTCCGGGCGGGCTTTGGCGCGGAAATTGGGATTGTTGACCAGCTGCTCCTTCCGCTCCAGTTCCCGCTGGTTGGCTGCCAATTCCCCTTGCAGCCGTTGCCGCTCGGCCGCCAAATCCACCACTCCCTCTAACGGCAGCCGCACCACCAGCGGGCTGACCAGCAGGGTTACGCCGCTGGGCGGTTCAGTGCCGGCCGGGGCAGCGTCGGTAATCCGCAGCGGTTCCACCCGGGACAAGGCGCGGATAACCTCGGCCTCCTCCTCCATTGCCCCGCGCAAGCCGTTGGCTTCCAGTTGCGCCGCCAACGGGCGGTTCGCCGGGATCCGCAGTTGGGCCCGGGTGTTCCGTACCGCCCGGATGGTCTGCATTACCAGGGAGATTTCCTCCTCGGCCTGGCGATCCCGGCGCGGCCTTTCCGCCAAGGGATAGGGGGCAATCATCAGCGAGGGCGGCCATTCCCCTTCCGGCGGCAGTTGGGCGGTCAGATTGCGCCAAATTTCCGCAGTGATGAAAGGCATAAAGGGATGCAGCAGCCGCAGCGTCCCCTCCAGAACATGCGCCAAGACCGGCCGCGGCGACGGGCCGGCCGCCGACCGCAGCCGCACCTTGGCCATCTCGATGTACCAGTCGCAAAACTCGTTCCAGATGAAATCGTACAACTTCTGCTGCGCCTCGCCCAACTCGAAGGCGGCCAGAGACTGGTTCACCTCAACGGTAACCTGATCCAAGCGGCTGACAATCCACCGATCCTCCCGGTGTTCCGGCGCCGCCAGCTCTTGCCACCCGGTCAAATCCGACTGACCCTCGAGGGCGGTAATCACGAACCGGGCGGCGTTCCAGACCTTGTTGGCGAAGTTGCGGGCGGCTTCCAGTTTGCCCTCGGTAATCCGCAAATCGTTGCCCGGAGCGGTGCCGGTGGATAGGGCGAAACGCAGGGCATCGGTGCCGTAGCGGTCAATCAAATCCAGCGGATCCAGCGTATTGCCGCGGGTCTTGCTCATCTTTTCGCCGTTGGCATCCCGAATCAGCCCGTGCAAATAGACCGTGCGGAAGGGAACTTGCCCGGTATTTTCCAAGCCCAGCATTATCATCCGGGCCACCCAGAAAAAGAGAATGTCATACCCGGTTTCCAATACGGCGGTGGGGTAAAAATAAGCCAGGTCGTCCGTTTCCTCCGGCCAACCCAAAGTGGAATGCGGCCACAGGCCGGAACTGAACCAGGTATCCAGCACATCCTCATCCTGCCGCAGGTCGGCGCTACCGCAAGCCGGGCATTGGGCCGGGTCGTCGATAGCGGCGATAATTTCCGGGCAGTGGTCGCAGTACCACACCGGGATCCGGTGTCCCCACCACAGTTGACGGCTGACGCACCAATCCCGGATATTTTCCAGCCAGTTGAGATAGACCCGGGTAAAGCGTTCCGGCACGATGCGGATGTCGCCATTAGCAACGGCCGCGTGGGCCCGGCCGGCGATGCTGTCCGGCTCCTGATGATTGCCCACTTTCAGAAACCATTGCAAGCTGATTAGCGGCTCCACTACCGCAGCGCAGCGTTGGCAATGCCCTACCGAATGCTGATAATCCTCGACCTTTTCCAGCAGCCCCAAGCCGTCCAGTTCCTCAGCTACCGCTTGCCGGGCCGCAAAGCGTTCCATCCCGGCGTAACGGCCGGCGGCGGCGGTCAGATTGCCGTCAAAGCCGATGACATTGATGATTTCCAGCCCATGCCGCTCGCCAATCTCAAAGTCGGTAACATCGTGGCCCGGAGTAACTTTCAGCGCGCCGGTGCCGAATTCCGGTTCAATCGCCCGATCGCCCACAATGGGAATCGGCCGCTCCATCAGCGGCAGGGTAACTTGCCGCCCCACATAGGCCGCATAGCGCGGATCCTCGGGATGCACCGCCACGCCGGTGTCGCCCAGCATCGACTCCGGCCGGGTAGTGGCGACAGTGATTTGCCCGTCGCCCTCCGCCAGGGGATAGCGCAGGTAGTAAAGTTTGCCGGCTTGCTCCTGATACTCCACTTCCAGGTCCGACAGAGCGGTAGCGCAGCGGGGACACCAGTTGATAATGCGCTCGTGGCGGTAAATCAGCCCCTTGCGGTACAGGTTGACAAAGGTAGCCCGCACCGCCTTGACCGGCCCCGGGTCGAGGGTAAAGCGCAGCCGCGTCCAGTCGCAGGAAGTCCCCAGCCGCTTGTGCTGTTCGTCGATGGTATTGCCGTAGCGATCCACCCACTCCCAAATGCGTTCCTGAAACTTTTCCCGTCCCAATTCGTGGCGGTTAGTTCCTTCGTCCGCCAGGAGCCGCTCGACTACCCACTGCGTCGCGATGCCGGCGTGGTCTTTGCCCGGCAGCCACAGCACCGCATCCCCGCGCATCCGCCGCCAGCGGCACAGGGCATCCTCGAGGGTAGCGGTGAGGGCGTGGCCGAGATGCAGTTCCCCGGTAACATTGGGCGGCGGCATAATGATGACATACGGCGGCTTGGCCGGGTCGATTTGCGGCGTAAAATAGCCGCCTTCCAGCCAATCCTGATACAGGGTCTGCTCCACGGCGGCGGGATTGTAAGCCCGGGGAATATCGGCAGGAGACGGGGCAGCTGCGGTGGTCATAAAAGTTCCCTCGCATTTGGGATAAGGATAAATATACCATCCGCAAGGCAAGTGCGTCTATGCAAAAGCAGTTAATGCGTGGTAAAATCGGCAAAGCCATTCCTTCCCCGGCAAAGAGGGCAATACGATGTACCACTCCTTCAGCATCAAAAACTTCCGCTGCTTTGACGACCTGACCCTTGACGGCTTGGGGCGGATCAACCTCATTGGCGGCAAAAACAACATCGGCAAATCGGCCCTCCTCGAAGCGTTGTGGGTGCATAGCGGCCCCACGGACCCGGAGCGATTGCTCCGGCTGGATACGGTACGGGGGCTGGGGCCGACTAACGCGGAAAACTCCATTGACAACCTTTTCTTTTCCTTTGACAGCGGCGCGATCATTGATCTCTGCGCCTTGGGCGACTGGGGGGTAGCACCTCGACAATTGGAGATTTCCGCCTTGGAAAATCCATTGGCTCGGCATACCTTGGACAGCGTGGACGCTGAGCGTTCTGATGTTCAAAACACCACGCCCAAAAAGCAGATTGTAATGAACTGCTACGATGAAGTAGGTGACAATTGTACTTCAAGGGGCTGGTTTATAGAAAATCCGAACACTCCAGGGAGCTGGACCATAGCTTCGCAAAGAGAGCATAGCCAGCCATCGTTACCAAAGTCGGCGTTCCTGTTGACACGTCGTCATCCCGGGAGGAACCCGGACACTGGCCGTTACAGCGAACTGGAAAGAATCGGGCAGCAGGACGGGGTGTCGCAAATCCTGCAAATCTTGGAGCCGAAGCTGCAACGGCTGACTATTCTGGCGACTGGAACGGAGCCAAGAATCTATGCCGATGTTGGTACCAAGCCGCTAATCCCGGTGGAGCTTATGGGCGAGGGGATGTCCCGCATCCTGTCGGTGGCATTGGCCATAGCCAGTTCGCCCGGCGGGATGGTCTTGGTGGACGAAATCGAAAACGGCTTACACTACACGGTTATGGAAAAGGTATGGCAAGCCATCGCCGCCTTTGCCCGCAGCTATGAGGTGCAAATTTTTGCCACTACCCACAGCCACCATTGCATCCAATCGGCCTGCCGGGCTTTCGCGGCAGACGCGGAGGAACTGCTCCAACTCTACAGCCTCGGCTATCGCAAAGGCAAAATATCCGCCGCCCGTTACGACCGGGAACGGCTGGAGTTCGCCTTTGAGGTTGGGTTGGGGGTTATCTAACAGTGCTGCCGGCTCTGAACCCGGAAAGCAAGCCCAAACTGTTGCTGGTCGAAGGCAGAGACGAGGAATTGGTCCTCGGCGCTTTGCTGCGGCATCTGGGAATCTCCGCCGTGCAAGTGCAGGGTTACGGCGGCAAAAACCGGCTCCAGTATTTCCTCACCACCGTAACTAACGAACCCGACTTCGACCAAGTCCCGTCCATCGGCATCGTGCGGGATGCTGACGATAACCCTCGGTCGGCGTTGCAGAGCGTTCAGAGCAGTTTGCGGAATGTCGGGCTGCCGACGCCGCAAAACTTTCTGGAGCCGGCTGCGGGATTGCCCCGGGTAGCGGTGTTTATTATGCCGGATAACGCCAGCCCCGGGGCTTTAGAGGATTTATGCTTGGCCGCCTGGTCGGATGACCCGGCTATGGGCTGCGTAGCGGATTTTATGCGATGTGTTCAGGATGTAGCGTCAGCCCCGCCGGTTGACGCCGCCAAAGCGCGGATGCACGCTTTCCTGTCCTCCCGGCCCGACCCGGATTTACGCTTGGGCGAAGCGGCGCAACGAGAATACCTGCCTTGGCAAAACCCCGCCTTTCAATCCCTAAGCGATTTCCTGAAAGCCCTGTAGGTTGGTCAGTAATGCCCCTAGCTGAGCAGCGCCGGAGCAACGCCGCGGTTACTCCCGGTCAAAGCCGGCCGCCGGATGCCCTGTTGCGCCTGCTGCACCGCGGCGCGCCCGAATCCGGCCAAAACGCCGCCACCCTCTACTTGACCCCGGCCGCCCTGAAATCCTTTCCCCCCGCCAAAGCTGCCCCCAGCCAACCCTGGCGGCAATTCCTCGCCGCCGCCGAACTGCTGCCCGGCGGCGCGGCCTTGCGGCAATCGGATACCGGCTTGGCTTTATTCCGCAGCGACGGCCCGGGCTTTGCCATCCTTCCGCCCTTTCCCATCACCGCGGCTTTAGCCGGGCCGGAGCCGTTGCCAGCTTGGGATGCCGGCCCCCTGGCTCAACTGCTAACCACCGACTACACCGTGGGCGTCATCCTGCTGCGCTTGGGCCGCTATCTGGCCGCCGTTTTTGAGGGCGACCGTCTTGCCGTCAGCAAAACCGACGCCCGCTATGTCAAAGGCAAACACCACGCCGGCGGCACTTCCCAACTCCGCTTTCAGCGCATCCGGGAGGGGCAAGCCCGCAAACTTTACGACGAAACCTGCCGCGTAGTCCGCGAACGCTTTGCCCCCTACGCCAACCGCCTCGACTATGTCCTCCTCGGCGGCGACCAGCAAACCCTCAACGCCTTCAGCAAAGTCTGCCCCCTGGTCCAGCAATACCAGGCCCAGGGCAAACTCCTGCACCGCCGCCTCAACATCCGCGACCCCAAACACGCGGCTCTGGAACAAATCCCCGCCCTGCTGCGCCAAAGCCGGGTTTGGGCAGTAGATTAGCCGCCGCTCCCGGCGGCCGGATCCGCCGACAGCGCGCTTAACTCCGGCGGCCGCCGGCCATTCCCATTACCCTACACCCGGCGGCAACGCCCCTAATCCCGAAAGTGCGGCATTACCTGCTCGGCGAATAGTTGCAGGTTGTCCAGGCCGCTTTGCAAGTCCATTCCCGGCCACATCATCCGAAAGCTGCCGTGGGACATTCCCAAGGCCCGGAACTTTTCAATTTCCCCGATGCAGTCCTCCGGGTCGCCGATGATGAAACGATCCCGCGCCAGTTCGGCGAATTCGCTGCTGAACTGTTCCTCCATTGCCTTATCCTGCCCCCATTGGGCGTATGCGGCGTATTTGCCGCCCAAGTAAGGCATCGCGGCGGCAAAAGCCTCCTCCCGGCTGCGGTGGACATACAACTCCCGGGCGATGGGCAGTTCCCGGGGCGCGGCGGAGTTTGCGGCTTGGGCCGTTTCGTGGTACAAAGCAACCTGCCGTTGGATATTGCCATAGGTAGCGTGGGGGTTGACATACCAGGTGTAGCCGCGGCGGGCGGCCCGTTGGATGGCGGCGTCGCCATTGGCCGCCACCCAGATGGGCGGATGCGGCTGCTGAATGGGACGCAAAGTCATCTGCGCGCCCTCGAGCTGAAAATGCTCGCCATGAAAATCCACCGTCTCCTGCGTCCACAGGCGGCGCATCACTTCCAGACATTCCAGATAGCGGGACACCCGCCGATTGCGGGGGATGGCAAAGGCATTATATTCCGCATCCCGATAGCCCAGCGCCGCGCTGAGCGCAAAACGCCCGCCGGTAATGATGTCCATCGTAGCCACCCGCTCCGCCAGGTCCACCGGGTGATGCAACGGCACCAGCAGCGTAGCCACGATGCCCATCCCCTCGGCTTCGGCCGCCAAGCGGGAAAGCAGCGGCAGCGTTTGCAGCTGCTGATAGGGAGCGGTCAGGTAGTGCTGCCCCTGATAGAAAAAGTCGAAACCCAACTCCCGGGCGGCGCGGATATATTCGACGATTTCCAGAAAGTTCTGCCGCAGATCGGCGCTGATCGGCTGCTGCCCCATACCGGAAAGGGAAACGCCAAATTGCATAAAGCCTCCCGCTGTCGGTTTGCTGTTGGTTGCCGCCGGCTACTGCCGCCGCGGCCGGCGGATGAGGCCGGCCGCGATGCTGGGTATATTGTAGGGGAAAATGGGGCGGGGGGAAAGGGGCCGGTTAAGACCCGCGCAGGTTTCGGAAGTTGTCCCGGGCGAGCTGGGCGCGGCGGCCGCTTTCGCTGTCCAGGTCGTCCATATCGCCGCCGCAAACCGGGCAATCCCGGCGGCCCCAGGAAAACCCCATCACGACCCCAATCGGCACGGGAAGAAAGGAAAGGGCCAGCATAAAGAAGTCCCCGATACCCCAGTCGCCGCCCGAGCCCGGCAGCTCGAGGAACGGCAGCAGGGCGTACACAATGACCATGGCAATCCAAAAGGCAACCATGGCAAACACGCCCAGTACCAGGCCGACGACGGCGCCAAAGCAGCCCACTGCGGCGGAGCGGGGCCGGGGTTCGCCTTCGTACCAGCACTCGTTTCTGAGGCAAATCCGCGTTTTGGTTTCCTCGGACATAATCTAATCAACCTCCAGTTTCGGTTTTTGGCTGGGGCGCAAAAAGCCGGTCAACCCGATAATCTCGGGTTGACCGGCTCAGCTTGCCCGGTTTATGTTGGCTAGACCCGCGGCGTGTTATCCTGAAACGTCCGGGCGATGGCTCGCAGCTGCCGCACCACTGCGCGCAGGTTTTCGGCATAGCTGGCGGCCGGGTTCAGGTGGACAGGAGTAAAATACCGGCCGTCGACAGGAGGATATACCTCCAGAGGCAGCAACCTGTCGCGCAATATGGATTGCTGTCCTCCGACCGGATCGACGCCCAAAGGCAGCGTGTCGGGGCTTTCCGACCACAGCTGCCAGTTGATACCAAACCACACCTCCCGCGACATCCCGGCCAACACCGTATAGTGGCCATACCCATAGCCGCGCGGGGTTGCCCTCAATCCCTTCCGGCTGGCCCAGCCTTCGTCAATCCCCCGCCGGGTAGCTTCTTTAACCAAGCGCGTCGAGTCGGCCATAAACTCGGTGAAAGCCCGCACTCCCGCAACGGCGGACCTAACGGTCAGGTCGGCGCTAGTCTGATACTCGATGCTGTTCAACAAGTCAGTCCAACTGACCAGCATCAACCGCTTTTGACCATCGTCTACGGTGGCACTGAGCGTTTCCCAAGAGTTAGCCGGCAACCTTTTGCCCGCTTGCTCCACACGTAGCCCCAACTGTTCCCACCACATAGCCTTGCCCCGGTTCCAGATCCGTTCCTCCGAGGCGACGAACAGCACGGCGGCCGGCCCATCGTCCGACAACCGGTTAAAGCAGTGGTTCAGCCCGCGCAGGTAATGGAGCGGGGCATCGAACACGGGGACAAGGATGACCCGTGCCGCGCCCCGAGCGTCAAACGCCGCCAGGTCCAAGGGGTAGCCGCCCAACTCTTGGGTTTCGACTGCCGCGATGGGGTCGCTATACCCGCTATGCTGCTCGACCACGCTGGTCAACCCGACCCGGGCCGACTGAGACCGGTTCAGGATGTCCGCCAGGCTCGTGGCCGCAATGGCCTCCGGGGACATTTCAATTCCCGCCGCCCGCTGGATTAGCGATTTGCCGTTGTCCATCATAAGAAAACCTCCTAAATTTGGCTTTGGCATAAGAAAGCCCCGCCCGGTTAAATAACCGGGCGGGGCTGCCTATAACCTTATCTCATCCAAAGTGGCCGCATTTGTCAAGTCCCCAAGCCGGGACGCTGCTGGTCCAGCAGAACATACCCTTGACGCCGCCGGCTTCCGGTAGTAGGCTAATCGTCAAATTCCGCCGGCCGCCAAAGGCCGGCATGGCGAGGATGCCGCAATGACTACTCCGGCGACTATCGAGGAACGGGTGGGGCGGGTCGAGACTGCCTTTCAGTTTTTTGAGGTAGTAATGAACAACATGGTCACCCGGGAGGAAATGCAGGCCAACGTGGCAACGCTGACCGCAGCCATCGAAGGGGTAAAGGTAGAGCTGCGGGCGGAGTTGCGGGCTTCGGACGAGAGCCTGCGGGCGGAGCTGCGGGCGGCCGTTGCGCTGTTGCAGGCTGCGGACGAAAATTTGCGGTCGGAGTTTCGGACCGCCTTTGCCGGTTTGCAAGCTGCCGACGAAAGCCTGCGGTCGGAGTTTCGGACCGCCTTTGCCGGTTTGCAGGCTGCGGACGAAAGTTTGCGGTCGGAAATGCGGACCGCCAACGAAAGCCTGCGGTCGGAACTGCTGGCGGCCAACGAAAACCTGCGGTCCGAGCTGCGGACGGCCATCGGGCTTTTGCAGGCTGCGGACGAAAGTTTGCGCTTGGAAATGCGGACCGCCAACGAGAATCTGCGGGCCGAGTTTCGGGCCGCCCTGGAGGGCTTGCAGGTTTCCGGGGAAAACCTGCGGTCCGAGCTGCGGACGGCCATCGGGCTTTTGCAGGCTGCGGATGAAAGTTTGCGCTTGGAAATGCGGGCCGCCAACGAGGACCTGCGGGCCGAGTTTCGCTCCCAGATAAAGGCGGCCTTTGAGGAGGAGCGGGCAGATCGGCGGGCATCAGAGCTGCGCAGTACCCAGTGGATTGTCGGCGCGATTTTCGCGGCCGTCACCCTGGGAGTAGCCGCCATAAAACTGATTCCGTAGCCCCTCCCCTTCCCCCAACCAGTCCCCCCAATACCCCAAACCCGGCTCCCGGTTCGGTTGCTTTTGCCCTTGGCGCTAATGCCGAGCCAGCCGCCGCCTTTGCCCTTGGCCCTGACGCCGAGCCGGGCGTGTTCCAGCGGCGTCCTTGCCCCCGGCATTCCCTGCCTTGCTACCCGCCCCCACCCGCCGGTTCCACCGGCTCAAAGTACGGTGCCAAATGCTGCGTAGCATTCCGCAGGGACAGTCCAATCGCCGCAAAAAAGGTTTCATCCTCCGGGTCCGGCTGCCAATAGGCAATCAAATCATCGGCGTGGGAGACCATACCGGGCGCGTCAGTGGTAACGCCCCAAGTCAGGGTGTCGGTTGCCGGGTCGTAGCGGGTAAGCTCCGGGTTGCCGACCCGCGGCGGCGCATTTTCCCGGCGTGAGCGGAAGTAAGGGGCTACATAACTGGATGCGAAAATCAGCTCGACGCCAACCAGGTTGCGGTTGTCATCGCCGGCGGAATGGATAGCGATTAAATCCAGTTCCGGCTCCTCCATGGGAGTGGCGCCGTCGGATGGCAGCCCGGCGCTGATGTGGAGAACATCAGACTCCGGGTCGTAGCGGAAGGTTAGGGTCATTATTTTCCTCCGCTCTATCCGCCCCCGCCCGGCGGTTCGACCGGCACAAAGTAGGGGGCTAAATGTTGGGCGGCGTTCAGGATGGATACTCCTATGGGGTCATTGCATTCATCGGGATACGCCGGGTCGGGCTGCCAGTAGGCAATCAGGTAGGGATTATCCTGGGTAATCAACGCCGGGTCGGCGGTGGTGTAGCCCAAGGTCAAGGTATCGGTTGCCGGGTCGTAGGCAGCGATGGGCGGCTCAGCCAAGGGAACGGGCTGCCCGGTTTCTTTCCGGGCAAAGTGGGGGGACAGGCTGGCGGCAGCCCCCATAATAATCAGCCCGGCCACATCGTAGCCGTCATCGGTTTTGATTAACGCCACGATGCCGGATACTTCCGGGGCCAACAGGCTCGCGCCGTCAAAACACCGCTCGCCGGTGTCGAGGTCCAGGATGTCGCACTCCGGGTCGTAGCTAACGGTTAGGTTCATTTTAAGGAACTGCTCCTTTCCGGGGTAAGGCAAGCTGGACTAGTCAGATTACCCGTTCAGCTTGGCTTGCACCGCGTCCACCAGCGGTTTAAGCCGGGTCATGGCGGATTCCAGCCGAAACCCGGACACCGCGCCAGCGGCGTCGTAAAAGACGGTCAAACCTTGGGCTACCGGCTTGCTGGTGACCAGTTCCGCATCCCAGTAAATCAGCAGAATGTCCGTCTCCGGCGCATACTCGGTGACCACTTCGGGCAACGGGGGCAGTTCAATGCCTTTGGGATAATGCTCCTCCATAATCTCCTCCTGTCCGGCCGCCAACCCGGCGGCCGGCTATCGGTACGCTACTGTTCAGCTTGGGCGCGGATGGCGGCGACGAAAGGCTTGAGCAGGAACTCGGCGGATTCCATAGTGAACCCCTGCACATTGTCCTGGTGGTCGTAAAAGACGACCAAGTCGCGGGCCATAGTCTCGCCCTCCCAGCGCCGCCGCCCGTTATCGACGACCAGGGTTTGGGTGCTCGGGTAGTACTCGACGACGGGTTCGGGCAAAGGTTCGGGTTCGGGATGGGTTACAGTCGGTTTCGCCATATTTTCCTCCGTTCTATTCTACTTCGACCGGCTCGAAGTGGGGGGATAAGTGTTTTGTAGCGTTCCGCAAGGCGACGCCGATGGGTTCAAAATCGGCGGCGTCATCCGGGTCGGGCTGCCAATAGACGGTCAGGTCGCCGGTATGGGAGACCATACCGGGGGCGTCAGTGGTATCGCCCCAAGTCAGGGTGTCGCTTGCCGGGTCGTAGCGGGTAAGCTCCGGGTTGCCGGCCCGCGGCGGGGCATTTTCCCGGCGCAAGCGGAAGTACGGAGCCAAGTAACTGGCGGCGAAAATCATTTCGACGCCGACCACATCCCGGCGGTCCGTCCCGGCGGAATCGATGGCAATAAAACCCAGTTCCGGACCCTCGAGCAGGGTAGTGTCGTTAGACGGCCGCCCGGTGATGATAGCCAGGATGTCGGACGCCGAATCGTAGCGGAAGGTCAAGTTCATTATTTTCCTCCGCTCTATGCGACTTCGTCCGGGGGTTCAACCGGCACAAAGTAGGGGGCTAAATGTTGGGCGGCGTTCAGTATGGATACTCCTATGGGGTCGTTGCAGTCCTCAGGATACGCCGGATTGGGCTGCCAATAGGCAATCAGATAGGGATTATCCTGGGTAATCAGCGCCGGGTCGGCGGTGGTGTAGCCCAAGGTCAAGGTATCGGTTGCCGGGTCGTAGGCAGCGATGGGGGGATTAGCCCGGGGAACAGGCTGCCCGGTTTCTTTCCGGGCAAAGTAGGGGGATAGGTAGTCGGACGCCCCCATAACAATCAGCCCGGCCACATCGTAGCCATCCTTGGTTTTGATTAGCACCGCAATATCGGACACTTCCGGAGGCAACAGACTTGCCCCGTCACAACACCGCTCGCCGGCGTCGAGGTCCAGGATGTCAAACTCTTGGTCGTACCTAACGGTCAGGTTCATTAGATTTGCTCCGCTCCAGTTTGGATAAGGTCGGGACGGGCCAAGGATTACCCGCCCCTGGCCGGCGGTTCGACCCGCTCGAAGTGGGGGGCCAGGTGTTTTGTGGCGTTAAGCAAGGATACGCCGATGGGGGTAAGCCACTCCCGGTTCGGTTCAGGCGGCCGCCAATAGACGGTTATATCGCCGGTATGGGAAACCATACCGGGCGCGTCAGTGGTATCGCCCCAAGTCAAAGCGTCCGTTGCCGGGTCGTAGCGGACAAATCCCTCCTTTCCCATCCAGCGCGGCTCCTTTTCCCCGGCTACCCGAAAGTAGGGCGCAACCTTATAGGATGCGAAGATCATCAAGATGCCGACCACATCCTGGGCGTGCTGCTCGCCGACCTCCACGATGATGTTGGAATTGGAGCCCAGCTCCCACCCGCCCCAATTCCGCCGGTCGATGGTGATGTTCAGCACATCAACCTCGGGGTCGGGGTCATAGCCAACCCGCAGGTTCACCATACGCTTATCCTCCTTGCTAGATGCGGCGGCTAACCGGACGCCGGCGGTTCCACCCGCTCGAAGTGGGGGGCCAAGTGTTTTGTGGCGTTCCGCAAGGATACGCCGATCGGGGTAAGCCACTCCCGGTTCGGTTCAGGCGGCCGCCAGTAGACGGTTAGGTCGCCGGTGTGGGAGACCAACTCCGGCACAGCGGTGGTTGCACCCCAAGTCAGGGTGTCCGTTGCCGGGTCGTAGCGGACAAAGCCCTCCCTTCCCATCCAGCGCGGCTCCATTTCCCCGGCTACCCGGAAGTAGGGCGCAACCTTATAGGATGCGAAGATCATCAAGATGCCGACCACATCCTGGGCGTGCTGCTCGCCGACCTCCACGATGATGTTGGAATTGGCTCCCAGCTCCTGCCCTCCCCAATTCCGCCGGGCGATGACGATGTTAAGGACATCAACCTCGGGGTCGGGGTCGTAGCTAACGGTCAGGTTCATCACCTTACCTCCATATTCGCGATTTTCCCGGAAAAATAAGCCTGGGTTCCCTGATGCCAATACTTGGTCGCATCGCTGTCGATAAAGGCCGTGATGAACCTCTTACCGTCCATGCTTACGGCTACCCGAACCACTTTGCCCTGCCCCGGGACGAAAGCATAGTGCGCCATGCTTTGCCGATTCTGCTCATCCGTAGCAACGCCGCGAATGCGCCAATTGTCCAGGACATAGGCGATGTCCTGGTTGCTAACTTCGACGTGGGGGTTCGTTTTCCGATGAAACGAGATATACCGCCGCTTGCCGCCGGCGGTGATGGTTTTCCGCCGGCTCTCATTGTAGCGGTTGCAGCTGGGGCATTGCGACCGCATCCCCCGTTTTCGGTAGCAGTTCGGGCCGCAGCGACAGCTCATACTTTCCCTCCTCCGCAAAGCGTCATAGCCGCCCGCCGGGCCGGCTGTCGCCGCGCCCTCGGGTGGAGAAACGATTTGGTTAGAGGAGGGGCTAGTTCAGTTGGGGGGCCGCGCCGGAAAGGTCGGCGGCGGTACAAACCACCGTCCGATGGGGATGGGACGGGGAAAGGGCCGCCGCCGCCATTGCCCACCGGGGAATAGCCAATTGCCCGCCCCCCGGCCGCAATTGCGCCGCCCAGCGGCCAAGCAAAGTCCACCGGCCTTGCGCCGGCAGCAGCCAATTACGGCCGCCGGGAGTAGTCAGCAGCTGATGCCAAGCCAGCAGCCAATGGCTGACCGCCGCCAGCACCGCCAAAGTCAGCGGGATAACGGCCGGCAGGGAAAAGAGCGTCAAATCCGGCAGTTCCAGTCCCCCCAGAACCCGCTGCGCCGTCAATTCCAACGGCATCCCGGCGGCTTGGGACAGCAACAGGATGATGGCGGCCAGCAACGCCGCGGCGCTGCCCACCGGAACAGCTATGCCCACCAGCACGGATTTAAGCGTCGCCGTCGCCAACCGCCAAAGGGCCAGCGGCATTTGCGAAAGGACTTTCATAAGACAAATTTAGCACAAGGCGGTCGGAAGTCAAGCGGAATATGTCACCAGTCTCCTACAAATCGAATCCCCCCATCCCCCAAAAGCGGCCATCCCGCCCCCCTTGATCGTCCTTCCCACGAAAACGGCCATCCCGAACCCCCGCCCCTAAAACTCCCCAAACTTCCAACCCCCTCCCCTATGCCATTCCGCCCCTTCTTTTCTATGTCATTCCGAGGCGACAGCCGAGGAATCCAAAATACCCGCCCTAAATCCCCCACCTAACAAAAAGACAGGTCTCCCGCCCTTGCCGGGAAACCCGCCAAACCCTTTCGCCCCCGCCGCGTCAGCAGAAAAGGCCGCCGCTAATCCTACCCCGCCGCGCCGTCCTCCTTCCCATTCCGGCGACCATCCCCATTCCGCGCCCACTCCTCAACCTCCTTGGCCGTAGCCCCCGGATTCTCCTCCAAAAACTCCAGCAACTGGGCGTTCCTGATGGCAACGCCCTCCTGCCGCCCCTCCTGCCGCCCCTCATCCAGCCCCACCAGCCGCCCCTCCTGCCGCCCTTCTTCCCGACCCTCTTGCCGGTTCAACTCCCGCTCCTTCCTGCTCAGCACCTGATGCACCCCCTTAATCTTATGCCACAGATAATCGCTCAGCCAAATCCCGCCGCCGGCCACACTCCAGCCGCCGATGACCAAGGCTAACCGCTGCTGCCAAGTCTCCTTGACATTATCCGGCGCCACACTCAAAGTCAGCCACGCCACGCCCACCGCAATAGCCACCACCAGCAAAGCAACCCCAATCGTCCCGTAGCGCACCGCAAAGCGCGCCACCGCCCGTCTAACCCTGGCCTGCCTTACCCGCATCGTCGCCCCTCCATTTCTCTAAAACTACCGGCCAAACCAACTCGCCGCCCGGAACCGCCTCCCATCATTTAACTATACCATACCGCCCTCCACAACCACCCTCAACACAACCAGACATCCCCCCATGCCGTCATTCCCACGAAAGTGGGAATCCAGAACCCTCGCCCTTAAAAACTACCCAAACTCCCGCCCCTTCCCCTATGTCATTCCGAGGCCACAGCCGAGGAATCTAAAATGCCCGCCTTAAACCCCTCTCAAAACCCGCAGACTCCCCAAACTCCAAAAGTTTTGAGGGGGTGCGGGGGAACTTTTACAAAAGTTCCCCCGCCGTAGCCCCAAGGCAATCGCCTATCTAATCCGCCACTCCCCCAAAAGCGGCTGTCCTTCCCCCCCTTCCACCGTCCTTCCCCCAAAAGCGGGAATCCAGAACCCCCACCCTCAAAAACTTCCCCAACTCCCAACCCCTTCCCCTCATGTCATTCCGACCAAAGGGAGGAATCTAAAATGCCGCCCCCGCAACCACCCTCAAAACCCCCAGTTATCCCCAAACTTCAAAAGTTTTGAGGGGGTGCGGGGGAACTTTTACAAAAGTTCCCCCGCCGTAACCCCAACAAAACCGGCGGGTTTCCCGGTGGGGCCGGGAGACCCGCCCCCAATTCCCAATTCTCAATTCTGGGAATTATATACCAACCTAAACGGAATAGGTTGGGGACACCCCTGCCAATTCCCGTTCTTTTGCCCCCAAACGCCCCACTTATCCTGCCCCCGTTTCTCTATGCCGCGCCGAACTGCCCGGCTGGTTGCCGGCGTTGTAGCCGACATCCGTTCAGGCAATCCGGTCGGCGTAGCGCAGCCGTTTGCCGACCATTCCCCGAGCCATCATGACCATCTGCTCCAGCGTGTCCAAGGGCCGCTGATTGTGCCGTCCCGCAAACTCGCCGACCTACCGGTGCCGGTGCTTGCTGCTGAAGTGGTGGTATATCCCGATACAGCCCCGCTTCAGCATTGACCAGAAGGACTCCACCCCATTGGTATGCGCCATGGCCCGCACATACTCCCCCGCCGAGGGCTTGACTACTTCGTGCAGCCGGGACAGCCCGGCATAAGCCCGGGCCGCGTCGGTGTAAACCGTCGCCATATCCCGGGTGCGGCTCTCCACAAACCCCTGCAAGGTCGGCGCATCGGTGGACTTTACCACTTGGAGGACTGCATCACCGTGCCGGTTTTCACTGAAAAGAACCGGCGGCAGGCCCGGCAGTGAAAGGGCATCTGAGGATGCTTGCCTTCCCGCCCGGCGTTGGGGCTGGCGCAATGGGAGCAACGGAGGCCGTCGGGCCAACGATTAGCGATAAACCACTCCTCAGCGGTAGCGTCATCCGGGAACATCTGGAACAGTTCGGGCAGGCCGATGCCTTTGCGGAAAAACTTGCCCGGCGCCGATTGTTTAGCCATCATCTCACCTCTCTGTATTGAAGTCAGTAGCCCAATTCCATAGGGGAATTGGCGTCTGTCGCATAGCCGGATAATAGCAGACAAAATTTCGTAAAGCAAATTATTTGTTGCGACTTAATTTGCCGCCGCCGCGTATTGACATCCCCCGGTCCATTGCCTATAGTTGGGGCTGCTACAGACACACAATCCATAGGGAATTCCCTTGCTCAAGCGTAAGCGTTTCAGGGTTCGGCCGCGCGCCCCCTTGGCGAGGCTTACGCAGGAAC
Organism: Dehalococcoidia bacterium; assembly: GCA_965242615.1. Classification (GTDB taxonomy): domain Bacteria; phylum Chloroflexota; class Dehalococcoidia; order Lucifugimonadales; family UBA3495; genus CBDBCU01. The sequence goes on from CBDESR010000005.1 coordinate 980,851, forward strand.
CCGGCGACTGTGGCGGTTAGCCTAATCCTGACTCGCGAGGGGGTTTTTAACCGTGAAAGTCCTGTTTCCCTGGGTCGACCCGCTCATCCTTGCCCTGACTGCTGTTGCCCTGCGCTGCCACCGCGCCTACCGCTACTCCCATCCCCACGGCCACGCCGCAGCCCACTCCTACCGCTGCCCCGTTGGCTACCTCTACTCCTACCCCTGCGCCTACCGCCACACCGCTACCGACGGCTACGCCCGAACCCACAGCCACGGCTATGCCGAAGCCATCATTGGCGCAACGCTACGGCATATCGGGTTCCCCGGTTACGGTTAGGGCGTTTAAGGGTTTGCAGGATTGGCGTTCCGCCAGCAAAAAACGACTTGTAGTCGGTTGCTACGCCGGTTCCCAAGGTTCGTATCTCGGAGAAACGTACTACACTTTTACTGATGACGGGGAAAACACCCCCCAAAGCAATTATCTGGCGGTAACTGGGTTCCCGGGAGCAACTGTCGGGGTCTCGGACTACCCTTGTTTTGAGATGGCAGTGTGGTACGAGAGGACGCTGGAGCATTCGTATTGGACTGTGATCTGCAGACCGGTCTGTCTCGTAGCCCCTCCTTCCCCTTTGTATAACCCGCCAGCTCATTCTTGGAAGTACGACACGCCTATGCTGGCCCTCTTTGATGCGAAGGCGTATCAAGGGATGACTAAACGCCAATGGCGGGACCTTTACCGGTAAGCTCGCGCCTATCCCTACTAGGCGAAGGCGTCCCGTACCTGAAGGTAACGGATGCCATCCGGTGGTCGGAGTGTCCCGTCATTGAAAACGGCATACTGCGGGCTGCGGGAACCGTATCAGGCAGTCGCACCCTCTTGGACTCTCCGTCGGTCGCTACCTTTGTCATCAAGTATCGGAACACCGACCGCGACGCGTTGACTATCCTCCGTCCCGCTCCTCCGGGCGCGTCCTACCCGAACACGCCCGGCACTGCCGAGGCAACCCTTTGGGATGTGAGCAGCCGGTCTTTTTCCATAAAAGCGCCGGTGGGCAATCTGACCGAGCCGGTTGATTTGCTGGTGTGGGGTTCGGATATTCCCGGCGCGCACATAAAGGCCCCGCCGCTGGCTATTCACTCCATCCGGTACATCCAGTAACCCGGCCCGACTGCCGGCGCGCAATAAGGGCGGGAGGGACTAATCCCTTATGGAAACCGGAGGCGTTGTGATGCCGTACAGTGCCCTGAGCGTAGCTAACAAGCTGATTGCCCTCGCCCATGAAGCCGGCCGCACCATCACTCCGATGCAGGTCATTAAGTTGACTTATTTCTGCCACGCGTGGATGCTTGGCCTGCATTCCCGTCCATTGCTAGATGAGCCGGTCGAAGCGTGGCAGTACGGACCGGTTATTCCAAAAATATACCGGAGCCTGCGCCGATATGGCGGCGGGCCGGTAACGCGGCAGATTCCTAACGTCAAGGAGGCAAACTTCGACGCCATAGAGCTTGACTTGATAGAGCAAGTGTCGTCGAAGTATGGCCGATGGACGGGTCCTCAGTTGTCTGCCCTTACACACGCCGTTGGTACGCCTTGGCACCAAGTGTGGGTGGGGCGTAAGACCCGCATCCCTAATCATAGAATCGAGCAGTTCTATAAGGACCAAGCGCGCAAGATAGCGCAGGAGACTTCGGGTGAGTGCTGAAGCGAAAACCCCCGTGCCAGAGCCAGAGCGTCTTGCTGATTCGAGCATCCATCTAGGAGTCTCGATTGGTCAGGTGGAAGAACGGCATCATATTGAAGCGTCGGACAATCAATTTGCCCGGGACCAGCGGTGGTTGAACGTAAAACATTGGATAGTGGTGTGCTTCGCTATCCTAGGTGCTATCTTGCTTGCCCCCGTCGCAGTTACTTTTGTAGGGGCAATTCTAGCGCCCGTGGTGATTATTCTGATTCACCAATTTGCTCCTGAGAGCATTGGCTGGTTGAGCGAAGAGCGGCAGAACGAAATCTATGTGGGAATACAAATCATCGGAGGTGGCGCAGTAGGCGCGATGTCCTTGATGAGCGCACAGTTTATTCAGAAGCTCATCCAGGAGAGAAAGCCGTGACCAAACTGGAATAACAAGCCCGGCAGGAGCAACCTGCCGGGTGTATTGTCCGCCAACATTTAGTTAGGTACATAACCCGTTCTTTACAGAGGTTGCCTATGACTACCGCCCTACCCCCAATCACCGACCGTTCCCCCGAAGCCAATATGCAGTCCAGCCGGCGTTTTCTGGAACACGCCACGCTGGAGCTGGCCAAAGACCCGCCGGAGCGACTTCAGGCTTCCGAAAAGTCTTGGGGCGCGTTGTCCCAAGCCGTCAAAGCCGTCGCGAAAGACCGCCGCTGGCGCAATGATTCCCACTTCCGCACCCACGCCATCCTGAACCAGATTATCTACGAGCATTGGGATGGAACAGCGGTAGCGGCGGAAATGAGAAAGGACTTCTTGGCCGTTCAGTCCCTGCATTCCAACTACCACGAAAATGTGTCGGACGTCGATACTATTGAGGTAGGGATTGAGGCCGCACAACGGCTGGTTGACCGGTTGGAGCAGGTGCGGCGGGATGGCCCCCGGCCCGCCGTCATCAAGGACGCGGATGTCCAGGAACGATTGGCTTACCTGCTGGAAATAAACCAACTGGACCCGTCGGTCATTGACCGGGTAATACCCATCGGCAAACGGTCTAATGACGGTTTCAAGAAGGATGGGATGCTGGGGCGCGCGGTCAGCCGAGCGCGTCGCGGAAAGGAAATCCAGGGTTCCTACGCTACTTCGTGGGGAATACCTCGGCCGGGCGATGATAACAACGGGGACGATACTACCGATAACGGAACGGGTCCGAATGATGATGGTCGGGGTGGGCGGCCGGCGCCGCGGCCGCGACCGGGTGGGCAATCACCCTCCGGCGGTCAGTCCTGGCCTGTACCGAAAGGCGGGAAAAGGGCGGGGTCGAACATTCAGGTAAAGCAGGGAAAGACCTTGCCGTTGAACGATGCGGCGGGTGAGGTATCGTCCCGGTCTGGACGGCAGGAACGGCGCAACCGACCCAAGAACCGGAACGGCAGTCAACCCACCGAAGTCAACATCCGTATGTAGTGTCCGGCAAGGGACGGACATTATCCATAAGGGAATTCAGTCAGTTTAGTTTGATATATAATTCCCGATTTCATTTATCAGGGGCGTAAAATCCGCACTACCTACCGCTCCCACGGTAGGTAGGACAATCCTTTTTACCAAATTGCCAAGCAACTCTACCTGACCCCGGCGCAACTCCGGGATGCCATCCGCTGCACTTTGGGGTTGGATGATTACATTGCCATCCTGCGGGAGAGGGGGTTGATTTAGCGGGCGGGAAAAGAGGGCTTCCCTTCCATTTGGTATAATAAAGCGGATTTGCCAATCCTGCTTGGCAAAAGGAGGGATAATGACGCAGGAAAATCGGCTTGGGAACACGGCGACTCTGGCCCCGGAACTGCCGGCCGAGGTTATGGTGGAATCGCTGAACGACCCGCGGCTGCGGGTGAAGGAACCTATCGCGGTGTCGGTGTTTGAGACGGAAGGTTTCATCGTCGCCGAAGCTGAGGAGCTGTTCGAGTGCGGCGATGGCGTTAACCAAGCCGCGGCGATTGCTGACCTCCAGTACGCCATTGCCGACCTTTACTTTACCCTCGAAGCGGATAAAGACCGGCTGGGGCCGGGGTTGCAAAAGATTTGGGAAATCCTGCAAGTCAAGGTGGAGCGACGGTGACGCCCCGGGAGTTCGACCAACTCGCCGTAAAGTTCGGGATGCAGGTAACGGAAGGCGGCAGCCACCGCAAAGCCGTACTTTACCACGAAGGAAATCCCGTCGTCAGAACGCTCCGCTCCCGTAGCCCCGGCGCGTTCACCCACCACAAAGTCAGAACTCAGTTGCGCTTGAGCGAGGCCCAACTGCGGGATGCCATCCGCTGCACCTTGGGGCTAGAGGATTACATTGCCATCCTGCGGGAGAAGGGGCTGATTTAGACTATGGATAGGAAGGATGCCGCCGGGAACACCGCGACTCTGGCCCCGGAACTGCCGGCCGAGGTTCGGCTGGAATCGCTGAACGACGCGCGGCTGCGGGTGAAGGAACCTATTGCGGTGGCGGTTTTTGTGGAGGGAGGGCAGGTTGTTGCCGAAGCAGCAGGCTTGGATGAATTTGGCTTTGGGGATGACTTGGCGGCGGCCATTGCGGACCTGCAATGCGCCCTGGTTGACCTGTATTTTACGCTGGCGGCGGAGCAAGACCATTTGGGCAAGGGACTGCGGCAGGTTTGGGCAACGCTGCAAGGAAAGGTGGCGCGGGAGTGACGCCGCGGGAGTTTGACCGGGTTGTCGGGAAGTTCGGGATGGAGATAACGGAGGGCGGCAGCCACCGCAAAGCCAAGTTTTACTACCAAGGGGAACTTATCATCAGTACGCTCCGTTCGCGGAGTCCTCAGGAGTTTGAATCCCATCAAGTACGGCGTCAACTCAAACTTGACAACCGGCAGTTGCGCGCCGCCATCCGTTGCACTTTGGGGTTGGAGGACTACATTGCCATTCTGCGGGGGAAGGGATTGATTTAGCTTATGGAAAGGAAGGATGCCGCCGCCGGCGCGGCTACTCTGGCCCCGGAACTGCCGCCCAGGGAACGGATAGCTTTGACGATGGGATAATACAGTTCCTGCTTGGTAGGCAGGCGGTCGGCAAAGGGATTATCGGGCATAGCAAAGGCTCCGGCAAGGCAAGAGTTGGGAGCGCGGCGGCCGCACTTCCACTATTGAGATAAGGAGCAAGGGATTGGCCCCCCTAATCCGACGACGGCAGCTCCTTAGGCTGCTGCAACTCCATCAACTCCCCGTTATAGCGCAGTTCGCAGCGACCCGCCTTCGTTACCAGCGCCGACACCGCGCCATCCGACGAACTATAGCGTTTGCCCAACGCCAGATCCACCGCCGCGGGCGACGCCGCGACGCCGGCAAAAGCCCCCTCGCTCCCCTTCAGTTGCAGGGGCGTATCTCCATCGGTAAAGTCGCCATCGCCGCCCTTAGTAACCACCAGTTCGGCCCCGCCAGGGCTGACATAGCGTTGTCCAATCTTAACCATAGCTGCCGGGTTTCCTCTCTATCTAGTATGGCTCCTCGGGATTTTGTCCTTGCCGGGGATGATTATACCTGCCGGGCGTAGGCGGCGGCATTATAAGGCACCGGCTCCCGCAGCAAAGTGGGCGACCAGGATGCGGTATCGCTTAATGCTTGGCGGACACTGACCAAGACCGCCTGATTGCTGGTTACCACCGGCCGCCGGATCGCTTTCCGCAGGTCATCCAGAATCTCCACCGCCCGCAGATTGGCGCAGGATACAAAAAGACACTCGGCATCTACCCCAGCCATCTGCTCCCGCACATACTCCAGCAATTCCTGCGGGGTAACGGCGGCGATATTGAACGCCCCTTTGATGTCCATTCCCGCCAGATGCGTAACCCGAAACCCGGAAGTTTCCAGCGAGTCCTTGATGGTGTCATTGATTTCTTGGGAATAGGGCGTAAGCACCGCCACCCGCTCCGGCCTGATCCGGCGCAGTTCCTTGACCACCGCGCCCATAATCGTAACCGTAACGGCCCCGGTAGTTTCGGCCAGCTCAGCGGCCAACTGCTGCTCATAAGCCGGCCCGCGCAAAGCCCCCGCTGAAGTGCAGCCAAAAACCACCACATCCGGGCGCAAAGTAGCAATCTGCCGGGCGCACTGCGGCAGATACTTGTCCAGCATCAGCTCCTCGGCCTCAATCGTAACGCTGCCCTCGAGCAGCATTCGGGAAGTGTGGAGCGTAGTGTACCGGCGCGGCAGATTGCGGTACAAATCCGGCTCCATAACCGTGTTAGTCGAGGGGACAATAAGACCCACCCGCTGGTCAACCCGGTAATCATCGGGAGTAGGAATCCCCTTGCCCTCCGCTTGCATCCGGGTACAATACTCGACCCACTCGGGAATAACCTCGATGGCCGGCCGGGCATTGGCAAAGAAATCCTCGCCCAACTCCTCGGCATCCGGATCCCGGGCAATCCCGGCGTTAATGGCGACTTCCTCGCCGTGCATCGCCGCAATTTCGTCAAAGGACAAATCGCTGGCCACCAGCTTATCCCACTCCTCCGGGGAAATGCAGTCAGGCTTGAGCTCGGGACTGAGCATAATGTCTCTCCTCGCGGGGGTTGGCTTTACGCAGGCTGATGACCCGGCACTTGCCGCCGCGCCAAGTATAGATGACGGTATAAAGACGTCCCTCGATGTAACCCCGGGCGATAAGCCGCAATTCACCGCTGCGCGGGATCGGTTCGATAACGGCGGTACGCCACTCGAAACCTTCCATCACCCGAAAGTCAATCCGGTGCTTTTCCAGATTCTCCCGTTGTTTAACGCCATCCCATTCGTAACCGGCCGGTGGATTTTGCATACCCCCATTGTAACGGCGGGTTGCGGAAAAGACAACCTTGGCCGAAGGCCCCCCAACGCGTTCAGTCGTCGCTCAGGTCGAGCCAGTGAACGCCATTCCAGTCCATCCCTTCCTCGTAGCGATGCCCGCACACCACAGCATAAGCCGGCGTATCCGTAGCCTCCTGGAGTAGTCCGGCATTGCGGCGGGCCCGCTCCAAGTCCCGGGGCGCGGTAGTCCAGGAAATTTCCACCGCGTACCAGTTGACGCTGCCGGCAGCGTCCCGGGCTTGAAACACCAAGTCGGCCCGTGTGAAACTGCGGCGGACATTGTAGGGCAACTGCAATTGTCCGGCGAACCGGTAAAGCACTTCCCGGTTCGTTATTGAAACCTCGGTCAGCTCCAGCAGGTCGGCGATTTCCCGGGCGGTTCTCTCCGGGTGCGCTTCCGCAAACATACCTTTCAGTACCCCACTGTCCGACTCCATCCGGTTCATCCGGTAAGTCTGGTTTTCCGTAACGCGCCGCAGCTCCGCAATTCCCTGGGAATTCTCCTCGATTAGGTGGGAGTTCCGCTCGATATGCCGGGAATTCTCCTCGATTAGCCGGGAGTTATCGGCGGTCAGGTGGCGCAACTCCGCAATTCCCCGGGAATTCTCCTCGATTAGATGGGAGTTCCGCTCGATCTGCCGGGAGTTATCGGCAGTCAGGTGGCGCAGCTCGGCGATTTGCCGGGAGTTCTCCGCAATCTGCCGGGAGTTCTCCGCAATCTGCCGGGAGTTCTCCGCGACGGTCTCGATCAGTTGGTCAACTTTGACCGTCAGTTGCGCCAGCTGTTCCGGCATCGCCAGCAGCTCAGCGCTCAGCAGCTGATTCCGCAGGGCCTCCCGCCAGTGCGGTTGCAGCTCCAGGATGTGGTACAGGTCCGTAATGTCGTTAATGACCGTCGGCTGGGTCATCAGCAGTTATTCCCCTCCCGTAGTTTCGACCCTGTGGCTAACCAGTATAACCGAAACTGCCGGCTTAACCTAGCCGGCGGCGCAGAGCGGCGCCCCTTAATCTCCGGTACTCACTCCTACTCCCCCCGCATTTTCGTCCGCAAGGACTTGGCTGTGTAATCCTTGACCCGCTTGATCAGGCAATCCCCGCAAAGCCACCGCTCATCCCGCGCCTTCCGCAGCTTGCCAAAAGTCTTGCATTGCCAGCATGGCCCGTTCTTAATTTCAACCGGCATTTCCTATACTCCCCATTGGCATAAGTTTGAATCTGCATAACCCGGCCGTTGCCCGGCTGCCTAATGCCGAACTACGGGGACAACCGCAATTGCATACCCTTATTGTAAGGGATGGCTGGGGAAGGGGCAATCTAGCGGCCAGATTCCAGCAGGGCGGCGAGGTTGTGGGCGAATTCGTCGAGGGCGGCGGCGGTTTTGCGGCGGATGATGGGCTGGCCTAAAGCGGCGAGGCGGCCGCCAAAGGTGGTGTGGGTGGTGATGGTCAGTTGGGTTTGGTTTTCGGCGATGGGGGTCAGGCGGAGGGTCAGATGGGTGCGGACGGAGCCGCCCAAGCGCCGGTCGGCGGCTTCCAGGGTCAGCTGCGCTTCTCTCTTGGCCGCATCTTGCGCCACGATCCGAACTGTTCCGGCCAAATTCACACGCAGGGGGCCGGCCTGCGCCGTCATCTGCCCGGCAAACCGTCCATCGTCCTCCTCTCTAACTTCCGACACTCCGGGAATGCACGGCGCTACCCGCGGCAAATCCAGCAGCAGCTCCCACGCCGCCGCCGGCGCCAACGGCACTACGCACCGCTGCTCCAACCGCATTACGCCAACCCCGGGCCGGCCAAGGCCGCCTGCGCCGCTTGTTCCACCGCCCGCCGGGTGAACACCACCGCCATTTCCCGCTTATACTCCGCCGAACCCCGGTGGTCGTCCAGAGGGTCAACCAGGTCGGATACGGCCGCGGCCGCCGCGCCAATGTTAGCCGCCGTCAACGGCTTTCCCTGCAAAGCAGCCTCTACGGCCCGGGCCCGCAACGGCGTCAACCCCACCGACCCCAAAGCCACCCGCGCTTTCCGGCAGTTGCCGGCATCATCCGGCGCAATTACCGCCGCTGCCGACACCGTAGCGTAATCATCGGCCGTCCGCGGCAAAAACTTGATAAATGCCGTCCCGGACCCGGCCGGCGCCGGCGGTATCGTCAACCCGGTAATAATCTCCCCGGCCCGTACATCGGTGTCAAAATAATCCAGAAACAAATCCGCTACCGGCAGAGTCCGCGTCCCCGCTGCCGCCGTCAAAGTCACCGTCGCGTCCAATGCCATTAGAGCCGGCGGCGGGTCTTGATTCGGGTCGCCGTGGGCCAAGCCCCCGCCCACGGTTGCCATACTGCGGATGCGCGGCGTCGCGACCTGCCGGTAGGCTGCTACCGCCAACGCCGCCCGGCCGGCGGCCAAGGGGCTGATTTCCACCTGCCGCTGGGTGCAGAGCGCGCCAATCTCAATACCGCTCTCGGCAGTAGCCGCAATATCGCCCAACCCGGCAATCCGGCGCAGACTGATTACCTGCCCCGGCTGCGCGAACCGCTGCTTCATTTGCAGCACCAACGCCGTCCCTCCCGACAGCAGCCGGGCATCATCACCGTACTTTTCCAGCAGGTCAAAGGCGGCGGCCAGGGTAGCCGGCTGATGCAGCTGAAAATCCGGCATTACTGCCCCTCCCCGGCGGCGGCCGCCGCCGCCTGCACCACCGACTCCACAATCTTGTAATAGCCGGTGCAGCGGCACAAATTGCCCATCATCCACTCCCGTATCTCCGATTCCGTAGGCTGCGGATTGACTTCCAGCAGGGCCTTGGCCGCCAGCACCTGCCCCGGCGTACAAATGCCGCACTGAAAGCCGCCGTAGTCAATAAAGGCCTGCTGTACCGGATGCAGCCGCCCCTCCTGCGCCAGCCCCTCAATGGTCGTAATTTCCGCCCCCTCCAGCGTCGCGGCCAAAGCAATGCAGGACGCCGCCAGCTCCCCATCCACCAGGACCGTGCAGGCTCCGCAGACCCCCACGCTGCAACCCTCTTTAGTCCCGGTCAACCCCAGGTCATAGCGCAAAAAATCCACCAGCAGCCGGCTGGCGGGAATATCCCGGTTATAGGGGACGCCGTTGACGGTTAAAGTAACGGACTGGTTCATAAGGAATTGCCCTCAGTTTCCGATTTGGGGTTTTACTATACCAGATTGCGGCGGGGGCGTCACTACTGACGCCGGCACCCTTGCCTCGGCCGCCCGGCGTGTTATGATTACCAATAACACTCACTAGTCAAGGCCGGCAGTCAGCCAATCCAATTTACCCGGCAAGGACAACCCCTTGCCCTTACCCTCAACAAGTCCCTACCTTGGTTAAGGAAACACCAATGCCAGACACCTACCGCGCCCCATACCCGGCGGTGGAAATATACTACGACGACGATGCTGACCTGCTGAGTCTGTGCAACGGCCGCCCTGAACACCGCGAAATCTGGCTTTCCCAGGACTGCACCGTGCTTTTCGACCGGCACCCCGACGCACCGGCCGGCATCCTGGTCTGGCTTGCCCAAGAAACCCTCTTACCGCTTCTCTCCGGGGAAACCGCCCAATGCGCCGGTGTGGATGGTGCGGTCACCACCTACGACCAACCTGCCGATACCTTATGGATCCGGAACGGTCGGACCGCCCTGACCCGGCGGGAGATTTTCGAGGGATGCAGCCTTTTCTTCGATGCCGGGGATTTTCCTGCCGCCGTTGCCCTGACCAAAGCCGCCGAATTGCTGCTTCCCGTCTGGCAGCCACCTGCCCCCGAACCGGAGCGGCCGCGTGTCCCGGCTTTGACCATACACTACTACCCGGAGGACGACTTCCTGTCGGTAGGCAACGGACTCCCCGATGGCGGGGGATTTGACCTTTGCGCCGGTTGCATTGTCCTTTTCGGCGGCTACCCGGAAAACCCGGTAGAGTTCATCCACGATAACGCCGCCGAGTTGCTGCTCCCGGCGTTGACCGGCGGCGCCACCACCTACCAAAGCCCCTATGACGACGAAATAATCACCTACGACCCGGACACCGACACTTTGCGCTTACAGAACAGCCGCCCGACCCAAGTCCAGCGGGACATTTTCGAGGGATGCAGCGTTTTCTTTGACGACAAAGAATTCGTCTCCTCCATCGTCCTAGCAAACGCCGCCGAGCTTCTGCTGCCGGTCTTAACCGCCGCACCCGACCCCGTATGACCCCAGTTAAACCGCCACATCCCCCTTGCCTCACCGCCCCCTTTTCCCCTACAATCCATCCCGCTATGACCAACGATTATGCGGACCATTCCCCGGCCGACGGGTTTGATGTAGTTACCGGCGCTTTTGGCTACACCGGGCGTTATATTGCCCGGCAGCTGCTGGCGGCCGGGCGGCGGCCGGTTCGCACCCTCACCGGCCGGCCGGCGGCGGCTATTGCGGCGGCGGATCCCTTTGGCGGGCGGGTGGCCGCGCTGCCCTTTAATTTTGACCGGCCGGAACTGCTGGCGGAAAGTTTGCGGGGGGCGGATACCCTCTACAATACCTATTGGGTGCGGTTTGACGCCGGGGACATTACTTTTGACCGGGCAGTGGCTAATTCCCGCATCCTGTTTCGGGCGGCCGCGGCGGCCGGAGTGCGGCGGCTGGTACACCTCAGCATCACCAACCCCGACGCCCATTCGCCGCTGCCTTATTTTCGGGGCAAGGGACTGGTGGAGCGGGCATTGCAAGAAACCGGCATCTCCCACGCCATTATCCGCCCGGCCCTGGTCTTTGGCCCGGGGGATATTCTGCTGAATAATATCGCTTGGCTGCTGCGGCGGTTTCCGGTTTTTGCCGTGGCCGGGGATGGGCAGTACCGGGCGCAGCCGGTCTATGTGGCGGATTTAGCGGCCTTGGCCGTGGCGGCCGGGACGGGAACAGATAATGCAGTAATGGACGCCGTCGGCCCGGAAACTTATACCTTTGATGAACTGGTGCGCTTGATCTCCGGCAATATCGGCCGCCCGGCCCGGATTGTCCACCTGCCGCCGATGTGGGTTTTGCTGCTGGCGCGGCTGTTGGGGCTGCTGCTGCGGGATGTGGCGCTGACCAAAGAGGAAATTGCCGGCTTGGCCGCCAACCTGCTTACTTCCGCCGACCCGCCGCAATGCCCGACCCGGCTGAGCGCGTGGCTGGCGGAAAACGGCAGTAAATTAGGCGCGGCCTACGCCTCCGAACTGGCCCGCCACTACCGGGGGCGGTGAATCCGGATGATTTTGGAAAACCAACTCGACAACAAAGTCGCCATCGTAACCGGCTCCAGCCGGGGCATCGGCAAAGCCATCGCTTTAGGATTGGCCGCCGCCGGCGCGGCGGTAGTAGTGGCCGCCCGGTCCGAAACGGAGCGGGACAATGCGCCGGGGACAATTTACGCCACCGCCGCCGAAATCAAGGCCCAAGGCGGTCAAGCCCTCCCCATCCCCTGCAACGTCCGCGACGAACACAGCATCTACGCAATGACCCAGCAAACCCTCGACGCCTTTGGCGCCATCGACATCCTCGTCAACAATGCCGGCGTCGGGACTTACCGCCCGTTTCTGGAATCGACCCTGAAAGAGTGGGAGCTGGTGCTGGACATCAACCTCCGCGCCACTTATATCGGCTGTCGGGCGGTGGCGCCGCTGATGGTCGAACGAGGCGGCGGCAGCATTATCAACTTGTCCTCCCACGCCGCCGACAACATTTTTTCCTCGACGCTGAATGCTGACGCCGCCGCCGGGGTGCCAATGGTGGGACAGGCGTACGGGGTAGCCAAAGCAGGAGTGGAGCGGCTGACTTGGGGCTTGTCCGCCGAACTCGGCCCCCACAACATCGCCGTCAACTGCCTCAAACCCCTCCGCCCGGTCTTGACCGAAGGCTTTCAAGCCCAACGCCCGGCGGCGGATTTTTCGACTTGGGCAACTCCGGCGGCGATGGTTAAGGCGGCGGTGTTTCTGGCTGGTCAGGGCGCCCAAGGGCTGAGCGGGGCGATAGTAACGGCTGAGGAACTGGTACAGCGGCTGGGGTTGTGAGTAGGCCGGGGGATGGGAAACGCCAAGAGACGCCGCCCATTCTGGCGGCGTCTCCGGGCCCCGGGCTTGAAACCGGCGTAGGGCGGGGTTACTCCGCCTCAATCACCTGGGTGGGGATGCCCTCATCGTCGAGTTCGCCGGGGCCGTTGTGGCGGCGGATGTTCCGCACCCGATCCCGGGCCGAGTCGATGTAGCCGCCGGCCTGCTCCCGGGCCGTGCCGAGGTACTCCCGACCGCGCTCCCGGGCCGTCCCCAGATACTCCCGGCCGCGTTCCCGGACAATCTGCCGGGCCTCGTTGCCGGGCTTGGGGGCCATCAGCATACCGATGGCGGTGCCGACCAGGGCCCCAGCCAGCAAGCCGGTAATGAATTTGTCCAATCCGTTATCTGCCATAGCTCTTACTCCTTTTGCGGACGCCGCGCCGGGGCGTCCGATTTAGCGACAATGGGCCGGTACGGGTTGACGCCGCCCGCCATCTTTTATGTAATATAACATAACACAAACCCCGGCTGCTAGGCAAATCCGGTCGGCTAATCGGGAAAATGGGGAATTGGGGGTGTGCTATAATTCCGTCCCGATTATGCTTTGCGGAGAGGGACTGATGTTCATTAGCGGCGGAATTGGCGGCGTTGCCCCGTTGCGGGCCGCCGCTTTTATCTACTTCTTAATAGTACCCCCCCCCCCCCCCCCCCCCCCCCCGACTTTTGCGCCGGTCAGCCGGGCTGATGCGCGGCTTGCTCCTGGCGATGGTTATCGGCTTGCTGGCGGCCTGCACTCCGACCACGGCCGCGCCGCTGCCCGCGCCCACCGTGCCAGCAACGCCCCCGCCGGAGCCCACCGTCGGAGTAATCGTCAACGAACCCGGAACCGCCCCGGGCTATATCCTGTTCAGCCGACTTGGCGGCAGCGCTTTTTACCTCATCGACCGCCGGGGCCGCGTCGTTCATCAGTGGCCCTTGGGCCAAGGCGAGAGCCGACTTGCCCGGCTCTTGCCCAACGGCAACCTGATGGCTCTGGGCTACGGCAGCAAGGCCCAAGGCGGTGTCAAAGAACTTAATCCCGCCGGCCGAGGGGTTTGGCAATATCGCTTCCCCGAACAGCATCATGACTTCCTCCCCCTGCCCAACGGAAACATCCTCCTCCTGGCGCGGCAAAAGAAAAGCCACGCCGCCATCCGCGCTTTGGGCGGCGACCCCAAAGTCCACCACCGCCACCAAGGATTGTTCGGTACCTGGTTGCGCGAAATCCGCCCCACCCCTCCCGAAGGCGGGGAAACGGTCTGGGAGTGGTTCGTCTGGGACCATATCATCCAGGACTACGACCCCCAAAAGCCCGACTACGGCGTGGTCGCCAACCATCCCGAACTCATTGACCTAAACTTCGCCATAACCACAAGGCGCATCTGGCAGCACACCAACTCCCTAGCCTACCACCCGGAACTCGACCAAATAATGCTCTCCGTCCGCGACTTCAGCGAAATCTGGATCATCGACCACAGCACTACTACCGAGGAGGCAGCGGGACATAGCGGGGGCAACAGCGGGAAGGGCGGCGACATCCTCTATCGCTGGGGCAATCCCCGGGCCTGGCAAGCCGGCAGCTACTCCGACCAGCGGCTTTTCCTGCATCACGATGCCCATTGGATTAAGCCCGGCCTACCCGGCGCGGGCAATGTCCTGGTTTTCAACAACGGCCACGGCCTTGGCAGTTCCCCACGCCGGGGCTATTCCTCCGTCGACGAACTCACCTTGCCCGCCGCCGGATACGCTTATCGGCGCCGCCCTGGCGGCGACTACAGCCCCCACCAACTCCAATGGACTTACGCCAATCCCACCCACTTCTATTCCCGCGTGGCCGGCAACGCCCAACGCCTCTCCAACGGCAACACCCTGTTCACCGAACATATTAGCGGAACTATCTATGAAGTAACCCCCCAAGGCGATACCGTCTGGAAATACATCAACCCCTTGCTGCCGGACGGACCAGTGCGGCAAGGGGAGCGGCTGAAATCCGACGACCCGGCCGAGGGATCTGGCAACTGGATCTATCGGGCTTACCACTATCCGCCGGATTATCCCGGGCTGGCTAAATTGGATTTGACGCCGGGGGAGCCGTTGGAGCTGCCCGCCCAGTAACAATGGGAGGGAGTGTGCTATAATTCCGTCCCGACTATGTTTTGCGGAGGCCGACCATTGTTGTTCATTAGCGACGGAATTGGCGGCGTTGCCCCGCCGCGGGCCGCCGATTTTATCTACTTCCTAATAGTACCCCCCCCCCCCCCCCCCCCCCCCCCCCCCGACTTTTGCGCCGGTCAGCCGGCCTGATGCGCGGCTTGCTACTGGCAATGATTATCGGATTGCTGGCGGCCTGCGCCGCGCCTGCCGTGCCGGCAACGCCGCAGCCAGAGCCGACGGTAGGGGTAATTGTGAACGAACCGGAGGCCGCCCCGGGCTATATCCTGTTCGCTAGTTGGCGGGATGACCATTATTACTTGATTGACCGGGAAGGGCGGCGGGTGCAACAGTGGGCCGCGCCGCCGGGCGATGCGCGGCTGGCCCAGCTGCTGGAAAATGGCAATCTGCTGACCAGCGGTTACGAAAACCGGGGGCGCAGCGGTGTCCGGGAAATTGACCCGGCGGGTCAGGTAGTTTGGCAGTACCATCTCCCGAAGTGGCATCACGACTTTCTGCTGATGCCTAATGGCAATGTGCTGCTTTTGGGAAGGCAAAGGAAAAGCAATGGGGAGCTCAGGGACTTGGGCGTCAATGGCGATTATCTGGGAAACTTGGATTTGATGGGGACGTATTTGGTGAAAGTGCGGCCCACGCCGCCGGAGGGGGGTGAAGTGGTCTGGGAGTGGTCGGCTTGGGATCATATCATTCAGGACGATGACCCGGAAAAGCCCAACTATGGCGTGGTCGGCGATCATCCCGAACTGATTGACCTGAACTTCCCGTTGAATGCCGTTCAAGACCGGGCTGAGCTGGGTAATGTTTGGCTGCATACTAACTCGCTGGCCTACCACCCGGAGCGGGAGCAGATAATGCTCTCGGTGCGGCACTTTGGCGAGTTATGGGTAATTGACCACAGTACTACTACAGAGGAGGCGGCGGGACATAGCGGGGGCAAGGGCGGAAAGGGCGGCGATTTGCTGTACCGCTGGGGCAATCCCCGGGCCTGGCAAGCCGGCGGCTACGCCGACCAGAAGCTTTTTGGACTGCATAATGCCCACTGGATACCGCCAGGACGACCCGGGGCCGGCAATGTGCTGGTTTTCAACAATGGTTGGGACTTTTTCGGACTCGAGCGGGGCTATTCCTCGGTGGACGAAATGATTTTGCCGGCAGAGGGGTATGATTACCGGAGGAGTCCCGGCGCAGCCTACGGCCCGGCGAAACTGGAATGGACTTACTCCAATCCTACCGATTTTTATTCCCCCGTGGCCGGCAACGCCCAACGCCTCTCCAACGGCAACACCCTGTTCACCGAACACATTAGCGGAACTATCTATGAAGTAACCATCCAAGGCGATACCGTCTGGAAATACATCAACCCCTTGCTGAAGGACGGAACAGTGCGGCAAGGGGAGCGGCTGAAATCCGACGACCCGGCCGAGGGATCTGGCAACTGGGTCTATCGGGCTTACCACTATCCGCCGGATTATCCCGGGCTGGCTAAATTGGATTTGACGCCGGGGGAGCCGTTGGAGCTGCCGGCATTGCCCTAACCGGCCGGGGCCGCTATCATTAGCGGCAAAGACTCCGCGGCCACAACTATGCCGCCGCCAACCGGGAGCAGGCAATATGACCATTTCCCACCACATCCGCCAGGCTATGGAGCAGGGCAGCTGGATCCGCCGAATGTTCGAGGCCGGCATCGCCCTGAAAGCTCAATATGGCGCGGATAAGGTTTTTGACTTGTCCTTGGGCAATCCCATTATGGAGCCTCCGGAGGAGTTTAACGCCGAACTGCGGCGATTGGCGGCCAATCCGGCGGCGGGAATGCACCGCTATATGCCCAACGCCGGCTATCCGGAGACCCGCGCCGCCGTGGCGGCGACGCTGCGGGGGGAAACCGGCTTGCCCTTTGCCGGCGGCGATATTGTGATGAGCTGCGGGGCGGCCGGCGCCATCAATGTGGTATTGAGGGCGACGCTGAACCCCGGGGATGAGGTGATTATCCTGGCGCCCTATTTCGGGGAGTATGTCTATTATGTGGCTAATCACAACGGCCAGGCGGTCATTGCGCCGACCACCGCTGACTTTCGGCTGGACTTGGACGCCATCGCCGCCGCCATTACCCCGCGTACCCGGGGGCTGATTATCAATTCGCCAAACAATCCCTCCGGGGTGGTCTATACCACCGGGGAAATCCGGGAACTGGCGGAACTGCTGCGGCGCAAGCAGTCGGAGTTGAACCGGGAAGTCTATATCATCAGCGATGAACCCTATCGGCGGCTGATTTATGACGGCTGGACTTATCCGCAGATTTTTCCCCACTATGACCGCACTATCGTGGTCAATTCCCACGCCAAGGATTTGGGCTTGCCGGGGGAGCGGATTGGCTACATTGCGGTACACCCGGACTATCCGGGCAAGGGGGAATTGGTGGACGGACTGATTTTCTGCACCCGGACTTTGGGGTTTGTCAACGCCCCGGCGTTAATGCAGCACTTGGTACGGGCGTTGCAGGATGCCAGCGTGGATGTGGCCGAATATCAGCGCAAGCGGGATTTTCTGTACGCCGGGCTGACCGAGTTGGGCTATGCGGTGGTGAAACCGCAGGGGGCTTTTTACCTGTTTCCTCAATCACCGTTGGCCGATGACGCCGCCTTTGTGGACGCTTTGCAGGACTGGCAGGTGCTGGCGGTGCCGGGCCGGGGGTTTGGTGTGCCGGGACATTTCCGCCTGTCTTACTGCGTCGAGGATTGGGTATTGGCGGGGGCGCTGGAGGGTTTGGCGGGGGCGGCGGGGCGGTATGGGGGGTAGTCGGATTTTCTACCGGGCGGGCCGGGGGACTAAAGGACTTATCCCCCCACTGCCGCAACTACCGACTCCAGTATCAAGTTTCCGTCGGCGCTGCCTAACAGCGGCTCGCAGCTGCGTTCCGGGTGGGGCATCATTCCGAGGATGTTGCCGGCGGTGTTGACGATGCCGGCGATGTGGGCGGCGGAGCCGTTGGGGTTGGCGGCCGGCGTCAGGCTGCCGTCCGGGGAGCAGTAGCGGAACAGTATTTGATTGTTGGCCTCCAGTCGTTCCAGGGTGGCGGCATCGGCGTAGTAGTTCCCTTCGCCGTGGGAGACCGGGATGCGCAGAATCTGTCCGGGGGCGCAGCGATTGGCGAAGGGCGTATCGGTTCGCGCGACGCGCAGGTTAGTTGCCTGGCAGCGGTATTCGAGATGGGCGTTGCGGAGCAGGGTTCCCGGCAGCAAGCCGGCTTCGCACAAAATCTGAAACCCGTTGCAGATACCTACAACCAGCCCGCCGGCGGCGGCGAAGTCTTGGATGGCTGCCATTACCGGGGAGACGCGGGCGATGGCGCCGGCGCGCAGATAGTCGCCGTAGGAAAAGCCGCCGGGCAAAATTATGCAGTCATACCCGGCCAGGCTTTGCTCCCGATGCCAGATATAATCGGCTTGCTGGCCCAAGATGTCTTGGAGCTGGTAACGGCAATCGCCGTCGCTCCAGGTGCCGGGGAAAACTACGATGCCAAAACGCGCCGCCATACTGCCGGTCAGTCCGCGCTTTCCAAGCGTTGGGTTACGAGGGTATTGACCCGGGCGCCGTCGGCCTTGCCGCGCACTTGGGGCATCAGCCGGCCCATTACCCTGCCTTTGTCCCGGATGCTGGCGGCGCCGACTTGGGCGATAACTTCCGTTACCAGCCGGGCCAACTCCTCCTCAGAAAGCTGCGGCGGCAGATACTCCTCGAGCACCGCCAAATCGGCCGCTTCTTTGGCGACCAAATCAGCGCGGTTGCCCTGCTCGAACATCCGGATGCTGTCGCGGCGGTCTTTGACCTGGCGGGTTACCACTTCGACAATGCCGGCGTCATCCAGGGTAGTTCGGGTGTCGATTTCCACCCGGTTGATGGCGCTTTTCAAGTAGCGCAAAGCGTCCCGCCGCTGCTGGTGGCCGCTACGCATAGCGGCCTGGATGTCGGCTTCCAATCGTGCGCGCAGTTCCATAAGAAAATCACTCCGGCTAAAGCCGAATAAAATGGGCTGAAATTGAGGGGAATTATATTCGAGCTAGAGGGATGATGTCAAAGGGCGGCAAAAGGAACTTGACATTCCGCCCCGGGGTTACTACTATAGATATTGACCGGCAAAAACCCGGCTTAGGGTCGGCAAGCCGGCCGCCGCAACTTTGGGGATTAGTCCAGTGGTAGGACGCCTGACTCTGGATCAGGAAGCGGAGGTTCGAGCCCTCCATCCCCAGCCACATTAAACACCAGGAGATTCGTTAGTCATGCTAGAGCCGAACCTAAACGATATTTTGTCGAGCAATGGCCCGGTAGAAGTTCTGGAGTTGGATGGCGCTTTTCAGCAGCACCTTCAGGTAAGAGGGACGTACGACAAACACCGGGTATCTTTACCCGAGATTGACCAGGTTTTTCAACTCAGTCCGAAGTTGCTGGTCAATTCATCGCCCGACGGTCGAGCGCCGGTAGTTATGGTGGGGCCAACCGAAACAGGCCGTTTCCTATGTATTCCCATAGAACCTACCGATAAATGGGGAGTATGGCGTCCGATTACCGCTTTTGAAGCCAATGCCCACCACCGGGAAAAGTATAGGGAGGAAAACCGATGACCAGCGACATCAGCGAAAACTACATTTTGGGACGGGATGTAACGCACCTCGCCCTCGGCAATCCCCGGGACGCCGTGGTGCTTTCCTTCCGTATGCCCCGGGCTGATTTCGTCCATCTCGAAAAGCTCTGCGCCGTCTCCGGCAAGTCCTTTTCCCAAGTCATCTTGGACGCCATCGCCGCCTACCAAGCTGAACCGGCCGGCCGCTAACCGTCCGGATTCCTGAAATCCCATCCCCCAAAAGGAGACACCCCCGATTATGCAGCTCGGCGCCATTTTCCCCCAAACCGAAATCGGCAACGACCCCATTACCATTCGCGACTTTGCCCAGGCCGCCGAGGCTATGGGCTATGAACATCTGCTGGTCTTTGACCATGTGCTGGGGGCGGATGCCCGCCAGCGCCCCGAATGGAATCGCCCTTACCGGCATACCGACGCCTTTCACGAACCCTTCGTCCTTTTCGGCTACCTGGCTGGTCTGACCGAGAAAATCCAGCTGACTACCGGCATTCTCATCCTGCCGCAGCGCCAAACCGCCCTCGTCGCCAAACAGGCGGCGGCCGTGGATGTGCTGACCGGCGGCCGCCTGCGCTTGGGCATCGGCGTGGGCTGGAACGATGTCGAGTACGAAGCCCTGGGCGAAAATTTCCGCAACCGGGGCCGCCGCTGCGCCGAACAAATCGAGCTGCTGCGCTTGCTCTGGACGGAGGAAGTGGTCAACTATACCGGCCGCTACCACAAGATTACTGACGCCGGCATCAATCCCTTGCCGGTGCAGCGGCCCATTCCCATCTGGTTCGGCGGCGGCGCCGACCAAGTAATCGAGCGCATCGGCCGGTTGGGCGATGGCTGGTTTCCCCAGTTTCAACCGGACGCCGCCGGGCAGGAACGCATTGCCCAAATGCGGCAACAGGCTAGGGACGCCGGCCGCGACCCGGCCCAAATCGGCATTGAAGGCCGGCTGAGCATTGCCGGCGGCGACCCGGATAGTTGGGCCCGGGCAGCGGCGGCTTGGGCCGAAGCCGGGGCTACCCATATCTCCATCAACACGATGCGCGCCGACCTGCCCGACCCGGACGCCCACATCAAGGCCATCGAGGCTTTCAAGGCAGCCGTCGCTTCCTGACCAAATCCCCGGTTTGCTCGACTGGTACGCCAACCGGTTTCGGGGGTAGGGACAGGGAGGGCTATCGCATATACTTGGCGACTTACTGCCGTCATTCCCGTTTTCACGGGAATCCAGAAAGTCCGGGGACTCTGGATCCCCACTTTCGTGGGAATTTCGTGGGAATGACGATTTCTATTTCTCAATTCTCAATCCCAAACGGCCCCAATTCCGGCTTAACCCTTGCCAGTTGCTTTACCCTTTGCTACAATCCCCCCAGCGTCAACCGGGGCTACCCGGTGGCGGCGCGCCGAACCTAACCGCAAACCCAGTCGCAAATGTTATTGGAGGAGGTAGCATTATGCCGTCCTTTTGGGAAAATCTCCGCTTTGCCGGGGAACGGGAGTTTGACGATATGCACGGCTATCAGGGCCTGGATATGGTGGCTTATGTCAGCCATCCGGCCCCCAGCGAAGGCGTAAGCTGGCCGGCGGTCATCGTCGTTCAAGAGGCTTTCGGGGTCAACGACCATATTCAGAAGGTCTGCGACCGCTTTGCCGCCAACGGCTATGTGGCCGTGGCCCCCGCCGTCTTTCACCGGGAGCATCCCAACCCCAAGCTGGGCTACACCGAGCAGGACTTCAGCATCGCCATCAACCAGTATATGGCGGCGCTGCGGGACGATGAGCTGGTGGCCGACATCAATGTAACCCTGAACTTCATCCAGAAGGAGTACCAGCGCACCGTCGGGCAGAAGGTGGGCATCGTCGGCTACTGCGTGGGCGGGCGGATCACCTATCTGGCGGCAGCCAGCTGTCCGGGGCTCAGCGCGGCGGTGTCTTACTATCCGGGGCGGGTGCTGGTGCCCTTTGGCGACGACAACCCGGCGCCGATTGACTTGACGGAGAACATCAAAATCCCGCTGATGGGGCAGTTTGGCGACCAGGACGCCAACCCGACGCCGGCGGATGTGGCGGTGATTGAGGAGCGGGTGAAAGCCGCCGGCATCAACTACGATTTCAAGATGTACGAAGGGGCCGGCCACGGTTTCAACTGCGACGAGCGGGACAGCTACAACGCCGCCGCCGCCGAGGATGCCTGGGCGCGGACGCTGGGCTGGTTTGACCGGCACCTGAAAAACTAGCGGTGGTTAAGGCTGCCCACAACAAAACCCGGCCGCTACAAAGCGGCCGGGCTTTTTGTTGTGGAGATGGCGGGACGGGCGGGTTAGACCGGCCGGGTTTGGTTGTTATAAGCCAGGGTTTCCTGGTAGAGCCGTTCCAGGTTGAGCCAAAAGGAGGCTTGGTTGCCCAAGATTTGGGCAAGGCTTTCGGCCAAGTCGGGGGTGATTTCCCGGCGGCCGGCGATGACCTGGTCAATCGTTTCCAAAGGCAATCGACAGCGGGCGGCCAGTTGCTCCCGGGAGATGCCCAAGCACTCGATGTCCTCGAGCAAGGACTCGCCCGGGGGAATGGCCAAGTTCGAGTAGCCGGTGTATTTTTTAGTCGTCATAGTGGCTGGTCACCTCGTAGATGATTAGCTGGTCGGGGGAGTCGCCGCGGGTGACGATGAGGCGGTAGCGGCCGATTAGAGTGATGGCGAATTTGCCGGCTTGTTGACCATGCAAGGCATGAATCCGCATCGGCCGGTCGGCGTACAGGTTTCGGAAAGAGTCAATGGAACGAATACGGTCGACCCGGTTGATATATCTCTGGGCGACAGCGGCCCCCCATTCTCGAGAGCCTTCCCGGAAATCGTTGTAGCAAAGCTCAAGGTGGCGGGTGTGGAATTCGATTTCCAAATGGTCATCCTGGCGGAAAGTTGGGGGCAGTATAGGGGTTGGGGATGGGGTTGGCAAGCTTGCCGACCGGGTGGGTTTGGTGGTTATAGGCCAAGGTTTCCTGGTAAAGCCGTTCCAAGGTTGGGCCAGACATCCGAGGGGGCGCCGGGCAAGGCTTGGTGGATGCGGGTTGGAGCAGGGGGATATAACGAGCTGCGATGGAACCGGGAACGAGGCGCGATGCAACCGGGAACGAGCTGCGATGGAACCGGGAACGAGGCGCGATGCAACCGGGAACGAGCTGCGATGGAACCGGGAACGAGGCGCGATGGAACTGAAAACTAGGTGTGATGGAACCGGAAACAAACCGCGGTTGAACCGGAAACTAACTGCGATGGAACCGGGAACGAGCTGCGATTAAGGACAGGGAGAGACGGCGGCGATGCTGATGGGGATGTTTTGGGAGCGTTTTCGGGGGAGAGGGGGGGATAGTAGCGGGCGGGGGGACGGCGGGGGAACTGTCACATAAAGTTCCCCCGCACCCCCTCAAAACTTTTGGAGTTTTTGGGGGTGGTTGCGGGTTTTGAGAGGGGGTTTGAGGCGGGCATTTTAGATTCCTCCCTTTGGTCGGAATGACATAGGTAAAACAGTATGGGGGAATGACATTGGGAGAGTGGGGAGGACGGTTTGCCGGATGGGGGACGGCGGGGGAACTGTTACATAAAGTTCACCCGCACCCTCTCAAAACTTTTTGAGTTTTTGGGGTGATTGCGGGTTTTGTGGATTCCCACTTTCGTGGGAATGACGGTGAGCAGGCGGGAATGACGGGGGGAGGAGAATGACGGGGGAGAGTGGGAATGATGGGGGCGATAGGCGTCGGGGCGGGCGGGGCCGGGGTGACGCTGAGGGTTTGACAAAGGGAAGTGGGGGCGGGGATAATGGGGGCGGGGGAATTCTTGAAGGCTGGAAAAGAAGGCGGGGAAATTTTGGGAAGGCAAGGGGGTTTTGCGGTGGCGAAGGGCAAGGGCGTTGGCGAGCCTATTGCGGCGTTTAATGGGGTGAACCGGGGGGTGTATATCGCGGATAATTTGGATTTTCTGCGGGCGATTAACAGCGGGTCGGTGGATTTGGTGTGTATTGACCCGCCCTTTGCCAAGAACGATACTTTTACCGCCGATATGCTGAAGCCGCCGTTGACCGGGGCGGAAAAAGAGAATGAGATGCGGCTGCTCGAGGGTCAGTGGGGGATTGCTACGCCGGAGCAGGCGGATGCCGCCGGGATTGCCTGGCCGGAGGACCCGAAGGCCCGGGGCGGTTATCGGGACACTTGGGATTGGGATATGGATGTTCACCCGGACTGGCAGACGGACTTGGAACATCATCATCCGGCCTTGGCCAAGTTGATTGAGATAACGCGGGAAATTCACGGGGAAGGCATTGCGGCTTACCTGTGTTTTATGGCCATCCGGCTGGTGGAAATCCACCGGATATTGAAGCCGACCGGCAGCCTGTACCTGCACTGCGACCATACGGCCAACGGCTACTTGCGGCAGTTGCTGGATGGGGTGTTTGGCAGCGGGGGCGAGGGCAAGCCCGGTTTCCGAAACGAGATAACTTGGCGGCGAACCCATAGCAAAAACGCCGTGTCGTCGCGTTATGGGGCGAATCACGACACCATCTTTTACTATGGCAAGTCAGAGGTCGGAGGATTCTATAAAGACCAAGCGCTACGCCCTTACGATGATGAAGTACCGGCCGGGTATTCATTAGACCAGGCCAGCGGCCGGTACCGGGCTTATTCCCCGGTTTATGGCGACGGCGCGAGCCAAGGCGATAGCGGCCAGCCGGCTACTTTTAGAGGTAAAACCTATCAAGTACCCCAGAATCGGCACTGGCGGGTGCCGGGCGGGCGGCGGCCCGGGGAAACGACGAGTGAAGGTTGGGCCCGGTTAGACGCTGAAGGCCGGATGTACCTGGCTCCTGGCGGCAAGTTGCCGATGTTCATCAGGTACCTGGATGAGATGCCCGGCGTTGCACTGGATGATGTCTGGACGGATATAAAAATCCCGGGCGAGAAGGAGCGAACCGGCTATCCCACCCAGAAGCCGATTGCGCTGGCGGAGCGGATTATTCAAGCGGCGACGAAGCCGGGCGATATGGTGCTGGACTGCTTTGCGGGGTGCGCTTATGCGGCGGTGGCGGCGGAGAAGTTGGGTAGGCAGTGGGCAGCGTGCGACATTAACCCGCGGGCGTGGACGGTGTTTAAGCGGCAGTTTAACAAGGGTGGGGAGCTGCCCAAGTTGACTTGCAATGATCGGACTACGGGGCAGCAGGTGATGGGGAGCGAGCCGACGGTTACGGTGCACGGGCCGGGGGAATTGCCCCGGCGGACTACGCCGCGCATAGTTGAAATCAAGCCGCTGCGGACGAACAATCGGCGGGCGGGCGGCAATGTGCCGGAGGGGAAGCGGGAAAAGCCGCTGATGTCCAAACCGGAAATCCTTAAAGAACTGCTGGATTTCACGGACGGGAAGGCTTACTGCTGCGGGTTTGAGAGCAAGAATGCGGACGGGGGTTATGCCTACGGGGATTATGAGCTGGATCATATTATCCCTAAAAGCGTGGGCGGGCCGGATGATATTACCAATCGTCAACCGCTTTGCCCGACGCATAACCAGCTGAAGCGGGATTTGGACTTGGACTTGAAGGAATTGCGGGCGCTGGTGGGGGAACGGCAGGAGTATAAGGCGGGCTGCAATTCCCGAACTTTGCCGCGCCCGGATCGGATCGCGGAATATGCCCGGGAGGTTTATATTCGGTATTACCGGCTGCGGCGGGGGGAGGGGTAGGGGTAGTTGCGGGGGTGGGGGAGGGTTAGGGGGGCGGGGCTATTGCCTATACTTGGCGGCTTGCTTGCCGCCATTCTCACTAGAACTGGAATTCAGGGTCTCCGGCCGATCTGGATTCCCACTTTCGGGGGAATGACGGGGGGAGGGCGGCCACCGTTTATTAGCAGGAATAGACGTCAGGAGTTTAGCGCGGCCCGGATGTATCCGGCTGTCTTGGCGGCGTCCGGCAGCAGCTCGAAAATCTTTTCCGCCGTGGTCAGGTTCAAGCCGAGTTTGACTGCGGCGTCCTGCTTTATATCCTCAATCAAGTTGACGGCAAACAGCAGCTGGCGGGTTTCCTCCAGGGGCGCCGCTTGCGGGTCGATGGCCAATGCTCCGGTTTCGGCGTTGGCGTTGGCGCGCCGGCGGACATAGCCGAGGGCTTGCTCGATAGCCCGGTGCAGGGCAGTGCGCTCATTTTCTTGCAGGTCGGAGCGGTTGAAATATATGAAGTCCAGGGCGTAGCTGTAGCGGGCAAAGTCAACGGCCCGCAGCGCGTCGTTAAAGAAGGATGCCAGATAGACCAGCCAGACGCCGGGGGCATCGGGACGCTTGCCGATTTTGTCCAACAGATAGCAGACCCGATAAAAGCCATCCAGAGTACGGGGGACAAGGGACAGGAGTTTTTCCTCGTCCACCACCTGCTGCAATTCCCGGGAAAGCCGCTGATTTTCCTGCTCCAGAAACTGGGCTTGGAACTCGAGGAGATAGTTTTTGTCATCGACGACTTTTATTGTCTTGGCCAAATCCGTTCCGCTATCCCGGAACTGTTTAAGGAAAATGTCCCGGGGGACGCGGTAGGCGGTGCGGTTGCCCCAAGCGGGGACGCCGCCGATTTGCCCGTTTTCAGCAATCCATTGCGGGGAAAAGAGGGCGTATTGCTCCCGGTCTTTGAGGATGTAAAAGAGCTGGCGGTCGGTGTGGGGCGTGCGGGTAGCTGCGCCCCTTACTTTTTTGCCTACTTTCGACACCTTGAAGTCAAAGAAGTTCAACTTATCGGTGTCCTCGGCAAGCTGGAACTCGTAAAGGAAATCGTTATCCTGCCCCCAAGTCGCGCGGTAATCCGGGGCTTGCGATACGCTGCCGGCATCGAACCACAGCAAGGCATCGCCGCCGTGTTTCGCTACCCGCAGGGCGTCGTCCTGATATTGCCCGGCAAGGAGCTGCTGGAGAAAGGGCAGAAACTCCAATTCCGCAATGGCTTTCTTTTTCAGATCCAGCCGATACTGCGGCCAGGTGCGGGAATGGAGGGAACTGGATTGGGCATAAATCGTCCGCAGCGGGGTAGTCACAGCAAAACCTCTTTCAGGTGCTGCGCCGTCATACGGCAAAAGTCCGGGTTGATGTCGTAGCCGATGCCATTCCGGCCGTGCCGGGCGGCGGCCACCAGCGTGGTCCCGGAGCCGACGAAGGGGTCAAGGACGGTTTCCCCGATATAGCTGTAAGCCCGCAGCAGCCGCGCCGGCAGTTCCTCCGGAAAGGGGGCGGCGTGGTCGCGATGCCGCCCGCTTTTCTCCGGTTTCATCAGCCACACATCAGAGTTTTTCACCGACAGCCAAAACTCCTTGTCCAGCTTGGAATCCGCTTTCTGCTGCGCGGTGAGATGGGCATACTTCTGCGCCGGCCGGGTAGTTGGTTTCTCAAACTCCAGGATGGACTCGTGCATATTGTTGATGAGGATGCCGCCGGGGTAGGGGTAGGTGCCGAAATGCGCCCGCACTCCGTTGGTTTTGTGCCAGACAATATCCCGCTTGAATACAAAGCCGAGGCTTTCGCACCGGTCAATGTTGCGGCCGACCAGGTTCAAGGCGCGGAAGGATTTGCCCTCGCGGATGGGCAGGTTCATTAGGTTGAGAAAGAACTTGCGCCCCGGCTGCAAAACCCGATAAACTTCCTGCCAGACCAAGCCGATTTGATCCAGCCATTCCTCCAGGTCATGGATGTTGCCCAAGTCGCCAGCTTGCTCGGCGGAATACATTTTGGCGTTGAAGTAGGGCGGCGAGGTAAGGACCAAGTGAACACTGGCGGCGGTGACTTCCGACATATTGCGGGCGTCGCCGGCGATAACCTGCTGGGTAGCGCCGTTGACCGCAATCCTTTGGGACGCCGGCTCTCCGCAGCCCGCCGCCCCATTCCCCTTGCCATTGCGCTGCCAAGCGGCGATGTCTTTCAGGTCAAAGCGATACTGGCCGCTGGCGGATTTAGTTGCCGGCAAAGTCCCGGCCGCCACTAGCCGGTGAATTTCCGGCACCGGCAGCCCGGTATGATTTGACACCTCAACCACCGACAGGTAGCTGCGGCTTTGGTAATCGCTCAAGTTGATAATGCTCCGGGGCGGCCAGTTAGACGGGATGGGGGGACTTTACCGGTATTGGGCTAAGGCTGTCAAGTATTTCGAGAGCGAAGGTAGCGTTCCGATTTAGGTGGTTTGATTGGCAAATTCGAGTTTTGCAGTAAGAGTACGAGCCAAATCACCGGCTAAGCCACCTAAAATGCAACGCTACCGAGAGCGAAGGGGGTTGCTGACAGTTGGCCCCTTGCGGGGGGTGGGGGTGGTGGGTTATTCTGCGGGGGTAGGTTATTGGGAAGGAGTTGTTAGGTTAGCGGGAAGGAAGGACAAGGAAGGAGGACGCAGCGTTATGCAGATGTCGCCAATGGAACCGTATGATCCGGGGGAGAGCGTGGTGGCGGATTACCGGCAGCAGGCCCGGGCTTTTTTGAGCAAGGGGCGGGAGTATCTGGCGGCGGGGGACTGGCATCAGGCGGCGGAGAAGGGCTGGGGCGCGGCGGCGTGGATGGCCAAGGCGGTGGCCGAGGCGCAGGGGTGGGAGTATAAGAAGCATGACCAGTTTTTTACGGTGATGTACCAGGCCGCTGAGTTGACCGGCGATGCCCGGTTGGATGACTTGCGGGGGCGGGCTAACGAGATGCACGGGTTCTTTTATACGCGGCGGCGGTTTCTGAATTCCGGGGCGATTGACCGGGGTTTGGACCGGATGGAGACGCTGCTGGATATTCTGGAGCCGTTGACGGGGGAGCAGCCGGGGGGCTAGGGGCTGATGGGGTTTTGGCGGCCGCTGGCGGCGCTGGTTTGGAAAGACTTGCTGCTGGAACTGCGTTCCCGGGACATCATTGTTGCTGCGCTGGTGTTCGGGCTGCTGGTGGCGGTGGTGTTCAACTTTGCCTTGCGGGTTAATCCGCAGCGGGCGGCGGAATTGGCGCCGGGGGTACTGTGGACGGCGTTTGCCTTTGCCGGGGTTTTGGCGATGAGCCGGGCGTTTGCGCGGGAACGGGAGCAGGGCGGGCTGGAGGGTTTGCTGCTGGCGCCGGTGAGCCGGGATGCGGTGTTTCTGGGCAAGACGGCGGTGTGTTTCCTGTTTATGCTGATTATCGAGGCGGCGCTGCTGCCGGTGTTCGCGGCGCTGCTGAACTTTGCGGCCTTTTCGCCGCTATTGCTGCTGGCGTTGCTGCTGGCGACTTTGGGGTTTGCGACGGTGGGCGTGCTGTTTTCGGCTATTGCGGTGCAGACCCGGGCCCGGGAGATAATGCTGCCGGCGCTGTTTTTTCCGGTCATCCTGCCGGTATTGATTGGGGCGGTGGAGGTTTCGGGGCGGGCGATGGACGGCGGCGGGCTGTTTGAGGGCGGGGTGATCCGTTGGCTGCTGTTGCTGGCGGTTTTTGACCTGCTGTTTCTGGTAATATGTCCGTGGCTGTTTTCCATTGTGGTCGAGGAATAAAGGGGAGAGGAGGAGTCGGGTTTGGCAAGGGGGCAAGAGATTTTGGCGGGCCGGCGGCGGCGAGCCGCTTTTCCGGGACTGGCCGGCGTACTGCTGATTGTGACCGGCGTGTTGATGCTGGTCAACCTGTATCTGATATTTCTGGTCGCGCCGACGGATGCGGTGCTGGGGGAGGTGCAGCGGATTTTTTACTTCCATGTGCCGATTGCCATTGTGTCCTTTGCGGCTTTTTTCGTGGTGTTTGTGGCCAGCATTGGCTACCTGATTACCCGCAAGGGTTCGTGGGATGCGGTGGCTAATGCGGCCGCCGAGGTGGGGGTGGTGTTCGTTACGCTGGCGGTGCTGTCCGGGGCGATTTGGGCGCGGCCGGTGTGGGGGGTGTGGTGGACCTGGGAGCCGCGCTTGACGACGACGCTGATTTTGTGGCTGATTTATGTGGCGTATTTGATGCTGCGGGCGTATGTGCCGAACCGGCGGCAGGGGGCGGTTTATGCGGCGGCGTTGGGGATTGTCGGGTTTGTGGATGTGCCGATTGTGTATTATTCGGTGCTGTGGTGGCGGTCGATACACCCGTCGGCGGTGGTGGGGCCGCTGGCGGAGTCGGGGGCGTTGGAGCCGATAATGCAGTTCATTCTGTTTTTTTCGCTGGGGGTGTTTCTGCTGCTGTTTGTGTATCTGTTGCTGGAGCGGACGGCATTGCGGCGGGGGGAGGATCGGCTGGCGGAGCGGCGTTTGCTGGCGCGGCGGCGGGGCGGCGGTTAAGCGGGCCGGGGCGGCGGGCATTAGCCGGTGGTCAACAAGCATTGGCTATCGGCGATCAGTTACCAGCTATCATCCTATCATTCATCATCTACCATTCATCATCCATCGTCAGAGACGATAGAGGATAAAGGAAGGCAAAGGGGTATGGGATTTATTTTGTTGCAGAGTCAAGCTCCGGCTAATTTGGCCTACCTGTTCGCCGCTTTTGCGGTGTGCTGGCTGGTGTTTTTTGGCTATGCCTTTTTTTTGACGCGGCGGCGGCGGGAGTTGGAGCAGGAGTGGGGGGAGGTGACGGGGGAGGGGGAGGATGGGGGGGATGGTGGGGGGAGAGTGGAGGGTAGTAGGGGAGGTTAGGGTTGGCTTGACGCTATTGGTAAGATGTAACAAACCTTTGCCCGGAGTAGGTTATGGCTGCCGACCAGACTGACATTATCCAAACCATTCTTAAAGACAGCCGCTACCGGCTGGATTTGTTCACTGACGCCGAAGTGGCGGCTTTGCGGCGGCGGGTTGAGTTCCGGGAGAGCCGGGGGCGGCAAATTCCTTATATCCAGTGCCTGGTTCGGGAGGAGGCGATACAGCTGAAGCCGGAGGAAGTGGTGCGGCAGCTTTACGCCGCCCAACTGATGGGCCGGTACGGCTACCCCAAAGACCGGCTGGTTATGGAGTTTCCGGTCAACTTTGGCTTGGAAACGAAACGGGCCGATATTGCGGTCCGGGACAAAGACCGCCCGGAATATCCCTATCTGATTGTCGAGTGCAAAAGCCCCCGGCTCAGCGACGGCAAGGCGCAATTGCGTTCCTACTGCAACGGCACCGGCGCGCCCATCGGCGTGTGGACTAACGGGCGGCAGATTTCCCGTTACCACCGCAAAGACCCCAACTATTTTGAGGACATTACCGATATTCCCCGGGGCGACCAGACCCTGGCGGATATTCTCAAGGAACGGTTCACCCTGAAAGACCTGATCCTGCGGGATAAGGTCGCCAATGAGCGCAAATCCCTGAAAGACATCATCCTGGAAATGGAGGATGAAGTGCTGGCTAATGCCGGGGTGGATGTCTTTGAGGAAGTGTTCAAGCTCATCTTTACCAAGCTGTACGATGAGTTTCGCAGCGGGCGGGATAAGGATTATCTGGACCGCCGGGTGCGGGAAGTAACCGCGACCGGCTTGGCGGAAACCCGCGCATTATATCAAGCCGGGGCCGATTATGACGCTCTAAAGAAAGCGGTAGAGTCGGTGGACGACCGGGACTTTCGGGCGATGGAGTTCCGCAATACCGGGCAAACGGACACCGAACTACGGGAAAAGTTGCAGCGGCTATTTACCCAGGCTATCGAGCAGTGGCCGGGGGTTTTCCCGGAAAACTCCGCCTTTGAGCTGACCGGCAGCCACTTGGCGGTGTGCGTTTCCAGCTTGCAGGATGTCAAGCTGTTCAATTCCAACCTGCTGGTGGTGGACGAAGCCTTTGAGTATCTGGTGAACAAGTCAGCTAAAGGGGAAAAGGGGCAATACTTTACGCCGCGCCATGTTATTGATTTGTGCGTGCGGATGCTGAACCCGCAGCGGGGCGAGGATATGATTGACACGGCGGCCGGCAGCTGCGGCTTTCCGGTGCATACCATATTCCACATTACCGGCCAGCTGTTCACCAATGCCGGCATCAGCGCGGAGGATCAGGAGGCCGCCCTGCGGGTGTTCGGCATTGACTTTGACGAAAAGACGGTGCGGGTGGCCCGCACGCTGAATATGATTGCCGGGGACGGGGAAACCAATGTGCTGCACCTGAACACGCTGGATTATGAGCGATGGCGGGAGCGTACCGAGGATGCGGCGTGGCGGGACAACTACGGCAGCGGTTGGCATCGGCTGGAACGGCGGCGGGCGGAGCCGGGGCAAAACCGCCGCTTTAACTTTGACCTGCTGATGGCGAACCCGCCCTTTGCCGGCGACATCAAGGAAAGCCATATCCTGCACCAGTACCGCCTGGCCCGCAACGCCCGCCACAGCCACCGCTACCAAAGCAAGGTGGGCCGGGACATCCTATTTATCGAGCGGAACCTGGACTTCCTGAAGCCCGGCGGCCGGATGGCGATTGTCCTGCCGCAGGGCCGGTTTAATAACACTTCCGATAAGTACCTGCGGGATTTTATCGGGGAACAAGCCCGCATCCTGGCGGTGGTGGGGCTGCATCCCAATACTTTCAAGCCGCACACCGGCACTAAAACCAGCGTACTGTTTCTGCAAAAGTGGAATGAGGACCCGGCGGCCGGGCCGCTTTGCCCCCGGGTTGCGGATTACCCCATCTTTATGGCGGTGTCGGAGAAGGGCGGCAAGGATAATTCCGGCGACTATGTCTATGTCTATCGCCGCGACGCCGCCCCAGCCCAAAGCGGCGATGAGGCTGAAAACCCGGCGCTGGATCCCAACGGCCATCTGATAATTGACCACGACCTGCACAGCCACGATGGGCAGCTGCCGCCGGGCATTGCCGAAGCCTTTATCCAATGGGCTATGGACGAAGGGCTTTCCTTTTGGGCGGATTCTTGAATAAGGGACTTGCCGGGCGGTGTGTCCCGGGCGCGGTATTCGGTTGTCAGTTACCGGTCAATGGTAGAGGCGTCCCGCGCAATGCGAATTGACGCCGACTATTTCCGCCCGGATTATCTGGAAGTCCAAGAGCAAATGGAACGGAGAGGGAGCCGCCCATTGCAGGATTTCCGGGTGGAAATCAGGCACCCCAGAGAGATAAATCGCAGTTATGTCGATGCCGGCACCTTGTTTCTGCGGGCGCAGAATGTGCGGCCAATGGCGGTTGACCTTACCAGCAATCCCGTCTATGTATCCGATGAGGACGCGGAGAAATTGAGTGAGAATGTCTTGGAGTATAAGGACATTCTTATCACCCGCACCGGGGCTAATTTCGGACAATGCGCTATCTATCTCGAGGATAGCAAAGCCATAGCCTCGTCGCACACCTTTATCGTCAAAAGCGGCGACCTCAACCCCTTTTATTTGACCGTCTATCTTAACACCAAGTACGGCCGGGCATTGATTGACAAAGGCCGGTATGGGGGCTTGCAGCCGGAAATTGCCCCGCCGTTTCTGCGGCAAATCCTGGTGCCGGTCTGGGATGATATTCCCCTTGCGATTGAGAAAGCCTACTTGCGGTCTCAAGAGCTAATTCAACAGGCCAAGGCAGCCTACGCCGCCGCCCAAGCCACGCTCCTGTCGGAACTTGGCCTTGCCGACTGGCGGCCGCGGTTGCAGTCAACCTTTGTGCGGAACTTTGCCGACTTGGGGCAAGCCGGGCGGATGGATTCCGATTATTTCCAGCCGAAGTATGGGGAAATCGTTGATGCCATTAAGGGCTACGCCGGCGGGTGGGCGACGCTGGGGGAGTTGGTAAGGCTGAAAGACCAGAACTATCTGCCGGAAAGCGGACGGGAGTATCAGTATATTGAGCTGGCTAACATTGGGCATAGCGGCGAAGTAACCGGCAGTATGTCCGAGTTGGGGCAGGATTTGCCCAGCCGGGCGCGGCGTCAGGTAGCTGCGGGTGATGTCATTGTGTCGTCCATTGAGGGGTCGCTGGAAAGCATTGCCTTGATTGACCACGAATATGACCAGTCCCTTTGCTCTACCGGGTTTCATGTGGTCAATCCCAAAATGTTGAATTCGGAAACCTTGCTGGCGCTGCTGAAAAGCCCGGTGGGGCAGATGCAGCTCAAGAAAGGTTGCAGCGGCACCATTCTGTCCGCCATCAACCGGGGCGAATTCAGCCAAATCGTCCTGCCGCTAATCGCCCCGGAAAGCCAAGGGGAAATCCGGGAGCAGGTAGCGGAGGCGGCTGCCTTGCGCCGCCAGTCCCGCCGGCTGTTGGAGTTGGCCAAGGGGGCGGTGGAGTTGGCGATAGAGCGGGATGAGGCGGCGGCGTTGGGGTGGCTGGCGGGGGAGGTGGGGGATTTGGTGACGCTTGGCGGTTGTTAAGGGGGGCATCGGCGGTTATAATGTTTCTTACTTTGCAGCGGAGGCTAATGGCTTTATGACTTTGCCTTTGGATACTGCGCCGGGGCCGTCGCCGGATGAGGAGGCGGTGCGGAATGCGGGCATCAGCCGGGATTTGCTGGCGGCCGCCCGGGAGGAGTTGGCGGAAGGCGATTTGCTGCAAGCCTCGGAAAAGGCGTGGGGCGCGGCGGCTTTTGCGGTTAAGGCTGTGGCTGAAAAGCGGCGGTGGTTTAACGAAGCCGATTGGAAGCTGCGGCGCATTGCCGATGTCATCGCCGCGGAACAGGGCAACGACGACATCGTATCGTACTACTTGGCCGGCCGGGATGCCCACTTCAACTTTTACCATCACGAGTACGACCACGATTCCGTTGGGCGGGCTATAAACCTCACGGCGAAACTGCTCGACCAGCTGGAGGTGGCGCTGTCTCCGGAGTACGAACCGCCTTTCGTCAGTGCCGCGATCGAAGCCAAAATTCGCGGCTTGGAACAGCCGACCAGCGACCCGGACCGGGCGCGGCTGGCTAACGGTCGGCCGCCGATGGAGCAGCGGCCGCCGGTCAGCCCGACGCCGCCGGAAAGGGCGGCCGGTAATGGGGCGGCGGGGGAATAGACTTACCCCAAGGAGAGGCAATGCAATGACCCTGCCATTGGATACCGCGCCGGGGCCGTCGCCGGATGAGGAGGCGGTGCGGAATGCGGGCATCAGCCGGGATTTGCTGGCGGCCGCCCGGGAGGAGTTGGCGGAAGGCGATTTGCTGCAAGCCTCGGAAAAGGCGTGGGGCGCGGCGGCTTTTGCGGTTAAGGCTGTTGCTGAAAAGAGGCGGTGGTTTAACGAAGCCGATTGGAAGCTGCGGCGCGTTGCCGATGTTATCGCCGCGGAACAGGGCAACGACGACATCGTATCGTACTACTTGGCTGGCCGCGATGCCCACTTCAACTTTTACCATCATGAGTACGACCACGATTCCGTCGGGCGGGCCATAAACCTCACGGCGAAACTGCTCGACCAGTTGGAGGTAGCGCTGTCTCCGGAGTACGAACCGCCTTTCGTCAGCGCCGCCATCGAAGCCAAAATCCGCGGGTTGGAACAGCCGACCAGCGACCCGGACCGGGCGCGGCTGGCTAACGGCCGGCCTCCGATGGAGCAGCGGCCGCCGGTTAGCCCGACGCCGCAGGAAAGGGCGGCGGATGACGGGGCGGCGGTGGAATAGACTTCCCTGAGGAGAGGCAATAAGTGGGTTGCATAAGGGCGGAACCGCTGTTGAGCGGTGGGGGCGGCGGCGATTTCAGTTCTAGTGGGTGGGGAGCAGGTTGGCGGCGGCGTTAAGCAGGACGGGCAGGTCGTTTTGGGTGGTGCGCCAGACAATAGCCGGGTCGATGCGCCAGCGGAGGTGAACCAGGATTATGCGGAAGGCGTACCAGCTTGGGGCTTGGGGCAGCTGCCGGTGGAGCTCGGGCGCAGTGCTTTCGAGACGGCGGAGGATGTTGCCAATCTCGATGTAATTTCTTTCCACCGC
Organism: Dehalococcoidia bacterium; assembly: GCA_965242615.1. Lineage (GTDB taxonomy): Bacteria > Chloroflexota > Dehalococcoidia > Lucifugimonadales > UBA3495 > CBDBCU01. The sequence goes on from CBDESR010000005.1 coordinate 1,016,016, forward strand.
GTCGTTCAGCAGGGTATTTTCCCGGTAATGGGAAAAGGATTGGCCGGCAGTCCAGTTGTTGATGCGACCGGCGTACCGGACCAGGTTGGTCAAGTCGGACAGCGGTGTTGGCGGCGAATCAGAGTTGGTAGAGGATGACGCCATCTTGGATGGCCTTTTGGTATTCGGGCCAGCGGATGCAGGGGGCGCCGGCGGAGATGAGCTCTACCGGTTGGGCGAGGGCAGCGGTCAGGGCGGCTTGGAGCTCGAGGAACTGCATTATTCCGGGCCCGGGGCGGTCGTCGCGGTAGGAAACCACGTGCTGGTGGTCGAAGGTGGTAAGAACCAGCTTGGCGACGCCGTACTGGTCGCAGAGGTCGGCGAGGGTTTCCGTTTTGGCGGGGGTTTCCGGAGCTTGCAGGGTGGTCATTGGCGCTCTCCGGCTGGGCTGCGGTCGGTGAATGTTCCGGTTGTTATGGGGGAATTATGGGTTGCTGCCGGGATTTTGTCAAGGGCCGCATTGATTGAATCCCAACTCTTTCCCCAATTGTGGTATTATGATAGCCGGCCGGCGCGCGGCTGGTCGTCGATTCATTTCTTACGGGGCAAGGGGCGATAAGTGGCTATAAAGTTGCGGTTGATACTGCTGGGGGCGGCGTTGGCTCTGGCGGTGGGGTTTATGATTTACTCCGCTTTTCCGGGGAATGTGCGCTACTATCTGGAAGTGGACGAGTTTCTGGGCGGCGCGGAGTATCAGGATGGGCAGGTGCTGCGGGTGTCCGGCAAGCTGGCGCCGGATTCCTTTTATCGGGAGGGCGCCGGGACGCAAGCCTATTTTCAACTGGTGGATAAGGGCGAAAACGGCAGCGGCTCAACCCTGCCGGCCGCCTATGACGGGGTGATGCCCGACCTGTTTTTTAATCCCCATTCGGAAATCATCCTGGAGGGCAGCTACGGCAATGAAGGGGTTTTCCACGCCGACAATATCCTGGTGAAATGCCCTTCCAAGTACCAGTCGCTGGAGGGGGAGCAGCCGGGGGATTATAACAGTCCGGCGGTTAGCCCGGCGGCGGGGGCGTGAGGTTGTCCGGTCAATGCCAACGCCCACCTACTGCTCCCCCACAAACCGCAGCGACAACGAATTAACGCAATGGCGGGCATTCGTCGGCGTAAAGCCCTCCCCAAAAAACACATGACCCAAATGTCCTCCACAGCGGGCGCACTCCAGCTCCGTCCGCCGCCCATCCGGATCCGGCAATTGCCGCACAGCTTCCGGCACTTCCCGGTCAAAGGCCGGCCAACCGCAGCCGGCATCAAACTTAGCCCCCGACCGATACAACTCGGCATCGCACCGCCGGCACAAATACACCCCCTCCCCATAAAAATCATCATACTCCCCGCTGAACGGCCGCTCCGTCCCCTTAAACTCAATCACCTGCCGCTCCTCCGGCGTCAGCGAGTTGTAGCCGGGATTGGGGTTCTGGGGATTATCCTGTTGCGTCATCAATAACCTTCCTTATGCGCTAACTGAATCTTGCCGCCGCGCCATCCCCCGGCCGCAAACCTCTGCCGCCAAGTTTCCCTAATGCGCCCGGGTTGCGGTTAAGGGGGGGTAAATCGGTCAAAGCGAGCTGCCAGTCTCATTCTTTACTTAGGGCTGGGGAAACAGGGACATTTGCGGCTCTTCTATGGATTCCTCAGCAGGATTCATAGTCAAGCTGTCCACCACCGGCAACAACACTGGCGCAATGTATTCGGTGATGCGTTCAACTTCGCCGGGAATATCCTCGGCAGATGCGCCCGGGATGTCGCCATTATTACGGTCATCGGCCGGTTCGGTGTTTGCCACGCCGCGGATAACCGCCAGCGACAAGAATACCGCCGCCGTCGAAAAAGCCCCCTGCACCGCGGCCAGAGGTTGATTCTTCCGCCGGCTGTAGTCGTGAATATGCTCATTGTCCATATTCACATAAAAATCCCAAGCCTCCCGCTCCGTTGAGGAGGACGAGTCAGCAGCAATGCGTACCGCGGTTTTGCTGCTGAAAGAACCGGTTATATGGCCCTCCCACTCCGGCTCGTACACCGGATATATCTTAGGCGACGCTACAGCTTCATCGCCCCCACGCCGGCGGCCGCCACCGCCACCGCTTCTTTTTACCGGTTCGATGATTTTCACCTTGACCGTACTTTGGAACGGCTCAATATGCTGTTCGTCAGAGACGGATACGGTGAAATCGAACTCATCTCCCGCTTTGATAACCGCCGGCGGCAAAGTTCCCGTATCCCAATAGAACCTGGCCGTACCATCGCTAGGTCCAGTGCGGTCCCAATGGTTGGTCCAATCACTCCCGTCGCCATCTGCTATCGACCATTTGCCCGGCGACACTTCCCGGTCAAAGTAGTTGTTCTCCGCATCGGTCTTAAACTCCAGTTGCGCCTTCCGACCAACGCCTACATTGTACTCGGTGCGCCCGGGGTTGAAATAGGTAGGGAACTGCTTGCCCTCGAAATGGCCGTTGGCGCTGGAGCGGGCACCGCGTCCGGTATGCACCAAATTGGCCCCTTCCAAGAGATACCGGGATATTTCCGGGTTGACGGCAAGGATCTCCTTCAGCAAATCCTCCCGCAAAGTTTCCTCTTGGTACTTGCTGGCAATGGCGGCATCCCGGCGGCTCTTTTCCAGAGCGCGCAACTGCTCATTCTGGAAAAGGAAACTTTCCAGCTTGCCCTCGATTTCGGTGGACAAGGGCGAGTCGGACCGTAACCGATCCCGGCTGTTCATAAACAGGTCTTCAAAGTCCCGCCGGTCTATGCTGCTGCAATCAACCGTAACCAGCAGGTCGTTGGCCAGGTAGCCCTTGCGAACTTTTTGACGCCGGAAAAAGTTGGTAGGAAAGGCGGCGTGCAACTGCCCGTTATAAAGGAACAAAACCCCGTGCCGGGCCGTGCGGTGACTTTCACCTATGCCCGGCTTAAAGGCATAAATACGAACTTTGACCTGATGATTCCGGGCTATTCCCAAGTCAATGCTATGGGGAAAACCCTCCTCCAGCCCCTCCAAGTTCCTTTCAAGGTCGGTGATTATCCCCCGGACCACCCACGGATGGCTGTCATAGCCGCGACAGTCGAACACCTTGAAAGGCAGGGCCGGTTCCGCCAAAGCAACGGCCAAACGCCGAAACAAAACACTTCCTCGGGAACCCCAAGTAATGTCGGACTTGGTTCCCTCCCAACGGTACTCATAAAGTTTGACCAACGAGCCATATTGGGAATGACGGGCGTAAGGGTTTTGCCGTTCCGGGAATATCGGATAACTGTCCGCACTGAAAGACAGTATCTCCCCGTCCCGCGAATGCGCCGGGAACCATGGGGCCAGATACTCAAAAATGGAACTACGGGAATCTACAGAGGGGTCGCGCCGGCGCACGACCGTAAACCCCCACTCATCAGCTCTACCGGTAATGTCAGGTCTCGCCAATTCAGGATTGCGCCGGGAAACAATCAACTGGAAGTTATGCTCCTTACTACAGTAAGGAAGCGCGCCGGTAGCTCCCATATTGAATTTGCCCTGCACAAACTTGATCCGGATTTTGTTGTTGCGGTGGAGGGACAAAAAAGTATTGGGAAAGTCATCCGGGCGTTGTCCTTCGCCACTGTCGGCGATGGTAATGCAAGGGTTGGCTTCCCGTTGCCCCCGCCGGCCTTCAGGACGCATACCGGTGGCGGTTAGGGTTATCAAATCACCTTGCACGTTGAGCTGAGCATCCGTCCAGTTGGACAACTTCCCGCTCCGGTCAGGGTCAAACCTTCCGCCGCCGCCAAAGTAGCGGTGTACCGCCTCCCGAATCGACTGGGGCGCATTAGAGGACTCCGGGTCTTCACCCCGTACCCGGCACTCGTTAGTCAAGCGGGCATCAATGGCGTTGACAATCTTTTCGACCATCGCGGCCACCGCCTCGCTTTGCTGATTCCCGATAGTACCGTAGTTGTTTTCCAAATCCCCATAGGGACGCCAAACGCTAGGGTTGTCCCAATAGCCGGCTTCCCGAAGGATTTTGACAACTTCCGTTTCCCGGTCGGCGTACAACAACTTATCGCACAAAATGCGATTATCCATCTAGGAAACTCCGAATGGATACCGACTTGACCTGCATAAAAGATATTCCATTTGCTTGGGCAAGTCAAGAGACGGCAAGGTTCGGTTTGCTTTTAGGGCATTTCAACTTTACGATTTTTCGTAAGATTGCGGGATAGCGGATTCCTCGCTAACAAGTATGGGGTAGCGAAATTGAGTTGTACGATTCTTTCGTACAACTGAAAATGCCCTAAAAGCAAACGGAACCGCCGGAATTACCCAAGGCTATCGCGGGAACGGAGAGCGTTTGACACCGCCGCCAGCCAGTGCTATGCTGTCCCCGTTAAAGGTTGGGATGTCCATTCACCCGCGAGGGTCTATGTCCAACGAAGTAATCGCCATTATCAGCGTCGGCATCAGTTTGGCCGCCATTGTGCTCGGCGCAACCGGGCTGATAGTTACGCTGTTCATTCGGTCCGAACGGCGCAGCCAGGAACGCCACGACCGGCTGGAAGCCCGCCACGACCGGCTGGAAGCCCGGTTCGACGCCTTCCGCGCGGAAATGCGGGCTGATATGGACGCCTTGCGCGCAGAATTCAACACCTTCCGCATCGAAATGCGGACAGAAATGGACAATTTCCGCGCGGAAATGCGGGCGGATTGGGAAGCCTATCGCACCGAGATGCGGGCGGAATTCGACGCTTTCCGCACGGAAGCTAATGGGGAACTGGCGGCCCATCGCACGGAAATCAATGCGAAACTGGCTACCCACCAAGAGGAACTGGCGGCGCACAAGGCCGACACCGCCAGCCAGTTCGCCGCCGTGAATGCCCGACTGGACAATATGCAAGCCTGCCTGGAGCAGCGTTTTGATGCTATTGAGCGCAGCCAAGCCAAGCTGGAGGGGCAGCTGGAGATTATCCAAGGGCTGCTGTTCCAACGGGTTACTATCTCCTGAACCGGGGTAGGGGTTATTGCGGGGGGAATTCTCGCCGGAAGTTCCCTTGCGCCCTTTCAATGCTTTTAATCAGCTATGAAATTAGGCTTTTTCATCACCAACCAGTATCTGCCGGGGGAGTCGATGCCCCGGAAAATTGCCGAAAGCGCCGAGCAGGTGCGGGCGGCCCGGGATGCCGGGTTTGACCTGATTTGCACCGGGCAGCACTACCTGGCGGCTCCTTACCAGATGAGCGCCAGTTTCCCGCTGTTGGCACGGTTGGCCGCCGAAGCCGGGGATATGGAAGTGGCGGCGACGGTGGTACTGGTGCCGTTGCATAATCCGGTGGAACTGGCGGAAAGCGTGGCGACTATGGATGCCATCTGCAACGGACGCTTTATCTTTGGCGTGGGCCTGGGCTATCGGGAGGAGGAATATACGGCCTTTGGCGTGGAACGGGGGCAAAGAGTGGCCCGGCTGCGGGAAGCTCTGGAAGTGATGAAACGGCTGTGGACGGAGCCGGAAGTAGAGTTTAACGGGCAGTTTTACCAGGTGCCGCGTATTGCCCCGGCGACCCGGCCGGTACAGCAGCCGCATCCGCCCATCTGGGTCGCCGCCAACAACGATGTCGCCATCCGCCGGGCGGCCCGCTGGGGACTGCCCTGGCTGGTGAACCCCCACGCTACGATGGACTTGGTGGCCCGGCAGTGGGCTGGTTATCAGGAGGCTTTGGCCCGGGCCGGGCAGCCGACGCCGGACATTTTGCCGATGATGCGGGAGTTGTATGTAGCCCCCGACCGGGAAACCGCCTACTTCCAAAGCGAACCCTACCTGGGCCCCAAATACGCCGCCTACGCCGCTTGGGGGCAGGATAAAGCCTTGCCCGGCGAGGAAAGTTTTTCCGTTCCCTACCGGGATTTGGCCCGGGATCGCTTTCTGCTGGGTTCTCCGGAGGATGTGGCTGGGGAAATCCGCCGCTATGGGCAGGAGTTGGGCGTCAACTGCCTGATTTTCCGGATGCAGTGGCCGGGGATGTCTCAAGCCGACACCTTGCGGCAGATTGAGCTGATGGGAGCGGAAGTCATCCCCCGGGTGCGGGATTAGGGTGTGTGGACAATCGAATCAGGCAACCGCTGTGGCCTTTGGATACTCCGCTGCCTGCCGCTGGTTCGGCTTCGCTCTGAGGAACCAGGCGACCAGGCTGACCATTCCAGCGTAACTAGCCGCCAGTTTAGCATAGCGGCCAGCAATGCCCCGGAAATGTTTCAAGTCGCTGAACGCGTTTTCCACCCGATGCCGCCGCTGGTAACTCCCTTCGTCAAACCCGAGCGGCTCCTTTCCGATGGGCCCGCCCGGGAATGGCCGCCGTAATGTTCCGCGCAGCCAGCCCGCGCCGAACCCCAGCGCGGTCATACGCCTTGTCGCCCAGAAGCTCCCGGGTCTCCGTCAAAGGCACACTTTCCAATAGCGCGGGCAGCTCTTTCACCTCGGCGGCATTCCCCGGCCTTAACCGGAACTGAACCAACTGGCCATGGCCGTCGGTCAACGCCAGCAGTTTGGTGGTCAGCCCGCCACGGCTGCGGCCGACGGCTTGGGCTTGCCGGCTTGACGCCGGGGCCCCTTAGCCACCCTGTACGAATGGGTGCGGGACTACACTGACAAGGCCACGGCGGTAATGCCGGATTACCCGGCGCAGGTGGGGACGGAATGGGTAGCGGATGAAATGATGGTGGATGTGGGCGGGCAAAAGGTTTGGAATTGGAATGTAATGGATTCCGAAACCCGCTATATCTTGGCATCCCATCTGGCTAAAGAGCGCAACACCCGACAAGCAGAGATAGTGATTGCCAAGGCGTTGCGGGCCGCTGCTGAACCGCCCAAGTCCCTAAAGACGGATAAGTTGGGGTCGTACAAGGCGGCGATGGATGCGGAGTTCCCGGAAATCAAGCATATCCAGAGTCAAGGAATGAAGGCAGCGGTCAACAATAACCTGTCGGAGCGGTTACAAGGGACATATCGGCAAAGGGTCAAAACCTTGCGGGGTCTGGATAGTTTGGAAACGGGGCAAAGGTATCTGGACGGCTGGACGCTGACCTACAACCTGTTCCGGGAACACGAGTCCTTGGGCTTTGACACGCCGGGTCAGCGGGCAAAGGTGAACGCCCCCTTTGCCGAGTGGGAGGATGTGGTGCTGTATCGGGATAAGCCGGCAAAGCCGGCGGCGGCCTTGCCGTTGAAACGGCGGGAGTTTCCCGATATGGAGGTCAAGCCGGCAAAGAAAGGCGGCGGTGGGGGACGGCGGCGGCGCAAGGAGCCAAAAGCCCCTAACGAGGTTCGGGTAAAGACCGGGGGCGGTGAGTCGGGTAAGAAGGGCGGGGAAAGGCGGCGGGTGATTGCCCGGCGGCGGCAAGGTCGGTTGTTCTGCCCCCCCCCCCGTACAACAAATGCCCCCCCTGCGAAGCGGGAACGACCCTTGCCCCAATTTTAAGGAGGCTCACTTATCGGTGAGAGGCACGGGAGTTTCTACCAACTATTTGTATTAAGTGCGGGCTTAAAATGCCTACTGAAGTAGCCATAGGGAATTACCCACAGCAAATCAAGAAGTTTTACGAGAATTTGGGGTTATTCGACTGAACGGTACTGTTCCATTTTGTTGGGGGGATTGGCTGCCTCTACTCGTTGTCCTCTACGGGCAACAAGCCAAACCCGCAATCAAAGCATTCCCGCAGGTGCGGCTCTCGCAAGCACACCAGCAACTCTCCGACCTCGGCTTCCGAACGTCCGCATACACAACACCGGTGATAGTCGCCAAGTCCTGATGAAGCCAAAGCATAGTGAATTATCCCTCAACATCGAGATGACCGGCAACCCACTGCCGACGCCATTCCTTTACCCGCTCATCCATTTCCCACGCTATCCGCTCCGTGGCCGCCCAGCCAATTTCATCAGGCCGGCACGACATCGGCTTGCGGTTTTGCGGGAATAGCGGCCACGGTTTCCCATTCATCGTTCAGCCCCCCCCCCCCCGCAAAATGGAACAGAACCGGCTTTCCCGGGAAAACCGGAATTAAGGAATGACGGTTTTAATGCCACTGCTTCCGGGGGTAGCGCGCCGGGCAATTGGGCTATATAATCCCCCGCAAAAAAGGAGCAGGGGCAAGCAGTGATTAAGACGCCACATCCCGGCCGCCGTTTCCCCGGCTTGCTGCCCGTTTTCCTGCTGGCCTTGCTGACGACGGCTTGCACCGCCTCGTCCGCCGCGCCCCTGCTGCCGGTCAACTCCGCCGTCCCCGGCAATCCGCCGACTAACCCAGCGGGCGTTGACCCAGAGTTGCGCGCCAACGCCCCCGTTCCGGCCGCCTTGCCGCCGGCGTCTCCCGTTCCGGTACCGGCTCCCACTGCCGTTAATCCCGCCCAGGCGGCTAACGGCACTGCGGATGGTAGCCCGGCGGTGTTGCCGGCACCGGGCTTGGCGGCTCCCGGGGCTACGGTCGCGGCGCCGACCGCTACTGTTTCGCCTACGGCCGGCCGGTTATCATCTCCGACGGCTATTCCGGTATCGCCGGCTCTATCGCCCGGGCCGACGCCGCATCCCGGCAACAGTCCCTGGGTGCGGCAGCGGTTGGAATCTGTCATTAACCTCTATAACCTTACTGAAGCCGGGGCCGCCCTGCTTTACAGCTTGGAGACGCGGCAGATGTTGGGCGAGCCGGGCTATTTCGGCAGTTACGGCTTTCACGGCTGGGCCGGCGTCGGCGAAGCCAAGCCCAACCCGGTAATGCACGAACTTTCCCATTCCTATTGGGGCGGCTTTCCGGTAGCCGGCCGGCCCGATTTGTCTTGGGAAATCCCGGACGGGGAAACGGTGTCGCCGGCTTTGCAAAGCTACCACGACGCCGCGTTGACTTTTATGGCGCAGCCGCCGGATGATTACGAACTGCTGCGGCAGCGGTGGCGCAACTTGCCGGAACTTTCCGCCGACAACCTGGAGCCGCTGCTGCACAGCGCGGAAGCCGATTTGATTTACGACACCGGCGGCCATTTGGCGTTAGTGCCGCCCATCCTGCGCCCCTACTGGCTATATCTGCTGCGGGAGGGGCCGTTTCCCGACTGGTACGCCGCGGCGGCCTGGTATCAGAGCTTGCCCCCGGAGCAGCGGCATACCGCCGGTCAGTATCTGGGTTATACCCATCTGGATTTGCGCGGTTACGCCGCCTTGCCGCCTTATGAACCGTCCGCTGACTTGCTGGCGTCCCCCCGCCGCTGGCTGAACCGGGAGGAACGGCAACGGCTCTTTGACTTTGCCGCCCAGTTTGACCTGCTTTTGGGCGACCCGGAAAAGGAAACCAATTTCTGGTTCTGGCGCAGCTATCTACGGGATAAACTGGATTTGTACCGGCGGCATCCCGGCTACCTGCAATCCCTGACTCTGCCGCGTGCGGGCCAAGTGGACGCCGCCTTGTCCACCCTGACCGCCGTGGCCGGGCAATCCCCGGAATGGCAAACCGAATATATCGCCGCCCGTCTGCCGGAACAGCCCTTTCTGGTCAACTTCCTGCCGGCGTTGGACAACCCGGTTCTGCTGGAACTGTTCGCCCGGGATACGCCGCTGCCGCCGGGTACTACCTTGTCCGCTACGGCCGCCTTTGTCGAACATCTGAACCGCTTCGACCAAGTAATGCGCCCCACTTTGACCGCCGGCCAGCGGGACGCCGCCGCCGGAGCCGGCGAGCTACGCCGTTTCCTCGAGGAACAGAATTACGGCCCGCCGGAGGATGTGCGCCTCTTTCTGGATTTGCTGCGGGATGCGGACCGGGATACCGCCCGGCGGGTGGTAATGGCTCTGGAGACGGACGCTTTCCGCCGGCTGCTGACCGTCGCCCCGGCGCAAATTCGCGCCATCCTGCCCCCGGCGGACTTGCTGCCCCGGCTGGAAGTTACTGCGGCGGCGGACACCCTGGCCTTGCAGCGCGGCATTGCCCTGTTGGTCGCCGAGGCGTCCGGCAACTATCGCATCGACGAACTCTATCTGCAAGGCTTGTATCAGGTTATCGCTGACCGCACCCAAAGGGAACCGGCGGCAACTTTGGCTATCCTGCTGGACAGCCCGGTGCCTTTGGGCGGCTTTCTCCGGGAACAGCCGGCGGCCGCCGCTTGGGCCCTGTCGATTTATCCGGCGGCCGCGGCCCAGTTGATTCGGGACAGCGACCCGGTGCTGCTGCCCCCGCCGGCGGCCATCTACCGGCTGATTTACGCCGACCCGGCCCTGGCTGCGGACTTGACGATTATCCTGGACGCTATGGGGGAGGATAAGATAGTGCGGGAAGCCCTGGCCTGGTTTGCCTACGATAAAAGCCGGGCGGCGCGGCTGCCGGATTTGCCTATTTCGCTGGCCGGGGATGGGCAGTATCTTGCTGCCCTGCTGGAACGGGGCGGCCGCCCCTGGCTGGCGCAACGCTTACAGCAAGCCCGCGCCGACTTTGCCCAACGGGCCGCCCGCGGCGAAGTGGCCGCCGATTTCCCCGCCCAATACCAAGCCACGCTCCAAGCCGCCATAGCAACCTTGCCCGAGGGTGAAACCAAATCGGCCCTGCGGGAGCTGATTGGGGAGTAGGATGGGGATTAGCGGCATTGCCGCCCCATCGGTTTTGCGATTGGCAAGCCCGGCCGCTTGCTACCCCCCGGCTACGGCCGGCACTATGCTGATTTCGTCCCCGGCGGCGGCGGTCGTATCCAAGCCTTGCAGGAAACGCACATCCTCGCCGTTCAGGTAAATGTTGACGAAGTAGCGGAGTTCCCCGTTTTCGTCGATGAGCCGTTCCTTGATGCCGGGATAGTCGGCTTCCAGGGTTTCAATCATTGCGGACAAGGCGGCGGCTTCCAGTTCTACCTTGTCCTGGCCGTTGGTCATACGGCGCAGGGGCGTGGGAATGCGAACCACGACGGACATTTTCGGGGAATCCTCCTTTTTCGTGCGGTGTCGGCCGCCTTACCCTTGGGTCAGCGGCTCCAGAATGTCCAGCATAACGGCTACCTGCTCGAGCCGCTGCCCAACCAGGCCCGGGTCTAAAAAGACCCGCCGGGTGTAAAAGAACTCGTGCAGCAGGTTGGCGGCCGGCCACAAATCGGCCAGACGGCGGTCGCCGGATAAGGCTTCGCAACGGCGCATTACCGGAAAAAACTGCCCGTGCCTTCCATACTCCCAACCTTGGGCGGTAGCCACGGCTTTAGCCATCCACGCCGCGGCCGCCCAACCTTTTTCCGACGCCTGATGCAGGTCGTCAGCCGCCAGATACTCCCGGCTGCGGGCCAGAAAGACCCGCGCCTGCCGGCGGTAATCGGCCACGGCTTCCGCGTCGGGATGGTCAAAATCCGGGGGCGCGAGTTGCGTCATTCTCGATTTCCTTTCCGGTTGCCGCTACCCTTGCAGCACATCGCCGCTTACCGGGTCAACCCGCACTCCGGTGGAACTGACCCATTGCAAGCCGCGCTCAATTTCCTCTTTCTCCCCGTCCAACTCCAGCACTACCCAGCCGATAAACTCCCCCACATCCGCCCGGCGAATGTTGGTGACCAGGTGAAAGTCCCGGCCCAGCCGGTAGATTATCGGCTCCTTGACCAGTTCGCCCTCGAAAGTGAACTTTACCCGCTGGCGGCTCATTGCCCGGCTATCCTCTCCAAAATCTGACGGCGGCGGACTTTTCCTGCTTACCCGGAACTCTTACCTGGAACTAGCGTAGCCGGCCGGCTTAGCGCACCGCCAAGCTCGGCCCGCCGCTGAGGGCTTCCTCAAAGGAACTCATCATCGGCTTTATCATCAAGGGATTGACCACTTCCTCGACGGCTTCCTGGGTTTTCAGCCCGTTGCCGGTAATGTAGGCTACGGTCAAGGCGTCCCGGTCAATGGCGCCGCTTTCCGCCAGGTATTTCAAGCCGGAGATAGTTACGCCGCCGGCCGTTTCGGTAAAGATGCCCTCCGTTTCGGCCAGCAGCTTGATGCCCTCCACCACTTCCGGCTCCGGCACGGCGTAGGCGCTGCCGGCCGATTCCCGGATAACCCGCAGGGCATAGATGCCATCGGCGGGATTGCCAATGGCCAGGGATTTGGCGATGCTGTCCGGCCGCACCGGCCGCACCTGGCTTTGCCCGGCGGCCCAGGCGTTGACGATGGGCGCGCAGCCGGTGGCTTGGGTCATGTGCATCCGGGTCGTTACCGCCGGATGGTGGACGGTGTTCTGGTCGGCGCCAAAGGTCATCGGCGTTACGCCCTCGAGAAGGCCGAGGCAAGCCAGTTCGTTAAACCCCTTCCAAATTTTGGTGAACATGGCCCCCGACGCCGAGGGGATGACCACATGGTCGGGCAGCCGCCAGCCTAACTGTTCCGCCACTTCGTAGCCCAGGGTTTTGCTGCCCTCGGCGTAGTAGGGGCGCATATTGATGTTGACGAAAGCCCAGGGATAGTTGTCGCCCACTTCGCTGCACAGGCGGTTCACTTCGTCATAAGTGCCGTCCACCGCTACCATCGTCGGGCCATAGACGGCGGCCCCGATAACCTTGCCGCGCTCCAGGTTGGAGGGGATGAAAACCACGGAGCGCATCCCGGCCCGGGCGGCGTGGGCCGCCACGCTGCACGCCAGATTGCCGGTCGAAGCGCAGGCGATGGTCTCAAAGCCGAACTCCTGAGCTTTGGTCGCCGCCACCGACACCACCCGGTCCTTGAAAGAGTAGGACGGGTTGACGCTGTCGTTCTTGATGTAAAGGTTATTCAGCCCCAGCCGCCGGCCCAAGTTGCGGGCCCGCAGCAACGGCGTATAGCCGGCCATAATGTCCACCGGGTCATCGCCCTGGGCCGGCAGCAAATCCTGATAACGCCAGATGCTCAGCGGCCCGGCGGCGATGCGGTCGCGGCTGACCGCCTCGGCGATAGTAGCGTAATCGTACACCACTTCCAGCGGGCCGAAGCAAAAGTCACAAACATTGAGGGCTTCCGCCGGATACTCCCGGCTGCATTCCCGGCACCTCAAGCCACTTACAAAAGCCACTGTTGCCAAAACCTCCCTTCCCGGGGTAAGTCTAACTAACCGCGCTAACTGCGCCGTCGGCATCCTCCGCAATGGCCGCCGGCAACTCTGCCCCGCCGATAGTAACAAAGGGACTGGGAGTTGTCAACTTGACCGGCGGGGGATTGGCCGGGCTATCCCATATAGCAACCGTCATTCCCACGAAAGTGGGAATCCAGAAAGGCCGGTGACTCTGGATTCCCGTTTTCACGGGAATGACGATAAGTAGGCCGCTAGGTATATGCGATGGACCTGAGCCGATGGCCCTTTCTTTGCCGGAATGTCCTTTCCCTGGAATTAACCCGGCGCCCCATAAGACGCCGGCAAAGCCCCGGCCCCCCGTTGCAGCCCTTTCAAGTAGGCAATCTGCCCCTGATGCTGATAAAACTCCCCAATCAGCTGCATAAACACCCGCGCTATGGATATGCGGGTGTCCCGCGCCCAGGGCAACGGCTTTTCGACGGCAAAATCCTCCGGGGACAAGCCGCGCAGATAGTCCAGAGTAGCCGCCCGCACCGCCGCGCCGTAGCGCAGCAGCTCCTCCAAGTCGAGGGCGGGGAAGTTAGCCACCCGCTCCGGGCTATGCCCAAACCCGTTATCCCGGGTCGGCAGCCCAAACCGCTCATGCCATCCCTCCCGCTCCCACAGCTCGTACTGCCCCTGGCAAAAGAAATGAATCCACATATCCTCCACCCGCAGCGTATGCCACAGCATCCAGCCGATAGAGTTAGCCCCCGGCCCCGGCTGCCAAGCCAGTTCCGCCGGCGTCAAATCCCCCACCGCCGTCAGCAGCAAACTTTGCTCCTGCTCCAGAGCCGTTTGGATGAATGTGTTGAGGTTCATAGCTGGCCGCCTTTGCAATCAAGATTTTGGGGAGTTGACGCTCCGGTTTGGTTGTGTGGGGAAGGGTTGCAGTGGTTGGAATTATACCAAGTAGCGGGGCAAGCCGGCGCGCCGGGTCAATTCCTGATCCAGAGTTACCAGGGCCGCCAAGTAGTCGGGAAAGCTGAGGGCGGGCGGCGGGTCTTTAAGGCGATGGGCGCCGGTTTTGGGGTCGGGGTAGTAGGAAAACCGCTCGAAGTGGCATTGCCGACAGAGCCAGCCGGGTTCGTCGGGTTCATCGCCGTCCCAGGCTGCGTCGCCGGGCCACCAGTAGAGGGCAGCGGCGCTAAAGTCGGAAACGTCATGCCAGCTTTCGCCGTAGCACGGGTACAAGTAGCGGACTTCGGGGATTTCCGCGGTTTCCCAAGGGCGGGGTTCAGAGGGTTGCGGGTCAAGCATAGTCGGACTTTCTCTCATCCCTTGCGGGAAAGGCTGAATGCCGGTTACGGCCGATAGCCCACATCCTCCGGCAAGTTGGGCTGTTTGGCGGCTTGGACGGCGAGGCGGTCGCAGCGTTCGTTTTCGGCATTGCCGGCGTGGCCGCGCACCCAGCGGAATTGTACCTGATGCCGGGCGCAGAGTTCCAGCAAGGTTTGCCACAAGTCCGGGTTCAACGCCAATTCCCGTTTGTTGCGCCGCCAGCCGTTGGCTTGCCATTTTTTAGCCCAACCTTTTTCAATGGCGTCCACTACATAGCGGGAGTCGCTGTGCAAGATGACCGGGCAAGGCCGATTCAAAGCCTCCAGCGCTTTGATAACCGCCATCAATTCCATCCGATTGTTGGTAGTCAGCCGATAGCCGCCGCTCAACTCCCGGCGGGACTCCCCGTAACGCAGCACGACCCCATACCCGCCGGGGCCGGGATTGCCGAGGCAGGCGCCGTCGGTGTGGATTTCTACCGGGCTAGACATGGTCATAATATCATCCCCGGTTAGAAAGGGGCGGTGAGACGCTGGCGGCGGTTGGTTAGGGGAGCCGCTCCAGTTTGCGGAGGAGCTTGCCAACCCGGTCGAGGCCGTGTTCCACCGACATTCGGGAGTCCCAATTTTCGTAGGCGTTCTGCTCCAAGGCCGCGGCCGCGGAAAACCAGCGGTCGAGGTCGTCCGCATTATATTCCTCGACCAGCCGGTTCATTACGCCGTTAATGCCGTAAAAGCCGGTGTAAGTCCAGCCCCGTTCCCGGGCGAAACCGCGCAAAGCCCAGGCGGTAGCGCACCAACCTTGCCAGGATGCCGTTACCAAGTCCCCCCGGGAGAGGGCGGACTCGGCTTTAGCTAGGAAGGCCCAACTTACTTCAGTGTAGCGGGCGGTTTGGATGGTCATAATTCATCCCCGGTCAAGACGGGCGGTGAGACGCTGGCGGCGGTTGATTAGGGGAGCCGCTCCAGTTTGCGGAGGAGTTGGGCGACTTCCAGGAGGCCATGCGCCACGGAATCCCGGGACTCCCACGGGTCGTAAGCGTTCCGCTCGAGGGCACGGGCGGCGGAGAAGTGAAGGTCAATCTCCGGGTCAGAACTGCTTTCCTCAAGGCGGTTCATCACGCCGTCGATGCCGTAAAAGCCGGTATAGCACCAGCCCTTTTCCCGGGCAAGGCCGCGCAACATCCAGGCGGCGGCATTCCAACCCTTGCGGGAGGCCGCGGGTAAATCATCCCGCTTTAGGGCAGCATCGGCTTTGGACATAAAAGCCCAACTTACGGCAATGTGCTGGGCGGTTTGAGTAATCATACTCAGCCTTCCTATTATGGCGGCAACTGGTCTAACTTGCGGAGCAAAGTCGTAACCCGGGAAACTCGATTGCTTACCGCTGACCGGTTTAGCCGTCCTTCATAGAAATTGCGATGCAGGTCGCCGGCCGACTTGAACAAGCGGCGAAACTCGACATCCCCGGTTTCTGCTACCAACAGTTCGATGGCCTGTCCCAAGTCCGAGTGTTCCCGGTGGCGCCAGCGGCGGCGTTCGGCTACGCTTTTGACCCGTAAGGCGGCGGCGCCCCAACCCTTTTCGGAGGCTTGGAGCAGGTCGTTTTGCGCCAGGTAGGATTGGGCGCGGGTGTGGTACAAGACGCTGGTGTTGCGGTAGAACTGGACGCGGGTAGGCATGGCTACTCCGTGGTTACTGAGCTTTGCTGGCCGGCGATGGCGGCGTTGAGGGTGTGCCAGGGGAGGATGGCGCATTTAATCCGGGTGGGGTAGGCGGCGACGCCGGCGAGCATTTCGAGGTCGCCGAGGGCGTCGTAGTCCACTTCGCCGTCCGGGACGGTGAGCATAGTGTGGAAACCGTCGAAAAGCTGGGCGGCGTGGGCGAGGGTTTGGCCTTTGACGCTTTGGGTGAGCATGGAGGCGGTGGCGCGGGAGATGGCGCAGCCGATGCCCTGAAAGGCGGCGTCGGCGATGGTGTCGTCCTCAATCCGGAGGTAGAGGGTGATGCGGTCGCCGCACAAAGGGTTGTAACCGTCAGCCTGACGGTTGGCGTCGGGCAGGACGCGGAAGTTGCGCGGGCGGTTGTTATGCTCGAGCAGGATTTCCTGGTAGAGTTCGTTGAGATTAGCCATAGTCAGCCGAAAATTTCGATAACCCGGTCGAGGCCCCGCGCCAGGGTATCAAGCTCCTCTTTGGTGTTGTAGAAAGCCAGGGAAGCGCGGACGGTGGCGGGGATGCCGTAGCGTTCCATCAGGGGTTGGGCGCAGTGGTGGCCGGTGCGGACGGCAATGCCGGCGGCGTCAAGGATGGTGCCGACATCGTGGGGGTGGGCGTTTGTCATCACAAAGGATAGGATGCTGCCCTTGTGCCGGGCGGTACCGATGAGGCGCAGGGGGCCGATTTCGGCAAGGCGTTCCGCGCCGTAGGCCAGGAGTTCCTGTTCGTAGGCGGCGATATTGTCCATCCCCAAGGCGGTAACATAGTCGATCGCCGCGCCCAAGCCGACGCTGCCGGCAATGTTCTGAGTGCCGGCTTCGAATTTGTTGGGGATGGTGTTGTAAAGGGTTTGCTCGAAGGTTACGGAGCGAATCATTTCGCCGCCGCCCTGGTAGGGGGGCATCGCTTCGAGCAAGTGGGCTTTGCCGTAGAGGACGCCAATGCCGGTGGGGCCATAGAGTTTATGGCCGGAGAAGGCGTAGAAGTCGCAGTCGAGTTGGGTTACATCGACCGGGATATGGGCGATGGATTGGGCGCCGTCGAGGAGGACGGGGATGCCGCGGCGGTGGGCCAGGTCGATAATTTCGGCCACCGGGTTGATGGTGCCGAGGGCGTTGGACTGGTGGACGACGGCGACCAGTTTGGTGCGGTCATTAAGCAGGCTTTCGTATTCGTCCAGCAGCAGTTCGCCGGCATCGTTGATGGGGATGATGCGGAGCCGCGCCCCCTTTTCCTGACCGAGGATTTGCCAGGGGACGATATTGGAGTGGTGTTCCATCGCAGAGATGATGATTTCGTCGCCGGGGCCGATATTCTGGCGGCCCCAAGTCTGCGCTACCAAGTTAATGCCCTCGGTAGTACCGCGGACAAAGATAATTTCCCGGTCGGCCGGGGCGTTGAGGAAGTGGCGGACTTTTTCCCGCGCCCCTTCGTAGGCGTCGGTAGCGCGCTGGCTGAGGGTGTGGACGCCGCGGTGGACGTTGGAGTTTTCGGTGGCGTAGTAGTGGACGAGGGCGTCGATGACCGGCTGGGGTTTCTGGCCGGTGGCGGCGTTGTCGAGATAGACCAGGGGCTGGTCGTTGATGGTTTGCCGGAGGATGGGGAAGTCGGCCCGGATGCGGGCCGGGTCAAAGGGCAAAGCGGCGGTGGACATACTAGGCACCCCCCGAGGTTCGGCTCCCGCCGGGCAAGGTTTTGTTGGCGATGGCGGCGGTAAATCGGCGGTCGAGATAATCGCGGATTTCCGCCGGGTTCACGGTTTCGATAATTTCCCGGGCGAAGGCGTGGATCAGGATTTGGCTGGCGGTTTGGGGGTCGAGGCCCCGGCTTTGCATATAGAACAGGGTATCGGCGTCGATATGGCCGGCGGTGGCGCCGTGGCCGCATTTTACATCATCGGCATAGATGAGGAGGCTGGGTTTGCTGTCCACTTCGGCGCGGTCGGAGAGGAGCAGGTTTTTGTCGGTCTGCTGGGCGTCGGTTTTCTGGGCGTTTTTGCGGACGAGGACAGTGCCGCCAAAGACGGCTTTGGCGCGGCCGTCGAGGATGCCTTTGTAGTAGAGGCGGCTGGTACCGTGAGGGTGGGCGTGGTCGATGCTGACCAAGTTGTCGATGTGCTGGCTGTCGTCGGCCAGGTACAAGCCGTTGAGGGAGCAGTAGGCGCCCGTGCCATTGAGGAGAACGGCGAGGTCGTGGCGGCCTAATGCCATACCCCGGGCGAAGGAGCCGGAGGTGTAGCTGCTGTCCTGGGCTTGGGTTACGCGGGTAGTACCGATGTGGTAGGCATCGGGGCTTTCGGCGAGGAGGCGGTAGTGGTGGACTTGCGCCCCCTCCGACAGGGCAACTTCGGTGACGGCGTTGGTGAAGTAGCGCGGCGGGCGGGCGGCAGCCGGTTCAGCCGGCCCGGGGCCGATGTAGCTTTCGAGAATGGTCAGGTTAGCGTTGCGGCCGGCAATAATGAGGGTGCGGGGGTAAGTAACGGCGGCGGCCGGGCTGCTGCCGGGTTCGCCATTGGCGGGGATGGCCGCCGCGCCGGTGGCAAGGTAGGTTAGATGGAGGGTTACGGGTTCGGGATAGTCGTCGGGCAAATGGATATAAGCGCCGTCGTGGAGAAAGGCGGTGTTGAGGGCGGTAAAGGGTTCAGCGATGTCGGCCAGTTGACCGAGGTAGGGACGGAGGGTTTCGGGTTCGTTCCGGATGGCGGCGGCCAAGGAGCTGAGGGTGAATGATGCGGCGTCCAGCGGCGTCCGGGCGGGTTCAGTGGCGGCCGCCGGGGCGGGCCGAGGGATACCGTCGATAAAGAGCAGGTTGTGCCAAGGGGCGGGCAAGGCGGCGGCGGGTAGGGGAAGGTCGCCGCCGGGGAGTTCAGCGTTAGGGATGGCGTCCGGGGCGGCAAGGGAAGGGGTGAATTGGGCCCGGGCGATGGGGGCAACGCTGGTGTATTTCCAGGGTTCGTTGCCGCGGCGGGCGGTGGGAAAGCCGGCGGCGTCGAAACGCTGCCAAGCGGCGGCGCAGAGGTCGTGGAGCCAAGCCGGGCCGGCGGCGGTTTGCTGCTGCCGGGCGCGGTAGTCGGCGTAGTAAGCCGGGTGGTTGACGGTAGGGGTTTGGGTCATAGTTGGTTGGTTAGCTCCCTGGCGGCGGCGGTTAGGGGTTGCAGACACGGCAGGCGTGGTATTTGCGCTCAACTAGCGCGGTGCTGGCGGCGGCGCGGTGGCTAAAGTATTTCCAGCCGTACCTCGGGTCGATTTTCCGCTGGGTGTTAAAGCCCCGGATGGTTGAGCAACCATCCCGATGCAAAGTGGTCCGGGCGGAGTCGAAGTTAATCCAGAAAAGTGGGATGTCCTCCGGATCGGTTTCCGGGTCAACCGGAATCGGCGGCGGTTTCGCTGTTTCCAGTTGGGTGGTTTGCCGGCCGCCGGCCGGCAACGGCGGCGATTCCGGTTTTCCCAATTGGTTGGTTTGCCGGCCGGACAGAATCGCCAGTTGTTCCGCTCTCAGGCTTTCGGCGTTTTGGACTTGAGGGGAATTGATGGCGGTAAGCAGGCGGCAGATGGAGTCGAGGGCGCGGTAGGCATCGCCGTCGGAAAAAGGCTCTTGGTGCGCCCAGTTGTTGCGGTCGTCGCGCAATTCGCTGACCAAGCCGCGCTCCACCGGGCCCAAAGCGGACCAGAAAACATCGTTCCACGTTCGCGACATTACTTTGAGCAGGGCGGCTACGTCCATGCCGTCGAAGGGACGGCCGGGGTCGAGGTTCGCCCCAACAATTCGTTTCAGGTCGGAAACGATTTGCCCGGCTTTGCCTTGCGCCCGGTAGGCTGCGATGAAACGGTTAGAGACGTAGGGCAAGAGACCGAGCTTCATCTGCTCCAAGCCTTTGCCGACCCGGTCGTTGTTGGCGATGTCCATAGTTTCCGTCTCCTGATTAGGGACTGTTAGCATTATAGCCGATTTTCCCCGTTCCGGGAAACGGTTTGTTCAAGCGGCGGCGCAATGCCGGGCAATGGCCGGGGCTAGGCTACGGCGTCTTTAATCCAGTCGTAGCCTTTTTCCTCGAGTTCGAGGGCGAGTTCGGGGCCGCCGGAGCGGACGATACGGCCGTCGAGGAGGACGTGGACTTGGTCGGGGGTGATGTAGTTGAGGAGGCGTTGGTAGTGGGTGACGAGGATGATGGCGTTGTCGGGACGGCGGAGGGCGTTGACGCCGTCGGCGACGATGCGGAGGGCGTCGATGTCGAGGCCAGAGTCGGTTTCATCCAGCAGCGCCAAAGTCGGCTCCAGAATAGCCATTTGGAGGATTTCGTTGCGCTTTTTTTCGCCGCCGGAGAAGCCTTCGTTGACGGAGCGGCGGACGAGTTCCGGGTCAATCTCGACCAGCTTTATTTTTTCGCGGAGCATCCGGTCGAAGTCGCGGGCGGAGTATTCCTCGTGGCCGCGGTGGATGCGGGCGGCGTCGGCGGCGGCTTTGAGGAATTGCCAGGCGCGGACGCCGGGGAGTTCCATCGGGTATTGGAAGGCGAGGAAAAGTCCTTCCCGGGCGCGTTCCTCGGGGGTGAGGGCGAGCAAATCCTGGCCGCGGTAGTGGACTTGGCCGGCGGTGATGGTGTAGTCGGGGCGGCCGGCGAGGGCATTGGCGAGGGTGCTTTTGCCGGAGCCGTTGGGGCCCATAATGGCGTGGACCTGGCCGGGGTGGACAGTGAGGTTGACGCCGGCGAGGATGGGCTGGTCGGCGACGGCGATATGGAGGTTGGCTATTTCGAGGATGGGGGACATAGTGGGGGTGGTGGCTCCTTTTAGGGGATGGCTGGGGGTTGTTTTTGGTTTGGTTTCGGGTTTGACTTGCTTTTGGGCGGGCGATGCGCGGTAACGGCCGGGCTTTCGTTAAGGCGGTTGGGGTGCGCGGTCTTTGCCATTGCCGGCGGGATGAGCCGATGGTCGGTGGGCGGTCAACAGGCGCACCACTGTGTCAATCAACCGACTGAAAACTCCTTCTTTCAGGAATCCGGCTTGCCCGGATACCAAATCGATATTGGCAGTGAAAAGTTTTCCGGGACGGGCATAACTGACCCTTTCCAGAGAGCCGGCGCTGAAACTGGCGGCGGTCAAAGCTACCGCCCGCGGGTCGCCGTAAGGATTACTGGTAACTTGGCACAAGATCCGGTCGTCCCGACTTGCTCCGGCTAATACTACAGCCGGGCGCAATTTCGACCCGGATAAGTCCGAGAAAGGGAAACGGACCAACACTACTGCTCCGGCTGCAAGTGGGCCCATGCCGCATCCTCCTCCGGCCGGTTCCAGTCTGGGGACAAGGCGGCTTCGCTCAGCAGGGCGGTGGCCGCGACGGACGAGCCTTCCTCCAGGATGGTAACGATGGCCTTGCGCTTCCCGGGAAGTTTTACCGGTTCCAGCAAGCGTACGTTGCCTTGTTCGTCAATCACGGCGTCAATAGCGCGAACCATAGCGGCACCTCGCAGGATGGTTAGGAGGGCTGGTTGCCGGTTTCGTTGAGGATGGGCGGGGGGCCGGGGTCGCGGCCGGCGGCGAATTCCGCTTTGGCGTACCCGTACCACCAGTCCGCCATTTCTTGAAGTGCTTCGCGCCGGGCGATTTCCACGCCTTCCCGTCGGCCTTCCACCCAGCCCTCTTGCCAACCTTCCTGCCAGGCTTTTTGGCGGGCTTGGGCTGCGGCTTTTTGGGCGGCGTCGAGGATGCGGCGGCGATTGCCGAGCAGGGTAAGTATCATGGTTATTGCCCCTCCCCGGGGAAGTTAAGCCGGTTTGTTGCCGTTTTCGTCGAAGATGGGCGGGGGGCCGGGGTCGCGGCCGGCGGCCCAATCCTCTTTAGCCGAATGGTACCATTCGGCCACCTCTTGACTCATTTGCTGGCGGCCTTTCGCCAGTCCTTCGTCCAAACCCTCTTGGCGGCCTTCTTGGCGACCGACTGCCACGCCTTCCTGGCGGCCGACTTCCATACCTTCCTGGCGGCCCTCTTGGCGGGCTTTGGAGTCGGCTTTTTTGGCGGCGTCGAGGATGCGGCGGCGATTGCCCAGCAGGGTAAGTATCATAGTTATTACCTCCGAGGTCAGGTATAGGGACAGGACGGTGGCGCCGAAGGCGCTGAAGCTGTTGCCGCCGAGGCTGCCGTTCCACAGGTGGAGCCACCAGACTTGCCCCGGATTTTGCAGGCTCTCGATGTAGGCGCCGATGGTAAAGTAAATCCACCAGAGGCCGCAGAGGCCCAACACCACCAATCGGGGAACGGCCGGCAGGTTGAGCAGCCAGCGCAGGAGGCCCTCACTGCCGTGGTCAGCGTCATTCACGGTTATTTTACTACTTTGCCGCCGGCCGGTGAGGGCGGCGGCGATTTTATTTTTCCGGGAAAAGGGGCGGCGGGCGGCGGCCGATACCCCAACCTACCGCACCGTTCAGCGCGCCGTTCCTTTAGCCGACTACCCCACCGTCCCTTCGAGACTGACTTTCATCAATTGCCCCGCTTCCATCGCAAACTCAAAGGGCAACTCCTGAAAAATCCCACGGCAAAAGCCGTTGATAATCATATAGTTGGCTTCCTCCGGGGCGATGCCGCGCTGCTGGCAGTAAAACAGCTGGTCATCGCTGACCTTGGAAGTGGTGGCTTCGTGTTCCAGCTGGGCAGTGGGATTTTGGACTTCGATGTAGGGAACCGTATGCGCCCCGCACTGGTCGCCAATCAGCAGGGAATCGCATTGGGTAAAGTTGCGGGCGCCGCGGGCCGTGGGCATAATTTTGACCAAGCCGCGGTAGGTGTTCTGCCCCCGGCCGGCGGAAATGCCCTTGGCCACGATGGTGCTTTTCGTGTTTTTGCCCAAGTGAATCATCTTGGTGCCGGTATCGGCCTGCTGGTAATTGTTCACCAGAGCCACCGAATAAAACTCCCCCACCGAATTATCCCCTTGCAGGATGACGCTGGGGTATTTCCAGGTGATGGCGGAGCCGGTTTCGACCTGCGTCCAAGAGATTTTGGAGTTGCTGCCCTGGGCTTTGCCGCGTTTGGTGACGAAGTTATAGACGCCGCCATTGCCCTCTTTGTCGCCGGGGAACCAGTTTTGCAGCGTCGAATACTTGATTTCGGCATCATCCAACGCCACCAACTCTACCACCGCAGCGTGGAGTTGGTGGGATTTGCGCATGGGGGCGGTGCAGCCTTCGAGGTAGCTGACATAGGCGCTGTCCTCCGCCACAATCAGCGTCCGCTCGAACTGGCCGGTGTCAAGGGCGTTGATGCGGAAGTAGGTCATCAACTCCATCGGGCAGCGCACCCCCTTGGGGATATAGGCAAAAGACCCGTCGCTGAACACCGCCGAATTCAACGCCGCATAGAAGTTATCGGCGTAGGGGACGACGGAGCCGAGGTATTTTTGCACCAGTTCCGGGTGATTGCGGACGGCTTCGCTCATCGAGCAGAAAATGACGCCGGCTTTTTCGAGGGTTTCCTGATAAGTAGTAGCTACCGAGGAGCTGTCCAGCACCGCGTCCACCGCCACCCCGGCCAGCTGTTTCTGCTCCTCCAGCGGAATCCCCAGCTTGTCGAAGGCGGCCAGCAGTTCCGGATCGACCTCCTCCATACTCTTGGGGCCATCCTTGGCGGCGTTGGGCGCGGCGTAATAGCTGATGTCCTGAAAGTCAATGGGCGGATGCTCAATGTTCGCCCAAGTCGGCTCCTCCTCCTTGAGGGAAACCCAGTGGCGATAGGCGCGCAACCGCCAGTCGAGCAGCCACTCCGGTTCGTCTTTTTTAGCGGAGATGAACCGGACAATGTCCTCGCTCAAACCCTTGGGGGCCACATCCTGGGCGATGTCGATGGTAAAGCCCCACTTATATTCAGTGTCCAGGTCCGTGGACTCCCGGGAGATAACCCGTTGGGTGGTCATAGGAACAGCTCCTGCCGGCGGTGGCTGGGGGTTGGGAATGGTTGACCGGAAAGGTCAACAATCAAGGATAGCACTATGGGGGCGGGTGTGTCAAATGCGCCCCGGCGGGAAGTTCGTCGTTATGGAAACAAAGGGGTTGAGGGATTAGGGAAATCTGTTATAATGCCGCCCAATCCTTATTCAGGGGGGTGGGCGTTATGGAAAGTACCAACAATGAACGGGTTGGGAAGGGCATTGAGCAACTCAAGGGTGGCCTCGCGCCTTTCGTGTCCAGTAGTTTCATTGAATCCTACAAGGCTCAAGGGAAAGCCGGGCAAATCGTTCCCGACTTGGAAAGGATTGTTGGGGATACGCTCGAGCCCGGACGCCCGTTCCGGGATTTGGATGCCGCCGCCTTGCTAAAGGTGATGTGGACTTGCTGGAACGAAGTTTTCCGGGGCGTCTTGGGGCCGGGCGAGCGCAGCTTGGTAGGTGAACTGCGGGCAGTTCGCAACAATTGGGCGCACCAGAAGCCCTTTTCCGATGAAAACGCCTACCGCGCCCTGGACTCCCTTTGTCGGCTGCTCGCTGCGGTGAAATCGCCCCGGGTCAAAGTCGTTGAGAATCTGAAAGGGGAGCAGCTGCGGGTTCTTGCCGGCCAGCAAAAGGGACCGGAGGAAGCCCCGGCAACCGTTGCGCCCGGCCCGGTGGCAGACGCCGAATCTGCCCCGGAGGAAGGGGAGCCGCCGACCGAGGCTGATGAACGCGACGAACCGGAAAAGGCTGATTTGCCGCCGGCGGCAAGTCCCGAGTCCTCCGCCGAGTTTTCGCTGGATGGACTGATTCGTCGGCTGTACGCCCCGGATATTGACGCCCTCCGGGATGGGGATGTGGTGGTCAAGGATACTACGGAGCGGGTGGCGCCGCTCTACGCTGACGGTTCCATATTCCAGCAAATCGAGCCTAAACTCGCCCGGGCGTTGGGGGAGCAAGGCATAACCCGCCTATATGAGCATCAGTCCGAAGCCATCAGCGCGGCGTTGGCGGGCAACAATGTGGTGCTGGAAGCGCCGACCGCCAGCGGGAAAACTCTGGCTTTTGCCATACCGATGATTGACCGCCTGCTGAAAGAGCGGGGCGGCCACGCCTTGATGCTTTATCCGATGAAGGCGGTTGCCAATGACCAGCGGCAGCAGCTTTTTGACTTGCTCAAAAGCGCCGGGTTGGAATCCTGGTCTTACGATGGCGATACGGACCAGGAGCATCGGAAACTGCTGCGGGAAAATCCGCCGCCGGTGCTGATTACTAACCCGGAAATGCTGCATCAGTCTTTCCTGGCTTACAACGAACAGTGGGCGGCTTTTCTCAAAAACCTGAAGTTCGTTGTTATTGACGAAATGCACGAATACCGGGGCTACTTCGGTAGCAATATGTCGCTGCTGTTGCGCCGGCTTACCCATCATCTGTCGCTGATTGGCGCGTCGCCGCAGTATTTTATGGCGACGGCTACCTGCGCCAATCCTCTGGAACACGCCGAGAATCTTACCGGCCGGACTTTCGACTTGGTGTCGGCCCAAGGCCGATTGTCGCCCCGGCGTCATTTCGCATTCATCGACCCCAGCATACCGGACTACCCGTATTACCCCATATTCGAGCTGCGGATCCGCAATGCGGCGTTGGCTTGTATGGAGCAGGGCAAGGCGGTAATCGCTTTTTGTCCGTCGCGTGCCGCGGTGGAACGCTGCTATCGTTATGCCGTGCGGGAGGCGGAAAGCCGCGGCTGGAATACGGACGCGATCGCGTTGTTCCGGGCCGGCTTGTCGGATCGGGAACGGCATGAGATTCAGCGGGGTATGCGGGACGGGTCGAAACGGGTGGTCTTTTCCACTAACGCCCTGGAGTTGGGCATTGACATTGGCGGCTTGGATGGGGTCATCCTGGCCGGTTTCCCGGACACCGTGATGTCGGCGTGGCAGCGCATCGGGCGAGCCGGCCGGGGTTGGGACAAGGACGCTTTTGTCCTCTTTTATGCGATGAACGACCCGGTCAACAAGTTTTACGCCGCCAACTTGCCGACCTTCCTGAAAAAGCCTTTGGACGAAATTGTTGCCGACCCGGACAACGAGGAGCTTATCGAAAATCATCTCTCCTGCTTTCTGTACGAGTCCGGGGGCAAACTTAACGATGCGTCCGCGGACATTCTGGGCCGGGCTTTCTATCAAGCCGCCCGGGCGCAGACCGATTCCTTCCGTCCGGTCAAGCGGTTTAACCCCCATCAGCGTTTGCAAATACGGGGCAGCGGCGGCCGGATGTGGACGCTGAAGTATGCCGGCGAGGAAATCGGCACTATGTCCGACTACCAGAAGTTCCGGGAAGCCTATGAGGGGGCGATTTATCTGCAAGGGGGGCGTAAATATCGGGTGGACAGTGTTCTGGCCGGTTCGAGCAACGAAATCCACCTGGCGGCCCCGGACTTGGAGTATTCCAAGACTAACCCGGTTTTCATCAAGTCCCTGAGTATTCAGGAGTTGTTCAACGGCTCCCGGTGGCCGGAGGGTATTGAGGCGCACTTGGGCCGGGTAAGCCTGTCGGAAAATCTCATATCGGTCAGTCTGGTCGATGAGCGCAGCGACAGCGTAATTGACCGGTACTCGCCATCGAGCAACACGTCCTGGCGGTCAACTTCCCACGCCTTTTGGTTGGATGTAAGCTCCTTGGAGGATATTGACCCGGAGGGGCTGGCCGCTTTTGAGCAGTTGCTGCGGGTGGGCACCATTTTCACCATTCCGGTGGATGCCCACGACACTACTACCCATCTGGTCAAAGGGGAGCAGCAAATCTATCTCTATCGAAAGTCATCCGGGCGGCATCGGCATTGTCAAAAAGGCGTTTGAGAAGTGGCACGAAATCCTCAGAACGGCGATCGGCATTGCCCGGGCTTGCCGGTGCCGCCGGGGTTGCCCCAACTGTATCATTCCGCCGCGCTATGACGAGGAGCTGGATAAGGTCAAGGGCATCGAACTGGCCGAGCAGGTTATGGCGGCAACCGACGGTTCCCCGGATAAGCGGATGGGGACTGATGGGCTGTGGAAGTAGTTTCCGCCCCCGCCCTTAATTGCAACTTAACCGCAACCCGGGCGCATTGGGGAAACTTGGCGGCAGAGGTTTGCGGCCGGCAATACGGCGCCCTTTCCTGATTGGCGATGTTGGCGATGCGTACCAGCGATTTTGATTATTATTTGCCGCCGGAGTTGATTGCCCAAAGGCCGGTGGAGCCGCGGGATGCGTCCCGTTTGCTGTTGCTGCGACGGTCGGGGGGGGGGGGGCGGAAAGGCTTGGCTGCCATTTGGAGTAAGCCTGCGTAGCCCCGGCGGCCGCCGGTGATGTTGAGCCGCCGGCGGTTGACGGATGAGGAGATTGCAGAGCGAGCGGAAACTACGACGGCTGACCATTCCGGCAGCTCCAGAGTTTCCCGCATTACCCCTCAAGCTGCGGCAATCCAGCCTCGGTTCGGGCGTCATTGATGTGTTCCCGCACCCGCACTTCCAGGGGCGGCAGTTCGTAGCCAAAGTCCGCCAACATTCGGCTGTTGTCCACCCGATAGACGTGGGGGACGGCTTGGTCGCCGGTGGTGATTTGCGCCGCCGGGATGAACCGCCGCACCAAATCCGCCAGGTCGCCGATGGTCGCCAGATGTCCCCCGGTCAGGTAGACGTTATGCCGCAGACTTTCGCTCAATACCGCCTGAACGAAAATCTCCGCCGCATCCTCAGCGTGAATCATTGGCGACGCTTCCTCCGGGCGGAAAGGCATATTTACGGGCTGTCCGATGGCGGGCAAGGAAATCAGCAGTCCGCCAATCATCCCGGTCATTCCGGTAGTGCGGCCGTGGCCGAATACGGTGCCGATGCGGATGCCGCGCAAATCCAGTCCGTAGCGTTCCCGGTACTTGGCGGCGGCAAAGTCATTGGCCGCCTTGGTGAATCCGTACACATTGATGGGCGCGGTCAAGTCGTCCTCGGTCAAGGGTCGCGCGCCAAAGGTTTCCTGCACTCCGTACACGGCGATGGAACTGGCGTACACGACCCGGGCGATGCCGGCCCAGCGGGCCGCCTCGAATACGTTGTTCGTCCCGAGGATGTTGACCTGCATTCCGAAGTGTGGCCGTTCCTCGGTGTCCGGCGGTAGCAAGGCCGCCATGTGGATGATGCGGCGGACCAGGTGGCAGGCGCAGGCTTCGAGGAGGTGCGGTAGTTGGGTAATGTCGCCCCGGTAAAAGGGGACTTCAGCCAAATGCCGGTGCAGCGGCAGCTGGGGCCGCGGCGGGGCCAAGTCAAAGGACGCGACCGACTCCCCCCGTTCCAGTAGCTTGCGGATGATACGGGAACCGATCAGCCCGTTGCCCCCGGTAACTAATACCGTCATAAAAAACCTCTCTGAATGGTCTAATCGGGAATTAAAGGCAGCCTGTGGCAACGCCTAACTTCCGGTTGCCCCCAAAGGCTGCTTGCCCGGCATTCCCGGCCGGCGGGGATAGCGGCCGGGCGTGGGCTTATCCTTTGCCGCCATTACTATTATGCGGTCATCGGTCAAGCCCGGCAGCCTTACCGGATAAACCGGCAGGAGCCGCCCGCCGAGGGTTTGCAGGGCGGCTTGGGCCGCGGCTAGTTCCGGGTCGCTGCCGCCGTGTTTCCACGCCGCCACTAACCCGCCGCGCCGAGTAAAAGGCAGGGTATATTCCAGCAGGGTCGCCATTTTCGCCACGCCCCGGGCCAGGGTCAAGTCAAAGGTCGCGCGCAGTTCCGGCCGGTGGGCCAATTCCTCGGCCCGTCCCCAATGCACCGCTACGCCGGTCAAGGCCAAGGTGTCCACCAAATGCCGCAGGAAGTCGGCTTTTTTGCCGGTAGCCTCGACCAAATCCAGTTGCAGGCCGGGGAAAGCCAGTTTCAGCGGCAAGCCGGGAAAGCCGGCCCCGGCACCCACATCCACCATCCTTAATCCCGGCCGCGTCAAGGCCGCCGGGCCGCCCAAGGCGGCAACTAAAGTCAAGGAATCGAGAAAGTGCTTGACCTGCACGGCGTCATAGTCAATAACCGAAGTCAGGTTCACCCGTTCATTGGCCGCCGCCAGTTCCCGGTAATAAACCGCAAACTGCTCCTGCTGCCCGGCGTCCAGTTCAATCCCCAGTTCCGCCGCTCCCTGGGTCAGCAGCGTCATTCCTGCGGTCATCTTGTGCCATCCCTTTGCCAAGTTTCGAGAGGTAGTATAGCCGCCCGGAGGGTTAAAAGGGTAGTTTATTCCGGCAACTGAGGGCGGCCCGCCCTAGCCCGCCCCGATAAAACGGTGTATAATCTGCCCCAAAACCCGGGAAATCTGTAAGGTTTAGCTATGGGACGCATCCGAACCGAACCCCTCCAGACTGAGGAGGAATACCGCCAAGCATTGGCCCGCTTCTGGGAAATTTTCGGCATTGGCCCTGACTCCCCGGACTACGCCGAACACGAACTCCTGTCCGACCTTATTGAGGCTTACGAGGACATTCACTATCCGATGTCCGATCCGCCCCCGCTTGGCGCGCTGGAGTTCTGGATTGACCAGATGCGCTTGACCCCGGATGACTTGGCGCCTTGCTTGGGCGGCCGGGAACTGACCGCCGTCGTCCTCGCCGGTCAGCAGGCAATCACCCCGGCTATGGCCCAAGCCCTCTATGAACGCCTGGACATCGACCTCCGGGAACTGGTGCCGGAGGAAACACCGGCCGCTGTCTGAAGTCGGTACGCCCCTTGCCGCCCACCGCAACCCCGTGCTATCCTTGCTGCCTGATGCTGATTTACCGCGAACCCTTGCCGGAGGATTGCCCGCCGGAGACTGCTGAGGAAATTGCCGGCCCCCGCATTGTCTATCGGCGGGTGCGGAATAACCCGCCTACTGATGATGATTTCCGGTCGCAAAGGGCGGAAAATCCGAGCAAGAAATTTAATCTTTCCGAATGTCAGGCGCGGGGAGTGTCGGTATTTGTCGAGCGGGAGGATTTAGAGGAACTGCTAAAGCGGCCGAACTTCCGGGGAGGTCAAATCGCTCAAGTTACGCTGGATAACGGCGCCGGCTACATCGAGCATACCTCCCGCCGCAACTCCCATCATACCTGGTGGCCGCTGGCCGCTTACAACATTCTAGCCGTATGTCAGGTGACTTGATGATCGGAATCACCCCTACCGCCATCCTCGACTACTACGATGGCGTGCAAATCTTTTCCGCCAAAGACGTTGCCGGCAGCGACTATGTGGGCGTCTTTGTCGGTATTGTGGATAAGACGGACCGCTATCTGGTAACAGCCGCCCGCCCGGAACGGCTGCGCCAGTTCCTCGACGGCAAACTGGACTTGTTGACCCTGCTGCTGGAGTCCCCCGGCGGCGAATGGTACTTGACCGACGACGATGGGGAAGCCGGCGCCCTTATCCTCCAGCCGCAAAGCGGCCCGCTGACCGACCACGATGAATTCCTGCCGCTCCCGGATTTGTTCCTGCCCGGCGGCCCCTATGAAACCCTGACCGACCAGCCGGAGCAAGAGCCAGCCGCTGTCTCCCCGGCATAAAACCCCCAACCGGTCAATTGACAGACCAGCCAGCCCCCTTTACAATAACCGCCGGCTCCTTTTGCAATTAGCCAATTAACCAACCAGTCAACCAGTTGAGAGGAAACAATATGGCAACCAAAGCGTACCTTTTGGTGGAAACCTCGGTCGGCAAGACCCGGGAAGTGGCATCGAAGCTCGGCAATCTCGAGGGCGTCGCCTCCGTGGATGTGGTCACCGGCCAGTTTGACATCATCGCCGTCATCAGCGCCGACGACCTGACCGCCGTCGGGGCCATGGTCACCGAAAAGATTCACACCATCTCCGGCATCGTCCGCACCCAATCCTGCGTGGCCGTGGGGGCTATCTAGCCGCCGCGCCGCCAAAGCAACCGCCGCCAGAGCCGGGTTCAGCAACTAATCCTCAAATCAGTGGGGAGGGTTTTCCGTGGATTTCAACTTCACCGCCGCCGATGATGCCTTTCGCCAGCAGCTGCGCGATTTCGTGCAGCAGGAACTGCCCCCGGATTGGGAGGGCGGCGGACGCTGGCCGGAGGAATGGAACTGGGAGCTGACCCGGAATCTGCGCCGCAAAATGGCGGAACGCGGCTGGCTGACCATGCACTGGCCCGAGGAGTACGGCGGCCAGAATGCCTCTCCGGTCCGTTCCGCCATCTACAACGAGGAACTGGCTTATATGCGCGCCCCCGGCCGCGACATTTTCGGCGTCCGGATGCTCGGCCCCACCCTGATGATTCACGGCTCCGCGGAGCAGAAACAGACCCATCTGCCGCCGGTAGCCCGCGGCGAAGTCCAGTGGTGTCAGGGCTACAGCGAACCGGAATCCGGCTCCGACCTGGCATCGTTAAGCACCCGGGCCGTCCGGGATGATGACGAATATGTCATCAACGGCTCCAAAATCTGGACTACGCTGGGACATCGGGCGGACTGGATTATGCTCCTCGCCCGCACCGACCCGGACGCCCCCAAACACCGCGGCATCAGTTTCATCCTCGTCGATATGAAAACCCCCGGCATCCAGGTGCGGCCCATCGTCAATATGGCCGGCGGCCATGAGTTCAACGAAATTGTCTTTGACAATGTGCGCGTCCCTGTCGCCAATGTGGTCGGCGAGGAAAACCGGGGCTGGTATGTCGCCGTCACCCTGCTCGATTTTGAGCGGTCGGGCATTGACTATTCGGCGATGGGCCGCCGTCTGCTCGACGAAGTCCGCCGTTACGCCCAGGAAACCAACGCCAACGGCCGCCCCCTGATGCAAACCCCTTGGGTGCGGAATCTCTTGGCCGACCGCTATATCGAGTGCGAAGTGGCCCGGCTGATGGCTTATAATGTAGCCTATATGCAGGGGCAGGGCTTGGTGCCGAACAAAGAGGCGTCAATGAGCAAAGTTTTCGGCAGCGAAACTTTGCAGCGGGTAACCAGCGCCGGTATGGAAGTTTTGGGCATGTACGGTGTCCTAGACCGCAGCGAAAAGTGGGCGCCGTTGCGCGGCCGCATCCAAGAACACTGGATGACCAGTTTCTCCCACAAAATCGCCGCCGGCACTTCGGAAGTGCAGCGCAACATCATCGCCAGCCGGGGGTTGGGACTGCCGCGAGGGTAGGGATTATGGGGGAAGTTTGGGTTCTGTCGCATTTTCTGGATAGTTCTACCTCACCGCCTAGAGGCCACTATGCGCTGGCACACTGCGCTGGCAAAGCATCGGCGGGAGTACCGCTCCCCATCTGCCTTGATATAGACCAGCATCTGGGCCAGAAAATCTTTGCCACAACAGTGACACTTGATCGGCCGATCAAGTGGTTTCCTGTCCGAAAAGTTTCAGTACTTCATCACTAACTACCCAGCAAATGCGACAGAACCCCGGTGTTGTCAGCAGTGGAATGACACTGGTAAGCCATCAGTTATCCAGGAGAAAGCAAATAGCGCGGGCCCCATCAGTAGCCGACCGGGCTATTCCAGCCGGTAAATCCCATTCTCCAGAATATACTGCTCGACCGGTTCCGGGGTATGGTAGCGGAAGGATTGGCCGGCGGCGGCGCGGCGGCGGATGGCCGTGGCGCTGAAATCAACGCCCGGCATCGGCAAGGCGGTTAGGCGGTGGGCATAGTCCGGGTAACGGGTTTTGACTTCGTTGATGATGGCATCCAGTTCCCCATCCCGGTAGCCGGGGCGGCGGACTACGACTAGATTTGCCAGTTGCAAAATCCTTTCCGGTTCCTTCCACCGGTGAAAGCTCGCCAGAGCGTCCCCGCCCAGGATGAAATAGAGTTCGGCGGGTTGCCCCAATTCGGGGGGCAAGTCGGTCAGCGTGTCCACTGTGTAGCTGTGGCCGGGGCGGTCAATTTCGGTACGCAACACCTGAAAGTGGGGGTTAGACTCCGTAGCCAACTGCGCCATCCGCCAGCGGTGTTCGGCGGCGGTCAAGGGTTGACCCGCCTTTAGCCAAGGTTGACCCGCCGGAATGAACAGCACCTGGTCCAATGCCAGGCTGAGCCGGCTTTCCTCGGCAATGAGCAGGTGGCCCAGATGCACCGGGTCGAAAGTGCCGCCGAGGATGCCTACCCGCATCCTAGAACCACTCCATTTCAGCGCGGCCGATGCGGATGGTATCACCGGGTTCAATGCCGGCTTCCTCGAGCCGGCGGGCAATACCCAACCGGGTCATTTCCCGCCAGAGTTGCAGCAGCACCCGGTAATCCCGGGTATCGGCCAATGCGCTTAACCGCTCCAACTGCTCGGAGTGGATGATATAAACGCCCTTTTCCTTGCGGAAAGTATTGGGCCCGGCAACAGAGCGGCGGCGGTTAGGCGCGCTGGGGGCTACCGGTTCACCGGCAGACGCCAGTTCATCTTTAGGCAAGGATTCCAGGGTTTCAACGACTTGGCCCAACAGCGGCTCAATGCCCTCGCCGCTGACCGCCGATATAAAGAACACCGGCGGCGGCCCGGACTGAAAAGCCGGCAATGAGGATTCAGCGGCCGCTTGGCGCAAGGATTGTTCAATGTCCGCGCGCCGTTCCTGCACCTCGGTAACATCCAGTTTGTTAACCACAATAAACTGCGGCTTGTGGGCCAAAGCCGGGTTGAACTCCTGCAACTCCCGGTTAATCATGTGAAAGTCGGCGGCGATGTTGTCCGACAAGCCATCGAGGATATGCAGATACAGGCGGGCGCGCTCGGCATGGCGCAGGAACTGGTCGCCCAAGCCAACGCCTTCGTGCGCCCCTTCCAGCAAGCCGGGAACTTCCATCATCACAAAATCCTGCCCCCGGTTGTTGACTACCCCCAACACCGGCTCCACAGTGGTAAAGGGGTAATCGGCAATGCGGGGTTTGGCCGCCGAGCAACGGGAAATCAGCGTCGATTTGCCGGCGTTGGGACGCGCCAGCAAGCCCACATCAGCCAGCAGTTTCAACTCGAGGAACAGAACGACATACTCACCGCGCTCCCCCCTTTGGGAAAGCATCGGTTCCTGATTAGTGGCGGAAACATAGTGGGCATTGCCCCAACCGCCGCGGCCGCCCTGGGCTACCAGACGCGGCGTCGGGTCGGTAATGTCGGCCAAAAAGTCCCGCTGGCCGCGGGGCAGCATCCGCCAAACTACGGTGCCGACCGGAACTTTGATAACGGTATCGGTGCCGTTGGCGCCGCGCTGTCCTTTGCCCTTGCCGTGGCCGCCCCGCTCCACATAAATGGTGCTGTTATATTTCAGGTGCAGCAGGGTATTCAACGACTCATCGCCGACCACATAGGCGTGGCCACCGTCCCCGCCATCGCCGCCGTTAGGGCCGCCTTTGGGACGATACTTCTCCCGCAGAAAGCTGACGCAGCCGTTACCGCCATCCCCGGCTTTAATGTTTAATCGAACTGTATCAATCATCGATAAATCAGCGAAAAGAGTAACCGTAATAAGCCGGTTGACAGCGGGAATAACCCCTATCCGGCCTAGCCGGTTTTCCGGTTGATATTCTCCATTGTAACACGGATGGGCAAGGGTTGGCGCGTGGATAAGTCGATGGGCATTGTGGATAACTTTTTCCGGCCGGAAAAATCGCAGCGGCCATCCCGGAGGGATGCACAATTGAGGTTGGAATTATCCACTGAATAGAACGGGTTATCCACGAAAATAACGGACTTATCCACGGTTTTATGTTATTTTCAGCCGTCAGCTGCGCAATGCCGCCGGGGTTAGCAGTTCCCGCTCCAGGGCTTGGCGCACCGGGCGCAGGTAGGGACGGGCCGCTTTCAGCGTGTTCGGCAATTCGGCCAACTTAACCCAGCGGCACTGGTCGATGCCCTCGGTTAGGTCGGGCTGCAAGGGGTCGGCCAAGTCGCCGCCATAGTCCAGTATAAACCACTGCACCGTCTTGTTCACCGGGCCGATGGCGTAGTAGGAAATGTAAGTGGAGCGGGTCAGGGCCGCGCGGATTTTCAGCAGCCGGGGCGGCAAGCCGGTCTCCTCGGAAATCTCCCGCAAAGCGCACTGTTCATAAGGTTCGCCGGGATAGTCCAGCTTGCCCTTGGGCAAATCCCAAAGGCGATGCTTGCGGATGAGCAGAGCATGGCCGCCGCAGAGAACAACGCCCCCGGCGGCGTACATCTGGGGCAGCTCATCCCTATTCATGAATGAGAATCCGGTCCAAAATAGCCACTTGCTCCCGGTTCAGTCCGCTGAACAGCACCCCATCCACAATCATATCCGTTACCACTTCCGGGATCGGTTCGGCGGCCCCGTAGATATATTCCGGCCGCAAATCCTTGCCGGCATACTCGAATCTGGTCAGGATGTAGTGGATGACATTCAGCCGGGCCTGCTGCTTATTGTCCGAGTCGATGATAACCCAGGGGGCGTAGTCGGTAGAGGTAACGGCGAACATCCGCTCCTTGAAGTAGGTCAAAAGCTGCCACCGTTCCGCTACCTTGCGGTCATTAGCCGAGTATTTCCAGTATTGCAGGTCGCTGTCCTGCCGCATCTTGAACCGCAAATGCTGGGATTCTTGGGACACCGACAAGTAGATTTTCAGCAGGCTCACCCCATCGTCCACCAGGTCTTTCTCCCAATCGTTGACCCGGTTCATAAAGTATTGATACTGGCGCAGGGAGCAGTAGCCCATGGCCGGCTGTACCAAGGCCCGGGAGTACCAAGAGCGGTCAAAGATAGTGATGTTGCCCGGCTCCGGCATCAGCCGGCGGTGATGCCCCAGCCAGTTCCGCATTTCCTGGGCGGTAGGGATGCCCTGGCTGATGACGCTGACATTGCGGGGGTTCAGGTAGTGGGTAATCGTGGCGGTAGTGCTGCCCTTGCCGGCGGCGTCCCGCCCCTCGAGGACAATGGCAATGCGCTGGTCTTGGCCCACTGCCCACTCCTGCAAAGCCAGTAGTTGGCGGCGCAGGATCTGCAACTGCGCCCGGTATGCCAGATACTCGATGCCGCGAAAGGCGGCCACATCGTGCTTGCCCGGCGTAGTTTCCGGCAGGATAGTATTGTTGTCCATTGCCATTGCGTCAACTCGTCAGCAAAAGACCGGCCGGCCCAAAGCCGGCAAGGTAGAGACGCCCAGAACCGTAACGCCGAGCTATGGTAAATAACAACCGCCGCCTTTGTCAATGCCGGCGCCGGTTGAAGTTGCATTAAAGCAACGGCGGATGGGAAAATCAATGCGGAATGGGCGTTATCGCCACCGGGCCGCCTTCCCGCATATCAACAGTCAACCGGCAGTTTTCCAGCATAGCCGCGCCCAGCAACGGCCGGGGATTTTCCGATTGATAGACCAAGACGGGTAACACCCGGCCGTGCCACTGAACCAGCCCATAGTAGGACGGTATGTCAATCATCTGATTGTTAGCAGCAAGGACGCGGCGTTGCTGGTAGAGCTGGAGCCGTAGCTCCCGGATAAGGGATTCCGGCAAGGTCAGTTCACCGGAGAATCCGGTATCGACAACAAACTCCAGTTCCCGGAATTCCCGGCTGGGGCCGGCCACCGCTATGGGAACCCGCGCTTCCAGAATGTTGACCGGCTCGACCCGACCAACCAGGACCACCTGCCCCCTAATGATGTTTGAGGTACTCAAGGGTCATCGCGGCGCTGAGCTGAGCTACTGCCCCATTCCCGCCAATAGCGCGGCCCCAATTCCAGGAGTAGGGATGCAACTCATCCATAAGCATGGTAGCCTGGTGGTCGTTGTCGCCAATGACATAGTCGCCGCTGGCGATGTGGATGACAACAACCTTGCCGTAGTGTTCGGCCTCCAGTTGGCTCGCCAGCTTTTCATAGATGGCTTCGCCCCGGGCTACCACTTCCGCCGGATCCATCGGCTCAATCATTTCTGCCGGATCCACCGTCTCTACCATAGTTCGTCACCTCCCGATTGTTTCTCCCTAGTCAGTATAAAGATTTGGCGGCCGGGGTTCAATGGAAAAAGTTACGCCATTTCCCCGGAAAGTGCTACAATTACCGCAAATAATCCACCGGCAAACCCCCTGCGGAGGCTTCCCGATGACCTTGACCGGCGCATTGCAACGGCAGGCCGTTGCTGAACCTGCTGACCAATACCGGGCGGCGATTTCGGCTGCCGCCCTTTACGACAATGCCTCCACCGGCCGGCTGAAAGCCACCGGCGCCGACGCCCTGGACTTGCTCAACCGCCTGTCCACCAACCGGGTGGACAACCTGCCGCCGGGCCGGGGCGCGCCGACCATCCTGACCACCGACCGCGGCCGCATCCTGGACTTGCTGACGGTAGTCAACGCCGGGGATTACATCCTGCTGCTCACCAGCCCGGGCCAGCAGCAGCCGGTCATCGACTGGCTGGACAAATACACCATTATGGAGGACTTGACCGTAGCCGACACCACGGCGGAGACGGCAATGTTCACTCTATGCGGCACCAACGCCTGCAACGCTCTGGCCGCCGCCATTCCGGCATTAGGCAACTCTTTAGCCGAACTGGAACCGTACTCGGCAGTGAACGCCGCCATTGCGGGTTACGATGCAATGCTGCTCCACCGCCCCTTGGGCGACTTGCCGGCTTACGATTTGCTAGTGGATGCCGCCGCCGGCCCGGCGGTGGGGGCCAGTTTGACCGCCGCCGGCTTTGTCCCCATCGGGCAAGAGACTTGGGATGCCCTGATGGTCGGCTGCGCCATCCCCCGTTACGGGCGGGAATTGGGCGATGCCTTTAACCCCTTGGAAGCCGGGTTGATTGGCGCGGTGGACTTTGCCAAGGGCTGCTATATCGGTCAGGAAGTCATTGCCCGGCTGGACACCTATCAAAAGGTGCAGAAATACCTGGTGCAACTGCGTTTCCCGCCGGAGGCGTCAGTTGCGGCGGTCGCGGGATTGGAAAGGGACGGCCGCAGCGTGGGCCAAGTAACTTCGCTGGCCGCAAACCCGGCTACCGGGGAGCTGCTGGGCTTGGGCTATGTCCGCACTGCTCAGGCTGAAATCGGGACGCGGCTGGAACTTTCCGCCCCGGGCCAGGGCTATGGGGAAATAATCGCCCGGCCGCAACTTTTCGGAGCCGGGGAATAGGGCAACCTGGCCCCAATACCACATCCGCCACCGGCCCCAACTGTAGCCCGTCTAATCCCCCGGTCAAACCGTCAACTACCCTCGGACTTTGTCCAGAGTCCGTTTGACCAATTCCGTAGGGTCAGCATTGGGGTTTATCCAGTTAGTACGGGTCGGGTGAGTAAGAGTTACGATGTACCGGTTGCCGGATTGGTAAGCATAGCTTGACCGCGCCGCTTTGTCCTTTGCCGTAAAGGAGTCAATCTGTTGCGGCTCCACCCCGGTTAGCTCCCGCTCCTTTTTCAGAACCCAATAACGGGCGTAGCTGCCCAAGCAGACCACTATCTTTACCTCCAGCCGGTCGATGACCGCCTGATGGAAGGGCCAGCACTCATCCGCCCATTGCCGCCTCTCGGCACCCGAAGGTTCGTTGGCGGGATCCCAGCGCCGGAAAATCAACGGGGCGGCCGGTACCGCTTGCGGGTTCAGCCCCAACTGCTCAAAAAGATGGTTCAGCCGCCGCTGCTGCGGCCGGCTACCCGGCGGTTTGCGGTCCCACTGCTCATCCACATAAGCCGACCACTGCGGCGGGTGATTGAGAACCCGGTCGATTTGTTCCCTAACCTTCTCGGTGGATTCCTCGGGGCTGCGGCCGGGATGGTAGTCGATGATGTAAAGGTCCGACGGGCCGGCAAAAGCCTGCCGCCCGGAGTATAAGGCTCGACCGGGCTGGTTTCGGACAGATTGGGGAATCATTTTGACCAAATCATCAAGCATTTCGTTACGCTCCGTTTTGGGTTTCCGTCTCCGTCAAGGAAATAGGCCGCCGTTAATTATACCACAAGACAGAGAACGGCTTATCACCCTTGCGGCGGCGCGGCTTGGCCGAGTTTGTTATCATCCCCCTTGCCCCCAAAACTATGGCAAGACCGCCGCTCACCAAGTATAATAACTAACACGCCCTTAACATTCAGCCGGCCGCCCGCCCCCCTAATCGCGCAATGCCCCCGGCGGCCGCTACCCCGCAGCGAGGATACCATGGCTTACCTGCCCATCGAGGATTACGGCATCATCGGCAATATGCACACCGTCGCCCTGGTCGGCATCAACGGGTCGATTGATTGGTTCTGCTGCCCCGACTTCGACGCCCCCAGCGTATTCGCCGCCATCCTCGATGACCAAAAGGGCGGCTACTTCAAGATTGCCCCCGCCGCCGGCAACGGCGACATCACCTGCAAGCAAATGTATTGGCCCGAAACCAACGTCCTCGTTACCCGCTTCCTCTCCCCGGACGGCGTCGGCGAAGTCATCGACTTTATGCCGGTGGGCGAACATCGCGGCCACCAGCACAACAACGAACTTATCCGCCGCGTCAATGTCGTCCGCGGCGAAATGACCTTCCGAATGGAATGTTTCCCCGCCTTTAACTACGCCCGCAGCAGCCACGAAATCCTGCTCAACGAATCCGGCGCCCTCTTGGTCTCCGACGACCTCAGCATTCAGCTTTGCGCTTCCCTGCCGCTGCAAAAGTCTGGCGACGGACTGATTTGCGACTTTACCCTTCAGGGCGGCCAAACCACCACCTTTACCCTTGACGAAATCGGCGGCGACATTGACAATCCCCATCCCTTTACCGAGGAGGAAAGCGAGCGGCTGTTCGAGGACACCGTCGCCTACTGGCGCAACTGGCTCTCCAGCTGCACTTACAAAGGCCGCTGGCGGGAAATGGTGCAGCGTTCCGCCCTGGTGCTGAAACTGCTGACCTACGACCCTACCGGCGCCATCGTCGCCGCCCCCACTTGCAGCCTGCCCGAGGACTTGGGCGGCGTCCGCAACTGGGATTACCGCTACACCTGGATCCGCGACGCCGCCTTTACCCTGTACGCCCTGCTGCGGATTGGCTTTACCGAGGAGGCCGCCAAGTTTATGCAGTGGATTGAGGCCCGCGCCAGCGAACTTAATCCCGACGGCTCCCTGCAAATTATGTACGGCATCAACGGCCGCCACGAACTCACCGAGGAAACCCTGTGGCATCTCGACGGCTACAAAGGCTCCTCCCCGGTCCGCATCGGCAACGGCGCTTACGACCAGTTGCAGCTCGACATCTACGGCGAACTCCTCGACGCCGTTTATATCTACAATCGTCACGGCGCCCCCATCTCCTTCGACTTCTGGCAGCATTTGCGCCGCCTTACCGATTGGGTCGTCGAAAACTGGCAGCGCGAGGATGAAGGCATCTGGGAAGTGCGCGGCGGCCGCCGCCACTTCGTCTATTCTAAGCTGATGTGCTGGGTCGCCGTGGACCGGGCGTTGCGGTTGGCCGAAGCCCGCTCCTTTCCCGCCGACCGGGCCAAGTGGGAAAAGACCCGGGATGAAATCTACGAGGATATTATGGAAAACGGCTGGAGCGACCGCCGCCAGGCTTTCGTCCAGTATTACGGCGGCGACGCCCTCGACGCCTCCAACCTGATGATGCCCCTGGTGTTCTTTATGGCCCCCTCCGACCCCCGTATGCTCAAAACCCTCCACGCCATCAACCAGCCCCCGGAACAGGGCGGCCTGGTCTCCAACAGCCTGGTCTATCGCTACCACCTCGAAGCCTCCCCGGACGGGCTGATGGGCTACGAAGGCTCTTTCAACATCTGCACCTTTTGGCTGGTCGAAGCCATGAGCCGCGCCGGCCGCTACGACCGCCAGACTCTCGACCAGGCCCGGCTGATTTTCGAGAAAATGCTCAGCTACGCCAACCACCTCGGCCTCTACGCCGAGGAAACCGGCCACAGCGGCGAAGGCTTGGGCAACTTCCCCCAAGCCTTCACCCACCTCGCCCTAATCAGCGCCGCCTGCAACCTTGACCGCGACATCGACAGCGCCGGCCTGGTCGATTGGTAATGCCCGGGTTTGCTATTCCCCCATTCCCAATTCTCAACCGCCATTGACCAACTCTTGCCCTTTCCGGTATATTACCTCTATGACGATTGCAGCAGCCTTCGACACCCACCGCTTCATTCAGAACCTCATCAAAAAAGCGGCTTCACCCCCGACCAGGCCGAAACCCTGGCCTACGAACAGGTGAACCTGCTCAACAGCAACTTGGCCACCACCCAAGACATCGAATCCCTGCGCCTCGCGACCAGTCAAGACTTCGCAACGCACCGCAGCGCCAACAGTCAAGACCTCGAAACCCACCGCCTCTCCCTCGAGTCCAAACTCGAGGAACACCGCAGTGCCAACAGCCATGACCTCGAAACCCACCGCCTCTCCCTCGAAGCCAAACTCGAGGAACACCGCATCACCACCGCCAAGGAAATCGCAGACCTTTGCTTGGCCCAAGACGCCAAAATCGACGCCCTGCGCCTTTCCCTCGAAGCTAAACTCCAATCCGCCAAATACGACATCATCAAATGGATTTACCCCGGCTTCGTCGCTATGGGCGGCCTCATCATCGCCATCCTCAAACTATTCGACTAGCCCCGCCCAAACTCCACTGAGCCCCGGTACCTCCCCCCGCTTTTCCCCATTTCATTCCGAGGCGTAGCCGAGGAATGACACAGCGGCCGGATAACCCATCCGGCCGCCGTATTTTTTTCGCCCCCCTCCCGGGACCAAAAAATTTTTAATTCCCCCACCACCCCCCCCCGGTAGCCAACCCCTCCCCGCCCGAATTTCCCCAAATCGCCGGAAAAGGCCGCCCTACCTGTCAAGGGGTAGGGCGGCCTTTTCTATTCTTATTACCGGTTTATCCCCGGTATTAAAAACGCCTGCCGCCGCGAGGTATTACTATGTCCCGCTACCGATTCCCTATTGCCATCCTAATCCTGTCCGCCCTGACCTTCGGACTGTTCATCACCGCCAGTCCGTCCCCGGAGGCCCAAGCCGCTCCCCGCACCATCCCCTGGGACTGCTCCGACTGGCAAGCGTCCCCCGCCGTGGCCGACGCCGATGACGCCCGGGTCTCGATGATCCTCGAATCCCTGGCCGCCAACCGCGGCAAGTCCATCTATTGCGCCATCGACCAGTCCGACACCTGGACCAAGTCCGAAACCTGGCTTGCCGGCCGCGACCGCAACGAACGGGACGACACCGTCTATTTCGGCCAGCAAGGCAACTTCCGCGGCTTTCTGGCGGCCCAAGAGGGCTACTTGACCGACGGCGAATCCGGCGTAACCGGCGTCTCCCGCGATCTCATCTTTGAATTCCCCCGGGAGGAACGGAAACGGCGGCGCTACTCCTACAAAAAGCTGACTCTCTCCGGCGATTTCCAATGGGGATTTCCCGACCAACTGCCCGCCGGCACCCTCCTCAACACCGGGGACGCCGTAGCCGACGCCAAAGCCAACGGCGGCGCCCAACTAGCCGGTTGCGCCAGCTTCGGCGGCGCCTGCCGGGATTGGTTCAACGACCACTTGGACAACGGCCCTTCCTACGCCGCCGACCACGCCCGCACCCTCTGCCGACCCGCCGGCTACCCCATCGTCCGCGAGAAAAATATCCGCATCATCGGCGGCAACGTCCTCTACTACAGCGAAAACCTGGCTACTCCCCCCAACTACCAATACAAAGCCAGCTACCAGCAAGCCTACTCCATCACCTGCCTCAAACGCGTCCGCCGCCGCTAACCGGCCGCACGCTAACCGCAAAGGGGGCGGCTCCGCCCGCCCCCGCGAATCCCCTTGATTAGCAAGCCGGCCGCCGGTTATACTGACAGTAACCCGGCAACGAAACCGAAAGGGGGCAACTTTAGTGGACTTGGCAGGCGGCGCTTTCGGCGAGAATGTAGCCACGAAATCCGATGCGCAAAGTGTCGGACAAGCTATCCAACGACTGGAGTTGCGGATGGAGTTTGAATTCTGCTCCCTCCGCTCCGATCTGCGGGCTATGGAGCGGCGCATTACCCTGAAATTCGCCGGAATGCTTTTCGCCGGCTTGGGCCTGCTGTTCGCCGCCCAGCGGTTTATTCCCTAGATGTGCCGGGCCTTGCCTACCGGAGGAATGGTTATGTCGCTACGGGAATGTGACCCGCGCGCCCTGCGCGTCGCTGAGGAACTGCACACCGCGGAGCAGCCGCAAATCACCATCCTGTTCGGCTCCCGGGCCCGGGGCGATTGGGTCGAAGGCCAGTCGGACATTGACCTGCTGCTGGTGCAGGAAAGTCCCGGCGGCGACCTGGATAATGGGGCAGCGGAAAGCCGGGCCGCCGGCATTGCCCAAGCCATTTACGGCGCGCCGGTGCCGGTACAAGTGATTCAGCACACCGCCGCCGAGTTTGAGCGGATGCGCCGCAGCGCTAACCATGTAACCGCCCACGCCGTCCGGGAAGGAGTGATAATGTCCCGCGAGCCGGAAGGATACCGCCGCCCTTCCGAGTCGGATTACGACTACGAATGGGAGATAACCGCCGAGCGGTTGCGCCACGCCGCCGGGCATCTGCACATATTCAACCGCAACATTGCCGACGGCATGGCTGACGACTTTATCGGGCAGCAGGCACAGGCCGCGATGGAACACGCCCTGAAAGCCTTGATTTCCGCCCACGACCTTACCTACCCCAAAGACCACCGGATAAATCTGCTGGCCGCCGCCGCCCGCCGCGCCGACCCGGAATTCGCCTTTCAGCCGCAAATCAGCGGGGCCATTCTCGACCAGTACGCCGGCTCCGACGAATACAAGCCGACCCGCAACCCGCTGACGGAAATAGCCGGCTACCAGGCTCTGATTAACGCCGATGTAACGGCGATTCTGGAGCGAGTGCGCCAAGTTCGGGAATACCCGGAGGAGTAAGGCTATCCCTATCCCCCCTACTCCCCCTTTCCCCGCCGGTCCTCCAACCGCCGGGCTTTGGGCAATACCCCGGCCCCGGTCAGCGATGCCAAACTGCCCGGCGGCACCAGTTCCACCTTAATGCCCACATTCAGCCGGTCGCGCAAAGTGCGCTCCAAATCCCGGTGAATGGCATCCCGGTCGGCCGCCTCCTCGGTATATTCCGCTTGCAGGGTCATCTCCTCCCGAGTGCCTTGACGCTCCACGATGCAATAGTATTCCCCGGTCAAGCCGCTTTTCGTAGCGACGATTGCCCCGCAGCCTT
This sequence comes from Dehalococcoidia bacterium, assembly GCA_965242615.1. Taxonomy (GTDB): domain Bacteria; phylum Chloroflexota; class Dehalococcoidia; order Lucifugimonadales; family UBA3495; genus CBDBCU01. The sequence goes on from CBDESR010000005.1 coordinate 1,060,160, forward strand.
CCGGCCACACATTGACCCCGCGCAGCTTCACCATAAAGTCGGAGCGGCCGTGAATGGGGTCGATTTTCTGCATCCAGCTGCCGCATTCACACTGCCCCTGCGGCCACAGCTTGGTAACATCCTTAATGTCGTAGCGGACGATGGGATAGGCGTCTTTGTAAAGGGCGGTTACAATCATCGTCCCCAACTCCCCCGGCTGCACCGGTTCATAAGTCTCCGGATCCACCAGCTCGACGATAAAGGCATCCTCCCAAATGTGATGCCCGCCGGCGTAGGGACATTCCGAGGATATGGCTTGGACTTCGTGCATCCCGTAAGTATCATAAGCCGGCACCCCCCAGGCTTCCCGCACCAAATCCGACTTGCCGAAACACTCAATCAGCTTCAGCTTCAAGTCCCGGCCCACTTCCAGCCCCATATCCTTGGCCACTTGGGACATATAAATCAGGTACTCCGGAAAGCCCACCAGGGCATTGACCTGCCACTTCTGAGCGATTTCCAAAGCCCGGGTGGTGCGGGTAACGACCCCGGCGCTGGTCGTAACCGGAATGCAGCCCAGCCACTGCCACAGGGCTTCGTGGGCCGAATAAGCGGCGTTGTGCGTGGAATAAAGCAGGGTATTCATCACCACATCGCCGGGCTTGAACCCGTGCCAATAGTAAGACCGGGCCCGCAGAATGTTGCCCACTTCCCGATCCCAAGGCGTGTAAAAGGTCGGCCGGGGTTCGCCGGCTGTCCCGCCGCTGGAATGAATCCGCCAGGGAATGCCGCCGGCCCGCACATCCGGGCCGACATAATCGCCAAAGGGCGGGTAAGCGTCCACGCTTTGGCGAATATCCTCGACGGTATACATTGGCAGCTTTTTCAAGTCCGCGATGGTCTGAATATCCCCGGGTTGCACCCCGGCCGCGGCCCACTTGCTGCGGTAAAAGGGAACTTGATACGCCCGCTGTACCGCAGCCCGCAGCCGCCGCTCCTGCAACGCCCGGATTTCCTCCACGCTCAGCATAAAGACGCCGCGGAAAAAATCCGGCGCCGGCGGATACTCCCGCACCAGTTCCGCAAAGTCAATGGACTGGTAATAAAAGGGGACTTCGTGCAACTCCTGCTTCAGCAACTTTGCCCTCCTGCCAATAATGGTGAACTGGGAATCCGGGCGTATTGACGCTAATTGTATCCGATAGCCGCGCCAACCGCCCGCCTTCGCCTAACCCTCCTCAGCCGCAACCGCCCCCGCCGGCCGCGGCGGCAGCAAATCCTCTACTGCCAACTCCAAATCCGGCAAGGCCGCCGGGCTGATTTTCTCCCCCCGCCGGAAAGTCGTACGCCGCCCGTAACCCTCCGGCCCCGGCTGATCCAGCCGCTCAAGGCAATCCCCCGGCAAATTCATCACCCACATTTCCGGGATGCCGGCGGCCGCATACCGCTGCGACTTCACCCGCAAGTCAAAGGACAAGGTACTGTCGGAAACCTCCACCGCCAGCAGCGTATCCCCCGGCCCGGGATGGGAATTAAAATACTCATCCTCCCGCGGCCGCAGCAATGCCAAATCCGGCTGCGGCTCCCCGTAATCATCCAGATGAACCGGGTTCTGCACGCTGACAATGTACCGCCCCCGGGCCTGCTCCGCAAAAACCCGATTCAAGCGGTTAACGCCGCTGAAATGCGGCGATCCAATCGGCGACATAACGATAATCACTCCGTCAATAAGTTCCACCCGCTCCGTATGGTGCAGGATGCCCACTTCGCCCATCCGATAGTATTCCGCCACCGTGAACTTCCTCCGCTCCCGCCCCGCCATAACCTCCACCCCCGCCGCCAACTCCGGAGGCACCGCCAGCGCAGCCGTATCCCCGGCCATCGCCAACTCCGGAGCCACCGCCTCTTGAGCCGTCGCCGCAACGGCCGGCTCCTGAACCTGCATCGTCATAACAACGCCGCTCCTCCAAACAAAAATCCCCCCAAAGCCCGCCTTTCCCTAACCCGCCGCCGCATTCTCCCCCGCCGGCCGCGGCGGCAGCAAATCCGCCACCGCCAACTCCAAATCCGGCAAAGCCGCCGGGCTGATTTTATCCCCCCGCCGGAAAGTGGTACGCCGCCCGTAACCGGCCGGCCCCGGCTCATCCAACCGCTCAAGGCAATCTCCCGGCAAGTTCATCACCCACATTTCCGGGATGCCGGCGGCCGCATACCGCTGCGACTTCACCCGCAAGTCAAAGGTCAGAGTGCTGTCGGAAACCTCCACTGCCAACAGCATATCCTCCGGCCCGGGATGGGAATTAAAATACTCATCCTCCCGCGGCCGCAGCAACGCCAAATCCGGCTGCGGCTCCCCGTAATCATCCAGATGAACCGGGTTCTGCACCCGGACAATGTACCGGCCTCGGGCCTGCTCTGCAAAAACCCTGGTCAAACGGTCCACCACCGTAGCGTGCGGCGGTCCAATCGGCGACATAACAATAATCACTCCGTCAATAAGTTCCACCCGCTCCGTATGGTGCAGGATGCCCACTTCGCCCATCCGATAGTATTCGGCCACCGTGAACTTCCGCCGCTCCCGCCCCGCCGCCCCATCCACCGCTGCCAACTCTGGAGCCGCCGTATCCCCGGCCGCCGCCAACTCCGGAGACACCGCCTCTTGAACTGCCGTCAACTCCGGAACCGCCGCCACCGCCGGTTCCTCAACCTGAACCTGCATCGTCATAACCACGCCCCTCCGCCAAGGAAAAGTCCGCGCCAACCGCTCCCATCCCGCCCCGAATTATAAATGCGCCCGCCCCTTTAGGCAAGAACGCCCCCGCCCTTTGAACCGTCATCCCTGCTTGCCCCACCGTCCCACCCGCCCCACCGTCCTTCCCGCCTCTCCCCCGTCATTCCCACGAAAGTGGGAATCCAGAACCGCCGCCCTTAAAAAGTTCCCCCGCCGAATTTTTTTAAATTTCCCCCTCCCGGGAACCTCCCAACCCCCCGGCAGCCAACCCCGCCCCACCCCAAAAGCCTCCAATCGCAGAGAGGGCCGCCCTAAATCCTTGACATTTAGGGCGGCCCTCTCTATCCTTTTATTACCGGCTTATCGCCGGCATTAAAAGGCGTTGCCGCCGGGAGGTATTCCTATGTACCGCTGCCGACTTGTCATCACCGCCCTTGCCCTGACCGTCCTGACCATCCTCTTGACCGTCGCCTCCAGTCCCGCGCAAGCCGCCCCCCGCTCCATCCCCTGGGACTGCTCCGACTGGCAAGAGTCCCCCGCCGTTGCCGACGCCGACAATGCCCGCGTCTCGATGATCCTCGAATCCCTCGCCGCCAACCGCGGCAAGTCCATCTACTGCGCTATCGATCAGTCCGACACCTGGACCAAGTCCGAAACCTGGCTTGCCGGCCGGGACCGCAACGAACGCGATGACACCGTCTATTTCGGCCAAAGCGGCAACTTCCGCGGCTTCCTCGCCGCCCAGGAAGGCTACCTGACCGACGGCGAATCCGGCGTTACCGGCGTCTCCCGCGACCTCATTTTTGAATTCCCCCGGGAGGAACGCCGCCGCCGCTATGTCTGGAAAAAGCGTCCCCTGTCCGAAGTTTTCCAGTACGGGTTTCACGCCGATATGTCCGTCGGCGCGTCCGACTCGGTCGAGGCTACCGCCCAGAGCAACGCGGACAGCGCGTACGTAGCTTGGGTCAACACCCTCGGCGGCAGCGGCGAGGCTTGGTTCAACGACTGGGTCGATAACCTGCGCCCCCGCATCGAAGCCGATGCCCGCGCCAAATGCCGGGAAATGGGCTACTCCGCAACCCCTCGCGACATCGAGCTGGGCACCGGCCGTTATTACTACAGCCCGGACCAGGATGGCGGCGCCGACTTCGCGTTCATAGCCAGCGTGGAACGCCCCTACACCGCCACCTGCCGCAAGCGGGTGCGGCGGTAATTGACCGGCTAGCCAACCCCAGCAACCCCATCCGGGGCGGGCCGCATCCCGCCCCGGCACCGTCCTTCCCCGCGCCAACGGGAATCCCGCCCCCCATTCTTAATTGCAATAAACCGCCGCCGGTGCTATACTGCTCCCATCCTGAACTGAACGACATTGCCAAGTTCAGAATTACTCGGAACTTAGGAGGAACTATGTCGCCGGAATTCATCGCCATTATCGCCGTGGGCGTCTCCCTACTGGGCTTCATCTTTACCTCGCACCTGCGAATGGAACGCCGCATCGACCGGGCCGAGGACAATACCAACCGCCGCATCGACCGCCTCGAGGAAAACACCAACCACCGCATTGACCGCCTCGAGGAGAACACCGACCGCCGCATCGACCAGCTGGAGAAAAACGCCAACCACCGCATCGACCAGCTGGAGGGGGAAGTCAAGCGGTATTTCAGCGAAGTGAACGCCCGCCTGCGGGTTGTCGAGCAAAACCAGTCCCACTTGGCCGGCGAGCTATCCTCCATCCGGGAACTGCTCCGCCTGCAACCGGTCGGACTGGATTAGCGGAAACCGATTGCCCCATCAGAACCCCCGCCAACCCGGCAGCGCCGCCGCCTGCCGAAACCAGTCCGTCAACTGCTCCGGGTCCAATTCCCCCTCGTAAATATCCACCCACCGGGCCTCCGGGTCTTTCCCCGCCCCCGGCGGCGCCGGTTCCAACGCCGCGCCCTTCAGAAAAGTAACCTTGATGTAGCGGGTAAAGACATGGAAACTCACAAACCACCCTTGCCCCGCAACGCCGTACCACGGCGAATTCCACCGCACCGCCTTGCATACCTCCGGAACGGCATTCCCAATCAGCGCGTCCAGCTGCCGGCCCGCATCGCTTTTCCAGCCGGGCATCGCCGCAATGTACGCCTGCACCGGCCCATCCCCGTCGCCTTTGGCAATCTGCGGATTGCCGCCGGAAAGCAAAACCGGCCCGCCGCCCGGCTCCCTTGCTATCGGCGTTGACCGCCGCGGTTTCCGTTCCGCCATTGCCTTTGCCCTCCCTAGTCTTCGGGGCGGGTTTGGTTGTTGTGGGCCAGGGTTTGCTGATAGAGCTGTTCGAGGTTAAGCCAGGTTTGGGCGGGGATGCCGAGGATTTTTTCAAGGTTTTGGGCAAAGGCGGGAGCGATTTCCTGCTGGCCGGCAAATACCCGTTGGATGTATTCAACGGGTTCGCCGCAGCGGTCGGCCAGTTGCTGGGGGGAGATGCCGCGATATTCGGTTTCCTCTTGGAGACCTTCGCCGGGGGGATGGCCAGGTCGGAGTAGCCGGCGCGGCGGCGGGGGCTGGATTTAGTCGTCATAGTGGCTGGTCACCTCTCCCCTCCGCTATGGGGCAATGCCAAATTAACCCGCCCCGCCTACCCCTCCAACTTCAACGCCCTAATCGCATTCCCCCGCACAAACTTTTCATACACCGCCGGACTGATGGTGCGGTGCGCGCCCCCCCACTCAAAGCCCTTGTCCACGATTTTCTGGAAATCATCCAGCCACACCTTCGGGTTAATCGCCGGGTAGTCGCTCCCGAACACCAGCTTGTCCTGCAATACCGTGTTCAGGTACTGAAAGACGATAGGCTGAGTGGCGAACACATAGCGCGGCAGCCACCCGGACAAATCCATATAGACATTTTCGTGCCGCCAGCACACCGCCAACCCTTCCTCCGTCCACGGCCAGCCGAAGTGCGTCATAATAATCCGCAGGCTGGGAAAGGCCGTCGCCACATCATCCAGCATCACCGGCCGGCAGCCGTTAATCGTGCAGCGGGTCATCCGCGTCGTGCCGGTATGCACCAGAATGGCAATATCCAACTCCACGCACTTGGCATAGATGTCCCACATCAGCGGCTTATCGTTGGGGCAGAACTCCTGATACGCCGGATGAAACTTCAGCCCCTTGCAGCCCAACTCCTTCACCGCCCGCTCAATTTCCCGCACCGCCGGCGCCCCCATGTGCGGATCCACCCCGGCAAAGGGAATGAACAAGTCCGGATACTTCTCGGCGTACAACGCCAGATAATCGTTGGGCAGCGCCCGCCCCCACTGGTTATAGGAAACCATATTGACGATGACCGCCTTGTCAATGCCGGCTTCCTGAAAGTGTTCGTAGGTCTCGTCAATGGAAATGAACTGCTTGCCGTGATGCGGCGCCTCCGGACTGCGCCCGAAAAAGTCATAATGGGCTTCCGTATAGGACGGCCCATGCCCGATGCAGGTTTCCTGGGTGAACGGGTGGATGTGGATGTCAATGGGCTTAACGGCAGCGGAAACCATAGACGCTTTGCTCCTTGTGCTGAATGGGCAGGTACCGGCAGATACTGGCTGGACGGCGCTGACTAGCGGTAGGGGTGTATATTACACCGTGCCGGCGTCCGGGGCAACTGCTATGGCCGCCGCCGGCCGGGCTATTGTATATAGAAATCGTCATTCCCGCGAAAGTGGGAATCCAGAGTCTACTCACCCTAATTATTGACGCCCCGGATACCCGACCCTATAGCTATGTCATTCCGAGGCGTAGCCGAGGAATCTAAAATGCCCGCCCCGGATTCCTCTCAAGATTTTTAGATTCCTCCCTGCGGTCGGAATGACATAGCTGATTGACTGTCGCCCGGCTGCCCCGCCGCCACTGCCTAATTGTCCGCCGCCGCCAGTTGCGGCTCCCCTTCCTCCTCATCCGTCTCGGCGGCCGCGTAATTCGACTGACGGGGCAGTTCGTCAATGGGCGGCGGCGGGTTGAAATCCGTTTCGTTGCCAACGACCAGTTCGGCAAACCGCCGGCCCTGAGGAACTACATTGCGGTCGAAAGACCCTACCGACTGGTTGTAGGAGTTCAAGACCGTTTCCAGACCTTTCCCCACCCGGACATAGTGGTTAATAAAGGTCAGCAGCCGCTTATACATTTCATCGCCCACCTGCTTGATGCGGGCGGCATCCTCCGTCAAGCGATACTGCTGCCAACCGCTGTTGACCGCCCACAACATCGCAATCAAAGAGGACGGCGTGGCGATAACCACCCGCTTGCCCATAGCGTACTCGACTAGCCCGGAGTTGGCGCTCAAGGCCGCCGCCAAGAACTGGTCGCCGGGAACGAACATCACCACAAAGTCGAGGGAACCCGGTATGCGCCCGCCATATCCCTTGCCGGACAAATCATCCACCTGCCGCCGCAGGGCTTGGGCGTGCCTTTGCCAAGCGGCGTTAGCTGCCTCCGGGTCGTCGGCTTGTTGCGCTTCCATATAGGCCAAGGTAGATGCCTTGGCGTCGACGACAATAACCCGTCTTTCCGGCAATTTCACCACCAGGTCGGGCTGGACGCCGTCAATTGCGGCCTGCTCCTCAAAGTCGCAATAATCCGTCAATCCGGCCAGCTCGACCACTTTCCGCAGTTGCACCTCACCCCAATGACCGGCTTGCCGGTTGTCGGTAAGGGCGGTGCTGAGCCGGTTAGTTTCGGCAGTAATGCGGCTGCTTTCCCGCAGCAGCAGGTCGATTTGCGGGTTCAGCTTGCCGTAATTCTCCGACAGCGGCTTGACCAATTCCTGAAACTGCCGATGCCGCTGCTCGAACTCCCCCTTGGCCTGCTCCATCGTCTTGCCCAAGTTCTCGTTAGCCAGCTTCAGAAACTGCTCGCTGTTCCCTTTCAACGCTTCCGCCGCCGTCAACTCCGCCGCCGCGCTGAACTGCGCCTTGGCCTGCTCCAGCAGCTGTTGCGCCGTCGCCGTCTGCTCCAACTGCCCGTTCAGCCGGGCAATCTCCGCCTGCTGATTCGCCTGTTCCTTCCCGCCCCGGGCCGCCCGAATCAACCAGCCAATGACCAGTCCCAAGACAATCCCGACAACCAATGCCACGATTTCCATATAAATCCCCCGCTCCGCTAAATGTCCTTTAGGCAGGATTATAGCACAAGCCACGCCACCAACCGGCCGCCGCCGCCAACCCCGCTCACCCCATAACCGCGGCCGCCATCAACCCCAACCCCCACACCATCAAACCCGCGCCGGCCAGTCGCCCAATCCAAAGACCGCCCGGCAATGCCTTCTCCGCCAGCGCCAACGCCGACAAGGCGATAATCCACAGCAAATTCATCACCCCCAGCACAAACAGCAGCCCCATCAACGCCCAGCAGCAGCCCAGACAATAGCCGCCGTGCCACAGCCCCATCGCCAGCGCGCCGCGCCGTCCCTCCCGCCAATCCGCCGTCAGAAACCCCAGCGGCGTACGGCATTGCCGCAGGCAGGCTTGTTTTAACGGCGTCCACTGAAAAATCCCCGCCGCCAGCAGCAAAACGCCCCCCAACAGCGGACTGAACCCGGCCAATGCCATACTCGGCGACAGCAGCGCGGCCGCATTCAATCCCCACTGCGCCCCAGTAGCCGCCACGGAAAACCCGCCCCAAACCAGCAGATAGCCGCCCAGAAAAACCCCGGTCGGGACAAAAGGACTGTCCCCTTCCCGCCTACGCCGGTTCACCGCGGCAAAGGTCAACAGCATCGGCGCCGCCGATGGCAGCATCATCGCCGCCATCATCACCGCCCACATCAGAAACATCAAAGCAAAATCGGCAACGCCCCACGCCGCCCACCGCGCCCCCGCCATCGCCGCCATCGTAGCCATCCCCCCGCCGTTCATCGCCCCCATACTCCCGGCCAGATAAACGATATACCCCCACGCCACCAGCCCAACGGCAGCCAACGCCGCCGCCACCAGCGCCCGGTCGCGTTTCAACACCCTTTCCAACGGCGACGAATCAGCCATCAATGACTCCTGATGCGATGAATTACCCCTCCGCGACATTGTGGCACAACCGCCCACCCTTTGCCACCTCCCCGCCGCTCACCGGCCTACTCTGTAATGAGTTACAAAGTAGCAGTCAAGCAACCATGTCATTCCGAGGCGATAGCCGAGGAATCTAAAATGCCCGCCCTTGACTCCTCTCGAGACTTTTAGATTCCTCCCTGCGGTCGGAATGACACGGCGGCCGGATAACCAATCCGTCCGCCGTATTTTTTCGCCGCTCTCCCGGTACCGAAAAATTTTTTAATTCCCCCAACCCCCCCCCCCCGACAGCCAACCCCGCCCCGCCCCAATTTCCCCAAATCGCCAGAAAAGGCCGCCCTACCTGTCAAGGGGTAGGGCGGCCTTTTCTATCCTTTTATTACCGGCTTATCCCCGGTATTAAAAGCGCCGGCCGCCGCGGAGGTTCTTATGTTCAGACTGCCTATTGCCATCCTAATCCTGACCGCCCTGACCTTCGGACTGTTCGTCACCGCCAGTCCCACCAACACCACCCAAGCCGCCCCCCGTACCATCCCCTGGGACTGCTCTGACTGGCAAGAGACCCCGGCCGTCGCCGACGCTGATGACGCCCGCGTCTCGATGATCCTCGAATCCCTCGCCGCCAACCGCGGCAAGTCCATCTATTGCGCCATCGACCAGTCCGACACCTGGACCAAGTCCGAAACTTGGCTTGCCGGCCGGGACCGCAACGAGCGGGATGACACCGTCTATTTCGGCCAACAAGGCAACTTCCGGGGTTTCCTGGCGGCTCAAGAGGGCTACCTGACCGACGGCGAATCCGGCGTAACCGGCGTCTCCCGCGAACTCATCTTTGAGTTCCCCGAGGAACCCCGCCGTGGCAAGAAAACCGTCATCAAACGCCTCAAACTCGCCGCCGACCCGGGCCGTTTGGCCCGCAGCCGCGATGGCGCCCAGAGTACCAGTTACACCAACCGAGGAGCCTATGGTCCGGGCTCAGGAAATGGGAATGGGGCTTTAGGGCAGGGTTGGCGGTGGTTTTGCGATTCGGGTCGGCCCGGCTTCTCCGGTCAGAGCAACCGCGGCCACCCCAACTATTGCAACGGCGTTAATTGGGAGCCGTTGGTACAAGCGGCTGCGGAGCGGGATTGCGCTGCCCGGGGCTATCCCCGCGTCAAGGAGGCCGCACCCTCCGGCAATTGGGAATTTCGGAATCGCGACGCGGACGGCAGAGAAACTCATTACGCGTATATATTCTGGCAGGTGCGTCAATACACCGCCACCTGCGAAAAGAAAATCCGCGTCCGCCGCCGCTAACCCCGGCCACGACCCGACTTGCTAACCCTTCTCCCGACCCGGCGGAAACCGCGCCCGCGGTTTCCGCCAAAACCGGTATAACACACCAACCCCAACTTGTGCTAAAACCGCCTTAACCCTTCCTTACGGCCGCCGCCGTTAGGTTTCGTTGACACCCTAAACCTAAACCGCTACTATGCCGATCTGGACCAGATTACCCTGAAAAACTACCGGTGGCTACGGCAAGCCTTGCGGATAGGCAATTATGCGATAACCTTAGTTTCGGTCGGGACATTCTTGCCTAAAGGGGATGGCGCATTTATCATTCGGGGGTGGGGATTGGGGCGATTGGAGGGGAATTTTGCTTGGCGGAGCGGCGTTGTTATGACGATGCAGGTTCAGGTTGAGGAGCCGGCGGTGGCGGCAGTTGTGGCGGCGGCGGCGGAATTGGCGGCAGTGGCGGAGCCGGCCGTGGTTCAAGAGGCTGCGGCGGCCGGGGCTACGGATACGGATGCGCCGGCGGCGGCTCCGGAGTTGGCGGCGGTGGATGTGGCGGCGGGGCGGGAGCGGCGGAAGTTCACGGTGGCAGAATACTATCGGATGGGCGAAGTGGGCATCTTGCACCATACGGAGCGGGTCGAACTTATTGACGGGGAGGTTATTGTTATGTCGCCGGTGGGAGTGCCGCACGCTACGGTGGTGGACCGCTTGAATATGACTTTTGCGGAGCAGGCCCGGGGGCGGTACATCGTCCGGGTGCAGAACCCGGTTCATCTGGATGATTACGGGGAGCCGCAGCCGGATTTGGTTCTGCTGCGGCCGCGGGACTATTCCACTGGGGAACATCATCCCGGGCCGGAGGATATGCTGCTGGCGGTGGAGGTTTCGGACAGCACGCTGACCTTTGACTTGCGGGTGAAGTCGCAGCGGTATGCGGCCGCCGGCATTCCGGAAATGTGGGTGATGAATTTGCCGGGGGATTGCCTTGAGCGGTTGGATCAGCCGGGGCCGGCCGGTTACGGGCGGCGCACCACTTTCCGGCGGGGGGGAGAAAATCAGCCCGGCGGCCTTGCCGGATTTGGAGTTGGCGGTGGAGGATTTGCTGCCGCCGCGGCCGGCGGGGGCGGATGCGGCCGAGGGTTAGGCAAGGGCGGCGGGACTAAAGGGGCCGGCGCGACATTATTTCAGTTCCACCAGGGTTACGCCATCGTTGCCGGGTTCGGCGGCGGGGCCGGCGTGGGCGACGAGGGAGTGGCCTTGCAGGTGTTCGCGGACGGCGCGGCGGAGGGCGCCGGTGCCTTGGCCGTGAATGATGCGGACTTGGGCGGCGCCGCTTAACGCCGCTTGGTTGAGCAGATTTTCCAGTTGGTCGAGGGCCGGTTCGACCCGCTGGCCGCGCAAATCCAGTTCCGTTTTCACTTGGCGCGGCGAGGGGCGACGGTAATAGACGCCGGCATCCCGGTTGTGCCGAAAACGGACGCCGGGGCTATCCGCGCCGGCCGGCGTTGTTACCGGCTCAGCCGCCGCCGCATCCGGGCTATTCGCGGCCGCCCCATCTATATCCAATCCCTTATCGGCCGGCTTTTCCAGTTGATAGACCGGGATGCGGGCGCGCATCGTCCCCAGCAGCACCTCGACCTGTTCCTCGGTATCTGGCGGACCCAGGACTTCCACCGGGCGGGGGATGCCGCGCACATATACCCGGTCGCCGCTTTGCAGTTTCTCCTGCCAAGGCGTGCGCTTTACCTCGATCGGCTGCCAGTGCGCCGCCGCCAATTCCCGGCGGGCTTGTTGGAGAGTATCCTGCCGTTCCTGCACCGCGGTAGCCAGTTCCGCCCGGTTTTCCTCGGCATCCGGGATTGACGCCGCCGGGCCGGGCGCGGCTTGGGCGGTTTGGGCTCGCTGCAAAGTCCGCTCCGCTTGCTGCAACTGTTCCAATAGCCCGCCGATGCGCTGCTGTAATTCCTGGCGCGCGGTCTCGACCAGTTCCAAGCGGGCGGCCTCGACCGTGGCCAGCCGCGCCGCCGTTTCCGCTTGTTCCGCGCGGGCTTGGGATAGCAGTTGCTCCGCCTCCAAGCGCAGTTGGGACACGATGCTCCGTTCCGCCTGCAATTCCTGAATCAGTTCATCGGCCGCCCGCAGGGATGGGGCGACCAGGGACTTGGCTTGCTCCACGATTTCCGGGGTCAAGCCGAGGCGGTCGGCAATGGTCAGGGCGTAACTGCGGCCGGGCAGCCCCATCGTAATGCGGTAAGTCGGCGCCAAAGTTCCCGGTTCTAAATCCACGCTGGCATTCAACATCCCCGGCTGTTCCTGCACATAGCGGGCCACGCCGCGGTGGTGGGTAGTGGCAAGGGTCAGCACGCCGCGCTGTTGCAAGTGGGACAGGATAGCCTGGGCCAGGGCCGCCCCTTCCTCCGGGTCGGTGCTGGTACCCAGCTCGTCAATCAGCACCAGGGAGTTGGGCGTTACCTGCTCCAGAATAGAACGCAGATTGCGGATGTGGGAGCTGAAAGTTGACAGGGATTGCTCAATGCTTTGCTGGTCGCCGATGTCGGCATAGACGCCGGCGAGCAGGGGAAAGATGCCCTCCTCAGCCGGAATATGCAAGCCGGCGTGAGCCATTAACGCCAGCAAGCCGACGGTTTTCAGGGCTACCGTCTTGCCGCCGGCGTTGGGGCCGGTGATGACCATTACCCCGTTATCGCCGCCCAGTTCCAGGCTGATGGGGACTACCCGCTCGGTGAGCAAGGGATGGCGGGCGGCGGTAAGCCGCAGTTGGCGGCGCGGTTTGACTTCCGGCTCCCCGGTTGCGGCGGCGGCCGGCGCGGGATTATCCGGGACAAGGGTCGGGGCTATGGCGCGGCGGTCGGCGGAATAGCGGCCTTTAGCCATCGCCAAATCCAGCCGGGCCAGCAAATCCAAAGCCAGCAGCAGGTCATCCCCCTGCTGTCCCACCCGGGAGGCCAAAGCCCGCAAAACCCGTTCCTCCTCCCGTTCCTCAGCAAGACGGGATTCGCGCCAACGATTGCCGGGTTCAATGGCGGCCAAGGGTTCGATAAAGACGGTGGCGCCGCTGTCGGAAACATCGTGGACAATGCCGGGGGCTTGGGATTTGGCGTCGGTTTTAATCAGCAGCACCAGGCGGCTGTTGCGCTGGGTGATGATGGGTTCCTGCAATAGGGCGCGCTGCTGGTAGCGGCGGAGGCTGCGCTGCATCGTTTCGTTAAGCTGCTGATAGGCGTCCCGGGACGCCCGGCGGAGTTGGCGCAAGTCGGGGCTGGCGTCATCTAACAGTTCCCCGGCCGGGCTGACGGCGTTGCGGATAGAGGTTTCCAGTTCGCTTAAATCGGGCAGGTTAGCCGCTAGGGCCGAAAGCAAAGGCAAATCCTGGCGGCGGTTTAATGCGCTGCGGTTGTAGGCGGCGGCTTGGGTCAGTTGGCGGATTTCGTTCAGTTCCATCCCGCGCAGTACGCCGCCCAAAGTAGCCCGCTGCACATATTCCCGCAAATCGGCCGCCGGGCCGAACTCGAGGGCTTGGCTGGGGTTGACGGTGTCGAGAAAGCGGCGGGCTTCGTCCGTTTCCTGCTGGCGGCGGGAGATTTCGGGGAGTTCGGCGACGGGGGATAGCTGCAACGCATACTCCCGCCCCAGGATGGTGCGGGCATAGGCAGCCAGTTGCTGACGGATGGGGTCGAACTCCAGCAGTTGGAGGGACTGGTCGCCGCCGTTGAGGGTGATGGGGTGCGATAGCGTTACGGGTTGGGCGGGATGGTTCAAGGTTCACCGGGCAATGTTCAGGTTGGGCGGGACGGTTAACGGTCTCTTAATTGTACCCAGAGGACTTCGCGCCAGTCGAGGTTGTCCTCGTAGCGTTGGCCGGTGGCGACGGCATAGGCAGGGGCGCCGGTAACCTGTTGGAGCAAGCCGGCGTTGCGGTGGGCCCGGTCTAGGTCGCGTTGGGCTATGGTCCAGGAGATTTCGACAGCGCAATATACGGGTGTGTCCCGGTGGTTGTGGGCGGTGAAGACGAGGTCGGCGTTGACAAAGCTGACGCGGGTTGACCGTTCGAGGTTGAGTTGGCGGGACAACTCAGCGAGTTCCGACCTGGGCATCAAGGTCGGACGAAAAAGGTCGAGGGAGGTGGCGATAACTTCGCTGATGCGGTCGGGGTCGGATTCGGCGAGCATACCTTTGATTTCGCCGGAGTCGGTTTCCATACGGTCCATACGGGCGGTGTGGTTATCGGAAATCCGGCGCAGGTCGGCCAGTTGACGGGTGTTTTCCGTGGCGGTTTCCCGAAGCTCTTTGACCTGGGTCGTGAGCTCCGTCAGCTGGCGGGTGTGTTCCGCGGTAACCTGGCGCAGTTCGACCAGCTGGCGGGTGTTTTCCGCGGTAACCTGACGCAGTTCGACCAGCTGGCAGGTGTGTTCCTCAGTAACCTGGCGCAGTTCGACCAGTTGGCGGGTGTGTTCCGCGGCGGTTTCCCGAAGCTCTTTGACCTGAGTCGTGAGCTCCCTCAGTTGGCGAGTGTGTTCCTCGGTAATCTGACGCAGTTCGACCAGTTGGCGGGTGTTTTCCGCGGCAGTGGCCCGAAGCTCTTTGACCTGGGTGGTGAGCTCCGTCAGCTGGCGGGTGTGTTCCTCAGTAACCTGACGCAGTTCGACCAGCTGGCGGGTGTTTTCCGCGGCGGTTTGGGCCAGTTGGCTTACGGTTTCCCGGAGTTCGTGGATTTGCTCGGTCAACTGGTCGAGCCGCTGGGGGAGGGCCAGCAGTTCGGCGCCCAGGACCAAGTTGCGGATGGCTTCCTTCCACTGGGGCTGCTCGTCCAGGATGCGGTAGAGGTCGGCGATGTCGTTGATGACGGTGGGGCTGTTTTGTGTCATAAGGGGATATTCTCCCGCCGCGGTGTGGGCTACGTTGCATTATAGCAGATGTGAGGGCGTTGGTCAGCAGGGGATTAAGGCGGCATTAAGCGGGAGTATTGCCGCGGCTTCGCGCGATGAAGGCGCGGATTTTGGCGGGGTCTTTGTCGCCGTTGGTTTCAACGCCGGTGGAAACATCGACACCCCAAGGATGGAACTGGCGGATGGCGGCGGCTACATTGTCAGGGGTGAGTCCGCCAGCCAGGAGGAATTGATGTCCCTTTTGGGCGAGGGCGGCGGCGATATTCCAGTCAAAGCTTTGGCCGGTGCCGCCTGGCAAGCCGGTTACCAAGCGGTCAAGGGTGATACGGCAGCCGGCATTTTGATAAGCAAGCAAGCGGTTTTCCAGGGCGGTTAGTTCGGCTGTATCGGCAGCAACGGCGGTGTTGGGGATGTGGAGAACTTTGATGATGGCGACCGAGGTTTGGGCTTGGAGTTGGCGGCAGTAGTCCGGGGATTCCTGCCCGCAGAGTTGGGCGGCGTCGAGGGGGACGGATTGGATGATGGGGATTAAGGCGTCCAGGGGCTGGTCGGCGAATAGTCCGACAATCCGGGGGCGCTGGGGGTAGGCGGCGCGGAGGTTGGCAACCAGTTGGGCGGCAGCAGCGAGTGCCAAGCCGCGGCGGCGGCCCGGGACAAAGACGATGCCGAGGTAGTCGGCGCCGGCTTGGGCGGCGACTTGGGCATCAGCCAGACGCTGGATACCGCAGATTTTGACGCGGGTCATTGCGGCGCGGCCTCCGGGACAAGAGCGGTAAGTTCGCGGACTTTGGCGGCGGTGTCCGGGGCGGTGACCAGGGCTTCGCCAACCAGGACAGCGTGGACGCCCCTTGCGCCAAGCTGTTGCAAGTGTTCCGGGGTAAAGATGCCGCTTTCGCTGACGATTACCTTGTCCCGGGGGATTTGCGGAGCCAGTTGTTCGGTTACGGTCAAGTCAGTTTGGAAGGTGCGAAGGTCGCGGTTGTTGATGCCGATGACGGCGGCGCCGGCGTTCAGGGCGGTCCGGGTTTCGGCTGGAGTGTGAACTTCGACGAGGGCGGTCATCCCCAGTTCCCGCCCCAAAGCCAGCAGTTCAGCCAGTTGGGCGGGGGCAAGTATGGCAACGATAAGGAGGAAAGCGTCGGCGCCGAGGGCGCGGGTTTCGTAGAGCTGCCAGGGGTCAAAGAGGAAGTCTTTACGCAGCACGGGAGCAGACCCGGCGGCGCCGGCGGCTTTGATGGCGGCGAGGTGGGCCGGTTCGCCTTGAAAGTGGGCGTCGGTGAGGACGGAGATGGCGGCGGCGCCGTTGGCGGCGTAGGTTTGAGCCAGCTGCACCGGGTCGAAGTCGGGGCAAAGAAGTCCGCGGGAGGGCGAGGCTTTTTTGACTTCGGCGATGAGACGGACGGGGTTGCGGCGGCGGTCGGCGGCACTGCCGCGGAGGGCGGCGGCGAAGTCGAGCGGTGCCGGGCAGTCGGCGGCCCGCTGCTGCAAGTCGGCAAGGGATTCCCGGGCTTGCTGGCGGGCTAGTTCGCGGCCCTTGGCGGTGACGATGTCGTCGAGGATGTTGGGCATTTTAAGAGAAGGTGGCCTCCGGTTGGGTTGCAGTGGAGGAGGATTTGCGGCGTTCCATCTCGACAACCAAGCCGTCAATATCGGACTGCTGGCGGCGGGATGCAACCCTTTCCGCAATGACTGAGATAATACCGCCAACGAAGCCTACGGCGGAGGTTGTTACATAGGCGGTGAATACCCAATTGGGTAGTTGCGGGGCGTAGGCTACGGGAATGATGGACAAGCCGGCGGTAATGGCGACGCCGAAAGCCACGGAGTAGGTCACCGTCCAGAAAGGGAAGGTCGTTTTGCAAGCCCGGATGCGGGCGGTCAGGGAGTCCCATTCCTCTACCGGAACGGGGATGCTGGTGCGCTCAGCGGGGAAAAGGATAATTTCCTCACGGTTAATGGCAACCCGGCCGGGACGGTTGGAGGATTGGGTCATTTCAACTCGCCTCCTTTCAGCAAGCCGATGACCACGGCGTTAAACAGCACAGCGTAACCGCAAGTCTGGCAGGTGAGGATGACCAAGGGATAGGCAGCCCGGCCTTGCGGTAGTTGGTGGGGCGTCATCTGGCGCACTTCGCCCACCATCTCGGATAACCCCCAACGGTTGTTTTGACAGATGGGGCAGGCTTTTTGTCCTGTCCAGTGTTCATCAATCCAAGAGAGGGCCTTTTCCAGGTCCACTTCGGTTTTGACGGTCGTCATAACCGGTTCCTCCTCGGGCGGTCTTGGGGTTAAGTATAGCAGAAAAACGGCGCTTTTATTCCCCCACTTCCTGGCTGAGGGCGGCGAGGTTTTCCAGGGTGGCTTGGGCGGCGCCGCTGGCGATGGCTTGGGCGGCTTGGTCAATGCCCTGGGGGATGGTGGCGGCGTGGTCGGCGGCATAGAGAGCAGCGGCAGTGTTGAGGAGGGCGGCATTCCGCAAGGGGCCGGTTTCCCCGGCAAAGAGGCGGCGCATCGTAGCGGCGTTTTCAGCCGCTGTGCCGCCCTGCAAGTCGCTGACGGCGGCCCGGGGGATGCCGTAGTCGGCGGGGTCGAGCGTCCATTGACGGATGGCGGCGTCCGGCGGCACTTCCCAAACTTTGGTGGGGCCGCTGAGGGTTATTTCGTCCATCCCGTCGGCGCCGTGGACGACCAGGGCGTGGCGGATGTCGAGGCGGGCCAGGGCAGCGGCGATGCGCTGCCCCAAGTCGGGGTCGGCTACGCCGAGGAGCATCGCTTGGGCGCGGGCCGGGTTGGTCAGGGGGCCGAGGAGGTTAAAGACGGTGCGGATGCCGATTTCCCGGCGCACCGGCCCGGCATAACGCATCGCCGGATGAAAGGCCGGGGCGAACATAAAGCCGATGCCGACGCGTTCAATACACTGGGCTACGCCATCCGGGGACAGCTCCAGTTTGACACCGAGGGCTTCGAGGACATCGGCGGCGCCGCAGGAGCCGGAGGCGGCGCGGTTGCCGTGCTTGGCGACTTTGACGCCGGTTGCGGCGGCAATCAGGGCGGCGGCGGTGGAGAAATTAAAGGTGTTTTTGCCGTCGCCGCCGGTGCCGACGATGTCGAGGAGCGGGGGATTGCCGGGAACGGATACCGGCCGGGCTTTGTCGCGCATTACGGCGGCCAGGGCGGCGATTTCGGTGTCGGTTTCGCCTTTCAGACGGAGGGCGGTAAGAAAGGTGCCTAACTGGGCGGGGGTAGCTTCCCCTTCCATAATTTCCTGCATTACGGCAGTGGCTTGGGCGGTGTCCAGGGACTGGCCGGCTACTACCAGGTCAATAGCTTCCCGTATCATAATGGCGGTTTCCCCCTAAAGTTTGCGCTGCCGCACTTTGGGGGTATTTTAGCACAGGGGCGGGAGGGCCGAGATTTCTGGTTAAACGGGAGCGGGAGACTTTCAGGGAACGCCGGCTATAGCCGGCCGGGGCTTAAGTCGTTATAATTGTCCCAAGACCGGTCAGGAAAGGAGGAAGGCTATGGATATGAAAGAGGCGGCCCAAGCCGCCAAAGAACACGTCGCTGACCTTTACGCCGTCGAGGGGATCGACGACATCGGACTCGAGGAAATCGACCTGGACGGCGACACTTGGAAAATAACCGTCGGCTTTTCCCGGCCGTGGGACCAGAAAAATGGAGCCAGCGTCATCCTGGGGCAGACCCAACTGCGCCGCTCTTTCAAGCAGTTGCTTATCGACGATGCCAGCGGCCGGGTCAAATCCATCAAAGACCGCATTCTGGCCTTTGCCCAGGACTTCTGATGCCGCCGACCGGGCACTTCGTCGATACCAACCTGTTCCTGCTATTCGTTGTTGGCAGCGAAAACCCCGACTTGATTGCCAAACATCGCCGCTTGGCAACTTATTCAGCAGAGGATTATAACGCCCTGCGCGGCTTGCTGGGACAAGCCGGCGTGGTATTCGTAACGCCCAACACCCTCACCGAAACTTCCAATCTGCTGGGGCAGCACGGTGAACCGGAACGCTCCCGCTTGTTCCGCCGGTTTCGGGCGATCATTCGCGCCAGTCAGGAAATGGTCATTGCCAGTGCCGTAGCCGCGGATAACCCCTACTTTGAGAAGTTGGGGCTGACCGATGTCGCGTTGCTTGAGGCCGCCACTGCCGACGTCCCATTGGTTACTATGGACTTGGAGCTTTATCTGGCGGGATTGGCTAAAGGGGCGGGTGCAGTGGTGAATTTCACCGCTTACCGCCCGGGAGCCGGAGTCCCGTAAATACCGGCATATCCTTTTCCGATTTGTTCCTTGCCCCAGACCGTTGCGCCGCTTTTAACCCCACCATTTGACTACCCCCTTTCCCCCATATATACTTGCCCCCAAGCCGGCGGCCGGTTTAGCCCGAACCGCCGGCCCGGGGCTACCTCAATTTCCCGGGGCAAACCCCAATTTCACGGACGGGAGGCGTGAAGTGAAAGTTCCTATCAATGTTACCGTCAACGGCAAAGCCTGCCAATCGGAAGTCGAGCCGCGCACCCTCCTGGTGCATTACCTCCGGGAGGAACTGGGCCTTACCGGCGCCAAAGTGGGCTGCGACACCAGCCAGTGCGGCGCCTGCGTCGTGCGGCTCAACGGCGCCACCGTCAAATCCTGTACCTGCCTGGCCGTCCAAGCCGATGGGGCCGAAATCGTCACCATCGAGGGCATCGCGCCGGACGGCAACCTGCACCCGGTACAGGAAGCCTTTTGGAACAATCACGGACTCCAGTGCGGCTACTGCACTTCCGGGATGATTATGACCGTGGCGGAACTGCTCGAGCGGAATCCTAATCCTACCGCCGCCGAAGTGCGCGCCGGCCTGGAAGGCAACATCTGCCGCTGCACCGGCTACCAGAACATCGTCAAGGCCACTCTGGCCGCGGCCGCCGCAATGGGAGGTTAGAGCGATGACTACCCGACTTTTTGGCTCCGGCATTCGCCGCCGGGAGGATCCCCGGCTGATTACCGGCCAAGCCGCCTATACCGATGACATCAAACTGGCCGGGCTGGTTCACGCCGCCATCCTGCGGAGTCCTCACGCCCACGCCCGCATCCGCAGCGTTGACACCGCGGCGGCAGCCCAAGCCCCCGGCGTTATCGCGGTCTATACCGGCGCCGACACCGCCGGCGTCCTCAACCCCATGCCCTGCGCCTGGATTATCCCGGACTCCGAAGTCAAAGCCGTGGCCTACCCGCCCTTGGCGCAGGATACCGTCCGCTATGTGGGCGATGCCGTTGCCGTAGTGGTTGCCGAAAACCGCTACCAGGCGGAGGATGCCCTGGAGCTAATCGCAGTGGACTACGAACCGCTGCCGGCAGTAGTGAACCCGGAGGCCGCCTTGCAGGGCGGCGCGCCGCAGCTGCACGCAGACGCCCCCAACAATCAGGCGTTCCATTGGGTTGCCGCCGGCGGCGACACCGACGCCGCCTTTGCCGACCCGGACGCTGTGATTGTCAAAGACACCATCCTTCAGCAGAAGCTGATTCCCAACCCGATGGAACCCCGTTCCGCCATTGCCAGCTACCTGCCGTCGATGGGGGAGCTGACTATCTGGAACACTTCCCAGAACCCCCATATTGCCCGGTTCATTACCTGCCTCGTAACCGGCATTCCGGAGCATAAGATACGCGTTATCGCCCCGGAAGTGGGCGGCGGGTTCGGCAGCAAAATCGCCGTCTATCCCTGGGAAATGATTGCCGCCTTTTGCGCGATGCAGTTGGGGCGGCCGGTGAAGTGGACGGAAACCCGCTCGGAGAACTTTATCGCGACCACCCACGGCCGCGACCATATCGAATATGTCGAAATGGCGGCGACTAAGGAGGGGCGCATTACCGGCGTCCGCAGCGTCGTCTATGCCGGGATGGGCGCTTATCTGTCTACCGCCGCCCCGGGCATTCCGACCATCCTGCACGGCTTGATGTATTCCGGCCCCTACGATATTCCCAACATCAAGGCGGACATTTACGGCTGCTTTACCAACACCACCCCGGTGGAAGCCTATCGCGGCGCCGGCCGTCCCGAAGCTACTTTCCTGCTGGAGCGGCTGGTCGATTTGCTGGCGGCGGCCGTGGGCCAAGACCCGGTCGCGGTACGGCGGCTTAACCTGATTCCCAAGTTTGACAACGGCCACGATGTCGCCATCGGCTTGACCTATGACAGCGGCGACTACCCCCGCGCCCTCGATACCGCCCTGGAGCGGATCGACTACGCCCAACTCCGGCAGCAGCAAGCCCACGACCGGGAACACGGCCGCTATACCGGCATCGGCGTCAGCTGCTACTCGGAAATCTGCGGCCTCGGCCCCTCCCAGGTTGCCGGGGCGGTAGGATTCGGCGGCGGATTGTGGGAAAGCGCCACGGTGCGTTTTTACGCTACCGGCAAGGTCAATGTCTATGTCGGCACTTCGCCGCACGGTCAGGGCGAGGAAACTACCTTTGCCCAAATCATCGCCGGGGAGTTGGGCGTGCCGGTGGACGATGTGGAGCTGATTCACGGCGACACCGACAACACCCCTATGGGCTGGGGAACTTACGGCAGCCGCACCACGGTAGTGGGCGGCGGCGCCGTGGCTTTAGGCGCGCGCAAAATCAAGGATAAGGCGGTAGCCTTGGCCGCCCATTTGCTCGAAGCGGCCGAAGCGGACATCGAGTACGCCGATGGGCAGTTCTTTGTCCGCGGCGCTCCCGACCAGAGCAAATCCATTCAGGATATTGCGCTGATGGCTAATGTGGCCTGGAACCTGCCGGAGGGTATGGAGCCGGGACTGGAAGCCACCGCCTTTTACGACCCGCCCAACTTTTCCTATCCCTTCGGCGCCCACGCCGCCGTAGTCAGCGTTGACCCGGACAACGGGCATATCGTCCTGCAACGCTATGTGGCTGTGGACGACTGCGGCCCGCAGATTAACCCGATGATTGTCGAGGGGCAGGTCCACGGCGGCGTCGTGCAAGGCGCCGGGCAAGCCCTGTGGGAGGGCGCGGTCTATGATGACAACGGGCAGCTGCTGACCGGCAGTATGCTGGACTACGCCTTGCCCCGGGCCCATCTGCTGCCGGAGATTGAAACCCTGTCCACGGAGACGCCGTCGCCGCACAACCCCTTGGGGGTCAAGGGCATTGGGGAAACCGGTACGATAGCGTCCACGGTTACCATCTATAACGCCGTCATTGACGCCCTGCGCCCCTTGGGCGTAACCCGACTGGAAATGCCGCTGACCCCGGAACGGGTCTGGCGGGCGATCCATCAGCAGAGTTAGCGGGAGGAGCAGCTATGTTCACGCCGGAGTTCGAGTACTACAAGGCCGGTTCGGCGGCCGCCGCCGTCCAGCTACTGGCGTCCCATTCCGACGCCCGGCTACTGGCTGGCGGTCACAGCCTCATCCCCCTGATGCGGCTCCGCCTGGCCCGGCCGGCCGCCCTGATTGACATTGGCGGCTTGACCGAACTGAAAGGCATCAGCGTGCAGGGCGATACCATCAGCATCGGCGCGCTGACCACCCACGGGGAAATCGCCGCTTCCCATGACCTGCAACATTCCAACCCCCTGCTGGCCGAGGCGGCCGGCGGCATTGGCGACCCGCAGGTTCGCAACCGCGGCACCATCGGCGGCAACATTGCCCACGCCGACCCGGCCTCCGATTGGGGGACGGTATTGACCGCCCTTGATGCCAGCGTGGAAGTGCAGGGGCCTAACGGCGCCCGCAGCATCCCCATCGGCATTTTCTTTGTCGCCCCCTTTGCCACCGCCCTGGCGGAAAACGAAATCATCACCGCAGTGACCGTGCCGACTCTGGTTCGCCACGACCATAACGGCGGCCACGGTCACGGCCATAGCCACGGCGACGAACACGACCACGGCCACGAAAGCCGCTTGCCGTCCATCCAAGGCGAAGTAGGGGAATACGCCAAGATGGCCCATCCGGCATCCTTCTACCCGGTCATTGGCGGGGCGGTAGTGGTTAATGTGGAAAACGGCCGCTGCGCCGCCGCCCGCATTGCCGTTGGCGGCTTGGTGCCAACCCCGGTGCGCGCCCCCTCCGTCGAGGCGGCTCTGGCTGGACAGGAACTGACCGCCGACAATATCACCGCCGCCGTCAACTATCTGGACGATGACTTGGGGACGGACATTATCGGCGATGTGTACGCCTCCGCCGACTACCGCCGGGCCGTGGCCCCGGTCGAGGTCAAACACGCCCTGTTCCACGCCGTCGGCTTGGCGCATCACTAGGGAGACGGGTTGACACCCGGAGTTGCGGCGGCGTCCCTTGGGGATTTGTAGATAATCCCCAAGGGCGGTGGCTCCGGGTTAATTAGGGCGTGTTCACCCTAACGCTTGGGTAGCGCGGTCAATCAGCTATGTCATTCCGAGGCGATAGCCGAGGAATCTAAAAATCTTGCGAGGAATCAAGGACGGGCATTTTAGATTCCTCCCTTCGGTCGGAATGACATAGGTGGGGGCGTCGGAAGGACCCAGCTATGGCGTCGGGTATCCGGGTCGTCAATAATTAGGGTGAACACGCCCTAGGCCGGCGTTGGCGCCGGGGCGTGCTGCCCCGCGAACTCGATAGCCCAAATCTCCATTGCCCGGTCATAAGCCCAATCCAGGTCAATCAAGTCGTCCAAGGGGACTTGCAGCTCACCCTTGGCGGCGATTTCCGTCCGCAGCCGTTCCAGGCTGATTTCCCGGTTCCCCTTGCTGGTGTTGTGCCGCAGACACATGGGCGCCCGGTTGTAAATGCGGTCGGTGCCGCCCTTGGATTTGGGCCGGATATGGTCGAGGTGGAAATTGTCGGTAGTTTCAATTACCGAACCGTCCGGCCGCCGGTTGGCAAAACCGCAGCACCAAGCCAGGTAGCCGGACAGCTTGAGCAGGCGTTTCCGCATCTGGCCGTCGTCAAAAACATCCTTCGCCTTTTCCTTGTAATTAGGCGTCGGCTTGACCTGCCCCAACTTGGACGCCGTTTGCCAGTCATCGGTGACCGGCGACACCCGCTGCGGCAACTCCCGGGGGCCGTGCACGGTAACCGTGGGTTCACTGCCCATAACCTGCTGGCCGGTAGTTTCATCGTTGCATTTCAAGACAACCAGTTCCTCTTTGTTGAACTGCCGCTTGAATACCGTCCACGCCCGGAGATTATTGTCGCAGGCGACCCATTGCCGGGCTTGTTCCGGATTGTCCTTCCCCAGCATCTCCGCGGCCACGGCCGCATAAGCGCACCCGGCAAAGCAATCCAGAACAATGTCTCCGGGATTCGTGCTGGCTCGGATAATCCGCTCAGCCAAAGCCACCGGCTTCTGCGTAGGGTAGCCCGTACGCTCGTTGGCGCGCCGGCCTACCGGAGTCATTCCGTCCCGGCCTTCCAGCCAATAATCCTCCGGCACTTTGCCGGCATCATCCAAAGTAGCTGCCCGATTGAAAATCCCGGAAGTGTTGCCGGTTTCCAGTTTTACATAGGGGATACGCACACTATCCGGGTTAAAAGTCCACTTATTCCCCTTCGTATAAAAGAACACGGAATCGTGTTTCCGGGGAAACCACCGCTTGGTGTTCGATGGCCCAGTGTAACACCAGACAATTTCATTCCTGAAATTATCGGGGCCAAACACCGCGTCCAGCAGTTGACGCAGATACCCGTTGGCCGTATGGTCGCAGTGCAGGAACAGACTTCCCGTAGGTTTCAGAACCCGGCGGATTTCAATAATCCGCACGGCCATATAGCAGAGGTAAGCCGCGACCCCGTCGCCGTGAACATAGCGCGTGGCGTCAATCAGCTTGTAAATGCCGGACAAATGCGGCCGGTCGGCCAACTCCAACATCCAGTCCTCGGTGATGTCCTCCTCCCAAGACCAAATATCCGTGTAGCCGCCTCTGGCATTGCGGCGGCCCCGGGCCGGGTCGCCGTCCGGCCAAACCAAGCCGGCCTTCGTAGCCGCATCCTTGTCAGCGATGCCCCACCGCTGGAGCAGTCGCATTTCGTTGCGCCTTTCCAGGTCGGAGAGCTGGGGGCGGAGCCGGTCGCCGCTAAAGGTTTCGTTCTTGGCAAAGGGCGGGTCAATGCACACCAAGTCAATGCACTCGCTGTTCAACGACCCCAAGAAATCGAGGTTGTTGGCGATATACACCCCGCGGTTGACCGCATTGAACTGTGCCATTGCCGCGCCCCCCGGACTGGCCTCCCGGACTGAATTGGATACGCCCCTATAGTAAATCTTTTCCCCCAACGCTGTCAACGCCGCCGCCGCGCCAATTGCCGCCGCAAGGCTATCGGGAGGGGGGAGGGCATAGCAACCAGTCGAAAAGTCCGCTCCGGCGCCAACTGAAACCGCCAGGCAGGATTGCCGTCCATCAGGTTTGCCACCTTACTGCGGATTGCCCAACTCCGGATCCAGTTCAGCAGCGCGCCGCAAATCAGCCGCGGCCAAGGTTTCGTTGCCCAACTCTTGATAAGCAAGGCCCCGCCCGTAGTAGGCCCCCGAATGGTCAGGGTTCAGGGTAATGACTTGGCTATAATTGGCAATTGCCAAGTCATACTCCCCCTTGCCGCGATAGGCAGCACCCCGGACAAAGTAGGCAAAGGCATCCTCGGGGTTCAGGGCAATGGCTTGGCTGAAGTCGGCAATGGCCAAATCATACTCCTCTCTAACGTGGTAGGCAGCACCCCGGACAAAGTAGGCAACGGTATCCTCGGGGTTCAGGGCAATAGCTTGGCTGTAGTCAGCAATCGCCAAGTCGAATGCCCCTTTGGCTGAGTAGGCAGCCCCCCGGTCACTGTAGGCAAGGGCATCCTCGGGGTTCAGGATAATGACTTGGCTATAATCGGCAATTGCCAAGTCATACTCCCCCTTGTTGAGATAAGCTTGGACCCGGGCGCGATAAACATTCGCATCGTTGGGATTCAAGGCAATGGCTTGGCTGAAGTCGGCAATGGCCAAGTCATAATCGCCGTTGTAGAAATGGGAATTGCCCCGTTCGTAGTAGGCACTCGCATAACCGGGGTTCAGGTCAATGGCTTGACCGTGGTCGGCAATGGACAAGTCGTACTCCCCTTTAAGGCGATAGGTATAGCCCCGGCGGATGTAATCATATGCATTTCCGGGGTTCATAGCAATGACTTGGCTGAAGTCGGCAATCGCCAAGTCATGCTCCCCTTTGGCGAAGTAGGCATCGCCCCGGCCACTGTAGGCATCGGCATAACCGGGGTTCAGGGTAATAGCTCGGCTGAAGTCGGCAATGGCCAAGTCAAGCTCCCCCTTGTAGAGGTAAGCACCGCCCCGGTTGCCGTAGGCATCGGTATAACCGGGGTTCAGGGTAATGGCTCGGCTATAGTCAGCAATCGCCAAGTCATGCTCACCCTTACTCCCATAGACGTAGGCCCGGTTATGGTAGGCATCGGCATAACCGGGGTTCAGGGTAATGGCTCGGCTGAAATCGGCAATTGCCAAGTCATACTCCCCCTTGACGGAGTGAGCAACGCCCCGGTTGCGGTAGGCATCCACATAACCGGGGTTCAGGGCAATGGCTTGGCTGTAGTCGGCAATGGCCAAGTCATACTCCCCCTTACTCCCATAGATACCTCCCCGGTAGATGTAAGCATCCGCATAACTTGGGTTCAGGGCAATAGCTTGGTTGAAGTCGGCAATGGCCAAGTCATGCTCCCCTTTAGTCGCATAGGCACAACCCCGGTCGTGGTAAGCACTTGCATTGCCGGGGTTCAAGGCAAGGGCTTGGCTGAAGTCGGCAATGGCCAAGTCATGCTCCCCTTTATACCTATAGGAGTTGCCACGGTTGTAGCAAGCAGTCGCATCGCCGGGATTCCGGGCAATAGCTTGGCTGTAATCAGCAATGGCCAAGTCATAATCCCCTTTGAGGCGGTAGGTATAGCCCCGGTTGTTGTAGGCAAGGGCATAGCCGGGGTTTAGGGCAATGGCTTGGCTGTAGTCAGCAATTGCCAAATCATATTCCCCTTTAGCCTGATAGACAACGCCCCGGTCGTTGTAGGCATCGGCATAACCGGGGTTCCGGACAATGGCTTGGCTGTGGTCGGCAATGGCCAAGTCATACTCCCTTTTGTTACAATAGGCAATGCCCCGGTTGTTGTAGGCAAGGGCAAAACCGGGGTTCAAGGCAATGGCTTGGTCGAAGTCGGCAATGGCCAAGTCGTACTCCCCTTTCAGTCGATAGGTATAGCCACGGTCATTGCAGGCATCTGCATCGTTCGGGTTTAGGGTAATGGCTTGGCTGTAGTCGGCAACCGCCAAGTCATACTCCCCTTTATGCCTATAGCCGTTGCCCCGGCTCCAGTAGGCAAAGCCATCCTCGGGGCTCAAGGCAACAGCTTGGCTGAAGTCAGCAATGGCCAGGTCATACTCCCCATTGTAAAAAAGGGACTTGCCCCGCTCCAAGTAAGCGGCGGCATCCATCAGCTTCTCTCCGCCCGTGCCGCCGGACTTATCTACAGATGACTTGAACAAGTTGCCAATGAACTTCAGCATTTCCCTGCTCCCGTTATTTGGCTGGTTTAACCGTGCCCGCCCATTATACCCATTGCCAACCCGCCCGGCAATTCCCGCCGGTCTGTGGTAAATTATGACCATGCTATCCCAACCACCGACATTGACGCCTTTCGAGCCGCCCCATCCCGCTCTCAAAAAAGGTATATAATTCCCTAAATTGCGCTACCGGAGGCAACATTCTGAAAATTCTGCTGACCAATGATGATGGCATCCACGCGCCGGGTTTGTGGGCGGCGGCGCAGGCTTTGGCCCGGGTCGGGGAGTTATTTATCGTAGCTCCGGACCGGGAACAGAGCGGCGTGGGGGCGGCCCTTACCCTGCACGCCCCGGTCAAGGTTCAGACTATTCCCGTTGACGGACGCTTGGGCCGGGCGGCCGTGGTCGCCGCCGATACCGCCGACGCCGGCGACGGGGTGGATGCGCTGCATCCGGTAACGGCTTTTTCCGTGGAAGGGACGCCGGGGGACAGCTGCATCCTGGGCTTGGAACGCTTGGCCGGCCCGGTCGATTTAGTGGTCTCCGGCATCAACTCCGGCTCTAACCTGGGCTGGGATGTGCTGGTTTCGGGAACGGTCGGCGCGGCCTGGCAGGGCTATGTGCGCGGCTATCCGACCATTGCCATATCGGTAGGTTCGGTACAGAACCCCCGCTTTGACGGGGCGGCGGCGCTGCTCGGCCGTTTGGCGGAAAAGTTGACGGCACTGCCGGCTGGCGGCGCGGCTCCGCCGCCCGGTAGCGCTTTCCCGGCTAGCGGCGTTGCCCCGGCGGCCGGCGCTTTCCCGTATGGCGGCGCGGCACCTGCCGCCGCCCGGGAGCCGCTGTTGTTGAATGTCAATGTGCCGAGCCTGCCCCCGGAACAGATTGCCGGCGTAGAAATAACCCGTCCCGGCGGCCGTTCCTACGGCGAAGCGGTGCGCGAGGAGGGCGTCGGCCACCAAAAGCGTTACTGGATTGCCCGCAACCGGCCGGTAATGGCGGACAACGGCCCCGGCACCGATATGCACGCCGCCCGCAACAACCGCATCTCGATAACGCCGATGCACCTGGATTTGGGCCACCGGGAGCAGATGGAGCGGATGGGGGAAATGCTGGGGGAGGTGGGGGCAGCAATAGTAGGGCAAGGGAGGGTTGACGGCTGGTGAGGTTTAGTGAACACTATATTAACGGTCGTATGGCCGCCCGGGGCATTACACTGGAGCAAGCCACGGCGGTGGTACAAAACCCGGTACGCAGCCAGTTGCAGGAGGATGGCAGAACCCGCTATTGGGGCTATGTGTCCGAGTTAGCCCATTATCTCCGGGTGGTAGTCGAACCTGACGGCGAGACTATCGTAACCGTATTCATCGATTCGGGATTCCAACCGTCCGGGGGAGGAACGGCCAATGGTGCAAGTTAAATACGACGCCCAATCGGATGCCCTGTCCATCATCTTGGCGGCCAAGGCGGTCAAGGAGTCGGCGGAGATTTTGCCGGATGTCATTGCGGATTTTGACGCCGAGGGCCGGGTGGTAGCCTTTGAGATTCTGGCGGCCAGCAAGGTCATTGACCCGGCGACGGTTCAGGAGGGGGAGTAGCCGCAGGTTGATTGAATGGGGGGCGAGACGAAAGGGGAAAGCGTACGGGGAGTTGGCGGGCGCGCCATTATCGGATAATCTGGTAGCTGTCAGCATTGAACGGGCGGGAGAGTTACGCTACAATTAACCCCGCCATTGGTCAAAGGGCTGACCCTCTGCCGGTTGCTCAATTCCGGTTAAAAGAGGCGATATTCCTGATGCAACGCCCGGAACTTATGCCCCCCCGTACGAGAGTTGCCCTCCCCGGTCTGCGGTGGTACTTGCTATCCCTGCTGCCGATGGAGCAGGGAACTCCAACGGCGGTTTTTCCAAGATGTTTCCGACAATTAAAATGCCTAGATTTCTGACTTGAGAGGGTTGACAGACCTTCGAGTTTGTAGTACAGTTCAGCAGTCTACTTTGCATCTCGCTACTCAAAGGAGAGGAAATTGGGCAATATATCCTTGAAGCAGTTCGGCTCAATCCTGTTGTGGTTGGGCTTGGCTTTTATTTTGCTTGGCCCGTTGACGATGTGTCTCGGTTTCTCGGGATTTATCGGCAGTGCCATGGAGGGTGCCGACTCACCTAGTGGGATCGGACCGATGATGGGGGGATGTTGATGACCCTGCTGGCAATTATCTTGCTCATTGCCGGCGCGATTATCAAGGCCGTGGGGAACGCGACTGAACGTCGTTCTCGGAGAGAAGCCGAGGATTAGCATCAGGAGGGTGTTTATGCCACCCCTAGAAAGGTACCACCTGTTCATCAGCCATGCTTGGCAATACGACGCCGACTACTATCGGCTTGTCAATTTGCTGGAAAAAGCACCCCGTTTCGAATGGCGGAACTACAGCGTTCCGCAACACGACCCCTTGGATGCAAACAGCGTTCGCAAGCTCAGCAAAGCATTGGAAAGGCAGATCCGTCCGGCCAGTGCCGTACTTATCATCTCCGGTATGTACGTGAACTACCGTGAGTGGATTCAGTACGAGATTGACGTAGCCCTAGGCTACGACAAGCCGATAATCGGCATTAAACCCTGGGGTGCCGAGCGCGTTCCTGTAGCAGTTCAATCCGTGGCCGACGAGATGGTTGGCTGGAACACCACGTCCATCGTCGCGGCAATCAAGAAATACGCCTGATGAAACCCGAGGAGTACGGCGAAAAATACCCTGACCATTTCCTGGAGCAGTATAAGCTCTATGTCGAGATGGCCGACCGGGTAAGCCAACGCCGGGAACAATCTAACCGGTTCTACGTTACGCTGCTGGCGGCCTTGGCTGCCTTGCTAGTAGTGGTCGCAAGGTTCGTTCTGGCTGAGGAAGGTGCGGAAGTTGCCTTTCTGACCGGCGTGGTTCTGATCTGCGGCATCTTTGGCGCGGCTTTGTCGGTTATCTGGTGGATCAACATCCGGTCGTATCGGGAGCTGAACTCTGCCAAATTTACAATCATCAACCGGATGGAGAAGCAGTTGCCCGCCGCCGGATATTCTGATGAGTGGGAAATACTGCGTCCCAAAGAAGCTCCGCCCAAATACTTCCAGATTACCCGGATCGAGCAATTCGTTCCGGTAGTTGTCTGTTCGCTATTTCTGGCCCTAGTTGCTTATGCGGCCTACCTATTGGTTTCCTAAAAATACCCTTTACGCCCGGTTATGCGGGCATATCCCCTCTACCCCCATTCCCCAATATGTGGCATAATAACCCCCGGCTGGCCCCAAACCATTTGACGGAGGCGTCCGGTATGGTTGACTTGAAGCGCGGCGCGGCTATTGTGGGGATTCACGAGCATATTACCCGCTACGCCCCGGATAAAAGCGAGCTGCAAATCCAGGGGGAGAGCGTCAGCAAGGCGTTGGCCGACGCCGGGCTGGGCAAAGGGGATGTGGACGGGCTTTTTACGGCGTCGAGCAGCATTCGCAACAGCGGGATGAACCTGGCCGACTACCTGAATATGTATCCCAAGTATGTGGATAACACCACGGTGGGCGGCGGCTCTTTCGAGTTTCACCTGTCCCACGCCTTGACCGCCATTGCCGCCGGGCGGATTAACTGCGCGGTCATCACCTACAGCAGCCTGGCCCGTTCCGGGGGCGTCTCCGTGGGCACCGGCGGCGTGGGGCGTTACGGGCATCCCCGGCTGGATCCGTCGCCGGACAGCTTTGAGGAGCTGTACGGGCTGACTACCGTCGGCTTGTATGCGATGATTGCCCAACGGCATTTTCACTTGTACGGCACTACTTCGGAGCAGTTGGCGGAAGTTGCCGTAGCGGTGCGGCATCATGCGTCAATGAACCCGGAAGCCCTGTTCCGCGACCCGATTACGGTGGCGGATGTGATCAATTCCCGGATGATTTCATCGCCGCTGCATTTGCCGGATTGCTGCGTGATAACCGATGGCGGCGGCGCGGTGGTAGTAGCGTCGCCGGAAGTGGCGCGCAGCTGCCGCCATCGGCCGGTTTGGGTTTTGGGCGTGGGCGAGGCTATTGCCCATCAGGGGGCGGGTAAGCGGGATTTGATGTATATTGCCGCCAAGCAGAGTAATGAGCCGGCGTTCGCGATGGCCGGCGTTACCCACCGGGATATCGATATGGCAATGATTTACGACTCCTTTACCATTACGGTGGTGGAGACGCTGGAGGATTTGGGGTTTTGCGCGAAGGGGGAGGGCGGCCAATTCGTATCCGGCGGCCGGCTGCGGGTGGATTCGGATTTGCCGGACAAGCTGCCGATTAACACGGACGGCGGGGGGTTGTCGTCGAATCATCCGGGGATGCGGGGGATATTTCTGCTGTTGGAGGCGACGCGGCAGCTGCGGCATCAGTTTGCCGGGACGCCGCGCCAGGTTGCCGACTGCCAGATTGCGCTGTGTCACGGCACTGGCGGCTCTTTGGGGGCGCGGCACAGCGGCGGCACCGCCATTTTGGGGAGGGATTAGAGAATGCCGGATTGGAACAAGCCTTTGCCGACAATCGTGGGGGAAACCCGGCCCTTTTGGGAAGCCTGCCGCCGGGGGCAACTGGTTATTCAGCAATGCGCCGCCTGCGGGGAGTATCAGTTCTATCCCCGGGGCATCTGCGCGCACTGCTGGTCGGAGGAGGTCCGGTGGGTGGAAACGGCGGGACGGGGGACGGTGTGGACTTACACGGTCACCTACCAGAACCGCACGCCGGGCTTTGCCGAGGAGGTTCCCTATATCGTGGCCTTGGTCGAGCTGGAGGAGGGGGTCAAGATGTTCACCAACCTGGTGGACTGCGACCCGCGGGAAGTGGCGATTGGAATGGCGGTGGAGGTTACTTTCATCCGGGCCAATGACCGGGTGACGGTGCCGTATTTCAAGCCGGCGGCCGCCTAAAATCGGCCCGGATTAGCCCGGGTTGCGGAGTTCATCGCAGCGTTCCTGGTCGGCATTAGCCAGTTCCGGCTGGTCGTTAAAGAGGTAGGCCAAGGCGCGGCGGCCGTAGTAGTTGTCATCGTCGGGGTTGAGGGTGATGGCTTGGGTCAGGTCGGCAATCGACTCCGGGTACATACCGAGTTCATAGTAGGAGACGCCGCGATTGAACCAGGCTTCGGCAAAGGCGGCGTCGAGTTCGAGGGCGCGGGTGTAGTCGGCGATGGCCGGTTCATAGGCGCCGTTGCGGCTGTATTGATTGCCGCGCCGGTTGTAGCCGGCGGCGTCGGTGGGATCCTCCGGGGGCGTAAAGGCGGGCCGGTTCATCGGGCGGCGGCAGCGGGCTGTTGAGGTTGCGGCAGTTCGGCAGGCCGGCGGGAAGCAAAGATGTAGCCGCGCAAGGCAGTTACGTCGAGGATGTCGACGTTATACACTTCCACCATCCCGTCCGCGGTGTCGCAATACTCCCACACCTCCTCGAGGTGAGGGCTGTTGGACCGCACTATGTGGACGCTGAGGGAGCGCATAAAGGGGCTCCGTCCCGTCTCATAGGGGCGCACCAGTTCGTGCAGATATTGGAAAGCGGCCATTTCGTCGGCCCAAATCCAGGGCGCGGCGACATAGAGACGCCAACTGGAGCCGGTAGGGACGGGGGAATACTCATCCCACTCCTCTTTTTCAATCAGGGCAAAGAGGTAAAACTCGCCCCGTTCCGCGGATAATTCCCTTTCTACGGCGGCCACCCCTTGCAGCAGCCGTTTCAGCAGACCGATTCTCATATTTCCTCCACTAGTAGGGCAACTGCTTCCAGCATCTTAAAGCAATTATCCTCGTTGGCGCTGCCGGCGGCAAGGTAACGGGCCGCCGAATTCCATAGTGACACGGTGCTCCAAGCTCTGGAAAAGTCGTTCTTGATGCGGGTTTCCTGTCCCGAAAGGTGCAGCAGCATCCCCAAGTCGTGAGTCCGAAAGGATTGCAGGTGGTGGAACTCCCCGCCCGTTTCCGGGTAGCCGTTCCAGCCCAAAGTATCGCAGATGCGGGCTTTCAACGCCAACTCCACGGCGTAGCCGCCGAGATAGATGGCGTTGTCGTAGCGGCCGGCTTGGCGCAGGACAACTGCGTCGGCCAGTTTGGCGTCGGCGATGCGGCGTAGTTCCGCCGTGGCAATCATCCCGCTTGCCGCCGGTTAAATTACGGAGCGCACCAGGCCGCCGTCCACCAGTATGGTGGTGCCGGTGATGTAGCTGGCTTTGCCGGAGGCCAGGAAGGCGACCAGGTAAGCCAGTTCTTTGGGTTCGCCGATGCGGCCGACCGCCGTTTCCTTGGCCCGTTCCGCGAGTCCTTCCTCGACGGATATGCCCAACTCTTGGGCGCGGGAGGTTACATTGGAGAGCATCCGCTCGCTGAGGATGGAGCCGGGGCAGACATTGTTAATCAGGATGCCGTCCCGCCCCACTTCGTCAGCCAGGCTTTTCATATAGGCTACCGCCCCCAGCCGGGTCGCCCCGGACAAAGCCAGGTTGGGGATGGGCTGATAGACGGTGCTGGCGAGGATGTTGACGATGCGCCCGCCGCCCTGGCGTTTCAGATGCGGCACCGCTTCCCGGGCCATCCGGGCAAAGAAAAACAGGGAACGCTGCACCGCCGTTTCCCACTGCTCCTCGGTGGCGGTTTCGGAGCGGGCGAGGGGCGGGCCGCCGGAGTTGTTGACCATAATGTCGAGCTGGCCGTAGTGGTCGACGGTGGTTTGCACCAAGGATTTGATGCTGTCGTAGTTCTCGAGGTCGGCGGGCACGGTCAGGATTTCGGCGCCGGTGGCGGCGCGGATTTCGGCGGCGGCTTGTTCCAGGTCGGCGGCGGTGCGGCTGCAAATCGTTAGCCGCGCGCCCTCCTCAGCCAGAACTTCGGCGCAGGCCCGGCCCAAGCCTTTGCTGGCGCCGCCGATGATGGCAACTTTCCCCTGCAATTCCAAATCCATAAAGACTTTCCCCCCTAGCGGCTCCGGCCGGGCAAGACCAGCCGGGCGGTTGATGGCAAGGGCTGCATTATAACAGAAAGTTTTTGGGGATGGCGGCGGGATGAAATCTAAGTCGTCATTCCCCCGAAAGTGAGAGTCCAGAGTCCCCGGACTACGTAGGAATGAGGGTGAGATGTGGATGGGCAGCCGTGCTATACTGGCGGGGTTAATTCGGGGAAGTCGAGGGCGAGGGAATGATTGGGGACGAGGAACTGCTACGGGAAATTGAGGCCGCCGCCATTACGATGGCTTGGGGCGTTGGGGGGATACTGGGGGATTATTTCGGGCGGCAGTTGTCCATCGAGTATAAGGACAAAAACCAGCTCGACCCGGTAACTTCCGCCGATAAAGCGGCGCAGGAGTATCTGGCCGGGGAAATCGCCCGCCGCTTTCCGCAGCACGGCATTTTGGGCGAGGAAGGGGCCTCCGACGCGGACGCCGCGCGGTCGGCCCCGGATTGGCTGTGGATTTTGGATCCCCTGGACGGCACGACGAACTTTCTGAACGGGCTGCCGGTGTATGCATCATCCATCGGGGTGTTGTATCGGGGGCGGCCGGTAGCCGGGGCGTTGTATCTGCCCTGGCCGACGGCGGGCGGCGGGTTTGTGCTGCACTGCCGGCGCGGCGGCGGCTGCTTCGCCGCCCATCCCGATGGAACTGCTGCCCCGATGTCCGTATATTTATCGGATAAGCCGGTGGGCAATCGGCTGATGGGGCTGCCGGGGCATTTTGCGCTGACTACGAAGTTTGGCAAGGCGGTGGGCCGGCAGCCGGGGGAGCTGCGGACGACCGGGAGCATTGCCTACGAGCTGGCGATGACGGCGTGCGGGGTGTTGCAGTATGCGGTAATCGGCGCGCCGCGGCTGTGGGATATGGCGGCTGGGGTTATTGCAGTGCAGGAAGCCGGCGGCGTAGTAATGACCAAACTGACCGGCCAAAAACGCTGGCAGCCTCTGGATGCGCTGCTGCCGAGTTGGGCGGAGCCGCCGCCGACCTATAAGGAACTGCGGCAGTGGGTAGCGCCGTTAGTGGCCGGGAATAAGACGGTAGCGCCGTTGGTGGCGTATAATATACGGGGGCGGTTTCGGCCTTTGACAAAAATCCGCCAATGGGACAGGATGGTCCGGCGCAACCGGAACCCCAACCGGTAAGGAGGCAACAGGATGCCGCAAAAGATTCGGATGTGGGAAGTGACTTCGGAGAATACCCTTGCCGAGGTAAATACCAGCGGGATTAGCCTGGAGGAGCGGCTGGAGGACTGGCTGGAAAGCGATATTTCTATGCTGGACGATAACCTGCTGGTGATTGGGCGGCAGGTAACTACCGCTTTTGGCGGCAAAATTGACCTCTTGTGCTTGGACAACTCGGGCGACACCGTAGTCGTCGAGCTAAAGAAGGGCAAGACCCCGCGGGAAGTAACGGCCCAAGCCTTGGACTATGCCGCTTGGGTGAAAGACCTTTCCCTAGAGCGTATCAGGGAGATAGCCGCCGGTTACCCGAAGCTGGGCGGTTCGTTGGAGGATGCGTTTGCATCGCGTTTCGACCAGCAACTGCCGGATACGCTTAACTTGAACCATCGCTCGCTTATCGTAGCGGAACAGATGGATGACAGCACGGAGCGGATTGTCCGGTATTTGTCCGATATGAATGTGCCGGTCAACATAGCGACGGTGCAGCATTTCAAGGACAGCAACGGTCGTCAAATGTTGGCGCAAGTGTTTTTGGTGGAGCCGGAGGTGGCGGCAGCCAGAGAGCAAACAACGTCCAAGGGTAGGTCGCGGGCGACGCTTGAAACGCTTCAAGCGGTTGCTGATGAAGCCGGCATTGGAGATCTGTACCGTAGGGTCAGAAACGGTGTTACCGGTGTCTTGGTAGCTAATGCGACTGCCGAGTACGCAGGATACAGTTGGAAACTCGATGGCGGTCGTAGTCGAGTGGTGTTGGTAATCGGCGCTACCCCTGCCGAAGGAGGCGGGCTGTGGTTCCGAGTTCACGCCACCCGGTTGGCCGAGTATTTGGGAAAGACCATCGCAGAATTGCAAGAGTGGCTGCCGGACATAGAGGGCTACGAAGTATCGGGATGGGTGGTTATGTTCCCGGATGAAACCGATACTCCGGTCGGATGGAAAGGCGTTTTCCGCACCGTTGAGGAAGTGGACAAGTTCATCGACCGGCTGCGGGCGGCGGCCGGGCAGTAATGTTCTCCAGTAAAGGGGGCGGGTTTAACCCGCCCCCTTTCTAATTGACCGTATCCGGTTCCCAACCCCACGGCCGCGGCCCCCACGCCGGTTCATAGACTATTCCGGCTTTTACGGTCAGGGTTGGCACTACGGCTTGTTCGCAGCGGCGGGAGCCGCCGACTACGTCATAGACAATCCAGTCGCCGGGTTTGAGTTCCAGAACCGAAATGTCGGCTTGGTGGCCGGGGGTTAGCGCGCCGATGCGGTGTTCCTGGCCGAGGGCTTGGGCCGGGTTCAGGGTGCACATTGCCACAACTTGTTCCAAGGTGAATTCCATGGCCAGGAAGCGGGTCATCATTTCGGTCATGCTGTGGACGGTGTGCTGGCGGCCGGGGAGGGTCAGGTCGGTGCTGATGCAGTGCGGCAGCAAGCCCTGGTCTAATACGCGCTGACCGACGTCAAAGCTGAAATTCATCCGGCCGTGGGCGGTGTCGAGCCAGACGCCGCGGTCTTGGGCTTCTTGGGCTTCGGGGACGAGTTTGCCCTGGGGGTCGAGGACGCCGCCGGGATTGGCGGTAAAGAGGTGGGTAACGATGTCGCCGGGTTCGAGGATGGGGAGGAGTTGGTGGATGACGGCGGGGTCGTAGCGTTTTTCGGTGTCGCCGATATGCACCATCAGTTTGACGCCGGCGTCGACGGCGGCGCGCTTTGCCAGCCGGGGCATTTCCATGCCCATAATTTCGAGGGCGGGGGAGACCATACGGGCTTTGATGCCGTGGATGGTGGCGCGGTTGTCCGCGACGGTTTTGATGGTTTTGTCGAGGTCGATGCTGGCCGGGCTGAAAATGTCCGGGGTAGTCGCCAGGCCGGTGCGGCAGATATGCAGGAACGGAATAATCTCCGTAGCGTTGTTGGGGATGATGTGCCGGGGAAAGCCGCCATAGGTATCGCAGCCGGAGCTGCCGGCGTCCACCATAGTGGTAACGCCGGCGCGGACGCCGCCGAGGTCGGCGTTGACGCCATTGCCGTTGACGCCGTCATAGACATGGGTGTGGAGGTCGATGAGGCCGGGGGTGACGATTTTGCCTTTGGCGTCGATAACCCGGGCGGCTTCGTTCGCCGCAATATCCGGGGCAACTTGGGCGATTTTGCCGTTTTGGACGGCGATGTCGCGGGGGGCGTTAAGGTTTTGGGCCGGGTCGATGACGGTACCGCCTTTGAGGAGCAGGTCGTACATAGCGAGGGCCTCCGTGGTGGGGGGATGGGGGATGATATAGTAATATAGCAGAGAATAGAGGTTCCGGGCTACCGGATTCAAGGGGGATTGCGGATGCGCTATGATGTGGTGCTCATCAAGTCGGCGGAGGGTTATGCGGTG
Organism: Dehalococcoidia bacterium; assembly: GCA_965242615.1. Taxonomy (GTDB): domain Bacteria; phylum Chloroflexota; class Dehalococcoidia; order Lucifugimonadales; family UBA3495; genus CBDBCU01. Next base: position 1,098,151 of record CBDESR010000005.1, read on the forward strand.
CATTGCCCGGCACTGCCGCCGTGCTGGTCGCAGGGGGAGACGCGGGCGGCGGCGTTGGCGAATATCCGCGCCGCTATCGCCGAGTATCTGGACTACTTGGCGGAAAGGGCTGCCGTGCGGAAAGGGGAGCGTGGGGTGTAGGGGGTGAGTTCATCGGGGGGAAACCTTTTTGTGGTGGGGGTAGTATATTGGGGGATTATAACTTATTTGCATATAGCGGCAAATTATGTTATATTCTAACCCGATAAGCAGTACGCCGCATTTATCTTGCCGGGAGGATGGGTTCCGTTTGCTTTTAGCATTTTTTTAACTGGGGGCGGTTTCCCCCCATCCCGAATAGCCCCAGCGGGTCGTTACCCCCTACCAAGGCGGCTTGCAGGCTCTTCAGCAGAACCAGCAACTTCACCACCTCAATCGGCAAATCCGTTACTTCGTGGAAAACACCCCGAATATCGTGGAGTGTCCGCACTACATTGCCCTCTTGAATCTCCGTAACCTCTTCCCGGTCATAGCCCATAGCGTAATGGCGCGGGCTTATGATGATGGGCTTCCTGCGGCCCGGCCCCTTCCAATCTAACTCGCAATGGGTGCGAACCGGATGTTCCCTACAGAATTCCAACTGCTCCTCAATGCGGTCAATGTCGTCGAGCCGGTCATACTCATCCAATTCCTCCGGCGTCTCATCGGCAAACCAGAACCTAATCGGCTCTTGCCAGTTGTGGTGGAGCGTCCCGCCCGGCGCGGCATTGCCATACTGGAGCTTTATCTGCCGCAACAGGCTTCGCAACCTGCGAGTATCCGTTTCCGGCAGGTAGCAGTCCAGCCGGTCGTTCAACAAGGATACCGCCTGCCGGTGGTCAATCTCGGCGTTAATAAAATCGCCCTGACCCAGCCGGATGCTGATTGTCCTTGCCGGCGTCAACGGAGCGTAGTGATTCATCTCGGCTTCCTGCATTGCCTAACCCTCCTCGGTTAATTGTGCTGGGCATTATACCACGCCCAACTTGCCATAATACGCTTGACAGACTCCCGCCTTGGTTATATCCTAATCTACAGGATTCATAAATCGGGGGCGGCCGACTAGCCATTCACCGATAAGTGAACCTCCTTGCTTTATGGGCAGATGGCGTCCCTGCTTCGCGGGGGCGTCATTTGTTATGCCGGGTCAGAACAACCGACCTTGCCGCCGCCGGGCAATCACCCGCCGCCTTTCCTTGCCCGGCTTGCCCTTGCCTTTCCCGCCCCCGGTCTTTACCCGCGCCTCGGCAGGGGCTTTTGGCTCCTTGCGCCGCTGCCGTTTCCCCCCACCGCCGCCTTTCTTTGCCGGCTTGACCTCCATATCGGGAAACTCCCGCCGTTTCAATGGCAAGGCCGCCGCCGGCTTTACCGGCTTGCCTTGATACAGCACCACATCCTCCCACTCGGCAAAGGGCGGGTTCACCTTTGCCCGTTCCGCCGGCGTGTCAAAGCCCAGCGATTCGTGTTCCCGGAACAGGTTGTAGGTCAGCGTCCAGCCATCCAGATACCGCTGCCCCGTTTCCAAACTATCCAGACCCCGCAAGGTCTTTACCCTTTGCCGATATGTGCCTTGCAGCCGCTCCGACAGGTTATTGTTGACCGCCGCCTTCATCCCTTGACTCTGGATATGCTGGATTTCCGGGAACTCCATTTCCATCGCCGCCGTGTAGGAACGCAGTTTGTCCGTCTTAATGGACTTGGGCGGTTTGGCCGCGGCCCGCAACGCCTTGGCAATCACTATCTCCGCCTGCCGGGCGTTGCGCTCTTTAGCCAGATGGGATGCCAGCACATAGCGGGTTTCGGAATCCATTACATTCCAGTTCCAAACCTTTTGCCCGCCCACATCCACCATCATCTCATCCGCTACCCACTCCGTCCCCACCTGCGCCGGGTAATCCTGCATTACCGCCGTGGCCTTGTCGGTGTAGTCCCGCACCCATTCGTACAGGGTGGCTTTCGAGGGTTCGGGAATGTCAAAGGCATCGGCCATCGTTTCCCCGATTTGCTTGTAGGACATCCCGGAGTAAAACAGCCGTATCGCCAACCCCATCTGGGCGGCGTCAACCTTGCGCCCTTCAGCCATCCCGTTGTGCCGGAACCACTTATCGCAGCCCATACAGCGATACCGCTGTTCCCCTGACTGCTTGCCCGACTTTATCACGTGGTCGGAAGCACAATCCGGGCAGGTTACGGTGATGGTCTCGGTGGTGGTCTTGGTGAACTCTGCCATCAGTTGCCTCGGCAGGGATTGTAGCACAGGGCAACGCCCCGGCTGGGATTAGCCGGGGCGTTATGCCGATGGATTGGGGATTGCCGGGGATTTACCGCCGCGATTGGCGTTGCGCGGCCGGCCGGGGCTTGATAACCTGCCGGCGTTCTCTGCCGGGCCGGGATGATTGAGCGGCGGCCGCGGCTTGCGGTTCTTTCCGCCGGCGGCGAGGGCTTTTCCCGCGCACCGGCTCAACAACGGTATCGCCTTCATCCCGCTCCCGGCGGCGCAGTGCAGTCGGCGAAGGCGATTTGGGCGATGGCGATTTGCCCGCAGGGACACCGCCACCGCTGCCGCCGGTATGCCCATTGTTCCACTTTACCGGGACGCCAATGGGATAATCACGCCTATAGTCCCGGGGCTTCGTAGAAGTGCGTTTCAGGAGTGCCACGCGCTCTTGGTCGGCCTCATATTGAGGGATGTATTCGCTGGAACCCCCATTTTCTCGAAACTGATTCAACGTCTCAATGAGACCTGCGGCCACCGCTTCACTCTTTTTGATTCCTTGCAACCCCATCGTGTTCTCGTGGAAGTTGATATGCAAGGCATAAGCCTCGGCATAGGGCTGGAGGATGATGTTGTTGACATAGGCGTCCCTATCAGCCTCGGTCGTCGGCACGGCAGGGTCTGCTTCGGCAAGTTCCACGCCAATTTGCTCGGCAACTTTTTTCTTTAGGCCATAATTGCCGTGCGGCCAGTCATTTTGCTCCGCCACCGCCGAAATCGCGTGGGACACCGCACCCCAAACCTTTTCCGAGGCTTGCAACCGGTTTTCCTTGCGCGCCTCAATGGGAAAGTGTTCCAGAAACCGGCGGCTTATCTGGGCGTAGTCTGCTACGGTCATAGCCCCCGGGTCCGGCAACGGGGTATCCGGCTTTTCCATTTCCCTGACCATCCGCGATACCTTCCTTAAAAGAATTGGCGTCCGCTGTGCGCCCGGCGGTTCTGCTACAAACTGCCGGGCGGTAGCAGACGCCGCGGAAACTATGGTAATGCCCGGTTATGCCTTTGTCAAGCCCCTACATTCCCATTTTCATACCCATCCCCTTCCCGCCGCCGAACCGCTGGACGAGGCCGGAGCCGTAGATAATCAGCCCCATGACGCCGATGGTATAGACCAGCGGCACCAGGTCAAAGATGAGGTTCGTGATGGTGAGGAACTGCGCCGCGCTGCCCAAGCCCACCAAGTCCTCTTGGGCGTCTGACGCCGCCTCGAATAGGATGGGGGCGGCGATGATGACGGCGGCGGCGATAAGCAGCCCCATCGTTTGTTTATTCACGATGTCCGTCACATTGCTGCTACCCCCGGACATAATCAGGGGGACGGCTTGGGCAATGACCGCCGCGACCAGAGCAAGGGGAATGACGGCAATCAGCAAGAAGGTCAGGGTGCGGAATTGCCCCCCTAGACCAATTTGGCTATTCCACTCATTCCCGCTACCGGGTAGAGTAGAGGCGGTTGTCGTCGTCACGTCGGTGTTAGAAGACCACGCCCATATTGCGGTAGTGGTACTGCCGGACACAACACCGAAAGTGAAAGTAATTTGGACTTCGGTTCCGTTAGGGGTCTCGAAGGTAACCGTGTTAGTACCGCTGGTACCTGTTGGGGTCGGAAAAGTGGTGCCTGGCAAAAGGTCGGTTATGGCGGTGGTTGCTTCACCTTTTTCAGCAGGGTCATCCCCTTGTGTGGTGGACACGCCCCGAAGCACAGCAAAGGTGCAGGAGGTAGTGCCGCCGCCGGTCAGGTTAAAGTTGGTGCTGGTGCGGGCCGGCAAGCGGAGGGTAACGACCCGCTCGGAGTTGATGTCGCAGTGGGGGGAGAGGGAGGCGTACAACTGCTCGTTGTAGCCATAGAGGAGTCCCATGAACACGAAGCCGATGATGATACCCACCACGGCCATAATCCTGACCATAACAGGATTCATAAAAATCTCCTTTGTTAAGAACCCCCGGCTTGCAAGCCGGGGGTTCTCCAGTCTTGCTGGGTTGGATAAAGTTGCCGTGCCGGGGTGTGGTGGATTACATCCCCATCATCCCGCCCATCTTTTGCTTGCCGCCGAACCGCTGGACGAGGCCGGAGCCGTAGATAATCAGCCCCATGACGCCGATGGTATAGACCAGCGGCACCAGGTCAAAGATGAGGTTCGTGATGGTGAGGAACTGGGCCGCGCTGCCCAAGCCCACCAAGTCCTGCTGGGCGTTGGATGCCTGCTCAAAGAGGATGGGGGCGGCGATGATGACGGCAGCGGCGATGAGCAAGCCCATCGTTTGCTTGTTCACGATGTCCGTGACATTGCTGCTACCGCCGGACATAATCAGGGGGACGGCTTGGGAAATTACCGCCGCGACCAGCGCCAACGGGATAACCGCAATCAGCAGGAAGGTCAGGGTGCGGAATTGCCCCCCTAGCCCGATTTGGGCGTTCCAAGTGCCGGTCGGACTGATGGAGTTATTGGTAGCGTCAGTCCCCCAAGTAGCGGCCCCCGACGGGGTTGTTCCAGTCACCCTGACCGTGGTACCGTTTGGGGTCTCAAAGTCGATGGTTTGCGCCCCAGCAGCCAGCGTAACGCCGGGTAACTGTGCAGCGGTAAAAAGGGTGGAACTGTTCGGCCCCGCGCAAGCGGTTCCGGAGCCTGCTACCAAGTTAAAGTTGGTGGCAGTGTTGGTGGCGTAGCGGAGGGTAATGACCCGCTCGGAGTTGATGTCGCAGTGGGGGGAGAGGGAGGCGTACAACTGCTCGTTGTAGCCATAGAGGAGTCCCATGAACACGAAGCCGATGATGATACCCACCACGGCCATAATCCTGACCATAACAGGATTCATAATTGAATCCTCCTTCTGTTGTTAGATGTGGTTTGCCGGTGACTAGCCACTTCAACGAAGGTACGGCTCTAATAGCAAACTCCCACTGATTGGATTTCCCAAGGCAATTTTGCCTGATATTGGCAAATTGCGTTGATAGTCGTCAAGCGGAATGCAAAATTAGGTTGTAAAGTTGGATAGGGGCAAATGGAAACCCGCCGGGACGGGTAACCCGGCGGGGTGGGAATGGGCTAAAATGCCCCTAGTTAAAAAAATGCTAAAAGCAAACGGAACCGGAGGATGCCAATGCTTGACGCCATTGACCGGGTAATCACTGATTTGGGTTTCAACATTCTTGACACAGTCGAAGTACCGGAAAGGGCGGAGACCCGCGCCCCGGTACCTAAGCGCATCGCTGATGGCCCGGCTTACCCGGTAATCAGCAAAACTATACCCGGCGGGCAAATCTGGAAACACCAAGCGCAGGCGTGGCGAGATCTGACCAGCGGTAAGAACGTCGTAGTCTCGACCGGCACGGCGTCCGGCAAGTCGCTGATTTTCCAGACCTACGCCCTGCATCTCCTGCTCACCGACCCCGGCAGCAAGGTTCTGGTATTTTACCCGTTGCGTGCTTTGAGCAACGACCAGCTGAACAGCTGGCAGCGGTTAGCTAAAACCTCCGGGCTGGAACAAAACTCCGTAGGTCTCATCTACGGAGGTGTTCCAATGGCTGAGCGGGAACAAATCATCGAGCGTTCCCGCATAGTTCTGATGACGCCCGACGTATGCCAGGCTTGGCTGATGCGGACGGTGGGCAATCCGACGGTCAAGAAGTTCATCGAATCCTTGTCGCTGCTCATCCTCGACGAGGCGCACGTTTACGAATCGGTGCTTGGCAGCAACACCGCTTTCCTGCTACGGCGGTTGATGGCGGCCAAGCGTATTATGTCGCCTCGGAGAACTAACGCCCGCCGGCTTCAAGTAATCGCAGCCACGGCTACTATCGACGCTCCGGCCCAACACTTGGAAAACCTTACCGGTGTCCAATTCAAGGTTGTCGACGAGTCCGAAAACGGAGCGCGGCGAAGCCGGCGTACAATCCTGCACGTGGAGGGACCGGAATCGGGGCGAGAGGGTGAGGAAGCCATCGCGACCATCATCACTAGGATTTGCGAGATGGCAGAACGGCATCGCTTCATATCCTTTGTTGATTCCCGGCAAGGGGTAGAACGGATTGCGCGTGCGGTAGATGTAGAACAGATTACGCGTGGGGTGAATAAAACATTCGTCAAATCCTACCGGAGCGGCTATGAGCGCCGCGATAGGGCCGCTATCGAGGGTGCCCTGCATGAAGGTACCTTGCACGGGGTAGTATCAACGTCCGCGCTGGAGTTGGGCATTGACATCGCCGATATGGAAATCGGCATCAACTTGGGGGTGCCGCAATCCCGCAAGAGCTTCCGGCAACGGTTGGGACGGGTAGGTAGGACTACTCCGGGAGTATTTTTGGTGGTAGCGCCGGCCAACGCTTTTACCCGGTTTGGCGAGACTATGGCTTCCTACTATGAAAGTTCGGTCGAGCCGTCTTACCTGTACCTGGGAAACCGCTTTGTCCAGTTCGCTCATGCCCGGTGTCTCCGGGATGAAATGGAAGCTCTGGGCCGGAACTCAGGAGATGCCCCCGGGGACGTTCAGTGGCCGGAGGGCTTTCCTGACATCTTGAGCATTGCTCGCGGGGGCTACCCCAAGGAGTTTGATCCTATAGCACAAGTCGGCGGTGACTCGCCTCACTTCAACTATCCCTTGCGGCAGTTGGGCGAAATCAACGTTGAAATACGGCAGGGTAACCAAGGCTCCGGCACCGAGCTTGGTGATATGGCTCATATCCAAGCCATTCGGGAAGCTTACCGGGGGCCACCTATCTGCACTCGGGAAGCTCTTATGTAGTAGATAGGTGGCATTCTGGGTTCAACAAACTCGAGGTTCGTGTTACACAACGGAAAAATGCGCCTCCGACCCGGCCGATCCTGCGGAAGCTCGTAACTACAGACCTGTCCAGGCAAGGAGTTATCCCCAGTCGTTTCAAGAAAGGCGACAAGGGGCTTTTGGCCGAGGCTCAAGTGCAGGTTAACGAGAGGGTCGATGGCTACAGTAAAGGGAACACCCAACACCGGTACAGCCAATCGACTAACCCGAATATGCGCCCGAAGCAGCGCAACTTCCGAACCACGGGGGTAGTGGTCAAAATCGAAGAGGACTGGTTTTCTAACCCGTCGGTTAGAAAGGAAGTCGCCGAAGGTCTGCGCGACTTGTTGGCCCGAGAGCGTAGCATTGCGCCCCAAGATATTGACAGCGCGCATACCAATATCGCTTTGGCAACCGATGCCGGCTTGCTGAAGCCCATTACAGACGTGGTGGTAATCTACGACAGCGTCTATGGCGGACTGCGCCTAACTGAAAATTTGTTCGACGAATTCAGCCGCTACATTGAGCGGCTGAGTCTGGGTGCAAAGCTATCTGAAGGTGGTGGCATCGTCGATGCGGAAACCTCCGATATCTTGCGTCGGTGGGCGCAGGACTTGTCGGACGCGGGGGATTTCGTATATTCCCAACCGGCCATAGAACCGCCCGCTGACGGGAATTGGCTACTGGTGTTCAAGCGGGGTAGCATCGTAGGCGTCTTTTCCAAAGGGGAGCTACAGGACCGCGAAATCGTTGAACCCCGGTACATTGAAAGTCCGCTTGAGCCGGGCGAGATGGCACTGTATTACAGTTACCGGGATCCGGTCAATAAGGGCGGAACCAGCTTTACTCCTGCCGACTCGATGCAAGCAGCTGGTCACGATTGGGAATGGGTCTGGTGGAACCCGGACACCGGGGAATACCGGGAACTGGAAGAGTCGGAATAGCTGCCAGCAGGCCGCTGGCAAACGGCAAGGGCCGGCCCTGGGAATAGAGGGCCGGCCGGTCAGGCGTTCCCAACGCCGGTTGCGGCCGGGCTACCCTACTGGTGCTGATGGCGGCCGAATAGGGCGCCGACGGATTGGCCGCGGTGGATGCGGCGGATGGCTTCGCCGAGCAAGGGGGCGATGGAGAGGACTTTGACTTTGTCTTGCTGTTGGGCGCTGTCAAGGGGAAGGGTGTCGGTGACGACGACTTCCTCGAAGTGGCTGGCGGCGATAACTTCGTAGGCGCGGCGGGCAAAGACGGGGTGAGTGGCGCAGCAATAGACCCGGGTAACGCCGCATTCCATCAGGGCTTGGCCGGCGTTTACGGTGGTGCCGCCGGTAAGGATTTCGTCGTCGAAAGTGAGGGCGACTTTGCCGTTGACTTCGCCGATGACATTGAGGGTCTCGGAGTGGTCGGCATTGTCCACGCGGCGTTTTTCGATGATGGCAAGGGGGACATTGAGGTGTTCGGCCACATCGCGGGCGCGCTTGCTGATGCCCACATCCACCGCCACGACAACCATATCGTCGATTTCCTTGGCCTTGAAGTAGTCGGAGAGGAGGGGTAGGGCGGTAAGTTCGTCCACGGGAATGTTAAAGAAGCCCTGGATTTGGCCGGCGTGGAGGTCGACGGTGAGCATTCGGTCGGCGCCGGCGGCGGTGAGCAGGTCGGCGACGAGGCGGGCGGTGATGGGGACGCGGGGCTGGTCTTTTTTGTCGGTGCGGCTGTAGCCGTAGTAGGGAATGACGGCGGTAATGCGGCCGGCGGAGGCGCGCTTGCAGGCGTCAATCATAATGAGGAGTTCCATCAGGTTGTCGTTGGCAGGGGCGCCGGTGGGCTGGATGATGAAAACATCGCGCTGGCGGACGTTTTCGAGGATGCGGACGAAGGTGTTGTCGTTGGCGAATTTGAATACTTCGGCCTGGGCCATAGGGATGGCGAGGTAGTCGCAGACGGCGTGGGCGAGGGCGGGATGGGCGTTGCCGGAGAAAATGCGGAGGTCGTGGTCGAGGACGGGGCCTTTGTTGAGCGTCATCAGAAAGGGACTGCCGGCAGGAATGGCGGACGGGCGGCAGTTCTACCTCCTTTCCCAAGATTGGCCGGAGGGTGTGCGCGGGGGATTATAGCATAGAATTGGGGGTTGGGAATTGTTGGGGGGAGGGCGGCGGCCGGGCCCGTCGGCCTAGTTTAGCAATAGCTCCGGGGGAGCGACCCGGCGCAAGGCCACGCCTTACAAATCCCGGGTCAGGCTTTCCAGCTCATCCAGAACCTAGGTGAATATGGGAAACTGATACCGTTCCAGCGTTTCGTAAAACACTTCCTCGCCGGTAGCCGGGTCATAGATACGGTGATGGTAGGCGTCATCATCCCGGTGCAGGTTGTGGTACTTCAGCAACAGGTGTTCCCCCGGCAGCCAAGCCACATAAACGTAGGTATGGCACCGGACCCGCAAGGTATGCCCGGAGTAACGGGTTTCAAACTCCTTCCCCACCCACAGCATCACGCCCTTGTCGCAATGGACATCGCCGCGCAAATAAATGGAACCCTCGTCGTCGGAGTGAAAAGCGAGGGTGTCCCGGAAGCTGACGACGAAGGGATGGTCGCTCAGCCGGCTTTCGTGGATGCTTTGGTAGTGGTCCCAGGAGTTCCAGTCGTGGGGGTCTTGGCGCGGAGCAATTTCGCGCCTTGATAGGTGCAATACCATTCCAACACCTCGGCCGTCGGCTTGATGGCGTCCAACTCCAGCAACGTCGCCATCTTTTCGCTGGACATCTCGTAGCGAACCTCGTAAATGCGGAGTTCGGCCTCCGCTTCCGCCAGCATCGTCCCCGGCGGCACTACCCGCACCGGAATTTTCTGCCTGGGCTTGGTGGTTGCCATAAAATCCTCCTGACTTTGCCATGGGACTGCCGGTTTAAGGGCTGAGGGCAAGGTCGATCATCCCCTTCCTTAACGGGCTAACCCATTCTATCAACTGATAGTGCCGCCGTCAAAGGCCCTTCGGTATCCGGTTTGCTCCCCCATCAGTACCGCGGCCGGAAAATCCCGAAAGAACTGGTATAGCCGTGCAGGAAAGTCACCCCGCCCACCGGCCCAATCTCCCCATTGCAGAAAAAGCCGCCCAGCGGCGCTGCCCCCAACTTGTCCCGAAAAAGATCCGTATCGTGGTTGGCCCGCCCGTAAAGATACTGTCCCCGACCCAAGCAGGAAAACAGCAGCGCCCCATGCACCCGATTCTCCCGATTCTCCCCAGCATAACGCTCCAACACCGCCGTCAAATCCTGCGCCGAAGTCTCCGCATCCCGCAGGTGAAACTGCACCAACTGCCCCTCCTTCAGCATCTCCCCAATCGCCAACGCCCCGCTGCGATCATCCATCCCCATCACATTGCGGATCAGAAAATCCCCCTGCTGCGGCGCATCCAGAAACTCATCCATCACCACCCCCAGAAACAGCGAATGCCGCAGCAATTCCTGATCCCGCGGCGGCAAAGTCGGAAACAGCCCCCGCAGCGCCGTCAACGGCGTCTCCCCGTCCAGACCCTCCAGCATATTGCGGCTGCTCTGCGTAATCCGCATCGCCTTGCCGATGGGACGGCAGCCCTGCGCCACCACCGTATCCACCGCGATATTCCCGTGCATCGCCACGCCCACCGCTCCGGACGGATACGCCTGCTCCCCCAGAAACATCCCATTACCGCCCGGCTCCGACCCGCCGCTGGCCAGACCGCCGATTTTAGCCGCCGCGCTGTAGGCAAAATCCAGCCCCATTATCAAGTTCTGCGCCGGAAACGAAAACGGATCCGCCAACGCCACAAACTGCGGATTATCCCCCGCGCTCACCCCGATTAACTCCTCCCACGCCTGCGGCCCGGCATCCAAATCCGGCAGCCCATTGCCCTCCAAATGAAAGAGCCTCAAAGTCACCTCCGGCAGTACCGCCGCCGTAATCGACACCGCCGCCCGCTGCTCCACCTCCTGCCCGCCGCCGATAATTCCCCCGCCGGAACAGCCCAGCAGCAACGCCCCCGCCAACTGCTCCCGTACCAAGCCCGGCAAGGCGGCGTAATGTTCCCGGTAATGCGGCGAAACAAAAGCCACCGCCAAATCCGGCGCCGCGCCCTCCAACTGCCGCCGTACGACAGCGGCGCATTCGGCCACCGCCGGCTCCAAAGCCGTCTGTTCGGAAATCGCCGAAGCCCACTGCATAACTCCCACCTCTCTAACCAAACTCTGATTTATTCCCGCCCTGTTACTACCGGGAAAGGGCAAGGCGGCCGACAACCCTTCAAGGCAACTCCAGCAACCCCCGACTATCATCCCGATACCAAGCCAGCACCTCCCCATACCGTTCCCGCAGCAAGGACTCTACCGCCGCCACCGGACAATTGCCCAAGCGGATCAGGACAACTTTAGGCGGCGGCCCCAAACGACCGCTCATCTCCAAGTAATCCTTATCCTTGGTCACTATCACGAACCCCTGTTCTTTGGCATAATCCCAAATCGGATTGTCCTCGCCCACCGCCAAGTCGATTTCCAGAACATGGCTCGATTCCGGGTACAAGTCCGCCAGCAGCCGCGGCAACTGGTACGACAGGTTCTGGTTAAACAACAGCGTAACGGAGACGACTGTAGTCATCATCCATCTGCTCCGCCGCCGCAAAGGAAAGGCACACGTACATATCCTGCTCGGTCAAGTTCGGAAAATGATAGAGCATATCCGCCCAGGTCTCCCCCCCGGCCAGATACTCCATCACATCCATTGCCGTCATCCGAATGCCGCGAATGCACGGCTTGCCGAAACGCTTGCCCTCCTCAATCGTAATCGTCCCCCGAAAATCCACCCCTTGCCCCAGCAAAGCCGCCACCGCCGCCTCGACTTCCTTCCCCTCCGCCGACGCCCGCAGCCAAGCCCGCAGCTCCCGCCGGATAATGGTCACGCCTACATCGTCTCCCCGTTGCGCCCGCACCTCCGCCAACTTCGCCGCCGCCCCCGCCGCCGCCCGCTCCCCAACCTTGGCAATAACCATGTGCAACTTCTGCCTGGCGTCAAACTCCGGTACCGCCAGCTTCCACAAATGCTTGTGCAAGTTTCGCGTGTTGCCGGCCCAGTTTGGCACCGTGTATTGATTGACCGCCGCGGCCAAGGCATCGCTGTTGATGATAGCCAGCAGGTAGTTGGCCTCATCCAAATCTTTGCAGGTAATCCAGTATAAGGTTTCGTCCACCAGAACGGCGTCATCCGGCAGTATTGCCGCAATCGGTTGACCGGCCGCGGTCTGCAATACCCGTATCGAGCGGTCGGAATGCTCCCGTTGCCAGTTCAGCTGGGACGACAGCTTGTTGAGGTAATTTATCTGCCCCAACAAGTTCAGCCGGTTGACCGGAGCCTTGTTTTCCTCCCACCAATTGCTGATGGTCCGCCAGCGCTCCCGCATCCGGTATTCCAGTCCCGCCAAGCTGATACCGCCCGGGCCGTTTTCATCGGCCGGAATAGCATATTCTCCCTGCCGCTGCGGCAGCAAAGTTTGCAGCGGCGTCAAAGCAACATAGGGAGCGACCGTCTCGCCCAAGTGAACCTCAAAGAGATGTGCGTTCTCGATGGTTTGCCCAGTGATGGCGGTCAAGTCCAGATTTCGCCACGGAGCCTTATCCAGATTCCCCCGCCGGGGGTTGACGGTGACCGTTCGCCCGGCCGTAATAATCGCCGTGTTTTCCGTTTCCTGCACCAAGAAAAAGCGGCGCGGCCGTATTGCCGCCCCTTGCCGGGAGTGGTCGGCATAGGGGGAAACCGCGCCCACGGAAGTATCGGTAATGCCGCGGAGACTCCGGGTAACTTGGTCGGAACCGGCCGGCCCCTGCCAGACTTCCACCGCATCGGCTAACGGTTCGGCGACGCCGCTGTTGCCGGTACAGCGAGCGAATACCACGCAGGCCGCCACCGGAAAGAAAGTGTTAGGTTCCAGCCGTTCCAGGTCCCACGCTCGCCGGTGGTTGAACTCTACCGACAAGGTAAATTCCGACGCCCGGGCTTGTCCCCGTCCCGTCGGCGGAGATTCCCACCGCCCCCTGCGCCAACGCCGGTGCTGACCACTCTGCAAGGTACTGTGCGGCATTACGAACCCGATAACCCCCTGCTGCTTCAGGTACAGGTCAACGCAACGGGTAAAGAACAGGCCGGCAATGTCCTGATTGCTGGCGTAGCGGCCGCCGGCCCAGATGCCGTAGCGTTCCTTGCTCAGCTTCTCCAGTTCCACCCGCAACACATCAGCAGTCTGGTTATAGTTAATCCAGGGCGGGTTGCCAATAACCACATCCACCTTGCGCCGGGACAAAGCCACCGGCCGCACCATATTGCGCGTGTAGTAAGCCCAAATATGATTGCGCCCCTGCCTATGCAGCTCCTGTAGCGCAGAAATGGTAGATTGGATGGTTTTCCGCTCTTTGGCGTCGGCGATCGGGTTGTCCACCAGAGCCAATAGCGGATCCTCGCCGCGCTCGATGTAGTCGGCAATTTCCCCGATTAGGTCGTCGAAGCTTTCGGCGCGTTCGACCAGACTCACCGGGAAAACCAGTTGGGTGTTATCCTCATCCTGCGTCTCAATCGTTACCTGATGCTCGGCGAACAGGTCGCCGGTACGAAACCGCAGTTGCAGGGAATCCCCCAGATAGACCGGGATAGTCATCGAACTGTAGAACCCGGCATCGCTGGCGGCTCGCACCGCCGGCCGGGCCGCCAGCGTCCACGCCGCCCGGGCCAAATGCACCGCTACCGGATGCACATCAATGCCGATGACGGCTTCGCGCAATCGGTCGAGAATTTCCTTGGGGTCAAGCCGCGGCGTGTCTCCCCCGGCCAGCGCGGCGTTGACGAAATGCGTTACCCCCTCCGCAATGAAAGTCCCGGAACCGCAAGCCGGGTCCAACACCCGTTGGTTCAATGGCTCGGTCACCAATTCTTGCACCATCGCCCGGGCCAGCCAGTCCGGGGTATAGTATTCCCCCAATTGCCGCCGCTCCTCCGGGGGGATAACAGTTTGATAGAAAATAGCCCCGATGTCGGCGGGCGCCGCCGCCCAATCGAACTTGGCAACCCGGCGGGCCAGAGTTTGCAGCAGCGGCCGGCCGCCCATTTCCGCCGGCCAGGCAAAGAAGTCCGACTCCACAATCCCGTGCAACCCGGTATCGTTGCGGAAACGCCGTCCGTACAGCAAATCCTCCGGTTCATTATCCGCCAATTGGAACAGGTCAATGCCAAAAGACGCCTGCACCACCATACCAACAACCGCGCTGAGGTAGGTATGGCGCAGGAATAGGTCATCCATCTGCTCCGGGCCGCCGGCAATTTCCCCCAGAGCCGTACGCAGCAGGTCTTGCCATAACCGCCGCTTAACCCGCACCGTTTCCCGGTCGGCATTGTCCCGGTACAAGGTTTTCAGCGCGGCAATATCCCGTTGGTAGTTGGGATTGTGCGGCCCGAAGTGCGCCGTAATCGCTCCCTGGTCCGGCGGAATGTCCTCGAGGGGGACAATAGCGTAATCTCGCAGCCACTCGAAAAGCGTATGCCATTTCTCGGCGTCTTTCAGAGTAAAGTAATAGGGGCGGGTCAGCCTGACCGGCCCGGCGCCGGGCCAGCGCAGTAGCCAATACTTGCCGTCCGTCAGAATACCCATCCGCACCCGGCCGCGCTTTTCCGACTGCGCCAAGTAATCGTCCAGTTGCTCCACGTATTCCGGGTTGGGCTCCCCCCGGCCCGCCGTGCCAATCCGCCGCTTCACCTCAATAAAGGTGTCCAGAGCCGTCAAGTCCACGGCGTGGCGGCGGGCCGTCGTTGCCGGTGGATTTTCCTCGACAATCTCCGCGTCTTTGACCAAGCCCGTTCCGGTCAGGAAGTTGCGGATGGCGCTGGTAATGTTGGCTTCGGCCTCGAAGTTATCGTGCCGCCGCAGGATTTCCCCGGCAGCGTTGCGATACTTAGGGTCGGCATAATCAATGTGTTCCATCGTAACCATCAGCGCAACCTCCCCGCGTCAGCAATCGGCTAAAAGGGATGTAGGCAAAGCAACTTTCCCGCCCCCGCCAATATATACGCCGGCGGGGAAAAGGGCAAGCGGCCGCCGCCCCGCTAACCGCCGCTTCGCCTTACACCCCCTCCGCAAAAACCACGCTGCTGCGGGCCGCCCGGTGCCGCATCCCCTTGGGCCCGGCGTACTCCTCCGAATAGTACCACTCCTTGGCCCGCGCAACGCTCTCAAACTCCAGAATGACCAAGCGGCGCGGCTGCCAGTCCCCCTCGACCGTATCCGTGTCGCCGCCCCGGACCAAGTAGCGGCCGCCGTAAGCCGCAATCGTCGCCCCCACCAGCTGCTGGTACTCCGCAAAGCCCGCCGGGTCGGTAACCTCCACATCGGCAATCACATAGCCGGCCATAACTTCCCTCCTGCCATCGGTTTCATAGAACCGCATTATAGCCCATTGCCATACAGGGCTATCGCCTATCGAAACCGTCATTCCCACCCTTATCTATCGTCATTCCCACGAAAGTGGGAATCCAGAGTCCCGGCCTATCCGGATTCCCGTGAAAACGGGAATGACGGTAAGTAGTCCGCCAGGTATCGGCTACAATCTGTTACAATGCCCCCAACTCTCCCCGGTTCATCCCCTTTAAGGAGGCAAACCCGATGCTTTACAACGCCGAGCGCCGCGACATCTCCATCGCCCTGGGCGGCGATGCGATGATTACCCGCCGAATGCAGGCTTTCAACGAACCCCGTTTCCTCCAGCTGGTCGAAATCCTGCGCCACTCCGATGTTTCCCTGGTCAACCTGGAAATGCTCTTTCACAACTACGAAAGCAGCTGGCAGTGGAGCAGCGCCACCTACACCCGCTCCGACCCCAAAAACCTCAAAGAACTCCAGTGGATGGGCATTAACGCCGTCACCGCCGCCAACAACCACTCCTTCGACTTCTCCGAGGGCGGATTTCTCACCACCCTGGAACACTGCCGGGATTTGGATTTGGCTTGCGCCGGCGGCGGCCATAATCTGGACGAAGCCCGCGCCCCGGCTTATGTGGACTCCGCCCGCGGCCGGGTCGCCGTAATGGGCGCCACCAGCACCTTCAGCGAGCAGTCCCGGGCCGGCTCCGGCCGCCCCGATTTCCCCGGCCGTCCCGGCGTCAACGCCCCCCGCCACAACATTACCCACCATGTCCAGCCCGATGTTTTTGACGCCCTCCGCAAAGCCAGCCTGGAGTTGGGCTTCGACGCCGAACACGCCTTTTACCGCCACTTCGGGTTTCGCGGCGACGAGGACGCCCCGGACTACAGCCGCGAAATGGAGTTCTTGGAAAACAAGTTTGTCCGGGACGAGGAATTCGCCGTCCGCACCGCCCTGAACCGGGAGGACCAAGCCGGCATCGGCAACTGGATCCGCGGCGCGCAAAAGCAAGCCGACTGGCTCGTCTATGGCGTCCACTGCCACGAAAGCGGCCCCGAGGGCGACTTTCACGGCCATTCCCGCCTGTCCCCGCCGCAGTTTCTAATGGACTTTGCCCGCTGGACCATCGACCAAGGCTGCGCCGCCTTTGTCGGCCACGGCCCCCACTTCCTCCGCGGCATCGAGATTTACCAAAACCGCCCCATTTTCTACAGCCTCGGCAACTTCATCTTTCAGAACGAAAGCGTCCTCTGGCTGCCCCACGAAGCCTACCGCCGTTTCAACCTGACCTTTGACCACACGCCGGGCGACTATCTCGACACCCGTTCCGGCGGCGGTACCCGCGCCTTTGCCGCCGACCCGGTGTTCTGGCAAAGCGTGGTTGCGGTATGCCACTACGCCGGCGGCGACCTGAAAGAAGTCATCCTCCATCCCATCGACCTCGGCTTTGGCCGCCCCATCCCCCAGCGCGGCCGCCCCCTACTGGCTGACGAACCCATCGCCCGCCAAACCCTCCAATGGCTGCAACAAGTCTCCGCCCCCTTCGGCACCGAAATTGCCATTGAGGAAGGGGAGCAGGGGGATTTGGTAGGAGTAATCCGGGTGTAACGGAGGACAACCGCCGGGGCAGGCCATTAACCTGCCCCGGCAAATGCAATCTTACTGACCGTCGCCGCTTGACCATAACTAAGCGGTTGTAGTAAATTACCGCGTACATCAAACCCTCCCGCAGGTGTTGCTATGCCCGGCAAAAAGCCACGCCACAAACCCGGAGAACCGCCTATCCGCACCATTGACTATACCGTCAACGCCGACGGTTGCTGGGTTTGGAACTGGTCGGTACATCGAAAAGGCTACGCCTCCGTATGGGTTGACGGCCGCGGCGTCAAGGCGCACCGCGTTGCCTACGAACTGGCAAACGGCCTTATCCCTGAGGGTATGGTAATACGCCACATTTGCCCCAACGGAGGCAATCCTTCCTGCGTCAACCCCGACCACCTGCGCGCCGGCACTCCTTCCGAAAATGCCCGGGA
Organism: Dehalococcoidia bacterium; assembly: GCA_965242615.1. GTDB lineage: Bacteria > Chloroflexota > Dehalococcoidia > Lucifugimonadales > UBA3495 > CBDBCU01. Next base: position 1,115,660 of record CBDESR010000005.1, read on the forward strand.
TATGGCGGAAGCCGGCAATCAAGGCAACCAGAAACTCCTGCCTTCCGATGCCGCCGAAATCCGCCGCATATTCGCCGCCGGCAACGGCAAAACCTCGCGCCGCTCCATTGCCCGGCAGTACGGCGTAAGCTCCGGCACTATCAGCTTGATTATCGCGAACAAAACCTTTTACGATCCGGGCTATACGCCACAACTGCCACAGCAACGCGGCGGTTTATCGGCCAAGCGGCTTGATGAGTCCCAAGCCGGACAAATTCGTCAGCTATATTCGACAGGCGAAATATCCCAACGGGACGTAGCCGCCAAGTTCGGAATTCACCCGGGCTGTGTGTCTCAGATTGTTCGCAATCTGCTCTATCCCGACTCCAGTTACACCGTTCCCACGCGCAAGGCAGTCAACCAGAAACTGACCCAGGCGCAAGCCGATGAAATCCGGGAGAAATTCCGTAATGGTGTTTCCCGATCCGCGATAGCAAAAGAGTACGGGGTTCGTCAAAACACTGTACACCAGATAATCACCGGGAAAACCCATACCGGCATCCCCCGGCAATACCAGTCCCGGGCGAATATGGAGAGCGAGCCGCGCCCGACTCTCCAGTCAACCAAGGAGCCGGCCTCTACCGGCAAGGCTATGCAGGCTAAACGCCGCCGGGTGCGAAACTCTGACATCAGGCCGAAGCATCAGCCGGGCCAGCCGTTCATTACCGAAAACGACTGGGTGCTTGATCCGAAAACCGGCTGCCATAAGTGGCGGTGGGGCAACAAAAAGTATCGGCAACTTATCGAGTATAAGGGCAAGCGTGAACTTGCCTACCGGGTAAGTTGGGAACTGCACAACGGCCCCATTCCCGACGGTTACCAGATAAACCATCGTTGCAATAATGGCCGGTGCGTCAATCCGAAGCATCTGTATCTTGGCGACCAGTTCGCCAATATGCAGGACACCGTCCATGCCGGCAATCACACTATCCAGAAACTTACCTGGGAGCAGGTAATAGAGATTCGCGCCAAGTACGAACCGGGCAAGTCCACGCATAAATCCTTGGCGCTCGAGTATGGCGGTGTTCACCTTTCTACCATCGGCGATATTGTCAACAATATAACTTTCCACGACCCCGGCTACACCTCCAAATCGCCTGAAGTCAGCGTCAGAAGGGTGCTAACCGACTCCGACGCGGCAACCATCCGCCAGCAGTATTGCGCCGAGGAAGTAAGCATGAGCGACTTGGCACACGATTTCGGCGTCAGCCGAAACACCATTGCTCGGATAATCCATAACGAAAATTACCAAGATACCGCCTACACGCCGCCGACCCGGGATTTCATTCGGAGCCGGCGGGGAATCGTTGTCGGGGAAAAGATTTCCTCGGCAAGGCTGGACTCCGGTAAAGGAGCTTAACCCTTGTCCCAACCGGCGGGAATTATCGCCATTGACGGGCAGGTCGCAGCCGGCAAAACGGCCGCCGGCCGCGCCTTGGCCCGGCGTCTGGACTGCCCTTATCTGGACACCGGCATTATGTACCGGGCAGTGGCTTGGCTGGCCCGGCGCGACAGCGTGGATGTAACCGATACCGCCGCCCTGGGCCAACTGGCGGCAGCCCCGTCTCAACCGTTATGCTACCTCCGCAACTTTCCCCATTCCCACATCAAGGACAGTTCTACCGATGCCGCAACCGCCCCGCCGCTGGCAGCTCCCGCCTGCCGCCGCAATCCCCAGTGAACTGTCCGACCTGCCCCCGGCTTTGGCGCAAATCCTGCTGGCCCGGGGCTTGGACACCGGGGAAAAGCTGCGCTGTTTTCTGGAGCCGCCGCAGCAACTGCCTTACAACCCCCTGCGCTTGAGCGGAATGACGCCGGCTTTGCAGCGGCTCACCGCCGCCCGGAAACGCCGGGAAACCGTGGGCCTCGTCGGCGATTTTGATGTGGACGGCGTAACCGGCACCGCCATACTGATGGACGGCTTGGCCGACTTTGCTATCCCGACCATTCCCTACCTGCCGCACCGGGTTGACGAAGGGCATGGCTTGTCCGCCGCCGCTGTCCACCTACTCCACCAGCAGGGCGTCCAACTGATAATCACCGTCGACTGCGGCGTCGCTTCGACCGACGAGGCCGCTTTGGCCCGCCAGTTGGGAATGGATGTAATCATCACCGACCACCACCTCCCCCCGGAAATTCCGCCAACGGCCGCCGCCATCATCAACCCCCGGATGCCCGGCAACGAATATCCCTTTCCCCAGCTTTGCGGCGCGGGACTGGCTTTCAAGCTGATGCAGGGCTTTTATCAGTGGCAGGGCTACGACTACCCGCGCCGTCTGCTCGAACTGGCCGCCTTAGGTACCATTGCCGACTTGGTGCCGTTGCAGGATGAAAACCGCTATCTGGTCCAGCAAGGCTTGCCCGCCCTGGCCGCTACCCAACGCCCCGGCCTGCAAGCCCTGTACCGCCAAGCCGCTATCGACCCGGCAGCCCTTGACGCCGCCACCGTTGCCTTCCAGATTGCTCCCCGCTTGAACGCCCCCGGCCGAATGTCCCACGCCCAAGACAGCCTGCAACTCCTCACCACCACTGACCCGGACGCCGCCGCTGACCTGGCCCAACGACTGGAATCCCTGAATCAGCAGCGGCGGGAATTGACCGCCCAAGTCTATGCCCGGGTGCGGGATGGTGTCGCCCGCCGCGCCGCCTTGCCGCCCTTTCTGCTAGTTGCCGACCCGGAACTTACCCCCGGCATCGCCGGCTTGGTCGCCGGCCGCCTGGTCGAGGATTTTCACCGCCCGGCGGCCGCCCTTGCCGCGTTGCCTGACGGTACTTGCCTTGCCAGCGGCCGCAGCGTCCCCGGCTTCAACCTGACCGCCGCCTTTGCCCCCTGCGCCGACCTGCTGCTGCGCTACGGCGGCCACGCCCAAGCCGGCGGCTTTGCCATCGCCGCCGCCAACATCCCCCCACTGGAACGGCGGCTGACCGCTCTAGCCGGGGAACTGCTGACCGACATCGACTTGCAGCCTGTCCTCAACATTGACGCCGTCATTCCTCTATCCGCTTTGACCCCGGACTTGCAAACCTGGCTGAACCGCCTCGAACCCTTTGGCGTGGGCAATCCCCAGCCCCGCTTTCTAACCCGCAGCCTGCCCGTGTCCGCCCTCCGGACGATGGGCGACCGCGGCCAGCACCTGCGGTTTCAAGTGCAACAAGGCCGCCAAAGCTATACCGTCCTGGCTTTCAACCGGGCTGAGGAATGGACGCCCTATCTATCCGCCCCGGACGCCGCCATCGACCTGGTCTATTCCCTGAACCTGGATACTTGGCAAGGTGTCCAACGGCTCAACCTGCTGGCTGCCGATTTGCGCCCCAGCCCATAAACAAAGCCGTCACCCCTCTGGACGGGGTGACGGCTTTATATCCAACAGCACGGTAGTGCCTACGCCCGGTTAGTCAGTCGCCCGCCTCCTCCCAAGGAAAGAACTGGTAGGCGTCATTATCCACATAGTAAGGAGCAAAATCCAGGTAGTAATCGGCCGCAAAGGTAGTGGTGTAGCGGGTGTAGAGGACGGCGTAGCGCACTTCCCGGTGGGCGTGAACCGGCTGACTGAAAATCTCCCCCTTAACCCGATGCAGGGCTTTGCCGCTGTCGTTGATTTCGTCCACCACCAGAATGTTGCGGTGTTCCCCCAAATCGCTCAGCAGCGCATAGTCGTTGATGAAAAACAGCGGCAAGTCAAACCGATAGCTGAAATGCGCCGCCGGCACCAACCCGCCGCGCACTATGGCAACGATGGCATCCGGCCGCCACCCGTCCGGCGCGGCGACGATGCGGTCGTAAAGGCAGTGGATGCCCGCGCAGATTTCGGGGTAGTCAACAAAGCGTCCCGGTAGGCTCATTCCTTCACCGTCCCTATTCGTTGTGGGGGCAAACCGGCTTTTCCCGTCCCGGCCGGGCTATTCCTCTTGCCTTTGCCGGCCGGCCGCCCGGCGGCCCGGGCGTACAAACTGCGCCTTATAGACCAGCAACGGCACCGCAATGATGATGACCAGCAACGCCACAACCTGCGCTTCGTTCAGGTAGCCGCCAAAGTAGGTGTTCTGCTCCACCCGCAGAAAACTCAGGAAAAAGCGGCCAATGGAATAGAGCGCGCCATACAGCGCAAACAGCATCCCCGGCGGCCGCAGCCGATTCCGCAGCGGCCAGATGATTGCCAGCAATGCCAGGTCAAAAAGCAGTTCGTACGCCACCGCCGGATGGCTCGCCGCCCGCCCGACCCCGGGGCTTTCCGGGTGGGTATAAACCACCCCCCAAGGCAAATCGGTAAAGGTCGCCCAATGCTCCCCGTTGATTATATCGCCAATACGGCCGACCGCCATCGCAATCAGCAAAGCCGGAGCGGCAATGTCCGCCAACTGACCAATGCCCGGCAGCGGCGCCCGTTCCGGCTCCCCTAGAAACCGGAAATACTTGCCCCAAAAGTTCAGAAACCAGTTGGAGTTGCGAATCAGGATATAAGCCGACCCGCTGATAAAGCCGCCCAGAATCGCCCCGAAAATGGCAATGCCCCCCGTCCAGACCATCAGTATCTGAATGGGATTGGGCGAATAGAGCGACCAGAAATCAATGACATGGAGCAGCCGCGCCCCAATGATGCCGCCCACGATGCACCACACCGCCACCGACAGGATGGCGTCCCCGTCCAGCCCGGCCCGGCGGCCCCAACGCACGGTCAGAACCACCGCTATAGCCACGGCCACAAAGGTCAACAACCCGTGCCAGGAAAGCAGAAAGGGCCCAAAGTCCAGGATGTGGGGGTTAATGGGGATGCTGATTGCGCCGAGGATGCTCATTAGTTTTGCTCACCAAAGGGGTTAAGGATAAGGATGATTTCCGGGTTGGGCGGGATTTACCGTCCCGGCAGTGGCCCGCCCCATCGTCCGTACAAAATACGCCGCCGCTACCTCCGGATGCAAGGCATTCGCCAAGCATAAGTAGTCCGTTTCGGTAGCCGGCAGCAGAAACAACGCCGGCCCGGCTCCGGTCAGCTGCGGCCGCCGCCCGGCAATTTCCCCCACCTGATTATACAACGCCGCCAACCCGGGAAAGACCTGCAACGCCGGTTCCGTAAAGACATTATGCAGCATTTCCCCGTCCAGCCGCCCCGCCCGCATATTCTCGACCATCCGCCGCGTAATGCCGCCATCGCTGTAGTGCGCAGGCGTCAGTTGCGCGTACATCCGCGCCGTCTTGTTTTCCAATGTCTGACCGGGGCAAATCAGGACGACGCCAACGCCCGGCTTGGTCGGCAGCGGCGCTACTTGCTCCCCCCGTCCCTCCACCAAAGCCGCGCCGCCCTGCAAAAAATACGGCACATCCGAACCCAGCCCGGCGGCGATACGGGACAGTTCCGATAAAGGCCGGTTCAACTCCCACAATCGGTTGAGCATCCACAAAGCCGCCGCCGCATCGCTGCTGCCGCCGCCCAAGCCCCTTCCCACCGGGATGGCTTTGTTGATATAGATCTGCGCCCCCGGCCGCCGGCCGCAACTCTCCGCCAAAGCCGCCGCCGCTTGCCAAACCAAATTACCCTTCCCGCCCAACGCCGGCTCGCTGCACTCCACCCGCAAATCGGCCGCCGGGCGGATTTCCAGTTCATCCGCCAAGTCAACGCCTTGAATCACCGTGCTGATGTTATGGTAGCCGTCCCTCCGCCGGCCCAACACCTCTAAAGTCAAATTCAGCTTGGCATAGGCGGCGACTTTCATCGCGATTCTGCCTCCTTTGCATCAAGCCCGCCGCCATCCGCCGCCCACGCCCGATAAATCGCCGCCCACTCCTCCAGCGACAGCGTCTCCGCCCGGCGCCGCCCGTCAATGCCGGCCGCCGCCAGCAGTTGGCCAATGCAGCTACCCGGCTGGTTCAACCCTTGTCCCAGCGAATTACGCAGCTGCTTGCGCGGCGCAGCAAACCCCGCCCGGGCCAAGTCAAAAAAACCGCCGGCATCTGCCACTGCCACCGCCGGCTGCGCCCGCAAATCCAGCCGCACCACCGCCGACGCCACCTTGGGCGGCGGCCGAAACGCCCCCGGCGGCACGGCGCAAATGAGTTTAGGTATGGCATAGTATTGCGTCGCCACCGCCAGCAGCGACATTTTCCCCGGCCCGGCGGCAATGCTCGCCGCCACTTCCCGCTGCACCATCACCGTCAGAGATTGCGGCCGCCAATCCGCTTCCAGCTCCAAAAAGCGGCGCAGTATCGGATTGGCCGCGTAGTAAGGCAAATTGGCAATGACTTTGTAAGCCACCGGCGCGCCCAGCAATGCGGCAATGTCCACCGTGCGGGCATCCGCGGTAATCACTTCCAGATTAGCCGGGTAGCCCAACCGGGCCGGCAGCGCCGCCGCCAAACCCGCATCCAACTCCACGGCAACAACCCGGCCCGCCCGTTGCGTCAGCCGCCGGGTCAACGCCCCCCGCCCTGGCCCAATTTCCAGAACCACATCCTCCGCAGCCACTTCCGCCGCCGCCGTAATCCGGTTCAGAATACCGGCATCGACCAAAAAATGCTGCCCCAAAGCCTTGCGCGGCTTGGCCGCCGCCGGCTTGGGGTATGCCGTTACAGAGACAGCGGAAACAGTCAAAACTTCCCGGATTTGCTTCGGATAATTGGGATAAGAGGCCGCGCACCTGCCGTCGACTAAGGACTCCCGGGACATATCCCGGCGGACAACTCAGGCCAGGTTTGCCCACGGCGCCCGCAAGTACCTGCTTACCGTTGCTTCCTCTCGGACCTGGCGGGGTTCACAAGCTCACGCCGCGTGGGGCCCAACCTTTCAGCGCCGCCCCACCGAAACAGCGGCCCCTCAAGTCCAGCCTCAGACAAGAATTCCACCCCGCTGTAGCGGATTGCGGGTTCAGGGCACCGCTAGCTCCCCGTCTAGCGCGGCCTCCGCACTAATGTTAAGGCAGAAAGGGGCGGGCTGTCAAATGTCCAAAGCAATGGTTTCCATTCCCTTCTAGTGTGCAATTGCCAAGTCACTAAAATTGCCTGAACACCAAAAGCAAACAGCGCCGGGCAATGCTCCGGACAACCGCATAACAAAACCATCCTCCCCGCTCCCCCTGCCATCATTCCCACTCCCCCACCGTCCTCCCCGTCCCCCTACCGTCATTCCCACGAAAGTGGGAATCCAGGGGGGGCGGCCGCCCCCCTAAATCCCCAGCAGCCCCTCCAAATTCTTGTAAAGAATCGCCTCCTTCTCCTCCCGGCTCAAACTCTCCAGCCCCAGCACCCAGGACACCGGCCAATCAATCTGCATATCCGCCGGCCAATCCGTCCCGAACACCACCCGCTCCACCCCCACGCAGTCAATCAGATACCGCAAATCCGCCTCGCTGTGCGTCAGGCAGTCATAATAAAACCGGTTCAGATACGCGCTCGGCCGCTGCGCAATGTTCACCCGCGCCTCCGACCGCACCTGCCACCCCCGATCCATCCGCCCAATCCCATAGCAGGTATAACCCCCGCCATGACACAAGCACACCCGCAAATCCGGATACCGGTCCATCACCCCACCAAAGACGAAACTGGCAAAAGTAACCGCCCGATCCGCCAAATTCCCAATCGTGTTCGACAAATGATACTTCCGATTCCGCGGACTCACCACCGTCGGCCCATCCTGATGAATCAGCAGCACCGCCCCCAACTGCTCCGCCGCCGCCCACAACGGAAAAAACTCCGCCTCATCATAAGTCTTCCCGTTCACATTATCCCCAATCATCGCCCCCTTCAGCCCCAAATCCCCTACCGACCGCTCCAACTCCGCCACCGCCGCCCCCACATCCTGCATCGGCAAATTCGCCAGCCCCGCAAAACGCTCCGGATACCGGCGCGTCAACCCCGCCACATAATCGTTGCACTCCCGGTCCATCGCCACGACGGTATCCAAATCCCCGTCGTAGCAATAGAGAAAGGAATGGGTGGACAGAATGTGAACATCCACCCCCAGGGAATCCATATCCTTAATCCGCTCCTCCGGCGACCACATCCCCCGCGGCGTATAATCCGCAAACCGCCCCGCCACCGCCGCCGGACTCAGCGCATAGTACCCCTTCCCCTCCCGCATCGCGTTCAGGCAATTCTCCGGGGTAATGTGCGCGTGAATATCGATGCTCCGCATTTTATGCCCTTCCCTTTTCGTAAGTTTTGGTGCTTCCGGTTCGCAGGTTTCAGGGTTTCCGGCTTGTAGGTTTAGGCTGCCGGCTGCCGGCTTCTCTTCCGGGGCAATGCCAGGCTGCCGGGTTCTTTCAACGGACAATGTCCGGATACTGCCGGGCATTGTCCCGTATCGCCGGCTGAATTGTCAACCCGGGCGCAACTCCGCCTAAACCCGCAGCCATCCCCAAATCCAAAAAGTTTTGAGGGGGTGCGGGGGAACTTTTACAAAAGTTCCCCCGCCGTCTCCCCATCCGGCAACCGTCATCCCCACCTTCCCCCACCGTCATTCCCACGAAAGTGGGAATCCAGACCTCCTTACCGTCCCCCAATTCTTAATTCCTAATTCTCAATTCTTAATTACAGAAAATTCATCCCATTCACCCCTTGACAAACCCCCAAACCATCCCCCATAATAAAACCCGTCAAGGTTGACCTGACCCCGGGACGCCGGGTTCTTTACGCTAAGCTTACCGTAAAACTTAATACCGCTCCACACAGCGCGCTGTGGGCCCCGGCAGCCTCAAAAACCGCCGGACGCCTTTAACACTCCTCCCCCGGGGACAGCGGCCCAAGGACCCGCCACCCCCACCGGAGCAGCGGAAAGCGGCAAATCCCACCCGCCGTACCCAACCGCCGCCCCAGCCTACAGGAGTCGGAGCAACCCAGGTTGACTGGAGAACGGTCAACCGCGGTCGCAAGACTGGGCCAACCCGCCGGCATGGCAACCATACCAACCGGCGCCAGTAGCCAACTCAAGGTAGCGCAACCGTAATCGGCAGCCTGGCCGGGAAACGTCTCGCTGGATGTACGCCGCAGTTCCCATTGACGTAGGCAACCCAATGACCAGCCCTGCCAACCCTTCTCCCGACAAGGCGGAAACCGTGGCCACGGTTTCCGCCAACACCGGTATCTACCCCTAACCCCACCCCCTACCATCATTCCCGATCTCCCCCCGTCATTCCCACGAAAGTGGGAATCCAGACCCCCCTTGCCCCATCATTCCCCTTTCCCCCAGAACAACCGTAAGTAAGCCGCCAAGTATCTGCAATAGCCTCCCACCCCCCATAATCCCCACAATCCGCAAAAACTCCCTACGGTAACTTTTCCCCCGCCCGTGCTAGACTGCCCGCCATCATCAATCCCCGGCCCTCCTTATGCCGGGGAACATTCTGACCAGCCGCGTCCTATTATTCTTTTTTATTTATTCGATGCGGCGGTTATCGATAGCGAGGTTTCACCCCTATGGAAAAGGTCATCGACGACTTCTTGCAGCACCTGGTAGTGGAAAAGGGCTTGTCCCGCAACACCCTCGACGCCTACCGCAACGACCTCACCCAATTCCAGCACTTCCTCCACACCCGCCTCAACGGCGCCGCTAATCACGACGACGCCTGGCGCGGCGTCGACCTCAACCTGCTCAACGACTACATCGCCGACCTCCGCGGCCGCAAGGGCTACCGCGACACCACCACCGCCCGCAAGGTGGCCGCCATCAAATCCTTCTTTACCTACCTCGCCCAGAACGGCGACATTGAGGAGCCCCCTACCGAATCCCTCGGCTCCCCCCGGGTCGGCCGCGCCCTCCCCAAGTACCTCTCCGAAGCCGAAGTCGAACTCCTCCTCGAGGAAGCCGGCAAACCCGGCACCGCCGAAAGCCGCCGCGACGCCAACATCCTCGAACTCCTCTACGCCACCGGCCTCCGCGTCAGCGAACTCGTCTCCCTCAACATCCAGGACATCGACTTTCAGGAATCCTTCATCCGCTGCTGGGGCAAAGGCTCCAAAGAGCGCGTCGTCCACGCCCACGCCAAAGCCATGGACGGCTTGCAGGAATACCTCGCCGGCCCCCGGCTGTCCCTCGTCGGCGACAACAAGGACGAACCCGCCCTATTTGTCAACCACCGCGGCGAACGCCTCACCCGCCAGTGGGTCTGGAACATCCTCAAAACCTACAGCCGCAAAGCCGGCATCGACCAGAAAATCACCCCCCACACCCTGCGCCACAGCTTCGCCACCCACCTCCTCCAAAAAGGCGCATCCCTCCGCCATGTCCAGGAACTCCTCGGCCACTCCAGCATCTCCACCACCCAGGTCTATACCCACCTCACCAACGGCCACCTCCACGGCGAATACCAAAAAAGCCACCCCAACGCCGTAGAGCCGGTCGCCCACCGCTAAACGGCGTACGGCCTGACCCTATATCCCCCGGCCGATTTACAAGGGGCGGCGGGAAAGCAATTTCCCCGCCGCCCCTATTTGCTCCCTTTCCGGTTCCCTTTGCTTTTAGCATTTTTACCAGGGCCTGTTGACCTATTCGGCCCCTGGGGCGTGTTCACTCTAACGCTCCGGCAACGCAGTCAATCAACTATGTCATTCCGAGCGATAGCGAGGAATCTAGGGCGTGTTCACACTAATTATTTTCAGATAGGAATCGACCTCTCAAACTCCAGCCGGGCGCGCGCTTACCGCCGACGGGATCCCTTATTTTGTATGAGCAACCACAAGGGCTGCCCCGCCCTCGACAATTAGCGTGAACCCGCCCTAAAATGCCTGCCGTTGCCTCCTCCCAAGATTTTTAGATTCCTCCCCGCCCTCGGAATGACCTGGCCCATTAACCGCCCCTTTCAACACCCTTTAGCGCAGTCTAAATCCTGCGTATAATACTCGGTAATTAGCACGAACCCGCCCGAAAATCTCGCCAGGAGTCAACCCCTATGCCCAACCTCCCCGCTGGCCCCCGCCTGTTAGCCTGCTTCGCCCACCCCGACGACGAAGCCTTTCCCGTCGGCGGCGCCCTCGCCGCCCACGCCGCCCGCGGCATCCCCATCCGCCTCATCACCGCCACCCTCGGCGAGGAAGGCGAAATCCGCCAACCCGGCGCCGCCACCCGCGCCACCCTCGGCGCCGTCCGCCAAGCCGAACTCGCCCGCGCCGTCCGCATCCTCGGCCTCCACGACCACATCCTCCTCCACTACCGCGACTCCGGCATGGCCGGCGACCCCGCCAACCGCCATCCCAACGCCTTCATCAACGCCCCGCCCGCCGTAATCATCGAACGCCTCACCCACGAAATCCGCCGCTTCCGCCCCCAAGTAATCCTCACCTTCGACCTCGCCGGCTTATACGGCCACCCCGACCACATCGCCATCTGCCAACACACCACCGCCGCCTTCCACCGCGCCGCCGACCCCGCCGCCTACCCCCAGCACCTCGTCCCCGGCATAACCCCCTGGCAGCCCCAACGCCTCTTTTACAGCGCCCGTCCCCGCGGCTTCCGAATGGAATGGGCCCAAACCCTGCGCGCCGAAGGCATCGACTTTCCCTTGCCCGACCCCCACCGCGCCCACGACGGCGCCCCGCCCGAGGACATCAACCTCGAACTCGATGTCTCCCCTTGGCTGGAACTCAAAATGGGCTGCATCCTCAGCCACCGCACCCAAGTAGCCTCCGACTGGCCCTACGACCGCGCCTCCCGGATGGCGGCCAACCGCATCCTCGGCCGCGAATACTACATCCGCGCCCACCCCCCACTAACCCCCGGCGAAACCATCCCCCCCAACTTCTTCGCCGGCCTATAGCCCCACCGGCTATTCCGTGTTACGGTTGACTAATCCTGCAACACCGCAACAAAAGGAGGTCAACCGATGCCCCCGCTGAACATCTTTGCCAGCTTCGAGTTCGACAAGGATAACGAACTCAAAAACAACTTTTTCCGGCAGGCGGCTGACCACTGCAACCACCAAGTCCGCAGTTGCTCCCTCAGAGCGGCGTATCCGACCGATGCGTGGAAGGCCAAGGCCCGGGAAGCCATCCAAAGGTGCGATGTAGTCGTCATCCTTATCGGGCCGGACACCCACAACGCCCCCGGCGTCCAGACCGAAGTCGAAATCGCCCGCAGTTTGGGCAAACCCATCATCCAGATACAGCCCCAAAAGCGCACTCATACCGGCGTCCGTGGCATCGAACCCACGGTGCGCTGGAAATGGCAGCGCATCAACCGGGAACTTGACCGGATAGCCAGCCAACTTGGGCGACGGTAAATTATAGTCCACTACTTCCCTAATGGTAATGGCGGTTACTTGGTCGGTGTCAATCCCGCCATCGGCCCGGCGGAGCACCAGGTCGTGATTTGCTTCCAGTATCAAGCGGTAGGGATGAACCAAATCAATTGCATACTGCCCGCTCCTCGACCCGGAAAGCAAATGCCGCCGAGTTGGCGGCTCTGTTGGCAAATCCGTCAGAGAATTCACCCGATGCAGCTATGCTATAATTCGGAGCATACCGGGCTGTTGCTTTCCAATGGACCGCAGGGAGTTGACGGTTGAGACCGGCGGCTGGAGCAAGGAGGTTGAAAATGGGGCAGTTGGATGGGGAAATTGCGACTTATAACCGGATGCGGGCGGAGCTGGAGGCTAACCATCATTTGGAGTGGGTGGTTATCCACGGGGAGGAGTTGGTGGGGATTTTCGAGGATTTTCAAGATGCGGCTAAAACCGCCGTGAAACGGTTCGGCCGGGAGCCTTTTCTGCTGCGCCAAGTAGGCCGGGGGCAGCGGACTTTGCCGGCGTCGGTCTGGGGGCGGCGAGTTTATGGCCACGATTAGCGGCGGGTTCAGCGACCAGCCGGGATTTTCCGGGCAAGAGGCGTTAATTCGCTACGGCCCGACTATCCTGGTGGAAATTGGCTATGACGCCGGCTTTGAGGACAGCGACCGGGAGCGGCCGGATATACCGGATGATTTGCTGCCGGCGTTGGTGGACACGGGAGCGTCGGATAGTTGTATTGACGCCAGCTATGCGGATCTGTTGGGCTTGCTGAAATCTGACCAGGGCGATATTGCCGGCGTTGGCGGTGTAATTTCCGTTGACTATTACTTGGCGCAGATCTATGTGCCGGGGTTGAACCGCACTATTTACGGGCAGTTTGCCGGGGTGCGGCTGCAAGGCGGGGGACAGTCGCAGTACGCCATTATCGGGCGGGATTTCCTACAGAACTACACGCTGCTTTATCAAGGGCGCACTGGCCGCGTTACTATCAGCAGCGATTAAGCGGGGGTTCTGGATTCCCCCTTTCGTGGGAATGACGGTTGCGATGGGCGCAGGGCCGCCGGCGGCAAACCCCATCACCGCCGGCAGCAATGCAACTCCCCAAATCCCCCCCGTCACAGCCACTCCCGAACCCACCCCTCATAATCCCCCCGCCGCGTCAACTGCCCCAGCAGCTCCCCCGACGCCAAACTACCCGTCAAATCCGCCGGCCGCACCCCCTCCCGCAGCGCCTTCAGCGTATCATAAACCGCCTTCACCGCCGCCGCAAAAGGCAAATGCCCCTGCAGCGCAATCCGCACCCCGTTTTGCCCCAGCCAATCCAAATCCGACAACTCGCCGCCAGCGCCGCCCAGCAGCAGCGGAATCCGCACCTCCGCCGCCACGGCCGCCACCTCCTCCCGCGTCTGCGCCCCCGCCAGAAACAGCGCATCCACCCCCGCCGCCTCATAGGCTTTAGCCCGCTGCACCGCCGCCGCCACCCCGCCAAACCGTAGCGCGCTGGTACGGCCGGCAACCACCAACGCCGGGTCTTGGCGGCCCGACAACGCCGCTTTCATCTTCCCCACCCCCTCCTCGACCGAAATCAAATTCCCCTCGCTCGCATTGCCAAAGGCCAAGGGCAGCGCCGTATCCTCAATGGTCAACGCCGCCACCCCTGCCGTCTCCAACTCCTCCACCGTCCGCCGCACATTCAGCGCATTCCCATACCCGTGGTCCGCGTCCACCATCAAACTCAAACTCCCCGCCCGGGAAATCCGGTGCACCTGCTGCGCAAACTCCGTCAAAGTCAGCACAATCAAATCCGGCGCCCCCAACACCGTCCCCGACCCAATCGACCCGGCAAACATCCCCACCTCAAAGCCCAAATCCTCCGCCGCCCGCGCCGAAATCGGGTCAAACACCGACGCCGGATGCACACACCGCTCCCCCGCCAAAATCCCCCGATACCGTTCCCGCCGCTCCGTCAAATTCATCAAAACCCCTCCAAAACTTGATTTACCCAGCCACGCAGACTATACTACCCCCAACCCCAATTGGCAATTGGGAAATAAGCATTGCCGCCAGAAAGGAGTTCGTTATGAAAATCATCGGCGTGGACTTCAGCGGCGCCGGCGGATATAACACCGTAGGGAATACTTGGATAGCGCGGGGTGAGCTCAACCGTAACCGGCTTACCTTGAACCCTCCCCACCCGATTAGCCGGGCTGACTTGACCGAGGAGCTGGCGAACTTGGATAAGCCGGCAGTGGCCGCTATGGACTTTCCCTTTTCCGTGCCGGCAGAGTTTGCCCGCTTCTGGCAACCTGACGCCCGGCAGATGCCCGACTTGTGGGCTGCTATGGAGTGGGCAAACTTTAGCGCCACGCGGGATGAGTTTGTAGGACTTCGTTGGGAGCAAAAACGGCATTGCGATCCGCCGGAGAGCAAGTCTCCCTTAAAACGGTATAATCCCGATATGAGGACGATGACCTTTCGGGGTATGCAGATGCTGAACCGGCTTTGGCGGGGGATGACTGTCAGTCCGGTAATGGTTCCGCCGCTACCCCAACCCAATCGTCCCGAAGAGAAAGAGCCTATAACCCTGCTGGAAGTAATGCCCGGCGCAGTATTGCGTAGCCTGGGATTGCCGTTTAGGGGATATAAGGTAACCACGGCGGCTGCGCTCGAGATGCGGAGGTACATCCTGAACGAACTGCCCCAACGGATAAACCCGTTGACGGTGAACTTGCCCGGAGAAGTGTACGACATCTGCCTAAACAACGACGACGCCCTCGACGCCGTAGTCGCCGCTATAACCGCTGCCTTATGGGTCAACACTCCAGACCGTTTCCCCCAACCCCCGGCCCCGGAGCGTCCCGAATACCAAGCATCACTGTTGGAGGGCTGGCTGTTTAAGCCTTATCAGATGAATGAGCCGGCGGCGGAGCGTGAATAAATGACTTTTCTACGCCGCACCGCCATCCTCCTCTCCCTCGCCATCATCCTCTGGTGGGCGGCGGCTCAGTTCGACCTCCTCCGACCCCAATACCATCCCGTCCCCGTCATCGAACGCCTCCTCTACGGACAGCTAATGCCCGCCTTGGCGGAACGGCAACTTGCGCCGCCGCCGGTCAACCCGCCGCCGCCCGCTCCAGCCAATACCCCAACTCCCCAACCCACCGCAACCCCGGCCGCCATCCGCCAACCAACGCCCGCCGCCATTGCCGCCGCGTCGTCCAACGCCCCGGCGGCCGCCGCCATCATCCTGCCCACGCCCACGCCTACCCCAATTCCCACCATCACCCCCACGCCCTTGCCTACTGCTACGCCTACCCCGGTTCCGACGCCGACGCCCCGGCCTACGCCGACCATCACGCCCACTCCTACGCCCTTGCCGCCGCCGGCCCAGCGGCATCTCCCCGAAAAAGAATATATGCTCGAGCTAATCAACGCCGAGCGGGCCAAAGTGGGCGCGCCGCCGGTGGTTTTGGGCGATAATATCGCCGCCCAACTCCACGCCGAATCCGCCCTCGCCAACTGCTTCACCGCCCACTGGGGCATCGACGGCTTAAAACCCTATATGCGCTACACCCTCGCCGGCGGCTACCAAAGCAACGGCGAAAACGCCAGTGGACTGAGCTACTGCATTAAAGCCGGAGAAAGATATACCCCCATCCGCAGCGCCGAGCAGGAAATCCGCGAAGCAATGACCGGCTTGATGAACAGCCCCGGCCACCGCCGCCAAATCCTCAACCGATGGCATCGTCAGGTAAGTATCGGCTTGGCTTGGGACCGCTATAACTTCCGGGTAGTCCAGCACTTTGCCGGCGACTATGTTGACTATTCCGCCTTGCCCACCCTGAACAACGGCATCCTCTCCCTGGCCGGCAATACCAAAAACGGCATAACCTTCCCCGACCGCCAAGACCTCGGCGTCCAGATTTACTACGACCCGCCGCCCCATCCCTTAACCCCGGGGCAGTTGGCCCGCACCCACTGCGTCGGGTTAGGCATCCAGGTCGCCGCCCTGCGCCCGCCCCTCACCGGCAACTGGTTCTACACCGACCACCACTTCACCAAGTCCCAAAACCAATGCCCCGATCCCTATCAAGTCCCCCCCGACACCCCGGCCCCGGTTTCCCACGATGACGCCCACCGCATCGCCCGCGTTGCCCGCAGCCGGATTTTGCCCAACCTGACCGTAACCGGCCCCTGGCTAACCTCTTCAAGTTGGCAGGCTAACGGCAGCAATTTCTCCCTCCAAGCCAACCTCACCCCAGTAACCGACCGGCACGGCCCCGGCGTCTATACCATTACTGTTTGGCACAAGAACCTCGACGGCGGCATTATCATCTCTCAATACTCCATCTTTTACGGCATCGACCCGCCAACTGCCTATTCCCCGCCGTAAAACCCCACAGCCGCCGCCCCGGCTTTTGTGATATGCTGATAATCGTCAGCCCTATCCCGCCCGTCCCGGAGTAGCCCCGCAATGACCCGCCGCCGCCGCGCCCTAATCCTCATATTACCTCTCGCCGTCATCGCCCTCCTCGCTCTGTCGGCCCTTACCGTCTGCGCCGCGCCCCCGGCGCCCCCGCCGGCGCCGGCCGCCACGCTCGTACCTACCGAAACGCCCCGGCCTACTCCCACCGTCGACATCCCCGCCACCGTCGCCGCCCAACTGGCCGCCATCCTCGCCGCCACGCCCCCGCCGACCGCCACGCCGGAACCGACGGAAACGCCGGAACCCACTGCTGAACCTACTTCTATACCCACGCCCACGCCGCGGCCCACCCCCACCCGCCGCCCCACGCCTACGCCGACGCCCACGCCGGCACCGACCCCGGCGCCCACGCCGACGCCTTTGCCCACCGCTATGCCCACCCCTACGCCGGTTCCTACCCCCACGCCCACGCCGGTACCGCCGCCGCCGACTGCTACGCCGGCCCCTACTCCCACGCCAACCCTCGCGCCCACACCGACGCCCTTACCGCCGCCCGCCCAGCGGCATAGTTCCGCCAAGGAATATCTGCTCGAACTCATCAACGCCGCCCGCGCCAATGCCAGCGCCCCCCCGCTAACCCTCGGCGACAACATCGCCGCCCAACTCCACGCCGAATCCTCCCTCGCCGGCTGCTTCTTCGGCAATTGGGGACTGGACGGCCTAAAATCCTATATGCGCTACACCCTCGCCGGCGGCTACCAGAGCAACCACCAAACTAGCTCCGGCATCAACTACTGTATCCCGCCCGGAGACGACCATCCCCCCCTCGGCACCCTCGAATCGGAAATCCGCAGCTCCCTTGACCGCCTAATGACCGACACCCCCAGCCGCGACAACATCCTGAACCGCTGGCACCGCCAAGCGAACCTCGGCTTGGCTTGGGACGACTATAACCTGCGGGTAGTACTGCAATTCGCCGGCGATTATGCCGAATATACCCAACCTCCCTCCCTCAACTACAGCCTCCTCTCCTTCTCCGGCCAAACCCACGGCGAAATCAGCTTCGACAACAAAGACGACCTGCTCGTCCAGATTTACTACGACCCGCCGCCGCAACCCCTCACCCCCGGCCAACTCGCCCGCACCTACTGCTCCGACTCCGGCCTGCTCGTCGCCGCCCTCTTACCGCCCCAGACCGACCGCGAACGCCGGGAATCCCGCCGCGCCCGCGACTTCACCCACCTCCACGAACCTTGCCCCGACCCCCACGCCATCCCGGCCGATGCGCCGCCGCCTAACTCCCGCGAGGAAGCCCGACAACTCTACGCGGAAGCCCGCGCCGCCAGTCAAAACCGGCCCCCCCAACGCATCACCGTCCCCTGGCTCACCGCCGAACACTGGCAAGCCGACTGGGGCGGCTTCTCCGTCCGCGCCGACCTCCGCGACATTCTCGACCAACACGGCCCCGGCGTCTATACCATCGCCCTCTGGGGCGACGCCGGCTACGCTGACGACATCCTCTTTTCCGAATACTCCATCTTTTACGGCATTGAACCGCCGACTACTTACGCCCCCCCGTAACACCCCGCCGGCAACCGTTCTTCCCACGAAAGTGGGAATCTAGGGCGTGTTCACACTAAAGGGGGCGGTGCAGCAACTCAAAGATACACGCCAGCAGGACAAAGCCCAGATACATCAAGTCCAGCTGGTCGTAGCGGGTGAAAATCCGCCGCGTTGCGCTGCCGATACAACTCCTTAGAGTAGTCCCCCTTAACCTTGCGCTACCGCCGCGGCGGCGCTACCGGCCAATACCCCAAATCAGCGGCTAACTGCCGAGTAACATTCCCCTCATAGGCCCGAGCCATCAGCAAGTAGGCCGGCTGCTCCGGCCGTACCCCGATTTCCTGCAACCCGGCAAAAACCCGGGCAGCGCCCCCTGCTGGTTCCACCGCTGCCACCGCATATAGATGGTGTGCCAAGGTCCGTAGCGTTCCGGCAGACCCCGCCATTTACAGCCTTGCTCGGCCAGATACAGGAAAGCGTTGAGCGCCGGCAAGTTGGACCGCTTGACATTCCCTCGTTGCACTGGGAACAGATGGGCAACCTGCTGATATTGCTCCTCGGTGATTTCCATACCGCAACTCCCGCCCAAGCCCGGAATTTCCCTCTATCCTGCCACCATCGCTTTAGCGTGAACACGCCCTAGATTCCTCGGCTGTCGCCTCGGAATGGCATAGCTATAGGGTCGGTTATTCGGGGCGTCAATAGTCAGCAGGGCGGCGGCTAGTCAAAGATGAGGACGCTGCGGGCGACGTTGCCGTTTTTCATATCGGCAAAGGCGGCGTTGATTTGGGAGAGGGGTAGGCGCTGGCTGACCAGTTCGTCGAATTTGAGGCGGCCCTGGCGGTAGAATTCGAGGTAGCGGGGCATATCGGTGCGGAAGCGGTTGGAGCCCATGCTGCTGCCCTGGAGGCGGCGTTCGCGGCGGAGGAAGCTGCCGGCGTCAATTTCAATCTTGACGCCTTCGGGAATCATTCCGATGATGGTGGCGGTGCCGCCGGGTCGGAGCATTTCGTAGCATTGTTCGGCGGTTTCCTTGAGGCCGATGGCCTCGAAGGAGTAGTCAACGCCGCCATCGGTGAGGTCGCGGATTTTGGCGACGACTTCGCCGCCGGAGGCGTCGATGACATCGGTAGCGCCGAAGTCGCGGGCGAGGGAAAGTTTGGTTTCGACGGTGTCGATGGCGATGATGCGGAGGGCGCCGGCGAGGGCGGCGCCTTGAATGCAGTTCAAGCCGACGCCGCCGCAGCCGACGACGGCGACGGTGCTGCCGGGTTCTACTTGGGCGGTGTTGAGAGCCGCGCCGAGGCCGGTGGTGGCACCGCAACCGATGAGGGCGAGGCGGTCAAAGGGGATGTCGTCGCGGACTTTGACGGTGGCGTGTTCGTGGACGAGCATTTGTTCGGCGTAGGCGCCGAGTTGGGCAAATTGGGTGAGGGCGGTACCGTTCTGGCGGAGACGGGGCGGCTGTTCGGGGCCGCGGACGACGGCGGTGCGGGTGCAGAGGACGGGTTGGCCGCGGAGGCAGTATTCGCAGTGGCCGCAAAAGACGGAGAGGCAGGTGATGACCGGGTCGCCGGGTTGGAGGTAGGTGACTTGGTCGCCGACGGCGGTTACTTCGCCGGCGGCTTCGTGGCCGAGGACGGCGGGCATGGGGATGGAGTATTTGCCTTCGACGAAGTGGAGGTCGCTGTGGCAGACGCCGCTGGCGCGGGTGCGGATGAGGACTTCGCGGGGGCCGGGGGCGTCGACTTGGACTTCCTCGATTTCCAGGGGAGTGTTGACAACGCGGAGGACGGCGGCTTGCATTTGGGGTCACCTCCTTTTTTTGTTGGGGGTATTGTAGCAGGAAATTTTACCCGGTGGGGGATTGGGCAAGGGCGGATACGGGGGGAGAGGCGGTGGCGGCGTTGCGGGCCGGCGGGGGGCAAGGGGGAGGCTAAAGTGGTTAGGGCTGGGCGGCGCCGGATAACCGGAAGGGCGGGATTAAGGTAGTCCGCCCCCTATCCCGGCCCGGCGTAAAGGGCGAGCAAGTCGTCGATAAAAGCCTGGGCCCAAGCCCAAGCGTCCATGAAGTCGGGGCGGGTGAGATGCTCCCGGTCGGCGTAGATGTGGAGTTGTTCGGCGTAGTTCCAGCGTGGCACCAAGTCCGGCGGCGCGTCATCTTGCTCGGCCAGTCGGTAAAGAAAACGTTCTTTGCCGCCGGTGGAACCGGGGTTGCGTCCCTGCTGGTTGGCAACGGCGTTGATGCACTGTTTGGCCGCTTCGTAGAGCAGGGCGGCGGCGCAATCGAGGTCATCGGCCGTCAGCAGCAACTGGGCTTGGCGGCGGTAGTTGCGGGCCCGGGCGGTGTGCCGGGCCGCCCTTTGGAGATGGCGGCTACTGCTGGTCACAGTGCTGTTCCACGATGAATTGGCGGGCCAAGTAGTAGGCGCTTTCGAGGCGAAAGCCCTCCAGCACATCCAGCTCGGCGTGGTCGCGCATCAGCTTGCCGCCGCCCAAGCGGACCCGGTAGTAACCCTCACAAACGGCACCGTCTTTTTCCAGGGCCTTGGCGAGGTCAATAAGATATTCGTCGTACTCGAGGCCGCGTTCTTGGGCCAGGGCGATGAAGGTGGATTTGGTGGCTTTCCAGAGCAGGGCGGCGGCTTGCTGGTGGTGTCCGGTAGCCCATTCTTTATCGGCGGCGGCGAGGTATTCGAGGGGAGTCGGTTCGGGGGTGGGCATAGCGGCGGCTCCTGATTGTTGTGGGTTGCCGGTCGATTAGGGCGGGAAGGGGCGTTGCGCCGGGGTTTTGTGGTGGGGAGTATAGGTTGGGGAGGGGGATGGTGTCAATCAGCAAAAAGCCCGACGCCCACCAGCGTAATCCTGAAAGGGGATAACGACTGCCGGGGGATAGGGGGAAGGGGCGGGGATGTTACAGAAAGTTAACATTGCCGCTATTCTCTTGTAACAATCCCCCCGCATAATGCCCGTTAGTGGCTAATCGACCTGAGTTCAGCGGGAGGGTTTGAGTTATGGAGATTTTGATTGCCGGGGGCGTTTTTGCGGGGTTGTTCGGGCTTTGGGTGGTTTTGCCGCGGTTGCTGCTTAAGAAGTAGGCGTTGGCGGGAGTTGCGGGGCCGGGGGGATGCTGTGGGGGATGAGGTGGCCGCAGTTGGGGCCGCCGCCGGTTGCGCGGGGATGGCGGGATGGGCTGATTCCGGGGGTTAGAGTGCGGTCTTTAGCGGCAGCCGGGATGTAACAAAGAATTAACACCTTGTTAAATTGTTGGTAACACTTGGGCGGGATACTGGCTGTCAGTATCCAGTTTGAGGAGCGAAAGGAAGTTATGGAAATCATCGCCGCCGGCGCCGTTTTTGCGACTTTGTTCAGCCTTTGGGTGGTGCTGCCCCGGGTGTTTATCAAGAAGTAGGCGCAGCCCGGCAAGCTGCCGTTCCCGGGTCTAATGCCCTTCCTTGGCTGGTCGGTCGGAGGGCGTTGCTTTGCGGCAAGGAGTCCATACTCGGAAAGTTTTTCGGGGTATGGACTGTTGCTTTGTCTGCGGCCGGGGGTAAAAGCGGGTTTCCTATCCCTAAACCTTTTCTTGATTTTCCGTTTCCTTTGCGCAGTCCCGCGCAACCGCATTAAGGGGGAAAGAGCAAGCGATGAATAGCGGAGATACGGCGTGGATTTTGGCATCGTCGGCGTTGGTGCTGCTGATGACGCCGGGGTTGGCGTTTTTTTACGGCGGGCTGGTGCGGCGCAAGAATGTCAACGCTACGATTATGCATTCCCTGACCTGTATGGGGATTGCCGGGGTGGTGTGGGTGCTGTGGGGCTATACGCTGGCGTTCAGCGACCGGGGGATGGTGAGTTTGGGCGGGGTGGGAACGCTGTTTGGCGATTTCCAGTGGTTCGGGCTGAAGGGGGTGAGCGCCACGGAGCCGGGTCCGTATGCGGATAACATTCCGCATCAGGCGTTTATGGTGTTTCAGGGGATGTTCGCCATAATTACGCCGGCGTTGATTACCGGGGCCTTTGCGGAGCGGATTAAGTTCAGCGCGTTCATCCTGTTCACGGTGCTGTGGCTGACGCTGGTTTATGCGCCGATAACGCATTGGGTTTGGGGCGGGGGCTGGCTGGGCAACTTGGGGCCGCTGGATTTTGCCGGCGGGACGGTGGTTCATATCAATTCGGGGATTGCGGCGTTGGCGGCGGCATTGATTATCGGGCGGCGGCTGGGGTTTCCGGAGCAGCCGATGCCGGCGCATAATGTGCCGATGGTGGTTTTGGGGGCCGGGCTGCTGTGGTTTGGGTGGTTCGGGTTTAATGCCGGGTCGGCTTTGGCGGCGGACGGGACGGCGGTTAATGCCTTTGTGGTGACGAACACGGCGGCGGCGGCGGGGATTTTGGGCTGGATTATGATGTCGTGGTTTTTTGTTAAGAAGCCGAGCATTATCGGGGCGGCGTCCGGAGCGGTGGCGGGATTGGTGGCGATTACGCCGGCGGCGGGTTTTGTGGGGGCGGTGCCGGCGATTATTATTGGCGGCGTGGCCGGGGTTATCTGCTACTGGGCGGTGGAGACGGTGCTGAAGCTGAAGGTGGATGATGCTTTGGCGGTGTGGGGGGTGCATGGGATGGGCGGCACTTGGGGGGCGTTGGCGACGGGGATTTTTGTGGGCGTCGGGTTCGGGGAGTTGGCGGAGGGCGTTACCCGGATGCAGCAGATTGGGGTGCAAGCCCTGAGCATTATCGCGACGGCGGCCTGGTCGTTCATTCTGTCGGCGCTGATTTTGCTGGCGCTGAAATATACCATTGGGCTGCGGGTGCCGCATCAGGAGGAGGAAATCGGGACGGATATTACGCAGCATGGGGAGCAGGCGTATACGCCGTGACTTTTGGGGCTGGGGGCGGTCGCGGGGAAGTTGACATATTCCGCCCAAGCCATTACAATCCCAATGTCTGGAGCAAGCAAACAAGAACGAAGGCCGTAAGGCATTGCCCGGCGGGTGCTTGTACCACCTGTCGGGCAAATTTTTTTAGGGAGGTACCAATGGCAACTACCGAGGAAACTATCGCTTTGTGCATGGATGCTCTCCGCCCTAACGGAGACCCTGACGCCCGCAAAGCCCTGATGAACCAGATGATTACGGACGGCAAAAACCCGGTCATCATCGCCGCCGTAATGAACTTTGTCTATGGCATCTGCGACAGGAACCCCAGCGGCTATATGCCTAACCGAATCCCCGGGGACTAGGGCTACCACCAGTCTCCACAACCTCAAAGGAGGAGTCATCGAATGAACACCACTATTCCCAACTTCATAACGCCCGAAAGGTGGGAAGCCGCCGGCCTCATCGGGCTAATCGTCCTCCAGCACCCCCAAGACCCTAAAAAGGACAAAGAACTGCCAGCAGACACTCCGTCCGAAGTTGTTGGACTTCGGACGGCCTTTGTCGCATCCTATGAACAACATAGGGAAATCAGGAACGGCTTACTCCACTCCATCGGAACCTACCTTGACCCCAATGGTACCATACACTACATCGCCCAAAGGGGCGCCAAGCGAAAGACAATATCATTAGAGGAGTTAAAAACCCTCTACGCGGTACTCGAAGTGCGATACCGTTCTGACTTGGGAGAACATTGGGAAAACCAGCCGGACGGTAGCATCTCGGTTCCCTTTATGGTCCGATTCCTTCCATTTGACCCTGAAATCGTAGGGTTGGACGAGGAGCCGGCCTACACCCCCCTGCCTAAACAGGAGTAACCCCTATGGGTATGCCTAACTTTGAGAACCGGACGCTGTTTAAGGGGGATAACCTGCCTTTTCTGCAAGGGCTGAATAGTGAGACCGTGGACTTGATTGCCACGGACCCGCCGTTTAACAAGAGCCGGGACTTTCACGCCACGCCCGACACCCTCGCTGCCGGAGCCAAATTCACCGACCGGTGGCGGTGGGAGGATGATGTGCAGCCGGAGTGGGTGGACGCAATTCAGGATGATTGGCCGAAGGCGTGGTGGGCGATTCAAGCGGCGCGGGAGACTTACGGGTCGGATATGGCGGCGTTTCTGTGCTGGCTGGGGGTGCGGCTGATGGAGTGTCAGCGCATACTGAAGCCGACCGGCAGCATTTACCTGCACATTGACGATACGGCGCAAGCCTACGCCAAGGGCTTGCTGGACGCGATCTTTGGGCGGGATAATTTCCGCAATGAGATAGTTTGGCTACGGCGGCAGGAAAGGCATAACCTGGCGCGGAAAAAGATGGGGCGGGCGCACGAAACTATATATTGGTACGCCAAGTCTCCGGCCGCCGGTTACAACATTCAATATACGCCGCTTTCCGAGGAGTATATTGAAGCGGGGTATGACAAGGTGGATGAGCGGGGGCGGTATCAGACTTTCCCTTGCACTAACGAAACCGGGGGCAATAAGCCCTACGAGTTCCGGGGGATTACCCGGGCTTGGCGGTTTTCGAGGGAACACATGGATGAGCTGTATCAGCAGGGATTGTTGGTACAGGCGACGCCGCGCTCGCCTTTCCGCTATAAGAAGTATCTGGCGGATGCGGAAGGGGTGAAGCTGCAAGACCTTTGGGTGGATATACCGGCGGCCCGGGGGAAGGAACGTACGGGCTACCCGACGCAGAAGCCCTTGGCTCTGTACGAGCGGATAATCCGGGCGTCAAGCAATCCCGGGGACTTTGTGCTGGATCCTTTTTGCGGCTGCGCGACGACGCCGGTGGCGGCGGAACGGTTGGGGCGGCAGTGGATCGGGATGGATTTGTGGGAGGGCTGCCACGACATTATCATTGACCGCCTTAATGGGGAAAAGCAGATTTGGCGGTCGGAGGATGTGCGGTTGGTAACAGCGCCGCCGGAACGGACGGACGAGGCGGATCGGGCGGCGCCGCATTTGCAACAGATTGAGCTGCGGCAAGACCGGCGGCCGCGGTTCACTAAAGACCAGATGAAAGCCATCCTGATTAGGCAGTGGTCAGCGATCTGTTGGGGCTGCGGGTTTGAGCCGCCTAAAACTACGAACCGGGAGCAAACGGCAGACAACCGCCATTTCGACTTGGATCATATCGACCCCAAGGCCGAGGGCGGTTCCAACGAACTGGACAATCGGGCGATTCTGTGCCGGCCGTGCAATGGGCGCAAGGGGGATCGGATGACGCTGACGGCGTTGCGTCGCGCCAACAAGCGGGATGGGTTTTGGTATGGCAATCCGCCGATTGACCAGCGCATTGACATTCGCACGGCCCGGCAATGGGCGCGGGATTATTTGGCGGATGTGGCGGAGGAAGGAGGCGGGGATGGTTAGGGGAGTTGTGGTTCTGGATTCCCCCTTTCGGGGGAATGACGATTTCTATTGGCTGGGGCGGTGATACAATGATGCCGGTTGACCGGAATCTCCTTGCTGACGAGGAGTAGCGCCGAATGGGTATGCCGAACTTTGAGAACCGGACGCTGTTTAAGGGGGATAACCTGCCCTTTCTGCAGGGGCTGAATTCGGAGTCGGTGGATTTGATTGCTACGGATCCGCCGTTTAACAAGGGGAAGGATTTTCACGCTACGCCGGATTCGCTGGCGGCGGGGGCCAAGTTTCACGACCGGTGGACTTGGGAACGGGATACGCACGAGGATTGGATTGACGCCATTGCTGATTATGGCGATAAGACCGTGCACCGCTTTATCCGAATGCTGCGGGAAACCGGCAAGGAGGATCTGGCGGCGTTTCTTTGTTTCCTCGGGGTCAGGATTATGGAATGTCACCGTATCCTGAAGCCGACCGGTTCCCTTTATTTGCACATTGACCACACGGCCCACGCTTACGCCAAGGTTCTTATGGACGGCATCTTTGGGCGGGAGAAGTTCCGTAATGAAATCGTTTGGGCTTATACCGGGCCCGGCAGTCCGGGGATGCGGCAGTTTAATCGCAAGCATGACACGGTGCTTTGGTATAACAAGGGGGAGAGCTGGGTTTTCAACCGGGATCAGGTGCGCTTGCCGTATAAGGATGGCAAACCGCATACCGGGGGTTTTACCCATCAGAGCAGGGCAAAGGCGGGAACAAATATGGATCAGGCGGTGGCGGACAGTTACCAAAAGGGGAAAGTCCCGGAGGATTGGTGGTCGGACATTGCCATAGCCAAGCGGTCGTCAAAGGAAAATACCGGCTACCCGACGCAGAAGCCCTTGGCTTTGTACGAGCGGATTATCAAGGCCAGCAGCAACGAGGGGGACTTTGTATTGGATCCTTTTTGCGGGTGCGCGACGACGCCGGTGGCGGCGGAGCGGTTGGGCCGCCGCTGGATTGGGATGGATTTGTGGGAGGGCTGCCATCAAATCATCATCGACCGGCTGAACCAGGGGCAGCAGATTTGGGAACCGGGTCATGTCCGGCTGGTGACTAATCCGCTGGAACTGGAACGAACTGATGATGCGGAAACGGCCGCGCCCCAACTGCCGCAGCTGGAACGGCGGCGCAATCGGCGTCCCCGGTTCAGCCGGCAGGAAATGTTTGACATCCTGCTCGAGCAATGGGGGGAAATTTGCTGGGGCTGCGGGTTTGAGCCGCCGCATAGGGACTTTTTCGACCTGGATCACGTCCATCCTAAATCGGAAGGGGGGCAGGATGAACTGGACAACCGGGCTATCCTCTGCGGCCCCTGTAACCGGGAGAAAAGCAATCGGCTGACCTTGACGCAGCTGCGGGCGAAAAACAAGCGGGAAGGTCGCTGGTATGCCCGTAACCCGGATATTGAGGCGCGGATACCGGTCAGGCTGGCGGTGGAGTGGGCGCGGGAGTATCTGCGGAAGGCCGCGGAGGAAGGCGGCGGCGGGGGTGATGGTTAGGGTGGGGGTTAGGGGATTTGCGGTTCTGGATTCCCACTTTCGTGGGAATGACGGGAAGTAGTCAATCAGCCGGGTCATTCCGAGGGATAGCGAGGCGGGCATTTTAGATTCCTCCCTTTGGTCGGAATGACATAGCTATAGCGTCGGTTATCCGGGGCGTCAATAATTAGTGGGAATGACGGTGAGCAAGTCGCCGGGGATGGGCGATAGATTTGGAGCGGGGGATGAAGGGGAGTTGCGGGCGGGGCGGGGTTTTGTCAATTGGCGGCGGCGGTGATACAATAATGCCATCAGAACCCGCCGGGAGTGGCGGGGCAAACCGGAAAGAGAGGTTGCGGAAACTATGAGCGGTTTTTACAAGGCGGAATACATTTGGGTTGACGGTCAGCAGCCCACGGCGAAGCTGCGGTCGAAGGGGCGGGTGGTGCCGATGGGCGAGGAGCCGCCGTTGTGGGGCTTTGACGGTTCGAGTACGGGGCAGGCGCCGGGGGAGGCGTCGGACTGCGTGCTGAATCCGGTTTATGTCTGCGCGGACCCGGTGCGGGGCGGGGACAACAAGCTGGTGATGTGCGAGGTGCTGCTGACGGATATGACGCCGCATCCGTCGAACACGCGGGCGGCGTGCGCGGCGGCGGCGGAGAAGTACGACGGGCTGGATTTCTGGTTCGGCATTGAGCAGGAATATACCTTTTTTGAGGGTATTAAGCCTTTGGGCTGGCCGGATAACGGGTTTCCGGCGCCGCAGGGCGGGTATTACTGCGGGGTCGGCTCCGATGAGGTTTTCGGGCGGCCGGTGGTGGAGGCGCATCTGGATGCCTGCCTGGAGGCCGGGCTGGAGATTTCGGGGATTAACGGCGAGGTGATGCCGGCGCAGTGGGAGTTTCAGATTGGGCCGATTGGGTCGCCGGCGGTGGCGGATCATTTGTGGGTGGCGCGGTGGCTGCTGTATCGGATTGCCGAGGATATTGACATCGGCAACGGGATTGGCACTGGGAAGGGGATCAGCGCGACGCTGGATCCGAAGCCGGTTAAGGGGGACTGGAACGGGGCTGGGGCGCATACCAATTTTTCGACGAATCGGATGCGGGAAAGCTACGATGCCTGCGTGGCCGCGGCCGAGGCGTTGAAGGGCCGCCATGATTTGCATATCGCCAATTATGGCGACCGGATTGAGGAGCGGCTGACCGGGCTGCATGAGACTTGCTCGTACCGGGAGTTCCGGTATGGGGTGTCGGACCGGGGGGCGTCGGTGCGGATTCCGTGGCAGGTGGCGCGGGACGGCAAGGGCTATATCGAAGACCGCCGGCCCAATGCCAACTGCGATCCGTATGTGGTGACGCGGCTGATTATGGAGACGGTGGGGGCGGCGGCTACGGCGTAGTCGCCGGTTTCCGGTCTCCGACTTTTGGTTGGCGGCAAGGTTGCGCCGTCCTCAGTCCCGGCGGGGGCGGCGCGTTTTTTCTTATCCGGCTGGAGAAATTATTGCTATGGACATCTGCCTTGTGGTATGATATAAGGCATAATCCGAAGCGATAGCGAGGACAGTTGCCGTATGGCGGCCACGGTACACGACATAGTTAACGCCAACTTGGTACTGGTTGGCGTCGGATTGCTGAACACGCCGGAGGAGACCGAGCGGTTTGGGAACGACTTGGATGCCGACGTGCAAGTGGAGTTGGGGATTATCGGCATGGGCGGCGGTATGCCGGAGCCCAGCCGCAAGATTATTCTGAACCGCGAACGGATAATCCTGAACGTGTCTCTGTCGCGGACTTCGATCGACAAAGAGTACCCGTCGCGGGAAAGCCCGCTTGACGACTTTGCAAAGTTGGCCGAGGTTGCCCAATGCGCCATTTCCAATACGGCATCGGATGGACGGAACGGCCTTGCGGCTTTCGGGTACAACGTCGAAATGGTTTTTGACCAAGATTCGGGTCTGCCGGCCATCCAGTACTTAGGCAACCGTCTTTTCGGTAACCGTTCTTTCGGGAAAGAAGGACAGGAACTCGTCGGAGGAACTGGCCAGATAATCCTTAACGATGAACGGGGCCACCACTGGACTATTACGGTGCGGCCGCGGTCAGACGACGAGAAAGAGCAACGCATAGCACTGAGGTTGAACCTCCATTTGAGTGAACAGCACCCGCCTAATGCCGAGGAAATCAAAACTTCCTTGGAAGAAGTTTGGCTTGGGGCCAAAAACTTCATGGTAAGCTTAGACCAGCAAGGGTGATTTTATGGTAACCAGCCTCGCTGATCCGGAAGCTGCGCTCCTCCGGAGGACGGCTCCGGCTCCCGGAATTTACTCCTCCGACACCACGCCGCGGTTTGTGCGTCCCGACGATTTGTACCGGAACTTGGTCGAGGCAAAACGTGACCGCCATTTCGGCCCTGCTTGGTCCGAAGAACCTCGAAACACTATCATCTACATCGACGCGCCTGTGGTGGGACAGCCGTCGTTGTCGGGTATCCAAAACGGTCAGCGGATGGAGTTTTGGCTTAAAATTGCCAGCCAAGGCCAGTCCAAAAACCACGCTTCCGATTCCCCGGACTTTGTGCTTGTGCCGCGGCAACACAGCGGCGGCCTTGATTCAACCGGCACCCTGTCAGATAACTTTCTGGAAGGGTTCCTAACAGCCCTTCTTAAGGAAAGCCGGGCGGCGCGGCTGCCGATAGTGGAGGAGTTTGCCGCGGGGGTGGCGGGCGTTGTTCCCGGCCCGGAGGTGGTGGCGATGGCGGGGCGTTTGGCCCGGGCTGCTATTGCCAACACTGTTGAACCGGAACTTGCCGTTGATGTGGACGGGGCGTTGTCGTTTGACTTGCGCTTGAACAACGGGCTGCTGCTACTGGCTGAGTTGGACCTCGCCGGCTACTTCGACGCCAGCGTCTATGATGACCGAAACGGCAAAGCGGTTCGGGTGCAGCGGCTGACTTGGGCAACCGAAGCGCAATTTTTGGACCTACTACGGTAGCCGCCGTGCCAGTAGCGGATGAAGTCATCCTTTGCCGGTTTATCCGTCCTCACCGCGACTATTGGAACGTCCGGGACCAGAAACCCAAGGCCGGCGCTTTCAAGGACAGTCGCGGGGGACTTTCGGTCTGGGATGTAGCGTTATTAGAGCAGCATTCGGTTCCAATTGCGGACTTGCTGATTGATGCCTTGTCCGGTTACGGTCAGTCTCATCATACTGCCGGTGATTATCGGCAGTTTGCCGATGATGCCGCGGCCGCGGTCGGCCATCTGTTGCCGGTGGAAATAGAACGGCGTACCGGTGCTGAATTCGTGACAGAACCTTGGCGCAAATGGAGTTATGCCCATATCCAGGTGGAAACCTCCGCCAGCGCCAAGGAGGTTATATTCGAGTTCCGCCGCTTGCTGGCCTTACACGCCCGGCGGCTCATTCCACCAACTTTTGGCAATTAGCGCAGACACTTCCTAGATTAGCCCCGCCCTTGGGGGCTTTCACGGCGATTAACTTGGCAACCGGAGGCTCGGGCAATGATGGACTACCAATCGGGGGAGCAGGAGTATGTTCTGCGGAGCGCCCGGGATAATGATGTGAAGTTTGTCCGGCTGTGGTTCACGGACATTCTGGGCAATCTGAAGGGCTTTGCCATTAACTCGGACGACCTGGGCGACGCTATTGCGCGGGGGGTGGGGTTTGACGGTTCGGCCATTGAGGGGTTTGCGCGGGCTACGGAGGGTTCGGACCGGATTGACGAGAGCGATATGCGGGCGTTTCCGGATCCGACTACCTTTGCGGTGCTGCCGTGGCGGCCGCGGCAAAATGCGGTGGCGCGGATGTTCTGCGATATTTACGCTCCCGGCGGCGAACCGTTCCGGGGGGATCCGCGGCTGGCGTTGAAGCGCAATCTGGAGCGGCTGTCGCGGCGCGGCTATACCTACTATGTGGGGCCGGAGCTGGAGTTTTTCTATCTGAAGGATTCGGAGAAGCCGGAGCCGCTGGACTATGACGGGTATTTTGACCAGCTGTCGAGCAATCCGGCGGCGGATTTGCGGCGGGATACGGTGCTGAATTTGTCGGATTTGGGGATTCCGGTCAAGTATTCCCATCACGAGGGGGCGCACAGTCAGCACGAGATTGACTTGCAATATACGGATGCGCTGACGATGGCGGACAGCGTGATTACGGCTAAACTGGCGATTAAGGAGCTGGCGCAGCTGCGCGGCTATTACGCGTCTTTTATGCCCAAGCCGTTTTCCGGGGTCAACGGCTCCGGGATGCACACGCACCAGTCGCTGTTTCAGGGGGAGAATAACGCCTTTTATGACCCGGAGGATGAGTATAAACTTTCGCTGGTGGGGAAACGGTTTATCGCCGGGTTAATCCGTCATGCGCCGGAATTGACTTTGATAACGAATCAGTGGGTCAATTCGTACAAGAGGCTGGTGCCGGGGTATGAGGCGCCGGTTTATATTTCGTGGGCGCATAATCGGTCGGATTTGGTGCGGGTGCCGGCGTATAAGCCGGGGTATGAAACTTCGGTGCGGGTGGAGTATCGGGCGCCGGATCCGGCGTGCAATCCCTATCTGGCGTTCAGCGTGATGCTGGCGGCCGGGTTGAAGGGGATTGAGGAGGAGTATGCGGTGCCGCCGCCGGGGGAGGGAATGAGCCGGGCGGAGTTTGAGGCGCAGGGGTTTAAGACGCTGCCGGCGAGTATGGGGGAGGCTATTGCGCTGGCGGAGGGGAGCGGGCTGCTGCGGGAGGCGTTGGGGGAGCATATTCACCAGAGCGTCATTCGGAACAAGCGGAAGGAGTGGCAGGAGTATCGGGCGACGGTGACGGATTATGAGGTGAAACGGTATTTGCCGGCCTTGTAGGCCCGGGGGCGGTTCACCCCAACCCCCGCTCCTTCAACTTCGCCAAAAACTCCTCCTGAGTCCCCTCCCCTTTCAGCCAGTTGCACGCCCCGCACAGCAGTTGCAGGTTCGCGAAGTGGTCGGTGCCGCCTTTGCTGACCGGGATGATGTGGTCGACGGTGAAGTTGCGGAAGGGGAAGGCGATTTTGCATTTACAAATCCCCTCGCATTGCCCGAAATAGGCAAATTGGCGGCGACATATAGCAATTTAGATAAAGCGGAGAATAATCGGAAAATTTGATTTATTTTGATGTCTTTGAAGGGTTGCAATAACTTGGTTGTTAGTATATTATCCATTTGCCTCTAGGAGAGTTGACCATGCCGTTAAAGGTAGTCTAACGGTAAGAAGCGGCTAAAACAGGAAAGCCCCGCAATCCCGTTGAATGTGCGGGACTGCGTATAAGTGAGTAAGGAATGGCCGTAATTTCGCAAATGGGTGATGTGATTGTTCGGGTTCCTCTAGATGTGCCAGTCGCGTCGCCGCGTGATGCGGACTCGCTCGTCCTTGGCCCGAGCATCCGGTCGCCTTTGCGTTACCCCGGCGGCAAATCGCGGGCCGTCAAGCGGATAATCAGTTATTTTCCTGACGGACTCGACACCTTGGCATCGCCTTTCCTTGGGGGCGGCTCTGTAGAGTTGGCCTGCGTATCCAGTGGCATCCGTGTCTATGGCTACGACGCCTTTGCGCCGTTGGTCAACTTCTGGCAGGCAGCACTGGAAAATTCGAAGGAGGTTGCCAGGGTAGTACGGCTCTATCATCCGCTAAGCCGGACACAGTTTTACGCCTTGCAAAAGCGTTTTTTCTCGCTCACAGACCGGGTAGAGCAAGCGGCGACGTTTTTCGCCCTTAATCGGTCATCGTACTCTGGCACTACATTGAGTGGCGGTATGTCCCCCGATCATCCAAGGTTCACGCCGAGTGCTATTGACCGCTTGGCGGAGTTCGAAGCGGGACTCTTGAAAGTCGAATGTGCGGACTTCAAGGACAGCCTTGCCCGTCATCCCAATGATTTCCTATACCTAGATCCGCCTTACGCCAATGGCGGGAAATTGTATGGGGAGCGTGGGGATATGCACGAAGGCTTCGACCATAGCGGACTCGCGGACATCCTACGAACACGAGACGGTTGGGTACTGTCTTACAACGATTGTGAGATGGTAAGAGACTTGTACCCCGGGTATGTATTCATTACGCCTGAGTGGACTTATGGCATGAGCTCGAACAAAGAGTCCAACGAGGCGTTGATCCTGAGTAAGGACATTGGACGTGCAGCATGATTATGACCGCTCGTGGTAAAGCGTTTGAGTACGCCCTTGCCCGACAAATCAGCATTTTGACTCGCAGTCAATTGCAGCGGGATGATACGGCCGCTTTGGCTGAGCTCTCCTACCGTCAGAGCGGCGACGTCGCCGCAATGGATCGGGCTGCAAGTGAAGCCATCATGTTCCTGCAAGCTGTCGACGGTCGGTTTGATAATACGGCACTGGTCCGTATTCAGCCTGATCAGAGGGGGCAGGCTGGGGATGTTCGGGACGTGGTGGCATTCCTCAATGACGGCAGAGAGATAGGATTGTCTGCCAAGCGGAACAACCAAGCGGCCAAACACTCCCGCCTCTCTGGTACTATCGACTTCGGTAGCAGTTGGGCAGATTGCCCGGTCAGTCAGAGGTACTGGGAAACCGTTAGGCCAGTCTTTGCGACCATGGAGCAGATGAGAGATCAAGGTATCCTGTTCCGGAACGTGCAAGACAAGGTGGAGAGGTTTTACCTACCCGTGCTTGCCGCCTTCGAGGACGAATTCGTAAGACTGTGCCAAGGGGAGCCTCGGTTCGTCAGGCGAGTCTTTCAGTACCTTGTGGGGAGGAATGACTTCTATAAGGTACTTTGGCAACGAGACCACGTCGGTGTCCAATCATACAACATCAACGGAACTCTAGGTTGGGGCGGCCGGTGGAATATCCCCGCCGCGATTGACCAAGTTCGCTTCAAGCCGGGATCCAGGAATACTCTGCTAGTGAATTTCGCTGGCGGCTGGCAGATGTCATTCAGGATTCATAATGCTCGTTTAATGGTAGAACCGTCTCTAAAATTCGACGTCCAGTTCGTGGCCCTTCCTGTCGCTGTTGCCACAAACCAAATTCCACTTGGAGACCAAGGATAGGGTTCTCCCAGTGTGGGCTTGGTGTGTTCGAAATCACTTTCGCCTGCGTTAATCGCACTCTGCCAGCTGAACCACATCCGGGAAGGAAATGCTGAATAGCAGCCCAATGAAATATCCTGATATGCCTAACCCGCCCGACTATTGCCCTTTCCCGCCGCTTGCCCTACAATGCCCGCACAGGAGAAACTGCTATGCCCGGCTTTACCCACCCGGAATATCTGATTGAACCGGCGGAACTGCAAGCCAACCTGGCCGCGCCGGGCTTGGTTATTGTGGACTTGGACGCGGCCGCCGGCTACCAGCGGGGGCATATCCCCGGCGCGGTTCATCTGCCCGACAACTACGAGCGCAATCCGGTTACCGGCTGGGTTAATACCCTGCCGGCGGATAGGTTCGCCGCCGTTTGCCAAAGTTTGGGCATTGGCGACGCTACGCCGGTAGTCGCCTATGATAACAATATGAGCCTCTACGCCGCCCGTTTCTGGTGGACGCTGAACTACTACGGCCATCGCAATGTCCGGGTGCTGAACGGCGGCTGGCGGGTTTGGGTGGCCGCCGGCGGCTCGGTCAGCTTCGAGCCGCCGCCGGCCGTTGCCGCTGAACCGGTCTTTACGCCCCAAGTTGAACCGTCTTTGCTGGTCGGCATCGACGCCGTCAAAGCCGGCTGTAATCTGGATGATACGGTAATCTGGGACACCCGTAGCGCGGGGGAGTATTCCGGGGCCGTCAACCGGGGCAACCGGCGGGCCGGACATATTGCCGGCGCCGTTCATCTCGACTGGCTGGAGTTGATGGACCGGGAAACCCACCGCTTTAAGCCCTCGGCGGAACTGCGGCGGATTCTCGACGCTAAGGGCATCACCCCGGACAAAGCCGTATTTGCCTATTGACAAGCCGGCCTCCGTGCGGCGCACGGCGTTTTTGTCCTGAACCTGCTGGGCTACGGGGATGCCCGCAACTATGATGCATCAATGTTCGAGTGGGCCAACCGGGACGATACGCCGATGGCGACAGTCCGCTGATTCCCAACCGGTCGCTCCGGTTCAGCAATGCAAACCAAGGGAGGAACTATGACTACGACCGAGGGCTTTGCCCATCCGGAGTTTCTGGTCGACGCCGCTTGGCTCGCCGCCCACCTGGACGACCCCAATGTGGTAGTAGTCGATGGCGATGTCGAAGCCGGCTATCTGCGCGGCCACATCCCCGGCGCGGTACTGGTGCCGGACAACTACGAAAAGGACCCGGCTACCGGCCGCGTCCATATCCTGCCCCCGGACGGGTTCGCCGCAATGTGCCAAAACCTGGGCATTGGCGACGATACGCTGGTGGTGGCCTACGACAACAATCAGAGCCTGTACGCCGCCCGGCTGTGGTGGGCGTTGAACTACTACGGCCATTCCAATGTCAAGGTATTGGATGGCGGTTGGCGGCAGTGGGTAGCCGAGGGGCGGCCGGTGAGCTTTGACCGCCCGCCGCCGCGGAGCGGGGCAACTTTTACGCCGCGGGCGGACGAGTCCATTATGGTTCGGGCGGACGAACTGAAAGCCGCCTGCGCCCTCTCCGACGCCCTGATTTGGGATGTGCGGAGCGACGGGGAATATACCGGCGCCAACGACCGGGGCAACCAGCGGGCCGGCCATATTCCCGGTGCCGTCCACCTCGAGTGGTTCAATGTGATGGAGCGGGACAGCCACCGGTTCAAGCCGGCCGCGGAAATCCGCCAACTGCTGATTCAGCACGGCATCACCCCGGACAAAGCGGTCTTTGCCTATTGACAAGGCGGCATCCGTGCGGCGCACGGCACCTTCCTGCTCAAAATGCTGGGCTACGACCGGGCCAAAAACTACGACGCCTCGATGGGCGAATGGGCCAACCGGGCGGATACGCCCCTGGAAGTTTAAGGTCAGCCGTTTAGTAGCGGCCGTTTCAGTCGCAAAAACCCAGCCCCCGGATACAGCATCCGGGGGCTGATTGTTTTGCCAAGCCGGCGGGGAAAGACCCGCCGCAATAGCGGCTAGTTGCCGCTATCCGGCCGCAGTTGGGCTAACTGCTCCGGGGAAACCACATGGGACAGGATAAAGTAAGCCACATCCCGGCGCATCGGGTCTTCGAGATCGCACTCCCGCAGGTAGCCGAAATCCGGGTAGAACTCCTCCAGCATTTTCTTGACCCGCGGCGGCCCGTGCCGCGAAGCCACCAGATACTCGACGCTGCCCGGGTCTCGGCCCATCTGCGTCTGCTCGGCTTCGGCAATAGACAACTCGGCTTCGTAGTCCACCCGGTCCACAATGGACAGGTGTTCCATGGCGTCCTTCCGGCAGGTCTCAATCTCCTTGAACAGGTTATAGAGACCCGACACCATAGTCGAGATTTCCTCGAGCATCTGGGGAACGCGCTCCTGCTTGGCCGTCGCGGCGTTCATTTTCCGCTGGGCCTCTTCCATGGCGCCCTTTTTGGCCCGATCCCAGGCGTGCTGCCGCTGCGCCCAAGCCAGTTCCTGCCGCAAAGCCGGGGCCTCCATCGCCAGGGAACCCAACTCCCGAACCTTGCTCTCCGCTTCCTCCGCCTGCCGCAGGCGTTCCTGAAGTTCCATACTCACGCGAGTAACCATAACTGCGTCTCCTTACTGCGTATTGGATTGAAAAGTCTGACGCCCCGCCACCGCCGACCGGAGCCGGCACTTGGCAAGGGGACGCCGGCTTGGGGGCAAGGCATCGCCCAGCCCGCGCCGGAAATTGTCCCCCGGGACGCCCTTTCCCCGGTAATCCCGTTGACGCCGGGAAGTAAGGAGCGGTTTTGAGCTTTGGCGGCGGCTGCCGACTACGCCCCGCTAATAATGAGCTGCCGGCAATGAATATGGAAAAAAGATAATTGCTGTTGCGCCGTACCGCTTAAACTCGCTAATCGTTCCTCGTCCCCCAAGCGCCTGATACCAAGGGACGGGCCAACCGGCCAAATCAGTTACTGACTGCTCACCTCCTTAAACCATATTCCCCACCGGCAGCCATTGCCGCCATCCACCCCACCAAAATACGCTTGCTGCTGCGGCCATTCATCCCGCCGCCCGCCCCGACTGCTTTGAGGTGCGACTATTTAAGCCCTGAACAACGCAAAGCTGCAAGGCAATTAAAGAGCGAAAATTGGGGAATTTTGCAGGAAAAGGGAAAGGGGATAGCCCCCAAGTCTATCGCTTACAGAAACCGTCATTCCCACGAAAGTGGGAATCCAGATATGCCGGGGACTCTGGATTCCCGTTTTCACGGGAATGACGATAAGTAAGCCGCTAGGTATATGCGATAGCCCTGGGATGTCTCCCCCCAACCGGGTTAAGGGTAAGGCACAATAAAGGTTGACACCGCCGCCTCGACCGCTTGAGCCTTCTGGACTTCGTTCAGGCTGGCCGTAATCACGGCCGGCTTGACCACGCCCCCGGTAACCGCAGCCATAATATCGGCCCGGCGCCGGGCCCGCACAATGTCAACTTCCTCGGCCGTAATCGACACCTCAATTACCGCGTGCCGGTTGTCGTTATCGGAGATGATGATGTCCGCGGTCAGCAGGTCATCCTCATCCTCCTCGGAAAGGTCGCCGCGCTCCAGCGCCCGAGCAATGACGCTGTTCAACTGCGGCGCAACCAAGCCATCCTGGGTCAGAGCCAAGTAGGAATTTCCCATTCCCAGCCGGCGGCGCACCCGGCTCAAGGCTTTGGTGCGGACGCCCCGCTCGTACTCGCGGCCTTCCAGGTTGCCCAAGCGGCCCTCCACCCGGCTCATCCGGGCTTCGAAGCTGTTCAGGTCCGCCCGGAACAGGGCCAGCAGTTCGTTAGTCCGCGCCAGCTGCTCCCCGTGTTGGGCCAACAGTTCCCGCTGTTGCGCCAACTCCTCCCGGACCAGCCGGTTATTCTCCTCGGTTACCCGCACGAACTCGTCGAACCGAGCCGGCAAGTTCAGCGCATCCTCCCCCAGCACAATGCCCCGAATGGCGTCCGCCCATTCCGGTTGTTCCCGCAGGATGCGGGCCAAGTCAGCGATGTTGTTGATAGTTTGCGTCGTCATAAGGGCATTGTACCATTTCGGGCAATGGGGCGCAACCTTGTCCCCGGGAGTCGGGTAAGAAATTCCCTCTTGCTTGTGATTCCGTTATCTAACCCACCGAAGCAGGGTGATGTTATGCAGCGTCAACTGGCTGGTCAAAGTCAGCGGCGTAAGGTTTCAAGTCCAGCACCGGGGAGCCGTCTTGGGCGTCGAGGCCGCTGACGGTGAGGATGTTGTCGGCAATGGCTTGGATTTGGGCGACGGTGTCGGCAATGGGATTGGGGCGGTATTGGCTGCGGGTGGCAAAGACGCCGCGGATGGGGTTTTGCGGGTTGTGCCCGGGATGGAGTTGCAGTTGGTAGTCGGCGGCCCGGTGCAGGTGAAAGAGGACCAGAATGGACTGGCCGGCGGTCAAGCCCAGCAGTCCCGGCGCCAGTTCCGGGCGCAGGATGATGCGGGAAGGCCGGGCGCGCATTTCGTCGGAGGGAGCATAGCCGGCAAACTCGCTTTCCACATATCCGATGGGAGTAAAGGTTGCCGGCGAATCCGGCGTCCGGGCGGCGGCGTTCATCACTCTTTCCCCCCGCAAAGGGCTAAAAGCCGGCCGCCGGCTTTACCGGGGATTAAAGCCGCGGAGCCGCACATAGGGCATCCGTTTCAGGGTCTGATTAACCGGGTCAACCTCGACGCCGATGGATTCCAGTGCGGTTACGCCCAGGAGCGGCTCGGCGTTATCGTCGCCCATCACGATGGCAACTCCGGTGAGGCCGCCCATAAACTCCACCCGGCCGACGGTGATGTCCATACTGATCCGGCGGCCATCGGCCAAGCTATACTCCCGCTGCCCTTCCGGGACCAAGCCAATGGCTTCCAGGTGTTTGCGGGGCACCAAGCAGTCGGTAGCGCCGGTATCGACGAGGAATTCTCCTTCCCAAGTGCGGTGGGGTTCGGCGGGATTTTTGACGGTAACGGTTACATGGGTTGCGCCCATAGCTGCGGCCTCCAGTTGCATTTGCCGGGAATTATACACTAAAGCAAGGGGCGGCGGCGTATGCCGGCACTGCTATTTTCCCCGCAAAGCTCGCTGGAAGGCGATGGCGGCGGTGAGCAGTTGGGCGATTTGCTCCGGGTCGATGTCTTGGGGAGCGGCGATTTCGAGATAGCGGACTTGCTTGCCGGCGGTAGGACCGGGTTTCAGGATGCCGTGCGGGTCGGGCAAGCGCGCCCCCTGTTCCAGCCCCAGTTTGACCCGGTCGGAGTGCAGGAAAATCGCGCCGAAGTAGCCGGCTTCCGGATGGCGGTAGCCGATGCCGCGCCAGACCGGGTAGGCCCGCTCCGTCGCGGCCGGCGCCAGGGCTTTGACCAGTTGCCGCAACTGCTCCGCT
Organism: Dehalococcoidia bacterium; assembly: GCA_965242615.1. Classification (GTDB taxonomy): domain Bacteria; phylum Chloroflexota; class Dehalococcoidia; order Lucifugimonadales; family UBA3495; genus CBDBCU01. The sequence continues at coordinate 1,155,204 of CBDESR010000005.1, forward strand.
AATTGCCGCACCGACGGCGGGTAGTCGGCTAAAAGCTGTTCCGGGGTGATGCTGCTGCGTTGACGCGGCATTGGAATACCGGCAATGGGGGGACAGCAGTATGACGCCAAAGCCTGACGAAATGCCGCCGGTCAGATACAGAAATGGGACTAATGGAGCTGGCGGAGAGAGAGGGATTCGAACCCTCGAGGGACTGGTAAGCCCCTACACGATTTCCAGTCGTGCCCGTTCGTCCACTCCGGCACCTCTCCGCAACGGGGGACGCCCAGACATTATAGCGGATGGGATGGGGTGTTGTCCACCAGCCGGGAAAAGCCATAAACCATCTTTTCCCGCCCGCTAAATCAACCCCTTCCCCCGCAGGATGGCAATGTAATCCTCCAGCCCCAAAGTGCAGCGGATGGCGGCGCGCAACTGCCGGTTATAAAGTTCAAGGCGCCTTGAGGGGGGTGATGTGGTCTGCCCGGTAAAAGGAAAGGGACAGTAGCCCCCTGTCGCGGTCCCGGCGGGGTCGGAATGTGAAGTAAGTCTGCTGCTTCAGTTTCCGTCATCGTGGATCAGGATGACCTGAGCCGTGGCCGCCTGTTCGACTTGCGGCGGGGGGATTTCCTGGGCAATGGCCACGGCTATGGTATTGACGCCGCTGGCCGCCGCCATCAGGTCGGCCCGCTCCCGGGCCCGTATGATGTCATTTTGCCCCAAAGTCCAGGATACTTCGGCGACGAAATAGACTTCGGCATCGTCAGCGGCCTGGCGTCCATAGACTATGTAGTCGGCCCGATCCAGTTGGAAAGCCTGGTCGGCGGTGATTTTGCCCTCGGCTTGGGCTTGGGCCAAGCGGCGGTTGAATTCTTGGTTGGGCATAGTGAAACGGCTTTGTAGGGTGCGGACATCGTAGAGGCCGAAGGTGCGGGCCAGGACGGGGCCGATGCTGCGCTCGAGTTTGGCTTCGAGGTTGCCGCCGAGGGCTTGGCCGAGCCGGACGGTTACATCTTGGTTGAACTGCCGCTGCTCGGCATTGAAGCTCTCTTGGTTTTCGATGAAGCGGTCGATTTTGGCGAAGCGGGCGTCGACCGTTTGGTTAAACTGCCGCTGCTCGGCATTGAAGCTCTCTTGGTTTTCGATGAAGCGGTCGATGTTGGCGAAGCGAGTTTCGGCCGTTTCGTTAAACTGCCGCTGTTCGGCGTGGAACTGCCGCTGCTCGGCGTTGAAGCTTTCTTGGGCCGCGATGAAGCGGTCGACGCGGTCGGTCAGCTGGGCTAGTTTTCCCGGCAGTTCTAGCACTTCCCGGCTCAGCAGCAGGGCGCGGGCTTCCTCGCGAAAAACGGGGTCATCGCGGAGGGCTTGGATGAAAGCTTGGCGGTCGGCGGGGGATAGGGTGGTAGTCATCGCGCTTGCCATCTTGGTTAAGGTTCCGGGCTGAATTGATTATAGCGGGTTTGGCGCGATTTGTCATCCGGGAAATCCGGGCGATTCCCGTTCCGGTTTAGCGGTTGGCCGGTTTTACGATATTGCCGCAAGGGTGAAACCGCTGAAAGAGAACACGCCCCTGGCGCCAGGCTATTGCCTAGATCGATAAAAGAATCCGGGGCGGGCATTACACCCGCCCCGGTTGTAGTTGCTGGACTGATCCGCCGCCGTGGGTTAGCGGCGCTTGCGGATGATTTTAATACAGGTAACGCTGTAGGGGTAGCTTTGGCGGGCCCATCCCCACCAGCTGTCGCTGCCGTCGTCTGGGTTCAGGAAGGCGTAATGGTGCTGCCGCGCCGCCGCCGTCCGCCGCAGGTTTGCCGCGGCTTCACCATCAGCAGTTGCGCCGGAGACCCGGATTTCCGATAGACTATTCATAGTCGGCCACGCCAGACCGATGACGTTATCGCCAGGCAACGGATTACTATCAATATCATTCTTGGTAGCAATCCAGGGATTTCCGGTCCCGGGCTCAGTGAAGGACATTTCGGGGTTGACCCCGCGTTGATAGCCCAAAGCCCGGCACCGGGCCTTGCCTTGCTCCCGGAGCAGGGCGGGCCAATTACTGAGCCGGGCGTGCGGCCAGCCGTACCGGTCATTCGGTATCGACTCATCAAAGTAGGGATTACGATCATGGTTAGTACCCGGGCTGGTAAAACGATGTTGGGCTGCTAAAACCCGGCTGCCCGCGGCCACATAATTGGTGGTGCCACCCCACTCGGACCAAACCATCTGGTCCTTGTCGGCGCTGGGTTCGAGACGCAGGCGTTTGATGATGGTGCGGCGGCGGCGTTCCTCTCGGGGGAATTCAAAGATGAGGTCGCGGCTGACGCCGGTAACGCCGGATTCGCCGTCGGTCAAGTAGCCCTCTTGGGCCGCCAGGAAGCCGCGGAAGTTGCCGCTTTGGCCGAAATAGACCGTATCATCCCGTTCGTTGCGGTCGCGGCCGGCAGCCCAGGTTTCCGCTTTGGTCCAAGTGTCGGACTGGTCGATGGCGCAATAAATGGACTTCCCCCGGTTGGCGGCCAGGGATTCGAGAATCATCGAGACGCGGGCGTCGGCGGCGTCGGCCACGGCCGGGGATTCTTGCCAGTCGGAGCAGTCCCAAGGAATGGAACGGGGAGCGGCCTCAGCCGCGCCTACATAGAACAAGCGTTCTGGGGGGGGGTAATTCGGAAGGGGAGCGGGTGAGGGCCGGTTCGGCGCGGCCGCTGTTATTGGCAAAGGCGGCGGCCAAGGCCAGCAGGCCAACCACGGCCAAGGCGGATACGAGGACGCGAAGCATAGCGGTTCATCCTTTGGGGGTTAAGGTTGGGGCGTAGGGTAAGGGATGGATCGGGTGTTGTCAAGGGCGGGAAACTTGATTCGCGTAATTCCCGCCCCTGACCCTAGGGAGCTAACCCAGCGGCAGGGGCGGTTGCCACCATTTGCTGGTGTCGTTGACCTCGATGCGGTCAATCCATTTGATCCACTCGAAGCCGCGTTTGCCGGGGGCGGCCAGACGCAGGGGGAAGCCGTGACCCGGGGATAGAATTTCGCCGCCGACCCGGGTGGCGAGCAGGTAATCGTCAATTTCATCCAAAGCAAAGCGGCGGCTGTAGCCGGTGCTGGAGCGCACGGTTACGCTGGCCGCCGTGGGCAGGAGTCCGGCTCGGGTCAACACTTCTTTTAAGGGGATGCCCTGCCAGTCCTGCGTGGTGTGCCAACCGCCGGTACAGTCCAGGGTCGCCCGCACTTGGGCATCCTGCCCGGCCAGGTCGGCGTAAGACAGCAGCAACTTCCGCCGCACCACTCCGCTCACTTCCAGCCGCCAGTTCGCCGCGTCCACCGCCGGCGGGTTGTCATTCAGCCAGGAAGTGACCGGGAAGTCGTTGCCAATGCCGCCGATTTCGTAGGAGCCGGTAAAACGCCGTTCCGCGCCGGGTAGTCCGGCGAAGTGGTTCACGGCTTCGCCGACGCGCCACAAAACCAGCCCGGCTACCGCCAACCCGCCTAATCTCAATACGGCCCGGCGGTCCGCCCAGAACTGCGGCCGGGCGATCCACCGATACTTCAAGAAATGCCACACCAGCAGCGGCGTCAAGGCGAGGGATACATAGATGTGCCAACTGACTCCGCTGATCCCCCAGAAGTGAAAGGCGCCCAGATGACTCCACGCCAAGCCCAAGCCGAGGGAGCCCAGGAGCAAACCGAGCAGCAGCAGGGCCGCCGCGAAGGAGGGCCAATGATAGCGCCACAGCCGCCGCTGCCGCAGCCGATCCAGGATATTCCGCCCCTTCCAGAACAGCAGGACGACGATGGAAAAGCCCAGGATGCGGTGGATGTGCAGGGCGGCCGCCCAGTCCGGCGTGCCGCCAATCAGCCCCAGATAACCGCTGACCAGTTCGGCCGCCAACAGCAGCAGCAGGAAAATGTTAGACCAGGGATATTTCATCCCGCGCCAAAGCCAACCTCAAGTAAAACTACGCCGACCGCCGCCGGGCCGATTGGGGGGATGTCCGCAAAAGGCAACCTATTGCCGCTTTGCCGCCCCATCAGCCGGGGTATCCGGGTTTTGCGGCTGTTCCCGGGGTTGAGCCGGCTCCATTGCGGCGCGCATTTCTGCCCGGAGCGCCGCAACCTGCTGCCAGTCGGCCGGGGTGAAGTTCTTGGTAAGTTCGCTGAACTTATGGCGTCCGCTCATCCGATTAAGCCCTCCCGGCGCAATTCTGCCAGATGTTCGTCATATAGTTCGTCAGCCAGGGACACAAAGCGCACGTAAAAGCGGTCGTCCCCGGTCTTGTCCCCGCCGATGAGTAAAATAGCCGCCCGCAACGGGTCAAAGGCGTAAAAGATGCGTAAGGGACGCCCACCGCTTTGCACCCGCAGTTCCCGCATATTCCGGTGTCGGGAACTGCGTACCGCGGACGATTGGGGAAACCCCAGGGTCGGCCCGCTTTCCTCAAGAAACCCGACGCTGACCGTAACGGAACGCTGCTCCGACTGCGTAAGCCCATCCCACCACTGACCAAACTGTTCAGTGTATTCCACATCCCAAGGCATCGCGAAACCTGACACCGCTCAAATCGGCCTTTATTGTTCCAGATTATCCCGGTTTAGTCAATCCCGTTCCTCGGTAACGCGGTTAGCGACTCGAACTGGACCCCACTCCCGCCGGCTGCCGGGCCGCGGTTACGCCAATCATACTATCCCGGCTTACCAACGCCGCTAGTTCCTCCTCAGCCCATCCCTCCGTACCGGCCGGCCGCTGCGGCAGTACCAGATAGCGGAGGTCGGCGGTGCTGTCCAAGACTTTTACGGTGACGGAATCCGGCAAATCCAATCCGAATTCGCGCATTACGCCCCGGGGGTCGGATACGGCCCGGGCGCGGTAAGCCAGGCTTTTGTACCAGTCCGGCGGCCGCCCCAACAAGGCCCGGGGGTAGCAGGAACAAAGGGTGCAGACGACCAGATGATGCACCGTTGCGGTGTTCTCGACTACGGCCAGTTGCGGCGTAGTTTCCGGCAGGGAGTAGCCCAATTCGGCCAAGGCCGCCGCCGGCGCCGCCAGTAGCCGCACCTTATACTCCGGGTCAATCCAGGCCCGGGCCACTGCCCGCGCCCCGTCGGCCGGAGACCGCGCCTCAATCCGCTCCACCATCCCCTGAACCTCGGCGGTGGTGCAAATCCCCTTCTCGACCAGCAGGGACTCGATGGATTGGGCGCGGCGGGCGTAGTAGCCCGGTTCGGCGTCGGCCGCCATCCCCGGATGGTTATGGCTATGGTCGTGGTTAGGCTCGTTAGGGGGTTGACTGGTCATGGTCGGCTCCGGCAAGTTCGGCTGGCTCCAGCCAGTGCTGATAGATGTCCACTACAATTTGGTCGGCGGCCGGCCCCGGGTAATCGGGCCACACAGCTGACTGCGCGAACTCGATCCGATACAAGGGTTGGCGCGGCCGGCCATCGCCCCCGTAAGCCAGCGACTCCGGATTGGCAAAGACGCCGCCCAAGGCCACTACCCGCCCGGTCTGCCCCTGAATATAAGCCGGGGTGCGGAAATGGCCGCCGGGATTATCCACCCGCACCCGCACCAAATCCCCCGGCTGATATTGGATCGGCGCGTCAGCAACGGCGGCGGCCATAACTATGCCGGCCCTTCCCCGGCGTTCATCCGGGCGTCAATTTCGGCGGCGGTCAATATGCCCTTTTCCAGCAGCAGTAGCTCCAAGGCCGCCGTCCAGCGTTCGTAGTAGGAGCGGCGTTCATATTCGGCCGGGGGCAGGCTTTCAATGGCTCGGCGCATTTCGTCGGTGCGGCGGAGACCTTTCTCGCTCAGCACATTGTGGAGGGCATCCACGCGCCGCTCCCAGTCGGCGAGGGTATGCTCCTCCTGCTCAATCGCCGCCTCCGTAGGCCAACCGCCCCGGTCATGCGCCCCAACCATAACCCTTGCCCCTCCTTCTAGTCTCGTGTCTGCTGAAACCCCGGAAACACCGGGAAAATGCCGAGCCGCCGGTTATCATAGCGGCAAGTTTGCCGGGCGGCAAGGGGGGAAAGGCTGATTTACGGGGTCTTTTAATTATCGGAAACTCCCGGGGAAATCTGCTTGCGGTGAACTTACAGCAACACCGCCTTGCTCTTTCAACTGGCACCTGTTGTAAGGGAATACCAGCGTCAGTACGGACAATTAAAAAGCCTTGCCCCGCGCCCAGGGTCTTTTAATTGTTATTGCCTGACGGGATAATAAGGCCAAGTATTATAGCAAAGGGAGGTGTCAGCCGTGTCGGAAAAGTTGGCGTGGTCCTTGCGGGAAGTCCTGTCCCAGGTTCCGGATCCCCGTAAAGCCCGGGGCCGGCGGCAGCCCTTGGCGGCCATCCTGGCTTTGCTGGCGGGGATTGTAGCCGGTCTGCTGCCTGGAGCGTACCCGCACGGAGCGGGAGACAACAACGGTGGCGACGGCTTACGCCATCACCAGTTTGTCCCCGGAGCAAGCGCACCCGGAGCGGTTGCTGGCGTTATGGCGGGAGCATTGGGTGCGGGATGCAACTTTTGGCGAGGACCGCTGCCAAGGGCGGAGCGGGGCGGCGGCGCCGGTCTTGGCAGCTTTACGCAACCTGGTCAGCGGCTTGCTGCGCTTGGTCGGCCATAGCAACATGGCTGCCGTCTTGCGGCACTACAGTTGGAAACCCGAGGCGGCTTTGCAACTCTCGGATTTCCGGTTCCGTAACAGAGCGGAACCTTATACTATATGCCCTTTCAATCGCCCCCCATTTCCTGTTATACTAGATGCTGTTTTAATTGCCACAACGGAATTGAGCGGTGTATCTTATGCCCCTCAATCCTTGCCGGTTGAACCAACAGCCCGCTGCATCAACAGGAGGTACGCCCCAATGCCCGCTAAAGGTCGTCGCATTGCGTCCCGGCAAGCCCAGTTGGGCCGCCGGCGCCGCCAAAGCCGCAAAACTGAGGAAGGCGGCACCGTCACCGTCGCCGCCCCGGCTGATATTCCTACCGAAACCGCCGCCACCGCCAACGGCGCGGCCGCCGCGCCGGCAGCGTCAACCCCTACCACTGATGGGATGGCTACGGCTGCGACTCCGGCCCGCTCCCCCCGCCGTTCCGGTCTGACCCGCACCGACCGGGCCGCCGCCTATACGCACCTCGGCGCCGAACTGCGCCGTATCCTAATTCTGGCCGGCATCCTGCTGGCGGTACTCCTTGGCTTGTCCTTTGCCCTCTAACCTTGGCAATCGGTAGCAATCGGTGGTCAACCGTTATGCCCCAACCCGACCTGTTTGAACACCGCCTCCGGGTTACTCCGGAAAAGCCGGGCGTCTATATTATGAAAGACGCCCAAAACACCGTGCTGTATGTGGGCAAGGCCAACATCCTCCGCAACCGCCTCCGCTCCTACTTCGGCTCTTTGACCGGCCAGCCGCCCAAAATCCGCCGGATGGTCTCCCAACTGGCCGATTTCGAGTTCATCGTTACCGACACCGAAGCCGAAGCCCTGATCCTTGAGAACACCCTGATTAAGCGGTACAAGCCCCACTTCAACGCCCGCCTCAAGGACGACAAAACCTATCCCTACCTGAAAATCGACCTGACCGAGGAGTTTCCCCGGGTCTATATCACCCGCCAGGTTGCCCAAGACGGCGCCCGCTACTTCGGCCCCTTTGCCACCGCCAGCAGCGTCCGCCAAACTATGGACTTGATTAAAAAACTCTTTCCCTACCGCTCCTGCACCAAAACCATCACCGGCAAAGACCCCCGCCCCTGCCTGGAATACTACATCCACCGCTGCGTTGCCCCCTGCTCCGGCTTGGCCACCCGGGAGGATTACGCCCAGGTCATCCAGCAGGTAATGCTCTTTATGGAGGGCAACACCGAGGCGGTTACTAAAGAGCTGCGCCGCAAAATGTCCGCCGCCGCCGATGAAATGCAGTTCGAGCGCGCCGCCGTCCTCCGCGACCAAATCCGCGGCATCGACCGGGTGGTCGAGGAGCAGCAGGTCAAAGTCGAAGCCAATCCCGGCGGCGATACCGACATCATTGCCATAGCCCACGGCGCTAACGAAACCTGGGTCGAAGTCTTTTTCATCCGCCGCGGCAAACTCATCGGCCGCGACCACTTCTTTATGGAAGGCACCCAGGACGAAGGCCCCGAACTGGTAATGAGCCATTTCATCCGCCAGTTTTACCAATCCGCCCTGGTCATCCCCCCCACCATCCTCCTCCAGCATACCCCGGAGGACCGGGAACTGATTCGCGATTGGCTCAAAGAACGCCGCGGCGGCGCCCTCCAACTGATTTGCCCCCAACGCGGCCAGCGCAAAAAGTTGCTTGATATAGTAGCGGAGAATGCCGTCCAGGGCTTGGCGCAGCACCGGGTCAAGTGGCTCAACAACTCCGATGTTATCCAGCAAGCGATGGGCGAACTGCAAGAGGAATTGAGCCTGCCCGCCTTGCCGCTGCGGATGGAATGCTACGATATTTCCCATGTCCAGGGGACTAACCTGGTCGGCAGTATGGTGGTTTTTCAGGACGGCCGCCCCAAACCGGCCCACTACCGCCGCTTTCAGATAAAAACCGTCGCCGGCGTCGACGACTACGCCAGTATGCAGGAAATGCTCCGCCGCCGTTTTAAGCGGCTGGCGGACGCCCGGGCTGAGCAACAACTAGCCGGCCCGCCCCCGCCGGATGATGATAACGCCGATAGCCCCGCTGACCCGGCGGATGGCGGCAAAGGCGGCGGTTCCGGCGCGGCTTGGGGCATCCCGCCCGACTTGGTAATCATCGACGGCGGCAAAGGCCATCTTTCCGCCGCGTTAGAGGTGCTGCTCGAATTGGGCTTGGACGACTTGCCCCTGGCCGCCCTGGCCAAAGAAAACGAATGGCTTTTTGTGCCGCACACTCCCGAACCCATCGCCCTGCCGCGCCAATCCCAGGGCTTGTACCTCGTCCAGCGCATCCGCGACGAAGCCCATCGCTTTGCCATCACCTACCACCGCCACCTGCGCAGCAAAAGCAGCCTCCGCTCCTCCATTGACCTCGTAACCGGCATCGGCCCCAAGCGCAAGCGGATGCTGCTCCGCAAATTCGGCTCCATCCAGGGTATCAAAGACGCCCCGGTGGACGAAATCGCCGCCGTCCCCGGCCTCACCCGCTCCCTCGCCCTCCGCCTCAAACAAACCCTCTAGGGCGGCCGGAAATGCCGGAAATCACCCTTTCCCCCAACCCGCCCAACTTGCCAACCCCCGGCTAATTAGTTACCATATCCCCCACCATCAACCATCCCCGGCAAAGCGGTTGGCATCCGTATGCTGAAAATCTCCATAACCCTCCCCAACAATGCCCAAATCGACCTCGAAACCGCTGATGCGGCCCTCATCGACAAAATCCTCGATGTGGTCCTGCTCGACATCACCCGCAACTTGACCGGCCCCCCGCCCCTTGCCCCGGCGGCAGAAACGGCGGCCCCGGCTACCCCGCCCGCCGCCGCCCCGCCCGTTGCCCCGGCGGCAGAAACACCGGCCCCGGCCGCCGCCGCGCCCGTCCGCAGTTGGGAAACCGCCGCCCCGGAAACTGCTACCCCGGAAAAAGAACTTGCCCCATCCCCGTGGCCGACGGTTTCCCATACCCCGGCCGCCGCTGACTTGGACACCGAACTCGACCCGGAGGACGATGACGATTGGCCCGACTACCCCGCCGCTGACCTTGACGCCGAACCGGCCGCAACTACCCCCACCGCCGCTTTAATTGCCAATGGCGCCACCGCGCCTCGCCCGGGAATGTTCGCCCCCTCGGAACAAGCCTTTATCGACTTCTGCCGGGAAGCCAATCCCCTGGGCGATATGCGCCGGGTAGTGGTCGCCGCCGAGGGCGCCAGCCGCTACTTGGGAATGAGCGGCGTCGACGCCCAGGGCTTGGGACACCTGTTCAACCTGGCCGGCTGGCCCCAAGCCCACAACTTCACCCAAACCCTCCGCAACTCCGCCCGCAGCAAATTCCGCTGGCTCGAACGCGTCCCCGGCCGCGCCGGCTACTATGCTGTCACCGACCTGGGGCGCAAAACCGCTCTGGGCGACTAGCCGCTCTATTGCATATAGCAACCGTCATTCCCACGAAAGTGGGAATCCAGAATCGCCGGCCTTTCTGGATTCCCGTGAAAACGGGAATGACGGTAAGTAAATCGCCAAGTATATGCGATAGCTTGGGGAGTTGCCGGTTCGATATTGGCATTCCCCGTCCCGATATGGCACAATAGCCGGCAATCCGGATAAGGGAGCGTTGGAAAGCGATGGATTCCATTGACTTGATAGCCGAGCGTCTCGGCGTAGCCGGGAAACACCTCATCCCCTACGGCCGCTACAAGGCTAAAATCAGCCTTGACGCCATCAACCACCAGACCGCCGGCAAACTGGTCGTAGTTACCGGCATCACCCCCACGCCGGCCGGCGAAGGCAAAACCACTACCGCCATCGGCTTGACCCAAGGCTTGGGCCGCTTGGGTTATCGGCCGGTAGTCAACCTGCGGGAGCCGGCTTTGGGGCCGATTTTCGGCATCAAGGGCGGCGGCGCCGGCGGCGGCCAAGCCCGCATCGTCCCGGGGGATGAAATCAACATCCACTTTACCGGCGACGCCCACGCTGTCGGTTCCGCCCACAACCTGCTGGCTGCCTTGGTCGATAACGCCGTCTATCGCAATCAAGCTTGCGGTATGGCGCCGGAGGGAATCCAGTGGGCCCGGGTAACTGACGCCTCCGACCGGGCCTTGCGGCAGGTAGTAGCCGGCATCGGCGGCAGCGCCAACAGTCCCTTGCGGGAAACCCGTTTCGACTTCGTCACCGCCTCGGAAATTATGGCTATCCTGGCTCTGGCCACCGACCCGGCCGATTTGCGCGCCCGCTTGTCCCGCATTGTGGTCGGCAGCAACCGCAGCGGCGAACCGGTGTCCGTAGCCGATTTGGGGCTGGCTGGCCCCCTGATGGCGGTAATGCGCCACGCCCTGCTGCCTAACCTGGTGCAGACCTTGGAGGGACAGCCGGCTCTGGTTCACGCCGGGCCCTTTGGCAACATCGCCCATGGTTGCAGTTCCATCATCGCCGACCGCTTGGCGATGGGCTACGCCGACTATGTGATAACCGAAGCCGGCTTCGGCTCCGATTTGGGCTTTGAGAAGTTTATGGACATCAAAACCCGGCAGAGCGGCTTGCCGGTCGGCGCGGCGGTGCTGGTAGCGTCCCTGCGGGCGATACGCTGGCACGGCGGCGCCGGCCGCCGCGAACTGGCGGAACCCAACCCGGCGGCCGTAGCCGCCGGCGCGGCCAATCTGGTACACCATATCGGCATCGTCCGCAGTTTCGGCTTGCCGGTAGTGGTCGCCTTGAACCGCTTCCCCGGCGACAGCCCGGAGGAACTGGCCGCCGTAGTCCAGATTGCTCAAGAAGCCGGCGCCTATACCACTGCCGAATACGCCGGGTTCACCGAGGGCGGGGCCGGCAGCGTAGCCCTGGCCGAAGCCGTAGCCCAAGCCGCCAACGATAACGCCGCCCAAAGGCCGATTGACTACGCCTATCCCCTGGACGCATCCATCGAGGGCAAAGTATTAGCTCTGGCCCGCCGGGTCTATGGGGCGGCCGAAGTCAGCTGGACGGCCGAAGCCCGGCGCAAAGCCCGCGCTTTCGCCGCTCAGGGTTGGGACAACCTGCCCATCTGTATGGCGAAAACCCACCTCTCCATATCCCACGACCCGGCCCGGCGGGGCGCGCCCTCCGGCTACATTTTCCCGGTGTCCGATATTCGGGCCTCGGTCGGCGCCGGTTTCCTGTACGCCTTGGCGGGCCGCATCGAAACCCTGCCCGGCTTGCCCACCCGTCCCCGGGCGCTAGATATGGATGTGAACGCTGCCGGGGAGATAGTGGGCTTGTAGCGCGCTACTGCCGCCTTAACCCCGGCCCTCTAAAGCGGCGGGAATTTCGGCTGCGCTGAACACGATGGCGTCGACGGCTTTGTGCATAATATCCATTTCGTCGCCGTCGTGCCACAGCAGCACCGTGCGCTTGCCCGCCCCGATGCCGTAGCCCAACTCCAGATGGGCGGAACGGCCGCAGGGCAACACGCAGACCACCGCATCGCAGCCGCGCAGGGCGGCCATATCCTGGTCAAAAATGGACTGCACCTTGGGGTGTTCGAGCATATCGTCTAACTCCCCGGCGGTCAGCCCATCGTTGCTATTCCACTCCACCCCGCCCTGATGCCGGAAATCATAAACTTCATACCCGGCGTTGCGGAGATAAGCCAGCACCTCCGGATACACTTCATTGCGCCAGGAACTGGCCAGATAGACTTTCATCAATACCCATCCCGTTCTTTATGGTTGCCCGGAATTATACGGGATGATGGGGGATTTGTCTTTTATTTCGCGCCAAGGGTTTAATTCCGGCTGGCCAACTCGTGCCGCGCGTTCACTACTGCCACCGTCGCCAAGGTGTCCCGTTGGCAATAGGCCAAGGGGGAATGCGGTTACAAGGTTCCGTCGAGGCGGTGGAGCAACAGGCCGGTAGGGAGTTTGGGGTAAAAGAAGGTGGATTTGGAAGGGAGACGCTGGCCGCCGCTGACGATGGATTCAAAGGCGTCCATGGGGAAGGGTTTAAGCAGGAATGCTATTTGCCGGCGGCCGGCGGCAATCAGTTGGGCCGCTTGGGCCGGGTCGTGACTGTAGTCCACATATTGGGCGGCGGCGCTGCCGAGGAGCGGCTGAATAACCTGTTCATCCAACAGCCAAGCCGTAGAGACCGCCAGGTTGCCCCAGCCTTGCCAGTCAATTTCCGGTTTAAGGGTCAATAGCTGCGGGGGGGTATCGCCGGGGCCGAGGATGCCGACGGTATGCCGGCCCGGGCCGCGGTCAATAACCAGCTGAGCCAGCTGCGCCGGGCTGACAGCCGGGTCGAGGGGTTCCGGGTCAAACAGTTCCAGCAATCGCTGCGGCAAGGCGGTCAGCTGTTCCGGGGAAAGGCCGCCAATAAGTTTGTGGTAGGGGAGTAGCAGCAAGCCGGGGTCGTCAAACTCGGTAAGGGACATCATTACATAGTTGCCGGCGGCGTCCGGGTCGGCGGCGTTGGCGGCTTGTTCCTGGGCTTGGCGGTAGCGGCGGGCGGCCTCGTAGCGGTGATGACCGTCGGCAAGAAAGACTGGGCGGTCGGCGAAAAAGGCGGTGATGCTCTGCTGTGCGGCCGGGTCGGCAATCGGCCAGAGGGCCAGCGCGCCGATATTGCTGTCCGGGATCGGCGGCGTTTCCAGAGCCGGAGGCGCGGCCATTACTTGGTCAAAAATCGGGCGAAGTTCGCCGGCAGCATCGCGGTAAAGGGTCATCAATGGGCTGAATTGGGTTTGGGCGGCTTGCAGCAAGGCTACCCGGTCGCGGACCGCCGGCTCCCGGGTAAATTCGTGGGGCAGCACGGAGCCGCCATCGTAATCCTCGACCATTACTGCGCCGAATAGTCCCAACTGGGCCCGTTCCTGCCCCTGATGCTGGTAGGAATGACGCATCAGGTAAAAGGTGGGCGAGGCATCGCGGCGGAGAATGCCGGCGGTTTGCCACTGCTGAAAGAGGGCGGCGGCCTGCTGATAGCCGGCGGCCGGGTTGACCGGGTCGGGCTGTTCGCCGCCTTCGAGGTGGACGGCGTTGTAGGGGCTGCGCTGCTGCAAGGCGGCTTTGAGTTCGGGGCCAATCATATCGTAGGGGGGGCAAAGGACGGCGTCGAGGGGGCCGCCGAGGGCCGGCGGATGGTAGCGGAGGCCGCGGAAGGGACGAAAGACGGTCATAAGGGTGCTTCTCCCTAGTGAGCTATTCAACTGATCTAGGAGTTACGCAGTTGGCTAAAGGAGATAGTCCGGGTTAGCCAACTGCCTCCGTGGGGCCGAGCGAATAATATCGCGCTTGGCCTGATACCAACTAATCTCGGCCAGCCCAACTCCTCCAGTGGCGGGTAACCGGTTCCATTTTCCGAGAGTAGGGCTTCTCCCGGGTGTTATCCAGAACCAGCGTCCCGGCGGCCAACTGCGCCAAATCCCGGGTTTCTTGCCCCAAGGCCGCCGTGTCGGGCGGCTCCCGTTGCAGCCAGCGGGTAAAGGTGTAGTGGGCCGGGTCTGCCGTGACCTTCTGCTGGCAGCGGGCGGCTTCCTGACAAGTAAAACTCCTTTGGGCCGCCGCCGGAAAGTGAATGTAATCCAAGGCATCGCATTTAGCCGGGTCCATTTCCGAGCCTCCCTTGCCGCAACCTCTTTATTTCAGGCCATTATACCCGATCCAAATCTGATATACCCCCAACTGCGTAACTCTTATAGAAGTCTTTGCGCCTGGCTTCAGGCTGGAAGTCCCCCTCCGGGTGCTTCACCTGAAAGAGACCGGCGCAGGTGAGGGCGGAGTAGGTAGCGGATGACAAGCGATAAAATTCACCGTACCCCACAACAGAACGGAACAATCCGGTGGCGACGGTAGGAAAAATAGGGGAATTGCATACCCTTTTATCCACCGGCTTTGTCCGGCTTGCTGTAAAAGCCAAATTTCAAGTTCGTTGGGGTAAAAATAGTATATAATTCCCTAAAAAGTGGGAGGGACTGGTTTGGGGTATAATGGGGCCGATTAGCCGGAATGGGAATGAGGCGGCGGCGCGGGCGAGGCCGGCCGGGAGGTTAAGGATGAGCGTAGCTATCGGATATATGCCGGGAGCTTATGGCGAGGGCGGCGATGACCCGGATTATCTGCGGCGTCTGGTGGAACTGGGCGACCGCTACGGGTACGATTCCATCTGGCTTAGCGACCGCATTGTCAGCGATCGGTTCAGCCTGGAGCCGATGGTGGCTTTGGCGATGGTGGCGGCCTGGTCGGAACGGCTGAAGTTCGGCACCAGCGTACTGGCGTTGCCGTTGCGCAATCCGGTGGTGCTGGCCAAGCAGATTGCCACGCTGGATTTTCTGTCCAAAGGCCGCTGCTTTCCGGCGGTGGGATTGGGACAGGAGGAGCCGGAGGAGTACGAAGCCTGCGGCGTTCCCAAGACGGACCGCAGCGGCCGCACCGACGAAGCCATTGCCCTGATGCGCCGGCTGTGGACAGAGGATATCGTTACCCACGAGGGGCGCTATTTCACTTGCCACGAGGTCAGCATTACGCCGAAGCCGTGCTTGCAGCCGGCGCCGCCGGTGTGGATTGGCGGGCGCAGTCCGGCGGCCGCCCGGCGGGTCGGCCGGGTCGGCGATGGCTGGCTGGTGTCCGGGGCCACGCCGGCGGAAATTCGGGCGGGACGGGAAATCGTCTTTAGCACGGCGGAAAAGTACGAACGGGAAATCGAGGATGACCATATCGGGATGCTGTTGGGCTACTACCTTTGCCCGGATGCGGAGCGGGCGGTAGCGCAAAGCCGGCAGTATGTGACCCGGCACCGGCCGGACGCCGATTTTACCGAATACAGCGCCTTGGGGGATGGGGATACGGTTTGCGAAGTTATTCAGGGCTATATTGACGCCGGGGCCTCAAAGTTTGTAGTGCGGCCGCTGTGCGCCGGAGCAGAGGCCGTGGAGCAGTTGAGCCTAATGGGGGCGGAAGTTTTGCCGCGGTTTCACCGCTGACCGGGAGTCGGGACGGGCGGCCGGGGTTGGCAGAGGCGCCGGGGTTGGCATAGAATAGGAAGCGGAGGGATGGCAGAGCGGACGATTGCGGCGGTCTTGAAAACCGCTATACCCCCGGGTATCGTGGGTTCGAATCCCACTCCCTCCGCCAGGGTATAGCGTTACCGTTGCCGGCAAGGGAATGGGGGTTTGCCGGGGGCATAAGTTATTGAACGGGGGATGATGTTTTATGGCTACTACCGCGCCGGCGGTTCATCGCAACTATATCGGCGGCCAGTGGGTGGAGTCGGCGGCGGGCCGTACTTACCCCATTACCAGCCCGGCCCATAAGGAGGTCGTCCTGGGGGAGTTTCAGACTTCAACCCCGGAGGATGCCCGGGACGCCGCCGCCGCGGCACAAGCGGCGTTGGAAGGTTGGGCCAATACGCCGGCGCCGGCCCGGGCGCAGGTGCTTTACAAGGCTCTGGAAGTGATGGGACGGCGCAGCGAGGAACTGGCCCGTACCATTACCGAGGAGGAGGGCAAGCCGCTGGCCGACGCCCGGGGTGAAGTGCGGCGGGCGATGAACATTATCGAGTACGCCGCCGGAGAGGGCCGCCGGATGTTCGGCTACACCACGCCCTCAGAGCTGCCGGACACGGTGGCCTACACCGTCCGCCGTCCCTTAGGCGTGGTGGCTCTAATCACCCCCTGGAACTTTCCCATTGCCATCCCCGCCTGGAAAATGGCGCCGGCCCTGATTTGCGGCAATACTATCGTGTTCAAGCCGGCGTCAATAACGCCGCTGAGCGCGGTAAAGCTGACCGAAGTTTTTGAGGAAGCCGGCTTGCCGCCGGGCGTGTTGAACCTGATTACCGGCCCGGGCGGCTCCGTGGGCAATGCCCTGGTGGAAAGCGATGCGGTCAACGGCATATCCTTTACCGGTTCGACGGAAATCGGGACGGGCATTTACGCCGCCGCGGCGCAACGATTGAAAAAGGTTCAGTGCGAGATGGGCGGCAAGAATGCGGTCATCCTGCTGGCGGACGCGGACTTGGACAAGGCGTTGGGCGGCATTGTGTCGGGGGCTTTCGGCTCGACCGGGCAACGCTGCACCGCCACCAGCCGGGTTATTGTCGAAGAAGGGATTTATGACGCTTTTATGGAGCAGTTGCTTGACCGCGCCAGCAGCCTGAAAATCGGCGACGGTTTGGCGGCGGATACGGACATTAGCCCGCTGTCCAGCCAGTCGCAGTTGGATACGGTGCTGCATTATATCGGCTTGGGGACGGAGGAAGGGGCGTGTTTGGCTTACGGCGGCCGCCGGCCGACCGGCGGCGACTTCGACCAAGGCTATTATGTGGAGCCGACGATTTTTACCGAAGTTGCGCCGGAGATGCGGATTGCTCAGGAGGAGATTTTCGGGCCGGTGCTGACGGTGTTCAAGGCGCGGGATTTGGAGGATGCGGTGCGGATTGCCAACAGCGTCAAGTTTGGCTTGTCGTCGTCGGTTTATACCCGGGATTTGCCGCGGGCGTACCGCTATATCAACACCGTCGAGGCGGGGATGGTTCATGTGAATGCGCCGACTTTGGGCGGCGAGGTGCATCTGCCTTTCGGCGGGTTGAAGGCGTCGGGCGTGGGGCAACGGGAGCAGGGCGTCGAGGCGGTGGACTTTTTCAGCGAGGTAATCACGGTTTATATTGACTACGGGGATACGGCGGGGGAGCGGGCGCGGTTTATTTAGCCTTTCCGGCGCAAGGCGGCTGTTGTGCCGGTTTCGCTTGGCAGCCCGGCTATGCCACCGCAGTGGAAATCACCGATTACCACGGCTGACCATCTTTAACACAGCCGGGAGGTAATTATGCCCCGCATCCCTAAAAACGGCCCGCCCGCTACTTCGGGGGAGATGCTGCTGGAGGAATTTCTCAAACCTCGCGGCATCACGCAACGGGAGTTGGCCGATGCCATTGGTGTCCCTTACCAGAGGATTAACCGTCTCATCAACGGCAAGGGGCGGGTTACGGCCGGTTTGGCCTATCGGCTGTCCAAGTATATGGGTACCAGCCCGGAGTTCTGGCTGAACGGGCAAATGGCGTGGGATATGTACCATGCCCTACGGTCCGAAGCGGCGGCCCTGGAACGCATCCAGCCCTTGGAACAAGATGACATTCCGGTTGTCGAGGAAGCGGCGGCGGACTGAGTCCCGGCTCCCTTTCCCCGATGCCTCGTCTTGGGCCAGTTCAGACCGAACCCGTCCCGGGGCGGCGGCCGGGGGTGGGGGGCGGCTGTGGGGAGATCACTCCACTTCCTCCTCCAGCTGAATGTCCACCAGCCTATGGGTGTTGCCGGTGCGCATGGCTTGGATGACTACCCGCAAATCCCACATAGGTCGCACGATGTCGTTCATCATCCCGGGTGGGACATTTACGCTGACGGGGCGTTGGTCGTCTGGAGTGACTTGGATGACGTTGTTGCTCTCCCGGGTTGCGTCGGCAAAACGCAGTATCCCGTTTATTTCCACAGGTTCGGCACTCTCCGGGGCCGGCTCAGCGATATTTGGCATGGGCAGTTCCGCCGCCGGGGTAGTAAGTTCTACAGATTGCTCTTTTCCGGCGCGGATCGCCGTAAAACCTACTTGGTGGACCCGTTCCCCGTCCGGGGCGATCTTTCTGACCAAGAGAAAGAAATTACGCAGATAGACCGCGTCAGAAATAATCTCCCTTATCTCGTTAATCTTGACCCGGTCAACCAAACCAATCAGGCTCATAAACTCGTCCAGAACGGCGACGTCGAACATTCCAGGCAAACTGGGTTGAATCGGATTGCCGAATTTCAGCGAAAGAGCGAAGCTCCCGCTCCGAGGCGGCGAAAGCAGAGTTCGATGGCTCTCTTGTATAGCTTTGGGCGGGGGACCATTCTCCCGGAAGGACAATTTTTGCTTCCTTTCGGCGGTGCGGTAAATCAGTCGTGCCGTATTGTCAACCCGACGGGATACCAAGCCCCACTCGGCAATGCCGGAGCCCACTTCCGGACCGGCGAGGCTTAATTGCAGTTCGGAGTCGGTCAAAGTCACGCCGCGCAAGTCGAGGTGCCGCTGAAAGTAGATTTGCTCCAGCAGGTCGCGCAGTTCCTCGACGATTTCCGGGTGGGGTTCTCCGGCCAAGGCGGTGGTTACAATCTGCTCGGCTTGGCGAAAGCGGCGGCAGTCCAATGCCAAGGTGCCGGCGCTGCGGTGGAGGATGGACCAGAGCAAACCGTTGGGTTCGTCGAGTTCCTGGATGGCGGCCAGTTCCGCATCTAGGGCTAGGGCAAAGAACTCCAAGGAGCGAGGCGTGTCGCCCCGGGCCCGCTCGCGGAAACCGCCATCGGCGAATTCCATCGCCTTATCGTGCCATTCCCTAACGTTGCTCATTTCTGCCTGACCTCAGCTAGCGGCCGGCCAAATTCAACGACCATTGCATAGGCCGGCAACCCTAAAGTATCGGAACGGCTCATTTGACGCAACTTGATATTGCGTCGGCGTCGAACCAAAGAGTCATTGCCCTCAAGAATACCAGATACTTCCAAGCGGACCCGGACAACAAGGTTGTCATCCCGCAGAAAGCTGCGTAATGCCACAGTCGCCGCTTGCTCAGCTTCGGATGCATTACTTGGGTCGCGGTCGCCCAGCCAGTAATCAAAGCCGGTGCCTTTCCGGGAACGCAGCAAGGGGCTGCAACCGATTTCCCGGATTGCCAGCAAAGCCGCTACGCCGGCCGCTCCGTGTTCGGCGGCTTCGGCTAGGTCATTCCAGGTTCGCTTGGCTTGGTCAGTTGCTGGCGGCCAAACCAAGGTATAAACTTTCCTGAAACTTCCCCGAACAGTGAAGGCGACGCACTGCGAATGGCCTTGTTCCTCCAGACATACGGCCCCGGCCTGAGCCATATCATTGCCCCTTTCCCGGGTAATGCCCGGGATGACATCCGTATCCAAATCGTTCAAATCGAGCATAGGCCGACCGCTGCGTCAGGTTGTAGCATCGCGTTGAACCAAACTCGTGGAAATCCGCAAGAAAAACGATTGACAACTTTAACAACGATTCATCCCACTGGCAATACCTCGTCAAAATTCCCGGCTTTTCCCCATTTTCTATGCTATACTACCCCCGCCAGTCATCCCCAAAAAGGAGCTGCCTTTACCAATGCTCTCCCACCACGACAACGAAACTTTAACCCGGGTCGGGCCGGATACGCCCATGGGACAAGCACTGCGCTGCTATTGGCTGCCGGCCTTGCTGGCGGCGGAACTGCCGGAGCCGGACGGGGCGCCGGTGCGGGTGCGTTTGCTGGGCGAGGATTTGGTGGCTTTCCGCGCTACTGACGGCCGGGTGGGACTGCTGGACGAGTTTTGCCCCCATCGCTTGGCGTCGCTGTTTCTGGGGCGCAACGAGGAAGGCGGCTTGCGCTGCGTCTATCACGGCTGGAAGTTTGACCCGGCCGGCCGTTGTCTGGATATGATGAACGAGCCGCCGGGCAGCGACTACCCGACCAAAGTCCGCATTACCGCCTACCCCACCTTGGAACAGGGCGGCCTCCTCTGGGCTTACTTGGGCGACCCGGCCCGCCGGCCGCCGCCGCCTAACTTCGAGTGGACGCAGGTTGCGGCGACCCACCGCCGGGTCTCCAAGAACTGGCAAGTTTGCAACTGGCTGCAAGCTCTGGAAGGCGGCATCGACACCGCCCATGCGCCCATCCTGCACCGCACCATCACCCCGGACACCGACCAGGCCGGCATCGGTATTAACACCGACTTTGTGCAGGGCGGCGCGCCGGCTCTGGAAGTGGACATCACCGACTACGGCTATCGCTATGTGGGCATCCGCGCTTTGGGCGAACGGGGCAACTTTGTCCGGGCTTACCAGTATATTATGCCCTTTCACCAGATGCGCCCCCGCCAGTCCGGGTACAAAGGGCAGGCGGCTAAACAAGTTATTGCCGGCCACGCTTGGGTGCCGATGGATGATGAAAATTGTATGATTTATAACTGGGTCTATAGCTTTGGCCCGGAGCCGATAACCGATGCCGAATGGACGGAGATTGAGCGCGGCTACGGCCGCGGCCCCGGGCAATTGACCGCCGACTACCGCAGCATCGGCAATCGGGAAAATGATTGGCTGATTGACCGGCAGGTACAGAAGTACGAAACCTTTACCGGCATTGCCGGCATTAACGCCCAGGATGTGGCGGTGCAGGAAAGTATGGGGACGATAGTTGACCGCACCCGGGAGAACCTGACCCGCAGCGATATGGCTATCGTGCAAGCCCGCCGGATGCTGCTGCAAGCGGCCGCGACCGTTGCCGATGGCGGGACGCCGCCGGGCATCGCGCCTACCTACTACAACGCCCGGGCTATTGAGCAAATCCTGCCCTCCGGCGCCGACTGGCGGGCGGCAATGCTGGATTTGTTGCACCCGGGCGGGTAGAAGTCGCGCCAAGTCAGCCGGCGGTTAAGGATGGGGAAGGGACGCCGTTGCTTGGGGCAGCAAAAGTTCTCAATCTATCCCCAACTATCCGGCCCATCCGGTTAAGCCGCGTCGGAATCAAACAGGAGGAAAATGTTATGCCGGCCCGAACTGGCGCGGATTATCTGGCCCGGCTGCGGGCGGCGGCTCCGGAAGTTTATATCGAGGGGCAGCGGGTTGCGGATGTTACTGCTCATCCGGCCCTCCGCAATGGCGCCGGCACGGTGGCCGCTCTCTACGATTTGCAGCAGCATCCGGAAATCGGCCCGGAAATGCCTTATCCCTCGCCTAGCAGCGGCGACCCGGTGGGGCTGTCCTTTATCATCCCGCGCACCGCCGTCGATTTGGAACGCCGCCGGGTGATGATGACCCATTGGGCGCGGGTCAGCTGCGGGATGATGGGGCGCACTCCGGATTTTCTCAATGTGGCGGTGATGTCGATGGCCGCCGCCAGCGATTATTGCGGCCAGAACCGGCCGGAGTTCAAGCAGAACATTGAAAACTACTACGAATATATCCGGGAGAACGACCTGACTCTGACCCATACCCTGGTCAACCTGCAACGCAGCCGCTCGCCGCTGACTACTGCCCTCGAAGACCGCACTGATGTAGCTTTGGCGGTGGTCAAGGAAACCGACGCCGGCATCATTGTCAACGGCGCCCGGGTGCTGGCTACCCTCGGCCCCCTGTCCGATGAAATTATCGTCTATCCGGCGCGCACCCACCGGCTGCCGGCCGGCACCGGGGAACGCTACGCCTTCGGCTTTGCCCTGCCTTGCAATACGCCGGGGATGAAGTTCCTGTGCCGGGAGAGCTTTGACTTGGGCCGTTCCCATTTCGACCATCCGCTGGCTTCCCGGTTCGAGGAAATGGACGCCATCGTGTTCTTTAACAATGTGCTGGTGCCTTGGGAGCGGGTCTTTCTGCTGGGGGATGTGGAACTGGCTAACGGCTGGGCTGAGGCTACCAACCGCAATGCCCACACCGGCCATCAAGTAGTCGCCAAGAATGTGGTCAAGGGCGAGTTCATCCTGGGCTTGGCCGAGCTGATGACCCGTACTCTGGGTTCCACCGGATTGCCGCAAGTGCAGCAGCTAATCGCCGAAGTCATTGAAAATCTGGAAGTTACCAAAGCCTGCCTGCGGGCCGCCGAAGTTGACGCCCAAATGGACCGTTGGGGCGTGTTGTGTCCTCCCTATATGCCCTTGCTAGTGGCGCGGAGTCTGTTTATTCGGATGTATCCCCGGATGGCGGAAATCCTGCATCTGTTGGGGTCGAGCAGTTTGATGGCGTTGCCTACGGAAGCCGACTTGGACGGCCCGCTGGCTCCGGAAATTCATCAATACTTGGACACCGACACGGCTACGGCGGCGGAGCGGGTGCGGCTGTTCCGCTTGGCGTGGGATACCTGTTGCAGTTCTTTTGCCGGGCGGCAGGTTTTGTACGAACGCTACTTCGGCGGAGACGCGGCGCGCAACGCCGCCGTAATTTACAGTCAGTTCGACCGGGAGCCGGCGGCCGAATGGGTGCAGCGGTTTTTGGAGCAGGAGTGAAGCGGCGGGCGGCGCTGTGGTACGGGGGTATAGGGAAGCGGCGCAATAACCGGCTTGCTTTGCGCCGGGCTATCCGTTACAATCGCAACTGTCGCATTTTCCAGGAGCAGCCTTGAATTCGCCCAAGAAAATCCTCTACTACTGCCTGGCGGTCGTTCTGGCCTTGTTGGTTAGCGAAGGGGCGGCCCGGCTGGCTTATTTTCTGGCTTATGACCAGTGGTACGGCAGCGACTTCCCCGGCGGGGCGGCGGAAACGGGGCTACCCGGCGTTGCTGCGGATGCGGCCGCGGCGGGGCAGAATATCCAGCATCCCTTTTACGGCTTTACTTCCCCCTTGCCGGCCCATGACCTGAACGCCGCGCAGCCGCGCCAACGGCGGGAGGATACGGTGCTAATCGGCGTCCTCGGCGGCACGGCGGCGCAAAACATCATCCCCAGTTTCCAGCGGGCCGTCCATCGCTACTTTTCCGATAACAACCTGCCCGGCCGCCCGGTAGTTCTCGAGTTGACTATGGACGATATGAAACAGCCGCAGCAGGTTACGATTACCGCCTATAACCTTTTGCTGGGCGGCAATTTCGACATTGTAGTCAACCTGGACGGGTACAATGAAGTTTATCTCAGTGATGAAAACGCCGCGGCTGGCGTCTTTCCTTACTTTCCCTATCAATGGCACAAACTGGTGGGCTTGACTACCGAGGAGACTTTGCTGACCGGCCGCATTGCGCTGCTGGACGAGGAACAAGCCGCTTTGCGGCGGTCGGCGGCGGTCAGTCCGTTCCGCTTTACGGCGGTCTATGGGCTGCTGAACCGCTACGGTTATGAAAGGAACGCGGGTCAGATTGCCGAACTGGAGAGCCAGTTGGCGGCGACGGAATCAGACTACAGTCTGGAAAAACACGGCCCCCGCTGGTTTTTTGAGGATGATGCCGACCGGCGGCAAGAGTCGGCCCGGGTTTGGTATCGCAGTTCCCTGATTCTGGCGCGCTGGTCCCGGCTGGCCGGCGCGGACTACTACCACTTTCTCCAGCCCAGCCAGTATGTCCCCGGCGCCAAGCCGCTGACGCCGCAGGAGTTGGCAACCGCTTACGCCGCCGGCAGCCCGGCGGAAGGCTACCAAGACGCCTACCCGCTGCTGGCCGAGTTTGGCGCGGAATTGCAGCGGCAAGAGGTCAACTTTTCCGACTTGACGCAGCTTTTTGCGGACCACGCTGAAACCCTTTACATCGATACTTGCTGCCGGCTTAACGACCGGGGCGGGGAACTTTTGGCTACTGCGATGGTGCAGCGCATTGCGCCGTCGCTGCGCCGCGCCGCTGTCGCCGACCCGCCGGCTTCTCCTTTCGACGATGCGGCGTTGCCGACACCGCCGCCACAGCCGGATGAACTGCTGATCGCCGCCGATTTCCAAGTGTACCGTACCGTCGACAACTCGCTGGTCTATGTCAAGGATGCCTGCACTGCCGCGGACGCGCAGTCCCGTTTCTTTCTCCAGATTACTCCGGTTGACTCGGATAACTTGTCCGCCGCCCGTCAGGAGCAAGGTTTTGACCTCTGGGATTTTCAGTTCGAGCGGGCCGGCGGCGTCTTGAACGGCCAGTGCCTGGCGGAACGGCCATTGCCCCGCTACGCTATCGCCGCGCTGCGTACCGGCCAGTATGGGGCCGGCGGCGATATAGTGTGGGAGGGGCGGCATAGCTTTCAGCAGTAGCCGGCCGCGCCGCTCGCCCGGAACTTGTTTCCATCCGGCAAAATCTTGAAAGCAAAGGAAATCGTCAAAAGCCTGGCGGCGCAATGGCATACCAGGAGCAGCAGGAATGAAAGGCGAACAACATCAAGGACAGCATCTCAACTACATCACCCTGACCCCGGATGATTACGACCCGGCGGTCAGCTACCCCTTGGTCATTATGCTCCACGGCTTCGGCGCCAATATGTCCGACCTGGCTGGCTTGGCCCCGGCTATCGGGGAGCAAGGCTATGTCTATGCCTGCCCCAACGCCCCCATTCCCTTCGACTTCGGCGGCGGCCATATCGGTTACGGCTGGATGCCCCGCCAGAACGCCGCCGCTCCCGAGGAAGTGGAAACCGCCCGGGCCCAGTCCGAAACCCTGCTGACCGCCTGCTTTGACGAAATCTTTGCCCGGTTGAACGCCACTCCCGGCCGCGTCGTTCTCCTCGGTTTTTCCCAAGGCGGCACGATGACTTACCGCTGCGGCCTGAACCGCCCCGAAACCTTTGCCGGTTTAGCCGCTCTCAGCGCCGCCGTCTTTGACCCGGCTATCCTCGAACCCCAACTACCGCCCTCTCGTACCCAACCCCTGTTCATCGCCCACGGCCGCAGCGACCGGCAGATTGACATTGCCACCGCCCGGGCGACCCGCGCCTTTCTCGAAGCCGCCGGCTACCAACCCCAGTACCGGGAGTATCCGATGGGCCACGAAATCCCCCCGGCCGTGCTGCAAGACCTGATACCCTGGCTCAACGGCGTCCTGCCCCCGCTGCGGGACTAACCCCGGTCGGCTTTCCATTCCGGCGGCGGTGGCAGCCCGGAGCAATGCCTTGACCCGCTATAAAAGCGTCTGGTTCTATGTTCTGCTGGCCGCCTTGACCCTGGCCGCCATTGAGGGGATGTCCCGGCTCGCTTACTTCCTGGCTTTCGACCAATGGTACCGCGGCGGATTACCGGAAGTGCCGGCCGCCGATTCCCGCCAAGACCGCGCCCGCGAATATAGTTGGTGGCGGATAAGCCATCCCTTTTATGGCTACACCCACTCCTCGCCCAATGCCGGCCTGAATGTCCTCCCCCCCCAGGGCCGCGCGGACGACGTCGTAGTGATTGGCGTACTGGGCGGCTCCGTAGCCTGGTATGTGCTGCCTTACTTCCGCCGGGCGGTCGAGCAGTATTTTGCCGCTAACGCCCTGCCGCGGCGGCCGGTGATTGTCGAATTGTCTTTGCGCGGCACACGGCAGCCGGTACAGGCAATCGCGGCCGCCAACGCCTTGGCCTTGGGCGGCCGCTTCGACCTAATGGTCAACCTGGACGGCCGCAATGAAATTGCTCACGGCGCGGACAATCTTGGCTTGGACCGCTACCCTTTCTTGCCTTGGACTTGGGCGCACGATTTGGAATTAACGGACGCCGAGGCCCGGCTGGTCGGGCGCATCAGTGTATTGCGGGAACGCGAGGAAAAGCGGCGGCGGGATGCTAGTTCCAGTCCCTTCCGCTATACCGCCAGCTACGGCTTGCTCAACAGCTATCGGCTGCAAAGAACTACGGCCGCAATAATTCAGCTCAACCATGAGTTAAACCGGGTTCAGACCGCTTACAACCTGGAATTGCACGGCCCCCGTTGGCGCTCCGGGGATGTAATAGATGCGGCAATTTTCCCGGAAAGCGCGTGGGCCTGGTATCGCGGTTCCTTGCTGCTGTCGGAACTGGCAAAACTGACCGGCGCCGAATACTATCACTTTCAACAGCCCAGCCAGTATGTCCCCGGGGCCAAGCCGCTGACGGCGGCGGAGTTGGATTGCTGCTATAAAGGCGACGGCTCGAGTGGAACGGCGTATCGGGAAACCTATCCGCTGCTGCTTACCTTGGGCGAGCGGCTGCGGCAGCAGGGCGTCAACTACTTCGACTTGAACGGCATTTTCGCCGACAACCACGAAACCCTTTACCGGGATGCCTGCTGTCATCTTAATGACCGCGGCAATGAACTGCTGGCCGCCGCTTTGGTGCGGCGGCTCGAACCGGGTTTCCGCCGCGCTGCCGCGGCCGCCGACCGGGTTTCGCCCTTGGCGGCCGCCGAAGGTCCCGCCCCGTCCCGGCCGCCGGATGTATTGCTGCTGGATGCCCCTTGGCGCGTCTATCGCAGCGCCGGCCATCGGCTGCGCTATGTCAAAGCGGACTGTTCCCCAGAGGACGCCCCAGCCCGGTTTTTCCTCGAGATTACCCCGGTCAACCCGGCGCACCTGCCGGTGGGCAAGCAGGAAAAGGGTTTCGAGAGCCGGGAATTCCGGTTCGAGGATGCCGGTACCGGGATTGGCGGCAGCTGTATAGCAGAAATCCGGCTGCCCCTTTACCCCATTGCCGCCATCCGCACCGGCCAATATGCCCACGACGGCGCTACCCTGTGGGCAAGAAATATCCCCTTTGCCGACCAGGAGGCAACCGGCTTTGCCGCTCCCTAAAACTGCGGGTTTCGGTTGCCCGGCTATCCCCAAAGCCCCCTTACGCCGCCGCCCGTTCAGCAGCGGCATAGACTATATTGCCGTCGGTCAGCACTACGCCATCCTCGCAGTAGCACTCGACCCGGCCGCCTTCGAACTGTTCCTCGTACAGCCGGGCGTACAGGCCGCCGGTGGTCAGCAGCTGGGAATGGGCGCCCTGCTCGACAATCTGCCCCTGGTCGATGACGTAGATAATATCGGCGGCGATGATGGTGGAAAGGCGGTGGGCGATGGCAACGGTGGTGCGGCCGCGCATTAGCGGCGTCAGGGCTGATTGCACATAACGCTCGCTGGCGGTATCCAATGCCGAAGTAGCCTCGTCGAGGATGAGCAGGCGGGGTTGATGCAGGATGACGCGGGCGATGGAGAGCCGCTGGCGTTCTCCGCCGGACAAGCGGTAGCCGCGTTCCCCGACTACCGTAGCGTAACCGTCGGGAAACTCCATTATGCGGTCGTGGATGTACGCGGCCGCCGCCGCCTGTTCCAGTTCATCCTGACTGGCCCGGGGATTGCCATAGAGCAGGTTGTCGCGGATGCTGGCGTGAAACAAATAGCTTTCCTGGGTTACATAGCCAATCAAGCCGGCCAAAGATGCCAGTTTAATCCGCCGCACATCGATGCCGTCAATGGCAATGCTGCCGGCGGTGGCGTCATAAAGGCGGGGGATCAGGTAGGATATGGTGGTTTTGCCGGCGCCGCTGGGGCCGACAAAGGCGGCCAACTGACCGGGCTGAATGGCAAAGCTTACTCCGTCTAAAGCCCAACGGGTTGCGGCCGCCGGGCCGGTGGCGGAATCGCCGCCCTTGCCGCCGTCAGTTTCGGCCCATTCCGGCCGCCCGTTGCTGCCGGCGGCCGCCAGTTCCCGGTGGGCGGCGTAGTTGACGCGCACCCGGTCGAAGCGGATGGCGCCGGCTACCTGCTCCGGTACCAATTCCACCGCATCCGGGGCGTCCACTATCTCCGGCTCAATGTCGAGGTAGCCAAAAATCCGCTCAAACAAGGCCAGGGAGGCTTGCAACTCTACGGATACTTCGAGCAACCGCCCGATGGGGAAGTAAAGGCGGCTTTGCAGGGTAGTAAAGGCGACGATAGTTCCGGGGGATAGGGCGTTGGCGCCGCCGCCGGTCAGCAAGTAGCCGGCCAGGAGGTAAATCACTACCGGCGACAGGGAAAAGAAAATCTGCATCAGGGTAAAGAAGGATTGGCCGGTCATCTGCTGCCGAATTACCAGGTCGGAAAGTTTTTGGTTTTCCTGATGAAATCGTTCAATTTCCCGGCTTTGCCGTCCGAACAGTTTGGCCAGCATAATGCCGGAGATGGAGAGGGTTTCTTGGGTGATGGCGGTTACTTCGGCGGTGGACTGCTGGGTTTCGGCCGCTACGGCCCGCCGCTTGGCGCTGACCATTCGGCTCAGGAAAAAGAACAGCGGGGCGGTGCCTACCGCGACGATGGTCAATTCCCACGACAGTACCAACATCGCGATTAAGGTGCTGACCAGGATGACTACATTGGACAGGACATCGGAGACGGTGTTGGTAACGACGCGCTGTACGCCGCCCACATCGTTAGCGACTCGGGACTGGATTTCGCCGGTGCGGGTGCCGGTGAAAAATCCCAGGGAGAGGCTTTGCAGATGGCGGTACAGCGTATCCCGCAAGTCCCGCATTACCCGCTGGCCGACTTGGTTGGTCAGGTAGGTTTGGACAATGCCCAAGCCGCCGGTAACTACCGTAATGCCGGCCATTACCGCGCCCAACAGCCAGAGCAGGTTAAGGTTCGGGCCGCCCTCCGGGAACAGGGCCGAATCAAAGACTACTTGAATCAGTACCGGGTTGACGACGCCCAAGCCGGCGGTCAACAGAATCAGCAGCCCGACCAGAGCTACCCGCCGCCGGTAGGGACGAAAGGCGGCAATGATGCGGGGCGTCAATCGGGGGTTATGCTTTTCAGCGGACATAGGGGTAATTTACTACATCCGGGCTGTTTTTGCACAGTAAAAATGCCCCGGACGGGTTAGCGTCCGGGGCTATTCTGGATTCCCCCTTTCGTGGGAATGACGGTTTCGATATAGACTTGGTTAGCGTCCGGGGCTATTCTGGATTCCCACTTTCGTGGGAATGACGGTGGGGGCGGGAAGGACGGGTTCGATATGCGATAGCCCCGGACGGGTTAGCGTCCGGGGCGTTTCTTTGAGCGGCATTAACCGGGCGGGCTAGCGGCCTTGCTGACCGGGCTGGCCGCGGCCAAAGTCCTCCAAATCCAAATCGTTGATGAAGTCGGTGAAAGCGGACATCCGGCGCAGCTCCTCCTCCTTGACCTCGGTAACTTCCTCCCGGGGGGAGCGTTCCGGGGTTATGGGCTTGCCTTCCTCGTCGAGGAGGATGCCGGCCTTGTCCATCACCGCCTCGGCGGCGTAGATGGGGGCTTGGGCGCGCACGGCCAGGGCCATAGCGTCGCTGGGCCGGGAGTCGATTTCCCGGGTGTCGCCGTTGACCTGGATGACGATTTTGGCGAAAAAGGTGTCGTTGTGCAGGTCGTTGACCAGGATGTGGTTGACCGACCCGCCCAAGGCGTTGATGACTTCGCCCAACAGGTCGTGGGTCAAGGGCCGGGGGACGCTCAAGTCCTGGAGCTTGACCGCGATGGCGTCGGCCTCGGCCGGCCCAATCCAGATGGGCAGATAGCGGTCCGATTCCTTTTCTTTAAGGATGACCACCCGTTGGTAGTTCATCGGGCTGACCCGTATGCTGTCGATGGACAATTCACGCATTCCCGCCGCCTCCAGTGTGATACCCTGCCATAAGATATTATGCCCTTTCCTGATAATATGTCAATCGGAAAGAAGGGCGGTTATGGGGAAAATCGGGGCGATTCTTGGCATTAGCGACTTTCCGGGGCGGGGCGTGTACCGCCGGGGCGATTGTTGACCGCCCGGCCGGGCAACGCCAAACTGCTTAAAACTGAGCCGGTTTTTTACTGGCAACTTTGGGCAAGGGGTGAATTATAATGCCCGGCAGCAGCAATATGCGGGTGGTGGGCGGCAGCGCCAAGGGCCGCCGGCTGACCGGCCCGGTCGTAGCCGGGGTTCGGCCCACTACGGAGCGGGTGCGGGCGGCTATCTTTAACATTCTATCCCCGGAACTTTACCAAGATGCCCGCGTCCTGGATTTGTTCGCCGGCGCCGGCAGCCTGGGCATCGAGGCGTTGAGCCGGGGCGCGGCTGGGGCGGACTTTGTCGAGCGGAATCGCCGTCAAAGCCAAGCCCTCCGGGACAACCTAGCGGCGGCCGGGTTCAGCGGGCAAGCGGCCGTCCACTGCGCTGATGCTTGGCGGGCGCTGCCTAGTCTGGCGGGGAATTACCGGCTGATACTGCTCGACCCGCCCTATCGGATGAACGGGCTGGGCGATTTTCTGGAATCCCTGGCCGCAACGCCGGGGCTGCTGCTGGCGGAGGGTGTGGTGGTGGTCGGGCATTCCCGGCATATTGGGCTGGCGGAACGGTACGGGGATTTGACCCGCTATAACCATCGCCGCTACGGGGACAATCTGGTGGACTTTTACGCAAGAGGAGGTCGGGAATGGTGACCGCTCTCTACCCGGGGAGCTTTGACCCGGTAACGATGGGTCATATCGATGTGGCGACCCGGGCGGCGGCGCTCTTTGACCGGGTAGTGGTAGCGGTGTACGCCACGCCGGCCAAATCCCTGCTCTTTTCCGATACGGAACGGGTGGAGCTGTTTCAGGATGCGGTTAGCCATCTGCCCAATGTGGAAGTGCGGCAATTCGGGGGATTGGTGGTGCGCTTTGCTCAGGAAATCGGCGCCGCGGTTATCGTGCGGGGATTGCGGAGCGGGTCCGACTTCGAGTACGAGTACGAAATGGCTTTTATGAACCGGAAACTGGCGCCGGATGTCGATATGGTTTCCTTTATGACCTCGCAAGACCATATGTTTGTCAGTTCCAGTTTGTTGAAGGAAGTAGCGCGCCTCGGCGGGGATATTACCGGAATGGTGCCGCCGCCCGTAGCGCAAGCCGTTTATGGCAAATTCGGTATGCCGGCTCCGTAGCCCGAAACCCCGGCCGGCGAAAGGGGGACATCATAGATATTATCAACGCTATCGACCGATTGGAAAGCCTCATCGAGAACAGCAAGGCGATGCCCATTACCGGGGCCTTGCTGATGGACAAGCCGAAACTCCTGGAACTGGTGGACCAGATGCGCCTGGGCATCCCCCAGGAGGTCAAGGCCGCCGAGGAGATGCTGTCCCAGAAAGACCAGATTATGAACAACGCCCTGGCGGACGCCCGCCGGGCCCGGAGCAAGTCGGAGGATGAGTTCCGGGAAAAGCTGACCCAGTCGGAGTTTCAGCGGCGGGCCGACCAACTGGTGGCTGAGGCGGAGCAGAAAGCGGCGCGCATTCTGCAACAGGCCGACGCCGAAGCCCAATCCCGCCGCACCGAAGCCGACGCCTACGCCCTGCGCTCTCTGCGCGCTTTGGAGCAGGAAGTGAACAGCATCGGCGGCTCCGTCCGCAAGGGCATTGATATGCTGGCGGGCAACGCCTTGGTCGGCGCGTCGATGAGCAACGGGAACGGGTATTTCGACGATTAGTTGGGGGGGGGGCGGCGCGCTAACCCCATCGCAAAGGGGAAATTTGCCGGGGCCGGCTGGAGCTGGCTCCGGCGGATTTTTCCTTTCCTTTTACATTTGCCCATTCCCAACCTGAACTTGCCGAAAGCAAACAAAACCGCATCCGGTAGCCGGTTCTCATCCCGGCCGCCATCTGCTAAAATCAACTTATACCTGATGGGAGTTGCTTGGCATGGTCGAACCGATCTCCCCCAACAAGCTCTACTTCGGCGATAACCTGCCCATCTTGCGGGATCATATCGCCGACGCCAGCGTCGACCTGATTTACCTCGACCCGCCCTTTAACTCCAATGCCAACTACAACATCTTGTTCCGGGAACGGAGCGGCGAGCAGTCGGCCGCCCAAATCACCGCTTTCCGGGATACTTGGCGCTGGTCTATCGAGTCCGAGGCAGCTTACCTGGAGGTCATCCAACACGGTCCGCAGCAGCTGGCGCGTCTGCTGGCGGCAATGCGGGACTTTCTGGGTCAGAACGATATGATGGCATATCTGACGATGATGGCGCAGCGGATGATTGAGATGCACCGGGTATTGAAACCTACCGGCAGCATCTACCTGCATTGCGACCCCACCGCCAGCCATTACCTCAAAACGCTGATGGACTCCGTGTTCGGAGCCCGCAATTTCATCAACGAAATATCCTGGCAGCGCAGCCAGAACCCTTCCTCCATCAGCCGCCGCTTCCGCCGCGCCCACGACCTGATATTGTTTTACGGCAAAGGGCCGGATTACCGCTTTACTATGCAGTACCGGGAGCTGTCCACGGAATCCCAAAAGCTCTACAGCGGATTG
Source organism: Dehalococcoidia bacterium (assembly GCA_965242615.1). Taxonomy (GTDB): domain Bacteria; phylum Chloroflexota; class Dehalococcoidia; order Lucifugimonadales; family UBA3495; genus CBDBCU01. The sequence goes on from CBDESR010000005.1 coordinate 1,187,491, forward strand.
GACGAGCGGGGTTACTATCGACTGGTGCCGTTGCTGGTCAGCGGGCGGCGGGGCGGCGTTACCGGTATGCCTTGGCGGGGCATTGACCCCAATGAGCAAGGTCGGGACGGTATGCACTGGGTTACTGTCCACGACAATCTCGAGGACTATGAGGCCAACAACCTAATACATTGGCCGGCCGGCGGCGGTTTGCCAAACCTCAAGTATTATATGGAGGACAGCCCGGGTTCCCCACTGTCCGACTACTGGTACGACATCCGACCCATCCAATCCCGTTCCCGGGAATCTTTGGGCTACCCTACCCAGAAACCCGAGGCGCTGCTGGAACGCATCATTCAGGCCGGCAGCAGCGAGGGCGACTTGGTTCTTGACCCTTTTTGCGGCTGCGGCACGGCGATGACCGTCGCCGAGCGACTTAACCGCCGCTGGATTGGCATTGACATTACCCACTTGGCCGTATCCCTGATGAAAAACCGGCTGCGGGACAATTTCGGTGACAACCTGCGCCCCTATGACTTGATTGGCGTCCCCCAGGATGTGGCCAGCGCCCGGGCGTTGGCGGTGGAAAGCGAACACGATGGCCGTTACCAGTTCGAGTGGTGGGCCTTGGGATTAGTGGAGGCCCGCCCGGCCCGAGAGCGGCGGCGGGGCGCTGACTCCGGAGTGGATGGCTACATCAACTTTTTTGACGATAACAGCGGTCGCCCCAAGCGTATTATCGTGCAGGTGAAAAGCGGACAGGTCAACCGGGGACAAATCGCCGCATTGAAAGGAGATATGGAGCGGGAACGGGCGGAAATCGCCCTGTTCATCACCTTGAACTCGCCCACCAGTCCGATGGCCCAGGAAGCGGCTACAGCCGGCTTTTACCAACCGGATCACTTCCCCGGTCAGCAATTTCCCCGTGTGCAAATCCTGACCATCGAGGAACTGCTGAACGGCAAGTTGGCGGAATATCCTCGCTATGCCCCGGAAGCTACTTTTCAGCGCACGCCGCGCCGCGCCCGCACCCAAGAAGCCCAAATAAGTTTCAGCAGAGTTACGGAGTAAAAAGCGGGATAACCTACTCCCGCAAATCCACCTCAAAATGGTACAAATCCTCCACCGCCCCATCCTTAAACTGCCACATCCCCATACTGCCGACTACGATGTCTCCCCGGGAATCCCAGTCCAGGTTTGACGCCGCCCCGTCCCGGTCAATATCCGCCCCGTTGCGAATGGCGGCCAAGGCGGCCGCTATTCCCGCCGCCGAGGCCACATACCGCTGCCCCGGCGGCTTGGCGATAATGTTCAGCCCATCCCGCAAATCCGACCCCTCGGTAACGCCGGCGTATTCGGCGGCCAGCATCAAGGCCACGGCCGCGTCATAAGCCTCCCGCATAAAGGGCGCGTGGGGCAATTCCCCATACTCGGCGGTGTAGTCCGCTTCCCACAAAGGAATTTTCTGCATACCCGGTTAACCTTTCTCCAAATCTGAGTACCGGTCGAGTGCCGAATCAGGGCGGTTTTGTTTGCTTATATAGCATCATACTACAACCGCCGGCCTCTGCCAACGGGTATCCAGAATCCTGACGGTCAAGCCCGGCTACATCCCCGCGTGCTGAACCGGTTAAGTTGGGGCGGACTGACCGGGATTTTGCCGCTATGCGACTCCTTTATAATGCAATTGCCCGGGATAACGGCCCGGGACTTGCAAAAGTCATCCACCAAGACATATAGTATCATCAGGAAGGTGTTCGTCCCCGGCATAGCCCAGCCTCCTTTAGGTCGGGCAAGCTGAACTATGCGGCAGAGACGCCTTCCATTACCGGACCTTTCCTACCTTATGTTTAAGACCGCCCCCAACAGTTATAATGCCCCTTACCTAGCAACGGAGGCAACCCCCATTATGACCCTCCCCTTAGACACCGCCCCCGGTCCCTCTCCCGACGCCGAATCCCAGCGCAACGCCGGCATCAGCCGGGAACTGCTGACTAAAGCCCGCTTGGAACTGGACGCCGGCGATTTGCTGCAAGCGTCAAACAAGGCGTGGGGCGCCGGCGCTTTTGCCCTGAAAGCCGTCGCCGAAAAGCGCCGCTGGTTCAACGAAGCCGATTGGAAGCTGCGCCGCATTGCGCTGGTCCTTTCTGACGAGACCGCCGACCCCGCCCTCTTGGGGCATTACGACACCTGCCGCGATGCCCATTTCAACTTTTACCGGCATCTGTATCAGCCCCGGGATGTGCGGACTGCCATCGCCGCGGCGGAGTATATTATCGCCCGCACCAGCCCCACCCTGGCCCCGGGTTATACGCCGCCTTTCGTCAGCGACGAAATCGAGGAAATGAAGCAGCGGCTGGAGCAGCCCACCAGCCAGGCGGACGAACACCGGTTGACGGTAGGATTGCCGCCCATGTCCGCCCGGCCGCCGGTGAACGAATTTGAACTGCCCTCGAACGGGACGGTGTGGGAATAGCCGTCCCGGCCCCATTGCCCTCTAACCTTATCGGAGAAGTTAGCCCTATGCTGAAAGGCGGCAACCGCGACACTACCCCTCTACTCCTCGAGCGCAGCGTCCCCGGCCGTGTCGGTGTCGTGGCCCCCCCGCTCGATGTGCCGGCGCAGCCCTTGCCCGATGCCGCCCTCCTCCGCAGCGATTTGCCCCTGCCCGAAGTCTCCGAGCCGGAAGTCGTCCAGTACTTCACCGGCCTCAGCCAGCTCAACTTTTCCATCGACACCCAGTTTTACCCCTTGGGCAGCTGCACGATGAAATACAACCCCAAGGTCAACGACGAAATGGCATTCCTGCCGGGGTTCGCCGCCATCCACCCCTTGCAGCCGGCGGAAACGGCCCAAGGCGCGCTGGAACTGCTGTACCGCCTGCAGCAATACCTCGGCGAAATTACCGGAATGGCCGGCGTAAGCCTGGCTACCCTCGCCGGCGCCCACGGCGAACTGGCCGGCGTCCTGATGATGCGCGCCTATCATCAAGAACGCGGCGATACCCGCCGCACTAAAATGGCAATTCCCGACAGCGCCCACGGCACCAACCCGGCATCGGCCGCTATGGCCGGCTTCGAGGTTGTAACCCTGCCTTCGGACGCTGATGGCAATGTGGATTTGGCCGCCCTCCGCCAACTGGCCGGCCCCGACTTGGCTGGTGTGATGATAACCCTCCCCAGCACTCTAGGCTTGTTCGACCGCAACATTGTCGAGGTCTGCCGCATCGTCCACAACGCCGGCGGCCTCGTCTATGGCGACGGTGCCAATATGAACGCCTTGCTCGGCCGCGTCAAACTCGGCGACCTCGGCTTTGATGTCATCCACCTGAACCTGCACAAGACTTTCAGCACCCCCCACGGCGGCGGCGGCCCCGGCGCCGGCCCGGTCTGCTGCGGCCCCCAACTGACGCCCTATCTGGCCGCCCCGCTAGTCCGGTCGGCGGATGCGGCGGCGGATGAGCAAAGCAACCGCTATCAACTGCATACCCCGGAACGCAGCATCGGAAAAATCAGCGGTTTTCACGGCAACTTTGGCGTACTGGTCCGCGCCTATACCTACATCCGCACCCTCGGCGCCGCCGGCATCCAAGCCATCAGCGGCAACGCCGTCCTCAACGCCAACTACCTGCTAACCCGGCTGCGCGCTGACTACTACCTGCCCTATGACCGCCCCTGTATGCACGAAGTAGTCTTTTCCGCCGACTGGCAGCGGGAGCGCGGCGTCAGCGGCCTCGAAGTCGCCAAACGCCTCCTCGACTACGGCTTTCACGCCCCCACGATGTATTTCCCCCTCATCATCCACGAAGCCCTGATGATTGAACCCACCGAAGCCGAAAACCGCGACACCCTCGACGCCTTTATCGCCGCCCTGCAAGCCATCAACCGGGAATCCCAAGAAACCCCGGAACTCGTCCAGCAAGCCCCCCACACCACGCCAGTCTCCCGCCTTGACGAAGCAAGAGCCGCCCGCCGCCCCAACCTCCGCTGGCAACCGCAACCCCAGTCCAAGCCATAAGCAACCGACCGCCGCAAATTAAAAACCGCCCTCCCCGTGCCAACGGGAACGACGGTTTTAATTGGCAATTGCCCAAAACAACCGGGTTAGGGGGTTAAGTCGAACTCACCGGTCAGCCCGGGCGATTTCCACCAGCTTCCGGATAATCTCCCGGGTATGCTCCTCCGCCCCCACCCAATCCTCGCCCCCTTCCAGCAGGTTCAACAGGTACTTGTCATAGCTCAGCGACCGCCGCCGTAGCCACTTCGCTACTTCCCCTTGCTCTCTGGTGCCTTGCGTCTCGGCAATTTTGACGCAGTGTTCGATCGCCTCCCCCATCGTGGGATAAAACAGATACCCGTTAAGCGCCAGAAACACCGAAACCGTAGCCAACCCCGTCCGCTTGTTGCCATCCACCAGGGCATGGTTCTTGATGATGGAGCAAAGCAACGCCGCCGCCTTGTCAAAGACGGTGCGGTACAGGTAAAGCCCGCCAAAGGTCTGCCGGGGTTGGGCCAACGCCGATTCCAGACGCCCTTTCCCTTCCGCACCGCCGAGGTACAGAAAATCCGGCATCGGATCCGGGTAGTCCGGGTAAAAATTGGACGCCAGCCGATATATTATGTTCTCTACCTCAAAGGCGGTAGGGAACCAATACCTTCGCTTAACGATGTTCCAGCTCCTTCAGAGCGTCCCAATGGAGCTCGATGACCAAGTCGGTGACTTCCCGCAAGGTCTCGATGTCCACTTCCCGGCTGGCAAACGGGTCCCGGACACCCTTAACCTTGCCCCTAACTCCCGCCGCCTTTTTCCCGTTGGCGTTAACCGTAACCTTCTCGCCGCTCATGGCAAACCTGCCTTATCTTAATCGGCTTCCCGTACTATACTCCATCACCATACTACCCCACATCCAGCCCAATATCAACCCGCCCCCAATCGCCCCAAGCTCAAAAACTGGCATTCCCCCGCCATTACCGTTACAATTGCCCGCAATCTTATATGCGCCGGAGGTGCAGTTATGCCTTTGGATCCGCAGATTGTGGCGGTTATGGAAGCGGCGGCGGCGTTGGGCTTGCCGCCCAATAACGAGGTTTCGCCGCAGGAAGCCCGGGCCAATACCAAAGCCCGAATGCGCGCCGTTGGCCCGGAAGTGGGCGCGGTGCAGGATTGCGCTATCCCCGGCCCGGATGGCCCGGTGGCCGCGCGGATTTACACTCCTGCCGGCCCCGGCCCCTTTCCCGGCTTGGCTTGGTTTCACGGCGGCGGTTGGGTCGTCGGCGATTTGGATACGGCAGACGCGGCGGCCCGCAATATGTGCGCCGGCGCCGACTGCGTGGTGGTGTCGGTGGATTACCGCCTCGCTCCGGAGACCAAGTTTCCCGGTCCGGCGGAGGATTGCTACGCCGCGACCCAGTGGCTGGCCGCCAACGCCGCCGCGCTTAATGTCGATCCCGGCCGCATCGCCGTGGGCGGCGACTCGGCCGGCGGCAACTTGGCGGCTGCCGTGGCGCTGATGTCCCGGGACCGGGGCGGCTGTCCGCTGGTTTTTCAGCTGCTGGTCTATCCGGTAACCCGGCGGGACTTTGACAATGGCTCTTATCGGGACAACGCCGACGGCTACCAGTTGACCCGGGACACGATGATTTGGTACTGGAATCACTACTTGGCATCCGACGGGGACGCCGCCAATCCCTACGCCGCGCCGCTGGAAGCGGCCGACCTCAGCGGCCTGCCGCCAGCTCTGGTGCTGACCGCCGAATATGACCCGCTGCGGGATGAGGGGGAAGCCTACGCCGCCGCCTTGCAAGCGGCCGGCATCCCGACCGACTGCGTCCGCTATGATGGTCTGATTCACGGTTTCTTTGGAATGTTTGCGGCCGTGGAGCAAGCTCAGCAAGCGGTCGACCGCAGCGCCGCCGCTTTGAGGAAAGCCTTTGCCGCCGTACCGGTGTAGGCGCAAATTCCCATACCCGGGCTTTCTGGATTCCCACTTTCGTGGGAAGGACGAGTATAGGCGATAACCCGGTCTGGATTCCCACTTTCGTGGGAATGACGGAAGTAAGTCACTAGGTATATACGACAGCCCGGGAATCCGGTGCCGCCGGGTGTAGTCAAAGGGGCGGATTTGTGCTAGTATCTGGCGGCGAATTTAACCACTTGTAATAAAGGGGACAAGGAGAATGAACCTGTCAGCCATTTTTAACCACTTGGGGAACCTGATTGGCGGACGCCGCCGGGTTTGGGGCGCGGCCGCCCTAACCCTGCTGACCGTGGCCCTGTTCTGGGCTTGGCCCGGGACGGCCCACGCGGCCGGCATTGACCCGGAAACCCAATTCGTCCTGAACACCTTTTCCTTCCTGATTTGGGGGGCGTTGGTGATGTGGATGTGCGCCGGCTTTACGATGCTGGAGTCCGGGTCGGTGCGTACCAAGAACGCGTCGATGATTTGCCTCAAAAACATCGGCATCTATTCCATCGCCGGCTTGGCATTTTTCTTTATCGGCTACAACCTGATGTATGTCGGCGTGGACGGCGACCGGCTCTTGGGGCTGGTTGGCACGCTGAACCTGGCTTACGGGCCGTCGGCGGAGGAGATTGCCCTGGTCGGCGGCGCCGACAACGCGGCCGAGGTAGCCGCGAAGGCCAGTTACTCCACGATGTCCGACTGGTTCTTTCAGATGGTGTTCGTAGCTACGGCGGCGTCCATCGTTTCCGGAGCCTTGGCGGAACGGGTCAAGATGTGGAGTTTCTTTCTCTTTACGCTCATCCTGACCGCCTTTATTTACCCGGTTGTCGGGGCGTGGACCTGGGGCGGCGGCTGGTTGAGCGGCATCGGTTTCAGCGACTTTGCCGGGTCAACTATCGTCCACAGCACCGGCGGTTGGGCCGCTTTGGCGGGTATGCTGGTCGTGGGGCCGCGCCTCGGCAAGTTCCGCCGGGACGGGACGGTGCGGCAGACGCCGCCCTCCAATGTGCTGTTGGTGACTTTGGGGGTGTTCATCCTTTGGCTGGGCTGGTTCGGGTTCAACGGCGGGTCGGAGTTGGCTTTGGGCGGCGTGGCGAATGTGGTGCAGATGTCCCACATTCTGGTCAACACTAACCTGGCCGCCGCCGCCGGGGTTATCGCCGCCCTGTCGGTATCCCGCCCCCTGCTGGGCCGCATCGACCTGTTTGCCGGCTTGAACGGGGCTATCGCCGGCTTGGTCGCTATCACCGCCGGGCCGACTTTTGTCGAACACCCTTGGGCGGTGCTGATTGGCGCCATTGGCGGCGTCATTTGTACCGGCGGGTTGAAACTGCTGGAAAAGCTGAAGCTGGATGATGTGGTGGGCGCGGTGCCGGCCCACTTGTTCGCCGGCATCTGGGGAACCTTGGCGGTGGGATTGCTGCCTTTCGTTGGCGTGGCCACCGGCGGCATCCTTTGGGTGCAGTTGGTGGGCGTACTGGCCATCGGGGCTTTCGTGCTGCCGGTGTCGTGGCTGGCTTGGAAGGCAACGGATGTCATTCCGTTCCTGGGCGCGCGGGTGTCCACGCAGGTGGAGCGGTTGGGGCAGGATACGGCCGAGTTGGGGATGGAATCCTACCCGGAGTTCGTGCTGATGCCGGATGTGGAGGAACTGGAGGACGACGACTAAGCGGCGGCCGCCGGGCGGGAGCGTCAGCCCCCGCCCGGCCTTCCTTCCCCCGCCAACGGGAATCCAGAATCCCAAACCTCAAAAATTTTGAGGGGGTGCGGGGGAACTTTTGTAAAAGTTCCCCTGCCGTCTCCCCATCCTCCGGCAACCATCATTCCCATCCTCCCACCGTCATTCCCCGCCCTGTTTTACCCATGTCATTCCGAGGCGACAGCCGAGGAATCTAAAATGCCGCCCCCGCAACCACCCTCAAGACAACCAGCCATCCCCAACTCCAAAAGTTTTGAGGGGGTGCGGGGGAACTTTTACAAAAGTTCCCCCGCCGTATCCTCTAAAACCAATTTCCCAATTCCCGAAAATTCATCCCGAAAGACTATTGACAACCATAATTCCCGCCCCCATAATAAAAATCGTCAAGGTTGACCTGACCCCGGGACGCCGGGTTCTTTACGCTAAGCTTACCGTAAAACTTAATATCGCTCCACACAGCGCGCTGTGGGCCCCGGCCGGCCCTAAACAAGCCGCCGGACGCCTCAAACACTCCTACCCCGGGAAAGCGGACCAAGGACCCGCAAACCCACCAGGAGCAGCGGCCAACGGCAAATCCCACCCGCCGTACCAAACCGCCGCCCCATTCCTACAGGAGTCGGAGCAACCCAGGTTGACTGGAGAACGGTCAACCCCGGTCGCAACACCGGGCCAACCCGCCGGCATGGCAACCATACCAACCGGCGCCAGTAGCCAACTCAAGGTAGCGCAACCGTAATCGGCAATCTGGCCGGGCAATACCGGAGTGAAGTAAGCCAATGTGCCAACCGGCGTATGGCGGCCCAACGACCAGACCTGCCAACCCTTCTCCCGACAAGGCGGAAACCGCGGCCGCGGTTTCCGCCAACACCGGTATCCCCCGCCCGCTTAATACCCCATCCTTCCCCCATCACCCCCACTTATTCCTCCAACCTCCTCTCCAACCCCGCCGCCCTCTTACCCATCCCCCCAATTCTAAAACTCCAACCAAAATTGTCCCTTTTCTAAAAATCGTAAAAAACCGTATCCTTCTCTTGTTGACATCATCTTTTGCCCATTGGTAACTTCAATCCAGTTTCCGGGGCGCAGTGCGGAGCCATCAAACGCCCGCCCAACGCCGCCGCAGACACCACCGTTCGGGGCGAATTCCCGCCGCCGGCCGGCCCATTTCCGACTCTGTCTCTGCCTATACCGGGCAGCGGCAAGTCTATCGATAAAGGCATAGCCAGGGCAGCTTTGGGGTTTCCCGATACAACGGGGCGGCTTGCTCCCCCAGGTATCCATTCCCTTTCTCTTAATTGCCCCGCAGCGGCGGAAACCCCGGCAATCCGGACCAAGAACGAGGCGTTTCTACGGACGATTATGGCATCTCCAGCGGCATTGCCCCGGGAATATCGGTTGGGCGGTTGGGCCGCCGGCTCCATCAGCCGGCGACCGCGGCGGCGGCTTCCCGGCGGCCCGGTCAGGGTTAAGGGAATGGATACTCCCTGGCACCGGCCCGTCTTGCTGCCGGAGGTCTTGGGTCAGTTGGGCGCGCGCCCGGACGGGTGGTATGTGGATGGCACCGTGGGCGACGGAGGGCATAGCGAAGCCCTCCTCCGGGCTGCTGCGCCCAATGGGAAAGTGTTGGGCATCGACCGCGACCCTCGTTCTTTAGTCCGGGCTGCCGCCCGCCTCCAGCCCTTTAACCCCGCCAATACTTCGCCCGCCGAACCGGCCCCCTTTACCCCGGTAAAAGGCAGCTACGCCAATTTGCTCGAACTGGCCGGCCAAACTTGGGGCCAGGGTAGCCAAGCCGACGGCATCCTCCTCGACTTGGGCATCAGTTCCCGCCAAGTGGACGCCCCCGGCTTCGGCGGCAGTTTCCAACGGGACGAACCCCTCGATATGCGCTTCGACCCGGCTGCTGCCATCCCCACGGCCGCCGACCTGGTCAATACCTGGCCCGCCGCCGACCTCGCCCGTATCCTCCACGAATACGGCGAGGAACCCCGCGCCCGAGCCATCGCCCGCGCTATCGTCAGCAGCCGCCCCATCAACACCACCGGCCAACTGGCTGCAATAATCGCCCAGGTAGCCGGCAATCCCGGCAATCGCCGCGGCGGCCGCCAACGCATCCACCCGGCCACCCGCGCCTTTCAAGCCCTGCGGATTGCCGTCAACGACGAACTGAACCAACTGACTGCCGGACTGAACGCCGCACCCCGACTCCTCAAACCCGGCGGCCGCCTCGCCGTCATCAGCTACCACAGCCTGGAGGACCGTATCGTCAAAAGAACCCTGACCACCGCGGCGGCGGCTTGCATTTGCCCCCCCGGTCTCCCGGTCTGCCGCTGTGACCATCAGCCCACCCTGCGCCTGGTTAACCGCCGGGTCATCAAGCCCGGCCCGGCGGAAATCGCCGCCAACCCCCGCAGCCGCAGCGCCCGCTTGCGCGTCGCTGAACGATTGGCGGACTGAACCCCCGGGAAAGCGGAAACCCGGCAACGGAAACTATCGGAAAACTCTTTAAGAAGGACGGGGAAACCTGGTGAAAGAGACATTCTACACCGCCCTGGATTTGGGCGCCAGCAAGGTGTGTTCCATCGTAGCCCGCGTCGGCGCCGAAGGCGAACTCAAAGTCCTCGGCAGCGGCATTACCCCTTCCCGGGGCATCCAAAAGGGCCGCGTCGAAAACCTCGAGGAAGTCAAGGCCGCCGTCAAAGCGTCCCTCGACGAAGCCCATCGCTATGTCGGCCGCAGCGCCCACGGCGGCGCCTATCTGGTCGTCAGCGGCGACCACCTGTCCAGCGTCAACACCAAAGACATCTGGCAGCCCCACGCCGCCGGCAGCAGTAGCATCTCCGAAGGGGAAATGCACCGCCTCATCCGGGCTTCCCTCCCCCAACTCGACGAAAACCGCGAAGTGCTGCACATCATCCCTATGGGCTACCAGGTTGACGGCTTGGCTGGCGTCCGCAATCCCATGGGACTTCACGCCAGCCAGGTGCAGCTCGAAGCCCATGTCATCACCGCCGAAGCCGCCGCCCTCAAAAACGCCGCCACCGCCGCCGAAGCCAACCGCGTCCCGGTCAACGGCCTCGTCGCCCAATCCCTGGCCGCCGCCGAAGCCGTCCTGACCGCCGACGAGCGGGAAATGGGCGTTATTCTGATGGACATTGGCGGTGGTACTACCGATGTATCCCTGTTCCGCGATGGCAGCCCGGTCTGCACTACCGTCCTCCCGGTCGGCGGCATTCAGCTGACCCGGGATTTGGCGGTAGCGGAACGCATTCCTTACTATGTAGCCGAGGAAGTCAAGTTGCAGTGGGGCAACGCCCTGCCGGAGTTGGCGGTGGATGACGAAGTGGTGCTGCCCGGCAGTCCCGGCGAGGAGGAACGGATTGCCCGGCGGCGGACGTTGTGCGAGCCGCTCAGCGCCCGGATGCTGGAAATCCTCGAACTGTCCATCCGCCGCCTCAGCGAACAGAGCGGCCTGAACCGCCTGCCGGATGGCGGCCTGGTCTTTACCGGCGCGGGGGCCGAACTGGCCGGCTTGCGCGAACTTACCGAAAAATACCTCAGCGGGCCGGTGCGGATTGCCTACCCGGAAAATGTCCCCGGCCTGCCCTCCCAACTGCGGAAACCCGGCTTTTCCGCCGCCGTGGGCGCCCTGCTCTGGGGCATCAAACATCAGGGGGAACGCCGCAACTACCGCAGCAGCGGCGGCAGTTCCGAAAGCCCCGGCGAAGCTATCTCTCGCGGGTACAAATCTCTCCTCAGCCGCATCAAGCGCGCCACCGAAAAAGTTCCCCGGTAGCGCAGCGGCGGCCGTCGAGAGCAGACTTTGCCAATGGCGGGAAACGGGGCGGCAAATCACCCGATACAGCCAACCAATCCCCGGCGGCGGCAAGGCGCAGTTATCGCAGTCTTGGTCAACTTTAGTCAGTTCGGAAGGAGTGGAATTATGGTATTCGGAAACACCGCATCCTGGGAACCCGGCCGGGAGCATAACGACCCGGCGGCCAACGCCATGCCGGAAATTGCCCGGGGCGTCCCCCTCATCAAAGTCCTCGGCGTCGGCGGCGGCGGCAGCAACGCGGTCAGCCGGATGTATAAGGACAAACTCCCGGTGGTCGAGTATTACGCCCTTAACACCGACGCCCAGCACCTTTTCCGCTGCGACGTCGCTCACCGCATCGCCCTCGGCCAGAACCTCACCCGCGGCCTCGGCTCCGGCGCCCAGCCCGAACTCGGCCGCCAGTCCGCCGAGGAATCCCGCCCCGACATCGAAAAAGCCGTCGACGGCGCCGATATGGTCTTTGTCGCCGTCGGGATGGGCGGCGGCACCGGCACCGGCGCCGCCCCGGTGGTCTGCGAAATCGCCAAATCCAGCGGCGCTTTGACCGTCGCCGTGGTCAGCCGTCCCTTCTCCTTCGAGGCTGCCGCCCGCCGCAAAAACGCTGAGGAAGGCATCGAACGCCTCAAGGAACACGCCGACACCGTCATCGTCATCCCCAACGACCGCCTCCTGGAACTTAACCAGGAGAAAGACCAGACCTTTACTTGGGAGGATGCCCTGAAAATGGCCGACTCCGTCCTGCATCAGGGCGTCCAGGCCATTGCCGAAGTGGTAACTGTCCCCGGCGAAATCAATGTGGACTTCGCCGATGTCAAAACCATCCTCAGCAACGCCGGCCCGGCCTGGCTCGCCATCGGCCGCGGCAAGGGCGACAATCGGGCCATTGACGCCGCCCGGATGGCGACCCGCAGCCCCCTGCTCGACATTGCCATGGAAGGGGCCAAGCGCATCCTCTTTGTCATCACCGGCGGCACCAGCCTATCCTTGCAGGAAGTCCAGGATGCCGCCCATGTCCTCGAGGAAATGTCCGACCCGGAGGCCAACATCATCTTTGGCACCAGCCGCGACCCGCGCCTCGAGGACGAAGTCAAAATGACGATGGTGGCGGCGGCGTTCCCGGTGCTGCAAGACAATCAGCGCGCCCGGGAAGCCGAGTTGCAGCGGCTCCTGCAGGATATGCCCCGCCAAAGCGATGACGAGCTGGATGTCCCCAGCTTCCTCCGCCGGCAGCAGGGCAGCAGCAATCGCCGCGGCTTCTTTCGCTAAACCCTGACCTAACCGCAACGGGGCCGGCAACACCGCCGGCCCCCATGCCAACCCGGTCAACCGGGCTAACTTCGAGGAATGTTCTCGGCGGCTGCACGCAGTATTACTATCCTCCGGCAATCCCGACCGCAACCAGTCCCGAGAATCGGCAGAAAGGCCGCCCCCCCTTTAACCGGGGGCGGCTTTGTTATCCCCAAACCCTAACTCCGCAAGCCTAAAGCCTTCATAATGGTTTCGTTGCCGCCGTGGACCGCCGGCTCCCGGCACCAGAGGCTGCGGAGATGGGACAGGGCGCGGGCGGCCGCCGCATTACCGCCCAAGCCGACCAACTCCAGAGCCGCTGCGTCGATTTTGTGCCGGTTCCCATCCCGGAAAGCGTAGGAAATCGGCTCCAGCGGCAAAGCCGCCAGTTCCCCATAGCGTTCCGGCGCCCGTTGCCGCGCCTGCTGGCCGGCGGGGGTGTCGGCGGCAAAGTTGGGGACGGGGAAACCGGCTAACCCGCGTATCTGCATCCGGGAACGGCCGGCTTGAGTCGTTTGACCATAGCAAACCCGGGTCAGCAGTCCCAAAGTGGAATTGAGCCAAATCGCCAAAGCGTCTTTCACTCCGGCGTCCACCAGCAACGCCGTCCAGGTCGAACCGCCCATTGCCAAGTCAGCCGTCCGGGCGGCGGCCAAGGCTTGAGAGGTCATCCGCAGGTTGCGGGAGATGAACAAGTCGCTCCTTTGCGCCAACATCTGCCGCTGCAAATCCTCCCGGTCGGCAACCGGCTGCCCCTCGTGGGTGGGATTAGTTAAGATACTTCGCTGGGTTTTGCTGTCCACCGACCAAAGGGCCGGATAGTTAAGTACTTGCCCCTCCGCTATCGGGTCAAAGGTAAAAGCCCCGATTTCCTCGTTCCCGCGAATATGGCCGATTAGGTGATGAGTAGGGCCAATAGCGGAATGGCTCGGTTCCTGCTCTCTCTTTACCCGGTCGAAAGTAAAAGCGCCGCGACCGTCACCGCCGCGGGGATGACCGATTAAATCATGAGTGGGGCCAACGCTGACGACTTCCCGGAGCGCAGTGAACTCCAGGCTCAACTCCCAACTCTCCATATTCTGAATGGAATAAAACCGGCCGGCCATCAATTCGGCGGCGGTGCGGGCCAGGTGATGGTCTTGCATCCCAACAGTGAACCAGGGAAAGCCGGCGGCGGTTACATTCTGAACCACCCAACTCCCGATGTTCTTGCCCATATCCGTATCGTAGATGACATCGCCGCCCCGCTCCGGTTGACCGAGGCGGTTGAACAGCTTGGCATACCAGAACGCCTCAGACAGGGACTCCGGGGCGGCGCTCAGGTTGATACAGAGCAATCGGGCTTGCTCGGAATCGGGTTTCGGCTCCGTCCGCTTAGTGGCAATCAGGAGCATCTCGTTCATATTCGTTTCAGCGGACAGCATCGCGCCGGCGTTGGAAACGAAAGCGATAGCAGTAAGGTCCTGGTATTCGGTTTCCAGGGTCTTGCGGAAACCTTGCCAGGATTCGGAATGAGCCGCGGTCAAGGGCAGCACAGTGGCAAAAACTCCGCCCTTTTTCAGCTTGCGGTCGGCCAGAGCGGAAAAATCCGCCCCCATACCGGCTTGCCCGTTGGGAATTTCGTTGCCGGCCCGGCGGAGTTTATCCCGGAGGTTTCTCAACCGGGTCTCACTGCGCTGGCGTTCTTTTTCACTGATGCCGGCTATAGCAAAGGGCTGAAACCCGCCCTTGGCCCTGGTATAGGGCGGGTTCTGGATAACCAAATCCCGGCTTTCGTTCTGTACCTCAATGTTGGTTGGCAGGGCGCAGTCATCAGCGGCGGCGCTGACGGTTTGGCCGGTAATATCGGTTATCTGTTCCGAATCCAGCAACTCCAAGGAACCGGCTTTCCCGCCCAGCACCGCTACCGCCGCAATGTTGGTGCGGTGGTATTCGGTTGCCAATTCCGTTACGGACAGACCGGCGGCGGTCATGTGCGCCGCCAAGGCGTTGATGTCCAAGCCGGTAATGGAATCCTCCATCATCCGCTGGTGCAAACCCTCCCCGGTGCCACCGGCGGAGTCGTGGCGGCTGCGGATGTGCCGGTAGGGAGCCCGTAGCAGCGAGCCGGTGCCGCAGGCAAAGTCCGCTATTTTCAGAGACGCTACTTCCTGCGGCGATTGCCAGTCTTGCAAGTTCAAGCGGGCCACTGCCATCTGGGACAGCAGCTCCGCCGTTTCCGGCAAGGTGTAATGGGCGGCCGTTTCCTCCCGGTCGCTCAGCAGTTCCGGGAAAAGCTCGCCGGCAAAGTCCACCCGATTGCCCAAGCGCAAGTTAGTTATCCGGGACGCCTGCCGGGCCAGTAGGGTTATAACATCCCCGCCAACGGTATCCGGCATCCGGAGATGCAGAACATTGCGGGCCGCATTGAACACGGCTTTGTAGTTGAAGGCCAGGATTTTGCCCCACTCGACGCGCACATCGTCGGGGATAATTACCTCCCCGGCTTGGCTAACAAAGCGCATTTCCGATAGGGTTTTCAACCCCTGCGCTTTCAGGTCATCGGAAGTTTCCGCCAGCAGGTTCTGCAAGCGCAAAGAAGTCAACCAGATACAGCACGCCATCCGTAGCCCTTGCCGCAAGTCGGTCTGTCCCAATTCTTTAGCGATTTCTTGAATCGCCGCCGGCTCCAATCCCCGATACAGTGCCTCAGCCAAATTGTTGATTTGGGCGGCGACCGATTTAGCCGTGTCCGTAACCAGTTGCGGCGGGGCGGCGGCGTATTCGCACAGCACCGCCAAATCCTCCAGATTGCCGGTTACAAAGCCGGGCCGCCGCGGCCAGTAATGGATTTGATTATCGGTCAGGGTTACTTCGCCCGCCTCGTCGCCCCGGATGTTGGCGGAAAGGATGGCGTACTTCAATTCCACCGCGTAGGGGTCAGCCAGCCATTCCTGCAACTGGCGGTCGGACCAGCTGCGGATTTCGGGGGCCGCGCCGATGGCAATGGCGGAGCGGATAGGAACGGCAGTGCCGTGCACCCGCTTGCCCAACCGACTGCGGGCATCGCCAAAAGCCGGGTCGCCGAACTCCACTTCCAGCACCACCGGGTAAATCTCCGGCGTCTGCGCCAGAATATCCGGGCGGTCGGCTTGGGCATCCCACAAAACCCGGTTCCGCTCGCAAAGGATGGCTTGGTCGGATTCCCGCCACGCCTTGCGCCGGGTGCGGAGGGCTTGGGCCAGGGCGATGTTAAAGGTCTGCTCATGCATCTGCCCGCCCGCCGCCGGTTCCATACCTTGTAAAGGGGATTGGGTGGTCATATTCCGCTCCTGCCTTTTCTAACTGCGCCGCCACTATAGCACAGCGGCTGGGGGTTAGACGCGGCAATTGGGGCCGGTCTAATCATGATCCCGTTCCGGCGTGGCCGTCTGCTGACCCGGCGGATCCCCCATTATGCTCCCCGCCAGAATGCCCCCGGAAATGATGATTTTCATCGCATCATCCACCGTAAAGTCCGTAGGAATTACATCCTTGGCCGGCACTACAATCAGAAACCCGGAGGAAGGCACCGGCGTCGTCGGCACATAGACCGCCACCATCTCCTCCCCATCCGGGTCATCCCCCAGTTGGGAAGTTATCAGTCCGATGGACTTGGCGCCGGCCCGGGGGAACTCGACCAGCACCACCCCCCGATACGGGCGGGATTCGGCGTTGCCCATCAGCTGCACCGCCGAGCGCAGCGGCCCGTAAATGGCTTTGATCACCGGCAGAAACTCCAGGCTGCGATGGCCGTAGTCAATAAGCCGCTGCCCCAACCCGTGCGTAGTGAACCAGCCCGCCAGGTAAATCAAAGCCAGCATTACCAGCAACCCGGTGCCGGGGATGTATTCGCCGGGCAGGAACTCGAGAAATAGTTCCCGAAAGATGGGGTCGAACAAGCCAAAGAGGAACTGGATGACCCAAATGGTGATAATCAGCGGCAGGATAACCAGCAAGCCGGCGCCCAGATTGCTCTCGAAGTGGCGCAGCCCCCGGCGGAACAGGTTGGCGCGCGGGTTTTGCGGCACAGCCATACTGGTTTCCCCGTCTCTCCCCGGTTTGTAGTGTGAATGGCATTGGCCGGGGCTGCCCGGCCGGGATTATTCTCCGCCGCCTACTCCCCTTTGCCGGCCCCCGGCGTCAAGGATTGATAAACGGCGGCGATCCGGCCGGCGATTTTCTCCCAACTCAAATCCTCCGCCCGGCGCCGGGCCGCCCGCCCCATACTGTGCTGCAAACTCTTGCTGGATATTAACATCTCCAGCGAGTTGGCAAAAGCCTCCGGACACCGCCAGGATTTCAGGTAGCCGGTACGCCCGTGCTGCACCACGGTAGCAATCCCGCCGACCCGGGACGCCACCACCGGCGTGCCGCAAGCCATCGCCTCCAGCGCCGCCAACCCGAAACTTTCGTAAAAAGACGGCACCACGCAGACATCCGCGGCGCTGTAATAAACCGGCAATTCCTCCTGCGGCACCCGCCCGATGAAATCAAAGGCATCCTCCACCTGCAAGGTTTCCGTCAAGCGGCGGATGCGCGCCAGTTCATTGTCCTGCCCGTTATCATCCCCCACCACCAACGTCCGCACCGGCTCGCAGGTATCCATCTGCGCCACCGTATGCACCAGCAGCTCGACCCCTTTCAGCGATTCGATGCGCCCCACATAGAGCAGCACCTTGTCCCCGTTCAGCCCCAACCGCTGCCGGGATTCCTCCCGGTCCAGCGGCCGGAAAGTCCGCAGGTCCACCCCGCAGGGAATCAGATGAATCCGCCCCACATCCGCGGCGTAAAGGCGCGCCATCGCATCCCGCTCGTGGGGGCTGAACGCGATTATCGCGTCCGCATCCGCCATCAGTTCCCCCTCCACCTGCTGCCGTTGCAGCGGCTCCTTTTCCCCGGCCCGGGACTGCATTTTGATCCGGGACAAAGTGTGAAAAGTTACCGCGTGGGGAATGCCCAGCTCTCGGCTGAACGCCCGCCCCAGCCAGCCCGAAAGCCAGTAGTGGGAATGCACCAGTTGGTAGTCCAACCCCTGCCACCGCTGAAACTCCCGCATCCCGCCCAGGAATTGGGGCAGATGCCGGTACAA
Source organism: Dehalococcoidia bacterium (assembly GCA_965242615.1). Lineage (GTDB taxonomy): Bacteria > Chloroflexota > Dehalococcoidia > Lucifugimonadales > UBA3495 > CBDBCU01. The sequence goes on from CBDESR010000005.1 coordinate 1,205,366, forward strand.
CTCCGACAGGGGCGTCTCCGGTTCCCCGGCCGGCAGGTGGATCACCCGCACTTGGGGCGAAAGATAGACTACCGGATCGCCGCCCGGCCGGTGTTCCCGGGTAAAAATGTCCACCGCCGCGCCGCTCTGCCCCAACGCCCGGGCCAGTTGGCGGACATAAACATTCATTCCCCCGGACTTGCCCTGACCGGGGGCCGCCAGCGGGCTGGCGTGGCAAGATATGAAAGCAATCCGGGACAAGCTCAACTTTTTCGCACCACCATCCGATAGATCCGGCGGTCTTGCCCGCCCAGATGATATTTGTAGGATTCCGGCCCCCGCAGGAAATCGAAATAGGTTTGCCCTTGCTCGATAGCTTCCCGCAGGCAAAGGGCATTCAGCAGCAAGCCCACGCTGTAGTAGCTGAACTCGGGATTATAGCCGCTGTTGTAAAGGTAGCGGACGCCGTTATAGTCAAAGCACAGGGACGCCGCCACCTCCTGCCCGTCCATCTCCAGAAAATAGAGACGCAGCAAGTCGAGTTCCGCAGTACGGGCGGCAATGCGGCGGAAAAAGGCTTCCCGTTCCGCCGTCATATAGGCCGCCTTTTCCGGATCGCTCTGCCGCATTAAGGATAGAAAGTCGGTCAGACGGGCCGCCACGGCCGCCGCTTCCTTAACGCAGTACCAACGCCAATTCGCCGTCCCTTCAAGGCGGCGCAGCTTGCGGCGCAGTTCATGCCGGTTCTTTTTAGACAAGCCCGCCAGATACTCCTCCCAAGTAGCCGGCAGTTCCAATCCCGGGGTAACATCCTCCTCGGTAATGGTTACGGCATAGCCGCGGCGGCGTGCCAAATCGGGCAAGTGTTCCAAAGTCGGCGATGCTTCCCGTAGGGAGGGCAGTTCCAGCGTCTGCCCATTCTCCCGCTCCAGCCGCTCCAGCAGCGCGGCAAAGAAATCCCCTTCCCCGCCGGGGCGGATGATGAAATCATTGTAGTCAAAAGTTTCCGGATTGCCCATCAGGGCATAATCCGCGCCCACCCGGGACAGGGAGGCAATCGCGGCAATACCATCGGCGGCATTAAGGACAAAGCCCGCCATTTCCCGCCCGCCGCCGAAAGCCTCCCACCAGACTTCCTGCCACTGCGGCAGCAGAAACAGCGTGTTAGCCGGGCATTGCGCCAACAGCTCCGTCCATTGCGCCGCCGCCTCCCCAAAGGAAGTAATCGGCGTTATCGTCCCGCTATCCCGCAACTAGCCCCCCCGCCGCAGCAAAGCCAGCAGGCTGTCCCGGCTCCAGTAGCTATCCGGGCAATCCTTGCCGATTTCGGTCAGGAAATGGCCGCGCACAGCAGTGGTAACAACCCGGCTGCCCGGCTTTTGCACCCCGCGCATTGCCATACACAGATGCTCCGCCGCCAGTTCCACCGCCACGCCCCGAGGTTTCAGAGCGGCATAGATGGCATCCGCTACCTGACCGGTCAAGCGTTCCTGCACCTGCGGCCGGCGGGCGGCCAAATCCAAAGTCCGCGCCAACTTGCTGATGCCGGCAATTTTCCCGTCCGGCAGGTAAGCCAAGTGCGCCACGCCGTAAAAGGGCAGCAGGTGGTGTTCGCACATTGAATAGAAAGGGACATCCCGCAGCATTACCGGGTCGGCGCTTTCCGCCTCAAAAACCGCGTCGATCGCTTCCTGCGGATCCACGCCCACCCCGGCAAAAAGTTCGGCATAAAGACGGGCCACCCGGCGCGGCGTAGCCGCCAAGCCCTCCCGCCCCGGGTTCTCCCCAATCGCCGTCAGAATTTCCCGAATGTTATGTTCAATAGGCTGCTGAATAGCGGGCCTGCCTTTTTTGGTGGATAGCGGGTAAATGTCGCTTGGTAAGAACGGCAATGGGCTAATGCTGTACCCGCCGCCGAAATTTCGGGCCGGCAGCATTCTACCACATTTACCCGCCCGGCGGCATTAGCGTTAGCAAATCGGCGAATTAGCCCCCCGCCCCCAAAGCCGCCGCCTCCACCGCCTCCAATGTCGGCGCCACTTCAATGGTTTGGGCCGTAACGCTGCTGACCGCCAAATCCGGGTCTTTCAACCCGGTGCCGGTGATAATGCACACCACCCGCTGCCCCTCCAGATTCAACCCTTGCCGCACCCCTTTAATCAGCCCGGCCAAAGACGCCGCCGACGCCGGCTCCCCAAACAACCCTTCCCGCGAGGAAAGCAGCCGGTAAGCCTCGAGGATTTCATCATCGCTCACCTGGTCAATCGCCCCGCCGGACTGATCCCGGGCTTTCAGCGCCGACTGCCAACTGGCCGGATTGCCAATGCGGATTGCCGATGCGATCGTCTGCGGGTTGGCGATCGGCTGCCCCTGCACGATCGGCGCCGCCCCGGCCGCCTGAAACCCCATCATTTTCGGCAGCGTAACCGTGCGCCCCAAATCGTTATATTCCACAAAGCCTTTCCAGTAGGCGGTAATGTTGCCGGCATTCCCCACCGGAATAAACAGGTAATCCGGCGCGTCCCCCAACACATCGGAAACCTCAAAGGCGGCGGTCTTTTGCCCTTCCAAGCGGTGCGGATTGACCGAATTGACCAGGGTAATCGGATGTTGGGCGGTAAAGTCCCGGGCCAAGCTCAGCGCGGCGTCAAAGTTGCCGTCCACCATAATGATTTTTGCCCCGTACGCCATCGCCTGCGCCAGTTTCCCCAACGCCACTTCGCCCTTGGGGATGATGACAAAAGCGGAAAGGCCGCAGTAGGCGCTGTAGGCGGCCGCGCTGGCGCTGGTGTTGCCCGTCGAGGCGCACATCACCCCGGTCGCCCCACCCTCCAGAGCTTTAGCCATCGCCACCACCATCCCCCGGTCTTTGAACGACCCGGTAGGATTGCAGCCCTCCAACTTGAAGTAAAGTTCCCCCACCCCCAAATCCGGCCCAATGCGGCGGGATTGCACCAGCGGCGTATCCCCTTCCCCCAAAGAGAACAAGGGGGTATCCGCGTTCAGCGGCAGAAACTCCCCGTATTTATGTAAAACCCCGACGCCCATAGCTGCTGGGTAAATCCTCTCCCTCCGGTTGAATGCCGGTATTATACACCGGATTTGACCGCTGCGGGTAAGCCCTTTAGCCCCGGTTGGCGGCCCCGCCGGCCGGTCTGACCGGATTGACGGGATTGCCCGGCTGCGGGTAAGCGATTTAACCCCGCCGGCGCGGCCGCCGACCGGGATTGCGCCCTTGCCCGGCGGTAAGATTGCCTTCGTTAGCCGGCAGCAGTTGACCGGTTCGCCGATTTTCCTCCCGCAATTGCTCCAGCGTCAGCTTATCTTTCTTGACCTGGTTGCACGGGCCGCAAAGCAGGGTCAGGTTCTCATAGCAGTCATCCCCGCCGGCCGAACGCGGCCATTTATGGTCCACTTCCAAAGCCCGGGGGTCGAAACCGTAATCCCGGCCGCAGCCTTGGCAGAACGCCCCCAGGTCGTTTAAGAGGATCGGATGCTGGGTGCGCGGCTCCGGATACCGCCGCGCCGCTTGCCCCCGCTGCGGCATCGCCAAGTATTGCGCCGCCGTCCCGCCGCCATCGGTGCGGGTTGGCGCCACCTCGGTATTGGTAATATCCCCGTAGGTCAGCAAGCCCTGCCCGTTGCGATTCCTCGGCTCCGCATCCTCCGGCAGCACCAACCCCTCCTGTTTCAGCCGCTCGCACACTACGGAATAGGCATTTTCCCAAATGTCCATCCCAATCCACTGCCGCCCCAGCCGTTCCGCCGCCACCGGCGTAGTAGCGCACCCGCAGAAGGGGTCAAGAACCACCTCCCCCGGCTGACTCGACGCCTGAATTATCCGCTCGTACAGTGCCAGCGGCTTTTGTGTCGGATAGCCGGTGCGTTCCCGGCTGGTGCGCCCTACCGCATCGATATTCCAGTAATCCCGGCACCCAGCCAGGGTAAAATAGCCCCGTTCATCCTTATAGAGCTTAATCAGCGTAGCGGAAAAGCGGATGTTCTGATACACCCCCCACTCATCGCTAAAGGTTTCATCGCTGACCCGATGCCCCATTTGACCGGTCAGATAGGATTTGTCTAGCGGCAAGTCAAACCGGTAATCATCCGACTTGGAATAGAACAGGATGTTGTCGTGCTTGCGGGCAAAAGTCCGCTTGCTGGCCCCGCCGGTACGGTAGCACCAAGCGATTTCATTCCTGAAATTACGCCGGTCAAAGATGGCGTCCAGCAGGCACTTGACCCAAGCGTGGGCCGTGTGGTCAGTATGCAGGTACAAGCTGCCCGTAGGCTTGAGAATCCGATGGCACTCCAGCAGCCGAACCCCCAACCAGCACAGAAACGCCCCCATATCGTCCCCCCACACCCCTTTAGCCGCCGCAATAACCCCGTACACCTCCGGGTATTCCACCGCCAAGACATTAAGCCAGTCCAGTTGCACATCCTCCTGCCAGGACCAGCGGTCTTGAAAGCGGGCCCCGGCCGACCGGCTGTCCGGGGTCGCGTGGAAATCCCGGTTTTTGTTAAAGGGCGGATCCGTAGCAATCAAGTCCACCGAATCGCTGTTCAGTCCCCGCAGGAACGGCAGATTATCCCCCCGCAACAGGGTTCGGTTCGCTGCATTAAGTTCCGGCATCGCCCCCTCCCCCTCTATCATCAAAATCCACCCGCTTGGCATTCGGCAGTTCCCCCAATTCCCGACGCATCAGCTCAAAGTAATCCGCCCGCTTTTCAACCAAGGCAAACCGGCGGCCCATCGCGGCGGCCACCCGCCCCACCGTGCCGGCCCCGGCAAAGGGATCTAACACGCAGTCCCCCTCAAAAGAGTAGTAGCGGATAACCCGGCGCACCAGTTCCTCGGGAAACACGGCCGGATGTCCCGGATGATTCGCCGGCGCCAATTCCCACACATTGGTTTTATCGTAATCGCCCCAAATCCGGGAGCCTTCTACCGCCGCCGGGTCCGGATGATTCCGCAAGTTCCAGTCAATCAGCCGGTCGGTTTTCTTGCGATAGACCAGGATATACTCCGTTACGGTGACCGGCTTGTATTGCAGCGGCTGCCGGTCGGCGGCAAAACGGCGGCCCCGGCCCAAATGCCAACCGGCCCCCTCCGGCTTGCGCCAGATAATATCGTCAATGAACTCAAACCCGCAGCGGTCGAGGATCGGATGCAGGTCAAAGGGAATCGGCAGCCGTTTGCTGGCGGCGCTCCGCGAAGTCCGCCGCACCAACACCGGCGACACATTGACCACCAGAAACCGCCCCTCCGCTAATACCGAATGGCAAGCGGCAAACGCCTCCCCCAGAAAGTCCAGATAAGCCGGATAGTCCACATACTCCGCGCACTCCGGTTTGGCGTTGAAATAGGGCGGCGAAGTAAAGACCAGTTGCACGCTTTCCGGCGGCAACTCCGGCAAAACCGCCCGGCAGTCCCCCAGAATTACCTTGTTGGGCAGCGGCGGGAATGCGATCCGGCCGGCCCGGCCGCCTTTGCCCCCCGGTGCCGCCGGCCCGGCCGGAATGGCCGCCTTCAACCGTTCCTGTACCAATGCCGCCGCCGGCGTCCTCCGGATTTCCCCCGCCCGATCCACCTGAATCTCCCCCACCGCCACGCCGGGATTAGCGGCGGCCACCAATGCCACTCGCCAGCAGTCCAGCCGGTCATCCCATTCCGGCAAGCCCAAAGCCAAGGCATCCGCCACCCCCGGCGGCAATTCCCCATTAACCCACGCCGCCGCCACACCGCGCACTTCCCCGGTAAGCAAACCCTCCGTCAGCATCGCCCGCCGGCCCTAATCCTCAATCCGCAGCAGATTGCTGATTTCCCGCACCACCGGCAAATCCGCCAACAACTTCAGCGACTGCTGCACCGCCGCCTCTATCGACGGATGCGTGGTAATGACGATTTCGGCCGTTTGCGTGGCCGGATCCGTGTCTTTTTGCAGCACGGCGGCAATGCTGATGTTCTGCTGCCCCAGAATTTGCGCGATTTGCGCCAACACTCCCGGCCCGTCCGTTACATTAAGCCGCAGGTAGTATTTACACTCCAGTTCATCAATCGGCTGAATCCGGCACTGGCTTTCCGGAGCCGCCTCGGCATTATCCCCGGCCGCCACCGGCGGCGGCCCATTGTCCAGCCGGCGGGCTACCTCGATAATGTCCCCCACTACCGCGCTAGTCGTCGGCCCCCGGCCCGCCCCCTGCCCGTGAAACAGCACCCGCCCGCACCAACTCCCCTCCACCTCCACCGCATTATAAACGCCCTCCACCTTCGCCAGCATATCGTCCACCGGCAGCAAAGCCGGATAAACCCGGGCCTGCAAGTTGCCCTTTTCCAGTGTGGCAATGGCTAACGACTTAATCGCATACCCCAATTCCCGGGCGTAGCGGAAATCCTGCGGCTGCAACCGCGCAATCCCCTGCCGGTAAATATCCTCCGGATCCACCCGATGATGAAACGCCAACGCCGCCAATATCGACAGCTTATAAACCGCGTCAATCCCCTCCACATCATTAGTCGGGTCGGCTTCGGCATAGCCGCGCTCCTGCGCCTCCGCCAACGCCTCCCCAAAGCCGGTGTGGTCGTTAGCCATCCGGGTCAGGATATAATTAGTAGTGCCGTTGATGATGCTGCGAATCGAGCGAAACTCATTCGCCAGCAGTTCATCCATCAAACAGCCCAGAATCGGAATACCGCCGCCCACGCTCGCCTCGAACAGCAGATTAACCCCTTGCCGCCGGGCCAAAGCCAGCAATTCCGGGCCGTACTTTGCCATCACTTCCTTATTGGCCGTAACCACGTGCTTCCCGGCCGTCAGCGCATCCTTCAGATATTGGGCTGCCGGCTGAACGCCCCCGATAACTTCCACCACCAACCCGATGTCCGGATCCGCCAGGATTTCCTCCGGATTAGCCGTAAGCAGCGGCGCGCCCAATCCGGCATCCCGGGGCTTGGACAAGTCCCGTACCAGCGCTTTTTTCAGCACCAGCGGCCGGCCGGCCTTGCCCGAAATAGCCTCCGACTGCTCCAGCAAAGCGGCCGCCACCCCGCCGCCCACCACGCCCAAACCCAACAAGCCGACCTTCAACGCCGGCGGCGAACTCATCCCCGCCCGCCCGGGGAAAACCCCAAGGGCCGGTTTGACTTGCTACGTTCAGGCATCAGATGTTCCTCCTCGGCCGTTTTCCGGGCTTAAAACAAAGCCACCCCGTGCTTGCGCTGGTAAGCCTCGGCAAAGATATGCCGGGCTTCCCGCAGGGCGTCCTCCAGGTTGACCAACCGCTCCGGCGTCATCCCCTCCGCCAGTTGCCGGTTGAATATCACCAACTCCCGCAACTGATACAGGGTAATGTTCTTGTCGCTTTTAATCCGGTTGTGCGCCGGGCAAAGCGGGGCGCGGTTGGTTATTTCATCCTCGCCCCCTTTGCTTTTCGGAGTAATGTGGTCCAGCTCGTAGTTGGTCAAGATAATCTGGCCGTCGTCGCCGCGGCTGATATAACCGCAGCACCACGCCCGGCCATGGCTATACCGTAACAAGGCGGTCAGCATTTCCGCCCGGTCCATCAGCGTGGACTCCCGCTTGTATTTCCTTTCCGATTGCCGGCGGTTGTCCGTGCGGAGGGTTTTGACTTCGACACCGCCGCCACCATCGGTTCGTTCCGGGAGTTGGTTATGGCCGTGGACGGTGACCGTTGGCACCGTCCCCATAACTTGTTGACCGGTAGTCTGGTCGTTGCAATGCAACTTGGGCAACTCCCCGCCCTTGTTGAATTGCCGCTTGAATACGGTCCAAGCGCGCGGGTTAATATCGCACGCTACCCACTGCCGCCCCAACTTCTCCGCCGCCACCGCCGCATAAGCGCAGCCGGCAAAGCAGTCCAGCACCACGTCTCCCGGTTTTGTTGCCGCTTTGATAATCCGCTCGGCAAGGGCAACCGGCTTCTGGGTGGGATAGCCGGTTCGTTCCCTCTCGCCCGGGATTTTTATATCCGTCCACACATCATCCAGCGCAACCCCGGGCATTTCATCCAAGTACCGAATAAACTGCGGCAACTTACCGCTAGGGGCCAAGTATATACGCCCCTCGGCATCCAACCTTGCCCAACCTTCCGCCGTGGATTCGCCCGGCCGCTTCCCCCCCTGGTACAGTCCAATGGCGGTTAGCAGGCACTTTATACACCTTTCCCCGGAACGAAACGGCTTGCCCACTATCTCCCCGGGCAGTGTTGCCCGGCGCGTGTAAGGGGGATAGCGCATAGTAGCGGCCTGCCTTATCCTTCTGATACCCGGCCGGGACTGCGTCATCGTAAGGGCGGAATGCTTGGTCTTTATAGAATCCCCCCGACTCCGACTTGCCATAGTAAAAGATGGTGTCGTGATTCGCCCCGTAACGCGACGACACGGCGTTTTTGCTATGGGTTCGCCGCCAACTGATCGCATTGCGGAACCCGGGCTTGCCTTCCCCCCCGCTGCCAAACACCCCGTCCAGCAATTGCCGCAGGTAACCGTCCGCCGTATGGTCGCAGTGCAGGTACAGGCTGCCCGTCGGCTTGAGGATACGGTGAATCTCAAACAGCCGTATCGCCATAAATGCCAGGTAAGCGGCAACGCCGTCCCCGTGAATTTCCCGGCTGGTCTCAATCAGCATATTCACCGCCGGGTGGGTCGCCTTAATGCCGTCCACCCAATCTTGGTGAATATCTTTGTCCCAGCTCCAAGTGTCTTGGTAGCCGCCTTTGGACTTGGGGTCATCGGGCCAAGCGATGCCGGCATTATCGGCTTGCTTGGCTGTAGTGATGTCCCAGATTTTGAGCAGGCGCTTCTCGTTGTCCAGCTCGTCCTTCTCGATAGGCGGCTTGAGCTGGTCGGCGGTAAAAGTATCGTTCTTGGCAAAGGGCGGGTCGATGCAAACCAAATCGACGGAGTTGGTGTTAATCCGCCGCAGAAAGTCCAAATTGTCGGCGATATACACCCCCCGGTTGACGCCGTTGAACGGGGCGACAGCGGCGGCGGTCGGGTTCATCATTTCGTTCACCTCAAAGCGTTAGCGTCCCCTTATCCGTGACGCCCCGGCACGCCTCGGCGGTTTTCCGGCAGTCCGGGCATCTGCCCGGCCGCCGCGCCCTCAGCCCGGCGGCGGTTCGTCGAAAGGCAAGCCGGCCCGCTCGGCGGCGGCCTTGCGCTCCAGCCACTCCCGCCACTTCCGGTTATTCTCCGCCAGGATGCCGTCCCGAACTTTCGGTATCAGCTGCAACATACTGCCCACTACCTCCACGCGGATGCCCGGCCGCCGCGCCGTCAGCCCGGGGGCGGCTCGTCGAAGGGCAAGCCTTCCCGCTTGGCGGCGTCCCTGCGCTCCTCCCACGCCCGGTACTCCGCTATGCCCTCAGCCCGCCTCTTGGCCAGACCCTCAGCCTTGCCTACCCGCCCCGCCCCGTGCAACTGAACAGCAGCACCGCAAACACTGCCAGGAATCCCAGCAAAACTACCGGCGTCCACTCCCAGCCCGCCGCTACCTCCGGATGCCGCCGCGCATACTTCTCCCACGCCGCCCACGCTGCATCCTCTAACTCCGCCGCGCTTAACGCCGGCAGCCCTGCCCTTTCCCGCTCCTTGACCCGGTTTTCCTTGTACGACTCCCGATACCCCTCCCCCAAGATGGCTTTCCGCGCCGGCCCTATCAAGTTCAACAGCATCCGTTGTCCCTCTCGGGGTCTTCGAGTTTTGGCTTCAGCTTATCGGCGGTAAAAGTGTCATTCTTGGCAAAGGGAGGGTCAATGCACACCAAGCCCACCGACCCGGTATTTATCGCCCGCAGAAAGTCCAAATTGTCGGCGATATACACCCCCGGTTCACCCCATTGAACGGGGCGACAGCGGCGGCGGTCGAGTTCATCATTTTGTTCACCTCAAAGCGTTAGCATCCCCTCATCCGTAACACCCCAGCCCAACAAGCCGACCTCCAACTCCGGCGGCGAACTCATCCCCGCCGCCCTACGGAAACCCCGGCCCGCCCACCGGCGGCCCCGGCTGCTCGAGCCGCGGCGCCGACAACTGCACCTGATCCGCAACCCACGCATAAACCTCGCTGTCAAAGTTGATTCTCAGCCAGCCGTCAGCAGACCCCTGCGCCATCTGGTCATCAAACCACTGCTCCACCCGCTCCTGCGCCAAGCGGCCCCGAATGCGAATCTCCCGGCTCAATTCCTCCCGCTCCTCCGGCGTCAGCGCATCGAGCGCCGCGTCATCCATCCCGATAACCGCCTCAAACCCCCGCAAAGGCCGTTCCTCCGGCCCGGCAATTTTACGCACGATATAAACCCCATCCTGCGTATAAGACGGCTCGCTGATTTCCCCCACCGCCAACGGTTCAATATCCCGGTCGGCATTGCCAAAAATCAGGCTATCCAGTTCCGGGAAAGCCTCCGGCGGCACCCACCCCACATAGCCCTCGGGGCCGGCGTAATTCTGCGGCGTCGGCGCGCTCACTTCGGCGGCCACAACGCCAAAATCCTCCCGGGCCAACCGCGTCCTAACCTCCTCAGGTGCCACCGGCCCGTCAATATCCAACCGAATCCACTCCACTTCCACCTGCTCCAGATTTCCCGGAATGCCGGCATCAATGAACAGCGACAACTGAATCCGCAGCAGTTCCTCCTCCACCAGCACCCGATACTCCTCCTCCGAAAGCCCGGTCGCCGTGCGGAACTGAGCAAAGGCATTGTCAAATTCCTGGTCCAGCTGCCCGGCATCCACCTCCTGCCCCGCCGGCGGCGTCGGCCGGAACCGGCGGCGCAACTCCGTGTCAATATCCTCCGGCGTAACCGAAAACCCCAACCCCGGCGCGGCTTGCCGCAGGATTTCCGCCCGCAGCATCTCCTGCAAATACTGGAACGGCACCGTGCTTAAATCCACCCGCCCCCCCTGATACCGGCTCAACCCCTGCAAAACCCGGATCCGGTCCACCAAATCCCCCATCGTAAAGCGCACATCCCGGATTTGCCCCGCCAAAGTGCGCGGCGGCTGGTAAAACTCCCGATACCACCCCACCGCAACAATGGCAAACACCGCGGCAATCAGTACCGCCCCGATGATGATCGCCATCCGCTGCCGCCGGCGTTCCTCCTGCACCCCTGTTCGGCTACCCGGTTCGCTAGCAGCTCGGTTCAGGTCAGTCTGGGCCATAAACCATATCGCTGGAGGGAACACAATCGCCAAGATGAAAACGATTACAACCGGAGTGCGCGGGTACTTGGTGCTGACGAAACGGTCGTACTGGTTGACGTAGTGACGCCAAGCCAACAGGTTAACGATAGGTATGAGGACCAGGACAGTCCAAATCCCGGAACTTTCCTCGGTATCGCCGTTAGCGGTATGGAGTTCCTCTAGGGTGGAGTAAAACCAGTAGATGCTGTAAAGGCCCAAGGTGATAAGGAACAGAACCACCTGGGTTGCCATGCTACGGTATTGAATGGCACCAACAGTCTGCTGTTCAGCAGGCCGTACCGTTGCCCGCCGCCGTCGGGGGCGGTTGCGGCGGCCGGGCGGGGGTGCCGGTGCCGGCGGTACAGGCGGCTCCGGGGGCCGGGGAAAGACCATACCTTGTTTAACCTCCAGCAGATAAGGCAGTAAGCGGATTGACAGACCCAACCAGCCCAATCCAAAACTTCGGGCAATTCCGCCCTTCCGGTCAAGCCGGGAATGCCGGCCTTGCTTTGCCGGGGATGACCGCCCCGACTAGCGGCGAATGTTGCTCCGCACCGGCGTCATCGGCACATACGGCAGCAACGCCAAATGCCGCGCCCGCTTAATCGCATTGCTCAGCGCCCGCTGATGCTTGGCGCAGACCCCGCTCTTGCGCCGCGGCTCAATTTTGCCCCGGTCCGAAACAAAACGCCGCAGCTTCTCGAAATCCTTGTAGTCGATCTCCTTAATCCGCTCCACGCAGAACATACACACCCGCCGCCGCGGCGCATAACGACCCCGCGGCCGCCCGCCGGGACGCGGACCACCGCCCGGCCGCGGCCCGCCGCCGGGCCGAAAACCCGGCCGCGGCCCGCCCGGGCCACCGCCCGGCCGCGGACCACCGGGGCCGCCCGGCCGAAAACCCGGGCCGCCCGGCCGCGGCCCACTCGGGCCCCCCGGCCGAAAACCCGGCCCGCCCGGCCCCGCCGGCCCGCCCGGCGCCGCCGGAGTAACCGGGGCTGCCGGAGTAACCGGGGCTGCCGGAGCCGCCGGCCCTTGCGTCGTTCCTTCCGCCGGCCCCGCCGGAGTAGCCGGCGCCGCCGGCACGGGCGGAGCCGCCGTAGTCGCTGCCGGAGCCGCCGCCGGAGTTTCAAGTGTCGTCATTCCGCTTCCTTCCTCCACTGCTGGTTGAGGTCGATTGTCCGGGCAATGACCGACCGCCGCCTAAAAAGGCAGGTCGTCAATATCATCATTAGGCGTATCATAGCCGCCGCGGCCGCCATAACCGCCGCCGCTGCTACCGCCGCCGCCACTACTGCGACCGCCGCCAAAGTTGCCGCCGCCCCCGCCGCCATACTCGTCCATCTCATCCCCGCCGCCACTACCGCCGCCATAAGCCGGACGCTCGGATTCCATCCCGGCGCCGGCTTGGCTGAGAAACTGAACCTCGCTTGCCCGGACATCGTTGGCAATGCGCGCCTGACCGTCATTCCCCTGAAAAATCCGGGTGGTCAGAATCCCCTCGACATACACCTGGCGGCCCTTGGTCAGGTACTGATTGCAGGCTTCACCGATGCGGCCCCAAGCGTTGATATTGAACCACATGGTTTCCTCCCGCTGCTCGCCGGCGCTGGTGCGGTAACGCCGGCTGGAGGCCACGCTGAACGAAGTAACGCTGTCGCCGCTCGGGGTGTAGCGCATCTCCGGGTCGCGGCCCAAATGTCCGATGATGGTGATTTTGTGCATATCCCCCTACCCTTGAGCTTGGGGCTGTTCCGTTTCCCGGTCCGCCGGGGTATCCGTATCGGTACCGGTACCGGTATCGATTTCCCCCGCCGCCGGCGATTCCTCAGCCGGGGATTCCTCAGCCACAACCGCCGCCGCCGCCGGTTCAGTCTCTACAACGGCCGCCGGCTCCGGTTCAGCCGCAACTTCCCCCACAGCCGGTTCCGTCTCCCCAACGGCCGCCGGCTCCTCAGCCGCAACTTCCGCCGCCGCTTCCGTCTCCACCGCCGCCGGAGATTCCTCCCCCGCAACTTCCGCCGCCGGTTCAATCTCCACCACGGCCGCCGGCTCCTCAACCGCAACTTCCCCCGCCGCCGCTTCCGTCTCTACCGCCGCCGCCGGTTCCTCCGCCGCAACTTCCGCAACGGCTTCCACTACCGGAACAGCCGCCGATTCCTCAACCGCAACTTCCCCCGCCGCCGGTTCAGTCTCCCCAACGGCCGCCGGCTCCTCAACCGCAACTTCCCCCGCCGCCGGTTCAATCTCCCCAACGGCCGCCGGCTCCTCAGCCACAACTTCCGCAACGGTTTCCGCTACCGGAGCCGCCGCCGGCTCCGCTTCAACGGCAACCGGCGCGGCAACAACTTCCCCCTCCGCCGCCGGACTTTCCGCGCTTTCTCCCGTAGCCGCCTCAGCCGCCGCCGGTTCCGTTTCCGCAACCGGGGCCTCGGCAGTTTCCGCCGCCGCTTCCGGAGTAGCGGCCGCCGCCGGCGTAACCGGCCGCGCCGCCGGCGCCGGTTCGGGAATCGGCACCCCCTCCGGAATGGAAACAATCAAATACCGCAAAACCCGCTCATCCTGACGCAGGCTCGTCTCCAACGCCTGGTTAAACGGCCGTTCCGTCGAGAACCGGGTCAGCCGGTAGTTCCCCTCCAGAAAGTGATGCGGCCCCTTATGGATCGGATACGCCAACCGGCGCGTCCCCCACGGCAGCTCCTGGATGATTTCACCCTCGCGGTTGGTGATGAAATTGCTAATCTGCCCCCAGGCTTCGTTCGCTTGCTCCTGGCTGAGCATCGGGCTAAGGATGGTTACCAGTTCGTAATGACGCAAAAGGCGCTCCTGTCAAGATTTTCGGCAATTATAACACTGCCGGGCCGTATCCTCAACTACCTTTCCCGAATCGGAATCCGGGAATTGTCAACCCTCCCCCGCCCCTTTCCCTAGCCCTCCAGTCCCGGCGTCGGGAATTGCGCCGTCAATTCCTTAACTTCCCGGCGCACCTGCTCCAAAGCGGCGGCCTCCTCCCTATGGTTCAGCGTACGGGCAATCAGCCGGGAAACCTGCTTAACCTCTTTCTCCCCAAACCCCCGGCTGGTAATCGCCGGCGTCCCCAACCGCAGCCCGCTCGCCACCCGCGGCGGCTGCGGGTCAAAAGGAATGGCGTTCTTATTAGCGATAATGCCCACCCCTTCCAGCGCCGTCTCCGCCGCCTGCCCGCTAATCCCCAGCGGCGTCAAATCCACCAAAATCAAGTGATTTTCCGTGCCGCCGGACACCAGCCGCAACCCGGCTTCCGACACTTCCCGGGCCATAACCCGGGCATTATCCACCACCTGCCGGGCGTAGCCGGCAAACTCCGGACGCAGCGCTTCCCCGAAACAAACCGCTTTAGCCGCGATAGCGTGCATCAGCGGCCCCCCCTGCATAAAAGGAAACACCGCAAAGTCAATTTTGCGCGCCAAGTCCGCATTGCACAGGATAAACCCGCCGCGCGGCCCCCGCAGGCTTTTCTGCGTCGTGGAAGTAACCACCTGCGCGTGGGGAAACGGCGAAGGATGCGCCCCGCCCGCCACCAACCCGGCAATATGCGCCATATCCACCATCAAGGTCGCGTCGACACTATCCGCAATCGCCCGGAACCGGGGAAAATCCAGCCTTTTAGCGTAGGCGCTGCACCCGGCCACCATCAGCCGCGGCCGCTGTTCCCGCGCCAACCGCTCCACTTCATCATAGTCAATCTCCTCCGTCTCCCGGTTGACGCCATAAGGAACGAAATTATACAGCTTCCCGGAAAAGTTGACCCCCGCCCCATGCGTCAAATGGCCGCCGTGAGCCAGTTCCATCCCCATCACCGTATCCCCCGGCTCCAGCAGCGCAAAATAGACCGCCATATTCGCCTGCGCCCCGCTGTGCGGCTGCACATTGGCGTGTTCCGCCCCGAACAGCTCCTTGGCCCGGTCTATCGCCAAAGTTTCGACCACATCGACATACTCACAGCCGCCGTAATAGCGGCGGCCGGGATAGCCCTCGGCGTACTTGTTATTCATCAAGCCATTCTGCGCTTCCAGAACGGCTTTGCTGGCGTAATTCTCCGACGCGATGAGCACGATACAGTTGCGCTGCCGCTCATCCTCCTGCTGAATGGCTTGAGCCACTGCCGGGTCTTGCTCGGCTAACCGGGACATAAGCGTAACTTGCCTGCCTTTCCTGCAAACTGACTGACGGATTAACTGGACTGACGGCGGATTTAGCCGCCCGGCCGCCAAATTTGACGCCGCCGGCGGCCAATGCCGGCGGTTAGTATAACCCGATTTTGGGATAGTGTCAAAGGGTGGATGATGGAGGATTCAGGGCAACGGCAGCGACTTGCTATGGATAAGCCGGGTTTTCAGCAGAGAACGCCGTTTGCGGTGAACTCGGGCCGGGGAAATCGTTGAAAATCAAGCAAATTGAACCTTGCCGGTCAAGGCCGCCAGGCTTGACAGACCTTGACTATTTGCATTATTCTTATTCTTACCTTATAATTGACCGCAAACAACGGGGCTTTTCCGATAGGGCGGCAAGCGGCCGTTGGGGGTGGTTAAGGGAGAATTGGCCGATTTGGGGTCGGCCGCCGGACGGAACCAATCCGGGATACACGACCGGACGGGAACCAATCCGGGATACACGACCGGACGGAAACCAACCCGAGGTACACGAAACGATAAAGGAGGAATTGTATGGCTGACCAGGATGTCGCATTGATGGCGCACTTGCTGCGGCGGGCCGGATTCGGGGCCAGTCGCGACGAGATTGAAGCGAAAGCCGCGCAGGGGTATGACAGCGTGGTGGAGGAGCTGCTGACGCCCCAGAACAGCCCGGGCATTGAGGAAGATCTGCTGATGCGATACCAGCCCGCCTATCACGAGGCGGCGGCCATCGAGACCAACATCCAGGCGTGGGTGTATCGGATGATTAACAACCCGCGCCAGTTGCAGGAGAAGATGTCCCTGTTCTGGCACATGATTTTCTGCGCCGGTCACAGCAAGATTGACAGCGGGCAGGAGATGGGTCGGATGATCCAGATGTTCCGGGAGCACGGGATGGGGAACTTCCGGAATTTGCTGTACCTGCTGTCCACCAGCCCGGCGATGGTCTATTACCTGGACAACAGCGAGAGCCACAAGGAGGCCCTGAACGAGAATTACGGTCGGGAACTCCTGGAGCTGTTTTCCCTGGGGGTGGGGAAGGACGAGGAGTTTAACTACTCCGAGGACGATGTGAAAGCCTGCGCCCGGGCCTTTACCGGGTGGAACATCGCGCCGCCGTATCCGCCGTTCCCCTACGGGCGGAGTCCGTGGCAGTTCCGGTTTGACCCGGCGGACCACGATGACAGCGAAAAGACCTTCCTGGGGGAAACGGGGAACCTTAACGGGGAGGATGTGCTGGACATCATTTGCAAGCAGCCGGCCACGGCCCGCTTTTTGGCGCGGCATCTCTACAATTTCTTTGTGGCCGATGATGTGCAGATTCCGGCGTGGCGGTTGACGCCGCCGGCCGATGGGGAAGCCATCCGGCGGCTGGAGCAGGCGTATTTTGACTCCGGGTACGAAATCAGCGCGATGCTGCGGGCGCTGTTCACGGCCGATTTCTTTAAGGATGAGGCGGTGCGCTACGCCAAGGTTAAGAACCCGGCGGAGATGGTGGTCGGCACGCTGCGGTTGGTGGGGGAACACCGGGAAATTCGTCCCGGTCTCTTTGAGCTGTCCCAGGAGCCCAAGTATATGGGGATGGACTTGATGAACCCGCCGACGGTGGAGGGCTGGCATACCGGCCGGGAGTGGATTGACAGCGGCACTTTGGTGGAGCGGATCAACTTCGCGTCGGATTTGCTGGGGAATACGGAACTGCCGGGCGTGCAGTCGCTGGTGAATCGGCTGATGGCCCGGGGGGATACCTTGACCCCGGATCAGTTTGTGGCGGGCTGCCTGGATTTGACCGGGCCGCTGACGGTTACCGATGACACGATGCGGGAATTGACGGCGCACGCGGTCAAGGGCGGGAACTTGAGCCATAGCAGTGAGCCGGAACGGGCGGAGTTTGCCCGGCGGACGGGGGAGATGTTCCAGATGATTGCGGCGACGGCGGAGTTCCAGTTCGAGTAAGTCTCCCGCTGCTGCGCCGCTTACCCGCCCCCCCGGAGGCGGCGCGGCAGCATCCTAACCTAAATCAGAGAGAAGCGTCAGGAGGAGAGAACGATGGTTTCTACTCAGAAAGACCCGGTGCTGGCGGTGCTGTCCCTGTCCGGGGGCAACGACGGCCTGAACACGGTCATTCCCTTTACGAACCCCCTTTACAAGGATTACCGGCCGAAGCTGGGCATTGCGGACGACCAGGTGCTGCCGATTACGGACGACCTGGGCTTTCACCCGACGATGGGGCCGCTCAAGAAGTATTGGGATGCCGGGAAAATGGCGATTTTCCTGGGGGCGGGGTATGAGAACCCCAGCTATTCCCACTTCCGGTCGATGGACATCTGGCACACTTGCGAGCCGGATGCCATTGGCACCGAGGGCTGGCTGGGCCGCTCCCTGAAGGAAATGGACCCGAACGCGGAGAATGTGCTGAGCGGCGTCAACTTTGGCCGGGGCTTGCCCCGGGCCCTGGTGATGGAAGGGGTGCCGGTGGCGTCGGTGGGCAATCTGGAGACTTACGGGCTGCTGACCGGCATTGACGGGGAAGGGCAGCGGGAGCAGGCGCTGGATGTGTTCGGGCGGATGTATTCGCCGGCCATCGGGCGCGGCGCGGTGCTGGATTACATTCACAGCACCGGCACCAACGCCCTGAAGGGGGCGGATATTCTGGCGACGGCGCCGGACAAGTACACTTCCAATGTGGAGTATTCGGCCAGCGTGGTGGGGCAGTATATGAAAAACATTGCCCAGACCCATTTGGCGGAGTTCGGCAGCCGGGTGCTTTACACCACTTCCCCGTACAACAGCTTTGACACCCACGCCAACCAGGCGTCGCTGCATTCGGGGCTGTGGTCGGATGTGTCCAACAATGTGGATACCTTTATGGCGGACCTGAAGGAGCATGACGCCCGGGATAATGTGCTGCTGCTGATGTTCACGGAGTTTGGGCGGCGCATTACCGACAATGGTTCGGGGACGGACCACGGCGCGGGCGGCATTGCCTTTGCCATTGGCGACCAGGTAAAGGGCGGCATCTATGGGGAGTATCCGTCCCTGGAGCCGAGCCAGCAGGAGGAGGGCGGCAATCTCCGGTTCAATATGGACTTCCGCTCCATCTACACCACCATTTTGGAGGACTGGTTCAGCCTGGATGCCAAGCCCATCGTCGGCGGCAGCTTCGAGAAGGTGAAGTTCCTGTAAAATCCGGCAGCGGCCGCCGGGCGCAAGTCCGGCGGCCGGTACTTTGGATTGAGGGAGCAAGCGGCGGCTTCGGGGATACCGTCCCCTTGGGTAAGGCAATCGGGGCGGCCGGGTTGCCGCAGCGAAACCACAGAAAGAGGTAAGAGGATGAGCACCCATTTTTTTGGGCTGACCAGCCGGACTTTCGAGTATAGCCATTCGGTAGGGCGGAACGAATTTGCCGGCACCGGGTTTCGCAATCCGGTGGATTTGGCCCTGACCGACGACAATACGGCGTATGTGCTGAACCGCTCCTACGAGAATCGCCCGGACGGGGTGCGGGTGAGCGTATGCAGCCTGGACGAGGATTTTTCCTTCGAGTTCGGGACTTATGGCGAGGCGGACGGCCAGTTTATCTGGGCGTCGGGGATTGCCCTGGACCGGGAGGAGAACCTTTACATCTGCGATGAGTGGCTGAACCGGGTCAGCATCTTTAACCGGGACGGCGAGTTTCAAGGCAAGTGGGGCGTCAGCGGTTCCGGGGACGGGGAGTTTGACCGGCCGACCGGCATTGCCATCAGCGGCGAGCAGACGGTGTATATCACCGACAGCCGCAATCACCGGGTACAGATGTTCACTTTGGACGGCCAGTATCAGGGGCAGTTCGGACGGCACGGCACGGGCCACGGGGAGTTTGATATGCCCTGGGGCATTGCCGTGGGCCGGGACGGCGCGGTTTATGTGGCCGATTGGCGCAATGACCGGGTGCAGGTCTTTAGCGCCGATGGGGAGTGGCAAGCCAGTTTTGGCCGCTCCGGCGACGGCGTTGGGGAGTTTAACCGGCCTAACGGCGTGGCGGTGGATGACGAAGGGGACATTTATGTCGCGGACTGGCTGAATAACCGGGTGCAGGTACTGGCGGCGGATGGCCGGTTTGTTACCCAGCTGCGCGGCGACCATGTGATTTCCCAATGGGGGAAGGAGAAGCTCATTTCCAACCCGGATATGATTCGGCAGCGGGCGTTGGCTTATGCCAATGACCCGGATTATGAGCGGAACTTTGCCCATCCCTGCGCGGTGAAGGTGGATGAGCAGGGGCGGGTTTGCGTGCTGGACCATACCCGGGGCCGGATCCAGGTCTATAACAAGGTGAAGGAGCCGGCGCTGGTGTAAGGAAGCCGGCGGGGGAGGTTTGCTAAACCCGCCGCCGAGTTGCTGCGGCAGAAGTTGAGGGGGCGTACCGGAATGGTGCGCCCCTCTTTCTTGCAGGTCACCCCAGGGGTGCGCCCCGGTTTGTTTGACGCAAGGTAGCCCCCGGCTCGAAATCGTCATCGAGCCAGCGCACGAAGTTCTTGGCGTGGAGCAAATAGGTTTTCTTGGACTCCACCGTCATCGAGGTAGCGTTGACGGCTTCCTCATAGTTTTCCAGCGCAACCTGGACTTGGGAAAGACTTTCTCCATCTATCTTGGGCATAGCAAATCCTCTTTAAGGTCAGACTGGACAATCTCCCCTACTCTGCCACTTGGCAACTGTGAAGTCGCATACCGCTAACTCCTCCGCCGGCCCAAGTATGAAAGTTCTCGAATAGCCCAACCATCTTAATTTCATCTCCCACGGAATAATCCAGGAGAGAAGGATGTTCCGCTGCACCAAAGGTACAGTTGAACTCGACTCGAGCCAAGTCATTATCAGACTCGAATGGAAACCAGTCGTCTAAATTTTCACCCACCGTTACAGTCGCATCGTGCTGCGATGCAGTGAACTTGGCTATGGTTCCGGTAACCAGTATGGGAGTAGCGGACTCTTGCCATTTTTTCTGGACACGGAGCGGGTTTTCAAGGCTTTCAGCACTTATTTCCCTCAAATACTCCTTGTCCATCAAGACCGGGTTGGTGAACCTGGGCATCGGAGTAGAGGTAGCGGGCGGCTCCAACGTCGGGATTACGACGACTACCGGAGCGTCGTTTGAGGTTACGCCCGGAGCGGGCGCAACCTGACCAATACAGGATAATGTCAGCATCAAAACAGACGCTAACACCAGCCAAGGGATGGGCTTCATAGGTTCGTAAGCCATCATTCCCCCGGGCCTTCGGGCATACCGGCGTCAATCCAGGCGGCGATTTCGTCGACTTCGGAGCGGGTCAGGAAGGGTCCGCGGAGGGGCATTTTGCCGAAGGTGCCGACGCTGCGGTTGAGGGAGCGGACGAGGTGGGTGTCTTTGCCGGGGATGCCCGGCTCGATGGCGCGGAAGCCGTTGAGGACGGCGGCGGCCAGTTCCTGGGGGGTTTCCCAATAGTATTCGTGGATGCCGGGGTAAGGTTCCCGTCCCCAGCGTTCTTTCCACCGGGCCATAATGCCGTCGAGGATTTCCTTGACGCGGGGCCAATAGACGGGGGCGGCCCCGGTTTGACTGTCGTGCATAGGGCTTTCTCCCGACCGGGGTAGTTTGTCCGGGAATTCCGGTTCCGGGGTCTAAACCGGGTGTTCCTGCACCGATTCCCGGCTGAGCATTTCGAGGGCGTGGGGCAGGATCGGTTTGACTACGGACAGGGTTTCCGCTACGGCTTTGGGGCTGCCGGGGAGGGTGATGATGAGGGTGTGGCCGCGGAGGCCGGCGACGGAACGGCTGAGCATGGCCATAGGGGTGAACTTGAGGGTTTCGGCGCGCATGGCTTCAGCGATGCCGGGGATTTCCCGGTCAAGGATCGACCGGCAGGCTTCCGGGGTAATATCCTGCCAGCCCATGCCGGTGCCGCCGGTGCTGATGATTAAATCGACATCCGGGGCGTCGGCCCATTCGGCCATACGGCCGGCAATCATATCCCGGTCGTCGGCGACGATGGCGTAGCGGACTTCGGAATAGTCGGGCGGGGGCAGCAGTTCCCGGATTTTAGCGCCGCTGGCGTCCGCGGCGCGCTGGCCGTGGTAGCCGGAAGTGCTGACGGTCAGAATCGCCAAGCCGTACATCGGGCCTCCGGGGCGGGTTCCGTTGGCTGGGGGACGGCGCCGCTCAACCTGAACCGGTTGGGCGGGTAGCCCGGCAAGCCAACGGAACCGTGGCCGCTGCTAGTAGTTGCCGTAGGGCGAGGAGTAGGGCGGCGCCGGGGGCTGATAGGGCGGCGGGGGCGCCGCCGGCTGCTGGGTCGAGTATTGGGTGGAATAAACCGGCGTCGGCGCCGACGGGGTCGACGAGCTGCTGGCGTTGGCGGAGCGGACGTACTGGGCCTGGGGTTTGCTGTGGCCCTCCTTGTAGCCGCCGTCAACGAAGTTGACCGGGATGGGCGGGTCGCAGTAGCCGGTGAGTTCGATGGACTGGAGCATATTGCGGAGGTCGCCCTCGGTTTTGTAGATGTGGAGGTAGAACTCCTCGCCGCGGGAGGGGCAGTAGATGGCGCCGTAGCCGCGCTCGGCGTTGTACCAGCTGACTTCGCCGGAGAGGCGGTTTTCCATCCGAACCGGTTCGCGGGTCATCTGTTCCATCCGCAGGTTGCGGGCGTTGTCCTCGAGTTCAAAGAACTCGTAGGAGTCGCTTTCGATGCGGATGCCGATGACTTTGATGTCCTGGCCCTGGAATTCCTTGCTGAAGGTGAGGTTGCCGAGGGCGATGTAGGCGACGGTGGCGGCGCTGTCGAGGTCGGCCTGGGGGGAGACCTCGATAAAGACGCTCTTGGGGATGATGCGGCCCTGGCGGTGGATGCGGAGGAACTCGCTCTGCTTGCGGACATCGTCGTCTTTGACGGTAACCTGCACCCCGATGGGACTGGTAAAGAAGGTGTCCCGGAAGCGGGTGATGGTGAACCCAATCTTGTATTGGTGGTCCATATTGGCGTCGTAGGCGATGTCGCACCATACTCCCAGGCGGGTACGCAGGCGTTCCTCGAAATCCCGTCCGCTTATCCTTTTGGTGACCATAAAGCGCTCTCCTTTTGTATCTGCATTGAGCAGAGATTTCCGCCGGGGGAGTTATCCCCGCGGCCGGGGTCAGTTAGCGATTGCTTGCAGTGATTTGCTATTTTACAGCAAATTTGGGGAAAGGGCAACAGTTTTGGGGGAATGTCGCTGTTTCAGAAAAAGAAATTGGCTCTCAATGCTGGGCGCCGCCGCCTTGTTATAGGGCGTCCGTTGCAGCAGCGCCGGCAACGGCCCACTTTCCCCCCGGGGATGGTGAATATCCGCCGCCAGCAGCGTCCCGTCCCGCATCGGGATCAGCGCATTCTCCGCAACGGGATGATTAACCTGCGGCGGCGACCCCGCCCGGCTCCGACTCCGTGGACTCATCAGACTTACCCTCCCTTTCCTTTAACCCCGGAGATTTTATGCCATAACCGCAACTTTTGCCATAGGGCCGGGGGATGTTATTCCCATTGCTTTCCGGGGTTTCCTTACCCCAAACCCATTGCCGGATGGTAAAATACCGAAAACAATATGCGCCGCGGCGGCACGGTAGTTTTTCACTACCCCGGCCATTACCTGCTGATGGCCTGAGGAGAATGCCTATGCACACCCAAGAGGAAATCCTGGATTTGATTAAGTCCAACCCGGGCGTGAACCCGCAAAAGCTGAAGGAGATTTTGGAACGGTCTCGCGCCAACCGAATTTCCCCGCGGGGCTACCGGTTGGCATCTCCCCTCGAAATCCACCGCTACCGGGTCCGGGTGCAAGACGAGGATAAGTCGATCCAGCTCCGCACCCACTAGACTCATCCGGCGTAGCAACCCGCCCCGACCCGCAACCCGCAAAAAGGCTCCCGGCAACCGGGAGCCTTTCCCATTCCCGCAACTCCACCGCCCCCTTCCTACCCGCCCGCCTTTTCCCCAACATCCAACCCTTGACATTGCCCTTTCCCGCTATTACACTACCCGATTAACTAGGGATTTGGGCGGGATTTTCCCTTAATCTGCCGAAATCCTGTCATCAATGGCGGTTGGGACGCCGCCGGTCGGTATATCGGTATAATCGGCCGACCGCATTGCCGCCGCCAAGTCAGCCGGGTTGCCCGGCGGGTTATCCCGGAAAGTCCAAGACTTTGGAGGGATCAAGATGGGACTATTTAATGTTTGCCATCCCCGTTGGTGGATTTACACCCTGGTTTCCCTTTGCCTGATTGCTCTGGTCGCTTGCGGCACTTCCGCCCCCGCGCCGGCCGAACCGGCCGCCGCTCCGGCTGCGGAAAGCGCCGCCCCGGCCCGCCAACCGGCCGCCGCGCCCCAGCAGGAGCCGCAACAGCAGCAGCCCGCCGCAGCCGCTCAGCCGGCGGCCCCGGCCGCGCCTACCGCTACCCCCGCGCCGGTCAGCGCCCAAGTCGGCCAGGGCGCTATCGGCGCCGGCGCCGTAGCCCCCACTCCCGTGCCAACCGCCGTCCCGGCCGCCGTCGCCGAAACCCCGGCGGAACCGGCCGTTACCCGCGTCGAAGTAGCCCGCGGCCCCACCACTTGGGACTTGGTCGATCCCGTCGCCGGCCGCGGCGACCTGCCCATCATTCTGCCTCTATTCGAGGGCTTGGTCCAGTTCGACCAATACACCGACTCCGTCCCGATGCTCTCCCCGGAATGGAGTACCAACGACGACTTTACCATCTGGACTTTCCAACTGCGGGAAGGCGTCCAGTTCCACAAAGATTGGGGCGAAATGACCGCCAAGGACATCGCCCACACCATGAGCCAAGAACGCCGCCTCGACCACAACGACTCCCGCGCCGGTACCTGGCGCGATCTGCTCAAAGAAGTAGTGATGCCTGACGGCCCCGACGGCCATGTGGTCGAACTCCACCTCAACAAGCCCGAACCCATTATGACCACCTATGTCAGCACCAACTACACCGCCGTCATCCGCAGCAAAGACCATTGGGACGCCGGCGGCGGCGTAATGGGCGCGGACTTTCAGCCCAATGAAGCCGGCATCCAGTTGACCGCCAACGACCCCATCGGCACCGGCCCCTACCAGTTCGCTGAACAGGCCGAAGCCCAGTATGTCATCTACGATTCCCCCGGCTTTGACCACTGGCGCAAAACCCCGGACTTCCCGGAACTGAAACTCCACTTCGTCCGGGAACCCTCCACCCAATTGGCTATGCTCGTCGCCGAGGAAGTCCACGCCGCCGAAATCCCCCGGGACTTGCAGGTCGGCGCGCTGTCCGTAGGAATGAAAGTCGTAACCGGCACCACCCCGGCCATCCGCCTCGTCGGTTTTATGGGCGGCAACTTCATTCCCACCCGCCCGGAATTCGACGACACCCAGCCCATGACCAATCCCCTGGTGCGCGAAGCGATGAACCGCGCCATCAACCGCCAGGAAATCAACGAAGTCTTTTTCAGCGGCCGCGCCGAACTGATGATGCAAACCCATTCCCACGCCAAGTTCCCCGGCTGGAACCCGGAATGGCTCGACCGCTTCGACGCCGAATACGGCTACGACCCGGAACGCGCCAAGCAGCTCCTCGCCGAAGCCGGCTATCCTGACGGCTTTTCCATCACCCACCAATCCTACCCTCGCCCCGGCTTGCCCGAAATGCAGGACATCGGCGAACTGGTCAACAGCTATTGGGAAGCCATCGGCATCGACTCCCAATTCCAGCCGGTCGAGCGCGCCGTCAACACCAAACTGCTCCGCTCCCAAGGCACCCACAACACCGCTTGGCTGCACACCGGCAGCTTTACCGAACCCACCCGCGCCATCTTTGTGTACCATTACTCTCCCACCGGCGCCGCCCGCTATGAAAACCCCTACTTCGACCAGAAGTACGAAGCGTTGGAAGTAGCCGGCACCGCTGAGGAGCGCGATAACCTGATTCGGGAGATGGGCAACTTCTGCTTCGACACCTACTGCTCCATCCCCCTCTTTTGGGTGCCGTTCGAGTTTATGGTCAACCCGGACTACATCGCCGAGTGGCTCACCCCCGGCGTCTTTGGCGTCCGCGACTTCGAGTATATCAAGGCCGCCCCGTAAGTACGCCCCGGCACCGTCCTTCCCGTGTCAACGGGAATCCGGCAAGTACCGGAACGCCAACGATACCAACCCCGCCGGGCCATCCCCCCAAGGAAACCCGGCGGGACCGCATAACAACTCTACTGCGGATAAAACCGCCCCGGGTTAAGTATGCAGCGTTACATCATCATCCGCCTGGCGCAAAGCCTGCTGGTTCTCTTTGCCGTCAGCATCATCATCTTTGGCTTGGCCCGCATCTCC
Source organism: Dehalococcoidia bacterium (assembly GCA_965242615.1). Taxonomy (GTDB): domain Bacteria; phylum Chloroflexota; class Dehalococcoidia; order Lucifugimonadales; family UBA3495; genus CBDBCU01. The sequence continues at coordinate 1,231,079 of CBDESR010000005.1, forward strand.
GGCGACCCGATGGATGTGCTGCTCGACGACGACGCCGGCCCGGTCGAATACGAAGCGATGCTGACCAAGTGGGGGCTGGACCAGCCGCTCCATGTCCAGTATTTCACCTTTCTGGGCAACGCCCTGACCGGCGACTTCGGCCGCTCCATCCAGCACCCGACCCGGGAAGCCCTCGACTTGGTCTTGCAGCGTTTCCCGGCCACCCTGATGCTGGCCGGCTTGGCCCTCTCCATCAGCATCGCCATCGCCTTTCCCGTCGGCGTCCTGTCGGCCGTCAAAAAAGACACTATGCCCGACTACCTCGCCAAAATTTTCGCCCTGACCGGCCAATCCGCCCCCTCCTTCTGGGTCGCCATTATGCTGATGTGGATTTTCGCCGTGCAATTGGGCTGGCTCCCCACCTCCGGCCGCGGCGACCCCGGCATTGACCGCCTGGTGCATCTGCTCCTCCCGGCCCTCGCTATCGGCTGGTACCAAGTCGCCGCCCTGATGCGGCTGGTGCGTTCCTCGATGCTCGAAGTCCTCGACAGCGAATTCATCAAACTGGCCCGGGTCAAAGGCTTGTCCGAAGTCCGCGTCGTCTGGAAACACGCCCTCCGCAACGCCTCCATCGCCCCCATTACCCTCCTCGGCCTCCTCGTCGCCCAACTGGTCACCGGCACCGTAGTCACTGAAACCGTCTTTTCCTACCCCGGCGTCGGCTTGCTTGCCGTGGACGCCATCCGCAACCGCGACTTTCAGGTAATGCAAACCATCGTCCTTTTCTTTGCCCTTATTTTCGTTGGCATCAACCTTTTCGTCGATGTCATCTATGCCTACATCGACCCCCGCATTCGTTACGCCTAGCCATCCCGCCAGCCCCGGACTGTACCGGATTGTACCGGACTGTAGAGGTATCTGGATATGGACGCAAGCCGCAGCGCCCCGCCGGTCGCCCGTCCCGCCGTACCCGGCGGCTGGGGCAAATTCCTCCGGGAAGCCCGCCGCTACCCCCTCGCGCCGCTCTTTGTGCTGGTCGCCCTGCTCATCATCCCGGCCATCTTTGCCGACCTGATTGACCCGCACCCGCCCAACGAAGTCCAACCCCGCCAGCGGCTCACCCCGCCGGCTTGGGTTGCCCCCAAATATCTCAACGGCGTCGAAGTCCAGCCCGGCGGCTCCTGGGAGCATATCCTCGGCACCGACAAACTGGGCCGCGACGTGCTCAGCCGCATTATGCACGGCGCGCGCATCTCCCTCGGCGTCTCCGTCTTGGCGATTATTGCCGGCGGTGTGCTGGGCAGCGCCCTCGGCGTCCTGGCCGGCTACTTCGGCAACCTCCTCGACCATCTCGTAATGCGCCTTGTTGACATCTTTATCACCATCCCCGGCTTGCTTTTTGCCCTGGTGCTGGCTATCGTATTAGGCCCCAGCATCAGCACCGTTATTATCGTTGTCGCCGTAATCTTATGGCCGCGCTTCGCCCGTATGGCCCGGGCGGAAACCCTGAGCATCCGCAGCCGCGATTTTGTCAGCCGCGCCAAAGTCTCCGGCGCCTCCGACCAGCGCATTATGCTCCGCCATATCTTTCCCAATGTAGTCAATCCCCTGGTCGTGCTGGTCACCCTCGAAGTCGGCCATGTCATCCTGCTCGAAGCCACCCTCAGTTTCCTCGGCGCCGGCATCCCCCGTCACATCCCGGCTTGGGGCTTGATGGTCGCCGAAGGCCGCGATCTTATCGTCGGCGGCAACGGCTGGTGGGTGTCCCTTTTCCCCGGACTCGCCATCCTCCTCGTAGTACTGTCGATGAACCTCTCCGGCGACTGGCTCCGCGACAAACTCGACCCCAAACTCCGCAACCGTTAGCCCAACCGTCCCATATCGCTCCGAACCCGTTGCCGGATGGTAAAATACTGCAAACAAACCGGCCCCGGGGCGGGGCCGGTTATCCCCTTGATTTAAGGAGTACCCTAATGCCCTTGCCAGACCTCGACCTCGAAAAAGAAGCCATCCTCAAAGCCATCGACGCCATCGAAAAAGCCGGCGTTATGGGCATCGGGCAGCACGGCAACTTCAGCGCCCTCGTCCCCGGCGGCGGCGCTTTCCTCCTCATCGGCGGCGACCTGGACACCGTCCGCAAAGACGACTTCGTCCTGGTTGACTTGGCAGGCAATCTCCTCGAAGGCAATATGACCGCCCGGGAAGCCGAAATCGTCCACCTCCACACCGTCATCTACCGGAACCGCCCCGCCGCCGGCGCCGCCGTCCATGTCCATTCTACTTGGGGGACTACCTTTGCCGTGGCCAGCCGCCCCATCCCGTGCAGCTACGAAGCTATGGCCCGCTTTGATATGACCGACGGCATCCCCCTCGCCAAATACGGCCCCCGCGGCTCCGACCAGTCCATCCAATACATTGCCGACGCCCTCAACAGCGCAACCCACATCCGTGCCGTACTGATGGAACATCACGGCATCCTTGCCTTTGGCGGCACCCCGGCTGAAGCCGCCCGCTCCGTAATGCTCGTCGAAGCCGCCGCCCAACTCGAAGCCCAAGCCGCCATCATCGGCGGCGCCAAGCCCATCCCCCGGGAAATGCTCACCGCCACCCTCCAACGCCGCGACGCCTTCGAGCAAGCCGGCAGTCAGCAAGCCTGACCCCTTGCCTCTGCTCTTTCCTGGCTGCTCTAATCCCCGCGCCAAAAACCAATCCCAAAATCCGTTCTTGGGTTCGGTTGCGTTTGCTTTTAGGGCATTTCAGTTTTACGATAAAATCTTAAAGGTCAAGTTCGCTAAACACCTACTTGTTTAGCAAGGAATCCGCTAGGGCCTGTTGACAAACCCGTTTCTCCCGATTAGATTGCCAGCAATTTAATCAGGAGGGAATGGCTTGGCGCGTAAATTGTTGACTGACCGGCAATGGGCGCGGCTGAAGCCGGCTTTGCAGGGTGATCCCAAGAAAGGCGGCCGGCCGCCACTGCAAGCTAATCGGAACACGGTCGAGGGTATCTTATGGATTGCCCGCACCGGAGCCCCTTGGCGAGACTTGCCCCCGGAGTTTGGGAAATGGAACACGGTGTATCAGCGGTTCCGCCGCTGGACTAAAGCCGGCGTCTTTGAGCAGTTGTTCAACAGCCTGGCCGGCGAGCTTCAGTTGGATACGGTAATGGTGGAGGGGACTTTCGTCAAAGGGCATCAGCACGGGACTGGGGCCCCAAAGGGGATGCTCCCGGGACCAATCCCGGGGTGCCCAATGAGTAGGGAGGAGTCGCGGCGGGCTGAATACCCGGATTGTGGCCCTGGTCGCTGCTATGGGCCGCTCTTGGTCAAGTTTGTGCTGCAACCGGGCAATGCTGCGGAACACAAGGCGCTGCCCGCTTTGCTGGACGGACTGGCGACCCAAGAGCTGATTGCCGACAAAGCCTACGATACGGACCAGATCCGTAACGGGTTGACCGGGGCCGGCATCCGGCCAGTGATCCCCGCCCGGGCCCGGCGACGGCAGCCGGCTTGGCACGATCCGGCGGTATATGGGGTGCGCCATTTGGTAGAAAACCGCTTTGCGGCCCGCAAGGAGTATCGGGGGATTGCCACCCGCTACTGCAAGTTGGGCGAAATGTACGCGGCGACCTTTTGCCTGGTGACCACGGTAGTGGCAATGCGGGAAAAGGAAACCGGCCAGAACCCCGGCGGCTGGCCGGCGGTCAATCGGCAACTGCCAATTTAAGGTTGGTCAACAGGAATTAGGGATTCGAGGATCATCGAGACGCGGGCATCGGCGGCGTCCTCAACGGCCGGGGACTCTTGCCAGTCGGAGCAGTCCCAGGGGATGGTACGGGGGGCGGCTTGGGTGGTGTTGGTGGGACTGGCGGTGATGCAGTCCGAAGGTCAGGGCGGACAGGATTAGGAGGGCAATAGGCAGTCTGAACATAAGAACCTCCCAGCGGCGGGCGTTTTTAATACCGGGGATAAGCCGGTAATAAGAATAGAAAAGGCCGCCCTATCCCTTGACAGGTAGGGCGGCCTTTTCTATTGATTTTTGGAAATTGGGGCGGGGCGGGGTTGGCTACCGGAGGGGTTGGGGGAATTTAAAATTTTTTGGTCCCGGGAGGGGGCGAAAAAAATACGGCGGCCGGATAAACAATCCGGCCGCCGTGTCATTCCGACCGAAGGGAGGAATCTAAAAGTCTCGAGAGGAGTCAAGGGCGGGCATTTAGATTCCTCGGCTAGCGCCTCGGAATGACATGGGGAAAAGAAGGGGGAATGGCATGGGGAAAATAGGGGGAATAGCATGGGTAACAGTGCGGGGAAGGATGGTGGGGAAGTAGGAACTATGATAGGGAAGAGGGGGTACGGGGTATTGCCGGGGCGGCGGCTTTTGGCCGCCCCGGCGGGTTGGGGTTTGTCTATTGCTATGGGGTAGGTAGTTCGCGGGGGGCGGAACCCCTGGCCGGGAGTTCCGCCCGTGCGGGAGGCGGTTGGCAAATCTGGCCATGCGGGTTGCGAAACACCGATTGCTCTCCTCGCTGGTCATGTCGGCTTTGCCCGACCAGATTCGCCGTCCGGTAACGGACCTTGAATTGGCTACTAATGCCGGTTGGTATGGTTGCCATTCCGGCGTTTTGGCCCAGCCTCGCTACCGTTGGTTGACCGACCTCCAGTCAACCTATTAACTCCAGCTCCTATAGGGAAGGGGCGGCGGTTTGGCGGCTAGTGAGATTTGCCGTTTTCCGCGGCTCCGGTTGGGGAAGTACGGGACCTTGGGCCGGTTCCCCGGGGGAAGGAGCGGGACGCTTGACGGCCAGGGGCCGAGGGCGTCCACAGCGCGCTGTGAGCTATATTTCACGGTAAGCTAGCGTATCGTTTTAACACCCGGCGTCCCGGGGCTAGGTCTGACCTTGCGATTCTTATTATGGGGATAGGAATTATTGTTGTCAAGGGATAAATGGGATGAATTTTCGGGTAATTTTCAATAATGGGGATTTTTGGATTCCCACTTTCGTGGGAAGGACGGTGGGGAACGGCGGGGGAAGGGATATGCCGCTAGTCAGCCGGGCGTTAGGCACCGGGCGGTTCCGCCGGTTCTGCCGCCGTTCCTTGACGGGCTGGGTCAACGTAGAGGGCTTTGACGAGGAAAAAGAGGGTCAGGATGGAGTCCACCAGGATGCCGAGGGCAAAGAGGAACATGACGCCGGCAAAGGTGGGCTGCCACCAGCCGGCGATGTAAAAGAGGAAGGCGGCCAGATAGACGGTACCATTGGTCAGCAGGGCTTGGTAAGCTAGGTATTGGGTTTTGCCGATGCCGTAAAAGACGCTGTCAATGACGGTGTTAAAGGCAAAGAGGACATAGGGGACAAACAGGATGCCCATAGCGGTGGCCGCCCAACGCAGGGTGTCCGGGTCGTCGTTGAGGAAGCGGGCAAAGGCGGGAAATGCCGGCAGCAGGGCAAGCCAAATCAGCATCATTGCCGCGGTGATGGTCATGGCGGAAAGCCAGAGGCGGCGCACTTGCGGCAAGTCGTGGGCGGCGTTGGCGACGAGGGCTTTGGCGGAGTCGGCGAAAGCCAATACCGGCACCAGCATAAAGCCCCAAAGGATTTGGATGGTCAGGTAGTAGCCGCCGATTTCCGCGGGGCCGATGGCGTTGACGATGCGGATTATCATAAAGAAGTAGGCGACATTGCGGATCAGGCTGTCCAAGCCGCTGCCCAAGCCGACCCGCAGGTATTGGCGCAAATCGGCAAAGGTGGGCAGGGTTTTCAGTTCGTCCAGGCTGATGCCCTTGGCCCGGAGGAGCAGGATAAGGCCGACGACAAACAAGCCGACGCTGGAGAGGAGGGTGGACCAGGCTACGCCCTGCACATCGGCGGACAGGGAAAAGGGGTGGCCGCCGAAAAATAGGCTGTCGAGGGCAAAGCGCAGCAGCAGGTTGACTACCGCCAGAATCAGCACCAGAAAGCGCAGGTTCAATGCCTCGAATAGTACGACGATGGCGGCGGCCAAGAGGGTAAAGGGGATGCTGAAAATGGAGATGCCGAGGAAGCGGCGGGTTTGCTCCTGGATTTCCGGGGAAGTGCCGATGAGGGTGATAAAGGCGTCGCGGAACAGGAATACGGCGGCGGAAAAGACCAGGGATGCCAGGAAAATGAAGGTTAGTACGCTTTTGGCGCGGTCGAGCTGTACGGCCGCGCCGCTGCGGAGTTGGGAGCCGAGGAAAAAGAATATAGCCAGGACGGTGGCCTCTTGAAAGATTTCGACCACCAAGCCGACAAACTGCCATTGGGAGACGATGGCCAGGCTGCCGGGGTCGGGGAGTTCGTTGCCAATGAGGTAGATGCGGTAGAGCTGGTAGATGTTGGGCAAGCCGATAAAGAGGAGGATGAACAGGAAAAGCCGCCAGTCCCAGGCGCGCACATACTGCCACAAGTAGCCCAACATAGTTTGCAACCTCACGGCCGGGGTAAGTCCGGGAGGGATTATAGACTAGGCGGCGGTGTTTTGCCATTCCTGGACCCACTCCCGCACCCGTTCCCGCAGGGCCGCCCAATGGTCGCCCAAAGCCGCCTTTTCCCCCGCCGTCAGCTGGTTGTAGTATTTGCCGTATTGGGGAAAGTACCACAGGGGAAAGACCCAGAAACCGGGCGGATGCGGCCCGGCCGGCGGTTCTTGGGCAATGATGCCGTTACCGCCGGCTAGTTCCCAAGAACGCCGGATTTGACCGCGGCGGGCAATCGCCAAAGCCTCGACCCAAGACGCTTGTCGCTGGGGGCCGCTATAGGGTGCCATTATTTCGAGCAAACGCCGCCGCCGTTCCGCATCATCGGCCGCCGGGCCGGCAAAGCGGTGGGTATAGCGGCTCTCCCAATCAGCCCCCAAGGCCGGTATCACCAGCCCGCCATCGCTGGCAATTACCATTAGATCCGTTTGCCGCGACCAAGCCGCCGCCTTGTCCGCGGCGATCTGTAAGTGGGTTTCCCCAGTCTCCGCCGGGTCAAAGGATGCCAAGCCTAATTCAGCCGGGGCAACCGGGGATAAGGGCAAGCCGGCCAGCAACTGCCGCAAGGCATTCTGCTTGGCTTGGTTGCCGGTAGCCAGCAGGATGGGCGTTGCGCCGGGGGCTGTTGCCAAGGCGGCGGACATCGCAATCGGCGGCGGCTACAGCAGGCGGGCGACGGCCCGGGCGGCCGCGCCATCGCCATCTTTCAGCTTGATCGGCAAAGCCCACAGCTCAAAATCCCGCCCCACCAGTTGGTCGAGGTTGATCAGGTTTTCAATCAGGGGTATGCCTTGCCCCAACAGCAGCCGATGCACCGGGAAATCGTGGATGGTGGACTGCGGTGTGGGCGGGTGTTTATCAATGGGAAAGTCCACAGCTACGGCGTTGACGCCGGCAGCGGCCAAGTAAGCGGCCCCTTCGTTGCTGAGGTAAGGGCCTTGGGAATAAAACCGCGCGCCGCCAGATTCGGCGGCGGCCCAACCGGTGAACAGGATGACGATTTTAGCCCGGGCCGCCGCCGCGCTGCCGCCGGCTTGCTGCAAATCGGCAACGGACAGCGGCGTCAAGCTTTGAGCCACCGGCCGCAAATCCAGCAGCAAAGCCGGCCCCATATACCGCTCCAGAGGCATATTTTCCACCGTTACCCCATCGGCGTGGAAGTGATAAGGAGCGTCCACATGGGTGCCGATGTGGGTTGCCAAAGTCAGCTTGGTGTTGGAACGGGCGTGGGACTGGTGGGTATGCAGCGGCTCGGTGCAGACGCCCAGCAGTCCCGGCACCGGCGCCACCCGGTCGCTGCCCAAAGTAAGAGTCAAGTCAATCAGTTGGGACAAAACAATTCTCCTGATAGGGGCTTACTGGCCAGCCAGAGTTTCGGCGGTTTGGATGTAGTCTATTGTTGCCTGGATCTGGTACAGGACTTCGCCAACCGGTTCGCATACTCCGCGATAGAAACATTTGCCGTGGAGGAAAGATTGGCGGTCGCCGTAACTCAGCAGCAAAGGCTCAACATTCGGGTCGAGCCGCCGCAAGCGGCGTATTCCGCGTTGAGTCTGACCGGAAGTAAGGGGTTCTTGGCCGGTACGGGACAGGATTAGAGCGTCGGTAGCCCGCTTGGTCGCGCCCCACGCCTTTTCTGCCGCATTGCGCGGCTTGCCTTGCGCCATTTGCTCCAGCGCATCATCGTAAAGAACCCGGGCGTCGGCAAAGAGAAAACTTACTTGGTCCGCTTCCCGCATCGCCTTACTGCCCGGCCAACCGTTCGGCGTCTTTGATAAAATTCCTGGTCTCCCGGATGTCCGCAGTCAAGTCGTCCTCCGGGTCGCAGATGCCATCGTACACGCAAGCCTCGAGCAGCAAGCCCCGACGCGCCCCATAACGAGTTACCAACGGGCGCAAGGACGGATCAGCCAAGGCCAACTGGCGTATCATCAGGTCGGTTTTTTCCCAGTCCCGGGGTTCCTCGCCGGTGCGGGCCAGGATCAAACCATCAGTAGCTTTCAAGGTAGCGTCCCACGCCTTGCCGGCCGCCTTTTGCAGCTGCCCCCGTTCCAGTTGGTCGCGGGCTTGGGCATAGTGAGCCCGGGCGTCGGCAAAGAGGACGCTGACTTGATTCGTTTCCAGCATACTGCCTCCCGGCATCCGGCGGGAATGGTTGGCGACTATTTTATCACAACGCCGGTTGCCATCCCCCTACCGCACTTGCGCTTCCACCGGGACAAAACGATTCTCCTGCCAGTAGGCTACCGCCCGGCCAGCCTTGCGGCGTCCCGGATGTAACCGGCAGTCTCGCGAATTTCGTCAATCAAGTCGTCCGGCGGTTCAACGACGCCATCGCAGAAACAATGCTCAAAGAGCAGTCCACAGCGAACTCCATAGCGGAACCCCAGGTCTTTCAAGGCCGGGTCAACTAACCCCAAAGTCAGGATTTCGGTAAAGGTTTGCCGGTCGTCCCCCGGTTCCCGCCCGGTGCGCGCCAATATCAAACCGTCCGTGGCTTTCAAGGTAGCGTCCCACGCCTTGCCGGCCGCCTTTTGCAGCTGCCCCCGTTCCAGTTGGTCGCGGGCTTGGGCATAGTGATTCCGGGCGTCGGCAAAGAGGACGCTGACTTGTTTCGTTTCCAGCATATAGCCTCCCAGCATCCGGTGGGAATGGTTGACCGCTATTTTAGCACAACGCCGGCTGCCACCCTACCGCACCTGCACTTCCACCGGAAAGACCATATTGTTGCCATAGCCCCGGCCGTCCCACTGATTGGGAAACTCCAGCGGCTGGGTTTCGCCGCTGCGGTTAGTGGCCCGGGACAGCAGTGTATAGCGGCCCGGCCCCGGCGGCCGCCAATCATAAGTCCACCGCTGCCAGGCATAGACGCCGGCACGGGGGAGCAGGGCGGCCGGATTCCAGCTCTGCCCGCCGTCGGTGCTGATGTCCACCCGGGTGATTTCATCCTCTCCTGACCAAGCGGCCCCGGCCAGGGTATAACCGCCGGCCGGCAGGATTTCCCCCGGCGCCGGGTTGGTGATGATGGATTTGACCTTCATCCGGGTGTGGTAGGTATAGTAATTATCATCCTCCGGGCCGTTCTGGGTCATATAGCGTTCTTTCTGGTAAAAGCCCTGGAACTCGTGGTTGAGAATGTGGATGCCCACCAGCCACTTGACCGAAGTCATCCCGTACCAGCCCGGCACCAGCAAGCGCAAAGGAAAGCCGTGATGCAGCGGCAGCGGCTCCCCATTCATTTCATAAGCCAGCAGGGTATCGGGATGGCGGGCCTTGTCCAGCGGCAGGCTGCGCTCGTAAGTAACCTCCGGCGGGTCGCCGACGGTTTCATCCGGGCCGTGGTCGGCGCCCTCAAACATCACCTCGACCGCCGCCGGTCGGACGCCGGCTTGCGCCAGCACATCAGCCAGGGAAACGCCGGCCCACTCCGCATTGCCCATAATGCCGTGGCCCTTAATCTGCTCCATCACCGACCCGGTGCGGGTGGCTCGCGCCCAATAATCCGGCACCGGACTGTTGCCGCAGCACTCGAAAGTCACCTGAAACCGGCGCTGCGGCAGAGCCAGCAGGTCGTCAAAGGAAAGGGACAAGGGCTGTTCCACTTCCCCGTCCACCGTCAGACGGTAGGCAGCTAGGTCCAGCTGCGGCGGCTCCGTCCAGTGATTGCGGATGTAGAACAGGTCATTGGGCACCACTTCCTGCTGCAAGGCTTCCGGCGGCGCCGCCCAAGTACGCAGCCCGGCGTTGGTGGGAATCAGTTGGGGTTGGGTTTCGGTGCGGATGCTTTGGATGACCATTGACCAGCCTCCGGGTAGAAAGTAACGCCGCGGCGGGATGGGTCGATATTCACTCCAGATAATCGGTTTCCAGTTCAACGGCTGGATAGCTGACCAGCAGTTTGACGGGAATCCACAGCTTGTTGACCAGCTTGTGCGGGACGCCCGGCGGCGCAAATAGAGTGCAGCCGGCCCGCACCGTCCGCAGTTCCTCCCCCAGGATCAGCTGCACCGCCCCGGACACAACCATAATGGACTGATCCACCGCATGGGTATGCAGCCGCCCCGTCCAGCCGGGATGCAGGTCAACTTCCTTGACCGTCAAAGACAAGGCGCCTTGGGCCGGCGAGACGAAAACCCGTTCCGCCCGAAAGTCCACCGCCGGCGGCATCGGAATACTGCTGTGTTCAATGATGGGCATAGGTGGATTCTCCCGTTGTATTGCGCTACCCGGCGGCGTACTTCTCCCCCAACGCCGTCTCCCAACGCAGGTAGTTGATGGCGTCCGCAGAACTGCGATCCGGCCCGGCCGGCACCAAGTCATTAGGCGGGTGCATTATCATAGACAAGCCGGTTTCCTCAGCGCGGCCGTCCGCCCGCCAAGCCGCCATTCCCCCTTCCAGCGCGCTGGCCCGAATGTAGCCCATTTCCTGCAAAGTAGCGGCCGCCAAAACGGCGTTTTGCCCATCATTGCAGCTGACCATTACCGGCATTTCCTTATCAGACGCAATGCCGCCTATTTGGAACTCCAGCCAGCCCCGGGGCGTCCAGTACGCCCCCGGAATATGCCCCCGGGCAAAGTCGGCGCTGGTGTCCACAAAGATAACCACGCCCAAGCCGGTACGCATGGTGGCAATCAGATCCGCCGGGTCTTTCAACAGAACCCGCTGCCGGGCCGCTGCCAAACCCAGCGGCGGCTCCGCCATTGCGCCGGCCGCCAACTCCAAGCCGGCGTCCCTCCACAAACCCGTCCCGCCATAGACCGCATAGACTTGCTGATGCCCCAACTGCCGATACCAGGATGCCGTGATGCCGGCCCGGGCCCGCCCATCGCAGGCAAAGATGATAGGGCAGTTTTTGACCACCGCCAGTTCATCGGAACGCTGCACCGCCTGGCCGCCGGGAAACCAGCGAAAGCCGGGAATATGGCCGGCGGCGTATTCGGCGGCAGTGCGGACATCGACCAGATAGATCGTTTCCCGTTGGCTGCGCTCGATCATCCCTTGCAAGCCCGCCAAGTCGAGCCACTGGACGCCATCCTCGGCAGCCAGGCGGTCGGCGTAGGCTTCGGCGGCGGCGCGGCCGGCCGGAGTAGGTTCGGGCAGCTCGATGCGGTCGGCGCCGGATTCCAGTTGATAGCCAGCCAAAGTCCAGCCGGAAGTGCCGTTTTTCAAGCCGAAAACATTAGCCCGCCCCATCCGCTGCAAGACCCGGGTGCCGATGATGCTGCGGGTGCGGCCGGCGCAGTTGACAATGACCGTGGTATCCGGGTCCAAATCGGCAGTCAAGTCGGTAATGCGGAAAGCCAGTTCCCCGCCGGGGACGCTGCGGCCGCCGGGAATGCAAAAGCGGCGGTACTCCTCCGGGGTGCGGGTGTCGAGGATGACCAGCTTATCGCCCCGTTCCATGCGCTGCTGGAGTTCGGCAGCGTCAATTTCCGGCACCTGGCACTGCACTTCCACCTTTTCCCCGAAATCCTTGCTGGGGACATTGACGCCCCACTCCGTCGGGTAATCTTGGCTGGCCCACCCGTTGACGCCCCGGGCCAATACCGCTACATCACTATAGCCGAGGTTTTCCAGAGTAGCGGCGGCCCGGGCGGCCCGGCGGCCATCATCATCGCACAATACTACCGGCGCGGCGGCATAAGGGACGGCCGCCGCCAGCCGGAACTCCAGTTCCCGGCGGGGAATCAGACTGGAGCCGGGAATGTGGGAACTGTTGTATTCCCCGGCCTCCCGGACATCAATCAGGGCAAAGGGCGCAGTGCCGGCCAACCGGTCGTGCAGTTGGGCGGCGGATATTTCCCGGGGCATAGCAGCGCCTCCATACGATTCTAAAAGGTAAAACTGTTAAGGATCCGCTCAACAAAGGGTTCCTCGTACCACGAAGCGCATACCGTTACGGTTACAATCGCATACTCGCCTCCATAGTACGGGCCTTGAGTAACGTACCGGCGGAAGCGGCGGGAATCGCAATACCCGGGCGATTTTCGCAGGTACTCCACCCGGTAATGGGAATCGTCGATCTCGAGCATAGTTACCCACTCTATTTTGGGATCAGCCTCCAGATCCGCCACCTCTTCGGCGACAAAACTGCCGAAAGAATCCCAAGTGAAATAACCGCTTCCGGCCCGGCTGTGCCAGACATACACCCCGCCCCAGCGGGTCCTGAAACTGGTGTCCGTACCGGCTCCTACGTTTCTTTGATCCGCAGGAACTACATAACGCTCCATTTCCCAATCGGCCGGAACCTCAATGCTGTAACCGCCGCGGTCGTGGTAGGTAGTCCATTCCTCCACTAAAGGTATGAGGGTAGGTGTCGGTGTCGGCTGCGGCGTGGCCGTCGGCGTTGGGATTGGCGTAGCTGTCGGCCGCGGCGTGGCGGTAGGCGCCGGAGTTGGCGTGGGGGTCGGCTCTGGCGTGGGCGTCGGTGTCGGGGTAGGCGTTGGCGTGGGAGTTGGCGTCGGTGTCGGAGTAGGGGTTGGCGTTGGGGTAGCCGTGGGTTGCGGCGTGGGAGTGGGCGTCGGGGTCGGCGTGGCGGTCGGCCGCGGCGTCGGAGTCGGCGCCGGAGTCGGGGTTGGCGTGGGCAGCGGCGTGGCCGTAGGTGCCGCTGTCGGCGTAGCCGTCGGGGCCGCCGTAGGCGCCGGAATGAAAGTCGGCGTTGGCGCTACCTGACAGCCCAGCAACAGCAGCAGCGCCAAAACCAGCGGCGGAAAGACAATCCGGCCCAAGCGCAAGGGCATAAATAAAACTCCGCTCAATAGACCCCATCCCTCTGCCCCGGGACCGCCCGGCGCAGTTCCCGGTTTCGGCTCAAGGTTTGCCGGCCATTCCGGCCGCTCCCATGATATTACCCGGTGATATTAACCGGTAAGCTAATCCTTGTCAAAAGTCGAGGCAACCGCAAAATCGGCCCGGCAGCGGTTACTGTCGCCGGGCCGAGGAAAAGCAACCCCCGCTGCGGATTAGCAGTTATCGTACTTCTCCGTAGCAAAGGGAATGATTTTGCCGGTTTCCAGGTTGTAGCGGCAGCGGTTCAATCCCCGCAGGTCATCGCCATAAACATGAACCTCCACCGTGGGCCGGTCGGTGAAGTTGTCCATCTGGTGGATTTCGTCCACTTCCGGGATGAGCAAGGTAATCTCCCCGGCGGAGAAATGCCCCACCCGGTCTTTCTCCAGTTGGGCGTAGCCGTCCACCGCCCGGTCATCCACCCGGCGGTAGCGGGTTTCGGTGAGGGCATTGCCCATCACGCCAATCATCCCCCAAGTGCCGTGGTCGTGCGGCGAGGCGTGGTCGCCCGGCCCCCAAACCACCGAAGTCACCAGCAGCCCGCTTTCGCCCTGATAGAGGACATAGGAGCCGTGATTGCTGCGCGTCCCCCGGCCCACCGGCACCTGATACTCGGCGGGAATGGCGTCGGGATGGGCGATCAGGCGTTCGAGGAGGACGGAACCCCGGTCAAAGAGTTTTTCCTGGTCGGGCTGGGACTGGAGGAGGGATTCCAGGTCGGAAACGAATTCGTCGAGGGAATACTTAACGGCGGTCATAGCGGCGTCTCCTTTTGGCCCGCCCGTTTGCCGGGGCGGACGGTTGGGGTAAGGTGATTATGGTAGGCAATGGGGGAGATGTCAAGGATGGGGGCGGGGGCAATGGAATTAGGGATTTGGAAGGGAGGGGATGGGGATTCAAGGGGGATGAACCGGATAGACCGGGTTTTGGGTAGGCGGGGGATGCCGGAATAGGCGGAAACCGCGGCCGCGGTTTCCGCCGTGTCGGGAGGCGGTTGGCAGAAAGGCCATTGGGTTGCCTGCTCTGGGGGGTATCCTGGCTTGCATCCTCCCGGAGTTTCCCGACCAGACTGCCGATTACGGCAACTGAACCTTGGATTGGCTACTGACGCCGCCGGGTATGGTTGCCCTAGCGGCGGGTTGGCCCAGTCTTGCTACCGTTGGTTGACCGACCTCCAGTCAACCTAGCACCAACTCTTACGGCGATTGAGATTTGCCGTTTCCCTAACCTTGGGGGAGCGGGTTTCCTAATCCCGTTTCCCCGGGGGTGATGGAGTAGGGGCGCCCGCAAGCCGGGTGAGGGCTTACGGGGCCCACCTCGCGAAGTGGGCTTGTAGGCAACGGTAAGCTAGCGAATCGTTAAGACCCTGCGTCCAGGGGCCCGGTTAACCGTGACGATTATTATTATGGGGGAAGGTTTAGAGGTTTGTCAAGGGATAAATGGGACTAATTTTCAGATTGGTTATAGATTGAGGTTCTGGATTCTTGCTTTCGTGGGAATGACGGGGGGATGGGGAGTCTGCGGGTTTTGAGAAGGGGGTTAAGGCGGGCATTTTAGATTCCTCGCTGCGCTCGGAATGACATATCTCGGGAGCCGGAATGATATGGCGAGGAAAGGGCATGGCGGGGAGGTGGGTGGGGTTTTGATGTGGTATATTAAACGGGAGTAGAGCCGGGACTTGGCAGCCCGGCGGGTTCAAGGGAGGGCTACGGATGAAACTGGTTACTTATAACACGGGAACGGGGCCGCGCTGCGGCGTGTGGCAGGGGGAGCAGGTGGTGGAGGTCAGCGGGCTGCTGGGCGCGGGGTCGCCGCTGCGGGATGTGCAGGCGCTCCTAGAGACCGGGGATGACGCTTTGGCCCGGGTGCAGGAGGCTCTGGCCGGCAAGGTCAACGCTCCGGTTTTTGAGGCGGCAGAGGTGCGGATTCAGTCCCCGATCTTGCGGCCGCCGACCATCCGGGATTTTATGATTTTTGAGGAACACGCGACCCAGCAAGGCACCCGGGAGCGGGAGGAAGCCTGGTATCGGATGCCGATTTTCTACTTTTCCAATCCGCTGTGCGTGTACGGGCCGGAGGATGTTATTCCCTACCCGGCGGCGGCGGAAATGCTGGACTACGAGCTGGAAATTGCCTGCGTTATCGGCAAAGAGGGCGTCAATGTGGCCGAGGCGGAGGCGCTGGATTACATTGCCGGGTTCTGCATTTTCAACGATTGGAGCTGCCGGGATTTGCAGCGGGATGAAAGCGCGGTAGGGTTGGGGCCGGCCAAGGGGAAGGATGCCGCATCGTCGCTGGGGCCTGGCTTGGTAACGACTGACGAACTGCTGCCGTACCTGAAGGACGGGCGTTTGGGGGTGAAGTGTTCGGCGCGGGTCAACGGCGTGACTTGGGTGGAGGACAGCGATGGCGGGGTGGCGTGGCACACTTGGGGGGCGATGGTGGAGCGAGCGGCCCGGGACAGCCGCATTGTTCCGGGCGATGTGCTGGGCTGCGGCACGGTGGGCGGCGGTTCCATTGGCGAGGCGATTCGCAAGGGCTACCCGGCGCGTTTCCTGCAACCGGGGGATGTAGTGGAGTATGAGGTGGAGGGCATTGGCGTTCTCCGCAACACTATTGGCGCCAAGGGAGACCTCCCGGCGGATTATCGCTATCGGGCCAAGGCGCAGCCGCGTTTGCCGGAGGCGGGGAGCGCGGCCGGGTATGTGTATGAGTTGAGGGGGTAAAAGTCCGTTCCCGGCGTCTTGGGGCGGCAAGGCGGCTTAATTGGGGGATGCCGGGAACCTAGCGCGGGTTCACGCTAACGCTTAGGTGTCACGGACAATCGGCCAAGTTATTCCGAGGAATAGCGAGGAGTCTAAAAGTATTGAGAGGAAGCAAAGGCAGGCATTTTAGATTCCTCCCTTTGGTCGGAATGACATAGTAGCTGGTCGGAATGACATAGCTATAGCGTCGGTTATCCGGAGCGTCAATAATTAGTGGGAACAAGCCTTGCCTTAATATAAGGAGTTAGGTATGCCTAACAAGAAAGGAACCGGGTTGCTGATGGTGTGGGCGGAGGTGCCGGCGGACAAGGAAGGCGACTTTAACGCCTGGTATAACGAGGAGCATATCCCGGAATTGTTGGCGATTCCCGGGGTGTTGAACGCCGCCCGCTATGAGGCGGTCAAGAGCGGGCCGAAGCATTTGGCTTGCTACGAACTGGAAAGCCCGGCGGTGGTGGAGACGGCGGCGTTTAAGAACCGGCCGCGTTCCGAATGGGCGAACCGGGCGTCCGGGCCGGCGATTGCCACGACCCTAATCAGCAATGTTTATCAGATGATTCATCCGGCGGAGTTGACGGCGGAGATTGCCGGCAGCGATATGGCGCCGGCGCTGCAAATCGGGCGGATGGACGCGGTGCCGGAACACGAAGCCGAGTGGAATCACTGGTACAGTACCATTTATGTTCCTAACTACGAAAAGGTGTCGGGGGTTATTCGGGGCCGCCGCTACCGGACGATGCGGGGCGCGCCGGGCTACGCTACGGTGTACGAGTTTGAGCATCCGCAGGTTTCGGAGAGCGCGGAGTGGGAGGCGCAACGGGAAGCGGATCCGTCGAACCCGCGGGCCCGGACGATGATGGTACACGCGCCGGGGTCGCCGGGGGTGTGGGTTAAGACTTTTCAGGGGTAGGGGTAGGCAGGCCGGGCAAATCCATAACAAGAGAGGTGCTGGCTATGTCGCAATTCCAATACCTGCTATCCAAAGTGTCCATTGGCATCTTGTTTGTCAGCACCGTGACGTTGACGGCGGCCTGCGCCGCGCCGGTTCCTACTGCCACGCCGTCCCCAACCGCTACCCCCGTTCCGACCGCCACACCGCCCCCCACTGCCACGCTGGTTCCGACTGCCACGCCCGCAGTAAAATGGGGGATGCAAAATGTCCCCGTTCTTATAGCAGATTTGCCGGAACGCCCCCGGAGCGGACGGGTGCTTATCCTCCAAGGTTGCTATGCTGGTCGCGTAACACCTTGGGATAGCGCGGATGAAGAGTATATCATCTTGCTTACCACCGTGGATGGATTAGCTAGGATGGCTAGTCACCCGACGAAGAAATATGCTGGGTTAGCCTATAGCAAGAGTCAAGGACAGCCGTTCCGGGACGGTTGTTATAATATGGGCGTCAGGTTTAAGGGCTATCGGGAGGCTATGGTAATGGATAGGAACAACTACTATGGCGTCCCGAAAATGAGCCGAATCTCTTTCCACGCCTACGAGTTGGTAGCCCCGGGCTCGTTTGAACCGGTCAACTGACGCCGGCTAATCCATTCAGACGGCGGCGTCTTATGTTCCCAACTACGAAAAGGTGCCGGGGGTGTGGGTTAAGACTTTTCAGGGGTAGAGGGATTCAGGCCGGGGTTGGCCGGATAAACCGGTTGTCCCCGGTAAAATCGCCGCCAAAAATCTGCTAGAATGGTATTGTTGAAAACGATGCCGGCAGAGGTTAGCGGCCGGTGATTAGGATGGCCGACTTGAAACTTTTGCCTATTTTTCTGCTGCTGTCCTTAGTGCTGTTGCTGACGCTGCCTTTGGCGGCTCCGGTGGCGGCGCAAGGGGGCGGGGCGGACCCGAAGCTGCTGGTTAACCGGGTTACGGCCGGGGGTTATGATTTGGCGGTGGCCGGGGAAGCGTCGAATTTGTCGTTGGGCAGCGCGCAGTTCAGCGTTACGGTGCGGGAGGCCGCTAGCGGGCAATCGATAACCGATGCCCGGGTGCAAATCCGCATCCGGCATTTGCGCCACGGGGAAACCGGCTGGGCTACTGCGCTGAGCGTACCGGCGCGGCCAGATGAGTACCGGGCACGGATGAAGCTGGAGTATCCCGGCCCATGGCAGGTCAGCGTGGAGGTGGATGGGCCGCTGGGGCGGGTAGGAACGGAGGTGGGGTCGGTGACGGTGCCGGAGCCGCGGCAGTATGTGGTCGGCACTTTGGTATTTGCCGGGGTCAGCGTGGTGTTGCTGATGATAACCGGCTATTTGGTGTGGAGTATCCGCCGGTCGCAGCGGCGGCGGGAGGCGGCTAATGCCGGCTGACGGCGCGATCCCGGCGTCGCACAAAGGTTTGTTCGGCAATCCCCGGCGGTCGGTTTGGCGGTGGCTGCTGCCGGTTTTGGCAGTGCTGGGGGCGTGGCATTTTTTGACGGGGATTCCGACGGTTTATGCCCACGGCGGCGTGGCTCCGGGGGATAACCTTTGGGCGGCGTGGAATACTACCAATCCCTTGCCTACTTTGCTGCTGTTTCTGGCGGCTTTGCTCTATGTCAACGGGCTGGGGAATTGGGACAAGCCGAGCCATCCGATCAACGGCTGGCAAAAGGCTTCGTTTTTTGCCGGGCTGCTGACGATATTCCTGGCTCTGCAATCGCCGATTGACCCGCTGGCGGAGCATTACTTTTTTGTCCACCAGGTACAACATCTGATACTGCGGATGGTGGGGCCGCTGCTGGTGCTGCTGGGCGCGCCGTTGACGCCGATGCTGCGGGGGCTGCCGCTGTGGGTGCGGCAAGGCGGCGTCCGGGCGGTGGTGCGGCAACCCTGGGCGCGGCAAGCGTACCACTATTTGACTAACCCGGTGGCGGCGGTAGGGATATTTATGTTCGCGCTTTACTTCTGGCAGGTTCCGGGGCTGCACGACCTGGCGGTACGGAATGATTATGTCCACGAAGTTATGCACGGAACGATGCTTTTTTCCGGGTTCCTGTTCTGGTGGCTGGTTATTGACCCCAAACCGCACCGGTCGCGGCTGCATTACGGGCTGCGGGTGCTGTACCTGGGTTTGATTGTCCTGCCTAATACCGTGCTAGGGGCGGGAATAACCTTTGCGCGGGGGCTGCTGTATCAAGCCTATTCGGAAGTGGAGCAGCCGGTTTTTCTGGATGCGCTGGTGGATCAGCAGTTGGGCGGGTTGTTCCTGTGGGTGGTGGGGGATATGATGAGCATAATCGCCGCCGGGATTGTGATGATAATGTGGTATCAGCGGGAACAGGAAAAGGAGCGGTTGGAAGCGGCGGGGAGTTAGGAACGGCGGCGATTTCAGCTTTGCCGAGGGGAGAATGAACTGGGTCGGCGTGTTGTTCTGGCTAATTCCCCGGCGGCTGCGGGCGTCGTGGGTTTTTCTGGCGATTACCGGGTTTGGGGTACTGGCGGCGGTAACGGTGCTGGCGGTGGGCGCGCTGTATTCGCGGGCGTTGGCGGAGGGCGGGCTGCGGCACAGTTTGGCGACGGCGGATCCGGTGAGCTTGAATATCCAGATTGTGGCGCAAAACCGGCCGCTGGGGCCGGCGGATTACCAACAGCTACGGGCGACGGTGGAGGAAACGGCGCAAGAGCGGCTGGGCTTTATGCTGCGGGATAAGCAGCGGTTCGGGCGCACGCAAGCGGACTGGCCGGTTACGGCGGAACCGGTGGAACCCTCGCCTTTTCTGGGCGGCGTAACCGGCCGCCCATTCTTTTTGACCGGCTTTGAGGAACATTCCCGGCTGGTGGCCGGCCGTTGGCCCGGGGCGGAACCAGGGACGGATGCGGCCGGCCGGTTGCGGCTGGAAGTGGCGGTAGGGGAAAAGACGGCGGGGGCGATGCTGTGGGAAGTGGGGTCGGAGGCGGTGATTCTGCCCTATCCATCGGATTTGTTCGAGCAAATCAGCATTGCCATTGTGGGCATTGTGGAACCGGTGGCTCCGGAGGCGGAGTATTGGATGGGGTTTCCAACCTACTTTTCGCCCCGGGAGTATGGGGATGTGATTTTGATGCCGCTGTATGTGCCGGAGGCGGCTTTTTTTGACGGGTTGGGGGCGCGCTACCCAACGCTGGTGGGGGATTACGGTTGGCATCTGTATCTGGATACCGGGGTTTTGACCGGGGATAAGGTAGCGTCCACCCGGGAAGCCATCAACGGGTTGGAGACGGACATCAATAAGAAAGTGCCGCGCTCTTTGACCTTGACCCGGCTGGAGAATAGCCGCGGTACCGGGCTGTTGGCGACTTATCAGCGGGACTTGACCCGGGCCCGGGTGCCAATTTACCTGTTCATATCGCTGGTGGTAGTGGTAATCCTCTATTTTCTGGCTTTGACGGCCGGGCTGCTGGCGCAGGGCCGCAGCGGGGAAGCCGGGTTATTGCGAAGCCGGGGGGCCGGCGCGGCGCAGGTGGGCGGCATCATCACTATGGGCGAAGGGTTGCTGACGCTGGCGGCGGTTCTGGCCGGCCCATTCCTGGCATTGCTGATTTTCCGGGGGCTGCTGCAAGATGCCATTGATCCTTGGGGTGGATTGAATCCGGAAACGGTCGGATTGGGTTGGGATATGTTTCTGCTGGGCGGGATGGGCGGGCTGTTGAGTTTAGCCGTGCTGCTGCTGTCCAACGCCGCTCTGGCCCGGCGGGGGCTACTGGATTTTCTGCGGGAACGGGCGCGGCCGCCGACTTTGCCCTGGGTACAGCGGTACTATTTGGACTTGCTGGTGGTTGCGCTACTGGCTCTGGTTTGGTGGCAGGTGGAGCGGCGCGGCGGGTTTCTGGAGCGGGCGTTGACCGGGCGGGAGGCGGCGTTGGACTGGTCGCTGCTGCTGACGCCGGCGTTGGCATTGCTGGCGGCGGCGGTACTGTTGCTGCGGATAATGCCTTGGCTGCTGCGGGGGATGGGATGGCTGGCGCGGCGGGCGGCGCCGGCTTGGGTATCCTTTGCCTTGACGCGGATGGCGCGGGAGCCGCTGCCCTATGGGGCTTTGGCGGTTATGTTGCTGCTGGCGGCCGCTTTGGGGGTATTCGGGGCGTCCTTTCAATCCACTTTGGGGCGGAGTCAGGCGGAGCAAGTCTTGTACCGGGCCGGCGGTGATTTGGTGGTCAATGTGGTGGCGCCTACCGGGGATACGGGGGACAACCTAAAGGCACTGGTGGACGTCCGGGCGTTGAGTCCGGTAATGCGGGAGGGGGTAACGCTGCTGGACGGGCAACCGGGGGATACGGCGTTGCTGCTGGCGGTGGATCCGGCGACTTTCCCGGAAACGGCGTGGTTTCGGGAGGATTTTGCGCCGCCGGGGAAGGATTTGGCGGAATTGTTGACGCCGTTGCGCCGGGGGGAGTCCGGCTTGCCGGATTTGAGCGGTACAACTGCTACCGGGATGTCAATTCCGGAGGGAGCGGAACGGGTGGGGGTTTGGGTCAACACCAAGGCTTTGGGCGGCAGTATCGTAACGCAAAGCCTGCGTTTGCAGCTGCGGGTTGCCGATGCCGGGGGGAGTTACATTAACCTGGATTTGGGCGATATTGACCTGGCGGGCCGGGGCGTAGGGTTTCCGCCGGGGGCGGCGCCGGCTACTGATACCGGAGCCGGGTGGAGTTACTTTGCCGCCGATTTGCCTCTCGATAAGGCGTGGTTGGAGCCGCCGTTCCGCGCGGTGGCACTGTATTTCGTGGGCAAGTCTTTGTATCGGATGCCGCCGGGCGTTATTTATCTGGATGATTTGACGGCGGAACCGGGGCCGGCGGGGAGCCGGGAGGGGGTAGTGATTGAGGATTTTGAGGAGCCGGGGCGTTGGATAGCGATGCCGCACGATGGGGAAAGCGCAGATACTATTGAAATTGGCGGGCAAGCCGGGCGCAATGGGGGCAACGGGCTGGCTTTCGGCTGGCAAGATCCGATATTGCGAGAGCCGCGGGGGGTACTGATACCGCCCGACCCGTTCCCATTGCCGGCGATTGGCGGCCCCGGACTTGCCATTGGGCAACGGCTGCGGCTGGATACCGGCAGTCAGCTGGTACCGGTGGTTGTGGCGGATAAAGCCGATTACTTTCCGACTACCGGCGGCAGCGGGAGCAAGCCTTTTCTGATCGTGTCGCTGGATTCTTTTGACGCTTACACCGGCCGGCTGCCGGAAGGGATTAGGCGGCCGCCCCGGGAATACTGGCTGGCGTTGGAGACGGACGCGGACCGGGAGCAGGTTAGCCGGGCGGCGCGGGAAGCCACTTCGGTATCGGCGACGATCCGAGACCGGGCGGAATTGCTGGACCGGGCGCGGCGCAATCCGTTGGCCGGCGGCGGGTGGGACGGGCTGACTTTGCTGAGTTTGGGCGCGCTGGCGGCGGCGGCAACTTTGGCTTTGGGGGCGCACGCTTTGGCGGCGGTGCGGGCGGGGCGGGTGGAGTTGACGGTGGCCTGGGCTTTGGGCTTTTCCCGGGGACAACTGGCCGGCGCGCTGGTATTGGAGCGGTTGGTGGCAGCGGTTATCGGGTTGGCAGCCGGCGCAGTAGTGGGAAGTTTGCTGAGCCGTTGGACGCTGGGGTTGTTGGGGCAAACAGCCAGCGGACGGCCGATAGTTCCGCCGCCGGCTTTGACGGTGCAGGATTGGATAGTGGGGGCAACGCTGCTGAGCTTGACGGCGGCGGCGCTGCTGGCGATAGCTATGGCGGTGACAGCAGCCGGGCGATTGCGGGCGGCGGATATACTGCGCGGCGGGGAGTAGCGGAAACGATGTCCTTTCTGCAACTGGCCTACAGTATTGCCCGGCGGCGGATTGCGGCGGCGTGGCAGTTGGAATTGGTCTTGTTTCTGGGCATTTTGCTGTCGGTGGCGATTCTGTCGGGGAGTGTGGTGTTTTCCGATTTGCTGGCGGAGGCGGCTTTGCGGCGGGCGTTGCAGGAAGCGCCGGCGGAGGAAGTGAATTTCTGGGTGCGCATTTATCATCACTTGGAGGAGCCGGCTACGGCCGCGCGGCGGGATTCGGTTTATCAATCGGCGGTTGACTTTGTCGAGGAACGGGTCAATCGTCCGTTCCGGCCTTATCTGGAAGGGGAGGCGCGGCTGCTGGAAACGGCTACTTTTTTCTTTGGCGGCGCAGCCCGGTTTGATTTGCCCAACGAAACCCGGCCGCGGGGGCGGGTTCAGTATATGACCGGGTTGTTGGGGGAGAAGCGGAGTCAACTGGTCGCCGGCCGCTGGCCGGGGGAAGCGGCGGCGAATGCCGGCATGGCCGCCGCGCCGGTTCTGGAAGTGGCTATCGACACTAGCGGCGCCGAAATGTTGAGGTTGATGGTGGGGGAGGAACTGGATTTGCTGCCGACCTCCGGGACGCTGAATCAGCAAGTAACCCGGGCGCGGATAGTCGGGGTGTTTAGCCGTGTGAATCCGGGGGATGACTTTTGGCACGGGCGGGAACGGAATTTCAGCCATCATAATGACCAATGGGCTACAGTACCGCTCTTTACGACCGAGGCGGCAATTCTGGAGCAAATGGCGGCTACTTATCCGGGGCTTTACGCCAATGCCACCTGGATTTTCGACTTGAATCGGCAAGGCGTCCGGGCCGGGGATACGGCGGCGCTGAAAACCGCGCTACGCCGCACCCGCAATGACATTGCCGCCAATCTGGAAAACTCTACCGTGGACATCAAGTTGGAGCGGCTGCTGGATCGTTATTCGGAGCAGCTGACCCTTTCCCGCATACCGCTGTTTTTGATGGTGTTTCTGGTGGTGGGCATATTAGCCTACTATCTGACGTTGGTTTCGGGGTTAACGGTGCGCGCCCGCAGCGGGGAAATTGCGCTGCTGAAAAGCCGGGGGGCTACTACCGGGCAAGTGGGCTTGCTGATACTGGTCGAGGGGCTGGTACTGGCGGTACCGGCGGTGGCGGTGGGGACGCTGCTGGCGCCGCCGGCGGCCGGCTTGCTGGGGGGATTGTTCTTTGATTTGGAAGTCGATGGCGGGCTGATTAGCTTGTCTTACCGGGCGTTTCTGCTGGGGGCGGGCGGCGCGCTGCTGGCGGTGCTGGTGCTTACCCTGTCCACTTTGGCGGCGGCGCGGCAAAGCATAGTGGAGTTTCGGCAAGCCGGGGCGCGGCCGCCGCAAAGGCCGTGGTTTCACCGCTACTACCTGGATTTGCTGCTGCTGGTACTTATCGGATTGTTGTGGTGGCAAATCCAAAGCCGGGATACTTTTCTGCTGCGGCCGGCGGGGGCCGGAGAGTTGGAAATTGACTTTACCCTGCTGTTAAGCCCGGCTTTGGGGTTAGTGGCTTTGGGGCTGCTGACGCTGCGCTTTTTCCCGTTGGCGATGGCATTGCTGGCGCGGATAGCGGAGCCGGTGGGGCCGGTGTGGCTGGTGCAGGGCTTGCGGCGGGTGGGTAGAGACCCCATTGCGCCGGGCAGCTTGGTGGCGCTGCTGATGCTGGCAACGGCGTTGGGGGTAATTGGCAGCGCATTTACGGCAACTTTGCAGCGGAGTCAGGCAGACCAAGCCCGCTATCAAGGGGGGGCTGACCTGCGGATTAAGCACAGCGGCGACCGCAATCCGGTGGTTGATTATGGCTTGGCGGAATTGGCGGCGGCAAGCTGGCAATTGCAGGGCGTAGCGGAAGGGCAGCGCGGCAGCGGGGCGTTGTTGACGCAAGGCATCAGCAGTACGCGGCTGTCGGTGCTGGCGGTGGATGCGGCCAACTTTGCCGATGCCGCGTGGTTCCGCGCCGATTTTGCCGGAGGGCAATCGCTGGGAGAATTGATGGAGGTCTTGAAGCCGGAGGCCGGCAAGGCGGCGGAGGATTACGGGATTGAACTGCCCCGGGAGGCTAGCGGCTTGGCGGTGTGGGCTAATCCGGGGCGGCCCGGTGCCCGGTTGGTGGTGTTGGCGCGGCTGCGGGATAGCCGGGGCTATCACTTTGACATATTCCTGGGGGAGCCGACAGCTTTGGGTTGGCAGCGGCTGTCCGGGGAGTTGACGCCAGTGCGCCGCCGCGGCAATGCGCCGCCGCCGGAAGTAAGGCCGCCCTTTACTCTGCTGAACCTGCAAGTGGGCAGCCGGTTCGGGTTGAACGAGCCGGGCATTCTGTTTCTGGATGAACTGGCGGCGGTAACTCCCGGCGGAGAGCGGGTGATGGCGGATTTGCAGTCTTTGGAGAATTGGGCGGTGATTGAGGATTATGCCCGCCCCGGTTTGTATGCGCTGGAAACGAGCGCTGCGGTGGCCCGGGCTGAGGGACGGGTGGCGGCGGCTTTCAGTTGGGCGCCCGGCGGCATTGGCTTGCGGGGGATTCGACCGGGGCCGGCGGATGCGGCGGTTCCGGTTATCGTATCTCCGGAGGTGCTGGAAATTGGGGATGCCGGCATTGGGGATATGCTGACTTTGAGCGTTGCCAACTTTGCGTTGCCGGTGCGGGTGGCGGCGGTAGCGGATTATTTTCCGACTCTGGATCCGCGGGAGCAGCCCTTTATTGTTATGGATGGGGCGGCCTTTGCCGGCTATGCCAACCGGCACGGGCGGCGGGTCGCCGGCGGCCCGGATGAGGTGTGGGCTGCTTTGGTTGATGGCGCGGATGGGGCGGCGGCGTTGTCTGCTTTAGCCACAGCTTTAGCCGATCGGGGGTTGGAAGTGGGGGAAAGCCGGCAGGCGGCGGCGGAAATACGGCGGCGGGTGGCGCGGCCGCTGGCTAACGCCAGTTGGGGCGGGCTGCTGGCGTTGATGTTTCTGGCGTTGACATTAGCCAGCGCATCCGGGGTGGCGCTGTTTTCCTATGTGGATACCGGGGAGCGGCGCACCGAGTTTGCCTTGCTGCGGACAATGGGGTCATCGGCACGGCAGCTTAATGGTATGGTATGGTTTAACCTGTTGCTAATCGTGGTTTGCGGCGTGGGGCTAGGCACATGGGCGGGACAGCAAATCGGGGCGGCTTTGCTGCCGGTGCTGGAAGTGGCGGAGGGCGGGATGCGGGTTACGCCGCCGATGGTACTGCAAACCAACGGGCTGACCTTGCTGACGGCGTACTTGGCACTGGCCGCCGTGGCGGTGGGCAACGGGATTTGGCTGGCGTGGTTCACGGCCCGGCTGGAAGTGCAGCAGGTACTGCGGGCCGGGGAAGGGGTTCAGGGTTAGCAGCGGGCAAACAACTGGGTACAATCAGGATGCCGGGGTTAGTCGATTCCGGTTTTGACTCCGGATTTGACATCAAATTTGGGTTTGTAGAGGCAGTGATGGCATTGGTTGAGGGTAGCGCGGCACCCTATGTGGAGTGCAGCGACCTGTTCAAGATTTTCAAGCCGGCGGACCTGGAAGTGGTGGCTTTGCGCGGCGTTGACCTGGAAATCGCCCGGGGGGAGCTTACCGCTATCGTCGGGGCCAGCGGCAGCGGCAAAACTACCCTGCTGAACATTCTGGCCGGCTTGGAGCGGCCCTCGGCGGGGCAGGTGCGGGTGGGCGAGCGGGACTTGCTGGACATTTCGGACCGGGAATTGGTGTTGTACCGGCGGCAAGAGGTGGGGTTCGTCTGGCAAGCGACTTCCCGCAATCTGATGCCGTGGCTTACGGTGCGGGATAACATTGAGCTGCCGATGGCGATTGCTAAAGTCAGCCGCGCCCAACGGCGGCAGCGCAGCGGGGAATTGCTGGCCGCCCTGCAAATGGCGGATAAGGGTAAGCGTTTTCCGGCGCAACTGTCCGGCGGGGAGCAGCAACGGGCGGCGATTGGCGTGGCTTTGGCGAACCGGCCGCCGCTACTGCTGGCGGATGAACCGACCGGGGAACTGGATACGCAGATGGCGGGAGAGATTTTCCGGCTGCTGGGGGAGATGAACCGCGATTTGGGGGTAACGGTGGTGGTCGTTACCCACTATCCCGGAGTAGCCGAGTATGTCAACCGGGTGGTACACATCCGGGACGGGCGCATCAGTTCGGAGAGTTTCCGGCAGTCCACCTTTCGGCGGGAGGGGGATACGGTGCAGCAGGAGTATCTGGTGGTGGACCGGGCCGGGCGGCTGCAATTGCCGCGGGAGTATGTGGAGGAGCTGCGCCGCCGGGGATTGGCCGGGTTGGCGGCGGCGGATTTGACAGAGGGGCAGGTTACGCTGAAACCGGCGGGCGGGCCGGCGGGGTCGGTCGTACCGGCCGCCGGGTCGCCGGCCGGCCCGGATAAGGAAGCGGCTACGGATCCGCATCAGCAGTTTCGCCGTCCCGTCGCGCCGCCGGAGGGGGAGTAGGTACATTATGGCAACATTGCAATCAGTTTCCGGCGGTGGCGCGGCGGTTGACCTGGCCGGGGCGGCGATTCTGTCGGCGCGGGGGCTGACCCGGATATTCGGGGCCGGGACGGCGGCGGTTCGGGCGGTCAATGGCGTTGACCTGGATATTGGGCCCGGGGAGTTTCTGGCGGTGCTGGGGCGTTCCGGTTCGGGCAAGACTACTTTGCTGAACCTGCTGGCGGGATTGGATCAGCCTACGGCCGGGGCGGTGTATTTTGAGGGGCGCAACCTGGCGGAGCTGACGGAGGGGCAGTTGGTGGAGCTGCGGCGCAATCGCATCGGGTTTGTGTTTCAGTCTTTTGGGCTGATACCGCTGCTGTCGGCGTATGAGAATGTGGAGCTGCCGCTGCATATTGGCGGGACGGCTTGGCGGGAACGGCGGCAGCGGGCGGCGCAGGCGTTGGAGTTGGTGGGTTTGGGGTCGCGGATGGGACATCGGCCGTATGAGCTGTCCGGCGGGGAGCAGCAGCGGGTGGCTATTGCGCGGGCTTTGGTAACGAACCCGGCGGCGCTTTTTGCGGATGAACCGACCGGGGAACTGGACAGCGCTACCGGGCAAGCTATCGCTGCCATTCTGCGAGATATTGCCAAGGAACGGGGGGTAACGGTCATTGCCGCTACGCATGATTTGGCGTTGGCGGGGATGAGCAGCCGCGCGGTGGCAATGGCGGATGGGACGCTGACGGATGATTCGGCCGGCTGAAAGGGGCGGCAAGGTCTTTTAAGGGTCAGGGCGAAGGGGAATTCGGGGGGCGCAAAGTTGCCGTTCCGTTGCCGGGGGATATAACAAGCTGCGATGGAGGCGCGTTCAAACCGCGATGGAACTGAAATTAAGCCGCGATGGAGGTGAATTCAATCTGCGATGGAACTGAAATTAAGCCGAGATGGAACTGAATTCAAACCGCGAGCAAGGGTTTTTCGAGGGTGGACGGAGAATTGCGCCGCCGGTAATTGGCGACGGGGGAGGGGTTTTGCCGCAAACAAAAACCGTCCTGCCCCGGCCTTTCGGGATTCCCACTTTCGTGGGAAGGACGGTTAAGGCCGGGTGCAGGACGGGTAAGGGTTTCCGGGAGAGACTAGCCGCGGCCGGGTGGGGGTTAGCGGCGGACGCGGCGGCGGACGTCTTTTTCGCAGGTGGCGGTCCAGGTGTTGACTTGGGCGGCGCGGTACCGGGTTGAGGCGGCTCCGTAGGTTTGGCGCTCATAGACCCAGTCGTGGTTGCCGGAGAGGGGCGGGTCGCCGGCGGCGACCTCTACGGCGCGCTGCCAGCCTTGGGCCACGCAGTAATCGGTGGCGGCGACTTGGGCTTGGGCGGCCCAATTGACGGAGGGACTGCCATAAACGAACCGGGCGGTCGAAGGCCAATGGGTGGCGATCGTGCGGTCATCACTCGTAATCGAAATAGGATTTTGATTGAAGTTGCCCCAAGGGGACAGGGCGCGGCGGCAGCCGTCGGCGTAGGAGTAGCCGCCATTGTGATTGGGATATTGGTCGAGGTCATTAAAGGGGTAACAGGTGCGGGTGTCGTGGGGGATCGGGTCGGAGGATTCGGTTACGATGATGTATTTGTAGCGGCGGCGTTTCTTGGGTTCCCGGGGGAATTCAAAGATGAGGTCGCGGCTGACGCCGGTTACGCCGGATTCGCCGTCGGTGAGGTAGCCCTCTTGGGCGGAGAGGAAGCCGCGGAAGTTGCCGCTTTGGCCGAAATAGACGGTGTCGTCGCGTTCGTTGCGGTCGCGGCCGGCAAGCCAGGTTTCGGCTTTGGTCCAGGTGTCGGACTGGTCGATGGCGCAGTAGATGGCTTTGCCGCGGTTGGCGGCGAGGGATTCGAGGATCATCGAGACGCGGGGGTCATCGGCGTCCGCGACGGCGGGGGATTCTTGCCAGTCGGCGCAGTTCCAGGGGATGGAGCGTTGGGCGGCTTGGGCCGTAGGGTCGGGACTGGAGGCGACGGTGAGGAGGAGGATGCAGGCGGCGAGGGCCAGGGCGGAGATGAGGAAGCGATGCACGGGGATACCTCCGGGAATGGTGATTTAATGCTGGGTTAATGGCGGCATAAATAATAGGCAAGGGCGGGTTTCCTGTCAAGACAGGAAACCCGCCCTTTTTGAAATTGGGGGTGGGGGGAATTGGGGGATTAAAAATTGAGAATTAGGAATTGGGGGTTCGGGATGCCCACTTTCGTGGGAATGACGGTCGAGGGGCGGGAAGGACGGGGGCGCATCGTTAGGGGGACGGTTTGCCGGATGGGGAGACGGCGGGGGAACTTTTGTAAAAGTTCCCCCGCGCCCCCTCAAAACTTTTTGAGTTTTGGGGAGTTTTTGAGGGCGGGGGTTCTGGATTCCCACTTTCGTGGGAATGACGGGGGGATGCTGCGGGAGTGAGGGGGGTGAGGGCGGGCATTTTAGATTCCTCCCTTCGGTCGGAATGACATGGGGCTACGCCGCAGAATGAAATGGGGAAAGAGGGGGGAATGACGGCGGGAGGGTGGGAAGGACGGTTTCGGATAGGTGATAGGCCGGTTATGGATTGGGGGGTTCCGTTTGATTTTAGCAGTTTTCACCTTTTCACTAATATCGGTAAAACTGAAAAAATGCTAAAACCGAACGGAACCGATTGGGGGAGACGGTTGGCTAATTCTTGGGGATGTGCTACAATGCTCCTAACTTCATCAGGAGGTGACGCTGATGACTACGCCCGAAGCCGATTTCCGAACCTACTACGACTTCCGTTGACCCTTCGTGTATAACGCCGCCATGTGGCTGGCGAAGGTGCGCGAAACCACCGGACAGGACATCACGGTCGACTGGCAGCCCTTCTCCCTGGAGCAGGTCAACAGCGACAACAAGCTGGCCGAGGGGGAGACTTCGGTCAAGTTCTGGGAACTGCCCGGGGCCTTTGACGGTTCCGACCAGACCTTGCTCTCCCACCGGGCCGGCTTGGCGGCCAAGCGGCAGGGCAAGGAAGCTTTCGAGTCCTTCTTTATGGCCCTGCTCAAACTGCGTCATGAGGAGCGGCGCAGTCTCACCGACCCGGCGGTGATGGAGGAAGCTCTAGCCAACTCCGGCATCGACGCGGCCCGGTTCCGGGAGGATTTGGCTGACCCGGACTTGCTGCGGGAGATTGGGGAAAGCCACACTACCGCCGTGGAGGAATACGGGGCTTTTGGCGTGCCGACCTATGTTTTCCCCAACGGCAGCACCGCCTTTGTCAAAATGCACATCCCCCCGGCGGAACAAGCCGGCGAGATTTACGAATCGCTGACCCGGGTGATTACCGACGCCCAGCACGTGGGCGAGGTCAAGCGCCCGTCGCCGCCGTGGCCGCACGGCATCATCTAGGCAGGGACGGCAGGCTTGGCTTTGTCCCGCAACCGGCAGACCGTCAAGGAACTGGAATCCCGGCTGGGGATGAGTTTCCGCGACCAGGGCTTGCTGCGGCAGGCCCTGGTACACCGCTCTTATCTTAACGAACAGGGCGGCTCTGCCCTCGATTCCTACGAGCGGATGGAGTTCCTGGGGGATGCCGTTCTGGAATTGGTGATTTCCAACGAGCTTTACCGCAGTCTGCCCCAAGAGGATGAGGGGACATTAACCAAAGGCCGGGCCGCCCTGGTTTGCCGGGAAAGCCTGGCGCAAGCGGCCCGCCGTCTGGACTTGGGCGACTATATTGCCTTGGGCCGGGGGGAGCGGAGCAGCGGCGGCCCGCAGCGGGATTCCATCCTTGAGGAAGTTTTTGAGGCAATGGTGGCGGCGGTCTATCTCGACCGGGGCTATGACGCCGCCCGTCAGTTCATTATGCAAGCTCTGGAGCCGGAACTGTCGGCCTACTGCCGCGGGGGACAAACCCCGGAAAATCCCAAGTCTCTGCTCCAAGAAACCCTGCAAGCCCAGGGCCGGGCTACGCCCCGCTATCAGGTATTAGCCATGGACGGCCCCGGTCATCAGCCGGTTTTTACCGTGGCGGTTACGGTGGACGGTCAAACATTGGGGCAAGGCAGCGGCGCGAAAAAAGCCGAAGCCGAGCGCGCCGCCGCCCGGGACGCTTTAGCCCGATACTGTCCGTCTCCGGATACGCCGGCCGCTACCCCAACTGACGGCAAAACCGCAGCCAAGGCTCCGGAAGGCCGGGGCAATTCCGGGAAAAATCAGTCAAACTGCAGCGCAGGATTATGCTCTCCTTCTTTCGACGCAACCGGGATGCCAACCAGGAACGCACCGCCCAAGCTACCCAACGCAGCCGCCAGCAATGGTTCGGCCGTATCCAGTCCCTTCTCCGCTCCGCTAAATTGGATGAAGCGGTTTGGGAGGAACTCGAGGAAATCCTGATTTCCGCGGATGTGGGCGTGGATACTTCCCTGCGGATTATCGCCGACTTGAAAGCCCAAGTGCAGGCCGAGCAGATTGCCGATGCGGACACCGTCTTTGCCCGCTTGAAGGAAATCCTGATTAGGGACCTGGAAGCCGGCGTGGACCCGGCGGCGTGGCTGGACGCGCCCAATCCGGCAGCGCCCTATGTCATCCTGATGGTGGGCGTCAACGGCGTGGGCAAAACGACCAGCATCGCCAAACTGGCCCATCACTTTCAGCAGGAGGGCAAAAAGGTTATCTTGGGCGCGGCCGACACTTTCCGGGCCGCCGCCGAGGAGCAGTTGGAAATTCTGGGCGAGCGGGCCGGCGTTGCGGTAATCAGCCATCAGCCCGGAGCTGACCCGGGGGCGGTGGCTTATGACGCTTATCATGCCGGCAAAGCCCGTGGGGCTGATGTGCTGATTGTGGATACGGCCGGCCGGCTGCATACCCGCACCAACCTGATGGCGGAATTGCAAAAGGTGCGCCGGGTCATCAACCGCTTGGATGAAACCGCCCCCCATCAAGTTATCCTCACCCTCGACGCTACTACCGGCTTGAACGGTCTGAGCCAAGCCAAGGCTTTTCAGGAAGCGGTGGGCTGTACCGGCATTTTTCTGGCAAAGCTGGACGGCACGGCCCGCGGCGGCATTGCCCTGGCCATCAAGCAGGAACTGCAAGTACCCATCCTGTTCATCGGCACCGGGGAGGCTCTGGACGACTTGGCGACTTTTGACCCCGGCCAGTTTGTCGATGCTTTACTGTCTCCGGTTTCCTGAGCGGCGGCTTTTGTGCCGGGGATTCAAGTTGGCACTAGCACCACTGAGATAGGCTGTGATGGACCTGATTGTCTGGCTGCTGCTGATTGAGGTGTTGGGCCTGCTGGCCTTTCCCCCGGCTTACTTGTTGTTGGGACGGCTGCCCGACCGGGGTTTTAGCGTAGCCAAGCCGCTGGGCTTGCTGCTCTTTGCCTTTCCCTTGTGGCTGCTGGGACTGACCCGCATCATTCCCAACGCTCCGGCAACTGCGCTGTTCGTATTCCTGCTGGGCGCGGCCCTGTCCGGCTGGCTGTTTTACCGAAACCGCGCCGCAATAGTGCCGTTTGTCCAATCCCAATGGCGGATTTTAGCCGTGGCCGAAGGGCTGTTCCTGCTGCTCTTTCTGCTCTGGTCACTGCTGATTTCCGACTTTCCAGCCATTAACCACACCGAAAAGCCGATGGACTTTGCCTTTATCAACGCCGTCTTGCAAAGCCCGGCCTTTCCGCCGCAAGATCCTTGGCTGGCTGGACATCCCATCAGTTACTACTACTTCGGCCACTTTATGCTGGCAATGCCGATGCAGTTGCTGCAAATCGTGGGCTTTGCCTCGAATGTGGGCTACAACCTGGCTTGGGCTACTTTGCCCGGCTTGGTGGGAATGGCGGCTTTCGGCTTGACCGGCAACTTGATACGCTTGGCGGGCGGCGGGCGGAGGTTTGCGGTCGGGTTCGGGTTGACTGCCCCCTTGTTGATTGTGCTAATTGGCAATCTCGAGGGGGTTTTCGAGTTTATGCAACTGCGCGGCTTGGGCGGCCCGGAGTTCTGGCAATGGGTCGGCGTCAAGGGGCTGGAGGGCGGCGCAACCGGCGGTTTCTTTCCGCAAGATAACTGGTGGTGGTGGCGGGCGACCCGGGTTATTGACACCGTAGTGGAGGGGCAAAGCCTGGACTATACCATCACCGAGTTTCCATTTTTCAGTTTCCTCCTCGGCGACCTGCACCCCCATGTCTTGAGCTTGCCTTTCCTATTATTGACTTTGAGCTTCGGTTTGAACCTGTTTGTAACGCCGGGGCCATTGCGATTGAGCTGGCTGCGGGAAAATCCGGTAACGGCGGGGGCTATCGCTCTGCTGCTGGGCGCGTTGGCATTCGTCAACATTTGGGATTTTCCCATTTACGCCCTGCTTTTTGGCGCGCTGCTGTTGGTCAAAATCTACGGCAGCGCAATGAATGAGCCGTACCGGGTGTTCAGCCTGCGTTTCAACCGGGGCAAGGCCGCCCTAGGCCAGGCTGCCCGGAATGCCGCGCTACTAATGACGCCCCTGCTATTGGCCGCCGTTATCCTCTTTCTGCCATTTTACCTGACTCTAGACAGCCAAGCCTGCGTCTTGCCGGTCTTGGGGCCGGACACTCGGCTGCTCCAACTCCTTGTCTGCATCCCACCGGTCTTGGGGCCGGGTACCCGGCTGCTGCACTTCCTTATCGTGATTGGCTTGCCCTTTCTTATCGGGGTTTCCTTTTTGCTGCGGCAGCTGCCGGGAGTGTCCAGACCCGGGCCTAACGAAAGCCCGTCCATCGTGCTGATGTTAGCGGTGGCTTTGCTGCCGATTTTGCTGTGGCTGGGGATGGCATTGGCTTGGGGGGTGATTACCGGGGACTTGAACGCCGCTTTGGCCACGGCGGCCGGCCGGCTGCTGTTGACTTTGCCTTTGCTGACGGTGGCCGGATTGGCCGGCTACTGCGCGCTGCAACGGGCGGCCCGGCGGCAGGAGATGGCGATGGCCTTTCCGCTGCTGTTGCTGTCCGCCGCCGCCTACTTGCTGGCTACTGCCGAGTTGTTCTATCTGGTCGATTTCTTTGGCAACCGGATGAATACCGTTTTCAAGCTCTACTATCAGGCGTGGCTGCTGCTGGGCATAGCCGGAGCTTTCGGACTTTATTACTGGTATTCCCACCGGGCATCCCGGAACGATTGGGCTACCGCCGGCAACTACGCCTGGTTGGTATTGGCGGCGGCGCTATTGGCGGCGTCTCTTTACTATCCGATAGGCGCGACTTTGGAGCGCACCGGCTGGTTTCAGGAACGGCACACTTTCCGGGATAACACGCTGGACGGCTTGGCGTATATACGGGAGGCGGCTCAGGGGGAATATGCCGCCATCCAATGGCTGCGGGAGGAAGCCGAGTATGGGCGGATGGTCGAAGCGGTGGGCGACGCCTATTCCGCTTACGGGCGGGTTTCCGCCGCCACCGGCTTGCCGACCATTCTGGGTTGGCCGGGACATGAACAGCAGTGGCGGGGCGGCAGTGAACTGTTCGATGGTCGGGCGGAGGAGGTAGCCCAAATCTACCAAAGCCAAGACCCGGCTATCGTGCGCCCGTTGCTGGAAAAGTATAATATCCGCTACATCTATTTAGGCAGCCGGGAGCGGGCCAGTTACGGCGTCAGCGCATTGCCCGATTTCGGCGGTCTGCTGCAAATCCCTTTCCAGCAGGAGGGCGTAGTTATCTACGAGCGGGTTATCGGTTTTGAGTGATTCAGTCCCATACCAGCCCGAAGCAGCGGCGGCGGATTGCCCGGCGGTCGAGGATAGCCGGGTTACATCCCCTTGCCCGCCTACCGGGGCGTCGCGGCTGCTGAACCGCATTCGCCATTGGCGGCCCGGCTGGTACGAACTGGCCTTTGCCCTGCTTCTGCTGACCGCCCTGCTGCTGCGCCTGTGGGAACTGACCGGGCGCACGATGCACTACGACGAGGCCATCCACCTCTACTATGCTTGGCAGCTCTCCAACTTCGAGGAGTATATTCACTCCCCCTGGATGCACGGCCCCTTTCAGATTGAATTTACCGCCCTGTTGCTGCTCCTGTTGGGCGATACCGACTTTGTGGCCCGCCTAGGCTACGCGCTGTTTGGGACGGCGTTGGTGGGACTGCCCTGGTTCCTGCGGCGGCAACTGGGGCAAAGCGGCGCATTGCTGACCGGCGTAATGCTGGCAATATCCCCGGCTTTACTTTACTTCAGCCGTTTCGGCCGCAACGACATCTTGATGGCTTTTCTGGCGGCCGCCCTGTTCATTCTGATGTGGCATTACTTCCGGGAAAGGCGGAACCGTTACCTATACTTGGCGGCGGTAGTGCTGGCTCTGCTGTTTGCCGCCAAGGAAACGGCATATATCATTACGCTGGTGTTTGGCGGCATTGCCTTTCTTACCGCCTTGACCGCGATGTTGCGGTGGGTGCGGGACGGCGACAGCGACCGCCTTTCCGGGGCGGCCGGGGCCGGCGGGTTTCTGTTGCTGCTGTTGACCTTGACTTTGCCGCAATGGTCGGCCGGATTTGCCATCTTTCAGGATTGGCTGGGGCTGACTTTGGCGAACCGGGATGGGGCGGTCAACGGCATTGTCGGCGCGCCGCAGTGGGAAGCCCCTTTTGTGCCGCTGCCTTTGTTTCCCGCGCCCCAATGGCTGCACTGGCTGGTTTTGCTGCCTTTCCTGGCTTTCTGGTTCCGTTCGGCTTGGCGGTACTCTAGCGACTGGCCGCGCCGTTTAGCCGGCATCGGCATCCCGGTGGCAATGGTGGATGCCGGCGCGCTGCTGCTGCTCCGTCCTGCCGGCGGTGTTGCCGACTGGATAGTGGCGGGCAGCATTGCCGCTTTGTGCGTGGGGGCATTGGTCTATCTGCGCTACCCCTGGAAACGGGGTTTGCTGCTCTTGGCGGCGCCTTTTGTGGCGGCGGTGGCTTATGTTGCCCTGATGCTGCCGGTGGTCAATGTGGACGCTCTGCTGCGGGCGGTCTTGCCGGATGGCGTGCCGGTAGCCGCTCCCGACAATGCCATTCCGGTCAACTTCATCGTAGCCGGCGGTATTCTGGCGACAACGGCTTTGCTTTCCCTGATAATCGGTGTGCGCTGGAAAGGCGGCGTCTGGCTGACTTGCGCCGCCCTTTTTTACCTAATCTGGACCGCCCTTTACACTACCCTTTACACCAACTGGGCCGGCTTGTTCAGCGGCAGTTGGCAAGGGATGGGTTACTGGATTGCCCAGCAGGATGTAGCCCGGGGCAATCAGCCCTGGTACTACTATTTTGTTGGCTTGTCGGTGTACGAACTGCTGCCGGTGGTGTTCGGAGTTATCGCCGCCCTAGTCTTTATCAAGCGACGGGACGGGTTCGGCATCGCCTTGACCCTGTGGGCCGGCGTCAACCTGCTGGCTTACACCATTGCCAGCGAAAAGATGCCCTGGCTGCTGGTCAACATCACCTTGCCTTTCATATTCCTGGCCGGCAAACTTTTGGGGGAATGGATTGAACGAGGGGAATGGCGGCGGATTTTGGCACAAGGGCGGTTTCTGCTGCTGTTCTTACCGACGCTGGTTATTGCCAGCATCCTGTACGGCTTGCTGACTTTTGCCGACCCGGACATTCCCTTTTCCCTGACGCACGGCAGCGTTTCAGCCGGCGCGGCGCTGTTGGCCTTGGCGGCGGCTTGGCTGGTACGGCGTACCGGGAATGGCGGCGCGGCTTTAGCCGGATTGGGGATAGCCGCCTTGTTGCTGGTCTTTACCGGCATCACCGCCGGGCGCGCCGCCTATACTTATGACGACTCCAATGTCGAAATCCTGGTCTATGCCCAGGGCGGCGCTGACTTGACGGAAACTTATCAGACCTTGTCTCGGCAGGTAATTGACGGTCCGGACCCGGCGGCCGTAGCCGACAACCCGGTGGCGGTGGATTATGACCTGTGGTTTCCCTTTCAGTGGTACGCCCGCCACTGGAAAGCGGAGGATAAACTGCGCTTTGCCTGTTTCAAGGCTGAGGATAACGGCGGCTGCCAACCGGCAACGGCGGATACCCAAGCCGCCGCCCTGCTGCTGACGGATGCCCACCGTTACCGCGGCGGAAATATGCCGCCGCACTACCGGCAGGAGGGGCCCAAGCGCAGCCTGCTCTGGTTCCCGGAAAGCTACCGCCGCCCCGGCGAAAACCGGCAAGCTGAAGGGCCGGGCGCGGAGCTGAGCAAAGACCTGGATTTTTTCCGGGGGGCAGCCACGAACCGGGATTTGTGGCATCAAGCCCTGAACTACCTGCTGTTCCGGGAGCTTAATTCGGACTGGTTCACCGCCGAATACTACACTTACCTGCCTAAATAGCCCGTGGGGGCCGTTCTGGTTTGGGCGTAGCTGGCGATAACCGCCGGTATGGTTAGGGGGAATGTATGCCCCTGAATTGCAATGGAAATTCCTTTAGGGCAAGTTGGGATACTGGGGGCTGAACAGCAGGGTCAGCCGGGCGGGAAGCAGGCAGTGGTTCCGGGCGTCGGCGGCCAAGGCAAAGTGGGCGCGGGACAGTTCGTAAGTGCTGGCGATGAGGTGGAGGGACATAACTTGCTAACAGAAATCCCGCAACCGTCCTTTCCCCGGCGGCCGGACTCGGCCAGCCTACAGGACGCAGAGCAGGAAAATTTTCGCGATCACCTTGGACACCCCCGACATGGCCAAGGAGCTATCGACGCTGTGGCAACCAGGATCGTTGCCTACGAATGCCGCAAATACCCAGACGACCAGCATCGCCGCCAGCATTATGACTCCGCCGATGGTGATTTGCATAATTCCTCCTTTCAGCCGCCGGATATGAGCCGGGATTTCAGCCACAAATAAACTCGCTTCAGCCACGGCCAGACCCACCTTTTCACGGCACCCACCGCCGCTGCCAGAACCCAGATCAGGATAACGGAAACCCACATTACGCCGAGGACAACCAGTACTAACGGGTTGTCATTCATGCCTTGTATTACTTGGCCGCCTATTACCAGCGTTGGGCCGACCACGGCCGCAATTGACACGCCAAGGGGTACGGAACCGGTTCCCCGAATACGCATATCGAGCAGGTGCACCAAAGCCCCCATGGCGGCTATGAAAGTCCCCAAGATTTGCAGAGCGGCGGACTGTCCCGGGTAAGTCTGGAACCATCCGAGCGTGCGAAACTTGGCTTCCTCGATCGCGTCGTCCGGGTTATAGACTATGTTGTCCGGGTTGGACAGTACCAAGTATAGCCCAAACAGGACAATGACCACCGTGTAGAACCAAGGCAAAAAGTTTGGAAGTTTAGTCTCCTGGTCGCCGTTGCCATCGTCAGGCATTCAGGTTTCCCTCCTATGCCGTTTCCCTAACCATACCACTCCCGCCAATGGCAAGCAAACGACTTCTACCGGGACGGACAAGTAGGTCCAAACGCAGACTTAATCCCCTGGAGCCAATCTTGAATATGGTCTAACCGCGGCGCACAAAGCCCGCCACCGTTGTGTGTAAGGGAGAAAAAGGAGAAAGAACTCAGTTTAGTCAATCGTGCGAGACTTACCGGTAGTTCTCCCGCCAATCGATTGCCCGAAAGCGACAGCGTTTCGAGGTTGGACAAATTGCCCAACTCGGGCGGGATAGGCCCAGTCAGTTGATTATAACTGAGACCGAGATACTCCAAGCTGGACAGGTTGCTCAACTCGGGCGGGATAGGCCCAGTCAGTTGATTATCCATGAGACTAAGCGAGTCCAGGCTGGACAAGTTGCCCAACTCAGCAGGGATAGGCCCGGTCAGCTGATTGCCCCCGAGAAAGAGCCCTTCCAAGCTGGACAGGTTGCTCAACTCGGACGGGATGGTCCCAGTCAGTTGATTATCAGTGAGACCGAGATACCCCAAGCTGGACAGGTTGCCCAACTCGGGCGGGATGGGTCCAGTCAGTTGATTATCACTGAGACCGAGGAACTCCAAGCCGGACAGGTTGCCCAACTCGACCGGGATAGACCCAGTCAGTTGATTACTACCGAGATAGAGCCACTCCAAGCTGGACAAGTTACCCAGCTCGACCGGGATAGGCCCAGTCAGGTTGTTGCCGCTCGGGTAATACAAATCTAATTCTGTAACCCGTCCCTCGCTGTTAGTGGTAACGCCGTGCCACGTGTCGAGCGGCTCATCGCTCAACCAATTCTCGTTGTTGTCCCACTGCGGCCCGCCGGTAGCATGGTAAAAGGCAACCAACGCCGCCCGGTCGCTTTCCACGCTGCCCGAATCGGCAAGCCCGCACCCCGCCAAGCCGGTCAAAACCAGCGCCGCTAGTAAAACTGCCGCTACCAAACCCTTGCTGAATTGCAATGGAAAACTCCTTTACGCCAAGTTGGGCTGTTGGGGGCGGCCTGCCGGGTCAACCCCAACCACGCCGCCGCTGCCCTTTCCCCAATGATACCACTTCCGCCGCGGGTCTTGCCAGCCGTTATGCCAAGTTACGGCGGGGGCTGGTAATGCTGCTCGCTGACTGCCGGCGCTGCGGGGAAATCATCTTGCATCGACATACATCGTTCTACCCCCTAAACATTCCGCAGTTTCGGGTCCAGTTTGTCGCGCAGCCAGTCGCCGAGCAGGTTCATCGACAGCACCGATAGGAGGATGGCTACTCCGGGCATGGCCGCCAGCCACCATGCCGTTACCAACAGCTCCCGTCCGTTGGCAATCATCAGACCCCAAGCCGGCGTGGGGCGCGGCAGTCCCGCGCCCAGGAAACTCAAGGTGGATTCCAGCAGGATGACCTGCCCTACTTCCAAGGTGGCCAGGACGGTGATGGTGTTGACTACATTGGGGAAAATGTGCCGGATGATGATGCGGGCGTTGGAGGCTCCGGCGACCCGGGAGCGGGCGACGAAGTCCTGGGATTTGATGCTCAAAGTTTCGCCGCGCACCAAGCGGGCGTAGCGGGACCAGAAAATTATCACAATGACGATAATGACGGTCTGAAAGCTCGGCCCCAAGACCGTGGCCAACACCAGGGCAAAGAGGATGGCCGGCATGGACAAGCCGATGTCCACCAACCGCATTACCAGATGGTCAATGTTGCCGCCGAAGTAGCCGGCTACCAGTCCCAAAGTAGTGCCAATCAGCCCGGCCAGGAAAATGGAGATGGCGGCTACAGTCAGGGAGACCCGCGCTCCGTAGATGATGCGGCTCAGGATGTCCCGCCCTTGCTTGTCGGTGCCGAGCAGATGCTCGGTAGTGCCGCCGGGGGTGGCAAAGACGCCTTCGCCTTCGCCCTCGACCCAGAAGGGCGGCACCAGGCGGTTGCTCAGGCTGCCCACTACCGGGTCGTGCGGCGCTACCCAGTTGGCAAAGATGGCCGGTATTACCAGTACCAGCAGCAGCACCGCCACCGGCAGGATGGGATAGCGGCGCGCCGTCTGCCAAGCCCGCAGCGGGCCGTTAGGGCGGCGCCTTTCCGGAATGCTGCCCGGTATCGCCAAGTTCGCCATAACTAAAGAATCCTCCCCTTTGCCCGTGGGCTAGGTTTCCTGACTGCTGTAGTTCCGGCGTTTCCTCGACCGCCATTTCCGGGGAAACGGGGGACGGGGAAATTATGGATATGCGCCGGCTACTCTGCCGACAACTTCCGGATTCCCGTTTTTCCGGGAATAACGGTTGCCGGTGGGGTCAGGCTAATGGGTGTAGCGGATGCGCGGATCCAGATAGGCGTACACGATGTCCACCAGCAGGTTGGCCCCGATGTAGATGGCGGCAAAGAAAATCACTACCGACTGCACTACCGGGAAATCCTTGGCCCGCAGGGCGTCAATGGCTAACAAGCCCACTCCCGGCCAGCCGAAAATGGTTTCGATGACTACTGAACCGGTCATCGCGCCGCCCAGGATGAGGCCGAAGTAGGTTATGGGAGCAATCAGGGCGTTCCGCAGGCTGTGTTTCCAGATGACGCGCCACTCTTTCAA
The DNA here is from genome assembly GCA_965242615.1 of Dehalococcoidia bacterium. Classification (GTDB taxonomy): domain Bacteria; phylum Chloroflexota; class Dehalococcoidia; order Lucifugimonadales; family UBA3495; genus CBDBCU01. The sequence continues at coordinate 1,272,250 of CBDESR010000005.1, forward strand.
CCCCTTGATGCGGGCCAGTTTGACATACTCGGTATCCAGCACTTCCAGCATCGAGGAGCGGGTCAGGCGCATCAGGGCGGCGACTTGAAAGTAGCCGAGGGCTACGCCGGGCATTATCAGGTGTTTCCAAGTGCCGCGCCCGGAGGTGGGCAGCCAGCCCAACTGCACGGCAAAGACCCACATCAGCATCAGGGCCAGCCAGAAGTTGGGCAGGGATTGGCCCATCAGGGCGATGATTTTGCCGGCCAGGTCAATGCCGGTGTCTTTTTTGACGGCGACAATTACACCCAGCGGCACGGCAATGAGGCCGCTGACAATCAGGGCAATGCTGGCTAGCTCCAGGGTAGCCGGCAGGCGGCCGAGGAGCAAATCCTGGGCGTATTCGCCGGGAAAGCGGATGGATTCGCCGAAGTTGCCGGTGACGAAGTTGCCGATGTAGCGGACATACTGGATATAGATGGGCTGGTCCAGTCCCCAGTAAGCCTCGACCCGGGCGTAGTCCTCGGCGGTGGCGTCCACATCCAGCAGGGTGTCCAGGGGATTGCCGGAAAGCCGCCCCAAGGCAAAGATAATCATACTGACGGCGACCAGGGCAATGACCGAGTGAAAGAGCCGTACCATTATGAAGCGTTGCATTGCTGCCTTACCTGCGGTTTCCAGAATGGGCGCAACGGGGCCGGCGATGGCGGGCCAAGGGCAATATATGCTATGGCAAATTGTATTGTCAATAGTTGCGGCTGGCGGGGACAAGGCTATGGCATATAACTGGCGGCTTACTTGCATTCATTCCGGTGAAAACTGGGAGCCAGACCGGCCGGTGACTCTGGATTCCCACTTTCGTGGGAATGACGGTAGGAGGGTGGGAATAACGGTGGGAGAGGGGGAATGACGATTTCGATAGGCGATAGCCCGGAGGCGATAGCCCGGCCGGCGGGGCCGGGCTATGCTTGGTTGGGGAGATAACCGAATTGGGGATTGGTTATCAAGCCCGATGGAATGGGATGTTTGCGTTAGCGGCCGGGGCGGTTATGGCGGAGGTCGAGGATGCCCAAGTCGGGGAGGGGGTTTTCGGTGAAGCGGAGGGCGGTTTGGTCGCCTTTGAGGTAGAAGTCGAACCAGTTTTTGGTGTAGTAGTTGCGGATGAATATGGGCAGGTAGAGGGGGGTGTCGCCGACGGTGGCCCAATTCAGAGGGGTGTAGGGCTGGCCCTGGAAGGCGGGATTGAGGACATCCGGGCCGACGGCTTTGCGGGGGGCTTGCCGGGGTTCGTTCCAGAGCTGCTTGCCATCGACGGTCAAGGGGGCGGTGCGGGGGAAAAGGGCGAGGTGGTCGTCGACGAGGGAGCCGTGGTTGACATCCTTAACGGAGATGATGACCTTGTCGCCGGTGGCGCGGGTGTAGGCGTTGCGGGCGATGGGCTGGGGATTTTCGTCGGTGGGGAGTTCGCGTTCCGGTTCGAGGAGCCAAATGTCCTCGGGGTTGCCGCCGGCGGCGGTAAGTTGATTCCACATCAGGCCGCGGAAAACGCCCTGGACAAAGGCATCCTCGGAGCCGTGGATTTGCATTACCGGCTTGGGATTGCCGGCGGGCTGGCCGTCGGCGGCTTGGCCGGTGCCGAAAATGCCGGGGGGTTCCCAATAGCGGGGCGGGCCGTTGTTGTAGCCAACGGCGGCGGTAACGCGGGGGTCGCGGGCGACGGTGAATTGGGCGGTCATGGAGCCGAGGGAGTGGCCGGCGATGCCGATGCTGTCCAATTTCAGGGAGTTGGTGAAGCGGCCGCAGACTTGGGGGGCGTGATTAGTCTGGCCACGGGCGGCGTATTCGGCGGCGCAGGTGTTTTCATCTTGATTCAGGCTGTAGAGGCCGTCGATGATGGTACTGACATCGCCGACGCGCTGGGTAAAGAATTCAGCCATCATTGCGCCGACTTTTTGGCCGCCGTCGGGGAGGGCGGTGAGTTGGCCGGCGCCGGAAGCGCCGTCGAAGCCGATGGGGCCTTGATAGCCGAAGAAGTATTTATAGAAGCCGCTGATGACTTTGAATTCGCCGAGGATGGTTTGATAGGCGTTGTCGACGGCGACGGGGCCGCGGGTGAGGGCGAATTGGGAGTCGGGGCTGTCGAGGACGTTGGGGAGGCCGCTGTCGGAGATAAAGCTGGGGGCGACGACGACGTAGCCGTGGCTGGCGAAGTATTCGGCGAAGTTAATCCACATCTGGGCGCTGCCGCCGAGGCCGTGGGCGGCAATCAGGATGGGGAAGGGGCCGTCGGCGATGGGGGCCTGGTAGCGAGCGTTGACGAGGCGCTGTTTGAGGGCATCCGCGGCGGGGCCGGCGGAGATGCCGTCGGCAAGGCCGCTGAGGTAGGAGAAGAGGTTGGATTGGTAGGCGCGGTTGAGGGCGGCGCTGCGGCTGCTGGAGGCGATGTCGTCGTAGGTGGCGGGACGGGTCGAGTCGGCGGGGTCGACGGGGTACCAGATAAGGGTGGGGACAATCTGGGTTTCGCCGGCGTCGTTGATGACCGCGAGGAGGTTTTGGTATCCGGGGGAGGCGTGTTTGGCGTTCCAGGGGTCGAAGGGACGATCGGGGTCGTGGAAGTAGAGGGCGCGGACGCCAACGGCATAGGGGCCACGGTCGACGTAGTCGGTCAAGGCGGGGGCGGCGGCCGGCGGGTCGGCCAGGTTGAGGGACTGGCAGGCGGTCAAGGTCAGACCTCCGAGGAGGGAGATGAGGGCGAGGGTGAGAATTTTCAGCATTGGCGGGGGTACCTCTACGGTGTGGATTTGGGGTTGATTATACCGGAATTTGCGGGGGAATTGGGGATTAAGAATTAGGAATTAGGAATTGAGAATTAAGAATTGGGGGAGACGGGTTAGACAAGGATGAGTAGGGGATGGAGGGGGCTTTAGTACGGGGTATTGCCGGGGCAGGAACTCCTGGCTGCCCCGGCGGGTGGGTTTAGTATTTATATTCAGCATTGGGGTAGGGGGTCGCCGGGGCGGAACTTCTGGCCGGAGGTTCCGCCCTTGCGGGAGGGGGTTGGCAAAGGGGCCATTGGGTTGCCTGCGTCAGGGGGAACATCGGCGTACATCCAGCACGACGTTTCCCGACCCGATTGCCGTCCGGCAACTAGACCTTGGATTGGCTACTAACGCCGCTGGGTATGGTTGCCACTACCGGCGGGTTGGCCCAGTCCAGCTACCGGGGTTGACCGCACCTCCAGTCAACCTAATAAACTCCAGCTCCTATAGGGAAGGGGTAGCGGTTTGGCGGCGGTTGGGATTTGCCGTTTTCCGCTGCTCCGGTGGGGGAATCGGGTTCCTTAGTCCGGTTCCCCGGGGGTTAGGAGCGGGACGCTTGACGGCCGGTGGCCGAGGGCGTCCACAGCGCGCTGTGAGCTGTATTTCACGGTAAGCTAGCGTATCGTTTTACACCCGGCGTCCCGGGGCTAGGTCTGACCTTCGCAGTAATAAGTATGGGGGATGGATTTGCTGATGTCAAGAGGGAAATGGTATGAATTTTCGGGCAATTTTCAGGAATGGGGAAGTCTGGATTCCCACTTTCGTGGGAATGACGATGTGAGGGCGGGAATGAAGGTCGCTAGGGGGGATGACGGTTGCCGGAGGATGGGGAGACGGCGGGGGAACTTTTGTAAAAGTTCCCCCGCACCCCCTCAAAACTTTTTGAGTTTGGGGAGGGCTGCGGGTTTTGAGAGGGGGTTTAAGGCGGGCATTTTAGATTCCTCGGCAGTCGCCTCGGAATGACATAGGTGGTTAGTCGGAATGACAAGGGGGGGAATGGCATAGGGGATTGACTGCTGATGGGTAATTGGCTGGCAAATTGCGCTGGCAAAAGGGCTAGCGGCGAATTCGGAAATGGGGTTGCATTTTAGGCTGCGTATAAAGTAAAATGTTTAGTTGGAATAAATAAACCCTTATTGCCGCAGCGGTTTTTGACCGGCGCGGCGGGAGAACCGCCGCCCGACAAAGGGGCGGTATTTAGCTGAAGGGATGAGGTAGAGGAAATGGTTTCCGGTTGTAGTTGCAGTGGCACTGGTTCGGGTACGGTTGGGCGTACCTGCCCCCCCCCCCCCCCCCCCCCCCCCCCCCCCGACTTTTGGGGTCTGGAGGGGAGGCTGATGAGTACCGGTAAAGCCCGGTTGCGCAGTTTTTTCCGCGTCGTCCGGCCGCTGCTGCCTTTGCTGTTGCTGGCGGCGGTGGCGGCTTGTGGCAGCGCGGCCGCGCCGACTACGCTGCCGCAACCGCAGCCGACGCCGCAGGTTATCGAGGTGGAGAAGGTTGTTGAGAAAGAGGTGGTGCGGGAAGTCCCCCAAGTGGTGGAGCGGGAGGTTATCCGGGACATTATCATTGAACAGGTGGTGATTGAGCAGCCGGCGGCGGCCCGGGAAACGGCTACGGATACGCCGGAGCGGGCGCGGGCGGCCGGCGCGGCGATTCCGATGGCCGCGGAGGAGGACGGGGAAGCGGCGGGGTTGGTCGAGCCGGTAACGATCGGGACGCTTTTTGCCTATACTGGCGCGCTTTCGGCATCGTCGGTGGTTATGCGAAATGGGGTTGACCTGGCGATTTACCTGCTGAATGATGCCGGGGGCATTTTGGGGCGTCCGGTGCGCGGCTTGCATAAGGACTCCGGCACGGACCCGGAAATTGCCGTAGAAAGCGCGCGTTCTTTGGTGGAGCAAAACCGCTTGGGCGTGATTATGGGGCCGCTGTCGAGCAGCGCGACTTTGGCGGTGGCGCGGGAGGTAACGGCGCCCAATTCGGTATTGCAGATTTCGCCGTCCTCGACTTCCTCGGAGTTGACTACGCTGGAGGATGGGGATTTTCTTTTCCGCACTACGGCGCAGGACAGCGATCAGGGGCGGGTGTTGGCGCAACTGGCCCGGGAGGATTACGAGACGGCGGGGGTGCTGTATGTGGATAACCACTATGGCTTGGGGCTGTCCAACATTTTCAAGGAGCATTTCGAGGGGGACGGAGGGCAAGTGCTGGCGATGGTGCCGGTTACGGAAAATGAAGCCACTTACACGGATGCTCTGGCGGAAGTTACGGCCGGGGAGCCGGAGGTGATAATGGCGATTACCTACAACGCCAGCGCGGAGGTGTATCTGAAAGAGGCGTTGGACGGGGGCTTTGCCGATACTTTTATGTTCGTGGACGGCACCAAGAATCAGGAGATGTTTGACCGCATCAACGATCCGCGGCTGGACGGCTCGATTGGCATTTCGCCGGGGACGAACAGCCCGTCCCACGCCGTTTTTAACTATCTGTACCAGCAGCGGTTGGGGGATATGCCGACCACGGTATTTATCGCCGAATCTTTCGATGCCTTTGTGCTGCTGGCTTTGGCGATTGAGGCGGCGGGTTCGGAGGAAGGGCCGGCGGTGCGGGACGCTTTGCGGCGGGTGGCGAATCCGCCGGGGGTAGTGGTGGGGCCGGGCGACTTGCCGCGGGCGTTGGAGTTGCTGCGGCAAGGGGAGGAGATTAACTACGAAGGGGCGGCGGGCAATCAGGATTTTGACGAGAGGGGCGATGTGTTCGGCGATTTTGAGGTTTGGACGGTGAAGGAGGGGCAGATTACTTCGACGGGGCGGTTTATTACGCCGTAATCCGGGCCGGATATTCATTCCCGTTGCTTTCCGCAGTTGGCCCGACGGTAACAAATTAAGGGGTTGCGGAGAGCAACGGGAGTCAGGGCGTGTTCACGCTGACGCTTGGCTTTACCGCCGGTTAGGGTTGCTGGGAAGTAACTCGCACAGTAGCAGCCAAGCCACTATGTCATTCCGAGCGATAGCGAGGAATCTAAAAAATCTTGAGAGGAATCCAAGTCGGGCATTTTAGATTCCTCCCTTTGGTCGGAATGACATAGTTATGGCGTCGGTTATCCGGGGCGTCAATAATTAGGGTGAACACGCCCTAAAAATCTTGAGAGGAATCCAGTGCGGGCATTTTAGGGCGTGTTCACGCTAATGATTTTCAGATAGGAATTGACCGCCCGAACTCCCGCCGGGCATACTCTTGCCACCGACGGAATCCGCCATTTCGTAGGGGCAACCCTTGTGGTTGCCCTGCCTTCGGCAATTAGTGTGAACACGCCCTAGATTCCTCGGCTATCGCCTCGGAATGACATAGCTATAGAGTCGGTTATCCGGGGCGTCAATAATTAGGGCGAACACGCATTAGCCGTCTGCGCCTTTGCTTTCCCGGTCAGTGCCTTTGCGCTCTGGGGCGGCGGCGTCCGGGGGGGCGATGCGGGCGGCCCAACGGGTTTCGCCGAGGAGGCCGCCGGGGCGGAGGAGGATTATTCCGACAATCAGCAATCCGATGAGGAAGTAGCGCAAATCGGGGCTGGAGAGGTAGCCGGGGAGGGTTTGGGTGCCGCTCCACCAAGCCCAGAGCAGAAAGGCGCCGAGGATGGCGCCGAGGTTGTTGCCGCTGCCGCCGACCATCAGCATAGCCCAGACGATGAAGGTTGCCAGGAAGGGGTCAAAGGAAAAGGGGTCAATGAAGCGGACGCCGTGGGTGTATAGCGCGCCGCCGATGCCCATTATCACTGCGCCGAGGATGAAGGCTTGGAGCTTGAAACGGGAGACCGCCTTGCCGCTGGCGGTGGCGGTCATTTCATCCTCGCGGATGGCGCGCAAGACCCGGCCCCAAGGGGAAGTCAGGGCGCGGTTCAGGATCAGATAGAGGAATAAAAGGATTAGCAGGCAGACGCCGGCGTACAAGAGGTCGTACTGTTGGGGGGGGCAGCAAGCCGTCGAGGAATTGGGGGATGCCGTACAAGCCGCGGGAGCCGTTGCTGAGCCATTTTTCGTTAAGGAGAATCAGGCGGATGACTTCGGCAATGCCCAGGGTGGTGATGGCGAGGTAGTCCTCGCGCAGGCGGAGGGTGATGAAGCCGATGACTACGGCGACCAAGCCGCAGAGGGCCGCCGCGCCGAGCATGGCCACGAAAAACCAGAGGTCGATGCCGAGGTTCAGCGGGCCGAGGAGTTCCGGCAGGTTGCCGCCGAACTTGAAATCCTCGTATTGGAGCGGGTCGGGGGGCGCAGTGGTGAGGAGGGCGGAAGTGTAAGCGCCGAGGGAAAAGAAGCCGGCAATGCCGATGTTCAGTATCCCGGTGGCGCCCCAATGGACATTGAGGCCCAAGGCCAAAACGGCGTACACTGATGCCAGGATGGCAACGCCGGAAAGGTAGGTAAGGATGTCGGTTAGTTCCATAGCGGCCTACCGGTCTTGGGAGGATTTGCCGAGGATACCTTGGGGCCGGATTAGCAGGGCAATCAGCATAATGATGAAGGCGACGGCGGGTTTGTAGCTGGGGCTAATCCATTGGGTGGAGACTTCCATAGCGACGCTGATGAGGAGCGCGCCGAGCAAAGCGCCGTAGAGGCTGCCAATGCCGCCGAGGATGACGGCGGCAAAGATGGGGATGAGCATTTTCCAGCCGAGGAGGGGGGTAAATTGGGCTTGGGAAACGGCGATAAGGGTTCCGGCTACGGCGGCCAAGCCGGCGCCCAAGGCCCAAGTCCAGTAGATAATCAGCTGGGTGTTGACGCCGCTGACTTTAGCCAGTTCGGGGTTGTCGGCGGTGGCGCGCATTGCTTTGCCGGTGCGGGTGCGGGAGAGGAACAGGTACAAGGCGGCAATCAGCAGGGCGGCAGCCAAGCCGAGAAAGAGGTTGTCCGGGGGGATGCCAATGTCGAGCGGCAGTTGGATAAATTGGCGGGATTCCCGGGGGAGCTGCCCGATTTGCGTATCCCAACCGGCTTGCATCGTGCCGCGGATTACGGCGCGCATCGCAAAGGCGGCGCCCAAGGCGGCGATGGCGAAGGTCATGGCCGCGGCCAAGCGGCGGCGCAAGCGGCGGTAAATAAGCCAGTCGAGAGCGGCGGCCAGGGCGGCGGCGGCTAGTACGCCGGCGGGCAATGCCAGGAGCAAGGGAAAGCCGAAGGTGAAGGGGCCGAGGCCGGTTTGGGTCAAGCCCAAGGCGGGAAAGACGCCGACGAGCAAGCCGTAGGCGATAAAAGCGCCGAGGGTCATAAAGTCGCCGTGGGCGAAGTGGGCAAAGCCGAGGATGCCGAAAATGAGGGTTACGCCAATGGCCGCCAGGGCCAAAGCGGCGCCCAAGAGGAGGCCGTTGACCAGCAGGCTCGGCTCGCCAAAAATCAGGACGGCCGCCGCCAGTACGCCACCGATTACCCACAACGCCATTCGGACATAGGGATTGGCGGTGGGATGCCAGCGGAGGCGGTCGTCCCAAAGGCGGGCAATACGCTGCCGCACGCTAATCAGCCTCCCAAGTACAGACGGACGATTTCCGGGTTGTGGAGCAGGGCGGCGGCGTCATCCTCAAAGCGGTTGCCGCCATCCGCCAGCACATAGGCGCGTTGGGATATGCTCAAGGCTTCCCGGGCGTTCTGCTCGACGATGATGGCGGCCACGCCTTGGGCTTGAATGTTTTTGACCTGGGCGAACATGGTTTGCATTACCGCCGGGGAGAGGCCGGCGGAGGGTTCGTCGAGGAGCAGCAGTTGGGGGTCGAGCATCAGGGCCCGGGCCAAGGCTAACATCTGCCGCTGGCCGCCGGAAAGGTTGCCGGCACGGCGGCGACGGCTGGCAGCCAGGTCGGGGAACAGTTCGTACATTTCATTGATGCGACTTGCGACACCGGTTTTGCGGACAAAGGCGCCCATTGCGAGGTTTTCGGCGACGGTCAAGGCGGCGAATACATTGGCGGACTGGGGGACATAGCCCAAGCCGCGCAAGACGAGCCGCTCGGTGGGGATGCCGGTAATGTCGTGGCCGGCGAAGGTTATGGTGCCGCTGCGGGGCGGCACCAAGCCGAAAATGGCTTTGAGCAGGGTTGACTTGCCGGAGCCGTTGGGGCCGATAACGGTAACGAATTCGCCGGGTGCGACGCGCAGGGAGACGCCGTGCAAGATGTCCACGGGGCCGTAGCCGGCGACGATGTGGGCGGCGGTCAAGAGGGACATCAGGGGCGGCTCCCCAAGTAAGCCTGCATTACTTCCGGGTTGGCGCGCACTGCCTCCGGCGTACCTGCCATCAGCAGCGCGCCGTTCTGCACCACTACCACCGGGTTGCAGAGGTTCATTACCAGGTTCATATTATGTTCAATCAGCAGAAAGGTAACTTTGCGCTCGGCACAAGCGCGGCGGATGTCGTCGATAAGCAGGTTCAGCAGGGTAGGGTTGACGCCGGCGCCGGGTTCGTCGAGCAATGCCATAGCCGGCTCCGCCATCAGGATGCGGGCCAGTTCGAGGAGTTTTTTCTGGCCGGTGGAGAGGTTGCCGGCGTATTCGTTGGCCAAGGTACGCAAGCGCAGAAAGTCCAGCACTTCGAGGGCTTGCCGCTGGATGGATTGTTCCTGGCGGTGGACGCGCCAAGGGAGGAGCCAGGAAACCCAGACATTTTCGCCGGTCTGGCCTTGGGGAACGATCATCAGGTTTTCCAGGACGGTCATTCGTTTGAGTTCGCGGGGTATCTGGAAAGTTCGCAACAGGCCGCGGTGGACGATTTCGTGGGGGGGCAAGCCGTCGATGCGGCGGTCCTGGAAGTAGATAGCGCCGCCGCCGGGGTTGAGGAAGCCGGTTATCAGGTTAAAGATGGTGGTTTTGCCGGCGCCGTTGGGGCCGATCAGTCCGGTGACGGTGCCGGGCTGGACGGCAAAGGAGCAGTGGTTGACCGCGCGGAGGCCGCCGAAGTCTTTGGTCAAGTCCTGCACTTGGAGGATGGGAGCGGCGGCCGGCGGGATGGCGGCTTTTTCCGCCGCCGGGGTTGCCGTTGCGACATAGCTATTGGTTGACATCGGCTGCTCCCAAGGCTATTGCATATACTTGGCGGCTTTTATTTACTGCCATTACCGTGAAAGCAGACATCCAGAGTTCCCGGATTATCTGGATTCCCACTTTCGTGGGAATGACGGTCTCTAATGCGATAGCCCGGCCGCTGCTCCTTGGCGGATTGCTGGGTTGACGGGTTTGATGATACCCTTAACGGCAAGGGGCTGGCAAGGGCGGGCTAGTCTGGAGCGGTAAAATGGGGTATAGTGGTCGGCAATAGCGATAAGGGGGTAGCGAGTAGTCGGCGGTAGAGACGGACTTGCCGCCATTATGCCGCAACAAAGGGCGGATTGCCCCAATTTATCGACCCAACTTATACATCGGGAGGCTGAGCGATGGCAGAGATATTGGGCGTTGGCCTGACCCATTCCCCCTCACTGATTAAGCCGGACGAGGAGATGGACTTTTCCATCACGCGGAGTTTGCGGAATCCGGGGCTGCCGGCGGAGTTGAAAATTCCGACGAACTGGCCGGAGCCGATGCGGATTGAGTACGGCGAGGATGAGGGACTGGCCGCGGCCAAGGCGGCCCGGGCGCGGCTGGTCAGCGGTTTCCGGAAGCTGCGGGCGGAGATTGACGCCTTTCAGCCGGATTTTGTGGTCATCTGGGGGGATGACCAGTACGAGAATTTCAAGGAGGACATTATCCCGCCGTTCTGTGTGCTGGCGTATGAGGAGATGGAGTGCCAGCCCTTTAGGCTGAAGGACGGGAAGGCGCGGGTGAATGTTTGGGCGGAGCCGGCGGATAAGACTTTCAAGTATGCCGGCCAGCAGACGGCGGCGCGGAGTTTGGTGCGGGGGCTAATGGAGCAGGGGATTGATATGTCCTACGCCTATAAGCCGCTGCACGAAAAGGGCGGGTTGGGCCACGCCATCCTGAATACGCTGCTGTATCTGGACTATGACCGGCAGGGGTTTGACTATCCGGTGGTGCCGTTTCTGGTGAACTGCTACGGGAGCAAGGTTATCCGCAATCGGGGCGGCGCGGTGCAGTATGCGGAGGAGTTTGACCCGCCGGGGCCGTCGCCCAAGCGGTGTATGGAAGTGGGGGCGGCGGTAGCCCGGGCGCTGCGGGACAGCCCTTGGCGGGTGGCGCTGATTGCCTCGTCGAGCTGGTCGCACGCCTTTTTGACGGAAAAGCATCACTGCCTTTACCCGGATGTGGCGGCGGATCGGGCGCGGTTTGAGGAGCTGCGGGACGGGGATTATGCGGCGTGGAGCCGGCTGTCCACGGAGCAGATTGAGGATGCGGGGCAGCAGGAGCTGCTGAACTGGATGTGCATTGCGGGGGCGATGCAGGAATTGGATTACAAGCCGGAGATTATCGATTATGTAGAGACCTACATTTTTAACTCGAACAAGTGCGTGGCCTTGTTCAAGCCGTAGGCGGCAGGGGCGATTCTTTGACAGGGTAGGTAGGAAGGCCGGGGCGGGTTTGCGGACCGGCCCCGGTAGTTGTTGGCCGGTGGCTGATGGGGCATCGCGTCAGCCAGCTATTCCTTGCCGGGGAAGTGGGAGGTTACCGGTTGGTGGCCGGCGTGTTCAGCGTACGGTTCCTCGCGGTAGAGGGAGAGGGCTTTCATTACCGGGAGGTCCTGAATGGAAAAGAGGATAGCCGCGCTATCCCCGGCGTTGGCGTGTTCGTGCCAAGCCCAAGCCGGGATGACCAGAAAATCGCCCTCGGCCCAGTCGAATTGCTGGCCGTTGATGACGCTGTGGCCGTGGCCGCGGAAAACCTGATAGACGGCGCTGCTGGTGTGGCGGTGGGCTTTGGTGCGGATGCCGGGACGGAGCAGCTGAATCCAGCAAGCCATCGTTTTCAGCACAGGGCCGCCGGTGGCCGGGTCGGAAAATTCCATAGCCACATCGTCGAAGGGGCTGGCATCCACTTGGGCCAGGTGCTGCAGGGCTTCGTGGGTGCGCGCCCATTTGTAGTGCCACAGGGGAGAGTAGGGCGTATCGCTTTCCTCCCACGCCGGCCGCAGCGCGCCGGAGGCGTATTTGCGTTCCGATTCGCCGACGCCGATGATGGGCTGCTGGTCCTCCGGATACGGTTCGTAGAAGGTGGCTTCGAGGTTGTTCACCAAGGGGGTATCCAAGCCGTCGAGCCAAATCATCGGCTCGTTGCCTTCGTTGTTGTGGTCGTGCCAGGTCCAGGAAGGGGTCAGCACCAGGTCGCCGGGTTCCATATAGCACTTGTCGCCCTCGACGGTGGTATAAGCGCCCTGCCCTTGCAAGACCCAGCGGATGACGGTAGGGGTGTGGCGGTGAGCCGGGGCGTTTTCGCCGGGCAGGAGCAGTTGCAGGGCGGCGGAAATGGTGTGGGTAGTGCCGTGGTCGAGGCCGGGGTTAGCCAGTCGCAACACCCGCCGCTCGACATCACGGTCGGGGGTAACGATGTCGCCGCTACGCATTACCAGGGGCTGGGCGTCGGCCCAACGCCAGGCAAAGGGAACAACTTGGGGCTGGCGTTCGAGGCGGCGGCCCATCCAAGCGGCGCGCAAGCCGGCGGATTCGGTACTTTCGTAAAACTGCTGTTCCTGCTCCGGGCTTACCTTTCCCAAGAGGGTAGTCATAGCGGTTCCTCCCCAATTTCAGATTGGGATGCCTTGCCGGTTTGAGGGCGATTTTATATTTGACTGAGGGATGGTGTCAATTGAACCGGCGGCCGGGGGCAATAGCGCGGCGGGCTAGTCCACTACGGCAATGGCGAACAGCTCGACTTTCAGTTTGGGATGGGCGGCCAAGCGGGTGACTTCGATGGTGGCGGTGCCGGGACGGTGGTCGCCGAAATACTCCCACCAGACTTGGTTGAGCTGGTCTTGTTCGTCGATGTTGGTCAGGTAGCGGGTAACCTGCGCTACATCGCTGAAAGTGGCCCCGGCGGCGTCCAAGCCGGCTTTGACATTTTCCAGGGCCATCCGGGTTTGGGCGGCTACATCCTCCGGGATGTCGTCGAATTCGGATGCGATATGGGGGTGGCTGTGGTAGGTTTTGGCGGCGGTAACGCCGGCCAGGAAAAGCAAGGAGCCGCCGGTGACTTTGAGGGCCGGGGCGTAGGGCAAGTTGACGGAGGGGTCGCGGTCGGCGGTGTGGATGACTTCCAGTTTTTTGGTCAAAGCGTTGTCCTCCGGGGGGATAGTAGTTGAGGGATGGCCGGGAGTATTATAGCAAAGGTTGGGGAAGGGCGGTTGACAAGGACAAGGGGGCTTGACTAAACTGCCTAGACGGGACGGCGCAATCGCCGGCCGGGAAAGGGTATCCGCGACAATGCCAACTAACCAATGGGAACATTACATCCGGCAATGGATTCTCAAGCCCGGTTTTGCGCTGTTCACGGCCGCGATCATCGTGGCTTGGGCGATAGTGGCCGGCAAGGTTGCCGCCTATCTGTTGGCATTGCCCCCGGACGCTCTGATGATGCGGTGGGTGGGGGAGAGCGGCGCGGATGACTTGCTAAAGGCGGTGTGGTACGCCACGCCGTTGACGGCGGCGTATATTGCCGCTTTAATCGGCTATCACAAGTTCGGGCTGTTCCGGGAGGGAAAGCCGCATCTGACCATTGACTTGTCCGCGTCCAGCCGGCCGGTCAGCGCTGAGCATAATCATATCGGCGTGATTGCGCGGATTCACAACACCTCAAAAGTGGCGGTGCCGGTGTTCAATGTGGAGTGGGAGTTGGCGGTGGTGGCGCCGTATTCCGTTGGGGATATACTGGAAATGGAGGAGATCGTCACCATCGATCGGGAATCCGGAGATGTTGACGGCGATGAGTTTCCGTGGCGCCGGTTGAAAGAGCCGGTCGCCTTACAATACTATATGCTGGTCGAGCCTAACGAAGTTGAACAGTTGACTTTCGACTTCGTTGTGCCGAGGGATATAGAGGCGGTGGTCATATCGCTATTCGTGGAGAACTTGAGCGACAGCGACAAAGCTGACCAAGTGGGATGGTCCCGTCGCTTGTTTTACGACATCAGGCTGGCGTAAAGCCGCCAGTGCTTTGGAGGACAAAGTATGCTCTTTGGCATATTCGGCAAAAAGAAAACATCAGGAAGGTCGTCGCACCGCAAGGGGGGCTACCCCAAGCGGAAGCGGTCACCGGGGGTAGCCAAGACGTGGCAGCCGCCGGTGAAGGAGCCGGCTAAACCCGAGGCCCCGGCGGCCAAGACCGGCAACCCGGAAGGCTAGACGGCAAAGGAGAAGCGGCGTGACGCAAATCAAGAGTTTCGGCACTATGGGCGTGGACTGGGAGGAGCGGGTGGATTTTGAGCGGCTCCGCACCCAGCGGCTGGGCCGCGCCAAGAAACTGCTGAAAGAGTCGGAGTTGGGCGCGCTGCTCACCTTCGATATGAACAACATCCGCTATCTGACGGCCACGATCATCGGCACTTGGGCGATGGACAAGCTGGTGCGCTTTTCCCTGCTGCCGCAGGATGATGAGCCGATTTTGTGGGATTTCGGGTCGGCGGCGCGGCATCATCAGATTTACTGTCCCTGGCTGGGGGAACGCTCCCGGGCGGGCATTTCCACCTTGCGGGGGGCAACGCCGCCATCGGCGAACCTGGCCGAGGATGTGGCCAAGAAAATCCGGGTCGAGCTGGAACTGCGCGGTTTGGAGCAGGAACCGGTGGGCGTGGATGTGGTGGAACCGGTCGTGCTGTTCGCTTTGCAGCGGGAGGGCATCAATGTGGTGGACGGGCAGCAGTTGATGCTGGAAGCCCGGCGCATCAAGACTCAGGATGAAATTACCCTGCTGAACACGGCCTGCGCGATGGTGGACGCCGCCTATGACGCGCTGTATCTGGAACTGCGGGCCGGGGTGCGGGAAAATGACGGGGTGGCTCTGGTCAACAAGGTGCTGTACGAACTGGGGTCGGAGTATGTGGAAGGGGTCAACGCCATTGGCGGGGAGCGCACCAGTCCCCATCCGCATCTGTTCTCCGACCGCATCCTGCGTCCTGGCGACCAAGTGTATTTTGACATTTTGCACAGCTATATGGGCTACCGCACCTGCTATTACCGCACCTTGGCGATTGGCAGCGCGTCCCAAGCGCAGATTGACGCCTACAAGAAGTGCCGGGAGATTCTGGACATTTCCATTGACGCGGTAAAGCCGGGCATTACTACCGCCGATATTGTGCAGCACTGGCCCAAGGCTACCGAGTTCGGCTTTGCCAACGAGGAGGCGGCCTTTGCCCTGCAATACGGGCATGGCGTGGGGCTGAATATCTGGGAAGCGCCGATTTTCAGCCGCCTGTTCTCGCTGGAACACCCGCAACCGATTGAGGAGGGGATGGTTTTTGCGCTGGAAACTTTCTGGCCGGCGGCCGATGGCTGGTCGGCGGCGCGGATTGAGGAGGAAGTGGTGGTGACCGCAGCGGGGCCGCAGGTGATTACCAAGTTCCCGGCGGAGGAGCTGATTGTGGCCGGCGTCAAGTATTATGCCGCTACTGGGCCGCTACCGACGACCCGGGATGCCCAATCGCACCGCAACAATCCTTTGCCGGCGGGACATTCGGTCTAACGCCGGGAGCGGCGCAACGGCGAAAGCAACCGGGGACGGTAGGCAACCGTCCCCGGTTTTATTGCAGCCAGGCAAAGCCGATTAAGAGTTGTCCGGCGGGTCGGACATTCCCAGCAGGATGTCCTCGAGGGTGCGGTCGAGGGCCGGGTCGAGTTCTACCGGCTCGACATAGGGGATGACATTGTAGTCGGAGCGCACTTGCTCGATGATGCGGCGGGCTTCGGCGTTGTTTTCGGCGATGCGGGACAGGTTGGATTCCAGTTCCCGGGATTCGGTATCGCCGAGGGCTTGCAGCTCGCTGAGGTCGAGGTCCAGCTTGAACATGGGCTTGAGGCGGCGCATTATGTCGTAAAAGGAGCGGTGGTCGCGGAAAATGCCCAACTGTTCGTTGTTGGCAACGACGAAGGGATACATCGGAGCCATCGCGCCGAGGCGGAACATCTGGACCTCCGGGTATTCGTAGTGGGCCAGGGAGACCATAGCCATACCGATGGTGGGGCCGCGGCGGCCCTCGGTGCCGCGGCTGGACATTATCAAGCCGTAGCGTTCCAGGGTGTCTTTCATTTCGGGGCGGCTATAGACGCAGTTGATGCGGCGTTCCAAGTCCGGGGGGGCCGGGCCGTTGACGCCCTCGACGGCTACGGTCTGCTGGACGCCCAACTCCCGGACGGCTTGAAAGAAGCCGGCGCCGTACAGGTCGATGCGACTCCACGGTTCCTCGCCGAGGAAAATAATCAGACCGTTGCCGGCGTCGTAAAAGTCGTTCTCACGGGTCATGGGGCCGGAGGGCAAGCCGTCCTGAAAGGCGGCGGCCGGGCGGAAGGTGTCGTGGGTGCCGGCTACTTGAAAGGGGTAGCACAGGGTAGAGATTTGGTCGCCGAGGCGGCCGATGGGGCGCGCTCCCAACTTTTCAATGAGGTAGCGGGGCAGGCCGCTGGAGATGCGGCCGCCGTTGGACCACTGGCGGCGCCAGCCGGCGATAAGGTAGTCGGCTGGGGGTTTTTCGTGGAGGATTAGCAGTTCATCAGCCATCAATCGTTCCTCCTCAACATCGCTTTTTCACTATTCCACTCTCTATTATAACAGGATGGGAAAGGGCGGGGGCTATAGGGGGACTGAACGGAATCCGGGGATATTGACGACAAGTAATCCTAACGGTTTGACGGCTTGGCCTATCGTCAAAGGGGTTGCCGCCGCCGGGGGCAACGGCGGCAAGGCATTACTGACCGGGGGCCAAGTTTTCGCCTTCTCGCACCGCCTGCATAACCCGGGACAGGGTCAGGATGGGCTGGTTCACGGAAAGGGCGTACAGCTCTCCGGCTTCGTCGGAGCCAAAGGAAAGGATGGGAGCGCCGGTATTGCCGATTAAGCGCTTTTGCCAGCCGGCGGCGGCGTTCCCTTCCACCACCCAGACTTGGCCGCTGCAAAAGTCGCCGAAAAGCAGGCTTCCGGTCAGTTCGGGCAAGGCGGCGCCCTGGTACTGCCCGCCCCAAATCACGGCGCAGCCCTCATCACGGTCGTAGGTTACAACCGGCGGCACGGCGTCGGGCAGAGCCGCGCATTCCGGTTCTCCGGTTCGGCACTGGTCGCCCTCGAACACCCGCCAACCCAGGTTGTCCCCGGCCGCTGCTATGGATACCTCTTCGAGCAAGCGCTCGCCCGGGTCGCCGACCCATAAGCGG
Source organism: Dehalococcoidia bacterium (assembly GCA_965242615.1). Classification (GTDB taxonomy): domain Bacteria; phylum Chloroflexota; class Dehalococcoidia; order Lucifugimonadales; family UBA3495; genus CBDBCU01. Next base: position 1,289,338 of record CBDESR010000005.1, read on the forward strand.
CCGGCGGGGTCAAAGGACATCCGCCAGGGATTCCGAAGTCCGTAAGCCCAGATTTCGGGGCGGACTCCGGGCGTTGCCCGGAAGGGGTTGTCCTCCGGAATTAGGTAGGGTTGTTCCGGGGAGGCTTCGCGCACGTCGATGCGGATTATTTTGCCGCGCAAAGTGGTCAAGTCTTGCCCGTTTTGGGAAGTTGTATTATCGCCAATGCCCAGGTAGAGCATACCGTCCGGGCCAAACCGAATGGAGCCGCCGAAGTGCCAACGGCCGGGCATGGGCAGCTCCAGGATAACCAATTCCGCAGCGCTATCCACATAGCCGCCGGCTACCGGGAAGCGGGATAGTCGGATTTTATGCTGCTCACCCCGCGCATTGTAATAGACATACAAGTAGGGAAACTGGTCAAAGTTCGGGTCGAGGGCGGCGCTTTGTAAGCCAAAGTCATCAGCGCAACAATCGACGCGTTCCCGCAAGTCCAGGATGGGCTGCGCCAGCTCTCCGGGACAAAACAAGACCGGAGTCCGCCGGCAGAGGGTAATCAATCCATCCCGCTCAGCCAAGGCCAAGCCGCCGGAGGGCCAGGGAAACAGTTCGAGCGGCCACAGGAACCGCCCGGTGGTGCTTGGGGATTGGGGCATTTCCGGCGGCACTGCGACGGGTATGACCTGCGGCTCGGGCGAACCCGGCGTGTAGTGCCAGCATTGGGGAGAACCGTCAGTACGCAATGCGCAAACCCCGAACCGACTGGCGCTCACGGCGGTAAAGGGGGCTGAGGGCACCGCTAACAGATCGTCGTGCCAGTTGCCCCAGCAGACCAGGCTGGAGTCGGGCCGGATACCGCAGGCGTAGTTTTCCCCGGCGGCAATTTGCAGGAAAGCTCCCGGGGGCGGACTAGACTGGCCGGCGGTATTGTCGCCCTGACAGAGGGCGGCGCCGTCGGCCCGCAACACACAAGTATTGCTGATGCCGGAAGTTAATGCCTGGAAAGGGCCGGCCAAGGGGTTAGATTGGCCGTGGGAATTATCGCCCCAACATTGCAAGCCGCCATCAGTGGTCAAGCCGCAGGTATGAGCGGCGCCAGCGGCGATAGTAGTAAAGGCGACATCGGCCGGCGGGGATGCTCTCCCGTCATCGTTCCGGCCCCAGCATTGAGCATAGCCGGCGGGGTCCAAGGCGCAGCCGTAATGGGTACCGGCGGTCATCAGCTTAAATTGTCCCGCCGGCGGGCTGCCCTCGCGATATTCGACACTGGTATTCCAGCAAGAAATGGTACCATTAGCGGTTAGACCGCAACTAAGGTTTTGACCGACGATTACCTGTTGGAATTGGCCGCGCAGGGGTACATTGGCCCTGGTATCGACCTTGCCATCAGCTCCCCAGCATATTACCGGTTGGTTTTCCGGCAAGCCGCAAAAATAGAATTTTTCGTAGTACTGGCCCACGGATATTTGGGTCAGGGAGATGGAAGCCGGCGGGAAGGCGCCGGCAGCCGGGATTGGTGGGGGAGTAAGGGGGGACGGCGACACGGGAGCGGCAGGCAACGGCGCACCGTTGGGCGCAACAACGCTCGGCGGGGGCGAGGCAACCGGCGGGAAAGGGGAACAGGATAGGCCGGAAAGAAGGAGCAGTACCAGGGGAGCTAATCCCAAGACAAGGGTTCGGACAAATAGCAGCCGTTCCGGGAGCAAGACAGGCATTTTGACAAGAGCTTCCCCAATCCAGTCGGCGACAACCGAACCTGCTGATGGCATTAGACGGCTATTATATGTCTCACAGTTAGAAAGGTCAAAGGGTTTGGTAGCAAGACGCGGCGGCGGCGAGCTTGCCCAACCTTGACCGGATAGCCCGTCCCGGCTACAATCCTGGCTAACTTGGCAAGGAAAGGTGAACTGATGGCGTTAATGACCGGGGGGCAGGCTTTAGCCAAGTCCCTGTATCGGGAAGGGGTGCGGGTGATTTTCGGGCTGCCCGGAGTGCAGCTGTACCACGCTTTGGACGGGTTGGCGGAGGAGCCGGGCATTCGGTTCATCACTACCCGCCACGAGCAGGCTACGACCTATATGGCGGACGGCTACTCCCGGGCCGGCGGCGCGGGCATCGGCGTAGCGATGATGGTGCCGGGGCCGGGCTTGCAAAATGCCTCGGCCGGCATTGGCACCGCCTACGCCGCATCGTCGCCCATCCTGGTGGTGTGCGGGCAGATTGAGCGGGATTTGATTGGGGTTGACCGGGGAATTCTGCACGAAGTCAATGACCAGTTGGATACGATCAAGCCGGTTACCAAGTGGGCGAAGCGGATTTTAGACCCGGGGGAAATCCCGGAGGCGGTGCATACGGCTTTCTATCAGCTGAAAACCGGCCGGCCGCGCCCGGTGGAAATTGAAATCCCTCCGGAAACTCTGGCGGAAAGGGCTGAGGTGGAACTGCCGGAGCCGGAGGAGTATCCCCATCCGGCCGCAGACCCGGCGGCGGTGCGGGCCGGGGCTGAAATTATGGATACGGCGGCGCGGCCGCTGATTTGGGCCGGTGGCGGCGTCATCTCGGCCGGAGCCGGGGACATCCTACAAAAGGTAGCCGAACATCTGCAAGCGCCGGTCATCACTACCCCGGAGGGCAAGGGGGCGATTTCGGAACGGCATCCGTTGGCTTTGGGGGCGCACCGGCTGCGGAATGACCCGGTAGCCCGGGAAGCGCCGGATTTTGACGCGATTCTGGCGGTCGGCACAAGGATGGCTAACCCGGCATGGCTGGGCGGGCAGCGGGTAGTGCAGATTGACATTGACCCGGCGGAGTTGGGGCGCAACTACGCCAACACTTACGGCATAGCGGGGGATGCCCGGCAGACGCTGGAAAGTCTGTACGCCGCTTTGACAACGTTAGGGCCGGCCCGGGAGAGCCGGGCGGCGGAAACGGCGGCATTGCGGGAGCGGCGGGCGGCGGCCGCCTTGCGGGTGGAGCCGCAGGAAACTTTGACCGCCACTATCCGCAGCGTGATGCCGGAGGATGGCATCCTGATTTCCGGGATGACGCAAATCGGCTACTACTGCCGGGCGTTCTATCCGGTGTATCAGCCGCGGACTTTTATCACTTCCTCTTACGCCGGCAATTTAGGCTACGCCTTTCCGGTGGCGTTGGGGGCCAAGGTTGCCCAACCGGATAAGGCCGTGGTGGCGGTGTCCGGGGATGGCGGCTTTCTGTTCAATTCCCAGGAACTGGCTACGGCGGTGCAGTACGGCATTAACGCCGTGGTGGTGGTGTTCAATGATAGCGCCTATGGCAATGTGCTGCGGGATCAGGTGAACCGGTTTGAGGGACGGATTTACGGGGTGGAACTGCATAACCCGGATTTTGTAAAGCTGGCGGAGGCTTACGGGGCCCGGGGCGTACGGGCCGAGGGCGCGGAGCAGTTGGCGGCGGCGCTGCAAGAAGCGTTGGCTATGGACGCGCCGACGCTGATTGAGGTTCCGGTGCCACCGATGCCTACGCCCTTTGAGTAGGCGGGAGGCCGGGATGGGGGAGGAACTAACCCCGCTGCAGCAGCTGCACGACCGGGTTATTCAGTGCGCCCTTTGCCCCCGATTGGTAGCGCATCGGGAACGGGTAGCGCAGGAAAAAGTGGGGCGGTATCGGGATTGGGAGTATTGGGGCAAGCCGGTGCCGCCTTTTGGCGACCCGGCGGCGCGGCTGCTGGTGTTGGGCTTGGCGCCGGCGGCCAATGGCGGCAACCGCACCGGGCGGAGTTTTACCGGGGATGCCAGCGGCGATTGGCTGTTCCGCAGCTTGTATAAGTTCGGGTTTGCCAACCGGCCGGATTCCCGCTGCCGGGGGGATGGCTTGCAGCTGACTGATGTTTATATTACCAATGCGGTACGCTGCGCGCCGCCGCAGAACAAGCCAACGGCGGCGGAAAAGGCAACTTGCCGCCCTTGGCTGATTGCGGAACTAGGGCTGCTGACGGACATTAAGGCGGTGGTGGCGTTGGGGCGGTTTGCCTTTGACGCTTACCTGCAAACCCGGCGGGCGGCGGGAGGGGACAACCCAGCGCCGCGGCCCAAGTTCGGGCATAACCTTTTATATATCTTGCCGGAGGGCGTGGCGTTGATTGGCTCTTACCATCCCAGCCGGCAGAACACCAACACCGGCAAGCTGACGGAGGAAATGTTTGATGCGGTGTTTGAGCGGGCAAGGGCGGTGGTGGGGAGGGGCAGATGATTTATAGATGGTAAAGAGCGCAAGTCCGGAAAGCAACGGGGCTTTAAGCAGGTCGCCAAAGCCCTATGTTCCCGCAGGGAACATAGGGGACGCCGGCTGGTCGATGCCGGGGGGTGTGCTACGCCGGCTATCTGAAAGAAGTAGGGGCGTAGTCCCCCCAGCAAAATACCACAGAACCGGGGAGACGGCTTACGCCATCACCAGTTTGTCTCCGGAGCAAGCGGCACCGGAGCGGCTGCTGGAATTGTGGCGGGGGCATTGGGGCATTGCGAACCGGCTACATTGGGTGCGGGATGTTACCTTTGGCGAGGACCGCTACCGGGTCAGAAGCGGGGCGGCGCCGCCGGTCTTGGCAGCTTTACGCAACCTGGTCAGCGGGCTGTTGCGTTTGGTCGGCCATAGCAACATGGCCGCCGCCTTGCGATATTACGGCTGGCGGGCCGCGGCTGCTTTGCAACTCCGGGATTTCCCCTTGCCTTGACAATTAAAAGACCCAGGGTACCCCCTCGCGGTTCCGTTCTGTTACGGATGATTCTCAACTTTACGATATTGCCGGAAAGTTCATTTCATCCGTAGTAGAACGGAAGCAAAACTTTCCCATCCACGGCGGGAGAACTTTTACAAAAGTTCCCCCGCCGTATTTTTTTCGCCCCCTTCCCGGGACCAAAAAAATTTTTAATTCCCCCAACCCCTCCGGTAGCCAACCCCGCCCCTCCCAATTTTCCCAAATCGCCAGGAAAGGCCGCCCAACCTGTCAAGGGGTTGGGCGGCCTTTCCTACACTTTTATTACCGGCCTAATACCGGCATTAAAAGGCTCCGGCCGCCCGGAGGTATTCCTATGTACCGTTACCGATTCCTCATCGCCGCTCTGACCCTCACCGCCTTGACCATCCTCCTAACCGTCGCCTCCAGTCCCGCCCAAGCCGCCCCCCGTTCCATCCCATGGGACTGCTCCGACTGGCAAGAGACCCCGGCCGTGGCCGACGCCGATGATGCCCGCGTCTCGATGATCCTCGAATCCCTGGCCGCCAACCGGGGCAAGGCCATCTACTGCGCCATCGACCAGTCCGACACCTGGACCAAGTCCGAAACTTGGCTTGCCGGCCGGGACCGCAACGAACGGGACGACACCGTCTATTTCGGCCAGCAAGGCAACTTCCGGGGCTTTCTCGCCGCCCAGGAAGGCTACCTCACCGATGGCGAATCCGGCGTTACCGGCGTCAGCCGCGAACTCATCTTTGAATTCCCCCGGGAGGAACGCCGCGGCAAGAAAACCGTCATCAAACGCCTCAAACTCGAAGCCGACCCGGGCCGCCTTGCCCGCAGCCGCGATGGCGCCGCGAGTACCGGATACAGCGACGAAGGATCATGGACTCCTACCAATTGGGGGTCTATAGGACGGGCGTATCGGAACTTTTGCAATTCGGGCGGTCCCGGCTTCGTTACTGGTACCCACCAGAGCTACTCCCACGCCCGCTATTGCCAAGGCATTGATTGGGCTCCCTTGGTACAAGCGGCCGCCGAACGGGATTGCGCCGCCCGGGGCTATCCTCGCGTCAAGGAGGCTGCGCCGTCTGGCAGTTGGTCATTTCAGTGGCGCGACCCGCGACCTCCGGGCACCTACCCCAAGTTTTCGCACGTATTCTGGCAGGTGCGCCAATACACTGCCACCTGCGAAAAGAAAATCCGCGTCCGCCGCCGCTAACCCCACCGCCGCGCCCGGCGGCCTACTCGAACCGACCACCAAGGGGGTGGGCTATTCCAAGCCCGCCCCCTTACCTTACGACTTACTTGTCGTCATTCCCACGAAAGGAGGAATGACGATTTCTATAGACGATAGACCGGCCGGCCGCGGGGAAACAGCGTTGCCGGCGATGGTATCCTTGACAGCAACCCAACTCACTGCTAAAGTTCCTGCTCTGTCCCGTGCCGCCAAGCCAAACCCCATCAAAACAAAAAGAAGTTGCCCCTGATGCCCTTAACCCCCAGGCTGCCCCTGCTCGCCGCGTCCCTGACCCTGCTGGCCCTGATTCTGGTCGCGGTTTCCCTGAACGCCGCCTTTACTCCCACGGCCCAAGCCCAAACGACCACCACCGACTACGACAGCAACGATGACGGGCTGATTGAGATTACCACTCTGGCCCAGCTGAACGCCATCCGTTGGGACCTGGACGGCGACGGGGCCGTGACGGCAACGGACCAAGCCAACTACACCGCTGCCTTTCCCAACGCCGCCGCCGGCATGGGCTGTCCCGATGGCAGCGACGCCGATACCAATCCCGACCCTTGCATCGGCTACGAACTGAAAGCCGACTTGACCTTTGACAGCAACGGCGATGGCAGCGTTACCGCCGCCGATTCCGGCGGCCTCTACTGGAACAACGGCGCCGGCTGGACGCCCCTTGGAAACATCCGCCACGGCGCTTTCACCGGGGAGTTTCAAGGCCGGGGCCAGGTCATCTCCCACCTGTTCATCAACAACACTACCCGGGTCTATCTCGGCTTGTTCGGCTCCATCGGGGATGGCGGTCGGGTCAGCGGCTTGGGGCTGGAGCAGGTCAGCATCAGCAGCACCGCCACGCCATCAGCCGGGGGGATCGCCGGCTCTAATACCGGTAGCATCACGGCCAGCTACGCCCGGGGAACTATCAGCAGCAATGCCAGCGCCAGCGGCAATGCGCTGACCGGGGGACTGGTGGGGTATAACGGCTTGGCCGGCACGGTGCAAGCCAGCTTTGCGGAGGTGGCAGTGTCGAACCGGAACAGCCAGCCGTCGGCCATCGCCGGCGGACTGGTCGGGCAGAATGCCGGCAGCATCCAGGCCAGCTATGCGGCTGGCGCGGTGTCGGTTCACGGGAACACGCAGTTCACCCGGGCCGGCGGCTTGGTGGGCAGCAACGGCGGCGGGATAACGGCCAGCTACGCCCGGGGGCGGGTTACCGCTGCCGGCAGTGGCAGCGTCGCCGGCGGCCTGGTGGGGCGACAGGCCAGCAACGGCCGGGCCACCAACAGCTATTGGGATACCACGACTTCCGGCTTGGCGTCCAGCGCCGGCGGGACGGGACAAAGCAGCAGCGCCCTGCAAACCATGACCGGCTACACGGGCATCTACGCCCACTGGAACCTGAACCTGGACGGCGCCGGCGGCGGCGATACTCCGTGGTATTTCGGTGCCGCCAACCAGTATCCCGTCCCGGTCTATGGGATGGCGCGGGATTACGATGCCGACAACGACCAACTGCTGGAAGTGGAGAACCTGGCGCAGCTGAACGCCATCCGCTGGGACTTGAACGGCGATGGCGTAGTGGCAGCTGCGGACCAAGCCAACTATGCCGCCGCCTTCCCGTGGCCGGCCGCCGGCATGGGCTGTCCTGATGGCAGCGACGCCGACACCAACCCCGACCCCTGCCTCGGCTACGAACTGCAAACGGACCTGGACTTTGACAGCAACGGCGATGGCAGCGTAACCACCGCCGATTCCGGCGGCCTTTACTGGAACGGCGGCGCCGGATGGATACCTCTCGGCAACGCTGTCGATGACTACCACGGGGAGTTTCAGGGCCGGGGCCAGGTCATCTCCCACCTGTTCATCAACAACTCCACCCGGGCCTATCTGGGCTTGTTCGGCTCCATCGGAAATCGCGGCCGGGTCACCGGCTTGGGATTGGAGCAGGTCAGCATCAGCAGCAGTCTCGCGGCGTCCGCCGGGAGCCTCGCCGGGTCTAATACCGGCATCATCACGGCCAGCTACGCCGCCGGAACTGTGGGCAGTAATGTCAGCGCTGGCAATGCGCTGACCGGGGGACTGGTGGGATATAACGGCCTTGCCGGCACGGTGCAATCCAGCTTTGCGAATGTGGCCGTGTCGAGCCGGCACAGCCAAGCGTCGGCCATCGCCGGCGGACTGGCCGGGGAGAATGCGGGCAATATCCAGGCCAGCTATGCCGCCGGCGCGGTGTCGGTTCACGGGACCACCCGTTTCACCCGGGTTGGGGGCTTGGCGGGCAGCAACCGGGGCCGGATAACGGCCAGCTACGCCCGGGGGCAAGTAACCCGTTCCGGCAGCGGCAGCGTCGCCGGCGGACTGGTGGGCAGCCAACTCCGCAACGGCCGGGTAACCAACAGCTATTGGGATACCACAACTTCCGGCTTGGCGTCCAGCGCCGGCGGGACCGGACAAAGCAGCAGCGCCCTGCAAACCCCCACCGGCTACACCGGCATTTACGCCCACTGGAACCTGAACCTGGACGGCGTAGCCGGCGGCGATAACCCGTGGTATTTCGGCGCCGCTAACCAGTATCCCGTCCCGGTCTATGAGACGGCGCGGGATTACGATGCCGACAACGACCAGCTGCTGGAAGTGGACAACCTAGCGCAGCTGAACGCCATCCGCTGGGACTTGAACGGCGACGGGATAGTGGCGGCCGCGGATTCTGCCAACTATGCCGCTGCCTTTCCGTGGCCGGCGACCGGGATGGGCTGCGCCAATGGCGTTGCTGCCGCCGCCTGCATCGGCTACGAACTGCAAGCCGACCTGGACTTTGACACCAACGGGAACGGCAGCATCGACGCCGCTGACCAGTTCTGGAACAACGGGGCGGGCTGGCAGCCTATCGGCAAAGCGTCTTGGATCTTGAGTTCCGATGGGAATAGTTCGACTTTAACCGGGATGTTCGAGGGGACTTTCCAAGGCAACGGCAAGACCATTGCCAACCTGTATATCAACCATACCCGATTGGTCCGTGCTTCCTTCAGCCTATTCGATAACATAGGCACCACCGGGGTCATCGACGGAGTGAATCTGCGTAACGTGGACATCCGCATTCACTCCCTAGGCGCAGGAAGCCCTTTAGCCTCATTCAACTGGGGAACCATCAGGGGCAGTTCAGCCACCGGGCGTATCAGTGTGAACCTTGTGAACCCTGGTACCATCGTGCGCCTCAGCGATAATACCAAGGCGCGGGTCGGGGCCTCTGCCGGGGGCTTGGTGTACGTCAACCACGGCAGCGTCACCAGCAGCTACGCCAACACCGAAATTACAGGCAACGTTTCGTGGGCCGGCGGGTTGGTAGGAAGTAACGGGTGTGTTGTTTTAACTAGTGGCGAGTATTGTGGGAGCGTCGTTGCCAGCTACTCCAGCGGTGCAGTCAGCAGCACCAACAGCAAAGGTGCAATGTTGGGTGGACTGTTGGGCGATAACACCGGTACAATTACCGCCTCTTACTCCATCAGTCCAGTCAAAGCTACCGGAAATGGGGCGCGCGTGGGGGGGCTGGTGGGTGACCAACATCGTGGAACCATCACCGCTAGTTACGCCGCCGGCCCGGTAGTGGCTACCGGAACCAACTCCTTTGTTGGCGGCTTGGTAGCGGTGAACGGCCAGTTAGATGGGAACGGCAATGTGGGCGCGAACACCGGGGGAACAGCGGTCAACAGCTACTGGGACACCCAGGTCAGCGGCCAGAGCAGCAGCGCCTTGGGAACGGACAAGACCACGGCGGAACTGACCGACCCCACCGGCTACAGCGGCATTTATGCCAACTGGAACCTGAACCTGGACGGGCAAGCCGGCAACGATGACCCTTGGGACTTCACCCACCACTATCCCAAGCTGAAGTACGGCGGGCTGGCCCTGCTGAACCAAGCCCGTATCTACCCGGATTACGATGGCAGTTCCCCGGTAGTAGGCGAAGCCATAGTCTATCGGCTGAACGACGGCTACCATACCCGCTTGGGCAGCGACGCCATTAAATGGGAACTTTCCGCCGATGGCGTAAGCGACTGGACGACGGCGCAAAGCAGCGGGAGCAACCTCCGCAGCACCGGCGGCACCGATTACTTCGTACCTAAAGCCACTGAAGCCAACCAGCGGCTGCGGAATCAGGTTAATACCACGGAATCGGGCTGGCTTGCCAGTTACACCACCCCGCCCATCAAGGCAGCCTGGACCGGGGCGACGGCGGCGGCCAGTTTTGCCAGCGGGCATAATCCGCCTCGGGTGGGGCAAAGCATCGCCATCAGCGGCAGCGATAAGGTGTGGTGGATGTTCTGCGCGGCGGCCACGACCGGCGACTGCGTGGTGGGCGACACCAATAAGGAACGCCAAACCAGTTACACGCCCGGGGCGGGAGTGCAGGGCAAATACTTGTACGCCTACCGCTACTACACCGACAGCAACGGGGTGCTGACCAGAGCCAGCACCGGCTTTATCGGCCCGATACAGGCGGCATCCAGTCCCTAGCCGTAACCCCTTTGCCGGTCATCTAACGCGCGGGCGGGTTAAACTGACCTGCCCGTTTTGTAACCGACTAGATAATAGCTGCCGGAGCTGCCGCCATTGACGCCAGAGGCCGCCATGACTCCTCAAGAACGGGAAAACCGCATCACCCCCATCCCAATGCCCATCGGCATCATCACTGACCACCAGGACCACGCCATAACCTTCCATTACACGCGGCCGGACGACCAGCTGAACCTACCGCCGGGATCTCGCTTCGTCATCTGGAATTGGGACGGTCAAGCCTACGCCGCCGGCTGCGGAGAAATCACTGAAAACGGGACGCACGAAGCTGCCGGCATCATCACCCACGCCGACCGGCAGCCCGATTGGCCCTTCCACCTTGACCCCTTTGGCCGTGGTATGCCGGTATACGGTTTAGCTCCCGGCCAGGAGCCGGAGCCGGCCCTGAAAAACTTCCTGCCGGATCCCCGGCGTATGGCTACCTTGGCCGAGCTCCGCTACCTGCTGCAACTGGCTGAGGAACATAAGCAAGCCACCGGCATACCAATCCACAACGAATCCCTAGTCCGGCAAACCGTTGCTTACTTGGAGAACCGCCCGGACTAAGCCCAAGACGACCAGCGGACAATCCGATAAACCGCTCCGGTCAAGGAGCGGCTTTTTGCAGTGCCTGCCTCAAAAGAGAGTTTCCAGACTCGGGGCAGCGTAGGGAAATTTTTACACGGAGAAGCCGGCTCCCGGCCGAAAGCTGGACTTGATGTATCTGGGCTTTGTGCTGCTGGCGTGTATCTTTGAACTGCTGCACCGCTCCCCTTTAGCGTGAACACGACCTAGCGGCGTCACGGCAGACCTCCGGGCGGATTGTGCTGATGGGATGGCTACCGGGCTATATTACCGCTAACCTCAGCCCGGTGAAAGGGACTACTTCGCCGCCTATTCCACCGGTTCCAGCAAACCCGGTTCCAACTTCAGGATGGGGCTGTTGATGGACAGGACATACATCTCGCCGGCGGCGTCCGTGGCAAAGGAAACAATCGGCACCGGTAACTTTCCCACCGTCCGCCGCTGCCAGCCGCTTGCGGCGTCTCCGGACAAGGCCAAAATGCGGCCGCTGCAATAGTCGCCAAAAAGATAGTCCCCGGCCAGTTGCGGCAATGCCGCGCCGTGATACTGCCCGCCCCAAATGATGGCGCAGCCCACATCACGACCATAGGTAGTTACCGGCAGCGTGGCATCAGTCAAAGCGGCGCATTGCGGCGCGGCGGCGTGGCACTGGTCGCCCTCAAACACCGGCCAACCCATATTGGCGCCGGCCGCTACAATGGAAACTTCCTCGACCTTATGCAGGCCCACATCGCCGACCCACAGCCGCCCGTCAGCGTCAAAGGACATCCGCCAGGGATTCCGCAAACCGTAAGCCCAGATCTCCCCGCGAGCTTCCGGCATTGCCAGCAGGGGGTTGTCCTCAGGAATGCGATAGGGTCGCTCCGGCGTGGCGAAACGCACATCAATGCGGATTATTTTGCCGTGCAGACTGCTCAGCCTTTGGGCGTCCTCGTGGAACAGATTGATGCCTAGCCCCAGATACAACATCCCGTCCGGGCCGAACCTGATCGCGCCGCCGTGGACAAATAGGGTAGGCATCGGCACTTCCAGCAGTACCAGTTCCGCCGCCCGGTCCGCATAGCCGTCGACCACCGGGAAACGGGACAAGCGGATGTTCTTGCGGTCATCCGGCACATTGTAATAGACATAGAGGAAAGGGAAACGGTCAAAATCCGGGTCGAGGGCGGCGCTGAGCATACCCTTTTCACCGTCGCAGCAATCGGTCTGGTCCGTCAAATCGAGGATTGGCGGCGTTGCCCCCTGCGCGCAAAAGAAGTCCGGGGTCGGGTTGCAGCGCATGATATAGCCATCCCGCTCGACCACCGCCAAGCCGCCCGCCGGCCAGGGAATTAACTCGACCGGCCGCCGGATCCTTCTGCCTAACCCCTCGGCTCGCGATAATTCGGCTGGCTGGACCACCGGCGTCGGCAAACCGGAGCTGTAGCTCCAACATTCCGGGTAGCCGTCCGCCCGCAGCCCGCAGGTATCAGACCAGCCGGCGCTAATGGCCGTGAACTGCCCGGCCGGCGCCCTTAACCCCGCGCTCAGTCCATTGCCCCAACACTTCACCCGCCCGTCCGTCCTGATTCCGCACCCGTGATTTTCCCCGGCGGCGATTTGGGTGAAAGTTCCGGCGGGCGGGCGAGCTTGCTCCGGGGACTTGTCGCCTTGGCAGACGGTGACCCCATCTTGCCGCAAGGCGCAGGTAGTGTGTACGCCCAAAGCCAGGGCTTGGAAATTGCCGCTGAGCAAATTAGCCTGCCCATATCGATTGCTCCCCCAGCAGCGCAAGCCGCCGCCGGCGGTCAATCCGCAGCTATGGCCGCCGCCGGCGGCGATGGCGGTAAAGGTTACGCCCGGCGGCGGCGTGGCGCGCCCGTATTTTTCCCAGCCCCAACATTGAGCGCGTCCGTCAACGCGCAAGGCGCAACTGTGCTGCTTCCCGGCGTCCACCATCGTAAATTGTCCCGGCGGGGGAATAGCTTTGTTATGTAAGTTCTCGCCCCAACAATAAAGGCTGCCGTCAACTTTCAGACCGCAGGCAAAGGACAGCCCCACGGTTATCTGCGTGAATCTCTCCCCCTCCGGAGCGTCCTTCAGGTCATAAACATTATCATCCCCCCAGCAAACCGCCTTGCCGTCGGCTTGCAAGCCGCAGGTATGATATTTGCCGACCGCTACCTGTACCAGCGGGACGAAATCCGGCGGAGGGGTAGCCGCCGGATTTGCTGACGGGACGCCGGGCGCCGTTGACGGCGTTGCTGGGGTGGTAGAACAAGCGGCGGTCAACAGCAGGAGCAGGAACAGAGCCGCCAAGCCAATAGGAAATAGCCGGCTTTGGCGCGGCGGGCGCGCAACAGCATATTCAGCAGTCGACTGTTGCCGCCCCGGACGCTGACGGTAGTAATGAAAACGGGGCATAAGTCAGCGCAGCAACGCGGCTAAACCGGGCCGGTCAAGCTGGCAATCACCGTGTCCAGCCGGGCGGCGGCCTGGGCCGTTACCGCCGCCGGTCAGCCGCCGTGGGGATTTAGTATTCCAGAGAAAGCCGACAGCTCGGCCGCGCCGGTAGAGCCGCCGCGCCACCCTAGCCCGCCCCAGTTCCCGCGGCCGGGCAGTGGGGTTAAGGACGGTGATCTGGCTCGGGGTTGCGGATGGCATTTCGTCAACTCTTGCTGGATGGCAAGGGGTATGCTATAGAGGCGCAACGGGAATTATAGGGCTAAACCAAACCAATGGCAAGGCAGAGCAACGGCCAGAATGATTGCCTTGGAAAGCGCCGGGGTTCCGGACCGGTCAACCCAAACGACGTCGGACTAAACCAGTTCAGAATTGGGGCGGCAAGTTGCCGCCGGAGGGCTTGCCGGGCGGCCAAGGCGAAGGCTCAACCGGCCACGGCCACGCCAGATATAAGACTTTGTCGTTCTTGGATGAGGTAACTTGGGGCGCGCCGCCGAAGTTACTGGTTTCCTCCGGCGATATGACCGGAACGACTTGCGCGTCGGGCTCGTCCGCCGCTGTCCTGAGGTTCTCCTTGTTCCAGTGTCCGCTACGACATCGTATCATATACCGTATCCAACTCCCGGCAGGGTTTTTTTTAAGGGAGTTATATGCCTGTTCACACAGCCTATCTGGAAACCGCCGGCAATCGGAACGCATCCCTAGCCAATGCGCAAACAAGTATATAATTCCCTTTCCTTGACACTTATGCGGGTTGATTGTATGCTTTTGCCGTTCAGTCAAGGGGGAGGTTTTTTGTTGTGTCCAGTCAGGAAGCTTTGATTAGCGAGGAGATGCGGCGGCAGGCTATCGGGTTGGAAGGGGCGCCGGCGGTTATGGAAGTGGAAAAAGGCCACATCCTGCGCTTTGCCGAGGCGATTGGCGACCCTAATATCCAGTGGACGGAGGAGGCAACCGCGCGTAAGGGCCGCTACGGGGGGATTACGGCGCCGCCGACTTTTTTGCGGGCAATGCGGGGGGCAACGGTGGATTTGCCCTTTGAGTTGTCCTTCAGCCGGCGGTTGGACGCCGGCAGCGATTGGGAGTATTTTCAACCGGTACGGCCGGGAGACCGGATTACGGCGGTGGCGCGGATTGCCGATTTGACGGAGCGGAGCGGCCGGTTAGGGCGGATGGTTTTTATGACGACGGTGACTACTTACCGCAATCAGTTTGAGGAAGTGGTGGCGACGCAGACCAATACGCTGATTGCCTACTAATTCCGAAGCGGGAGGGGGGTATATGGCCGAGCAAGTTTATTGGGAGGATGTGGCCGAGGGTATGGAACTGCCCGCCTTGGTCAAGGAGACGACGACGCGGCAGCTGGTGCAGTATGCCGGGGCGTCGGGGGATTTTTACGAAATCCACTACGATAAGGACTTTGCCATCGGCAATCAGCTGGACGGCCCCATCCTGCACGGGGCGTTGAAAAGTGCCTTTCTGGGGCAGCTGGTGACCGATTGGATGGGGCCGTTGGGGACGCTGAAACGGCTGCAATGCCAGTATCGGGGGATGGATGCGCCGGGGCAACCGATTACGGTTAAGGGGAGCGTGACCCGGAAGTATGCGGCGGATGGGGAGTATCTGGTGGAGTGCGAGCTGCGGTTGGAGAATGCCCAAGGGCAGAATACTACGCCGGGGACGGCGACGGTGGCGCTGCCGAGCCGGGGCGGGTAGAGGGGCTTTTACGCTATCCCCGGTCATCCCCGGCATCGCAGGGCGGTCGGGATGGCATAGCGGGGTGACTTCCGTTCTTTGCTTTTAAGGAAATTACGCCAACTAAACCAGAAATCGAGGTTAGAACTGATATGGCAGAGATACTGCAAGACAAGGTAGCCATTGTGACCGGGGCCGGGCGCGGCGTGGGTCGGGGGGTTGCTATGCTGATGGCGGCCGAGGGGGCCAAGGTAGTCGTGGTGGACCCGGGGGTGAATGTGGACGGGAGCGGCTTTGACCAGTCCATCGCCGAGGAGATGGTGGGGGAAATCCGGCAGGCGGGCGGTACGGCCGTGGCTTGTATGGAGTCGGTGGCGACGATGGCGGGCGGGGAGAAAATCGTCCAGACGGCCATTGACGCCTATGGCAAGCTGGACATCGTCGTTACCTGCGCCGGCATCCTGCGGGATCGGATGATTTTCAATATGACGGAGCAGGAGTGGGATGATGTGATTGCCGTCCACCTGAAGGGGACTTTCAGCGTGGTCAAGAACGCCTGCATCCTGTTTCGGCAGCAGCGTTCCGGGCGCATCATCACTTTCAGCAGCCAGTCGGGGTTGCAGGGCAATTCGGGGCAAGCCAACTATGGGGCGGCCAAGTCGGGCATCGCCGGGTTCACCAAGGTGGTGGCGCGGGATATGGGGCGCTATGGGGTCACGGCTAATGCCATTGCGCCGCGGGCAACGACCCGGATGATTGGGGCGATACCGGACAGCGCGGCGGAAATTCGGGCGCGCGGCGGGGTGCAAGGTCTGGACCAGGGGGATGAGCCGGAGACGATGAACCCGGATGACATTGCGCCCTTTGTCTGCTATCTGGCGAGCGACTATGCGGCCAATGTGAACGGGCAGACTTTCCTAGTCTATGCCAGTGAAATATCGTTGATGTCGCAGCCGCGGCCGCAGCGTTCCATCTATAACCCGGAAGGGCATTGGAGTATGGCGGCGATTGCGCCGCAAGCCCGGAATCATTTGACCCGGAACATTTATAACCCGGCGCCGCCGCGGGGGTAGCGCGGCGGCGGGACGCCGGGAAAAGGGCAGGCAAAGCGATGGCAACCAAGGCGACATTGGAACGGGCGCAGGAGGCGGAGGAACTGCTGCACGCGGCGGAGGTGGACTTGGCGGCCGGCCGGGAGCAGCCGGGCGCGCTGAAGGCGTGGGATGCCGCGGTTATTGCAGTGAAGGCAGTAGCGGAGCCGCGGGGGTGGGATTGCGACGGCTGGGGGGAAATTAACGCTGCCGTCAAGAAGTTGGAAAAGGAGAGCGGCGTTAAGGGTTTGACCAGCGGGTTCGGCACGGCGGATGCGCTGCGCACCCAAGGGGAGTACGGCCTTATGTACGAGGGGGATGGCGTGGAGGTCGATTTTCCGCGGGTGCAACAGTTCGTGGTGCAGATGCTGGATTTGGCGGCTCCTGACCGGCCAAAGAAAGTTGTTCCGGAGAAAGCCCGATTGGCCCGGGAGTTGCTGGAGAATGTCCATTACGATTTTGGAGAGGGCAAGGGGGAAAAGGGTTCGGAAAATATGTGGCAGGCGGTATCCGGCGCGCTGCAAGCGGTAGCTGAGGAACGGCGTTGGCGGTGTGGTACTGTGGCGGAAATGCGGGAAGTTGCGGCGGCCTTGGCCCGGGAAACCGGGGACTGCCGGTTCATTGGCGGGTTTGCGGTGGCAGAAACCTACTTTGCCAACTTTGCCCGGGAGTTTTTCTCTGACGAACATGATGATTACGCCCGACCGCTGGTGCGACGGTTCGTCATCCGGGTACTGCACCGGCTATCCTGACCAAGAGAGGTTAGACCATCGAACCGGAGGAACACATAACGACGGCCCGGCTTTTTCTGGAGGAATCCGACCGGGAATTTGCGACCGGGGATAAACTGCAAGGCTCGGAAAAGCTGTGGGGGGCGGCGGCGCATATCATTATTGCCATCGCTCAACGGGAGGGACGCCGTTACAACAAGCATCCGCATTTGGAAGAGGCAGTACTGAGGCTAAGTCGAAATCCCGGCAATGGGGTTTCGGTGCAGGACTTCAAAATCGCTGAGCGGCTCCATGTCTATTTCTATCACGCTCAGTTGTCCGACACTGAACTGATGGACTACCGCCGGCAAGTGCAGTCTTTCGTGAACCGGTTGTTGCAAATCGCAACCTGACCGGGTAAATCCCGGATTGAGCGGCCTAAAACCAGCCAATCCCGTAACCCAAACCTAAACTTAACTCCAGAGAGGGAGCGCAGCAATGCCCGATTTGTTGAAGGATAAGGTAGCAATCGTAACCGGCTCTGGCCGCGGTGTCGGCAAGGGGGTGGCTTTGCAAATGGCCGCTGAGGGGGCCAAGGTGGTCGTGGTCGACCCCGGGGTGAACCTGGATGGCAGCGGGGCGGACCAGTCCGTGGCCCAGGAGGTGGTCGAGGAAATCAAGGCGGCCGGGGGGGGCGGGACGGCGTGTATGGAGTCGGTGGCGACGATGGCGGGCGGGGAGAAAATCGTGCAGACGGCCATTGACGCTTACGGCCAGCTGGACATTGTGGTTACTTGCGCCGGCATTTTGCGGGATCGGATGATTTTCAATATGTCGGAACAGGAGTGGGATGATGTGATTGCGGTTCACCTGAAGGGGACGTTCAGCGTGGTCAAGAACGCCTGCATCCTGTTTCGGCAGCAGCGTTCCGGGCGGGTCATCACTTTCAGCTCGACTTCCGGGCTGTATGGCAATTCGGGGCAAGCCAACTACGGGGCGGCCAAGGATGGCATTGCCGGCTTTACCCGGGTAGTGGCGCGGGATATGGGGCGTTACGGGGTGACGGCTAATTCCATTGCGCCCAGCGCGTCGACGCGGATGATTGGCAGCGTGCCGGAGGAAGCGCGGGATTTACGGGCAGCCCGGGGGATGACCGGCGGCAATGTGGGGGAATTGCGCGGTCAGCCGGAGGATATTGCGCCCTTTGTTACCTGGCTGGCTTCCGACGAGGCGGCGTCGGTGAACGGGCATATCTTTTATGTTACCGCCGGGTTGGTAAGCCTGCTGAATGAGCCGGAGCCGGTGCGGACGATGCATAAGGAAGGGCGGTGGACGATTGAGGAAATCATCCGGGTGTTTCCGGCGACTTTAGGGGTGGAACTGCATAACCCGGCGCCGGCGCCCCCGCCGGCGGGTTAGGGTCGGGCAGGAATGGCAACGGTTTTCGGGACGGTCCGAGACCGGCGGCCGGGCAAGTCGCCGCCGGTGGAGTGGCCGTTGCCGTTGAATCAGCGCAACCGCTATGACGGCTTGCAGCTGCTGGCGGAAATGGCGGCGGAGTCGGTTCCGCTGTGCATTTTCGACCCGCAGTATCGGGGCATCCTGGACAAGATGCAGTATGGCAATGAAGGGGTGAGCCGGGGGCGGCGGCGGAGCGGGTTGCCGCAGATGCCGGAGGATACTATCGCCGCCTTTATTGAGGGCATTGGGCGGGTATTGACGCCCTCCGGGCATCTGCTGCTGTGGATTGACAAGTTTCACCTGTGTACCGGCATTCAGCTGCGGCCGGAGTTGGAACAGTCGGGCTTGGAAGTGGTGGATTTGGTGACCTGGAACAAGGGTCGGATGGGGATGGGCTACCGCACCCGGCGTTTCGGCGAACACCTGCTAATCATCCAGAAACAGCCCAAACGGGCCAAGGGGGTATGGCAACGGCACGACATCCCGGATGTGTGGACGGAATCGGTGCCGCAACAAGCCGGCGTACATCCCAAGCCTGTAAAACTGCAAGCGGCGTTGATTGAGGCGGTGACGGACCCGGGGGATGTGGTATTAGACCCGGCGGCGGGGAGTTATTCGGTGTTGGCGGCGGCGCAGTTGGCGGGGCGGGAGTTTTTGGGGTGTGATATATGGTCAGAATAGACGCGGGAAAACCCGGCCGCCGGGATGGCGGTTACGCCCGGATGTTTGACGACGCGGAAATTGGGGCGCTCATTTCCCGTATCCACGCCACCAGCATCCGGGCCGGGAACGAACTGGAGCATATCGTCGAGCGGGAGGCACGAGCGAACCAAACCCGCATAGCTGACCTGGACCGTTTCTTGGCAAACGGCGTTGACGGCGTGTTTATCGCCGACAAAAAGACCATCAAAGCGGCAAAGCGCATTGACTTCCCCGGCGCGGAACCGGATTATCTCATATTCGTGCGCCAAGGAACCCGCCGTCTTTGCTATGTGGTGGAACTGAAAGACGGCGACCAGTTCGACACCAAGAAATCCAGCGGCGAAGTTGACTCGCTTACCCGGTTCAGCACTACTGTGGGTTCCACTTTGCCCTACGAAACCGCCATCAGGATTTGCTCGTTCAATCAGGACGATAAAGAGGCTATCGTTACCGGATTCAAGCGTACTGTCGACAAGAGTCTGGTATGGACGGGCCGGGAGTTTTGCGAATTGCTGGGCTTCGACTATGACGCTATCCTGGAGGAGCGGCGAGCAGACGCCGCAGCCAATCGCCGGTTTCTGGTGCAGCAATTATTTGATATGCCGGCGGTAAGGGACATATTGCGGGATACCGTACTCGAGCAAATCGAGGGCGGTTAAAGCGTAGCTATGATAATTCCAGAGTGTCATCTGGGGTTTCCCTTCATTGAAAACGGTTACTTGGAAACTGTGGGCAGCGACCGCCCGAGGCTTGGGGGCAGTTTTTACTCATCCCCAAGTGGCCCAGTTTATGGCGCAGGGGGTTGCGACGGTTGGCCGTGCATTTACCGGAACGATGGCGACAAATGACCCTGCCCCAAAGGGAACCCGGAGTGCCTGATACTACTAACCGGCTGGAGGGACGGTTTTCGGACAGATTAAACCCCGCTATCGGTTGACCCGGGGCTGAAAGCGCCGCCCGGGGCGGCTAACTTTATGGTGGTGTTGGACGATGTATTGCAATAGACCAGCACAAATTGACCGCCCAACCCGGCCGCCGCCCGGAATGCCAACACTTTCTGAAACAGTGCACGGTCCGGGCTGAAAGGGCTGGTCAGTAGATAGTCTCTACATAGGGATACTGGCGTATCAGCCGGTCGGAAGTTACTAACGGGCATTGGTAGATTCGGGCGGTCGCCACGATAATCTGGTCGGATGGGTCTCGATGGAAACCGCCCGGCAACTGGGTGGACGCTACGGCAATTTCCGGCGTCAAGTCCAGCAGCTCCACGCCCGGGTAGCGCAATGCGGTATCCATCCATTCGGACACCGGCACGGCAAACTGCAACCGGCCGATCTGCGCCAGTTTGGCAACTTCCCAACAAGAGATGACGCTGACCCCAATATGCCCGCGCTCGTTGTCGGCAATGGCTCGGATTTGCGCCGAAGTCAGTCGGGTAATATCCAAGGTCCACTGAACCCAGATATTGGTGTCCAGCATAATCATTTCAGGGCGTCCCAGTCCTCCAACGGCACGGCCGGGTCGAAAGGCCGCTCGTACTTGTAGGGCAAGCCGCGCAAGGGGTAGCGTTCCGCTTCGGACTGCTCTGCCGCCGGCGGAGGCGGCAAGGGCTTCACTACCACTTCCACTTGCTCCCCCGCCGCAAAGGGCAGTCCGTCAATTTGGATGATGCCGCCGTCAGTTACTGCGGTCCGGGTAGTGAATGTAACCATTGGAATTAGCCCTCTCTTGCCGGGTTTTCGTCATTATACACTATAACCGCAACCGCCCCTTGTTAGCAATGGCGCGGCCAGTTATAATGGCGGAGAGCCGGCAACGAAATCACAAGGGGGAAAATTAGTGGCAACTATCTTTGACACCCACCGGGCTGTCCGGAATCTGCAAGCGGCCGGGATCGACGAATCCCAAGCCGAGGCTATGGTCGAAATGGTGTGCGATGCTCTCGGAGAAGGCGTAGCCACCAAGTCGGACATCGACCGGTTGGAACAAAGCACTAAAGCCGACACCGACCGGTTGGAACAGAGCACCAAAGCCGATACCGACCGGTTGGAACAGAAAGTTGACGCGCTGGAGAAAAACCTTATCCAGCGCATTGACACAGCGGAGATGAGGGCTACGCTGCGTTTCACCGTCATCTACCTCGCCGGCTTAGGGTTATTGTTCGCCGCCTTGCGTTTCCTCTCCTGAAAGCAGAGGAGTGCCGGCTCCTATTCCCCCCGCCCCTTTTGCCGCCGCCAAATGCGCGCCAACCGCAGCTCGTCATAAGTAAATTGGCCGGCCAGGTATTCCCACGCCGGGTTAAGGAAATCGTCGCCGCAGGCGTCAAAGGCGGCGTTGATTTGGTCGAACCGTTCCGCAGCCGGCAGCAAGTGGGCTAAATCCAGAGTTTCCCCCTGCATCGTCAGCCGCTCCAGATGCCCCAAGATAGTCTGCTCCGCCAAGTTGCGCCGGCGGGCGATTTCGGATAGGGAAAGTTTTTGTTCCAGCAGAGCGCGGGTGGCGGCGTAGGTATTGCTTCGCCGGGGTTCCAAGGTCGGTTGCCGGCCTTCCCGTTCCCGGCCGCTGCGATTCGCCGCCGCCGCCAGCGGCCGCGCCGCCGTGCGGTCGGCAATGCCCCGGGCCGCCGCATACTGGCGGATGGCGGCCACAAAGCGCGGGCCGTACTGCTCCAACTTGGCCGCCCCTACGCCGGGGATTTGGGCAAAGCTGTCCAGACTTTGCGGAAAGAGGGCCGCCATCTGGCGCAGGGATACATCGCCGAAAACCACATACGCCGGCACATCCTGCTCCTCCGCCAACTGACGGCGCAGGTTCCGCAGTTCCGCAAACAGAGCCGTATCATATTCCGCGGCGGCCGCCGCCTTGCCGGCCAATGGCGCAGTAGCGGCTTCCGTCTCCGGCCGGGGACGGGGCAGCGTCAGCTTTTGCCGTTCCTGGAGAAACCGCCGCCCCTTATCGGTTACGCCCAGAGTAGGAAACTCCCCTTCATTGCGCGCCAGCAAACCCCGGGCCTGCAACTGTCCCATCAATTCCCGCAGTTCCGACCGTCCGAAATCCCGGACGACGCCGTACACGCTCAACTGGTTATGCCCCAACTCCAGAACCCGCTTTTCCTGGCTGCCGGTCAGCACTTGGGCAATGTGCAATGCACCAAAACGCTGGCCGGTGCGGATGACGGCGGAGAGTATCTTTTGGGCTATTTCGGTAGCGTCAAACTCCTCGGACGCGGCCAGGCAGACATCGCAGCCGCCGCAGTTGTCCGTCGTCCAGTGTTCCCCGAAATACTCCAAAATGTAGCGGCGGCGGCAAGCCGGCAACTCGGCAAACTGCACCATCTGCGCCAGTTTCAACCGGGCGTTGCGCTGCTCGGCGGTATCCTCCATCTGGTTGATGAAATAGTCCTGCTTGGCTTTGTCGGCGTAGTTGTAGAACAGGACGCACTGGCTGGGCAAGCCATCCCGCCCGGCCCGGCCGGTTTCCTGATAGTAGCCTTCCAGCGACTTGGGCAGGCTGTAGTGAACCACCAGGCGAATATCCGGCTTGTCAATGCCCATCCCGAAAGCAATCGTAGCAACGATAATCGGTACCCGGTCGCGGATAAAATCCTCTTGATTTTGCCGGCGGGAATCAGCGTTTAGTCCGGCGTGGTAAGGGCGGGCCGACAAGCCCCGGGCGTTCAAGTCATCAGCCAGTTCCTCGGTGTCCCGCCGGGAAAAGCAGTAAATGATAGTTGACTGCTGTCGCTGTTCCTGCAACAGGGTGAGCAGCGCGCCCCAGGAGTTGCCTTTGGGCATTACGGCGTAGCTGAGATTGTCCCGGTTAAAGCTGGACAGGAAAACCCGCCCCGGCTGCAAATCCAGTTGGCTGCTGATGTCGGCCCGCACCCGTTCCGTAGCGGTGGCGGTGAGGGCAATGACCGGCGTTTGGGGAAAGTCCCGCCGCAAGGCCCGCAGATTGCGGTAATCCGGGCGAAACTCATGCCCCCATTCGGAAATGCAGTGGGCTTCGTCAATGGCAATGAGGCTCAACTCCAGATGTTCCAGAAAGTTGCGGAAACCGGGCAAAGCCAAGCGTTCCGGGGCCACATAGAGGATTTTGACTTCGCCCCGGGCCGTGGCGGCCTGCACCTGGTCAACTTCCGAAATGGGCAAAGAGCTGTTGATAAACCGGGCGGCGATGCCGTTGGCGTTCAGGGCATCCACCTGGTCTTTCATCAGGGCAATCAAGGGGGAAACCACCAGGGTAATGCCGGGGAAAAGCAGGGCCGGCAGCTGATAGCACAGGGATTTGCCGCCGCCGGTCGGCATCAACACCAGGCTATCCCCGCCCGCCAGGGTATGGCCGATAATCTCCTCCTGCAAGGGCCGGAAAGCGGCATACCCGAAATGGGATTTAAGCAGGTCGAGGGGGGCGGGGACGGCGTTCATACGGGGCGGAACCTTTGGGAAAGGTTAGGTTTGGCGGGTAGTTTGGGATTATATACCAACTAAACGCCGGTTATCTTGCTTTTCCGGCAATTGCCCTATAGGTTCACAGCTCAGCTCGAACATTTCCCCCAACCGCCGGATTTCCGGGTCGTCCCAAGCCCATACCTTGCCGGCTTGCCCCTGGGCAATCAGATCCTTGACTTGGGCGATAATCCGGGCGCGGTTAGCGGCGCTGACCCACCAGGGATAAGGCATCCGCTCCAAGTCTTTGCTCTGGATATTCTGCGTGTGGTTGATAACCGTTTTCAGGATGCGGTTAGCCAGGGGCGACAAGAGCCAGCCCAAGGTGAAAAAAAGCTCCTCCCGGTCAATCCCTTCCCGCAGGAAAGCGCAGGGGGCGCCGCTGTCCAGCGCATAGCCCTCCGGGATGTAGCGGGCAATGAACCGGGATGCGACCAGATGCCAGGTCAGCCCCTCTTTGCCAAAATAAGGCTGTCCGCCAACGCCGCGCAGGTACCAATTCCCGGTTTTCTTGTAGGTAAGCACCGCATCGCCGTCATTTTCCCAAAATATGTAATGGGTGGGCGGCGAGAATATCAGACGACTGTTCCCGATATTGTAAGGACGATAGCGGGCATTGGGCAGGGGGATGACCAGGGGATTTTCCCGGGGCAATACCCGGACCCGCCGCTCGGTAGCGCCGCGGGCTTCGGCGTCTTTCAGCATAGCGCGGCGTTTCGGCGACAGCTTGCCCAGCCGGGCCCGTTCCAGTTCGTAATCCAGCGTAACCGGGGCTTCATAGAACTCGAAGCGATAGGGTTCGACTATTCTCTGCTGTTCGTCAACGCGGCGGACAAAGAGCCGGTTTTTGCCGGTGGTCATACCACTGGACGCGACAAAATAATCGCCCAGCAGGGGGCCGGAGAAAAACCTTGCCAATTCCTCGGTAATTCCCCAAGACAAGTGGGGCGTGGATTTGATGATTTGCTTGGCCAGGGGGCGGGCGTTGTGTACCACGACGCCCCGGTTGACGCCCTTTTGGAAGTTCAGGGTCAGCGTGGGGTAATCGGTTTCCGCCGAGAACTGCTGAATATCGGTCAAGGTTACTGCGCCCTGCTCCATAATCAGCTGCCGCAAGCCGGCCATGGTCGGTATCGTCAGCAGGGTATTGCTGCATACGAATAGCAACCGCCCGCCGGGACGGAGCAAATCCAGGGCGGCCACGATAAAAAAGGCGTAGGTTTCCTTCTTGATTTTCCGCCCCAGCCGCTTGCCCAGGATACGGTCCAGGGTGTCCTCAATAGCCGGGTCAAAAGTGCCGCCGAAAGGGGGATTGCCGATTATCAGGTCAAAACCTTCGGCTTGCAGGCCGGACTGGTCGGCGGGGGACATCCCGTTGACGATGCCCGACAGATACTCCCGGAAAAAATCGGCTTGGCGGACTTCTCCGCGCCAAGCGCACGGGAACTGCCGGGATTTTCCGGCCAGGATACGGTCAGACCTTGCCGCCAGTTCCGGGTCAATTTCAATGCCCAGCAACTCGACGCCCCGGCCGCTTTGGGCTGTCTCCGACGCGGTAAGACGGTCGGCAATAGCGGAAAGAAAGGCTCCGTCGCCGCAGGAAGGCTCCAGAATCCGCCGGCAACCCTCCAAGGGAACGCCAGCCACTATATCCCGCGCCAACCACTGCGGGGTCATATACTGCCCGGTCTGCCGCTTCATCGCCCGGTGGCGTTTGCTTTGGCTCATGGCACGAATCGCATACTGGACTGGTTCACCGCAAAGTCGGCACGCAAAAACGCGGTGAGTTGTTGTCTTTGGTTATGGAGCCGCGGGGGCGGGGGGTGTAGGGGGGATTATTTTGCCAGACTGGAGGACTTGGAGCCGGCTACTGTCGGCTCCATACACCACTGATTCCGCAGGATTGCCAACTGCTCTACTGCAACTTTATCCAGCCGAAGCACCTCTACCAGCAGCCGGCGGTCCAGTTCCTGCCGTACCGGGTCATGATAGGCTTCATTAGCCGGCAGCATTCGCTCTTGACACAGTTCGTCGTAGATTTGCACCGCGGCCTCCATTTGCTCCTGCGTCAACCGCCGCAAGTCCAGCGTAGGAATGTTTGGAATGGCCGTAGCGGAAATGCTACCCCGCCCACCGGTAATCCGATTGCTCTCCAGCCAATAGCTGATTAGTCCCAGAGTGCCATTCAGCCAGGCACAAGTAGCTTTTTCCCGGGCAACCGTACTCATTCTCAGGTTGGGCCAAGCCCGCCCGCCGGCAGTTACCCGGCTAGTAAAAGCGGCGGCAATGGGATTGGAGTTAAAGCGAAAGTCCACATTGATATGGAGATGGCTGGCTTGCGCCCAAACGTTTCTGGCTTCCGACTCCGACGCATCGTCCTTTATGGTACCGGTGCTGTCCGGGGCTGTTTCCATACAGAACTGAACATCACTGTCCTTATTCCACAGCATCGGCCATTCAGCTCCAGAGCTAGCCCCCGCTTTGACCTGGAAAGGCCCCCGCTCCTCGATGTCCCGGGCTATCGGCCCGACAATGCCGATCGCTCCGGCCGGCGCAATGGGGATACGAACCGGCGCATAGTGTTGGGGCAGGCGCAGGATTCCCCGGGATAACTCCTCTACCGTCCGCACCAACCCCAAGTCAACTACACGGACAGACCCCCACCGGCCTAAAGGATGCACTCCCGTCAAGCGCACACTACCGACGATGTTATCGCCGACTTTGAGGTCAGAGTGGTTGTTCAATTCCCTCAAACCGGAGATGGCTTGCCGGATAGCTTTGGCGGTCTCTTGGGCTTCCAGCTTGTTGGCGGGGCGTTCTTTCAGGTTGACGAAATGCGCCTGCCGCCTCGGCGACTCCCCGCGCCCCAAACGACGGGCGATGAGAATAACTTCGCCGATTTCAGTATCGGCGGAAAAAGCCGCCTCCCGGTTTTCCGCTTGGGCAATGCTGATAACTACGATGTCATTGTAGCTTTCGCTGACCAAGCGGCGCAGCTTCTGCCAACTCCAGCTTTGCTCGCCGTCATAACTGCCGCCCTGCATCGACGACATCGGCAATATCAAGGCAATATGGCCATTAGGCTTGACCATATTATGGGCAATAGCCGTGAAATGAGACCCTAGCCCGGCGTTGCCATCGCCAATCGTCTTTTTACTCAGTTTCTTGGTGCGGACGCTCATCGCCTTCTGCACTGCCGGCGTAGTCTGGAAAGCGGCGAAAGGCAGATTGACGGTGCTTTTCTCGTTATTCTTTCGTTTAGTGGGCGACGTAAAGGGCGGGTTCATAATTACCAAGTCTTGGCTCAAGGGAGACATATCCACTTCAATGGGCTTTTGTTCCCCGGCTGCCCCCATTGCCATTTGCTGAGACAACGGCAAGATTGCCTGCTTACGGGCGTTTTTCAAGTCCAGCAGTTCCAAGGAACCGATGGACACTACCGGCTTGCCCTTTTTGTCCTTTGACCCGGTATCGCCATAGTCGTACAATACGCTGCGGGTCTTTTCGTAATGCTCCCGGGGAGCAACCGAGGAAAGCAAGGACGCGGTCAGATGGACACCGGCCGGCATAATATCGCAGGCGGTCAAGCAGTTCTCCATCATATAGGAATGAACGGAATCGGGGTTGCCACCGTGGTTGCGATGCAGTTCCCGCGCCCGTTGGTAGGCGGCCAGAGGCAACCCGCCGGTGCCGCAGGCATAGTCGGCGATGTGGTAATTTTTCAAGGTTTCCGGATTGGCCCAATCCAGGCTTTCCGGTACCGCCAGATACGCCGCTAAAGTGGTCGACTCCGGCCGGGTGTAGTAAGTAGCCAGGGTTCTCCGGTCGGAAATGAGTTTCTGAAATACGGTGCCGGCCACGTCGTTGGTACGAATGGCTATCTGTATCTGGTTGGCCGTTCGGTTCATCCGCTCCAGGATCGGCTCGGCTCGGCCTGAAAAGGCGTAACCTCTAACAGCAGTTCTTTTGCGATATGAAAGATGGGCCAATAGTTGATGGACAGGATATACTCCCACTGCTCAATCACGGCGTCTTGGGTCAGCCCAGATTCGGCCCTGACCTGAGCCAGGTTTTTAATGCCCCGGTAGCCGGCCAAGTTCTGCTGGCAAGCTAGAGCGTTAATCATAATGACCGCCGCCATTTTAGCCGTCTGCTCCCGCTGGGTTTTCTTATCCCAAGCTTCCTGCGCCTTATCTTTCTCGTCGATAGGCGGGTAGGGCTGGCGGAGTTTGGCGGCGATTGCGATACATACCTCCGCAGGACAAGCCATCAGCATAGCTGCGGCGTCCTCAGTTCCTTGGCGCAGAGAAGTAACTGCCCTTTCGATTACATTAGGGGCTTCCGCCGCCGGCTTGATGAAATCTATCAGATGGCGGATGTCGCCGGAAATGAAACCCTGTTGCGGAAACCGGGTGTAATTGTTCGCAGTGCCTTGATAGGCGGCATAATCCAGATGCTCGCCATCTTTCAGCATTTGCTCGGCGATTGACCCGGTAGCGCACTGGTGGAGAGATTCAGGTGAACGGATAGCAATAACCGTGCTAACCGTGCCGAATCCTTCGGCAACCGGCGGGTTGAGTTCCCGCCCCAATCGCGTAAGACAGTCGTCAACGACGGTACGGGCCGGACGGTATTCGTTCTCCAGCACTATCGGTGGACTGTCCGCCCGGGTAATGAGTACGTCCGGCTTGTCTTGGGGGCCGCGCAATGCCCCCCTAAGCTCCTCCCGCACTCTCCAGCCCAAGCTGCCCGTCAGTTCACCTATGACACTGGCAATGCGCCCGTTCAGCTGCGGCTCTTCCAAGGCCATAAAGAATCCTCGCAATTTTAGGGGCATTATATACCACTTTGCCCGGCCCGCAACCGCCGGGCGTCACTAACTGCCCGATTCACCCTCCCCCAATCAACACCACTTCCCGCTGCACCGGGCTGGTCGCATCAGGGCCGCTGGCTGACATATAGGCGTCAATTTCCGAGCGGACGCCAAAGTCCGGCAGGTAGATGCCCGGTTCAATGGAAAAGCCGACGCCGGGGATGATGCGGCGGGTGTCATAAGTCTCAAAGCCGTCCAGGTTCACCGCCTCGCCGTGCACTTCGCAGCTGATGCTGTGGCCCAAGCGATGGGTAAAGTAGTCGCCATAGCCGCGTTCCCCAATGTAGTTGCGGGCCGCCGCATCCGCCTGCCAGCCCGGCACCGCAACGCCGGCTTGATAGCAGTCTTTCAGGTACTGCAGGGCGGCGTCCCGCGCCCCGGTAACGATGTCAAAAATTTCCTGCTGCCGCTGCGGGACGCTAGCGCCCACATACGCCGTCCAGGTAATATCGGCATAGACGCTGTCGCCGCCGCTCTCCTTGGCCCACAGGTCAATCAATACCCAATCGCCGGGTTGAAAGACACTGCTGCCCGCCGGCTCCGGTTCATAGTGGGGATCGGAGCAGTGGGCGTTGACCGACACTATCGGCCCGTCCGCCGTTTCCAAACTTTCCTCCCGAAAGCGGCGGCGGATGAACTCGGCGATTTCGTATTCGGTAGGGCTATCGGGCAGCCGGGCCCCGATGCGGCGGAAAGCCTCATTGACAATCTGCCCCAACTTGGCGGCGGCCCGTTGGTGGCTGGCCAACTGCTGCGGCGTCCAACGCTGGGTAGCATACTGCATCAAATCCGCCGAGGAGACCACCGCCGGCCCCAAGCTGCGTACCAGTTCCACGGTGCCGGCGTCCACCCGGGAAACCCGGGGCATCGCGTTCTGCGGCGAGTATTCCATTGCCACCTGCGGCGCGGCGGCCAGTAGCGGCGTCAGTTGATCGAGCAGGCTTTGGCGGCTGCTATAGACCAGCAACTCGAAACCGGGCGCGGCGTCTCCGTCCCCAATGGCAGCATCCCCGGCAATGGCGGCCGATTGAGCTACGGCGGCAAACTTGCCGGCGTCCACATAATGAGTCAGCAGCCGGGACGGGCCGGCTTGCGGGATGTAGAGAAAGCAGGGGCGGGTTACATGGCCGGAGGCGGTAATCACCTGCCCAAAGATGGGATTGGACTGGCGGTAGTCGTAAATCAACCAGCCGGGCAGCCCTTCCTGAGCCATAAACTCCCGGGCCGACCGGACAATGGATTGAAAGCTGTGGGCTTGGGGCATAAGTTTCTCCCGTCCCGCCCTACTCCCGAAACCGAAACTCCCGCAAATCCTCGGGAATAATCAGTTGGGCGGCGGTCAATTCCTGAATTTCCGCGGGCGTCCAGCCCGGGGCGTATTCCCGCAGCGCAAAGCCCTGCGGCGTTACCGCAAACAAGCCCAGGTCGGTGGCGACCAGCGTAACCGCGCCGGGCGCGGTAATGGGCAAGGCGCAGCGTTTCAGCAGCCGGGGCTGGCCGTCCCGGGTGCAATGCTCCATCGCGATAAAGACCCGCTGGGCGCAGGCGGCCAAATCCATTGCGCCGCCGATGCCGCCGCCCTTACGGGTGGGGATGCGCCAGTTGGCAAAGTCGCCGTTTTCCGCTACCTCATAAGCCCCCATCACGGTAACATCCACCATCCCCTTGCGAATCAGGGCAAAGGAGTCGGCGTGGTGGACGATAGCCATTCCGGGCATAGCGGTAACATTCTGGCCGCCGGCGTTGACCAGGTGTTTGTCCTCTTGACCGGACGGGGCCAGCGGCCCGTAGCCGATGACGCCGTTTTCCGAATGAAAGACGAGGCTTTTGCCGGGGTCAACATAGTTGGAGCAGAGGGTAGGCATCCCTACGCCCAGGTTGACAATCCACTCATCCTGGAACTCCATAGCCAAGCGGTCGCACATAGCCTGGCGTTGCAGACGGGGCTTATCGGTTGCCATGGGTTTCCTCCTTGCCGGAGCGGGATAGAGGCGCGGCCTAATAGTAGTGCGGCTGGGGTTCATCCTTGACCGGAGCCGGGGCCGGCTTGGCTTTAGCGGCCGGCTTTCCGCAAGGCACAGTGTATCACAAGTTAAGCAAAGGCCGGTCAAGGGCGCTTTCCTTATAATACAACATTAAGCCGGGCGGGGTTCGGCACTGGGCGGGCGGTTGCCGTTGGGCTAATGCTTTGCTATTATTGGGCGGGACGGGCGGAAAATCTGACGGCAAAGGATGGCAAGGCAATGGCGCAGGATGCGGCGGCGCGGGACTTCGTTAAGTATTCCTTTTATAAGGTGGCGCCGGAGTGGCGGCTGCTGGCACCGGCGGTACGGGAGCGGAGCAAGGCGGAGTTCGCGGCGGTTCTGGAGGAGTTTGACGACCGGGTGGCTTGGAGCAGCTACAGTATGACGGCGACCCGGGGGGATGTGGACTTTCTGCTGTGGAAAATCAGTCCGACGCTGGAAGCCATTGACGCGCTGACTGGGCGGCTGAATCATACCGAGTTGGCCGGGTATCTGGATACGCCCCATTCCTATCTGGCGATGACGCGGCGGTCGCCCTATGTGGCGGAGCATCAGCACCCGGGGCAGGAGGGGACGGGGGCGACGATGCGGATGGTGGGCCGGAAGTATCTGTTCGTTTATCCCTTTGTCAAGACGCACGAGTGGTATCAGCGCAGCCAAGAGGAGCGGCAGCGGCTGATGAATGAGCATTTCGAGATTGGGCATCGCTTCCCGGAGGTGAAAATCAGCACTTCCTATTCCTTTGGGTTGGATGACCAGGAGTTTGTGCTGGGGTTTGAGACGGATGAGCCGGGGGCGTTTCTGGATTTGGTGATGGCACTGCGGGAGTCGGCGGCGCGGCCCTACACGCTGCGGGACACGCCGATATTTACGGGTTTGCGGAAGTCGGTGCGGGAGTGTTTGGATGGGGTGGGGTAGGCTAAAGGATACCGCCTACCCGGTGGAAGTAGCGCTTTCCGCTACCCGAGCAATGGCATCAAGAACTTCGGTGATTTCCGGGTCGATTTCCTCGCGGGGTACATACTGGGCCAGTTCGTAAAAGTCCTTCTTGTTCATCAAGTTGGGCAGGTCCAGTTTGGCGAAGTAAGCCCGGAACAAGGGCGTCAGAAAGTCGTCGCTTACTTTGGTGTCGGCATCCCAAGGGGAGCCTTTGCCGATGGTTTGCAAGGCGCTCTCCACATCCGCAATGGCTTCCCGCATTGCCCGCAGTCGACGGTCGGCTTCACTGGCGGCAAACAAAGGCTCGGCGGCGTCCCCTTCCGCGGCGGCCCGAGCATAGGCGGTCAGGGTAGACTGGGAACAAAGGTAGTTCTCAATTTCCCGGCGCCGCCAGGATATAATTTCCAAGCCGTCCCCACTCCTTGCCGGCGGCGTATCCAGCCGGTCGAATATGGCTACTCCTTTCAAGTCAGGGAGGGCTTCCCGCAAACCATAGTAATGGTTTTGGGCTTTGCTGGGTTGGTTCTCTACATAGGAAACGAAAGCCATCGACAAGGATTTCCGGGCCTTATCGTGGCCCAGCTTGAGGGCAAAGGCTTGCAATATCGCCAAGTCGGTGGAACCTTCCAAATAGAGGTTCCAACCGGTCTGTTCGGCTTGGTAATACTGGTCGAAGCCGATTTCCCGCAGGGATTTCAGAACTTGGCGGCCCCGGTCATCAATGCGATGGGGTTGACCGACGAAAGCGATGACCATATCCCGACCGGCGGCTTCGTTGAGCAACACTTCGGAGTGACTGGCGGCAATTATCTGGCTGTTGCTGGCGGCGGCTACTTCGCTAATCTGGCGGTAGATTTGCCGCTGGCGCAATATCTCGAGATGGGCGTCCGGTTCATCCAGCAAGAGAACCGCGCCGGGGTTGGCGTACATATAAGCCAGGATGAGCAAAGTCTGCTGCAAGCCGCGGCCGGTGGAGGACAAATCCAGAGCTACGCCGCGCTCTCGGTAGCTCATTACAATTTCGCCCCGTTCCGCTACATAGCGGGGAGCTTCAAGGTCAACGCGAAACAAATCCTGTATCTGGGCAACCAAATTGGCCCATTGACCGAGCTGCTCGTTGTAAATGCGGAAACATAGATTCCGCAGCACCTCGGCGGTGCGCCCTTCACCGACCCGGACATTTACCGCACCTACATCTAATCGGGTTTCAGTGGCCGCTAACCCGGACATCGGGGGTAGGAAGGCAATCTGCAACCCCTTTACTTCGGCTTCCGGAATTTCCATCCGCTCCGAACCCGCAGCGTCAGAGCGCAAAGGGCGGCAATAGAAAGACTCCTCGTTAGCGTAGTCGAACTCCAACCCGCAATTCCAGTGGAGGTCATTGTTCACCCCGGATACGGTGACATCGATACGCACGTTTTCCGTGTGCTGCTGACCCTGGTTATACTGGCTGTTCCGCACATGGAGTTCGTACCACAGCAAACGGGCGCTGGGTACGGGAATAGCAACCAAATCCCGGCGGTTGACGGTAATGCCGCGGCTGGAGCCGGCGGCTTTACCGGAGCGGCGTTCCAGCCACCGTTTCAGGCCAATGTCCCACAGGGCCAAAGCCTGCATCGCTGAAGTCTTGCCGGAGTTGTTAGGCCCGATAAATACTACCGGGTTTCCCAACTCGATTTCGACTTCGCCAAGCCGTTTGAAGTTGCGTATGACGATGTTGGTAAGCATAGCGCACGACCATCATGTGGATTATTGGGCCAATTATAGCACAGCACAGTATAAAAGCAGGGGCGCACCCCGCGGGATGCGCCCCCTAATCCATTGCCGGCTGATGGACTGCCCTCCCAGCAGGTCGACAGTGGTAACGACAACGCCCCTTAATCACTGCGCCGGCTAAGACTGTCCTACCTCATCGCTATTGTTGCTCAGCCCACGGCAAGACAGCCCGAATGCCTGGGGCAGGAGGGGACGAGTGCCGCCAGCCTTTTACCACCCTGCGTTGCTGGCTGGCGGGATGGACAGGAGTTTGTGCCGGGGTTTGAGACGGATGAGCCGGGGGCGTTTCTGGATTTGGTGATGGCGCTGCGGGAGTTGGCGGCGCGGCCCTACACGCTGCGGGACACGCCGATATTTACGGGTTTGCGGAAGTCGGTGCGGGAGTGTTTGGAGGGGGTGGGGTGATGCAGAAAATTCTGCGTAGGCCAACGTCAGAACGGAAGGTCGTCAATATCCCTTTCTGCCCTTGCTACGGGGCGCGCAGGCCGCAACATTCGCTCGAAATGTGCCTTCAGGTCTTCCATGACCTCTGGCACGTATTCAGGCAACACGCGTTGCGTCCTGGTTATCAGGTTGACCATATCTTGGAAAGACCTCCGGGCCTTCGCAGAATCGCCATCTCTCGCACTTCGATAGGCATCCATACCAAGATCGTAAAGCCAAGGCGAACTCTCTTTAAGATCACTAAGCAGCACGAGGAAACCGGGAGCACCCGAGAGCCTCATTGCAATCACCCTAGATTGCTCTGACGAAACGAAATATGACCTTCCTTGCGGTATGCGGAGGGCCATTACTTCGTCCAGTCTTGCCGAAAGACGACGGAGTTCCCGACTTTCCAGCCTACTGCCTACAATCTCCACCAAGTTTGACAGTTCGCTACGCACTTCAGATATGGTGGATAGCATATCTGCTATGGTGCGTTGCTCCGGGTCCTCGCTCTGGCGCAATCGTTGGAGGTCTAGGGCAACTGAGATAGGGGTCTCCAAGTCGTTGGGGTTGGCTTGCAGAGCCTTGACTTGTTCAGCAATGGACGTCTTCGCTTTCGCCACGTTGTCAAGGTCGTGGAGATCGATAAATACCGTTCGATTTCCTGCAACGTCAAAAGGTATTTCCTCACCCACCCGTATAATTTGCACGAACGGCTTAACTATGGCGTGGCGGAGGGCCAGTTCATAAAATACATTGGGATTCCGGTCAGTCAGGTCGGCGATGACAAGGTCGTCATCTACGATATGTTGAATTACCTGGCTCGTAATAATGCCAGGCTTGTCGATCTCGTCAGCCCGAGTAGACACGTACCCCAGAGGCTCCACCGCCGGGCGAATGATGTGCTGGAGGACTTGATCGGAGTGCTTGCGGATCTCCGAATCAGGCTCACCAATCGGCGCGATAACGAAACAGGACTTGCTGCCAGACTCTACCATCATCATCTCCCGTTCGTCTGCCCTTACCTCTGGTCTTACTGGGGTAAAGATGCCGTAAGAATTTATACGGCCGCCAGATTTTATTATATGTGATTATCGTATGTCAAGCACATTGTGTCCATTTTATAGCCCCGTGCAAAAATCCTCTAGATTTCTTTTCCGTCCACCAATGAAGACGAATTCCGCCGTTTTTCGCAGGAATTGTGACGGGGTGGAAATTTTGTGAAGGAGGAGTATTCTGCCTGTTTGGACTTTTGTTGGGGCGATTTCTATGACCGAATGGCTTATCCACTTGAAGGAACCAAGTGGTATTCAGACCGCGAGATAGAGTACGTTGTGACATCGATAGGGATTTAACCGTGGCTAGTTGTCCCGCCCTTTTGCCTATGGGCTTAGGCCGAAGGTGTTGATCCAGATGAGGGCTGTGGTACGGGATCGTTCTGCCTCAGATTTGGTTATGTTCCACTCTTGAGAGATGGCGCTGTAAGCATCCTCATCAGTCTGGCTTGCGGTGGCAAGCACACTTTCGATGAATGGTGATGCTTGCAGGGATAAACGAACCCAAGCGTTGAACTGCTCCTTGGCCAAGCCGGAGGGGATAGCTAATATCCCGACTTCCCTGATGGCGATTTCCTGTTGCTCGAGCGTAGGAATTTCAAGCCCACGCTGCTGGTATGCCAACCATAGGTAATCCGGATTTCGGGTGAGCGGCTTCCAGCCATCAAAGGATTCTGCGGTGTCTTGCCGTTCCAGCGGCGTATCAGAATGGAGGGTCGGGATAATCTGGTTCCAAGCATCGAACTCGGCATCGGAGACTTCGTGGGCTTTCAGGAATAGGAGGTGTTCAAACCATTCCGCGTCAAAGTCGGCCGGAGGTGGGCAAAGGATTTCCACGTTGCCGTTGCCATAAATGCTCATGCCAGCGTTGGTGAGGTTGGCCGAGCCTACCAAGACATTACTGTCGAAGCGGTAGTACTTGGCGTGAAGCCGGTTGTGGAGCAAAAAAGTTCCGTTGAGGCCCAGCACGAGAGGCCGGCAAGCCAAGTCAGTTGTTCCGGCTTGGATGTCCTGCGGAGTCCAGCGCGACACGCAGGTTATGCTGGCATCCGGAGCGATGGAGTTCAGGACAAGCGTCAGCGGTTGCTCCTTGATGTAAGGAGCAACTATGACTGCTTCTTGGGCGTTGGCACAGGAAGCAGTTAATATTTCCCAGCAAGTGGGGTTATTCGGGAGAGTCGACGACACCCTCGTCCATCAGCCTGCTTAAGATGCGGCCCCATCGCCGACAAGTGTCTTGGAAATCGACTCGGGTTCGCTGGTCCTGGATTTCGTCTTCCATCCGGGCCAAGGCCAAGATGATAAGCCGGAGGGCACTGGCCGGGCGGCTGTCTTGCTCGTTGTTTTCCGAGCCAGCCTGGTTTTCCAGGAATTCAAGGTAGTCGTATGCCGGGTGATTGATGTTGAGTTTGACCACCAATACCCCGGATTGGGAGGTTTCAACTTCAAACACCGCAGAGCCGCTGAGGCTCGCGTTGATGAACTTGTAACGGTATCGGCGTTCTACCGTTATCTGGGCCTGCCTCTGGGCTTCCTCTAACGGGAGTCCCGATTCAGTAAGGTCTTTGGTGAGCTCTTCTATTTTCACGGTGTCTTCCACCGTGTCGAAAAGGTCATCGGTAGGCGTCCGCTCGGACTCTGAGTTGCGGAGAGCTTCCTCAATTGCTTGAGTGCCCAGTTCTTCCGCTTTTTGAACGGTGGTTACCGAGGAGATGTCAACCGGACTGGATGGGCGAGGGCGCTGACTGAATTTGCGCTGGATCTCGCGCATCATATAGCGGACGGTGTTCCGGATATGTTCCGCTATGCCGTACAGGTCGGTTTCCAGCCCGTCGGTCTCGTCTCGGGCCTCGGTGTCGCCGCTGTCTGACAAGTTCAGGTCTCGAAGTGCCCTGACAAAATGGGACACCGTTTGTTTGTTGTGGTCTACTCCGAAAAGGTCGTCGCACCCCTCGTTGAATTTTACTTCGCAGCCCCACCACCGGTTCAAAGGATGTGATCCACCTCCTTGGTCGGTGGTTGCCATGGTGCGGTCCAGAGTTATCTCGCGGTTTTCCCGAATGATGGAAACTCCCATGTTTTTGTTGGCGTGTTGACCGTAGTCGCGCTGGCCAGGCAGGTCACGGTAATTGCCTAAGGGTTCGCTTTTGACTAAGGAATACGTGACGGTGACGGTCTCCTCTTTGCCGTCAACTATGACGGTAAAATCCTGTGTGCGGAGGAGGTCGAACATAGGTTGGGCACCCCAGACTCCTGGGGTGTTTGAGGTTGGCATCAGATAAAGGGGATCGTTAGGTCGGACCTGCGCCTCGGCTATGATGGTGTTGTCCGGTTCCCAGAAGGAAGCCATCCGAATTGTCAAGGATTGGCTGTTGATGTAATGCCGGTAGATCCGCCCGATTTCCTCCTCGATATGTCGGAATACTGTGTCGGATCGCATAGTGATGCGGTCGATGTCGGACCACACTACCAGGGTGCCGCTGGAACTGACATTTTGTTTGGCTAGTTGCAGCCATTCTTGCGGGACAGGTTGCCGATCGGGAAAGATTAGGGACTGTTGACCGGCTTCCACTTCTTCTATGGATAGATAGGCGTGGTGGGAGCTGTCGGGGCCGTCTTGCCAGGACCAGACGTCTAATTTCTTGCACTGGGATGCGGACGACGTAGGCAACCCCATGCCATACTTTCCGA
The DNA here is from genome assembly GCA_965242615.1 of Dehalococcoidia bacterium. Lineage (GTDB taxonomy): Bacteria > Chloroflexota > Dehalococcoidia > Lucifugimonadales > UBA3495 > CBDBCU01. The sequence goes on from CBDESR010000005.1 coordinate 1,326,746, forward strand.
TGGTTCTGACGCTTTGGAGAGGCTTGTGGCCTCCGAAGGACAGGGCTAAGGATAACGTCTCGGGAGACATACCTTCACCATTGTCGAGGACGGCGATTTTTTGAATCCGCTGGACGGTCCTGGTGGGGCCGGGGACTTGGGCTTCTTTAACCAAGAGTTCTACTTGGGAAGCGTTGGCATCAATGGAGTTGTCGATGAGTTCGGCGATGGCGTTGGCAGCATGGGGGTAACGGCTGTCCCGGAGGGCCCTTATGAGCATCGCGGGCTGGAAGATGGGATTTGAGTCCGAGGAGCCGCTTTGGATACTTACGTCGGTTGCCATATTTGCTCCCAGTTCTGGAAGGCTTCGGTTATCGAACCGAATTCCAGTAGTTTGGAGTCGAGCAGGGTATAAATCTGACACCTGCGGTTTCCGCCGGATCGTTCGCCCCGCATCGCCCGTCCTATCATCTGGGAGTATAGGACGAGAGATGTAGTTGGTCTGGCGACTATTACGCAACTGGTGCGCGGAGCATCAAAGCCTGCGGTTAATACGCCATAGTTTAGCAAAGCCATCGCCTCGGAGTCAATACTCCGGAAGCGGTCGATCGTTGATTGGCGTTGCTCCGATGGGGTACTACCAGTGATGCTTTCGGCGTGATGTCCCATCCCATTCAGGATGCCGGTGCAGTGATGGACGCTGGCCAGGGATGGGCAGAACACTATGACCCGGCGATGAGTGACCAGTGCCCGGGAGGTTACCCGGATTATTTCCTGCTGCCAATTGGGGTCTTGGCCGATTTGGCGTAGGGTTGACCCGGAGTAATCTCGATCCTCGGACACATTCTGAAGCGGCAAGGTCGAGGTCAAGGATATAGGTGTGAACTGTGGGGCAGCCAAGTACCCATTCTTAATGAGATAGGTTACCGGATCAGGGTGTCCTTTTGGGTCTATAGTTACCTTTTGGAAGTTGAAAAACTCCGCTAGTTGCTGGTCCTGCTCCCCGGGTGTTGCAGAGCGTCCCGGCGTTGCCGTGAGTCCCAGCAAAGGCGGCTCATAGGTGAGGAGTTGCTTTGTGACGAACTGATAGGTGTTGGCAATGGACTGATGGGCTTCGTCAAATATCACCGCTGCAGCGCGGTCTGCCAAGTTTATGAGCAATTGCTGGTTGCTCCCGGATACGGAGTAGAGCTTGGCCAATCCAGTAACCAAGAAGCCGGGTTCGTAAGCAATGTCTCTGGCGTCTCCCCAATAGCGTTGGATGTGGGCCGGGCGGTTGCCCAAATACGACCAAGCAGTCGCGAGATTTTCTGCCGCTTGTTCGCACAGCTCCTCGCTGGCCGCCAGCCAGATCAGGATTTTTCCTTCGTTGGCCTTCTGGTTCAGAATGTGGCAAGCCACGTGGCAGGCCAACCGGGTCTTGCCGGCGCCGGTAGGCAGATGGGCAATGGCTCGGGGGCCTGTCCCGAAACGGGGCGGTGTAGTAGGGCACAGGAAATCAAGCAGGTCGTGCATGACCTGCCTCTGATAGGGGTACAGCTGGTAATTGGGTTGGACTACGTTCGGATTAGATACCACAGACGCCCTCGCATTCGTCGAGCATAATGCTATCGTAATCCGGAGTGTCAGTCAAGTCAATCTCCGACAAGGGCCGCCGTTCCCGATGCAGGTAGGCATAGCCTTTCCTGCTGATGCCGTTCCTGACGGTTTGGTCGTTGCGGAGGGCGTGGTCAACCAGAATGGCATCTTGGAAAGACTCAGGGTCATGGTCTTTAAGCCACTTCCATTCAGCGTTGGTGTGGTAAGGGCAGCCGATGCAGGAACTGCGCGGCAAATAGCGGTCGGGGTAACGTTCCTTGAACCAGATCAACGCTTGGACCCGGCTTATCCCCAGATCTACGAGGGGAAACCGGTTTTCAATCCATTCCTCCTGGCTTTTTTTGGCCCGTATGGCCTCGTCGGAACTGATACCCATCCAGACTTCGGCATAGACAGGTTTTTGTGCCCGGCGTCCGGGTTGCAGCCCCATGCGTTGACGCAGCAGGTCGTGAATGGGCTTGATTTTGTACTTGCTGGTGCATTGGCGGCGGGCCAGCGCCGAGCTGCCGTCCGGGTTGGTGATGAAAGCCGGGATGGTCAGGTAGGGTTTGCCTTCGGGACTGACGCCTTTCAAGATGTTCTCGCGGAGGCTGCCGTTATTGACCCGTACTATCTCAAAGGATACTTGGGATTGCAGCCACTCCAAGTGTTCGTAGATATGAGGAGGTTCCCATCCGGTGTCGGCGAATATAGCTAGGTCAGGCTTTTCGAGTCCAGAATAGCCTTGCTCGGCCATCAAAGCAAGAACGGTGGACTGGACGCCGGCACCCAGACTAAGGGACCTGATAGTGGGCGTACGGTTCAGCAACCTTTTGCGGTCGCTGACGAAGTCGGGGTTTGCCATAATGTCAGCCAAGTGGGCTTGCAGCAGGCCCCTGATTTCGTCGCGGGGCAAGGCTTCCAGTATTTGCGTGCCGGCGTCGAGGTTGATGCGGCGGAACAGTTCCATGCCTCCGGCTTCGGCTTTCATGCCTTTGCCTTCATTGAGGAGAGCCCGGACGAATTCTGCTAACAGAATCGGCGAGCGTAGAACAGCGGAGCGGAGCAGTATGTGGTAATGGACAGCGAACTTGGCAAAGTGTTCCAGAGCCTGTTCTGCGTTGAAGGCTCCGGCCGACGCTTCAGCCGCTTTGACGGCGGTGTGGGCAATCCACCAGGTCCGGCCGGCTGTGTTGCTGTTCCAAAGGGCGGTTCCCTGGTTCTCTATGAACCAGTGGGCTTTGATGTAGTCCGGCAGATTTGTGGCCCTGGTGCGACGCCAGCGCTTCAAGCCATAGGCGTGGAGCTTGAAATGGGCCAGCCAAGTCCACATCCTGGTATCGGTCGCGGTTGCTGGAGTGATGCCCGGCAGGGAATTATAGAAACCCAGCGCTTGCCGATCGGCCAAATTGGCGTTGCCGGAACTGACCGGTTCCAAGATGAGAGGATGGATGGTGTTGATTCCCGTTTCCTCTGTCGTGCGGGTTACGCCCTCGGCGGCGAGGATTTCGGCAAAGTCGGTTTCGGGATTAAGGTAGGTTTCCGGACTCTGCTCGGCTACCAACCGGAGGCAGTCGTAAGCCTCTTGGGTTAGTTTGAGGATGGGGAAACCTGCTGACATTTTCTACTCCGTTTCCGCAACGTTGGTCACGCTGGTCAAGAGCCGGCCTATAGGCGCCTCCAGTATGATTTGGGCATAGTGGGGCGCATTGCGGCGGATGCTTTCGGCATCGTGGTCTATTTTATACCGTTCCAGCGCGGATTGTATAGCTTGGGACCAGAGGGATTCCGGGTAATCTTGGTAGCAGTGGAGCGCTTGGGTGACTACGTTCAAATAGAACGCGGAGATTAGGGCTGCCTGCCCCATTTTGCTGTGGGTCTGGCTTCTTACCCGTTCCAGTGTGATTTTATCTACGGGATTGACGTAGATTTTTATTCGGTCGGAATTGAAGTCCAACTCGTATAAACCGGGCTTGGTAGCGGGATTTGGCACCAAGTCAATCACCGAGCTGGCATTGGTTTCCTTGATGATGACTCGCTTTGAGGCTGCGACGGCCAAGATGGCTCCCCGGGGCAGGTCAAAACCTTCAGGCTTCAGTTCCCGTATTTCCGGGTTATGTTCAGGGGCTTGGAAATCGGATACCGGCTTGACGGTGATGATATATGGGGTGACGACTATTTCGTCGGCGTAGTTTTCCGCGGGCAGCGAGAGGTAATGCTGCCGGTTCTGTCCCGAGAGGTGCAGCTCTCGGCTATAAGTGCGGACGCACGTGGTTTGTACCGCGTAATCTGCTCCTCCTTGACCAATCAAGGATTGCAGGGTTTCGCTGTTCAGCAAATACTCCAGCGTAAGGTTGATTACCTCCCCGTTGCTGAGTACGCTGTTGCGCACTTGGCAACTGAAGCCCGATTGGGGGTAATCGTCGGTATCATCCGACAGGAGCGGGTAGGGCAGGAGGCGTTGACGCCACATATACGTTACCTATTCCGGCTGTAGAGTGAAAGCCATCCGGCTGATGTCTTGCCCGGCAGTAATTTTAAGCCGGACGCGTTCGTTAGGTTTGGTGGTCAGGGTAATGGCGCCCGCCTCCACTTGTATTGGCTCTTCGGGGCGGTCGAGGCTCTCGGCGCTGATGATGAGTAGAGGGGTATCATTCTTTCTTTCACCCCCGGTCGGAAACAGCTTTACCGTGGTACTGCCGGCCTGCATAGCAGTGAAACCGACGACCGCTTCGTTGACGCCGGTACAGACGACCCGTTGATCCTTCAGCGCCGGCGGATGGTGGTCGTCTAATAAGCTTGGAGCCAGGGGTCGCAACATAGATGAAACTCCTGACCTGATTTCCACCGTAGTCAGGTTGCGTTCCTTAGTTTCTTCTGCATACTGCTCCGGCAAAGCGTATGCCAGTTCAGTCAAGTTGCTGACGCCCGGATACTCAGAGATGTCGAATATCTCCTCGTAGGTCACGTTCAAAGTGTTTCTGGCGTGGGTCAAAGTCGCTTCGGCAAATTGACGCTCACTGGCCTCCGCGATTTTCTCCGAAGTGATGGCGTCGTGTCCCGGGTTTTCCATACTGCGGAGCCAAGCATCGCCCTCATTTGTTGCCGGGATGACAACGGCGGCGTAGTCGGGCCAATAGCTATGGTTTGGCGGAGAGAGCGGGTTGTGCTTGCGCTCCCGGCTGTCGGTAATGAGCATACCGTTGCGGTTCAGGCAAGCCGTTCGCCGGGGACCTTCTCCTTTGAGGATATATGCTTTCAGGACTCCCAGTGGCGAGTCCGTTGATACGCTCGTCGCGGTTCGATCGCGGATTGCCCGATAGTAAGCGTAGGAGGAGCTGTTGCTGGCTAAGGCAAAGTGCTGGTCGAGGGTCTCGTGGTTAATGAGTACCGACGGTTGTTCCGGCTGCCCCTGGATGGCAACCGTCAAATCCTGATTGTGGATCGCAAAGAAATAGTTTTCGATGACGGCCAAGACAGCGGTTGCGACCCAATTGGAGCACCGCGGGTTGAAACCGAGAATAAACACGCCGGTGCCGGTCTCTGCCAGTCGGAAGCAGGAAGGTATTTCCGTTCCGCGCAGTGGTCGGCCGGATGCCGTACGGTAGAATCCGATGTGCTGGAGCGGCGTAGGCTTCGCTTCAGGCAAGGCGTGAGTTATCAGGCGGCTCTTTCCTTGCGTCTTTTCTTCGCGTCCTTGTCGCCGGGCCAAGTACCGCGTCGAGTATATGACGGAATACAGGTCACTGACATTGAAAACAGCGTTCTTGCCCATCCCGTAAGAACCGCCGGCGGCGTTTTTGTCCTTGCGGACTATCCCTTCTTGGGTTACCAGAGCATTCCATTTCTCGCCGACCAGCCCGGTTGTGCCGGTATCGACAACGCTGAGACAAGGGATGGTCGGGTTATCGATGCAGTTTAGGGCTTTGGCATAGGCAGCTACGGCATCGGTCTCGTTCCGTGCTTTGGTAATTTCCAAGCAAGCTGCGATGTGGGCGGAGAGCGCCGGGCCGCCCATGGCATCAGTAGGCACTTCGACCTCAGTAAAGGTCAAGTGAACTGGTTGAATCAGCCCATCAACTTTGGCATCCAGCGCGTTCTGGAGCAGCTCGCGCACCAAGTGGACCATCGGGGAGGCTTGAAAATGCGCGGCGGCGGCGTTTTCGAAGCCGTATTCGACGCCATCGTTGTTGGGCGGGAACTGCCAAGTGGCCTGCTGTTTGGGAGATGCAGTCAAAATCATTTGCTCCAACAGTATATGGATAAGCCAGTTTAAGTAATCCAGCGCGGAATTGCAAGGATAACAAGAAGATACCCGTTTCAGGTCCTATTCACTGTTATTGACTGGTGGGATAAAAGGGTAGCGCTTGAGCAAAGGGAGGGTCTCGATTGGCGTAGCAGTGCGGCTGTAAGCTGCCTAGTCCGCCTAGCGGATGATGGGTTATACCGGCAAGGGTAAGCGGTTCTGGAACGAGGCGGCGGGATAATTGGCTGGAGGCGGGGCTGAGCCGGCCGGCTGGCTTGTTGCAGCACGGTGGAGGGCTTGGGGGTGATTGGCCGGCTGGCAGTTGCTCCTGATTAGAGCTCGATATTTTCGAGGAAGTCCAGCCACGGCGGCGGCCAAGCGGCGGGCTCGCCAGTTTCCGTGGTGGTTGGAGCCGGGGTGCCGCCCGAGGATTGGGCGGCTAGTTGACGGCCAATATCGTTCCAAGCTGCGGCAATGTCCAGATAGTACGGGATGGCGGCTTGGTCGGCCGGTTGTTCCGTCGCTATGTTCAGGGCGAAGGCCAGAGCGTTGACGGTGCCGATGGCGGCCAGGGCGGCCGGCGCCGGCAGGGCGATGAACTGGTTGGCCCGGGTCATGGGCCGGGACTCCAGCAGGCGTCCAATGCGTTCAAGTCCTGCTGGTCCGGGCGGGTGGTCGCGACTAGGGCGTTCAGGAAGGTCTGCGGGTTCTGTACGAAGTACTCCAGTCCCAGGTCGGTGACGGCCTGGCGTTGGCCGGCGGCTTGGGCCTGTTGGCTCAGTTCCGGGACCTCGGCGTAGGCGACGCTGCGCGCGATGCGAAGCATATAGCTGGCTTTGGCCTCCCGGCCGGCAGCGCTGCCCTGTTCTATGACGATGCGCAACAGGTTGGCAGCGTGTTCCTCCTGTTGCTGGTCCAAGTCGGCGATGTAGCGTTGCAGCAGCAGGTCGATTTCGGCCCGGGGCTGGTCGGACAGAGCTAAACCGGTAATGGCTTGGGCAATGCTGCTTGCCCGGGCACTTACGGCGTTGGGCTGGTAGCGGCTGGGGATGTTTTCGTATGGCATGGCTTTGGTTCGAGGATAGGCCGTTGGCTGCCGGAGATTATAGTCCGCTGGCTGGGTGCGGTCAAGGAATGGGATTATGGAGAGGGTAGTCCGTGGTTTGAGCCTTTAATTTGGTGGTTTCTTTACCGGTTGCTCAGGTGGGAGCTGATTATTCCGGCTGAGAGCGCCATTCCAAAAGTTCTGCTGGCTGCTTCGGTGAAAGTCAGTCTTTCTGGCCGGAGAGCGCCGGGCATCGTTTTGGTCAACCAACAAAAACATTTCAGGAATGCATTTATGAGTGTTGGCTTTTCCCGGTTCTACCTTGCCAGTCATTAATCTTGGGAAGCTCTGTGGGCCGGGACCGCTTTACGGCCGTTGCCGTGGCCGGTTCCAGTAAGGGTTTTTGCACTTGGGGCAAACCTTGGGTTCAGCTATGGACTTTCGGTTCGGCACCCATTCGTGGCCGCAGCGTTCGCAGCGGTATCCGATGACGGTGATGATTGCCATTAAGGTTCCTCCGATGGCTTCTCTATTTTCCTGATAGTATCATAGTATAAGGGTATCCCTTTGGAGTGCTTGGGGAAAGTTCTTGCAGGGGTCGGATTCGCCAAGTTTCATAGCGGGACGGGATCCTGCCATTAAAATCAGCGGGGTTTCCGGTCGATAATTTACCCGCAAGGAAACTGACATAAAATTCGTCCATTTCACTCTTGACTTCGGTTGCCGCACTAATGTTTGACTAATATAATGGCGGCAACAAGAGAGACCGTCGGGCAGCCCCCCGACGGCCTCAGTATGACGCACCCCAGACCCCGAGAAGGCGAGATGGTCATCGCTTATCCTACATTATCTTATGGCCCTTTGCAACCGACCCAGTCGGGCTCGGCCAAGTTGGAGAGCCTCGAGTTTTTCGTCGGGCAATGGGACTTGGAGAGGGTTTTCGCGGAGTTGAACCTGCCATCCTTGGCTCAGAGCTTGGAACCAGATCGCTCCGACCCAAGGGGGCGGCCGCGGTACTCGCGGTTGGCGTTTCTGAAGGGATTTTTCCTGGCCAGGGCCAGGGGCTGGGAGAGCACGGCGCAATTGGTTAGGGAGCTGCGGCTGAACCCGTCGTTCGCATATTTCTGTGGCTTCGGAGAGGAGGATAACGAGAGGCCTGTCATCAGGATACCGCATCGGACCACTTTCTCCCGGGTCTTTGCCGAGGTTTGCCAGGTGTTTCCTCTACTCGAAAGCCAGCTCCGAGAGATTGCGTGGGGGTACGCTTCCCTTGTCGAGGGTTTTGGGCACGATCTGGTAGTGGACGCTTCGGTGGTGCCGACCAATTCCAATCCCAACAAACGTCCTAAGGGAGGGCTATCCCGGTATACTGATCCGGAGGCTGGCATTGCGGTGAAAAACTCGCCGCGTTCTCTGGCCGGCAAGGTAAAAGTGCTTGGCTACGGCTGTCATTCGGCAGTGGATGCGAAGACCGGTTGTTTGCTGGACTTGGTAGTTTCGCCGGGCGGAGTCCATGAAACAACATTGCTGGGCGGGGTGGTTGACCGGCTACTGGAGCGGTATCCGCAACTGCCTTTCAACACTTTGATTGCCGATCGGGGTTATGACTCCAAGCTGAATAATGTGAATCTTCATAAACTGGGGATTACTCCGGTGATTCACAAGCGGCGGCCGCGGGGAGGAGCCTTGCACGTTGGGATTTATAATACCGCAGGGACACCCACTTGTGTCGGCAGGCAGCTAATGATTTTTGCGGGTACTGACCCGCGGACTGGGCAACGGTTATATCGGTGTCCTCCAGGGGGTTGTCATTTGCAGGGCCGGGTTCTGGTTACCAAGTTCTGCGATAGTGAGGTAAGGGTGAACCCGGAGGATGACGTTCGCCTTTTCGGAGGCGCGTTGCGCCGGGACGGACCGGAGTGGCAGGCCAAGTACTGGATGCGCTGGACGGTGGAGCGGCTGTTTTCCGAGTGGAAAAGGGAGGGGCATATCGAACGACACCACTTCCGGGGGAAGGATAAAGTTGAAACCTTAGTCATCCTCCAAGCGATGTTCTCGGCGGCTAAGGTTTTGAGCCGGGTGCGCCAAGGAGAAGTTTCCGGGCTGCATCGGGGGATGTGGCCGGTAAAGTGAGCGCGGGTCGCGGAATCGTGTCCGGGCAAGCGATTAGTCGACTGTCCCAGTCGATCGGAGCAGGCTGAAGGCAGGTCGGGGTAGTCTGGGTGTTTGATCTGGACAAGAACTTTATGTTTTACGGGGCGTCTTAAAGACGTCCTGAATTTTTGTGGGGCGATGCCAGTGTTTTCAGGTTATGTGGAATTACGGAATTCGTCACAATGGGTTAATAATTTTCTTGGAGTGCTGATTTTTGCACGGAGCTAATTTTAGGAATTGCGAGCAAAACTTTGATTACACAAGAATTATGTATGGGGCGCACCCCGCAGGATGCGCCCCCTAATCCATTGCCGGCTGACGGACTGATTACCCGTGAAACAGGTTCAGGGCCGAGCCCTTCCGGAACCATTCCAGTTGGGACTCGCCGTAGGAGTGGTTCAGTTGCAGGGTTTCGTTGCTGCCGTCGCTGTGCTGCACCCGGCACTCGACCGGCTGGCCGGGGGCGAGGTTTTGCAGGCCGACGAGGCTGATGCGGTCGTCCTCCCGGATGCGGTCGTAGTCGTCCGGGTTGGGGAAAGTCAGCGCCAGCAAGCCCTGCTTTTTGAGGTTGCTTTCGTGGATGCGGGCGAAGCTGCGGACAATGACGGCCGCGCCGCCGAGGAGTCGGGGCGACAAGGCGGCGTGTTCCCGGCTGCTGCCTTCGCCGTAGTTGAAATCGCCGACGACGACCCACTTGACGCCCTGGCTCTGGTAGTCCCGGGCGATGCGGGAAAAGCCGACGCCCTCTGCGCCGCTGACCACATTTTTGCCCTTGCCGGCCGCCCCGTCATAGGCGTTAATCGCGCCCATAAACATATTGTCGCTGAACTTGTCGAGATGGCCGCGGTAGCGCAGCCAGACGCCGGCCGGGGAGATGGAGTCGGTGGTGGTTTTGCCCTGACACTTGACCAACACCGGCATATCGAGGAAATCCTGCCCGTCCCAAGCCGGCCAGGGTTCGAGCAATTGGATGCGCTCACTGTCCGGGGCTACGGTCAGCTCGATGTTGCTGCCATCCGCCGGCGGATCCTCGTAGGAAGTGCTGCCCCGGTCGAAGTTCTGCGGCGGCACATCCGGGGCCGGCGCGGGCGGCGTCAAGCTGAAGGGCTGGCCGTCGGCGCCGGTCAGGGTGTCGGTCAAGGGGTTGAAAGACAAGCGGCCGGCCAAGGCCAGGGCGGTAACGATTTCCGGGCTGCCGATCAGGTTCATCGTGGCGGCTTCGCCGTCGTTGCGGGCCGGGAAGTTGCGATTGTAAGAGGTTACGATGGTGTTGGGCCGCCCTACCGGGTCGCCAATCCGCCGCCACTGGCCGATGCAGGGGCCGCAGGCGTTAGCCAATACCGTGGCGTTAATGTCTTGCAGGGACTGCATTTGCCCATCCCGCTCGATGGTAGCGCGCACCTGTTCGGAGCCGGGCGTTACCATAAAAGGCACCGCCGCCTTGAGGCCGTGGGACTTGGCTTGCTCGGCGACATCGGCGGAGCGGCTCATATCCTCATAAGAGGAGTTGGTGCAGCTGCCAATGAGGGCTGAGGAGATTTCATCGACCAAGCCGGCGTCCTGCTGCAATTCGGCCGCCATTTGGGAGATGGGGCGGGCCCGGTCGGGAGAGTGGGGGCCGACCAGATGCGGCTCCAGTTCGGACAGGTTGATTTCCACCACCTGGTCATAATGCTGCGCCGGGTTTTCGTAACATTCCGGGTCGGCAGCCAGCAGATGGCGATACTGTTCCGCCAGTTCGGCCAGTTCCGCCCGGCCGGTGGCCGCCAGGTAGCGGGCCATCGTTTCGTCATAGGGAAAAGTGGAGGAGGTAGCCCCCAGTTCGGCGCCCATATTGCAGATGGTGCCTTTGCCGGTGGCGCTGATGCTGGCGGCGCCGGGGCCGAAGTATTCGATGATGGCGTTGGTAGCGCCGGAGACGGTGAGCAAGCCAGCCAGACGCAGGATAATGTCTTTGGGGGCGGTCCAGCCGTTCAGTTCCCCGGTCAGGCGCACGCCGATAAAGCGGGGGTAAAGGACTTCCCAGGGCAAGCCGGCCATCACTTCCACGGCGTCAGCGCCGCCGACGCCGACGGAGATGGAGCCGAGGCCGCCGCCGTTGGGGGTGTGGGAATCGGTGCCAAGCATCAGTTGAGCGGGAAAGGCGTAGTTTTCCAGGGCGACCTGGTGGATGATGCCGGCGCCCGGCCCCCAGAAGCCGACGCCGTATTTGGCGGCCGCCGTCCGCAGGAAGTTATAGACTTCGCTGTTTTCGCCGAGGGATTCCTGCAAATCCTGCGCGCCCTCGACCCGGGCTTGAATCAGATGGTCGCAGTGGACGGAAGTAGGCACGGCGGTGGCGGCGCGGCGGGTCTGCATAAACTGGAGCATCGCGGTTTGCCCCAGGACATCTTGCAGGATGACCCGGTCGGGGCGCAGCTGGATATAGGTTTCGCCGCGGGTCAGGTCGGTATTGGCCGGGTCGTCGAGATGGGACAGAAGGATTTTGTCGGCCAGGGTGAGCGGGGTTTGGCGGGTTTGGCGGACCGTCTGCAAGTTCTGGTCCAGTCGCTGGTAAATCCCGGAAACGGATTCCCGGGTGGGCGCTATAGTTGGCATAACCGGTTCTCCCCTACGCTGTTTTGCGGTGTGTTTGCGCGGCCCGCCGCCCCCGGTGGAACAGGGAAGCGGGCGGGACGGGTTAATAGCGGTAGTGTAAAAGGATCTGGGGGTGGTGTCAATGCGCTTTTGGCAAAACGGCAGCGTTCCCCTTTAAGTGGTTTGATTGGCAAATTCGGGTTTTACAGTAAGAGTACGAGCCAAATCGCCGGCTAAACCACCTAAAATACAACGCTATCTAGGGCCTGTTGATAAACCCGTTTCTCCTGATTAGATTACCAGCAATTTAATCAGGATGGAATGGCTTGGCGCGTAAGATGTTATCCGACCGGCAATGGGAACGGCTGGAGCCGGCTTTGCCGGGCGACCCCAGAAAAGGCGGCCGGCCGCCACTGCAAGCTAATCGGAACACGGTTGAGGGCATTCTGTGGATTGCCCGCACCGGAGCTCCCTGGCGGGACTTGCCCCCGGAGTTTGGGAATGGAACCTGGTGTATCAACGGTTCCGTCGCTGGACTAAAGCCGGCGTCTTTGAGCAGTTGTTCAACAGCTTGGCCGGCGAGCTTCAGCTGGATACGGTAATGGTGGACGGGACTTTTGTAAAAGGGCATCAGCACGGGGCTGGGGCCCCAAAAGGGGACGCTCCCGCGACCAATCCCGGGTCGCCCAAGCCATCGGGCGGAGTCGCGGCGGGCTGAATACCCGGATTGTGGCCTTGGTTGATGCCATGGGCCGCTTGGTCAAGTTTGTTCTGCTCAGCCGCAATTTTCATTACCGGCAACGATTTGATTTCCGGCAACGGCATTAGCGAATACCGGCTTTCGATAGGGTAGTTGCCATAAACCCCGGTATGTTTCTGATAGTTCTGATGACGCTGGCTCGGCCAAGGCGGGTCAACGACAATCGTAGCGTAACCACCCGGCGGCGGGGCGGGAAAGTTAATCATCCCTTGCCCCCCTTTATCGCCTATCGCCGCTACATCCCCCCAATCCTCAAAGGGCAATTCCGCCCCGGCCGCCTCCGCCGGCCGCTTGCCGTCTAAACTCTCGTGGGGCCGAAAGTAGTTGTAATGGAGTACCAAGCCATCTACGTAGGCTTGCCCGGTATCCCTACCCTCCAGTCCCCGCAGGGTTTTATCCCTATCCCGGAATGTTCCTTGTAACCGCTCCGACATATTGTTGTTGATTTGCGCTTTGATTCCCTGGCTAACCGTATGCTTGACCGGGCGGGTCGGGAAAGCCCGCGGCAATGCTTGCCGGTAAGACCGCAGCCCATCCGTCTTTACAACCGCCGGCGCATTGTTTGACTTGTCCCTTGCCATTGCCAGGGCAGTTTGCGCTGCCCTTGCCGTCCGTTCCGGCGTCAGATAGGCCGCCAGCACAAACCGGGTGTCGCTGTCCATAACATTGAATAGCCACATCTTTTCCCCTCCCACATTGACCATCATCTCATCCGCCACCCACTCCCGCCCGGTGTCAACCTTCATCGGCCGCAGGATTTCATCCGCCGTCCCGGACAATTCCCTGACCCAGCGATAAATACTGGTCGCGCCGGTTTCCTTGCCGAAATACTGCTCCATATTCCGGGCAATGCGCCGGTAAGACAGTCCGTCAAAATACATATCCACTGCTGCGCCCTTTTCGTGCGGCGTCGCGTGTCGCTTGCCCGCCGGCTTAACCGGCTTGCCATTGGCGTCGAGCATTACCAGCCGCGCCCCGCCGCCAACGCGGCAAGTATCGCAGCGTTCCCCCGTCCGCCGCTTGCAATTGGGCGATTTGCATTTATGCCCCATCCCACTATGATATACTATCCCCCCCAGCAAAATGGAACAGAACCCTTTTCACTGCCGGGACTGCCGCAAGTTCTTTTCAGTGAAAACCGGCACGGTGATGCAGTCCTCCAAGTGGTAAAGTCCACCGATGCGCCGACCTTGCAGCGGTTTGTGGAAAGCCGCGCCCGGGATATGGCGACGGTTTACACCGACGCGGCCCGGTCTTATGCGGGGCTGTCCCGTCCGCACGAGGTAGTCAAGCCCTCGGCGGGGGAGTATGTGCGGGCCATGGCGCATACCAATGGGGTGGAGTCCTTCTGGTCAATGCTGAAGCGGGGCTATATCGGGATATACCACCATTTCAGCTCCAAGCACTTGCACCGGTATGTCTGCGAGTTTGAGGGGCGGCACAATCAGCGGCCGTTGGACACCCTGGAGCAGATGGTCATGATGGCCCGGGGAATGGTCGGCAAGCGGCTGCGCTACGCCGACCGGATTGCCTGAACGGATGTCGGCTGGAACGCCGGCAACCGGCCGGGCAGTTCGGCGCGAGATAGCGTAAAGGGGCAGGATAAGCGGGAAGTTTGGGAGCGAAAGAAGGGGAATTGGCAGGGGTGTCCCCAACCTATTCCGTTTAGGTTGGTATATAATTCCCAAACGGACCATCAAAGCAACCAGGAGGACATCAGCCTCCCTATTACTCCAAGTAAAGCTCGATGGGGTCGCCCGGGGTCAAATCCAGATTTTGCAAGCCGGGGTAATCCGGGGGGTAGCGAAAGACGCGAAAGACGCGGTTGTCCTCCGGCGGCATTATATAGCCCTGATTTACCGGGCCGGATTCGATTAAGGGACTTACATACCGCCAAACGGTTTTTCCGGCAGGGGTGACTTCTTTGAAGTCACCACGGGGGCCGTCGTTAATCAGGGTATTGCCGTTGGGCAGCCGTTGGGCGTTGGAGAGAAAGCTGGCGTAAAAGTCGGTGGGATTGGCAGCGGTATAAGTCCAGACCGGTTCCGCCGGACCGTAGGGCGCGCCCGGCTCCCGTCGGTAATTATAGCCGTCCGCCGGCAATGTCAGTTCAACCACCGATGAATAGCCGCGCTCCAATCCCGGCCGTTCCCGACCGTTGTTGAAAATCAGGACATTGCCGGCTCCCGGCAATCCCGGGGCAATCCAATGGGCATCGTGATGCCAGAAAAGTCGCTGGTCAGCGTAATCACCGGCCCGCCAAGCCCGGGGATTGCCCCAGCGATAGAGCAGGTCGCCGCCGCCGCGGCCCTTGCCGCCGCTATGTCCGGCGGCCTCTGCCGTAGTCGTGCTGTGGTCAATTATCCACACTTCGCTGAAATTACGGGCGGAAATCATAATTTGTTGCAGCTCCGGGTGGTAGTCCAGCGCATTGGCGTGAATCCAGCCATGCCGGTCATTCCCGGTAGTATCCAGCGCAAAGTTCAGGTCAATCCGCTCAGGATGTTCCGCCACCGCCCCGTAGTTGGGTTTAGCCGGGTCAAAGTCTTGAATCAGATGATCCCAGATATGCCACTGCCAAACTATGCTCCCGGAGGTCGGCCCGGTGGGCTGCACTTCGACCAAGTAGTCCACCAGTACCCCCCGATTGCTCAGGGTGGCGGGATTTGCCCCGGCGGCGATTGCTTCCTGCCGGGTTTTGCGTTCCCGGGCCAGCAGCAGGATGTTGCCGTTGGGCAGTTTGAGGAAGTCGTGATGCACCGGGTAATGGTATTCCCAAACCACGGTCCCGTCGGGAGCCACTTCCTTTACGCCGCGCCGAATCGACTCCCCGTACTTGCCGATTCGGTTTCCGATAAGCAGGTTGCCGTTCCGCAGCAGAACGGCGTCAGTACCGCTCTGCGGCCAAGCGTATGCCACTCGTCCCTGATTGTCAATCAAGTAAAAGTTGCGCTCCGGGAAAGGAAAGGCGGTAACCGGCCCCTTGAAAAGAGTATAGCCGGGATATGACTCCGGTTCATTCAGCAACAGTCCTACCGTGGGGCGGCCCCAACTGGCCACAGTTGGCGCCGGTAGCGGGATGGGAGTTGGCCGCCGGGTTGGCGGCGGCAACCGGGTTGGGGACGGGATGCTCTGGCTCGGCAGTGATACGGGCGCCGTTCCCGATCCGGTGCCCGGCGCAACCGGGTCGGCGGGAGCAGGAACGGCGCCGCCGCAAGCCAACACCCCGGCGAACAGGCAACTTAAAGCGCCATAAAGAAAAAATGCCTTCCAGTCGGACAGTCGCAGCAAACCTTGATGCAGGGCCATCGGAATCCCAGCCGAGGATTTTGAGGGGCAGTCATAGGAATTATAGATCCGGCGGTAAAAGGCTGACATTTTCATTTCGGGATTCCCCTCCAAGATCGATAATACTATGGATTAAGGCCGGGACGGTAGTAAAACCCGCCCCGGCTTTAATCGGGCAATTCCGTTAAAACTTGCCTCGAACAGCCCTAGCCGGCCGGGCGGGTTAGCGGACGTTCCAGAGTTGGGCGCGCTGCATAAATACGGTGGAATCAGCCAGCCAGTGGGCGTAGCCGAGGCGGCGGTTGTCGGTCAGCCAGTTAATCCGCTGGTTAAGACAGGTCAGCAGGGCGGTGTTGTCGGCGGCGACGGTGAAACCGCCGTTTTCGGTCTGCGGGTCGAGGGCGGTTACGGCAAAGTTCCAGTCGGGGTTTTGCGCTGCGTCCTGATTGCCGATTTCGCCGCGGGCCAAGGCGTCGACAGCGCCGTCAGCCAGGGCGGCGAGCAGTTCGGCTTCGCCCAGATGGTCGCCCAAGTAAATAATGGTCGGCAGGTCGGCAGAGGGCGGCGGGTAAAGGGCGGTGCGGCCTTGCATATTTGCGGTGACCCGGGCGGAGGTGATGGTGTAGTTGGGGCTGCCATCGGCGGTTACGGCGCCGTTGGGGGTGTCCACCCGGACGCCGCTAATCAGTGCGCCCTGGGCATCGACCAAGCCCAGCAGCTGCAACAAGCGGTGTTCTCCGGTAGTGGCGGCCAATACGCCGACTTTCATCTCCCCGGTCAGGTCGGAGTGGGCGCGGATGCGGTCGGCATCCTCCGTCCGCACCAGCAGGGACTGGCGGAAGTGGACATGGCCGTCGGTAAAGGCAATCTGCAAGTTGCCGTCAGCGTCCCGGGTGCGGGCATCCAGAATAGTGATGCCGCCGCTAATCAGGTCAAATTCCGGGGCGGCGGACTTTAGCCAGATGCCATCCCACGCATCTATGCCGGTGCGGGAAAGGGTAATGCGGGGGCCGTTCATCGCCGCGAGGGCGTCGAGCAAGTCGGCTTCGTAGCCCTGCTGGGTGTTGAAAGCGGCGGCGTTGGGGTCGCTGTCGGCGCTGTTGCTGAGGGGGTCAAAAAAGGCGTAGAAACCGACATTAAGCGTCAGATCTTGGGCGCCGCAAGCCGGGATGCTGGCGTTGACCCGGGCAGTGAGGGCGGCCAGTTGGCGCTCGAGTTGGGCGATAATGGCTTCGTCGGTCAGGATGCGGCTGAGCAGGGCGTCGATTTGTTCCTGCTCGGCTTCGATAAGGGCGAGTTCGGCGGCGACTTCCCGCTGCAACTCGGCGATGGCGTCCTCGTCCACCTGTAGGCGTTCGAGGATCGCGTTGATTTGTTCGTGGTCGGCGTGGATGGCGGCTTGCTCGGCGTCGACATCCTTGCGGAGTTCGGCGATGGCGTCCTCGTCCACCTGGAGGCGGTCGAGCAGGGCGTCGATTTGTTTCTGTTCGGCTTCGATAAGGGCAAGTTCGGCATCGACGTCCTTACGGAGTTCGGCAATTTCATCCTCGTCCAGCTGGATGCGGTCGATGAGCTGGTTGATTTGCTCGTGGTCGGCGTGGATGGTTTGCTGGTCGGCGGCGATTTCCTGCCGCAGTTCGGCAATGGCGGCGGCGTTGGCGGTGGTACGCTGTTCGAGGCCGCTGAGGTCGGGGGCCGCGCAGGCGGCCAGGGTCAAGGTAAGGAGAACGGCGGCCAGCAGGGCCGGCAAAAAGCGGGGAATGGAAGGCTTTCGCATAGGGGACGCTCCTGATCGGCAGGTTTTACGGCGGGCGGCGGGGCAACTTGACGCCCCGGCTGATTTATACCATAATCCAGCATTGCTAACCGGTCAAGGGACTGGGGAAAATGGGTTTAGCGCCTTTTAATTGTCCATACCGATCCCTACGTTGTCCCTACATTGCCCATTGACAACGGGCGGGACGGTTATAGACTACCCGGGCAGTTGAACAAAGGCAACGGAAGGTAGTGCCAGCCATTTTGGGGGAGCGGATGGCCGCCCGATTAGACCAGTTTTATACCAATCCCGAACTGGCCCGCCAGTATGCCGGTCAAGTGCTGGACGCCTACGGCTCGACTACCGACTGTTTTGTGGAGCCGGCGGCCGGGGCCGGGGCTTTTGTGCAACCGCTGCGGGCGGCCGGCAAGCCGATTATCGCCGTGGATATTGCGCCGCGGGCGGCGGATATTCGGCAAGCCGACTTTCTGCGGGATGAGCTGTGGCCGGATTGGGGCAAAATCGCGGTGGTGGGCAACCCGCCCTTCGGCAAGAATTCGTCCCTGGCGGTCAAGTTTTTTAACCGGGCGGCGGAACGGGCTGACACCATCGCTTTTATTGTGCCGCGCACTTTCCGCAAACATTCGGTTCAGCGCCGCTTGAATCCCTGGTTTGCGCTGGTGGTGGATGAGGATGTGCCGGATAACGCCTTTGTCAAAGATGGCAGTCCCTATGCTGTGCCGTGCGCCTGGCAGATTTGGGAACGCCGCGCCGTCTGCCGGCGGGATAAGGATACGCCGGATGTGTCGCACCTGATTCGCTATGTGGTGGACCCGGGAGCGGGCGAGTTCGCGATGCGCCGGGTGGGGTTTTATGCCGGGCAGGTGAAAGAACCGCCGGAGTGGCGGCTGGCTGACCTGTCGCCGAGTACCCACTATTTCCTGCAAAGTGTCCGGGCCGACGCCCGGCAGTTGCTCCGTAGCATTGATTGGCGCGATGTTTGCCAGGCTACCGCCGGCTCCCGCTCCTTGTCCAAGCACGAAGTGGCGGTAAAGATGGCGGCGGCGGCGCGCAATGCCCCGGATTAACTTTCGGATGGGACACCGGTACGAAATTGACTTGCAGGGCAAGCTAGGGCGTGTTCACACTAATTATTTTCAGATAGGAATTGACCGCCCAAATTCCCGCCGGGCGCGCTCTTGCCACCGACGGAATCCGTTATTTCGTAGGGGCAACCCTTGTGGTTGCCCTGCTCTCGGCAATTAGCGTGAACACGCCCTAGTTCACAGGTGTACGAAAAAATCGTACAGTTGAAAGGGCTGTCTGTACCCTGACAGCAAGCGGAAACCGTCAGAATGCCCCTTGCCGACCCCTTGCCCGGTGTGTTATACTACCGGCAGTGTCGGGGCGTGGCGCAGCCCGGGAGCGCACTTGCATGGGGTGCAAGGGGTCGCCGGTTCGAATCCGGCCGCCCCGACCAGTTACCGCAGAGACCACCAATGCCGACTGTAAAGGTTCGTTACGCCATCCGCATTGTAGAAGCGGATGGCTGGTATTTAGTCCGAATACGGGGCAGCCACCGCCATTTTCATCATCCGCATAAACGCGGCACCGTAACCATTCCCGGCAAGCCGGGGGATGATTTGTCCCCGCGGGACTGGTCCAGCATCCGCAGCCAGGCTCAGTTGAAGTGATGAGAGAAATGAAGTACGTTATCATCCTCGAACCCGCCCCGAACAACTGGTGCGCGTTCTCTCCGGATGTGCTTGGCTGTGTCTCGACCGGGGCCACGCCGCAGGAAACTCTGTCCAACTTTCTGGAAGCCCTGGAGTTTCACTTGGAGGATATGGAGGAGAGCGGCGAGCCGATTCCGCCGGAACACGTCGATTCTCCGGAGGATATCGAGCCTTACGCCGATAAGGGCGTATTTTTCCCGTGGGGGCCGCGGCCGCCGGAGCCGGTAGAGGAGCCGACCGCCGCTGAAACGGCGGCGGTCTGACCCGCGCCGTTCAGGAAGTCAATACAATCCGTCCCAAGGGCGGGTTTTCCCGCAGACGGGCCAAGGCTTGCTCGGCTTGCTGCCGGGGGTAAAGTTCCGACACTACCGGCTTTAACTGGCCCCGTTCCACCAGCCGCGCCACTTCCACTACATCCTGCAAGGTCGAAGCCCGCGCGCCGAGGATGCTCCACTGTCCATAAATCAGGTCGGCGGTGTCCACAGCCAAGGGGATGCCGTAGTTGTAGCCCAGAACGACCAGGCGGCCGCCCAGTTTGAGGCAGCCGATACTTTGCGGCAGTACGGCGGCTACGGCGTTGCCGCCCACCGTTTCCACTACCACATCCGCGCCTATCCCGCCGGTCAGTTCCTTAACCCGCTGCGGCAAATCCTGCTCCCGGCTGTTGATGATGGCATCCGGGCTGAACTCGGCGGCGCCGTCCAGTTTGTCCGGGGCTACATCGGCGGCGATAACCCGCGCGCCCATTAGCCCGGCGACCTGTATGGCGTGGATGCCCAAGCCGCCGACGCCAATGATTGCCACCGTTTCCCCGGCCTGCACCTTGGCCCGGTAAGTGAGGGCGTGATAGACGCTGGCAATGGCGTCGGGGATGATAGCGGCTTCCGCCCAAGGAACTTCCGGCGAAATCTTGACGGCGTTGCGGCCGGACACCC
The DNA here is from genome assembly GCA_965242615.1 of Dehalococcoidia bacterium. Lineage (GTDB taxonomy): Bacteria > Chloroflexota > Dehalococcoidia > Lucifugimonadales > UBA3495 > CBDBCU01. The sequence goes on from CBDESR010000005.1 coordinate 1,346,800, forward strand.
GCATATATTCGCCAAAACCGCCGTTCAGCTCAAAGCCGGTGCGGGGCGCGTCGGAGCAGTAATTTTCCAGTCCCCGGCGGCAGTAGTCGCAAAATCCGCAGCTTTCGGTGGGATAGACGGTGATATGGTCGCCGGGTTGCAGTCCCGGGGTCGCCGCGCCGACCGCTACCACTTCGCCGGCGGCTTCGTGGCCGGGGATATGCGGCAGGGTCACCGTCGGCACCAAGCCGTCGGCGATTTTCAGGTCGGTAGCGCACAAGCCATTGGCGGCTACCCGGATCAGCACATCCCGGGGGCCGATTTCCGGCTCCGGGACTTCCTGCCAGGACAGGGGACTGCCGAACTGTTGCAAGGTCATTGCTTGCATCGGGTTTGGTTCCTTTTTAGCGGCGGGTAGAGTCCCGCAGCGCCGGGGTTAGTAGGCGGCTATTTCAGCAGGAAGTTCACCGGCAGCAGCTCTTGGCTTACCGGGTTCACCGCCAGCCCCAAGATTTCCAGGGTGGTCGCGCCGATAAGGGGTTCAACATCGTTGGGCGTGAACACTACCGGCACGATGCCGGACTTGCCATTGTACCGCATACGGGTATAGCCGACCGGATACTCGACAATGCGGCCATCGCCCAACTCGAACCGGGAACTGTTCTCCGCAACTACCCGCAACGAGTTAAGCAAACCCTCCGGCGCGGCGGTATGGGTACTGGCGGTGTCCACGATGCCGTCCAGCGCAACGAACTCCCGGCCGGCCGGGTCGCCAATTTCCATAATAACATTAAAGATGCCCATAACATCCCTTCCGTTCCGACTAGCCGGGCTGAAAGCACTGCCGGGTATGGGATAAGCGACCCGGGTTACTCCGCAGCAGTTTCCGGCCCGTGCCGCCGCATCAGGTTGTTGACCGGCAGCAGTTTCTTGCCGATGGGGTCAACGCCCAGATTGAGATTTTCCAGGGTAGTTGCGCCGATGCTGGCGCCTACTGCTTCGGGCGCAAAGACTACCTGCACCAAGGCTTGGTCGCCATTGTACCGCACCCAGGCAAAGCCGGTAGGGTATTCCACAATCCGGCCGTCCGCCAACTCGAAGCGGCGGCTGCGCTCCGGGGTTATCTGCAAACGGTTCAGCAGGCTTTCCGGCATAGTGGTGTGGGTGCTGCCGGTATCCACCAGAGCATTAACGGCTACGAATTCGCGCCGGTTCAAGCCGCCGATTTCCACATCAACATAGAAAGTTCCCATAACATCCCTCCCGTTCCAACGAGTTGGGTTGAAAGCATTGTAGGGTATGGGGCGGTTAGGGGCAAGGGGCGGGCATATTCCGCGTGCGGCTGGTGGCTAAATCCGGCTCTGCCGAAGCCGGGAGAGATGATTGCCTTTTCCTCGGACGCGGCCGCTGTCCCTGATTTAGTGACGCTTACCCCCTTTCCCGCCAGTGGATGGTTGTGCTTTAATAGTCCTATAATGCTTAAAGACCAGCGGCCGCCGCCGGAAAGAGAATCGGTCTGGAGTGTGGCCCGGGCGTGGCTGCCTTGGTGCTTGGCTCTGATTTTCCTGCTGACTTTTGTCTGGACGGGATTTGTGGCGTGGGTGCAAATCACCACGGGCAACCACCCGTCGGTAGGCCCGCTGGTGGAGTCCATAGTAATTAAAGGCGCGAGCGGCGTCCCGTTGATTTTGGTAATCTCCATTGCCGCCGTGACCATAGCCGACATAGCGGGAGGCGCTATCGTGGTAACTTACCGGTATCTGAACAACAAGTTTGTCGAACCCCTGCGCCGCCAGTTGCGCGAGGAGGGCAAAAAGGAAGGCCGGGAGGAGGGCAAAAAAGAAGGGCGCGAGGAGGGCAAGAAAGAAGGCCGGAAGGAGGGCGTTGCCGTTGGCGAAATGCAAGCCAACCAGCGTTGGCGGGACTGGCTGCGGCGGCAGGACGAAGCTCAGGCCAAGGGCGAACCCTTCGACGAACCGCCGCCGGATAGCATATCCCCCAACGGGAAAGACCCGGCCGGAGAGTAGCCGGCTCCGGGTCGCGCCGCCATTGCGCATCCGCACATCTGGCGGCCCAGCCGACTGGTGCCATCCCCAACGGCGGCAAAATCCCCCAACAAATCCCCGCGGGAGGCGCTATCGTGGTAACTTACCGGTATCTGAACAACAAGTTTGTCGAACCCCTGCGCCGCCAGTTGCGCGAGGAAGGCAAAAAAGAAGGCCGGAAAGAGGGCGTTGCCGTTGGCGAAATGCAAGCCAACCAGCGTTGGCGGGACTGGCTGCGGCGGCGGGAGGAAGCTCTGGCCAAGGGCGAACCCTTCGACGAACCGCCGCCGGACAGCGTATCGCCCAACGGGAAAGACCCGGCCGGAGGGTTCTGTTCAATTTTGCTGGGGGAATTGTCCGCGCTACACCCCAGCGAATTCCCGGATGCCCTCGATGACCCGCCGATTGTAGCCGTACTGCTCGACGATATACCGGTGGATTTCCTCCTCCGGCTCCGCCGATTTGAGCCGTGTCACTATGTCGGAATAGACCTCCGTCCGCAGATACATATAGGCCGTCATCTGCCCATCCATCGGGCGGAGCAGCCTGACTTTAATGGGGCCGACCTCTTGACGCTTGGCTTTGTTAGTGGTCATTTTCTACCTCCTCTATTTCCCCCAGCAAAATTGAACAGAACCGGCCGGAGAGTAGCCCCCAATAGCGGCAAAATCCCCCACAAATCCCCGGTCACTGACACTTGCCCCTTGCGCCGCCGCCGCACATCCGTTCACAATGTCCCCCAGCTGCATTAACATAACGGCGGCATTGACCGCTGCAAGGGGATGAATTTATGGTTATTGCCCTGGCGCCGCAAGTGGAACCGGTGGACTGGACGGATCTTGACCTCATCGACCTCGACAACCCGGCCGCCGCCGCCCCGCCGCCCGAAATCTATCAGCCCAAACTGCGCGACTTGCCCCAGGGTGAGCGGCCCCGGGAACGGCTCCGCGACTACGGCCCCGGCCACCTCAGCAACGCCGAACTTATCGCCATCCTGCTCCGCACCGGCATCCAGGGCGAAAATGTCCTCGCTATGTCCCAACGCCTGCTCACCCGCTTTCAGGGCCTCGACGGCTTGGGCCGCAGCGCCTTCGCCGAACTCTGCGCCGAACGCGGCCTCAGCGAAGCCAAAGCCTGCCAACTGATGGCCGCCCTCGAACTCGGCCGCCGCTTCATCTCCCTCGCCCCCCAAGACCGGGCCGTCATCCACTCCCCCCAGGATGTCGCCAACCTGCTCCAAGCCGAAATGTCCACTCTCGAACAGGAACACCTGCGCGCCCTCCTGCTCAACACCAAAAATCAGGTGCTGCGCGTCCACAACATCTATATCGGCAATGTCAACAGCTCCATCGTCCGCCCCGCCGAAGTCTTTCGCCCCGCCGTGCGCGAAAACGCCCCATCGGTTATAATCGTACACAACCACCCCTCCGGCGACCCCACGCCCAGCCCGGAGGACGCCGCCGTAACCCGTGAACTGGTCGCCGCCGGCAAACTGCTGAACATCGAACTCCTCGACCATATCGTCATCGGCAGCGGCGGCCGCTATGTCAGCCTCAATGAGAAAAAGTTGGGATTCGGTTAGTTTTGAGCAGCTTTATCCGGCCAACTTTATCCGCCCTGGCCCTGACCCTTGGCTTGCTGCTGCTGGCCGGCTGCATTGCCGCACCCCCGACCGCCTTCCCGACCAGCGCCCCTACTCCTACCCCGGAGCCGGCTACCGCTACCCCCACGCCCACCGTCCGGCCCCCTCCTACTCTGCCGCCTACCGCTACCCCCACGCCCACGCCGGAACCCACCGCCACCGCCCTTCCCACGCCGCGCCCCCGTCCGACTCCCACTCGGCGGCCCACCCCCACGCCCACCGCTACCCCCACCCCGACGCCAACTCCGACCCCCACGCCGCTGCCGACTCCGCTGCCCACCCCCACGCCATTGCCGCCCACCCCGGAACCGCCGCCTACCGCTACCCCTACTCCCACACCGCCGCCCGTCCCTACCCCTACTCCCCTGCCCGGGCCGGAACTTGTCGATCTCGTCGGCACCAACTTTGGCTACCAGGTAACTTTGCGCCTCTACCTGCCCGCCGCTGCCGAACCGCGGATCCTCCGCCGGGTAACTATGGATTTTCCCAACCGGGACGCCGGCGTCTATCTGGTCAGCCTGGAGCGGCAGCGCGGCGGCTACTACCGCGGCCAATGGTACATCGACCAATCCCGACTCCGCCGCGCCGACCTTTCCTGGGTGCGGCGGAATGTGCCGCTCTCCGTAGATGAATTTCCGGTACGCCTGACCTGCGCCGGCAGTATGCGCCCCACCCTCTACTGCGGCGACGCCGTCCATTACGAACTGCCGCCCTTCTCCAAACCCCTGCAAGTCGGCGAAGTCGTCGCCTACCGTTTCAACCCGGCCGACGCCGTTTCCGGCCGGGACTGCGCCAACCTCTTTACCGTTGCCAACCTGCGCGGCGCGCCCTACCGCTTGGCCCGCATCGACCGCCAGATTCAAGGCTCCAGCCGCAGCTACTTCACCAAAGGCGACAACAACTATGAACTAGACCCCTGCCCGGTTCACCAACGGGACATCATCTTTAAGGCCGTAACCCGCGGCCCCGACGCCTATGTCCGCGACCCGCAGCAGTACGACCGCTATCTGGAGGAACACGACGACCTACTGTTCGCTTTCCGTCAAGCCCGGGACGATTACCACGACCTGCTCCACCGCTACGACATTACTTTTGGCGAATACATCCGCCTGCTGAAATTTCCCGACACCCCGCAAGAAACCCTCGACAACTACGACCGCAACCTGCGAACAATGCGCCAAAGAATGACCCGCCTTTACGACCAGTCCAACCGCCTCTGGCGCGACCTCCTGACCGTCCAAGCCAAACTGGAACAAACCGTCCGTTAGCCGGCGGGGGTTAATATGCTGAGCAAGTTCATCCGGTTGCTCTTGCCGCCCCTTGCCCGGCTACCCTTGCCGCTCCTTCCCCGGTTGCCGATACCGCCCCTTTCCCTGCTGCCCCGGCCGCTCTTTGCCTTGCTGGTCTTGCTGGCATTGACCGGCTGCGTCAACCCCCCGCCCACCCCAATCCCGGCGCCGCCAACTCCTACTCCCACCGCCCGCCCCACGGCAACGGCTACCGTTGCGCCTACTCCAACGCCTACTGCCCTCCCTACCCCGACGCCGCGCCCCACGCCGACCGCTACCCCAACCCGTACACCCACGCCGGTTCCTACCCCGACTCCGACGCCGACGCCGACGCCCACACCCACCCCAACTCCAACACCGACGCCCACGCCTACCCCAACTCCCACACCGACGCCGACGCCCACTCCCTTGCCTACCGCTACGCCCACGCCGCGGCCAACTCCCACACCAACCCCTACCCTAACACCAACGCCCCGGCCGACGCCCACGCCCATTTTGGCACCGCAGGTTACTGCCTTCGTGGGCAGCAACTTCGGCTACCGCGTGGATTTAAGCATCTACCTGCCCGGAGTTGCCGATGAACAGGTCATCCGCAAAGTGGAAATGTGGTTCCCCGATTGGGATTTCGAGGAATATATCGTCATCTTTACCCGCCAGCGCAGCGGCTACTACCGGGGACAAACCTATGTGGAACGGGACAATGTGGAACGGCCCACCCAAGCTTGGTTTCAGGAAAATGTTGATATTGACATTGAGGAGTTCCCGGTACGCATTGCCTGCACCGGCAGTATGCGCCCGGTAATCCACTGCGGCGACGAAGTTATCTTTGAGCCAGCGCCCCGCAACGGCCAGCTGCAAGTAGGCGATATAGTAACCTTCCGTTTCAGCCGCCGGGATGTGGCCGTTGACCAGGATTGTTCCTCCCTGTTCACCACGCCCAACCTGCGCGGCACCAAGTATATAATTCACCGCATCCATCAGAAAGTGCGCGGCTCCAGCCCGCCCCGCTATGTTACCAAGGGCGACAACAACCCGACCCGCGACCCCTGCGCCGTCAGCGAAACCAGCATCATCTTTCGGGTAGTCCAAGTCAACAAGGATGTTTATGTCCTTGACCCGACCTTGTATGCTGAATATGTCCAGGAACACCAACGGCTGCTGACCGAATACCGGGAAAAGCGGGATGAGCGGGCGGACTTGCTGGAACGCTACTACGCTATGCGGGGTGATTACTATAGCTTGTGGTACTCCGGGGCCAGCCAAGCCGAGCTGGATCGCTTTTATAGCAGTTTGGAAAGCCTGCGGCGGCGGATCAACCGCTTGACTGACCAACTGAACCAACTGCGCCGCGACCTGCGAACCGCCCAAGACCGCATCGCCAGCGTCGTCCGCTGACCCGAAACCGCCCATCGATACCATCGGAGGGAAACAAGGTCCTACTTCAAAGATGCCTCAAACCGTGAACCCAAAGAACTGGCCCCCGGCGCGCGCATCCGCACCTTTTGGGGCGACAATATGCTCCTGTCCCTGGTGGAAATTGACGCCCATTCCGAAGTCCCCCTGCACACCCACCCCCACGAACAGGGCGGCATCCTGGTCTCCGGGGAAATGGAAATGGGCATCGGCGGCGAAGTGAAAACCCTGCAACCCGGCGATCTGTACCTCATCCCCGGCAACATCCCCCACTACGCCAAGTGCAATGCAACCCCCGCCTTGGCCTTGGATATTTTCAGCCCGGTACGCGAGGAATTCCTGTATTAGCGGGCATTCGTATCGGGCAATGGCATACTAAAACCGTCCTTCCCCTTTTCCCGGGAAGGACGGCAAGCAAGCCGCCAAGTTATGCCCTTGCCTTTTACGCCGCCAAATCCTCCACCACCAGACGGCAGCCCAGCAAATCCAAGGCGCGAGTTACCTGGCTCCAGGGGGTAATGCAGTCGGGATGCACCAGCTTTTTAATCGAGGCTTCCTGCAACCCCAACTGTCCGGCCAAGTCGGCGTAGCTGATGCCCTGGCGGCGCATTGCGGTATAAATCGACAGCTTGGTCGCCACCATCGGCGGCACGGGAATCAGTTCCTGCCCCGCCTTAACCGGGCTGGGGATGGGCAAATCCTCCTCGCACCGCACATACGCCCCCAACGCGGCCACCAGGCAATCGTGAGCTTGAAAATGGGCTTCGGTGTAGGTGTCGCCCCCGGTATGGGCGCCCTTGACGCCGGGGAAGCTAACAGTGAACCCGCCATCGGCATAGGCGCTGGCGGTAATAAGGCACGGATAGGCGTAACGCATAATCAGAACTCCCTCCGGTCGATGCCCAACTCTCGAAACATCTGCATCAGCGTACCGGTTTTAATCTCGCCGTACTGTACTTGGGTACGACGGTCGCCCAAGTAAAAAGTGCCGTGGCTCCCCCGGCCTTTACGGGTTTCGTACCGCCATTCCAACCCGTTGCGCCGGCCCCCTTTTATTCAGTCAACGGCCGCGGCTCCCAAACCTTCTTGATTTCCTGAAAGTCCTCGTAGGTAGCATGAGGCAGGATGCCCCGATAAATGCCCCGCAGCGAGCGCAGTTCAGGCTTTTCCGCCGGCATCTGCGGAACGGCGGTGAGCTTGCCGCTGGACAGCCCCGGCGCCAACTGAAACCGCCAAGCAGAGTTGCCGTTCATCCGGTTTCCCCCTTACTGCTGATTGCCCAACTCCGGATCCAGTTCGGCGGCCCGCCGCAAATCGGCAACGGCCAGGGTTTCGTTACCTAGTTGCCGCTGTGCCAATCCCCGATTGCGGTGAGCAACGGCATCACTGGGGCTTCGGACAATAGCCCGTGTGCAATCGGCAATGGCCAAGTCATACTCACCTTTATTGAGATAGGCATAGCCCCGGCCGTTGTAGGCAAGGGCATCTCCGGGTCTCAAGGCAATGGCTTGGCTGAGGTCAGCAATGGCCAAGTCATGCTCCCCTTTGTCGGAGTAAGCCAAGCCCCGACCGTAGTAGGCAAAGGCATAACGGGGGTTCAAGGCAATGGCTTGGCTGAAGTCAGCAATGGCTACGTCATACTCTCCTTTGAGGCGATAAGTATCACCCCGGTAGATGTAAGCAGTTGCAAACCGGGGGTACCGGGCAATGGCTTGGCTGTAGTCAGCAATGGCCGAGTCATGCCCCCCTTTGTTCAGATAGGCACTGCCCCTGTCGAAGTAGGCATCCGCATCGTCGGGATTCAGGACAATGGCTTGGCTGAAGTCAGCAATGGCTAAGTCATGCTCCCCTTTAATCCCATAAGTATCGCCCCGGTAGATGTAAGCAGTTGTAAAACCGGGGTTTAGAGCAATAGCTTGACTGTAGTCAGCAATCGCCAAGTCATGCTCCCCCTTCCGGCGATAGGCACCGCCCCTGTCGAAGTAGGCATCCGCATCGTCGGGGTTCAGGGCAATGGCTTGGCTGTAATCGGCAATAGCCAAGTCATACGCACCCTTGTTGGAGTAGGCATCACCCCGGCTGTAGTAGGTATCGGCATCGCCGGGGTCCAAGTCAATGGTTTGGCTGAAGTCGGCAATCGCCAACTCGTAATCTCCCTTGTCACTGTAGGCAGAGCCTCGAAAGAAGTAGGCATCGGCATCGCCGGAGTTCAGGGCAATGGCTTGGCTGAAGTCGGCGATTGCCAAGTCGTGATCCCCCTTGTCACTGTAGGCAATGCCCCGGCTACGGTATGTGTCTGCATAGCCAAAGTTCAGGGCGATGGCTTGGCTGAAGTCGGCAACAGACAACTCATACTCACCATTGCGGAGATATGCCATGCCCCGATAGCAGTAGGCAACAGCAAAGTCAGGGTTCAGAGTAATGGAGCGATTGTAGTCAGCAATGGCCAAGTCGTCCGCTCCCTTGCCGGAGCAGGCGTTTCCCCGGATGTAGTAGGCATAGGCATCGTCGGGGTCCACGGCAATAATCTGACTGAAATCTGCAATCGCCGCGTCGTATTCTCCTTTGTCATGATAGGCATAGCCCCGACTGTAGTAGTAGGCAGACGCATTGCCGGGGTTCAGGACAAGGGCTTGGCTGAAGTCGGCAATCGCCAAGTCATGCTCGCCTTTGCTGAGGTAGGCATCGCCACGGGTGTCCCAAGCAAAGTCGTCCTCGGGAGTCAAGACGATAACTTGGCTGAAGTCGGCGAGTGCCGAGGCATACTCTCCATTTTCAAGATAGGCAACGCCCCGGTTGTAGTAAGCAGTCGCATCGCCAAGGTCCAAGGCGATGGCTTGGCTGTATCTGGCAATTGCCAAGTCGCACTCAAATTTGTTCCGATAGACGTTGACCCGGTTGCGGTACGCCGCCGCATCCCCCAAGTCGCCGCCCCGCTCCAACCCGCTGAACTTCACCATTTGCTCCGCTCCTGCTCCCGTTCCTTGTCCGGTATAACCGTTCCAGCATTACCCGCCCATTATACCCACCGCCCCGCCTACTCCGCCAGCAGGCCGATACCCGTCCACCAGTGCTTGCCCTTGCCGCGCCGCCGCCGTTGAAAGCCCTGGGCCGTCAACTGCATCCCGAAAGTGCGCTGCGGCAGCGGCTCCCGCCCCTGTTCCTGACACCAATCGCTATAAGCCTGATAAAAGTCTTTGGCAATTATCAGGGCATCATTGCCCACCACGCAGCGGGCGGTGACGAACTCGGCAACTTCGGTCAGCGGCGATTTCTCCCCGGACTCCGCCGCCCGGGCGGCCGCCGCCGCGGCTTTAGCCGCCGCTTCCCGTTCCGCTTCGGCCTGCGCGGCGGCCAGAGCCTTGGCTTCCTCCGCCAAATGCGCCTTTTCCACCTGCTCGCTGCAATACTGGAGCAGCGCCATATAGCGTTGCAGCCCGCCGAAATCGTCCCACAGCACTTCCTTGCCATCGAGGATCGAGGCGTCGAGGGTAAATTCCACCGGCTTGACCTCGAAGCGATGCCGGTAATCCGGGGGGCAGACCCACACCGGGGAAAGCAAATCCCGGCTCATCGTGTTGCTGAGCAGGTACAGAGCGCAGCGGGCGGCTTTAAGGTCCGGATCCGGGTCTTGCAGCGGCTGACCCTTGTAGGTCATTTCCATCGTGCGGTGGGTCTGGATAGCGGAGAAGGCGAACGAGCCGCGTATCTGGTTGTTGATGCAGCGCACCAGTTCCCGGTTGTCCCGCAGCTTCAAGGGCGCATCCACCTCCACCGTGTCATCATTCAACGCCTTGAACTCCGTCTTGCCCGGCACATAGGCGGCGGTGATGACCCCGCGCTGCGCGGCCGCCCACAACGCAATGGACAGGGCCAAGTTCTCCTTGACCATCTTAATGTTCGATGCGGATGGCACCACGGCAATACCCCCTGAACTAGCGGAAGGGTTTCCGCTTCCCCCATTTTCCTGCTGCAACCCGTCCTACCTCCTGGCGGCGGCAAGCCGCCCCGGATGTGGCTAATCAGCAACGCCGCCGGCCGCGCCGGAATTAAACCGGCGCCCTAACCCGGCGGCCCGCCGGCTACTGGTTAATGTCCATCACCACTTTGATGATGTTGTCCTGACGCTGTTCGTACATATCGTACGCCTGCTGCACCTGGGAAAAGGGCAGCCGGTGGGTAATCATCTGGGCCGGGTCGCACCAGCCGCGCTGCCGCAATCCCACCAAATCCTGAATCTGGCTGATCGGATCGCCGCTGCGCGCCCCGGTCGTCGGGATGATGATGGGCTGCTTTTCCATCAGCAGGTTATGCTCCAGCGGCACATAATGGTCGCTCTGGATGCCGAACAGAATAACCTGCCCGAACTGTTTAACCAGCCCGAAAGCCAGGTTAAAGGTGTCCGGGTAGCCAGCCGCCTCGACCACCACATCCGCGCCCTGGCCCCGGGTAATTTCCATTACCGCTTCCCGCAAATCCTCTTTATCCGGGTTGACGGTATGGGTTGCGCCCATAGTGCGCGCCTTGTCCAGCCGGTAGTCCAGCAAATCGGCGGCGATAACATTCCGCGCCCCCATATTGGCCGTCAGCATCGTAAAGCTCAGCCCGATACTGCCTTGCCCCAACACCAGCACATTCTTTTGCAGCACCGTCCCCATCTGCCGGCAAGAGTATAGCACGGTGCCGGTCGGCTGGCACATCACCCACTCCTCCAGCGGCCCCTCCTCCGGCAGCAGAATCATCCGCCCGGGATGGGAAACCAGATACTCCATCAGCCCGCCGGTGCCGCGTTCCGGGATGACGATAACCCGCTGCCCTTCGTGGTAGGCGTCGGTGCGGCTTTCCACCACCACGCCGGCCAATTCGTGGCAGGGGCGGCCCGGCTGCATCGGATAATTCTCCTCCGGCTCAATGGGCCCGTAGCCGTGGCGGATGTCGCTGCCGCAGACCGAAACCCGCTCCAGCTTAATCAGGCACTGGCCGTCATTGGCTTGGGGCATCTCCAGTTCCACGAAGTCAAACTGCTTGGGGGCGGCCAGTCGGGCTGCTTTCATAACTTTCTCTGCTCCGGCAAGTCAAAATTGTCCGGTTCCAGTCCGGTCAAAGCGGTCAAAATCCCGGCGGCCCCGCCGCCGCTAGGTTCCGCCTGTAATAATAATTGCTAACTTGCCGCGGGGCAAGACACTTGGGCAACTTAATTGGCAGATTATTGCCGTTTGATTTTGGGGAATTGGGGGATGTAGGGCTAATTCCGTCCCGTCCCTACAATGTCCGTTGCTGTTATCCCCCCTTTCACTCCCCCGTCCCCTCCACATACTCCACAAACTCTCGGTAACTGCCGAATTGGGCGGCCCTTTCCAGAAAATCCTTCAAGCTCGCACTGCGCCGCCGCAGCTCCCATACTTGCCCCCCGATGGGGCTGACCGAACCCGGCCCGGTGGCATAGCTGCCGTAAAAGGCAAAATAGGCTTGGTTCAGCTTGCGAATGTAGTAGTTATTGGCGACAAAGTATTGCCGCCGCCGCTCCATATACGCCTCCGCCGCCTCAATCTCCCCGGCCGCCAGCAGCTCCTCAGTGCGGATGCGGGTCTGCCGCATCTCGGCGGTAAAGTCAAAGCCGCCGGCCGGTACGACCGGCAACGGCGGCGGCTCGTCTGATGATGCGGCGGCAGTAATCAGGTTCGGCGGCCGTGGCCGACCGGTCATCGCCGCCCACGCCAAATCGCCCAACTCCGCGCCCGCTACGGACGCCACCGTTTCATTCAGCGTCAGCATCTCCGGGCTGGCTTGAAAGTTGCGGCCCAAAGGTCGAAAAAACAGCCACTGGTGCAGCCATTCGTGGGCCGTGATTTCCAGAGCGTAGCGCAGTCCCACCGTATCCAGCACGATGCTGGGATAGACCGACAACCCGCCGGTGTCCTCGACCAGGGCCGACAAGTTAGCCGCGCGCAACAGTTCCTCCTCAATCTCCCCTTTGACCGCGACGCTGAGCCCGGGACGCAGCAGTACCGACTGCTGCCGCGCGATGCGCTCCCGCGGGGAAACCACCAGTACGCTCGGCGGCCCGCCAAACACCGCATCCACCGGGGGAAAGACGCCGCCCCAGGGCGCGGTTATGCCCTGCGCCGCCAAAACCTCGGACAGTTCCGCCTCAACCGTCGCCTCCGCCGCCGGCCGCAGTTGTTGCCGCCGCCGCTCCCGGCGGGACAGCGCGGTCAGTTCCTGTACCGTCGTCGGCCGGTAGGCAACGGTGTTTTGTCGCTGCCGCCGCGCCCAACGCCGCTGTTCCTGTCCCAGGGCAAAGAATTCCTGAGCTTGCGCCAGCCGCTCCGCCCGGGGCAATTCCTCCCGGCCCGGCCACAAAGCCGCCAACCACCGCAGCCCCTTATCCGGCAGGTGGTTCAACTCCCAAGCAACAATGCTGTAGCGGTAAGGGGCGGCCGCCAAATCTACCGCCGAAGGCCGATAATCGCCGCCGCCGGCCGCCAGCAGCACCCCGCTCAATAGCAGCAGCAGCAACGCCCGGCGCAACCGCCGCCAAACCCGCCGGGCCAGATCCCGGCCCCCGGCCGGCGCCGCCGTTTCAGAGCTATAGCCAGGAAAGCAATCCACCCCAAAATGATACCACGCCGCTACCGCCCGTTGCCCCAGCGGTCCAAATGGCAGCAGCCCACCGCCAAAGCCGCCCATTCCTGCGTGCTTTTCGGACAGCCAATCAGTTCCAGCCGCACCATCACCGCATAAGCCAGCTGCTCCGGCGGCGCCCGGGAATGTCCCAGCAGCGCCGCCCGTACGACCGTAGCCGGATAGGTGTAAAGCGGCAAACGGCAGCCCGCCGACCACTGCGCCAACGCCGTATCCAGCAGTTCCAACGCCGGCTCCGGCCAGCGCACCCCCGCCGGCTGCCCGTAGGCAATGGCCGCCGGCTCACACCACGCCGCCAATTTATCCAACGCCGCCGCCAGATGCCGCACCCGGTCCACGGCGTCCAGCCGCCGCTGCCGCGGCAGTCGGATGTTGCCGGTCTCCCCGGCCCGCTTTCCCCGGAACACCGCCCAACCGGTTTCCCGCACCCCGGCATTCAACGCCAGCAGCGCCGGCCCGCCCGCCAAATCCGCCCTTGGCGTATAATGGCCGCCGGTCACCGGATTACCGCCGGGCCCGCCGGATACCCCGTCCCGGATAGAACCGCCGCCTCCTTTTCCGCCGCCCGGTTCGTTTCCGGCCCGGGCAATGCCGTCCCCGGCAAGACAATGGGAAAGGTCGGACTAGCGGCTGCGGCCGGCGGTTCAGCCGCCGGTTCGCCCCGCCGGTACAAGCCCACATAGTAGCAACTCCCGCATTGCAGGCAAATCCAGTCCCCGCAATCCCGGGCCAAATCGCCGCCGCATTTCCGGCAGCCCTTCAACAGATAATCGTTCATCCTTGCCTCCGATGTTTGTCCGCTGCCTTGACCAAGCAATAAAGAATTATTGTTCTATATCATCCGTCAATTGTCAAGACCCCACAGCCGGCAATTTGGAACTGTGAGGAAACCGGATTCCCGTTGGCACGAGCCGGGCGGTAGGCAGAACGGCGAAACGCCTGTAAGGTTCAAGTATATGCCACCGCCCTTGACGCCGTCGCCAATCCCCGGCATAATGCCTCCACCAACCAGCCCCCTTAACCCAACAGCAAAGGAGCCACGATGACCACTTTGGAACGGGAACCGATCCAGCTGCTCGGCTATCTGGAAGGTCGGATTGAGGAGCAGTCCGCCGCCATCCAGGAGATAAAAGACGGGCAGCAGCAAATCCTCGCCCGCTTTGACCAGATGCAGACCTTTATGGTCAACCGCATGGACCAGATCCAAGCCGAGTCCAACAGCAAGATTGACCAAGTAGAAGCCCGGGTCACTAGCCGCATCGATCGGGTGTTTATGGCCTTGGCCGGATTGGCCACCGGGATCATTGTCACCCAATTCGGCGTGATAGTTACCCTCCTCTTGCAGTAGCCGCCCCGGCCCGCCGGCGGAACTCCTTACGACCTTAACCCAACAGCAAAGGAGCCACTATGACCACTTTGGAACGGGAACCGATCCAGCTGCTCGGCTATCTGGAAGGGCGGATTGAGGAGCAGTCCGCCGCCATTCAGGAGATAAAAGACGGGCAGCAGCAAATCCTCGCCCGCTTTGACCAGATGCAGACCTTTATGGTCCATCGCATGGATCAAATCCACGCCGAGGTCAACGACAAGATTGACCGCGCCCACGCCGAGTCCAACAGCAAGATTGACCGCGCTTACGCCGAGCTCAACAACAAAATTGACCAGGTGGAAGCTCGGGTCTCCAGCCGCATCGACCGGGTGTTTATGGCCTTGGCCGGATTGGCCACCGGCATCATTGTCACCCAATTCGGCGTGATAGTTACCCTCCTCTTGCGGTAGCCACCTATCCCGCCGGCGGAACTCCTTATGACCATTCAACCCGACCCTCCCGACAATAGCCCGGCCGACTCTGATACCGACGCCGGCCACATCCTCCCCAACCTGCTCCTGTTCGGGGAAACCCTGCGCCGCCTCGGCCTAGACTTCGGCTCCGGCAATATGCTCGACTTGGTGCGGGCCACCGAAACCATCCCCATCGGCCGCAAGCAGGACTTCCGCCACGCCGCCCGCTGCCTCTTGGTCCACCGCAAACCGGATTTGCCCCTCTTTGATGACGCCTTCCAAATCTTTTGGCGCCGCCCGGCCCACGGTATCAGCGCCCGCGACCTGCGCAGTATGGGCGAGGAACGCCGCTACCGCCATCCCCGAGTCGGCCCGCCCGCCGCCGACTCCGACCCCGGCGCCGCCCTCGGCCGCGCCCCCGAGAACCAGGCCGGCATTGACCTGAGCCAAACCTACAGCGGACGGGAAGTGCTGCGCCACAAAGACTTCGCCGACTTCACCCCCCTGGAAATCGCCCAAGCCAAAACAATGTTGTCCGAACTTTCCTGGGACTTGGGCCGCCGCCGCTCCCGCCGCACCGAACCCGGCGCCGGCCGCCTCCCGGACTGGCGGCAAACCCGGCGTCAAAGCCTCCAATACGGCGGCGAACCCCTGACCCTGGCTTACCGCCAACGCCGGGAAAAGCCCCGCCCCCTGGTACTGCTCTGCGATGTCAGCGGCTCTATGGAACGCTATACCCGGATGCTGCTCCACTTCATCCACGCCATTGCCGGCGACCTCGGCCGGGTCGAAGCCTTCCTCTTTGCCACCCGCCTGACCCGCATCACCCGCTGCCTCAACTACCGCAGCATCGACCAAGCCGTCAACGAAGTAGCCCGCGCCGTCCCCGACTGGGCGGGCGGCACCCGCATTGGCGCCGCCGTCAAAGCCTACAACTACGCCTGGGCCCGCCGCACCCTCGGCAATGGCGCCGTAGTCCTGATTATCTCCGACGGCTGGGATCGCGGCGAACCGGAACTGCTATCCAAAGAAATGTCCCGTTTGCAGCGCAGTTGCCACCGCCTCATCTGGCTGAATCCCCTCTTGGGTTCGCCCAACTACCAGCCCCTGACCCAGGGGATGCAAGCCGCCCTCCCTTATGTGGACGATTTCCTGCCGGTGCATAACCTCGACAGCCTGGAATCCTTGGCCCAACACCTGAACCAGTTAAGCCCCCGCCGCGCTCCCCTCCGCCGCGGCGCCGCCAAAACCAACTTCGCAGAACCGGATGAACCCACAAATCCCCCGGCAACCCCATCCCGCTCCCACGGCCAAATCAATCCGGCCTTAGCCCCCACCTTCCGCCATCCCCGTTGGGGCCAGCCGCCTACCGTCTAGCTTTCCGCCAGTTCCTCGGCGTCCCGAATGTAGCTGATGGTCTCCCGGATGTCGGCGATTACCGAATCCTCCGGTTCACACATCCCGTCGTAAAAACAAGCCCCGTGCAGCACATAAGCCTTGTGCGTGTAGCGGCTTTCCAAAGGTTTCAGGGCTTCGTCCCCGCGGCTCAACTCCCGCAGACCACGCAAAGTCCGGCCGGTAGTGCGCGGTTCCCGACCGGCCCGGGCCAGCACCAACGCGTCAGTAGCCCGCTTGGTTGCGCCCCACGCCTTTTCCGCCGCGTTGCGTATCTTGCCCGACTCCAACTGCTCCAGGGCATCGTCATAAAGCTCCCGAGCATCGGCGAAAAGCACTCCAACCCGTTCCGTTTCCAGCATAAAACCTCCCTTGCCCCGTATCTGCCCGTTATGTTACCACCCTTCGGCAAAGTTACCCGGGCAAACCCCGGTTTGACTCCCGCCGGCATAGCTGTTAATCTCTTACCCCCAAGCGAGGTAACAAAATGCCCTTTTGCCCCAACTGCGGCCGCGAAACCCAGTCCCAAGCCAACTTTTGCCCCGCTTGCGGTGCCGAATTGGCCGCAGTACCGGTCACCTCGAATCCAGTGGAGACGCCCGGGGAATTGCCTTATCACATTTCCTTGAACCGTATCGTATTGATGACGGTATTGTCCCAAGGCCTGTATCTCTTTTACTGGTTCTACCTGACCTGGAAGCAGTACCGCGATCATACCGGAGACGTAGCATACCCTGTTTGGCACGTCTTGACCATGTATGTGCCAATCTATGAACTGTTCCGCATTCATGCCCATGCCCGCACTTACCGGGACTTGATGCGGCTCGCCGGGGTTGCCAGCTCTATCAAGGCATGGTTGGCGGTGGTGCTATGGTTTATCTCGGTGAGAATAGTAGTAATCCAATTCTGTATCTCCGTTACCCTCCTTTCCGACGAGGCGAGGGATTTTTACGGAGCTGTCCCACTCCTTGGTATTCTCGGGTTTGCAATTGGATTGGTCATTGCCTTGCTCTGGCACCTTCAGAGCAACATAAACCGGTACTGGCGGGGATTTCTCAATGCGCGCGTAACCTCAGCTCGCATCGGAGTAGGCGAGATAATTTTTGCTATTATTGGGGTATTGGCTTGGGCTGCTTTCGTTACGTACATATTCAGATAGTCGTGGCGGCTGGGGCTGTAACCCGCCGCTGTATGACCGTCACCACCCCAAAAGCCGCCCCCGCCAATACCGCCCCGGCCGCCGCATCCAGCACAAAATGATTGCCGGTGATGACGATGGCGCAAAAAGTCAGTGCCGGGTAAGCCAAGCCTAATGCCTTCCACCCGCCCGGCAGTTCCCGCACAAACAGCGTCCCCAAAACGCAAGTCCAACTGAAATGCAGGCTCGGCATTGCCGCGTTGGTGTTGTAAAAGGCCGCCATCCCCGGCCCGCCGTAAAACACCGGCCCATAAACCTGTATCGTATCCACCAAATATGGCGTCTTAAACGGCGGCGCCACCGGCAGCAGCGCAAAAATCACCAACGCCATTGCCAAATTCACCACCAGCACATTGCGGTAGTAGTAATAGACCCGCCGGCGGACCAAGTAGCAAACCAGCGCCGCCGCCAGAATAACCGGCCAGTAAGTCAGGATATAAACCCAGTTCAGGGCAATAGCCAGCGGCCGGGCGTACTCAACAACCCACCCTTGCATCGCCGGCTCCACGAACAGCCCCAGCGACCGCTCCCAGGCCATCAGCGCGGCGGCATTATCCAAGGCCGCCCTTTCCCCGCCCACCGCCAACTCCCGGCTCAGCAGATACAGCAAATAAGCCGCCGGGTAAATAGCCAGTTCCAACAAATGCCGCCGCCAGCCAGTCAAAGCAACAGTCAACCCCCTATGTCCCTGACCAATCCCCTATGTCATTCCGAGGCGTAGCCGAGGAATCTAAAAATCTTGCGAGGAATCAATGTCGGGCATTTTAGGGCGTGTTCACGCTAACGATTGGGCAACGCAGTCAATTGTCTATGTCATTCCGAGGCGACAGCCGAGGAATCTAAAAATCTTGAGAGGAGTCAAGGACAGGCTTTTAGATTCCTCCCTTTGGTCGGAATGACATAGCTATAGAGTCCGTTATCCGGGGCGTCAATAATTAGTGTGAACACGCCCTAGATTCCTCCCTATCGCTCGGAATGACATCGCTACAGCGATTATTCATCCGGTTTGATTTTACCCCAAATACCGCTCAAACCAGGCCAGAGTGCGCGCCAGGTACTCCTCCCGCATTTTCGGATGTCCCTGCCGGGGAAAGGAATGGGAACAGTCCGGAAAGCGCACCAGTTCCACCGCCTTGCCCTGCCGCTTCAACTGCACAAAATAGGCTTCACTCTGGCTAATCGGGCAGCGGGCATCCGCCTCCCCGTGCAGCAGCAGCGCCGGCGTATCCACTTGCCCGGCATAAGTCAACGGCGAGCGGCGCCTCAGTTCCGCAAAATTATCCAGCGGCGACCCGCCCCACTGCACTTCGCCAAAACTGACCCCAATATCCGAAGTGCCGTACATACTCACCAGGTCAATGCAGGGCGCGCCGACCACCGCCGCCCGAAACCGCCGCGTCTGCCCGATAATCCACGCCGTCATATACCCGCCGTAGCTGTAGCCATGCACCCCCAAACGCTCCCCATCCACATAAGGCCGCGCCGCCGCCTCATCCACCGCCGCCATCAAATCCAAATAATCCTCCCCGCCCCAATCCGACACCACCGCCCGCATAAAATCCGCCCCGTAAGTGGACGAACCCCGGGGATTCACCGCCAGCGTGATGTAGCCGTTGGTCGCCAATACCTGATGTAACGGCGAAAAGGCGTCATAAAAAGCCCCGTTGGGCCCGCCGTGAATTTCCAGCACCAAAGGATACTTACCCGCCGGGTCAAAATCCGGCGGGAAGTAAAGGCGGCTCTCAATCTCCAGTCCCGCCCGTTCCAGCGTGAACTTCTCCAGCCGCGCCGGGGGATGTTCGGTCAGATACGCCCGGTTGTAGTCCGTCAGTTGAATATCCCGGCCAGACGGCAGGTCGATGCGCCGCAAATCGGCCGGCGATTGCGGCGTATTGGCAATCAACGCCGCCCTTTGCCCGCCGCTATCCAAAGCCAACGCCGCGCTTTGCATCCCGCCGCCCGCCAACTGCTGAACTTGCCCCCCGGCAGCGTCCGTCTGCATCAGCCACGATTGCCCCCGGCTTTCCCCCAAAAACCGAATGCTCCCGTCAGCGTACCAATAGATTTCCGGGGCCGGACTGATGCCGATAATGCCCACCACCGGGCGAAACTCGTCATCGGTAAGACCCTGCGGCGGCCGCCCCGGCTCCAGAATATACAGCCGGCTTTGCCACAAACCTAAACCGCCCGGCAGCGTCGAGCCGGCCGCCAACAATCGCCCCCCGTCCGGCGACCAAGCCAATGCCCCCACGCTTTCCAAGCCCGCCGACCATAGTTGCGCCCCGTCCGCCCACCCTGCATTATCGCCCGGTTCCAAGTCCACCGTCCCGGAGCCGCCGCCATCCACCGCCACCACATACGCCTCGCTCATTGCCTTAACATCCCGATCCTCCCGCCGCCCCGAAACAAAGGCAATTCCCCCGCCCTCCGGCGACCACACCGGCAAGGCATCATCCCAATCCCCATCGGTCAACTGACGGATTGCCCCGCTATCCACCTCGGCAATAAACAGGTGAAAGTGGGCATCGCCGCGCCAGCCCAGCGCATCATGCCGGTAGTGGATCCGCCGCGCTACCCGCACCTGCGGCAGCGCCGGCTTAGCGGCCGCCCCGTCTGTCGCCGCCTCCGGGTTCACCTCCGCCACTAGCGCCAATTGCCGCGCATCCGGCGACCACGCCAAATCCACCACCCCGCCCGGCAAAGCCTTATCCCCGGCCAACAGCGGCCGCGCTTCCCCCCCGGATACCGCCATCAGCCACGGCTGCTTGACCCCGCCGGCCGTCGCCGCCCGCAGAAACGCCAAAGTCTCCCCATCCGGCGCAAAGCGCGGCCGACTGTCCCGCGGCCCTTGCGTAAAATCCACCGCCGCCGCCGTATCCGCCGCGTCCGCATCCCCCGCCAGCTTCAACATCCGGATCCGGGACTGGCTTTCCAAACTTTCCGGGTTCACCTCCCCATACACGAAAGCCAGCCGGGAACCATCCGGCGACAAAGCCGGCTCCCCCAAATTTTTCAGATAGCGCGCCAAATCCGGGGCAATCGGGCGGGACATACTTTCATCCTCAACTTGCCAAGCTGCGTTGACCCGCCCCATTCTAGCACAAAGCCGCCGGTTCCGAACAACCCGGCGGCCCGTCCAGGACAAGCGGAAAATGCGGCCAGCAACAGAAAGCAACGGAAATCGTTGCGGGGATAAAGAAAGGAAAAAGATGGCAGGAGCGGGAGGATTCGAACCCCCGACCACTGGTTTTGGAGACCAGCGCTCTGGCCAGACTGAGCTACGCTCCTGCATTGCGGTTAAACCGCCGGCGCCCCCGCCGGAATTAAGAACAGCAAGGGCATTATGGTACCCCTGGAGGGACTCGAACCCCCGCCGCGCGGCTTAGGACGCCGCCGCTCTGTCCACCTGAGCTACAGGGGCTGGAATTGGTGGAGATAGGGGGGCTCGAACCCCCAACCTCGGCATTGCGAACGCCGCGCTCTCCCAATTGAGCTATATCCCCAAACTTTACGCCCTCCCGGAGACTAATCCCCGGCTCCCCAACAATAATAAAACCTCCACGCCGTTCTGTCAAGGGGTACCGGCAAAACTTATTTCCCCGCCCCGCCTTCACTCCCCAACCGCAAACTCCACCCGCCACAACTCCCCTTCGCCATCCACAAACTGCCCCGTCCGGATCCCGGCTACCGGATAATCCGGCAGCTCAACCACCGCCCAGCAGTTGTAGCCATACAACGCCCCATACTCCCCAAACCGAAAATCCCGATTCGCAAACCCCAGCGGCCGCCTCTCCGCCGGCAAATCATCCCTGTTGACCGGAACGATATGCAGAAAGAACGGCTCCCGGGTATCGTAGGCGGTGCAGCCCCTCTTGTAATAAGTCAGCGCATTATCCTCCAGATAGATGTCGAACTTGTCCCGCGCCGCCGCCGGCTCCGCCACCGCCGGCCGCTCCCTTCCCAGCAGCGGCCCCCGGGCCGCTCCCGCCGTTGCTCCCTCCGGGTCATATACATAGTAATAATTGCCGTACCGCTCCGCCGCCATCCCCTCCAGGTCCAGCTCCGCCGCCGCCTCCTCCGTCAGGATATAATGCGCTACTCCCTCCAGGTCAACGCCCCCGGCTTGCAGTAGCCGCAGATAGCGGCTTTCCTTCTCCCGCAGCTCCCCCACTTGCCACGCTTCAACGCCCTCGGCTTGCCGCAGCCGCCGGTAACGATTTTCCCGATCCTCTCGCCACGGCGATACGAAAACAAACTGCCCGTAAGCCAGATTGCGCTTGAAAGCGGCGTTAGGATCCGCCACTACCCGCGTTTCCAAATACTCCCCCGGCGACGGTTGCGTATAAAACAGCGCATAGACATACGGCGTCAGCAGCTTGAACGGAATGTCCGTAACATATATTCCCTCCCCCCCGGCCACCTCTACCGCCCGTTGTATCGCCATCCCGATCCCCCGATGGTAAGAAATCTCGGCGGCGATAACATCATCATACTTCTCCAAGTACTGATACAGGAAAAAACTGCTGTAAGCCCCATACACCGCCGCCAGTCCATAAAACCATAACCGCCGATAGCGGCCCACTAAAAAAGCCCCCCACCCTATCAAATAAATCGCCGGCAGCCACAACCCATTCATCCGGGTTATCCCCGCCGGAGAAAGCAGCGTCACCAGCAAAGCCGCCCCGAACCAGAACGCCAGCAGCAGATGTATCCCATACTCCCCGTCCACCTTGGCCCGGTACAATACCGCCCCCCATCCCCAAAACCCTACCAGTATCGCCAGCGGCGGCAGCGCCCCCACCCACGGCAGCAGACTCAACCCCCACTTGCCGCTCCCCCCCAGCAGCAAAACCCCCACTTTCGGCAGATTGTTCAGGAACCGATCCCCCTCCCCGCCCAGTAGCAAATTCAGACTCTCATAGCGCGGCGTACCGCTGTAGCGCGGTATCGACACCCCCCCAAATTCTATCGTATCCCACCCCAGGGAATTGACCGCTACCAGCAGCATTATCGGTAGCGCCGTCAAGCCAGCCAAAACCGAAAGCAGCAGCAACCGCCGCCAGTCCGCCAACCCGTTCAGCCGCAGCCAGATAAAAACCAACCCCAGAAACAGCGGCGCCAGCGCGTACGCCGTCCCGTAGGCATACACCGACAGCGCCAAAACGACCACTGCCACCGCCTGCACCCAAAACCGCCCCCGATCCGGCCGCGACAGCAAATAAACGCTCACCAGCAGCACAAAGGGCATCAAATTGCCCTCGCTCCCCCAGCGACTGGCGATTAGATGCCACGAACTCAACGCCAGCAGCAGCAAAACCAGCAGCGCAAAGCGACGGCCCGCCGCCCTCTCCCCGATTTTCCACATCAGGTATAACGACAGAACACTCGAAAGCGCCATCGGCAGGCGAAAAACGACGGTATTAAGGCCGCCCAAGGCGATAAAAGGCATTGCCAAATAGGAATACAGCGCATTTTGTCCACTGCCCCAGCTCACAAAATGCACCGGCCAGGAAAACCCGTTGCGGTCTATGCCAAAATTCAGCAATGCCCAAGCGTCATAAGCCGCCGCCGGCTCATCCTGCTGAATCACCATCGGCGAAACGCCCAAGACCCCCAACGCGGAGTAAATACGCAGCGCCGCCCCCACCGCCAGCAGCAGAATAGCCGCGCCCAGCTCCAGCGAAAGCCCCGCCGGCAGTCTTTGTTCTATCCGTTCCAACATCAGCCCAAATTATAGCATAGCCACCCCGCCCGACTCGTCCTTCCCCCGAAAGTGGGAATCCAGAACCCCCCAACTCACAAAATACATCCGAAAATCCGTCTCAAACATCCTTGACAACTATAATTATCGCCCCCATAATAAGAATCGCAAAGTCAGACTTGGCCCCGGGACGCCGGGTGTAAAACGATACGCTAGCTTACCGTGAAACTATAGCTCACAGCGCGCTGTGGATCCCATCGTCGCATTGCGGCTTTAGGGACCCCGCTCCTGACCCCGGAGAACGGGACTAAGGAACCCCGTATCCCCAACCGGAGCCGCGGAAAACGGCAAATCCCACTAGCCGCCAAACCGCCGCCCCTTCCTACCAGGAGCTGGAGTTAAACAGGTTGACTGGAGGTCGGTCAACCAACGGTAGCTGGACTGGGCCAACCCGCCGGAATGGCAACCATACCAACCGGCGTCAGTAACCAATTCAAGGTCCGTTACCGGACGGCGAATCTGGTCGGGCAAAGCCGACATGACCAGCGAGGAGAGCAATCGGTGTTTCGCAACCCGCATGGCCAGACTTGCCAACCGCCTCCCGCACGGGCGGAACTCCCGGCCAGGGGTTCCGCCCCCCGCGAACTACCCCATAGCAATAAGCAAACCCCAAACCCGCCGGGGCGGCCAAAAGCCGCCGCCCCGGCCATAACCCGTACTAAACCACCCCACAAGGCTATGGCACAAGAAATCGTCATTCCCCCGAAAGTGGGAATCCAGAAAAGCAATCGCCATCCCCCCGGTCGCGGGAATGACGATTGCAATATACGGTAAGAGCAAAGGGAGCGGGAACGCCCTAGAACCCGCCCCCTTTGCGGTTAGCGTGCGGCCGTCAGCCGTGATGTCCGTTTTGGGTAGCGTCGAGGGTAGGCGGCGGCTCGGTGAAGGGTTCGCCGTTGGCTTGGGCCGTCTCCCGGCGGCGATTCCAGCCCTCCCAAGCTTTCTGCTGGGCGGCGGTTTCCTGGCGGCCCTGCTCGAGCCCCTGGGTGAGCCCTTGCTCGATCCCCTGTTCGAGCCCCTGAGTGTGACCTTGTTCGATACCCTGCTCGAGGCCCCGGCGATGTCCCAGCTCGTAGCGTTGCTGCTTGAACATTTCGCCAATCATTTTCCATACCTCCGGAATGGCGTAGTTGATGAACCACAGACTAATCAGGCAGAAACTGGCGATAGCCAGCCCCTCGACCACGGACCGGGGGAACCACGGAGCCCAGCACAGCGGGTCTTGGGTCAGACCGCCGCAGTGGGCTTCAGCCGCCAATTCCTGCCAAGTCCACCCGGTCTCGGCAATCAGAATTAGAAAGAACCCGACAACGACGATAATAAAGCGTTTGGGGCCAAGCAGCCAACCGGTGAACAGATGGCGGAACTGGCGGTCGGGATCCTGGTCAGGACTTGGCGTCAAAGCGTCCTCCGGCCTTTAGGATGGGTTCAGTTTAGCCGGCAGCAGCGGGAGCTGTCAATGCCAGTCGCGCCATTGCGCCGGGCTATCGCATATAGAGACCGTCATTCCCACGAAACCGGGAATCCAGAAACACCTCCTTCCCCCATGTCATTCCGAGGCGTAGCCGAGGAATCTAAAACGCCTGGTGTGAAATTAAAGAGGCCGAAAAGACCTTGCAGGGAAGGTGTCTTTGCCGCATAGTTAAGCCTACCCGACGAAAGGAGGCTGGGCTATGTTGGATCCGAACACCTTCCTGACCATACTATATGTCCTGGTGGATGACTTTTGCAAATCCCTGGCGCCACCGCCCCGGCAACCAGGCCGGCCGTCGGCTTTGTCCGACAGCGAGGTAATTACTTTGCTCGGTTTCAGCCAATGGCGACGCTTCGGCAGCGAGCGGGACTTTTACCGCTACGCCGAGACCCAACTGCGGGACGCCTTCCCCCGGCTGCCCAACCGCAGCCAGTTCAACCGCCACGCCCGCCGCTGCTACGCCTTGCAAGTCGCCTTCTGGCGTTACCAGGCCGACTTGCTGGCGGAACCGGAGGGGCTTTACCAAGCCCTCGACAGCACCGCCGTGCCGACCCGGGCCGCCAAGCGACGGGGGAAGGGTTGGCTGCCGGGACAAGCCGACATCGGCTACAGCAACCGCTTGGGCTGGTATGCCGGCTTGCATCTGCTGCTGGCGGCGGGCCCGGCCGGCAACATTACCGGGTTCAGTTTGTCCCCGGCCAGCGCCAAAGATCAGACCATGACCGAGGTTTTCCTGGCTTTTCGGCTGCATCCTCATCCTCGACTGCCCACTTTGGGCGCTTACTGCCCCTGGTATGTGGCCGACAAAGGCTTTACCGGGCGGGCGGCTCATCAACGCTGGCAGCAGGAGTATCAAGCTTGCGTTGTGACACCGCCGCAGCGCCATCGCAAGCATCCCTGGAGCTATCCTTTGCGCCGTTGGGTGGCCGGCAAGCGGCCGATTGTGGAAACCGCCTTTGCCCAGTTGCAAGGCTTTTTCCGCCTGGGGCAAGACCGGCCGCACACCCTGGAGGGCTTGCAGACGCGGCTGGTGGCCAAGATGACTATGCACAACTTCTGCATCGGGCTGAACCGTCAGTTGGGCCGGCCCAATTTGTCCTTCGCCGACCTGCTGGGCTGGTAGCCCCCAGCTATTTCACACCAAGCGTTAAAATGCCCGCCCTTGACTCATCTCGAGACTTTTAGATTCCTCCCCTCGGTCGGAATGACATAGGCGGTCGACTCGGAATGACCTAGCGGCCGGATAACCCATCCGGCCGCCGTATTTTTTCGCCCCCTCCAAAAACCAAAAAATTTCGCGAAATCCCCCCTCCCCCCAATTCCCCCCAATCACAAAAAGGGCGGGATTTTTGGCTTGACAAAAATCCCGCCCTTTCCTACACTTTTATTACCGGCTTTCCACCGGCATTAAAAGGCTCCGGCCGCCCGGAGGTATTCCTATGTACCGCTACCGATTCCTCATCTCCGCTCTGACCATCACCGCCTTGACCATCCTCCTGACCGTCGCCTCCAGCCCCGCCCAAGCCGCCCCCCGTTCCATCCCCTGGGACTGCTCCGACTGGCAAGAGTCCCCCGCCGTGGCCGATGCCGACGATGCCCGCGTCTCGATGATCCTCGAATCCCTGGCCGCCAACCGCGGCAAGTCCATCTACTGCGCCATCGACCAGTCTGACACCTGGACTAAAACCGAAACTTGGCTTGCCGGCCGGGACCGCAACGAACGGGATGACACCGTCTATTTCGGCGAAAGCGGCAACTTCCGCGGCTTTCTGGCCGCCCAAGAAGGCTATCTCACCGACGGGGA
Organism: Dehalococcoidia bacterium; assembly: GCA_965242615.1. GTDB lineage: Bacteria > Chloroflexota > Dehalococcoidia > Lucifugimonadales > UBA3495 > CBDBCU01. The sequence goes on from CBDESR010000005.1 coordinate 1,373,227, forward strand.
ATCCGGCGTTACCGGCGTCTCCCGTGAACTCATCTTTGAATTCCCCCGGGAGGAACGCCGCGGCAAGAAAACCGTCATCAAACGCCTCAAACTCGAAGCCAGCCCCGACCGCTTGGCCCCCAGTGCTAGGGGTGCCTTGAGTACCAATTACAACTACGAAGGAGCCTATGGTTCCGGCACCGGGAGCGGGGCTTTAGGACAGGGTTGGCGGTGGTTTTGCGATTCGGGCCGGCCCGGTTTCTCCGGTCAGACCAACCGCAACCACGCCAACTATTGCAACGGCGTTAATTGGGATCCCGTGGTACGAGCGGATGCGGAACGAGAGTGCGCCGCCCGGGGCTATCCCCGCGTCAGAGACGCCACGCCCTCCGGCAATTGGGAATTTCGGTGGGAGGACCCGCGCCCCCTGCCCCGCAGCGGTATTCAGTACCAATTCTGGCAGGTGCGCCAATACACTGCCACCTGCGAAAAGAAAATCCGCGTCCGCCGCCGCTAATCCCCCCATACCAAAAACCGGGGCGGGTCACCTCGACCCGCCCCGGTCTAAATCCCTGTCCCCCACTACCGCCTAAAAAGGCACCTCATCCACCCCCGGCCCATCCCCGTCCCACAGCAGCACCGCGCTGTTCCCCAGCAGCTCCTCCGTCTCCAGCCGCCGCTTCAACTCCTCGCAATACCCCGTGCTGACCACCGGCAGCTCCAGCACCACCCGCCGCCCGCCGGTATGGATTTCCAGGTTCACTCGGTCTTTCCCCGGATACTCCAGCAGCAGCCGAATCACCTCCCGCAGCCGGTGCGCATCCTCCAGCGCATCCGCCGACTCCGCAATGTTCAGATAGACGGTGCGCCCGCTGTCGCCATTCTCCCGATAGCCGTTCCCGTTCCCGTTGCTATGGCTGTTGCCGTTGCCGCCATTGCTCGGCCGGTTGCTATGCCCATTCCCGTTGCCGCCGCCATTGCGCCCGTGGCCGTTCCCCCGCCGGGCTTGCCCTTGCCCTTCCCCCTTGACCGGCGTTGCCGCCGTTGCCGGCATATCCGGCGTTGCCGGCATATCCGGAGTTGCTGGAGTTGCCGCCGCCTTGGCCTGCGCCGTATCGGGAGCCGGAGCCGCCGCCGCTTCCGGCGGCGTAGCCCTAGCCGGCTGGTCCGTTGCCGCCGCCCGGTCCGTAGCGGCCGCCGGAGCCGCCCCGGCCGCATAATCCCCCGCGCCGTCCCCCGTATCCTTGACCACTGCCGCCTTGGCCGCCGGAACGGCCGGCGTAGCCGCCCCCATAACCGCCGCCGGGACGCCCTGCGCCATCGCTTCCGCCACCGCCTGGGCCGGCGGCGTATATTCCTCCGCCATCTCCCCGGCCAGCGAATACCCATCCCCCCGCATCCGCAGCTTCCCGTTCACCCGCATCAGCTTCCCCTCCGCCCACAACTCCCCCGTCCGCTCCAGCACATCCGGCCAGATGAGCAGCTCAATCGGCCCCCCCATCAGCTCAAAGTTCACTACCAGAAACTTCTTTTGCTCCCGGGTATACCGTTCCGACAGCCCCGATACCAACCCGATGCAGTGCAGCGTCTGCCCCTGCATATCCTCCTCCAACTGGTCAATGGAATTGATCCCATCCTCCGGATCCACCGCCGCCAAGGCCATCAGCGGATTGTAGGACAGGGACACCCCCAGCAATTCCTTTTCCCACGCCGCCTTTTCCGCCGCATTAGCGTCCGACGCGGTCAGGCTGATGCTGGTCATCTGCGGCGCTTCCTCCTGCGCCATCGCCCCGAACAGGCTGACCTGCCCGGTGTTCCGCGTCCGGGTTTCCAATTGCGCCGTGGCCATAATCTGATCCAAGACGGCGCACAGCGCCCCCCGCGGCCCCAAAGCGTCAAAAGCCCCCGCCTTCACCAGATTCTCCAAAGTCCGCCGGTTCAAGCTGCCCACATCCGCCCGCCGGCAGAAATCCTCGATGGAAGTATAGGGGCCGTTCTCCCGCCGCTCCTGCACCAGCGGCCGTACCGCCCCCTCCCCCACCGTCTTGATGGCGGACAGCCCGAACCGCAGCCCCGGCCGCTCGCCGCTTTCCTTGTCAATGGCGAAAAACTCCCCGGACAGGTTCACATCCGGCGGCAGCACCGGAATCCCCAGCTTGGAACATTCGTTAATCGAACTGACCATCCGCTCCGGGTTGTCCAGCCGCGCGTTCAGCACCGACGCCATATACTCCACCGGATAATGCGCCTTGAAATACGCCGTCCAGTAGGAAATCAGGGCGTAGCTGACGCTGTGCGCCTTGTTAAAGGCATAGCCGGCAAAGGGTTCAATCAGGTCAAAAACCTGTACCGCCAATGCCTGCTCGAACCCCTTGCCCAAGGCCCCGGCGATAAACCGCTCCCGTTCCTCCGCCATCAGCGCGGCGATTTTCTTGCCCATCGCCTTGCGCACCGTATCCGCCTCCCCCAAAGTATAGCCGGCAAAGTTCTGCAAAATCAGCAGCACCTGATCCTGATAGACGATAACCCCGTAGGTTTCATCCAGCAGTTCCTGCAAGCTCGGATGGGGATAGGTAATCGGCGCCCGCCCGTGCTTGGCTTCAATAAAGGTGTCAATATGCTCCATCGGCCCCGGCCGGTACAGGGCAATCATCGCCGCAATATCGTTCAGGCTCGACGGTTTCAGTTCCTTGATATACCGCTGCATCCCCGCGCTTTCCAACTGAAACAAGTCCGTAGTCTTGCCCGAGGACAGCAGGTCAAAAGTCGGCTTGTCATCCAGCGGCAGCCGCCCCAGGTCAATCTTGACCCCTTGGGACTCGTCCACCAGCTGCACCGCCCGATCCAGAATAGTCAGGTTAGTCAGCCCCAGAAAGTCCATTTTCAACAGCCCCAGCTTGGCCACCGGGTCCATCGAATACTGGGTCATCATCACCGGGCTGTTTTCATCCCCCCGGCTCGGCCGCTGCAACGGCACCGTCTCGGTCAGCGGCTCGTCGGCAATCAGCACCCCGGCCGCGTGGGTGCTGACATGATGGACAATCCCCTCTAACCCTTGGGCGTCATCCACCAGCTTATGGATTTTTTCATCCCCCTGATAAGTGGCTTGCAGCTCCGGGTTCACCCGCAACGCATCCGCCAAAGTCCGCGACTTGAACGGCACCATCCGGGCAATGCGATCCACATCCCCGTAACTCATCCCCAAGCTCCGCCCCACATCCCGCAGCGCCGCTTTGGCCCCCATCGTCCCAAAGGTGATAATCTGCGCTACCCGGTCGCTGCCGTACCGTTCAATCACATAGTGCAGCACCTCGTCCCGCCGGTCATCCTGAAAGTCCATATCAATGTCCGGCATCTCCTTGCGCTCCATATTCAGGAACCGCTCAAAGACCAGCCGATACTCCAACGGATCCACATCGGTGATGCCCAGACAGTACAGGGCGACGCTGGCCGCCGCGCTCCCCCGCACCGCCGACATTATCCCCCGCCGCCGCACAAAATCCATTATGTCCCACACCACCAGGAAATAGTTGGCGAACTGGGTATAACGGATGACCTCCAGTTCGTACTTCAGCCGCTCCTCCGCCTCCGCCGTCGGCTTGGGGTAGCGGCGGCGGAATCCCTCCCGGCAGATTTGCGCCAGATACTCGTCGGCGTCCATATTGTCCGGCGTCGGATACTTGGGCAAATGGGTTAAGCCAAAGCCCAACTCCACATTGCACATTTCCGCAATGCGCTGCGTATTTTCCAACGCCGCCGGATATTCGGCAAAAAGGGCGGCCATTTCCTCCGGACTTTTGATATAATAGGAATCGTCCTCCATCCGCAGCCGCTTTTCATCCTGCACCGTGGTGTTGGTCTGGATGCAGATGTAGATGTCCTGCAAGGGCGATTCGTGCTGGTGGACGTAGTGGGCATCGTTAGTCGCCACCAGCGGCAGCCCAAATTCCTTGCTGAACGCGGTCAGCCCGGCATTGATGGCCGGCAGCTGCTCCACGTGCTCGTGCCGTTGCAACTCCAGGAAATAATTTTCCCCGAACAGTTCCCGATACCAGCCGATCCGCCGCCGGGCATCCTCCATACTGCCCGCGGCAATCAGCCGCGGCACTTCCGCCGAGGCGCACCCGGAAAGGCAGACCAAGCCCTGGCTGTACTGTTCCAGCAGTTCGTTGTCAATGCGCGGCCGGTAGTGAAACCCCTCCAGATTCGCCTTGGTCACCAACTGCATCAAATTGCGGTACCCGGTGTTGTCCCGGGCCAGCAGTACCAGATGATAAGGGCTGCGTTCCGCGCCGCTGCGGTCGTGGCGGCTGTTGTGCGCCACATAAACCTCGCAGCCGATAATGGGCTTTATGCCCACTTCCTTGCATTCCGAATAAAAGTCCACCACCCCGTACAAGTTGCCGTGGTCGGTAATGGCCAGGGAATCCATCCCCAAATCCCGAACTTCACGGACGAGCTCGGGGATGCGGCTGATGCCGTCGAGCATACTGTATTCGGTGTGGGTGTGCAGGTGGGTGAACAAGGGTGGGCTGGCCTCCTGGCGGCGCGGCGGATTTGCTGATTAGGGTTAAACACTAATACAAACCCGCCGGCTTAGCAAGGCAGGATGACCTGAATTGCCGGGCAATTTCCGCGCCGGCCGCCCTATCCCGGAACTGCTAACCCCTAGCCGGCAAGTTGCGGCCCGGTATTGGCTGGATAGAGCGGGTCGCCGCCGCCCGGCCGCCGGGGATACTGTCCGAAGTCCCCGGCGGCCGTCGCCGGGCGGTCTGCTGGAAATTAGCCGGGGCGGTTAGGTAACCCCGACCCGCCGGGCCGGGGCTGGCCGCTGCCCCCGCCCTAAAACTCATCATCGTCATCCTCGGTTTGCGCTTCGGCTTGTGCCAACTGCACCTGCTCCCGGTGCCGCGCCTTTTCCTCATTCCAGTAGGGCGCTTCCACATAGTTGCGGAACTCCCGCTGCGCGCCGCAGTTTTGGCAAATCCCGGGGCTGAACGGGCCCGTGGCCGCTTGGATTATCCAGTGATGCCGACATTGGGCCGGACTTTCCGCTTCCGCGGTCGGGGTGGACGAACTCTGCTGGGTCATAACGCTTCTCCTATTACAATATGATATATATTATCACCATTCCCCACCCTTGTCAACCCTTTTGCCCAAAATTAACAATAATCATTATTATAAATTATAACCCTAATCTACCATTACCCCAGCACATAACTCCAGTTGCCTAACTTGTTGGCCCTTTGTAAGATAGATACTATACTATCATCTATATCATAATAACTGCATATATACCGATATTGCCCTCAAACTACCCTGACCAATGTCGCCAAGTCTTTATTCCATTAAATAATAATGCTATGCCAACCCCTGATAACGCCGCCGGCGGCAAATCCAGCCGGCAAAAGAAAACGCCCCGGCGGTTTCGACCGCCGGGGCGCGCTGCTTGCCTGCTATCGGGAAAATCCGGGTCAGCCCGGTCGTTCAATCTCCTGCGTTACTATCCGGGTTACACCCCAGCCGGCCAGCCACGCCGAATGTCGCCCGTCGCCGCCCGCCACTACTACCATCAGGTCATCAGCGTCCCGCACCACCGGCACCAGCGTCTCCGGGTCGCTCTCGTCAATCCACGCCGGCCAGTTGCGGTTGCCGTAGTGGGCAATATCCTTCAGCCGGGACAAGGGCATCCGGGCGTTCTGAAAGATATATTGCCGCACATCGGCTTTAGACAAGCCGGAGGCGTGGATTTCCGCCGCGTGTTCCGGGCATAAAACCAGCGTCAACTGCGCCCCGGTGCCGGTCTGATAGTAGTTGGAAAAGCCCAAAGTGCGGATCGCGCCCACCAGCGTCCGTAACACCGCAATGCCGGTGGAGGAAGTGCTTTCCATTATCGGGTACATTCCCCGAATGCCGGTCAGCGTAACCATACTGGCCGCCGCCGGCAGCCCCAACTCGATATGCCGCGGCTCCCAAGGGCTGCGCGCCTCATTTTCCGCAAAGCAGAAACTGTAGCGGGCCGGCAAAGCCAAGGTAGCCTTGTCCATCTCCCCCGGCACCAAGCCGGCCACATTGCGGACAAAGAGCCGCAAGGCCCGCCCGATAGCGGCATTAGCCCGGTGTCCCGGCCCGAAACACCCGGAATCGCCGTTGATACCCAATTCTTGCGCGATGGGCCCGTTGACGATAATCGCCGGCGCGGCCCCGCCGGTAGTAGCCTGTACGCTGGCAATGTTGAACCCCGGTTGCAAAGCTGCCTTGACCGCCGCCACAACCACCGGAAAATGCGCCGGCTTGCACCCGGCCATCACCGCGTTAATGGCGACCTTTTCCAGGGTAACTTGAGCGTTGCGCGGCTGCACCACCCCCAGGGAAGTATCCGGGGCTTGGCCGTAGGGCCGCAGCATTGCCGCCACCAGTTCCTCGGTAGCCGGCACTACCGGCAGCCCGTCGGTCCAACCCCGTTCCTCATAGTAATCCTGAATGGCGGCAAAGTCGGCGGACACCTCAACCCGGCGGGATTGCAAGTCCAGCGGATTGCTCGGACTGGTCATCACTGCCCCCGGGACGGCAGGAAGGGGATGATTTTCCCGGCCAGCGACGACAGATTGCGGGTCTGCACCCACACCTGCCCGCTGCCCTTAAACTTCATCACCAGACCCTCGCCGCCCAGCAGCATCGAGCGCAAGCCGCCCACCTTGCCAATGGAATAGTCCACATCATCGGTAAAGGCGACCAAATGGCCGGTATCGACCACCAATTCCTGCCCCGGCGTCACCGGCAGCGGTTTCACCGCCCCGTAGGAGTTGTAATAAACCGTCCCTTCGCCCCTTTCAGAAAAGGCCCGCAGGAAAAACAGGCTTTCCCCGCTGAAAAATCCGCGGAAACCCTGAAATTGGGAGTCGGTCTGCACATTCTCGGTACAAGCCAGAAAGGAGCCGGATTGGATAAAGAGATTCCGGCCCGGGGTCAGGGCAAACTCCCCAATGTCCCCCGGAGTAGCCGGAGCCAGGTTCACCTGCCCGCCGCCGCTCCCGGCGGTAAAGGTATTGATGACAAAGGACTCGCCGCCCATCATCCGGCGCAGGCCGCCGAAAACGCCGCCGCCCCCGCCGCCGGTTTTCAACTCGACCCCCTGCTGGGCGACCATGGCCCCCGGCTCCGCCTTGATACTTTCCCCCGCCGCCAATTCCACCGTCAGCAGCGCATAGCTGGGGGCGTACTCGATACTGGTCTGCATTGCTCTCTCCTAATCCCGGGTCAACAGCCCGACGATTTCCGCAGCGTATTCGTGGGCCATTTGCTGCACTTCGGCTACGCTGCGGGAAGCCAGCGGGCTGGGCAAAACGACAATCCGCACTCCCGGCATTCCCAAAGACTTGGCCCGGGCTTGCGCCGCCCGGGTAAAGGCGCTGGTGATGACGCTGACCGAGGGGATGCCCCGGGATTCCGTTACTACCGTGTCGTGGAGACCCCACGCCGTGCAGGAGCCTCAATCGGCAATGCCGTGAACTACGGCATCGCACTCCTCCACCAGCGCGTCAATAGTTTCCTCGGCGCAGGGCATACTGAAAGTGAACTTGGACGCGTACACCACCTTTTGCGCCCGGTAATCCTGTTCCAGCACCCGCTGCAATTCCTGCAAAAAGGCGTCGGCGTGGTACTTGCGGTTTTCCAGCAGCCCGATGGTCTTGCCCTCCAGACTGCCGATGCGGGAACTGACGCCCAACTCCTCCGGGGTTTCCTCCGGGCGCGGATCCAAAATCTGTATCGTGCGGCTGGCAACAACCATAATCGGTTTGACCTCCCGGTGCGATTTACCCATGGGCTGAACGGCCGGCTGATTCAACTGCCGCCGCCTAATATAACGGAAAAACCGGCCCCTTTGCAACCGGGGGCGCAACTGAAAATTGCCGCGCTTTACATTTCAGGAACAACCGGTTATCCTGTAACCCCCTCGGCAAACACCGCCCGAATGGGATGAAAGAAATGCTGACCGCCCGCCCTTGGCCTCAACCCCTGCTACTGACCGCCCTGTTCCTGCTGTTAACGGCCGCCGCCGTTCTGCTGGCTTGCGGGCCGGTGGCGCAACCCGCCCCGGCGGAGGGCAACGCTTTCCCGGCGGCGCAGCAGGAGGGCGGAGACAATGCTTGGAAACCCGGCGACCCTGTATGGACACCCTCGCCAAAGCCTACTGCAACCTACCCCAAAATAAAGGGCTTGGGGAGCGGACTGCACTCCGACGTGGTCGAGTTTGAGGAAGCTCAAGACGCCGCGAGCGGCCCCTCCGGGCAAAGCGGGAGTGCTGTTGAGGATTCCAGGGTTCTCGTGCAAATTTTTCTTTCGGCCAATGCCAAAGAAATTGAAACTTGGCTGACAAGCAATGGCGTTACACCCTTCCGCCCTGTAGAGGCGGGCGACACTTATATAGGTGCTGAAGTGCCTTTGTCCCTGCTGGGTGCCTTGTCCCAGCAGGATGGGGTAGTAGAAATCAGCCAACCGGAGCCATCTTTCCTTCCCGTAAAGTAGGGGAGTAACTAAAAGCGGAGTGATGAACCAGTTGAAAAATACTTCCGCGTCTACCGGGCTTGCTCTGCTCGTCGCCCTGCTTGTAGCAGTGACTTTGTCTTTGCCGCTATGGCTGGGCTTTGACGGGACGGTTCAGGCTGGTTCCAACTTCAGCGGTCCCGGCCGAGCAACTGGGCAGACTTCGCCGACGCCAACTCCGACGGTAGTCAGTGAAGGCTTGGAACTGCATAATGTAGACTCCTGGCATACTGACGGCTACAAGGGGCCCGTCAGCAGTTCCGACCAGGCACACCGGCCGCCGCCGGTTAGCCGACAGGGTTTCCCCGGATTATCATAACTACCAATGCTGCGATGATGCCGCCGCCAATGCCGAGAAGGGCATAGAAAAGCAGGCGGTCAATGCGGCGGTTAGTTTCCCGGTTATCAGCCTGCAACTCCGCCTGATTATCCATAGCCAGGTCCATACGGGATTCCAGCCGCGCCAAGCGGCTGCGGTCGCTTTCCGACTCCCCGGTAGTCATAAAATTTTCCTCCGTAGATAGTTTCGACGGCAATCTCACAAACTCGGCCGCCACCGGCCGCCCGCTACTCCCCCAACTGGAAATACTTGCCCTCCGTCTTGATGGACGGCGCGATGACCATGTCGGCCTGATGAAACTCCCGGATGGTGGCAGCGCCGCACATTCCCATGGCTACTTGCAGCGCGCCGACCAAGTTTTGCGTCCCGTTAGTTACCGAAGTGGGGCCGTACATAATTTGCTGCAAAGACCCCTTGGTGCCAACCTTGATGCGGGTGCCGCGCGGCAGTTCGGCGTGGGCGTTAGCCATCCCCCAGTTATAGCCCCGGCCCGGCGCCTCCGCGGCTTGGGCAAAGGGCGTCCCGACCATCACGCCGTCGGCGCCGCTGGCGATGGCTTTGCACAAATCGCCGCCGGTGCGGATGCCCCCGTCGGTGATGACCGCCACATAGCGGCCGGTGCGGTGCAGGTAATCCTCCCGGGCGGCGGCGCATTCCAGGGTTGCCGTTACTTGGGGGACGCCGACGCCGGTAACTTCCCGGGTCGTGCAAGCCGCCCCGGGCCCGACGCCCACCAGAATCCCGTCAATGCCGGTTTCCATCAATTCCAGAGCCACATCGTAGCTGACGCAGTTGCCCACGATGACCGGCACATTGAGCGTTTCCAGCAGTTCGGCAAAGACCAATCCCCGGTAGCTGCGGGACTGATGCCGGGCCGTGGTTACGGTGGACTGCACGATGATTAAGTCCGCCCCGGCTTCCACGGCCACCGGCGACATCCGCTTGGCCGCCTGCGGAGTAAAAGAAACGGCGCATACCGCGCCGCCGTTCTTGATTTCCTGCACCCGCTGCCCCAACAGGTCCTCGCGCGCCGGTTGGGCATAGACCTGCTGTAAGTATTGCGTAACCTCGCCCTGGGGCATTGCGGTTATTTCCTCCAGCACCGCATAAGGGTCGTCGTAGCGGGAATAGATGCCCTCCCCGTTCAGCGCCCCCAAGCCGCCCATTTCGTGCATCAGCACCGCAAAGCGGGGGGAGACGGTGCCATCCATCGCGGAAGCCAGCATTGGGGCGTCAAAGGAATGGTCGCCAATGGTCAGTTGGGTGGAAGTCAGGTCGGGGTTGATGGTTACATTCCCCGGGACGATAGCCACTTCGTCGAACCCGTAGGAGCGTTCCAGTTGCTTGAAAAGGCGTCGCGCCATAGCCGGCAGCCTCCCGATAGCCGATTTTGGTAGGGCAGGAATATACCAGTTAAGGGGGCAAAAGGTCAACGCACGGCAACTCGGTTCTTTGCCGAAAACCAGCAACTGAGCGGCGTCCGGCAGGAGCTTCACAACTTCCGAAAGTCAGACCGCCGGGAGCAGCCGCTGACCGTTCAAGCCCATCGCCGGTGAAACCGCCCGGCACGGACAAGGCGGCCGTTGTTTAACCGGCGCCGCCCGGCCCGGGTTAAAGGTACGGTCGGGCGGCGGGGTTAATCCCGAACTTGGGACGGCGGCGGCTCGTTAAAAGGCTCGTTCCGTTCCGCTGCCGCCTCGCGCCGCTTAATCCACCCCTCCCACGCCTGATCCCTTTCGGCGCGGCCGGCAACAAGACCCTCGGAGCGGCCCTCGGCAAGACCCTCAGTGCGGCCGAGTTCCTTGGCCCGTTCAATGGTTGCTTCCCGGTTGAGAAACCGCATAATTACCTGCTCCTTTACCTTTTGGATGCCCAAGCCAATCGGCACATAGATGACGGCCAAGTGAAACGGAGTCTGGAATTTGTCCGCGCTGGCCGCGAGCCACAATTGCCGCAAGAACGGCTCGGCTGCGTAAGTCCCCCACGCCTCAAGGGTTTCCAGGGTAGTTGCCCCCAAGATTAGCCCGATGGTCGTCCAAAACAACCAGGGCGGCACCGTGACCCCAAATATCTGGAGATTATCCCAGACCGGTTCTTTCAAGTTGCTGGTTTCCTCCGTTCTGTATTGGGGCCAGTCCGCCCCCTTTAGGGCATACCGGCATTATAGCCCAGAACAGCGCGAAGGGAAAATTCCCGGGCAAAGGGGCCGGTAGTAAAAGCCGCCCTAACCCAGGGCGGCAGCGGCAAATTGCCGATACAGGGTTCCCATATAGGTGCCCCTCTGGTTGTTGAAAGTCGGTCCCAAGGCATTTATTGGGTGATGATTAAAGTTTTGCATAGGGGAGAGTAAATGCGCCCGTTAAAGACGAACCGCAATTCGTCGGCTTCGCCCACTTCAGCCGTATTGAGAAAATGGTCAATCCTGGCGGACAGCAAGGGGAAGTTGCGCTTCAGCTGCCAACTTTGCGCTACGTCGGCCGCATCTACCACTACGACATAGAAACGGTTATCCGCGCCAAACCGTTGCGCTCCCTGATTTTCGTACAACCACCGGGCAAGGTTGGCCGGCGCGTCAAGGGCAGCGTTCAAGTCGTAGTTCCGGGGCAAGTAAGTGATTTTCAGGTCAAAGGGGCAGTCCCGGAAAAATATATCGACGCCGCTGACATTCTTTATGGTGGGAACCACATTGTCATGCAGGCTGATGTGGTCATCAATCAGCACCGTTGACCAGTGATTATACCAACTGGCTATAGCGTAGTTGGTAATCTCACCGTGCAGATGTTCCCTTACCCGTCCGAGCAGTTCGTTGTAACGAGTGCAAACCCGCACATACTCCCGCTGGATTTTTCCGTCCAACTGACCTTGCACCACGCCCCAATCGATCCTCTCGACCCGGCCTAGTTCGACCAGCAAATCCGCATCGGAAATCAGGTTTTCCCGCCGGGCCGTGACCTTTTCCCGGTACTTACGCTTGATGAAAGCGTCAATCCGGGCTTGGTCTTGCTCGACCAGTCGGTCGATGATGTTGCCCTGCCGCCCGGCCCGGTCGATACCGAACTCCCCGGCTAATTCCCGCAGGTTAGGCACGGGAACCGTGTTCAGCTTTTGGATCGCCGGGTTAAGTCTTGCGACCATAATTATAACTCCCCCGCCGGCGCAGTTTCTGGAACAGCAGGATGTATTCGTGCTTAAAGATGTAAAAGCCGTTGGCCAAAGCCCGGTAACGCCACAGGTGTTCCTGGTTGCGCTTGGCCCGGTTGTTGACCATGTTTTTGACGATGACGCTTTTCAGTCGCAGGTCTTGCTCGGTCATCAGTTCCCAAGTCAGCAAGGCGTTCAGCGGTATCCATTCACTATCCTGATAGATGTCGCCAATGACCACCGCCAAGTGCCGGCCCGGGTCAAGGAACTGCGCCATGTTGCGATAAGCGGCGACAAACCGCTCCAGGTAATCATCTAAATCCCGGCAGTTGCTCAAGTCGGCGGGGTCATCGCTGAACCTGATGATGTTGTAATAGGGCGGGTGCATTATCAGGAACTGCGCGCTATCCGCCCCGTAGTCGGTCAGCCGGCGGCGTACTTCCGCCGCCGTAGCCGCGGCGGCGCTATCCCCGGTGATGATGTTCAAGTCTGGCGGCTCCGGCGGCGGAGCATAGGGTTGCGACGATTCCAACAAGGCCGGGCTGGCGGGCCAAGCCAAGCTATCCTCGAGGATGCGCTGGCGGGCGGTTTCCGCTACCGACGGGGCTAACTCGATGCCGATATAGCGGCGGCCCAAGCGGTTGGCTTCGATGGCGGTAGTGCCGCTGCCGATAAAGGGATCCAGCACAATGTCCCCGGCTCGAGTGAAGCGCCGCAGCAACTGGTTGGGGATTTGGGGGATAAAGTTGCCGTGATAGTCGGCTTGGTGGGCGCCGCTGGAATCCCGGGCCTCCAGGATCCACAGGCTGTCGGTCAGGACATCGTCGTACTGCTGCCAGTTAGACAAGTCCAGGTCGTTGACCCGATGGGGGCGACGGTTGGCTGGGGGCATAGCAATCCTGCGCGCCGGGGCAAGGCGGGGGAATGGGGTTTGTTCCGGGAATAGCCGGCCGGCAAATCATGCGCATGGTATAGACAAATGGCGGTCTGTCAACACCTGAAACCGCCCGGATTTAAGGGAAATCGCCGGCTAAAACCGCCCGCCCCAACCCTTGACACCGGTTTTAGCGTTGTGATAACATACCCTTGAATTGCTCCCCGTCCGTACGGATGCGGCTCCGGCCATACTCCACGGGCGGGTGTACTATTTCCGGCAATTTAGAAAAACTGGCGGCTAGACCCTTGACAAAGGATTGCCCCCTTGCTAGAATCATATTGATTTCCTCCCCGCCCGCATGGACTTGGCTTTAGTCAAGACACCCCGGGCGGGTGTCCTTTTATGCGTACCATTGTATTTATTGACGGGCAAAACCCCAGAAATTACCGCCCCAAAGGAAGTTAGCCGGCCCCGATTCCCCTAATCGGGGATAGTGCAACCACCCCCGAAAAAGGTTACAATAACCCGACCCGCCCAGCCGGAGTAATCCCCTTGCCAACCTTCCGCCTGGCCCTCGCCCAATCCAATTCCACCGTTGGCGATATTGACGGCAACACCGCCCGCATTATCGCCGACATTGAACTGGCCCGGGCCGCCGCCGCCGACCTCATCGCCTTTCCCGAACTCGCCATCACCGGCTATCCCCCGGAGGACTTGCTGTTCAAGACTTCCTTTCTCCAGGCCAATGTCGCCGCTATGGAGCGGATAATCGCCGCCTCCCAGGGCATTGCCGTAATTGTCGGCTATGTCGCCGTTGACCAGGACATAGCCAACGCCGCCGCCATTGGCTGCAACGGCCAACTGGTGGACATCTACCGCAAAATGTACCTGCCCAACTACGGCGTCTTTGACGAAGCCCGCTACTTTCAGCGCGGCCGCCGCTGCCCGGTCTATCGCATCAACGGCATTGGCATCGGCGTCAACATCTGCGAGGACATCTGGTATCCCGTCGGCCCCGCCGCCGTCCAGCGCGACGCCGGCGCCGACCTCATCGTCAACATCAACGCCTCGCCCTTTCACGCCGGCAAAGCCGCCTATCGGGAAAAAATGATTGCCACCCGCGCCGCCGACCACGGCTTGTTCGTCGCCTATCTCAATATGGTCGGTGGGCAGGATGAACTGGTCTTTGACGGCAGCAGCATCATCTGCGACCAGGAGGGCGAATTATTAGCCCGCGCCCCGGCCTTTACCGAGGACTTGCTGATTGCCGATTTGGATTTAGCCGCCGTTTTCCGCTCCCGTCTCCGCGACCCCCGCCCCCGCCAGGAACCGGCTGCCATCCATCAGGAAATCGGCGAAGCGGCCGTGATAACCCTTGCCGAATCGCCGCCTAAAGAACGCCCGCCCCTGCCGCCGCCATCTATAGCCGTCCCCCCGGAACCGGCTGCCGAAGTCTATCTAGCCCTCACCGTCGGCACCCGCGACTATGTGCGGAAAAGCGGCTTTGCCAAAACCCTGATTGGCTTGTCCGGCGGCATCGACTCCGCCCTCACCGCCGCCATCGCCGTCGACGCCCTCGGCCCGGAAAATGTCCTCGGCGTCACTATGCCCTCCCGCTACTCCTCTCCCGGCAGCGTCAGCGACTCCAAAGAACTGGCCGCCAACTTGGGAATTGACTGCTGGATTATTCCCATCACCCCGGCCCACGACGCCTTTGCCGATATGCTTGAGCCATACTTCAATGACACCCCGGCCAACACCGCCGAGGAAAATGTCCAGTCCCGCATCCGCGGCAACATCCTGATGACCCTGGCCAACAAATTCGGCTGGCTTACCCTCACCACCGGCAACAAAAGCGAACTGGCGATGGGCTATGCCACCCTGTACGGCGATATGGCCGGCGGCTTTGCCGTCCTCAAGGATGTCCCCAAATCCCTGGTCTATGCCTTGGCCCATTGGCGCAATCGGCACGGCCCTCCGGCCCTGGCCGCCGCCGGCGTATCCATCAACCCGCCTATTCCCCAAGCCATCCTCGACAAACCGCCCAGCGCCGAACTCCGCCCGGAGCAGCTTGACGCCGACACTTTGCCGCCCTACGACCAGCTCGACCCCATCGTCAAAGCCTATGTCGAGCAGGATTACAGCTTTGACGAAATGGTCGCCATGGGGCATAACCCGGCCGCCATCCGGCAGGTCATCGCCTTCGTGGACCGCAACGAATACAAACGCCGCCAATCTCCCCCCGGCGTCAAAATAACCCCCCGCGCCTTTGGCAAAGACCGCCGCCTCCCCATCGTCAACCGCTACCGCCCCGCCTAGCCGGCAACTTTTTCCGGCAGACAGACTACCCCCCGGCCTTAACCGCAGCTTGTTTCCGGTTCAATCGCGCCTCGTTCCCGGTTTGCTCGCAGCTCGTTCCCGGTTCAATCCCGCCTCGTTCCCGGTTTGCTCGCGGCTCGTCCTATCCCCCCAACCGTTCCCGGAACTCGGCCGGCACTTCCCGCAGCCGCTCCCGAAATGCCGTATTCTCCCGCTGCGGCAAATTCGCCACCGCCGCCACCATCAGCGCAACGCCGCCCAAGTAATCCTCCCGGTGAATAAACTCCGCTTCAATGCCCTCCGCCCCGCCGTTATGATAGTTGCCCAGCGGGAAAGCAATCCCGGTCGCCCGGTAGCCGCAGTTGGCAAAGGCGCTCGCCTCGCAGACGCCCCCGCTCATCAATTGCCGCTGCGCCTTAAACCCCTCTGGCCGACCCTGCAAAACCTCCCGCGCCCGGATTAAAGCCGCCTCGGCGTCAGCGTCAAAAGTAAAGCCGGCATCCCCCACCCGGATGACCGGCCCACCGCCGATTTCCGCCCCCGGCAAAGCGCGGCTGGATTCCAGCGACACCACCAGCGTATCCGCCGGCAAAGTCCCGGCCGCCGCCAACAGCCGCGCCCCGACCAAGCCCACCTCCTCAGCCCGCGTAAATACTCCGAAAACCTCCCCCGGCGGCGGCGTACTATTCCCATCCCGCAAAGCCGCCAAAGTTGCCAGGATACTGCCGCAGCCCGCCAAATCATCCGCCGCCCGCATCCGAATCAAATCTCCATCCTCTTGAAAATCCGGCAGGTCAAAGACCACTGCCGCCGGCAAGGAAACTTCCCCCAACCGGCCCGGTTCCGCCAACCGCAGCAAAACCTGCCGCTCCGCACCCTCGCCGCTCTCCCCGACCGTAACCGCCGCCAGCCGCTGCCCGGCCGGCGTCAATACCTGCACCGGTACGCCCGGCGCAAAAGCCGCCGCCGGTACGCCGCCCATCGCCTTGGCCAATAGCAAATCGCCGTCCACCGCCACCGCCTCGTAGCCCGGATGATCCAAGTGGGCGACAAAAGCAATGGGCGGGACGGCGGCCGCTCCGGCGTCAGTGGCGCGGCCGGGCAAATGGGCAATGATGTTGCCGTAATCATCCGACTGCTGACCAACGCCCAACTCCTTCAGGATGTCCCGTACTACGCCGGCCACGCCGCCCTCTTGAAAAGAAGTAGCCGGCTGCGCCCCCAAGCGGGACAAGTAACCGATAGCCCGTTCCTCAGTACTCGCCATAATCTTTGCGCCCCCGTAAGTTTCTCCCAGCGATTATAGCAGAGCGTTAATGAGCCGCCCGCCCCCGCAACCCCACCATTTCCCCATCCTCCGGCAACTGTCATTCCCACGAAAGTGGGAATCCAGAATCCCCAATGCTACAAAATACCACGAAAATTCATCCTGAAATACTATTGACATCCTGAAATCCTTCCCCCATAATAAAAACCGTCAAGGTTGACCTGACCCCGGGACGCCGGGTTCTTTACGCTAAGCTTACCGTAAAACTTAATACCGCTCCACACAGCGCGCTGTGGGCCCCGGCAGCCTCAAAAACCGCCGGACGCCTTTAACACTCCTACCCCCGGGGAAACGGACTAAGGCCCCGTAATCCCCAACCGGAGCAGCGGCCAACGGCAAATCCCAACCGCCGTACCAAACCGCCGCCCCATTCCTACAGGAGTCGGAGCAACCCAGGTTGACTGGAGAACGGTCAACCGCGGTCGCAAGACTGGGCCAACCCGCCGGCATGGCAACCATACCAACCGGCGTCAGTAGCCAACTCAAGGTCAAGCAACCGTAATCGGCAATCTGGCCGGGCAATACCGAGATGTGCAGCAAGGTATCCAATCGGCGTAGCAACCCAGATGACCAGACTTGCCAACCCTTCTCCCGACAAGGCGGAAACCGCGGCCGCGGTTTCCGCCAACACCGGTTTCCCCAATTCTTAAACCCTTGGTGTGAAATAGCTACGCTCCGCCCGCCCTAGCCCCCGGTAGCTACTTGGACCAGGAAGTCGGCGGCCGCCCGGCTCAGCCAGGGGTTGACAGAGGTCATCAGGAACTTGACGCCCTTGCTTACATAGTCGGCGGCGTTGGCGTCGTTGACCAGGGTGCCGGCGGTGCGGCCGGAAGCTACGATGCGGGCGATGGCGGCGTCAATGGCGGCCTGCACTTCGGGATGGCCAGGATTGCCCAAGTGTCCCATAGTTTGGGCCAAGTCCGAGGGGGCGACAAAGAAAACATCAATGTCGTCCACGCGGAGGATTTCGTCGAGGTTTTGGAGAGCGGATACTTCCTCGAGGAGGACGATGACCATACTCTGGTCGTTGGCGGCGGCGAAGTAGTCGGGAACGCCGTAGGATTGGCGGCCGCCGAACATTCCCCGGTAGCCCAAGGGGGCGTACTTGGCGGATTGGGCGGCTTGTTCGGCAGCGGCCCGGCTGTTGATGTGGGGAACGACGATGCCCATAGAACCCCGGTCAAGGGTGCGGGTAATGAGCCAGGGTTCGTTGGCGTTGACGCGGGTGATGGGGGTAACGCCCCACAGGTCGGCGGCACGGGTCATATCGCCCAACTGCTCCCAGGTAACGCCGCCGTGTTCGCACTCCAGCCACACGCCGTCAAAACCCAGCGGCCCTAGAAAGTCAACCATTTCACTGGAAAGGATGCCGGAGATGGTAACGGTAACCTGCCCGGCAGCCAGTTTTTCCTTAACCCGGTTGGGACGGATGGAGGGCATTGTGATACCTCGCTTTAAGGAGGATTTGGAAAAGGAGAGTTACGGGTTGGCAAGAACCATATCCCGCAATTTTGCCATCGGCAACAAGTCAGTCACCCGGCGGGCGTATGCTGGAGACGGGAATCTGGTGTTCAAGGGCGGCAAACCTTCACTGTATCCTGCCAAAACCAAATGTCCCTCAGTGATAAAGAAAACCTGCACGTACAAGTCCGCAGGTTTCTTACCAGAAGACTCCATCTGCTGCTGATTTATCAGTAGGTTACGGGACGGAATCGCAGATAGTTGGACGAGCTGAGTGGCATACACCTTTACGTCGACGCTTTGACCGGCAACGGTGAGGTCGTACCCCTCGTCGAAGCAGCCCAAAGTGGTATGCAAGCATACCTTGTCCCTTACCCGATGAGACCTGACCGCAGGCGGCAAATTTCCGTACCTTTCTTGCAAGGCATCATGTAGGTACTGGAACAAGGCTAACTCGCCAAGGATGCCGCGTTTGATGGTCTGGACGTGTTCAGCCCCGTAATCGCCGAAAACCTGCTGGTCATGTCCGGGGTACTCGAACAGGATACGCCGCTCGGCGAACCACTGGGCTGTGGTGTCAATCTCGGCGGAAATCGGCATTTGGATGAACGCATCCGGGTTAGGCATTTTGCACCTCTTAACGGCCGGCCAGGGAAAGTTTTTCCTCGATGACTGGGGCGTAGTTTTGGTAGATTTCGTAGCCGACGTACTTGCGGCCAAGTTCCTTGGCTACTTTCAGGGTAGTGCCAGAACCGGCAAAGGGGTCTAACACCAAGTCTCCTACATAAGAGAACATACGGATGCAACGCCGGGCAATTTCCTCGGGCATAATGGCTGGGTGTTTGCCCCAAGCGACATCTGCCTTGTTGGGACCGGGAAGCGTCCACACCTGCTGGGTGTATTCAACCCACTCTGCCTCGGACAGAGTACTAACCTGCTTCACTTCTTGGGGAACTTTGGAGGGTTTGCCCTCTTTGACAAATACGCCTACGAACTCGGCGGTGTTCTGGGCGTACAAGTTGCGGGGATAAGGATAGCTTCCGAACATCAACCGCTTGGTTCCGTTGACCCGGTTCCAAATATAAATATCCAGCAGGTTTATGCTGGATATGTTTTCCAAGATGGACTTTTCAATATCGGCATAGATATTGAAAATATGCCGGGTGTGGTGCGTGGAAATCTCCTTTTTAGGGATGGGCATTAACGGGGCGTTGATGGCCAATTTCCCGTTGGGCTTGAGTACCCTGACGCACTCTTGCCAAGTGCGAAGCATTGCCTGGATGTAGGAAGGGTAGTCCGGAATGGAGCCGTAATCCTCAGGGAGACGCTCGGAGTGAAACCCGTTCTGATGGCCGTTTTGGGTGTAGTCTTTTATGTGGTAATACGGCGGAGAGGTGACAATCAAGTCTACCGTAGACGACTTAACCTCGGTCATCGCTGCCGAAGACCGGTAAAAGACTTGGCTCTCAACTTCGGCCGGGGCCAAAGAACCGTCCTCAGGGGTTGTTAAAGTTGGCTTCCTCACTTCCTCCACGCCATCCCTCGGAAACAATGGCTGGCTTGCAAAGTCAGGATTAGTCAACTCTCTCCCCCTTATCCGGTAGTGAACAGGGGGAATGATATACCCTGTTGCGAAAGTTGACAAGTTTTACCGCTTTTTACATCTGAAAACTTGCTTTTATGTTAAACGAATGGGTTTTAGCTTTATGTTTAGGTATCCCTACCCTTTCTCCTCATAGCCGCGCGGCGTAACCATTTTGCCGTGGTGGGTGTAGGTAGTGGAGTTGCCGATGATTACGGTGGTGAACATATCCACGGCGGGGGCGCGAATTTCGAGGTCTTGCAGGGTGGTCAGGGTGGTTTGCTGGTTGGGGCGGTAGGCTTCCCGCACCAAGCCGACCGGGGTTTGCGGAGGGCGATGGCCGAGCAGGATACGGCGGGCTTCCAGTAGCTGCCAGTCCCGGCGTTGGCTGCGGGGGTTGTAGAGGGCTACTACAAAATCGCCGAGGGCGGCGGCGGCCAAGCGGCGGCGGATGGTGTCCCAAGGGGTCAGCAGGTCGCTGAGGCTGATGGCGCAAAAGTCCTGCATCAGGGGGGAACCGAGAAGGGCGGCGGCGGCTTGCAGGGCGGAGACGCCGGGGATGGTAACTACCGGGGGATTTTCGCCGTCCCAGCCGGCGGCGGTGAGAATGCGGAACAGGGGGCCAGCCATTCCATAGACGCCGGCATCCCCGGAGGAAACTACCGCCACTGATTTGCCGCCATTAGCCAAATCCACGGCCCGCTGCGCCCGCTCCAGTTCCTGGCCCAGTTCCATAGCTATTACTTCTTTGCCGGCGGTAAGGGCGGCAATCGGCTCGAGATAGCCGCGGAATCCGATGATGACCTCGGCGCGGAGCAGGGCGTCGACGGCGGCCGGGGTCAGCAGTTCGGCGGCTCCGGGGCCCAAGCCGACCAGAAAGAGTTTGCCGTTGGGGGTGTCGGTCATTGGCGGGTTTCCTGATTAAGTCGGATGGGTTTCGTAAGGAATGCGGGCTACCGCGAGGGTTGCCCGGTCGGTTTTTTGACGGGGTAGGACCAGTTCGGCGCTGCCGGCGGCTAACAAGGCGGCCGGTTCGGCAACGCCCCATAAGCCCAGCAAGCGGTGGGCGGCCTCAGATTTGTTCAAGCCGGTATTGGGAAAGTCGGCAAAAACCTGGTTCAGCTGCTCTGCCGAGTAGGTTTGCAACGGTACGCCATACTCGGCTGCTAGTTCGATGATGCCGGGTTCATCGGCTTTAAGGTCGGCGGTGGCGATGGCGGCGATACTATCCTCCCACAGCCCGAACCGGTGGAAAGTATTACCCACGAACTCGAACAGGTAGTCAAGGCACACGTCCCGGCGGCAGCCAATCCCGGCGACCAGAGTGCGGGGACGATAAACCACCATATTGCGGGGACGCTGGGTACCTTGTCCTACCTCAATATCCCATTCAATTACCCCCGGTTCGGGGGCGGGAAGCCAGCGGTCGGTTATCACCAAATAGGCCGCGCTGGGGGATTGGCTCAAGGATTCCAGGGTGGGATAGACGGTAAGGTTAGCCGGCCAAGGTTGGTTAGCCGGCCACCAATTGCGTTGGCCGGCGTCCTGATAGACCCCGACCGGTTCGCCGTTGACTACCGCGGCGCTGACCCGGGTTATCGTTTCGTTGGCGGCTTCGATTTTCCAGCCGAAATCCAAGCCGAGCAAATCTACCGCCAAGGTGTCGAGGGCGTGGGACGCCGAGGTGATAACCGGAGTTGCCCCCAAGATAGCGGCTACTTCCCCGGTCAGGGCATCGCCGCCGCCGATATGCCCGGAAAGGAGGCTGACGGCAAAGCGGCCGGCATCATCGACGCAGACCACCGCCGGGTCGGTGTGCTTGTGCTGCATTACCGGCGCCAAGAGGCGGACGGCTACGCCCACCGGCATAAAGAGGATGAGGCGGCGGTTTTCCGTAAAGAGCCGTTGCAAGACCGGGCGGAGGGGGCGGTCATAGAGCCGTATAGCGGCAGCCGCCGGGTCGGTATGGTCGGATGGGGCAAAGCGGCGGTCCAAGTAGAGGCGAGGGTCTCCGGGCAAGCGGCGGCGCAAGTCCTGAGCCAGCCGGGAGCCGCTGCGGGACAGGGCGACAATCGCAGTGTCTTGGACAGTATCCGGCACAACGCCCGGGGCGATATTCGGGAAGGCGGCGGACATTGGGCGGCTCCGCTAGTCGGCGGCGGTGGGCGTTCCGGCTTGGGCGCGGCGGAACAGGTGGGTGTAGCTGCCGGAATAGAGATGGGATGTGGCGAATTGGCCGTTAGCGGCGGACGGGTCGCGCAGGGCCGGGTCAATGGCTTGGCCGACAAAGACCAGGGCTTGGCGGTTGATTTTGGATTCCCGGACTTGGGCGGCGATGTTGGATAGGTCGCCGCGGATTATTTTTTCGTCCGCCCAACCAACCCGATAGACTACGGCGGCCGGGGTTTCCGGCGGGTAGCCGGCGGCGGTGAGTTCCCGGACGATTTGGGGCATACGGGTAACGCCAAGGAAAATAACGAGGGTGCAGTTGTGGGCGGCCAAGTCTTGCAGCTGTTCTTTTGGCGGCATTGCAATGCGGCCCTGGGCGCGGGTCATTATCACCGTTTGGGAGATTTCCGGCACGGTGAGTTCGGCTTTCAGCTTGGCGGCGGCGGCAAAGGCGGCGCTGACGCCGGGGATGATTTCGTAGTCCACTCCTTCCCGTTCGAGGATCCGCATCTGCTCGAGGATAGCGCCGTACAGGGCCGGATCGCCGCTCTGGATGCGGGCTACGGTTTGGCCGGCGGCGACGGCTTGCAGCGTAACTGCCATAATTTCGTCCAGGGTCATATCGCGGCTGCCGTGGACGGCGGCGTCGGGCCGGGCAAAGGCGATGATGTCCGGGTGAACGAGGGAATCGGCGTAGATGACCACATCGGCGGCGGCAATGAGCCGCTGGGACTTGAGGGTCAGCAGTTCCGGGTCGCCGGGGCCGCCGCCGATGAAATAGACTTTGCCGTGCGCCATTTTTTCACCTTTTGATGATGAGTAGGGAAAAGTAGTCCAAGTCCTCCGCGGTCAACTGCCGCAAATCCTGCACCACTTGCTCGCGAGCGGTGGTGGCGCGGCGGACGTAGATGCCCTTGCCGGCCAAGCCGAGACTTTCGAGGTTGGCCAGGGCGTCGAGCAGGACGCGGTTGACTTTCATCAGGACAATGGTGTCGTAGTTGGCAATAGCCTCGCGGAGGTCGTCGATACCGTACACCGCCGGGAGGATGGCCAGCCGCTGGCCGTGGGTGACTAAAGGGACGCGGGCGCGGGCGGCGGCGGCCATTACCGAGGAAACGCCGGGGATGATTTCAACGGCGATTTCCGGGTAGTTGGTCTTAATGCTTTCCAGCACATAGGAAAAGGTGCTGAACAGCATCGGGTCGCCTTCGGTGATAAAGGCGGCGTCTTGGCCCTGTTGCAGACGGCCGGCCAGGGTTGCGGCGGCCGTTTCCCAAACATCGGCGGCCGCTTCGGCGTCATCGGTGGGAAAGGCAAAGCGCAGGATTTCCTGCCGGTCGGTGTCAATAAAGGAGCGGGCAATAGACAGGGCGAAGCTGTCGGCGCTGGCGTCGGCTTGGGGAACGCAGACCAGGGGGACGCTTTGCAGCACCCGCTGGGCTTTGAGCGTAACCAGTTCCGGGTCGCCGGGGCCGACGCCGACGCCGTAGAGACGACCGTAGTTCAGCGGGCGGGCGGCGCTGCTCATAGTTGCTAATCCTCCGGGGTAGCGGCGCGGCAGGCGGTTACTACAAAGACCGGGTTCAGTCCTGCAAAGCGCATTGCGCCATCAGGCATTTCCTGGCCCCGGGCAGTGGTGACCATAGTAACATCAACTTGGAAACCCGATTCCTTGAAATACTGCCGGGTTTCGTTAGTCCGCTCCAGAGCCGCCAGATTTACGACGATACGGCCGCCGGGGTTCAAGCGTTGGGCGGCGGTATCCAGGATGGCGGGCAATTGGCCGCCGCTGCCGCCAATAAAGACGGCGTCCGGGTTAGGGAGTTCGTCCAATGCCCCCGGGGCCTTACCGGGGATGATTTGGACATTGCCCGGACTGTAGGCGGCTACATTGCGCTGCAACAACTCCAAGCCGGCATCATCCCGTTCAACAGCATACACTATACCGCGATGGGCCAAGACGGCTGCCTCGACCGACATGGACCCGGTGCCGGCGCCAATATCCCAAACAATGCTGCCGGGCCGCAAGCCCAAGGAGTAGAGGCTGACAGCGCGCACTTCCCGCTTAGTGATTTGACCGCGCAAGGGGCGGCGCTGCTCAAAGGCATCATCGGGCAAGCCCCAAGGGCGGGCGGCGGATTCCGTTTGCGGCTCGGCTGCTCCGGCCGGGATTGCGGAGGCTAAAGCAACGACCGGCGGCTTAACCATTTTGCCCCAGATCCGCGCCGGCTGCCAAGGGGACGCCGGCCGCGTCAGTAGAGGCATAGCCCAGCAAAGTTCCGTCAAAGTCGAAACAGAGGGCATCAACAATCAGCGTGTCAGCGTCCGCCCCCAAGTGCTGGCGGCTGGCGGCGCAGACCATCGCACACATCCGGGGAAAGACAGAGAGCAAATCGTTGGCTTGGGCGATTTCCTGAAAGTGGCGGGCACTGCTGGCTTGCCGCATTTCGTCCTGCACCGCCTCCGTTGCGCCGCATTGGGCGGCCAGTTCCGCCAGAAAATTGGTATCCACCTGATTGCCGGCCACATGGGTAACAAAGTAGCCCATGGCCATTTTGGAAAACTTGCCGACCATTCCGACATGGGCGGCGCGGCGGATTTTCCGCATTACGCAGCGTTTCATAGCGGGGCCGCTGAAAATGCCGGCTTCAATGTAAGCCATATCGGGCAAGTCGAGGCAGCGGCGTGCGTATTCCTCGCTGCGGGTGCCGGTGGACAAGACCAGATGGGAGAGGTCGTTGGCCGCCGCCACATCAATAGCCAAGTGGACGCTGGCGCGCCAAGCGGCGGTGGAAAAGGGTTGGACAACGCCGGTGCTACCCAAGATAGAGATGCCGCCCAACACGCCCAAGCGGGAGTTGGTAGTTTTAGCGGCGATTTCCGCGCCGTCCGGGACGGACAATTGCACAACAAACCCGCTGTCGGCGGGCAAGCCTTGAGCCGCCACCGCCGCGGCTACGGAGTCGGTAATCATCCGCCGGGGGACGCGGGTAACGGCCGGTTCGCCGACCGGTATGCCGGTGCCGGGCCGGGTTACGGTGCCGACGCCGTCGCCGCCGGTGATGCGGAGGGCCTCAATTGCCGCCGCGTCTTGCCGCACCGTGGCGCAGATTTCGGCGCCGTGGGTGACATCCGGGTCGTCGCCGCCGTCCTTGATAACGGAACAGGTTACGGCGTTGCCATCGTCCGACCACTGGCAACGGTGTACCACAAAGGCAACATCCTGGCCCACCGGCAAATGGATGGTAACTTCGGTTACCGGGCGGCCGCTGAGCAAGGCCAAGGTAGCGGCTTTGGCGGCGGCGGCGGCGCAGGAACCGGTGGTGTAGCCGGTACGCAACTGTCGTCGCTTGACCGTCTGGCGGCTGTAATCGCTTTCCGGCCGGCCGGTAGTTTCCGGTTCCCGATGGTCAGTCATAAGTTTGGCCTCAGGAGAGGGCGGCCCGGTTTTGGATTTCCCGGATGCGGTCGGCGGCGACAGCGACGAGGCGGTCGTCGACGCCCAAGGGCGGCGCAACGGCCATAGTTACGCCGGGGTATTGGGCTTGGAGTTTGTCCATCGTCCCCAGCACATTGCGGGTTAAAATCAGTCCCGGGAAAAAGATATACGGCACACCGATTATAGCGGCTACGCCCCGCTCCGCGACTAATCGGGCGGCGGCGAATTCCATAGTGGGGTCGCCGTAGTGGGATTGGGCTACAGCCACAGCATAGCCCACGCCGAGGCGATTTTCCACCATCTCCCCCAACTCGGCAAGCCACTGGCAATCATCGTACTGAGTCCGGGTGCCGGCTTTGACCAGCAGGATGCCGACCTTCCGGCCGGGAGCCGGCAGCGGGGCGGCGGTCCCCAAATCGCCGATACGCTCCACCACCAAGTCAGCGATACGGGCATCAGCCCCCAAGCCGTCAGCCAGATGGAGTTGAACTTGGGGGATACGGGCGCGCACTTCGTCCAGCATTTCATCCATTTCAATGGTGGCGTGCTTGCCATTGCCCAGCAGATAAGGCATTACTACCACATTGCCCACGCCCTGCGCCGACAGCAAGCGCACCGCTTCCTCCGGGTGGGGTTCGATGAACTCGAGGCAAGAAAGCAGTACCGGCAGCCGTTCCGCAGTAGCCGGGGATTCCAGAGCGTCCGGCAAGCGGCGGGCTATTTCCCCCAAGCCTTGGGGAGTGCTGGGGCAGCGGCGGCACCACGCCGGCCAGTCCGGGGATTCCGGGCCAGTAGCGGCGGCCATCCGCCAAGCACAGGAACATTCCCGAGGGCTGGCGCCGCGCTGGCTGCCGTGGCCCAGCAGGATGATGCCCCAAGGCGCGGCCGGGGTTGCGGCGACGACCGGAGGGGCGGCCGGTTGGATGGTTGGCGGATTAAGTGCGCTCACTGCGCCTCCGGTGCGGCCGGTTCCCCAGCCAGTTCGAGCAAAGCGTTGACCGTGGCGGCGGCGGCGGAACTGCCGCCGCGCCGGCCCAATATGGTGATGTAAGGGATGGCCCGGCGGGTCAGTTCGTCTTTGGATTCAGCACAGGCGACAAAGCCCACCGGCATCCCGATAATCAGCGCCGGCATTACCACTCCATCATCTACTAAATCGAGCAGAGCCAGCAGCGCGGTGGGGGCGTTGCCGATAGCCACTACTGCGTCGTTGCTGTGAGGGGCCAGTTCGCGGATGGCAGCGACGGAGCGGGTAGTCTTTTCCCGTTGCGCCCGGGCCGCTACCGCCGGAACATCAATCAAGCAGCGGGTAGTTACGCCGCGGCGGCTCAGCAGAGCTTTGGATATGCCCATTTCCACCATTCGGACATCGGTAATTACTGCGGCGCCGCCTTGCAGGGCCGCAATGCCTTGCTCCATAGCGTCCGGGCTGAACTTTACCGCCGGGGCGATAGCCGGGTCACCCTCGGCGCGCACGATGCGGCAAAGGGTGTAATGCTCCCGGGGCGGCAAGTTTAACCCCGGGGGCAGGTCAGCCTGAACCATTTTCAGGCTTTCCCGGTCAATGGCTTCGGGCAGCAGGGCGTATTTTTCAACCAGCGACATAGGGCTATTGTAACCGCCCAAGCAGGATTGGGCAAATCGGCGTTGGCGGCGGCAACGCCGCTACTAGCCGACTACCACATTAACCAAGCGGCCGGGGACATAGATAGCCTTGTTAACCGTCTTGCCCTCGGTATAGGGTTGCACCTTGACGCTGGACAAAGCCAGCTCCCGGGCGGCCGGTTCGTCAATATCCGCCGGGGCCTCAATCCGATCCCGCACCCGCCCGTTGACCTGCACTACCAAGGTTATGGTGTCGGCGGCGGCCAGGGCATCGTCCCACTCCGGGAACTGCTGCTGATGGATGCTGTAGGGATGGCCGGCCCGTTCCCACAATTCCTCAGCGATATGCGGCGCAATGGGGGCCAACATAAGCAGGAACTTCGCGACGCACTCCCGCCAAGTCGCCGGGTCAACGCTGCCCTCGGCCCATACCTTGCTCAAGTGATTCGCCAGTTCCATCAAAGCGGCGATGGCGGTGTTGAACTTGAACTTGTCCAGGTCGTGGTAGCACTTGCGGACCGTCTGATGCAAAATCCGCAGGGTATCCCGCACCGCTTGCGGGTCAGTGTCAGCGGCCGCCAAGTCTTGCGGATTCCGCTCCAACAGTCCCCAGACCCGGTTAAGCCACCGCGCCACGCCGTTAATCCCCACATCGCTCCAAGGGCCGCCCTGGTCCCAGGGGCCAATGAACATCAGGAAACAGCGCACCGCATCGGCGCCCATCAGTCCCACCACATCATCCGGGTTGACCACATTGCCCCGGCTCTTGCTCATCTTTTCGTGGTCGGCGCCCAGAATTACCCCTTGATTGAACAGGCGCAAAAAGGGTTCGTCAAAATCCACCAGCCCCATATCCCGCATTGCCTTGATGAAAAAGCGGGAATAGAGCAGATGCAGCACCGCGTGTTCCGCGCCCCCGGTGTATTGATCCACCGGCAGCCACTTTTTCAGCAGCTCCGGGTCGAAGGGGCCAGCGTCGTACTTGGGGCTGACATAGCGCAGCAGGTACCAGGACGAATCGATGAAGGTGTCCATCGTGTCCGTTTCCCGCCGGGCCGGCCCGCCGCATTGGGGGCAATCCACATTGAGAAAAGACGGATGACTGGTCAGCGGCGACTCGCCGGTAGGCTTGAACTCCGCATCCTCCGGCAGCAGCACCGGCAAATCCGACTCCGGCACCGGCACAATGCCGCAGCGGTCGCAGTAAATCATTGGAATGGGCGTCCCCCAATACCGTTGCCGGGAAATCAGCCAATCCCGCAGCCGGTAAGAGGTCGTCCGCCGGCCCCAGCCGTTCTTTTCAATGTCGTCGGCAATGGCCGCCTTGCCCTCATCATCGGTCATCCCGTCATACTTGCCGGAGTTGGTCATAAAGCCTTCGCCCAAGTACGCCGCCGCCGGTGCGCTGACATCCCACTCGATCGGCGCAATCACGGTGCGTACCGGCAAGCCGTACTTGCGGGCAAAGGCCAAATCCCGGTCATCGTGGGCCGGCACGCCCATAACTGCGCCGGTGCCGTAGGTAGTCAGCACATAGTCGGCGGTGAAAATCGGAATCCGCTCCCCATTCAGCCGGTTGATGGCGTAGGAACCCAGGGGAACCCCGGTCTTTTCCTTATCCGTGGACATCCGCTCAATTTCCGAAGTACGCCGGGCTTGGCTGACATATTCCGCGACCGCCGCCCGTTGTCCCTCAGTAGTCAAGGCCGGCACCAAGGGATGCTCCGGAGCCAATACCAGGAAAGTAACGCCAAAGATGGTGTCAATGCGGGTGGTAAAGGTGCGGATTTCGTCGACGCCTACCTGATTATGGGCAAGGTCAAAACTGACCTCAACGCCCTGGCTGCGCCCGACCCAGTTGCGCTGCATCATCAGGATTTTCTCCGGCCAATCCACCAGCGTGGAAAAGTCCAGGAGTTCATCGGCGTAGTCGGTAATTTTCAGAAACCACTGCTCCAAGTCCCGCCGGGTTACTACTGCGCCGCAGCGTTCACAGCCGCCGTTGACCACCTGCTCGTTAGCCAGCACAGTTTGGCAGGAGGGACACCAAACCACCGGGGCGTTGGCCCGGTAAGCCAGCCCCTGCTCGTAAAACTTCAGAAAGAACCACTGATTCCACCGGTAGTATTCGGGCAAGCAGCAAATCAGCTCCCGGTTCCAGTCATAAATCGCCCCGATGGAACGGAGCTGCCCCCGCATATTCTCGATGTTGCTCATGGTCCAGGTATAGGGGTGGATGCCCCGGCTGATGGCGGCGTTTTCCGCCGGCAGGCCAAAGGCGTCAAAGCCGATGGGATGCAGCACATTGTAGCCCTGCATCCGCCGAAAGCGGGCGTGGCAGTCGGAAGGGGACATCGCATACCAATGGCCGATGTGCAGATCGCCGGAGGGATACGGGTACATCGTCAGGTCATACCACTTTGGCCGGTCATTGTCCTCCGGCACCCGATACAGGTCATCCTGAGCCCAGCGTTCCTGCCACTTGCGGTCAATTTCCACCGGGTCGAAACGCAGTTCCACCGGCCGGGGCGGCGTAGTCATAATCCGTTCACCTCAAACCCGCAGGCATTTCCCCCTATATTAGCACAAACCGCCCGGCCGCGGGAAAAGGGCAAACCCGCTGGAAAAGTGTTACAATGCTGCCGGACTAAGCCAAACCCCACCGCCGAGGCGTCCCTGATGCCCAATACCCTCTACTACGGCGACAACCTGCAAGTGATGCGGGAACATATTGCCGACCAGTCGGTGGACTTGGTCTATCTCGACCCGCCCTTTAACTCCAACGCCTCTTACAATGTCCTGTTCCGGGAAAAGTCCGGCGAGGATTCCCCGGCCCAAATCCGCGCCTTTAACGACACCTGGCACTGGACGCAGGAAGCGGAACGCACCTTCGAGTCGGAAATTCTGCTGAACCCGAACACGCCCACGGCGGTCAAGGATATGATGGCCGCCTTTCGCCAGTTTCTGGGCCGCAGCGATATGCTGGCTTATCTGGTGATGATGACCCCGCGGCTGGTCGAGTTGCGCCGGGTGTTGAAACCGACCGGCAGCCTGTACCTGCACTGCGACTCCACGGCCGGGCATTACCTGCGTTTGCTGCTGGATTCGACCTTTGGCAAAGAGCGCTTTCGCCGAGAAATTATCTGGAAACGGACCGCCAGCCACAACAACGTGCGGCGGAACTACGGGGCCACGGCGGACACCGTCCTGTTTTATACGAAAAGTGACGATTACACCTTTAACACTCAGTACCTCCCTTACTCCGAGGAACAAGCGGTCAGGGATTATAAGTTCGTCGATGCCGATGGTCGGCGTTACAGCACGAGCAATCTGCGTAGCCCGGCGCCGCGGCCCAACTTGACCTACGAATACAAAGGCTACCAGCCCCATCGCAACGGATGGGCTGTCTCGTTAGAAAGGATGGAGCAACTGGACGCTGAAGGGCGGCTCATTTTTCCCGAAAATCCAGACGGCCGCATTCGGTTGAAACTTTACCTGGATGAAATGCCCGGCGTCCCGCTGGAAAATGTCTGGACGGACATCCCGCCTATCGGTTCGCGCGCCCGGGAACGCTTGGGCTACCCCACCCAGAAGCCGCAAGCCCTGCTCGAACGCATCATCACTACCAGCAGCAACCCGGGCGATGTGGTTCTCGACCCCTTCTGCGGTTGCGGCACTGCCGTAGCCGCCGCCGAAAATCTGGGCCGCCAATGGTTGGGCATCGACATCACCCACCTGGCTGTCGCCTTGATGAAAAGCCGTATCAAAACCTCTTTCAACCTCGACCCCGGAGCCGACTACTCCATAATCGGCGAACCCCTGGATGTAGGCAGCGCCCGGGCCTTGTGGACGCAAGACCCTTACCAGTTCCAGTACTGGGCCGTCTCTCTGCTCGAAGCCCAACCCCAAGGCGAGCAGCGGCGCGGCGCCGACCGGGGCATTGACGGCGTAATCTACTTTGTGGACGGCCCCCGCCGGACGCCGCAACGCATCATCATCCAGGTCAAAGGCGGCCGGGTATCATCGCCGCAAATCCGCGACCTGGCGGGGGTAGTGGAACGGGAAAGGGCGGCTCTGGGCTTGTTCATCTCCCTCGAAGTGCCAACTCGGGATATGCTGACCGAAGCGGCGGCCGGCGGTTTCTACCACTCTGACCTGTGGCAGCGGGACTTTCCGAAACTGCAAATCCGCACCATTGCCGACCTGCTGGCGGGACGCTCCTTTGACCTGCCGCCGCGCCAGCCGGCCTACCAACCGGCGGAACGGGCGCGGCCATCCCAAGGGGAACAGGGGGCAATGCGGGAATTGGGCGGACATTACCGGGCCGCGTCCTGATGGGGCGGCCGGCCGCCGCGGGCGCTGTTATCGTTTTCGTTGACGGGCAAAACCCTATGGAGTTAGCCGGCTCCGATTAGAGGAATCGGGGCCGGTTTTGCTATTGGGGGAGGGTGCGGCGGCGGTTAGGGGGCGGCGTCCCAACTTACGGCTTGGGCGATGGTCAGCTTGATTACCGGGTTGGCGGCGATGGCCATGGTTCGGTATTGGGGGTATTTTTGCTGGAGGCGGCGGAGGGCGGTTTGACGCTCCGGGTCGGCGGGGTCGGTCAGCAGCTGAGCGGGGCCGCTGAGGAGGAGGTACCAGAGCTGCCGCCAGTCGGCATTGTAGTGGTCGATGATTAGGGCGGCTTGGGGGTTGGCGAGGATGTTGCGGACGCGGCGGAGTCGGGTCAGGGGGGCGCGTTTGGGTTTTTGGTCTAATACGGAATAGATGCGGGCGCCGGCGGCGGGGTTGGCCAAGGCGAAGCAGACCGGGATGATGTGAGGGGCGGCGTCCAGGCCGGCGGTGGCGAGGCGGCCGACCGGGGCGGCGTTGAGGCGTTGGATTTGCCGAGGGGTGAGGTTCATTCAGAGGTCGGGGGCGAAGGCCAAGGGGTCTTCGAGGAATTCGACATTTTCGAGGGCATCGCGGGCGGCGTCGGCGATAGCGGCGTCGCCGTCTTTGATGCAGCGGAGGAGGGCGCGTTTGGCGAGGATGCCGCCGATTTTGCCGAGGGCGGCGAGGCTGGCCATTTGCACCTGGTCATCCTCGTCCTGGAGCAGGCAAATGAGGTGGGGGACGACGGTTTCGTCGCCGAGTTCGCCGCAGGCATTGGCGGTTTCGTAGCGGAGGGCGGGTTCGTGGTTTTGGAGTTCTTTGATGAGGAGGGGCAGCCAGACGGATTCGCCGGTGCGCCCCATCGCGTAGATGGAACTGGATTTGAGTTTGAGGTCGGGGCTGGCGTAGGCTTGGGAGAGGTAGTCGTGGATGTCGGGGGTGTTGAAGGGGGCGATGGCTTCGAGGCTGCGGCGGCGGACTTCGGGATTTTCAGCGGGGTTGTCGAGGATAGCGCGGAGGTGGTCGCGGACGCAGCCGGCGTCTTTGGGGAGGAGGACGCCTTCCTGGGCGAGGGCGGCGAATTTGCCGAGGGCGGCGGCGGCGGCGGCGCGGATTTGGGGGCTTTTGTCGGAGTTGAGGATTTGGATGAGGCCGGGGATGACGGAGCGGTCGTCGTGTTCCCAGAGGCCGGCGATGGCTTGTTCGAGGACGGGTTCGTCCTGGTCTTTGAGGCACATCTTGAATACGGCGCCGAAGTCGAGTTCGGGGTTGTCCTCGGCCAGTTCGACCATCGCGGCGATGATGGCGCGGCGGCGGTCCCGGGGCATTCGGAACCAGGCGCGGGCAAAGATGCCTAACTCGGCGGGGGAGAGGTCGGAGACTTCGATGAAGTCGGAGTTGCCGAGGGGTTGGGCCGGGTCGGCGAGGGTGTCGAGGAAGCGTTCGAGAGACATAGTTCCGGCTCGCTGGGGGCCGCGCGGCGGGAGTTAGCGGGCTGCCGGGCGGCGGGTTAGGTTCGGGTCGGGACTGGTTTTGCAGGGGATAGCCGGGGTATAGAATATAACATAATGGGATTTGTCAATAAGGGCGGGAAATGCGATTTTGGGCGATTTTTGGGGATGGGCGGCGATGGGGGATTAAAGGCTGGGCGGGAAATAGCCCGCAGTTGGGTGGCGGCGTAGCGGCCCTTGGGACTTGCAAAAGTCATCCACCAGGACATATAGTATCGCTAGGAATGTGTTCGGATTCAACATAGCCCAGCCCCCTTTGGTCGGGCCGGCTGAACCGGACTGCAGAGACGCCTTCCATTACAAGGTCTTTCCGGCCTTTTTATTTCACACCAAGCGTTTAAGAATTGAGCAGCGGACTTTTCCGACTATTAACGGCTATGGGGTTGTTGCTGATGTTGGCGGGATGCGGCGGCGCCGGGGCTACGGCTACGCCGGCTCCGACGCCAACACTGACGCCTATTCCCGACCCGGCGGCGATTTTGGCCCGGGCGGCGGAACGGGTTGCGGCGGCGGAGTCGCTGTCCTTTGCATTGGAACATCCGGCGGGAAGTACGCAGCTGTCCCCCGGTCTGCTGCTGACCCGGGCATCGGGAGTTGCCAACCAGCCCGACCGGTTCCGGATCAAGTTGGAACTGGAAACCGCCGGGTCTTTTGTGGAACTGGAAGTTATCGGCATTGGCGATGAAACCTGGATGACTAACTTGTTCAGCGGGCAGTGGGAAGCAGCGGCGGCGGCGGTGCCGGTGCCGGTGCGTTTTGACAACGCCGGGCAAATGTTTGCGGATATTATTGCCGGGGTGGAAAACCCGCAGTTGGCCGGGACGGAACGGGTCGAGGATGGGGATGGCGGCAGTTATGCGGCCTGGCGGATACAAGGGACGATGCCGGGGGCGGCTTTGGCCGTGGTCTTGCCGGGTACGACGCTGGCGGCGGCGGCAATTCCGGTAACGGTTTGGGCGGACCAGGATGAAACCCGGCTGCCGCGGCTGGAATTGCGCGGCCCGTTGGCGGCTGGAGATTTGCCGGAAGTGGCGCGGGTATTGACGCTGGAGTTGCGGGAGCCGGCGGCGGAGATTGTTGCGCCGGAGGGTGGGTAGTAAGGAGCCGGTTTAATCCCGCTTCGTTGATAAGCGGCGGCGGGTGTAGCGGGCTGGCCTGACGGTCTTTCATGGAGATAGAGCGGAGTTTTCGGGAGGGGATTGTGACAATAGTCGGTTGACAATAAAGAAAATGTGTTCTATCATCTAACCACTAAAACTCACAAAAGGAATAGTTGGCTTTTTCTTGCGCTATGGGCTAGGTCGTGGCAAAATAGACCGGAAACCGGGGATTGACGCAAGGGAACCGACTTTCTGGGAGGCACAATGATTACTTACGTGGTGTGCGACTTGTTCGCCAGTCCGGCGCGGACGCTGGTGAACACGGTTAACACCGTGGGAGTGATGGGCAAGGGCATTGCCAAGGATTTCAAGACCATCTATCCGGAGATGTTTGCCCGCTACCAGGAGCTGTGCGAGAAGGGCCAGTTCGAGGTAGGGAAACTGTGGCTTTACCGGACGCCCAACAAGTGGGTGTTGAACTTCCCCACCAAGAAACATTGGCGCAGTCCCTCTAGCCCGGAGTATATCGAGGTCGGGTTGAAAACCTTTGCCGCCACTTATCACGTGTACGGCATCACGGACATCTCCTTTCCCCTGCTAGGCTGCGGCAACGGCGAACTGGATTGGGAAACCCAAGTGCGGCCCTTGATGGAGCGGTACTTGAGTAAGTTGCCTATCGACATCTACGTACACCTCCAGAACCGCAAAGACCTTTACGCTCCGGAGCATCGCAATCTCAAGGAGATGAAAAGGTGGTTGCGAGGGGAGCCGGATTCGCTGGCCTTCAACGAGGTTTGGGCGGACCTGATTGCGGCTATTGCCGCCGACCCGCACATTGTCAGTATAGGCAACGAAGGGGGAGCTCGAGCGCGAATTGGCGGCGACGAAGCGTCGATAGTTCTGGAACTGGGCGGTTCCGTCGTCCAGATACCGGAGGACGCCTTCTTGGATCTATGGCAGCAACTTCGGGCCGCCAGTTTTCTTGGCGGGGAATATCTGCCGAGCGGCTTGAACAATTACGCCAGCCAGATAATTCCACTGATGACGAAACTGTCTTACATCCGGAAGGTGGAGTTAGCCAGGCAACCCGACGCTTTGGGCGTCGGGTTGCGGATAGTTCCCGGCAGCAGCAGCAGGCGACCAGAATTGTCCTTGGCCGGGATCGGGGTGGTTGAACCGGAATGACCCTGCGGCCTGAAGTGGAAATCAATGCGCTTCGTCAGCACATTGAGGAGTTGCGGCGCGCGCCGTGGATAGGGCAGGCGCGCCAGTGGTGGCCGCGGTTTTTGTTCCACTGCACCGACGTCACGAACGTGGTAAATATCCTGCGGCAGGGTGAAATCCTCAGTCGGGCGCAAGTGGCGGCAACCGGGCAATTGCAGCAGGACATTGCCAGCCCTCAGGTCATTGCCGGTACCGACCGGCAGTGGCAAGATTACGTGCGGCTATATTTCCGGCCAAGAACTCCTACCCAGTACCTGAACGAAGGTTTTCGCCCCTCGGGCCAATGGGAGTTGGGCTCCCATTGCCCGGTTCCTGTTTATCTCATATTCGACGCTTTGTCGGTGCTGGCGCGGGTTGACTGTCGCTTCTCTGACGGCAACTTGGGTTCTATCTACACAAACGTAGGGAACAACATCGACTTCCTCAAGCAAATCCCGTTTAGCACGGTCTACCATGACACGTGGTTTGACCCGCCAGAACGCGACCAGATAATCCGTCACCGCAATGCCGAGGTGTTGGTCCCGCAGAGTATGGGATTGGAAAACCTGATGCACATAGGTTGCCGTAGCCAAGCTGAGTACGAGACGCTTCTATACTTGCTACCAGCGGGTACCAGCAGCCGGTGGGTAAGTAAAACTAGTGTCAGGCCCGAGTTGCGCCTTTTTAACCGTTCTTGGACTTTTGTTGAGCAAGCGGAGATAAGTGAGGAGATGCTTATTTTCCGTTTCAACAGGAATTCCAAAACGCCCGGCCCTTTTGATGCTCGGGTTGCTCTGGAGGAGGCAGGGACGGGACGAAGGTATTATTGGCGCAACGAGGATTACCACTGTGCCAAGGATCTGACCCTCTCCTTGACTAGTATGCAGAACTCGTCTGACTATACGGTTCGTTTTTTCCTCGACGGGCATTTGGCTTATGCCAATCGCTATCAGACGGACGACCTGCCTTTTTAATCGCTTGATTCCGGTCTGTCGTAGTTGCTCACCCTGCTATACTTACCCCCAACAATCAATCGGAGGCACCCCTATGAACTTTGCCGATATAAAACCCTTCCTGTCCGAAAACCACCGGGCGGTAGTCCAGACCATCCAGCCCAACGGGGCGGTGCAGGCCAGCGTGGTAGTCTGCGGGGCGCTGAATGACCAGCTGGTATTGGCCTCGGTTTATCCCAAATCGCGCAAGGTGCGGAACCTGCGGCGCGACCCGCAAATCACCGTCCTGGCGGTGACCGCGGACTGGCGGTGCTATGTAGTAGTGGAAGGGCAAGCCCAACTGCGGGCCGCCGACAATACCGACGCTGAGGAGCTGCGGTTGCTGCTGCGGGATATTTTCCGGGCGTGCAGCGGTAAGGAACACCCGGATTGGGCCGAGTATGACCAAGCGATGGTAGCCCAAGAGGGCGTGGGCATTCTGGTAACGCCGCAGCGGGTTTATGGGAAGCTGCGGTAGGAAATATGCTTGCCGACCCGGGCGCGGCCACGGGTCGGCATCAGAGCAACTTCTGTTCTGCTCCTTAGGATAGTTGGGTATCGTAAGCATAGCAGAATAGGCGGCTAAAGAAAAGGGTTAGCCTCGGGCGGCGCGTTGGCGGCTACAACCCCATTACCAGCCCCGCGTCGGCGAGGCAGACTAAATCGCCGCGTTGGTTGATGCCTTTGACCCGGCATTCGACCAAGCCGTTGCCTGGCGCGGCTTGCTTGGCGGTGATTTCGCCGGTGAAGGTTACGGTGTCCCCGGCGCGGAAGGGCGTAATGGCGCGCATCAGGAGGCGGCCGCCGTTGTAGAAGGCGCTGAGGGGGAAGGAGCGTTCCAGCATCTGGTCCACATAGGACATTGTGGCCGGGCCGGCGTTGACCGTGCCGCCAAAAATGTTTTGCCGGGCAAATTCCTCATCGTTATGGATGTTGCTTGCGCTGGGCGGGCCGGCCAAGCGGAAGTCGCTTTTGCGGTTGATGAT
Source organism: Dehalococcoidia bacterium (assembly GCA_965242615.1). Classification (GTDB taxonomy): domain Bacteria; phylum Chloroflexota; class Dehalococcoidia; order Lucifugimonadales; family UBA3495; genus CBDBCU01. The sequence goes on from CBDESR010000005.1 coordinate 1,410,179, forward strand.
GGCTCGGCTTTCGGTGATGGCTAGTTCCGACAAAGCGTCGCCCACCGCAATGGCGGCGAAGGTCAGCGGCGCGGTTGGCGGCGGTGATTGGGCCGGCACAACGGGAGCGGCGGGCATTGCCGGAGTTGCGGCGGCGTCCTGGGGAACTTCCCGCTGTCCTTTGGCGTACTCGAAAATGCAAGTGTAATCGTACTGGCCGACCGGTTCGCTGCGCTGGTTGGCTGCCGCTATGCGGAAAGTAACGAACTTGCTGCCGCGCCGTTCATACTTTTCCAGTACCCGGCCGGTAGCGGTGATGGTGTCCCCGGCGACAACCGGGCGGAACCATTGGGCTTCGCATTTTGCAAAGGGGGTCTGACGGCGGGCGGTTTGGGATTGCTCCAAGGCGGTAAAGCCGTTGTGGGCGGCGATTTCCGCCCGCAGCAGGGGGGCGTAGGATAATGCCATTGTGGGCATCGGCACCAGTGCGCCGCCGTATTCGGGACTGCCGCCGCCCAACTGGTAGCGGGCATCCGGATTCTGGGCAATATCAGCGTACTCAGCAATCTGCTGCGAGGTGATGGTAACTACCGTGGGCGGGGCGGCTTGCCCCGGTTCTACCGCGTCAAAGTCCCATAGGTTTTCGGTCATTGGCGTATCCCTGCGGTTGGATTGGGATGAGGTTTGCCGGCTTGTCAGTACGCTAGGCGGCGGGCTGCACCAGTTCAATCAGCACATCGTCCGGGCCTTCGATATAGGCCAGCTTGAGGCCGCCGGTTACTTCGGTCAGGGGCAGGACGGTGCGGATGCCGGCAGCAGTGAGGCGGTCGAGTTCGGCCGCCAGGTCGGTGACATGGAAGCCGAAATGTTCGAGGCCGAGGCGGTTCAGTTCGGCAGCGGCGCGCTGGTCGGAGGAGCCGGGCGGCTGGGACGACACATTAAGGCGGGTGGGGCCGCCGACTTCCATTCCGATGGTGATGGTGCCGGGCATAACTTCCCGCTCCGATACGATTTTGGCGTCGAAGTGCTTGGCGTACCAAGCGGCGCTGGCGTGAGGGTCGGCGGAACGGATGTGGACATGGTTGATAGCGTAGGGCATCGGGGGTTTCCTCCTCTTACATTCCCGGGGAAGCGTGGTGGGCGATGAGCCGCCAACCCGAGCCGGTGCGGATGAATATGTTGGTGGCCAGGACGCCGAAGTTGTCGGCGCGGCCCTGCAACACGCTGGTGATGTTTTCAACGCAAGTAACCCAGCCGCAATCGCCTTCGACCACCACATTGACATAGCGGATGTTGAAGTGCATCAGGGTGGTATTGTCGAAGATGCGCCGCCAGCTTTCGCGGATGGTTTCCCAACCGACCAAGGGCTGCCAACCGGGATGGACGCACAAAGCCTGCTCCGAATCCAGGCAGATGTCATCCATCGCCGCCAAGTCCAGCGCGCCAAAGGCGGCGTAGAACTGCTGATTGGCGGCTTTGAGGGCGTCGAGGTCAGCGGCGGCGGAGAGCAAGGGCGGTTCACCTTTTGGCGGCGGCTTACGGTTGAACCGTAAGCCGCCGCCCCCGATTGATTAGCGGGTGGGGGAGAAGGATGCGGGGATGACGATTTTGTTTTCCTGATGGACCAGGAACTCGCGGGTGGGCGGCGGCCAGTTCGGGTTTTCGCCGGCTTCGGCGCGGATGCGGGTGCGTTCAGCCAGGTCTTTGTAGGGCCAGACGTGCATCCACTTGCTGGAGCCGTCCTCGAGTTCGCAATACATCCCGGCCGCCAGGGGGGAGTAGGCTTCCCGATGGGGGACGGCGGCGGCCCACCGCTTCAGCACTTCGGCGAGGGAGCCGGGCTGGTAGGTGTAAATCCGCATTTCATAGACGCCGCCGAGTTCCTGACCGCCGCCGAGGGGGCGCATAAAGTCGGCGGGCTGCCAAATCTGGGAGTCCATATTCAGGATGTTGCCGCCGTTGGGCGGCGGCCAACCCTCGACGCTGGCGCTGCGGCACTCCTCGCGGTGTTCCATGCTGTCGTAGGGCCAGATGTGGATGACCTGGTTGAGGGGGCCAATTTCGGTGTGCCAGAAGGCGGCCAAGGGGGAGACCTTTTCCCGGGCGGGCAAAGCCTTGCCGAAGTTGTCCTCGAACTCGGCGACGCTGCCGGGTTTCATATCGTAGGTGCGGACTTCGTAAATCATAGCGACTCCTTTTGGGAATATGGGGCCGGCCGGTTTATTTACATAAAGACCGGCGGGCCGGGGTTAGTGTAGCAGAAAGTTGGGGGGAGGGCAAACCGTGGTAGTCGGACATTGCCGGTGGGCGGGGTTAAGTACGAGGTATTGCCGGGGCAGTGCCTCCGGGGCGGGTTGTAAAACCGCCGGCCGGGTTGATTTTAGCCGGTCGGGGCGCGGCGGTTGGTTTTGCCGGGGGCATTGCGGACTTCCCGGCAATAAGTTAGGATGGGATATGATACCAGTTTTACAGGAGGGTTTTTTTATGGATGAGGAAGGGAAGCAGCTTGAGGAAGTCCCGCCGGAACCGGAAAGGGTTTCGGGGTTGGACTTGCCGCCCCCGCCGCCGTGGCCGCAGAATGGGGAGAAGTGGACGGTCGATGAGGCCATTGCCTGGCTGGACACGCAGACTTGGCAGTCGGAGACGGATTCGACCGCTTTCATTCGGAGGATGAGAGATGCGTCCCGCCCGGGCCGCTAAGGTAGTTGATGCATCCGTTTGCGCTGCCATGTATTTCCGGGAGGCGCGCTACCGGGAGGCTATGCGGCTTAGTGCTGGAGTTGATTTGTTTGCGCCTACGCTGCTGAACTACGAAATGGCAAGCGCAGCCAGCAGAAAAATCGCCGAAAACCCGCGAATCCGGGAGACCGTTGTTGAGAGTCTGGAGGCTTTCCTGCACACCGGCATTCGCCTGTTGGATGTGGACTACCTTGCGGTGGTGGGGGTGGTTGAGGATACCGGGTTGACGCTCTATGATGCCAGTTATCTCTACCTGGCCCGGGTGATGGAGTTGCCTTTGCTGACTTTTGACGGGGAATTGTCAGGGGCGGCGCGCAACCGAGGGCTGGCCTGACCTCTACGACTATTGCGGCGGATAAATTAGACAGCCACCGGGGTTACCGAGGGGCTGAGTTTTTGGTTGAGGTTGCGCCTAGCCGGGGTCTTGGCCGTTGGCGTGGGTTTCCGGGGAGTAGCCGGGCGGCGGTTCGTCGAAGGGGAGGCCGGCCCGGAGGGCGGCTTGTTGCCGCTCGTACCAAGCGCGCACTTCCCGCTGGGTCTCCTGCCGGCCAATTTCCTGGCCTTGCTGGATGCCGATTTTGATGCCGGCTTCCAGGCGGTGTTGCTTATACTTCTCGACTACCAGATCGAATACCATCGAGACTACTCCTTTGGTCAGGTTGATGAGTTTTTCGGCCAGATAGATTACGCCGCCGGTGACCGCCAAGCCACCGAGGGCGACGGCTAACACCGACAAGCCGGTACTTTTGGCGGCGGCCGGGGCTACGACTAAGCTGACGCCAACAATGGCGGCCGCGATGACCAGGACGACGGCGAAGGTCAGGATGTAGATGATGATTTTGACTGCTACTATGGTAACACCTCCGTGGCGGGTTGTAAAACCGCCGACCGGGTTGATTTTAGCAAGCCAAGTCAGAAATAGACAGCCCCCCGGCAACGCCGGGGGGCTGGGTTTTTGCGTTGGGACTGCCGGGAATGTAGGCCCGGCGGGTTGGGGGGTTACTGGGCGGCGCGGAGGAGGTTCCAGTGGCTGGTCTTGGAGCCGGCGGTGCCGGGGAAAGTCCAGCTCTCGACTACTTCGGGGTTATACATCACGGTCAGGCTGAACCAGAAAAAGGGAATGTCGGCGAAGTTGTAATACTTGTCGTCCCCCACTTCCAGGAGCAGCTGGTTGATGCGGTCGTAGTCGAGGGTCGCCAGGTCGCGGTAGGCGGCGTAGTTGTCCTCGATGACCTGGGAGTAGTAGCCGGCGCCGCCAACGCCCTGAGCGCTGGACCAGGAGCGCAGCCGGTTGGTCAGGGAGCGCATCGTGATGACATTGCCCCAACCGCCCTTTTTGATGAAGTCGGTGCGTTCCCGGTAGTTCTTGCGGACGGTGCCCCATTCGCTGTCGAGGAGGGTTACGTCGATGCCGATGGGCTCCCAATAGTTAATGAGGGCTTCGAGCATTACGGCGGTTTCCGGCTCGTCGGCGGAGAAGTAGTTGTAGGAGGTGAAGGGCATCGGGTTGTCCGGGGTAAAGCCGGCCTGGGCCATCAGGTCGCGGGCGGCGTCCGGGTCGTAGCCGTAGAGTTCCTCCCAATCGGCTTCCCACTGGTCGTTCCAGGTGCCGAGAACCGGATGGTACTGGGTCAGGAGCATCAGTTCGCCCTGGCCTTTGAGGACATGGTCGAGCATTTCGGCCCGGTCGATGGCTTTGTTCATCGCTTGGCGGACCAGTTTGCCGGTGTCCGCGGCCGCCCAAGGTACGCTGGGGTCGTAGTCCTCTTGATAGGCGGCGTAATACTGGCCGCCGAGGAACATAGTGAGGTAGTTGGTGGGGACGCCGGCGGCGGCGGGCATCATTCCCCGGCGGCCGGCTTCGAGCTGCAACTCCCGGGAGAGGGCGGCGATGTGGATTTCACCGGTGAGCAGGGCGGCCAAGCGGGTCAAGTCCTCGCGCACCCAGCGGAGTTCGACTTCTTGGAAGTCGGGATTTTCACCGCGCCAGTGGGGTTGGGGCGCTTTCTCGAACCAGATGCTCTGCCCCTGTTCGCGGCCGCCGTACTGGTAGGAACCGGTGCCGGCGGGCTGTTCGTCGAAGCCGTCAATGCCCACTTCGTCGAACTGCCGCTTGCTCAACATCATAATCTCCCCCCCCCCAAAGCCGCGGGAGAGGATGGAGGGCGTGTCGAGGGAGATGGAGGGAAAGACAATCTGAAAGGCGTTGTCGCCCTGGGCTTCGTAAGTAGCGTCGTCAAAGAAGGAGCGGGCGGAAACCTGGGAGTCATCGCCGAGGATGCGGTCGAGGGCGGCGATGGCGTCGGCGGAGGTGAAGTTGCCATAGTCGAAGTGGAAAGGCACATTCTCCTCGAGCTGGAAAGTCCAGGTGCGGCCGTCCGGAGTGAATTCCCAAGATTTGGCGAGGCGGGGAATCCGCTCGTTAGTGGTGGCGTCGAGGCCAATGAGGGTTTCGGAGTAGGGGTCGAACTGGTAGTAGGAGGGGCGGCCGACGGTCCAGTGGCGGTTGGTTTCCTGCACTTCGCCGAGGGCGTAGATGACGCGGGTAACCTTGGCTTCGACCTGTTCCATCTGGACGGGAATGGGGGTGGGAGTGGCGATAACCGTCTTTTCAACGACGGTTTCCCGGGGAACTTCCCGCAGGACTTCCTGGGTGCGGACTACTTCGACCGGGACTTCGCGGACGACTTCTTTTTCGACCACGACTTCCTGGGGGACTTCGCGGATGACCTCTTTCTCGACGACCCGCTCGACTTCCACTTCCACGATTTCGGGCGCGGCCGGGGCGGCGGAGCCGCAGGCGACGACGAGGGCGAGGGTCAGGGCTAGGGCGCCAAGGAGGATAGGTTTAGGACTGCTTAACCAACGAGGCATCGGTGTAACCTCCCCGATTGTAGATTAAGTTCCGGCGATGGGGCAGCAGGCCGGGGACTTGCCGGAAATTTGGCAGATTATAAAGCGGGGGATTTAAGGGTGTCAATAGGGGGAATGGTTAATTAGGAATTAGGAATTGAGAATTAAGAATTGGGGGAGTTTGCGGATGGGGAAAGGGGGTTAGGGCGGGGATTTGAGATTCCTCGGCTGCGCCTCGGAATGACATGGGGGATGTAAAGGGAATGACATAGGTCGGGTACGGGGAATAGCCGGGGCAGGACCTCCTGGCTGCCCCGGCGGGTTAGTTTTGGGGTTTTGTCGCGGGTGGCGGAACCCAAGGCCCTGAGTTCCGCCCGTCGCGGAGGATTGCGCTGACCAAGCCATCCGGGTTGCCTGCTCCGGGGGTTATCCTGGCTTGATCCGCCCGGAGTTTCCCGACTTAATCAGCATTGCAGCATAGAACCTTGAGGTGGGCCGCCGCAACGCCGGTTGGCATACTTGGCGATTCGTCATGCCGACGGAGCCCCAGTTCCAATGCAGTCGATTGACCACCCTCCGGTCAACCTAGAGTAGCTCCAACTCCTGGGGGGATTGGCCGCCGCTGGCGGGGAGCCGTTGGCGGTTGCTGCCCCCGGATGGGGTTTGGCGGGCGGCCCGGGGCCGTAACGGCCGCGGCGGGTGGCCCGATTTACCCGGTGGGGAGCCGGGGCCCGGAAGCCGGTTCAAGGCCGGCTGTTGGGGCCGCACAGCGCGCTGCGAGCTGGTGATTTCACGGTAAGCTTAGCGTAAAGAACCCGGCGTCCCGGGGTCAGGTTAACCTGGACGATTCTTATTATGGGGGCGGGAATTATAGCTGTCAAGGGGATTTAAGACGGATTTTCGGATGAATGTATGGAATTGGGGGTTCTGGATTCCCACTTTCGTGGGAATGACGGTGGGAGGGATGAGGAGACGGCGGGGGGCTGACGGGCGGTTTTAAGCGGCGTATTTTCTGTGGTAGAATAATCCCGGTATTCCCCAAATCCCAAGGTTTCCCCCAGAGGAGTGGTTTGATGAATTTCAAGTTACGAGCGGGCCGCGCCGGGCGGTTCCTGTTCCTTGCCTTGTTCGCCATCGGCTTGCTGGCGGCGGCTTGCGGCAGCGCCAGTCAACCACCTCCGGTCAGGGAACCGGCCGCGCCGGCGGCGGCGGCCCAAGTCGCGCCGGCGCAATCGGTCAATGAGGAACCGGCGGTTAAAGCCGCGCCGGCTAATCCGGCGCAAGCGGCAAAACCGGCCGGGCAAGAGGCGGCGGCCAAGGCGATGCCGGCGGCGGCCGGGGAATCGTCCCAAAGGCAGCCGGCCGCCCCAGCGGAACCGGCGGCCGCTGAACCGGCCCCGGCGGCGGCCGTTGCTCAAGCGGAGCCGGTTGCGCCCGTTGCGCCGGCGGCACCGGCGGCCGTGGAGCCGGAACCGGTTGCCCAAGTTGAACCGGCGGCGCCGGCGGTTCCTTTGCCGGAAACCGGGCATCAGGTCGGGTATCGTATCCCCGACTTTACGCTGGAACTGGCGGCGGGCGGCACAATTACGGCGGCTGAATTGACGGCGGCCGGGCGGCCGACTTTCCTGTTTTTCTTTGCCACTACTTGAGGGGTCTGCACCGCCGAGTTGCGGCGGCTGAAAGACATCTATCCCGAATATGCCGAGGCGGTGGACTTTTACGCCATCGGCACCTTTTCCAAGCGCATCGAAAGTCTGGAAACTTTGGAAAGCTACCGCCAAAAGCAGGGACATCCCTGGCCGGTCGCCAATCCGACCGACGGCGCTATCCTGCAAGACTTGGGCGTGACGGTTCAGTCCACTAAAATAGCCTTCGACGGCAACGGGGTAATCACCTATCGGGACGGCTTTGGCGATGGCGACCCGGAGGTTTGGCGGCAGGTCTTTGCGGAATTGGCCCAACCGCAGTAACCGGACGGGCCGGCTGCCGGGAGGCGGGCAATGAACGGCAATTTGTGGACCAGCCGTATCCTGCCGGCTTTGGGATTGCTGATTGCCTTGGCCGGCTTGGGGGTGTCGGTCTATCTGGCGGTCAGCCAACCGGGGGAGCCGGCGGCCGGCGCGGCGACTAATCCGGCTACGGCCGACGCGGCGGACAAGCCGGCGGCGGGCGTCGTTTTGACCGGGGCGGATTTTCCGGCGGCGGCGGCGGCTGTTGCGCCGGGTCATCAAGTGGGCTACCGCATCCCGGATTTTGCTTTGGAATTGGCGGACGGGGGCGCGGTTACGGCGGCTGACCTGATAGCACAGAGCAAGCCGACTTTTTTATTTTTCTGGGCCACTACTTGACCGGTTTGCACCGCTGAGTTGCAGCGGATGGGGGATATTTACCCGGATTATGCTGAGGAGGTGGCCTTTTATGCCGTTGGCGTCCATCCCGGCATTGTCGAAGACCTGGCTACCCTGGAGCGTTACCGGCGGGAACGGGGACAGCCCTGGCCGGTGGCCGTGGCCCCCCGGCAGCTGCTGACGGATCTGAATGTAACCATCCAATCCACTAAAATAGCCTTCGACGGCAATGGGGTAATCACCTACCGGGAGGGTATGGGGCGCGGCGATGATGCCACTTGGCGGCGGGTCTTTGCGGAACTGGCGGCCGGGGAATAATAGCCGGGCAATGGGGGCGGAAGTGCCATCCATCCCGGCACTACCCGCCCGGCAATCAGCCTGGGCATTGCCCATACTGGCAAGGGCGGCGATACGGAAAGCAGGAGCGTAAGAATGGCGGCGCAGCAGGGCGATACGGTTAAGGTTCATTACACCGGGCGGCTGGATGACGGCAGCGTGTTTGATTCCTCGGAGGGCGGGGCGCCGCTGGAGTTCACCATCGGCCAAGGGCAGATGATACCCGGCTTTGAACAGGGCGTGGTGGGTATGGCGGCCGGGGAATCCCGCACGGTGATTATCGCCGCCGACCAAGCATACGGCATTTACCAGCCGCAGGGGGTGATTGAAGTTCCCCGGTCGGATATTCCGGCATCCATCCCCCTGGAAGTGGGGATGCAGCTGCAAGCCACCGGCCGCGACGGACGCCCGGCGTATATGACGGTGCTGGAACTGTCCGCCGACCGGGTAAAGCTGGACGGCAACCATCCCCTGGCCGGCAAGGATTTGACCTTTGACTTGCAGTTGGTGGAAATACAGCCGGGGTAAGCGGCGGCCGCAGAGTAGCGGTCGCTATTCCGCTGCCGCCGGCGGCGGGGCCGGCCGCCGGGCCAGGGCAAACATCACGGCGCTTAAAACGAAGGTCGGGGCAAAAGTCGCCAGCACGATGGCATATTCCCCGGTAGTATCCCGAATCCAGCCGGCGTAGATGGGCGCAATAAACATTCCCATGTTGTGGAAAATGCTCATCGCCCCCATCAGGCTGGCAAAGCGCGCCCGCCCGAAATAATCGCCGACCATTATCCAGTTCACCGAAGTTATGCCCTCGACTACCGCCAAGCCCAGGATGAACACAATCAGGGCGGGCCACTGCGGCAGTATCCACAGCCCAATCAGTCCCAACGCGCCCAGGTTCATCCCGTAGAACAGCAGCTTGCGCGGCGATACCTTGTCGCCGGCTACGCCCAAGAGAAAGCGCAGCGGTATCGCCATAAAGAACATTACCGAGGCCGCCACGGTTGCCGTCTGTTCGTCCACACCTTTCCAAGTCAGCAGGGGAAAGAGATGGATGATGATGGAATTGGTGGCGGATACCCGGGTGATGACGCCGGCTAAGAGAAACCAGAAGGCTGAGGTCCGGAGGGCTTGGCGGACGGTAAAGTCGTGGCGTGGCGGTTCGCCGGACCGGGTTGGGGCGTGATGGCCGCCGCCGTGCCGGGATGCCGGCCGGGACGCGGCGGCCGCGCCGGGCCGGTCGCCATCCGGCAGCAAGCCAATGTCCTCCGGGCGGCTGCGGATGATATAAGCTACCGGCAGGGTCAGCAGGGCGATGAATAAGCCGATGATAAATACCGTCGGCCGCCAGCCCAGCGCGGTAATGCCCCAGTGCAGCAATGGCACGACGATTGCCCCGCCGCCGGCAAAGGAAGTCATCAGGGTGGATAGGGCTAACGCCTTGCGCCGCACGAACCACTGATTGACCGTCGCCATCAGGGTTTGCCCCAAGCCGGCGGTTTTGCCTACGGAGACCACGCCGACGAACAGGAATACCAGCTGCCAGTATTCCTGCGCGAAAGCCAGGAGCATCAAGCCAATGCCGGCGGTCAGGCCGCCGAATAGAATCATCGGGCGGGAGCCGAACTTGTCCACCAACCAGCCGACCAGCGGCGCGCCGAGGCCGCCTTCGGCCCGGGCCAGGCTGAACACCAGAGACATGGCGGCGTAGGAAATGCCTAAATCGCCGCGGATGGGTTCAAAGAAACGGGGAAAGCCGGTGGAGATGGCGCCGTTGCCGAACATCCCTTGCAGGCAGGCTACGGCCACTACCCGCCAGCCGTAAAAGAAACGCCCCGGCGGCCGCGGCCGGGCGGTTTCCCCCGGCTGACGGCCGGCGGCGGCCGGGGCGGCAGTTTCGGCAGCAGTATCTTGCATTACCCCCGCATAATATCCCGAAAGTTAATAATCAGTCAAGGGCATTATTACAATTCATTATTCGGGCGGTTGCTTGTGTCGGCACTGATTGCCGGCTAGAACCGCCATCCCGCTTGTGCTACAATGGGCGGCACTTATTTAGGTGGCAAAGCCCCATCCGGCTGGGCTGGAGTTAGGTTGTTATGGTTACGGTTGCTGTTGCTCCCAAGTTGATTACCGCCGACGAGTTGCTGTTGATGCCCCGGGGGTACGGGCGGCGTTACGAACTGCTGCGCGGCGTGGTGGTGGATAAAATGCCGGCGGGATACCAGCATAGCGTAGTGGTATCCCGGATTAACATGGCTTTGGGCAATTATATCGAGCCTAATGACTACGGAGAGGGCCGGGTCGGGGAACCGGGCTATTGGCTGGAAAAGGAGCCGGATACGGTGCGGTCACCGGATATAGCTTGGATTGCGCCGGGACGCATTCCGGACGGGACGCCGGGTTATCCGGAACTGTCTCCCGACCTGACGGTAGAAGTCAAAGTGCCGGGCAACTCTTATCCGGAACTGGCGGCCAAGGCGGGGATGTGGCTGAGCTATGGCTCCCGGGAGGTCTGGGTGGCGGACCCGGAGCGGGTTACGATTACGGTGTATCGCCTTTATCAGGAGCCGGTGACTTTGACCGCGGATGATACGCTGGAGGGCGGCGATTTGCTGCCCGGTTTTGCCGTTCCGGTTTGGCGGCTGTTTCGGCGGCATCGCTAATCTCGTTCCCACCCCAAAGCCCCGCTTTCCCGCCGCCATCCGGTTTGTGGTGCGATTCGGTGTTCATTTAGGTGGCAAAGCCCGATCTGGCTTGACTGGTGTAATGTAGGCATAGAGAGTTACCGCTGTCAAACTGATTACCGCCGAGGAGCTGCTGCTGATGCCCCGGAACGGGCGGCGTTACGAGTTGCTGCGCGGCGTATTGGTGAAAAAATGCCTACTGGAAACCCGCACCGCATCACGGTGTCCCGCATTGACCGGGTCTTGGGCAATTATGCCGAGGCCAACGACTATGGAGAGAGTGGAGCCGGGGAACCGGGCTATCGTCTGGAACGGGCTACGGGTGTGGTGCACGCGCCGGATGTGGTGTGGATTGCGCCGGGTCGCATTCCGGCCGGGGCGAAGGGTTATCCGGAACTGGCCCCGGATTTGGCGGTGGAGGTTAAGTCGCCGGGCAATTCTTATCCGGAACTGGCGGCCAAGGCGGCGATGTGGCTGAGCTATGGCTCCCGGGAGGTTTGGGTGGCGGACCCGGAGCGGGTTACTATTACCGTGTACCGCCTTTACCAGGAGCCGGTTACTTTGACTGAGGATGATACGCTGGAGGGCGGCGATTTGCTGCCCGGTTTTGCCGTTCCGGTGTGGCAGCTGTTCCGGCGGCATCGCTAATCCGGTTCCCACCCCAACATCTATCTTTCCTGCCGCCCGCCTTGTGCTACAATGGGCGGCGCTTATTCCGGGGGAAAGCCCCCATCCGGTTGGACTGGTGTAAGGTAGTTATGGTTACGGTTGTTGCTGCTCCCAAGTTGATTACCGCCGAGGAGTTGCTGTTGATGCCCCGGGACGGGCAGCGTTACGAGCTGCTGCGCGGCGTTGTGGTGGATAAAATGCCTACCGGAGACCACCACGGGGATACGGTGCCGTGTATTTCTCATGCGCTGTTCAGTTATGCCGCGGCAAAGGATTACGGCGTAGTCCGCGCCGGGGAGCCGGGCTATCGGCTCGAACGGGAGCCGGATACGGTGCGCGCCCCGGATGTGGCTTGGATTGCCCCGGGGCGCATTCCGGAGGGAGCGCAGGGCTATCCGGAATTGGCGCCGGATTTGGCGGTGGAGGTTAAGTCGCCGGGCAACTCTTATCCGGAATTGGCGGCCAAGGCGGGGATGTGGCTGAGCTATGGCTCAAGAGAGGTTTGGGTGGCGGATCCGGAGCGGGTTACGATTACGGTGTACCGCCTGTATCAGGAGCCGGTGATTTTGGGCGAGGATGATACGCTGGAGGGCGGCGATTTGCTGCCCGGGTTTGCCGTGCCGGTTTGGCAGCTGTTCCGGCGGCATCGCTAATCCGCTTTACCATAGCCCATTGCCTTGCCGGGCGGGTTCACGCCGGGTCAGGTTGGGCGGAAGGGGGGGATGATTTCGTTGGCGATGGTTTCAATGTGGCGGACGCGCTCCTCCCGGGGGCAGGCTACGCTGAAAATGATGTGCCGGGCCCCGGCGTCAATATATTCCTGCAAGCGGTCGATGCACTGCTGCGGAGGGCCTAACAGGCAATAGTTGCAGACGATATTAAGAAAATCGCCGCCGTAAAGATAGCGGCCGCCCAAGGCAATGGCGGCCGCTTCCGCCGCTTCCTGCTCATTCGGGTAGATGGCAATGTAGGGAAAGAAAGCCCATTGAAAGGCGGTCAAGTCGCGGTTTTCCGCTTGGGCAAGTTGCCGGATTTGGGCCACGCTGTCTTGGTAACGCTGGGGGCTGTAGAAGTAGGGCAGCCAGCCATCGCCGTAGCGGACGGCGCGGCGCATGGCGGCATCCCGGCGGCCGGCGACCCAGACCGGCGGGCCGGGACGTTGCGCCGGCGGCGGGTTCAGGGTTACATCCTCCAGTTGAAAGTGGCGGCCTTGGTAAGAAACGCCGGTTTCCGCCCACAGGCGACGCAATACAGCCAGACATTCATTAGTGCGGCGGCCGCGCTGGGTTACTTCCAGCCCGGCGGCGGCGAACTCCATGGGAAACTCCCCGCCGACGCCAACGCCCAAGGTCAAGCGGCCGTTAGACGCAATATCCAAAGTAGCGGTGAGTTTAGCCAGGGTCAGGGGATGGTAGAAAGGCGTCAGCAGGATGGAGGAAAGCAAGCGGATGTTGGTCGTGGCCCCGGCGGCGACGGCCAGCAGCGGCAGGGCGGCGTGGGTCGGGCCGGGGGGATTGCCGCGCATAAAATGTTCCCCGGCAGCCAGATATTCATAGCCCAATTCCTCGAGCCAGCGGGCTTCGGCGGCGATTTCGGCGGCGCCTAATACTACGCTGGCGCCGAAGTGGAGTTCCGGTTGCGGCATTAAGCTGTCTCCTGCGATTTATCCGGTTTTTCGGGGGCAATTTTCCCCGGCTAGTATAGCCCATTTAAGCCGGGTTTTATATTACAATGGAATCGTCAGGAAAGGGGGCGTTATGACGGTTCTGGTTACCGGGGCAACCGGGTTCCTGGGGCGGCAGGTGGTGGCGAAACTGCTCGAGCATAACTATGCGGTGCGCTGCTTGGTGCATAGCCCGGGGCGGGAGCGGATTTTTCCGCCGGGCGCGGTGGATGTTTATTACGGGTCAATTGACGATGGCAACGCTCTGGAAAGCGCCTGCCGGGGGGTGCAGCAGGTAGTTCACTTGGTCGCGGTCATCCGGGAGGGCAAGGGCAGCACTTTCGACGGCATCAACCGGGAGGGAGTGGCCCGGGTGGTCGCCGCCGCCAAAGCCGCCGGCGGGGTGCAGCATTTCGTCCAGGTCAGCGCAATGGGCGCGGCTAATGACCCGGCGTATCCCTATTTGTTGAGCAAGTGGCAGGGCGAGCGGGCGGCAGCCGAAAGCGGTCTGCCGTACACCATCCTGCGTCCCTGCATCATCTTTGGCGAAGGGGATGAGTTTCTGAACTCGATGGCGGCTTTGGTACGGCTGTTTCCCCTGGTGCCGGTGGCGGCGAGCGGCCGCAATCGGTTGCAGCCGATTCATGTCGAGGATGTAGCCCAGTGCGTTGCCTTGTCCCTGTCCCGCGGGGATTTGCTGGGGCGGACCGTGGAAATCGGCGGGCCGGAGCAGCTTTCCTATAACCAAATCGTCCGCGCCGTGGCCCGGGCGATGGGCAAACGGCGGGGGCGCATCCATATTCCCCTGTGGCTGATGGGAATGAATGTGGCGGTGATGCAGCGGGTAATGCGGCGGCCGCCGATTACTACCGAAATGCTGAAAATGCTGCGGGTGCGGAATGTCGCCGAGTTGGGGGCGGTTGCGGAAACCTACGGCTTTACGCCGCGGCGGCTGGAGGGTAACATTGGCTTTGTGAACCGGGTATCGGTGGGCGACGCCTTGCGGATTAACCTGGGGGCGCCGCCACGGCACATCCGGGATCATTAGAGCGGGCGGGGGGACGCTGTTTTGATTATTCGGGATTCCCGTGGGCGCGGGAAGGACGATTAAGGGGCTAGGGCGGAATGAACTATCGGCAAGCCATTGACTACCTGCTGTCGCTGGTGGACCACGAGCGGCAGACGCCGGCGTTGCCGCGGCAAAAGCGGATTTATGACTTGGGGCGGATGACGGCGCTGCTGGAAATGCTGGGCAATCCGCATCTGGCAATTCCCACCATTCACATTGCCGGCACCAAGGGGAAAGGCAGCACGGCGGCGATGGTCGATGCGGTATTGTCTGCCGCCGGCTACCGCACCGGGTTTTATTCCTCGCCGCATTTGCATACCTTTCGGGAACGGATCCGGCGGGACACCCAGCCCATTGGGGAAAGCCAATTTGCCGGTTTGGTCGAGCAACTGCTGCCGGCGGCGCAGCGGCTGGGGGATGATACTGACTTGGGGCCGGTTTCCCTGTTCGAGTTTATGACCGGGATGGCGTTTCAAGGTTTTGCCCAAGACCGGGTGGATTTTCAGACCATCGAGGTGGGCTTGGGCGGGCGGTTGGACGCTACTAATGTAGTGTCTCCGGCGGTCGGCGCGATAACTTCAATCAGCCTGGACCACACCGCCATTCTGGGCGATACGGTGGGGCAGATTGCGGCGGACAAAGCCGGCATTATCAAAGCCGGCGTTCCGGTGGTAGTCGCGCCGCAAAGCCCGGAGGCAATGGGGCCGATTTTAGCCGCGGCGCAGGAAAAGCAAGCGCCGCTGATTCGAGGGGGCCGGGATGTAACCTGGCAGGGCGGCGTGGCGGACCCGGATGGGCAAGAGTTGACGGTGCAGGGACGGCGCGGCCGCTATAACCTGCGGATTCCGCTACTGGGGCAACATCAGCAGGAAAATGCGGCGGTGGCGGTGGGTGTTTTGGAGACTTTGCAGGAGCAGGGGCATACGATCCCGGAGCGCGCGGTAGTGGAGGGAATGGCGCAAGTATCTTGGCCGGGGCGGCTGGAAGTTTTGTCCCGCCAGCCCACGGTGATTGCCGACGGGGCGCACAATGTCTATTCGATGGCTACTCTGTTGGCTGCCCTGGCGCAAGGCTTTGACTACCGGCGGCTGATTTTCATTGCCGGATTTTCCCGGGATAAAAGCGTAGCCGGGATGGTCGAGGTAATCGCCGGGGTCAAGCCCACGATTATTGCCGCCCGTTCCCGGCATCCCCGTTCGGTGCCGCCGGCCGCCATCGCCGATTTGTTCCGCAACAACGGCATTGACGGCGTGCCGGAAAGGGATACGGTAGCGGCGGCGTTAGAACTGGCCCGGGAATTGGCGGGGCCGGAGGATTTAATCGTGGCGGCCGGCTCCCTGTTTGTGGCGGCGGAACTGCGGGAGGCGGTTCTGGGGATTGCAGCGGAGTTGTACCCGGATTTGCTGCCGGTGGATTTGCGGGCCGGGTAAAGGCAAGGCGACACGGCGGGTCAAGCGCATTATTCATAACGGTTGCGGTTATGGCTAGGGAAAGGAAACGGGTTGTAGTTACCGGGGTGGGGGCTATTACCCCCCTGGGGCAAACCCTGGAAGCGTTTTGGGCGAACCTGACGGCGGGCCAGTCCGGCATCGGGCCGATGACCTTGTGCGACCCGACCGGCTATCCCTGCCGCATTGCCGGGGAAGTGCGCGATTTTGACCCGGCCCAATACCTTGACCGGCGGGAAGCCCGGCGAATGGCGCGCTTTTCCCAATTGGCGGTGGCGGCGGCATTGACGGCGGTAGCGGCGGCCGGGCTGAAAATGGAGCGGGAGGATGCCTACCGGGTGGGCGTAATTCTGGGCAATGGCAACGGCGGCTTTCCTACTTTGGAGGAGAATTGCCGGATTCTGGCGGCCCGGGGCGGGATGCGGATGTCGCCCTTTTTCTTTCCGATGGTGCTGCCCAATATGGCGGCGGCCAATGTCAGCCAGCACGTTGGGGCCAAGGGCTACAACTCTACCGCCACTACCGCCTGCGCCGCGTCGAACCAAGCCATCGGGGAAGCCTTGCAGCTAATCCGACTGGGCGGCGCCGATGTGGTACTGGCTGGCGGCACGGAAGCCGGCATCAGCCAGTTGGGGTTGGCTGGTTTTGCCGTAATGCGGGCGTTAAGCACCCGGAATGATGAACCGGAAAAAGCCAGCCGCCCCTTTGACGCCGACCGGGATGGGTTTGTGCCATCCGAGGGTTCGGCGTTACTGGTACTGGAGTCGTTGGAACACGCCATAGCCAGGGACGCCGCTATATTGGCGGAAGTAGCCGGTTTCGGCTGCACGGCGGACGCGGGACATCTGGTACAACCGGAGGAAACCGGCGGCAGCGCGGCGGAGGCGATGCGGCGGGCGGTAGCGGACGCCGGGCTGGATTTGGCGGCGGTGGATTACATCAACGCCCACGGCACTGCGACGCCGCTGAATGACGCCGTGGAAACCCGCGCCATCAAGCGGCTGTTTGGGGAGCGGGCTTATCAAATCCCCATCAGTTCGACCAAGTCGATGCTGGGGCATTCCCTGGGAGCGTCCGGTTCTTTGGAGGCGGCGGCTTGCGTCAATACGATTGTTACCGGGACAATTCACCCAACGATTAACTACGAAACCCCCGACCTGGAGTGTGATTTGGACTATGTGCCGAATGGGGCGCGGCGGCAGGAGGTAAATACGGTTTTGTCCAACGCCTTTGGCTTTGGGGGACAGAATGCCTGCCTGGTGTTTCGGAAGTTTGCGGGGTAGGGCGGCAGCGGTCATTCTACCGGGCTGGGCGGCGGGCCGGCCAGGAAACGCTCGAGGATTAGGGCGGCCGCCGCGGCATCCACGGCCCCCCGGCGCCGGGAGGGTTGCAGGCCGCCCTCCCGGAGCAGCCGTTCCGCGTTCAGGGAAGTAAAGCGTTCATCGATGGCATAGACCGGCAGGTCGGTGCGTTTCCGCAGTTCCCGTATAAAACCCTGGGCCAGTTGGGCTTGCCGCCCGGTATCCCCGGAGAGTTCGTAGGGCATCCCGATTACGAAACCCTCGATGTCCCGCTGCTGGGACATTTCCAGAATCCGGGTCAAGTCCCGGGCTAAAGTCTCCCGCTCCAAGTGGCCGATGGGAGTAGCCGGCAAGCCGGGGACGCCGCCGGTGGCCATACCAATCCGCCGGTCGCCCAAATCCAGAGCCAGCAAGCGCATTGTGCCGCCGCCCCGGCTAATCCCGGCTGGCCCCGGCTTGGCGCACCAAGTCGGCTACCCGGTTCAAGGCGTTATCGAGATTTGCGGCGTCCCGGCCGCCGGCTTGAGCCATTTCCGGCTGGCCGCCGCCGCCACCACCCATCAATTTGGCCGCTTCCCGGGCGATGTTGCCGGCGTGGAAGCCCCGGCGGGTCAAGTCGGAAGTAACCATCGTTACCAGCAGGGGGTTGCCGTTGACTACCGCGCCCAAGGCGATGACGGCATTTTTAGGATGGCGTTGTTTCAGGAAATCGCCCATTTCCCGCATTCCTTCGGCGCCGTTGGCCGAAGTGCGCCCGGCAATCAGGGTAACGCCGTTGATGTCTTGGGCTTGGGAGAGCAGGTTCTCGGCTTCGGCGCGCAAGTTGCCGCGTTCCAGAGCAGCCAAGCGGCGGCGCAGCTCATCGGTATCCTGAATAAAGCTGTCGAGGCGGGATTCCAAGTCCACTACCGGGGTTTGCAGTTTGCGGGCCAGGGCTTCGAGGCGGGCGGTGCGCTCGAGGAAAAGCTGTTCGGCGGCGCGGCCGGTAACGGCTTCGATGCGCCGCATCCCGCCGCCGATGCCGGACTCGCCCAAGACAAAGAGGGTGCCTACTTGGCCGGTGGCGTGGACATGGGTGCCGCCGCAAACTTCCATACTGAAGGGCGCGGCGGGGTCGGAGGGGGATTCGTCCATCCGCACTACCCGCACGGTGTCGCCGTATTTGTCGCCAAAGAAAGCCAATGCCCCCTGCTGGACGGCGGCGGCGTAGGTGCTTTCCGCAGTGGACACCGCCAGATTATCCCGCACTTTGCCGTTAGCGAGGGACTGGACAGCAAGCTGTTCGTCGGGAGCAAGGGGGCCGACATGGGAGAAGTCAAAGCGCAAACGGTCGGGGGAAACCAGCGAGCCGGCTTGCCGCACATGGGGGCCGAGAGTAGCGCGGAGGGCGGCGTGGAGCAGATGGGTGCCGCTGTGATTGCGGGCGGCGTCCATCCGGCGGGCGGCGTCCACTTGCGCCGACACCGGTTCGCCCAGAGAAATATCGCCGCTGACTACTATTCCCTTATGGACAATCAAGCCGGCGACCGGGCTTTGCGTATCCTCAACCCGAAAGACGCCGTTGGGGCCAGTAATGATGCCCTGGTCGCCGACCTGCCCGCCGCTTTCGGCATAGAAAGGCGTATCCGCCAACACCAACTCCACCGCTTGACCGGGGAGGGCATAACCGGCCGGGGCATTGTCCACCAGCAGGGCGGCGATAACGGTTTCCCGGGAGAGTTGGGTATAGCCGACAAAGCGGGAGGGTTCGACGCCGAGGTTTTCGTAGGCGGTCAGCATTTCCATTCCGCCGCTGAATCCCTGGGCGGCCCGGGATTGTTCCCGCTGCCGGGCCATTTCTTGCTCGAAGCCGGGCAAATCGACTTCCAGCCCCTGCTCCCGGGCAATTTCGGCGGTGAGTTCCGGGGGGAAACCGTAGGTGTCGTAGAGGATAAAGACTTCCCGGCCAGTAACTAGCCTTGCTGAGCGCAGACCCCGGAGGGCGGCGTTTATAAGTTCCTCCCTACCCGCGGCCTCAATAGGCACTTGCTCATTTATTTCCTCGTTGAGCAAGGCCAGAGCGATGCTTGCTCCGCGTTCTTCCGCGGCAAATCGCTCGCTAAAGGGATTGACATCGCGACGGTAGGTAACTACAGCACCGTCCGAGCTTACCGTAGCGACTTCCCGGACGATAAAAATACCGTTGAGTATGTCATTGCCACGCTCAAAGGTACGCCCGAACCGTTCCTCCTCCAAGCCGATTACCCGCATTATAAAGTTGCGGTTTTCGGCCAGTTCCGGGTAGGCGGCGCTGAAGTTGTCCATTACTACGGCCGCTACTTGGGTAAGGAAGGGCTGGGTCAAGCCGAGGCGGCGGCCGTAGCGGATGGCGCGGCGGATGACCCGGCGCAATACATAGCCGCGCCCTTCGTTGCCCGGCACTACGCCATCGCCAATCAGGAAAGCGGCGGCCCGGGCGTGTTCGGCCACTACCCGCAGGGCGTAGTCCGTTTCCCGGTCAACGCCGTAAGCCTGGCCGCTGAGCTGTACCGCTTGGTCGATGATGGGGCGGAACAGGTCGGTTTCATAGACATTGGGCTTATTCTGCAACACGGCGGCGGCCCGCTCCAATCCCATACCGGTATCCACGCTGGGGGCGGGCAAGGGGGTGCGCTGGCCTTGGGCATCCTGATAGAACTGCATAAAGACCAGGTTCCATAGTTCGACGAACCGCTCGCAGTCGCAATTGGGATGACAGCCTGGCGGGGTTTCCGCTTGGCCGGTTGCCAACTCCCGGCGGAATTGGTCGGTCAAGTTGTCCGGGGATACCAGGGGGCTACAGCCTTTAGCCGCGCCGCCGTCAAAGTGCAGTTCGGAGCAGGGGCCGGTGGGGCCTTCGGCGCCGGCCGGCCCCCACCAGTTATCGCTGTCCCCGTAGCGGTAAATGCGCTCCGAGGGGATGCCGATTTCATCGCGCCAGATGGCGGCGGCTTCGTCATCATCCAGATGGATGGTAACGAACAGGCTATCCGGGGGCAGGTTGAACCGGGTAGTAACCAGTTCCCAGGCGTAGGCGATGGCATTCTGCTTGAAGTAGTCGCCGATGCTGAAGTTGCCCAGCATCTCAAAAAAGGTCAGATGCTTGTGGTCGCCCACTTCGTCGATGTCGGTGGTGCGAAAGCTCTTTTGGGAACTGGTGAGCCGGCGGTTGGGCGGCGTCTGTTCGCCCATAAAGAAGGGCTTGAACGGCACCATCCCGGCGCTGGTGAACAGCAGGGTGGGGTCGCCGGCGGGTATCAGGGAGGCGCTGGGCATGGGCTGATGCCCCTGGTCGGCAAAGAACTGGCGGAAAGAGCTGCGGATTTCGTCCCCGGTCATAAAGGTCAAGGCGGTTCACCTGTAAGGGAAGGAATTGGCAGGGATTTTAAGGGATAAGGGCGGGGGGCGTCAATTGTATGGGCAACGATTTCCGGGCAATCGGATAAGAAAACCGCCATTCCCGTTGGCGGGGGAATGACGGCGCGGGGTTCCGGGGGGGCGACGACGGGCGCCGCCGGGGGTTAGCGGCGGCGGACGCGGACTTTCTTTTCGCAGACGGCGTTGTAGAGGCGGAACTGCCGGGCATGGATCCGATAGTGAGCGCCTGACGGCGGGATGTGGTATTCCCAATTTCCAAAGCCCCGTCCCGGGATGCGCCGATCCGGATACCCCGGGTCGACGATGTCGGCGCTGGTGATGGCGGCGCGGAGGCGATCGTAGCCCCGGTCGCGGCACTCCGCTTCGGCCAAGGGCTGGGCCATGGCTGCCCAATCGAGGTTAATAGTGCAGCGATAATCTACGCCCCCGCCGCTATTCCAGCTCCCGCCCACGGTGGAGTGGGTACACCACCGCATCCGGGCGTTTTCGATGAGCGTATTGGCTTGGTTATCATGGCCACTGAGCAGGTGATCAGACGGGTAAGCGCCAAGAAGTTGGGCACCGATGACGTAGGTCGAAGGGGAAACCCGCTCGGTCAGGCGGAGGCGTTTGATGACGGTTTTCTTGCCGCGGCGGGGTTCCTCAGGGAACTCAAAGATGCGGTCGCGGCTGATGCCGGTAACGCCGGATTCGCCGTCGGTCAGGTAGCCTTCTTGGGCCGCCAGAAAGCCGCGGAAGTTGCCTTGCTGGCCGAAATAGACGGTGTCGTCCCGTTCGTTGCGGTCGCGGCCGGCAAGCCAAGTTTCGGACTTGGTCCAGGTGTCGGACTGGTCGATGGCGCAGTAGATGGACTTGCCGCGGTTGGCGGCCAGGGATTCGAGGATCATCGAGACGCGGGCATCCTCGGCGTCGGCGACCGCCGGAGTCTCTTGCCAGTCGGATCAGTCCCAGGGGATGGTGCGGGGGGCGGCTTGGGCGACGTCTACATAGAACAGGTGTTCGGGGGGGGGGTAGTTCGGAACTGGAGCGGGTGAGGGCCGGTTCGGCGCGGCCGCTGTTGTGGGCAAAGGCGGCGGCCAGTGCCAGCAGGCCGACCACGGCCAAGGCGGATACGAGGAGGCGAAACATAGCGGTTGCTCCTTTTGGGGAGTTGAGGTTGAGGCTTGGCATAAGGTAAGGGATGGGGAGGGGTTTTGTCAAGGGGCGGGGGAGGGGCGGATTGGGGAGAGTCTGCCGGATTTTGCGGGGGATTTTAGCGGCGGCGGCGTTCATCAAACGGCCGCCGCCGGTTCAGGGTTGGGTTGTCGTTACGGGCTGCCGTTGCTGTGGTCCGCGGGGTTCCGGGCGAGGCCCGGGGGCAGCGGCAAGCCTTCCGGCCACTGGTCCTTATGCTGTTCGTACCATTCCCGCAATTGGGCCCGTTCGGCTTCGGCCCGCGCGGTCGCTTCCGCCGCGGCTCGCGCGGTTGCTTCAGCGGTTGCTTCCGCCGCGGCCCGTTCCACTTCGCGCCGATTGGCTCGCTTGGAAAGAATCATGTGCCATACCTCCAGGTGCAAGTATAGGGCGGCCAGGAGCCACGGATACAATCCGCCGCCGGCGAAGGACACGCCCTCTTTGATGTTGACGAGGACCGGGCGGGTCGGGTGTTGGTAAAACTCGACCGCCAGGGCCGCGCCGGTGGCGAGGTAGAAGGTCAGCCACGCCAACAGGAAAAACCACCGGGGAATGTCGGTTATCATTTCCGACAGCAGCCATTGTTTCAACTGCGCTTTCACCTCCAAGCAGATACTCGATTATATACTATTGCCGGGGGTTAGCGCGGGTAGTGGACGATTTGCTGGCTGGTTTGATTTTTGGGATGGGGTTTGTTACACTGGCGTTTGTTACACTGGCGGCGGATTTTGTTGAGGAGGGATGCGCTGATGACTATTCCTGACGCTGTAGGTGCGGAGCCGGCGGTCAATTCTTGGCCGGCGGGGTGGGTGGGGGAGCGGCGGGCGGTGGCGGGGGTGAGTTTGGAGTTGGTTAGGGGCGGGTCGGGGAAGCCGCTGCTGGTTTTTCATGATGAGGTGGCGCATCCGGGGCCGTTGGGGTTTTTGGAGGATTTGGCGGAGGGGTTTCGGGTGCATTTGCCGTTTCATCCGGGGTTTGGGCGGACGGAGCGGGTGGATTGGGTGATGAATATGCGGGATTTGGCGGGGTGGTATTTGCTGGCGTTGGAGGATTTGGGGTTGGATGGGGTGGATGCGGTGGGGTTTTCGTTGGGGGGTTGGCTGGCGGCGGAGTTGGCGACGATGCGGCCGGAGACTTTTCGGCGGTTGGTTTTGGTGGCGCCGCTGGGTGTGCGGCCGCCGGTGGGGTTTATTTATGATATGTTTTTGCAGGTGGCGCGGCAGTTTATTCGGGATGGGTTTTATGATCCGGATTCGGCGCCGGAGTTTGGGGTGGTGTGTCCGGAGGCGCCGGCGGCGGAGTTGGCGCAGGGTTGGGAGTTGGCGCGGGAGGAGGCGTGTCGGTTGGGTTGGCGGCCGTATATGTATTATCCGGGGTTGCCGCCTTTGTTGGCGCGGCTGCGGGGGTTGCCGACTTTGTTGGTTTGGGGGCGGGAGGATGGTATTGTGCCGGTGAGCGCGGGGCAGGTGTATCAGCAGGCGATTCCGGGGTCGCGGTTGGCGGTTTTGGAGGGGTGTGGGCATTATCCGCAGTTGGAGCGGCGGGAGGAGTTTGTGGGGTTGGTTAGGGAGTTTTTGGGGGAGTGATGGAGGTTGTGGGGGTTGAGTTGGGCGGCGGGCTGGAGGGTGAAGGCCAGCCCCCGCTACGCAGTAACCGGCCTATGGGGGTATTTTAGCGGGGAGTTGCTGGTGGGTCAAGGGGGGATTGCCGTTTTTGGGGACGAAGGATGGTAACGGGTTCGGGAATGACGGTGGCCGAGAGGATGGGGACGGTTAGCCGGATGGGGAGACGGCGGGGGAACTGTCACATAAAGTTCCCCCGCACCCCCTCAAAACTTTTGAGTTTGGGGATGGTTGCGGGTTTTGAGAGGGGGTTTTAGGTGGGCATTTTAGATTCCTCCCTTTGGTCGGAATGACATGGCTATAGCGTTGGTTATTCGGGGGCGGTGATAGTCAGGGGGGGACGGATTGGCGGGGGAACTTTTGTAAAAGTTCCCCCGCACCCCCTCAAAACTTTTGGGTTTGGGAATGGTTGGGGGTTTTGAGAGGGAGTTTAAGGCGGGCATTTTGGATTCCTCCCTTTGGTCGGAATGACATGGCTATAGCGTTGGTTATTCGGGGGGCGGTGATAGTCAGGGGGGAGACGGATTGGCGGGGGATTCTTGGTTGGTCAAGGGGCGGGGTTCTGGATTCCCACTTTCGTGGGAATGACGGTGGGGGTGCGGGAAGGATGGTGGTCGGGTTGAGGGGGGACGGTTTGCTGGATGGGGTGGCCGGGATGATGAGGGTTTGCATTGGGCGGGGGATGAGGGTATGATGGGGGTGTAATGAGGCGGCGTAGTGTCATGAGGTTTTTGCGGGGCTGCGGGACAGCGGTAAGGTTTTGTTGTCCAGCGTCATCGGGGTGTTGTCGCTGGTGGTGAATGCTTATTTGGTGTGGGGGTCGAAGGATTGGAGCGGGGGGCCTTATTATGAGCTGTATCGGGAGGTTATTACGGTTACGGCGGCGACGGCGGCGGTGCTGATTGCGATTGTTGTTTATGCTCCGGAGGTGGCGAAGGTGTTTGGCGAGACTTTTTTGGCGAAGCAGTATGCGGCTGGGCGGGAGGAGGGCGTTGAAATCGGGCGGGGTCAGGGCCGGGGGGAGGGGATCGAGATCGGGAACGACCAGGTGCTGAAACTGCTGGAGGAAAATCCGGGGGCTACGGTCGAGCAGCTTAAAGAGTTGCTGCGGAATGGGGATAAGCCGCGCCAAGGGAAGGGGGACGGCGCGGCGGGGAAGGAGTAGCGGCGGCCTTTTGGGCTTTGGGTCGGCGTAGCAGAGGAGGTTGCCGGATGGGGTTTGGGGATGATTTTTTGGCGAAGCGGTATGCGGCGGGGCGGGAGGAGGAACGGTCGGAGTTGCTGAGGTTTCTGGAGGAACACCCGGAGGCTACGGTCGAGCAGCTTAAAGAGTTGCTGCGGAATGGGGACAAGCCGCGCAAGGGGAAGGGGTGCGGTGCGGTGGGGGAGAGTTAGCGGCCGCTTTTCTACTGATGCGGCGGGGGTTAGTTGGGGGCGGGTTTCCCGGTGGGGTAGGGGAGACCTGCCTTTTTGTTGGGGTAGGGGGGTTAGGGCGGGCGTTTTGGATTCCTCCCTTTGGTTGGAATGGCATAGGTGGGGGAGTCGGTTATTCGGGGGGCGATGATTAGGGGGGACGGGGATTAGTGGGGGATTCCCGGTTGGTCAAGGGGTGGGTTCTGGATTCCCACTTTCGTGGGAATGACGGTTGAGGGGGTGGGAAGGATGGTGGCTGGGGGATGGGGGACGGTTGGCTGTTGGGGTTACGGCGGGGGAACTTTTGTAAAAGTTCCCCCGCACCCCCTCAAAACTTTTGGATTTGGGGGAGTTTTTAAGGCGGGGGGGCTGGATTCCCGTTGGCACGGGAATGACGGTTAAGGGCGGGTTGCCGGGGATAGGCAATTGCCATCAGAAGGGCCAAGGGCGTTAGCGGGCGATTCCTGGTTGGTCAAGGGCAGCGAGGAGCAGGGGCAAGGGGAGCGAGTAGTAGGGCGCAGTTGGCGTTTAGGAGGAGATGGTTATGTTTGTGGGTTATTTTACGGAGCGGCCGTATCAGGATCCGGGGTCGGGGTATTTCGGGGCGACCGGCAAGCCGATTATGGATTTGACGGTGAGTAACGGGATTTATGACGCGCGGCTGGGGGCGGAGCTGTATAACCGCTACCTGGATGAGAAGTTGTATGCGGAGGAGGTGGGGTTTGATGGGTTGATGCTGAATGAGCATCACGGGACGCCGTTCTGCATGGGCGGGGCGATGAATGTGGAGGCGGCGATTTTGGCGCGGATGACGCGCCGGGCGAAGATCGTCTTGTTGGGCAATATCCTGCCCATCTGGGATGATCCGTTGTGGTTGGTGGAGCAGCTGGCGATGATCGATATGATCTCGCGGGGGCGGTTGGTTTCGGGTTGGGTGCGGGGGACGGGGCGGGAGAGTGTGGCGCATAATTCGCCGCCGCCGTATAATTGGGAGCGGTTTTTGGAGGCGCATGAGTTTATTGTGAAGGCGTGGACGACGCCGGGGCCGTTTCGGTGGGAGGGGAAGCATTTTCAGTATCGTCATGTGAATCCTTGGGTGCGGCCGTATCAGGAGCCGCATCCGCCGATTTGGCTGCCGGGGGTGGTGAGTCGGGATTCGCTTAGGTGGGCGGCGGAGCAGCGGATTCCGTATATTATGTTGGCGACGGAGTTGGAGCCGACTAAGCGGGCGTTTCAGTTGTATCATGATACGGCGGCGGAGTTGGGGTACCAGTCGGGGCCGCAGAATATCGGGTATTTGTGGAAGGTTCATGTGGATGAGACGGAGGAGTTGGCGGAGGCGGCGGCGCGGAAGTATGTGCAGGGGCCGAGTAATCCGTTTTTGGCGGGGAATGAGGGGACGGTTAATCCGGCGTTGGTGAATTTGCCGGGGTTGACTTCGCGTACCAGGGTTTTGCCGACGCAGGCGGTGGCGACGCAGGCGCGGGGGGGCGGTGGGGGCGCGGCGGGGGTGTTGGGGCGGCCGTATGAGCGGCAGATTGAGGATTATACGATTATTGCGGGGACGCCGCGGACGGTGGTGCCGAAGATTCGTCATGTGTTGGAGTATTTGCGGCCGGGGAGTATTTTTTTCTGGGATGGGGATGGGGCGATGACGCATGAGGAGGCGATGCGGAGTTTGCGGTTGATGGGGGAGGAGGTGATTCCGGCGGTGAAGGAGATGGCGGTGGAGTTGGAGTTGCCGGGGCCGTTTGAGGTGGATCCGGGGACGGGGGAGGCTCGGCCGGAGGTGGTGGCGGGGGCGGCGGCGGCTGCTGCGGGGGATTAGGTTTGGGTTGCGGGCGGGGGTTCTGGATTCCCGCTTGCGCGGGAATGACGGTTGCGGGCGGGGGTTCTGGATTCCCGCTTGTGGGGGGATGACGGTTGCGGGCGGGGGTTCTGGATTCCCGGTTGTGGGGGGATGACGGTTGGGGCGGGGGTTCTGGATTCCCGGTTGTGGGGGGATGACGGTTG
The DNA here is from genome assembly GCA_965242615.1 of Dehalococcoidia bacterium. Lineage (GTDB taxonomy): Bacteria > Chloroflexota > Dehalococcoidia > Lucifugimonadales > UBA3495 > CBDBCU01. The sequence continues at coordinate 1,436,882 of CBDESR010000005.1, forward strand.
GGGGCGGGGGTTCTGGATTCCCGGTTGTGGGGGGATGACGGTTGGGGGCGGGGGTTCTGGATTCCCACTTTCGTGGGAATGACGGTTGTTGTTGGGGCGGGTTGGCAAGCCGGCCCCAACGGTTCAGTCCATAAGCCGAACTGTTTTGGAGGGAAATTATGCCGGCTAAATCGGAACGCGGTCAGCTTTGGGAAGGGTTCTGGAATAACTATTCCCAGCGTTATCCTACTGACAGCGTCGGTCCCGGGTGGGCGAGTTCTAACACTTACCACTATGTCGGCGGGGCCCGGGTTGAAGTGTCCTTGCTGATTGCTAAAACTAACGTCGGTATTTACATTGCCGACCGGGAGATTCCGAAGCGGGTTGGGCCGGAGCGGGGCGTTCCCAAGGAGGAAAGGGTGGAGCGGGCGGAGCGGGCTATGCAGTATCTGCACGACCAAGGGGTTTTTGCTGATTACCCCTTTATCGGCGGCGCTTGGCGGTCGGAACGGATGGATGCCCATAGTCCCGATAATTGGGATGCAATGGCGGATTGGCTCCACGATAACCTGCTCAAGTGCCAGCGATCCCTTGAGGGGTTTGCGCCCTGATGGGGTAGCACGGGGGCAAAGGATGGCGGCGGTGGTTGTATAACCGCCGCCGCTGTTGTGGTGGGGCGAGAGGGTCGGGTGGTTTGGGGTTAGTCGGGGTCGTTGTTGTTGTGGTTGCGGGTGATGCCGGGCGGGGGTTCGGTGTCTTTGGGGATGCGGGATTCGTTGCGCTTGAACCAGGCGAGCCATTCGGCGCGTTCCTGTTCCAAGGCTTGTTTCTCGGCCCGGGCTTGTTCTACGGCCTGTTTTACGGCCTTTTCTTTTTCGCGGCGGTTGATTTCGCGGGAGAAAATCATGTGCAGGACCTCCGTGTGCAGGTGGGTGAATGCGAGCAGCCAGGGGAAGATGCCGCCGCCGGAGAGGGTGGCTACGTTTTCGAGGTTGACGGCGATGGGTTGGCCGGTGTCCCATTTCCAGAGGGCGGCGATGAGGGTGGCGAGGTAGAAGATGGGTACGGCCAGCAGGAAGTACCAGCGGGGGACGCCGGCGAATCCTTCGGCTTGTAACCATTGTTTGAGCGGCTGTAGGTTCAAGGGTTGGGCGTTGCCTTTTCCGGGATTATAGGGTTTAGGGGGAATTATATCACTTAATTTCGGTTGGGGCAAATGTGGGTTGTGTATAATTTGCTGGTCGATGGGGGGCGGGTTGGGGCTGAGTAAGCGGAGGAGGTTGGAGCATGGTATGGGATACTGCGGTGGATGTGGTGGTGGTGGGTGGGGGGCCGGGGGGGTGTGCGGGGGCGACGTTGTTGGCGCGGCAGGGGTGGCGGGTGCTGCTGTTGGAGCGGGAGTTTTTTCCGCGGGCGCATATTGGGGAGTCTTTGCTGCCGGCGAGTGTGCCGATTTTGGAGGAGTTGGGGGTTTTGGCGGCGGTGGAGTCCGAGGGGTTTTTGCGGAAGTGGGGGGCGACGATGGTTTGGGGGCGGGATCCGGAGCCGTGGAGTTGGTTTTTTGGGGAGACGAGCCGGCGGTATCCGTATTCGTTTCAGGTGTGGCGGCCGCGGTTTGATGAGTTGCTGTTGGCGAATGCGGTTGCTAGTGGGGTTACGGTGCGGCAGGGGTGTCGGGTGACGCGGGCGCTGTTTGATGATGCGGGGGCGGCGGTGGGGGTTAGGTTTCGGGAGGAGTCGGGGGTGGCGGCGGAGGTGGCGGCGCGGTTTGTGTTGGATGCGAGCGGGCAGGCGGCGGTGTTGGGTCGGCAGTTGGGTTTGCGGCGGTGGGATGATGCGTTTCGGAATTTGGCGGTGTATGGGTATTTTGAGGGGGCGGGACGGTTGGCGGCGCCGGCGGAGAATAACATTTTTATTGAGTCGTATGCGAAGGGTTGGCTGTGGATGATTCCGCTGCATACGGGGTTGACGAGTGTGGGGGCGGTGGTGGATGGGCGGGCGGGGGCGTTGGAGTTGGGGGAGTTGGGGTTGGCACGCTTTTTGGAGGAGCAGGTGGCGCTGGGGCGGCATACGAGGGGTTTGCTGGCGGGGGCGCAAAGGGTTAGCGAGCCGCAGGTGGTTAGGGATTGGTCTTATGCGTGCGAGCGGATTGCGGGGCCGGGTTATGCGCTGGCGGGGGATGCGGCGTGTTTTGTGGATCCGCTGTTTTCGTCGGGGGTGCATTTGGCGTTGATGTCGGGGGTTTTGGCGGCGGCGTATGGGACGACTTGTTTGCGGGAGCCGGGGTTGGCGGGGGCGGCGGCGGGGGTGTATGAGGAGTTGTATTTTCGGGAGTATGGGCATTTTCGGGAGTTGGTGCGGTTGTTTTATGGGAGTAATCGGACGGTGGAGTCGTATTTTTGGGCGGCGCGGCGGATTTTGGAGGGGGAGTTTGCGGTGGATGGGGAGGGGGATGGGGGGGCGGCGCGGCGGTCGTTTGTGCGGGCGGTGGCGGGTCAGCCGGATCGGGGTTATGAGCGGATGGTGTTGGAGCGGGGGATGATGCCGGGGGATTTTGTCGAGGCGGTGCGAGCGGTGGAGGAGGAGCGGGCGGCGCGGCAGGTGCGGTGGGAGGAGTGGTTAAAGTCGGGGCCGGGGGAGGATGGTCGGCCGGTGGTTTATGGGCTGCGGCCGCGGTTGGCGGCGGGGGTGCGGGTGGAGCGGAAGGCGGTTGCCGGCGATGGGGTGTTTGAGTGGGGGTTTGGGTTGGTTACGGCGGGGCATCCGGAGGGTTTGCCGTGCAGTGGGTTGGTGGCGGCGTTGGTGCGGCGGATGGATGGGGCGCGGACGGTGGCGGAGTTGGTTTCGGAGTTGGGGGAGGGGGCGGAGGGGAGTGTTTTGGCGGCGTTGGGGATTTTGTATGGGGATGGGGCGGTGGGGGGGATGGGGTGAGGGAGATGCCCCCTTTGGGGGTATGACGGTGGGGGGCGGTTGCCGTAGGATCGGGAGACGGCGGGGGGAACTGTCACTGACAGTTCCCCCGCCGTATTTTTTCGCACCTCTCCCGGGACCAAAAAAATTTTTAACTCCCCCACCCCTCCGGCAGCCAACCCCACCCTTCCCCAATTTCCCAAAATCGCCAGGAAAGGCCGCCCAACCTGTCAAGGGGTTGGGCGGCCTTTCCTACACTTTTATTACCGGCTTATCCCCGGTATTAAAAACGACTGCCGCCGCTGAGAGGTATTCCTATGTCCCGCTACCGATTCCCTATTGCCATCCTTGCCCTGTCTGCCTTGACCCTGCTCCTGTTCTTTACCGCCAATCCCGACCCTGCGGCGCAAGCCGCCCCTCGTTCCATCCCTTGGGACTGCTCCGACTGGCAAGAGTCCCCGGCGGTGGCCGACGCCGACGATGCCCGCGTCTCGATGATCCTCGAAACCTTGGCGGCGAACCGGGGCAAGTCCATCTATTGCGCCATCGACCAGTCCGACACCTGGACCAAAACCGAAACCTGGCTTGCCGGCCGGGACCGCAACGAGCGCGACGACACCGTCTATTTCGGCCAAAGCGGCAACTTCCGCGGCTTTCTGGCGGCCCAAGAGGGCTACCTGACCGACGGCGAATCCGGCGTTACCGGCGTCAGCCGCGACCTCATCTTTGAATTCCCCCGGGAGGAACGCCGCCGCCGCACCATCACCAAACGAATGTACCTCGCCCCCAGCATCGACCCAGACGAGATGGTTTGGTCCGAGTGGGGCGGAAGGACCGAGTCGGTGGCTACCGGCTCCCGGATCTTACAAGCCCAATACCGTTTTACTGACGCGGGTTTATAATCCCTACTTTGATACGTCGATACCGAATACCCAGTACGGCTGGGCGCACTCCCGGGTCGATAACTGGCCCACCCTGCTCCGGGAAAAAGGGAACGAACGCTGCCGGGCTTTGGGCTATCAACGCGGCGTCAACCCCCAAATGTCCTTCGTTCACCCCGAGACCGAGGACGAATGGCTTTCTAAAAGGAATGAGCCTTCCAGTAACCCTGGTTGGATACCTGGCGACACCGTCACCGGCCTGGCCTGGCCCGATACCAGCATCCGGGTGGAATACGCCAACCCCATTACCGGTACTACGACTCAGGAGCATATTCCGCAAGTCGAAGGGGAGAAAGGCGACATCGCAAAGGAGCGGGCGGCGGCGGCGAATGTCCATTACGCCTTCATTGACATTGCCGGTGACCCCAACTGGTTTGGCTGGGCCCGCCAAAGTTTCCCCTTCAGCGTCACCTGCATCAAGAAAATCCGCAAACGCCGCTAACCGCCGCCGGCTATCGCCGCACACTAGCCATCGCACGCTAACCGCAAAGGGGGCGGGTTGTTGCAGAGCCTCCCGCTTCCTTTGCTTTTTGTTGACGCACCCCCAATTGACAACCCCAACCGCCGCCGGCTAAACTGATCTCAGCCCAAATGCCGGAGGCCGCCTTGACCCCAACTCCCGACCAGGATCCCGACCGCCAATTCCGCCACCTTTTCACCAATTGGCTCCTTGGCCCCAAACGTTTCATCATCGTCGTTATCGGCTTTTTCCTGATACTGATTGCCGAAACCGGGTGGACTTGGCAGGAGTTGGCGGCTGAAGCCCAATGCGGCGGTCTGACCCAAGACCCGCTATGCTGGGCGCCGTTGTTCCCCCGGGCCGTGGTCCAGGGCTTCGTAACCGCCAGTTTCTGCCTGGTTAGTCTGTGGTTCATCAACTACGCCATTCCGGAGGTACGGAAAATGATTGCCGAAATGTTCAAGCAGCAACGCTACGAAGCCGGCCGCCAAACCCAGCAAAAAGCCTGGGAGGACTGGAATCGCCGCCGGGAAACGGCCCAAGCCAACGGCGAACCCTTTACTGAGCCGCCGCCCACCCTCGACTCCAGCCCCAACGGTCGCCACGTCTAACCACCCTAAAGCCGGCTGCCTTTGGCGGCCGGCTTCCCTTTCTCCACTGTTCCCCCCATCCCCTTCCGCGGCGACAGACCCGGAGTTTAACGCGGGTTCGCCCTAATTATTGATGCCCCGGATAACCGACTTTATAGCGTGGTAGGGGTTATCCCCTACCCTAGCTTCTGGTTTAGAAGGGGAGTTCCTGGCCGATGCCTTGTTCTTTGGCCTTGCGGTACACCAGTTGGGCGGCGGCGATGTCCTCTAAAGCTACGCCCATGGACTCGAAGAGGGTTATGGACTGGTCGTCGGGGCGGCCGAGGACGCGGCCGGCGATGATGTCCTGCAATTCGCAGACTTGGTCCCAGCGGAATTCGCCGCGGCTTTCCGGCCAAAGCAAGTCGCCGCACTCGATTTTGGCTTGGTCGAGGTCGTCGACGGCGATAACGGAGGAGCGGAGGACGGCGGCTTCGTCGATTTCCCGGCGGATCCAGTGATTGCCGCCGGCGGCGTTGATGTGGGTTCCGGGGGCGAGCCAATCCCCTTCCAGCACCGGGTCCCGGGCGGAGGTGATGGTAACGGCGACGGCCACATCGGAAAGGCATTCCCGGGCAGTGTCCACCGGGGTAATTTCCAGGTTCAGGCGTTCTCCCATGCGTTGGGCGAACTGTTCCCGGCGTTCCGGGCTGCGGCTATAGACTTTGGCGCGCCGGATGTCGCGGACGGCGCAGACGGCTTCGAGTTGGCTGCGGGCTTGAAAGCCGGAGCCGATAACGCCGACGCTGGCGGCATCCCCGCGGGCCATCCAACGGGTCGCCAAGCCGGAGGCGGCGCCGGTGCGGATTTGCCCCAAGCGGCTGGCTTCCATACAGGAAAGGAGGGCGCCGCTGGCGTAGTCGTAGAGCATCACGACCATTCGGGCGCCGCCGGCAAAGGAGGGATAGGCTTTGTAGCCGAAAACCTGATGCCCGGCGTCGGCGGCGGCCATAAAGTGAAAGAAACCGCCGGGCATTCGGATGCGGGAACGGGGTTTGAGCTCCACCTGGCCGGCGCCGGCGTGGGCAAAGGCTTCCTCGAGGACGTCGATGCACTCGGCCATAGGGAGCAGTTGGGCTACTTCGGATTCGTTGAGAAAGAGGGACATTATTTCCTCCGGGATTGGGATGGTTAGGGCTATGGGGGCGGGAGGGCGGTTACAGGGGGCAGGGTACCGCCAACTCGCCGCAGGTGTCGCGGAGCCACTGGATTACTTCCGGGTGCAGGGGGATGCCTTCCTGGCGGCGTACGGCTTCCATTTCGGCTTCGGGTTGGCCGGCGACCAGGACCCGGTCGTGGCCGGGGGCGGGTTTGGTGGACTTCATCATTCGCAGCCAGCCGTCCATTTCATCCTTGAAATGCTCCGGGTCGTCAAAGCCGGCGATGTTGTAGGCGGCGACATAGTGGCCGAAGTTGGGGCGGCCGGGCACCGCGCCATAGCCGAAACCGGTCAGTACGCCGGCGAAAATGTCCACTACGCAAGCCAAGCCGTAGCCTTTGTGGGAACCCAGTTCCCGGGTCGCGCCCATGGGCAGCAGGTGGTAGGTTTGGGGTACCGGGACTTCCTCCATAATGGGGGTACCGTCCTCGGTAGCCAACCAGCCGGGTTCCAGGTCGGCGCCCAAGCGGCGGGCGATTTCAATTTTGTTCTGGGCTACGGAACTGGTGGCGGCGTCAAAGACGAAGGGCGGTTCATTGCGGGCGGGAACGGCGACAGCGATGGGATTGGTGCCGAGGCGGGGTTCCGCGCCAAAGGTCGGCACCATTCGGGGCGGCGCGCTGGTCATACAGACGCCAATCATATCGTGTTCGAGAGCCAGCATTGCGTGGTAGGATGCCATCCCCAAGTGGCGGGAGTTGCCGACGGTGACCATTCCGACGCCGGATTGACGGGCTTTTTCGATGGCAATATCCATCGCCTTGGGGGTTACGATAATGCCGAGGCCGCGGTCGGAGTCGAGGGCGGCGGTGCTGGCGGTTTCGCGGACGATGCTGATGTGGGGCTGGGGATTGATTTCGCCGCGCTGGTAGCCGCCGAGGTAGCTGCGGAGCATATTGGAAACGCCGTGGCTGTCCACGCCGCGCAGGTCGGCGAGGGTCAGCACATCGGCGCCGAGCATAGCATCCGCCGGGGGGACGCCGACTTTCTCAAAGATGCCGGCTACTACGGTTTTGAGGTCGTCTCCCGGCACGGTAATGGCTTGGTCCAGATTGACGCGGAAACGGGGCAGCACGGTTAAGCCTCCTTATGGGGCGGTTTGTTGACGCTAATTGACACCGGGATGCTAAAGCCCGGGCTTATAGAAACTCCCGGGCGGCTTGCAGGAATTCCGCCGGTTTTTCGATATGGGGCAGGTGGCCGCAGTTGTCGATGATGACCAAGTCGGAGCCGGGGATGGCTTGCTGGTACAGGCGGCCGCACTCGACGGGGGCTAATTCATCCGCTCGGCCCCAGAGGATGCGGGTGGGAATGTTGACGCGGGACAGCAGTTCGGGCAGGCGGGGGTCGTGCATATAGGGTTTCCAGCAGAGGCGCACGGCCATTTCCCGGTTGCGTTCGAGGATGGCGGCCAGTTCCGGGGTGGGCGGTTGGCCGAATAGCTGCGGATACTCCGGGGATTGGGCCGGGTCGTGAAAGAGGAGGTCGATGACCTGTTGGGGGGTGATGATGAATACATCGGCGATTTCGCCATCCTGGGGTTTGATGCCGACGGAGCCGACCAGGAGGAGTTTGCTGAATACCGGGCCGGCGGCGGCCAGCATTTCGGCGGCAATCCAGCCGCCCAAGGAAAAGCCGACCGCCCGGCAGCCGTACAATCCCTGGCTTTCCAGAAACCAGTTGTAAAAGGCGGCCATGTCGTTGATGGTTTCCAGCCAGGGCGGGCGTTCCGATGCGCCAAAGCCGGGATGGGAGGGCAGATAGACGGTGAAGTTTTCGGCCAGGGCTTGGGCGTAGTGGAGGGGGCCTTCGCTGCCGCCGGCGCCGTGGAGGATGAGCAAGGGGTCGCCGGAGCCGCCGGTCTGCATCTGGATGCGGGCGCTGCCGACATTGACAAAGGTTTCGGTAAAAGGCACGGGCATAATGGTCAAGCCCTCCTGAAGGTTAGCCGGGTTAGTTTGGGGATAATCCTAACCGGCGGCGGGCGGTTGGTCAAGGACAAGGGTGGAGGTTGGCGGCGGGGGTAGTGGGGCTGTTCCATTTTGCTGGGGGGATAGTGTATCATAGTGGGATGGGGCATAAATGCAAATCGCCAAATTGCAAACGGCGGACGGGTGAACGCTGCGATACTTGCCGCGTTGGTAGCGGGGCGCGGCTGGTAATGCTCGACGCCAATGGCAAGCCGGTTAAGCCGGCGGGCAAGCGACACGCGACGCAGCGCGAAAAGGGCGCAGCAGTGGATATGTATTTTGACGGACTTTCCTACCGGCGAATTGCCCGGAATATGGAGCAGTATTTCGGCAAGGAAACCGGCTCGACCAGCATTTATCGCTGGGTGCGGGAATTGAGCGGAACGGCGGATGAAATCCTGCGCCCGATGAAGGTTGACACCGGGCGGGAATGGGTAGCGGATGAGATGATGGTCAATGTCGGCGGTCAAAAGATGTGGCTGTTCAATGTGATGGACGCCGACACCCGGTTTGTGCTGGCGGCCTATTTGACGCCGGAACGGACGGCAAGGGCGGCGCAAACTACCCTGGCAATGGCAAGGGACAAGTCAAACAATGCGCCGGCGGTTGTAAAGACGGATGGGCTGCGGTCTTATCAGCAGGCATTGCCGCGGGCTTTCCCGACCCGCCCGGTCAAGCATACGGTTAGCCAGGGAATCAAAGCGCAAATCGACAACAATATGTCGGAGCGGTTACCGGGAACCTTCCGGGACCGGGATAAAACCCTGCGGGGTCTGGAGGGACGGGCAACCGGGCAATCCTACGTAGATGGCTTGGTGCTGCATTACAACTACTTTCGGCCCCACGAGAGTTTAGACGGGAAAAAGCCGGCGGCAGCGGCCGGGGCGGAACTGCCCTTTGCGGATTGGGGGGATGTAGCGGCGATAAAAGGGGGCGAGGGATGATTGAATTTCCCGCCCCGCCGCCCGGTGGTTACGCTACGATTGTCGTTGACCCGCCTTGGCCGGTGCATAACGGCAAGGGGTACAAAACGAAGCCGGGGGTTTATGGAAACTACCCTATCGAAAGCCGGTATCCGCTAATGCCGGTGCCGGAAATCAAAGCGTTGCCGGTGCTGCAACTGGCGGCGGAGCGGTGTTTTGTCTTTATCTGTACAACCTAGCGTTTCCTGCCGGCGGCGTTGGAATGTCTGACCGCGTGGGGCTTTCAATACCGCTTTACGATGGTTTGGCATAAGCCGGCCGGCCCGCAGCCGATTGGCTATCCCTGCTACAACGGGGAATTCGTTGTAGTGGGGAATCGGGGTAATCGGCTTAATAAATCCAGGACACCGGGCTTTGTTGACACCAAGGGGTTCAGCACGGTATTTAATGCGCCGCGAGGGAGGCATAGTGAAAAGCCGGCAGAATTTTACGAACTGCTGGAACGGGTTACACCGACGCCGAGGATTGATTTATTCGCCCGGCGGCGGCATCAGGGATTTGACGCTTGGGGGAATGAGATATAATCCCCCCAGCAAAATGGAACAGAACCACCTAAACGGAATAGGTTGGGGACACCCCTGCCAATTCCCGTTCTTTCGCCCCCAAACGCCCCACTTCCCCGCCCCCATTTACGCTATGCCGCGCTGAACTGCCCGGCCGGTTGCCGGCGTTGCAGCCGACATCCGGTCAGGCAATCCGGTCGGCGTAGCGCAGCCGTTTGCCGACCAGTCCCCGGGCCATCAAGACCATCTGCTCCAGCGTGTCCAAGGGCCGCTGGTTGTGCCGCCCCTCAAACTCGCCGACATACCGGTGCCGGTGCTTGCTGCTGAAATGGTGGTATATCCCGATACAGCCCCGCTTCAGCATTGACCAGAAGGACTCCACCCCATTGGTATGCGCCATGGCCCGCACATACTCCCCCGCCGAGGGCTTGACTACCTTGTGCGGCCGGGAAAGCCCGGCGTAAGCCCGGGCCGCGTCGGTGTAAACCGTCGCCATATCCCGGGTGCGGCTCTCCACAAACCCCTGCAAAGTCGGCGCATCGGTGGACTTTACCACTTGGAGGACTGCATCACCGTGCCGGTTTTCACTGAAAAGAACCGGCGGCAGGCCCGGCAGTGAAAGGGCATCTGGGGATGCTTGCCTTCCCGCCCGGCGTTGGGGCTGGCGCAGTGGGAGCAGCGGCGGCCGTCGGGCCACCGGGCGGCGATAAACCACTCCTCGGCGGCAGCGTCATCCGGGAACCTCTGGAACAGTTCGGGCAGGCCGATGCCTTTGCGGAAAAACTTGCCCGGCGCCGATTGTTTAGCCATTGCCTCACTGCGTAGTTCGTAGTCATTAGCCAACTCCGGTAGGGAATTGGTGTCTGTAGCATTTGGATAGTAGCAGACAAAATTTCGTAAAGCAAATTATTTGTTGCGACTTAATTTGACGCCGCCGCGTATTGACATCCCCCAGTCCATTGCTTATAGTTGGGGATGCTACAGACACCCAGTCCATAGGGAATTCCTTTGCTCAAGCGTAAGCGTTTCAGGGTTCGGCCGCGCGCCCCCTTGCGAGGCTTACGCGGGGATTGGTGTCTGTAGCAAGCGCCAAATCCTGACTTGTAAGGGGGTTCTGTTTATGCAATTGCTCAAGTTCCTGGGTTCCGCGGCCGGTTTTCTCATCGTGGTCTCGGTGATGATAAGCTACTACGCTCCCGATTCCCCGCCCGGACGGGTGGTCGCCGATGTGTGGGACGGCATTGGGGGCGCGTGGGATGGCATCCGCGGGCTGGGGGACAGCATTGGGGATTCCTTGGCGGGGGAGCCGGAGTTCCAGAGCCTCGACGAGGAAGTGGACTACCTGATTGAATCCCGCAAGGAGCAAATCCGTAAAAAAGACAAGAGGGACCTCGCGGTTTGGACTTCCGGTAGCCAGCGTTGTTTGTTGAAACTCCAAGAAGGAAGAGCGGACCTTCGGGACTTGAATCAGGAGTTCTACGCGACTCCTGCTGGAAGTGCTTGGACAGTAGTAAGGGATGCCGGCTATCTCAGGGAAGACATAGCGGAATATGTGGTCGAACACGGGTCTGCCGAAGTGATAGCCTACCGTAATCAGGTGGAGGACATTCAGGAGCGCATAATCAGGGCTTGCGGCGGGTAAAGGCGATAGGTTGGCCTCGCTTTGTCCTGCGGAGTGCGGGGGCGACCAGTTTGAGCGAGGATACCGAGGACAGCAACTCGCTTGATACGGCAGTAGCGGGCGGTGGGCGGACAAACCCGCGGCGCAAAGACGGCGGTGGTTGTTTCACCGCCGCCATTGCTTTGGCGACAATGCCGGCTACTTTGCCGTTACCCCACACCGTTGCTGTGACCGTTCTGGTCAATCACGGGCGGGGGCGGCACATTGGGCAACAGTTCTTTGTGCTGTTCGTACCACTCCAGCACCGCCGCCCGTTCCCGCTTCCGTTCCTGAGCAGCCTCCACCCGTTCTGCTTTGAGATGTTCCAGATGTTGTTTCTCGTTGTAAATCAACTTGGCAACTCCTACGATAAACTTCACGCTTCCGACCACCAGGGAGAGAAAGATGGTGAGCCCCAATGGTGTGTAAAAGGCGTCCTCAGTTCCCTTGGATTCACCGAATACGACCGCACTCACCCCACTACAGAAGGAATCCCGAAGGACCCAGTTGCAAGAGGGGATGTGTAGATGGTCTAAAACAAGACTGACTGCCACAATCCCCCCAACTGCGATAAATGGGCCGTACTGCCACAGGGGTAAAGTAATCCCGGCTACTTGCAAACTAGTTTGCAAGTATTCACCCTTCTTGAATAAGCCATCTGGCTATTCGGATAGGAAGTTTCACTAGGGCGTGTTCACGCTAAAGCGATGGTGATAGAATAGAGGGAGATTCCGGGCTTGGGAGGAAGCAGTGGTATGGAAATCACCGAGGAGCAATATCAGCAGGTTGCCCACCTGTTCCCGGTGCACCGGGGGAATGTCAAGCTGTCCAACTTGCAAGTGCTCAACGCTGTCCTGTATCTGGCCGAGCAGGGCTGCAAATGGCGGGGGCTGCCGGAACGCTTCGGGCATTGGCACACTATCTATATGCGGTGGCAGCGGTGGAACCAGCAGGGGGCGCTGGCCCGGGTCTTTGCCGGGCTGCAAGAAATCGGAGTGCTGCCGGAGCATTGGGCGGTTCTGGCATTGGACAGCGCCAGTGTCAAAGTGCATCCGGACGCTACGGGGGCGCCGAAAAAAGGGGCCGCAAGCCTTAGGCAAATCCCACGGCGGGCGGAACACCAAAGTCCATGTGCTGGCCGCTGACGACCGCACCGCTTTGGCGGTAGCCCTTTCTCCGGGGCAGGCGCACGATGGGGTGGAAGGGCGGAAACTGCTGACCTTGCGGGGGCCGCGGGAGCAGCCGGCCTACCTGCTAATGGATCGGGCTTATGAGGGGAATGTTACCCGGCAGTTGGCTGCCGATTTGGGTTACTGGCCAGTGGTGCCGCCGCGGCGGCATCGCAAGGTTAAGTGGGATTAGGATAAAGAGTTGTATCGGCAGCGCAATGGGGTGGAGCGGTTGTTCGGGCGGCTGAAGCGGTTTCGGCAGATTTTCACCCGCTACGACAAGCTGGACTTGATGTATCTGGGCTTTGTCCTGCTGGCGTGTATCTTTGAGCTGCTGCATCGGCCCCTTTAGTGTGAACACGCCCTAGGGTAATTCCAGCGTAATCACACGCCACGTCGACTCGGCACCAGTGCAAGTTATTGCTCTACTGGACTGTTCGGGAGGTGACCAATCAATCGCGTCGTATCCAAGCCCGACTCCGCTGCTAGATTCCGAGCAGTCTATCAAGTAGGACAAACGGATGGAACACATTACAAGTTCGAGCCAGACGCCGCCCCACGCCTTGACAGGGTTCGTCAGTGACTCCGAAATCCAGACTCGAACCCACGGCGCGGGCTTCATCATAGAGTACGTCGGTGAGGAGTACTTGGTAGCTGCCAACCACGTCGCCAGTGGTTGCGACTATCAGCCGCTAATAGACATCGGAAACCACGAATCGACTTCGCCTCTGTTGTGGCTTGTCCCCAAATGGGACGTCATTGGCGTGGATGAAGAAGCGGACGTCGCGATTTTGCAGATGTCCCCAGATAGCCGAGCTAAGCTTACAGCTCACTCGGCACGTTACGGCGATAAAAGTGTTCTCTCCGCCCGGCCTTGGCACTGGGCTTCCCGGTTATTCAAGGCGGTATAGAATGGGTGCGTCCAGATGAGGGACGACCTATGGCTATGCTTGTCTCTGTATCCTTGTATATCGCCAAGGGGAAGAGGCAATACGCTGGCGGGTATCTGAACTGGGGATTTTCTGGCGGGCCAGTAATCGTGCGGGTAGGTAATCATTCCCAAATCATCGGCGTAATCACTAGCAAGGGGCTCGCCCGTAACAGAGACAACTTAGAACACGCCGGCATTGTCGGTTTCGCCAGTATCGGTGTGGTTGAGGAAATTTTGGCGAACCATTGGGGACATACTCTCGATGAAGTTCCGTCGCATCGACCACATCCGCAAGAGGGCGAGTTGGACCCGCACGGGGCCCCAATGGCCACGCGGGAAATTCTTTACGCAACTCTGCGGCTTGCCGGTCTCTAACGGATATGTAGTTGCCGGTGCAGTGGTGCCGGCAAAGACCAAGTGTCGGAGAGGTTGGGGGATAACTACCCACGTGGAGGCCAAGTCCATCGCTTTTATCCTGCGTAAGGAGAAGGGTAAAGGGTGGCAGCGTCCGCAGAATCCGAACAACCCCGGCTTTGACTTGTACCAGACGGACCGGAGGGGCCGGGTAATCTGCTGGTGCGAGGTTAAGGGCTTGAGCGGCAAATTCTCCCGGATTTCGTTGACGAAAACCGAGTTCGAGGAAGCGCGCAAACGGGGCGAGCGGTACTGGCTTTACATTGTCGAGAATGTAGGCCGCGGCAAGCCTAACCTAATCAGGATTAAGGACCCAGCCGGCAAAGCCGATCGTTTCACTTACCGCCATCCGGCTTGGCGCAATGCGGCGGATAAGTAAGCGTTGCGCTTGGCCAGGAGAAGTGCCAGTTATGAATGATGCCCAACGGGAGGCCACTTTGCAGGAAGTAAAGCGGCTACGGAAAATGGCCGCCGATTTGGCGGGACAGGCGGAAAGTCTGGAGCAAGCGCTGACCGCTGACCCGGAAGCGGCCATTGCTGTTGACTACGCTATCGGACAGTCGTCGCCGCCGGAAGCGGTGTCCACTGTCTTGAAAGACGGCAAAAAGGCGGTGGATTGGGGTTCGCTGGCCGGGCAGGATTTGCCCAACGCCATTTTGCAGGGGCGGAAGGCGGAGGAGCTGCTGGCGGAAATCGTCCGGGTTTATAGCGCTTTTGACCGGGTGCGGGCCATTGCGGTGGGGCAATTTGCTTGGGAAGTTCAGGTTTTCGTGCTGGTGGAGATGGACAAGCAGTACGACGGCGAATTTATCGGGAGACTGATTGACGCCGAGTTTGACCTGCGCCGGCAGTTTGAGCCGTTGTGCCTGGCGCCGAGCTACGACCCGGTAGGTAAGAAAATTCGGCGCGAATCCACTTACCGCGGCGCGGCCATAATCTGGCATCGGGATGCGGCGGTAAATGAGTAGCCGCAACGCCCATATCCGCCAAGCCCGGCATAACGAGGCGTTGGAAAAGGAATTGGTCAGCGGCGGTTATCGCTACCGGGATTGGGCGGTGGTTCAGTTCGGTTTTGGCAATTTTTCAGTTTTATGATATTAGCGAAAAGGTGAAAACTGCTAAAAGCAAACGGAACCTTCTTAGCATTTGTTGGTATCGTTCCACTTCGGGGATTGACCTCTACCTATAGGGGAGATGATCCCCGCGGTAGAACGATGCGAGGGAACGGATTTTCTGATTAGCTTTTAAGAGTTGGGGAAGGTGTTGTGGGGGATAGAGGGCGGGCGTTGAGATTCCTCGGCTGCGCCTCGGAATGACATGGGTGGTATATGGGGGAATGACTAAAGTGGGGTTCTGGATTCCCACTTTCGTGGGAATGACGGTGCAAAAGGGGAAGGTCGGTATAAAAGGGGGATGACGGTAGGATAAGGTACGGGAAAGGGCCGGGGCAGGAACTCCTGGCTGCCCCGGCGGGTTGAGTTTAGTATTTATCAAGCATTGGGGTAGTAGTTCGCGGGGGGCGGAAGCTCTGGCCGGAAGTTCCGCCCTTGCGGGAGGGGGTTGGCAAAGGGGCCATTGGGTTGCCTGCGTACACGGGGCACACTGGCGTACTCCACACGACGTTGCCCGACCCAATTGCCGGACGGGAACTAGACCTTGAATTGGCTACTGGCGCCGCTGGGTATGGTTGCCACTACCGGCGTTTTGGCCCAGTCCAGCTACCGGGGTTGACCGCACCTCCAGTCAACCTGTTAACTCCAGCTCCTGTAGGGAAGGGGTAGCGGTTTGGCGGCGATTGGGATTTGCCGTTTTCCGCTGCTCCGGTTGGGGAATACGGGGCCTTGGGCCGGTTCCCCGGGGGTTAGGAGCGGGGCTCCTTAAAGCCGCAATGCGACATTGGGGCCCACAGCGCGCTGTGAGCTGTATTTCACGGTAAGCTAGCGTATCGTTTTGAGACCCGGCGTCCCGGGGCTAGGTCTGACCTTCGCAATTTTTATTATGGGGGCGGGAATTATAGTTGTCAAGGGATAATTTGGATGAATTTTCGGGAATTGGGAAATTGAGAATCGGAGGGTGGCGGCAGTCGTGGTGGTTATGGGTTGCCGCCGGCGGTAGGGAAGGACGGTTTTGTGTCGGCTACGGGGGTCAGGGGATTAGTTTGATGGCGGCGACGGACAAGGTGGCGGCGGCGAAAATGGCGCCGACAATCCAGCGGGTATTGCGGATTTCAGACTCCCGGCGTTCTGCCTTTTCCTCCGCGAAGGCGGCCCGGATTTCGGCGCGCATTTCGGCCCGGAGGCTTTCGTCAGAGGCGCGCATTTCGGCGCGGAGGCTTTCGTCGGAGGCACGCATTTCGGCGCGGAGGCTTTCGTCGGAGGCACGCATTTCGGCGCGGAGGCTTTCGTCGGAGGCGCGCATTTCCGACCGTACGCCGACGATAGCCTCCATTATGGTTGCGATGTGGGCCTGCATCTCCTCCCGGGTGACCATATTGTTCACCATTACCGAAAAGGCTTGGAAAGCCCCTTCCAAGCGGTTGATGCGTTCCTCGGTGGCTACGGGAGTGGTCATTGCGATGTCCTCTCAGTTCCGGTTAAGACCGGCAGGTGATTAGCAATAGGATTAGATTACCGCCGGAAGGGGGCGGCGTCAAGGGCGCGGCGGTGGGGGAGCTACTCCAATTCCCGCAGTATGGCGGCTAGTTCCGGCGGCAGTTCCGATTGGAATTGGAGGGGTTGGCCGTGGTCCGGGTGGTGAAACCCTAACCGGTGGGAGTGGAGGAAGTGGCGGGATAGCAGCGGGCTGGTTTTACCGTAGGTGGCATCGCCGAGGAGGGGATGTCCTAAGTGGGACAGGTGGACGCGGATCTGGTGGGTGCGGCCGGTTTCCAGTTGCAACTCGAGCAGGGTGTGGCGGTCGTACTGCTGCCGGGTTTGGTAGCGGGTGCGGGCAGCACGGCCGCCGGGGACTACCGCCATGCGTTGGCGGTGGCGCGGGTCGCGGGCGATGGGGGCGTCAATGATGCCCTGCGGCGGTTCTAGTCTGCCCACCGACAGAGCCAGATAGCCTTTGTCCACTTGCCGGGCTTTCAGCTGGGCCGACAGCTGGCGGTGGGCCGGTTCGGTTTTGGCGACGACCATCAAGCCGGAGGTGTCTTTGTCGAGGCGGTGGACGATGCCGGGGCGCAGGACGCCGCCGATGCCGGGCAGGTCGGGGCAATGGGCCAAGAGTCCGTTGACCAGGGTGCCGTCGGGATGGCCGGGGCCGGGATGGACGGAAAGTCCGGCCGGCTTGTCCAGGACCAGCAGGGCGTCATCCTGATAGAGGACTGACAAGGGCATTTCTTGCGGGGTTAAGGCGGCGGCCCGGGCCGGGGGGATGGTCAGGGTGATGCGGTCGCCGGCTTTGACTTTTTGAGCGGGTCGGGCGGGCTGGCCGTTCAATTGGGCCATTCCGGCGGCGATGAGGGCGTGGAGGCGGCTACGGCTGAGACCGGTTTGCTGTAGAGACAGGAAACGGTCGAGGCGGGGTTGGTCCCGGGCGGCCCGGAATTGGCGGATGGCGGCCGGCGGGGCGGTCATGGGGGCGGCTCCCGGTCGGTAGGTTCAGCCGGGTCGGGCGGTTCGATGGCGGCGGGTTCGGCTGCTGGTGTGTCGGCGGCGGCGTCTTGGCGGTTGGCGCGGAGTAAAAACCACGCCAAGAGTATTAAGCCGGTAACGATGGAGGCGTCAGCCAGGTTGAATACCGGCCAGCGGCTGACGTCGATAAAGTCGGTTACGGCACCGAGGCGGAGCCGGTCAATCAGGTTGCCGAAAGCGCCGCCTAATTGCAAGCCGAGGCTTAACCGCAGCAGATGGGTGGGCCGCGGCTGGCTGCGATAAATCATTAGCAGCACGAAAACGCCGAGGAAGGATACAAAAATCAGCGGCGTGTTTTGCCCTTGCAGGATGCCGAAAATGCTGCCGGTGTTGTGGGTGTGGGTGAACTGGAAAAATTCGCGCCCCAGCCACAGCGGCCAAGAGTAGCCGAAGGGGATGAATTCGCGCACCAGAAATTTGGTGAACTGGTCGGCAAGAAAGACGATGGCCGCCAGTTGCAGGAGGATGAAGTCGCGGTAGATGGGTAGGCGGCCGCTATTGGCGGGGCCGGTTTCCGTGGCCGGGTTGGCGGCGGCGTCTGCAATGGGATTGTCGGCGGCCGGCTCCGGGCAAGGTTCCGGGGATTGAGCCGGGGCGGGCTGCGGGCGGTGTTCGGGCGGGGTCATGGTTGGCTACTTCAGGTGGGCGGCGAAAAAGTCAGTTACCGGGCCAATTAGCTGCCGCTCCATTCCGCCCCAATAGTGGTCGGCGCCGGGGATGATTTGCAGCTGCGGGGGCTGGGTAAAGGCGTCCAAGTTGGGCTGTAATTCATCGGACGCTACCAGTTTGTCCCGGTCGCCGGAAATAATCAGGGTAGGGGTTTTGGATTTTTTCAGGGGCGTGTCGGGAAAGGCGCGCAAGGGCGGGGAAATCAGGGCGATGGCTTGGGCTTTTTTCTGGACGGCGGCGCTGCCGAGGATTACGGAAGTGCCAAAGGAATAGCCGGCCAAGCCGAGGCGTTTGCCGGCGATGCCGGGCCAGGCTTTCAGCAGATCGAAAGCGCCGAGGATTTCGTGGTGTTCCTGTGCGCCTTTGCTGTGCTGGCCTTCGCTGTTGCCGACGCCGCGGAAGTTGAAGCGGAGGGTGGCAAAACCCTGGTCAGCCAGGGCAAAGGATACGGCAATGATGACATTGTTATCCATATTGCCGCCAAAGAGGGGATGGGGATGGCACAGGACAATGCCGGGAACCGGGGTAGTGGTATCGTCCGGGGTGGCGACGATACCCTCGAAAGTGAGACCCTTGGCCTTGAAACTGACGGCGCTTTGGCGCATAGCGGCTGCTCCTGCTTTTGGGGGCGGATCGGTTGTGCTTATATTAGGGTATTGGGGTTAGTTTGGCAAGGAATATGATAGAATGGGTGGGCGGGCGTAGGCGGGTAGGGATTTACAAGGGGGAAAGTTGAGGGACGGGATGACCGTTGGGACGCAGACAATTGAAGGGGCGGCATTGCCGGGTCAGGAAGGGGCGGCGCAGTTGGGGCTGGCGGCTTTGTTGCGGCGGGAAGTTGACCGGTCGGATGCGCCGGAAGGGTTAGCGGATACGGTGCGGATTGAGGGGGATATTCCCCGGGATTTGGAAATCAGCCAGCCGGGAAACCGGTTTTTGTTCATCAGCCGGGATCAGCGGGCTTATACCCATGGACTGCATAAGTATCCGGCCAAGTTTTTCCCGGAGCTGCCGCGTTGGATAATTGAACGGTGCAGCCGGCCGGGGGAGCTGGTTTTGGATCCCTTTATGGGGAGCGGGACGACTAATTTGGAGGCGATGCTGCTGGGGCGGCCGAGCGTGGGGGTGGACATCGACCCTTTTTCCCGTTTCTTGGCGCGGGTCAAGACGACGCCGCTGGAACCGGGGGAATTGCGGGCGGCGGTGGCGGAATTGACGGCGCGGCTGGACGGGTTTGACGATAGCACCGGGGCGGGGGATATTCCGGAGTTTCCCTATCGGGATAACTGGTTTAAGCCCTATGTGCTGCGGGAATTGGCTTATATCAAGGGCGGGATTGCCGGGCTGGCTTGCGCCGCGGCGGTCAAGGATTTTCTGCTGGCGGCTTTTTCGTCGGTGATCCGGCAGGCGTCGCAAGCGGATAACAACTGCACCCGGACGGTCATTCGCAAGAAACTGGACAAGCGCATTGAGCCGGGCTATGCCATTAGTTTGTTCCGTAGGCGGATGGAGGGCAATGTGGCGGGGATGCTGGCGTTGGCGGAACGGGCGGTGGCCCGGGTGGAGATACCAACGGATTGCAGCGCCACGGACCTGGCGGCGTACCCGGAGGGGACTTTTGACTTGGCGTTGACTTCGCCGCCGTACTTGAACGCCGTGGACTATCCGCGCACGCACCAGTTGGAAATGTATTGGCTGGGCTTGGCGGCCGGCTCTTTGCGGGACTTGAAACGGCAGCACGTGGGTACGGAAGTGGTAACGGCGGCCGAATATGCCGAGTTGCAGCAGACCGGGATTGCCAGCGCGGATGGGGTGATTGGGGAAATTTTTGCGGCCGACCCGCGCCGGGCCGGCATTGCTTACCGCTATATGCAGGATATGGTTAAGAACCTGGCGGAAGTGAACCGGGTATTGAAACCGGGCGGCAAGTATGTGCTGGTGGTCGGCTCGAATATGATGCGGGGGCATACTTTTGAGACTTGGCGGTATTTGCGGGAGGCGGCGCCGGGGCTGGGATACCGAATTGAGACTTGGTTTGTGTCGGGCATTATTAACCACTTTATCAAGGTGCCGCGGGCGGAGCGGATTGAGGATGATTGTATTTTGGTACTGGAGAAAAGGGGTGGGTAGGGGGTGAAGCCGGATTTTTGACAAGGGGTGGTTTGGGGAGTAGGATGGCGTTGAGCGAAGGATAGGAGGGTAGGTTATGAGCGCGAGGTCCACGGAAGTGGGTGCGGAGAGCGTGTACGCGGCAGCTGAGGTGTGGAAGGAGCGGGCGTTGTTGGCCGATGATTCCCTCTTTACGCCCGGTACGCCTATCTGGACGCCAGAGTTGCTGGAGGAAGTGAGCCGCGCACTCAACGCGCAGAGGCCTCGTCAAGCTAACTTTTGGGATAACTTGGCGGACGCGTTGGTAGGACATCAAGCACCAGCCTTCCAACTGTTGGCCGAGGCCATACATATCCACTTTCTGCCCCGGTACGTTGACTACACCCAGCGTAAAAGCGCCCCCATTACCGAGGTGATCGATAGGTCTCCGGAAATGCTTGGGGAGCCTCCGGAGCAGAGGCTTTTCACACAGGGGATCTCTAGTCTGGTGATGACTGACCGGGATGCTCGGATCCAGCCTTTCTATTGCGTAAGGACGCTGAGTGAAGTCCTGGTACGGTGGAAGGGACTGGAATCTGGATCCCGGGACACCTTGATTGAAAACCCGTGGGAATTTAAGGAGTTCCTCTTTGCCAGTCCCTATATAACTCAAAATCGGGGGATTAGTGGGGCGGATGCCGCTGTGGCGAGGCAATTGGATATGTTACTCCACCTCATTTTCCCCGACACCTTTGAGCCGCTCTTTCCGGAGGACAAAGAAGCTATCTGCAAGGCGAAAGCCTTCGCACCCTTTTTCACCTCCCCGGAATTGGATTTCGACCGCAAGATTCAGCAGCTTCGCCAATCCATCGAGGGGGAGTTGGGAGGGGATTTCGATTTCTACGACGACGACATTCTTAAATACTGGAAGCCGTGGGAAGGGGAAAAACCGGTGGAGGTTTTCTGTGTCGGCGACGAAGGCACTCAGCCGAGGGGCGAGAGCCTGCAATCCCTTGCCGACAAGTTATATCTGCCGGATGATACGTTCCTGAAGGAAATCGTGTCGCTGCTGGAGGAGAAGCGGCAGGTGATTTTTCAGGGGCCGCCGGGGACGGGCAAGACTTTCGTGGCCCAGGCGTTGGCAAGGCATTTGGCCGGTTCGGATGACCGGGTTACTCTGGTGCAGTTTCATCCCTCTTATGCCTATGAGGATTTTGTGCAGGGGTTTCGGCCCAAGCAGCTGGCGGGCGGGCAAGTGGGGTTTGAGCTGCGGAAGGGGCCGCTGCTGGAGATTGCCGAGAAAGCGCGGGATTCGGATAAGCCCCATTACCTTATCATTGACGAGATAAACCGGGGCGCCTTGGCGACGGTGTTCGGGGAGTTGTATTTCCTGTTGGAGTATCGGGAGGAAAAGATGCGGCTCCAGTACTCCACTGAGGGTGAGAAATTTGCGCTGCCGAAAAACCTGTTTATCATCGGGACGATGAACACGGCCGACCGCTCCATTGCAATGGTGGATTTGGCTTTGCGGCGGCGGTTTTACTTCGTGGAGTTTCACCCGGATAAGGAGCCGGTGAGTGGGGTTCTCCAACAGTGGCTGGAGAAAAACGCTGACAATGTTGGCGATGTGGGGTGGGTGCCGGGTGTGGTGAAGGAAGCTAACCAACGGTTGGCTGACTCTGACGCCGCTATTGGGCCGAGCTACTTTATGCAGGAGGGATTGACGGAGGAAAAGGTAGCCCTTATCTGGAAGCATAGCGTACTGCCTTACATTGCGGAGCGTCTGTTTGACGACCGGGAACGCCTTGCCGATTTCGACTTGGAGAAATTGAAGGGCAATGCGCCAGATTAACCTGCGGGAGTACGAGCCTAGCGAGCATAGGCTCTCGACCGACGAGCGGAGTACCCTGCAACTGCTTAATGCAGGGCAGGAAAACCTGTCTCTCGATATTCAGCAGGTCATTGGCAACAACGACACATATCGTCTGACGCCCGGCTCGATAGTTGGGGCGATGGAAGCCGGCAACTTGTCTTTGCTGATTAGTCCCAAGATAGGGATTGGGCAGTTGCTGTCATTGGCGTGTTACGCTATAGGCAAGTTCCGCCCACAGGAAAGGGACTTTGACTTTGATCCGGATACAGCACCACTGCCGGATGTTTTGGCCTTGGCGTTGAACGCTATGGCGCGGCGGGCTTTTGCGCGGGGGTTGCTGCATGGTTATTTGCGGCGGGAGGAAGCCCTGTATACGGTGCGGGGGCGGATTCGGTTTGACGCGCAACTGCGGCGGCGGTTCAACATCCCGCTACCGGTGGAGGTGCGGTATAACGAGTTCACTGAGGATATACCGGCAAATCAGCTGGTGAAGGCGGCGGCGTACCGGTTGGGCGGGATGTGGCTGCGCTCGCCGCGGGCGCGGAGCGGCTTGGCTTGGGTGGCGGGTATGCTGGATAATGTATCCTGGAAAGAGTTTCCGGCTAATGCCGTGCCGGAGGTGCCGTTCGACCGGCTGAACGAACACTATCGGGGGGTAGTGGCGTTGTCCCGGCTGATCCTGCGGCACAGCGCGTTTGAGGCCCAGCGGGGCAAAGTGCGGGCGAGCGGGTTTCTGATGGATATGAACCAGGTTTTTCAGGAGTTTGTGACGGTGGCGTTGCGGGAAGCTTTGGGTGCATCGGAAAGAACCTTTGGCGAGAAGTGGGTTGGCTATTTGGATGATGGGAAACAAATTCATCTCCGCCCCGACCTTACTTGGTGGGAAGGCAACCGATGTTGGTTTGTGGGGGATGTAAAATACAAGAAACTGGAGGGACGGAAGGGCGGGGAGAAAGAGGAGCCGGGCAAACCGCCCAACGATGATATGTACCAGTTGCTGGCTTATGTTACCGCCCTTGACTTGCCTGAGGGTATGCTGATTTATGCCCGAGGGGAAGCGGAGACGGCGGATTATACGGTGCGGCATTGCGGCAAGGTGTTGAAGGTGGCGGCGTTGGACTTGTCCGGCAATCTGGAGAATGTGCTGGGTCGGGTTAAGGAATTGGCAGAGGAGATAAGGGCGCTGCGGAAGGAAGCCGAGGCAATGCGCCGGGCGGCGTGAGAGTATCCGTTTAATGCGGGCTTACCGGGAGAGTTAGGGATGAACACCATCGATTTGCGGAGCGATACGATAACCCAGCCTACGGAGGAGATGCGGCAGGCGATGGCCGCCGCCGAGGTGGGGGATGATGTGTACGGGGAGGATCCGTCCATCAACCGTTTGGAGCAGCGGGCGGCGGAGCTGCTGGGCAAGGAGGCCGGGCTGCTGACGGCCAGCGGCACGATGAGCAATCTTATCGCCGCCTTGACCTTTTGCCAGCGGGGGGATGAGATGGTAATGGGCGACCAGGCGCATATTTTCTGGAATGAGTCGGCCGGGGTGTCGGCTTTGGCCGGGGCGCAGGTTCGTCTGGTGCCTAATGACGAGCAGGGGCGGATGGCGCCCGGGGATTTGATGGATGCCATTCGGCCGCGGGGCAATGTGCATAATCCCCCGACGACGCTGGTGTGTCTGGAAAATACCCATAACCGGTGCAGCGGGGGCGTACTGACGCCGCAGGATACCAAGCGGATGGCGGATGTGGCGCACGCCGCCGGGGCTAGGGTTCATCTGGACGGGGCGCGGTTGTTTAACGCTGCGGTGGCGTTGGAAGTGCCGGCCAAGGAATTGGTTAAGGATGTGGATTCGGTATCTTTCTGCCTGTCCAAGGCGCTGAGCTGCCCGGTGGGGTCGGTGCTGTGCGGGAGCGGGGAGTTTATCGGGCAGGCGCGGCGGTGGCGCAAGATGATTGGCGGCGGGATGCGGCAGGCCGGGGTGCTGGCGGCGGCCGGTTTGGTGGCGTTGGATACGATGATTGAACGGTTGGCGGATGACCACGCCAACGCCCGGCGGTTGGCTATTGGGCTGGCGGAAATCCCGGGGCTGCGGATTAACCCGGAGCAGGCGCCGACTAACATTGTCATTTTTGAGATTGAGCCGACGGTGGGGACGGCCGGGGAAGTGCTGGCGGCGTTGGCGGAGGCCGGGGTGAAGGTTACGCCGTCCCGGGCGCAGTCGCTGCGGATGGTGACGCACCGGCACATTGACGCGGAGGATGTGGAGGCGGCGTTGGCGCGGGCGCGGCGGGTGGTGGGGGAGCTGCGGGCGGCTCATGGTGGGGGGTAGGTGAGGTAAGCCAAAGGAACTGATTCAGATACGCTACTCATAGAGGTAGCGTATAACGGCGTTTTCTGCTACAGTACCATAAACAATCACCAGCTATGTTGGTGATTGCCAACCCATCCTTTAATTTTAGGGGGGACAAATGTCTGATTCGTTGGAGAAACTCTCTGACCGTGTTGGCGAGTTGGAAGCCTGTGTTCGGGAGATTATGCCCAAAATGAACAGGCGGATAAAGCGGCTCGAGGAATTGGCGGGAGATGGCTCGATAGAGACGAGCCGCATCAGGGCAAATCCTGTTCAGGAGGCTCTGCGCGAGATGAACGACCGGATAGCCTGGCTTGAAAAGCTGGCAGGAGATGGCTCGATAGAGACGAGCCACATCAGGGTAAGTCCTGGGTCTCCCTCTTTGCCTGAGTTGGCTCGTCGTGTGGATGAGCTGGAAAAGTTGGTTAAGGAAGGTTAGTTATTCCTTAAACGGGAATACATACAGCTTTCTAGCTGAGCTCCAACAGAGTCTCCGGGGAGTTAAAGCAGTGGGGGATACCAGCACATTGGTATCCAGCACTACGCGTAGCGGCGGCATTTAAGGGCCGCTTTCCCGCGCCCAGCGCACGGCGTCGGCTATATCCGCTTCCGTTATGCCTTGGGCGGCGATCTTTTCCCAAGCGTCTTTGATGGAACCGGGGGGATGGGGATAAGGACAATCCGCGCGCCCTCATCAATCACCTCAAAGCAAGTTACTTCCGAGTGGGCGGCGACCAGGGAATCGGGCAGGATAAGCTGGTTGCCGGAGGTCAGGATGGCTACTTCCGGGGCGGCATCGGGCGGAAGTTGCGCCAGGTCAATTTGGGTTTTCGTACTCATTGCGGCGTCCTCCAGTCCGGCCGGCAGTGTTATAGTAGGGTTATTGTACCACTGGACGTTGCCGGGGAATGGCGATTAGACTGATTCCCGATTTTGCCCATTTCATTGCCCCAGATACTAAATAAGGAGTTTTCCCGATGCCTGACCTTAACTTGGACAAAGCGGCTACTGCTCTGCTGATTGCGGACTTTTACGCCGAGATGATGAACACCTTGCCGCACGCCGTTGACCGGGGTGTGGTGGCCCGGACGGCGGAGTTGCAGCAGGCGGCCCGGGCGGCCGGGCTGATGGTGTGCTATTCGGCGACGGTGTTTCGGCCGGGCTACCCGGAAATCAGCGCGCGGAACAAAACTTTCAGTCAGCGCAAGGCGTCCGGGCAGCCGGCGGTGGCCGACCCGTTGCAAGTAATCCATCCGGCGGTGCGGCCGCAGGATGGCGAAGTGGTGGTGGGGAAGCACCGGGTCAATGCAATGTTCGGCACGGACTTGGAGCTGGCTTTGCGGGCCAATGATGTGGATACCATCATTCTGCTGGGCTATGCGACCAGCGGCGTGGTGCTGTCCACGACCCGATACGCCGCTGACGCCGATTTTCGGCTGTTTATTGTCGAGGATTGCTGCTCCGATGCCGACGCGGAAGTTCACGACTTTTTGACGCAGCGGATTTTTCCCCGGCAAGCCGAAGTGGTCAGCGCGGCGGAAGTAATGGCGGCGTTGGCGGCGGGTTAAGCCGGCGGGTCAGCCCGGTCGCTCCACCACTGATGCAGCCGTTCAGCGATGGCTTTTTCCTGCCCTTCCGTTGACGGCTGGTAGTAGCGACGGCCGCGCAGAGATGGCGGTAGGTACTCCTGCTCGACAAAGTGGCCGGGGTGGTCGTGGGCGTAGCGGTAGCCTTGGCCGTAGTCCATTGCTTGCATCAAGCCGGTTACGGCGTTCCGTAGATGCAGCGGCACCGGGTCGTTGGGCTGCTGCCGCACATCCGATAAAGCCCGCTCCAATGCCAGATACGCCGTGTTGCTTTTGGGGGCGGTTGCCAGATAGACGGTAGCCTCGGCCAAGGGGATGCGGCCTTCGGGCATTCCGAGGAAGTGGACGGCTTGCTGGGCGGCGACGGCGACCGGCAGGGCTTGCGGCGTCGCCAAGCCAATATCCTCGGCAGCCAGGATGACCAGGCGGCGGGCAATGAACAAGGGATCCTCTCCGGATTCAATCATCCGAGCCAACCAGTAGAGGGCGCCGTCCGGGGAGGAGCCGCGCACCGACTTGATAAAGGCGGAAATGGTGTCGTAGTGGCCCTCGCCGGCTTTATCGTACATCGGGGAGCGGCGCTGCAAGGCGTCGGCGATGATTTCCAGGGTGATGATACCGCCGCCGCCGGCCGCCGGGTCGGCGGCAAAGGCGGCGGTTTCCAGGGCGTTGAGGGCAACCCGGGCGTCGCCATTGGCGATATTGACCAGGTGATTCAGGGCGGCCGGGTCGAGGGAAAGGGCAAGAGTTCCCACGCCGCGCTCCGGGTCGGTTAAGGCATTGTGGACAATGCCGGCAACCTGTTCGGCGGTCAGGGATTGGAGGGTAAAGACGCGGCAGCGGGAAAGCAAGGGGGCGTTGACCTCGAAAGAAGGGTTTTCCGTAGTGGCCCCGATAAAAATAACGGTGCCATCCTCGATATGGGGCAGAATCACATCCTGCTGCGCCTTGTTGAAACGGTGGATTTCGTCAACGAACAGGATGGTGCGCCGCTGGTACATTCCCTGGCGGTCTTTGGCCTCGGCTGCTACCCGGCGCAGGTCGGCCACGCCGGAAGTGACGGCGCTGACCGGCTCGAAGTGGGCTTGGGTTACGCCGGCTACCAAGCGGGCCAGAGTGGTTTTGCCGCTGCCCGGCGGCCCCCAGAGGATTAGAGAGGGCAAGCGGTCGGCGGCGATGGCGCGGCGCAAGACCCGTTCCGGGCCGAGGATGTGTTCCTGGCCGACGAATTGGTCGAAGGTACGGGGGCGCATCCGCTCGGCCAGCGGCGCGGCTGTGACGGCTTGCTGCCGGCGTGTGTGGTCGAAAAGGGACATTGGCGCTTTCCTGAAGGGGACTGGCCGGGATTGACGGGTTTGCCCAATGCTAGGGCGTGGGGACAATTACTTTCCTTTTGGCATACTATAGCATAGGAAAGGGAGATATTTTATGCCCCGCACCCAGCTTACTGATGCCCAATGGCAGCGGTTAGAGCCGTTGCTGCCAGGCAAGCCTGCCGACCCCGGCCGCAACGGCTTTGACCAGCGCAAGACGGTGGAAGGCATCCTCTGGATTGCCCGCACTGGCGCGCCGTGGCGCGACCGGCAGCCGTATTTCGGCAAAGGGAATACCATTCATCGGCGTTTCCGCCGTTGGGTGCAAAGCGGGGTCTTGGACCGGCTGCTTAACGCCTTGCCGGAGGACCTGGATTGGCAAGGCGTAATGGTGGACGGGACTTTCGTCAAAGTCCAGCAGCCCGGCACCGGCCCGGAAAGGGGGGGGCATTCCCCGGCGGCGAGCCCAATCCGTCGGTCAAAACCGGGGCGGGTTGACCACCAAACTGCTGGCGTTGACCGATGGCCAGGGGCAGCAGGTTCAGTTCCGATTAAGGCCGGGGAACGCCGCCGCAGGGAAAGAACTGCCCGCGCTATTGGCGTGGGTACCCTTGACGGCGCCCCGGGAACCCTTGGGGGATAAGGCGTAGGACCGCGCTGGGGTTCGGCGCGGGCTGGCTTCCCGGAACATAACGGCGACCATTCCCGGATGGTCTCATCGGAAAGAGCCGGTCGAGTTTGCCGAAGGGAGTTACCAGCGGCGGCATCGGGTGGAAAAGGCGTTCAGCGACTTGAAAGAGTTCCGGGGAATTGCTTGCCGCCAGGCTAAACTGGCCGCCAGTTATGCCGGAATGGTTAGCTTGGTCGCCTGGTTCCTCAGAACGAAGCCGAACCAGCGGCAGGCAGCGGAGTATCCAAAGGCCACGGCGGTTGACTGATCCGATTGTCCACATACCTTAGGATAGTCAGTTAAGAACCGAGCATCGGGAATTAAAAATCACGGTTCATACCCGATTCTTAATACCCGATTCCTTTGGGGCGGTTTTCCCTGCCTTGCCCGGGAGCGGTTTCGGGATTGTTTTGTAGCCTGTACCCCGGGCTATTGCCCAATCGCCGCCGGGCGAGGTAGTGGCCGGGGACGGCAGCCAAATCCAACGAAATTGTGGACATCCCCCGGCTGCTGGAACTGAAAGGGCGTATCGTAGCATCTCTGCTATGGGCTGCCCACCGGCGGCTCCGGCGGAGAATTATGCCACTACCCGGAGCAAAGAACACGGCCGGGCGGTTGGGGTGTGCTATACTGGCGGAAGTTTGACGGCAGGAGGTGAGTTCGGATGACTACGGGCAATGGGGGCGACCGGATTTCGCGGGCTTTTACCATTGAGGGGAGCGCGCAGACTTTGGCGGGGATGCGGAAGCAGGCGGAGGCGCGGGGTTTTACGATTCTGTGCGATGAGGCGGCGCCGATGGGGGATAATACGGCGCCTTCGCCGATGACCTACTTTGCGGTGGCGGTGCTGTTTTGAGAGATGACCCAGCTTGAGCGGTACGCTCAGATGATGAAGGTGGAGCTGGGGCCGGTGCGGGCGCGGATCGGGTTTTCGGTGGCGTCGGAGGGTTCGGTGCTGCGGCAGACGGTGCGGGCGCGGGCGGAGAAAATCGTCATTCACTACGATTTGGAGTCGGGGGAGACGCCGGAACGGGTGGCGGGATTGCTGCGGAATGCGCGGAATGGGTGCTATGCGCGGCAGTCGATTGGGCGGCCGGAGTTGTTTGAGGATACGGTGAACCTGAATGGGGAGCCGTTTAAGCTGGAGGATTATCCGCCGCCGGGGCGGGAGTAGGAATTGGGGGAGATACCGGTTTTGGCGGAAACCGCGGCCGCGGTTTCCGCCTTGTCGGGAGAAGGGTTGGCAGGTCTGACCATGTGGGTTGCCAAACGCCGGTTGGTCAGCTGGCTACATCATGCCGGCTTTGCCCGGCCAGATTGCCGATTACGGTTGCTTGACCTTGAGTTGGCTACTGGCGCCGGTTGGTATGGTTGCCATGCCGGCGGGTTGGCCCGGTGTTGCGACCGCGGTTGACCGTTCTCCAGTCAACCTGGGTTGCTCCGACTCCTGTAAGGTTGGGGCTGCGGTTTGGTACGGCGGGTGGGATTTGCCGTTGGCCGCTGCTCCGGTTGGGGTGGCGGGTCCTTGGGCCGCTTTCCCGGGGGAGGAGTGTTAAAGGCGTCCGGCGGTTGTTTAGGCTGCCGGGGCCCACAGCGCGCTGTGAGGAGCTATTAAGTTTTACGGTAAGCTTAGCGTAAAGAACCCGGCGTCCCGGGGTCAGGTCAACCTTGACGGTTTTTATTATGGGGGCGGGAGTTATAGTTGTCAAGGGGGAGTTGAGACTGATTTTCGGATGAATTTTGTAAATGGGGGCTTGCCTAGACTGATGAAGGGTTGTTCAGCTTTTTTGCAATCCCCACCGGCGGTTTTACAACCCGCCCCGGAGGTGTTACCATAGTAGCAGTAAAAATCATCATCTACATCCTGACCTTTGCCGTCGTCCTGGTCATCGCGGCCGCCATTGTTGGCGTCAGCTTAGCCGTAGCTCCGGCCGCCGCCAAAAGTACCGGCCTGTCGGTGTTAGCCGTCGCCCTCGGCGGCTTGGCGGTCACCGGCGGCGTAATCTATCTGGCCGAAAAACTCATCAACCTGACCAAAGGAGTAGTCTCGATGGTATTCGATCTGGTGGTCGAAAAGTATAAACAGCACCGCTTGGAAGCCGGCATCAAAATCGGCATCGCCAAGGGCTTGGCGGAAGGCCAGGAAATTGGCCGGAAAGAAGGCCGCGCCGAAGCCCGAGAGGAGCAACGGCGTGCGGTGCGCGCTTGGTACGAGCGGCAGCAAGCCGCCCTCCGGGCCGGCCTCCCCTTCGACGAACCGCCGCCCGGCTACTCCCCGGATGCCCACGCCAACGGCCAAGACCCCGGCTAGAGCAACCGGCCCTACCTTAACGCCATCCCCTTAATCAAAAGGAGGCTCGAATGGCAACCCAAACCCGGGAAATCCACAATATGCGCCTCATCGCCCACCACGACCTCAACGGCTACGGCAACATCGGCGAAGGCGTCCACCTGCACCAATCCCCGGACGGCCGCCGCGTCCTTTATCTGGCCCACGAAAGCGCACCCAAAGACATCACCAGCGTCGATGTTACCGACCTCGCCAACCCCAAACTCCTGGCCCAAACCGAACTGGCTTACCCCCATCTCCGCTCCAACTCCCTGTCCATCGTCGACGACACTATGCTCGTCGCCTACCAGTCCCTGGAACCGGGACAGCCCGGAGTCGGTATGGGCGTCTATAACATCAGCAATCCGGAGGAACCCCGGCAGGTCGGCTTTATGGACTTGAGCGGCCCCTACTCCCGCGGCTGCCACTGTCTCTGGTGGGTTGACGGCGACTATGCCCATCTCTCCACCGGCGCCGCCGATTTTCAGCCCCGGGACCAGAAGGATGACCAGTTCTATATGATTGTCGATGTTTCCGACCCGGCGGCGCCGCAGGAAGCCGGCCGCTGGTGGTTCCCCGGCACCCGGGAGGGCGACGCCGAACCCATGCCGGCCCGCCATCCCCAATTCGACTCCGGCCACCGCCTGCACAACGGCAATGTCTATCCGGAACGCCCCGACCGGGCTTATTGCGCCTATATGGACTCCGGCGTGGTCATCCTCGACATTGCCGACCGCGCCAACCCCCGAATGGTCAGCCACATCAACTACGCGCCGCCCTTTCCCGGCTTTACCCACACCGTCCTGCCCCTGTTCAACCGGGACTTGATGGTGGTAACTCAGGAAGCGGTGCGGCTTAATGGCGAGGACTACCCCAAGCTCATCTGGATGATGGACATTCGGGACGAAACCAAGCCGGTCATCATCAGCACCTTCCCGATGCCGGACACTGAGGATTTCTTTAACCGTCCCGGACGGTTTGGCGCGCACAATGTCTATGAAAACCAGCCCGGCCCTACCTGCTGGTTCTCCGACCGCTACATCTACGGCACCTTTTTTAACGCCGGCGTCCGGGTCTATGACACCATCAACCCCTTCCAGCCGCAGGAAGTAGCCTCCTTCGTCCCGGAAATGCCCCAAGACGCTCCTTCCAACGGCATCAACGACGTCTATGTGGACGAAAAGGGCATTATGTATGTGGTTGACCGGCTCAAGGGCGGCCTCTACATCCTCGAACTGACCATTTAATCCCCGACCGCGCCGGTCTGAAAAACTTAATAGGCCATTCCGGTTGGCACCGGAATGGCCGGTTTAATCTGCCTTTTCCCAGTCCTTATTTTTAACGGCGCAAGCTACTACTCCCCATCCGCAAAGTCAGCGGCCGCCGCCCGCGCATCGCGGCCGCCCCCCAACGCCGCCCGCACCGCCTGCCGCAGCGTCCGGGCAAAGACCGGCTCCAGTCCCGCCGGTATCCCGCCTATATCCTCCCGGGCCGTTTCCGGCAGTACGCACTGGGTCAAACCCAACCGCGCCGCCTCGGTCAGCCGCCGTTCGACCTGCGGCACCGTCCGCAGTTCCCCGCTCAAACCCACTTCGCCCAAAGCCGCCAACTCCGCCGCCAGCGGCCGGTTATACAGGCTCGACGCCATTGCCAGCACAATGCCCAAATCCGCCGCCGGTTCGCTGACCCGAAACCCGCCGGCCACATTGACGATAATATCCTGCCCCGCCAACTCCAGGCCGGAGCGGCGGCTGGCGACAGTTGCCAACATCAGCAGGCGGTTGTAATCGACTCCATTGGCCACCCGCCGCGGCGCCGGGGCATAAGCCGGGGCCGTCAAAGCCTGCACTTCCAACAGCAGCGGGCGGGTGCCTTCGAGGGCGGGAATCAGCGCCGCCCCCACCGCGCCGGCATACCGCTGGGACAACAAGGCCCGGGACGGATCGGGAACCTCCGCCAAGCCTTGGCCGGTCATCTCGAATACGCCCACTTCGGTAGTAGAGCCGAACCGATTCTTGCCGCTGCGGAGAATGCGGTAAGCGTTCAGTTCCTGCCCTTCCAGATACAGCACCACATCCACCATGTGTTCCAGCACCCGCGGCCCGGCCAGGGAGCCGTCTTTGGTCAAGTGGCCGGCTACGAACACCGGGGCGGCCCAGTGTTTGGCCCAACGCAGCAGTTTCAACCCGCATTCCCGCACCTGCGCCACGCTGCCCGGGCCGGAGGGCGCGTCCTGAGTGTAGAGAGTCTGAATGGAATCGACTATAACCAAGCCGGGAGAAAATTCGTCCAGTTGATTCAGGGCCCGGTCAATGTCGGTTTCGGTAAGGATAAAGATACCGTCGCCGGGAAAGCCGAGGCGTTCCGAGCGCAGTTTAAGCTGATGCGGCGATTCCTCGCCGCTGAGGTAGGCGACGGTCCGGCCGGCTTGGGTCAGGAATTTAGCCAGTTGCAGCAGCAAAGTGGATTTGCCGATGCCCGGTTCGCCAGCCAGCATTACTACGGAGCCGGCGACGATGCCGCCGCCGAGAACCCGGTTCAATTCGTCCGCCGGCAGCTGCATCCGCCGCTGGTCGTCCGGGTCAAGGCGGGAAAGTTCTTGCAGCGGTTCAGCGGCCGGTTGCAGCCAAGCGGCCGGCCGGTTGCTGTTGTTGCCGGCGGCCGGGGCAGCCGGAATTTTGACTTCCTGCAAGGGACGGGCCGAGCCGCAAGCCGGGGCCGGACAAAAGCCCAGCCAACGCGGGCTTTCATAGCCACACTCGGGGCAGATAAACCGGGTCTCCGGTTGCGCGCGGGAACGGGGCATTGACGACTCCCTGCTGCCGGTTGGATTGGATAGGTTAGACCAATGGCTGACGCCGGATACCATTACAACAAAAGGCAGGCCCCTAAGGCAAGGGGCCTGCCGTCAGTAAAGGCAATTGGGTTTTGCCGGAGTTCAGGCCAAAGCCGGCTCCGGTTCCGGTTCAGCGGCCGGGACGTCAATTTCGACGGCGTCCGCCGGCTCCGGGTGCTTGGGCGTGATGACGATTTTGCCGTCAATGGCATCGACTAGGGCAATGTCCCCATCTTTCAGTTCGCCGCCCAGCAGTTCATCGGAGAGGGTATCTTCGACTTCGTTCTGGATGACCCGGCGCAGCGGCCGCGCCCCCAAAACCGGGTCGAACCCCTTTTCCGCCAAGTGTTCCCGGGCCGCCTCGGTCAGTTCCAGCGTAACATTCTTGTCCGCCAGTTCCTGTTGCACCATCTTGACCATCAGGTCCACGATGGCGTGAATCTGTTCCCGGTTCAACTGGTGGAAAACGATGGTAGCGTCGATGCGGTTCAGGAACTCGGGACGGAAAAAGCGTTTCACTTCGTCCATCACCTTGTCCTTCATCCGCTCGTAGGATTGGGCGTCGCTCTGGGCGCCGTCGGACTTGACGCTAAAGCCCAGCGAAGTATCCCGCTTAATCAGGTCCGACCCCAAGTTGCTGGTCATCACGATGATGGAGTTGCGGAAATCGACCCGGCGGCCGCGGGCGTCGGTCAGCTGCCCGGCGTCGAAAATCTGGAGCAGGATGTTAAAGACTTCCGGATGCGCCTTCTCGATTTCGTCGAGCAGGATGGCGCAGTAGTTCTTGCGGCGGACGCCCTCGGTCAACTGGCCGCCCTCGTCATAGCCCACATAGCCCGGCGGCGCCCCAATCAAGCGGGCGACGGTGTGCCGTTCCTGAAACTCGGACATATCGAGGCGAATCATATTGTCCTCTTGTCCGAACATCACTTCCGCCATCGCCCGCACCAGTTCCGTCTTGCCCACACCGGTGGGGCCGAGGAACATAAAGACGCCGATGGGATGGCGGGGGTCTTTCAACCCGGCCCGGGCCCGGCGGACGGCTTTGGAAATGTTGATGATGGCTTCGTCCTGCCCGATGATGCGCTTGTGCAGGTCATCCTCCATGTGAATCAGGCGGGCGGTTTCCTCGACGCCCAAGCGCGTAACCGGTATGCCCGTCCACATACTGACCACTTCCGCGATGTCCTCCTCGGTAACGGCGGAACGGCTGTTTTCCCGGTCGGTGCGCCATTCCTGGCGGAGATGCATCAGGTTTTCGTTAAGGTTCAGTTCCCGGTCGCGGAGTTCGGCGGCCACTTCGTACTGCTGAGCGGCGATGGCTTCGTCCTTTTCCTGCCGCACCCGTTCCAGAACTTCCATCGCGTCCTTAACCGTGGTCGGGGTAACGCTGCCGCGCAGCCGCACCCGGGAACCGGCTTCGTCCAGCAGGTCGATGGCCTTGTCCGGGAGGAAACGATCGGGAATGAAACGGGTTGCCAAAGTAGCGGCGGCTTTGACGGCGTCCTCGGTAATGTCGACGTTGTGGTGATCCTCATACATCCTTTTGACGCCGTGGAGGATGCTGACGGTATCCTCGGAGTTGGGTTCCTCGACCCGGACGGGCTGGAGGCGGCGTTCCAAAGCCGGATCCCGTTCCACATATTTGCGGTAGTCGTCAAGGGTAGTCGCGCCGATACACTGGATTTCGCCGCGGGCCAAGGAGGGTTTGAGGATGTTGGAGGCGTCAACCGCGCCTTCGGCGGCGCCGGCCCCGACGAGGGTATGGACTTCGTCGATAAAGAGGACGCAATTGCCGGAGCTTTTGATTTCCTCGATAATTTTCTTGAGGCGCTCCTCGAACTCCCCCCGGTACTTGGTGCCGGCCACCAGCGCGCCCATATCCAGCGTAACCAAGCGTTTGCCCTGGAGGGTTTCGGGGATTTCGCCGCTGTCAATCTGCTGCGCCAAGGCTTCGACGATGGCGGTTTTGCCAACGCCGGGCTCGCCGACTAATACCG
Source organism: Dehalococcoidia bacterium (assembly GCA_965242615.1). Lineage (GTDB taxonomy): Bacteria > Chloroflexota > Dehalococcoidia > Lucifugimonadales > UBA3495 > CBDBCU01. The sequence continues at coordinate 1,471,939 of CBDESR010000005.1, forward strand.
GGTTGTTCTTGGTGCGGCGGCTGAGGATTTGGACGACGCGCTGAATTTCCTGATCCCGGCCGACTACCGGGTCGAGTTTGCGGTCCCGGGCGGCGCGGGTGAGGTCGACGCCCAGTTGGTCTAAAGTGGGGGTGCGCTGGCCGGAGCGGGAACTGGAGCCGCCGCTGCCGGCAGTAGATGAGCTGAGGATGCGGTGGGTTTCGGTGCGGACTTTTTCGAGGGTAATGCCGAGACTTTCGAGAACGCCGGCGGCCACCCCTTCCCCTTCTCTGAGTAACCCGATCAGCAAATGCTCCGTGCCGATATAGGTATGGTTCATCCGGCGGGCTTCGTCCACCGCCAGTTCGACGACTTTCTTGGCCCGGGGGGTCAAACCGATTTCGCCTTGGGCCGGCTTTTCCCCGCGGCCGATGATGAACTCGACAGCGGAGCGGACTTTGTTCAGGTCCACATTAAGGCCGGAAAGCACCCGGGCGGCGACCCCTTCCGTTTCCCGTACCAAGCCAAGGAGGATGTGTTCAGTGCCGATGTAGTTATGGTTGAACCGCTGGGCTTCCTCCTGGGCCAGGGACAAAACCCGGCGGGCCCGTTCGGAGAATTTCTCGAACCTGCTTCCCATAATGCCGCTCCTGTCGGTCAAGGCGGGGCGGCATTGGGACTGAGCCGCGCCCGGATTCCTCTGGTTTGCCTCGGGGGCCTATAGCTTTAACGGCGATAGTAGCCGGTCAAATTATAGGGCATTGGGTTTAACGGTGTCAAAAATGGCTGCATCCTGTTTCCCGGGGTTCCCCGGGCGGCCTAGTTGGCGGCCAGTGCCGGATGGGGGAATTGCCGCCGGGATTGGCGGCGCCGATTGCTTGCGGGCCGCCGGGTTACTTTAATGAGTTGTTAAAGTTTGCCGGGGCATTGCGGAGACTTGCGCCACGGCCGGGAACGCCGGCCCGTTGGCAGATACTTCCCGGCGGTGACCTATTTTCCCACTTCGTCGCCAAAGCAGTATCGTCGGCGCTGGGGCGTTTCACTACCGTGTTCGGGATGGGAACGGGTGGGTCCACCCCGCTAAAACCACCAGGAAGTAAATCTGTCGCCAACTAGTATGCACCATTTTTCACAAGTTGGCAAGGGGTAAAAGCGGGCAATTTGGAAATTGGTTTAATTGGGAATTGAAAGTCGCGAAGGCGGCGGCCGCAATGCCCGCCGGCAATCGGCTTGGCCCAGGGGTTCCGCCAATACCGCTTTCCAATTTTCCCCCGGCCCCTTTCCCCCAATACCCGGCCGAAAAACACCGCCATCCCGGCCCTAACCGGAATGGCGGAGACTCGTACTAACCGGTAGCCGGGCCCGGCCGCCCTACACGCTGAACGAAGTGCCGCAGCCGCAGGCTTTCTTGGCATTCGGATTGGCAAAGACAAAGCCCTTCCCGTTCAGCCCGTCCGAAAAATCCAACTCCGTCCCCACCAGGTAGATGTAGCTTTTCTTATCCACCATCACCTTCACCCCGTGCTGCTCCACCACCTTGTCGCTCTCCAGCTCCTCATCGGTGATTTTCAGGTCATAAGTCAACCCCGAGCAGCCCCCGCCCTTCACTGCCACCCGCAGCCCCACGCCCTCGCTGATGCCCTCCTTGGCGGCAAAATACCGGATCTTTTCCGCCGCCTTCTCGGTAATCGCTACCCCCAACTCCACGCCGTCCATCGTAATCGCCATAATCAAACCTCCGCCGGAGCGGGCCCGGTTCCCCCGAAAAGCCCCCTCCACCTTGGCAAATGCGCCGGCCTCTATTGCCCCCTATTGTACCGGCAATTCAGCGGCGGCGTCAACCCTCCCACCGCCACTGCCATAACTCCGAACCCCAGCAAAACTTGCCTTAATCCGGTTGACACCGCCGGCCCGGCCTTGTTACAATCCGCTAACTGATACAGCCTTTCCGTTATGGAGGTCAAAATGGAGCCGGAATTCTCCCAGTTCGCCCTTAAACGAATGTCCCACCGTAACATTACCGTGGCCGCGGCTTTGGAGTGCTTGAACAATGCTGCGGAAAGTTACCAGGCCGGCAACGATACTGTCTATGTCTTTCACGACAGATGGGAGACATTAACCAAGGTTCGGGTGCGCGGGCAAAACCCGCCGCTGATTGTTGATGTTTTCCAAGTGAGCTAGTCTCGAGAGCGCTCTCGAGAATAACTATAGACTGGAGGCTTTGTGATGGACACTATGTTACGGATTGAGGGCGATCCGCAGGCGGACGCTCTCTATATCTACTTGAGCGAACTGCCGGTAGCCTACTCCAAAGAAATTTCCGATACCATCGTGGGGGATTTCAGCCAAGACGGCGCCCTGGTTGGCATCGACATCCAGCAAGTCAGCCTCTTGGCGCCGGCCCAGGCCCAGAGCTGGCAGCATTTCGGAGCGCAGGTTACCTTGGCCCAAGCCCCCCAACCGGCATAGCTCCGGGCGCAAGGGCTATCCGAACCGGGCAATGCGGCGGGACGGGATGGGGAATTCCCCCGTCCCGCCCGTTTTGTGCCTCTCTCACCATTTTACAATCCCTTAACCCCATCCCCGCCCCGCCCCCCAATTTGACGCCCCTTCCCTTTAGTAGTATCCTTGTCCCTATGGCAGCGCAGGAAGGGCAATACAAAGTCATCCGGGAACGGAATGTTATGGTGCCAATGCGGGATGGTACCCGTCTGGCTACCGATATTTTCCGTCCCGACGCCCCCGGCCGCTTTCCCGTCCTGGTCAACCGCGGCCCCTACGGCAAAGACGACTATGTCGCCAGCCCCGACCATTCCGTCTGGTTCTTTCCCACCCATGGCTATGTCGTCCTCAGCCAGGATTGCCGCGCCCGTTTCCACTCCGAAGGCGACTACTACAACCCCCTCTTTCAAGAAGTTCAGGACGGCTACGATACCGTGGCATGGGCCGCCCGCCAGCCCTGGAGCAACGGCCGCGTTGGTACTACCGGCCAATCCTACCTCGGCGCGACCCAATACACCCTGGCCACCAACAACCCTTTGCCGCCGGCCTTGCAGGTTATGGCCCCGGTTTCCGCCTCCGCCGACTTTCACCAAAGCTGGGTCTATCACACCGGCGGCCCAATGGAATGGGGCTGGATGGTACCCTACGCCATCCACAAAGGCCGCAACACCCTGGAACGCTTGGGGCGTCAAGACCTCTTGGCGCAAATGGATGAATATGTCCTGGAACCGGGCAACTTCGGCCGCCCCCTCAAAGACGAATGGTACCGCCACTTGCCCCTGCAAGACTGGATTGGCCGCCTCAAAGAAACCGCCCCCTACTTCCGCGAATACTTCGCGCAGGAACTGGACGGATCCTACTGGTGGCGGCTGAACCTGCTCCGCCACCTCGACGGCATCAAAATCCCGATGTTCCATGTCAGTTCCTGGTACGACATCTTTCTCGAAGGCGCATTGAACGCCTACGCCGCCATCACCCAACACGGCGGCAACGCCTTGGCCCGCCGCAGTCAAAAACTCCTCGTCGGCCCCTGGGCCCACATCCGCCCCTACACCCGGGCCACTTCCGGCGACACCGGCGACATCGACTTTGGCCCTAATGCCGCCATCGAACTCCACGACCACCTCCGCCGCTGGTTCGACTACTGGCTCAAAGACACTGACACCGGCATTATGGACGAACCGCCGGTATCCCTCTTTGTAATGGGCGAAAATCAATGGCGGTACGAACAAGAATGGCCGCCGGCCCGCCTCCACTACACCCGTTGGTACTTCCACTCCGGCGGCGCCGCCAATACTCTCGACGGCGATGGCGGCTTGTCCCCCGTCCCGCCGGCGGCTGATGAACCGCCCGACGCCTATAGCTATGACCCGGCTGACCCCGCGCCTACTAGGCGCGGCAATACCCTGATGCTGCCCCACGGCGTCGCCGACCAACGGCCGGTCGAAACCCGCCCCGATGTGCTGGTCTATACTTCCGCGCCGCTGGAGCGGGATCTGGAAATCACCGGCCCCATCCAGGTCTATCTCTACGCAGCCAGTAGCGCCGTTGATACCGACTTCACCGCCAAACTGGTGGTAGTGCGGCCCGACGGCTACGCCCAAAACTTGCAGGATGGCATCATCCGCGCCCGCTACCGCACCTCCGCCCGGGAACCGGCTTTCATCACCCCGGGCCAGGTCTATGAATACGCCATTGACCTGTGGGCGACCAGCTACCTCTGCAAAGCCGGCCACCGCTTGCGGGTGGAAATTTCCAGCAGCAACTTCCCCCGCTTCGACCGCAACCCCAACACCGGCGCGCCCCTTGGCATCGACGCCCGCCTGGAAACCGCCCGGCAAATCGTCCACCACACCGCCGCCCATCCCTCCCATATCCTCTTGCCGGTAATTCCCCGCTAATCCCGGCAACTAACCGGAATCCCGCCGCAAATCAACCATCCCCGGAGGTTTCACCCATGACCAGCAGCGGCCAGCGCATCTTTACCGACCACCAGCGGGACTTGCTCACCGCCGCCCTCAACCGCATCATCCCGGCCCAGGACAAATTCCCCGGCGCCGGGGATATTGACGGCGCCGCCTGGGTCGAGCAAGCCGTCATTGCCCGGGCCGCCGCTGATAAGGCCGCCGGCCGCACCCCCGACCTGCGTCGCCTCTTTACCGAAGGCTTGGCGCAACTGGAAATCGCCGCCGCCCAACGCGCCGCCGCCGCCTTTGCCCAACTCTCCCCGGAACATCAGGATGATGCCCTGCGCCAGGTTGAATCCGACCATCCCGACTTTTTCAACGCCTTGGTGCGCCAGTGCTACAACAGCTACTACACCAACCCGGACATCTTTGACCGGATTGGCTACACCATCCCCTCGCCGCCGGATTACCAACCCTTGCCCTTTGACGAGCGGCTCCTCGAACCCCAACGGCGGCGGGGGCAAATGTGGCGGCCGGTTTAGGGCCGCGTCCCGGAACTCTTATCAGGGGGTAAAAGGCTATGCTGCGCGTGGACCTGAACCGTCAGTTGGAACATCTGCAAACTGAAGTGGTGCTGCTGGCCGATATGGTCAACAAAGCCATCATCCGCGCTGTGGATGCCCTGAAAGACCGGGATTTGGCTGAATCCCAACAGCTGATTGCCGAGGACGACCACATCGACCGCAAGCGGTACGAAATCGAGGACTTGTGCGTTGACCTTATCGCCACCCAGCAGCCCATGGCCGGCGACCTGCGCGCCATCATCGCCCTGCTCCACATCACCGTGGAACTGGAGCGCATGGGCGACTACGCCGAGGGCATCGCCAAAATCAGCCTGCGGATGGGCAACGACCCGCCGCTGAAACCCCTCATTGACATTCCCCGAATGGCCGCCAAATCCTCCGAAATGCTGCAAGACAGCCTGACCGCCTTGACCGAGCGGGATGAAAGCCGCGCCAACAAAGTTCTCGACGACGATGACGAAGTGGACGCCCTGTACGACCAAGTCTATCGGGAACTGCTCCTCTATATGCTCCAGGACCCGCAAAGCATCCAGCGCGCCACCTACCTCCTTTGGGCCGCCCACGACCTCGAGCGCATCGCCGACCGGGCCACCAACATCGCCGAGCGGGTCATCTACCTCGTAACCGGCCGGATGCGCAAAGAAAAGCGGTCGGTCTATTAACCCCACCGCGCATTGCCCTCGGCAAAAAGCCGTTCCCCCGGCATTAGCCGGGGGGACGGCTTGCATTGCCCCTTAAACCGGGTTACTCCTTATTTAGTACCACACAATAAAATTCCAGCAATTGCCGTCCGGCTGGCAAGTAAAGTTGCGGGTTTGCCGGTTAAGGATAACCTCCCCCGGCTCCTTTACCAGTATCCAGTAGCGACGATCGAAGTAGAAAAAGTGTTGGGTATAATGGTCGTTATAGTCGGATTCACCGACCGCCGGGTCGTAGAAAGCCCAGGTTTTGGTGTCGCACCGATAGTGAAAAGAACGGACAAAGTTGCCGTCAATCTGCTCAACCACTTCCGAGACCGGGGTATAACCGTCGTCCCAACCACCTTGAGGGTAAAGTACAGTAAAACTAACCCCGACAATTCCGCCGTTCACCTCTACTGTCAGGTGATGCGTACCGTGGTCTAGCAACGGGATGATGAATTGGAACTCAAAGTTCCCTTGGTCGTCCGTGGCCAAATCATGGTAGGGGGTCAAATCTACGTAGCTAGCCCAAATGCTTTGCAGTGGGGACAGCGGCGGAAAGCCGGAGCCTCGGACAATTACCGTTGTTCCCGGTCCGGCGTGATTATCAGAAAGCCGCAAAATGCCTTCGGTGCTGGGACGCGGCAATATCGTCAAAGGAACTTGGCGGGCATACTCCTTGCAGTAGCTGCTCGGCCCGTAGTAAAAGACTAGCTGCCAGCCAGATTCACCGGGCATCCGCGGGTTTAACATTCCCGCAGCTGCGGGAATATCAAAATACCAGTCTGTTGCGTCTCCAACGCCGGTTTCAATGAGGTCATCCGGGGGAAAGGGAAAGACCACCCCCGAATAACTCCAGATATCTGGCCCGGCGGGCAATTCCTCGGCAGCATCGCTCCGCCAGGAATAATCCCCGCGCCGCAGCTGGATACCGGCTTCGACCGGATTACTCAGGGAAAACCATTCATGCCTCCACCGCAAGCCGATTTTAACCGGCCGGTCAATATCGCCCGCCGCCGGACTCTCCCCGGGCGGGCAAAGCCGAAACCGAATCGTATGCCCGGAGACCCGCCCCACTTCCCGGTTGCTCGAAGTGACGGCGATGGAGCCGGGTACAATTTCGCTGCGGGGGCAACCGATTTCAGGCGTCCCCTGCGCCCCCACCGTCCCCATTGGCATCAGTAGCAGCGCCGCCGCTGCCGCAACGGCAACGACTGCCGCCAAAACCAGGAATAACCCAACCCCTTTTGCCATAAACTTACCCCCTTACCACACTATCAGGTTCCAGCAATTGCCATCGGGCTGGCAGGTGAAGGTGCGGGGCTGCCGGGCAAGGATAACCTCCGTAGGCTCTTTTACCAGTATCCAGTAGCACTCCAGATACATGAAATGCCTCAAGGTACTGTCGTCCTCTGGAATCACCGGGTCGTAAAACGTCCACTCATTGAAATTAGGGTTGAAATGGAAAGCGCGGACGAGGTTATCCCCCAAGTTCTGCAATGCCTCCGCAGCTGAAGCATATACCGGAGACACAGAACCGCCGTGTAACACAATGATGATCGTTGTGGCAGTGATGCCGTTCACTTGCACCAGCAGAATATGGCGGCCGGATTCCAGTCCCGGAACGGGAACATCGAGCTGAAACTTCCCTTGGGCATCGGTGACCGCCGAGGTATACATGGTTACATCCACCCATCCAACTTGAACTCTCTCCACCGGGGAATTGGGCGGGAAACCATGCCCGACCACTGGCACTTCACTCCCAATGTAACCGTAATTTCCAGGGTAACTGAATTCTCTGAAAATGCTTATACCGGCCGCCGCAAAAAGGGGTGGCGTGATAACCGTTGCTACCGCCTCCCCGGTATAGATTTCCCAGTAATCGCCCCGGTCATAGCGCAGGACTATCCGCCACCGATAATCGTCGGGATATGCCGGGTTTAACATTCCTGCCGACGCCGGGATATCGAATTGTAAGGTTACTGGAGCGTTCTTGCCCGACGGAACCAAGTCGTTAAACTCGTCCCCGGCAAACCCGACAGTTACCCCTGTTCCTTCTATTCGGGCAGCGCAAACCCTTTTAGCAAAAGCGTCAGTAGCGTCCCAAGATTTACCGTCCTCGGTTGCCGTCAAAGTAATCCCGGCTTGCTCCGGGCGGTCCAGATAAAACCAGTCGTCCCACAGCAAACCGATTTCCCCCGGCCGGGCTAGGTCAACCCCGTTGCCAATACTGCCGGCTGCGCTTTCCGCGTTAAGGCACAGCTGAAACCGAATAGTATGCCCCGACCCTTCGCCCGCCAGGTTGTTGCTGGAAACAACCGCCACGCTGCCCGGCACAATGCCGCCCTCCCGGCACTCCGCCCCCTGCGCCCCCACCGCCCCCGGCAGCAACAGAAGCGCCGCCGCCGCTACCGCAACGGCGGCAACTACCACCCCCAACGCCAAGCCAAACCACCCGCCAAACCCCTTTGCCGTCATACCATCGCCCTCCCTTTCCCGCAACAAACTGCCGGTAGTTTTGCGCCTATCGTAAAGGCCAACTATTACCGCAGCATTACCGGATAGCGCAACAAACTAACCGCATATCCAGGATCTTGAGCAAACCCCCTATCCAGTGTATCCTGTTGCCCTATACCCAATTCCCCGGCACCCCGGAGGAACTATGCCCACCCCCACCGCCATCCAACAAGCCCTGACCCAAGCCGTCCCCAGCAGTACCGGCACAATCTCCCTACCCGGCTTGTCCGCCGCCGTCCAAGTCTATCGCGACCGTTGGGGCATCCCCCACATCCGGGCCGCCAACACCGCCGACGCCTTCTTGGCCCAAGGCTTCGTTACCGCCCAAGACCGGCTGTGGCAGATGGAATACGACCGCCGGCGCGGCAGCGGCCGTTGGGCTGAAGTAGTCGGCGCATCCGGGTTGACGCAAGATTTGGCAATGCGCCGCTTTCGGCTGGAACCGGCCGCCCGGGCCGACTATCAAGCCGGTAGCGCCACCACCCGCGCTATCCTCGACGCCTACGCCCAGGGCGTCAATGCCTGGATTGACTACGCCACCGCCGCCGACTGCCTGCCGGCGGAATACGCCATCACTGGCATCGTCCCGGAACCTTGGCAGCCCTGGGACGGCTTGACCGCTTTTAAGGTGCGGCACATCCTGATGGGCGTCTTTGAATCCAAACTCTGGCGCGCCCAACTGGTCCAGCGGCTGGGGCCGGAAAAAGCCGCCCTCCTGTCTCCCGGCTACACGCCCGGCCAACTGCAAATCCTGCCGCCGGGCGCCCCCTACGCCGGCCCGTCCGCTGACGCCCTCGCCGAACTGGCCCATGGCGCCGCCGCCCTCAACTACCTGCGCGAAACCGACAGCGGCAGCAACAGTTGGGCCTTGGCCGGCCACCGCACCGCCAGCGGCCAGCCCCTGCTGGCCGGCGACTCCCACCGGGCGTTAGACACCCCCAATGTCTATTACCAGTGCCACATTGCTTGCCCCGATTTTGACGCCATCGGCTTTGCCCTCCCCGGCGTCCCCGGCTTGCCTCACTTCGGCCACAACGCCCGCGTCGCCTGGTGCATCACCCACACCAGCGCCGACTACCAGGACTTGTATATCGAGCAGTTCAAGCCGGACGACCCGGACTACTACTTGTATCAAGACCAATGGCGGCGGGCTGAAATCTTTCAAGAGACCATCCAAGTACGCGGCGACGCCCCGGTGCCATTGCCGGTCTATGTTACGCAGCACGGCCCGGTCATCGCCGGCGGCCCCGGCGCAACTCCGGATCGCGCAGCACCGGACAGCGCAACGGAACCGCCCGCCGGCTTGTCCTTCCGCTACACCGCTACCGATGGCGGCAAGACTTGGCCCGACATCATCCCGGCAATGCTCCACGCCCAAGACAGCCACGAACTGGCTGACACTATGCGCGGCTGGGTTGACCCGTGCAACAACTTCCTCTTTGCCGACACTGCCGGCAATATCGGCTACCTGTGCCGCGGCGAAATCCCCCTCCGCTCCCGGGCCAACGGCCGCCTGCCGGTTCCCGGCTGGACGGGCGAACACGAATGGACGGGCAACATCCCCTTTGCCGAGTTGCCCCGCGCTATCAACCCGCCGCCGGGTTATATCGTTACCGCCAACAACAAGCCGGTGGGCGATGACTACCCCTACTACATCTCCGCCGACTTCACCCCCGGCTTTCGGGCCGCCCGGGTAACGGCAGCCCTCCTCGCTCTGGAAAACCCCACGGCGGACGACATGGCCAAAGTCCACGCCGAGCGGCTATCCCCCCCCGCCCAAACCTACCTTACCTACCTGCGCGACCATCGGGAACGGCTAACCACGCCCGACGCCCTAACCGCCGCCGCTCTGGAAAAACTGCTTAACTGGTCGGGACAAATGGACGCCGCCGCCGTAGCCCCCGCCATCTACAGCGCAATGCGCGACGCCCTGCTCTACCGCCTGTTCCACCACCACCTCGACGCTGACCTGGCGGCGCAAGTCTGGCAGCCAGCCAACCGGGGCGGCGGCGCTTTCCTCGGCAAAGTCAAAGAACTGCTGCTCAGCCACTTGCCGTCCGCTGACTCCCCCCTGCTGCCGCCGGGCGAAACTTGGCCCGCCTTGCTGTCGGCCGCCCTGGCCCAAGGCGTCGCCATCCTGCGGGAAAAGTTGGGCAATGACCTTGAACAATGGCAATGGGAACGGCTGCATCAAGCCCGCCCCCAACACACCCTATCCGCCGCCTTCCCGGAACTGGCCCAATTCCTCGACCCGCCGCCCCTACCCATGGCTGGTGATGGCGACACGCCCCTGGCCGGCGCCTACGCCCCCGCCGATTTAGCCACCGTCGGCGGCCTGTCCGTCGCCCGCTACGCCTACGACCTCGCCGACTGGGAAAACTGCCTTTGGGCCATCCCCCTCGGCGCATCCGGCCATCCGGCCAGCCCCCACTACGCCGACCAATCGGAAACCTGGCGGCAAGTGCAAATGGTGCCGATGCAATACGCCTGGCCCGGCATCATCGCCAACTGCCAAGCCCAGCAAACCCTGGAGCCGGGCTAGGGAATAGTCTGCTTTTATGCCGGAAGCAAACGGAACTGCTCGCCGGGGCAAGTTGCGCCGCCGCCCCATACCGGTTAGACTAGCCCAATAAAATAACTGCTGCCGGAATAATTATGCGCCCCAAAGTTTTCATCGACGGACATACCGGCACCACCGGCTTGCGGATTCACCAGTGGATGGCCGGCCGGGAGGATGTGGAGTTGCTGACTTTGCCCCCGGAACTGCGCCGCCACCCGGAGGAACGCCAAGCCCGGCTGCTGGAGTCCGACGCCGCCATCCTTTGCCTGCCCGATGACGCCGCCAGCGAAGCGGCCGCTTGGGTTAAAAACGCCCCGACCCGGCTGATTGACGCCAGTACCGCCCACCGCGTCGCCCCCGGCTGGGAATACGGCTTGCCCGAACTGACGCCGCAACAGCGGAATGCCATCGCCAACGCCAAGTATGTCGCCAACCCCGGCTGCTACCCTACCGGGTTCATCCTCCTGACCCGCCCGCTGGTTGACGCCGGACTCTTGGCCGCCGACGCACCCTTGACCATCCACGCCCTTTCCGGCTACTCCGGCGGCGGCAATACCCTCATTGAAAAGTGGGAAAATCCGGACAACGGCTTGGCCGGGCTGCCTTATGCCGCGCCCTATGGCTTGTACCAACGGCACAAGCATATCCCGGAAATGATACGCTATGCCGGCTTAACCGTCGAACCCCAATTCATCCCGGCGGTCGGGCCTTTCCGTTGCGGTATGCGGGTGCAGGTGCCAGTCAACGCCGCCCTGCTCCAGCCGGGAACGGACAGCGGCGAAGCGTGGGAAGTTCTAGCGGAACGCTACCGTAATGAACCCTTTGTCGAGGTAGCCCCGTTGCCGGAACCGGGCCAGCACAATGAACGCAGCTTTGACCCGGAATGCTGCAACGATGGCAACCAAATCCAACTGCACATCGCCCCGCATCCATCAGGCCACCTGCTGCTCATCGCCCTGCTGGACAACTTGGGCAAAGGAGCGTGCGGCGCCGCCATCCAGAACCTGAACCTGATGCTGGACTTGCCGGAGGGGGCCGGCTTGCCGGGGTAACTGTGGCCTAACTTTATGGAAACGACTCCTTACTATGACCGGCGCGTTGCCGAAAAACATCCGGGCATTCGAGACGAATGGGTTGAGCGGGTGCTGGCTAACCCCGATCACTCGGAAAGACAGTCCGATGGCCGGATGCGGTACCACGGCTACATTGATGAAGCCGGCAAGTGGCTCCGGGTGATAGTAGAGGACGGGAAACTGCATAACCGGTTTTTCGACGAAAACAAACTGCGGCAATGGGGGAGGCCATGAAACTGGTAGTGGATTACTGCCCGGAAACCGACACCTTGTCCCTGTGGAACGGCCAACCGGCCAGCAGCGGGGCAGACTTATCGGAGGACTTGGTAGTTGACTTGGACGCCGACGGGGCGGCGGTAGGCTTTACCCTGGAACACGCCGCCGCGCTACTTTTGCCTTTGCTCGAGCAGTGGGACGGCGCTGCCCGGCGGCAGCGGGCGGTAGCGGTAAGCGGGGCCGGGGATTAGGCGCCGCCGGCTTGCCATAATGTAGAATGGGGATGACGACACCAAGTCGGAAACCGTTTGACCGGGAGGGAAATGGCGCGCTATTTGTTGGACACTAACGCCCTGCTGTGGCTGTTTTGGAATGACCCGCGGCTGGGCCGGCGGGCGCGCAATGCTATCCTTGACCCGGACAATGCGAAGTTCGTCAGCCCGCTCAGCATTTACGAGATTGCCTATAAATCCGAGCAGGGGCGACTGAAGTCACCGGTACCGGACGATCTGACGGCGGCGGTTGCTGAGCGGCGGTTCGTTACGTTGGACTTGAGCGCGTTTCACGCAGAACAGGCCGGGAAGCTCTTGCTGGAAGGAAAAGACCCTTTCGATCGGATGCTGGTGGCGCAAGCCTTGGCTGAGGGACTTATTCTGATTACCTCAGACACCGAGTTGCTCCGTTACGACTTGCCTACCTTGAACGCAAGACGCTAACCGCCGGCTAAAATCCCTACGCAAGCCGAGGAGGTTGTTTTAATGGAAAAAGTGGATCTATCCCGCGCCCAATCCCATCGTATCCGGGACCTGGGCGATAAGGCCCATCAGGGCGAGGAAGTCGTCATTATGCGCGACGGACAGCCCTGGCTGCGCTTGACCCCCTGCCCGGATTACACGCCGCCCGCGCCGCAGCCGCCCAAGTCTTACGAGCAGTTGCAGGCCGAGTGGCAGGCCAAGATGACCCCGGAGGAAAAAGCCTTCTGGTTTAACCCCCAGATTCAGGAAACTTTGACCCAACTGGTGACTGAGCGGTGGGCTTACCTGCCGGAGCGGGAACTGTGCGCCGAGTGTCTGGCTAACTACCGGCAGGATACCGTCCCGGCGGCAAAAGGCGGTGATTAGTTATGCCGGTGGAGCAAGCCGTTCTCGATGAAATCGCCCTCAGCGCGGCCGAGTATGACTTGATTGTCGAACGGCTGGGCCGGGAGCCCAACTCGGTCGAATTGGGGATGTTTGGCGCGCTGTGGAGCGAGCATTGCGGCTACAAACATTCCAAGCCGCTGCTGAAACTGCTGCCCGGCACTTCCCGCCGCACCCTTTCCCAATCCGGCGCCGAAAACGCCGGGGCCGTGGACATCGGCGATGGACTGGCCGTGGTGTTCAAGGTCGAATCCCATAACCATCCCTCAGCGGTGGAGCCGCGGCAAGGGGCGGCCACCGGCGTTGGCGGCATTGTGCGGGATATTCTGGCCATGGGGGCGCGGCCCATTGCCCTGCTTAATTCCCTGCGGTTCGGGCCGCCGGAGACGGTGCGCAACCGCTATCTGTTTCAGGGCGTAGTCGAGGGCATTTCCTGGTACGGCAACTGCATCGGCGTGCCGGATGTGGGCGGCGAAATCTACTTCGACCAATCCTATTCGCAAAATCCCCTGGTCAACGCAATGTGCGTGGGCATCGTCCCCATTAACCAACTGGCCTCGGCGGCGGCGGATACGGCCGGCAGCGTCCTGCTGTTAGTGGGCGCGGACACCGGGCGGGATGGCATTCACGGGGCCTCCGGGCTGGCATCGCGCACCCTGGAGCCGGAGCAGGAATTGCGCCCTACGGTGCAAGTAGGCAATCCCTTTCTGGAGAAAATCCTGATTGAGGCGTGTCTGGAAGCCTTGGCTACCGGCGGCGTCAGCGGCATCCAGGATTTGGGGGCGGCCGGCTTGACCAGCGCCGCCATCGAGTCGGCATATCGCGGCGGCCGCGGCGTCACCCTGGATTTGTCCCAGGTACACCGGCGGGAGCCGGGTATGACCCCTTACGAAACGCTGCTGTCGGAATCTCAAGAGCGGATGCTGCTGGTAACGCCGCCGGAGGAAGTGGAACGGGTCAGCCGAGTTTTTGAGAAGTGGGATATTCCCTGCCGGCAAATCGGGGAAGTCCTCCCGGAACCCCAAGCCCACATCCGGGACGGCGACCAGACCATCGCCCAACTGCCCATTAAACCCTTGACCGAAGCGCCGCAATACCGCTATATGGGGCGGCGCAACCCCCAATTCCCCCAGTGGCGGCGGCTGGCTTTGACCGCTATTCCCTTGCCGGAGGAAAGCCCGGCGCAAATCCTGACCGACCTGCTGGCTACGCCCAACATTGCCAGCAAGGAAAGCGTCTATCGCCGCTACGACTACCAGGTACAGACCAACACGGTGGTAGGCCCGGGCAGCGATGCGGCGGTGCTGCGGATTAAGGGGACGAATAAGGCCATTGCCTTGTGCATTGACGGCAACGCCCGCTACTGCCACCTGCATCCCCACCGGGGCGGGCAAATTGCGGTGGCGGAAGTCTGCCGCAACCTATCCTGCGTTGGCGCGGAGCCGTTGGCATTAACCGACTGCCTGAACTTTGGCAACCCGGAACGGCTCGAAGCCTATTTCCAATTGGAATGGTGCATTCGCGGCATTGCCCTGGCTTGCCGGGAACTGGGGGTGCCGGTAGTCAGCGGCAATGTGAGCCTGTATAACGAAGCGGCCGACGACGGCTCCGGAAACGCCGCCGCCATTCTCCCCACGCCCATTATCGGCGGCTTGGGACTCCTCGAAAACGCCGCCCGCCATACCACGGCCGCCTTTCCCGAGGAAGGGCTGTCGGTATTCCTCCTCGGTATGGATTTCTTGTGGACGCGGATGGCGGATTTGGCCGGCAGCGAGTATTTGGAGACGCTGCGGGGAATCACCGGCGGCCGGCCGGTCATTGACCTGGATTTGGAGCGGCGGGTTCAGCAGCTCTGCCGGCGGCTCGTCCGGGAGGGATTAGCCCGCGCGGCCCACGACTGTTCAGACGGGGGGTTGGCGGTGGCTTTGGCGGAAAGCGCCATCCTCGGCGGCGTCGGCTTTCAGGGCGGGCCGGCTTTGGCTCAATTGCCCTCGCGTTGGGACGCCGCCTTGTTCGGCGAAAAGCAGTCCCGCATCATCGTAGCCCTGCCCCCGGAACGGGGGCCGCAGCTGCGCCGCCAAGCAGTGGAGTATGATGTGCCGCTGATGGAGTTGGGCCAGACCGGCGGCGGCCGTTTTCGCTTGGGGGATTATCTGGATTTGCCGTTATCCGAGGTAGCCGCGCCCTGGCGGGAGGGTTTGGAACGGGCGATGGACGGGTAAGGCCGCCGGCCGGCGGCGGGTTAGACGGAACGGGCTTGATAAACCCGGGGAATCAGCTTGCCCTCGACCGGGTCAACCATCAAGTTGAAAATTTCCAAGGTGGTTGCGCCGACCAGATATTCCCGCTCCGGGCCGAAAATGACCGGGCAGTAGCGTTCCGGCTGACCGTTCAGCCCCAACCGGGCCATACCATAATCGTAGGCTACCCGGCTGCCATCAGCCAAACCATACTCAATAGTATCCAGCGGCGCCACACCCAACCGCTCCAGCAAAGACGCCGGCAACATAGCATGAACCGCCCCGGTGTCAACCAGCGCGGATACCGGGGTTAGCGGCTCAGTGCCGGGGCCGCCTACATTTAAGGTGATGTTAAAGATACCCATAACAGCCGCATCCCTTGTCGCTACCACTCCAGTACCACATCCGCGCCAATGTCCAACTGCGCCGCCAAGTGTTCGGCAATATCCAGGCGCAGGCCATCATCCTGCGGGAAAGCCTTGCCGAGAAAGACCGTCCACCTTTCATCCCCGGTACTGTTGACGCCGTGAACGGCATCGTAGCAGTGCAGCCCGGGGTTGCTATAGTCGGTGATGAAAGCGTTGACGGCGCTGATAACGGCGGCGTGGGTGGGCATCGGGAAACCTCCCGGCGTCAGATTTCTAGGTAGGCTTCAAGCTGCTCAAAAAGATGTCAAACAACAGCTCTAGCCCGGCTTTGGCGTCCGGGCTGTTCTCCTCAGTTACCAATCCCGCAAAAAGGATGTAGTTCTGGCCGCCGCACGCCAAGGGAGAGAAGTTATACCTCCCCTGGAACACTCCATCGCCGTCCCGGTATTCACCTTGATAGTCGAAATGGAACGACTGTTTATCCTTAGGTTGACCGATCTTGCCCACTTCCCCGGAGGCCCAAGTAGTTGCCCGAACTCGCAGACTCTGGTGGTTAAGGTTAGCGAAGATCGGCAAGGCGTCTCCGGTATCTACCAGGTACAGGAATAAACTGCTGACATCGGACTGGAACCGCGCAAAGTTGGGCGTAGAACCGGGGGACAACTCCCACGGCGGCAGCAGGTTAATGCTGAACCGCTCGCCAAATATGATGTGCTGCGGAGTGCCACCCCGTTGAGCTTTCGGCGTAGCGGGAGTAGGGGCGGGAGTGTGCGGTTCGGGCGTAGCCGTAGGATTTATCGTCTTGGCTAGGAACGGGAACTGCCCCTTGACCGCATTTGCAGCGATGGCGAAGTTGATGCCCGTAACAGGTTTCCCGTCAGGAGACTTGATAAGCTTCCGAGTATTTACCCCAATGACATTGCCGCGGCGGTCAATCAGCGGGCCGCCGCTATTGCCCGGATTGATGTCGGCATCCGTCTGCAACTCCGGCGGCGGGCCGGGGTGCTTAGCGCTTACGATACCTAGGGTGACGGTTGATGTATCTTGGGGTCGGCCTTGCCCCGGATAGCCTACCGCGATAACCGGGTCGGCGGCTTGAGCCAAGTCGGAATTCCCCAAAGATAGGGGAACCTTTAACGGGTTGCGAATGACTTGGAGACAAGCCAAGTCAACATTATCCGGGATACCGGTGTCCAGGATGATCCCGTCCACTTTTACGTTGTCCAGGAACTGGACGGTCACCGTGTCTCCGTAACGCACCCGGTTATTCTTGTCAGTGACCACGTGGGCGTTGGTGATGACGTGACCGGCTTCGGACACTACAAAACCCGAGCCGCTTCCGCTAGAGGTTATTACTTGAACAACCCCATGTTCAACCTCGCTGACGATTTCCGGCCAATTCGGCGGGTTAAGAGTCACTGGACACCTCCGGCATACCCTTTTCGGGTTGCGCTACTCCGATTTATCCCGGCCCGGGGAAAGGATTAGGGACAAATAATGCCACTAAACTGACTTGGAGTCAACCTTGCCCCGGCCGCGCTACGCCCGGTGGCCCGATTTCAAGTTTGCGGTAGGGGATAGCCGATTGCCGCCAAGATTAAAGTCAGACGCCGCTCACCCCAAAACTCTCCCGAAACCGGTACAAAGTCATCTCCGGCTCAATCGGCGCTACCGGCAGATACTCCCCTTCAGTGATTTTGGCGACGATGAACCACGGCCCGGGCGTTTGCAAAGCCTGCTGGAATACCCCTTCCAAATCCTCCAGGTTGTCCACGGTGGCGGTCTGGGGGATGTTGCAACTTTGGGCTACCTTTTCCAGGTCGGTGCCAAAGGCGGTGTGGCTGGCTTGATGCCCGGTCTGCCCCCACTGCTCGTTGTCCCAAACCACAACGATAAGGTTGGGCGGCTGCTCCCGCCCGATGCTGGCAATGGCCCCCAAGTTCATCAGCAGGGAGCCGTCGCCGTCCAGAGAGATGACCGGCTGGTCGGTGGAGAGCGCCATCCCCAAGGCAATCGAGGAACACAGCCCCATATTGCCGTAGGTGTAAAAGTTGCGGTCCCGGTGGCCGGCGTGCCACAGTTCATCGGTGGTCGGGCCGAGGTTGCTGACGATGGGATAATCGGCGGCATACCGGAGCAGCAGTTGGGTAGCGTCAAACCTAAGCAAGTTTCCCTCCGTGGAGCAGCTGGGTCAGGCAGATGGCGACCGGCTGGCGGTTGGCGTGGCACAGTTTTATCGCCCCGTCGACGATTTTCTCCATATTGCGCTCGTCCTCGAGGGTAAAATGTACCAAGCCGAGGGTGTCGAGGATGGGGCGGACGGCGCGGCCCATGGGTACTTGGGCAATGTTAAACTCCCCCGGCCCGCCGCGCAGGTTCAGGAAAATGGGAATGGGCGTGCGGGCCGGGATGCAGAGGCTGGCGATGGCGTTGACGCTGTTGCCGAAGCCGCTGGACTGCATAAAGACGGCGGCGTTGCGCCCGGTAGCATACGCCCCCACGGCGATGCCCACGGCCTCCTCCTCCCGGGTAGCGGAGACCAGGTGAAAGTAGGGGTCGGCGGCAATCAGGCTGGTTACCCGGTCGATGGAAACATCCGGGACATAGGCAATCAGGGAAGTGTCCCAGTTTTTCAGCCCTTGCACTATAATATCGTTCCAGGGCATAAGGTTGGCAATTCCTCCGGTTCAGGATGGGGGCAATATAGCAGGAATGGGGCGGGAATGTCAAAGCCGGCCGGTGCCCATCAGCCCATTAGCTCAGGAGGCTTGACTATGGAAACGGTAAGTTTTACCCGGATGGCGGACGGCACCCGGGAGGATTATCAACTGCTGGAACGGTTGGAGCGGGAGTACGCCGCCGGCACTGCCGACCGGGTGCTGGACCATCTCCAGGGACTGCGGGGTTCCTTGGCCGGCTATCGAATCGACCGCTTGGAACACTCTTTGCAGACCGCGACCCGCGCCTACCGGCATCAAGCCGATACGGAGTTGGTAGTGGCCGCCCTGCTCCACGACATCGGAGACCTGCTGTCGCCCCACAATCACAGCCAGTTGGCGGCGGTTATCCTGAAACCCTATGTATCCCGGCAAACCCACTGGATTATCCGCCATCACGGCCTCTTTCAGACCTACTATTACGCTCACCACAGCGGCGGCAATCGCCACGCCCGGGACCGCTACCGGGAACATCCTTGCTACCAGGCCACGGTCGACTTCTGCCAGCTCTACGACCAGCCCTCCTTTGACCCGGACTACAACAGCCGGCCCCTGGAATTCTTTGAGCCGCTGGTACGGGAAATCTTTGCCCGCGAACCCTACGCCGCCCGGCGGTAAGGAACCGGCAATGGCGGGACTACCAGCCATCCCAAGCCGCCATTCCCATCCCCCGCCGTGCTACAATAATCCCGCCCCGCCCAACAACCAAAAGGAGGCCCCGCTTTGCAGCTCGACCCCCAAACTTTCGGCAACTTTTACCGGGTTTTGACCGGCGTTGTCGTGCCGCGGCCCATCGCCTTTGTCTCCACGATTTCCCCGGAGGGCGTAACTAACCTTGCCCCTTATTCCTTCTTTAACGCCGTGGCGTCGAACCCGCCGACCTTGGTCTTTTCCTCGTCGCGGCACACCGGGCATAAGGAAAAAGACACCCTCGCCAACGTCGAAGCCACCGGCGAATTCGTCGTCAATGTGGTAGTGGATGATATTGCCGCCGCGATGAACCGGACGGCGGCGGAGTTTCCGTCCACGGTCAGCGAATTTGAAATCGCCGGCTTGACGCCGGCCCCGTCGGTAAGAATCCGGCCGCCGCGGGTGGCGGAGTCGCCGGTCAATATGGAGTGCCGGCTGCAACAGGTGATCAACCTGGGGTCGGGAGAGCAGCAGCACGGGCTGGTCATCGGCGAGGTGGTACTGCTGCACATCCGCGACGATTTGATTGACGGCCACCGTATCAACCACCACTTGCTCAAGCCGACGGGACGGCTGGCCGGCAGTATGTATTGCCACACCGCCGAGGTGTTTGAGCTGGTACGGCCGGTGTATGACGGTGGGCCGGGTTAGGGCCGGGCGTCAGTAAATCAGTAAATCGGCCGGTGTTCCGGCGGCGGGTTGTCCTCCCCGGAGTCGGCAGCCGGAGCGTCAGCAGCCGGGGCATCGCCGCCATCTCCTGCCGGCTCCGGGTCAGCACTTGCGGCGGTGCTTTCCGGTTTCTTTTCCGGTTCGGCCGGGGTTGCCGGCGCAACGGCCGCCGCCGGGGCCGCCGGCAGCGGTGAAAGCGGCTCCCCATACTCCGGATGCGCTGTGCGGAAATCGTTGAACGCCCTTTCCAAGTGTTCGTAAAAGGTATCCACATCCCGGACGCGAATCGACTGCCGCCGCCCCCGCAGCGGCCGCACCCGCAACCGCTCCAACGCCGCCACGGAACCGAGTTCCACGGTGTCAATCTCGCTGAACCGCATTACCTTAATGCGGGGGCGGCCGTAGTGGATGACCAGACAGTCGGCATAGACCCCGTAGCTGCGCGGCGTGAACAGCCAGGTATAGGCCGCCACCGCCACGCCGAGAACGACAATCAGCTGCGGACTGCCCCCAAAGGGTATCAGCCCGAACATTCCGCCGATGCCCCAGATGACAATGCCCAGGGAGAGGATGAGGGTAAGGTTCACCGGAACCCGGTCTTTGTCCCAATACAGGGGCTGGTTCTGCGCTTGTGCCATTTGCTTCCTTATGCCCAAAATGCCGCCGGCCGCTACCCCCACCTCCGCCCGCCGCCAACCTTGCCAGACTAATCCCCGCCATTATACCCCATCAACCCCCTACTATCCACTACTCCAACCCCCGACTTTCCCCGCAACCGCATATCTCCCCTATATCATTCCCCCTTCTCCCCCATGTCATTCCGAGGCGACAGCCGAGGAATCCAAAATGCCCGCCTTAAACCCCTCTCAAAATTCACAAACTCCCCAAACTCAAAAGTTCCCCCCGCCGTAACTCCAAAATCCAATTTCTAAATCCCCGAAAATTCATCCCGAAATACTATTGACATCCTGAAATCCTTCCCCCATAATAAAACCTGTCACGGTTAACCTGACCCCGGGACGCCGGGTTCCTTACGCTAAGCTTACCGTAAAACTTAATATCGCTCCACACAGCGCGCTGTGGGCCCCGGCCGGCCTAAACAACCGCCGGACGCCTCAACACTCCTACCCCGGGGAACGGCCTAAGGCCCCGTAATCCCCAACCGGAGCAGCGGAAACCGGCAAATCCCACCCGCCGTACCAAACCGCAGCCCCAACCTACAGGAGTCGGAGCAACCCAGGTTGACTGGAGAACGGTCAACCGCGGTCGCAACACCGGGCCAACCCGCCGGCATGGCAACCATACCAACCGGCGCCAGTAGCCACCCCAAGGTAGCGCGACCGTAACCGGCAGTCTGGCCGGGAAACTCCGGGAGGATGCAAGCCAGGATACCCCCCGGAGCAGGCAACCCAATGACCAGCCTTGCCAACCTTCTCCCGACAAGGCGGAAACCGCGGCCGCGGTTTCCGCCTAAACCGGCATCCCCCCAATTCTTAATCCCCCATCGCCCCCGCCATCCCCCTATTGCAATCCCCCAAAGCCCCGTGTTAAGGTTGAAACAGCATACCCAACCAGGGCCAGCGCCCCCGCTCACTAACCCGGGGCCGTCTGGCCATACCTACCTTTACCGGAGGCACTAAAATGCGTAACCTTTGGCTATTGAGCGGCTTGTCGGCGGGACTGGCCGTCATCGCCCTCATTATCGCGGTCATCGCCCTGTCCGGCTCCGCCGCGCCAGCCCAAACTTCCGCCCTTCCGGACAAGTCCAACCCCACCGACTACACCGTCGCCTTTGTCCGCGAAGCCGTCCGCTATTACCAGGAAAATGGCCGGGAAGCCACCCTCAACTACTACAATTCCCGGGCAAGCGTCGACGGCTCCTGGTATGTTTTCATCTACGACGAGGACAACATCCGCATAGCCCATCCCATCCGTCCCGACCTCCTCGGCTTGCCGGTCACCGGCCCCACCGGCGTGGACATCACCGGCTACGCCTATGGGGAGGTAATGGCGAAAACCACTGCCGAAGGCCAGTGGGTCGATTACGTTTTCCTCAACCCGGACACCGGCTTTCAGCAGCGCAAACATTCCTGGCTGGTCAAGCACGACGGCATCACTTTCGGCTCCGGCTGGTATCAGGGCAGCCCCGTCCAAGCCGCCGACAAATCCAACCCTACCGAGTACGCCGTTTCTCTGGTCAACGCTGCCCTCCGCCGCTACGCCCGGGAGGGCCCGGCGGCTACCATCGAATACTACAATTCCCCGGAAAGCGTTGATGGGGAGTGGTATGTATTTATCATCGACGGACAAGGCAACATCGCCGCCACCGTCGACCCGGGACTGGTCGGTCAGAATTTGACCGGCTCCTTGGGCATTGACCTCACCGGCTATCCCTTCGGCGAAGTGATTACCGCCGCTGACGAAAACGGGCAGTGGGTGGACTATGTCTTTAGCAACCCGGATACCGGCTTTCAGCAGCGCAAACATTCCTGGGTAATCCGGCACGATGGCATGGTTTTCGGCGCCGGCTGGTATCAGGGCAGCCCCATCCAGACCGCCGACAAATCCAACCCGGTTGACTACACCGTCGCCCTGGTCAATCAGGCTCTCCGCCGCTACGACCGGGACGGCCGCGCCGCTACCATCAGCTACTACAATACGCCGGAAAGCGTCGATGCCGAATGGTATGTATTCATCATCGACGAAAATGGACAGGTCGCCGCCAACGCCGACCAGTCCCTGGTCGGGCAGGATTTGACCGGGCCGCTGGGCGTGGACATCACCGGCTACCGCTTCGGCGAAGTTATGGCTGCCGCTGACGAAAACGGGCAGTGGGTGGACTATGTCTTTAACAACCCGGACACCGGCTTTCAGCAGCGCAAACATTCCTGGGTAATCCGGCACGATGGCTTGATTTTCGGCTCCGGCTGGTATCAGGGCGCCGCCGTCCGGGCCGCTGACAAAACCAATCCCATCGAATACACCGTTTCCCTGGTGGACGCCGCCCTCCGCCGCTATGCCCGGGACGGCCGCGACGCTACTATCAGCTACTACAATTCCCCGGAAAGCGTCGATGGCGACTGGTATGTTTTCATCATCGAGGAAAACGGCATCTTGGTCGCCCATCCCAATCAAGACTTCCGCGGCGAGAACTTGAAAGGCGACCTGGGCATCGACATTGCCCAATATCGCTTCGGCGATGTCATTCTGGCCGTTACTGAGGAAGGCGACTGGGTTGATTATATGAACCTGAACCCGGTTACCGGCAATCAGGAATTCAAGCAGAGCTGGGTAGTGCGCCGCGACGGCTTGCTGTTCGGCGCCGGCTGGTATCAAGCTGTGCCGCCCCTGGGCATCACCAAAGCCGACCCCCGCGCCTACGCCGTCGCCCAGGTCGAGCAAGCCACCGAACTTTACCAGTCCCGCGGCCGGGAGGCCGCCCTCCAATACTACAACTCCCCGGAAAATGTCGACGGCTCTTGGTATGTTTTCATCATCGACGAAAACGACCGCCTGATTGCCCATCCCAATAAAGCCCTGTTGGGCGTGGATATGAAAGGCGACTTGGGCGTCGACTCCGCCGGCTACCGCTTTGGCACCGCAATGCTCGCCGCCCCGGCGGAAGGCCATTGGGTGGACTATGTGTACCTGAACCCGGCCAGCGGCAATCAGGAGTTCAAGCACACTTGGGCCGTCCGCCACGACGGGCTGATTTTCGGCGCCGGCTGGTACCAGGTGCTGCCCAACCTCGCCACCAACTAACCGGACTGACGGCCGGCATTTCCCGGCAAAACAAACTAATGGGGCGGGTTTTGTACCCGCCCCTACTTTTCATCCGACTGCGCGCCTTGCGGCTAGGGCGTTCCGTCCGCCGCCTTAACCGTGGCGGTGCCCTTGCCGCTTTTGCCCGCCTTGCCAACCTTGCCCGCCGTGCCGGTCTCCCCGAGGGCGGTCAAGAGGGGCAGCAGCAGTTCGGCGGCGTGGTCGAGGGTAAAGCCTACCGCCTCTCCCGCCGCGTCATAGTCCACAATAAGGTTTTCCGCCACATCATCCGCCGCGCTGGCTGGCGACCCGTTCCAGAGAGACAGCGTGTCCGTGTCGCCGTAGTAGGAAATCCGCAGTTTCATATCCGTCCCCACTGGTTAAGTTTCTTGTGGTCGAAAAAACGGTTGAGCAGCTTGCCATCGGCAACTATCACCCGCAGCCACTTGTCCGCCTCCGGAATATAGCCCCAATACCGGATTCTCCCGTCCGGCTGCACTTCGGAATGGTAAGGGTTAGCTAACACCCGCTCCACCCACTCCGGCCGGACTTCCGGGTGTTTCCGCTGGACTTCTCCGTCGTAGTAGTCGGTCGTTTCCATTAGCGGCCATTATACCCCAACCCCGCCCGGCTCTTAAACCGACTGCGCCCCTTGCGGCTAGCGCGGCCCATCCGCCGCCTTAACCGGGGCCGCCGCCATATCGACCTTGCCCGCCTTGCCGGCAGCCCGGGCGGCAGTCAAGAGGGGCAGCAGCAGTTCGGCGGCGTGGTCGATGCTGACCGCATTGGGCCGATCGTCATCGTCAAAGAACACCACCACGGCGTCGCTGATGTCCTCGCCGTTAGGCGTGGGCCGCCCGTTGCCCAGCCACAAGGTGTCGGTTTCCCCGTCGTACTCTATTCGGAGTTTCGGGTTTCCGGTATTCCCCATTTTCGCAATGCCCCCGGTCGAAAAATCGGTTAAGCAGCTTCCCTTCATCAAGGACAACCCTAATCCACCGGCCGGCTTCCGCAATGTAGCCGTAATGCCTGACCCGGCCATCATCCTGGATTTCAGTATGGTGCGGATTAGCTACTACCTGTTCAACCCACTCATCCCGGATTTCCGGATGATTGCGCCTTGCCTGATTTTCGTAATATCCAATGGTTTCCATTGGCGCATTATACATTATACCCCAACTCCTTTCCCCATCAAACCGCCCCCATCCCGTTTATCAACTGCAAAACCCTCGGACGGGATACCCGTAGCCGCCCCGCGGACGCCGCCGCCGCGCCGCCCGCCGACCTTAACCGGCAATATCTGAAAATAACGGTTTTAACTAAAAAACCATTTGCCGCTAACTGCTTATTGACAAAACCCTTTTGCCATTGTATAAGTTTCCGCAATATCTGCGTATCTTTCGGGAGGCGCAGGTCTGCCGGGGTGGTTTGCCGGCCGCGCCGCTACTGGCGGCAATGCCGACTTTCCGGCCCGGCGGTTATCCAATCCAAAATTAAGGAGGGTAGTTAACCAGGCATGGCAAACATAGGCACCATTATCTCGTGGAGCCAGTGGCGGCGCGGCTTGGCGGCCGGCGTCGTCTTGCTGACGCTCCTGGCAGTAGCCTGCGGGTCCTCCAGCGCGCCGGCCCAGCCGGCGGCCCCGGCGCAGCAGCCGGCGGCCCAGACTGAACCGGCCGCTCCGGCCCAAGAACCGGCCCAACCGGCCCCGGTTCAAGAACAGCCTACTGCCGCCCCGGCCGTCCCTACCGACGCCCGGGCTTTGACCGACACCCGGCAGTTTGAATCCACCCCGACCCCGGAACCGGCGATGGCCGGCGCTACCGCAACTCCGGTACCGACGCCTACTCCCGGCACCGCTTTTACCGCCAAGGATGAAGTAGTTATCGTTATTCAAGAGGAACCCGATTCCCTCAGCACCTGGAGCGCCGGGTGCAGCGGTAATGTACCTTCCATGGTCTGTGAGGAGGTCGCCAGCGACCCCTTCACCTGGATTGACAGCACCAACTTTGAGGTCGTCCCGCTGACCGGCGTAGAAAGCTGGTCCCAGCAGGGTCCCGACCGCTGGCGCTTCGTCCTCCGCGACGGCGTAACTTTCCATAACGGCGAACCCTGGAACGCCGCCGCCGCCAAGAAAGGCTTGGACTACCTCGGCGACAAGGAAACTTCCGGCCACGGCCGCGGCGCTTTCGGCTTCCACGGCGTCATCGGCGGCGAAGTGGTTGACGATATGACCGTCGATGTGGTCTGCGAAGTCGCTTGCCCCATTTTCCCCCGTTCCGCCATCTTTACCACTTTCCAGGCCCCGGAATGGTGGGACAACGCTACCGAGGACGAGCAAGCTACTCACACCGTCGGTCTCGGCCCCTACCGGATTGTCGAGTGGAACCGCGGCGTTTCCGTAGTCCTCGAAGCCTTCGAGGATTACAAGCCCAACAATGCCTATGACGCCCAAGCCCCGGCCATCAAGAATGTCACCCAGGTCTGGCGTCCCGAACCTTTGGTGCGCGCCGCGATGATTAGCTCCGGCGAAGGCGATTGGGCTGTGGAAATCGGTTTCGAGAACATCGACTCCGTCCCCAAGTTCGACACCGGCACCAACAACGAAGTCTTTACCCTCGTTGCCGATAACATCTGGCACCCGGAACTCAGCAAGAAAGACGTACGCCGCGCCCTGGCCCTCGGCGTGGACTGTCAACTGCTGATGGAGACCCTCTACGACAATCGCCTCGAGTGCATCGGCAACATCTCCCAGTGGGGGACGGTCGGCATCAACGAAAGCAACTTTGCCGACTACGGCTATGACCCGGAGGAGGCCCGCAACCTGCTGTCCGCCGCCGGCTACTACAAGCCGGAATACGACCCGGCCAGCAACAACTGGGATGTGAACGAGGAAATCATCATCCACACCCGGGCCGCCCGCGTGTACCGGGGACTGGAAATGTTCGAGTCCGTCGTGGGCAACTGGCAGGAGGAGTTGGGCGTCAACGCCAAGCTGCAAGTGCTGGAGCCGTCCAAAGCCCGGGAACACCGCCGCTCCGGCTGCGGCGCCCTCGACTCGGCAGTGCAGCTCGACTGCGTCAACCAGACCCCGCCGGGCGTCGGCCAATCCACCCACTACTACGAAACGGCTACCTCCAACGAAATGTTGGATATGCAGCGTCAGTTGCTCCTGCGGAACAGCTGCCACAATGTCAACAGCCGGGTCTGCAACCTGGTGCCGGGCTTGGACGGGATGACCTTCCAGGAAAGCATCGCTGACGCCATTGCTACCGACTTGGGCCCGGAGCGCACCCGCAAGATGGAGGCTATGGCGCAGATTATCCACGACGAATACTGGTTCCTGCCCTTCTTTGTCTCGGTAACGGTCTATGGCCTGGCCGACAACCTGGAGTGGGAACCCCGTTACGACCCCCGCACCCGGATTAACACCATGCGGTTCACCCAGTAACCCTTTGGCACGGCAAACCGGCGCGCCCCGGCCTTGGGCCGGCCGGGGCGTACCGGCCAGCCACCGCCAACCGTAAGTCAGCAATCAGCTAGGTGAACCCCCTTACGACAATCATCGTTCATCCGTGATTACACACGAGGAGGAGCTACCTGAGATGAGACACGGAACTACCGGTAACCCCAGGAACCTGTGGCGGCGCGGGACGGCAGCCATTGCTGTGCTGCTGACCCTGTTCGTCGTCGCCTGCGGCGCCGCTACGCCGCCTACGGCCGCTCCGGCCGCGGAACAGCCGTCTCAACCGGCCGCGCAAGCCCAACCGGCCGCGCCGGCGGCGGAACCGGCCCAGCCGGCCGCCCCGGCTGAGCAGCCCGCGGCTCAAGAACCGGCCGGCACTTCCGCCGATGCCCGGGCTTTGGTGACCGAGCAGCGGCAATTCCAGGCCACGCCGACCCCGGCGGCGGCCATGGCCGGCGCTACCGCTACGCCGGTACCCACACCCACCCCGGTCACCGCTTCCAGCGCGAAAGATACCATCCGCCTGGTAACGCAGGAGGAGCCGGTATCCCTCGGCACTTTCAGCGACGGGTGCAGCGGTAATGTCCCCTCGATGATTTGCGAGGAAATCGCCACCGACCCCTTTACCTGGATTGACAGCACCAACTTTGAGGTGGTGCCGCTCAGCGGCGTCGAAAGCTGGGCGCAGCAAGCCCCGGACACTTGGCGGTTCACCCTGCGCGAAGGCGTAACTTTCCATAACGGCGAAGTCTGGGACGCCGAAGCAGTCAAGTTCAGCCTGGACTTGAACGGCTCTCCGGCCATCGGCGGCGGCTTCAGCTTCCACCAGAAAATCACCGGCGAAGTGGTCGATGACCTGACCGTCGATGTAGTCTGCGAAGTGGCTTGCCCCATTTTCCCCCGCTCCGCCATCTTTACCGTTTTCCAGGCTCCTGAGTGGTACCAGAACGCCGACGAGGATGAGCGGGAACGGAACACCATCGGCATCGGCCCTTACCGCATCGTCGAATGGCGGCCCGGTCAGGATGTGGAAATCGAAGCCTTCGAGAACTACAAACCCAACACCGCTTGGGACGCCCAAGCCCCCTTGATTAACCGGGCTTTCCAAATCTGGCGGCCGGAGCCGCTGGTGCGGGCGGCGATGATTCAAGCCGGCGAAGCCGACTGGGCCGTGGACATCGGCTTTGAGAACATCTCCGACGAAATCAACTACGCGACCGGCACCAACAACGAAGTCTTTACCCTGGTTGCCGATAACATCTGGCACCCGGAACTGCGGAAGTTCGAGGTGCGCCGGGCTTTGGCCCTGGCCGTCGATTGCCCCTTGATTATGGAAACCCTCTATGACGGCTTGCAGGAGTGCATCGGCAACATCTCCCAGTGGGGGACGGTCGGCATCAACGAAAGCAACTTTGCCGACTATGGCTATGACCCCGACGAAGCCGTCCGGCTGTTGACCGCTGCCGGCTACTACAGCGACGAGTACGATCCGTCCGCCAACAACTACGATGTGAACCCGGAAATCCGCATCCACACCCGGGCGGCCCGGGTCTATCGCGGCCTGGAAATGTTCGAGTCCGTGGTGCAGAGTTGGCGGGAATTGGGCGTCAACGGCCATGTCGTAGTGCTGGAACCCAACCGGGCCCGGGAGTCCCGCCGCTCCGGCTGCGGCAAGTTCGTCGTAACCGCCGATGACGGCACCCAGGACCGCTCCGGCGCCCTGGCTTGCGCCGAACAAGACCCGCCGGCTCCCTTTGGCGCTTCCACCCACTTCTACGAGACCGCTACCTCCAACGAAATGTTGGATATGCAGCGCCAGTTCGTCCTGCGGAACAGCTGTTTCAATGTGAACAGCCGGGTCTGCAACCTGGTGCCGGGCCTCGAGGGGATGACTTGGGAGGAAAGCATCAGCGACGCCATTGCCACCCCGCTGGGGCCGGAGCGCGCCCGCAAGATGGAGGAGATGGCTCAGATTATCCACGACCAGCACTGGTTTATGCCCTTCTTTGTCTCGGTGCAGGTCTATGGTCTGGCCCCCGACCTGAATTGGGAACCGCGCTATGACCCCCGCACCCGGGTCAACTCGATGTGCTTCGGCAGCGATTGCCCCACTCGTTAAACCCGGCAAACCGGCGCCCCGGGAGTTTGTCAAACTCCCGGGGCGCCACCGGCAGCTATAACCATTGGGAAAACTTGGCAAACCGGACCAGTCCAACGCCCCGCCACGGGCGTATGCCAAGTAACTGACAACCGCCGGACTCCGCAGCCGGCTTTAGCAAGGGGACTGCTGTGCGTAACTATATGATTCGGCGTATCGGCCACTCCGTCTTTATCGTGGCCGGCTTGATGGGGCTGCTGTTCCTTGCCATCAATGTGCTGGGCGACCCGGTGGAGTTGATGGTGGACGAGGACGCGTCTCAGGAAACTATCGACGCCCTGCGGGAAAAATTCGGCCTCGACCGGCCCCTGCACATCCGCTTCGCCGACTTTTATTGGGACTTGGCCCGCGGCGACTTCGGCAAGTCCCTCCGCCACCGCATCGACGCCCGGGAAATGATCCTCGACCGCTTGCCCAACACGGCGGTGCTGGCGATGGTCGCCTGGATTATCGGGATGATTGGCATACCTTTAGGGATGTTAGCCGCCCGGCGACCGCGCGGCTTTATCGACCGCATCGTCAACATCCTTTCCTTTGCCGTCATCTCCGTCCCCCAGTTCTGGCTGGCGCTGATGCTGATTCTCATCGTTTCAGTGCAGCTGGACCTATTGCCCACTTCCGGGTTCAAGGGACTCGGCCCCGCCGGCTGGCAGTTTATGATTCTGCCGGCGATGGCGTTGTCCCCCCTGGTGATGGGCCGCAACGCCCAGATTACCCGCTCGACGATGATTGAGGAAATCGCCAAGCAGTATGTCGCCACCGCCCGCTCCAAGGGCTTGGCGGAAACGGCCATCCTGTACGGCCATGTCCTCAAAAACGCCTCCATCTCCATCGTAACCCTGATGGGCGACGAACTGGCCGGCTTTATGAACGGCTCCACCGTGGTGGAAATCATCTTTGGCTGGCCCGGCATCGGCAAACTGCTGATTGACGGCATCAACGCCCGGGACTTGCCGGTGGTCACTTCCTCGGTTTTTGTCATCGCCCTGATGGTGATGGTCATTAACTTGGTGGTGGACTTGATTTATACCTGGCTGGACCCGCGCATTTCCTACGGTTAGCCGGCAATCCCTACTCCCGGCGGCCGCCGTGTCCCCCCAAGGAAAGAGCGGCCGGCCGGCGGGCAAGGGGACAACCGGTGGCTAACCCGTACCCATTCTGCCTTGAGGATGCGGCGCAATTATGCAAAACGAAGTTACCACCATCGCCCAGCGGCCGAACCCCATCGTGGCCCTGTGGCAGCAACCGTTGCTTCAGGCGTTCCTGAACGACCCCATTACGCTGATTTCGGCGGTCTTTCTCTTGGTCATCGTTATGGCCGCCGTATTCGCTCCCGTCGCCGCGCCTTATGACCCGCAGAACCAGCAACTGCGCCTGCGGCATCAAGAGCCGCTGACCACCGGCATCGCGACCAGCCGCACCCCCGAAGGCACCGTGGAGCAAGGCCGCTTTTTCCTGCTCGGCACCGACCACTTGGGCCGGGATTACCTCAGCCGCCTGATTTACGGCGGCCGCATTTCCATTTCCGTCGGACTGCTTGGCGTACTGGTCTCCAGCGTTATCGGCGTTTTCCTCGGCATTACCGCCGGCTACTACCGGGGCATCCTCGACGATGTGATTATGCGGGCGGTGGACATTTTTATGTCCGTACCCTTATTGCTGCTGGCCCTGATGGTGCTGTTCATCCTGGGGCCGAGCTTTACCAACATCATCATCGTCTTTGCCGTGGCCCGTTGGATGCTGTTCTGCCGGGTCAGCCGGGGCGTGGTGCTTTCCCTGCGGGAACAGGCTTTTGTGGACGCCGCCCGGGCCATTGGCGCCAGCGACGGCCGCATCATCGGCCGCCACATCCTGCCCAACCTGATTACCCCCCTGCTGACCCTGGCCGCCCTGGAAGTGCCGCGCAACATCCTGACCGAATCCACCCTCAGCTTCCTCGGCTTCGGCATCCAGCCTCCGGAATCCTCTTGGGGTCTGATGCTCTCCCAAGGCCGGGACTATATCGTCACCGCTTGGTGGGTGGTCGTAGTGCCGGGGACGGCAATTTTCCTGACGGCGCTGTCTTTCAACCTTTTTGGCGTCTGGATGCGGGCGGTTAGCGACCCCTTGCAGCGGTGGCGCTGGCTCAAAGCCACCAAAGAGGCTAAAGAAGCCGGCGTAGGCTGATACCCGCGCCGTAAAAGGCTTGCCCCGTCCATCGACAACTGATGCTGATGGGCGGGGCAATATAGCCAACCCCCAAGCCTAATATCTTAACGGCGGGAGGCCGCGCAATGGAAAGGGTATCCATTCAAGAGGCGTCCCGCCGATTGCGGATTTCCACGGCCAGCGTCCGGGAGTGCATCCGCGGCGGCGAACTGAACGCCAGCCGGGAACCCGGCAGCAACGGCCGCCCCGGTGGTTGGCTGGTCGAACTGCCGGCCGCCGGCTGGGTCAGCGCCGCTACCGCCGCCGAACTGAACCGCGACTTTTCCCCTTGGTGGTGGGCCAACCCGGAGCATAGCGGCGAAATCCACTATGTCGAATCCCTGGCCGCCTCCTCCTGGGAGGAAACGGTACCCCGGTTCCTCTGCGGCTACGAAAGCGATAACATCTGGGCGGCCCCGGAACTGCCGGAACTTTCCCTCTGCCTGGAATGTCAAATGCAAGCCATTGAGCGCGGCCTGCCTCACGCCAAACCGTAGGCAGGCTTGACCGCCCCCGTAGAGTTACCGGCCCGGTAAAATCCCGTATCCGTTGGTAGCCCGGAGAAAAACCACAAACCCGGGTTTGTAGTGCCAAGTTATCCGATGGCTCCAAGTGATATAGGATTCCCAAACTTGGACGCCTTCATCCCGGCGGGTGCGCCGATCGGCAATTTTATGGCTGTTCAGGCTGTTGTGAGTTGGTCCCGGGTCTTGCAGGAAACGCAGAACATTATCCAGCTCAGCCCGCACTTCCGGGGACTTGCTCCGGTAATCCTCCCGAAAGCCTTCGGACAGCTCCAAGCTAAATCGGGGCATTTCCCACCCGGTTCAGCTCTTGCAGCAAAGCCGCTACCGATTCGTACCGCTTGGCCCGCCCCAACGCATCATCCTCGTCAGCCCGTTCCTCCTTGGCTTGCCACTCGTCAGTCCAGTAATAGGCTTGGGACAAGGCAAGGATTACCTTATGCGACTCCTTTGCCAACTCCTCCAAGCTTTCCACCCGTCCCGAAAGCTTCTGCACCGTCTTGCGGAGAGCCTTTACCTCCCGCAAAGCCGCCGCTGACTGGTCTGTAGCCATTGCTTAACCCTCCCCCTGCGGAACTAAGTCCGGATTTAGTTGGGATGATAACCTTGAATTGACACTACTGTCAATCAATTTCCCCCGACGGTTCCGTTCTGTTTTAGGGTACGGTGCTTTTATAGGTAGTTCAGTTGTACGCAAAAATCGTACAACTGGAAAACTGTACCCTAAAACAGAACGGAACCCCCCCGACTCGCTTTTAGGGGTAGAAACGCTAAAATCAAAAAGAACGCCGGGCCGCCGCGGACTGGGCGCAACGGAGCTGGACATTAACCAGGTTATAGTAGAATCCTCGGCAAGTTTTCCGCCGGGTAGTAGTGACCTTTAACTATTTATCAAATCTCACCGGGATTTCACTAGGGCGGGGCTGCAACCCCGCCCTTTTCTATTGCCCCCCTTCCCCGAAAACCCCCAAATATAAACAATTTCCCCAAAAGCGTTGACACGCTGATTTTATCAGTTTATAATCTATTTACTGATATTAGTATATACTAATTATATCAGTAAAGATTAACATTCCATTGTCACCCCGGTAGTTTCCGCCTTGACCGCCTCCGGCGTTGAGCTGGAAACTGCCAACTCCCGGGTCGGCGCGTTTCCCCGGCGCCTCCTCCCCGGCGTCCGGGAACGCCCGGCCCACCGTCAAACCCGATCCCATAATCCGAAAGGGGGCAGTTATATGGTGCCGGTCTATCCTTATCACATCCGCCGCAGCAACGCCGGCGACGGCGGCGAATTGCTCTTGAGCCTGCAAGACCGCAAATCCGCTATGGTGCTGCAACTTTCCATGGAACAGGCCCGGATCCTCGCCGTAGAACTGCGCGGCTTGGCTACCGACCACTGCGCCCACCACCACCTGGTTCTGGCCGTAACCCGCTCCCTGGGCGCGGAAGTCTCCGGCGTAGTGATTAAAGGCGTCGCCGATGAACAGGTAATCGGCTTTGTCCGCCTGACCTGCGGCAGCCGGACTATCGAGGTCAACGCGGATGTGGCGGCCGCCCTGGCCATTGCCCTGCACCTCGGCTTGCCCATCTTTATGGACAACATCGCCGGCTTGCCCGCCGAATCTCTGGAACCGGCCGCGGCCCCGGAATCCCGACCGACCGCCGCCATCCCCGCCGCCTTTCGGGAAGTAATCGCAGCCTTGGACCTGCCCGCCGCCCTGGAGGGCGCGGAAACCGATGGGAGGGAACTGAATGGGTAATCAGGAAAAGAAACTCAAGCCCGATAAAGTGGCGATTCCCGCCGCTGCCGTGTCGGTGTACGATGCCATCTACCGCCGCCGGATGGCTTGGCGGTTCACCGACGACCCGGTGCCGCCGGCGGTTATCGCCCGCCTGCTGGATACCGCCGTCTGGGCCCCCAACCACCATCTCACCGAACCCTGGCGCTTCTTTGTCCTCGAAAAGGATGGGGAAACCCGCCGCCAGGTTGCCGAACTGGCCTACCAGCATTCCCTCGCGGACGGCGGCAATCGCCGCCGGGCCGCAGCGATGCGCGACAAGGTGCTGACCCCGCCGGCCCTCATTTACGCCTACAGCAAGCCCGGCGACAACGCAAAGACCGCTCAGGAAAACTACGCATCCGTCTGCTGCGCCGTGCAGAACATCTCCCTGGCCGCCGTCGCCGAAGGCTTGGCCGTAACCTGGGAAACCGGCCGCATCACCCGCCTGCCCAACCTGCATCAAATCCTCGGCGCCAAAAAGAAGTGGCAAATGGTCGGCCTCCTGATGATTGGCTGCCCCGACGAGGAACCGCGCCCGGCCCGCACCCCCGCGGAACGCTATACCTGGTGGCTATAGCCCGCAGCGGCAGAAAAGCCGCCGCTCATTCTTCCGTTCGCTTTACCGTCAATCCCTTGACAGCACAGCATGACTAACCTATCGTTATCAACCAGCTGCTCGCGAGGTTGTTATGCCGCTCACCCAAG
Organism: Dehalococcoidia bacterium; assembly: GCA_965242615.1. GTDB lineage: Bacteria > Chloroflexota > Dehalococcoidia > Lucifugimonadales > UBA3495 > CBDBCU01. Next base: position 1,506,363 of record CBDESR010000005.1, read on the forward strand.
TAAAACTGATCAACTTCACCGCCTTTGCTGACTTGACGGTGGACTTCGCCCCCGGCATCAACATCCTGGTCGGCGCCAACGGCGCCGGCAAAACCCACCTGCTGAAAGTCTGCTATGCAGCCGGCGCCCTTTCCCAAACCGGCGGCTCGTTTTCCGATAAGTTACGGCGCGTCTTTCTCCCCTCGGCCCAAGACGCCGGCCGGTTAATTAAAGCCCGGGCAAAGAACGGCTTGGGGTCGGTTGAAGTGTTTCGCCAAAATTGCAGCTTGGCCGCTACTATTGCCCGGGATGTTGAACCCACAGTTTCCGACGCCGAAACCGGTTTTAGGGAATGGCAAAATTCGCCCCTGCCCAGCGTCTATATCCCGGTCAAAGAAATGCTCGCCAACGCCCCCGGCTTCCTCGCCCTGTACGCCGCCCGGGAGATTCACTTCGAGGAAGTCTATACCGATATTCTCCACCGGGCTTACCTCCCACCCCTGCGCGGCAATCCCGATGACTGCCGCCAGCCCCTGCTGTCCGCCCTCGAAAAGACCATCGGCGGCCCGGTAGCCATCAAAGGCGAGGAGTTTTTTCTCGAGAGCAAATCCGGCAGTCTGGAGTTTTCCCTCCTGGCCGAAGGCATCCGCAAACTGGCCCTGCTCTGGCTGCTCATCCGCAACGGCAGCCTGTCCAAAGGCTCCGTTCTGTTCTGGGACGAACCGGAGGCCAACCTTAACCCCAAACTGTACGGCCTATTGATTAACACCCTGCTGGAACTGCAACGGGCCGGCGTCCAGATTTTCCTCGCCACCCACGACTATGTCATCCTCAAAGAACTGGACTTGCGACTGCAACCCGGCGACCAGATAGCCTACCATTCCCTCTACCGGGACGAGGAGGAGGAAATCGCCTGCCGCACCACCGGCAACTACTTGGGCATCCGCCCCAACGCCATTATGGATACTTTCACCGACCTTTACGACCGGGAAATTGATCGCAGCTTGAGCAGGATGATCCGGTGACGGTTCTTACCGAGGGCAACCTGCAAATCGTCATCAATGGCGCGGTGGCCGCCCGGAAGTTTGATGCGGCCAGCCACGGTTTGAGCCATTGTATGCGGGCCGTGGATTTCATTGTCGAACTTCCCGACCATTACCTGTTTATCGAGTTCAAAGACCCGCAGCACCCGGCCGCGCCGCCCCAAGCCGCCCTCGCTTACCGGTCCAGCTTTCAGAGCGGCGCTATCGACGAGGAACTGAAATATAAGTACCGGGATTCTTTCCTCTACGAATGGGCGGCCGGGCGGGCGGACAAGCCCATCGATTACCTCGTGCTGATTGCCCTGGACACCTTGAGCGAGCCGGCCTTGTCCAATGGGAAAACCCGGCTGGAGCAAAAGATACCCTTGCTGGGCCCGGGATTAGTTCCGTGGCCGCGGCCCATCCTGCGCGGTTGTGGCGTGTTCAACATAGCCACCTGGAACCGCAATCTGCCCCAATACCCAATAACCCGCTTGCCCTAAAACCGCCAACCACCCCATTACTCCCCATTCTCCCCCACCACCCACAGCATTACGCACGACGCCCGCTCCCGGCTATGGTACACCGTATTATCCGCCGTTACCTTAATCGCCGAAACCGCCGGATTCTCCCCGGTGTTGCCGTTCACATCCAGGCGCGGGAAGTTGCTCGAGGCAATATCCAGGCGGATCCGATGCCCTTGGGCAAAGCGGTTGGCCGTAGGATACAGCTGAATGGTAATGGGATACACTTCTCCCGGCGTCAGCAATTCCGGCTTGCGCCACGAATTGCGGAACTTGGCCCGCAGCACCCCATCCGTCAAGTTCAGCGCATAGCCCTCCGGGTAATCCCGGGACGGCGGGTAAATATCCAGCAGTTTAGCCGTAAAGTCCGTATCCACCGCCGTTGACGCGATCCACAACTTCACTTCCACCGGCCCGGTAATTTCCAAATCCGCCGCCAATGGCTCCGTCTGAAACACCAGCACATCCGGGCGCGCCGCCAACGGCAGGTACGGCGGTTGGCAGCCGTAAAAATCCGCCGATTCCCGCTGGTCAAACCCGCCCGGCTCCATAATCGGCAGCCCCGAGGATATATTGCCGCCAATAGTCGGTACCGGATTCGCCGGGTCGCACCGGTACCGGCTGAACGCCCCCGCAACCGCCGGCGGCTGTTCCGACAACCCGCCGCCGGGCTGCAAATAAAAGGGCGTAGCCACTCCCTCCGCCGGCGGCCATTCCAACGCCGCCCGCCACCGGCCGCCGTGCCGCAGCCGCCCGGCCGCCGTACGCCGCCCGCTACCCCCGCCCATCACAAACAGCTGCGCCGCCGGCCGTTCCTCCCACCCGTTATCCATACCCTTCAGCCAGCGGTCAAAAAAGCGCAGCCGCTGCCGGTTAAAATCCCCCTCCACCCGATTGTCAATGGTGGACTGCGCCCCAAAATCGGCGTCCCCGGAGTAGGGAACCGAATGGGCCCCGTGCGTCCACGGCCCCATAATCAGCGATACCGGGCTTCGCTTGCGGCGGGACAAGTTCACATAGTTTTCAATGGTGCCGCCGGCATAAGGGTCATACCAACTGCCTTGATGCACCTGCGGCACATCCGCAAAGGCATCATAATAGGCTTGAGCGCACAGCCCCACCTGCTGCCAGTATTCATCAAAGATTTCATGACCCCAGATTTCCAGCAAATAGCTTTCGTAATCCGGCGTCCATTGCAGCGGCGAATGTCCCGGCTTCCACGGCATCCGGTCAAACCAGTCGTTAATATCCTGATTCAGCAGCGCCGCCCGGACCGTATCCGGGTTATTCCGCGCCGCCGGACTTTCCAACGCCTCCCGAAACGCCCAGGTAACTTGCCGCAGCTCAAATGCCCCCCCATTGCGGCAGCCGCTGTGAAATGCGCTCGCAAACCCGCCGCATTCCAGCCACATCGCCGCCAAATGCGGCGGATGCAGGCAAGCCAACGCCGCCTGCGTATGGGCGGCGTAAGACAAGCCGAAAGTCCCCACCTTGCCGTTGCACCAGGGCTGTTGCGCCAGCCACTCCACCGTGTCATAGCCGTCCCGCCCCTCATCCACATACTTGCTGAACCCCCCTGGCGAGGCGTAACGGCCGCGGCAATCCTGCATCACCGTCACATAGCCATTCTCCGCAAAGAAATTGGCTTCCTCAATGCGGGGCGCCGCCGCCTTGTTATAGGGCGTCCGTTGCAGCAGCGCCGGCAGCGGCCCGCTTTCCCCCCGGGGCTGGTGAATATCCGCCGCCAGCAGCGTCCCATCCCGCATCGGAATCAGCGCATTCTCCGCAACGGGATGATTAACCTGCGGCTGAGCCGCCGCCCGGCTCCGGCTCCGTGGACTCATCAGCCTTGCCCTCCTTTTCCTTAACCCCGGAGATTTTATGCCATAACCGCAACTTTTGCCATAGGGCGGGAGAAGTGGGCACTGTTTCAGAAAGTGTTGGTAAGGGAAAATGCCGGGTTAGGCGATCAATTTGTGCCGGGCTATTGTAATAAATCGCCCAACACCGCCATAATGTTAGCCGCCCGGGCGGCGTTTTTCAGCACCCGGGTCAACCGATAGTGGGGTTTAATCCGTCCGCTTCTGAAACAGTTGCGACGGTTACAAAAGGGCAATAAGGTTGTTACAGATTGGCAAAAGAGTTTTAACCGGGCGGCAACAGACTGGCAACACCGGGGCAATAATTCCCGCCTAGAATGTGGTCAATTGCTTTAAGGAGGGTTCTATGTTAGCCCAAGGTTTGACCATTACCCCTAGCGCCGGGGGCGCGCTTACCCTGCGCCGCTTGCTGCCTTTCGCGTTGGCGGGGATGCTGGCGGCGGCCATTGTGGCCGGCTGGAACATTGCCTTTGCCGACAGCCACCACCCGGGGGAGGCGGCCCAGACGGATGTGGGCAACCTGACCACGATGGTGGCGGCGTTCCTGGTTTTCTTTATGCAGGCCGGGTTCGCTTTTCTGGGGGCCGGCCTGATCCGGGCCAAAAGCACGGTCAACTATATGACCAAGTCCTTTATGGACTTTGCCATTGCGTCGCTGTCGTTCTGGGCTTTCGGGTTCGCCATAATGATGGGGACTTCGGCGGCCGGGATTGCCGGGACGGATAACTTTTTCCTGTCCAGCGGGATGGGGGCGGAGGGCGACTGGAGCGTCTATGTGGACTGGATGTTCCAGATGGTCTTTGCCGGCACGGCGGCGACCATCGTAGCCGGGGCGGTAGCGGAGCGCACCAAGACGCAGGCGTACTTTGCCTACAGTTTCCTGATTGGGGCAATCATCTATCCGCTGTACGGCCACTGGGTTTGGGGCGGCGGTTGGCTGAGCGTACTGGGGGCGCAGGACTATGCCGGTTCCGGCGTGGTACACGCGGTTGGCGGGTTCATCGCATTGGCCGGCGCGGCGGTAGTGGGGGCGCGGACGGGCAAGTTCAACGCCGATGGCAGCGCCAACGACCTGCGCGGCCACAATGTCCCCTATGTGATTATCGGGACTTTCATCCTGTTCTTTGGCTGGTTCGGGTTCAACATCAACAGCGGCGATTCCATCGGGCTGAATGCCATCAACACGCTGCTGGCCGGGGCGACCGGCGCAGTGGCGGCCCTTTACATCCGCCTGATTACTTCGGGCAAGGCGGACATTCTGATGGCTTGCAACGGGGCGTTGGCCGGCTTGGTGGGCGTAACGGCGCCGGTAGCCTTTATCGACCCTTGGGCGGCGGTAGTTATCGGCTTGCTGGCGGCGCCGATTATGATGGCGTCGGTGGCGGTGATTGAAAAGGTGTTCAAGATTGACGACCCGGTGGGAGCGGTGTCGGTACACGGCACTTGCGGCTTGTGGGGTCTGCTGGCTTTGGGCATCTTTGCCAACGGGAACAACGACGTCTGTGGTGTTGTCTCTATGTTCAGTAACGGCCCCCCCTGCGTTGTTGATGGCATTCGGGTTAATCCCTTTGCCTTGATGGTGCCGCAGCTCATCAGTATGGTCGTAGTGCTGGCGTGGGCCCTGGCTACCGGTTTCCTGATGTTCTTTGTCCTCAAGCTGACGATGGGCGTGCGGCTGTCCCCGGAGGAGGAGGAAATGGGGATTGACGCTTCGGAACATGGCATCATTGCCTACCCGGAGGAGGCGGCGGCTACTTAGCCGGTTTAGCCCAAACCGCTGCCGATAGAGGCAAGGGAAAGGCCGGGGACTGGATGTCCCCGGCCTTTTCGATGGGGTTGCGGTAGGATGGATTTAGTCGCCGGCCAAGCCAGCGGCGTCCTGAATGTAGTTGATGGTTTCCCGGATGCGGCGTTCCGTATCGGCGGCGGGGTCGCAGAGGCCGAGGTAGAAACATTCGCCGTGGAGGGCGCCCTGGCGGGAGTAGTAGCGGCCAACCAGAGACTGGATGGCGTTATCCTGCATTGCCAGTTGGCGGAGGGCGGCGGAAGTAGCGGGGGATTTTTCCGGTTCAATGCCGGTGCGTGCCAGGATGAGGGCGTCGGTAGCCCGCTTGGTCGCGCCCCAAGCCTTTTCGGCGGCGTTGCGCAGTTGGCCCCGATCCAGTTCCTCGATGGCGTCGGCATAGAGCAGATGGGCGTCGGCGAAAATGGCGGCGGCCCGTTCGGTTTCCAGCATAGGGCAATGGCTCCCTATGGGGGATGGCGTTGGTTGATTATAGCACCGGGCAAAGGTAATTGGGGGTGTGCTAAACTGGCGGGGCAAGTTATTTCGGTTTGGGAGGGATGGCAGTTTAATGATGGAGTTGGACGGCGGGGAGAAGCGGGGGATGGTGGTGGTGGCGCACGCGGATGATGCGGAGTGGGGATGTTCGGGGACGGTGGCGAAGTTGTGCGCCGAGGGTTGGGCGATGGTGTATGTGCTGTGTACCGACGGGAGCAAGGGGATTGATGACCCGGCGATCAGCGGGGCGGAGTTGGTGCGGATTCGGCAGGGGGAGCAGCAGGCGGCGGGGCAGGCGTTGGGGCTGGAAGGGGTGGTGTTTCTGGGGTATGAGGATGCGATGCTGGAGCCGAGTTTGGAGCTGCGGCGGGATATTGCCCGGGAGATCCGGCGGCATCGTCCGAATTTGCTGATTTGCCAGAATCCGGTGCGGAGTCTGGTGGGACGGGATTATATCGGGCATCCGGATCACTTTGCGGCGGGAGAGGCGGCGTTGGCGGCGGTGTATCCGACGGCGCGGGATCGGCTGACTTTTCCGCAGCTGCTGGAGGAGGGGCTGGAGCCGCATAAGGTTCGGGAGGTGTGGGTGATGGATCGGCAGAATGCGGATCAGTATGTGGATGTGAGCGGGCATATTGATACGGCGGTGGCGGCGCTGCAAGCCCACGCCAGCCAGGTGGCGCCGGCGGATGCGGAGAAGTATCTGAAGGGGTGGCGGCGGGAGATTGGGGCGGAGGTGGGGTTTGAGTATGCGGAGGCGTTTAAGCGGTTTCGGCTGGGGTAGGGGGGGATCGGGAATTGGGGATTAGGAATTGCAGGGGTGGCGGGTTCTGGATTCCCGTTGGCACGGGAATGACGGTTGCGGGGGATGGGGCTAGTGGGGGATACCGGTTTTGGCGGAAACCGCGGCCGCGGTTTCCGCCTTGTCGGGAGAAGGGTTGGCAGGTCTGACCATGTGGGTTGCCAAACACCGGTTGGTCAGCTGGCTACATCATGCCGGCTTTGCCCGGTCAGTCTGCCGATTACGGTCGCGCTACCTTGAGTTGGCTACTGGCGCCGGTTGGTATGGTTGCCATGCCGGCGGGTTGGCCCGGGGTTGCGACCGCGGTTGACCGTTCTCCAGTCAACCTGGGTTGCTCCGACTCCTGTAGGGTTGGGGCTGCGGTTTGGTACGGCGGGTGGGATTTGCCGTTGGCCGCTGCTCCGGTTGGGGTGGCGGGTCCTTGGGCCGCTGCCCCGGGGGTAGGAGTGTTGAGGCGTCCGGCGGTTTTTGAGGCTGCCGGGGCCCACAGCGCGCTGTGTGGAGCTATTAAGTTTTACGGTAAGCTTAGCGTAAGAACCCGGCGTCCCGGGGTCAGGTCAACCTTGACGGGTTTTATTATGGGGGAAGGATTTCAGGATGTCAATAGTATTTCGGGATGAATTTTCGGGAATTGGGAAATTGGATTTTGGGAGTTACGGTGGGGGAACTTTTGTAAAAGTTCCCCCGCACCCCCTCAAAACTTTTGAATTTGGGGAGGGCTGGTTGTTTTGAGGGTGGTTGTGGGAGTAGTGTTTTAGATTCCTCGGCTATCGCCTCGGAATGACATAGTGGGGAGTCTGCGGATTTTGGGAAGGGGTTTAGGGCGGGGGTTCTGGATTCCCACTTTCGTGGGAATGACGGTGGGGGAAGGTGGGAAGGATGATGGTTTTATAGGTGATTGCCCGGTTGGTTATTCCGGTTTGCTTGTCCCATTGCTGGCCAAGGGTTATGATGGGCGGCGGGGCGGCTTGGAATTATTTGGCGGCCGCTCCGGAGGTTGATGCCAAGCCGGGCCGGCATTAGGGCGGTTCGGAGCAGGCTGGGGTGGGCCGGTACTACCGGCCCGGTACTACCGGGACTATTGGATGGAGGGAGCGATATGCAGCGGCGGGATGTGCTGCTGATGGTGGTGTCCCTGGCCGTGGTGCTGGGGATACAGTATGTGTTCGACCCGAGTCAGACGGTGCATACCGGGCTGGCCTATTTGATTGGATTTATTCCGGGGATATTTTTCTTTCGCTGGCTGCGGCGGGAGTTGGGCAGCACGCTGACTTTGACGGGGCTGGTGGGGCTGTACGAGCGGTTTCTGGTCAACCGGATGCCGGGTTATGTGGTGGAGAACAGCTTTATGACTTTGCTGGTAACGGCGGCGCTGGTGATAATCGTCGTCCTGCTGTTGGTGTCGGCGGTGCTGGTGTCGGGTTACGCCGCGGATTTGATTACCGGGCAGAGGAGTTTTATCGGTTAGGAGGCGGGTTTTGGCGCAGGAGTATGAGGTTATTGCGGCGGGGAGCGCGGCGGCGGTTGCGGCCAAGGAGGTCGGACAGGCGGCGGCGGAGTTGCCGGCTACGGTGATGCTGGAGTCGCTGGGGGATACGCGGCTGCGGGTGAAGGCGCCGATTGAGGTGAGGGTGTTTGCGACGGAAGGGTTCATCCTGGCCGAAGCTATCGGGTTCAATGAATTCGGCGAGGGCGACAGTCCGGCTGAGGCGGTCGCTGACTTGCAAGCCGCCTTGTCCGAGCTTTACTTTAGTTTGGAGGGGGAGCAGCATAACTTGGGGCGGTGGCTGCAAGGGGTCTGGCAAGTTCTGCAAGATAAGGTGGAGCGGCGGTGACGCCGCGGGAGTTTGACCGGGGGGTTATGGGTTTAATATACAGATAAGTCATTTTAGGGCGTTTTCACACTAACGATTGGGTAGCGCGGGCAATCAGCCAGGTCATTCCGAGGCGACAGCCGAGGAGTCTAAAAATTTTCGCGCGGAATCAAGGGCGGGCATTTTAGATTCCTCCCTTCGGTCGGAATGACATGGGTACGAGGGGCGGGTCGGGAGTTCGGGAAGTTTTTAATGGCGGGGGTTCTGGATTCCCACTTTCGTGGGAATGACGATTGCTATATGCGATAGCCCGGTCGGTTATTCCGGGTTGCTTGCCCTGTTGCTGGTTAAGGGTTATGATAGGCGGCGTTGGCGGGGCAAAGCGGCCCGGTGGAGGGCCGGGGTTGGTCCGCAATCCTAACCTAATTTTAACCTTTGTTTACCGGGTCTGGAGGTGCGAACTTGGCTCAGGAGTATGATGTCATTGTGGTGGGGGCCGGCAATGCGGCGTTGAGCGCGGCGATTGCGGCCAAGGAGAACTGCGAGTCCGTGCTGGTGGTGGAAAAGGCGCCGGAGTACTTTCGCGGCGGCAATACCTATTTCACCGGGGGGATTATCCGCTTTGCCTTTGACGGCATTGAGGACATCAAGTCGGTGATTCCCGATATGTCGGCGACGGAGGAGCAGTCGGTGGAGGTGGGGCGGTACACGGAGGATATGTATTATGACGATATGATGCGGGTGACGCACGGGTTGACGGACCCGGAGTTGGCGCAGATTCTGGTGTCGGAGTCCCGGCCGACGATGCAGTGGCTGCAACGGCATGGGGTGCGGTTTGTGCTGTCGTTCGGGCGGCAGGCGTTCAAGGATGGGGACAAATACCGCTTTTGGGGCGGGCTGGTGGTGGAAGCGGTGGGGGCGGGCAAGGGTTTGTCGGATCAGCAATTTGAGGTGGCGCGGCAGTTGGGCATTGAAGTCCGCTACGCTACGCAAGGGGTCAAGCTGCTCCAAGATCAGATGGGGCGGGTCAACGGGCTGCAAGTTTTGGGGCCGGAGGGGTTTGAGGATATTGCGGCGCGCGCGGTGGTGCTGGCGGCCGGGGGGTTCGAGGCTAACGCGGAGATGCGCTGCCGCTACTTGGGGCCGGGTTGGGAAACGGTGAAGGTGCGCGGCATCCCCTATAACACCGGGGACGGGATTAGGATGGCGTTGGAGGTGGGGGCGCAGTCCCACGGGCATTGGAGCAGCTGCCATGCGGTGGCGTGGGATATGAATGCGCCGCCTTTCGGCGACCGCACGATTACCGAGCTGTTTCAGAAACATTCCTATCCCTTTGGCATTATCGCCAACATTAACGGGGAGCGGTTTCTGGACGAGGGGTATGATTTCCGGAACTATACCTATGTAACCTACGGGCGGGCGCTGCTGAGCCAGCCGCAGGGGTTGGCGTTCCAGATTTTTGACGACAAGGTGAAGCATCTGCTACGGGATGAGTATTGGATTCCGCAGGTGACGATGGCGCAGGCGGATACGATTGAGGAGCTGGCGGCCCGGCTGGATATGGACCCGGCGGGCTTGGCGGCGACGGTGCGGGAGTATAACGCCGCGGTGCAGCGGGATGTTCCGTACAATCCGACGGTTAAGGATGGGCGCTGCACCCAGGGGCTGGCGGTGGATAAGACTAACTGGGCGGAGACGATTGACACGCCGCCGTATTTGGGGTTTGCGGTGACGACGGGCATCAGCTTTACCTTTGGCGGGGTGAAAATCAATAACCGGGGGCAGGTGGTGACGAACGCGCAGGAGCCGATACCGGGGCTGTATGCGGCGGGGGAGATGGTGGGGGGGCTGTTTTATTACAACTATCCGGGCGGGTCGGGATTGTCGGCGGGGATGGTGTTCGGGCGGTTGGCGGGGAACAGCGCGGGGCAGGACGCTAATTTGTTGAAGGATATTTAGGGGGGGTGTAGTTTAATCCCGCTCATTCGGAGTTTGTTGAGGGGTGGGCGGGGTTATGCTACGATTATCCTAACAGTCCACCAAGCCGCCGGCCTATTGTAGAGGGTTTAGCGCCATGCTAAAGACGCTGGAAATCCACAACTTCAAGTCCATTAAAGAGTTGAGCCTGCCTTGCAAGCGGTTCAACATCTTTATCGGGGAACCCGGCACGGGCAAGTCCAATTTGCTGGAGGCGTTGGGGCTGTTGTCTTTTGTGGGGACGCGGCAGTATGACTCGGAGGTTGCACTAGACGGGTTTGTGCGTCACGAGCGGACTTCCAACTTGTTCTATGACGAGGAAGCGAGCGAGCCTATGTCCGTTCAGCACGATGCGGCAGTGCTGGATTTGGCATATCGCGGAGACCATTATACCGGCGGGTACCGTGATGGTGCAGAGTCCTTATTCGAAATTACCGGTGGATATAACACCGTATCAGAGGTAGAGGCCTCAGAAAATCCGCGTACTATCTCCATTCTGTCCTACCACTTCCCTACTGCGACCGGTTTTGGAGGGGTTTCCCGAGGTCGAAATCCTGCGCGGACTATCCGCCAGCAACCTGTAATATCCTGGCTAAGAAGGGTCCCCCGAGAGTCATATTCCGTACGCAATATCCGGAGTATCCGGAATATCCACCAGCAGCCTGTAGCACTTGGCTCAAGAAAGGTTTCCCCGGATTTTCTTTTGCCCCCTCACGGCAAAAATCTGCCATCGTTGCTGATGCACAGTCAGGAACTACGCCACGCGGTTAACTTGCCCTTTGTGGAGCGGGGTCTCCGGCTTGGGCTGCGTCCGCAAGAAAACAAAATTGAGCTGGTTAAGAGCATTGATGACATCATCATCTCTTATCCTTATTCCTTGGCCTCGGAAACCCTGCAACGGCTGACTTTTTACACCGCCGCCATTCTGACCAACAAGGAGTCGGTGCTGGTTTTTGAGGAGCCGGAGGCCCATTCCTTCCTTAACCATACCAAGTACCTGTCCGAGCAAATTGCGCTGGACGAGAACGGCAATCAGTATTTCATCGCTACCCATAACCCCTATTTTCTGATGCCGCTGCTCAGCAAAGCCCGGCAAGACGACATCGCCATTAACATCGTGTATTACGATGATTACCAGACCAAGGTGAAAACCTTACAGCAAGGGGATTTGCCGGAGCTGTTTGAGCTCAACATTTTCGCCAACCTTGACCGGTACATTGAAGCCTGATGATCTATGTGGAGGGTAAAGCGGATGAAGCCCTGGTCATAGGCTTGGGACTGACCCGCCAAGAAGTCAGCCGCGAACTGAACAAGGACGAAGTCCTGAAACAGTTGGCGAGACAGTCGGATTGCCGGGGGATGGTGGACGAAGACCCCAACTCGCCGCGACCGATCCAGTTAAGCCGAATGATCGTGGCGGTCGAATATGACCAACTGGGTCTGCGGGTCTATGATGATACTGCTCGCCATAACCGGGTGATACTGCTGCGGCCCCGGCTGGAGGAGTGGTTGCTGCGGGCGGCCGGAGAGGCCGGCTTGGATGTGGGCGGGCGGCGGTATAACCTGCCCTCCAGCCCAACCCAACTCCACCGGGAAATAAACCTTGACCTGAGGAAAGTGGAGCGGCTGATAGCAGATTTAACGGAAACCGACTCTCCGCGGATCCGCCAACTGCGCGCCCTGCTGACCGGCAGCTGAAAGGAGGCGAATAGCTATGCCAGTGCCGGCGGCGATGGAAACCCCGATTAGCCTGATTCTGCTACTGTACCGACAGCTGGATTTGTCCCAAGTCATCGCTATCGGGCAAATCAGCATCGCCGGGGACGCGGAACTGGCACGGCAGTTTGCTGACGATTTTTAAGGGAGCGGCGATGACTGACCCTCAAGACCGGGTGGAAGTTCTGCGGCGGGAGGTGGCGGATTTCCGGGAACGCATTGCGGCCTTGCCGCCGGGGGCGTGGGGGCAGCCCAGCGCCTGCGCCGGCTGGACGGTGGCCGAGGTGCTGGGGCATTTGGCGGGGCAGGATTTTGCTTTGCGGGTGCGCCGGGGCGTTGCCGGGGATTATTCGCCGCCGCCGGGCAGTCCGCCGGTAAGCCAGCACGATGAGGATGCTTTTGCTCAGGCTATCTTTGAGCGGGCCTTTGCTACCCGGGAGCGGGAGGGCAAGGAGCTGATGGCGACTTTGTTGCGGCGGCTGGAGGAGACGGTGGCGGTGTTCGAGAGCGTACCGGCGGATGGCTGGGAGGCGTTGTGCTACTGGCCGCCGGGGCCGGAACCGGCGCGGGTGATGCTGGATATGCGAATCAGCGAGCTTGGTATGCACTCCTGGGATATTTTTTCCGGCCTGGATCCGGAATATCGGTTGTCGCCGGCGGTGGTGCCGGTTTTGATGGATACGGTACCGCGGGCTATCCGGCGGGCTTTTCGTCCTGACCCGGGGTTGGCGGAGCCGTTGCGGTTTCGTTTTATTATCGGCTCTCCGGCGGCCGCTTATGACCTGGTCTTTACTGGTGCCGGCGCAAGTTTGGAAACGGTTAGCCCGGCGGCTGATGCCGCCGCCCAACCGGCCGTAACCTATCAATGCAGCGGGGAAACCTGGGTAATGCTGATGTACGGGCGGCAAACCCTCGACGCCGCCAGCGATGCCGGCCAACTTACTTACAGCGGAGATGCCGGGTTAGCCGAAAGCCTGGCCGCCCGATTCGTTGGCGGCTGAACCCCGGCCGCAAACAATGGGGCAACGCTTATAGTCGTCTTGCCGGCGGGGGTTAGCGTCAATATGCTCTAATTCCCCAAACCCGTCAGCACCGCCGCTAGGAAACTCCTGCCCCTTGTGCTATCCTTACTCCCGGCAAACTTGCCTACCCTCCCGCCGTGAGGTAGCAACTATGAACGCCCTGAAAATGCTCTTTGCCGTCATCCTCGGCTTTTGCGCCATCGCCGTAGCCGCCCAGTATATCCTCACCCCTCTATACGCCCACCTCGGCTCCGCCGCCATCATCGTCTGGTTCTACCTGGACATCCTGATGGCTATTTCCCTGATTATCGCCCTCGCCTTCCAGTTGCAAGCCAAGCGCGCCGCCGACGCCCAAGACCACGACGGCCCCAACCTCAGCCGCGCCCGCCTCGAAGCCAACGCCCTCTTTTATGCCACCCTCATTGTCGCCCTCTGGTTTTTCCGCAACTGGTTCGACCTGCTCACCTCCACCCCCTTGGGCAATCAGTCCGTCCCCACCCAAGTAGTCTGGGACTTGGTGGACGGCTTCCTCCCCATCGTCCTGGGCATCACCGCCGGCCGCCTCTGGCGCAGTTCCGCCCCAACTCCCGACCGGGAATAAGGCCGCCGCCGTTTCGCCCTTTCCGCTCACCCGGAACCCATTGCCGTACGCCCCGGCAATCCAGGAGGGGATATGGACCATCTGAACAAACCGGCCGGCATCCTGCTGGCTCTGCTGGCCTTGGCTGTAGCCGCCAACACGATGGCTTGGGAGTTTTACAGCGACATCCTACCCAACCCCGGCGTAACTTGGGACATCCTCAACTGGTTTATGGCCGTCGGCGTCATCATCGCCCTCGCTTGCCAATGGCGGGACAAGCGGCGGCTCGACCAAGCCGACGCCGGCCGCAGCCGCGTCCACTACTCTTACCTGGCCGCCAATATGCTCCTCTTTGCCACCATCCTGCTGGCCATCTGGTTTTTCCGCAACTTCCTGGCTAACCTGGCTGCTGTGGAAATCGAACGCCACTTCCTGGTTTGGCAGCTGGTCAATGCCCTGTTCGTAGTAGTCTTGGCCGCCACTGCCGCCCGCCTGCTCCGCCGCCCCCCAACTCCGGACGCCGCCGAATAGCCGCCACTTCGCCGGCCCGGGCTATCGCATATACTTGGCGGCCTACTTATCGTCATTCCCGTGAAAACGGGAATCCAGAGTCCCCGGCCGATCTGGATTCCCACTTTCGTGGGAATGACGGTTTCTATATGCGATAGCTTGGCCCGCCGCCCGTGCCTTGATGTGCTACAATAGTATTACACTATACGCCGAAATGCCGGGGGTTTAACCCCGGCTGGGCTGCGGCTCCATTGGCTTGACTGCCGGCGAGTGATTTTGCCGGCGGGGTAGTTTGGCATTGCCGCGCCCCTGCATACTGAGGTTAGGGTATGGCAACCAATTCGTCTCCGGAGGCCGCCGGGGGGCAACTCCTGGCGGTAACAACCCTCTTTGCCGCGCTGAGCCCGGAGTTCCGGGAGGCGGTGGTAATGCGGGCGTTGCGCTTTCGGGGGCAGACTACCGGCGACGCCGGCCGGGCCCTTGATTCGGCCATTCGCGGCAATCTGCGGATACCGGATTACCGCCATCCCGATTCGGCGCCGCCGCACATTCTGGCGGAACCGGTGGCCAAGGCGATGTTCCATTCGGAACGACTGGCCGGGGCGGCCCTGCGGGTCTGGGCGGAATCGCACCGGGAGTTGCAGCAGGTGGTCAGCGATCACTTGGCGGCGGCCGCCATTCCCGCCGAATATCTCGACCTGCCGGAGAACGGTTTCCGCAGTGTCTGGGATGCCGAGGCTTGGGAGCAGCAACTGGACTGGATTGCGGATGTGGCTACCGATTGGGCCGAGGACGATTTGGCGCTGATGCTGTGCTATGTCTCCGGCAAAACGATTATCGCCGCTGATGAGGATTATTCGGGCGCGGCGGCCCCGGCGGAGGTAGCGGATTATCGGGAGGATGCCGGTCAGCCGGCAGTATCCGCTCCGGTTGCCGCCGTAGAACCGGAATCGCCGGCGGCGGCCGGGGAACCGGCAGTTGAACCGGAATCGCCGCCGGCAAGGGAATCGGCAGCCGAGCCGGAGCCGCCGCCGGAAATCGAAACGGTAGCCGAGTTGGAGCCGGCGGCGGCGGAAATTCCCGCGGCCGCTTTGCCGGCTTACCTCGACCCTTCCGGGGATTTGACCGGCGCTGACCTGCTGGCCCGCTGCGTGGCCTGGCTGGAGTTGCTGCCGGCGGCCGCCCCGGAGTGGGAGGCGGCGGTGCCGGCTTTCGTCAGCGCGGTGAACAAACTTCAGGAGGATAACCAGTCCCATAAGGAACGGTTCGCCGGACTCCGCCAAACTTTGACCGAAATTGCCGCCGAGTTCGCCCCGGAACTGGATTTCTTCGAGCAGGATGCGGCGGCTTGGTCTGCGGATCGCCTTACCGACCTGCCGGCGGTTAACCGAATGCTGGAAACGGCGGACGAATTGAAGTCGCTGCTGACGGAGTACCGACAGGTTCACCATCCGGCGGCGTCAATCAGCGAGGAACGCCGCCGCCGGGAGCGGCTGGCGGACCTGGAGCGGCAATTGCTCCAGAACTTGGGGCGGATGTCCCGGCAGATGGCGGGAGATCGGGGCAATGGAGACCAGCCGGCCGATGCTCCAGCGGCGGCGGCTGACGCCGAGCTGGGCGACCCGGCGGAAATCCCGCCATCTCTCGATGAAATCGACACCGCCGACCCGGATGACCCGGATTTTCAGGGGGAGCTAATCTACGAACCGGTCGAAGGGGATGTTCTGCCCGCTGAACCGCCGCCGGCGGCAGCCCGGGAGGCGGCTACGGCTACGCCCCGGTCAACTCGCACCCGAAACCGGCGTAACAACAGCCGCGCTAACCGCAACGGCTGAATAATCATTGACCCTTGCCGGTAACAGTGCCAGAATGGCCGGCAGATTTTCCCAAATTATTCAGGGAGGGAATTGCTATGAAGTGGTGCCGTTTTCAGACTGATAACGGGCCGTCCTACGGCATTATCGAGGGGGAGGATGTGGTGGCGGTGTCGGGCAGCCCCTTTGCCGATTACACCCGAACCGGGGAGGTGCGGCCGCTCAGCGCGGTTAAGCTGCTGGTGCCGGTGGTGCCGCCGACTTTTTACGCCGCCGGGATTAACTTTCGGGAACACGTGGCGGAGATGGCAGCCAAGCGGGGCGAGGAACCCCAGTATCCGCCGGCGGCGGACATTGGCTATCGCGCCAACAACGCCCTGGTCGCGGATGGCGAGGCTATTGTCGTTCCCGGGGATGCCCACGAGGTCTTTCAGTACGAGGGAGAGCTGGTGGTGGTCATCGGGAAGCAGTGCAAAAAGGTTTCCGAGGCGGAAGCGCTGGATTATGTCTTTGGCTACACCATCGGCAATGATGTCAGCGAGCGGGTTTGGCAGCGCGGCGACCGGACGATGTGGCGGGCCAAGAACACCGACACTTTCAAGCCGATGGGGCCGTGGATCGTAACGGACGGGATTGACCCGGAGGATTGCGAAGTGCGGATTGTCCTCAACGGCCGCTCCGTCAGCAAATACAACCTGTCCGGGGCTATTTTCGGCGTGCGCCACTATATCAGCCGGATGAGTCAGTACCTGACGCTCTACCCGGGGGATGTTATCTGGATGGGGACGGACGGGGCACCGGAAAATATGAAAGACGGGGATGTGGTCGATATCGAAATCGACGGCATCGGCAAGCTGAGCAACCCGGTGGTTTGGGAGAAGTAGCGGCCGGCACTGACCGGGTAGGTTATGGGGCGGGGCGTACTTATAAGAGTACGCCCCGCCCTTTACTGATACGGATTACCGGAGGTTTGGCAAACACGCCGGGCAATCGCACCTTTCATCCCGGTTTCGGTAATGATGCAAGCCGTGAACTACCCCGCCTTCCCGGTCAAAAAAGGGCGCGATTATGTTGAAAAACTCATCGTCGCCCCGTTCAAATTTCCGCCATATAGCATAGGCAACCAAGTCGGCGTATTGAATAAACCGGGTCGCCCGGGAATCGACGAAAAGGGGAACATCCACCAGATTGTGCGTAATGCCCCACCGATGGCCCACAGTTCTGAACTCAGTAGCCAGCGATTGCAAGCGGGGTTCGTCCGAAGTCTTATCCAGGACTATCAATCCTTTCTGGTTATAGCCCTGGTGATACAGGCGGGTCAGGAAACGGTCAAACCGATTACACATCTGCTCGAAGGCATAGTCCACCGGGTCTTCAGATACCAGGGAGCTCCGTTCCACTACAACGCCAAACAGACGCCACTGATACGGGGCAAGGCTGTGTGCCGTTGCCAACGCCTCTCGGATGATAGTACGGCGTTCTTCCCGAAGCAAACCCCGCCACGGCCCCCGTCCAGCCATTATCTGGTTGCCGTGAAGTTCAATGGGATTGCGCCCCGATCGCTTCAGAGAATCGACCAAATCGTCCAAGGACTTCTGCAACCAGTAAGCCTGACGCTCGAATAAAGAGACGCCCGCCAAGATAAAATGCTTTTCACCCCGGTTTTTAAGGGACCCGGAGTCATCCAAGTAAAGCAAGTGCATAATGAAAAGAGCAGCCAAGTGAGAACCACGTCTCAACGGACCGCTTTATGCAGCCCTCCCAACTGCTAAAATCAGTATATCACAAAATTTAGCGGTGTCAACCCCCTGATTGACTTCCGGCAGACTTATCCCTACTCCTCCGGCAAACGCCCCGTTTCCCGCGCCCAGGCTTGCAGTCCCCGGCGGAAGGCCAAAGCCCCCATCGGCGCAATCACCGCTTGCAGGGCTTCCAGAACTTCCCGCTCCGTGGCCCCTTCCTGCAAAGCCAGCCGCACATGGGCTTGGATCTGCTCCACATCGGCCCGCAGGGCCGCCTCGACCACAATTTGCAGCAGCTCCTTGGTCTTGCGGTCCAAAGTGCGCTGGCCGGTGTAGGTGGCTTCGATGAACGCCCCGTACTTCCGGGCCCACTCCAAATCCGCCTCCGCCATAATCCGGTGCATCTCCAGGGTATAGCCCCGGTTGCTAGCTTGGGCTTCCAGAAATTCCTGCGCTTCGTCAGTCGGCATTTTCTCGCTCCTTTTCTGCTGAATAGTTGGGACTGCTGGAGTTGGAGCCGGCTTCAACCGTCCCGTCAAAGCCCAGCCACAGCGGCGCCGACAATGCCACCGCCAAAAGCAGGACAACGCAGCAGACCGCAAGCTCGGCAGACGCGGAAAACCCTTTCAACCGGTTCATCCTCCCGCTCAAGGTTACTGCCCTCATTCTTCCGTCGTATGGACTGTCCGCGACTGTCGAATACCGGTTACGCCATCCTGCTGGGACAGTTCACCCAGCAGGGACAAAGGCACGTAAGCGGCTAATCCAATGAGGTCGGGGTCATCATAGAAACCGGGGGTAACGCCCTTGCTACGCAGCCAGGCAGCGACTTCAGCTTCAGCCTTATTGCCCGAGAGAAAAATCGCGACTAACACGGCAGTGTCCTCCGGAGCGGAGTCGCTTTGCCCGGAGGGGCCGCTGGCGGCGTCTTGAGCCTCCTCAAACTGAACCACGTCGTGTTGAAGGCTGTGTCTTAACTTGGGGTAAGTGGGCGTGGGCAAAGTCGGCGGGGGCGGCGGCACCGTCGGGGTAGCAGCTCCACCCTCCTGCTGCGCCGAGGGCAAGGCAGTTGGGACATTAACCGGTACCTGCTGCTCCGCCGGCAAAGCGTTGCCCTCCGCCGGGGCGGGCTGCGCCACCGGCCCGCAAGCCAGCAGCGCAGCGGCGGCCGTCAGCAGAAGGAACAGGGAAATCAACGCCAAGGGTTGGGGCAAAGCGCGGACGGTCAGCATTTCTTTCCTCCAATTTGGGCGGAGTTTGTCGGGCTGGTTACAGGATAACCGGTCATTTCTGAAATGTAAAGCGCGGCAATTTTCGGTCAGGGCTATTGCATATAGAAACCGTCATTCCCCCGAAAGGGGGAATCCAGAAAGGCCGGGGACACTGGATTCCCGTTTTCACGGGAATGACGATAAGTAAGCTGGAAGTGTCCAAGCCCTATCGGTAAAGGTATAACCGCCGGGCGTAACTGTAAACCTTTCCAGATAGCGGAAAGGGTAACGGGGGCGGCGGTTTTGGGGAGCTCTGAAAGCGGCCGGGAACGCCGGCCGGGGTGGTAGCCCCAACCTCAGTACTTGTAGAAATGATGCTTCAGTTCAAACTCGACATCCTGTTGGGAAAACCGTTCCCAATCGTAACGCCGAAGGGTCAAATAGGAATCGGTCAGCAACGGCCCCAGAGCGTCCGTTAGCATAGTGTCGGCGGCCAGGGCGGCGCTGGCTTCCTGCAGCGTTGGCGGCAGGCGGCGGATGTCCCGCCGGGCCAATTCCTCCGGGGACAGGCGGGACGGGTCATCATCCACCCGCAGCCCGGCCGCCGGCTTTAAGTCCCGGGCCACGCCGTCCAGTCCGGCCGCCAGTATCCCGCCCAACGCCAGGTACGGGTTGGAACTGGAATCGGCCGGGCGGAATTCCAGATTGGTCGAAGCCATTTCCGCATTCCGAAAGGGCGACGGTATCCGCAGGGCTGCCTCCCGGTTGTCCGGGCCGTAGCAGATGTAAGCCGTACTCCAGGAGCCGGGCGACAACCGCCGGTAGCTGTTCATACTGGGACAGCACAGCGCAGTCAACCCCGGCAGATGTTCCAACAGCCCGCCAATGAACCGGTAAGCCAAATCGCTCAGGTTATCCGCGCCCGACCGGTCAAACAGCAAGTTCCTTTCCCCGGCTTCATCCCAAAGGCTGAGGTGGATATGACAGCCGCTGCCGGCCTGCTGGGGAAAGGGTTTGGGGGCAAAGGAGGCGTACAAGTTATGCCGGTAAGCCACATTCCGCACCGTTTCCCGGTAAATCAGATAATTATCGGCCGCCCGCAGCCCATCGCTGTGGCTGATGCTCAACTCGTGCTGCCCGTGTCCCACCTCCGGGTGGTACTGCTCAATGCCAATGCCTTGGGCTTCCAGCGCGGCGATAATGTCCGCTACTACCTCTTGCACAAAGGTTATGCCTATGCTGGAATTGTCCAGGCTTTCCTCGACCGGCACATATTTATCCCCATCCCGGCGGGTCAAATACCACTCCGATTCCATTGCCGCCCGCACCGTCAAGCCCATACTCGCGGCCCGGGCCAGCATCCGTTTCAGGAAATCCCGGGGGCAGGCGGCCCACGGCGTCCCGTCCAATTCCATCAAATCCGACAGCAGCAAAGCCCGCTGCGGCGCATAGGGCAGCAGGGTGAAAGTAGCCGGGTCGGGCAGCAGCCGCACCTCGCCGGCCGGACCCATTCCCGCGATCGGTTGCAGTTCATCCAAATCGCCCATGGCCTGCATCGCCCGGGTCATTCCGATACCGGAACTCAGCCGGCCGGCCAGCCCGGCCCGGTGCGTTGACTTCCCCCGAATGATGCCGGAATTGTCGCACCAGAAAAAGGACACCAGCTGCACCCCGGCCGCTTCCACTTGCCGCACAATGTCGCTATGCTCCATCCCTTGCTTGCCTCCCGTACTTGCCGGCTCCCTTGCCCGGCGGCTACCCTTCCGCTGCTACCGGGTTTTGCAGTATGCCGATGCCGGGGATTTCGATTTCCACTACATCCCCGGGATGCAGCTGTTCGACCGCTCCCGGCGCGCCGGTCAGGATCAGGTCGCCGGGGCGCAGGGTTACGAATTGGCTGATGCCGCTGACCGTGGCGTAGCAGTCGTAAATCATTCCGTCGGTGCGGCCGCGGTCGTGTTCCTGCCCGTTCAGCCGGGTGATGATTTCCAGGTTATGCGGGTCCACATCGGTTTCAATCCAGGGGCCGACCGGGCCGAAAGTGTCGCACATCTTGCGCCGCCAGTTGGACAGGTCATTGGCCCAGGAACCTTCGCCGCTGACATCGTTGGCGCAGGTATAGCCCAGGATAAAGTTGGGGGCTTCGGCCGCCGTTACCCGCCGGGCCGGCTTGCCGATGACGATGACCAACTCGCCCTCGTAATGGACATAGTCGGCTTCCGGCGGCAGCACGATGGCGTCCCCGGTGGCAATGATGCAGTTGGCGCCCTTTTGCCAGGGCCGAAAGGATGCCGAATCCCGCCGGATACGCTCGGCGTCCAAGGCGTTCTCCTGGTGGGCGATATGGGCGGCGTAGTTGAGGCCGACCGCCCAATAACTGGTGGGCTGGGTCGGCGGCAGCAGCTTGACCCGCTCCAGCGGATAGGCCGCGTCGGTAATCGTATGCTCCCCAAAGATGCTGCCCCGGATGACCTGCACCCGGTCATCGGCGACCAAGCCGTAGCTTTCCCAACCGTCAACGCGGAATCGGGCCAGTTTCATAGCTGCCTCCTTGTTTAGCCGGTTTAGCCGGGAATATGGACTATGGCCTCGACTTCGACCAGAAACTCCGGCCGCACCAGGGCCGCCACTACCACGGTGGAACTGGCCGGCGGGCTGTCGGGAAAGGTTTCGGAACGCACCCGGCTGAAGGCGGGGTAGTCGTCCAGGTTCACCAGAAAGGTGGTGATTTTCACCACATCCGACATCGTGGCCCCGGCCGCCGCCACGATAGTACGGATGCGGGCCATCACTTGCCGGGTTTGGGCTTCGCAATCGCCCACGCCGACCGCATTGCCAGCGGCGTCTTGGGCAATTTGCCCGGACACAAACAGCAACTCGCCGACCCGCACTCCGGGGGAAAAGGCCGGGTTAGCCGCCAAGCCCTCGGGTACAATGGTAACTCTTTCCGCCATTGACGATACCTCCTGCGTTTATCTGCCGCCGATTCAGGATAAAGGAAAGCCGCCCTATCCCGCCCCCACAAACTCCGCTACGGCTGCAAAGTATTCGTTCAGCCCCCGGTACAGCAAATCGTTATGGCCCGCGCCGGGAATGGTCAGCAATCGTTTCTGCGGCGACGGGAAATCCTGAAACATTTGCCGCGCCGACTCTACCGGAGCCAAGGTATCCTGTTCGCCGTGGATGACCAGAGCCGGCAGGTCAATGGCGCGGATTTTGGCTTGGTAAGCCGTTTCCAACCGTTCCGCTTCCACCGGCGGCAAGCCGTGGCAGAATTGCCCCAAGGTCGGCCGGCCGCTTTCAATAATCAGCCCGCGCAGCGCGCCGGCCGGGGCGTTGGCCGCTAACTCAAAGGCCGGATGCCGCCCCATCGACCGCCCCATCACGAATAGCGGGCCGCCATAGCCGCCGCCAGCCAAGATTTGCGCCAATTCCTCCCGTACTTGGTGGGCGTCGGCCAGCATTGCCGTAAAGGTGGGCAAGCCGCCGCTCTGCCCATAACCCCGATAGTCGGCGACGAAAAAGTTGACGCCAATCCGATTATAGACCGGCGCAATGTTATCGTAGTCGGCGGCCGTTTCCCCGTTGCCATAGAAAAACAGGATGGTCGGGCGGTCAAGGCCGGCGGGAAAGAAACGGCAGGACAGGCTGATGTCCGTTGCTACCGGCACGGCATAGTCCACCGCCCCCGGCGGCGGCACGGTCCGGTTGCGCCGGGGGTAAAAGGAGTTCATCGAGATTTCCGGCTGGTCTAGTGCCGAATAGTCTATTGCCGCCACTAGTCGCTCCCCCTTGCCGTCAGCTATCTAGTCCACTTCGCCGTAAGCCCAGGCTTTAATCAGATGATGGGCAATAGCAATGGGCCCCGGCACGGCCAGTTTTTCGCTTTTGCCGGCTAACGCCCGCAGCACTTCGTCCCGGTCAAACCACTGCACATCGGTCATTTCCTCGGTGTCCATGGCAATGTTGGTGGTGTCGGCTTGGGCGTGGCAGCCAATCATCAGGGAGGACGGGAAAGGCCAAGGCTGGGAGGAATGGTAGCGGACATTTTTGACCCGGATGCCGGCTTCCTCCATCACTTCCCGGGCCACGGCTTCCTCGAGGGACTCGGCCTGGTCAACGAACCCGGCCAAGGCCGAATAGCGGTTCATCGCCGCCAAGCGGCCCCGGGATTGCCCCAACAGGCAGCGGTCGCCATCGGACACTACCATAATTATCACCGGGTCAACCCGGGGGAAATGCTCGGCTTTGCAGATGGGACATTCCCGTTTTTGCCCGCCGCGTTTGACCACTGTGGGCTGGCCGCAGACGGAGCAGTAGCCGTGCCGGTTGTGCCAGTTGACTTGCGCCCGCCCCTGAGCCAGGATGCCGGCTTCCGGGCCGCTGAGCAGACTTTCGGCGGCGGCGCGGGCTTCCTCGAAATGGCAATCCGGCCGGGATTCGGCTACGGCGGCGGCCGCTTCCTCTTGCGACAGGTCAATGGCAAAGTGGGCAATGCCATCCAGCAGCCCCAGGAACAGCGGCGCGGCGGCGGTCAAGTGCGGCGTCAAATCGCGCCAAGCCAGCCAGCCCAAGCCGGCGGCGGCACCGACGGCGTCAACGCCATCCCTGACCAGTACCTGCGGCCCGCGCATGGGCAGAAACCGGCTGGACGGTTCCCGAACTTGGGCGTCAATCCAATCCTCATCCCGGCGTTCCACTTCCCCCCGGTGCAGGGGGTTGCCGGCGAAAATATGCGGCTGCTTGAACTCGGTCAAAGGCGGCGCCTCCTCTCTCCCGTCCGCCGGGGCGGCCGGCGGTGCGGCAATGTAGCGTCCCTATTAAACACTGTCCGGGCGGGAAAGGCAAATGTTTTTGTGGGAGGATGGGGGATTAGGAAGTTGCTTCCATTTGAGCCAGCAGTTGATGGACTTCTGCCCCCAGCCGGGGCAAATCGTGCAAAGCGGCGGCCCAGATAATCCGGTCATCCACTTCGTAAAAGCGGTGGGTCAGGATAACGCGCATACCGATAATTTCCCGGCGGGCCGTAATGCCCGCGGCAGTATTCGGCGATTGTCGTTCCAGTTGGGAAAGGGACTCGCCAATGAGGATAAAAAGCCGTTCCACCGCAGCCTTGCCTTTCTTGTCTTGGCGGTATTCCTCGGCGGTTGTGCCGGCGGTGAACTCGGCAATGAGCCGGGCAGCAGCGGCGACGTCCTCCAGCCATTCCCGGTCACTGCGCGGCATAGAGCGTTCTCCGCTCCACCGGTTCGTGGCAGTAGTCGTTGTTTTCCGAGGCCAGTTCTACCGGAACCTGAAAAACCGCGGCGAGTTCCTCCTGGAGTCCAAAGTAGCGGCGCAATCCGGCCTTTCCCGCCGGATCCGGCTCGCCGAACTTGACCAGCAATTTCAAGCTGCCCGGTTCAGAACCGGCACCGGGCAGCGGAATTTCAAGCTTGTCCACCCGGTAATCCAGGCAGATGGCTTCCAGAGTTTTACGGCTCGGCTTGACCGCGCTGGTCATATAGTTCCCTCCTGGTCCTATGGCCGGACGCTATTACCTTTCCCCGGTGCATGGGGGACGGCCGGCGGCACGGCAATGTAGCGTCCCTATTAAACACCGTCCGGGCGGGAAAGGCAAATCGCCGCCGGCTTTTCCCGCCCGGGTGAAATCAAACCGGGGCAAGGGCGGCTAGTCTTGGTCCGGAAAATCCTGCCCCGGAAAAATTGGCAGCAGGCTGTATTTAAGCCGGCTGGCATCCTGATACGGGATATTCAACCCGGCTTCCTGGTTAATCAGCCGCTCCCAAACCTCCTCCCCCTCGGCTTCCGCGCCGTCAATTATCCGGTCTAAAGCCTGGGTGAGCTTGGAGTGCATAACCGAGAAATCATCCGGCGTTATAAAGGAAGTAACCGGGTCAAAGGGCGCGCTGGCCCAGACTGACGGGAACTGTACTACGACTGCATACCAAAGGTTTTCCTCTTGACGGACCCGCACCAGCAGCTGCCGGCGTATCGGGGTCAGAAACTCCCGGCGAATCTGGAAACGATAGTCAACCGAGCGCTCGATGCACTTGAACGCCGAGTCGACGCTGGTCAACATAGCCGTAAATATCAGCAAAGCAATATGCCACTGCTGAAAAAAGGCGACGACGATAGCCGCAGCTAAAGCGAACAAGGCGAAAGCGATTACCCCCGCCCCAATGTTATAGTAGCGGTTGGCCCGCCGAAAGAGTTCGTCAATGCGCCGGTAGGTGGCAAGTTCCTCGTCCGGCGGCAATCCGGAGGCGGCTACCGCTTGCCGCGCCGCCGACCGCAACTTGGCGTCCTCCTCCTCTTGCCGGTCAGCAGCCCTTTTACTGGGGGGAGGGCCAAACCAGAATAACATAGCCTAGTGTCTCCTGCTGCGGTTTCAGCTTAAAGACTCCCGGTCAGCTAGGCAAGGGGGAGTTTCCAAACTGATAGTATCATATCATCCTACTGCCAAGCAGTGACGCTTGTTCCCGTGAAAAGGGCAATGATGGCGTGGGGCTTCGGGAATTATGCCATTCCCCCACCCGGCCCCAAAATCTGCTACAATACCCCAAGCCGGCCGCCATCCGGACGCGCCGGCTCTAATTCCCAAACGGAACCTTGAACCGCACCGGGAGGTAAATCTGGTATGCCGTCTTTTATGGAAGTTCTGAAAGTCAACGGGGAGAATATGGGGCTGTATGTGGCCGTTCCCGAAGGGGCCGGCCCCTTTCCCGCCATCAACATCGCCTTTCATGTGGGCGGGATGGACGAGTTCGACAAGGTTATGGCCGACCGCTTCGCCAAAGAGGGCTATGTGGCCGTCGTTCCCGACCTCTTTCACCGCCTCAGTCCGGAAGCTCTGGCCGGCCCCCGCTTGGATCGCTTGGGCTACCTCAGCGACCCGGACATCATCGCCGATATGAACGCCGCCGCCGACTGGCTGTGCGCCGACCGCCGGGTGGATAACAACCGCCTCGGCGTTACCGGCTTCTGTATGGGCGGCCGTATCGCCTGGCTGATGGCGGCGGTGGATTCCCGGTACAAGGCTACCGTACCTTTCTACGGCGGCCACATTATGACGCCGTGGGGCGCGGCCGACAAAGCGCCTTTTGACCTAGCGGAGGGCATCAACTGCCCAATGCTGTTCCACTTCGGCGAAATTGACCGCAATCCCTCGCAGGAGGACCTGGTCAAGCTGGACGCCGAGTTAAACCGCTTGGGCAAGGAACATACCTTCCACACCTACCCCGGCGCCGACCACGCCTTTATGGACTGGACGGGAGCGCGCTACAACCAGCCCGGCGCGGAACTGGCTTGGCCGCGGACGCTGGAGTTCTTTGGCAAGTATCTGTAGGGGGTAGATTATCCCGCCCGAGTTGCCCTCTTTAACCCGCCCGTCCGGTAATTTGGTACCGGATGGGCGGGTTTTGGTAGGCAAGGCTGCCGGGCGTTTTTGCTGGGGAAGGTGGAGCCGGAGGTGGTGAATAAGCCGGCGGCGCCGGAGTTGGGGGCGGCGGATCGGGGCCGGGGGATATAACGAGGCGCGATGGAACTGAAAACTAGCTGCGATGGAACCGGAAACTAGCCGCGATGGAACCGGAAACAAACCGCGATGGAACTGGAAACGAGGCGCGATTAAGGCTAGGGAGAGGCGGCGGCGATGCGGATGGGGATGTTGTTGGCGCGTTTTTCGGGGGAGAGGGGGGACGGTGGCGGCCGGGGAGTTCAAGATTCGGCGCGGTCGATGGCGGCAAGGGTAGAATTTTTGGGGTTACCGGGGTGACGCTGGGGGTTTGACAGGGGGGGTTGGGGGCGGGGATAATGGGGGGCGATTTGGAGGTTAGCGGTGGCAACTTTGGGGGAAATTGGGTTGATTAGGTCGGAACTAGAGGAGATGCACGACTTCTTTACCCGGGTGGTGCAAATCATCCCGAGTTTTGACATTACTAACCCGGAAATCCTGCCCTACGGACTGAAGCCGCATACCCGGTCGGTAAGCTGGATTGCGGAACAGGTCATTGTCCAACAAGCCAAGTACCACCGGCAAAGCCTTGGCGTGGCGGATGTGGATTTCAGTATGCCGGATACGAGCCTGCACGATTGCGTAGTGCTGAAAAGCGGCACGGAGAAATACTATGTCAACATCAAAATCACCAATGTAAGCGGCCGGCAGAACAAGAACGATATTGCTGCCGTTGAGAAGCTGTTTATGCAGTATAAAGCCAACCCGGATTACCGGCTGATTTACGCCGTTTTCGGGTTTGCTTTCGACAATACCACCATTTCCTTCGTGAGAGAGAGTATCCATACCTTTTCGCCGCAGTTTCTGCCGGTTTATGTGAATCCGCGCAACGATAAAATCCAGGCTTACTACCATGCGCCGCGGGAGGAGCGGACACGGGAGGAATTTCTGGAACTGCTGCAAAGCAATTCGAGGAGCATCGTGCTGGGATGATGTACGGCGGCGGGGGTTATACCCTTTACAATGAGGATTTTCTGGCCGGGGCCGGGCGGGTGGCCGACGGTTCGGTGGATTTGGTTATCGCGGACCCGCCGTATGGGTTGGGCAAGGATTACGGGAACGATTCGGACAAGTTGCAGCCGGGGGAGTTTCTGGAGTGGACGGCGGCGTGGGTCGATGCCGTCCTGCCGAAGCTGAAGGAGACCGGCAGCCTTTACATTTTCACTACTTGGCGGTATTCCCCGGAGATTTTTGCTTTCCTGAAAACCCGGATGGTGATGGTGAATGAAATCATCTGGGATCGGAAGGTGCCGAGTATGGGCGGCACTACCCGCCGCTTTTCGTCGGTGCACGATACCATCGGGTTTTTTGCCAAGGCCGGGAATTACTATTTTGACTTGGATGCGGTGCGGATTCCTTATGACGCCGTTACCAAGAAGGCCCGGACGCGGGAGCGGTTTGTGGGCAAGAAGTGGCTGGAGGTGGGCTGCAATCCCAAGGATGTGTGGCGGGTGTCGCGGCTGCATCGTCAGCACCGGGAGCGGGAAGCGCATCCGACGCAGAAGCCGTTGGAAATCATTGAGCGAATGGTCAAGTCGAGCTGCCCGGAGCAGGGGTTGGTACTGGATCCGTTTGCCGGTTCCGGGACGACGGTGGCGGCGTGCTGCCAGAACGGGCGGCGGTGCGTGGCGTATGAAATCAGTTCCGAGTATTGCGAGCTGATTGAGCGGCGGATTGAACGGTTGCGGGGGCAGCCGCCGTTGGAGATAGGCGGCCAGTGGGATTAGAAGGGGATGGGGCGGGGCTATGCTATAATTTCGGAGCAGCCGGGCTGTTGCTTTTGTGGGGCGGCAGAGAGTTGACGGTTGAGCCGGCGGACGGGCAAGGAGGTTGAAAATGGGGCAAATAGCAGAATCCCATCCGCAACTCCTAAAAAAGAGTTGAAGCAAGGACGTTAAAATTGCCGTACAAACTTGGCTTAGGAGGGACTACCTTATGGACCCCTCCCACAAGTGGAGAATTATACGTTCCACCTTGGCACGGATCCTTGAAAGGAGAGGCAGGGGAGGAAATATCTGGTTTGTCACCTCCTTTACCGATCCTTTGTCTGGGATGACTCGCTTTACCGGCGATTTGGGGTACGACCGCTGGGGTGCTTTTGGGCACTCCACCCTCCGCGGCCCGGGGAGCTTTTACAGGAAACAACTCCGGCTTATAGCAGAAGCCGGGGAGTTTTACGGATGCAGGTACTCACTGGAGCCGTTCCGGTGGAACCTGTATCACTATGTTGCTTTGTTTTGGGCAGTCCATTACCCCAACGCGGTGCGGGAAGCCGGATCGTGGTTGGGGCGTAAGCAAAAAGAGAGTTGGCTGAACAACTGCAAGCCTGGTGAAAGGATATGTTGTCCTTGCAGGAGACATACCATTTACCTAGAAAAGGCTTTGGAGGTTCTGGAGAGTGTTAACCACTTCCCCGACTTTGTCCGGTGGCTAAAATCGAATCAGCAGTTAGTTTCCTACGTCGATGTTAATCGTAGGGGATGGTGCTTCGTATGCCTCTAACCGTCGGTTGACTCCCCACTGCCTTACTGGGTAAAATCGTTAATAGATGGATTGGAGACTGACCGCTTATATCCGGAGGGCAACCCCTTATGACCACTACCACCCAGGAAAAACAATACAATGTCGGCGGGGTGCTGCTGAACCGCCCCTTTAAGATTCGGCGGTTGGGCCACTTCGGGTTTAACTCCGACCACATGGCCGATGCCGTCCATTTCTACCGGGATTTGCTGGGGTTCTGGGAGTCGGATGTGCTGGATTTCAAGCGCATTCCCCGGCTGGAGGAGCAGCTGGCGCACATTGAGGACGGGCGCGGCTACTTCTTTACCCACGGCAGCGACCACCACGCCTTTGTCCTCTTTCCCCGCAATGTGATGGACGCTTTCGTGGCCGCCGGCGGCGGGGGCGGCGGCAAGGGCGAAGTTACCATCAACCAGATTACCTGGCAGACCGGCGCCCTCTCGGAAGTCGTCAACGGCGCCCGCTTTTTCGAGGAACAGGGCATCGGCATTCAGCGGGTCGGCCGCGATATGCCCGGCAGCAACTGGCACGTCTATCCCTACGACCCGGACGGCCACATCAACGAACTTTACTACGGCATCGAGCAAATCGGCTGGAATCGCCGCAGCAAGCCCCAGGAAATGTATTACCGCATTTTCCACGAGGAACCGGCCTTGCCCCAAATGTCCGAGGCCGCCGAAGTAGCCGAAGCGATGGACAAAGGCATCGCGGTGGACTCCGGTTTCCGCCCCGTGGAAACCCTGCCGGCCAAGTATGATGTCGAGGGCGTACTATTGCCCCGACCCTTCAAGATTACCAAAATCGGCCCGGTCAACCTCTTTGTGCAGGATATGGCGGCGGCTCTGAACTTCTATGTCCACCATCTCGGCTTTATCGTCACCGAGGAAACCGAATGCCTGGGCCATCGCCTCTACTTCCTGCGCAGCGGCGCCGAACACCACAGCCTGGCCTTGTTCCCCAAGCCGCTGCGGGAAAAATTGGGCTGTAGCCCCCACACCACCAGCGCCTCTTTCGGCGTGGAAGTCGGCAGCTATACCCAACTCCGTAATGCCGTAGCTTTCCTGAGAGAACACGGCGTTCAGTTCAAGGAAATGCCGCCGGAACTGCATCCCGGCGTGGACTATGCCGCCTACGG
Source organism: Dehalococcoidia bacterium (assembly GCA_965242615.1). Lineage (GTDB taxonomy): Bacteria > Chloroflexota > Dehalococcoidia > Lucifugimonadales > UBA3495 > CBDBCU01. The sequence continues at coordinate 1,536,408 of CBDESR010000005.1, forward strand.
CTGCGACCCGGACGGCCACCTGATTCAGCTCTACTACTATATGGAGCAAATCGGCTGGAGCGGCGAACCCCGGCCCCAAGAACTGCGCCGCCCGGTAGCCCTGTCCCACTGGCCGGAAACCCTGGAACCCCTGTCCGATACCTATGTGGACCAAGTGTTTCAGGGGCCGTTGGGCTAAAACCCCGGTCGGCTGCATCGGCTATAATCGGCTAATCAGCCCGCCGCCGTTCCCCGGCTAATCGGCAACGGCGGCGGCACGCCCAAAACTGCCTGGAAGGAGCGAAACCTGATGCTGCGCTTTGTCGAAGAAGTGGTACTGTTGCTGCTGGAGGATGCCGGCGGGCGATTGGCGCGGGTGCCGGCCTGGTCGCTGAACTACGCCCTGGCCGGCGGCGTACTGATGGACCTGGCCCTGGAAAACCGCATTGACACCGACCTCGAGAACCTCATCCTGATTGACGCGGCCCCGGTAGGCGACAACCTGCTGGATCCCTATCTGGCGCAGATTGCGGCGGCCCCGGAAAAGCACGACGCCACCTACTGGCTCGACCAAATCGCCGATAGCGCCGACGCCATTTATACCGCGACCCTGGCCCGGCTGGTCGAACGCGGCATTCTGGAACAGCGCGATGACCGCATTTTGTGGGTGTTCCGCTCCCGCCGCTACCCGGCCGTGGACGGCGTGGCCGAGCGGGAAGTAAAGCTCCGGATTATGGGCGTGCTGTTCAGCGATGAAATCCCCGACCCCCGGGATGTAATGCTGATTTGCCTGGCCGACGGCTGCGGCATTTTCCGCCACCTGCTGAGCCGCCAGGAATTGAACCAGGTAACGGCGCGCATCGAGCAAGTCGGCCGGCTGGACCTCATTGGGCAAGCCATGTCGCAGGCGATTCAGGACATCGAAGTCTCCGTAGCCGCCGCCGCCCAGCAGTATATGCACTGATGACCATAGGCTGCCAAAGGCAAACGGGGCGCATCGGCAAAGATGCGCCCCTTTCATTAACTTTGCCACGGGTGAGGATGGGCGGCGTCATAGCGTCTTACCGCATAGTCGCGGATAAGGCGGCGCGCTAACCGGTCAAGGCATTGGGCAATGCCTTGTTCCAGCAGGGCCGCCCGCACCCGCTGGGAGCGACCCACCTGTTTCATATTGGGCTGGTTCTGCGCCAAGACCGTCAGCACGGCCGCCGCCGTTTCCTCAGCCCTTTGGCAGGCTTTGACCAAGGCGCGGTGCGTAACCCGCCGGGGATTGTATTTGGGAATGGGTACAGTATGCCAGAAATGCTGGACAAAATCCCGGTCGGATTTCATGCTCTGCCGATAGGCCGGTTGCAGACAAGGAGCGTTGAGAATTGCCGTCAAGTACGCCGCTTCATCAGCGGAACCGCAAAGGAAGTGGTACAGTTTGCTCTCGGCGATGGCGGATGGTTCAACCCGGCAGGCGCGCAAGGTATGCCCGGACGCGTTATAAAGAACTTTCCGCAGGGTAGTATCCGCCGCATCGCCGCCGGTTTGCAGGGTCAACTTGCCCTGATAATCCAACCGCCCCAGCAGCGTGGCCGGAGTCGTTTCGCCCAGAGTGCGGTACCGCCGGTAAATAGTTTCCGCCTTGACCCAATAGGGATTGGTTTCCCGGGCCGGATCCGGTTCTCCGGCATCAGTCAAAGGGATAATTCCGGCATGGCCCTCTAATTGGCAGTGAAAAGGGAACATTCCCTCGTTAAGAGCCAGGTTCCTTACCCAATTAGCGGGAACTTCTCCGGTCTGAACGCCCTCGCTTCTCCAGGGTTCGTGCCGGGAGAGGGCGGTGGTTATGCCCAAGTTCCCATTCGCCAAAACCTGGTACCCGGCTACTTTGACCAAGCAGTGCGGCTCAAACTTGAACCCGGATTGAAATAGCGCCCGTCCCCTGGAGTTCAAGTAAGCGGATGCCTTGGCCGGCAGCAGCTCCGGCGCGGATTCCAGAACGGTTTTAGCCCCGGCCGTTTCCGCCCAATCGTCCGTGGTACCGATTTTGTCCCTCGGGTCTCGATTCTTGAGGATGAACCGGGCTATGCCGTTTGGGGCCGGCTGCTGCTGAATCCAGACGCAAGCCGCCGCCCCGCTGAAAGGCGCATTTTTGACTTGGCTGAGGTCGTAAAACTCCCGGTTGTAGCCAGCTTGGTCGCTCCTGGTCAATTCCCAATTGCTGGCGGTCAGGGCAGCGCGATTCAAGACCCAAGCCGCCCTTGCGGACGGATCAGTGTCGGCAAAGTAAATCTGGCGGCACTGTTTTACGAAAAGCCCGGCAATGTCGAAAAGCCCCCGGCGAACATACAAGCCCGAGTTCCGGGACAATTGCTCCAGCTCCTCCCGCCTTTCCTCGACTTGAATTTGTTTCAGAACCACCCACGGCGGATTTGCCAGGATGCGGTCGATTTTGCGCTCGGCCAAAACCGCCGGGGCCAAGGTATTGGTGATGTACCAAGCCCATACTCCGTCGCCCTCTACTCCGCAAATCTGGGTTAAAGTGTCAAATGCCGCGGTCAAGGTCTTGGCATCCTTTTCACCCAAACCCGCAACTACGCCGGCCGGCATCGGTTGCCGCAGATGGGCGGCGCTGACCAACCGGCGCAGGTTTTCGGCAAAGTTGACCTTCTTGGTAAAGCTGACCGGCACCCGCAGTTCAGTGCCTTGGGGTGACTCGATGGTGTAGAAGGGCAAATCCTCCCGGTTGGCGATGGACATACCCCGGCGGGTGTAAATCAGGGCATCCCCTTGGTAGATTTGCAGGGCATCCACCCCGGCGGTAGGTTCAGCCGGTAAGGCCCGCAGCAGCGTAGCTCGGCTGATTTCCACGGCAACCGGATGAATGTCGATGCCGCTGACCATTTTGCACAGGAAATCGGCTTGCCGCGCTAGGGAAACTTTCTGCCGTTGCAAGGCGTCCGACTGCAAAATCCGGCGGGCGGCGTGGAACAGAAAAGTTCCGGAACCGCAAGCCGGATCCAGTACGCCCACGCCGCGCGGCGCTTCTACGCTGACCAGATACTTGGCTACGGCTTTTTCCAGCCACTCCGCATCGATGACCCGTTCCGCCAGCATCCCGGCCAGCCAGTCCGGAGTGTAGTATTCGCCGAAAGCCTTGCGCTGTTCCGCCGGGATCAGATCCTGGTACAGAGTACGCAGCACATCCCGGCCCCGGCGGCGCCAGTCGTAGGCGTCGGCGGTAGCAAATACCCGCTCCGTCCAATCCACTCCGGCTTGGTGCGTGGGGCCGTATTCGTTATGGGACTGCGGCCACGATGCGAATCCTTCCCGCATTGCCGCCGCCGGGCTTTGCCGGCGCGCCGCATCGCTGAGCGTATTAACGACCGCGCGAGCTACGGTTACCAGCAGGGTATGACTGATAAACAGGTCAACGGCGGCGACTTCGTTGTCGGGAGCGCAGCCGGAACCCCGCAGCATATCCATCCAAAGGGCTTTTTTAGTCCGTACGCCCGGTTCGTCTTTCAGACGCTCATAAAACTCCCGCAGTTCCGTCAAGTAAGGCTTGAATAGACGGACCGGGTCGTTAGGAATCCAAGGCTTGCCGGCAGTGCCGGCAGTTAGTTGACGCAGCCATTCCACCGCTTCGCTATTCTGACCGTTGCGGAAAGACCTCGTATCGGAGAGATACTTCGCCGCCAACCGACCATCAGCGTCAGTGTGCCAACGCCAAACCCACCACTGATGGCCGTCGGTCAGGATGGCTTGCCAAGGCAAGGCGTCAACCTGATCCGGTTCCAGCCATTGGATTTCTTGAGCGTTATCGCCGCGGGCGTAACGCGCGACCTGCTGTTCCTGGGTTTCGTTGTTGGGCGCGAGCCGGTCAGGGCCGGCCAAGCCGAACCCCTTGGTCTCAATAACGGTGCGGCGGGTAGGCAAGTAAATATCGGCCGGGCCGTTGCCGGTCTGGTACTCCAGTTCGGTATCATAGCCCAAGTCCAGCAGCAGGCTGTTCAGCTCGGCCCGCAAGCGCGGTTCTTTGAACTTGCTGCCCAGGATAGTCGCCATCCGAATAGCGGCGTTATTCGGGTTCAACATTCCCCCCTTCCAAACCGCGGCCGACCAACCAACCACCCCCCCGTTACATCATCCGCCCCAAAATCCCCTCCGCCTGCTCCGCCGTCAGCCCCAGCGGGCGAAAAGCCAGCGGCCCGCCCGCATCCAGCACCGGCTCCCGCTGATTCAGCGGCGGCGCCTCCGGATGCTTGAAAAACACCCCGGTATAGATCGTATCCCCCCACTCCATCGCCTTCTCGCAAGCCAGTTTCCAATCGCTGGTATTATGCTCCTCATCCTCCAGCTTCACCACCCGGTCCTTGAAAAAGTTATGGGTGTTGTCCAGATTAAAGGTAACGCAGGGACTGAAAACATCCACCAGCGCAAACCCCTTATGCTCAATCGCCTGCTGCATCAGGTCGGTCAAGTGCCGCACATCGCCGCTGTAGCCCCGGGCCACAAAAGTCGCCCCGTTCATAATCGCCGAAGTAATCGGATTGACCGGCATCTCCACGCTGCCAAAGGGAGTGCTTTTGGTTTTCATCCCGTCCCGGCTGGTCGGCGAAACCTGCCCGGTAGTCAAGCCGTAAATCTGGTTGTTCATCACGATGTAGGTCAGGTCGATGTTGCGGCGGGCCGTGTGGGTAAAGTGATTGCCGCCAATCCCGTAGCCGTCCCCATCGCCGCCGGTAACGATAACCGTCAACTCATGGTTCGCCAACTTGGCCCCGGTCGCCACCGCCAGCGAGCGCCCGTGCAGGGTATGCATCCCGTAACTGTTGAAATAGCCGGGCAGGTTCGAGGAGCAGCCGATGCCGCTGACCGTAAGAATCTGATGCGGCTGCAAGCCCAAGCCGGCCACCGCCCGCTGCAAGCTGTTCAGCACCCCGAAATCCCCGCAGCCCGGGCACCAGTCCGGATCCACCGGCCCCTTGAAATCCCGGGCCGTCAAAGCCACTACGCCCGGCTCGCCCGCCCTTGCTTGAGTGGTAGTCATCAGCAATCCCCCTACACGATAATTTCCTGGTCGGGAACATAGCGATCCGCCCTGGCCGCCAACTGCTCCAGAACCCCCGCCGTGATGTGATGCGGCATAAACGGCTCCCCGTCATACTTGCGGATATGCCCGGCCGCCTTAAAGCCGGTCTCGCTCCGCAGGTAGCGGGCAAACTGGCCGGAATAGTTGTTTTCCACGATGATAACCTGCCGGGCCGCCGACAGGATTTCGCTAACGGCATCGGCGTGGAACGGCACCAGCCACTTAATCGGCATCTGATTAACCGTTACCCCCTGCTCCGCCAACTGCTCAATAGCCTCCTTGATGACGCCGTAAGTGGAACCCCAGCCCACCAGCGTAACTTGGGCGTCAGCCACCCCCTCCAATTCCGGCGGGGCAATGGCGCCGACCACCTCCTGAAACTTGCGCGCCCGCTTTTCCACCATCATCCGCCGTTTCAGCGGATTGGTGAACTCATCGCTAATCAATATCGAATTTTCATCGTGTTCGTCCGTAGCCACCACATGGACATAGCCCTCGACTCCCGGCAAAGCCCGCGGCGATACCCCGCTCTCCGTGTCCCGATAGCGCATATAGCCGTTAGCCGGCGCGTCCTGCGTAATCAACTCCCCCCGGTCAATAACCGGGTGCATATTGATCTCCGCCGGGTCCACGCTGAACCGCCCCTCGCCAATCAGCAAGTCCGAAAGGACAATCGCCGGACATTGGGCTTGATCCACCAGGTTAAAAAGCTCCGGCATGGTATTAAAACAGTCCAAAGCGTCCCGCGGCGCCACGATAAACCGCTCAAAATCCCCTTGACTGGCCCCCAACGCCTGCCACAAGTCCCCCTGCTCCGTCTTGGTCGGAACCCCGGTCGAAGGCCCCGCCCGCTGCACATTGATAAAAACCACCGGAATCTCCATCATCCCGGCCGCCCCCACCGCCTCCGTCATCAAAGCAAACCCCCCGCCGGAAGTGCCGCACATCGCCCGGCAGCCGGCATGAGCCGCCCCAATCGCCATATTAGCCACCCCGATTTCATCCTCAACCTGCCGCACCATAATGCCCAAACTGCGGGCATTCTGCGCCATCCAATGCAGGATGCCGCTCGACGGACTCATCGGATAAGCGCAGTAAAACTTGACCCCGGCCGCCGCCCCGCCCATCGCGATGGCGTCATTCCCCGCCCAAACTCCCAACGGCTTGGGCCCGGCCGGCATCGGGTCATAATAAGGCGCAAAGTTCTCGGCGGCGTAATCATACCCGGCCCGGGCCACCCGCACATTGTCGTCAATAACCTGCTGCCCCTGCCGCCGGAACCGCAGGGTCAGGCTCTCCTCCAGAATCTCGAAATCCAGCCCCAGCAGGGACATAATCGCCCCCACCGCGATGGTGTTCTGGATCAGCCGATTGCGGCTGGCGCTGAGCTCGGAAATCGGCAGCGGGCAAAGATGAACGCCGTCCTTAGCGGCCCCCGGCGTAACATTGTCGCCGTTGTAGATAACCCGGCTGCCCGACCCCATCAGTCCCAGATGCCGGTTCATCGTATCCTGGTTCAGGCAAAGCAGCACATCCAGCCGATCGCCGTGGCTCGTCAGCGGCCGATCCGCCACCCGCACCGTCAGAAAAATATGGCCGCCGCGAATGATGGACTGGTAGGCGTTGTAGGTATAAAGATGCAGCCCCCGGCGGACGAAAATCCGGGCCAGAATATCGCCGGGCGTGGCGATCCCCTGTCCCGCTTCCCCCCCGATTGCCAGGGCGAAATCATACTTTCCTGACGCCATTTGCCCCTCCTTGCCGTTGCCGTTAAACTCCGCCGTTGCCGTTAAACTCCGTCAACCCGCCGGCCCGCCGCCGCCTGAAACCGCCGGCCCGCCAGCCCATCAACAAAACCCTAGTATAACCCCCTAACCCGGCCAGCGCAACCTACCGCCCGCCGCCAAGCATTATGCCACAACTGGCAGTTGGCGGCAAGCGGATTAGAGGCGTTGGGCGACATTGTAGCACGAAAGGCTGGGGCTTTTCTGATATGATAAGGGAGATTCCCACACCGCCGCCGGGGGCAAATGCCTTGAAACTGAAACTTATCCTGCTACTGGTCATCCCGGCTTTGCCTGCTTTAATTGCCTGCGGGCCGCCGGATTTGGCAACGATGGTGGAGCGGGTGAAAGGCGGGGTAGTCCGCATTGACACCGCTGCGGGCAACGGTTCCGGCGTCATTTTTGACACCGATGGCGATGATGGCGCGTTGGTGCTGACCAATTACCATGTGGTGGAGAAGTCCCAGCGGGTCGATGTAATAGTTGACGACACAATAACTTACCTGGGACAGATCCAAGGCTACGACCCGGAAAGTGACCTGGCGGTTTTGAGCATCTGCTGCGGGGACTTTAGGAGCCTGCCTTTTGGAGATGTGTCGGAAGTCAAGATCGGCAGTGAAGTGATTGCTATGGGTTATCCTTCGGGTGTACCGGGAACGGCCACGGTTACTCGAGGCATTGTGTCCGCCATTCGGCCTGACGAGGGCGTCGAAATCATCCAGACCGATGCCCCCATTAACCCGGGCAACAGTGGCGGACCGCTGCTTTCTACCGAAGGAGAAATCTTGGGCATTAACACCTTCAAGGTGACCTACGCGGATGGACTGGGCTTTGCCATTTCCGCCCGAACCGTCCGGGCTACTCTGCCGCAAATCCGGGGTGACCGGCTCGTGGACGTAACTGCCACCAGTGTCCCCAGTCCCAGTGCCACGCTGCGGCCCAATCCTACCCGACGGCCTACTGCTACTCCCCGGACATCTCAACCGACGCCTACTCCAACTCCGACAGGGCCTCAACCGTTGCTGTTAAAGGTTATCAGCAGCTCCTACCACTCTTGCGGGTTGCGCTTGGATGATACCCCGGTTTGTTGGGGAGAGAATGACCACGGTCAAGCAAAACCGCCGGCCGGGGAGAAACTTATTGCCATCAGTAGCGGTGGCTTGCATACCTGCGGGTTGCGTACCGACGGCAGCCCGGTTTGCTGGGGAAAGATAAGCCTTGGGCTAAAGATAATCCTTGGGCAACCAGTGCTAGGTCCATTGGTATCAGCGGCGGATATATTGCCGGCTAAGGAGAAATTTACGGTCATTAGCAACGGAGGCGGCCATACTTGCGGGTTACGCTTGGATGGCACCCCGGTTTGCTGGGGACGTAATGAAGTAGGTCAAACACTCTCCCCGGCCCGCGAGAAATTCGCCGCCATTAGTAGCGGTAGCGACTATACCTGCGGGTTGCGCGCGGACGGCACTCCGGTTTGCTGGGGAGCCAACCTCTTTGGTGAAGCAGCGCCACCGGCTGGGGAGAAACTTGCAACTATTAGCAGTAGTACATTTCATACCTGCGGATTACGCCTGGACGGCACCCCGGTTTGCTGGGGATTTAACCACGATGGTGAATCAACCCCGCCCGCCGGGGAGAAATTTGAGACCATTAGTAGCGGTGGCAGCCACACCTGCGGGTTGCGTACGGGCGGGACTCCGGTTTGCTGGGGATCTAACCTCTTTGGTCAAGCAACGCCGCCGGCCGGGGAGAAATTTGAGGACATTAGCAGCGGTGGCGACCATACCTGCGGGCTGCGTGCGGACGGCACCCCGGTTTGCTGGGGTAATGATGAGTATGGTCAGGCCACGCCGCCGAGGGAGTGAGGGTGGGTAGCTTGGCAAGTCTCCTCACCGTCCTAGTCATTGCTGAGGGTGACTTCCCCGGTTCGGCCTTCGTAGGTCATCCGGAAGTTGGACAGGAAGTCCCGGCCGATAAGGGCTTGGTGGGGTTGCTGGCCGGCCGAAAGATGCACCCCGGCAAAGGCACCGTGGATTGTATAATTCAGAGCAGGGATGTAGATTTGGGCCAAGTGATACTGAACTTCGCTTACTCCCCCTACGCCGGATATACTGCCCCGGCTGAATAGGGGCAGCCCTAGCTCAGCCGCCAAGTCCGCGTCGATACAACTGGCAACGGCGCCGGTATCGACCAGCCCGCTTTGCGGTTGGGCAGGAAGGTCGAGGCGGCCGCTGGCGGAGTGTGGTTGAAACAAAGGGTCAAAGCCTATTTCAACCGACAAAGTCGGCCCGTAATGCTCCAACCAGTCTTGGCCGGGCGTGTTGGCATAGTCGCCGAAGCCGCAGCTAGCGGTGGGCATACCAACTCCGCAGGGACGCCGGCAACGGGAAATCCTGGGACGCCCCCACTTGCCGAATGTGGTAGGGGCCGCGCCCGAAGCGGGTTACTGCATCGGCGGCCGCTTCCTGAAAGTCAGCGTAAGTGCCGCAGAGTTCGCCGCCGTGGAACACTACCCACTTTCCCCAAAGGGTTGCCTCCAACTCCTCCTGGCGCGCTTCGTAAGCCGCTATCTCAAAGTCGAGTTCCGCAATCTGCTCTGGCATACTTTTCATTGCAACATCTCCAGCAATTCCTTGCTGCCAGTATAACAACCGGGCAAGGGAAAGGGCAAATTTGCCGGGGCAAGGCATATCATCAGTTTCAGCCAATCCGCTATAATATCCCCCAAACTCTACACGCCCCCGTTGAGGTGCCGCTTAAAATGCCCGTTGACCCGATTAGCTTGGAAGTTTTTAAGAATATGTTTGTGTCCGTTTCGGAGGAGATGGGCGTGGCTTTGCTGCGGACGGCTTATTCGCCCAACATTAAGGAGCGGCGGGATTTTTCTTGCGCCGTCTTTGACCCGGCGGGGCAGATGGTGGCTCAGGCCGCCCATCAACCGGTGCATCTGGGGGCGATGCCGGCGTCGGTGCAGGCGGCTTTGGATACTTTTCCCAATGCCCTGCGTCCCGGCGATTTGGTTATCCTTAACGACCCTTACCTGGGCGGCACACACCTGCCGGATATTACTTTGGTGGCGCCGGTTTTTGCCGACCAAGGGGGCGGCAAGGAATTGGTGGGCTTTGTTTCCAATCGGGGACATCACGCCGATGTGGGGGGGATGACGCCCGGCTCTTTGCCGCTGTCCACGGAGCTGTATCAGGAAGGGCTGATTTTGCCGCCGCTTAAACTGGCCCGGGGCGGTCGGCTTAATCAGGAAGTGGTGCAGCTGCTTTGCCGGAATTCCCGCACTCCGGAGGAGCGGCGCGGCGATTTGGCGGCGCAGATTGCGTCGGTACGGGTGGGCGAGCGGCGGCTGCGGGAAGTGGTGGAACGCTATGGCACATCCGAAACTGCCGAACACATGGCGGCGCTGCTGAACTATTCGGAACGGGTTACGCGGCAAGCCATCGCCGCGATACCGGATGGGGTGTATCGGGTAACGGATTATATGGATGATGACGGGCTGACTACGGAGCCGGTGCCAATCGCCGTGGCAATTACCGTGGCCGGGGACGGGATGACCATTGACTTCAGCGGCACGTCGCCGCAGCGGCCCGGCTGCATTAACGCGCCGCAAGCCGTTACCGCATCGGCTTGCCTGTATATGGTGCGCTGCATTGTGGGCAATGATGCGCCGGCTAATCAGGGCTGCCTGCGGCCGGTGGAGATTATCACGCCGCGGGGGACGCTGGTGAATCCGGAACCGCAGCGCGGGGTGGCCGGCGGCAATGTGGAAACTTCGCAACGGATAACGGATGTGCTGCTGGCGGCGATGTCCCAAGCGTTGCCGCAACTAATCCCGGCGGCCAGCCAGGGGACGATGAATAACCTGCTGATTGGCGGCCACGATTTGGAGCGGGAACGCCCCTTTGTCTATTACGAAACGATCGGCGGCGGGATGGGGGCGCGGCCCGACCGGGACGGCATTTCCGGCATTCATACCCACATGACCAATACGATGAACACGCCCATTGAGGCGTTGGAGTTCGCCTTTCCGCTGCGGTTGAAACGGTATGCGCTGCGGCGCGGCTCCGGCGGCGGCGGGCAATACCGGGGCGGCGATGGCTTGGTGCGGGATGTGGAGTTTCTGAGTCCGGCCCGGGTTACTATTCTGTCGGAGCGGCGCAAATTTCATCCGCCGGGCTACTATGGCGGGCAACACGGGCAGCCGGGGGAGAATGTGCTGCTGCGCGGCGGGTATGAGGAGGTTCATCTGGCGGGCAAGGAAACGCTGGATGTGGAACCCGGGGATATTCTGAGCATCCGGACGCCCGGCGGCGGCGGCTGGGGCCGGCCGGTTGAGGAGTAGTAATCGCCGGGCCGGGTTCCGTGTTATCCTGTAATTATCCCTTACTGCTGAGCGTTGCGATGAACCGGGCCGACACCTTCCGCGATAAGCTGATCCTGCTGCTGCAAGACCATTATATTGGCGTGGGCTACCTGACGCCGCTGCCCCGGGGCGGGCGGCTGCGCGGGACGGCGGCCCTAGAGATGGAGCAGGCTTTGGACGGTTGGGCGGCCGGGCAACCGGCAGCCAACCCGGGGGATGGCGGACAAGGTACGGCGGGGGCGCCGGCCGGGGAGTTGGTGTACGGCAACGGCTGCTTTGCGGTCGGCCGCTATGCTGACGCCGCCGCGGTGTATGCCGGCATCCTAGACGGGGAGCCGGATAACCCGGCGGCCCGCTTTAACTTGGGTTTGTGCTGGCTGCGGCTCAAGGAGCCGGCCAAGGCGGTGGCGGAGTTGACTGCGGTAATGGAGCAGCAGCCGGAATTGCCGGAAGTCCATTATCAGCGCGGCAATGCCTATGATGATTTGGGCGAGGTTGCGGCGGCGCTGTCGGACTACGCCGCCGCCATTGCCCGGAATCCGGATTATCTGCAAGCCCATTACAATCAGGGCGTCGTGCTGGCGGCGGCCGGGCGGCATCGGGATGCGGTGGCCGCCTTTGACCGGGTTATTGAACTGCGGCCGGCCCTGTCTAACGCCTATCTGAATCGGGGGGCGTCTCTGGATGAATTGGAATTGCACGACCGGGCGATTCGCGATTACGGCGCCGCCATTGACTTTAACCCGGAGAATGTGGATGCCTATTTCAACCGCGCCCGCACTTACTATTACCTGGGGCGCATCGCGGAAGCCATTGCCGATTATACGGAAGTGGTAACGCGGCGGCCGGAGGATGCGGAAGCCTTTAACAACCGGGGGTTGGCGTATGACGCTCTGGAGGATTATGCCAGCGCGTTGGAGGATTACACGGCGGCGGTGGCATTGTGGCCGGATTTTCCGGCGGCGTTGAACAACCGGGGCGCGGCATACGAAGCATTGGGCGAGGCGGCGGCGGCGCTGGAGGATTATCTGGCGGCGCGGAATGGGGATCCGCGTTTTGCCGTAGCCTGGTACAACGCCGCCCGGGTTTATGCCGGTCAAGGTGAAATCAATCCTTGCCTGCAATGCCTGGAGCAGGCGGTGGAGTTAGCGCCGCATTTTGCCGACGAAGCCGCTGAGGATGATAACCTGGGGTGGGTTCTGGAGTTGCAGGAATTGAAACGGAAACGGGGAGCGGGCGGGTAAGTTGCGGCTGCGGTTTAACCGGCTGGCGGCTTCAGTGGTTCCGTTTGCTTTTAGGGTACGGGATAATCGGGCATCTCTACACCGGTCTTACATTGGTAGGCAAACATAGTCACCCCCACTTCCCCCTCATCCCTAAATGCACCACCCGGGTTTATCGCTTGCCCGTTTTCCCAGAACACCTCAAAGGCTTCGATGACGGTGAAGCCCAAGGTGCTGCCGTCTTGGAACTGCGCCCACCACATGGTCGTTGTCGCCCAATTTTCCGAATAGTTGCGCCGCTCCCCGACCTCACAAGAGGGACGCTTATCGATTTGGAAAAACCGGCAGTTCTGGATTCCCGCAACCCGGCGAATGTCCAAGATGATAGACCGCTGGGAAAGCCCGTTTTCAGCGGCAGCAATCAACCGCTTCTCAAACTCGGCGGCGATGGTAACCTCGGGGTTATCCTCCTCCTTCCTTCGGGGAAGGGAAAAGACCGGCCGGATGCCGGTAGTAATTTCCGTCATATTCTACCTCCTCTGTTACGGCGTGAAAGTGATAGTCCCTGCCGAGGTAATGACTTGGCAACTGCCATTGGGGTAATGGCGGATAGGCGGGTTACAAAACATTTCGTCGACGTAGTCGCTGACTTGCCGGGGGGAATAAAGGTCAATCACCAGTTGCTCGCCCGGAAAGGTTTCCAGCAAGACCTCCGTAATGACTTGGTAATCAGGTGTCTTACTGAAACAGGTGAAGTTTCCGGAGAGTTGGAATTCGGGAATGCAGGTTACAGTATAAGGCAATTCCCCTAACCAGGACAAGTACGAATCACCGTCCGTCCAGCCATCCGCCGGAAAGTTGATTTGGGGAATCGCCGGCGCAACTGTCGCGGTGGGAGCCGGGGTAAAGGTGGGCGTGGGCAACGGGGTGTCGGTTGGAACAGCAGCCGGGGGCGGTGCGGTAGGGGCTACAGCGGGCACATCCCCGGCACTCGAGCAACCGATAAGAAAGATTACCAAGCCTACCCACGCGTAAAGAACTCGGTTCATTGGTTTCCCTCCTAAAAGTAATGGCGTCCATCACTCCACTATCGAGCGGAACCGTTTTGGCGGCCCGGCTTGGGCTTAATCCGGGTCGCGGTCGCTGCTTTCCGCCGGCTCTTTTTCGTATTGCTGCAGGGCCGCCCAATCCTGCCGCAAGGTGTCCATTGCCCGGGAATCGGTTTCCCGGCGGCCGTAGTGGGCTTGTTGAAAGCCGCCGACAATGCGCGCGACCGGGGCCGGCGGGAGGGTATCATCCAGCGTATCCTGATGTTCCCGGGGGGTCTGACCGTCAGACTTGGGGCGGCCCAGGTGGTCGGATAATTCCAAAAAGCGGTGATAGACTTCCCGGGGATTTTCCGGTTCCGGGCGTTTGCTTTCATCGGCAGTAGCCTTTTGTACCAGGTTGTGCCACCAGTCGTTGACCGCGCCGAACAAGTCCCGGTTGGCTTTGCCCCAAGTGAACAGGGATTCGCGCACTTCTTGCACCTCGCCGGAACGCCGGAGCAAGCGGCGGAAACGGAAAACCCGGAACAATACCCAACCGGCGAGCAGGGTTGCCGCCATAACGACCAGCCAGCGCAGCAGGGTATAAATCCAGCCGGGCGGGCCGTCGCCCTCGACTTCCTCGAGGTTTTCGTGGAAACGGCGCAGCTGTTCCTGGGCTTCGTCAAGGCCGCTCAAGTCGCCGCCGCCTAATACGGTGGTGAGCCAGTTGCCAAAGGCGACGAGGGCGGCCGCCAGATAGCCCAAGCCTAACAGGATGGGGCGCAGGATCCAGTCGCCAACCCGCCCGGCCGTGCGCAGGATGGCGCGGGTGGCGTCATCCAAGCCGCCCAAGCCGAGGCCGCTGATGAGCAGCGCCAACAGCAGCACCGCGCCGACCATTACGCCGATGGGCAAGAACCACTCCCGGGACATTCCCTGCCCATCGGCGGCCTCGGCGGCAAAACGGGCTAGAGACAATCCCGCCAAGCCTACGGCAAAAAAGCCGATGACCAGCCAGACCGGGACGATTGCTCCCGGGGTCAGGGCGTCAATAATTACTGCGCCCACTACTACCCCTAATCCCCACTGAAAGGCGCCGCGCACCGTTTCGAGGGTTACTTCGTCGTGGGCCAGGCTGCTGCCCCGCCACCATAAAGCTACCAGAAAAGCCACCGTCAAGGCCAGGGCAAAGGCGGTCTGAAGGTCGCCGCTGAGGATCCGGCCCAAGGGCATAAAGCCCATTCCGCTTAAACCGGCTAATAGCAGCAGGGAGAGCAGGCTGAGGGACAAGCCGATGACGCCGCGCAGGTTCAGGGAAAAGCGGATCGTCTGGATGTAGAGGGAGAGCAGAAAGGCCCAAGCCAAAGCCAGCAAGACCAGCCAAAGCGGCAGCCGCGCCGCCGCCGTGCCGGTCAAAGTGGTGAGCAGGGCAATTAGCAGGTAAGCGGCGGCCGCTTCCAGAAACAGGGCGGCGCCGGTGACGGCGCTAGTCCGCCAGAACTGACTCATATTCAGCCGCCGTTTCCGCTTCGAGAGTGTCAAGAATCGGGCCCAAGGAATGGACGGTTACGCCGGACAAGCGGATTTCCGGGCCGCCATCGCCGGCGTACAGCACAATCACCCGGTAGCCGCGGGCTTGAAAGACGGCAATTTCATCAGCCAGGGCCCGGGTGACTACCGCCGTAACCAGGGCGACGGTAGCGCCGGGGGGCAGGGAATCCCGCGCGCTTTGCAGCATATCGACCAGGGTAATCACCGAGTAAGGGCCGGCCATAGCCAAGGCTTCCAGAGTCAAGCCCAACTGCTGGCGGGAACTGCCTAGAGGTATGCTGATGCCCTTGCCGGAATAGACGGCTACTCCGTTGCTGATTAGCCCGAAACTGTAGCCGGCTTCAGCGCAATAGCCGGCTACCGAGGCCGCCACGGTAACCGCCCGCTCAAAACGCCGCCGGTTGCTGCCCTGCCAGGCGAATTCGTTGGTGGTGGCGTTCATTGCAATCAGCACATTCAGGGCTACGGCCGGCTCGAAGATGCGGGTTTGGAGCAGGGAACGGCGGGCGGTGGCTTTCCAGTCAATATGCTTCATGGGGTCGCGGGGCTGGTAATCCCGCAGCCCCATAAACCGGCTGGGGTCGGGATAGATGTTCCGCCGCCCTTTGGCTTCGCCTAAAGGGTGTTCCGAGGGGAAAATCAGCCGCCGCAAGTCCACGACCCGGGGATAGACAAGGATATGGTCAACGCCGGTTTGCCGGGTTTCGGCGGCGGTGAAGCCGAAAATGTCGCCGCTGCGCAGCCGGGCCGGGCCGATGCGGTGGTAGCCCCGGGCCAGGCAATGGAGTTGATACTTCCAAGTTACTTGTTGATAGGGCAGGAGGGAAGTGGTGATGCGGTGTTCCCGGGAGGCTTCCATTCCGGTGCCGCGCACCGTGGCGCCGGGCAAGTCCAGTTCCGGCGGGAAGTTATCCTGAATATCGACCCAGATTAGGGGGACGATTTTGTCGTTAGCCAGGGTAACGGTGTATTCCAGGGCGTCGCCGACGAAGGCCCGGTTGCGGGAGAGGCCGCGCCAATGGTTCACTTCGCGAAAGGCGAAGCGATCCCAGAACTTGGCTAAGGCCCAGACGATAAGCACCAATGCGCCGACAATCAGCAGCAGCCCCAGGCTGGCGACCAGCCCGATAAAGAGCAGCAGCCCGCCGATAAAAGGCCAGAAATCGTTAAGCATAACCTGCACCGGTACGTAGCGACTTGCTTACCGCTATTTCCGTGAAAAGGAGAATCCAGAGGCAACGGCATTTCTGGATTCCCAATTTCGTGGGAAGGACGGTTGCGATCCAAGGTTGCCGGTTTCGTGGGAAGGAGGGTTGCTATCCAGGGTTGCCGGTCGCGGCTAGACCGGCACCGTTACCTGCTCGAGTAGGTCCGCGATGATGCCGGCGGCGGTGCGTTCCCGCAGCCGGGCTTGGGATTTGACAATGACCCGGTGTCCCAAGGTATAGGGGGCTAAGGTTTTGATTTCGTCCGGGGTAACATACTCCCGGCCGCGGAGCAGGGACAAGGCTTGACTGCACCGGTATAAGCCCATCGTGGCGCGGGGGCTGGCGCCCAATTCCACATCCGGGTGCTGCCGGGTAGCCTGCACGATGCGGACGGCGTAGTTGCGCAGTACCGGGTCGACATAGACCCGGCGGGTCAAGCCCTGAAACTCGAGGATTTCAGCGGCGGTAGTAACCGGGCGCAGGTCGGCCAAGGGTTCCGCCTGCTCAAAGCGCAGCAGCATTTCCTCCTCCTCGGCTTCGGCCGGGTAGCCCAATTGCAGGCGGAGCAGGAAACGGTCCAGTTGGGCTTCGGGCAAGGGGAAAGTGCCTTCCAGTTCAATGGGGTTTTGGGTGGCGATGACGAGAAAGGGCGTGGGTAGCGGCACGGTGGTTTCGTCGATGGTCAACTGCCCTTCGGCCATAGCTTCCAGCAGGGCCGACTGGGTGCGGGGGGTGGCGCGGTTGATTTCGTCAGCCAGCACGATTTGGGCGATAATGGGGCCGGGGCGGAACTCGAATTCGCCGCTTTTCTGGCTGTAGTAATGGATGCCGGTAATGTCCGCCGGCATCAAGTCCGGGGTGAACTGGATCCGCTTGAAAGCGCAATCGAGGGAGTTAGCGAGGGCCCGGGCCAGGGTAGTTTTGCCGATGCCCGGCACATCCTCGACCAGGATATGCCCGCCGCTAAGCACGGCGGCGAGGGTCAACTCGACTACAGCGACTTTGCCGACCAGAACCTGGCCGACGCTGGCTTTGATGCGCGCCATAGCGTCGGCGACCCGGCGGACGGTTTCGGGGCTGAGGATGTGGGTGGTCATCGGGTCAACCTGGAGACGCGGATAGCGGCGCGGCGGCCGGGCGGCGCGCTTTCAGAAAATCCTCGGCTTCGCGCAAATCCTTAAAGGAATCGACGCTGCGCCAGAACTCCCGGGTGGGAAAGGCGGCGATGCGCCCCTGCTGCGCCAATGGGGGAAAGGTTGCGGTTTCGTGGTCGCCCAAGGCCGGGAGCAGCGGGGCGATGCGGCGGTCAAAGATATAGATGCCGGCGTTAATCCAGTGCGGCAGTTCTACCTTTTCCCGAAAGGCGGCTATGCCATCATCATCGACCAGTTCGACAATTCCGTAGGGGCTGACCATTGGCGTAACCATAAGGGTGGCCAGATGGGCGGGATGGGCGGCTTGACGGCGGCGGTAGGCGTCAACTATCGCTGTCGGGTCGGCGGCGGTGATAATATCGCCGTTCAGGACAAAGACGGCAGCCGCGGTTTCGGGAACCTGGTTAAAGCCCTGCCGGATCGCGCCGCCCCGGCCCAGGGGGGAATCCTCGATGCTGTAGTAAGCCCGGATGCCGAAATCGCCGCCGTCCCCGAAATGGGCTTTGACCTGCTGCCAGCGATAGCTCACCAGAAAGACCACATCGGAAACGCCGGCTTGCCGCAGCCACTCTACTTGGTGTTCCAGAAGGGGCTTGCCGGCCAGCGATACCATAGGCTTGGGCAAAGCGTCGGTCAAGGGCCGCAGCCGTTCTCCCTTGCCCCCAGCCAGTATCAAAGCAAACATAAAGCCCCCGCCGCGTCAGCAGTTGGGGGGTACTATAGCGGGCAGGGGCGGATAGGTCAAATGGGGGAGGGCTACCAGATGGTTTGCAACTGGGTTAATGCCCGGAGCCGGCTATCCCGGGTCAACAGCGGGGCATTGCGGTACAGGGATTCCGCCGCAATCAGGCGGTCGTGGATGTCGGGTATTTCCGGCAGGCGTTCCAACAACATCAGTTGCGCGATGCCCAAGTTGGATAGCTCTACGCTGACCACCGATGCCAAGTCTTGGAGCAGGACATCGGGAGGAGTGGGACGGTTTTCTTTGACGGAAAGGAAGTAAAACTCGGCCGCAACGATGGCCGGAATGACGATAACCGCATTGCCGGTTGCGGCCAATCGGAAAAGGTCCGCGGCAGTTGTCGAGAGCCGATAGGGCGCTGTGAGATACCACCACAGGGCGTGGGTATCCGCTACATACTGAATACGACTACTCTGCATCGTCCGCATCCGGCAGGGGGCGGACTTTCCAGAAACCCTTGATGGTGGCTTGAAGTTCATCGAAGTCCCGGTCGGGAAGGGACTGGTACTTTTCCCGGAGGGCGGCCAATGCCGGGTTTTCCTCGGCGGGCGGGGGGACGGGGGTGAGTTTCCCGCACGGTTTGCCCCGGCGGGTGATTATTACTTCCTCGCCGTTTTCCAGGTTGCGGAGGATTTCGCTGACCCGGGATTTGAATTCGCGGATGCCGTAGGTGGTCATAAAACCCTCGACAGGGGCGGCCGGCCGGTTGGCGGTGGCGTTTTGCGGGTTTGCGGCTTGGGGAAGGGAGTTGCGGGATACCGGATTGGGGGAACGGCTGGCTGCCCGGCCGGGGTTCGAACCCAGACTTACAGCTCCAAAGGCTGACGTGCTACCGTTACACTACCGGGCAGGGTTGCGGAAACCGGGGGATGGTGGGCACTACGGTATAGCATATACTATTTTGCCGCTATAGATCCGTTTAGTCAAGGGGTGGACGGGACGGGGGATGCGCTATAATGGGCGGCGATATTCGGCGGCATCAGCGGTTACCCCAATCTTTACGCCCAACTGGATTGGATTAAGCCCCAATCCGATCCGCGGCGGTTCAGCTTTTTTGCAATCCGCTCCCTGCCCACACTTCCGGAAACCGGCGCCGGCGCGGGCCGTTCCCCCCAAGCACCTCCCCCTTAAAACCCCACCGCGCAGCCATCTTTCCGCGGCTCGGAGCCAGCCCACAGCACCCCCGTATCCGGGTGACGGCGGATTATTTGGCCGCCGCCCATTCCGACCCGGGCGTGGCCGCTAATCCGTTGCAGCTGATGCCCCCGGCTTTGCAATCCCCGCATAACTTCCGGCGCCAAGCCCTCCTCAATCAGCGTGGTGTCGCCGATAACCTGAAAGCGCAGGGCGTTCAACGCCTGCTGCGGCTCCATTCCAAAGTCGGTCAGGTTACAGATAACCTGCAAATGCCCCTGCGGCTGCATAAATCCGCCCATCACGCCATAGCAGAGATACAGCTCCCCGTCCCGCGTCGCCATTGCCGGAATGATGGTGTGGTAAGGCCGCTTGCCCGGCGCCAGGGCGTTGGGATGTTCCGGCTCCAGGGAAAAGAGAGACGCCCGGTTTTGCAGGACAATGCCGGTGTCCGGCACGACCAGGCCGCTGCCGAAGTTGATGTAGATGCTGTTAATAAAGGAACAGGCGTTGCCCTGCCCGTCGATGCAGCTGATATAGACGGTATCGCCGCCGATATTGATGTCGCCAAAAGGGGCATAATCCATCGCCCGGGCCGGGTCGATGAGTTGGCGGCGTTGGGCGGCGTAGTCCTTGGCGGTCAGTTGGGCAATGGGAACGGCGGCTTGGCGGGGGTCGGCTACATAGCGGTAAGCATCGGCGAATGCCAAGCGCATCGCCTCGATAAGGTGATGATAGGCGTCCACCGTTTGCGCCCCCATTCCCTTAAGGTCAAACCCCTCGACAATGTTCAGCGCCTCTAATGCGGCGATACCCTGGCCGTTGGGCGGACATTCCCAGCAGGTAACGCCCCGGTAGTCGGTAGCGATGGGTTCATCCCAATCGGAGGTATGCGCCGCCAGGTCGTCGGTAGTAATCCAACCACCCTGTTCCTGCACAAAATCGGCGATTTTAGCAGCGATTTCCCCGCGATAAAAGGCGTCAGAACCGCCCGCGGCAACGGCGCGCAGAGTACGCGCCAAAGTGGGCAGGCGCATCACTTCCCCCTGCCGCGGCGGCCGCCCGTTGAGCAGCATTTCCTGTCCCGAGGGCAAGGCAGCCAGGCGGGACTGCTGCCCCGACCACTGGTAAGCGATATAGTCGGTAACGGGAAAGCCTTCCTCGGCGTAGCGGATGGCCGGCTGCAAGACTTCGGCAAGGGGCATTGTGCCGTAGGCGTTAATGATGGTTTCCCAACCGTGCACCGTGCCGGGGATGGATACGGAAAAGACGCCGTCAGTAGACATTTGGGCGTAGCCGGCGGCGCGCAATTGGTCAAGAGACGCCGCCGCCGGGGCCCGGCCGCTGCCGTTCAGGGCGCGCACCTGCTTTTCCCGATCCAGCCAAATCAGGGCGAACAGATCGCCGCCCACGCCGGTGGATTCCGGTTCGACCACATTAAGGGCGGCGGCGGCGGCTACGGCGGCGTCCACCGCATTGCCACCGTTAATCAGCATTTGCAGACCGGCTTGGGCGGCCAGCGGCTGGCTGGTCGCTACCATTCCATTTTTAGCCAGAACCGGAGAACGCCGGGAGTCAAAGAACATAGCCGGTTACGCTCCATCTATTGCCGGGATAGGGGATGGGGATTCCTTGCCGGGGACGAGCCGGGACTGATTGCTGGGGATTTGCCGGGATTGCTTGCGCGGCGGGGATAGTGTAGCACAAAGCCGGCGGTTATTGCCGGGACGGCCGTGGGATGTGGGGCAGGTCTATCGCATATACCCGGCGACTTGCTTATCGTCATTCCCGTGAAAACGGGAATCCAGAGTCCCCGGACGATCTGGATTCCCCCTTTCGTGGGAATGACGATTTCGATGTGCGATAGCCTTGGGCTTTGCTCGGTTGCGGCTGAAGTTGGGTTAATGCCAAGCCGTAAAACCCTATACCCCGCCGCTATTGCCGGTTATAATGCCCGGCAAAGCATACTCCAACCACGCGGCCGGCGCGGCCGCGAAAGGAACGGTTAAACAATGGCCGATAACAAGTTCACCACCTGGGTTCACGGGGCCAGTATGCAGGTGGAATATCCCAACCGCATTACTGCGGTGCGGCACACCGGCCCCTTTGTCCGCATCGAGGGGGCGGCCGGGCAAAACACCTGGCTGCACTTTCCGGTGGCTACGATGACCCAATGCAACGGCGAAGGCGTGCGGGTCGAGGCGGTACTGGTCAGCTTTCGCACCCGGCCTTACGCCGTAGTCCACGAGGTAATTCTGTACGACGGGGAAAAGCGGATTGCCGAACATACCGACCTGGGCTTGCAGGGCGATCACTTGTCGGCCCGGTTTGCGGTACCCGGCGCGCCGGAGGTACAGCGGGGGCTGAATGTGACCGTCGGGGTAACTTTCCCGCCCGGGGCGCCGGAGGTGCGGGCAATGCAGTTGGAAATAGTGGGCGTGGGCGTCGAGTTTGCCGGGTAGCGGTTGGCTTGGCTTTTGCCCGGTATTCCGCTCATCCTGAATTTGTCGCAGGATGGGGAAGTGCCGGGGCAAAGGATTTTTATGGCGCGGCCGCCGGCAGTTCGAGGGGAGCGCCCGGGGTCAAGTTCAGCTTTTGCAAGCCGGGATAGTCCGGGGGGTAGCGGTAAGTCCGGTAAATCCGGTTATCCCACGCTTCCGGAACGCGGCGGTCGAAGGGCATCGGAGATCCTTGCCGCAGCGGGCCGTTAGCGGTTATCGGGTTGACATATTTCCAGACGATTTTTCCGGCGGGCGTTACCTCAAAGATGGTGCCGACCCAGGAATCTAAAATCAGGGCGTTGCCGTTGGGCAAAGGCTGTACCCCCGATTGGTATTGGGCGTACCAATCCGCGGGCGGCTGAGCGGTATAGCTCCATACCGGCGCTGCGGGCGGATAGCTGGCGCTGGGTGGGCGGCGATAACCGAAGCCTGCGACCGGCGGCGCAATTTCCTCTATCGACGAATAAAAGCGTTGGTTTCCCGGGTAGCCGTTGCCGTTGTTGAACAGGATGATGTTGCCGGCGTTGGGAAAGCCGGGTTTAATCCATTGGGTTTGATGGGCCCAGTAAAGTTGCTGGTCGGCGGCGCTGCCGGCGCGGTAGGCCGCCGGGTTGCCCCAACGATAGAGCAGGTCGCCGCCGCGGCCGCCGTTGCCCCCGGTGGAGCCGGCCGCCTGCTCAGTGGTAGTGCTGTGGTCAACAATCCATAATTCCCCCACATTGCGGGCCGACAGCATAATTTGGTCCAATTGGGGGTTATAGTCGACGGTATTGGTGTGCAGCCAATCGCCTTCGTCGGCTACGGATTCGGCCAGCCGATAGTTGAGGTCAACCCGCTCCGGATGGTCGGCCACTACCCCATAGTTGGCCTGGTTCGGGTCAAAATCCTGGATTAAGTGATCCCATACGGACCATTGCCAGACGATTTCGCCGGCGGTGGGCCCGGTAGGCCGCACTTCAATAATATAGTCCATCCGCAAGCCCCGGGCGTTGACCGCATCGGGATTGGCGCCCTTGGCGATGGCTTCGGCCGCCGTCTTTTGTTTCCGGACTATCAACAGCACATTGCCATTGGGCATTGGGAGAAAATCGTGATGCTGCCCGGCGGCAGAATAGTTCCACAGGATTTTGCCCGCCGGGTCAATTTCCAGGAGCCGGTTGCCGCCGGCGGTCATTAAGTTCCCGTTCGCCAGCAGGCGGATATGTCTTACCCGGGCGGGCAATTCCCAAGTATAGACCGCCTGCCCGGCAAGGTTAATCAGGTAAGCCGTATCGGTGTTCCGGGGGGTGAACAGGGTATAACCCGGGGAGGCTTCCGGTTCGTTGACGACCAGTCCCACCGGCGTGATGGCGTATCCCGGCGGCGGGGCGGCCGTGGGCGGCGGCGGGACCGTGGGGGCAATGGTAGGCTCAGGGGTAGAAACGACGGTAGGGGTTGGGCTGACGGCTGCTCCGGAACAAGCCGCCAACAATCCGACCATAGCCAGCAGCGCAACGGTAATTCGTCCGCGCCGCCGCAGTCCCGAACCTTGGCCGGAAACTCGCGAGGGGATAACAAAGCTGACGGCCGCCCGCAAGCAAGTCGCCGCCAGCCCTTTATGCCGCGCCAACATCATCATTCGCTAAAACCATCAGCCGCCGAATTACAGCATCCCCTCCAGCCCCAACATTCCAAACAGCCCGCCCAGCAACCCGGCGGCCACGATTACCGCCGGAGCCGGGATGCGGTAGTAAGCCACCGCCCCAAAGGAAAGCAGGGCGATAACCGCCCCGCCCGGGCCGGGAGCCGCCCGCGCCCACAGCAGAAACACCACGCCCACCACCAAGCCGACCGCCGTAGCGTTGACGCCGACCAGCGCAATCCGCATCCAGGGATAGCGCCGCACCCGCTCCCAAAAGGGCAGCACGGCGTAGATAACCAGTACGCCCGGCAGAAACAACCCCACTAATGCCAGCAGTAGCCCTGGCACTCCGCCGGCAATAGCCCCCAAGTAGGCGCTGAAACTGAACATCGGGCCGGGCAAGGCCAACATCAGGGCAAAACCGTCCAGAAACTGCTGCTCCGTAACCCGGCCGGTGTCCACTACTTCCGTCAGCAGCATCGGCAGCACCACTTGGCCGCCGCCGAAAATCAGCGACCCGGTGCGGTAAAAAGACTCCAGCAAATGCAACGCCGGCCAGTCCACCAACAGCCGCGCCCCGGTCAACCCGGCCAGCAAGCTAAAGAACAGCAGCAGCAGGATAACGCCGGCGGCCCGGGAGATGCCCAGATTGTCGAGGGATACGCCGCCATCGCCCTCCCCGGCCGCCGGGAGCCGCTGACCGCGCAGCAAGAACGCGCTGACCAGTCCGCCTAAAGCCAAGGCCGCCGGGAAAGCCCAAGGTTGCCGCAGCAGGATGGTCACGGCCGCGCCGCCTAACATCAGCCCCATCGTCAGCCGGGAGTTGACCACGGCCAAGCCGAGACGCCAAGCCGCCACAGCGACTAAAGCCACCGTTGCCGGCCGCACTCCCTCCAGCCAAGCCGGCCGGCCGCCATCGGCAAAGAACCCGGTTGCCCCCAAGCCGGCCAAGCCCATAATCGTTGCAGCCGGCAAGAGAAACAAGAACAGAGCCAGCAAGCCGCCCAGCGGCCCGGCCCGCACTGCCCCCACCGCTACCACCATTTGGGTCGAAGTCGGGCCGGGCAGTCCCTGTCCCAAGCCCAGCAACTCCACAAACCGCTGCTCATCCAGCCAGCGGCGGCGGGCGACAAACCGCTCCTGGAGCAAAGCAATATGGGCTTGCGGCCCGCCAAAGGCAATCCACCCCAAAGGCAAAAAAGCCCACCCCACTTCCAGCAGGCGGCGGGCTAAAGCGGTCGGCGGCAATTCGGCGGCATCAGCCACAAACAAATTCTCCGAGGATTTCCCGGGCGCTCAGCGGTTTTCCGCTAATTCGTAAGCGGTGGTAGCGGGATGATTTTCTACCCCCCACCGCCCCGTCCTCCCCGGCGGGGGCCGCGGTTCATGGAACGCTCCAGAATGTTCCGCACCGGCTCCCCCCGCACCAGTTCAATATCATCCTGATACTTGAGCATTATGCCCAAAGTGTCATCAATCACCTGCGCGTCCAGTTCCTGCTGATTCAACGCCAGCAAAGCCGCCGTCCAGTCAATGGTTTCCGACACGCCGGGGATTTTGTAAAGTTCCGTTTCCCGCAGTTCCTGAATGAACCCGGTTACCTGCTGCGCCAGCCGGCGCGGCGCCGCCGGCATTTTCGCGCTGACAATTTGCAGTTCCTTCTGATAGTCCGGGTAGTCAATCCAGTAGTAAAGGCAGCGGCGTTTCAGGGCGTCGTGGATTTCCCGGGTGCGGTTGGAAGTTATGATAACGATGGGCGGGTGCGCCGCCCGGTAAGTCCCCAATTCCGGGATGGTCAACTGAAAGTCGGCCAGCAGTTCCAGCAGAAAACCCTCGAACTCCTCATCCGCCCGGTCCAGTTCGTCGATTAGCAGCACCGGGGAGCGTTCCCGGCTTTCGTCGATGGCTTGCAGCAGGGGGCGTTTAATCAGAAACCGCTCGCTGAACAGGTCGGCGGCCGCCGCCGGCCGGTCCACCTTCCCGGCCGCTTCGAGCAAGCGGATTTCCAGCAGCTGCCGGGCGTGATTCCATTCGTACACCGCCTGGTTCACGTCCAGCCCCTCGTAGCACTGGAGCCGGATTAGCTCGGCCTCCAAACCCTGGGACAAGGCCCGGGCGATTTCCGTCTTGCCCACGCCGGCCTCGCCCTCCAGAAACAGCGGCCGCTGCAAAGTCAACGCCAGATAGATGGCAACCGCCAACCCCCGGTCCGCCACATAGGACTGGCCGCGCAGCAGGTTCTGCACTTCGTCAATGGATGCGGGCCCGGCGGCAGTAGTCAAGGCATCATCTCCTTATCCGGCTAATCCTGAAAATGGGGCATTACTTCAGTGGCGAAAAGTTCGAGGGATGCCTTGACCTTGTCGCTGGCAATGCCGCCGTAGTTGGTGAAAAAGATGACGCTGGACACGCCGGCCCGATGCAGCCGTTCCACCCGTTCCGCTACCTGTTCCGGGTCGCCGAACAGGATAACCCGTTCCGCCATGTCGTCATAGTCAAAGGCGGTTTCGGCGGCAAAGCGGCGGCGGTACTGCTGATAATTCTCCGGCAGCAATTCGCCGCGCCGTTCCGGCGGCGCCCCCACTTCATCCCCGGTCATCTTGAACCACATAAAGGGCTGCTCGGCATCCTGACGGGCTTGCTTTTCTGTCGGCGCAGTGTACATTGCCCGGGCCACCTTGACCCGATGCGGGTCATAATCGCCGCCGGCTTCGCCCACCGCGCCGCGGAAATACGCCACCTGCTCCGCCACCTGGTCAAAAGTCAGCCCTTGCCCCACCAGCAGATTCCAGCCATTAGCGGCGATGCGATCCATACTGGACGGACTGGCCGCGGCGACCCACAGCGGCGGATAGGGCGACTGCACCGGCTTGGGATGCACCGTCATATCGTTGAAAGTCCAGAACTCCCCCCGATGGTCGAAGGGTTCAGTCTCCGTCCAAGCCCGGGTCAGTACGCCGATAGCTTCCTGAAAGCGGCGATCCGCCTCCTCCATCGGGATGTTGAACTTGTGAAACTCCCCCCACTGGTAGCCCCGGCCCACGCCCAAATCCAACCGCCCGTTGCTGAGCAAATCCACCGTGGCCGCTTCCTCGGCAATCTGAATGGGGTTGTGAAAGGGCAGGACGGTGACCGCGGTCGCCAGGCGGATACGGCTGGTCAGCCCCGCCAGATATGCCAAGACCGACAGGGACGCCGAAACGATGCCGTGCCGGGAAAAGTGATGCTCGGTCATCCAGACCGAATCGTAGCCCAACTGTTCCGCCCACAGCACTTGCTCCAGGGCATCCCGGTAGTATTCATTCTGCCGGGCCGGGTCGGGCAGCTGTACCGAATGGAAAAGGCCAAACTTCATCGCTGTTCCCCTGTGTTGGATTTGCTTTAGAGGGGCTGCCAGTAGCGGCGGCCCTCCCTGCGAACTACTTTGCCAAAGCCGGGCGCCGGGAAATGCCCGATAATGCCCAGAATGTCCCCCTGCTCCAACTGCTCCATCAAAGCCCGGCGGGTCAGGCGGGTCTGCTCCGGATCCATATCGGCCCGGGAGACCCAGTGGGTTTCCTGAACCTGGGCTTGGCTATGGATGGCGTCGCCCAGGATGATGGCTTGCTGCCCTTGGGAACTGATGCGGATACTCATGTGACCCGGAGTATGCCCCGGCGTAGGAATGGCGGTCAATTCCGGGGTCAAGACCCGTTCCCCCTCCATAAACTCAATCAGCCCCAACTCCTCCAGCGGCCAAACGGTAGTGGCGGCATTGGGAAAGCGGGCGCGCCTTATTTCCGGGTCGTGGCAGGCTTCCCAATCCGGTACGCTGAGCCAGTAGCGGGCGTTAGGAAAAGTCGGCACAAACCGGCTCCCGTCCTCCGGTTGGGGCGTCAAGTTCCAGCCCACATGATCCCGGTGCAAGTGGGTCATCACGACCAGATCAATATCATCCGGGCTGATACCCTTGGCGGCAAAGTCGGTCAGCAGTTCACCCCAAGGCGTATCCGGAGCGTCCGCCGGCCGCGGCCCCATCCCGGTATCCACCAGAATCGTCCGCCCGTCCGAGCGCACCAGATAGGATGCCAAGTTAAAACGCACCTTATCCTCGGTAGTCAAATGCTGCCGATAGGGCTGCCATTCCGCATCCGACTTATGGTCGGGAAAGAAGTTGCACAGGTCGAACTCGAGCATCCCGTCCGACAGGGAAACAACTTCCACATTGCCGACGCTGACCCGATTGCCACTAGCGGCCATAACTGCAACCCTCCATCTGTAAAATGGGGCCGGCGGGAACAAACCGGCGGTATTGTAGCATATCGGGGGAAGGGGGTAGGCGGCGGGATTTGTGGAGGAAAATCCGGGGCGGTTAGTACAATCCGAGGCGGTTCAAGTCGTCGGGAGACCAGCGGGCTTGGTTCTGAACCATATTGCGGAGAATGCCGGGGCGAAAGGTAGCGCCATAACCGTGGAAAGGGACGGACACCCTTCTGCCATCAGGATGCTGATAGCGGCGGTGACTGCCGGTTTGCCAGCGCAAGCGGAAACCGTCGCGCACCAAGGCATTCATCAGTTCCCGGGTCGTTATGGTACGCAGCCGGCTCCAGTCAAGGGACATATTAAACCGGCACGGCGATGCGGTGGTCGGGAGAGATAAACACTTCCTCTGACGGACCTTGCGGAATCGGCAGGTTATCCTCGGCCAACTCCAACAGAATCATTTCGACCAGCTCGCGGATGTTTTTCAGAGCTTCCTCCTCGGTGTAGCCCCAAGTGGCGGCCCCGTATTCATCCAGGGCCGGGCAAAGGGCAAGCCAGCCGTCTGCGTCCGGCTCCATTACTACCTTAAAGACGTAGGTTTGCATTGCCGCGCCTGCTTTCCCGGCAATGGGCAGTTACCGCTACCGGGGAAGTTTGTAAAGCCGTTGAATGGTTTGGGGATATTGTAGCACATTGGGGGGAAAGGGATGGGGGATGACAGTAGCTAAAAATGGCCGGGTTAAGGTTGGGCGGGTATGGGAATAGGCAAGCCGTCCTCGGCCAACTCCTCCAGTATCATCCCGATGACTTCGTGGATGTTTCGCAACGCCTCGGCTTGGGTGTAGCCCCAGGTGTAAGCGCCGTGTTCCTGCAAAGCCGGGCAGTCGGCTTGCCAGCGGTCGTCGTCGGGTTGGACTACTACCTTAAAAGTGTAAGTTTGCATTGCCGCGCCTGCGTTCCCGGCAGTTGGCAGTTACCGCTACCGGGGAAGTTTGTAAAGCCGTCGGATGGTTTGGGGGACATTGTAGCACACTGTAGGCAAGTGTCAGTTGTTTCCGACCGTGGGGAAAATCGCTTATCGCCCGCCGCCCCCGGTCAATCCCCTTTTCCTGTGCTATAATCACCGCTATGACTGCCAGGACTAATGCCGAAAGGGAATTGACGGACGGGTTGAACCCGGCGCAAGTGGATGCCGTGCTGCATACGGAGGGGCCGCTGCTGATTGTGGCCGGGCCGGGCAGCGGCAAAACCCGCGTCATCACCCACCGCATCGCTTACCTGGCGCGGGCGCATGGGGTCAGCCCCTACGCCATCGCCGCCGTTACCTTTACCAACAAAGCGGCCCGGGAAATGGGGGAGCGGATCCAGGGTCTGCTGGGGGATGGTTCGGGCGCGGCGATTTTTGCCGGCACTTTTCACGCCTTTTGCGCCCGGCTGCTGCGCCGCTACGGCGAGGGCGTGGGACTGGAGCCTAACTATACCATCTATGACGCCGATGACCAGTTCAGCTTTATCAAGCAGGCCATGGAACTGGCCGAGGTTGACCCCAAGCGCTTTAATCCCCGGGCGGTGCAGAGCGTCATCTCCAAAGGCAAAAGCCTGCTGCAAGACTCCGTTGGCCTGACCCGGCAGGCGCAGTTGGATGATGATTACTTTGCAGAAGTGGCGGCCCGGGTCTATCGGCACTATGAGGAGCTGCTGGCGCGCAACAATGCGGTGGATTTTGACGATTTACTGCTGCGGGCGGTGCAGCTGCTGCGGGAAAATGCCAGCGTCCGGGAGGATTATCAGCGCCGCTATCGGTATCTGATGGTGGATGAATTTCAGGATACCAATGTAGCCCAGTATCGGCTGACTAAACTGCTGACCGGGCCGGAGCAGAACCTGTGCGTGGTGGGCGACCCGGACCAGTCCATATATTCCTGGCGCAATGCCGACCTGCGGAACATCCTCAGCTTTCAACGGGACTACCCGGATACCCGGGAGATACATCTGGAGCGGAACTACCGCTCCACCCGCAACATCCTGCAAACCGCCGGCAGCCTCATCACCCACAACATCGAGCGCATCCCTAAGGAATTGACTACGGAACAAGCCGCCGGCGCTGATGTAAAGGTTCACGAAGCCTATACCCAAGAGGAGGAAGCGGACTTCGTCGCTCGGGAGATAAGCCAACTGGCCCGGTGGGGGGTCAAGCCCGGCGACTGCGCCGTAATGTACCGGGTCAACGCCCAATCCCGCGCCTTGGAGGAAGCCTGCCTGAGTCAGGGACTCAAGTACCGCATCATCGGCGGTATCCGCTTTTACCAGCGGCGGGAAATCAAAGACTTGCTGGCTTATCTCTATGTCCTGCACAACCCCCAGGATGACGCCAACCTCTCCCGGGCCATTGCTATGCCGCCCCGGGGCATTGGGAAAAAATCTTTGCAGGATTTAACCGCTTGGGCCGCCCGGCAGGGCATTTCCCGCTATGACGCCATCGTGCGTATAACGGAAGCGCAAGCCGCCGGCCAACCTTGCCCCGTGCACTTGGTTCCCCGGGCGGCTACCGCCATCGCTCGGTTCGGCGAACTGCTACTAAGCCTAGCCGCCGTGAAGGATACGCTACCCCCGAGCAATTTTGTCCAGCTGACTTTGACTCAGACCGGCTTGGCCGCCCACATTGAACGCACCGACGCTAACCCGACAGAGCGGCTGGACAACCTGCGGGAGTTCACCGCTCTGGCCGGCGAATATAACGCCGCGGCACCGGGAGAGGGACTAGCGGATTTGCTGGAACGGGTTTCGCTGGTGGCCGATGTGGACAGCTATGTGGAATCAGAGGACACAGTTACACTGATAACCTTGCACCAATCCAAGGGTTTGGAGTTTCCGGTGGTGTTCATTGTGGGAATGGAGGAGGGGGTGTTGCCCCACTTCCGTTCAATGGACAGCACTGAGGAAATGGAGGAGGAACGGCGGCTCTGCTATGTGGGCATTACTCGGGCCAAGGAGCGGTTGTATCTGGTGCGGGCCTTTCGGCGCAGCTTGTACGGCAATAGCGGGCCGACTTTGCGCTCCCGTTTTCTCGAGGAAATCCCGGAGGAGTTGACGGTTTATGCCCGGGGGCCGGGGCAAGTCAGCGGCGGCGGTTCGGGCCAAGGCAATTCCCGGCAGTCGGAGCGCAACAACTTGACCAGTTGGCGGCGGGAGCCGGCCGTGGCGCCGGCGACAACGCAGCCCCCGCCGCAGTATGTCCCGGCAGTGGGCGACCGGGTGCGGCATACCAAGTTTGGCGAAGGGACGGTAATGTCCTGCGATGAGTGGGGCAGCGACTACGAAACGGCGGTGCTGTTCGCCGGCGGGGAACTGCGGCGGTTGCTGCTGAGTTATGCTAGGTTGGAGCGGGTGGGGGAGGAGTAGGGTCGAAAAAGTTGGGCACAGTTTAGTTTGCCTTCAGCATTTCTTGCGCTATACTGGCCGGCAACTTGAAAAGAGGTCGAACGATGGACGCTATAACTGGGGACACGCCCATCACTAAAAAAATCCCTAACCGGAGTCTGGTAATTCACGACAATCTGCCGGTTCTGGCGGCAATGCCCGACGCCTGCGTGGATTTGATTTACCTCGACCCGCCTTTTAACAGCAAGCGGCAGTATTCCAATGTCTTGAACATCCCCGCGGCTTATGCGGAAAGTCTGTATCAAGACCGGCACAGCATGGGCGACACCACGGTGACCGTCGGGTTTTCCGACACGTGGTCGATGGACACCCTTGTTCCGGCGGATCCGGCCAACGCCCCCCGCTTGGGGAGTAGCCGCCGCCGCATTGCGGCGGCAACAGTTGAATTGAAACCCAACCCCAACTGGAAACCCATCTGGCTGACCGCCATCGCCATTGCCTACCCGGAACTCCACGCGGTGTTGACCAGCGCCGGCCAAGCACAGGATAGTCAATTGCAGGGCTATCTGACCTTTATGTCTGTCCGGTTGCTGGAAATGCGCCGTGTGCTTAAAGATACCGGCAGCATTTATCTGCACTGCGACCCGATGGCCGGCCATTACCTTAAATCGGTGATGGATTGTATTTTCGGCAAAGAGAACTTCCGAAACGAAGTGGTTTGGAAGCGGCATTCCGGGCGTTCTGACGCCAAACGGTTTGGCCGGGTTCACGACACCCTTTTGTTTTACTCCGCGAGTTCCAAATATACTTGGAATCGGCAGTATCTCCCCCACGACCCGGATTATGTGCGGCGCAATTACAAGAACGAGGATTCCTTGGGGCTTTGGCACGCTGCCGATTTAACGGCAACGGGCCAGAGCGGCGGTGATTCCGGGGAGACTTGGCGCGGGATCGACCCGGGTAAATTCGATAATCATTGGCGGACGCCCACCAGCGGCGGGATGAACGAGTTTATCATTAAGCACAGCTTAATTGAGGGATGGCCGCAGGCTTTTCCTACCGTCCGCGAGCGTCTGGATGCTTTGGATGCCGCCGGGCTGATTTACTGGCCGGAAAAAGGCAGTATGCCGCGCTTAAAGCGTTACCTCGATTCCACCCGGGGAAAGGCAGTCGAGGATATTTTCACCGACATTCCGCCGGTGCAGTATAATTCCCGGGAAAACACCAAATTTCCGACCC
This sequence comes from Dehalococcoidia bacterium, assembly GCA_965242615.1. Taxonomy (GTDB): domain Bacteria; phylum Chloroflexota; class Dehalococcoidia; order Lucifugimonadales; family UBA3495; genus CBDBCU01. The sequence continues at coordinate 1,568,650 of CBDESR010000005.1, forward strand.
AGAAGCCGCTGGCCCTGCTGGAACGGGTTATTCGGTCGTCCAGCAACGCGGGGGATGTGGTGCTGGATCCCTTTTGCGGCTGCGCGACGGCGTGTGTAGCGGCGGAAAAGCTGGGCCGCCGTTGGATGGGCATTGATGTAGGGCAGGAGGCTTACAACCAGGTCATCCAGCGGATGCGGGAAACAATGCAGCTGGGCAGTCCGGAGCTGCCGCTGCTGGTGGAAGCTCAGGAGCATATTGCCCGTTTCGGCACCGATTTTCCGGGCCTCTCTCCCGATTACCGTATAGCTCCGCGCCGGGTAAAGGGCCGGGGGCAAAGGGCGACGGAACCCAGCCGCCGGGAGCCGATCCCCGACCCGATTAAGCGGGAATTGTACGGCATACAGGAGGGGCGGTGCGCCGGCTGTGGGCATCCGTTGCCCTATCACATCCTTACCAATGACCACATTACCCCCCGGTCCCGGGGCGGTACGGAGGAAATTGGCAACCTGCAATTGCTTTGCGGCAGCTGCAATCCCAAGAAAGGCGACTCCCGGACTACTCAAGCCTTGTGGGAAATCAACATTGCCGAAGGCATATTGATTGACCCGACTTGGGTTAAAAACCTTTGGCAACGGCGGTTCGGCAAACCGTTATAGCAATACCGGAGAGTTTTATCCTTTGCCCTCCCCAACTCCCCCTAGTTTCATTTCAGAGCAAAGCCTTGGGGGGAATGTCCTGAGACCGCGGGTGTTGTCAAGAGGTTGGAGCGGGTGGAGGAGTAGGGGTTTGCCTACCCGCAAGACCGCGCCAGGTATGCTATACTCAAGGGAAATGAATGCCAACCGAGGGTAGCAGCATTATGACCACCGCGATGTCTCCAGCCAATCGTCAAGCCCTGCTCCAAGCCCTGCGGGAAGATCAGGACTTTCGGGAGGAAGCCCGCGCCCTGCTGTTGGGCCAAGAGGTGCTGAATCTGCCGAAGCAGGTCGCGGCGCTGAACGAGCGGCTGGACGAATTCATCGCGGCCCAAAAAGCCGCCAACGCTGAGCAGCGGGAATTCAACGCCGCGCAGCGGGAGTTTAACCGGATGGTTGAGAGTCGGCTGTCCAATTTGGAAAACCAAGTTGGTGGACTGACCACCCAAGTTAGCGGTCTGACCGAACAAGTCGGTAGCCTGGCCACCCAAATGGGCAGATTGACCACCCGAGTCGACAGCCTGACCAACCGAGTTGGCGAACTGCAAGGCCCGGCCCTCGAATTCCGAGTCCAGAACATTATCCAATCCCTGATATTCCGCCGCTTGAAATTCAGCCACGCTCAGGTCATTAAAAGCCTGAGTGTCCCGGCAACACAAGTATTCTACGACTTCCTGTGGGATGCAGTGGCCCGGGATCGCATTACCGAGGAAGCCATCGGCCAGTTGCTGGCCGCCGACTTGCTGCTGCGCGCCCGCTTGCCGGACTCTACCGAGCAAGTTCATGTGGCGGTCGAGGTTTCCCGCACCATTGCCGACGACGATATAGTCCGGGCGCGGGAACGGGCGGACTTGCTGGCGGCCGCCGCCGGCACCGCCGGCCAAGCGGTAGTCATCGGCGTTATCATCCCGGAGCCGCAGCGGCGACTGGCCGAAAGGCTGGGGGTAGCGGTATTCCAAGAGGAGCCGCCGGCGGCCGATTAAGGCCGCATTAGTCGAGCGGGCCGGGGCTGGCGTGTCTTTAGCGGCCGTCCCGGCAAAATGCTATAATGCCCCCCGAACCGAGCAATTCGTTGTCAACCAGGAGGAACTGTGACTAGAGTCCAAAACCTGCGGACGCCGGGGCCGACGCCCATCCCGGAGGATATTTATACGGCGATGTCGGATCCGATGATTGACCATCGGGGGCCGGAGTTTTTTGAGCTGATTACCGAATGCACCGAGCGGTTGCAGCAGGTCTTTATGACCCGTAACGAGGTCTTTATCCTGACCGCCTCGGGCACCGGCGGCTTGGAGGCGTCGATCGTCAACACGCTGTCGCCGGGGGACAAGGTTTTGGCGGTGAGCGCCGGCTCCTTTGGCGATCGCTACGCCGACGCTCTGGACGCCTATGGCGCGGCCGTGCAGCGGGTGACTTTCGAGTGGGGCGAACCCATTGACCCGGACGCCATCCGTCAGGGGCTGAGCGCCGACCCGGAAATTGCGGCGGTAGCCGTTACCCACAACGAAACTTCCACCGGCGTTACCCACGATTTGGAAAGCATCGCCCGGGTGGTCAAGGGCGAGTTTGGCAAGTTGCTGCTGGTGGACGCGGTGAGCAGTCTGGGCTGTTTGCCGCTGCCGGTGGACGGGTGGGATTGCGATGTGGTGGCTACCGGGTCGCAAAAGGGGTTTATGATTCCGCCGGGCTTGGCTTTTATCAGTTTCAGCGATACGGCTTGGGCGGCGCAGGAAACGGCGGCGATGCCCCGGTTCTATTTTGACTTGGGCGAGGCGCGCAACTACCTGAAACGGGGGCAGACGCCGTGGACGCCCAATGTGGCGGCGATGTTCGGGCTGCGGTTGGCGCTGCGGAACATTTTTGCCGAGGGGCTGGAAAATGTCTATGCGCGGCACGCCGACATCGGGCAGTTCACCCGGGACGGGGTGCGGGCCTTGGGACTGGAATTGCTGTGCGCCGACGAAGCCCGGGCCTCGAACACGGTCACCGCGGTCAAGATGCCGGCTAGGGTCGATGGCGGCCAGCTGATGTCCCGGATGCGGACGGAGGAGAATGTGGTACTGGCCGGCGGGCAGGGCAAGCTGGCCGGGCAGATTTTCCGCATTGGGCATTTGGGCTATGTGGGCGAGGCGGATATTCAGGAAGTGCTGGACGCTTTGCAGCGGATTTTGCCCAAGGTGGGGTTCTAGCCGGCGGTGCCGTTATGTCCACTTCGCAACTTCAGCAGACTATGGCCGCCTTGCGGATGAGCCTGGCGGAAATGCGGCACAAGGAGGAGCAGCTGGACGGGCAAATCAGCCAGTTTCGGACGCAGCTGCGCCGTTTGCCGCGGCAGGTGATTTACGGGCGGACGCCGCTGGAGGCTTCCCTGTCGGCAATGGGGGAGATTGAGGAACGGCTGGCGGATGCGGAAGCGGCGCGGCGGCGTCTGCTGATTGTGAAGCAGGCGGCTTTGGAGGAGTTGGCGGCGTTGGAGGCGGTGCAGCAGGTGGATTTGGCGCGGCGGTCTTTGGCGGAGCTGCGGCGGCAGGCGCGGGCCGGTGGGGAAACGGCGGAAAGCCGGGCCGAGCGGCGGCGGCTGGAGGCATTCATCGCCGAACACAGCCGGCAGGCGGAGCAGAGCATCACCGCGCGCTGGCAGGAACGGCAGGGGGGTTAGAGGAAGCGGAGGGAGAGGGTTACGGCCAAGTTGACCACGCCGGTGGCAACGACGGCAAGGCCGATGTAGAGCAGTTTGTTAATACGGTCGTTGGTTTTCTCGTTGCTGGCGCGCAACTCGGCCAACCCGGCGTCTATCCGCTCACTCAACCGGTTCTCAACCTCGGTTATCCGGATGTCCAACCGGTTCTCAACTTCGGTTATCCGGGCGTTGACCCGGTTCTCCGACTCAGCAATCCGGGCGTTCAGCCGGCTTTCGATGCCGTCAGTCCGGGAGTCCAGGCGGGCGTTGACTCCTTGGAACCCCTTGTTCATATCGGACTGAAGTTGCTGCTGGCCGGCTTGCAGGGCTTGCAGTTGAGACGACTGCTCCTCGATGCGCCCTTCCACATAGCGCAGGGTATGGGTAGTTTCCCGTTCTAGGGTGGTCATCGGTCAATCGCTCCTTCTTGGGGGGTGAGGGCAGTATAGCGCAAGGATGCTGGAATTAGCAAGGCCCATTAGCCGGTGGGTTCCGTTTTGTTGTGGGGTACGGTGGTTTTTACTGCTCCAAGAACCGTCGCCATAACCGGAACTAAAATGGCCGAGTTCACCGAGACCGAGACCATCAGCGTTGACTGCCCGCATTGCGCTTCGGATGAAGGGGTAAAGAACGGCTGGCGCAACGGGCAACAACGCTACCTATGCCGGGGCTGCGATAAGTGGTTACGGCATAACGGGATGTCGCCGGGCCACCGCGTCCCTTCGGAGCAGATTGGGCGGCGATACGGCTGTTTTACTCCGGGATGTCTTACAAACAAATCGGGGAAACGATGGCGGATGCCTTTGACATTCCCGAACCCTCCAAAGCCACCCTGTACGAATGGGTGCGGGATTACACTGACCGGGCAATGGCGGTAATGCAGGATTACCCGGCACAGGTAGGGGATGAGTGGGTGGCGGACGAGATGATGGTGGATGTCGGTGGGCAAAAGGTTTGGAATTGGAATGTAATGGATTCCAAAACCCGCTATGTGCTGGCGTCCCCTCTGGCCAAGGAGCGGAACGCCAAGCAAGCGGAGATTGTCATTGACAAGGCAATTAAGGCCGTTGCTGAACCGCCCAAATCTCTAAAGACCGACAAGTTGGGGTCGTACAAGGCCGCCATTGAGCTGGCTTTCCCGGACATTAAGCATATCCAGAGCCAGGGCATCCGCGCTGAAATCAACAACAATCTTTCCGAGCGGTTACAAGGGACATATCGGCAGCGGGTCAAAACCTTGCGGGGTTTGGAAAATCTGGAAACGGGGCAAAGGTATCTGGACGGCTGGACGCTGACCTACAACCTGTTCCGGGAACACGAATCCTTGGGCTTTGACACGCCGGGCAAGCGGGCAAAGGTTAACGCCCCTTTTGCCGAGGGGGAGGATGTGGTGAATTACCGGCCGGGCGCAACGGCTCCACCCCAGCGGTAATTGCCGGAGTTTAAGCCAGATGCTTTGAGACAGCGGGTTAAGCCCAATACTGAACCGACAAGGGTTGCGACCCTCCGACAATCCGCTTGCCGTGCTTGTGGGCGTACTCGATTTCCCAATTTACCCAAGGGCTGTTCTTTGTTTCGGGGGAAACGTACACCACCAAGACACTAGCCCACCTGATATGCGGGCCCAAGATTTGGGTTTTGATGTAGCGCTCGTTGGTGGCCGTGTTAAACTTGCCGGCAGCAAGGCGATGAGGGCGTAATCGGGCTGTTCGGTGCGGGCGACCAGCACCAGAACGGCGGCAACGATGGTGATGCACCACGATTTGCAGGAGCGGCTGTTTTCCGCCATCCGCTGAATAATGCCCTGCAACAGGGTCAGATGATGCTGCACGGCAGAGGATTCGATGCCCAGCGATTGATTCCCGGTCATAATGCCCCCGCCTTTTGCCTGACCGGCTCATTATAGCACTTACCCTTTTCCCAACATTCTCAAAATCCCCCCAAATCCCCGGTTGACAACCCCGCGCAAAGCCTTTATAATCATTTATCGCATACTAGGTCGGCTGGTTATTAAGCCCCGGGACTGCACGGGGCTTTTTCTAGTCTGAACCCTGTTTCCGGCCCCTGTGGCGCAACGGTAGCGCAGTCGATTTGTAATCGGCCGGTTAGGGGTTCGAGTCCCCTCGGGGGCTCCAGTAACTTTTGTTGACCGGGCCATGCCGCCACAAACGGCCGGGCCGGCAGACTTTGGAGGGGTGGGTGAGTGGTTAAAGCCACCAGACTGTAAATCTGGCGTCCGGAAGGACTTCGCAGGTTCGAATCCTGCCCCCTCCACCACTCTTGCATTTCGCCGCCAATTGCGGCAAACTATATACTTAAATCGTTACCAACGGGTTGCGAGCCCAGATAGCTCAGCGGTAGAGCACGTTCTTGGTAAGAACGGGGTCGGCGGTTCAATCCCGCCTCTGGGCTCCATAACTCCCCAAGGAAATGAAGGAGAAAGGACTCAATGGCAAAACAGCGTTTCGACCGTTCCAAGCCCCACGTGAACGTCGGCACCATCGGTCACGTGGACCACGGCAAAACCACCCTCACCGCCGCCATTACCAAAGTGATGGCCGAAAAGGGGATGGCTAGCTTCCGGGACTTCGGCAGCATTGACAACGCCCCGGAGGAGCGGGCCCGCGGCGTAACTATCGCCATCGCCCACGTGGAGTACGAAAGCGAAACCCGCCACTACGCCCATGTGGACTGCCCGGGCCACGCCGACTACATCAAAAATATGATTACCGGCGCCGCCCAGATGGATGGCGCAGTGCTGGTGGTCAGCGCCCCGGACGGCCCCATGCCCCAAACCCGGGAGCATATCCTCTTGGCTCGTCAGGTGGAAGTGCCGCGCATCCTGGTCGCCCTGAACAAGGTGGATATGATGGACGACGAGGAACTGCTGGAACTGGTCGAGCTGGAAGTGCGGGAACTGCTTTCCACCTACGACTTCCCCGGCGACGACACCCCCATCGTCCGGGTCAGCGCCCTGAATGCCCTCGACGGCGAACCCGGGGCGATGGAAGGCGTGGCTAACCTGGTGTCGGCCATGGACGACTACATCCCGGTGCCGGCCCGCCTGACCGACCAGCCCTTCCTGATGCCCATTGAGGATGTATTCGGCATCAAAGGCCGCGGCACCGTGGTCACCGGCCGGGTGGAACGCGGTATGCTCAAAACCGGCGAGGAAATTGAAATCATCCGCTCCGGCGGCGTCCGCAAGACGGTCGCCACCGGCTTGGAAATGTTCCACAAGCTGCTCGACACCACCGAAGCCGGGGACGCCGTAGGCATCCTGCTGCGCGGCGTTGACCGGGACGAAGTGGAGCGCGGCCAGGTCGTGGTCAAACCCGGCTCGATGCAGCCGCATACCCGCGCCGAGGCCGAGGTCTATGTGCTGAGCCGCGAGGAAGGCGGCCGCCATACGCCCTTTTTCTCCGGCTACAAGCCGCAGTTCTACATCCGCACCAGCGACATCACCGGGGAAGTTACCCTGCCCGAAGGCGTGGAAATGGTGATGCCCGGCGATAATATCACGATGACCGTATCCCTGATTACCCCCATCGCCCTCGAGGAACGGCAGCGTTTTGCCATCCGGGAGGGCGGCCGCACCGTCGGCTCCGGGGTGTTCACCAAACTGCTCGACTAGCCAACGATACAGGGAGTAGCTGATGGCACGCAAAAGCGCCGACATCCGGGGCGTCATTACCCTCCAGTGCAGCGACTGCCGGGAGCGCAACTACGCCACCGTCAAAAACCGCCGCAACGACACCCAGCGGCTGGAACTGCGGAAGTATTGCTCCCGCTGCCGGGTCCACAAGACCCACCGGGAAATCCGGTAGGCCGGGGCCGTTATGGCGCGGGTAGCCCGTCAAGGCCAGTCTCCCGTCACCCCCGGCAGCGTGGGCCGGGTCAGCCCGGTGCGCTTCCTCCAAGAGGTGATTGAGGAACTCCGCAAGTCGGTTTGGCCCAGCAAAGAGGAAACCGCCCGGCTTACCGCCATCGTCATCGCGCTGTCGGTAGTCATCGGTTTCTTTCTCGGCGGCCTCGACCGCGTATTCGCCGAACTGTTCAACCGGGTGATTTTCCGGCTGTTCTAAACTTGCTCCCCCACCGGGGCCGCGCAACCGGGATTGTAACTCCGGCGGCAGCGCCCCGGGATCCTTAACGCCATCCGACCGTGGCGGAGGCCACGGTTCGGTTCAGGCAGGATTACTGATGACCACGGAAACGGAAATAACCGAACTCGCCGCCATCGAGCGGGATGATGCTCTATGGTACATCATCCATACCTATTCCGGGCAAGAGGAGCGGGTCGAGCGCAACCTCAACTCCCGCATCAAAAGTATGGAGATGGAGGACCGTATCCTGACGGTGGAGATACCGGTCGAGCGGGAAACCGTGCTCAAGGACGGGCAGCGGCAGGAGGAAGTGCGGAAACGCTTCCCCGGCTATGTGCTGGTCCAAATGGTGATGGACGATGAAAGCTGGTATGTAGTGCGGCAGACGCCGGGTGTAACCGGCTTCATCTCCAGCGAGGATGACAGCGACAGCCGCGCCAAGCCGGTGCCGCTGAACCCCGCCGAAGTGGAACTTATGCGGAATATCGCCCCCGGCGGCCCGACCCGGGTCAAAATCGGCTTGCAACGGGGCGATACGGTGCGGATTGTCGAAGGGCCTTTCGTGGACTTCGTCGGCGCGATCGGCGATGTCGATGAACACAAGGGCAAAGTGCGGGTGCTGGTCTCTTTCTTTGGCCGGGAAACCCCGGTTGAACTCGACTTCCTGCAAGTGGAACGGACTTAAAAGCGTAACTAAAGCGGTTGGCCGCCGGCAGCGGCGCGGGCAGCCCCATTTATAGGGTTGTCCCTACATTCGGGATTGACTGGTTGATTGCCGATTAACCCGGTCAGTCCCCGGCGCGAGGAGAAATCAGGGTGGCAAAAAAAGTCCGGGCAGTCATCAAACTGCAACTGGAAGCGGGCAAAGCAACGCCCGCCCCGCCGGTCGGCCCGGCCCTGGGTCAGCACGGCGTCAACATTATGAGCTTCGTCAAAGAGTATAACGAGCGCACTTCCGCCCAGGCCGGCACCATCGTTCCGGTGCATCTGACGGTGTTCGAAGACCGCTCCTTTACCTTTGTTACCCGCACGCCCCCGGCTTCCGACCTGCTGCGCCGGGCCGCCGGCGTTGAAAAGGGCGCCGGAGATTTCCGCCAGGGCCGGGCCGGTGCCATCAGCCAGGACACCCTGCGCGAAATCGCCGAAACCAAGCTCAAAGACCTGAACGCCAATTCGGTGGAACAGGCTATGTCCATCATCGCCGGCACCGCCCGCAGTATGGGCATCGCCGTGGAAGGGGATTAACCGCTATGCCCAAGCACAGCCGCCGCTACGCCAGCGTCGCCGAAAAGGTCGAACCCGACAAGGCTTACGCTCCCCGGGAAGCCATTGACCTGCTCAAGGAACTGGCGAACACCAAGTTCGACGAAACTATGGAAGTCCACCTGCGAACCAGTGCCGACCCGCGCCACGCCGACCAGATGGTGCGGAATGTGGCCGTCCTGCCTAACGGTTTGGGGAAGCAAATCCGGGTGTTGGTCTTTACCAGCGGCGAGGGCGCGGACATCGCCCGCCAAGCCGGCGCCGACTATGTGGGCGATGATGACCTCATTGCCCAGATTGAGGGCGGTTGGCTGGACTTTGAGGTAGGCTTGGCGACCCCGGAAATTATGCCCAAAATCGGCAAACTGGGCCGCATCCTGGGCCGCCGCGGCTTGATGCCCAACCCTCGCACCGGTACGATGGTGCCGCCCCGGGACTTGGGCCGGGTGATTGCCGAATCCAAAGCCGGCCGCTTGGAATACCGCACCGACCGCACCGCCATTATCCACTCCCCCTTTGGCAAAGCCAGCTTTGAGACCGACCAACTGCTGGAAAACTTGGCGGTGTTGACCGACTCCATCGTCCGCGCCAAGCCGGCGGCGGTCAAGGGCGCATTCCTGCGCTCCGGCTACCTCTCCTCCTCGATGGGCCCCAGCATCCCCCTCGACCTCAACGCCCTGCAAGCCCTGAAACCGGACTAATCCGCCGGCCGGGGCTTGACGACAGCCCGAACCGCCGCCATAATTACGCTACCACCACAAAAGCGAGGGTTTGCTGATGGCATCTTTGGAGGAACGGGTCAGTCGGCTGGAAGGCGGTCAAGAACATCTAGCTACCAAAGCCGACTTGGCTGAGGCGAAAGCCGAACTGAAGGCTGACATCGCGAAGTCGAAGGTCGAAACCATCAAGTGGGTAGTTGGAATTGGCCTCGGGGTCGTAGCCCTGAACAGCTCCATCACCCTCACCGCCCTGCGGATTATGAACTAGGCAGGGCCGGAGCCGCCGGCAACCGGTTGCAATTGCCCCATCACCATAAAAGAGAGGGTTTGCTGATGGCATCTCTGGAGGAACGGGTCAGCCGGTTGGAAGGCGGCCAAGAGCATCTGGCTACCAAAGCCGACTTGGCCAACACGAAAGCCGAAATAATCAAGTGGGTAGTTGGAATTGGCCTCGGGGTCGTAGTGCTGAACAGTTCCATCACCCTCGCCGCCCTGCGGCTGATGAGCTAATAGGTACACTGGCAAGCCCAAGCAAACCCGGAACTTGAACCCAACACAACCGAATAAACCCCGCATCCGCCGTAGAAATCCGGTCTCTGAATCAAGAGGTAATGGCCCCCTAATATCGGGCCGCCGGTCGAGGCGCAGCCGCATTGCCGCAAACTACCGCGCATCCAGCGCGCCGCCGGCTCTCCCTGCGCCCCAACTATGGGCGTGGGGAATTGTTTTATAAGGAGGTACGCCTTGCCGACACCGGCTAAAGTAGAGCGCGTGGCGGAACTGAAGGACAAACTGGAACGCTGTTCCATTGCCCTCACCGCCGGCTATTCCGGCATCCCGGTGAACGCGATGACCGACCTGCGCCGCCGTATGCGGGACGCCGGCGTGGAGTTCGTCGTGGTCAAGAACACTCTGGTTAATCTGGCCGCCGCGGATGCCCAGGTTCCCCAATTCCGGGACATCGTGGCCGGGCCGACGGCGATTGCTTTCGGCTACGATGACCCGGTGGATGTAGCCCGCGCCGTCAACGACTACATCCGGGCCACCCGCTCCCCGCTGGCGATCCGCGGCGCCGTCCTCAGCGGCGGCGCAACCCTGCCCCCGGCCGAAGTGGAGCGATTGGCCGCCTTGCCCGGCAAACCCCAAATGCTGGCTAACTTGCTCGGCCAGATGCAGGCACCGATCCAACGCCTGCTGGGCGTCCTGAACGGGCCGCTGCAAAACCTGGACGGCTTGCTGCAAGCCCGCATCCGCCAGTTGGAGGAGGAAAGCCAGCCGGCCGCCGCTGAATAAGCGGAGCTTTACCCCCGGAAACCAAAACGGGACCATCCCGTCCCCATCCCATAGCAACCAACAAAGGAGGAATTATGGCTACCCTGACCAAGGATGAACTGCTGTCCGCCATCAAGGAGATGAACGTCCTGGAGTTGTCCGACCTGGTGAAGGCTCTGGAGGATGAGTTCGGCATTACCGCCGCCGCCCCGGTAGCCGTAGCCGCTGCGCCGATGGCTGGCGGCGCCGCGGTCGAAGCCGCCCCCGCCGAGGAGGAAAAGACCGAGTTCGACGTCCGCTTGCAGGAAATCGGCCCCAACAAGATTAACGTCATCAAGGCCGTCCGGGAAATCACTTCCTTGGGCCTGCGCGAAGCCAAAGAACTGGTCGAGTCGGCCCCGGCCCGGGTCAAGGAAGGCATCGCCAAGGACGAGGCGGAAAGCGCCAAGTCCAAGCTCGAGGAAGCCGGCGCCGTGGTCGAAGTGGCCTAGCCCGGTCTTTCCCGATTAGCGGCTGACCAACACCGGGGCGGGCATCAAACCCGCCCCGGTTTCGTATAATTCGTCCGGTCAGCCCCCCCTTACCCCATCCCCTCCACCGAAAAAAACTCCTTCCCCCAATCCCCCTCCGCCGCCCCGGTCAGCCGACTCGTATTCAGCCGGCACGCCCGCAGCCACAACCGCAGAATGTTGTTATTCACCTGCTGCTGCGGCAGCCGCCGCCGGTAGCGCAACAGCAGCCACTGCGTATGCCCCGCCGTCAGAAACTCCTCCATAAACGCCGTCGGCTCCGCCTCCGCCGCGCACAACTCCAATATCTCCGGCGCAACCTCCGCACAAAGCGCCTCCGGATTAGCCGCCGCCCACTGCAAATAATACTCCTCCCTTTCCGGGTCCATCGCTTCTAATCCCCCAAAAGGCAAAGGCGGGTTTATCCAACCCGCCCCCGCAAATTTCCGCCGTGCCGGGCCGCCGCGCCTACAGATTCATCTGCGGCACCATATAGCCCTGAACCTTGTTATAAATCTGGAGCCGACTCCGCTGACTGTCCACCACCAGCAGCCGGCCCCGTTCCCCGTCATACAGCAAGCCCGTCGGCAGCGCAAACCGCCACTCCGACTCCTGCCCCGGCAGATCCACCTCCCGGCGGCGCTTGATGTAATCGGCATTGGCGTCCACCGTCAGCTTCGCCCAATGGGACAGCTCCTGCGCATCCCCCACCAGCGTAATGATAAACTCCCCCGCCGCATCAAAAATATGTACCCGCCCCGGATGCTGCCCGTTGTCGCTCCAATCCGCCACATACACATCCCCCTCCGGATCCACCGCCACGCAAGTCGGCAAATGCAGCTGCCCCCGCCCCACGCCGGGACTCCCGAACTGCGCCAACCACTCCCCTTCCCCGCTGAACTTCTGTACCCGGTGATTGCGATGATCCGCCACATAAACCTTGCCGCCCGAATCCACCGTCAAACCCCAGGGCGCATTGAACTGCCCCTTGCCGCTGCCTAACTCCCCCCAACCGGCCATGAACTCCCCTTCCCGGCTGAACTTGCGAACCTGATGACTCCGCCCGTCGCTGACATAAATGTTATCGGCGGCGTCAATGGCAATGCTCGCCGTCCCGTGCGCCTGCCCGTCCTCCGCCGCCAGCGCACTCCAGCGGGTAATGAACTGACCCTCGGCGTCATAAACCGAAATCCGGTTCAGCCACTCGTCGGAAACATAAACCCGCCCCTGGCTGTCCGTAACAATCCCCGACGCCCAAATGAACTCCCCGTTGCCGTCCCCATACTTGGCGAACTCCCCGATAAACTCCTCCTCCCCCCCTTCGGCCCCCACCGTCAGCTGCGAAACCCGCGCCCCGTACCCAATACGGTTCCACGGAACATTGCTGATACCCTCGCTCCCCCGGTTCGCCACATAGACCAGATTCCCCGGCCCAAAGGCGGCCGCCACCGGCTGGCTGAACCCCATCCCCGACTGCGCCCCCCGCCCTACCGAATGGCTGTAATCATAAGTGCGCCCGGCTGCTACCTGCGTAAGCATTGCCGCTCCTCCTCTAAAAAATTCCTGGTTTCTTGTCCCCGCCGGCCCATCCTTCCCCAAAGGCTCAAACTGGGGAAAGGGATAACCGGCTTGCCCCCATCAAACCGGCCCGGTCCGCAGTTTCCGCGGCACCAGTTCGTAGCCAATGGGATCCACCATCAACTCAAAGCACTCCAGCGTCGTCGCCCCCAGCAAATACTGCTCCTCCGCCCCAAAAGTAACCGGGCAAGGCACCGTACGGCCCCCAATCTCCAGATTAGCGATGCCGTAGTAATACTCCACCTCCCGCCCGTCCCCCAAACTGTACCGCCGCGTCTCCGCCGCCCGTACATTCAGCTGGAACATCATCGCCGCCGGAAAGGTAGAATGGGTGGCCCCCGTATCCACCAACGCCCTGACCCGCTCGACCGGCCCGCCGCCCGGCCGACTCACCCCCACCTCCACCGCGAACTCTCCCATACTGGTCTCCCCCCTTTAGGGCATATTCCCCCTAATTATTGACGCCCCGAATAACCGACCCTCCACCTATGTCATTCCGAGGCGATAGCCGAGGAATCTAAAATGCCCGCCCTGGATCCCTCTCAAGACTTCCAGACCACCCTATCCCTCGGAATGACCTAGACGCTTGGCTGCCTTCCCTAATCGTTAGCGCGAACTCGCCCTAAATCGCCCGCCCCCGCATCCGCCGCCGTATCAGCTGCTGCCCCACCGGATCCACCATCAGACGGAAACAGTTCAGCGTCGTCGCCCCCAGCAAATACTGCTCCTCCGGCCCGAATATCACCGGGCAATGCCATTCCCGCCCGTCCAGGCCAATCCGCGCCATCCCGACCCCATACTCCGAAACGCTGCCATCGGCAACCCCGAACTCTTGCCGCTCCAACGGACTTATCCCCAACTCCCCCAGCAAAGACGCCGGTAGCATCGTATGAAATGCCCCGGTGTCAACCGTCGCCTCCACCGTAGCCAGCTCTCCGCCAAAGATGCGGCCCACCCCCATTGCCACACTGAAAGTCCCCATATCCGCAGAACCCCGCTCCGCCGCTTTCGTAACCATCCCCGCGCCTTCCCTTATTGCTGAGCCAAGCCTATTCCCCCGCCCAGCCAACCCGCCGACCGTCATACCGGCAAAACCCGCCAACTCCCCCCTTGCGCCGCCGCCGGGGCAACCACCCGGGATTGCCCCGGCATCCTAATCGGCGCAACTACCCCTTAACCGGGAAAACCCCTAAACGAACTTCGGCTTCTCAAACACCCCGCCCACCAGCGGCTGCGCATCCAAGCCCATCCAATCCTCCGCAATGGTGCTATAGACGCTGCGGAAATCCATCGCCGGCACCAAATCCCCCTGCTCCAAATCCTCCGGCCGGGTCGAGGGATACTCCCCATACTCCCCGCCCTTAACCCCTTCGCCCAGCACAAACGCCACGCCGCCGGCCCCGTGATCCGTCCCGGAGCCATTGTCATGCACCCGCCGCCCGAACTCGGAGAACATCAGCATAATCACATTGTCCCCCGCATCCTTCTCCCGCAGGTCGTCAAAGAAACTCTCCACCGCCTGCGCCACATCCAGCCACAGCTTATCGTGCATCCCAATCTGGTTGGAATGGCTGTCAAAACTCCCGTGATCGCAGTAGAAAACCCGCGTCCCCAAGCCGGCCTGATGCACCTGCGAAATCCCCTTCAGCTTGCCGGCAATCGTCGTATCCGGATACTCCACATTCGACGAATAGCTCTCCGGCGCCACCTTCAGAATGTCCGCAGCCTTCATCGAATCCAGCCCGGTCTGCCCCAGATAATCCATCACCGCGCCGCTGCCAATGGTCGGCGAATACAGCCGCGTAAAGCGATCCAAAATCTTGTCCCGCTGCTCCACCTCGTTAATCCCGGTCAGCAGCCCGAAAGACTCCAAATCATCCACGCACGCCACCGGCACCGTCGGCAGCGCCAACGCCCGCGGCAAACTCGGCCCGAAACTCACCGCCGTAACCACATTCTCCTTGTTCGGGTCGATTTCCTTGGTCGCCCGGCCCAGCCAGCCCTCCGTCCCCAGCTTATCCGGCTCGCAGGTATGCCAGATGTCCATCGACCGGAAATGCGACCGCGGCGAATTGGCATAGCCCACCCCATGCAGAATCGCCAGCTTCCCCTGCTGATACAGGTTCTGCAGCGGCCCCATCGTCGGATGTAGCCCCACCGTATCGTTCAGCTTCAGGATTTTCTCCTCCGGCACCCCCACCGCCGGCCGATTGTCCCGATAGCGCGGGTCGGTGTAGGGAATGACCGTGTTCAGGTAATCGTTCCCCCCGGTCAGCTGCAAAACAACCAACACCGGGTCTTTCTTGGTAGTAGCCATCGCTAACCTCCTCTGGCTTATGGCTCGGCTCTCGATATGACACTATCCCTCGCCCCGGCGCCGCTCCGGCAGTTGCGCGCAGCGGCGCCGGGACAGGGACAAAATTAAGCGTACTGGTAATCCCGCAACGAGACAATCAGTTGCAGAAGCTCCGAAACCCGCTGCGTCGCCGCCGCCTGATCCGCCGCATCCCCCCAAGTCAGCCGCCCGCCCGGGCCGGCGTGTTCCAGCAACTCCGCCCGCGTCTCCTCATTCACCTCCAGCGGCCCCATCAAATCCAGGCAGGTATCCACAAACTCCTCCGGACTCGCATCCCCCTGCGCCTGCAACCGCCCGATAATGCTCTGCACCCCCGGCCGCGACACATCCCCCACCATATCCGCGGTAAAGTTAATCCGCCGCATCAGCGACCCGCTGTTAATCCATTCCGCCCCGGTATGCCAACCCTCCACGCTCGGCGGATTCAGCAAATCCTGCCCCATATAGTTCGGCTGCCGGGACAAATCCCCAATCCCCGGCCCCGGAAAGTCCGACCCGCCGACCAGTTTCAGCGTCCCCACCACCACCTCCGCCGGACTCTTCAGCTTCGCAAAGCGGGCCTTCTTGAAAAACTCCGAATTGAACAGCGCTCGCAGCGTCGCCCGGATGTCATACCCGGACTCGACAAAGGCATCCGCCAAAGCGTCAATCGCATCCTCATCCACCGGCGGCGTCACCGCCCACGCCGGCACCTGCGCCTCATCCGCCACAAAGAAATTGTAGAGATGCCGGGCGATAAAGTTAGCCGTCGCCGGATGCTGGCAAATGATGTCGATCACATCATCCCCGTCAAAATTCCCGGTCTCCCCCAGGAAAGTCTTTTCCCCGTTATCGTGATCCTCCGGCCGATAGACAAACCGCCAATCGTGCCGCCCCAGCGGCCCCCGCGGCAGCTTCGGCTCAATCGTCCACCCGGTAAACGCCCGCGAACACTCCCGCACATCCACCTCCGTATAGTTCCCCACCCCCATACTGAACAACTCCAGCAGCTCCCGCCCCCAATTCTCGTTGACCGCGGCCGCGTGGTTCTCGTTGTTGTCCAGCCAGTAAATCATCGCCGGATTCTTGGCCACCGCCAGCAGCAACTCCTTATAGTTGCCCATCCCCCGCTCCCGGAACAGGGTAATCATCGTCTGGATCTCGTCGTAGTGATCCACCTTCGAGACCCCCGTCGCGAACAGATGATGCCAGAACAGCGCCATCTTCTCCTCCAGCGGCCGCCGCGTGTTCACCATAAACCACAGCCACTCCGCCGCCCCCATCCCCGGCAGCGTCCCCGGCCGCCAAGTCCACGGCTGATACCGCATCATCTCAAAGCGGTCCAGCGCCGCCTCCTCGGGATTCAGCAGCTCCTCCACCGTCGCTTCATACCCCTTGGCCGCCCGCAACTCCAACTCCTCCCGGGTCGCCCCAAAGCCCGCCCGACGCATCAAATGCGCCATCAACGCAATATCCTGACTCGCCATTGCCCTACCTCCTCAAATGCCAGATACGATTCCCAGACTCAAACGACCGGTTACGGTTCCCCGACTCAAACGCCCAATCCGGTTCTCCCGAAATCTGACGCTTTCCGGTGTCCGGAAATCCAACGGTTTCCAATTGCACCGCATTATCCAACACCGGCCAACCCCTTGTCAAACGCCTTGAATGGGGATTCAGACGGACGGCTAGAACGGCCGGGCAATCTGCTCCGCCGCAACCAGTTCCTTGTGTCCCGGGTCCACCACCAGGTTAAAAAGTTCCAGCGTAGTCGCCCCCATCAGGTACTGCTCCTCCGGCCCGAACACCACCGGACAAACCCATTCCTTGTCCCGATAGACAATGCGCGCTTTCCCCACCTCCCAAACCTGGTAGCTGTTATCGGCCACCGCCACCCGCTGCCGGTCATACGGCTGAATATGCAGCCCTTCCAGCAGCGACGCCGGCAATATGGAATGAGTCGAGCCGGTATCAACCAACGCCAATACCTGCTCCACGTCCCCGCCCTCCGGATGCCCCACGCTCATATACACATTAAAAGTTCCCAATACGCCCTCCCCGATGAGCAAATTATACTGGCAAACTATACTGTCAGCGGCCGGTGATGTCAATCCGGCCGCCGGTTGACGCCAGGGCTTCAGTAGTGCTATCATCCCGTCAGCAAAAACGCCCCAGGAGCCTAACCGTGGGAACCTTCAATGTCTATATCGGCGTCGGCCATCCCGAAGGTGGGGATGTCGAGCAAGTGTTGGCATTGGTTGACACCGGCGCCACCCATTCTATGCTGCCGGCTTCCCTGCTGGAATGGCTGGGCATCCGTCCCGCCGTCCAACGCCCGGTGTGGCTGGCTGACGACCGCAGCGTCCTGCACAACATCGGGCAGGGGCGTTTTTCCTATCGCGGCGAGGAATGGACTTGCCCCGTCGTATTCGGCCCCGAGGACCAATACCTGTTGGGCGCCACCACCCTCGAAGCCTTTGCCCTGGTGGTTGACCCCGGCGGCAAAGAACTCATTCCCGCCCGCTACATCGCCCGCCCCTTCTAGGCAAAGCATCCAGACATCAGGCACAGCAAGCCGGGTTATCGCCTATCGCAACCGTCATCCCCTCCAAAAGCGCGCATCCCAAGCCCCGGCCCACTCCCCCGCTAACCCCCTAAACTACTACCCCACTCCCCCCATACAAATGACACGCCACCCAATGCCCCGGCTCCGCCTCCCCCAGCGCCGGCGCCGTCCCCGCGCACACCTCCATCGCCTCCGGACACCGCGCATAAAACCGACACCCCGCCGGCGGCTCCAGCGGACTCGGCACCTCCCCGGTCAGCACAATCTCCTCCCGCCGCGCCCCCGGCCGCGCTGGCAGCGCCGCCGACAACAGCGCCCGCGTATAAGGATGCAGCGGATTCGTGAACACCGCCCGCGTACTTGCCCGCTCCGCCAACTGCCCCAAATACATCACCCCCACCGCATCGCTCAAAAACCGCACCGTCCCCAAATCATGCGCTATCAGCAAATAACTCAGCCCCAACTCCCGTTGCAGCCCCTTCAGCAAATTGATAATCTGCGCCCGAATCGACGCATCCAACGCCGAAACCGGCTCATCCAAAATCATCAACCGCGGCGCCGCCGCCAACGCCCGCGCAATCGCAATCCGCTGCCGCTGCCCCCCGCTGAACTCATGCGGATAATTCCCCGCGCTCGCCGCGCTCAACCCCACCTGCTCCAACACCTCCGCCACCCGTGCTGCCGCTTGCCCCTTATCCATATCCCTTGTAACCGCCAGCGGATCCCCCACAATCTCCCCTACCCGCATCCGCGGCGACAACGAACTGAACGGATCCTGAAACACCGCCCCCACTGCTCCCCGATAGGCCTTCAACTCCCCGCCGCGCAGTTCCCCCACCGACCGCCCCTCAAACCGTATCTCCCCCCCGGTCAGCGGCTCCAACAGCAAAATCAACTTCGCCAAAGTGGACTTCCCGCAGCCCGACTCTCCCACCAACCCGAAAGTCTCCCCCGCCGGCAGCTCAAAGGAAACATCATCCACCGCCTTAACCCAGCCCACCGGCCGCCGCAGCAAAACCCCCTTATTCACCGGAAAATACTTCCGCGCCCCCCGCACCGCCAACAGCGGCTTCGGCCCGGCCGCCGTGTCAACCCTCGAACCCTCAACCCTCATCATACCCCCACCTCCCCATACAGCCAGCACGCCGCCGTATGCCCGCCCCCGGTGTCCACCACCGGCGGATACTCCTCCCGGCAAATATCCATCGCCCGCTCGCACCGCGGCGCAAACGGACACCCCGCCGGCAAATCATACAACGACGGCGGCTGCCCCGGAATCGTTGTCAGCCACTCCACCTCCCCATCCGGATCCGGCAGCGACCCAATCAAAGCCTGTGCATACGGATGCTTCGGCGACCGAAACAACTCCTCCGTCGCCGCCAACTCCACAATCTTTCCCGCATACATCACCGCCACCCGATCGCAAACCCGCGCCACAATCCCGAAATCATGCGTCACGAAAATCATCCCGAACCCATGTTCCTGCTGCAAATCCTTCAACAACCGCAGATACTGCGCCTGAATCGTAACATCCAGCGAAGTCGTCGGCTCATCCGCAATCAGCACCCCCGGCTCCGACGCCAGCGCAATCGCCCCCACAATCCGCTGCCGCATCCCTCCGCTCATCTGATGCGGATAATCCCCCGCCCGCGCTTCCGGCGCCGGTATCCTTACCCACCGCAGCAACCGCTGCACCCGCTCCCGCAGCCCATCCCCCGCCAACCCCAAATGATAATGCGCCCCCTCCCCCACCTGCTTCCCCACATTAAACACCGGATTCAGCGAAGTCATCGGATCTTGCAGCACCATCGCCACCTCCCGACCCCGCACCTGCTCCATCTCCCGCCGCGACAATCCCAGCAAATCCCGTCCCCCCAGCCACACCTCCCCGCCCACAATCTGACCCGCCGGCTCCGGCACCAACCGCAGCAGCGACAAACAAGTAATGCTCTTTCCCGACCCAGACTCCCCCACCAATCCCAAAGTCTCCCCCGGCTCCAGCGTAAAACTCACCCCATCCACCGCCTTAACCACCCCCCGCCGCGTATAAAAAAAGGTCCGCAGCTCCCGCACCTCCAACCGCCCGCCCGTACCGGCGTCAGTAACGCCCGCCAAACCGGCAACCACATCATCCGTTCCCGTCAAAGCAAACATAACCCCCGTAAAATAGGCATCGGGCCGAATTTTGTCAAGAGCGGCCACTCCGTCATCCAAGATCTTGCAGCGGAAAATTAAAAGACCCGTTACCCTAGGGTCGGATAACCCTTGACGCTGCCGGGTTCCGGTAGTAGTCTAGCAGGCAATGGTGCCGCCGCCATAAAATGATACCCTAGCCGGCCGGGCGTACTGCTGCCTTGTTTTGCTTCGTCATTCCTACCTATAACGAAGCGGCGAACATAAAGCCGCTGTTGGCGCGGCTGACTGCCTTGTACCCGGAAACCGCAGCCGCCTTTCTGATTGTTGATGACAACAGCCCGGACGGGACGGGACGGCTAACCCGGGAATTTGCCGAAACCGATAACCGGGTGCATCTGCTGGAAGGCCGCAAAGAGGGTTTGGGCCGGGCTTATGTGCGGGGGCTGGTTTATGCCTTGGAGCAGCTTGACGCCGAAGTTGTGGTGTGTATGGATGGGGATTTCCAGCACGACCCGGCCGATGCGCGGCGGATGCTGAATCGTCTCGATGGCGGTATCGACCTGGTTATCGGCAGCCGTTATGCCGCCGGCGCCGACATAGCGTCCGATTGGCAAGGTATCAGATACCGTATGTCCCGTTGGGGGAATCTTTTGGCCCGGCGGCTGGCCGGGATTAAGGATATACAGGATTGCACCATCGCGTATCGGGCAATACGAGCGGACGCTTTGCGGCGGGCCGGCATCGGCAGTCTGACGGTGCGGGGCTACGCCTTCCAGATAGTATTACTGCATCGCCTACTGAGGGCCGGCGCAGTGGCGGTCGAGGAACCGATTACTTTCCAGTCCCGGGAGCGGGGGCAAACTAAACTCGGCCTGCGGGATTTGCTGGAATTCTGCTATTGGGCGTTGCGGCTGCGCTTTGGCTATTGCCGATAGCCGCCTTGCCCCAATCTAACAGCGTTCCCTTACCCCGGATTAGGAAGTCCCCCACGGCCGGACGCCGGCCCCGGTGATTACGCCTAGTACCCGATAAACTGACTGAAATTTACGGCGTTCCCATAGCTCCGTTTGAGCCGAAATCAACCCTTGATGCAAAAGCAGAACCGCCGCCAGCACCATTGCCAATAAGAGGCCAGCGAAAGGCGTCAAGTTGCCATCGACCAATTCGCCGGTGCCAAAGACCAAGGCAATACCGGCCGCCAGCATCATCGCAACCGCAAAGGGCGTCCGCATTCTGCGGACATACTTGCTGATGACGAGGATGGCGAAACCCAGCATTGCCAACGGCGCGCCGACCAACACGGCGGCTTGGACGGAGTTGACGCTGTTAAAGTATTGCCACTGCGGGGAGACCGCCAGCGCAATCAATTCTGCGCCACTGTAAGCCCCGGACGGCCCGTCCAGCTTCAGCCAGGGCAGAAAGTAAGCGCCGATGACGCCCAGCGCCGCCGCAAAGAACAGCAGGCGCATCGCCAAGGTAAGGTAGTGGCTCACTACTGCGCCTCAAAGGGGGACCTGATAGTTGCCCGGAGGTTTTCCGAGGCAATATCAAACTCAGCAAGTTCGTTGTTCAGGGAACTGATTTCCGCCGGCAGGGCGTCAATAGAGCCGCCGGCAAAAGAGAACCCGGAATCCAGCTCCAGCCTTTGCAAGTCAATATCAATGTCGTTCAACTCCCGCATCATGGCAGCGGCATCGTCACGAATAATGTGGGCGTTTTGTTGCCATTCTTGATAAGTGGCGAAAATAGCGTCGTCCTGGGCTTGCCGCAAGGCTTTGCGCTCCGGGTCATTATATCGGGCGTTCAAGGCGCGCTTGGCGGCAAAGTAGTCGTCGGCCTGCTGTTCGGCAAAGGCAATCGCCGAGTCAAGTTTAGTAAAGGCGGATTGCGCTGCGGCGTAACGCGGTTGCCACAAGCTCAGTAGGGTATTGATGTCAGTTACTTCGGCGACATTGGTTTGCGCGGCGAACCGGTCGGGATCCTCCAAAGCTTGCTGGGACGCGGCAATCTGGTGCCGCACCATCGACACACTTTCTTCGAATTGGGCCGCCTCCGCCGTGTTAACTTTGCCATAGGCAATCCAGCCAATGCCGGCCACCACTGCTACCACCGCCGCGATGGAAACCCATTTCAAGAGCCCCGCCAAGAAACGCATTATTCCTCCTTAACCGTCAGTGCCAGACCGCTCCGGCCGATTGAGAGCAAGTTACGGCATTTTAACCAAGCGCTTTATTGCTGTCAACTTTTGAATCAACCCGCCCTTGCCCTCACGCCCCCATTCCCTTAAACTAATGCCCACTCATCAGCAAAACCGCACCTGCCCAGGGAGGATTAGGCTATGGCTACCGCTGCCGCCCAGCGCATTCAAGGCCGGGAACGGGCCGAATTGGCCGCCGCCCTGGAAAAACGGGTTTCCGGCGAAGTCCGCTTCGACCCCTTTTCCCGCGTCCTTTACAGCACCGACGCCAGCATCTACCAGATGGAGCCGGTCGGCGTGGTCATCCCCCGCACCGTCGAGGATGTGCTGGCGGTAATGGAAATCGCCCGCGATAACCAGGTGCCGGTGCTGCCCCGGGCCGGCGGCACTGGACTTGCCGGCCAGTCGGTCAACCACGCTATCGTGCTGGATTTCAGCAAGTACCTGAACCAGGTTGTCGAACTTAACCAAGAGGAGCAATGGGTTCGGGTGCAGCCGGGCATTGTGCTGGATTCCCTGAACCGCTACTTAATGCCCCACGGCTTGCAATACGCTCCCGACCCCACCACTGCCAACCGGGCCTGTGTCGGCGGCGGCATCGGCAACAACACCTGCGGTGCCCACTCCGTCATCTACGGCAAAACCCTCGACCACATCAAAGAGGTCGATGTCGTCTTGTCCGACGCCGCCCAAGCCCGTTTTCGCTCCCTCGAACCCCACGAACTGGAAAGCAAGCTCAAGGGCGACGGGCTGGAATCCGACATTTACCGCGGCGTCCTGCAAATCGCCCGGGAGAACCTGGCGGAAATTGAAGCCCGCTACCCCAAAATTATGCGCCGGGTCAGCGGCTACAATCTCGACTCTTTCCTCGGCGAGGAACCGGTCAACCTGACCAAAATGGTAGTCGGTTCCGAGGGAACTCTCTGCGTTGTTACTGAGACCAAGGTCAACTTGGTGCCGCGCCCAACTATGACCTCCCTCTCCGTCCTCCACTTCCGGGACATTTTCGCGGCCAGCGAAGCCACTAAAGAAGTGCTGAAACACGGCCCCTCCTCGGTGGAAGTCCTCGACGATATGGTACTGACCCGCTCCCGGGAATCGATGGGCCAGTCCCGCAACCTGGCTTTTGTCCAGGGCGACCCGGGCGCAATGCTGCTGGTCGAGTTCTACGGGGAATCCGAGCGGGAACTGACCGCCAAAATGAACCGCCTTAAAGAGGATATGGAACGGCAGCGCTTGAGCTATGCCTGTGTCAACCTGCTGTCCAAAGCCGACCAGGATATGGTCTGGAATGTCCGCAAAGGCGGCCTCGGCTTGCTGATGAGCATTCACGGCGACGCCAAGCCCATTCCCTTCGTCGAAGACCCCGCCGTTGACCCGGAAAACCTGGGCGAGTTCGTCCGCCGCTTTGATGAAATCGTCCGCGCCCACGACACCCAAGCCGGCTACTACGGCCACGCCAGCGTCGGCTGCCTCCACATCCGCCCCCTGGTCAGCCTCAAAAGCGACGCCGGCATTGACAAGATGCTGTCCATCGGTGAGGAAGTCAGCGACCTGGTTAAGGAATTCGGCGGCTCGATGAGCGGCGAACACGGCGATGGCATCGTCCGCGGCGTCTGGACGGAAAAGATGTTTGGCCCGGAAATCTATCAAGCCTTCCGGGACTTGAAAACCGCCTTTGACCCCCAAGGCATTATGAACCCCGGCAAAATCATCGATTGTCCCCCGATGCGGGAAAACCTGCGCTACGGCGGCGACTACCAAGCCGCTTCCCTGCCGACCCGCTTGGATTTTTCCCTCGATACCAACTACGCCGGGGCTGTCGAAATGTGCAACGGAATGGGCGCGTGCCGCAAGCTCACCGGCACCATGTGTCCCTCCTTTATGGCAACTCGGGACGAGGAACACTCCACCCGGGGCCGGGCCAACCTGCTCCGCGCTGCCCTCTCCGGCCGCCTGCCGGAAGGCACCATCAGCGACCGCCGCCTCTATGCCGCCATGGACTTGTGCCTCGAGTGCAAAGCCTGTAAATCCGAATGCGAGTCCGGCGTCGACTTGGCGAAGCTCAAGTACGAGTTTCTCAGCAACTACTACCGTACCCACAAAATGCCCCTGCGTACCAAACTCTTTGCCCGCATTGACCGCATCAACCGCTTGGGCAGCCGCTTGGCCCCCCTGTCCAACTGGGGCGCGGGCAGTTTCCTCGGCCGCTGGGTTTCCACTGCATTGTTGGGCGTCCATCCCGACCGCCGGCTTCCCTACTTTGCCGGCCAGACTTTGCCGCAGTGGTTCAACTCCCGCCAACCGTCCCCCGCCAACCGCCCGGTCAAAGGCACCGTGGCCCTGCTCAACGACACCTTTATGAACTACAACTACCCGGAAATCGGCATCGCCGCCGTAGAACTGATCGAGGCCGCCGGCTACCGGGTCCAGTTGGCTAACGCTCGCTGCTGCGGCCGTCCGATGATTTCCAAAGGTCTTTTAGAGGACGCCGCCGCTTATGCCCGCCACAATGTGGATTTGCTCCACGCCTTTGCCGACCAGGGCATCCCCATCATCGGCTGCGAACCCAGTTGCCTGCTGACTTTGCGCGACGAATACCCCGAATTCTGCCGGGATGACCGGGCCCGCCAGGTAGCCGAACACAGCTACCTGATTGACGAATTCCTGGCAATGCTCCACGAAAAGGGAGAGTTGGAGCTGGACTTTTCCGACTTGCCCAAGAAAGTTCTCTTTCACGGTCACTGCCATCAGAAATCCCTGGTCGGTACCGCGCCATCCTTGACCGCCCTACGCCTGCCGCCGGGCTACGAAGTCGAGTTGATTAACTCCGGCTGCTGCGGTATGGCTGGCTCCTTCGGCTACGAAAAAGAACACTACGCCGTGTCAATGACCATTGGCGAACAAACCCTGTTCCCGGCCATCCGCAGCAAAGGCCCGGAATGGGAAGTAGCGGTAATGGGCGTATCCTGCCGCCAGCAGGTCGAGCAGGGCGTCGGCCGCCCGGCCCGCCACCTGGTACAAGTGCTGCGGGATGCGTTGGCGTAGCGGAATAAATCAGCCGGTAAGTTCAGGGCGCAGGCAGCCGCCGGATGGTAGCGCCGAAGTTGCTGGCGGCGATGCCCAAATCGAGAATGTCCACCCGGCTGTCGCCGTTGACATCGCCAAAGGGCAGGGTCAGTTCCGGGATGGTGAGCAGTTCCCCGGGGTTGATATTGGCTCGGCGAATCAGCACCGGGACATAGCCGGGGGCGCGGATGTAGATGTCCCGGACGCCGCTGGGCACCGCAGCCCGAAAGCTGCCATCAGATTCCAGAAAATAGACCTCATTGCCCACTTGAACATACCCGCCCAAGCTGTTGTCCCGGTTTTGCAGCTTTACCCGGCCGCGCACTTCACCGTGACGAAAGGGATTCAGGAAAACCCGTCCCGGTTGGTAGGATACCACTGCGCCGCCGATAAAAAGCTCCTGCCGCGGGCTGCCTACGGTGGCAACACCCGGCTGAGTCAGTTTCTTGGTCAGCTGGGCTTGGGCCGCGCCAATAAAGGGAGCGGTCAAGGAAGCGGCTTGCGTGGTGATGGCCGGACGGGTCAGCGTCAGGTTTTGCCCGTATTTAGCATCGGGGGCGTCACTAATCGTAATCATTGGAGCCATCGGAGTCGGCGCCGGGCGAATCAGGATTCCGGGAGTATTGGATTGAGAATTGTTAGCGGCGTTGGAATCGCCGGCCAGATTAGCCGTAGCCTTGAGAATATGCGGCCGCCCCGGCAACGACGGCGGCATCGGAGTTGCCGATGCCCCCGTTGTGTCCCAAAGAAAGACTACTACCCCTTTTTCGTTGGCCGCCAAGGTTATGGATGCGGTGTTCACTGCCTTGCTGTCGGTAGTATCCTCCAGCGTGACCGCAAAGGTTTCGGTACCGCTGCTCAAGTTTTGCACAGCAACGCTGATGGTCAACACGGCGCCGGCTTGGGCATGAGGCGGGCTGGGGTTGGCTATGGCGGTAACGGCAACATCTTTGGTAACGGTTTGCGGCGCAATGGCGGCCGTGGCGTAACTGCCGGTGTGAAAGAACTGGATAGCGGCGGAAACAGCTATTAAAGCGCACAAGGCCGCGGCAAATTGGCTAACCCGTTTCCCGCCGGTACCTATGGCGGTTTCTCCGGTCGCGGCGTTACGGCGTGGCATAGACCAACATCAGCAGCCCGCCGGCGGCCCCTTCATCCCGCGCGTTCTGCTCCAGTTTCATTACATGGGCCGATTGGGCGTTGAAAGTGGCCAGGTCGGCGGTGGCGTGGTAGAAACCCTTGGCGCACTGCTGGGCAATCAGGTCGGCAGCGTCCAGGGTAAGTTTAGCGCAGGGAGCAGTCGGGTTCACATCCCGGCTAATCCACAGCGTAGCCGACACTTCCGCCACCTCGAAAGTTGCCGGCACGGCAAAGGAAACCGGTTGATTAGCGCCGCCCTGCTCGCCATGAGCTAACGCCAACATCAGAAAATTGGCGGCGTCCGGATGCTGCCAGTGGTAGTAGTTAAACCCATCGGCGGCTGTGGTCAAGGGCGTACTATTATTTAACCCGTCCACATAGATGACATTGATCGCGTCAAGCAGCACAGTATCGACAGTGGACAAAGATGGGTTTTCCGCATCCAGCGTCCGGGCTTGCCAGATTTGCGCGGAGGGCGTATTGACCGGCAGATAGGCGACAATCCAGCCTTGGTCATCGTAATAGACATTGACGGTAGTTATCAGCTTGTCGGTGTCGGAAACATAGTCAATGTTAATGATAGGCAAACTGGCGACGGTGTAGTTGCCGCCGCTAGCAATTATTGAAGCCACGCTATCGCGGTAGGTCAAATCGCCGGAGCTGACCGGGGCAAAAATTTCGGTGTCCACAGCGGCCTTGTCTAATCCATAACCGCCGGCATTGGGAACTCGATAGTAGGCGGAAAAACCGGCGTCGGATTCGGGAAAGGCTTGGCCGGCTTGCTGCAAAGCATTGCTGGCCTCGGCGGTCAACTCCAAAGTAATGCCCGGAAAGTCCGCCCTATCGGTTACGGTTGCCCGGCTTCCAAAATCCGCCACCGACAACCCGCCCATAACCGCCAGTAGAATCAAAGAAAGGGCAAGGAAACGGAAAAGCCGGTTGCGAAGCAATACGGGCCAACCTTTGCCGAAACTTTTGGATAACCGACAACTCTTTTAACACAGCCCGGATTGGGTGTCAAATGCCTTGCCCGATTATTGCCTACCCCACCGGCGGCCGCTGATCTTGCCACGGCCGGGCTTGCTCGAAGGCGGCGGCGGCTTGCAAGACTTTGGCTTCGCTGCCGCGGGGGCCGATGATATGCAAGCCGATGGGCATTCCTTGACTGGCGGCATCTGTGGAAAAGCCGCAGGGGATGCTGGCGGCGGTCTGCCCGGTCATATTGATGGGGAAAGTGAACGGCAAGTAACCCCAGAAGGGATCCACTTCCTGGCCGCCGATAACGGTCGGCCGCTGCTCGAGGGGGAAAGCTGGCGTCGGCATGGTCGGCGTCAGCAGCAGGTCGTAATCGTCAAAAAAGGTTTCCATTTGCCGCCGCAGCTGGTCCACCCGCAGCAGGGCGCGGGACAGGTCGGCGCCGGTTACGGACATCCCGTGCTGCAAGGCCCGCCGCCCGTAGTCGGTGAACTCCGAGCCGCGCGCCGCCAATAGATGGCTGTAGGAAGTGTAGGCGGCGGTGGCAAATACATCCCAAAAGGCCGCAAAGGGATTTTCAATTTCCAGTGGCGGGCTTTCCACCGCTGCGCCCAAATCCGCAAAGACTTGGGCCGCCGTTTCAGTCAACCGCAGCACTTCCGGCTCTACTCCGGCATAGCCCAGGTCGGGACTCCAAGCAATACGCCAACCTTTGACGCCGTGATGCAGTTGAGCCGTAAAATCCGGCGGGGTTTCCCGCATGGAGGTCGGGTCGCGCGGGTCGGGGCCGGACAGAACTTGCAGCAGCAAAGCGGTATCGGCCACGGTGCGGGACATCGGCCCGGATTGGGAGAAGTGGTTGGCGGCCGGCTGGCCGTAGCCGCCGTAACGGGGAACCCGGCCTTGGGAGGGTTTGATGCCGAACACGCCGCTGAAACTGGCGGGGATTCGGATGGAGCCGCCGCCATCGCTGCCGGTGGCCAAGGTACAGAGGCCGGCGGCCAGAGCCGCCGCCGCGCCGCCGCTGGAACCGCCGGGCGTGCGCGTGGTGTCCCAAGGATTGCGGCACGGTTCGCCCAACTGGTTCTCCGTGGTGCCGGACAAGCCGAACTCCGGGGTGTTGGTCTTGCCCAGGATGATGGCCCCGGCCGCCTTAACCCGCTCCACTACTACCGAATCGAACTCCGGTACCCGGTCGCGGAACAACGCCGAGCCCAGGGTGGTGGTGACGCCCTCCGTCAGTTCCAGGTCTTTTACCGAAATGGGGATGCCATGCAACGGCCCCCGGCTTTCGCCCCGCTGCACTACATCCTGGGCCCGGCGCGCCGCATCCAACGCCCGCTCCGGGCAAAGGGTCAGATAGGCGTTCAGCTGGGGGTTAAAGTCCTCAATCCGCCGGTAAAACAGTTCGGTCAACTCGACGCAGGAAACTTCCCCGCGGTCGATAAGCCGGCGCAGTTCCGCAGCCGGCGCAAAAGCCAGTTCAGCGTCCATAATTGCCGCTCCTTAAAGGAAATGCCCGCCGCCGGGGCCGGCGGCGCATTGACGATCCACCCGTCCGCCCGTTACAATCCCAAGCATTATAGCAAAGCCGCCGCCCCGGCCCGCGGTGGTTATCTTAATCTGAGGAACCGGTCATCTTTTGAGCGTAGTAGGCATCATCGCCAATCCCTCGGCCAGCAAAGACATCCGCCGCCTCGTTGCCCAAGGCCGGGTGGTTCCCGATTGGGAAAAGGTCAACATCCTGCGCCGGGTTTTGCTGGGTCTCCAGTCGGTAGGCGTTGCCGAAGTGGTGGCGATGCCGGACAGTTCCCATTTGTGCCAACGGGCCGCGGCGGATGCCCAACTTTCCCTGAACTTGTCCCTGCTGGATATGCCGGCGTACTACACCGAGGGCGACACCGTCCGCGCCGCCGCCCTGATGAAAGATTTGGGCGTCCGCTGCCTGATTACCTTGGGCGGCGATGGCACTAACCGCGCCGCCGCCTGCGGCAGTTCGACCATCCCCTTGGTGCCGATTTCCACCGGCACTAACAATGTTTTTCCGGCAATGACCGAAGGCACTTTAGCCGGAATGGCCGCCGGGTTGGTCGCGACCGGCGGTATCTTTTCCGAATGGGTTACGCGCCACAGCAAAACCCTGGCGGTGTATGTGGACGGGGAATATCGGGATTTGGCGCTGGTCGATGTAGCCCTTTCCAAAGAACGCTTTACCGCTACCCGCGCCATTTGGGATTTGGATACGTTGTACGAAGTGTTCCTTACGCGGACTGAACCGGCCGGCTTGGGGCTGGCTTCGGTAGGGGCCCGGCTGGAATCGGTAACCGTCAACGACCCGGGCGGCCTGCACTACATCCTGGGCCGCGCCCCGGATGGCGACTCATCTGCTGACCTTGACGCCGACCCGCCTACTGAACCATACCCCCCGGCCGCGGCGGCTACCGTCCTGGCGCCCATTGCCCCCGGCGTTATCCCGGCTATTCCCATCGCCCACTGGAATCGGCTTAACGAAGGGGTGCGGGTAGCGATCGAACCGCGGCACAGCGCCATTGCTCTCGATGGCGAGCGCGCCTTTACCGTAACCCCGGAGCAGCAGGTCGAAATATCGGTGCAGCGCAACGGCCCGCCGGTGGTGCAAGTCGAACGCACCCTCCGCCTGGCTTCGGAGCAGGGCTTGTTCCGCCGCTAATCCCTGGCCCGGTCAGTAGTGGGAACTGCGGAACGCCCTTATCTGGGACCGCACCAACATTGTGAACCGGGTAGGCATTTTCGGCTGGCCCTCCAACTACATCACTATGGGCGCGACTTTCGAGTATCTACTGGACTTCTGGAAACCGCCGGCGGCCGCGGCGGATATTCGTTGATGCCGGCGGCCGCAGAAACCGCGTCGGGTATGGCCGCCGCCGCCATTAGCGGGAGAGGCTATTGCTTTCCGTCCTCGAACTGCTGATTGCCTTGGCCGCCGTAGCGGTCGGCGCTACCATTATGGGCGCGGTCAGCTTTGGTATGGGGCTGACTGTGGCTCCGGTGCTGCTGCTCTTTCTGCCGGCTCAAGAT
Source organism: Dehalococcoidia bacterium (assembly GCA_965242615.1). Lineage (GTDB taxonomy): Bacteria > Chloroflexota > Dehalococcoidia > Lucifugimonadales > UBA3495 > CBDBCU01. The sequence continues at coordinate 1,598,929 of CBDESR010000005.1, forward strand.
GCCATCGTTGTCGTCAACGCCATCATCCCCATCCTGCTCTCCTTTGTGCTGCTGACCACCCGCCGCCACTTGCCCTTTCGCCAACTGCGGGGTATGGCATTGGGCGGCGTACTAGCCGTCCCCTTGGGCGCGCTGCTGCTCTCCACGGCCAACCCTACCGCCTTGCGAATCACGATCGGCGTTGCCATCCTCGGCTTGGGCGTCTTAAACCTGCTGAACCTGCAACTGCCGATGGCGCGCCATCCGGCCGCCGGGCCACTGGTCGGCTTTCTAACCGCCCTGTCGATTACCGCCTTGAGCATCGGCGGCCCTTTGGCGGCCGCCTATGTCGTCGCGCGGCACTGGCGGCGGGAGGAAATGCGGGCTGCTTTAGCCTTTTACTTCATCTGCGTCTATGTGGTCGCCTTTGCCATCTACGCTTGGCTGGGCTTGGTGCGGACGGAAACCTTGCTGACCATTGCCGCCCTGCTGCCTTCCTTGGCGGTGGGTTTCGGCTTGGGCGCGCTTTTAGCCCGGCGGATGAAGGAAAGCGTATTCCGCTATGTTGCTATCGGCGTCATCATTACCGGCAGCCTGGTGCTGTTGGGGCAGGAAGTATCCCGAATGTTGGGCGGGTAAGTTGGCAGCGCAAAACCGGATTTTGTTGACTGCCGGGAATCCTGACCCGTAGCCAACAAAATCCGGTTTATTCGGTTTTATCCCGGCTTGACGGCTCAGCCGCTCAAATCGTGATAGGCCGCCAAGGCCGCCGTAATCCCGTCCCCTACGGCCGCCCCCAACTGCCGGGTCGAATCGGCCCGGGCGTCGCCGCAGGCATAAACCCCTGGTGCCTTGGTCCTCATGTGAATGTCGGTGTAGATGTGGCCCAGGGCGTCCATATCGACCAAGCCTTTCAGGTACTCGGTGTTGGGGTGAAAGCCTACATAGATAAAGGCGGCCGCCGTGGGGTAATTATAGACTTCCCCGGTTTTCAGGTCTTTCACCCGGGCGTGTTCCAACGCCTCGTTGCCGGTGAACTCCTCGACCACATGGCTCCAGAGCCACTTGAACTTGGGGCTGGCAAAGGCCCGTTCCTGCAAAACCCGGGTGGCCCGCAGTTCGTCCCGGCGGTGGACGATGGTAACGGAGTTGACGATGCCGCTGAGGTAGTAGCTTTCATCCATCGCCGCGTCGCCGCCGCCGACCACGACCACATCCTGCCCCCGGAAAAAGTTGCCATCGCACACCGCGCAGTAGGATACCCCCCGGCCGGCGTATTCATCCTCGCCGGTTACGCCCAATTTGTTGTGCGCCCCGCCGGTGGCGATGATGACGCTGCGGGCGGTATATTCCTTGTCGTAGGTGCGGATGACCTTGACCGGCTGGTCCAGGTTCTCCACCGCCTCGACCTCATCGTACGCGATTTCCGCGCCAAAGCGGGTGGTCTGCTGCTCCATCATCTGGGCCAGCTCCTGCCCCTTGACGCCCTGGGGAAAGCCGGGGTAGTTCTCAATTTCGTCGGTAATCAGCAGCTGCCCGCCCGGGCCCAGGGACTCCAGGATGACCGTTTTCAGCATGGCCCGGGTGGTGTAAAGGCCGGCGGCCAAGCCGGCCGCGCCGGCGCCCAGGATAATGGCATCGTACTCAGCTTCCATTGACGGGGCTTCCTCCTCTGTTGTCTGGTTTCAGTTGGGGGCAAGGCGGCCCAAGCCGGCAATTTACTCTGCCGGCCGGCTCGCTTCCCGAAAATACGCCAAGGTGCGCCGCAAACCCTCCTCGAGTTCCACTTGCGGCGCCCACTGCAAATCCTGGCGGGCTTTGGAACATTCCAGGCAGATTTTATGCACATCCCCGGGGCGGCGCGGCCGGTGTTCCGCTTCCTGCTGATACCCCAGGTCGGCTTTCAGGGATTGAAAAATGCGGTTGACGCTGCTGCTCTCCCCGGAGCCAATGTTATAAATCCGGTGGCTTCCCCGGTGGATGGCTTGGATGTTGGATTCTACCACGTCCGCCACATAGATAAAGTCCCGCTCCTGCTCCCCGTCCCCGAAAATGCGCGGCTGCCGACCTTCGAGCATCGCTTGGGCAAAGATGGCGACGACGCCGGCCTCGCCGTGGGGGTCCTGCCGCGGCCCGTACACATTGCCGTAACGCAGGATGGTGTAGTTCAGACGGTACAAACGGTGAAACAGCGCGACATATTCCTCCGTTACCCGTTTCGACAGCCCGTAAGGGGAGATGGGATTAGGCGGCGTTTCCTCGCTGCACGGGTTGTCCTCCGGGTCGCCGTACATTGCGCCGCCGGTCGAGGAAAAAATGAACTTGTCAATGCCCTGCCGCCGGGATGCCTCGAGCATCCGCAGGGTGCCGATGACATTCACCGACACATCATCCACCGGGTTTTGCGTGGACTGGACTACGCTGGTTTGCGCCGCTAGATGAAAGACCAGTTCCGGCTGCTCCCGACTGAAAATTTCCTCTACCCCCGGCTGGGTAATGTCCGCCTGATAAAAGGCCGCCGCCTGGTTCAGGTTCTGCAAATGCCCGCCGCGCAAGTTGTCAATGATTGCCACCCGATACCCGTCCGCCAACAGCCGGTCAACCAGATGGGAGCCGATAAAACCGGCTCCGCCGGTAACCAATGCCTTCACTCCCTCAGCCATAAACGCTCCGCAGCAAAATTTTCCCCAATATAATATGCCTGATTGGGGCATAGGGCAAGGGGGAGGGCGTCATATTTCCAGGGCTATTCCATATAACAACTGTCATTCTTATTTTCGGGGGAATCCAGAAAGGCCGGGGATTCTGGATTCTCGCGAAAAGAGGAATGACGGCAGGTAAGTCGCCAAGTATATGCGATAACTCTGGCGCGGTTGGGTTTGCTTATCGGGCGTTTTCCGGGTTTCGGTGGGTCAGGACGGGATGGCATCAAGGTGGGGATACCGGTTTTGGCGGAAACCGCGGCCGCGGTTTCCGCCTTGTCGGGAGAAGGTTGGCAAGGCTGGTCATTGGGTTGCCTGCTCCGAGGGGGATCCTGGCTTGCTCCGCCCGGAGTTTCCCGGCCAGTCTGCCGATTACGGTGGCGCGACCTTGGGGTGGCTACTGGCGCCGGTTGGTATGGTTGCCATGCCGGCGGGTTGGCCCGGTCTTGCTTCCGCGGTTGACCGTTCTCCAGTCAACCTGGGTTGCTCCGACTCCTGTAAGGTTGGGGCTGCGGTTTATGCGGCGGGTGGGATTTGCCGCTGGCCGCTGCTCCGGGTGGGGAATTACGGGGCCTTGGGCCGTTCCCCGGGGGTAGGAGTGTTAAAGGCGTCCGGCGGTTTGTTAGGCCGGCCGGGGCCCACAGCGCGCTGTGTGGAGCGGTATTAAACGCTTGGTGTGAAATAGCTGGGGGGCTACCAGCCCAGCAGGTCGGCGAAGGACAAATTGGGCCGGCCCAACTGCCGGTTCAGCCCGATGCAGAAGTTATGCATAATCACCTTGGCCACCAGCCGCGTCTGCAATCCCTACAGAGTATGCGACCGGTCTTGCCCCAAGCGGAAAAAGCCTGGCAACTGGGCAAAGGCGGTTTCCACAATCTGCCGTTTGCCGGCCACCCAACGGCGCAAGGGGTAGCTCCAGGGATGCTTGCGATGCCGTTGCGGCGGTGTCACAACGCAAGCTTGATACTCCTGCTGCCAGCGTTGGTGGGCATCCCGCCCGGTAAAGCCTTTGTCGGCCAAATACCAGGGGCAGTAAGCCCCCAAAGTAGGCAGTCGAGGATGAGGATACAACCGAAAAGCCAGGAAAACCTCGGTCATAGTCTGGTCTTTGGCGCTGGCCGGGGCCAAACTGAACCCGGTGATGTTGCCGGCCGGGCCCGCCGCCAGCAGCAGATGCAAGCCGGCATACCAGCCCAAGCGGTTGCTGTAGCCGATGTCGGCTTGTCCCGGCAGCCAACCCTTCCCCCGTCGCTTGGCGGCCCGGGTCGGCACGGCTGTGCTGTCCAGGGCTTGGTACAACCCTTCCGGTTCCGCCAGCAAGTCGGCCTGGTAACGCCAGAAGGCCGCCTGCAAAGCGTAGCAGCGGCGGGCGTGGCGGTTGAACTGGCTGCGGTTGGGCAGACGAGGGAAGGCGTCCCGCAGTTGGGTCTCGGCATAGCGGTAGAAGTCCCGCGCGCTGCCGAAGCGTCGCCATTGGCTGAAACCGAGCAAAGTAATTACCTCGCTGTCGGACAAAGCCGACGGGCGGCCCGGTTGCCGGGGCGGTGGCGCCAGGGATTTGCAAAAGTCATCCACCAGGACATATAGTATGGTCAGGAAGGTGTTCGGATCCAGCATAGCCCAGCCTCCTTTTGTCAGGTAGGCTTAACTATGCGGCAAAGACACCTTCCAATACAAGGTCTTTCCGGCCTCTTTAATTTCACACCAAGCGTTAAAATGCCCGCCTTAAACCCCTCTCAAAACCCCCAGCCTACCCCCAAACGCAAAAAGTTTTGAGGGCGCGCGGGGGAACTGTCACATAAAGTTCCCCCGCCGTCTCCCCGGCTGACAACCGCTATCCCCATCCCCCGGCAACCGTAATCCTAGCCATCCGGCAACCATCCTTCCCACCCTCCCCACCGTCATTCCCACGAAAGTGGGAATCCAGAACCCCCAATTCCCAAAATCAATCCGAAAATCCGTCTTAAACCCCTTGACAACCATAATTCCCGCCCCCATAATAAAAATTGCGAGGTCAGACCTAGCCCCGGGACGCCGGGTCTCAAAACGATACGCTAGCTTACCGTGAAATACAGCTCACAGCGCGCTGTGGACGCCCCCGGCCCCCGCGGCCGTCAAGCGTCCCTGCTCCTACCCCCGGGGAACCGGACTAAGGCCCCGCATTCCCCAACCGGAGCCGCGGCAAACGGCAAATCCCAATCGCCGCCAAACCGTCGCCCCTTCCCTACGGAGCTGGAGTTAATAGGTTGACTGGAGGTCGGTCAACCAACGGTAGCTGGACTGGGCCAACCCGCCGGAATGGCAACCATACCAACCGGCGTCAGTAGCCAATTCAAGGTCCGTTGCCGTCCGGCAAATCTGGTCGGGCAAAGCTGGAGTGACGCAGCCAGGATTCCAACCAGCCAGGCAACCCGCATGGCCAGACTAGCCAACCGCCTCCCGCACGGGCGGAACCCGTGGCCACGGGTTCCGCCCCCCAGCGAACTACCCCATAGCAATAGGCAAAACCCCAACCCGCCGGGGCGGCCAAAAAGCCGCCGCCCCGGCAATACCCCGTACTTGACCGCGTCGCCGCCCACCGCCCCCTCGACAAGGTTAGCCGCTTATTCCGCCGGCAAGGATTGTCCCGTTGGCTCGGTCTGCTCCGTTGGCGCCGGGTTACCGGCCGTACCGATAATGCGCGGTTGGCAGCGCACGGCGGTGGTCAGAAACCCGCTGTGAGCGACCATCCGATGGGCCGGGCGGACGCTGCGCTCGGTTACGTGCCAGGGACGCAGCAGGGTTTCGATGGTTTCAATGAGCTGAAAGCGTCCGTCGGCTTGCATCTGCCCCACCAGTTGATGCACTTGCAGGATAGTCGGCAGAAAGCTGAGCAGTATCCCGCCCATTACCAAGGCATCAGCCGCCCCGGCCACCGCCCGCCACGGTTCGGGGACATCAAGGATTACCCGGTCAACCTGGCGTTCCGGGATACCCTGGTAGATGTCGCCGACGGTTACGGTCAAGTTGGCCGGATTGGGGATGACCCGGCGGATGTTGTCCATTGCCTTGGGGATGACCGCTTCGTCAATTTCGTAGGTGCTGACCCGTCCCCGGTCGCCAACAGCCCGCAGCAGGGCGGCGGTCAAAGCACCGGAGCCAATGCCGGATTCGATGACGGTGGCCCCGGGGAAAATATCGGCAAAGGCGATGATGTTGCCCAAGTCTTTGGGGTAGATGATTTGCGGGCCGCGCGGCATTTGCCGCACATAGTCGCCCAGGGTAGGGCGGACCGCCAGCAAGATGTGGCCGCGGTCGGTGCGGTACCAGCCGCCGACGCTTTGGCCGAGCAGCCCGTCGTGGGCCAGCCGTCCCAAGTGGCTGTGAAAGGTCTGGCCGGCGGACAGGGTGATCAGATAGCGGCGGCCCTTGCGGTCCAGCAGCAGGGCTAAATCGCCATCGTGAAAGGAGTTAGGGTCAAGGTTGCGGTCAGCAGTCAAGCCAGCCCCCGGTTAAATCCCCGGCAAGGGTTGTTCCGTGTGCTATGGTAGCGGCAAGCGGGGGATTTGTCATCAGCCTGGCGGCGGGAAAAGCGGGGGAATTGCGGGATGGAGTTGACGGTCGGCGGGGCGGTAGATGAAAAATGGAGCGGGCGATGGGATTCGAACCCACGACTCTTTGCTTGGGAAGCAAATACTCTACCACTGAGTTACGCCCGCCCGCATTGGACGATAAGTAGTATAACACGCCCCGAGACGGTTTGCCAACCCTGATACCGCCTCAATTTGCCTTTGATTATTTTTCACTCATCCTGAACTTGTTGCCAGTCAGTAACAACCACCAGCTAACGGAACCCTGATTGCCGGGGGATTGACACCCTATACGACTTATGGTAACCTGCTAACTAGCCATCGAGCTTCATTGCGAAGCCGCTCGGCCCAAAACTAAATCTGACCAGATACTGCTACTGCGGCTTTTCCGGCCGCGACTGTCTTGCTCACCAGACTGGCAGTGTCATCAGGTCTTTGAGGTGAAATATGACTAAGGAGTTAGTCACCAGTACCGTCCCCATCCCCACCGTTAACTACCACCTCTTGCAGCCCTGCAACATGAGTTGCGGCTACTGCTACGCCACTTTCCTAGACCTCCCCTCCAAACCGCCCTTCCTGCCCGAGGCTGACGCCCTCCGCTTGGTCAACCTCCTGAGGGATGCCGGGTTCCGGAAAATCAATTTTGCCGGCGGCGAACCCACCCTCTGCCCTTGGCTGCCCGCCTTGATACAAGCGGCCAAGGGGCTGGGGCTGACCACCTCCATAGTTACCAACGGCTCCCGGATTACGGGCGATTGGCTGGACAATCTGGCTGGTTCCCTGGATATGGTCGCCTTGAGCATTGACAGCGTGGACGCCGCTACTTTGCGGAAAATCGGGCGCAATGTCGGCAGCAAGCCGCCGTTGAGCGCGGCGGAGTATCAGCAAATGGCCGGTTGGATTAAAGAGCGGGACATCCGCTTTAAAGTCAACACGGTGGTCAACCGCCTCAACCACGCCGAGGACTTCCGCCCGTTTATCCTTTCCATCCGGCCCGAACGGTGGAAAATCTTTCAAGCGTTGCCGGTGCGCCATCAAAACGATGCCCGTATTGACGAGTTCGTCGTAAGCGACGCAGAATTCAGCCGGTATGTTGCGCGGAACCGCTCGGTGGAAAGGGAGGGCATAATCGTAGTGCCGGAAAGCAATGCGTTGATGACCGGCAGCTACGCTATGATTGACCCCTTGGGACGCTTTTTTGACGACACCAAGGGTGAGCACACGTACAGCCGCCCTATCCTCAAAGTTGGCGTGGCCGCAGCCTTGCAAGAAGTTACCATTTTCTCCGAGCGTTTTGTTGAAAGAGGCGGGGATTACGCCTAGTCCAAAGGGATGGGCCGGCATCAGAAATACCAATACCGGCCCATCCTTAACCGAATCCACTCCTTCCTACCCCATCTTAAAAGCCTCCAAAGCCGCCTTGCCGAAAGCCCATTCCCGTTCCGGCGGGGTCTGGAAACAAGGGTATTCCAACAGGGCTTGCAGGGAGTTGCGGTAGCCCTCCCGGCCGGCTACCGGCGGAAAGTCGCTGCCCCACATCATCCGTTCCGGGCCAAAGGCGGCGTACGCCATTTCCATCAGCGGCGGAATTTCGTTAAAACCGTACTGCGCCGCCAACGGGTTGGGGCGGACGCAGAACTCGCCCAAGCCGCCGAACTTGATGTAAGTGTTGGGGAAACGGGCCAGGGTCAAGGCTTCCTGGTAGGCGGCATAGGGTTCGGACACCGAATCCGGGCTTAACGGCCGGTAGGCGCCGGCCAGATGCTCCAGGATGATGGTCAGATTGGGAAACTGCTCGACAATGGCTTGAAACTCCGGGGCGGCTACATCGGCCGCGCTGCGGGCAAAGCAGCTGACCGGCAGGTTCAACTCGGCGGCCTTGCGCCAGATTGCCAAGAGGTCAGGTTCCGGGGAACGCTGGGTCGGATGCAGCCGCATCCCCACTACGCCCTCCTGAACCGCCAGCCGCTCCAAGGCCGCCGGCGCATTGGGGTCAGCCACATCGACCCAAATCACGGCGCCAAAGCGGCCGGGATAGCGTTTGACGCACTCGATCAGGTAATCGTTATGGTAGTTGCCGCCGTGCTGAATCAACACGGCCTGCTCAACACCATTCAGATTCATCTGGTGCAAAATCATTTCCACCGGCTCAAACCAGTTGACCCCGGCGTGGCAGTGGGTATCGACAATCTGCATTGGGTTGCACACTCCTTGATGGATTCAGGATGGATTTAACTGACTGGCATTAGGTTAGCCGGCCGGCCTATTCCTGGTTAATCCCCATCCCCGGCCGGGGGCTGCGGTTCAACCGGGGGACATAGTTACTCCTTTTCTCCCCAGAACAAGCGGCGGGCATTGCCGCAGCAAATCAGGTTCACTTGGTCGTCGCTAAAGCCGGCGGGGGTGATGTTGCCGGTCAGCGGCGCCGGGCTGCCGGCAAAAACATAGTCGGAACCCAGCAATAGATGTTCCGGGCCGGCGATTTCCGCCAGCAGCCGCACTACGGCGGTGGATACGGCTACATTATCATAGTAAAGCAGCGGCAGGTAGTCGGAAGGCTTTTCCCGCTGCAACTCGACCGGCCGCCCGGCGCCGCTGCGATAGCCGTTGTCAATGCGCGCCGCTTGATAGGGCAAGTAGCCGCCGCCGTGTACCAGCATTATTTTCAAGTCGGGATGACGGTCGAACAACCCGCCCAAAATCAGCTTGGCGGCGGTAATGGTGGTGTCCAGAGTGCGGCCCAGAGAAAAAGCCAGGTAGGAGGGGCGGATATTAGCCCCAAAACCATGGGTGGGCGGATGCAGGATTAGCGGTACATTCAGGGCAACGGCGGCCGCCCAAAAGGGTTCAAATCTTTCCTGTGCCAAATCCTGCTCTGCCGGGTCTGCCGCCAGCATTACCCCCAACATACCCAGTTCCTTAACGGCGTACTCCAGTTCCCGGGCTGCCAGTTCACCATCCTGCACCGGCACCGTCGCCAGTCCCGCAAACTTGCCGGGGTAGTCCCGGACCAAGTCAGCCAAGTGTTCGTTGAACAGCCGCGCCCAAGTGGCCGCCGGCTCCGCCGCCAGGGTATAGCCCTGAATATCCAGCCAGGAACCGAGGATTTGCCGCCCCAATCCCTGCTGCTCCATCCACTCGAGCCGGGGTTCCAGCCGGGCCAGACCGCCCACCGGCCGCAGCCGGGTCAAGCCGTCAAACTGAAGGGCTGGCCCCCGCTCAGTATCCTCCACGCTGACGCCCAAGGCCGCCCCGGAATGGCGGGCCGCGTCAAGCAATGCCGGGGGAACGATATGGGCGTGGGAGTCGATGTAGCTGTTGGCCGGTTGCGTCATAATGCTGCTTGCTCCGTCAGGGCTGGATTAAGCGGGATTTGCCGGTATTATACTACGAAACGGCGGCAAGGCAGCGCGCTATTCGCGAATTTGCGGTAATATAAGGGGGAAGTTTTCCGGCGCGCCCGACCGTCAGTCAAAATTACTCTTGGCGCGCTGAATTTGATATGGCTGAAATTTACCTAGTCCGCCACGGCGAAACCGAGTGGAATGCCCAAGGCCGCATCCAGGGGCATACCGATATTGCTTTGACCGACCGGGGCCGGCGGCAAGCGGCGGCTTTGGCTTGCCGCTTGGCTGGCATAGCCTTTGACGCCGCGTATTGCAGCGATTTGAGCCGCACTCGGGAAACGGCGCAAATCATCCTGGGCGAGCGGGATACGCCGTTGTACCCTACGCCGCAGCTGCGGGAATATCACAAAGGCGTCTTTGAGGGGCTGACCGTCCGGGAATACGCCCGACGCTACCCGGATTTGTACCAGGCTTCCCTTCGCAACGACCTCGACTTTGCTCCCCCCGGCGGTGGGGAAACCATCCGGCAGACCAGCGCGCGGATGGCTGAGTTCACCGCCCAACTGACCGCGGCGCACGGCCCCCGGGATAAGGTACTGGTAGTGGGCCACGGCGGCTCCCTGCGGTCGTTCATCGTCGCTCTGCTGTCCCTCCCCCTCGAAGCCAACTGGAAATTCGTGATGCACAACTGCGCCCTGTCCCTCGTCTATACCTACCCGGACAACGCCGTGCTGCACCTGTATAATGACACTTCCCATCTGGCGGGAATCGAGTAGCGGAATATAAGCCCCAACAGTCCAGAGTTTGGACCGCGCAACCTTAAAGGAGCCAATATGCCCGGCCGCGTCTTAATGGTGCAAGGCACTGCATCTCATGTCGGCAAAAGCGTTCTGGCGGCGGCTTTGTGCCGTATTTTCCGCCAGGACGGGTTTCGCGTTGCCCCCTTCAAGGCGCAGAATATGTCCAACAACTCCTATGTAACCCCGGACGGCGGAGAAATCGGCCGGGCGCAAGCGGTGCAGGCGGCGGCGGCCGGCGTCGAAGCCCGGGTCGAGATGAACCCGGTGTTGCTGAAACCGGAAGCCGACCACATTGCCCAAGTGGTGCGCCTCGGCCGCCCGATGGTTTCCGCCCAAGCCCGGGACTACTTCGCCCTGAAAGCCGAATTGTGGGCCGCGGTGCATACTTCCCTCGACGCCCTGCGGCAAGACTATGATGTGGTAGTTATCGAGGGAGCCGGCAGCCCCGCCGAAATCAACCTCAAGGCCACGGAAATTGTCAATATGCGGGTGGCCCAATACGCCAACGCCCCGGTGCTGCTCTGCGGCGATATTGACCGCGGCGGCGTTTTCGCCGCCTTGGTCGGCACTATGGAATTACTGGAGCCGTCGGAACGGGAAACGGTCAAAGGTTTCATCATCAACAAGTTCCGCGGCGACCCGTCCCTGCTGGCTGACGGGCTGACGATGCTGGAACAGCGTACCGGCGTGCCGGTGTTGGGCGTCGTCCACCACTTCCGCGACATTCACATCCCGGAGGAGGATTCGGTAGCTTTGGATTTGCCGGGCCGCGCTGCCGGCCCGGCGGCCCTGGACATTGCGGTAATCCAATTGCCGCACATTTCCAACTTTGATGATTTCGACCCGCTGGCCCGGGAGCCGGGCGTTGGCTTGCGCTATGTAACGGCGGCCGCCGAATTGGGCCGCCCCGACCTGATTATCCTGCCCGGCAGCAAAACCACCATCCCCGATTTAATCTGGCTCGATCAACAAGGCTTGGCCCAAGCAATTATTGAACGGCATCGGGACGGCGCCGCCATCATCGGCATCTGCGGCGGCTACCAGATGTTGGGAACTAACCTTTATGACCCAGAAGGCATTGAATCCGACTGCCATGAAAGGGAAGGTTTGGGGCTGCTGCCGTTGACCACCATTTTTGCCGGCCGCAAGGAAACCCACCGTATCCAGGGGGAAGTAGCGGCCGCCGCCGGGCTGTTGGCCGGGGCGGCCGGGGCCGCTATTCAGGGCTATGAAATTCACATGGGACGGACTGCCGGCGAGGGGGTAGCCGTCCCCTTCCGCATCAACGATCGTTCTGATGTGCCAGTTACCGCCGCCACCGCCGGAGACGGGGCGATAGACGCCGCCGGGCAGGTGTTAGGCACCTACATTCACGGCTTGTTTCACAACGGCGGCCTCCGCCGCGCCGTCCTTACCGAACTGGCCCGCCGCAAAGGGGCAACTTTGCCGCCGGCGGCCGCGGAGACGGCAATGGACGCCGAGTTTGACAAACTGGCCGCTTGGGTGCGCGCCAGCCTGCAAATGGACGCCATCTATCGGATGACCGGCTTGGCACCGGATTTTGGGAATTAGGGCTGAAATGGACGCGGGAAAATTGACGCTGGTTTTGGGCGGCGTCCGCTCCGGCAAAAGCGCCTTTGCCGAAAAGTTGGCGGCGGACTTGCACCGTCCGGTCATCTATCTGGCTACCGGGCAAGCCGGCGATGGGGAAATGCAGGAGCGCATCCGCCGCCATCAGCAGCGCCGCCCGGCCCACTGGCGCACTATCGAGGAATCGCTGCGCCCGGCGGCCGCCCTGGTCGCAGCATTGCCCGCCGCCGACCCGCCGCCGGTCGTTTTGCTCGATGCCTTGGATATATGGATTGCCAACCGGATAATGGAACAGGAAATTGCCGATTTTGCGGCCGTAGAGTCCCAAGCCTTGGCGGAACTGGAGCGGCTGCTGACGGTGTGCCGGCGGCAAACGGCGGCCGCCGTCCTGGTCAGCAGCGAAGTGGGGTTAAGCCCGGTGTCGCCCAACGCCCTGGGCCGCCGCTTTCAGGATTTGTTGGGGACGGTCAATCAGCAAGCCGCGGTGGCGGCCGATGCCGTCTATCTGGTAATAGCGGGATTGCCGCTGTCGCTGAAGCCGGCCGGTTGAATTATACGGCGGTCAATGCTAATCTGCCCGTAAAAATCGGGCAACGGGAGGCAAGGATTATGGCAGAATCGGCAAAGCGTATCGGCGTGGCGGCGATGGGCGGGGACAGCCGGGCGGTAGTAGCCCGGATTCAGGAACTGGAAAGCCTGGGCATTGCGGCGGCTTGGCTGACTTCCGGCGGCGCCGGCCCGGACGCTCTGACGACCTTTGCCGCCGCGGCCGCCGTTACCGACCACATCCTGCTGGGTACCAGCATCATCCCTACTTACCCCCGCCATCCCATCGTCGCCGTCCAGCAAACCCAGGTAGTGGCGCAACTGGCCCCGGGGCGGTTCCGCCTGGGGTTGGGGCCGAGTCACAAGGTCAGCATTGAGCCGATGTTCGGCATTGCCCATAATGCGCCCCTGACCAACCTGCGGGAGTATATTGCGGTGGTCAAAACCCTGCTGCGGGAGGGGCGGGTGGATTATGACGGGACGCAGTATCACGGCCACGCCGCCTTGCCCGGCGCCGCCGTCCCGGAAGTGCCGATAATGGCGTCAGCCCTGCGCCGCCGTTCCTTCCGCTTGTGCGGTGAAATCGCCGACGGGGCCATCAGCTGGGTCTGTCCCGGTCAGTATCTGCGGGAGGTTCTGTATCATTTTGCTGGGGGGGATGATACCATAGTTGGCTATGGGACACAAATGCACCAGCGACAACTGCAAGCGGCGGACGGGTGAACGCTGCGATACTTGCCGGTCGGGGTCGGTCGGCAAGCGGTTAGTTGTGCTGGACGCCAACGGGAAGCCGGTCAAGCCGGAAGGGAAACACGCCCACGGTACCGCTTATGAGCGGGGCGTGGCAGTGGATATGTATTTTGACGGGCTTTCCTATCGCCGGGTGGCAAGGAATATGGAGCAGTATTTTGACCGCAAGACCGGGCCGATGACGGTCTATCGCTGGGTGCGGGAACTGACTGCAAAAGCCGATGATGTCCTGCGCCCGATGAAAGTTGAGACCGGCCCGGAATGGGTAGCGGATGAAATGGTCGTCAAGGTCGGCGGTCGGAAACTCTGGCTGTTCAATGTAATGGATTCCCAAACCCGCTTTGTGCTGTCGGCTTACCTGTCCCCTGACCGGCACACCAGAGCGGCGCAAACGGCATTGGCATTGGCGCGGGAAAGGTCGGAGACCGCCCCGGATGTGCTGCGGACGGACGGGCTGCGCTCTTACCGGCGGGCGTTGCCGCGGGCGTTCCCCACCAAGAAGGTTAAGCACACGGTTAGCCAGGGTATCAAAGCGGAAATCAACAACAACCTGTCGGAGCGGTTGCAAGGCACATTCCGTGACCGGGACAAGGTGCTACGAGGACTGGAGGGGCGGGATACCGGGCAGGCGTACATTGACGGCTTGGTGCTGCATTACAACTATTTCCGGCCGCACCAGAGGTCTACGAGGAAAGAAGCCGGCGGAAGCGGCCGGGGCGGAACTGCCGTTCAAGGATTGGCAAGATGTTGCGGCGGTGCGGTAATGTGATGTATAGTCTAACCGGCGAATTCAGATAGTTGGAGGAGAAACTATGCCGCGTCGGCGAACCCCCAAGGAGAACGTGGAACACCACGCCAACCGGAAAAAGAAGGCTTACCGGGCTTACCAGTCGGCAAGTGCTGACTATGACTTGGCGAAAATCGCCTTTAAGAAGTCCCGGCAGCCGCGGCGCAAACGGTAATCACCGACTCACCTGAAGTAAAAAACCCGGTTATGCCGGGATTATAAAACTATACCCCCCAGCAAAATGATACAGAACCCTGCGGGATGTGGCCTTGCCGGCGATGCGGCAGGGGGCGGCCGATGCCGGGCGGGAAACACCGCCGCTCATTGCCCACGCCCCGGTCTGCGTCCACGAAAACCGGGAGGAAGTCAACGCCGCCGCCCGCCAGCAATTGGCTAACTATCCCCGCTCGCCCTTTTACCAGGAAATGTTTGCCGCCTCCGGCCATCCGGAAGCCCGGGAAGGCGCGTGGAGCGACGGGATGCTGTCCGATGTGGTGTTCAGCGGCGATGAGGAGGCAGTGGCCGGCCGCCTGCGGGAACTGTTCGACCGGGGCGCAACGGAAATCCTGGCGCACCCCATCACCGCCGGCAGCGACCCGCAAGCGTCAATGCAGCGCAGCCTGAACCTGATTGCGGCCGTGGGGCAGGGATTGTGATTGTCGGGATTCGTCAAAAATTTGACCATCCCCTGCCGATTGGCTAAAATGCGCTAAACCCATCATCGGGGGCATTACCGTGCTGGACGATTTGGCCGGCGTCATTGCGACGTTGCAAGGCCGCATCCGCAACTATGGCGACACCCTGCGGCAGAACGAAATCCGCACCCGGGTGGCGTTGATTGACCCGTTGCTGCAAGCCTTGGGCTGGGATGTAGCTGACCCGGCATTGGCTACCCCGGAGTACGAAATCAGCGGTCAACGGGTGGACTATGCCTTGTTGGGGCCGGAGGGCAAGCCGGCCGCTACGGTCGAAGCCAAGAAGCTGGGCGAGCCGCTGGCGTCCCACCGGATGCAGATGCTCAACTATTCCAACGCCGCCGGCATTGCCTACGCCGGGTTGACCGACGGCAATCAGTGGGAGCTGTACGAGGTTTTTAAGCAGGTAACGCTGGAGGAGCGGCGGTTGCTGGATTTGCGGCTCCTAGACACACCGGCCCACGAATGCGCCTTGAAACTGCTGCTGCTATGGCGGCCAAACTTGGCAACGGGGCGGCCGATTGAGGCTAATACGCCTATTGCCGGGACAAAGGTAGCTGCCACTTATCCGCCGGCGGATAGCGGGAATCAAGAGCCTACCAACCAACTTCCTGTGTCGCCGGTTGATGCAGGATGGGTGAGTCTGTCTGATTTTCAACCCGAGGCCGGCACATCGGCTCCGTCGGCGATTAAGTTTGCTACGGGAGATGAGATCACCTCCTGCCGGTTCTGGTGGCAAATGCTTTCGGAAGTGGCAGAGTGGCTCATCAAAGCGGAGAAACTTACCGCTAGCAATTGCCCGGTAGCGGTATCCGGAGGAAGGAATCACATTGTCCATACCGACCCCGTACATTCAGATGGGAGACATTTCATAATTCCCTACCAGTTGTCGAACCGCCTTTATATGGAGAGGCATGGTAATATCCGAATGTTGGATCAAAGGGTTAAATCCCTGCTCCAACACTGCGGCGTGGACGCGGGCCAAGTCTGGCTTAAACTTGTCTGAACTGCCGGCAACGGCCGGTTGCCCCCAACCGGCGGTTCCTGCTACTATAGCCGGGTGATTGCCGGATTTGCCGACCAGGGGACGGAGGACATTTATAACGGCGTGACCAGCGCCGCCGCCCGGCGCGCTTTGCCGCCATACCTATGGCCGGCCGCAAAGCGCAAATTAGACCGGATTAGCCGGGCGGCTCGGCTGATTGACTTGGCCCAACCCCGCGGCAACCGTCTGGAAGCCTTGCGGGGCGACCGGGATGGGCAGCACAGTATCCGCATCAACGAACAGTACCGTATCTGCTTCACTTGGCAGAATGGACAAGCCGCTGCTGTAGAAATCACTGATTATCACCGCTAGTCCGTTTAACTCGCCAAGAGGTTAATTATGACGATACGCTTGCCTACCCACCGCCCGCCGACCCATTCGGGCGAGATGCTGCTGGAGGAGTTTCTGAAACCTATGGGCATCAGCCAGCGGCAATTGGCCGCCGCCATCTTTGTCCCCTACTCGCGGATAAACAAGCTCATCAATGGTGAGGGGCGGGTTACGGCCGGACTGGCCTACCGTCTGTCCAAGTTTTTGGGCACGACTCCGGAGTTCTGGCTGAACGGGCAACTGCATTGGGATCTGTGGCACGCCCTGCGTTCCGAGGCGGCGGCGCTGGAACGGATTCAGCCGCTGGAGCGGGACGACCGGCCCAGCCCGGAGGAGCTGGCGGCGTTGCTGGATGGTGAGGGAGTTGGGGAAGTTGGGTCGGAAGCTCGGGAGCCGGAGGAAGTAGCGGCGGGTTAGGGTTCGGCAATCGCCGCCCACTGACCCGGTTATGGTGTATAATGCTTTGCGCTTGCCATTCCCATCCGCCCATCCCGGAAACTGCCGCCAGGAGTTTTGCCCGCCGATGAAAGTCTATTATTTCAGCGAGTTCCCCTACCACGAATACCCGGACGCCGAGGGGGAGAAGTATCCCTCGTTGCGGTTGACCTTTCCCAACGCCTACTTCCACCCGCAAAAGGCCAGCGACCTGTTCCAGCGGTACTTCGACGAGTGCGGCTATGTGGACGAAATGGGCTTCGACGGCATTATGGTCAACGAACACCATAACACCCCGTCCTGTATGAACGCCTCTTGCAACCTGTCCGCCGCCGTCCTGGCCCGCACTACCCGGCAGGCCAAAATCCTGCTCCTGGGCAACATCCTGCCCATCCACGACAACCCGGTGCGCTTGGCCGAGGAAATCGCGATGATTGATGTCATCTCCGGCGGGCGGGTCATCTCCGGGATGGTGCGCGGCACCGGCGTGGAAACTTTGGCGACCAACGGCAATCCCCTGCATAACCGGGAGCGGTTCGAGGAATGTCACGACCTGGTCATCAAAACCTGGACTACGCCCGGCCCCTTTCGCTGGGAGGGCAAGCATTACAACTTTCGGGTGGTCAACCCCTGGATGACGCCGGTGCAGCAGCCGCATCCGCCCATCTGGGTGCCCGGCACCGCCAGCCCGGAAACGGCCCAATGGGCTGCCGAACACGGCTATACCTATGTCGCTTTTCTGACGCCGCTGGATGTTACCGAGGACTTGTTCCAAATCTACCGGGATACGGCGGCGGTAGCCGGCTATACGCCCACCGCCGACAACTTCGGCTACCTGCTCTGCTGCTATGTGGCGGAAACCCAGGAAAAGGCCGACGAACAGGCCCGGCATTTCATCTGGCGGATGGGAACTACTACCCGCGGCCCCCGGGAGTATATGAACCCGGTAGGCTACCGTACCCAGCAAGGGGAACAGGTGGCGGCCCGCCGCGCCATCCGCCCGCTGATTCAGCAGACCTACGAGGAACTGAACGAAAACTACCATATCGTAGCCGGCACCCCGGATACGGTGCTGGAAAAAATCAAGTATCTCCACGACCGCTTGGGGATGGAGCATCTGATTTTCTACGGACAGGAATCCCGAATGTCCCACCAAGCGACCATGGACAACATCGGCCTGTTCGGGCGGGAAGTGCTGCCGGTAATTCAGCAGTGGTAGGGAGCGGGCGTTTGAGGTTGCTCTACCCGGCCGGCGATGGTGGACAAACCTTGAAGTGGCAGCGGGCGGTTGGGTATTCTCAACACGAGTTGGCGTGTCTGAATCGAGCCTTGTAAAGCCACAGCAAGGACAAGGAGCCAATAGGCATTGCCCCTTTCTTGGCGCGCCCCTTATTCCACAGTGCCAGCCGTTTCAATTTCCATTTTAGCGCGGGGGCGGTTTTGCGGGCTTTGATTGTGTCGGATATTCATTCCAACCGGGCGGCTTTGGCGGCGGTATTGGCAGATGCGGCGGCCCGGGGCGGGTTTGACGCCCTGTGGTGTCTGGGCGATCTGGTGGGCTATGGGCCGGAGCCGGGGGCCTGTCTGGAGTTGCTGCGCCGGTATCCCTTAACGGCAGTGGCCGGCAATCACGACCATGCCGCGCTGTATCCGGAGACGGCCGCCGGCTTTAACCATAATGCGGCCGCGGCGGCGTTATGGACAGCGGGGCAGCTTTCCCGGGAGGAGCAGGATTTTCTGGCGGATTTGCCGTTGACGGCTACGGCCGGGGCTTTTACCCTGGTTCACGGCAGTTTGCGCGCCCCGCTGCGGGAGTATCTGTTAAGCCCGGCGGCGGCCGCCGCTACCTTTGCCCGGCTGACTACGCCCTACTGCTTGGTGGGCCATTCCCATTTGCCCTTTAGCTGTGTGGAAAACCGGGACGGGCCGGAGTTCGTAACCTTTGCTGAGGATGAACTCTATCCGTTGGATGAACGGCGGCGGATAATCAACCCGGGCAGCGTAGGGCAGCCCCGGGATTATGACTGCCGGGCCGCTTATGCGGTGTATGATGACGCGGCGGGGACGGTGGAGCAACGGCGGGTCAGTTATGATATTGCAGATACTCAGGACAGGATGCGGCAAGCCGGGCTGCCGCCGGGATTGATTGACCGGCTGAATTACGGGGTTTAGGCGGCAAGCCGGGAAAATCTCAATCTGGTCAATCTATTGACAAGAGCGGGAAAATATCGCTACTATGTTGCAACCTTTACGCTGACCGCAGTGGGGAGGACGATTTGCGGCGGCCCGCTAGCTCAACTGGCAGAGCAACGGACTCTTAATCCGTAGGTTCTCGGTTCGACCCCGAGGCGGGTCACCAAATCATTTCCAAGGAGATTAACCGGGGTCAAACTAACTCCGGGGAAGTGTCGAAATTGGCAGACGAGCATGACTTAGGATCATGTGCTGTAAAGCGTGGGAGTTCGAGTCTCCCCTTCCCCACCATCGAGAACGGGAAAGTCATTTTCGACCGCAATACGGTTAGTTGCCCATAAAACGCAAGCCGGCCGCCGGCCGCCGTTAGCGGCGGAATCGGCCTGCCGGGGGGAGGCTCGGTGGCTACTCTGCTGGAAGTCAAAGACCTGCGAACCCACTTCTACACCTTTGAGGGGGTGGTCAAGGCGGTGGACGGGGTTTCCTACGAAGTCGAGGAAGGGGAAACCTTGGGTCTGGTGGGAGAAAGCGGCTGCGGCAAAAGCGTCAGCGCCCTGTCGCTGATGCGGCTCATTCCCGACCCGCCGGGGAAAATCGTGGAGGGGGAACTGCTCTTTGAGGGGGAGGACATCCTGAAAGTGGATATGGACGATATGCGCCGCATCCGGGGCGCCAAAATGTCCATGGTCTTTCAGGAGCCGATGACCTCGCTGAACCCGGTGCTGACCCTGGAGCGGCAGCTCAGTGAAACCCTGCAACTGCACAAGGGGATGAGCCGAGACCAGGCGCGCACCGAATCGGTGGACTTGCTGTCGCGGGTGGGTATTCCCGACCCGGAACGGCGGGTGCGGCAGTATCCCCATCAGTTCAGCGGCGGGATGCGGCAGCGGGTGATGATTGCCATGGCATTGAGCTGCAATCCCAAGCTGATTATCGCCGACGAGCCGACTACCGCCCTGGATGTGACCATTCAAGCCCAGATTCTGGAGTTGATGAAAAACCTGACCAGCGAGTTCGGGGTGTCCCTAATCGTCATCACCCATAACCTGGGGGTAGTGGCCCGCTACGCCGACCGGATGAACATTATGTACGCTGGGAAAATCATTGAGCGGGGGACGGCCCGGGAGGTCTATAGCAATCCGCGCCATCCCTACACCGTGGGTCTGCTCAAGTCGGTGCCGCGGCTGGACTTGCCGCGGCGGGCCAAGCTGGATCCCATTGAGGGGCAGCCGCCGGACTTGATCAATGTGCCGCCGGGCTGCGCCTTCCGGGATCGCTGCCGCTGGGCGGTGGACAAGTGCGCCGTGGAGACTCCGCCTTTGATGCTGATGAACGAGGGCCACTGGGCGGCCTGCTGGCGTTCCGATGAACTGGGCCCGTCGGCGTTGGACTTTCTGGTGGATGACAGCGCCGCGGCCAACGGGGCCGGAGCCGCTGCGGAAACGGCGGCGGCCGAATAGACCGGCACAACCGGGGAAAACCCGCCGGGGAGAGGATTAGAGTATGACCACGATGACCCAAACCGGGACGCAGACCAACGGCACGGCCCAGACCGGCGACATTCTGCTGGAGGTCAAGAATCTCAAGATGTATTTCCCGGTTACCGCGGGCATTATCTTTCAGCGCGCGGTGGCCCAGATCAAGGCGGTGGACGATGTGAGTTTCTTTGTCCGCCGGGGGGAAACTTTGGGACTGGTCGGGGAAAGCGGCTGCGGCAAAACCACTACCGGCCGCTGCATCCTTCAGTTGTACCGCCCCACCAGCGGGCAGGTGGTTTTTGACGGGCAGGAACTGACCGGGCTGTCCACCCGGAATATGCGGGTGATGCGGCGGCAGATGCAGGTGGTCTTTCAAGACCCCTACAGTTCCCTGAACCCCCGGATGACGGCGGGCAACATTATCGGGGAGCCGCTGATTGTCCACGGCTTGGTGAACAGCAAAGAGGAGTACCGGGAACGGGTAGCGGAATTGCTGCAAAATGTGGGGTTGAATCCCTATATGGCCGACCGGTTCCCCCACGAGTTCAGCGGCGGGCAGCGGCAGCGCATTGGCGTAGCCCGGGCTTTGTCCGTTGACCCCTCTTTTATCGTCTGCGACGAGCCGGTGTCGGCGTTGGATGTGTCGATTCAGGCGCAGGTCATCAACCTGCTGGAGGATTTGCAGGAGCGGTTTGACCTGACTTATCTGTTCATCGCCCACGACCTTTCGGTGGTGCGGCATATCAGCAACCGGGTAGCGGTGATGTATTTGGGCCACATGGTAGAGATTGCCGACCGCAACGAAATTTACCAGAACCCGTTGCATCCCTACACGCGGGCGCTGCTGTCGGCGGTGCCGATTCCCGACCCGGTGATTGACGCGCAACGGGAGCGGATTCTGCTGAGCGGCGAGGTGCCGTCGCCGCTGAACCCGCCGAGCGGCTGCGTGTTTCACCCGCGCTGCCCGGTGGTGATGGATGATTGCCCGCAGGTACTTCCGGAACTGCGGGAAGTGGAGCCGGATCATTGGGCGGCCTGCATTCAGTCGCCGGGGTATGGTTCTTATAGCCGGGGTTAGTCAGGTACGGTTAGAGGGGGCGGGTTCTGTCGAACCCGCCCCTTTTTGTGTTTCAGGATTGGCGCGCTACGCCGGCTAAAGGTTGTACCGCTGCGGCAATTTGCTGCCCGGACTCGATTTCGGCCAAGCGCAATTCATAGCTCTTTTGCAGGTTCAGCCAGAACTGGGGCGTAGTGCCGAAGTAGCGGGACAGGCGCAGGGCGGTGTCGGCGGTGATGCCCTGTTGCTCTTTCAGGATGGCGGCAATCTGATTGGGAGAGACGGCCAAGGCTTCAGCCAAGGCATTGGCGGACATCCCCAACTCCTCGAGTTCCTCAGTAAGTATTTCTCCCGGATGCACCGGGCGCATCCCGTTATGGATGGTCATAGCAGTTCCCTCTCTAGCGGCGATGGTTTCATTATAGCAAGCCGTACCAAGTCAATATCGCATACTGAAACCGGGCAAGGCAGTTTTATATGCAATTACCCGGCTTTGCTTGCCTTGTTACCCTTGCCCGGCCGTGTTACTATAGTAGCCGTTATGAATCCTGAACTTATCCGCAACTTTTGCATCATCGCCCATATTGACCACGGCAAGTCCACGCTGGCCGATCGTTTCCTGGAGATTACTGGCACCGTCCGGCCGCAGGAAATGAAGGCCCAGTTTATGGACCAGATGGAGCTGGAACGGGAGCGCGGCATTACCATCAAGGGCAAGGCGGTGGCAATGCAGCACCAGTCCCGGGATGGCAGCACCTACCGGCTGAACCTGATTGACACGCCGGGTCATGTGGATTTCAGCTACGAAGTTTCCCGCGCCTTGGCCGCCTGCGAGGGGGCGCTGCTGGTAGTGGACGCCAGCCAGGGCATCGAAGCCCAGACCATTGCCAATACGCTGCTGGCGATGGAGTATGACCTGGAATTGATTCCGGTGGTCAACAAGGTAGATTTGCCGCAGGCGGAGCCGGAACGGGTAGCCGGGGAACTGAAGCAGGTTTTCGGGTTCCGGGACGACGAAATTCTCTTTGTATCGGCCAAGGAAGGCACCGGGGCTAACGATATTCTCGATGCTGTGGTGGAGCGTTTTGCGCCGCCCGGGGGCAAAACCGCGGATCCCTTGCGCGCCCTGGTCTTTGACTCGGTCTATAACTCTTACAAGGGCATTATCGCCCATGTGCGGGTCGAGGATGGGCAGGTATCCCGCAGCGACAAAATAATGGTGATGTCCTCGGGCAAGACGGCGGAGATTGTCGAGGTGGGGGTGTTTGCGCCCTTTCCTACGCCGGTGGACGCCCTGACTACCGGGCAAGTGGGCTATGTGGCTACCGGGTTTAAGGATGTGCAGGAGTGCAGCGTTGGCGATACCCTGACCAGCAGCGGCCGGCCGGCGGTGGAGTCGCTGCCCGGCTATGTGGAATTGAAATCGATGGTCTTTGCCGGCTTGTACCCTTCGGATGGGGAGGAATACGGCAGCCTGCGGGCCGCCCTGGACAAGCTGCGGCTGAATGATGCCTCGTTGACGATGGAGCCGGAAAGCAGCGGGGCTTTGGGGTTCGGCTTTCGCTGCGGTTTCCTGGGGCTGATGCACCTGGAGATTATTCAGGAGCGGTTGGAGCGGGAGTATAACCTGGACTTAATTGTCACCGCCCCCAGCGTGGCTTATCAGGTGATCCAAACCGATGGCAGTTCGCTGCGGGTGGACAATCCCTCGAGGCTGCCGCAGCCGCACGAAATCAAGGAAATCCAGGAGCCGGTATTGGGGTTGACCATCGTTGCGCCCAACCGCCATGTGGGGGCGGTGATGGAGTTGATGCACGCCCGCCGGGCCGAGTTTAAGCGGATGGAGTATATTCAGGGGATGCCGGCGCGCAAGGGCGGCAGTGCCGATACCGCCGGGGATGAGCAAACCCGGGTAGTAATGGAATATATGATGCCGCTGTCGGAGATGCTGGCCGATTTCTACAATCAGCTGAAATCGCGCACTCAGGGCTACGCCTCTTTGGATTATAGCTTTGAGGGCTACCGGGCGGCGCCGTTAAGCCGGGTGGACATCCTGATTAACCATTTGCCGGTGGAGGCGTTGTCGATGATTGTCCACCGGGATTTGGCCGTGGCGCACGGGCGGGCCTTGGTGGAAAAGCTGCGGACGACCATTCCCCGGCAGCTGTTTGAGGTGCCGATTCAAGCAGCCATCGGCAGCCGCATTATTGCCCGGGAGACGGTGCGGGCCATGCGGAAGGATGTGCTGGCGAAGTGCTACGGCGGCGATATTACCCGCAAGCGCAAGCTGCTGGAAAAGCAGAAAGAGGGCAAGAAACGGATGAAAAGCGTGGGTCGGGTCGAGGTGCCGCAGGAGGCGTTTCTCAGCTTGCTGGGGATTGGGAAGGAGGGGTAGGGGGAGACTGCAAACTTCCCCCTACACACCCAGGGTATCCCGCAGCTCCCGCAACTGGGCCAAGTGTTCCCGCCAGTGGCCGGCAAAGAGGCGTTCCGGTAGCCATTGAGCCGGGCAGGGTTCATCCCAATGGCGGTTGCGCTGATGCACCATTACCGTGGCGGCGGACAGGGATTCCTCGGTAACGGATTCCAGGGCGGCGGTCAGTTCAGCGAAATAGCTTTCCAGGGCCGCCCGCAACTCGGCAATGCCCCATTCCTGCATTTGCCGGGTCAGATACGGCTGGTCGGCCCACAGGTCAAACTCGGTTACGCTGCCGTCCATTACGCCCCGGAACACCGCCGGCACGCCGCCGGGTGGGGTATTCAGCAAGTGGCTGATTACTTCCCGGACCGACCAACTTTCCGGGTCGGGCCGCCAGTCAAGGCAGTAGTCCATCCCTTCCAGGATTGCCCTTAGTTCGGCGCGGATTTCCGGGACTTGAGCCAACAGTTGGGCTTTGGGCTGGGTCATCAGGCGGCCCTCCGGATACGGGAAATCAGGGCTTGAACACCATCAGGATCAGAATGATTAGCGGCAGCAGGGTGGCAATGCCGTTGACGCCCTCCCAAATCTTGCTGCTGCGCCGGTAGGCGGCGGGCAGGCTGCCGGCGGCGATGCCCTCCTGGGCTTGGCGGGCCAATCGGCGGTGCAGGGGGAACAGTACCGCCAACCAGAGAATGATGATGACAATCAGGAGCAGGAAGGAAATCGCCAACCAGGTCTCTTGAAAGCGCGCCCAACCGGTCAACCCGCCCATCCAGATGCCGGTAAGCAGCAGGATGGCCAAGCTGGGCCCGGTAAAGGTAAAGTCGGCGCGGCCGAGGGCTTGGGCGTTGGCGGCAATCTGCTCCAGGTTGCCCGACCGGTCGGCGCGCTTTTTCCAGAAAGCGGCCGTGGTCAAATGTCCCATCAGCGTTGCCGCCGCCAAGATGTGCAGTACCAGCAATATGTTAAGCATTGTTTCCCTCGATATTAGGATTAGCCGTTCCCCAGAACAGCAGCCAGCCGGCCAAGGCAACCAGCCAGAGCAGATAGAGGCCGCCGCTCAAGCGGTGCAGCAAGGCGGCATTATCATACCAGATGAAAAACATCAGTATCCCCACCGGCAAGCCCCAGAGTCCCAGCCACCGGCAAGGCGTTCCACGCCGGGCAATCAGCCCGGCCAAGGCCAATAATCCCAGCCCGGCAAAGGTGAAACTGACCTTGCCGGACAGGGCGCGCCAAGGTTCAATGGCGGGGTAACTTTCTGCGGACTGGGCAATGGTCAGCCCGGCAATGCCGCCCAATCCGGCAAAGACCGCCGCGCCCAGCAGCATCAGGCCGGTCAGCAGGGCCAGGTTTGCGGCCAAGGTGCGGAAAAGTTGGTAAAGAACGGCGGCCAGAGCGGTTAGGAGCAAGGCGGCAATCAAGTTGGCGGACTGGTTGATTACATAGGGCAAATAGTTGGCGGAAATTTGGGCTACGGGATTAGCCCCGTCCGCGCCGCTGTCCACCCGGGCCGCCACTGCTGCTATGACGGTAAGCACGTAAAGGATAAGGATGCCGGCGGCGGCGCGTTCCGCAGCCCGGCGGGAAAGGATGCCGGCACGCTGCCGTTGGGATTGGTCGCTGCTTGCCATTGCCGGATTTTCTCCACTGCCGGGGATTAGTCTAGCGGCAGGTTTTTCAGCAGATTTTTGATGGCGTCCCGGGTATCCGCCCGGCTTAATCCGAACTCCAAGGCGGCCCGCAGCAAACCGATAGGATTGCCGCCATCGTAGCGGATACCCTCGAATTCGTAGGCGTAAACCGGCTGGCTTTCCAGTAGTAGGCTGATGCCGTCGGTCAACTGAATTTCGCCTTTGGCTCCCGGCGGGGTACGCTCGAGGCAGTCGAAAATCGCCGGGGGCAGGATGTAGCGGCCCACGATGGTCAAGTTGGAAGGAGCTTCGGAACGAGGCGGCTTTTCCACCAGTCGGTTGACCTGATAGAGGCGTTCACTGATGGGAGCGGCGTTCACCACGCCGTAGTTGTGGATTACTTCCCAAGGGGCCGGCTCTACCGCCACTACGCCGCCAGAGTCCGGGGGGGCCGCCGCCAGCATCTGGGCAATTGCGCCCGGGGTGTGGGCGATGATGTCATCGGGCAGGATTACGACAAAGGGATTGTCCCCCACGGCATCCCGCGCGGTCAAAACGGCGTGGCCCAAACCCAGGGGCTGCTCCTGAATAACAAAGGAAACTTGCGCCAAAGCGGCGGCCTGTTGGATTTTCGCCAACAAGTCGGTTTCCCCGGTTTCAGCCAACCGCCGCTCCAGTTCGGGATGGGGTTGAAAGTAGGCGGCAATGGATTCCTTGCCCCGGGAAGTGACGATAATCACTTCCTCAATGCCGGCGGCGGCCGCCTCCGCGACCACATACTGGAGCATGGGCTGGTCGAGGATGGGCAGCAGTTCTTTGGGCAGGGATTTGGTGACCGGGAGAAAGCGGGTGCCTAGCCCGGCGGCGGGAATAACGGCTTTTTTGACCGGCATAATCGGCTCCTTTGCCAGCTTATTCTAACACCATTTCGGGCCGCCGGGTTTGGTTTGCAAGGGACGGAAATAACGCCGTAACCGGCGGCGCTTGGGCGGTATGCCGGTTCCGGATGGTACCGGGCAATAGGGGAGGTATGGTGTATAATAACCGGGCCGCCAACCAGTCCACAGCGGCCGGGGAGGAAATTATATGCCCATCATCCAGCGACCCTATGTGCCACCGGAGGATCAGCCGCCCCAAGAGGAGAACTACAGCAATCCCGGCGACACCCGGGCCGGCGGCGGCGAAGGGTCTAACGAACCCATCACCTTTTACTGCGACTCGATGCACATTTACAGCAGCCTTTATTCGGCGGTGCTGTTTTTCGGGGAGCAGATGGAGGAACGAGAGCCCATCCTGCGGGCCCGGATCAAGGTCAGTCCGCAGATGCTGAAAGCCTTTGCCCTGCTGGCCAGCAAGCACGTGCGGGAGTATGAGGAGGCGGTCGGGCCGATCACTCTGCCGGAACAGGTGTATGCCGCTTGGGAATTGGAGCCGGAGCAGCGGTAGCCGCCGCGGAAGGAGGAGGCCGCCTGATGACCACTGTTAAGCAACCGGGCGTTATCGCCGCCCCGGAATCGGCGGGGGCGCAAAACCCGGTTTTTCCGGGAACTACTGTCGGAGGGCCGGTGGGAACTTTCTACGCCGATTTTACCTTGCTGAGCCGGGACCGAAGCCGCTCCCGTACCTTGAACGGGTTGGTGGATACCGGGGCGTCTTATACTATGGTGCCGGCGTCTGTTCTGGAGGAGTTGGGGATAGAGCGGTTTGACACCCGGACTTTCAGTTTAGCCGATGGTTCCCGCCGGCGGTTCTCCTTGGGTTGGGTGGAGATGGAACTGGAAGGCCGCCCCGGTTTTGTCGATGTCATCTTTGGCGACGAAGGCGTCAAGGTACTGCTGGGGGCAACGGCTCTGGAGGCTTACGGCTTGGCTGCTGACGCTAAAAACGGGCGGCTGATTCCCGGGGAATTGACTTTGTAGGGCGGGAAGCCAGCGACGGCAAGGAGACGCGACTAATGACCACTGTTAAGCAACCCGGCGTTGTCGCCGCTACGGAACCGGCGGGGGCGCAAAACCCGGTTTTGCCGGGAACTACTGTTGGAGGGCTGGTGGGAACTTTCTATGCCGATTTTACCTTGCTGAGCCGGGACCGGAGCCGCTCCCGTACCTTGAACGGGTTGGTGGATACCGGGGCGTCTTATACGATGGTGCCGGCGTCTGTTCTGGAGGAGTTGGGCGTACAACGGGAGGCTGTCGAAGCTTTTATCCTGGCCGACGGCTCCCGCCGGGAAATGTCCATCGGACTGGTCACTATGGAACTGGATGGACGCCGCCGCTCGGTTTATGCCATTTTCGGCGCCGAAGGGGTCAAGATATTGCTGGGGGCGATGGCGTTGGAAGCCTTTGCCCTGGCTGCTGACGCTAAAAACGGGCGGCTGATTCCCGGGGAATTGACCTTGTAAGCGGCAAGACGCCGCCAACGGGAGGGGATTATGGTTGACCGTTTGGAACCGGGAGATCGTCCACTGGTCGAGGATGACGCTTGCCCGGTGGAGGTGGAGCCGGGACAGGATGCCGCCGTTCCGGCGGGCTGGGACTGGCGGCTGGTTGGGGCCAGCCAGCCTAATGCCGCCGTCTTTCACATTAACCATAGCGATGTGACGCAGGTTAAGGTGGATGCGCTGCGGCCGGAGGACTCGCCGCCGGACGCCCCCTTTGTCATCACCAAAGACATTCCCATTATCATTATTGACAGCCTGGACCAGTATTGGGCCGGGGAGGCGCGTACCCGGCTGCCTTTGCAGGGTTTGCGGGTGCCGGTGGCGGCGGATACGGAGGGGGAAGCGAAGCAGAAGTTGGCGGCGGACCTGGCGGCCCAACTGCGCCTGCTGCTGCTGCTGTCCTCCTCCCGTCAAGGGGAGATTGCGCCGGAACTGAAAGCCAACCTGCTTTATCTCAGTTCGGTGCTGGAAACGCGCAAGTAGCGTTACCGCGGCTGCGGCGACAAGGGGCGGAGGGCATTGCTCATGGCCGCGATCCAACTGCGCCAGGCGTAGGGTTCCGGTTCCGGCGGCACATCTCCCGTTACCACCAAGGTGCCGGCTACCCAGTCGTTGAGGGAGCGGCGCTGTTCATGGTCGGCCAGAACCAGCCCCACCGACAGCATATCCACCAGGACATAAATGGGGGAGATTGCCATTTGGAACAGACCGCGAATTAACTTGCGGCCGGGGCCAATCCGCCGCATAGTTTTGCGGTCAACGACGTAGGCGCCTACCGCCAAGTGGCCGAGGGTGCGGCCCCAGATATAGTAGGAGGCCAGGAAAAAGACCCGGGAGAGGATGACTTGGAGGGTGGTCATGGAGAGGTCGAGGCCCCAAAAGGGCAGCGTTATATCCACGGTGGAAGGCCCGAACCCAATCACATAGGTGAACATATTCTGGTCCGGCCAGGTTATCAGGTAGGTGACAATCCGCAGCCCCATAAGGATGAAGGCGCAAGGCAGCAGGGACACGACCCAAGCGCCTTGCCGCTCCCAAAAGGTCAAGGGGCGCAGATTGGGAGAATTGCCGTCGTCCATCTAGTCCCCCAACTTTTCCCGGGCCGCCGGCAGGAGGTTCGCCAGTTCCACCAGATCCGCCGCCGTTTCGCTACGTCCTTTCAGTTCTATGGCATTGTTCCGCAGGTTGCGGGGGCTGACGACCAGGCGCAGGGGCAAACCGAGCAAGTCGGCGTCGTTCAGCTTGACTCCGGCCGCGGCGTCGGGCCGGTCGTCGTACAGGGTTTCAATGCCGGCGTCCCATAGTTGCTGATAGAGGGTGTCGGCGGCGGCGGCCACGGCGGCGTCGGTCAGGTTCAGCCCGACCAGATGGGCTTGATAGGGGGCGATGGCGGTGGGAAAGATGATGCCTTTATCATCGTGGTTCTGCTCGATGGCGGCCGCCAGCAGCCGCCCGACGCCGATGCCGTAGCAGCCCATAATGATCGGCTGCTGCTGGCCGGCGTTGTCGAGATACAGCGCGCCCAGGGTTTCACTGTAGAAAGTCCCCAGCTTGAAAATGTGGCCGACTTCGACGCCCCGGGTTGACTGCAAAATCCCGCCGCACTGGGGGCAAAGCTGGCCGGGTTGGGCCAAGGCAAGGTCGGTGAGCAGGTCAACCTGAAAATCGCGGGGATAGTTGGCGTTGCGGTAGTGGGTATCGGGGCGGTTAGCGCCCACGACAAAGTTGCTGCCCCCGGTGATGGACGGGTCGGCAATCCGTTGCAGATTGGTAATGCCAATGGGGGAGGCGGAGCCGGCGACCAAGCCGGCGGCGCGCACTTCGGCGTCGGTTGCCAAGCGCAACTCTTGGCAGTGCAGGGCGTTTTTCAGCTTGACTTCGTTGACTTCCAAATCGCCGCGCAGGACCACAAAGACTACTTCGCCATCGGCGGCGTAAAAGACGGCTTTCAGGGTTTTGGACTCCGGGACAGCGAGAAAGGCGGCCAGTTCGGCGATGGTTTTGACGCCGGGGGTGCTGACTTCGGTCAAGGGCTGCTCCGTTTCCGCAGCAACGGGGGGATAGACGCCGACGGCTTTTTCGGCGTTGGCGGTGTAGCCGCAAGCCGGGCAGGTGATGACCGTATCCTCGCCGGTGGGAGTAGGCAGCAGGAATTCGTGGGAATCCTTGCCGCCGATGGCTCCGCTGTCGGCCTCGGCCATCAGCACCGGCAGGCGGCAGCGGCGGTAGATGTTGCGGTAAGCCTGGGCCATGGCCTGATAGCTTGCGTCGAGGCTTTCCTCGTCGGCGTTAAAGCTGTAGGCGTCTTTCATAGCAAACTCCCGCACCCGCACCAAGCCGGCCCGGGGACGGGGTTCGTCGCGAAACTTGGTCTGAATCTGGTAGAGGATGACCGGCAAATCCCGGTAGCTTTGGACATTGGCCCGGACGATGCTGGTGATTACTTCCTCGTGGGTGGGGGCCAGGGCCATGGGCCGGCCGCGGCGGTCTTGGAGGGAAAAGAGGACATCGCCCATCGCGGCGCGGCGGCCGGTTTGTTCCCAAAGTTCCATGGGCTGCAAGGCCGGCATCATCAGTTCCTGGCTGCCGGCGGCGTCCATTTCCTCGCGGATGATGTTTTCAATCTTGCGGAGGGCGCGCCAAGCCAGGGGCAGGTAGGCATAGACGCCGGCGGCGACCTGATAGATAAGGCCGGCTTTGAGCAGCAGGCGGTGGCTGGCGGTTTCCGCCTCCGGCGGGTCGGCGCGCAGGGTGCGAGTAACCAGTCGGGTCATACGCATCGGTTAAACAGTGCCTCCGGTTTGCCAAGGATTGATTAGCGGGAGGCCGCAGTCGGCAAAATCCCGGGTGTTGCGGGTAGCCACGGCCGCGCCGTGCTGGCGGGCGATGGCGGCAATCATCAAGTCGGCGCGGATAATCGGACGCCTAATCGGGTTTTTGCGTTCGACCAGCATAGCGGCATAAACTTGGGCGGTTCCACTATCGAAGGGCAGGATGCGGCCGGCAAAATCAAAGGCAAGCATACTCTCCGTCTCCCGGAGTAGTTCGTCGCGCCGGCGGCCCGCGTCCATTCTGGCAATACCATAGCGCAACTCCGCTTCCGTAACCGCAGTAAGGAACAAGCTCGCTTTGACTTGTCCGATAATCCAAGTTGCAACGGCAGGATCCGGGTTCGGTCGCAGTGCCTCGGAAACCACGTTGGTATCCAGGATGGTCATTTGATTGCGGCTACTCACCACAGCGCGAGCACCTCCGCGGCGGCAGGTCCAACTCCATCCCGCCCAAAGGCTCGAACCGTTTCCGGATGGATTCGTAAAGGTTTTCCGACGAATCCTGACCGTTGACCGGATGGGGCTGCTGGATGAGGGCGGCTTCCAAAATGTTCCGGGCTTCCTGCTCCAGCGAGCAGCCGTGCTGGGCCGCCCGCTCCCGCAGCCGCTCCTGTAACGCCGGGTCAAGATTCTGCACGGTGATGCTGGGCATCGGTTCACCTCCGGGAGATTGCTGCCTTTGATTATAGCACGCCATCCCGACTAATCGCCGGCGGCCGCCGGCGTGTTTTCCACTTCCTCCATCAGGGCGGTCAGCATATCGGCTTCCGGGACGACGCGCACTTTTTGGCCCTTGCGGAAAATTACGGCCCGGCCGGCCCCGGCGGCGATGCCCACATCGGCGTCTTTAGCTTCCCCGGGGCCGTTGACTTCGCAGCCCATCACCGCCACCTTGACATTTTTGTCCTGCCGTTTCAGCAGGTCATCGACTTCGTTAGCCAGCTTGACCACATCCACATCGGCCCGGCCGCAGCTGGGACAAGCCACCAGGGTTGCCCCCTTGTTGCGCAGGTTCAGGGATTTGAGAATTTCGTAGCCGGCGGTTACTTCGTCCACGGAGTCGCCGCTGAGGGATACCCGGATGGTGTCGCCGATGCCTTCGTAGAGCAGAACGCCCAAGCCGACGGCGGAGCGGATGGAGCCGGCTTGGACCGTGCCGGCTTCGGTAATGCCCAAGTGCAGGGGGTAAGGCACCATTCCCGCCAGGCGGCGGTAGGCTTCAACAGTGGTCGGTACATCAAAGGCCTTGAGGGAAATTTTGATTTGGTCAAAGTCCTGCTGCTCCAGCAGGCTGATTTCCCACAGGGCGGTGGCGACCATGTGGTCCACGATGCTGTATTCCCCGGTTTGAGCTTCGCCGGCTTTGGGCAGGCGGTTGACGAGGTCGAGATGGCGGGAAAAGCCCCGGGTGCGGCCGATGCCGCCCACCGGCGGCAGGCTGCCAAAGTTGACGCCGATGCGGATGGGAATGCTGCGGGCCTGGGCGGCCGCTACTACTTCCTTGACCTGCGCCGCGTTTCGCAGGTTGCCCGGATTCAGGCGCAGGCAGTCCACGCCGCCCCAAGCGCACTCCAGAGCCAACTGGTAGTGAAAATGGATGTCGGCAATCAGGGGGATCTTGATCTGCCGCTTGATTTCAGCCATGGCCCGGGCGGCTTCCAGATCCGGGACGGCGGAGCGGATGAGGTCGCAGCCGGCTTCCTCCAGTTGGTGGATTTGGCGGACGGTGGCTTTGACATCCCGGGTATCGGTTTTGGTCATTGACTGGACGGTAATATCGGCGCCGCCGCCGACTTTGACGCCGCCGACATAAACCGGCTTGGTAACTCGCCGCTGCTGCATAACTTGGTCGCCCCCTGTACCGAGTTCGGCTGACCGGCGGCTTTGCTTAATGCCCGGTCAACCGGCTAAAGTCCGGGCATAATGTTACACGAAAGGGGGCGGGGACGCTATAGGGGGAATGAAAGGGTATTCTCAACACGTATTGGCGTGGCTAAATCCAGCCTTGCTGGAGCCACAGCATAGCCAGGGAACCAACCAGCATTTCCGCTTGTTTGGTGTATCCCTTAGTCCGCCGCACCAACCGGTTCAGCTTCCCCGCCAGACCGAATGCAGCCCTTCATTCCGATTGGACTTCCGCCCCTTCCTCGCCACATGGCGGTCCGGCGGCAGCCAGTTATAGTTATACACTTCGTAGCGGTCAGCGCTGTATTTAGCCGTCTCCGGCAACCGCGCCAACAACCGCAGGTAGGTCTGTTTCCCCCGGGAAGTGCCGTATTTGGGCATCCAGTTGGAGCCGCAATGGGGGCAGCGCAAGTCGTGGCGATAATCCCGTTGGGTCATAATTCCGCTCCTCTGTTAAGGGGGGACCTCACCTTAACCCAGTCCAACACGTGTTGAGGATACCAAGTTTTGAGGGGTTCCGTTCGATTGTGGTCGATTTTTCGGTAATTCCCAATTAGTAAAAATCCGTTATCAACCACAATCGAACGGAACCGAGTTGAGGGAATCGTTTCACACATTAAAGAGCCGCCACTCGAGGGAATGGGGGTGAAAGTTGATGCGGCGGAAGCCTTCGGCGTGGGCCAAGCCGACCGCTTCCCCTTGGCGGGCGGTGCCGGTTTGGATGCGTTCGAGGCGTTCCGCCGGGGTGCGGCGGGTCATCTGGCTGGCGTGGCGGCCGAGGGATTCGGATTTCATCCCAATGTAGCCGTCAACATCGATAAAGACATCGGCAGCCTCAGTTCCCCACAAGTAGGCGGCGGTGACCCGGTGGGGTTGCAACCCCTCTTGGCTGATTTGCTCCGGGAATTGGTTATAGCTCCAGGCGTAGGTATAGGCGGCGTCGATAGCAACTTGGCCGCTGACCCGGTGGTCGCGGTGGGTGTGGCTTTTGCTGCGGTAGGGGTCGATGCAGAAAAGGATTTCCGGTCGATGGCGACGGATTTCCCGGACTACTTCGCCGCGGAACTGCATAGTATCCTCTAAAGCGCCGTCAGGATGGCGGAGAAAGACCACTTCCTTGACGCCCAAGTAGTCCGCGGCGTCCTGCTGTTCCAGTTCCCGGAGGGCGGCCAAGGCTGCCGGTTCCAGCGACCGGTCGGAAGTGCCTTTGTCGCCGTTGGTACACAACGCCACTACGATTTGGGTAGCGGATTCTTTGATCCACTTCGCCATAGTGGCGCCGCAGCCGCCTTCGGCATCATCGGGATGGGGCGTAACGACCAAGGCGCGGCGGGGCGGGTGGGTGATGATTTCCATTGCCATAGTTGGGGCGGGCCTCCTATTCTGGATTCCCACTTTCGTGGGAATGACGGTTGCGGCGTTACCAGAGGGCGTTGATGGTTTGCTGGGCGCGTTCACTGGGAAAGGCCGCCCGCACCATCGACAAAGGCGTTGGCGGCATAGTACCGTAGATTTTATGATGGCCGTCGACGATGTTGACCGGACTTGCCAATACCAGCTGATTCAGCCGCTGGAGGCCGGCGATGAATTCCCTTTCGTCGAGGTCGCGGTACAGCTGATAGAACAGGACGTGTCCGAAATAGTAGGCGCATTGGGGGGCGC
The DNA here is from genome assembly GCA_965242615.1 of Dehalococcoidia bacterium. Taxonomy (GTDB): domain Bacteria; phylum Chloroflexota; class Dehalococcoidia; order Lucifugimonadales; family UBA3495; genus CBDBCU01. Next base: position 1,633,126 of record CBDESR010000005.1, read on the forward strand.
TGCGGTCGCTGGTCAGCCAAGCGCCGATGCGCTGATAGCCGGCACATTCTGGCTGTCCGTTGTTGATAACCGGGCCCAAAGCCAAGCCGCGTTCCGCGCCGTGCCACTGGTAGCGCAGATAATCCTCGACAAAAACCGCTGTCCCCTCGCGGAGCAGTATCGAAGTAGTGTTGAAATGGTAATGGGTCAGCTCGTGGGTCAGGGTCGTCTCCAGGCAGTACTCGGCGGCGGCGCATTGGGAAGTTATCTCGATATGCCCGCGATAGAAGGCGCCCGCGAACTCGTCGGTGGGCGAAACAAAGACGAGGCGGATGGTCCGGGTGGGATAGGGGATGCCGAGGTAATCCTCGACGGCGCGGGCGGTCCGTTCCAAAGTGTCCATAGCATAGGGGGCAATTTGTGAACCGCCGGCGGCGCCGCGGGCAATGAGGAACATAACATTGCCGGTCAAAGGCAGCGTAACCGTCCGGCGTTCGATGGCGGCGCTGGTGGCCAGCCAGTCGAAGGTGTCGAGGGTAGCGGCGGCGCATTCGTTGAACCCGTCGCTGTTGATGGCTGCCGGCGCGCGCTTGATCCAATAGTCATCGTAGCAGCGGAGATAGCGGAACTGCTCCGGGGCCGGCGTCGCTGTGGGATAGGGCGTGTAGGTCGGGCGCGGCGTGGCGGTAGGGTAGGGGGTTCCGGTAGGCGCCGGGATGGTCGTAAAAACTTCCACTTCGACCGGCACTTCGTGGATGATTTCCTCGACGACCGGCACCGGGACTTCGACCGGCACTTTTACCTCGCGGATAACTTCCACTTCGCGGATAACTTCCACTTCGCGGATAACTTCCACTTCGCGGATGATTTCGACCGGTGCCGGTGTGGGGGTGGGTACTTCGCGGATAATTTCTACTTGCCGTTCGATGACAACGGGCGTGGGCGCATTTTCCCCTTGACCGCAGGCGGTTAGGACGGCGATAAGGGCAAGCAGGGGGGCAAGGATGGTTATTTTCATTGCGGTTTTTCGGCAATGGGGGATTGGGGCGCGGCGGATGGGGTTTATTGCCGTCGTTATTCCCGTGGAAAGGGGAATCCAAAGTCCCCGGGCTTTCTGGATTCCCACTTTCGTGGGAATGACGGTGGCTATTGGATGTTGACTCGGGTAAGCAGCAATCGGGCCGCTCCCGGCCTGGCTTACAGGTGGAAAACCACCATTTTCAGCTCGGTCATCTCCTCAATGGCGTAGCCGGGGCCTTCCTTGCCCATACCGCTGTCCTTGAGGCCGCCGTAGGGCATCAGGTCAGCCCGCCATTGGGGATGGGAGTTGATGTGCAGGTTGCCGGAGTGAACTTCCTGGGCAAAGCGCATGGCCCAATCGACATTTTGGGTAAAGATGCCGGCGGCCAAGCCGAAACGGGTATCGTTAGCCATGGCGATGGCTTCGTCAATGTCGTTGAAAGCGCTGACGCCGACGGCCGGGCCGAACAGTTCCTCCCGGGAAAGGCGCATCTCGGGCTGGACATCGGCCACGACGGTGGGGGCGTGGATGGTGCCTTCCTGGTCGCCGCCGGCAACAACCCGCGCGCCTTGGCCGACGGCTTCGTCAATCCACTGGCGGACGCGGGCGGCGTCGGATTCGCGAATCATTGGCCCCATTTTGATGGATTCGTCGAGGGGATTGCCGGTGGCAAAGGCTTCGGTGGGGGCTTTCAGGGCGTCGAGAAAATCGGCGTAAATGCTGCGGTCCGCCAATACGCGCTGGGTGGAGATGCAGACCTGGCCGGCGTTGGCAAAGCCGCTGGCGACGGTGGCGGCGGCGACCTTTTCAATGTCGGCGTCGGACATCACAATCAGGGGGCTGTTGGAGCCGAGTTCCATCGTAACCTTTTTGATGCCGGCGGTGCGGCAGATGCGGTCGCCAACTTCCATACTGCCGGTGAAGGTGATTTTGCGGACGCGGGGGTCGCTGGTGATGGCATCGCCGATTTCGGCGCCGGAGCCGGTAACGCACTGGATGGCTTCCGGAGGCAAGCCGGCTTCGAGGAGGATTTGGGTGAGTTTCAAGCCGGATAGGGGGGTATCGCCGGCCGGTTTGAGGACCACGGCGTTGCCGGCGGCCAGGGCCGGGCCGACTTTGTGACAGACCAAGTTGAGGGGGAAGTTGAAAGGGGCAATGGCGGCCACTACGCCCACCGGGACGCGGATCGTAAAGCCGAATTGGGTAGTGTTGCCGGGGGCGGCGTCGAGCGGCACGGTTTCGCCGTGGAGGCGCTTGGCTTCCTCGGAGGAGAGGGTAATGGTCTGGACGGCGCGGAGGACTTCGCCGCGGCCCTCGGCGATAACCTTGCCCTCCTCCATAGTGATGGTGCGGCCCAGTTCCTCGACCCGTTCCGCCATAAGGTCGGCGGTGCGGCGGAGAATGGCGTAACGCTCGTAGGCGGGCAGTTTAGCCATCACGGCGGCGCCGCGGGCGGCGCTGGCAATGGCGGCGTCGACATCGGCGGCGGTGGCGCGAGGGACGGTGTCGATGACGGAACCGTCGAAGGGGTTATAGACGGGGATGGTGGCGGCCCGGTCAACCCATTGGCCGTTGATATACATTTGCATAACGGACACTGCTCCTTGATTAAGGGTTGGGGCTATATTAGCACATTTGCGGGGGATGTGGGGGAATGGCGGCGGTGTTGGCTGAGTTGGGGGAGTTGGGGTCGAGGATGGTTCAGGGTTCAGGGGTGGAGGTTTGTGGGTCAGGACGGGAGCCGGGGCGGCGGGATGCGCCAGTAGTCGAGGCAGTCCGGGTCGCCGGCCCGTACATATACTCCGGGCAGGTTCTCCGGATGCCAGCCCAAGGTGTCAAGAAGCCCCTGGGCGTTATAGATGCCTTTGCCCGAGTCGGGATTGCCTTGTTTATCCCGCAGAAAGAAGTCGGTGCTGCACCATTTGTGCGGCCGGCCGTTGCCGTAGCTTTCCATGCGGCATTCGATGCACTCGCCAAAGAAGTCCCAGCGTTCCGGGTCAGCGTACAGCTCGACGCCGAAGCGGCAGTCGGCCTTGGACCAGACTTCGTGGTTCTGTCGCATTTTGCTGGGGGGACATCCGCCCGCCGCGCCAAGTCAAGCAAGACCCGCCGCTGCGAATCGGTAGTTTTCCGGCCGTCACCATACTTCAGTTCCATAATGGCGACCGTCTCCCGACCGTGCCGGTACTCTACGGCGTCAATATCCACCATATAGTACCCACCGGCCTTCGCCTTATGCTCCTTGCGGAACTGGAGCTGCCGGTGCCAGTCGGAATAGGCTTGGTCACGCCACCCACTACGCTCCACGGTTTCAGACACTACTTCACCTCCCAAACGGTTAATTCCCGGCTCAACACTAGCCACTGCTTGTTGGCTTTCGCCCACTCCACCATTTGGGCGGTGGCTTGTTGGCTCTCGTAAGGACATTGGACACGCTGAATCACCGGCAAATCAACCGCCTTGCTGATGAGCAAGGTATGGTCAACGAACCCGCGCTCCGGGGCTTTCCACTGCGTCGGTTGCATAAGGAGGGCAATCTTGGCCCCGGTCTGCAACTTGCCGGCAAAGCCGGTGATGATTTTACTGACCGCCTTATGGAAGTCATCCGCCTCCATATTGGCAAGGTTGGCCGGGCTGTCGCTGTACCAACCCTCGGCCTGTTTCCAGTAAGGCGGGTCAAGGTACACCAGCCGGACATCCTCCCAGCGCGGCACCTTGGGGAATCCCTCGGTAATATCGTGTTGCCGGATTTCCTGCTCCCGCGCCACGATAGGCGTCAAGTCGCTGACAAAGTAGCGGCGGAAACGCCGCTTGCACAGGTCAATGGTGGAGCCGCCGCCGGCAAAGGGGTCAACTACCACATCAAAGGGATTGGTATAGGCGTGGAGCAGATTCTCCACAATGGCGGGTTCGCTGTTGCCGGGGTGTTTCACGCCCTCGCTCTTGTTCTGGTTTTTCCAGACATTGTAAATCGGGGGCGTGAAGTCGCCGAAGGTGGCGGCGGTTTTAGCGATTTCGGAAAGTTTTCCGATTTCGCTAAAATCCTGCACCATATCGCTGATAGTGCGCTGGGGGATATTCAGCCGCTCCGACACTTCCTCTTGGGTGTGGCAAGCCAGCCACAGGTCAAAGGCAATCTGCCGCAACTCCGCTTGGCGGTCTTTGTCAATTCGCGATACCCAGCTGGTAATGGTGCGGGGCGTTACCGACATAATGGACGGCAACTGCTTTTTCAGCTCGGGGCGGTCTTTGTCGCTGGCCCGGCTGTAAATCTCCCGGGTCATCCGTTGCTTGTCGGTACTTGCCAACTGCTGCCCGTGGCTGGCGTTGCGCTGGCAAGCCAGCAAAAGCAACTCGGCATCGCTGCCGGTCTCGGTGATGGTAACCGGGATATACTCGTGGTCGGCGGCCTTGTACGCCGTCAACCGGTGCCGGCCGTCAATCAGCTCGTTGCGCTGATTGACCTCAATGGGGGGGAGGACTTCCAGGTTCTCCTTATACACCTCGATGATATGGGGGCTGGTATCCAACCGGGGGTACAAGTCGCCCCGGATGATGACCTCCTCCAGTTTCAGTTTGTTATGCCCGTTCCCGTTGGTACTCAATTTATCCTCCAAGAGCAACCCCCCACCGGTTGGCTTGGTGTCACGCAGGCCGCCGGAGGGGGGAAGCAAGATTTCGTAGTTCAGCCTGCGTGACATTGGCAAGGTAGCATACTACCAAATTCTTGTCAACCCCCTTTTTTCACATTGGCGACATCATCCCAACTCTGGAATGGCAACTCCGCCCCGGCTGCCTCGGCCGGCCGCTTGTTGTCTAGGGATTCGTGGGGCCGGAAGTAGTTGTAATGGAGTACCAGCCCGTCAATATAGGCTTGACCGGTATCCCGCCCCTCTAATCCCCGTAAGGTTTTATCCCTATCCCGGAATGTCCCCTGTAGCCGCTCCGACAGGTTGTTATTGATTTCGGCCCGGATACCCTTACTGACGGTATGTTGAACCTTGCGGGTAGGAAATGCCCGCGGCAATGCTTGCCGATACGACCGCAGCCCGTCCGTCTTTAGAACCTCCGGGTGTGTCGCTGACCTTTCCCGCGCTAATGCCAGCGTGGTCTGCGCCGCTCTGGTATTCCTGTCCGGCGTCAGGTAAGCAGCCAGCACAAAGCGGGTGTCGCTATCCATTACATTGAATAGCCAGTAGTTCTTACCGCCGACCTTCACCACCATCTCGTCCGCTACCCACTCCTTGCCGGTGTTGACTTTCATCGGCCGCAGGATTTCATCCGCCGTCCCGGACAATTCGTGAACCCACCGATAGACGGTTTGCGGGTTAGTCTTGCGCCCGAAATACTGCTCCATATTCCGGGCAACTTGCCGATAGGAATGGCCGTCAAAATACATATCCACTGCCGACCCTTTCTCGTGGGGCGTCGCGTGGGCGTGTTTCCCTTCCGGCCTTACCTGCTTACCACTGGCGTCAAGTAGAACTACCCGCGCCCCGGCCCCGCCGGAGCGGCAAGTGTCGCAGCGTTCACCCGTCCGCCGCTTGCAGTTTGGGCTTGTGCATTTGTGTCCCATAGCCATCTATGGTATCATCCCCCCCCAGCAAAATGCGACAGAACCGACTTCGTCGCTCTGGTCGGGCAGGCTCATTTCAAAATGGACGTTCAACCAGTCCTGGGGGACGCCGTGGCGGGGGTCGGCGACGATGCGGATCGGGTCCGTGGGGTAGTTCCCCGGCGGCAATAGTTCGTCCCGGCCCATGGCCCGGGCGGCGCAGGGGTGGTCGCAGAGCAGCATGGGGCCGCTTGGGACGTTGATGATGGAAGTGCGGCTGATGTCATCCATGCTTTCGTGGCACTGGCCGCAACGGCCTTCCTGGGCGTTCCAAGCCTGTTCTTTGATTTCCCGGATCAGGAAGTCTCGGCGGTCCAGGTCCCAGACCAGCATGGGCGGTTGGTCAGCTTCGGCGGGGTCCAGGTGGTGGGGTTCCAGGGTATAGCCGTCTTTTTCGGCGCAGGCGGCGCAGACCGGACGGTGGCAGATGCTGCAGTGGTAGGCCGGTTGTCCGGCGGCCAGCTCCTGGCCGCAGGTGCCGCAGGGGTGGTCGAGGCCCAGCGGGTCGACAGCGCGGAGGATGGCCGAGTGGTGCACCAGCTCCGGGGTTGCGCTGGTGAAGTGGTTGCAGGTGATGCGTTCGCTGGAGTAAATCAGGTACGGTTCCGGCGGCGGCGGCAGGAAGTTGCTGAGGGTGGTCATAGGAGATGTGATTCCCTCCAGTTCGGATTTGGCGGAGATTAAGCTGCTGGGCCGCCGGAGGGCGGCGGTGGGCGGCCGGCTTATTTTAGGGAATTATATACTACTAGACCGCTAGCTTTCAAAGAAAGGCGCAAGCCTTTCGCCCAAGTAATAAACCCCACCACCGCCGATGCGCTCGCCCCAGGTCAAGCCTTCCGGATGCCGCGCGAACATCCGCAGGCTGGCGGTCAAATCGTTATCGGCTACTTCGTAGTCGCCGCTGAAAATGTCGATGACGACGATTTGGCCGAAGTAGTCGGCTTCCAGTTGTTCCTGCAACTCCAGATAGCGGGCGTGGCCGCGGGCTTCGATTTTGGCGGAGGTGATAGTTTCGTGCATGGGGTCTGCCCCCTTATTTGGCGGATGGTTTTAGTATAAGGGATTGGGGGATGGGGATGATAGGGGAATGGGGGCGGATAACGGACAATATATACATCCCGAAAACACCTCCTCAAAAGAAAAAGGCAACCAAGCGTGAATAATCACGGCAGATCGCTGCGGCGACCTTCTTGATTGCATTCACATCATAAGAAGTCCTCATCCCCCCTTTCGTGGGAATGACGGTTTCGATAGGCGATAGCCCTACGGTTGCTACCCTACTGCCACCGCCTGACCGGTGTCGGAGGATTGGCGGAGGGCGTCGACCAAGTGGTGCAGCTCTACGGCGGTGGCAAAGTCGGGCTGGCATTGACCGCCGCTGCGGATGGCTTGGCCGAACTGGTAATACATTTGCCCCACATTAAAGGGTTCACCGGCGGGCATCCCCTCCAGCACATCGGTAAAGCGGGCGGGAATGGGCAGCGGCTGCGGTTGGCCCGGGCCTTGCACCCCGGCCAGGGTCAAGTCGCTGAGCTGGGGAGAATCGGCGGCCGTGGCGGTCAAAGTGCCATTAGCGCCGTAAATTTCCAGACGCAGGCCGCTGCCGGCCCAGGGGTTGCTGGCGATATGGGCGGAGACTACGCCGCCGCATTGCAAGCGGCCGCTGACCAGCACATTGTCCGGGGAAGTTACCGGCAGCCGCTGACCGGTATCGGTTTCGTGCCATTCGGCGGTTTGGGTCGATACTACGGCGGCCACTTGGGACAAATTGCCGACCACAAAGCGCAGGGCGTCGAGGCTGTGGCCGGCGGCGATGGTGAGGGTGTGCGCCCCTAATTCATTGTCCCGCTGCCAGGTGCGGTCGGAGGGGCGTTCCTGACTGCCGCCGCGCACCAGACTCAAGTGGCAGGAAAGGACATTGCCCACATAGCCGGCGGCGACCAGTTCTTTCAGGTAGCGGATAGACGGGGCGGCCCGGGCTTGCAGTCCGACCATATTGACCACGCCCTTTTGCCGGGCCAGTTCCGCCATTTCAATGGCTTGGGCGGTGGTTTGACCCAGCGGCCATTCGGTATAGATGTGCTTGCCGGCGTGCAAGGCCGCCATCGTCGGCGCGTAGTGGGACGGCACCCGCAGCACTACGGCTACGGCGTCAAGGTCGGGGCAAGCCACCAAGTCTTGCCAGTTGTCAAAGGCCAGTTTGGCCCCGTACTTTTGGGCCGATTCCTGGGCGCTTTCCATACGGGTAGTGCAAACGGCGGTCAGCTCGAACTCCGGGCTGGCGACTACCGCCGGCAGGTGGGAACGGGGCGCCCAGCCCAGATGGATGTTGGCGCCGATAATGCCGAGGCGTATCTGGTCCGCAGCCATAGTTTCATCGCTCCTTGTCGGTTGTTGGGATAGTGTAGGCATAATTTACCACAGACCGGCGGGAATTGCCGGGCGGGTTGGCAATAGGTATAATGGGCGGGTACGGTTAAACCAGCCAATAACGGGAGCAGGAGCGGAGCAGATGGGGGCACTCATTGTCCGGTTCATTGTCAACTTGGTCAAGTTCATCGTCAACTTGTTTAAGTCATCCGCGGATAAGTCCAGTAGCGCGAGCGAAGCTCCCGCCGACCGCACGGGCGCGGATAAGTCCAGCAGCACGAGCGAAGCTCCCGCCGACCGCACGGGCAGAGAGGAACTGATGGATGCCGCGGCTTACTTCGACCGGGGCATTGCTTACTACAACAAGGGAGAGTATGACTTGGCCATTGCCGACTACGGCCAATCTCTTGCCATGAACCCCAGTTATGCGGAAGCCTACATCCTCCGGGGCAATGCCTATATCGCCAAAAGGGAGTACGACTTGGCTATTGCCGACTTTAGCCAAGATATTGCTCTGAACCCTGGTTTTGCCCCTGCTTACCACGACCGGGGCCTTGCCTATTTCTACAAGGGGGAGTACGACTTGTCCATTGCCGACTACAGCCGAGCTATTACCCGGACTCCCGGTTTTGCCCTTGCATACCACAACCGGGGCGCTGCCTATAACCACAAAAGAGAGTATGACTTGGCCATCGCTGACTACAGCCAAGCCATTGCCCTGAACCCTGGTTTTGCAACTGCATACCACGACCGAGGCGTTAACTATGGGCTTAAAGGGGAGCATGACTTGGCCATTGCTGACTTCAGCCAAGCCATTGCCCTGAACCCCGACGATATCAATGCCTACTACAACCGGGGCACTGCCTATAGTATTAAAGGGGAGCATGACTTGGCCATCGCTGACTTCAGCCAAGCCATTGCTCTGAACCCCGGCGATACCGATGCCGACTACAACGAATCCATTGCCCTGAATCCCGACAATGCGACTGTTTACTACCGACGGGGCATTGCTTACTACAACAAGGGAGAGCATGAGTTGGCGATTGAGGACTTCAGCGAAGCCATTGTCCTGAACCCCGGTTATGCGGAAGCCTACAAAAACCGGGGCACTGTCTCCGCCGACAAGGAGGAGTATAACTTGGCCATTGCCGACTACAGCCAAGCCATTGCCCTGAACCCCAGTTATGCGGAAGCCTACAAAAACCGGGGCATTGCTTACTGCGTCAAGAGGGATTATGACTTGGCCATTGCCGATTTCAGCGAAGCCATTGCCCTAAACCCCAGTGATGCGACTGCTTACCAAGTCTCGGGCCATACCTATTGCCTCAAAGGGGATTATGACTTGGCCATTGCCGACTTCAGCCAAGCCATTGCTCTGAATCCCGAGGATGTCTTTGCCTACAACAACCGGGGTGACGCCTATAGGTATAAAGGAGAGTACGGCTTGGCTATTACCGACTTTAGCCAAGCCATTGTCCTGAACCCCGGTTATGCGGAAGCCTACCACAACCGGGGCGTTGCCTACTCCGGCAGGGGTAAGCATGATTTGGCAATTGCCGATTACACGCGGGCCATTGTCCTAAACCCCGGCTATGCCTTGGCCCACCGCAATCGAGGATTATCCCATTGGCAATTGGGTAACGAAACCCTGGCCGAGGCCGATTTGCGGCGTGCCGCCGAGTTGAATCCGGAGTTGGGCAACCGGTAGTAATGGGGAAACCGGATGAAAGGCAATTCGGCTTGGCGGTTTCAGTTGGCGCCGGGGTTGTCCATTTGCCGTTTGCTTAATGGGATGGGGCCGGTGTCCGGGGCGCACGGGCGCATTGACCCGACGGCGGCTATCCGCAGTAGGTTTGACTATGGGGACGCCGGCTTTACCACTTGGCGGCGGGGTTAGGGCGCGGCCCGCGGTGGCATTGGGGACTGCGGGGATGAGTACCGTTGGGGAATGAGTGTTGCCCTAGCCGGCAGTTTTACTTAGGTATCGGCTTTCCGGTCGGGGGAGCCAAAGAGTTGCTCCCGGACTTCCGGGGGTAGTTCGATGCCGGCCTGTTCCAAGACTTCCTTGATGTGCTGCCGGCTTTTCTCTCGACCTTCCTCCCGGCCCTCTTGCCGGAGTTCCTCTAGGGCTTCCTCCCGGCCCAGCTTGATACCTTCCTGCCAGCCCACCTCGAAACCCTCCCTGAACCGGCGTTCCAAGTAACGGTCGGCAATCATAGTTTTAACCTCATTCGGGGACAAATGTTGGGTCAATCAAAGGCTGGGTAAAGGGTTACCCAAGCCGGCAACCTTACTTATCCTCGGCTTTCTGGTCGGAGTCGCCGAACAGCTGCGCTTTGACTTCCGGGGAAAGTTCTACACCGGCCCGCTCCAAAGTTTCCCGGGTGCGCTGCAAGGTCACCTGCTGTCCCTCTTGCCAGCCTTCCTGCCGGCCCTCTTGCCGACCTTCCTCTAGCCCCTCTGCTCGGCCTTCCTGCCGGCCCTCTTGCCGACCTTCCTCTAGCCCCTCTGCTCGGCCTTCCTGCCGGCCTTCCTCTTGCCCCGCTTCTTTGCCCTGGTTGAACCGCCGTTCCAGGTACCGCTCTGCAATCACTCTGAACACCTCGGCGTGAGAGAAGTAGATGACGCCGACCGACAAGGATATGGCCAAGCCGGCGCCGATGCCTAATGCCGTTTCCAGCGGGGAATCCGCGGGCCGATGCCAGACCTCGTACCAGACAAAGAACATAATCAGACAATCAGTTAGAATGACTGCCAGAATGAAGTTCCAGGTCAGTTTGTCCAGTCGGTTAGGCAAGGTCGAGTTTCCCGCTTTTCGGTTGGGGTTATTGTAGCATTAGCGGGCCGACTTGGCAAAGGCTGCCGGTTCCTTGGCAGCGTCATTACGGGGATTAGGGGGCGTTATGCAGATTGGAGCTATTTTCCCGCAGACCGAAATCGGCGCGGACCCGGGCGCCATCCGGGAGTATGCCCAAGCGGCCGAGGCGTTGGGCTATTCCCATCTTTTTGTCGCCGACCATGTGCTGGGCGCGGACGCCCGCCGCCACGCCCATGTCGCCGGCTCCTACTACACCCACCGCAGCGTCATCCACGAGTCCTTTACCCTGCTGGGCTACCTGGCCGCTGTTACCGAAAGCATCGGCTTGACCACCGGCATTCTCATCCTGCCGCAGCGGGCTACGGCTCTGGTCGCCAAGCAAGCGGCGGAAGTGGATGTGCTGAGCCGGGGCCGCCTGCGGTTGGGCGTTGGCGTGGGCTGGAATCATGTGGAATATGAAGCCCTGAACCGCAACTTTCACGACCGGGGCCGGCGGAGTGAGGAACAGATTGCCTTGCTGCGGGCTTTGTGGACGCAGGAAGTGGTGGATTTTGCCGGGCGGTGGCATCAGGTCAGCGCCGCCGGCATCAACCCCTTGCCGGTACAGCGGCCGATACCGGTGTGGCTGGGGGCCGGCAGCAGCGGCAGCCCCTTGCCGCCGGAGCCGGTACTGCGCCGCATTGCGACTATTTCCGATGGCTGGTTTCCCAACTTTCCCCCGGCGCCGCCGGGGCGGGCAGCCATCGCAACTTTGCGGCAGTATGTCCGGGACGCCGGGCGGGCGCCGGCCGCCGTGGGCATTGAGGGCCGCATCCGCATTGACGGCAAGCAACCGGAGGATTGGGTGAACGAAGCCCAAGGCTGGGCGGCGTTGGACGCCGTTGCGGTCACCGTGGAAGCCCGGCGCGGCGGATTAAGCGGCGTGGATGAACATATCCAAGCCATCGTGCGCTTCCGGGAGGCGCTGGACGCCGTGGGAGAATGGCGGCGGTAATCTGCCTTGCCCCCAGCCGGGGCATTGTCAGTTTTTGGCGGCCGCTCCAATTAAGCAGCCGCCCGAGCCGCTTACAACGCTACCAGGCGGGCGTTGTGCACCTGCGGCAAAGCCTGGACTTCTTGAAGCACGGCCGGAGTAGCCGGGTCATCCAGTCCCAACACCATCATCGCCGAGCCGCCGCGCTGACTGAGGCGGCCCACTTCCATAAAGCTGATGTTGATGTTATGGCGGCCTACCACCGTACCAACGGCGCCGATAGAACCGGGCTGGTCGGTATTGTCCACAAACAGCAGATAGGGGGCGGTCGGCGCCAAGTCCATCCAGTAATCGTTGACCTGGACGATATGGGGGGCATTGCGGAGGGAGGCCCCGGCCACGGTCAGTTCGCCGCTGCTGGTGGTCAGAGTAACGGTAATCAGACTGGCGTATTCCGGGGCGGTCGAGTTGCGCTGCACCACTACCCGCAACCCGCGCTCCCGGGCCAGCACCGGGGCGTTAATCAGGTTCACCTGTTCGGAACTGATCGGCGTCAAAAGGCCGGCCAGCACCGCCGCATCCAGCATCAGGGTATCGTGCTGGGCAATTTCCCCCTCGTAGGCAATGTTAATGCCCACAAACTGGTCCTCCGCCAAGTGGGTCAGCAGCCGGCCCACCAATTCCGCTACGGACAGATACGGAGCCAGCAAATCGTGGGCGTCCGTGGCCATAAAGGGGGCATTGACCGTGTTGCGGGCCGGGCGGCCGGCCAGCACCGCCAACGCCTGCTCCGCCGCCTCCATCGCCACTTCCCGCTGCGCCTCCTGCGTGGACGCCCCCAAGTGCGGCGTAACCATTATTTTGGGGTGCGCCAGCAGGTCTTGATTTTTCGGCGGCTCCTCGACGAAAACATCGAGGGCGGCCCCGGCAATCCAGCCGTCATCAAGGGCTTGCAGCAGGGCCGCCTCATCCACCAATTCGCCCCGCGCCACATTGATTAGCCGGGCGTCCGGCTGCATCAGCGCCAACTCCCGGGAGCCAATCAAATTGGCCGTGGCCGGGGTCAAGGGGGTATGCAGGGTTACGAAGTCAGCCCGGGAGAGCAGTTCGTTCAGGGGCAGCAGTTCCGCGCCCAACCGCCGGGCATAATCCGGGTTGACGAAAGGGTCATACGCCAGCAGCTGCATCCCGAAACTCTGGGCCCGCTGGGCCACGGCGGCCCCAACCCGCCCCAAGCCGACGATGCCCAAGGACTTTTTGTGAACTTCCACGCCCATAAACGCGCTGCGCCGCCATTCGCCCTGCTTGAGGGACTGGTACGCTTGGGGGATGTTGCGGGCCAAAGCCAGCATCAGGGCCAGGGAATGTTCGGCGGCGGCGACGGTATTGCCGATGGGGGCGTTGACGACGGCGATGCCGGCGCCGGTAGCGGCCGCCAGGTCGATGTTGTCCACGCCGATGCCGGCCCGGGCGATGACCCGGAGCTTGCTACCGGCGGCGATGACCGGGGCGGTGACTTTAGTTTCGCTGCGGACCACCAAGGCGTCATAGTCCGGGATAATTGCGAGGAGTTCGTCCGGCTGGAGGCCGGTTTTAACCGTGACGGCGGCTTGGGCGGCCAGCAGTTCGATGCCCTCGGCCGCAATGTTGTCGGAAACCAGAACTTTAGACATAAGCGATAATTCCTGCTTGCCATCCCGCGCCGGGAGATTAGCCCGAAAAAGGGGCAACTATATAATACACCATGGGGGCAGTTCACCCTCCATCAAACTGCCATAGCCGTCAGAGCCAGGGTCAATCACCCCCACCTTAACGCCGCTGCCGAGATAGGCGGTAGCGTTATTGTTGTGCCAAGCCAATGCTCCGTGGATGCTTACTCATTGACTGGTCACTGGGGTGGTTGCCTGGCCGGAAACGGGCGGGACTTGAGAAGTGGAACCGCTGGGACCGGGTGGCTGACCAGTGTAGTGCCGGTAGATTCTATGGGGCGTTGTCACCTTGATTACGCCTAGTTTCTGAGATAGTTCAGCGGCTAAGGAAACTCGGATTTTTGCTCCGATCGAGTCTCGGAACGGAAGGTTTGTTAGAAGGTCTAGCAACTCAGGCGGTAGAGTGTCTGGATCGCGTCCTCTCTCTCTCAGCATTGCCAATGCTCGGTGGTCGCCGCCTTGCCTGGATACCAGGTGAACTGTTGACCCTTGGCTTTTCAGCCAAGTGACGACTGCGTCAGTGTTGTTGCCGGGTTGACCGGCTGCAGCGGAACCGGGATCCATTATGATCTCTACGGAGATGGATGATCCTTCGTAGAAGTCGAATTCAGCTGCGGCCTCGGCTTCGGTCAGCTCTCCGTTATCATAACGGTAAACTACCTGTTCGAGCTGGTTGCCCAAACGGGGATAAGGGTATCCCGGTAACCATATCGGCAATATGGGTGTACTGGGATTGGATTGTCCGCTGAATCCGGTTGTATCGGTGCTGATTATCCCACCGAGAGGATTAGGTAAAGGCTCGTCCGGGGACAATTCCGTGTCGCTGGGCGCGCTGATTAAGGTGATGCCATCCTGTTGGGATAGGCTTCCCAGCAGAGACACTTTGACATAGGCGTAGATGTGGTGTGGAGCAAAGCTCGTGTTCTTGTGACGAGGAGCAATTTCTTGCTCTGCCATCCAGTTATCGATGACGTCGATGTTGGTGGAAGTATCAACTTTCACCAGTACCATAGCGCCATGGTGGGCGAGGATTAAGGCGGCGGCTTCAGTTTCGGAGAGTTCGCCGGATTCGTACTTCCGCACCGCATTTTGGAGACTAGCGGTCAGCTTGGGATAGTTGTTGGTAGGGCGTGGAGTAGTGGTAGGCTCCGTCGGCTCCGCAGTCGGTTCGGACGAGCCGCCGCCATCCTGCTGCGCCGCCGGCAACGCCACGTCATCCGCCGGGGCCGGCTGCGCCACCGGCCCGCAAGCCAGCAGAATAGTAGCCACCGCCATCAGCAGGAACAAGGCGGTCAAGAGGCTGGTTTGCTGGGTAGTTTGCGAAGTCAGCCACCGCATAATTTAACGCTCCTCGGGACGCTGCCGGCAGTTTCGCCCTTTGTTCAGGGCAAGCATAGCGGAAGGCGGTAGTATTATCAAATGCTGAAACCGCACGGAAACCGTCGCAGATTTGTCGGAGCGCGGCTACAACACTTCCCGCCAAGCGGTTGACCAGTTAATTACCGGTAAAACTTACCGGGACTTGAATAGGTATGGGCGCGACCTACCGTCCCAGGTCTCTAAACCAGGGAAGTGGGCGCAGGGACAACATCCATTGGCTGAGTTCCGCGAGTCCATCGGGTCATGGCACGACGGCCAATTGCTGGAGTGGCTTGCGGGGTCGCAAGACCGTTTGGCAATGGTGTCCGCCAATTGGAAGTCCAGCCCGGTAGAGTATGAGTTGCTTTGCTTTAATGCGGTGTTGCTGGAACTGGTTTTGCGACGGTTCAAGCCCTGCTGTGGGGCAGAGCCGGCGGCTGACCCGGCGGGGGAAAACCGCCCCTAGTTAAAAAATGCTATAAGCAAACGGAACCAAGTCAGTCCGCCCGCAGCGGAGCCGTCTCCTTTACTCCCCGGTCAAATCCGCTACTTTCGGGCCTACTTCCTCCATCAGCAGTTGCAGGCACTCGTGTTCCCACTGGGGGTCGTCCGGGTCTTGGGTGATGGCGAGGAGGTGGCCGAAACCGCCGGTCTGTTCGTACAACTGGCGGATGCGGTCGGCGCACTGCTGCGGGTCGCCGACAATCCAGATGTTATCCAGCATATAGTCCACATCCACGGCCGCGTCCGGCATTGCCGGGTCAATTTTGGTGGATTGGAGCAGGCCGGAACCCTGGCGGTTGGGCAGTTGGTGTTGAATGTAGTTGCGGCCCAGCACGGCCCGGGCCCGCTCCCGGGCCAGTTCCGGCGTCCGGGCTACGAAAACATCCCGGCCAATCCGCCAATCCCGCCGGCTGCACTGCCGACCGGCCCCGGCGGCGGCGTCCGCAACTACTTCCCAATGCTCTTGCAGATACTGCGGCGCCAGGTTGGAGCTGCTCATGGGAATCCAGCCGCGTTCCCCGGCTACTCGGATGGAGCTTGACCCTAAAGATGTGGCGGCCACGCCGATGGGCGGGTGCGGCTGCTGATAGGGTTTCATGTGTAGCCCCCGCTCCATTACCGGATCCAGTTCCGGGGCGTCAATCTGGAAATACTTGCCCTGGTAGCTGAACTTGCCTTCGGACTGCCAGATTTTCAGGATGATGTCGAGGGCTTCCGCCGACTTTTCCCGCACATCAATGCCAGTCTGCGGCCCCATTCCGAACAGAGCCAAGTCGGTGGGGATAGCCCGGTGGCCGATGCCCCAGTAGAGGCGGCCGCGGGCCAGATGGTCGAGCATCGCGATGCGGTGGGCCGTTTCCACCGGGTTATGGATGGCCAGCAGGGTTACGCCGGTGGCCAGTTTGATTTGGCTGGTCATCGCCAGGGCTTTGGCAATGAGCAGGTCGGGACAGGGGGCGTTTTCCCACCGCTCGGTGAGGTGTTCGCCAACCCAGGCTTCGTGATAGCCCAAGCGGTCGGCTTCCACAATCAAAGCCAAGTCCCGGTCATAGGAATCGGCATAGGAACGGTGCGGCGGATGCAAGGGCATCATAAACAGTCCGAATTGCATAACGAAACTCCTTTGCGGGGTCGGTTGGTTGGGCGGTTTTCTACTCGGCGGCCGGGATGCGGTTCAGAGGGCCGGGCCAGTCCAGAATGTCCCGGTCGGAAGTTGCCAGTTGGTGGCTGCCGTGCAGGGCGGTAGCGATGATGATGCGGTCCGCGGGGTCGCTGTCCGGGTAAGCTAAATTGACGGAAAGAACGCCGATAGCGCCATCTACCGGGATTTCCGTTAATCCGGTGGACAGCAAATCCTGACGCCATACACCGGCGTCAGACATGGATTGGAGCAGGTCAAGCCGCCGCTTTTTAAGCAGCAAAGCAACTTCCCAAAAGGTGATGGCAGATACCGCAGCGTTGCGGCCGGCCCAGGATTGGTCAATAATCCGGCGGACTTGCGCGTCCAGTAGTTCCGGTTGGAGCCGAGACCACAGGAGAACGTGGGTATCCAACAGCAACATCAGGGGGCGTCCTCCCACTGGGCTTCCTGGTCGAACCACCATTCCATCGGCATTGGCCCGACGATGTCCGTCATAAGCTCTTTCCGGGTGCGGTTTTTGCCATAGGGTACGCTTACCGGCTGCTCCGCCGCCGGAAATTCCGGGTCGCCCGGCTGCGGGGCGTAGGGCGTTACCCGGGCTATGGGGTAGCCGTTGCGGGTGATGATGATTTCCTTGCCTTGATGGGCGACCATTTTCAGCAGCGGCTCCAGTTTGGCTTGAAAGTCCGGGGCGGCCGCGGCTACCGGCTGGGGTTTGGTGGCGTCGGTCATAAGGGCGTCCTTTTGCGGGTAGGATGACGGCATCGGGTCGGCTCTTGGGCTGTGGCGTATTGTAACACAAACCGCCGGTCGGTCGGGTAATCGTACGCTCCGGCCGCGCCCAAGCCCAAAGCCGCGCGGCCGCCCTATGCTATAATCCCGCCCTGATGATGACACTGACGCGGCAACTGTCTCCCCGCCTTTTCCCCTGGCGCCGGGCGGCGGATTGGCTGACGCCCCACAGCGCGTTGCTGATTTGCGCCCTGTTTCTGCTGGCCGGGGTGTTTCTGTCCGATGATTATGGCATCGGGTTTGATGAACAGCGGCGGCGGCAAAATGCTATTGCCAACCTGAACTACATCTTGGGCAATGCTGGTATTGCAGACTTGCCACCTTATCCCGACCGGGTTTTTGGCGTTTCATTCGAGCTGTCCCTGCTGCTGGCGGAGCGGGCCTTGGGGCTGGAGGATTACTACTCCATCCACCGGCTTCGTCTAATCTTGACACACTTATTCTTTATCGCCGGCGGCTTCTGCTGCTATCTGCTGACTTGGCGGCTGTTCAACAACCGGCTACTGGCTTTATTGGCATTGCTGCTCTTTCTGCTGCATCCCCGCCTTTACGCCCATTCCTATGTCAACTCCAAAGACCTGCCCTTGCTCAGTATGTTCAGCATTGCCTTGTACCTGCTGGAGCGGGCTTTTCGGCGGGATACGGCCGGGGCTTTTGTCTTGTTGGGAATAGCAGTGGGGGTGTTGACCGACTTGCGGATTATGGGAATTATCCTGTTCCCGGCGGTGGCTGCAATGCGGGGATTGGATTTGTGGAGGGCAAAGGAATGGGTAAGACGGCGACATATCCTGCTTACGGGCGGTTTGTTTGCTCTGGCTGCCGGGTTGACGCCTCTTGCACTGTCGCCCTATGCCTGGAGCAATCCCCTCGACTATCTGACCGGCGCCTTGAGCTTGACCGTCAATCATCCCCTTATTGTGCCTCAGCTGTTTCAGGGGGAGCGGATTCTTTCCACGGAACTGCCGCCGCATTACGCTTTGACCTGGTTTGCCATTACTACGCCGCCGCCTATCCTGCTGCTGGGGTTTATCGGCGCGGCAGCGGTAGTGGGGCAAGGCCTGGCACAGCCCGGTGCGGTTTTTGGCAACACCCGGCTGCGCTTTGGATTGTTGCTATTGGCTTGCTTTGCCCTGCCGCTGCTGGGTGTAGTCTTGCTGGGTTCCAATATATTTGACGATTGGCGGCATCTGTATTTTATTTATTCCCCGTTCTGCCTGTTGGCGGTATGGGGCTTGCATTGGCTGGCGGCGGCGTTAGGGCGGCAACGGTGGTTAAAGGTCGGGCTGTATGGGCTGGCCGGCGTCGGCTTGGGGTTGATTATCCTGCAAATGGCGCAAATCCATCCGCAGCAGCAGGTCTATTTCAACTTTCTGGTGGACCGGACTACCCCGGAGCATCTGCGGACGCGGTATGAAATGGACTACTGGCGGCTGGTCGGGCGGCAAATCCTGGAATATCTGCTGAACCGCCATCCCGGGGAAACGGTGTATATGCTGGGGGGACAGCCATGGCCCCTGGCGGCGGAAATCCTGCCGGCGGCGGCCCGGCAGCGGCTGGTTTTCAACTCGACTACCGTTGACCCGGACTATATATTGGCGGGTGCGGCTAATGAATCGGTCAGCCGCATTTACGCCCAACGGGTCTATAACAACACTCTGCTGAGCGTCAGTGCAGTGGATACGACCCGGATGGATGCGGCGGCGGCCAGTTACTACCGGGAAGCGTATCAAGCGGCGGTGGCGGGAGAGCCGATTATCCGGGCTGATTATGCGGTATATCGCAACGGGAGAACCTTGACCTTTATTCAGGAAAACTGCCCGTCGGGAGCTTTGGCTGGCCGGTTCAGCGTGAAAGTTAATCCGGCGGTTCCGGGAAGCGTACCCACCACTTGGATCGACTTGGTTGACTTCCGAGCTTTGACCAGCTACGGGGCGCGCTTGGGGGACAAGTGCCTGGCGGTGCTGACGCTACCCTATTACCCGATTACCCAGATCCGGGCCGGGCAGGGTTATGTTGACGCCGCCGGGGGGGAAAGGCTGATTTGGGAGGAAGGGTACAGCGCGGCCCGGCCGGGGTTGGATGAGCAGGTTGCCGCGCTGTTGGCAAATACGCCGGGGCCGGCGGTGGACGCCTACTTTGACCTGTACCGGCAAGGTAATGCTCTGGTCTATTACCGGGAGCCGTGCGCCCCGGCGGATACCTGGCAGCGATTCTTTCTGCACATCGTCCCGGCTGACCCGGCAGATTTGCCGGCGGCGCGGCGGCCGCACGGTTTTGTCAACCGGGATTTTGACTTTGCCCGGCGCGGTTGGCACACGGGCGGGCAGTGCCTGGCGGTCATCCGGCTGCCCGATTACCCCGTTGCGGCGATACGGACGGGGCAGTTTGCGCCCGGGGCGGGCAATGTATGGACGGCGGAATTGCCGGCGGAGCGGTGAAGGCGCGTCCTAACCCGGCCGGTTGTATTGCTGCTGGGACAAGGTCTGGTAAGTTACCGGCGTTACCGCAGTCAGCCCGGCGTCCACCGGCAGAGTAACGCCGTTGACCCAGCGGGATTCGTCGCTGGCCAGGAACAGGGCGGCGTAGCCAATATCCCAGGAATCGCCTTCGGTGCGCAGGGGGGCGGCATTTTTGCGGATTTCCCGCAGGTCGGCATCCATTCGGGGGGCGACCATAGGGGAATAAACCAAGCCCGGAGCAATGCAGTTGACGCGGATTCCGTCCGGGCCGTGGTCGGCGGCCATGGACATCGTCAGCCCCTGGACGGCGGCTTTGGAAGTGGTGTAGGAAGTGCTGCTGTGGGCGCGCAGGCCGGCGATGGAGGATATGTTGATGATGGAGCCGCCGCCGCTGGCAATCATTCGGGGGATGGCGTACTTGCTGGTCAGGACGATACTTTTGACATTGACCGCCATCACATAGTCCCAATCCTCCTCGCTGATTTCCAGCACGGAACCCCGGCGGGAGATGCCGACATTGTTGTCCAGCACATCGATGCGGCCGTAGTAGTCCATCGCGGCGTCGACCATACGGCGGCAGTCGGCGGCGCTGGTTACATCGGCGGCAAAAACGGCGGCATCGCCACCCTCCTCGCGGATAATCGCCAGAGTTTCCTCGGCCCGCTCCGGGGCCGCATCCACCAGCAGCACTTTGGCGCCCTCCCGGGCAAAGAGGATGGCGGCGGCCTTGCCGTTGCCCACTCCGGGGCCACTGGAGCCGGCGCCGGTAACGATGGCTACTTTTCCGGCTAATCGGGGACTGCTTTGCGGCATTTGGGGTTCAGCTCCTTGGGAGAAGTTTGCGACTTTGACAAGATTGCGGCTGGACGGCGGATTACGGAATAAAGCGCAGGGCTGCAAAGAGCAGGCCAAAGCAGGGGAGGAGGATGGCGACCAGTTTGAGGATGATGCGCTGCTCCATAGCGCGATTGTCGGCTTTGATCCTCTGCTCCAGTGCCGTGAATCGGGCATCCGTCCGCTGTTCCGTCGCCTGCATATCGGACCGGATGGAGCGGACTTCGTACCCCAGTTTCTGCTCCAGCCGTTGGATGTCAGCTTTGGTAGCTACATTGTCGCTGAAAACGCTACTGACCAAGGCGACTACGGCCTCGGCTTGGGCTTCGGCGACGCCAGACTCTTTAAGGTTCTGGATGGCGCGGTGGGTGTCGAAAGTAAAGGTTGCCACTGAGTTTGTCCCCCTTTCGGTTTTGGACCGGATAGCCGACATTATAGCGGGAGCGGAGATTGCTAACAAGGCAAACGGCGGCCAAGCCTGCCAGCGGTTTAGGGAATAAACCGCAGGGCGGCAAAGAGCAGGCCAAAGCAGGGGAGGAGGATGGCGACCAGTTTGAGGACGATGCGCTGCTCCATCGCCGCAAACTTGGCGTCCGTCCGCTGCTCGAAGGCCGCGAACTTGTCATCAATCCGTTGCTCAAACGCGTCGAACCGGGCCTCCGTCCGCTGGTCCATGGCTTGCATATCGGACCGGAGCAAGCGGACTTCGTACTCCAATTTCTGCTCCAGCCGCTTTTCCAGCTGCTGAATGTCAGCTTTAGTAGCTACATTGTCGCTGAAAACGCTACTGACCAAGGCGACTACTGCCTCGGCCTGGGCTTCGGCGATGCCGGCCTCTTTAAGGTTCTGGATGGCGCGGTGGGTGTCAAAAGTAAAAGTTGCCAACGGGTTTGTCCCCCTTTCGGTTTCGTTACAAGTTAAGGTACTGAGCGGTCGAGCCGGCCGGCGGATTAGGGAATAAACCGCAAGGCGGCAAAGAGTAGCCCGAAGCAGGGGATAAGGATGGCTACTATTTTGAGGATGATGCGCTGCTCCATCGCTTGCCGGTCGGTTTTGGCCTGCTGGTCCATGGCCTGCATATCGGACCGGAGCAAGCGAACTTCGTATTCCAGTTTCTGCTCCAGCCGCTTTTCCAGCTGCTGCAAGTCGGCTTTCGTAGCCACATTTTCAGCGAAAACGCTGCTGACCAAGGCGACTACGGCCTCGGCTTGAGCTTCGGCAACGCCGGCCTCTTTAAGGTTCTGGATGGCGCGGTGGGTGTCAAAGGTAAAAGTTGCCACTGGGTTTCTCCCCCTTATCGGTTGTGTTGCCGGCTGGCGGCTATTGTAGCGGCTGCGGCTGCGGAGAACAAGGGGCAGTGTCGGGATTGCCCGGCAACTGCCTATACCTTTATCTACCCCCGTCGCTTTTACAGCCACTCCAGATAACCCCAAAGCCGGCCGCCTTTTCCTCTTTCCCCCATATCATTCCGAGTCCACCGCCGAGGAATCCAAAACGCCCGCTTTAACCCCCTTCTCAAAACCCGCAGACTCCCTCGCCATCTCCCAATTCTTAAACGCCTGGTGTGAAATTAAAGAGGCCGGAAAGACCTTGCAGGGAAGGTGTCTTTGCCGCATAGTTAAGCCTACCCGAGCAAAGGAGGCTGGGCTATGTTGGATCCGAACACCTTCCTGACCATACTATATGTCCTGGTGGACGACTTTTGCAAATCCTTGGCGCCACCGCCCCGGCAACCGGGCCGGCGGCCGGCCCTGTCTGACAGCGAGGTAATTACTTTGCTCGGTTTCAGCCAATGGCGACGCTTCGGCAGCGCGCGGGACTTTTACCGCTATGCCGAGACCCAACTGCGGGACGCCTTCCCCCGGCTGCCCAACCGCAGCCAGTTCAACCGCCACGCCCGCCGCTGCTACGCTTTGCAGGCGGCCTTCTGGCGTTACCAGGCCGACTTGCTGGCGGAACCGGAAGGGTTGTACCAAGCCCTGGACAGCACAGCCGTGCCGACCCGGGCCGCCAAGCGACGGGGGAAGGGTTGGCTGCCGGGACAAGCCGACATCGGCTACAGCAACCGCTTGGGCTGGTATGCCGGCTTGCATCTGCTGCTGGCGGCGGGCCCGGCCGGCAACATCACCGGGTTCAGTTTGGCCCCGGCCAGCGCCAAAGACCAGACTATGACCGAGGTTTTCCTGGCTTTTCGGTTGTATCCTCATCCTCGACTGCCTACTTTGGGGGCTTACTGCCCCTGGTATTTGGCCGACAAAGGCTTTACCGGGCGGGATGCCCACCAACGCTGGCAGCAGGAGTATCAAGCTGGTGTGGTGACACCGCCGCAAGCATCCCTGGCGCTATCTCTGGCGCCGTTGGGTGGCCGGCAAGCGGCCGATAGTGGAAACCGCCTTTGCTCAGTTGCCAGGCTTTTTCCGCTTGGGGCAGGATCGACCGCACCCTCTGGAGGGATTGCAGATGCGGCTGGTGGCCAAGGTGATTATGCATAACTTCTGCATCGGGCTGAACCGGCAGTTGGGCCGGCCCAATCTGTCCTTCGCCGACCTGCTGGGCTGGTAGCCTCGGCTATTTCACACCAAGCGTTTAATTCCCCCCTTGACAACCCCGCTCCCTCCATTGTCCTGATACCCATCTTTAGCAAGGAGCCGCTATTACGAACCGACTTTTCCAGCCATCCTTGCCCTTTCGTTGCCCTCGCGCTCAAGCCTTAAACCGACTTGGGCAACTGGGGTGTTTGGTGGTGTTGCGATCTGCCGCGTTCAGTTCCCGCCGGCCAAGGCCGCCGCCGCCTTTTCCAGATTGCGGCGGCTGGCTTGACTGCTGGGATGCGCCGGCCCCAAAACCCGCTCCCGCCAAGCCAGCGTCGCCCGGTGGCAGCGGACGGCAGCGGCATAGTTGCCCATCGCCTGGTAGCAGTTGCCCAAACTGCCCCGACTCCGCCAAGTGTCGGGATGTTCCGGCCCCAACGCCCCCTCCCGCCGGCGCAGCGTCTCCTGAAACAACGCCAACGCCCGGTCATAGCAACCGGCGGCGTAATAGCTGTTCGCCAAACCGGCCAGACTGCGTAAAGTCTCCGGATGCTCGCCGCCCAGGGACTGCTCCCGCTCCGCCAGCGCCGCCTGATGCAGCCCAATCGCCCGGCGGTAACGCCGCCCTACCCGGTGAAACCGGGCCAAATGGTAAGCAAGGTTGTAACCCACTGACGGCTCGGCGGACATCGCGCTATCCCAACCTAATACCCGGTAGCCGCCGTAGTCAGCAGCCCCACTATCGGCCCGATGACCCGCCACAAAATCCCCCAGCCCAGCAGGTAATCCCCCAAGATGACGCCCAGCAGTATCAAAGGACTGTACCGCTCGAATTGGGCATAGCCGGCCGCCCAATGGCGCGGTATCAGCCCGCCCACCACTTTAGAGCCGTCCAGCGGCGCCAGTGGTATCAGGTTAAACACCGCCAGCAGCAGGTTGAACAAGATCACCATCCCGGCAATGTCCGACAACGCCTCCCGCAGCCCGCCGGTCAGCACATAAGTCGCCCGCCCCAAAGTCGGCCCGCTCCAGCCCCGCAGTCCCAACTTGATGGGAATAGCCACCAGAAACGCCAAAACCAGGTTGGACAGCGGCCCGGCGGCCGCCACCAAAGTCATCCCCAACGGCCCCCGCAACTGATGATGATCCACCGGCACCGGCTTGCCCCAGCCAAAGCCCACCACCAGCAGCATCAAAGTGCCGCTGGGCTCCAAATGTTTCACCGGATTCAGCGTCAACCGCCCCAACCGCCGGGAAGTATGGTCGCCCAGCGCGCTGGCAATCAGGGAATGGCTGAACTCGTGGATGGTAATAGCCGTAAGCAGGGCGAATAATACCAGCACCGTCAGCCGCAGAAAGGTATCATAGTCGCCGTTAAGCAGCAGTTGATAGGAACCCAGCAGCATTATGCAGTCCCGTCAAACCTGGCGTTGATTGTCGCGATTAGGGCCGGCCGCTCTTTACCGACCGGCTTGGTGCGGCCGTTCTTTATCGACCATCCTGGTGCGGCCGTCCGTTGCCGTTCTCACTGAACGGCGGCGGCGCCGCTTGCAGGTTGTCCTTGTTGGCATAGTACCACTCCATCACTTCGGCCTTAATGCGGGCTTCCGCTTCGGCCGTGGCGGCGGCCGCCGCGGCTTCGGCTTTGGCGACGGCTTTGGCAACAGCCTCTGCCTCGGCTTTGGCAACGGCTTTGGCCACAGCCTCGGCTTCGGCCTTGGCTGCGGCTTCGGCCGCCTCCGCCTTGGCCTTGGCTACGGCTTCCCGCTTTTCCTCGTAGTTGGCTTTCTTGGTGAGGATCATATAGATAACATCTCCGTTAAGTTGGATGAACATAGCCAGGGCGATGGCGTTGGCGGTGATGCTGGGCGTTATCGCCGCATCCAGGATTTGCAACAGCAACGGTTCGAGCGAGGGTTGGCTACCGCTGAGGTTGTTCAGAATCGTCCCCACGACAATCAAGTCGTAAATCAGGGCGGCCGCGGCAATAGCCGGTTTAGGGCGGCCGGGTCTTACCGACCGTCTTGGGGTTGCCGTCCGTTGCCGTTCTCACTGAACGGCGGCGGCGCCGCTTGCAGGTCGTCCTTGTGGGTCTGGTACCACTCCATCACCTCGGCCTTGATGCGGGCTTCCGCTTCGGCCGTAGCTTTGGCCGCGGCTTCAGCTTTGGCAACAGCGGCGGCCGCCTCGGCTTCGGCTTTGGCAACAGCGGCGGCCGCCTCGGCTTCAGCTTTGGCAACGGCTTCGGCCGCCTCCGCCTTGGCCTTGGCAACGGCTTCCCGCTTTTCCTCGTAGTTGGCTTTCTTGGTGAGGATCATATAGATGACATCTCCGTTAAGTTGGATGAACATAGCCAGGGCAATGGCGTTGGCGGTGATGCTGGGCGTTACCGCGGCATCCAGGATTTGCAGCAACAACGGTTCGAGCGAGGGTTGGCTGCCGCTGAGGTTGTTCAGGATAGTCCCCACCACAATCAAGTCGTAAATCAGGGCGGCCGCGGGCGATAGCCGGTTTGGGAAAGCGCGGCGCCCACGACCACCAGGGAGCCGGTTGTTCTGTTTCCATCTTACCCCTCCGGCGGTAAAATTTAAAGCCCCGTTTCTGCCGGGCAACGCGACAGCGGCTGAGTTGCCGGCTACCAAGTTGCCCATACTCGGCGGCAGGGGCAAATGCCCCCTAATCCTCATCCCAATCGTCCTCATCCTCCCGCTGCGGGGGCGGCGCGGCCGGCGCAAAAGCAGAACTGGGTATCGAGGCGGCCCGCCGTTCCCGCCGCCGGGGGCGCGGCCGCGGCATTGCCAGCAAATCCTCTTTCAAGGCAGCCAAAGCCGTCTGACTCAAGTTCGCTATATCCACCACCAACCCGCTGACGCCGGTATCCCGCAGCGCCTCCAAATCCGCCCGGCGCGGCGGCTGCGCTACCTCAACCAGCACATACTTATCCACCCGCCGGCTGATGCTGCCCACCCGCACCAAATCCCGCAGCGTCCAGTCCCCATCCACCGACCGCAGCTCCAGAATAAAGGCGTCCACCGGCAAAGCGGCTATGGCGCGCAGCTCCGGCTCGTCCACCTCCGGGCGCAGGGACAGCAGCCGGGCCAAATCATCCTGCCCGGCCAACGCCGCCGCCGCGCTCTCCAGGGTAAAGGCAATCAAATCGGCCCCGGCCTCCCGGCTGCCGGCCACCTCCTCCTCGGTCAACGCCGCCGCCCGCGGCCCCCAAGCTACATCCGGCAGCAGCCCGCCCAGGACGCCCAGATACTCCCGGCCGCTGGCGTCATCGACAATCGCGGCGTCCAGATAAGCCGCCGCCGCCCGGGTCAGTCCCCGCGGCCGCCGCCGGCCGGGACGGTTCACCCGCCCCACCAACGCCAAGCCGGGCAAAGTCGCCGCCCGGGCCGCGCCAAAGCCCAAGGGAGCCGGCGCCCCCTCTCTAATTCGCTCCATCAAATCCAGCAGTTTGCTCATTTCCGTATCTTTCCGCCCCTCCAAATGTCCGGCCGCCACAGCCGGCGCCGCGAATTATACCCCATCAGCCGGCGTTTGTCAGATTTACCCCTGATGACTCCAGGGCTATCGCATATCGAAACCGTCATTCCCACGAAAGTGGGAATCCAGATCGGCCGGGGATTCTGGATTCCCGTTTTCACGGGAATGACGATAAGTAAGCGTTATGTATATGCGATAGCCCTCCCGCTGACTCTCCGTTCCCCTTTGTGCTATCATATCCCCCGGCAATCCTTGCCTTTACTCACTGACAGGGGGACTATTCCTGATGGCTAACCTCGGTTTTATCGGGCTGGGAACGATGGGCGGCAAAATGGTCCAACGGCTGCTCAACGCCGGCCACACCGTTACCGGCTACAACCGCACCAAATCCCGCGGCGACTGGCTGCTGAACTTGGGGATGCAGTGGGGCGACACCCCCCGGGCCGTAGCGGCCGCCGCCGACCTCACCCTCAGTATGGTCGCCAACACTCAAGCCCTGAACGCCATCGCCCAGGGCCCCGACGGCGTATTGGCTGCGATGGCCCCCGGCAAAGTCTTTATTGATATGAGCACCGTCAGCCCCGCCGCCAGCCGCGCCCTCGCCCAACAGGTCGCCGCCACCGGCGCCCGGATGCTCGACGCCCCGGTCTCCGGCAGCGCCGTAACCCTCGACGCCGGCCAGCTTTCGATAATGGTCGGCGGCGACTACGCCGTCTATGAACAAGTGAAACCGGTTCTCGAGGACATTGGCCCCACCGTCAACTATGTAGGCGAAAACGGCTTGGCCGCCACGATGAAAGTCGCCGTGAACCTCAGCTTGCCCATCCAGATACTATCCTTCAGCGAAAGCCTGCTCCTCGCCGAAAAAAGCGGCATTCCCCGGGACGCCGCCATTACCGCCCTGCTCAACAGCGTCGTCGCCTCCCCCGCCCTCAAATACCGCTTTCCCCTGGCCTTCGACCCGCCCCCGGAGCCGCTCTTTGATGTCAATATGATGCAGAAAGACCTGATGTTGGCCTTGGACTTGGGCCGGGAGCTGGATGTACCAATGCCCACCAGCGCCATCACCAACGAATTTCTCAACGCCGCCCGCGCCCTCGGCTACGCCGACCAGGACTTCGCCATCCTCTACCAAACCCTGGCAAAATTGGCCGGACAGGGGGAATAGCGGTATAATCAGCCGGTCAACCGCATTCAACAGAGGTGCCATCCGATGACTACCGCCTTAACCTCCGCCCGCCGGGAAAAATCCGACCGCTACGCCCGGCTCAGCCGCCTCAAGTTGCTGCAAGCTCGGCAGGAACTGGCCCGCGGCGACACGATGCAAGCCTCGGAAAAGGCGTATGGCGCCGTCACTTGCGCCGCCAAAGCTTACGGCGAACTGCGCGGCTGGAACCACTACAGCCATATCCGGGTGGAGCGAATCCTGTCCCAAATGCGGGACGAGGAGCAAGAGCCGACTCTGGTAACTCGCTACTACGCCATCAAGTCGCTGCACAGCAACTTCTTTGAGTACGAACTGGAGCCTTCCGTGGTGCAGGACCACCTCGACCTCGCCGCCGTTCTGACCGCCCGGTTGGAGGAACTGCGGCAAGCCCCGCCCCACCCCCTGCCGGCGGCCTCCCTGAACCCGGAGCAACGGCGGCGGTTGACCCTGCTCCTCCAACCGCCGCAAGCGGAGCCCGTCCCGGTGGCGGATTTGCCCCCTCTGGACGACTTGCCCCCGCTGCCCTAGAGGCAAAACCTTGACCCTCCCCAAACAAATCCTCTTTTACTTCCTCCTGCTCCTGCTTACCTTGGCGGCGGTCGAAGGAATGGCCCGGGCGGCCTATTACCTGGCTTATGGGGAATGGTATAGTACCCCCCCCCCCCGACAATTAGCCCGGCGGTAGCTGCCGACCCCGATCCCGGCGACGACGCAGCCGCGTTAAGACGGGGGAATTTTTGGGGCCTCGCCCACCCCTACTACGGTTATACCTCGCCCTTGCCCACCGATGCCCTGAACGCCATGCCGCCGCCGCAAACCGGGGCGGACACGGTGGTCGTCGCCCTGCTGGGCGGCTCAGTGGCCCGCGACGTTACGCCGAGTCTCCGGCGCGCCATCGAGCAGTATTTCGCCGAGCAAAAGTTGCCGCGGCGGCCGGTCGTCTTGGGACTGGCTCATATTGCACATCGCCAACCCCAACAACTGAACGTGGTCAGCTATATGCTGACGATGGGCGGCGGTTTCGACCTCATCGTCAACCTGGACGGCTACAATGAACTAAACGGCCCCTACCATAACTTCTTAAGCGGAGTCTTTCCTTTCTTTCCGGCCGTCTGGGAACAGCTGAACGAACTGACCATCCCGGAAATCGCCATCGCCGGCCGTATCCTGAATCAGCGCGCGGAACTGGACGCGTTGCAGCAGGACGCCGCCGCCAGCCCGTTCCGCTACAGCGCCGCCTACGGGTTGATTAACCGCTACCGCAGCCAGCGAACCCGGGAACACATCCGCCAACTGAACTACGAATTGACCCAAGTGGAAACCGGCCGCCAATTCGCGCGGCATGGCCCCCGCGGCAACTTTCAGAACTTTGACCAGGTCCGCCGGGAAGCGGTGCGGGTCTGGTACCGCAGTTCGGCAGTGCTGGGCCGGGTGGCCGCCGCCGGCGGCGCCGACTACTACCACTTCTTGCAGCCCAGCCAATACCTCCCGGATCGCAAACCCTTGTCGCCGGAGGAGTTGCGCTTTGCCTACGGCGAAACCCAACGGCAAATCTTGAATTACCCGGAGACCTGGCCCCTGCTGACCCAGTACGGACAAGAGTTGCAGCGCGATGGCGTCAACTACTTTGACCTGAACGGGATTTTCCGCGACCACCCGGAAACCCTTTACATTGACCGCTGCTGCCATCTGAACGAACGAGGCAATGAACTCCTGGCGGCGGCAATGGTGGAGCGTATGGCCCCGGCTTTGCTCCGCCGCGGCCAAGCCGCCCCGCTTCCCACCGCCGACTCCATCTTGGCGGTAGCGGCCCCGCTGCCGCTGCGGCCCCTCCCGGAACTGCCGGCTCCGCCCGCCGCCGCCGACCCGCCGCCGGCTGCTCGGCCCCGCTCCCCCCATCAGTTTCAAGTCTCCCGCCGCTACGGAAACTTCCTGACCTACGAAAAAGACCCCTGCGCCCCGGAACACCTCCAACCCCGCTTCTTTCTCCACATCACCCCGGTATCCGCCGCCGACCTGCCGTCCGGCCGCCGGGAACACGGATTTGAGAATCGGGACTTCTGGTTTCAGCGGGAGGGCGGCGGCCTTATTGACGGCTATTGCAGCGTCGAGCGTTCCCTCCCCGACTACCCCATCGCCGGCATCCGCACCGGCCAATACAACGCCGCCGGGGAAATCTGGGCCGTCGAGCTTTCCTTTGAGCAATAAACCGCTCCCGCAATCAAAACAACGGCCCGCCGAATAGTGTTACACTATACCCCGCTAAACTTGTCCCCTGGCGGCCCGATGTCCCCCCTGAAAATAATCCTGCCTACCTTGCCCCTGCTGCTCCTGCTGTTGCTGCCCCCGGCGGCGGCGTACGCCCACGGCTTCGGCGAGCGGTACGACCTGCCCTTGCCCTTGAGCTACTTTGCCCTGGGCGGCGGGTTGGCGGTCGTATTGTCCTTTGCCGTTATCGGCGTTTTCGTGCGGGGTACGGCGGCCGGCGGCGGTTATCCCCGGCTCAACCTGTTCCGCTGGACAATAGCCCGCAGCCTGCTCACCGGGCCGCTTTACTGGCTGCTGCGGGCGGCGGCCCTGTTCCTCTTTCTGATGGTCATTGCCACCGGGCTGTTCGGCGTCCAGCGGCCGGTGAACAACCTGACGCCCACTTTGGTCTGGATTATCTGGTGGGTGGGAATGGGCTTTGCCGTGTCGCTGCTCGGCAACCTGTGGGCGGCGGTCAACCCTTGGGCAACCCTGTACGACTTGGCGGCCGCCGTCCAGCGTCGGATCCGGCCGGGCCGGCCGCCGGCGGCGGAACCGGGCCCGGGCTGGGAATATCCGGCCGGTTGGGGCGTCTGGCCGGCCGTAGCGTTGTTTTTCGCCTTCGCCTGGGTCGAAAACGCCTTGCCGGACGCGGCGGCCCCGGCCCTCCTGTCCGGCCTGATTATCGCCTATACCCTGCTAACTTTGGGCGGGATGTACCTGTTCGGCAAACAGCCCTGGCTGCGGCAAGGGGAAGTCTTTTCGGTAATTTACGGCGTATTGACCCGCTTTGCTCTAACCGAAGTCCGCGCCCGGGAGCCGGAGTTATGCCGGGAATGCCGCGCGCCGCAGTGCCAAGTCAGCGCCGCCCGGGACAGCAAGGGAGAAAATGTCGGCTGCGTTGACTGCTACGAATGCTTCGAGTTGGCGGCGGAACGGGAGTTGAACCTGCGCCCCCCGGCCATCGGCTTGAACCGCCCCGGTCACGGTAACGGCGTCACT
The DNA here is from genome assembly GCA_965242615.1 of Dehalococcoidia bacterium. Taxonomy (GTDB): domain Bacteria; phylum Chloroflexota; class Dehalococcoidia; order Lucifugimonadales; family UBA3495; genus CBDBCU01. The sequence goes on from CBDESR010000005.1 coordinate 1,664,176, forward strand.
GTCCCCGGAATGACCGCCCTGGTGTTGCTGCTGTTGGCCACGGTCACCTTCGACGGCTTCAGCGACACCCCGGAATGGGCGGCCGTGTTGGGCTTCTTTCTGGAATGGACGCCGGGGTTGACTTCCCCCTACTTCAACGGATTAGTAATCGCCAACACCTTGGGCTTGCTGGCTTTCCCCTTGGCATTCGCCGCCGTCTATGGGGTCTTTGCCGGACTGATGCGGCGGGCCGCCGGCGGTAGCGGCCCGGCGGCCGCGGCGGCAATGGCGGCCTTTGTCTTTTCCTTGGTGCCTATCGCCTTGGCTTACCACTTCGCCCACTACCTGGGCTTTCTGCTAATTGAGGGGCAGCGGATTATCCCGTTGGCTTCCGACCCCTTTGGCTTTGGCTGGGATTTATTCGGCGGCGCCGGCTATGCCGTGAACATTGCCGTAACCAACGCCCGTTTCATCTGGTTCTTTGCCCTGACCGTCATCGTAGTCGGGCATATCCTAGCGGTCTATCTGGCGCACCTGCGAGCCGGGGAAATCTACCGGGAACGGGGGCCGGCCCTGAAAAGCCAGGGGCCGCTGCTGGTCTTAATGGTAATTTACACCATAGCCAGCCTATGGATAATCTCCCGGCCGATAACGGAGTAACCAATGGGGCGGGGCGGCGGCCGGTTTATTCAAAGAGCTTAATCAAGGCGACGATGATGCCGCCCTGGGCGACAAAAGCGGGGTAAATCCCCTTAACCACAAATCCGAAGGTACCGGACTGGCGGTCTGCAATCCGCCCCCTCCCAGCGCTTTCTGAAACAGCGCCCCGGGGCGGGGGATGCGCTATAATGGGCGGCGATATTCGGGACGGCCGGGGGTATGGCGATGGGTCAACTACGGGTTTCTCTGCTGCATCTGGCGCCGGTTACCGGGGATGTGGCCGGCAATCGGGAGTTGGTGGAACGGGCGACCCGGCGGGCGGCGGCGGCCGGGGCGGATTGGATTGTTACCCCGGAACTCTGCATCCCCGGCTATGTTTTTGTCCCTAAAATCGGCGTTGACTGGATACGGCCGCAGCCGGATGAGTGGATGGCGGGCTATTGCCGCCTGGTGCGGAAGTTGGGGGTTACGGTGTTTCTTTCCCATCCGGAGCGGGATGCGGCAACGGGCAATTTGTTCAACACCGTTTTTGTCATCAATCGGCAGGGGGAAATCAGCGGCAAACACCGGAAAGTCAAGGCGTTGCGGGGGGCGGAGAGTTGGTCCACCGGGGGGACGGAAGTTGAACCGATTGAATGCGATGGGGTTAGGGTGGGTATCCTGATTTGCGCGGATGCCTATAAAAATGATGTGGGGAAAATCCTAAAGGAGAAGGGGGCGCAACTGTATGTGTCGCCGGCAGCGTGGGGGCCGGGGCAGTGCGCGCCGGATGGGGAATGGGAGCGGCGCACGGCGGATAACGGCCTGCCGATTATGGTCTGCAATCGCTCCGGGATTGAGCCGCAGGAACTGGACTACCGGCGGGCGGAGAGCATTGTTGCCAAGGAGGGGCAACGGCTGCTGGAAGCCACGGCGGACCGCTCGGTAATCCTGTCCTTTGACTGGGATTTGGAGCGGAGGACGGCCGGCGCGGCCGACTTTGCGCGGGACTATTTGTAGCCGGCGGCCGGCCGGGCGACGGTCGGGCAAGCGGCCGGGTTGGCGGCCGGTTCCAGTCTGATGCCGGGGCGGGTAACTCGCGCGGCTAGGCCGGTTCCAGGGCCGGGGCGGCCTGCTGGCCGCGGGCGAGGACATCATCCAGAATCCGCTGCAAAGCCATGATATGGCTGCAAACGCCGCGGGTGGCAAAGAAGAGGCATTCGCAGTGCCAGGCGCCGGATTCGAACCTGACTTCGTAGGTGTTGTGGTTGCCGACAAAGGTGGCGTGGAAGCGGTCGATGGTGACGCGTTCCTTTTCCTCGGCGTACTTTTTGGCTTTGTCAACCTTCCCGATGAAACCGGAGTTCATTCAATCCTCCTGACTTTGCGGGGATGGGGTGCGGCGGCGGCCGGATGATTAACGGCCGGTTAGATTGATTGTAGGCGCAATCAGGGGGGAGGTCAAGGGGTGGGGGGCGGGGGTTTTTGGGGTTTGGGGGCTTTTGTCGATTTTCCGTTTATTCCGAACCGGTTGCCGAGGGATAGATACGGGGAGGCAAAGGACACCGTTACATTTTTGATTTGCGCGGTATTATGTTGTATAGTAAGCGCCATCGGGAGCGAAGGACGATGCAACGGCACGAAAGTAGCGTTAATTTCCAGAACCTGATTCGCAAAGTGGTCGCATTGTGAGCGAGGCGCGCGCAAGGTTGCCGAAAGTTTGAGCAGGGGAATTAAGGAGAATTCCCGTGGATTGGGGTTATAACGAAGTCTTAAACCTGCTGGACACCTTTGCTTCCTGGAACCGGTGCTTTACCGTCCAGGAAGTCGCGGATTGGGCCGCCGACCCGGTCAACTTGGAGCAGTTGCGCCACTCGTTCCGCCAGGATGCCCGGTTTGTCCGGCTGAGCCAAGCCGGTCGGGAGCCGGAGCGTTTCCTGCCGGAACGGGAGTTGTTCAAGTGGTGGGCCGGCTTTAACCTGCGCTTGGCGACTATCGGGCAGTCCCGGCTTACGGAACAGCAGTTGACCGCCGCGCTGAACGCCCTGCGCCCGGAAGGGATTTGGTTTGCTCCGCCGGTGGATGCCCTTGAATACGGGCGGGAGTTGAGGTTTGTCGCCGACGCTTGGACGCCGGGGTCTTATGTCTTTCCCATAGCCCACCTACTGGCGCAAGCGCCGCCGCATCTCCTGCCGGCTTTCAAGTCTGCCTTTGCCAACTTTGAATCCTTGAAAGTACGGGACTTGGCAATGCGGCAAAGGGCATCGGAAGCAGTAGAAAATCTGCTGTCCCAATTCGACCGTCGGACTTGCCGCGTCATAAAAGGTAGAGAAGCCTTGCCCCCAAACCAAAGAAGTTTGACCCTTGCCGAGCTGGGCAAGCAGTTGGGCTGCACCCGGGAACGAGTGCGCCAAATTGAGAGCCGGTTCTGGCAAAGATTGAACAATCCGGCCGCCAAGGTTAAGGACAAGGGTAAGGATGGCTCATCTCTTATTCCTGCCTTTATAGCCGAGCTAATGCGCCGGTTCGGCTCGCCGATTTTAGACGCCAGCCAAGGGGAAACAGTCTTTGTGCGTTTCCTGGCGGAAAGTGTCAGTGTCCCGTCGGTTAATATACCGATGGACAACACTATAATTCTGGGAATATCGGAGTTTAACTTGCCCGCCCCGGAGCAATTTTCATCCGTCGCCGCCAAGATTGATGTCCAGATTATCGGCGAATTTCTGGAAGCCGCCGAGTTTGCTTTTCTGGCAAAAGACGACATCAGCAAAATAGCCGCCGCGATTGCCCAACACAACCGCAGGCGTCTGAACCGGGTGGAAAAGGCTTACCTTGCTTTGCGAAGCATTGGGGAGCCGGCGCACATTTCCGAAATTACCGCTGTGTACGATGAGCTGTTTCCGGGGGAACGGACTAACGAAAGGAATGTTCAAGGGCCACTAGAGCGTTGCGACGAAGTGGTTTGGGCCGGCACCAGCACTTTTGCCTTGAAAGAATGGGGCTATTCCCTGCCGGGAGGCACTATCACTGACACCATTGCCCTGATTGTGGCGGAGAAGTACGAAAATACCGGCCGCCCGGTTCATCTCAACGCTATAATAGCCGAGTTGGGCCGGTATCTCCCGGCCGGGGCCGATCTGGCAAGCGTACCGTTCACCGCTATGCAGTGTCCCCATATTCAAGCCCTCAAAGGGTATTTCTTTATCCCCCGCACCGTCCCGGAGGAAGCCCCGGACGAGGCTGACACCCTTGACCGGGGACTGCGGGAGTTTTGGGCGGAGCGCAGCGGCAACGCTTAACCTTGGTAGTCGAGGGATAGCCGGCATCGTCTGGCCGGTTATCTTGGTGGTTTGAATCCGGCTGCTCGCCCAAAGTTAGCCGCCACTCCCCCTCACTCATACAGCCCTTCGTCCGAAAAAAACGCCTTATCCCAGTCCGGGTTGGGGCGGTTATATTCCAGGCTGGTGTAGAGGTGGCAAGCCCGGATCCAGAGGAGGATGACGGCGCGGGCGATGCGTTCCTGGTCAAAGTCGATGCGGATGCCCTGCGTCCGCCAGACCCATTGCGTATAGCCGGCGGCGAAAAAATCCCGCAGAAATGCCGTCGGTTCCTCGCCGGCAAAGGAGCAGGCTTGCAGGATTTCCGGTGGGGCGGCGGAGCAGAGCAACTGCGGCTGTTCCATCGCCAGTTGCAGGTAGGCCGGTTCATCCGCCGGGCTGATGGGGGGGAAGGTCATGGGGGCAACTCAAACCGGGGCAAGGGGGATAGTCGGCAGAAATAAAAGGTATAGCAGCGGCCAAGGCGCGGTACCGGGTTGACGGCCCCACGCCGATAGTCGGCCGCCTACAAGTTGCGCTGGGCCGAGACATAGCCGCGGACTTTGTTGTAAATCTGGATACGGCTGCGCTGGGTGTCGGCAATGAGCAGGCGGTTGCGGGCGGGGTCAAAAACCAGGCTGCTGGGCATGGCGAGCCGCCACTCGACGGACAGGTCTTTGACTTCCCGGCGGCGGAGCAGGGCTTGGGGATTGGCGTTGACTACCGGCCGGGCCCATTTGGAAAGCTCTTGGGCGTCCCCGATAAGGCTGGTCAGGAAGCGGCCTTCTTGGGTGAAAACCTGCACCCGGCTGTTGCCCCAATCGCAGATATAGACTTCGCCGTCCGGGTCAACAGCTACATCGGCCGGGCGGTTCAACTGGCCGCGCCCGGCGCCATAGCTGCCGTATTCCGTCAGATATTCCCCGTCGACGGTCAACTTCTGGGCCCGGTGGTTTTTGTGGTCGGCGACATAGATACTGCCGGCGCCGTCCAAGGTCATTCCCCAGGGGCGGTCGAACTGACCGGGGCCGTTGCCGTAGCCGCCGAATTCTCCGCGGAAAGTCCCGTCGGTGGCAAATTTCTGGATGCGGTGATTGCCGCCGTCGGCGATGTAGACGGTGTCGGAGGGGTCGATGAGAATGCCGGAGGGACGGTTGAATTGGCCGGGGCCGCTACCGGCGAGGCCCCAGCAGGTGAGGAAGCGGCCGTCCGGGGCAAAGACGGAAACGCGGTGCAGCCATTCGTCGGTGACATAGGCGCTGCCGGCGGAATCGAGGGCGATGCCGGCCGGCCAGATGAGTTCGCCGGGCTGGTCGCCGTAGTCGCTGAATTCGGAGAGCCACTGCTCGTCCTCGTTTTCGTCGCCGATGGTAAAGACGCCGATGCGGGTGCCGTGGGCTACTTTGTTCCAGGGGGCGCCGGGGATGTATTCGGAGCCGCGGTTGACCACATAGACGGCGGCGTCCGGGCCCAGGCACAGGGCGAAGGGGAGGGTAAAGCCGGCGCCGGAGACGGCGTTGCGGCCGATGACGCGGCTGTAGTCATAGACCCGCCCGGCCACGATTTGCGTAACCATATAATTCATCCTCCTGAGCGGGGCCGGAGGGGGATGTCCCCCGGCCGGCGCCGGCTACTGGGGTTCGGGTCAGGCGTACTGATATTCGCGCAGGGAGACGACTAACTGGAGCATTTCGCCGACGCGGTTGGCGGCGGCCGGGTCGGACCAGTGGAGGGGGCCGCTTTCCCCGGCGTGATTGACCAGTTCCCGGCGGTTTTCGGCCTGCACTTCCAGGGGCCCCATCAGGTCGAGGCAGCCGTCCACCAACTGCTCCGGGGAGAGGTCGCCCTGGAGTTGGAGGCGGCTGACTATGTCCTGGATGCCGGGCAGGTTGGTTTGGGCGACGAGGTCGGCGGAGAAGTTAATCCGTTTCATCAGGGAGCCGCTGTTAATCCATTCGGCGCCGGTGTGCCAACCTTCGACGCTGGGGGGGTTCATAAATTCCTGTCCCATATAGGCGGCCTGTTTGGACAGTTCCCCAATGCCCGGGGCGGGAAATTCGTAACCGCCCACCAAGCGCAGGGTGCCAACTACGACTTCGGCGGGGCTTTTGATTTTGGCGAAGCGGGCGTTCTTGAAAAAGTCGGAGTTGAACAAGACCCGCAGTACCGGTGTAATTTCGTAGCTGGAATCGACAAAAGTCTGCGCCAGCAGGTCGATGGCCGCCGGGTCATTCGGCGGCGTTACCGACCACGCCGGCACCTGCGGCTCATCCGCCACAAAGAAGTTGTAGAGGTGGCGGGCGATGAAGCGGGCGGTGGCGGGATGGGCGCAAACGATGTCGATGATGTCGTCGCCGTTGAAGTTGCCGCGCTGGCCGAGGAAAGTTTTTTCGCCGTCGTCGTGATCCTCCTCCTGGTATTCGAATTCCCAGTCGAAGCGGCCGTAGGAGGTGCGGGGGATCATGGGGGAGATGGTCCAGCCGGTAAAGGCGCGGGAGCATTCGCGGACATCGGTTTCGGTGTAGTTGCCGACGCCCATGGAGAAGAGTTCGAGGAGTTCGCGGCCCCAGTTTTCGTTGACGGCGGCGGCGTGGTTGTCGCAGTTGTCGAGCCAGTAAATCATGGCCGGGTCTTTCGCCAGCTCCACCAGCAAGTCGCGGTAGTTGCCCATGCCGCGTTCGCGGAACAGGTCAATCTGCTTAAAGACTTCGTGGTAATGGTCGATTTTCGAGTAGCCGGTGGCAAAGACCTGATGCCAGAACAGCACCATTTTCTCCTGGAGGACGCGGCGGGTGTTGACCATATCGTGGAGCCAGACGGCGCCGCCCATGCCGGCGGAGGTGGGGGGTTTCCAGAAGCCGGGCTGATAGCGGAGCAGTTCCAGCCGGTCGGCGGGTTCCTGTTCCTCCGGGTTTAGCAGTTCCGCGACGGTGGCGGCGTAGCCGCGGGCGGCCCGTTCCTCGAGTTCCTGGCGGGAGGCGCCGAAGCCGGCCCGCCGCATCAAATGCGCCATCAAGGCAATATCCTGACTAGCCACTGTTGCCGTACCTCCTGGTTGATGTCCAGACCGGTCGAGCCGGCCGGTTGAGTTCTGCCCGGCGAACCGGCGGGCGACTTTTGCTAGGCTGCCGGTTATGCCAAAGTTTTTGCTTGGGGGGATTATGCCTATAAAGCTCTTTGCTGTCAAGGGAGAAAGGGGCGGGTGTAGGAGGGGGCAAATTCTATAGCGGCAATCTGAAGCCGACGTTAAGACGGTGGATATAGCGATTACTTTGTCGTCCAAGTCCGACACCGAAGCGGTAATTTCCTGGTTGCGCGGCAAAGGAGTCCCTATAGCTCCGCATTGGTCGGTGGGATATGAAAGTCATATCTACACTTATGGGGATAATTACATCACAGCTTATATACCGGCATCTCTGTTGGTTCCTCTATCCAAGCAACCGGGCGTTGCCAGAATCAAGCCGGCTGGGCCACACCCTCAGCCAGACTAATCACGGTACTACGCGGCGGGCTCGCCAGAGAAAATCAGCTAATTAGTTCCCTGGCCTTGCTGTGGCCCTAGCAAGGCTGGATTTAACCACGCCAACCCGTTGAGAATACCTCCAACCATAGGCGTAAATACATTGTTAAAACCGCCGCTCGTAGCGGCGGTTTATACGCTTAATTGCCTGCCTACCAGCCCGGATCCTTGGGCGGCAGTCCCATCAGGGCTTGCCCGCCCGACTCGTAATTAGCCGGCAGTCCCGCCCCGTGCTGCATCACCACATGAGCGTCCCGAAACCGCCGCTCCAGCCCATTGCGCCGGTGGATGGCGTTAGTGCCGGCGGCGTGAAACAGCAAATCCACCGCCCGAGCCGCTTGGTGTATCGAGTGGGTAATAGCTAACCGGGCTTGCGCCAGTTCCGGGCTAGGCATTGGCATCTCAGCGTCAAAGGACTGCCACGCCCGCTCCACGGCATCCAGCACATAAGCCCGCGCCCCGCTGATGATAGCCTCAGCCTCCCCCACTTTAGCCTGCGCCGCCGGCCGCTGCCGCAAGGGAGTAGCCGACAAAGTAGTGCCGGCTTCCGTCGACAGCTCAATAAAGGCGTCCATCGCCCCCCGCGCAATGCCCAACGCCACGGCGGAGACCAGTGTCCAGATGGCGATGAGCATCGTGCGTGGATGATACAGAAACCCCGGCTCCCGGGCCGCCGCGTAAAGCCGAAAAGTCTGCTCCCTTGGCACAAAAACATCGTCAACCACAAAGTCATTGCTCCCCGTGCCGCACAAGCCTACCACCTGCCAGGTATCCTCGACCACCGCGTCCCCAACCGGCAGGAAAGCCATCACCGTAGCCGCGTCCGCCGCCGGCCCAGTGCCGGCATTGGCTGCTGTCGCCGCCGCGCCCGCCCCGTCCATCAGCCGGCAATTGACGAACAGCCAGTTGGCGTTGCTGATACCGCTGGCATAATCCCAACGCCCGCTGACCCGATACCCGCCGGCCACTGGACGCGCCACCCCCTCCGGCCGAAAAGAGCCGGCGCAGCGAAAATCCGGCGGCCAGCCGAACATATCCCGCCCCGTCTCCGGCGTAAAGTGGCCGGTGAACAGCGCGCCGCCATTCGACAGCAGCGCGCACCAGCCCACCGAACCCTCGGCCCGGGCCAGCTCCTCCACCACCTCAAAAGCCGTAATCGGATCCACTTGCGGCCCGCCCATACTAGCCGGCAGAAAAAGCCGGTAAGCCCCGCTCTCGGCAACTTGGGCCGCCAAGTCATCCGGAATACGCCGCCGGGCATCCATTTCGGGCCGAGCGGCGCCGATGCGCGGCCGTAAAGCCCGGGCGGCAGCCAGGAAATCCGACGGGACGATACGGGTATCTTGCTGAGCGGTTTTCAGTTGGGTCAAAGCTTCCTGCTCCAAGTTTCAGGGTCGGCGGTTATAGTTGGTATAGTCGGCAACCGCCTCATAGTCCTCCCGGTACAAGTGATGACACCAGAGGTTGCTGCCAGGTATGAGTAACCTTTGAGTATTGCTTTCGCTACGCCACGCCGCCACGGCCACGTGCCGTATGCCGGAATAATGCTGGATTACATACTCCAAAGCCGGCAGCATATCGTTGTCAGTGGACACTATTACGCCGATGTCGTAACTGCCGCCTACCGCCATTGCTACGAAATCTATTGAAAGGGCGACATCGATACCTTTTCCCTCGGCCGGCTCTGCCGGCCAACTGGCCGGATAACGCAACGGTCGGGTAATTACTACTGCGCCCTCTGTCTCCCATTGACGGCACTGCCGCAGATGCGCGGCATGGGTTTTAGGGGCATAGTGAGGGTCGGGACGGCCGGTATAAACCCGGACATCAGTCAGGATACATTCGACGCCCCCCGGCCCGCCCCGAGCCTCGATAACCTTTGCCAGTTTCATCGGACTAAATTGTCCGTTAACCCCAGGGCCAGCATTGCCGAAAAAAGTCATCCGGGCGCGCCGGTAAGTATTCTGGGCGTCAATGCACACCAGAAGTTTCAAGGGATTGGTCATTAACTTAGCCGCCCCTGAAATAATCCCCGCCATCAGCCGAAAAGGCCGAGAGCGGGGTGGATTGATAAAACTATACCGCTCTCAACCAAGGTTGTCAACCCCTTATTTTCAGCCATTCCATCCTGTTGTGGGTAAAGATACCCCCGGCTCCCCAGCAGACTGACCCGGAATTGACGCCATAAAAGCGCCGCCAGAACCAGTGCCGACAGTTCCTGAAACGGCTTCGGCCCGCCTTACCCTACCCCACCGTCAACTCTGCCGCCCCCAAACCGGTTACCGACACCACCGCCCGGTCGCCGGGGTTCAGATACCGCGGCGGTACAATGCTCCCGGTGATAACTATCGACCCGGCCGGCAAAGTTTCCCCCCAAGCCGCCAGTTGATTCGCCAGCCAAGCCAACGGCTCCAGCGGATGCCCCATCACATCCGAACCCCAGCCCTGTCCCACCGCGGCGTCGTTAATGTACGCCGTCCCCTGAACCGCCGCCAGGTCAATATCCCGCCAGTGGGCGGACGGCGGCCCCAGCACTGCCCCGGCGTTGGATATGTTAGTCGCCACCGAAGTCAGCGTCCGTGTCCCGCCATCCAGCCCCGGCGGTAGCCGCATATCGATTACCTCAAAAGCCGCCATCACCGTATCTACCGCCGCGGCTACCGCCTCCCGGGTATAGGGCGCGCCCTCCGGAGGCAAATCCGCTGCCAACCGCGCCGCTACCTCGCATTCCATCCCCAGCCGCTGATACTTGGTACCGTCCAAGGTTGCCGGGGACTGGTGAATAGTGGCGGCCAGCAGCGCCCCGGAGCAGGGTTCATTCCAGCCGGCTTGCTGCTGCATCACCGCAGTGGTGTAGGCCAGTTTATAGCCGGCCACCGGCCCCTGAACGGCGGTCAGCAGCTGCCGATATTCCCGCTGCACGGCATAGGCCGCCGGGATGGTGTCAATCCCCCACGGGCCGGGCAGCGGAGTAAAAGGTTGACCGGCTTGGTATTCGGCGAAAAGACTTGCGGCGGCTTGACGGATTTGGTCGGCAGTGGGCATTGACCTACCTCCCAGCAGCAGTATTTCGTGGTGAGCTTGGCGATGCTTTTGCCATATCGAGACGCAACGGCTTGACGCTGTACCGAGCAAATCCCAGGCTGTCGCCGCCGCTGCGTCTGATGGTTAAAGGCTGGCGCGGATTGGGCTAACGGGCCTGACTTTCGGCCTGAAAGCCGGCGTCCCGATGGCCGCCATCGCAAAAGGGCTTGTTGGCGGACGCCCCGCAGCGGCACAAGGAAACCCACTGCCCCTCGGGAACGCTGTAGTTGTTGCCGGACTGGTCCACGATTTCGATGGGCCCGGTTACCCGATTCGGCCCGTTGGCCCGGATTTCGATTTTCACATCGGCCATAAGATTTATCCTCCCCGATAAATAATGTTTCTGGACTGACGCCAAAGCCGACAGCGACTTGCGGCCCCGCCGGGAAGCGGCTCGCATCCGCTGCCGGTTGACCGTCAGCCAGCAAGGGCTAGTTTGACACTTCGGCAAAGAAGTGTCAAGGGTTAATCTGACATTGCCCCAGGCTATCGCCTATCGAAATCGTCCTTCCCGCGCAAGTGGGAATGTAAATCCATAGTCCCGCTTCCTCGAGAATGGCCGGTAAGTAAGCTGCCAGGTATATGCCCTACCCCTACCCCCAATAGGGCCGCAGCCCCCGCCGCCGCCGGCGCAGCAGCCAATAAGCCAGCGCCGCCAACAACAGCAACAGCAGCAATAACACCGGCAGGACAACCACAGCCCCATTGTCGCCGAAAGACTCCTCCAACAGCGGCGGCGATTCCGGCTCTGCCGTTGGGGTTGGCTCCGGAGCCGGCGTGGGCCGCGGCGTGGCGGTCGGAACAGCGGCGGCCGCCGCAACCGGCCGCGGCCGCAAAGTAGGCGTCGGCGCCATTCCCAAGCGCGGCGGCAGCATCGTCGGCGTGGGCGTTGGGGTCGGAGTTGCCGTCGGTGTTGGCGTGGGCGTAGCTGTGGGCGTAGCTGTGGGCGTTGGCAACGGCGTGGGCGTGGGCCGCGGCGTTGGAGTTGGCGCAGCGGTAGGGGTGGGCGTGGGCGTGGGAACCGGAGTGGGTGTCGCCGTTGCGGTCGGCCGCGTCTCCGGCTCCGGGGCGGCAGTGGGCGTCGGAGTCGGGGTCAGCGTGGGGGTTGGCGTAGGCGTGCCGGCGGCCGCCGCATCCGGAGTCAGTATAACCGTCGGCGTAACCGTGGGTATAATCACCTCCGGCGATTCATAGTCCCGGGTAGCCGTCGGTGTCGGCGTAGCGGTCCGCCGCCGGCGCGTTGGCGTGGGTGTCGGCGGCGACTCCTGGCGTATCGGCCGATCGACCCAAGTTTGGCCGGCGTTGACGATGATCCGCTGCACCCCTTCGAGAGACGCCCCGTTGCGGTTGACATAGACTTTGCGGTCCAGCTGGGTGCCGGGAGTATCCGGCTCCGCATCCGCGCCCCAGCAGGCCACCCGGCCGTTGCCGCTCAACGCGCAGGTGTGCCGCTCCCCCGCTTTAATGGCGACAAAGGAGGCCCGGGCCAAGCCGGCCGGTACTTCCGATTCCCCGTACAAATTGCGCCCCCAGCACACCGGCCGGCCGCTGCCCGCCCGCAGGCCGCAGGTGTGATAGTAGCCGGCGGAAATAGCGTCAAAAGTCAGCCGGGACAAATCGGAACGCAGCACCACCGGCGTCGTCACACCGCTGGGAATGCGGGCATCAGCCCCGGACGCCTGCCCGAAATTATCCGCTCCCCAGCAGCTGACCCGGCCGGCGGCGGAAAGACCGCAAGTATAATCCCGGCCGGCGGTCAAGGCGGCAAAGGTCATCGTATCCAGATTGACCGGGGCGTAAATCCGGCTGAGCAAGCCGGAATTGACCGTAGCGGCGTTAGTATGCCCGGAGGCTTGGGCATAGTTGTCCAGTCCCCAACAAAGGGCTTGGCCGGCGTCCGTCCCGCCCTTCCGCAAACCGCAAGTATGAAAATTGCCGGTGGCGATAGCGGAGAATTCGTAATCGCCCAAGTCCACGGTTTTAATGTGCGGCTGCCACCCGGTAAGAACCTGCTCCGTAGTGCCGGTTACCATACCGCCCGCCCAATCCCAGCCCCAGCACAGTACCCGGTCCGGAGTTTGCCCGTAGCGGTCATCGGTAAGGCCGCAGATTGAGGCGCGGCTGGTGCCGGTACTGAGCCGATTCAGCGACAGGGACGGGACAGCGACCGCGCCATTGGCCGCCGGGCCGTTGCAAAACAGTTCGCCCGGGTCGATGCGCTGGCTGGGGAGGTCAACGCCGCTGAGCCGAATACAGTAATGGTTACGGCCCGACGCCACTTCCGCCACATCGTGGGAAAAGTTGAAAAATACGCCGGGCCAGTGGGAGCCAGAGCCGAGCCGCCCATAGGTATAAGCCCGCTGCCCGTCAGCCAGTTCGCCCCAGCAGCGCACCGGTTTTTGCGTCCCGGAGGCGCTGCGGGCCAGGACGGCGCAGGCATGGGTAGCGCCGGCGCTGATGGACAAGGCATAGTCGCCGCTGGATTCCTGGATACCCACCGGCGGTACTTGGTAGGTAGCATCGGGTGCGCCCGAGCGCGGAGCCGGTTCCAATGCCAACACCTGCCGCTGCTCATTCTTGCCCCAACAGCGAACTTTCCCTTCATCCTGATTGCCGGTAGTTCCGGTATCGCTGTCCCGCAAAATCGCGCAGGTAAAGCCGTCCCCGGCCGCTGCCCGGGAAAAGAGCATCGTGGACAAATCAGCCCCGGCCGTATGGTAGTTGCAGTTAGCCGGGGTCGGTTCGTTAGTCGTAGCGTCCCGGGTGCAAGCGATTTTATCGCTGCCGCTGGGCGCGGCAGCCGTGCTTTGCCCGTAAGCGTCGCCGCCCCAACAGCGCAGCTGCCCGGCGGTCTGCACCGTCACCGTCTGCGGCGTCGGGCTGCTATCGGTATAGGTAGCAGTAACATCGTGGCTGCCGCAAGTATGGTCAACGCCTACCGTCAGTTGGGAAAAGGTATAAGCCGTTTCGGTAGTGACCGGCGGGCTGGCCGTGTCGGTGTGGGAATGCACCGGCACGGTAGTTTGACCGGCGGTATTGTCCCCCCAACAGAGAACTTGCCCGGCCTGCTGCGCCCCGCTGGTGTCTGGGTCGCTGTCCGCCAAAATACCGCAGCTATGCTCCCACCCGGAAACAATGGCGGAAAAAGTATAGACGCCGCTGGCCGGCGCCGGCGCCGTGGCTTGGTTGGCGTCATTCTGGCCCCAACATAGAACCTGGCCGGCGGTCTGCGTCCCATCCCCATTCAGCAAACCGCAGGTGTGCGCCGTCCCGGCCGCCACGGCCGCAAAGCGGTAATCATCCCGCCCGGTCAGAGTCTGCACATTGGCTTGATTGGCCGCGTCCACCGCATCCGTAGTCGCCGAAACCTGCCCCCAGGAATCCGCGCCCCAGCAGCGGATAGCGGCGGCGTCCTGCGACAGATAATCCGACAGGATAGCGCAGGTATGGCTGCCGCCGGCGGCTACGGCGGCGGCTTTGATGGTGGGAACTACCGAAAAACCTTGAAACGGTACGCCGCCGCTTTGGGGGCCAACTCCCCAGCAGCGGGGTACGCCGCTGGCTTGCAAACCGCAGGTGGTAAAACTCGAGGATGCAATGGCGGTGAACGGCCCCGGCTGCCAGGCGACCCCGCCGGCGTTGGTACTACCCCAGCATTTGACGCCCCCATTCACCGCCAAGCCGCAGGAAAAATACTGAGCAGAGGTAAGGGCATATTCCGGGTCGTCAACCTTAATCAGCGCCGGGTCGCGGCTTTCCCAAGGCCGGGCCACGCCGTAATCATAGACATCTCGCGCGTATAAATCGGCGGGAATTTCTGACCCCCAGCAGAACATTTCCCCGGCGGTCTGCCCGTTTTCCCCGTTCAGAATGCCGCAGTTGTGCAGTTCACCGGCGGCGATGGCGGCAAAGCGGTAAGCAACGCCGTTCCCGTCGGCGGGAGTAGCGAACTGCCCCACATCAAAAATTCCGTAGGCGTGATGCTCAGCATCGCCCTCCGTTCCCCAGCATAGGACTTCCCCGGCGGTCTGACTGCCTTGCCCGTCCTGAATACCGCAGCTGTGATACAAGCCGGCCGCCAGTTGGGTAAAGGTAGCGTTTGCCGCCGCCGTTCCCGCCGGGCCGGGACTGGAATAGTCCGCGCTCATCGGGTCCGTTACCGTGTCAATGCTACGGCGGCCCCAACAAAGGGCTTTGCCGGCATCCGCCCCATCCTGCTGAACGCCGCAAGCCCAATTTTCAGTAGCCCCCACGGCCAGGTGAGCAAAGGCTTGACCGGCTTGGGCGGCGGCTCCGGTCACCGCGCCATAAAGGTCATCGCCCCAGCACAAAACCTCCCCGGCGGTCTGCACCGTTACCGACTGCGGCGTCGGGCTGTTGTCGGTATAGGTAGTGGTGACATCATGCCGCCCGCAGGTTAGAAACCCGCCGGCGGCCAGTTGGGTAAAAGTGTACGGCGTTTCGGTAGTGGCCGGCGGCGTGGCGGTGTCGGTATGGGAGTGTACCGGCGGCGTGGACTGGCCGTGATCGTCGTTGCCCCAACAGACCGCTTGCCGGTCGGCGGCGCGCAGGGCGCAGTTGTGGGAGTGGCTGGCGACGATGGCGCTGAATACCGTATTGGCGATGGCGTCCGGTACCGATGCTTGATATTGCGGCAGTCCCGGCTCCGGCGTTGGGCAGGTGGTGCAGCCCGCCGGCGTGGGCGACGGCTGCGCTACTGACCGGTTTTCACCCCAACAAACCGGATTGCCGTCCAGGTTCAGGGCGCAGACATGAAAGTTGCCCACCGCCACTTGCTGATAGCCTTCCGCCAGAAAGGGGCCGTGGGTGGTATCGCCCCAGCAGCGCAGATGATTTTCCGTGGTGATGCCGCAGGTAGCCCAACGGCTGGCGTCCACCTGCTTATAGCGGATGTCATTGGGTTCTACCGGCAGCCCCGGGTCCGATTGAGCCGCCGCGCCGTCCAGCATCAGCCCAAAGGCCACAACGCCGCCCACCACCGCCAGCAAACCGGCCAGGGCGGGGAGCGGCAGCAACCGCAAGGCAACGGCAATGCGCGCCAGCATTGCCGCTACCCCCCCCCTATCAGGGTTCATAATGATAGATATTAAATTAGGCAATATATCCCAACCGGGACAAAATTTTGCCATAATGCAGCCTGCTGGCTAAAGGGATTTCCCCGGACGGGGCAAATTTTAACGCCCGATTAAAACGGCGCTAAAGCGGCAGATATTCTACCACAAATCCGCCCGGTCTGCCTGCTCATCAACCCCCCTACCCAGGGCTATCGCATATAGAAACCGTCATTCCCACGAAAGTGGGAATCCAGATAGGTCGTGGACTCTAGATTCCCGTTTTCACGGGAATGACGATAAGTAGGCCGCTAGGTATATGCGATAGCCCTGCCCCCCTACCATCACCCATGTCATTCCGAGGCGACAGCCGAGGAATCTAAAATGCCCGCGCTACAACCACCTTAAACACAACCAGCCCTCCCCAACTCAAAAAGTTTTGAGGGGGTGCGGGGGAACTTTTACAAAAGTTCCCCCGCCGTACTTCTTAAAACGAATTTTCCACGAATCTAAAAATACTCCCAAAAACCCCTTGACAAATCCCCAAACCATCCCCCATAATAAAACCCGTCACGGTTAACCTGACCCCGGGACGCCGGGTTCTTACGCTAAGCTTACCGTAAAACTTAATATCGCTCCACGCAGCGCGCTGTGGGCCCCGCCAGCCCTAACCGGCAAAGCGGACGCCTCAAACACTCCTACCCTTGGGGAACGGCCTAAGGCCCCGTAATCCCCAACCGGAGCAGCGGCCAACGGCAAATCCCACCCGCCGCACCCAACCGCCGCCCCAGCCTACAGGAGTCGGAGCAACCCAGGTTGACTGGAGAACGGTCAACCGCGGTCGCAACACCGGGCCAACCCGCCGGAATGGCAACCATACCAACCGGCGCCAGTAGCCACTATAAGGTCGCGCAACCGTAACCGGCAGACTGGCCGGGAAACTCCGGGCGGAGCAAGCCAGGATCCCCCTCGGAGCAGGCAACCCAATGACCAGCCTTGCCAACCTTCTCCCGACAAGGCGGAAACCGCGGCCGCGGTTTCCGCCAAAACCAGCATCCCCCCAATTCTTAATCCCTAATTCTCCATTCTTAATTCTATGTTACAATCCCCCGCAAAATCCCCCCACCCGGAGGCTTCCCTATGCAATTCGGCGTCACCATCCCCAACAACTGGGGCCTCGACGACATCCACCAAGTCCTCGCCTTTGGCCCCCTGGCCGAGGAACTCGGCTACGACTCCCTATGGGTAATGGACCATCTCTTTAACAACGGCTACATCCGCGCCCGCCTCGACGACAAACCCTACTACCATCCCCTCGCTACCCTTTCCTACCTGGCGGCCACCACCCGCCGCATCCTCCTCGGCACCTCCGTACTGGTCTTGCCCTACCACAATCCCGTCGCCCTGGCCAAATACGCCGCCACCCTCGACTGTATGTCCCACGGCCGGGTCATCCTCGGCATCGGCGTCGGCGCAATGACCGAGGAATTCGCCGCCCTCGGCATCCCTACGTCGGAACGGGCCTCCCTCACCAACGAAGGCATCCGCCTAATGCAGGAACTCTGGACTAATCCCGCCCCTACCTACCACAGCCGCCGCTGGAACCTTGACGACCTCCGCTTTGCCCCCAAGCCGGTACAGCAGCCCCACATCCCCCTCTGGATTGGCGGCGCCAGCCCCGGCGCCTTGCGCCGCGCCGCCCGCCTCGGCAACGGCTGGCATCCCTCCGGCATCACCCCGGAACAGTACGCCGCCGGCCGCCGCCAAGTCCAGGAACTGGCCCAACAAGCCGGCCGCGACCCCGACGCCCTGACCTGGTCCGCCCGCGTCGAAGTCGAAGCCAACAACGGCCCCTCCAGCGACCGCGCCGCCAGCCGCGCCCGCATCCCCGGCAATAACCCGGAACAAACCGCCCAATCCATCGCCGCCTACCGGGACGCCGGCGTCCAGCACCTGATTCTAGCCCTCAACACCGGCGACCCCGACCGCATCCGCCAACTGATGGAATCCCTGGCCGCCCAAACCCTCCCCCAATTCCGCTAACCCCAAACCGGAAAATCTAGCGACCGGAATCAAAAAAGCCGGCCCGCAAGCCGGCTTTCCCCAATTCCCGATTGTTGACTGCCAATCCCTAACCCCCTCTTTCCCGCCAATCTCCATCCTCCAAATCCTCCTCCTCCCCCATATCCGGCGGCTCAAACTGCTGCCGGTTCGCATCCAGCAGCGGCGCCCGCCGCCGGTGAATCAGCACATTATGGGCAATCACCAGCAACGCCAAACCCGACAATTCCAGCACGAATACCCGCGTATCCTGAAACCCCGGAAAGTATTGACTCACCGCCAGCAGCACCGCAAAACAGGCCGCAATCCCGCACGATGAACGAAACGGCGAGCGACGGGTCAGCAGCACCGCCGCCGAACCCACGGCCACCCCCAGCACCGCCAACGCCGGCGTCAAGGCAAAAGTTACCCCCAACAGCGTAACCATCCCGTCCCCGCCCCGGAAACGGGTAAATATCGACTTCCAATGCCCGGCCACCGCCGCCCCGCCGGCAAAAATCAGGTGATTCTCCTCTACCCCCAACAGCCGGGCCACCGCAATCGCCAACGCCCCCTTAATCGCATCGGCGGCGAACACCAGCATCCCGTTGCGCCGGCTGATGTTCCAGAATACATTAGCCGTCCCCGCCCGGGTGCTGCCGGTAGCGAATATGTCAATCCCCCGCCGCCGCGCCACCAAATGCGCAAAGGGTATCGAACCCAGCAGATAACCCACAATCAACGCCGCCAACAGGCGAACAATTACATCCTCTGACACTTCGTTACCGTGCAACCTCAGATTTGCTATGATTACTAAACGTCATTCCCACGAAAGTGGGAATCCAGACCCCCAAACTCAAAAGTTTTGAGGGGGTGCGGGGGAACTTTATGTGACAGTTCCCCCGCCGTGTCCTATCCCAAGCCTAGCGCATATACCTGGCAACTCCCCCACCGTCCTTCCCGCGAAAGTGGGAATCCAGAAACCCGGAAAAACGCCGCCCGCTACTATACCACATTCCGGCAACCCTGGTACTCCCCGCGCTGCCCTTGCCCTCCCCAATACGCTATACTATCCCCCAATCCCAAAATCAGGAACGGCAGTTATGACCTCTCCCCCGCTCCCCCTGTCCGGTATGGTCGTTTTAGACCTGACCCAGATAATGGCCGGCCCGGTCTGCACTATGCTGCTGGCTGACCTCGGCGCCGAAGTAATCAAAATTGAAAAACCCGATGGCGGCGACGACACCCGCCGGATGGGGCCGCCCTTGACTGACGGTTGGGCCGCCGGCTTTCTCGCCCTCAACCGCAACAAACGCAGCCTCTCCTTGAACCTCCGGGATGCCCAAGGGCAAGCCGTCTTTCGCCGCCTCCTCGCCACTGCCGATGTGGTCGTGGAAAACTTTCGCCCCGGCGTAATGGAGCGGTTGGGCTTGGGCTACGAACAACTGGCTCAACTCAAACCCGGCCTGGTCTATTGCTCCATATCCGGCTTTGGCGCCACCGGCCCCTACGCCCAGCGCGGCGGCTTCGACCTCGTCGCCCAGGGCATGAGCGGCTTGATGAGCATTACCGGCTTTCCCGATAGCCCCCCGGCCAAAGTCGGCGTCCCGATAACCGACATCTCCGCCGGCACCCTGGCCGCCTATGGCATCCTCTGCGCCTACATTCACGCCCTCAAAACCGGCCAGGGGCAAAGCGTCGACGCCTCCCTCCTCGAAGCCGGCATTGCCTACACCATCTGGGAATCCGCCCTCTACTTTGCCGAAGGCGAAATCCCCGGCCCCCTGGGCTCCGCCCACCGGGTTTCCGCCCCCTATCAAGCCCTGCCCACCCAAGACGGCTACATCAACATCGGCGCCGCCACCCAAGCCACTTGGGAACAGTTCTGCCGCGCCATCGGACTGGAATCCCTGATTGACGATGACCGCTTCCGCCAGCCCGCCGACCGCAAAACCCGGGAGCGGGAATTGGCCGAACTGCTCGCCGCTACCTTGACCCAACAGACCACCGACTACTGGCTGGAACTCCTGTCCCAAGCCGGCGTTGTCGCCGGCCCCATCTACAACATCGCCCAAGTCTATCAAGACCCCCAAGTGCAGGCCCGGGCTATGCTCGTGGCCTTGGACGACCCGGAATTAGGAACGCTGCATCATATCGGCATACCGGTCAAGCTGTCGGCTACCCCGGGACAAATCCGCCGCCGCGCCCCGGCCTTGGGCGAACACAGCGCGGAAGTATTGGGGGAAGCCGGCTTTAACCCTGACGAAATCGCGGAACTGGCGGCCGGCGGCGTTATCCGCCTGCCCTGACGCCGCCGCGCCGGTACGAACCTACCCCTGCCGCCACTCCATCCCGTCCGTAGCCGCCAGAAAGCGGTCAATCAAATGCTGACTGGAAACGATAACGCTGGGCGTGAACAAATCGGCGTCCTGACCCTGTCGATCCACCACATTGCCGCCGGCTTCCCGGGCCAGTAGCAGACCGGCCGCGCTGTCCCACGGCGAAAGGGAATGATGAAAGTAAAGATCCAGCCGGCCGGCGGCGGCATACGCCATCCCCAAAGCCGACGAACCCAGCAGTCGTAGCGTCTGAAACCCCGGCCACAACTCCCGAATCATATCCAGCGCCGTCGCCGCCTTGCTGTCCACATACCCCAAGTCAAAGCCCAGCACGCAGTCGGCAATTTCCCGCCGCTCCGATACGCCCATCGGCTCACCATTCCGAAACGCCCCCTGGCCGGCGGCGGCGGCAAAGGTTTCCTCTTTGATGGGGTCGTAGGTAACGGCGGCCACCGTTTCCCGCCCCCGGGCCAAGGCCACCACCACGCAAAAATGCGGCACCCCCTCGGCAAAGTTGCGGGTGCCGTCAATAGGGTCGATAACCCAGGTGTAAGGCGAGCCGGTTTCCACCGGGCGCGATTCCTCGGACAGGATGCTGAACTCTGGATACTCCGCCTGAACCAACTCCAGAATAACCTTTTCCGCCGCCAAATCCCCATCAGTAACGATGTCCGCCCGCCCCTTGAACCGCACTTCCTTAGCGGTCAAAAACCGCTCCCGGATAACCTCCCCGGCCCGCCAAGCGGCATCCCGGCACACCGCCAAAGCCGGCCGCCCGCTTTGGGACAAAGGAATATCCGGGGTTTCCTCTATTGTCATCAGTTCCGCCTCAAGACAATGGCATTAGCGGCCGCCAAGCAAACCGGGGTTTGCTCACCGCCGGCCCATAAGGTATCAGAAATCGGATTGCGGCGCAATTCCCGCTAATCTGAGTTGCTAACCGCAGTTGAAACCCTCGATCAAGTCTGCGCCCGCTATGGCGTCGCAAAACTGGTCGATAACCACCGGCAGGATTAGCGAGAATGTACGCCCAAACGGAACGGAAGCCCCGGCAGATTTCCATTGACACCGGGCAGTTGCGGTGCTAAATTATTTCCGGTATTATCAGCAATCGGAATGTTGGCTTACGGGAGGGATAGTTTGCCCCGCTACGATTATCAATGCACCAGTTGCGATTACCGCTTTGAGCTAGTCCAGAGCTTCAGCGAAGCCGGCTCCGGGGTCTGCCCGCTCTGCGCCGGGAGCGGGCGGCGGGTTTTCCACGCCGTGCCGGTGATTTACAAGGGTTCCGGCTTTTACACTACCGACTACGGCCGCCCCAAAGCTCCGGCGGAAAAGGCGGAGAAGGAAACGGACGGGAGTTCCAATGGCGCGTCTGCCGATTCCGGCAAGGATACCGCCAAGAGCGATACCCCGGCTCCGGTAACCAGCGAGTCCACCGCTTAACGGTAAGGCGGCACCGTGCGCGCCCTGCTGCAACGGGTAGCCCACGCCGCCGTGTCGGTGTCGGGGCAGGAAACCGGCCGCATCGGGCCGGGCTTGGTCATCCTGCTGGGCGTGGCGGCTGCGGATGACGAAGCCGATGCCCAATATCTGGTGGACAAAACCGTCAACCTGCGGATTTTTGCCGACGGGCCGAGCCACTTTAACCGCTCGGCATTGGATATTGGGGCCGAGTTGCTGTTAGTCAGCCAGTTCACTTTGTACGCGGAAACCCGGAAGGGCCGCCGTCCCGACTTCACCAAAGCCGCGCCGCCGCAACAAGCCCAACAGCTCTACGAATACGCCGTAGCCCGTTTTCGGGATACCGGCTTGTCGGTGGCTACCGGAGTTTTTCAGGAATATATGCAGGTAGCCTTGCAAAACGACGGGCCGGTTACTCTGCTGCTGGACAGCGCCGACCGGGGGCGGGCGCGGCGGAGCTGACGGTTGCCGGATCCGCGACTGCCCGGTTATCCCCCGGCCGCCGCAATCGCTTCCTTCAAGTCAATGGTCTGCCGGTAAAGGGCGGTGCCGATGATAGCGCCCTCGACCCCGGTTTGCGCCAGTTGCTCGATATGCGCCAAGGTGGATACGCCACCGGATGCCTGCACTGCCAAGCCGGTTTGGGCGACCAGTTCGGCGTTGGCGGCAAAGTTGGGGGCGGTCAAGGTGCCGTCCCGGGCGATGTCGGTGTAGAGCAGACGGGGTACTCCCAAGTTAGCCATCTGCCGGGCCAAGTCCAGAGCGGTAACTTGGCTGCCTTCCGTCCAGCCTTTGATGGCTACCCAGCCGTCCCGGGCGTCCACAGCGGCGATCACCCGGTCGCCGCCATAGTACCGGCAGAGGTCAGCCACCAAGTCGGGAGTTTCAACGGCCGCCGTGCCGATAACTACCCGCCCCACGCCGGCGGTCAGCAGTCGGTCGGCGGTAGCCCGGTCGCGGATGCCGCCGCCTACCTGCAACGGTATGGAAAGTTGGGCGGCGATGGCGGCGATGACCGGCAAGTTAGCCGGCGTACCGGCGGCGGCCCCATCTAAATCGACCAGATGCAGCCGGGGCGCGCCTTGTTCCTGCCAACCTAACGCTACGGCTACCGGGTCGGCGGAAAAGACGGTTTCCCGTTGGAAATCGCCTTGAAAGAGGCGCACGCAACGGCCGGCTTTCAGGTCGATGGCGGGGATTACTTCCATATTCCGGCTATGGGGCTAGGCGGCCTTGACGCCGGCCGGCAGCCGGGCAAAGTCAACAAAGTTGCGGTAGATTTGCAAGCCAACGCGGCCGCTCTTTTCCGGGTGGAACTGAGTAGCGGTCAAGTTGTCCCGGGCGTAAACGCTGCAAAAAGAGATGCCGTAGTCGGTAACGCCGGCTATGCCATCCCGCGCCACCGGGTCGGCGTAGTAGCTGTGGACAAAGTAAAAGTGGCTGCCCTCGGGAATATCCTGAAATACCGGGTGGCGGCGCTGCAAGGCAACGCTGTTCCAGCCGATATGCGGCACTTTCAAGCCCGGCGGCAACCGCCGTACCGGGCCGGGGATGACGCCCAAGCAAGGGGCGTCGCCCTCCTCAGTGCGCTCCAGGAGCAGTTGCAGCCCCAGGCAGACGCCCAGGAAGGGGCGGCCGGAGTCGAGATAAGCGCGTATGGGGTCAATCAATCCCCGCTTTTCCAGAGCCTGCATCGCCGCCGGGCCGGAGCCGACGCCGGGCAGGATAACCCCATCGGCGGCGGCCAATTCTCCCGCATCCTGGGTAACTACCGGAGTTACGCCGGCGAACTCCAGGGCTTTGGCTACACTGCGGAGATTGCCCGATTGGTAGTCAATGACGACTATTTTCAGCCCATTGTCCGACCGGTTCATCGGGGCTAACTCCGCTCTCCGGTAGCCCGCTCGATGGGCAGTTCCCGGTCTTGGTAACGGGCCAGCACAAAGAGCAAATCCCCCAAGCGGTTGAGGTAGTGGATTATCAGTTCATTAGTCAGGCGGCCGGCTTCGGCCAAGGCAACTACCCGCCGCTCGGCGGTGCGGATGGAAGTTCGGGCCATATCAATGGCGGAGGAGGCCGGGGAGCCGCCGGGCAGCACAAAGACCGTCGGCATCTGAAACTCCTCCTCCAGGGCGTCAATGGTCTGCTCCAGGTTTTCCACCATAGCCGGGGTTACCGGGGCAAAGTGTTGCTGGAACAGTTCGTACTTGTCCGGTTCGGTAGCCAGTTCGGCGGCGATGGTGAACAGTTCCCGCTGGGCGTCCCGCAGGATGTCTTTGACCCGCGGGTCAGCAGACAGGGAACGGGCCAAGCCCATCACCGAAACGGCTTCGTCGGTGATGCCATAGGCTTCGGTATGGGGGTCGTTCTTGGAAACCCGCCCGCCGTAAAGCAGGCTGGTTTCGCCCTTGTCGCCAAATTTGGTATAAACCCGTTTCCGATAGGGGGAGGAGGAGGATGTGGTCACGCCAACGCCCCTTGCCTGAACTGAATAAGTTTCCCAGTGCCGGTCATTGTAGCATAGGGGCAAATGCAGTGCCACCGTCGGCCTAATCAGCGTGGTAGCAACCCGGATAATCCCGGGCTAATCAACCGGGTTACCCAACAAACCATCGGGGGCCGGGTTTGCAGCCGGTCCCAGATCTGTCTATGTCCTGTCAGACCGTGCTACAAAGTAATCACTTCGCCATTGCCCATCTCGATGGTCAGAGCGGACAAAGGATACCCGAACCCTTTCAACACGGCTCCGCACCTTTGCTTAATACCGTCCTTACCAACGTTACAGACATAAAACCCCGTATTGCCGATGGGTTTGGGCCAATTTCCGGAGTTAGGCGGAGTCTCCGTGAACCAATCCGACGGCATAGCCCGGAGTGCCTCAACGAATTTTTCAGGGTGGCACTGTTGCATCAACAAGCACAGTTCCACCAGTATCAGAGACCACGCGGACTTAACCGGAATCGGGCCAACAGTATCCTCGCCTTCCGCTTGGAAAGTGAAGGAGACGGGTTTTGGGCTTTTGCCACCTTTACCTTTGCCATTGGACTGGGAGGTGCCGGCAGCCAGTTTAACCCCTTGCTTCTTTACGAAATCAATAGCTTGGCTGAGTTCGACCCCCGTCTGAGCGGCCAATAATTCCGCCACAGTGTCAGGTGCCATTTGCTCGACAGCTTCCGCCATTTTCTGGTTCGCCGCAGCAACGTTCTGGCTTTCCTTGAACAACGCCCTTGCATCCTCAACAGTCTGCTTCACAGACTGCGGGGTGGACATCCTTTCCCGGTCCAAGAACCGCCTAAAGCTCCTCTCGAACTCCCTAGTCTCAATAGAGGCGTCGGTAACGTCGAACTCGAGAAATAATCGCAGGCTCGCGTTCTTACTGCGGGGACGCTGTGGCGGCAGGTACAGCCGCCACTGGCTGCCGTTGGTCAAGACAGCCAAACTGGGCTTGGCCGCGCAACAATACCTGGTTACTTGGGTCTCCTCTTTGAGCAGGTCAGACTTGTGCCCGGCTTTGGCCTCGACGAACACGTGGTTGGTTTCCCCAATTCGGAGAGAGTAATCTACCTTGTCGCCGCTATTAGCCCCAACCGGGAACTCGGGGCAAACTTCCGTGATGTCCTCCGTAGCCCACCCAGCCCGGTTAAGCAAGGGCAGAATCACCCCTTGCTTAATTGCCTCCTCTTTAAGATTCGGCAAGTCGAACCCTTTGATCCTGTCAATGGTAGTCTCGAAAGCCTTAGTCATGCCACGACCTCTGTATTAGAGACATCAGGGACTTACGTAAATATACATAAACCCCCAGCCCGGCGCAACCTAAATATCCGCCCGCCGCTTATGCCACTCCGTCCCCTGCTCATACGCGTATGCCAACTTAAACACCGTCCCCTCCTCCAGCGGCCGGCCCGCCAGCTGCAACCCAATCGGCAGCGGCTTCGCTCCGCTGGTGAACCCGCAGGGTAGCGACAACGCCGGGACGCCGGCCAGGTTGTAGGGGCTGGTGAAACTGCGCCGCCCGGCGTAGCCGTCCAAAACTTCCTGCTTGCTGCCGATGCCGGCTTGCGCCGGTATCAGCGACGCCGGTATCGAGGAAGTCGGCATCGCCAGCACATCCACCCTTTGCAGGGCGTCCAGGATTTCCTGCCGCAGCAAATGCCGCAACTGCTGCGCTCGGCGGTAGGCTTGCGCCGGGAAAATGCTCCCGGCCAGCAGCCGCACCCGATTGTTGTAGTCGTAATCGTTAAGGCGTTGGGCAATATAGTCCCGGTGCAGGGTTGCCGCCTCTACCATAATCAGCGCGCTCGACACCGCCGCCGAATGTACCAGCAACGGCAGGGAAACCTCTACAATCTCCGCGCCCAGCTCCCCCAACCGGGCAATGGCGGCAATCACCGCTTCCCCCACCTCAGCGTCCACTACCTCGCTATAGACCCGTTCCTTCACCACTCCCACTTTTAGCCCCCGAATGTCCCCGTCCAGCCCGGCGGCGTAGTCGGGAACCGGATCCTCCCAAGTATAAGGATCCTTCTGGTCATAGCCGGCTATGGCTTGCAGCGTCAGCGCGCAGTCCGTCACCGTGCGGGAAATCGGCCCCGCCGTATCCATCGACCAGCACGCCCCTTGCATTCCGTAGCGGCTCACCCGCCCCCAAGTCGGCCTTATTCCCACCAGCCCGCAAAAGGCCGCCGGCCCCCGGATCGACCCGCCGGTATCCTCCCCAATCGAAGTAGCGCACAAAGCAGCCGCCGTCGCCGCCCCGGAGCCGCTGCTCGAAGTCCCCGGATTCCGCGCGAAATCCCACGGATTCCGCGGCCGTCCGTAGGGATGATGAAAGGAGTCGCCGCTGGCAAACTCGCTCATATTCAGCTTGCCCAGCATAATAGCCCCGGCTTCTTTCAACTTGGCGATGACCGTAGCGTCCCGGTCGGGAATGTGGTCCGCCAGAATCGTCGAGCCGCCGGTAGTGCGGATGCCCTGGCTGTCCAACTGGTCTTTCACCGCCACCGGTACGCCGTGCAGCGGCCCCCGATACCGGCCGGCCGCGATTTCCCCTTCCGCTTCTCGCGCCGCCGCCCGGGCTTCCTCCCGGCAAACGGTAATGTAGGAATTAAGCTGGCCGTCCACCCGGTCGATCCGTTCCAGATACGCCTCCGTCGCCGCTACCGGGGACACTTCCCGGCTTTCCAGTAGCGGCGCCAGTTCCGTAACCGTCAGGAAAGGAATTTCCTGCTTGTCCATAACCGTTACCCTCCTCTAGGACTGGTTAGCCGGCGGCGGCAGGATGATCGGCAGCGGCTCCACATCGGCCAATCCGGGCGTTGCCGCCGCTGCCTGCTCCAGTGCCTCCAGAACCCCGTTCAAGCTGTAGCCCACCTCCGTCAGCAGCTCCGGCGGAAGGTCCACCCCGGACGCCCGGGCCAAAGCCAGAATATCCCCGTCAGTAAGGTCTGCCATAAAACGCCTCCACGCCCGCCGAATATGGTATAATTGACGCCAATAACCGGGCTGAGCCGCCCCATTTTGCCTTGACAACAAAAGTCTGTCAAATCCCGGCAGCGGAAGGAGTTGCCCCAATGGATACGCAGCAATGGGCCGGAATTATTATGGCCGCCGGGGCCGGGCGCCGGCAAAGCCGCGCCCAATTCGCCGGAAATGGCCTTTATTTGGCATAACATTTATGTTATAATTGCTACATTAGCCCTCTTGCGCCCATTTTCCAGTCTGGCGGTTAGTGAAATGACGGTAGTTGACGACATCAAAAGCCGCCTGGACATTATGGATGTAGTTTCCGCCTATGTGCCTTTGCAGCATTCCGGGCGAAACTTCAAGGCCAACTGCCCCTTTCACCAGGAACGCACCCCCTCTTTTTATGTCCAACCCGACCGCCAGGCTTGGCGTTGCTTTGGGGCCTGCGCCACCGGCGGCGATGTCTTTTCCTTCATTATGAAGGCGGAAAACCTTGAGTTCGCCGAAGTTCTGCAAAAGTTGGCGGACCAGACCGGGATTGCCCTGCCCACCCGGGAGCGGCGGGAGGAGCTGGATATTGCCTACCGCATTAACGAGGCGGCCCGGGATTACTTTCAGCGTTGCTTGGCGTCCGACCGGGGCGCCGCAACCCGGGATTATCTGGCCGGGCGGGGCCTTTCCCCGGCCAGCATTGCGAAGTTCGAGTTGGGCCTCAGCCCTCGGGACGGGCAAGCCCTCTTTGACTATCTGACCCGGCAGGATTTCCGCCCGCAACAGTTGCTGCAAGCCGGCATTATTCACGAAAGCCGCGGCGGGGGCTATCGGGACGCCTTTCGCGGCCGGCTGATGATTCCCATTCGCAACGGGGCAGGCAACTTGGGCGGGTTCGGCAGCCGGGCTTTGGATGCTGAAACTACCCCCAAGTATCTGAACACCGCCCGCACTCCGGTTTTTGACAAAGGGCGCACTCTCTACGCCCTCTATCTGGCTAAAGAGGCAGCCCGGGGCGACGGGCTGGTCATCGTCGAGGGCTATATGGACGCCATTATGGCCCACCAGCACGGCTACGCCAATGTGGTAGCGTCGATGGGTACTGCCTTGACCGAACAGCAGGTCGCCGAAGTGCGTCGGCTCACCGGCCGGGTAACTATGGCTCTGGACGCTGACGCCGCCGGCCGGCAAGCCACTTTACGCAGTCTGGAATCCTCCTGGCAGGTCTTTCAGCAGCGGGAAGGCAGCCGCGCCCGGACCGCCACGCCCTCCCAGCGGCCCAACGACTTGGACTTGCGGATCGCCGTTTTGACCGGCGGCAAAGACCCGGACGAAATTATCCGCCAATCCCCGGAATCTTGGGCAGAAGTGGTCAGCGGCAGCGTACCGCTCTTTGACTACTTGCTGCCTACCCTGTCCACTCTGGTGGACATCAACGCCCCCCAAGGCAAGGCGCGGGTAGTGGAATGGCTGCGGCCCTTTATATTTTCGGTACGGGAACCGATTCAGCAAGACCATTACCGGCAGAAGTTGGCCGACCATTTGTCGATAAGTGCCGACGCGTTGCGGGCCAGCCTGAGCCGCCCCTTGGCGACGCCCCGGGCGGCCAACCCGGGCCCGGCTCGAGGCGGCGCAAGCCCGGAAAGAAATTCGGTATTCGCCGCCCTGAACCGCGACCCCTTGGAGGATTACTGCCTGGCTCTGCTGTTGCAGCACTCGGACTTGGCGGAAATAGTTTTAGAGGAATCCAACTTGCCGGAGGATTACTTCCGCCGCCCGGAAAACCGGGAAATCTACACTCGGCTGCATCAATCCTGGGCCGAAGCGCCGGAGTTTCCGGTGCCCCAGGATGCCCTGCTGCCGGCAGTCCGGGAGCGGGTGCCGGCAGCCCTGCTGGAACATCTGGAAGCCTTGGCCGCCCGGAAACTGCCGCCCTTGCCGGAACCCCGCGGCCGGGTTGCCGATTTCCGTCAGGTAACGCTGAAACTCGAGGAACGGCACTTGATAGACTTGAAACAGTCGGAGACGGCTTTTTTTGCGGATGATGCGGCCGAAGCCGTGGCGGCCGCGGAGCAAGCCGTTCTCGAAATCAACCGGAAAATCAAAACCAACCATCACCAGCGGCGGGAACAAGCCCGCAACTGCTGAACCGTCGCAGCCCTTTAATCTCGCTAAGGGGGTAGCATACATCTATGGTACGACGCAGCGCCAACCGGGAAGCCGAGGACTTCTACGACCTGAACGAAGCCACCACCCAGAGCAAGGAGAGTCTCCTGGGCATCGTGATCCCCAATAACGCGGGTAAGGATGACGAGGATGAGGAAGACCTGACCTCCGGAGCCGGCTTGCCGGTAACGATGACCGTGCCGGCCGAGTCGCCGGAAGAGCGGGAAGACGGGTGGGATGAACGCCCCGTTACCGAAAAGGCCGCCGTCGACGCCGACATCGAGGAAGAGGAAGGCCCCGCCGACGCGGAAATCGAGGAAGAGGAAAAGGAAGGCCCCGATTGGGATGCCGAGGCGGAAGCCTTGCAAGTCCTCGATGACCCGGTGCGGATGTACCTGCGGGAAATCGGGCGGGTTAGTCTGCTCGTGGCCAAGGAGGAGCGGGTGCTGGCGCGCCGGTTGGAGGGCGACAAGCGGCTGCTGAACCTCCAGAAAGAGGTGTTGGGCGAAGAATACTGCCAAGTCCTGGAGCAGGAACTGACCGCAGAAAATCAGTCGCTCATTCAGGATCGCCGCTTTGCCCGCGGCGGTGTCGGCTCGCCCCGCCGGATGCCCGACCTGCTCAGCAAGCGCATCCGGGAGGAGTTTAACGAAACCGGCCGCAATCACGAACTGGTGGCGATTTTGCTGCGCCGGCTGGTCAACTCCACTGCTCTGGTGGATGCTCTCGCCGACTATCTGGAACTGCCGCGCAATCCTGCCCTGTCCCAACTGATTAACAACTCGGCCCTGTCCACCGCCATTGACGCCCAGGTGTCCGAGGAACTGCTGTCCACCCTGTCCGACAACCTCTATATGGACCGGGACGAAGTCTATCGCCGGGTAGTGGCTCTGTCCCTGGATCGCTGGATTTTGCCCCCGGACGCGGTGGATGTCCTGGGCGACTGCACCCTGCTGCAACTGGACGCTACCCTCAGCGAAATGGACGCCCCGCCCGATTTGGACAAATACGAAGCCCTGTTCCGCCGCTACTTTAACCAAGTCAAGCAGCACGGGGAAAAGTCCCAAGCCCACCTGACCGAGGCTAACTTGCGCCTGGTGGTCAGCGTTGCCAAGAAGTATATCGGGCGGGGAATGTCCCTGCTGGATATGATTCAGGAGGGGAATATCGGCCTCATCCGGGCGGTGGAAAAGTTTGACTACCGCAAGGGCTACAAGTTCAGCACCTATGCCACCTGGTGGATTCGCCAAGCCATCACCCGGGCCATCGCCGACCAGGCCCGCACCATCCGCATTCCGGTGCATATGGTGGAAACCATCAACAAGCTGATGCGCCAGCACCGCCGCCTGTTGCAGGAATACGGCCGGGAACCCACCTCGGCGGAAATCGGCGCGGCTATGGAAATCACCCCGGAAAAGGTCGAGGAGATTATGAAAATCTCCCAGGAGCCGGTCTCTTTGGAAACCCCTATCGGCGAGGAGGAGGACTCCCATCTGGGCGATTTCATCGAAGACCGCAACGCCCCGGCCCCGGCCGACGCCGCCTCTTTCCAGTTGCTCAAAGAGCAGGTAGCCGAGGTGCTGGACAGCTTGACCGACCGGGAAAGCCGGGTATTGCAACTGCGCTTTGGCTTGGAGGACGGCCGCAGCCGCACCCTCGAGGAAGTAGGCCGGGAGTTCGGCGTAACCCGGGAGCGCATCCGCCAGATTGAGGCCAAAGCCCTGCGGAAACTGCGCCATCCCAGCCGCTCCCGCAAGCTGCGGGACTTCCTGGAATAGCCGGCCGGCAACCGCCGCCAGACCCGGTAACGCCTTGCGCCGCCCGGTGGATTACCCACCGGGCGGCTGCCTTTCATCCCGAAATCGGGCGCAAAACTGCGGCAAAATCGTCAATAGAGCTACCCGATTTACCTTGCAACTTAGCAAAATCCGGTGCTACACTGCCAGCCATCTGCTATGGAGGGAGGTGATTTCGTGGGCGAATTGTCGATGCCCAAGTGCCTCAAGTGCAACGAGGGCCAACTGGTGCCGCTTTCCGATTATGGTGGCCAGGGGGCTGCGGTGCATTACAAGGCGTGGGTCTGTATCAATCCGGGCTGCGGGTTTAACATCAAAATCCGCAACGGCGACATCTACCTGAACGAGCCGATTACGCCCGGCGGTATGGGTACCAGCCGTTCCCGCTAACCGGCCGGCAGCGTCAAGGCCGGCGCGGGAGTCCTTTCCGATTGGGGCCGTCGGGCGGCGGTAGGGAGTTCCGGGAAGGATGGTTTGCTCAGGCTTTCCCAACAGCAATTATCCCTTTCAGTATCTCTATTCCGGGTGGTGCGGCGTATGGAAGCGGGTTACGACTACACTCTCCTTGGTATCCAACCCCGGCGGCGCCCTTGGACTGCGCCGGCTCTGTTCTTGGCGGTTCTGGCCTTGGCGCTGCTGACCGCCGGCGGGGCTTACTACGGCTATGCGGCGCAAGCCCAAGCCGACGCGTCGTCACCGGCGCTGCTGGCTGAAACCGCCGCCAACCCGGCTACGGCGGCCCGGCTGACGGATGACACCGTCCGTCAGCCGGCAGCCCGGCCGGCCGGGCTGCAAACCGCGGCCATTGCCGGCCAGCAGTTGTATCCCGGAGGCCGCGCCCAAGTTGACCACTGGGTCAATCCCTTGGCCTACGAACCGGAGCAAGGCAAGCCCGATACATCCTTCCGCTGGTGGGCCGGGAGCGGCGCCCGGGAATAGCCTTACCGGGTGTTGGGCGGCAAAACTTGGGGCGGGTTGCTAACCCGCCCCGGTTTACTGTTGTTGATGGGGTGTAGCGGCGACCGGGACTAGCTAGTCCCGGTCTCTTTTCCGTTTTCCCGGTTTTTGGGGTGCAGGTGCAGGCGTTGGATACGGCGGCCGCGCACCGCCGTTATTACAATGCTCAACTGCTCGGTTTCTACTTGGTCGCCGATTTCGGGCATTCGGCCCAAGGTAGTATAGACATAGCCGCCAATGGTGTCGGCATCCTCATTATCCAGGTGGATATTGAACAATTCCTCGACCACATCGGTGGTAACGCCGGCGCTGACCAGAGCGGAACCGTCGAGTTGGGGCGCAACTTCCGGCTCCTCGCTGCTGGAAAATTCGTCCTCGATTTCGCCGACGATTTCCTCGAGCAAATCCTCCATAGTAATCAGCCCTTCGGTGCCGCCGTACTCGTCGACGACGATAGCCATTTGGACGGCTTTTTGCTGAATTTCCTCGAGCAAGTCGTCGAGGCGTTTGTTTTCCGGGATGAAATAGGCCGGGTGTATCTGCACTTCGCGCAGGGTCATCTGCTCCAAGTTGGCATTGGAAAAGTGTTTGAGAAGTTCGAGGGAGTGGACAATGCCGATGATGTGGTCGATGGATTCCGCGTACACCGGAATGCGGGTGTGGCCGCTCTGGATGATGGGGTTCACGGCTTCCCGGAGGGGGGTGTTGACTTCCAGGGCGACCATATCGAGGCGGGGAATCATTATTTCGTGGGCGGTAGTGTCGTCGAGGCGGATGATGGAACGGAGCATCGCCCGGTCGCGGTGGTCGAGGTTTTCCAGTTCCGCTTCGGTGATTTCGAGGTTTTCCGGGGGCGTTTCAAGGGCGGCCGCGCTGCCGTTGCCGTTGGGCGGGTCGGACGCGGCCGGGCGTCTAGCTTGTCCGTTGCCCCGACGCAACAAGGCGAGGGCGGGACGGGAACAGGCCGTGGCCAAGGCCGGGCGGCGTTGGGCCAGCAGGGCAGCCAAGCGGTGAATGACGGTCAGCCCGACCAGCAGGGCAAGGGCAAGGATTAACCGGTAACCCCCGGTCAAGCCGGGAAGGTCTTGCGCCAAATAAAAGCCGGCAACGGCCAAGGCAATGACACAAGCGTATTTAAGGGGAGCGAGGACATACCAAGCCCGTTGGGTCGGCGCGCCTTCCCGCAGCAGCCCCCCGCCGTTGCCGCCGGCGTTTTCCGCCAGGCACAGCCAAGCGAACAGGGACAGGAACCCGATGAAGGTTAATAATGGCGGTAAACTGTCAGTATCCAATGGTTATCGCTGGTTGCCGGGGTTAGGTTTTCCGGTCGGGCCGGGGTTTCTTTTCCCTTATTGTAGCAGGAACGCCGACCCCGAGTAAAGCGGCCGGGATGTCTTTAGTTACGACTGTTCCGGCGCCGGTGGCGGCGTCGGGGCCAACGGTTACCGGGGCCACCAACATTGTATCACACCCGATAAAGGCGCGGTCGCCAATGGTAGTGGGCTGCTTGTCCTGGCCGTCGAAGTTGCAGGTGACGGTTCCGGCGCCGATGTTGACCTGCGCGCCAATGTCAGCGTCGCCGAGGTAGCAGAAATGGCCGGCCAGAGTGCCGGGGCCGATTTGGCTATCCTTGACTTCGACAAAGTTGCCGAGGTGGACGCCGGCGGCGATGCGGGAGCCGGGGCGGAGGTGGCTGAAGGGGCCGAGGTCCGAATCGGCTTCCATAACGGAATCCTCGACCATTGACGCGGTGATGCGGCAGCGGTCGCCGATTTGGGAGTTTTGGATTACCGAGTTGGGGCCGATTACGCAGTCGGCGCCGATTTGGGTATTGCTGAGGAGCATAACGCCGGGGCGAATGATGGTATCGATGCCGATGGTAACGGCGGCGTCAATGAATGTGGATGCCGGGTCCTGGATGGTGACGCCGGCGCGCATCCAGTGGCGGCAAAGCTGGTCGCGGCGGATGGTTTCGACCATTGCCAACTGCTCCCGGTCGTTGACGCCAAAGATTCCCTCGGGGTCATCACTGGGGATGGCGGCGATGGGATCGCCTTGCCCGGCGGCGATGGCAACCAGGTCGGTGATGTATTTTTCGCCGTTGGCACGGGTGGGCAAACGGTCCAGGGTAGTTGCCAGCCAGTCCCGGTTGCAGCAATAGACGCCGGCGTTGACTTCGGCCGGGTGAAAGCCGGTTCTTTCCTCCTCAGTGGCTTCGACGATGTCGATGATTTGGCCGGTTTCGTTGCGGTGGATTCGCCCCAAGTCGGGGGCCAGCATATCGGGAGCGGAGAGGAGGGTCATCGCGTTGTCTTGGGCGAGATGCTGCTCCGTCAACTGGCGCACCGATTCGGGCCGCAGCAGGGGCGAATCGCTGCCCAGCACAATCAGCCGCTGGGCCGAGTCGTCCAGAGCGGCGATGGCCTGGGCGGCGGCGTCTCCGGTGCCTAGCGGCGTGGGCTGGGTTACATAGTCCACCGCGTCCCCCAACAGTTCGCGGATGGGGTCGGCGTTGGCCGGGGAGACCACGACCAAGATGGGGCTGACGCCCAAGGCTTGCAGGAGTTCCACCGGGTAGCGGATAAGTTCCTTGCCGCAAACCTGATGCAGGGGCTTGGGACGGCGGGAGTTCATCCGACGCCCGACTCCGGCAGCCATAATGATTCCGGCCCACTGCTGCGTATCCATAGGGGTAACTCCTTTCGCTGCCGGGATTTGACAGACTGTTAGGGTCAAGGCAAAATGGAGCGGCTCAGCCCGGTTATTGGCGTCAATTATACCATATTCGGCGGGCATGGCGGCGTTTTATGGCAGACCTTACTGACGGGGATATTCTGGCTTTGGCCCGGGCGTCCGGGGTGGACCTTCCGCCGGAGCTGCTGGCGGAAGTGGGCTACAGCTTGAACGGGGTTCTGGAGGCGTTGGAGCAGGCGGCGGCGGCAACGCCCGGATTGGCGGATGTGGAACCGCTACCCATCATCATGCCGCCGCCGGCGAACCAGTCCTAGGCGTGTCGATATTCAGAAAACTCCGGTAGGAAACCGGACAAATTTGCGGCGATTCAGCGGCGGGGACGGGGTTGCATCGATACGCCTAATGCTCCGCCGCCGGTGAATGTCCACACGCCTTGGGTTAAACTTCATTGGCGGGGGCATCCGGGATTGCGCTTTCCATCCGGGTGACGGAGCGGACGCTGTCAAAGCGGGAGAGGGTTTCCGGGACAATGACCAGTTTGGCATTGGGGGCCGTGCCGAGGGTACGCAATGCCTGAATTTGCTCGTATTTGAGGGCGGCGTCGACATCGTCGCCCAAGTTGCGGAGGGTTGAATACATTGCGGCTACGCCCTGGGCGCGCAGTTCCTCGGCGGCTTTTTCGCCCTCGGCCTTGGCGATGATGGCGTATTTTTCGGCGTCGGCCAGGGTGCGCTGGGCGGCGCTTTCGGATTCTGCCCCCTGCCGTTTGGCGTCGGCTTCGACTACATACTGCTGCCGGGCGGCTTCGGCGCGCAGCTCTGCCGTCCGCCGTTCCGCCTCGGCCAATTCGACATTGGCCCGCCGTTCATTCATTGCCCGCTCGACTTCTGCCGACACCCGTATCGACTGAATTTCGACATAGATGATACTGATGCCCCAGCGTTGGGCTTGTTCGGACACCCGCTCTTTCATCCCGGCGGTAATGGTCTCCCGTCCCGTAATCACCTCCTGCAAAGTCAGAGTTCCGATAATGGCGCGGAGGGCGGAAATGGTGGCGCTGGCAATCCCGGCTTCCGGATTTTTGACCTCGGTAATCATCTGTCCCGGGTCGGTAATCTTATAAACCACTACCGGCGCCACGGTAACTACCGAACTGTCGGCAGTGATGCACTGTTCCGGGGAGATGGTATTTACCTGGTCGCGGAGGTCAATGGGGGTTCCCTCTGGGGGCAATAGGTTAAAGCCGACGAAGCCGAACCCGGGACCGCGCATCCCGGCAAAACGCCCCGAAATGTGAAACACCGCTACCCGCTCGTAGTCCCGCAGACGGTAGAACCGATTCCGTCCCATAAACAGCATAAGGGCTGCTCCCGCTGCCAGGGTCAGAACGAGGATTAACGCCGCTGCTAAAATCAGGTTGTCCATGGGCCGCGCCTCCGGGTGTAGTGGGAATAAACGGCGCCGGCCGGGCTCGACTTTCCGATTTATCGGAAAAGCCAGACCCGGCCGGCGTTATTGCTGGGAAAGGGTTGCCGCTTTAAGCGCCGTAGCGGGCGGCGGCGTTGGGGTCGCTGTATTCGACGCCTTTGGTGGCCCAAAAGGCGGTGGCGATGTTGTCTACCGCGGCGACCAGTTCCTCGCAGGCGGCCACATCGACGGTTTGGCGGCAGCGGCCGGCCAGTTTCAGGGCGGCGTTAAAGGAGCCGTGGAGGTCGAAGCCTTCGGGCAAGTTGGGCCAAGCGTAATCGGCCCAGAGAATCCGCAACTCGCGCTTGCAGACTTCGGCGTGTTCCTCTTTGACGGCCACGTAGCGGGTGATGGTGTTGGCGAAGGTGCGGATGGCGTCGGTGTCGTCGCCGGCGGGTTCGAGGCTCTGGATGCGCAGGACCATTTTCTGGACGGTCTGGGCGGCGATTTTGGCGGCGATGGGGTCGTAGATGCCGCAGGGGATGTCGCAGTGGGCGGCGGCGGTGGCCGGTTTGAACCAGGGGAGCGGGTTAAACATTGTTGCCCTTCCTTTTCCGTTTAAGTTTAGCCCGGCGGCGCCGGGCCGGGTAAAGATTACCGGAAAAGCGGCGGCGGCGCAACCCTGGCGGCGGCTAGGGGAATTGGAGGAGTTGCAGGATGTTGCCGTCCGGGTCTTGAAAGGTGGCGACCCAGCCGCCCCAGTGTTCCTGCTCCGGGGGACGGAGGAACGGTACGCCGGCGGCGCTGAGCCGGTGGTGTTCGGCGTGGATGTCGTCAACTTGCAGGTGCGGCATCAGGCGATAGGGGTCTTGGGCCGAGCCGGATACCCGACTATGCAAGCCGATGTTGAAGCGCATATTTTCGCCCAACTGAAAGGCGATAAAGTCGCCGTGGTTGGAATGGAGCGGCAAATGCAGCAGGTCGTGGTAGAAGCGAAACAGCCGCTCCAGGTCGTCAGTCCAGAGGGTAATGCCCACTACGGCGGTAATCATTTGATGGGTTGCTCCGGGTTGATGGTTAAGCCGGGGCGGTTTCCGGTTGGGCGCGGTCGGCGGCGCAGCGTTGGCACCAGCCGTGAAAGTCCACCCGCTGCCAGGCGACGGCGAAGTTGGACTGTTGGGCAATCAGATCTTTCAGCCGGATTACGGCGTCCTGGCCGAGGTCGGTATCCACCACATTGCCGCAGCGGATGCAGACCAGGTTGACGTGCGGTTCGAGGTTGGATTCGTAGCGGGAGAGTTTGGCGAAGGGCAGTTCCTGAATCAGCCCGCTTTTTTCGAGGACGCCGAGGGTGGAGTAGATGGTGGCGAGGGTCAGCGAGGGGAAGTGGTCGCGGACCCGTTCGTAAATCTGCTGCACCGAGGGATGGTCGGTGGAGTTGAGGACGGCTTCGGCGATGGCGAGGCGTTGGGGGGTGACCCGGACGCCGCCATCGCGCAGCCGGGCGACCAGTTCTTGCTGGGTCATTGACGCTCCGCAGCCGGGGGACGGCGGGAAAGCCGCCCTGCCGGAGATGGGCCAAGCCGGTTTTGAGGGGCCGGGCCGGGTCGTTGGTGGGGTGCGGGGTTATTCCAGTCGATAACTATAACCGGATTTGGCGCTGGCGGCAAGTTAGATGGGCGGGCGGTTTTCGGCTGCTTATGGGGATGCCCGTTGGTACGGCAGGCTGGCAAGAAAGGCGTACGCTGAAAGCAAGGGGAACCGGCGGCGGTGAAAGATTGTCCCCGGGGTCTAACCGGGTTAGAATGGGGGGCAGTCAAGCGGCGACGGTCAAGGAGGCGGCTGATGATTAACGAATTCACGGTGGTGTTTGAGGCGGATGAGGTGGACGGGGGGTATATTGCCTATTGCTTGGAGGTGCCCGGCGCCAACAGCCAGGGCGAGACCCAAGCCGAGGCCCGGGAAAATGTGGCGGAGGCGATTGCCCTGATGCTGGAAGTGCGGCGTGAGAATGGGCGGCGGGGGTTGCCGCCGGAAGCGGAGCAGGATGTGATAGTTGTCGAAACTCCGCTGACTAACGAGTTCACGGCGGTAGTTGAATGGGGGGATGAATGGTACATCTCTTATTGCTTGGAAGTCCCGGCTAACGGGCAGGACAAAACCAAGTCCGCCGCCAAGGAAAATATGGCGGCGGTGATACCCCTTGTTCTGGAAATGCGGCGGTAGGATGGCCGGGAGGACGTGCCGCTGTCGGCGGTTGAGGAGACTCTGGTGGTTGAGGATACGCGGGAGAAGGGTAAAATTAGGGAATTATATACCTAACTACCGGCAGTTTGGGATGTTCTACTCCAGCCCGTAGCACCCCTCGCAACGGCCGTCGTTGTAAAGCACTTCCGGGTAATAGACTTCCCGGTTGCAGGTAACGCAATGGTATTCTGCCCCGCCATCCTGCTCAAACCGCCGCTGATGATTGGCCGGCAGGCGGAACATCGCTCGAGCAATCTGCTCTGGCGTAGCGTCTATCCGAGGTGGCAACCGGCGGGTAACCGTCCGGCCTAGTTCATTTCTCTGGCGTGGCATCATCCCTCCAACAGCAGTTCGGAGTGGGCGTAGTTGGTGGCCTCATCAAGGCGGGCCAATTACTGGTAGTTAGGAACTTTCAACTCCTGCCTCTGCATAACCTCGAAACCTCAGGGCCATCAGGGTGATGTTCAGGTCGCGCTTGAGCCGGTTGTGCGTAGGATATAACGTGGTTCGGTTGGTGATGCCATCTGCACCGTCCTGACTCCTAACCGTGCCGGATTTTCATGGCATCTTACCTAAAATCACCCTAGCGATGACCGCGCCGATGGAGCCGGCGAGCATAATTGAGATGAGCCAGAGGAGTACCTTGATGGAAACCTTGGGTTTGCGCGACTGTAAGATTTCCTTGAACATTACCGCCGATTTGTAGGCTTCGAGAAAAGACGTATAAGCCCGCCGGGCATCGGTCACGGTAACCCGTGCTTTGGCTTTACGACCCTCGGTTAGGTGGTGGTGAATAAGCCGCTTGATGCTTGATACGTAAGTATCCGTAAGGGGGCGGCGGTAACTGTGGGTCAGTCGGAAAATCTTGAACAACTTGACCGGCTGGTTAATCTCCGCCAGGATTTCCTCGGTCCGGCTTTGCAATGGCTCCGCTATGGCAAGTGCGAGGTGTTCCATGGCCGCCCCGACATAGTGCATTTGCAGGTTCGGGGAATCGGATTCCGCCGCTTTCGCCAAGTCAAACAAGGTGTCCCGAAACCATATCATGGTCTCCTCGTCAAAGGTGCCGGTCTCGGTCTCGTAACATACTTGGGCATCCCGGGCCAAGTTGAGCATTTGAATCAGTTCATCCGGCATTCGTACCGGAAGCTGTTCACTGGACAATAGTTATCCCCAATAACTAAGGAGAGTCGTAAGCCTTTACTTACAGATGGTCGGACTACCGGTCTTTACCGTGGAAAAACTGCCGGGCTTTTTCCTCCCGCTTCCGTTCGGGCGTCTGAACCGGAATCCGCCGGTAAAAGCGGGGGCTAAGATAGCCCCGACCGGAGGCACTACGGTTGCTAGTGCGGACACCGAGCTTCTCGTCAACTTCCCGAATGCTTAGTCCATCCAACTCCTTTACCTGACGCTCAAATTCCTCCACCACTTCGGTAGGGCTGAGTTTGGGCTTTTGTGGTTTTCCGGCCAAAAGGTGCGCTACCCTTTGGACAACTCCAGTCATACTGCCAACCTCCCAAAATCACGTGTATGGTGAAAATATAACTATTATATAACATATTTCGGTTCTGTATCATTTTGCTGGGGGGTATAGTTTTATAATCCCGGCATAACCGGGTTTTTTACTTCAGGTGAGTCGGTGATTACCGTTTGCGCCGCGGCTGCCGGGACTTCTTAAAGGCGATTTTCGCCAAGTCATAGTCAGCACTTGCCGACTGGTAAGCCCGGTAAGCCTTCTTTTTCCGGTTGGCGTGGTGTTCCACGTTCTCCTTGGGGGTTCGCCGACGCGGCATAGTTTCTCCTCCAACTATCTGAATTCGCCGGTTAGACTATACATCACATTACCGCACCGCCGCAACATCTTGCCAATCCTTGAACGGCAGTTCCGCCCCGGCCGCTTCCGCCGGCTTCTTTCCTCGTAGACCTCTGGTGCGGCCGGAAATAGTTGTAATGCAGCACCAAGCCGTCAATGTACGCCTGCCCGGTATCCCGCCCCTCCAGTCCTCGTAGCACCTTGTCCCGGTCACGGAATGTGCCTTGCAACCGCTCCGACAGGTTGTTGTTGATTTCCGCTTTGATACCCTGGCTAACCGTGTGCTTAACCTTCTTGGTGGGGAACGCCCGCGGCAACGCCCGCCGGTAAGAGCGCAGCCCGTCCGTCCGCAGCACATCCGGGGCGGTCTCCGACCTTTCCCGCGCCAATGCCAATGCCGTTTGCGCCGCTCTGGTGTGCCGGTCAGGGGACAGGTAAGCCGACAGCACAAAGCGGGTTTGGGAATCCATTACATTGAACAGCCAGAGTTTCCGACCGCCGACCTTGACGACCATTTCATCCGCTACCCATTCCGGGCCGGTCTCAACTTTCATCGGGCGCAGGACATCATCGGCTTTTGCAGTCAGTTCCCGCACCCAGCGATAGACCGTCATCGGCCCGGTCTTGCGGTCAAAATACTGCTCCATATTCCTTGCCACCCGGCGATAGGAAAGCCCGTCAAAATACATATCCACTGCCACGCCCCGCTCATAAGCGGTACCGTGGGCGTGTTTCCCTTCCGGCTTGACCGGCTTCCCGTTGGCGTCCAGCACAACTAACCGCTTGCCGACCGACCCCGACCGGCAAGTATCGCAGCGTTCACCCGTCCGCCGCTTGCAGTTGTCGCTGGTGCATTTGTGTCCCATAGCCAACTATGGTATCATCCCCCCCAGCAAAATGATACAGAACCCATATTTCGCCTTTAGTCAAATACCAATTCATAAAGGGCACTGTTTCAGAAAGTGTTGGTTGGGAAAATATGCCTTAAAATGAACAAATTTCCGCCGTATCACGTATCTGCTTGACTCGGCATTGAGGCCGTAAAAATGCCGTCTGAAACAGTGCCAACACTTTCTGAAACAGTGCCCTCATAAAGACCAGGGCTATCGCATATACCTTGCTGCTGTAGGGGAAGGCCGCCATAAATTCGGGTTGCCAAGCAGTAGTGTACGTGGGAATTATGAACCGAGAGTTGGCATCCGCATTTGATCCACGGGGCAAAGAGGACAAATTGAAAGTGCCGGATAGGACAATGCCTTTCCGGTATCACTGATTGACCAATGCGCTCAAATCGACGCACCCTACAATCGAACGGGACCGGATACGAAATCCGGGTAAAACCGCCTAATCCAGCCGGATATGCACTTCGGTCGATTTGCCGCCCCGGTTTTTCCCACGGTTGCGACCTTTACGCCGCCCAGCCTTACCTTCCCGGCCGCTAGTCCCAGACTCGGGCTGGTTGATAGTTTTACCGGGGCGCATTTCAATTCTGGATTGGGAACCGGGCGCGGTATTGGCTTGCCCTCCCGCCGCTCTCTTGCCCCGGTGCCTCTTATAATCCCATGCCCGATGCTCCACCACAAAGCCGTTGGGCGACACTTCGCCTATACGGGGGCGTTCCCCCGCAGCATTTCCAGACGGTCTTGAGCCTCCTCGTCGGGAACCTTATAAGGCAAGCCCTCCGCTTGGCGCACCTTGTCCAGGTCGTTGACCATCCGCTCCACGGCGTCTACCACCGCCCGGATGTCTTTCAGAAACCAGGTGTTGTTGTAAAAATTCCGATGCTGATTCTCCGCCCGCCCGAAGACGGCCACGAAATCAGGACGGTTCTGTTCTGCGGCCAACTGCGAGGCAATGGCATAGTTAAACGTGTGCTTCCGGTGGTTCCAGCCGCGCTGTATCGCTACCGCCTTGAGCGCATGAGCGGTCGCGCCCCACGCCTTTTCGGACGCTTGCAGGCGGTCCTCCAATGCCAACTGCTCCCTGGAGTGGGCCAGAAGCCGCCGGCTCATCCTCATGTGCGCCTCCGGGCTGTGCCGTGGCTTCGCGGGCGGCAACGGGATGTTACTGTCTGCTTTGGGCATACTTTACCTCCTTTCCCTTAATCGTTCGGTTTCGGCAATGTCGCCGCGTCATCGGTATGGCTTTCCACGAACCGCTGCAAGGTCGGCGCATCGGTGGCGGCTACCACCTGGGCATTTACCCGGTTGGAGGCCCGGTCTTTGATGCTGACCACTACCGTTTTCCCGACGGTTCCCCCGCCGGCGTGGAGTTTCTTGCTGGCGTGTTTGTTGCCTTCCTTGCCGCCGATATAGGTCTCGTCGGCTTCCACCGGCCCGGCGAACTTGTCCGCCGCCGCGTTCCAGCACTCCCTAATGCGGTGTCCCATATACCACGCCGACTTTTGAGTAATGCCCAGGTCCCGGCGCAGTTTCAGACTGGATACGCCTTTCAGGTTGGTGGAGTAGAGGTAAAAGGCGATAGCCCATTGGTTCAGGGGGATTTTGGAGCGGTGCAGCAAAGTCCCCGAAGTGACCGAAAAGTCTTTCCAGCAGGCTTTGCAGCGGAAAGGCATCGGCTTGCGGTTGGGGCGGGACATAATGTTGTCGCTGCCACAACGGGGGCAGACAACGCCATTGGGCCAACGTTGCTCGATAAACCATTCCTCGGCCTGCTCAACGGTGGCGAACTTGGTCACCGCTTCTATCAGGGTAATGCCCTTGCGATAGGACTTTCCCGGCGCTGATTGTTTAGCCATTGTCTCACCTCTCTGTATTGAAGTTCAGCAACCAAACCCGGTAGGGAATTGGCGTCTGCCGCATAGCCGGATAATAGCAGACAAATTTTCGTAAAGCAAATTATTTGTTGCGACTTAATTTGTCGCCGCCGCATCTTGACACGCCCCAGTCCGTTGCCTATAGTTGGGGGCGCGACAGACACTTCGATTTCCCGAGGGGTCCCCCCTATAAGGCGTGAGTAACCGTTAGGGCTTGGCCGTTGCCTCGCCCCCTTGCAGGCTCACGCCGGGAATTGGTGTCTGTCGCAGGAAGCCAAATCCTAACTTGTGAGGGGGTTCCCTGTGGTAAAAGCCTTCCCTGCCCTCGTCGTCCTGCTTATCCTTTCCCTGACCGCCGTGGCCTGCGCTACTGCCGCGCCGACGGCTACGCCGATCATCCCGGCTACCGTGGCAGCCCGGCTTTCCCAAGTCCCCACGGCCACGCCCTACCCGACTGGTACGCCGTGGCCGACGCATACTCCCTGTCCCACTGCTACGCCCCGTCCGACCCACACCCCTTATCCCACGCCCACCAAAGTTCCCACCGCCACGCCGTATCCCACGCCTACGGCCTTGCCTACCTACACGCCTTACCCCACTCCTACGCCCACTCCACGCCCGACATCCACCCCGTGGCCGACGCGTACCCCGATACCCACGGTCAAGTGGGGTTTGCCTTACACCCCGGTTTCAATAAGAAACCTGGCAAAATCCAACCGGATAAACACCGAGCCGTTCATCCTGCGCGGCTGTTACGCCGGCATCTCGGGTGGTAACGGCACGGCTTTTACCTTTACCGAAACCGGCAAGCTCAGGGAGGGCAACAAAGTCGCCGAAGTTATCGGGTTTGCCAAAGGCACACTCTTGGCCGCGTCGGGCTGCTATAATATGGCCGTCCAGTTTGAGGAGGTCACGGAATACTGCTACTACACCCGGTTTGACGTGCCGCCGCTGTTCAGTTGCTCCGGCTGGACTTACAATACGCCGGTGTTCCGTCTGATAACCCCCGGGGCGTTTGAGCGGGCAACCAAGTAGCCGGCATCCCTCAAAAGAGCCGGGGCGTTTAAGACACGCCCCGGCTTGGCTTTTGTCCGGTTC
The DNA here is from genome assembly GCA_965242615.1 of Dehalococcoidia bacterium. GTDB lineage: Bacteria > Chloroflexota > Dehalococcoidia > Lucifugimonadales > UBA3495 > CBDBCU01. The sequence goes on from CBDESR010000005.1 coordinate 1,708,038, forward strand.
AAGTTTATAATGAGCGTAGCCTAACTTCAGAATCTTGACCAGTTGGGTTTCAAGTAATACCATCTGGCGCCTAGCCCAAAAGCCGAGAGCCCACCTCCCGTTATTCGAGAAAGGAAAGGTATGACTACCACCCTACCCCCAACCACCGACCGTTCCCCCGAAGCCAATATGCAGTCCAGCCGGCGTTTTCTGGAACACGCCACGCTGGAGTTGGCAAAAGACCCTCCAGAGCGACTTCAGGCTTCCGAAAAGTCTTGGGGCGCATTGTCTCAAGCCGTGAAAGCCGTCGCGAAAGACCGCCGCTGGCGCAACGATTCCCACTTCCGCACCCATGCCATCCTGAACCAGATTATCTACGAGCATTGGGATGGAACGGCAGTGGCGGCGGAAATGAGAAGGGACTTCTTGGCAGTTCAGTCCCTGCATTCCAACTACCACGAGAATGTATCGGACGTAGATACCATTGAAGTAGGGATTAGGGCCGCGCAACGGCTGGTTAACCGGCTGGAACAGGTGCGGCGGGACGGCCCCCGGCCCGCCGTAATCAAGGACGCGGATGCCCAGGAACGATTGGCTTACCTGCTGGAAATAAACCAACTGGACCCGTCGGTCATTGACCGGGTAATACCCATCGGCAAACGATCTAATGATGGTTTCAAGAAGGACGGGATGCTGGGGCGCGCGGTCAGCCGAGTGCGTCGGGGAAAGGAAATCCAGGGTTCCTACGCTACTTCGTGGGGAATGCCCCGGCCGGGCGATGATAACAACCGGGGCGATACTACCGATAACGGACCTAACCCTAATGATGATGGTCGGGGTGGGCGGCCGGCGCCGCGGCCGCGACCGGGTGGGCAATCACCCTCCGGCGGTCAGTCCTGGCCTGTACCGAAAGGCGGGAAAAGGGCGGGGTCGAACATTCAGGTAAAGCAGGGAAAGACCTTGCCGTTGAACGATGCGGCGGGTGAGGTATCGTCCCGGTCTGGACGGCAGGAACGGCGCAACCGACCCAAGAACCGGAACGGCAGTCAACCCACCGAAGTCAACATCCGTATGTAGTGCCGTCATTTCCGGTAGTTAGGTATATAATTCCCTAAAATTAAGCTGCCTCCGGAGTCGGCAAAACGGGTTGTAGTGGTCGAATGCGCTTAAACGCCATCAACAAAAGGAGCTTTACCTATGGTTCAGCAGGGACAAATTGTCAATTTGCTGCGGGAAAGCGGGGAAATTCCGCCGCCGCCCCATGTCTCCGCCCAAGCCGCGCTGCAAGACTATGCCGCCGTTTATGCCCGCTCCATCGCTGATCCGGAAGGGTTTTGGGCTGAAGCGGCGGCCGAACTGCATTGGTTCCGGCCCTGGGATACGGTGTTTCAGTGGGACTATCCCAACTTTCAGTGGTTCGTCGGCGGGCAGACCAACATCTGCTACAACGCCCTGGACCGCCACCTGAACACGGAGCGGCGGAACAAGGCGGCCCTCATCTGGCTGGGCGAGGATGGCACGGAACAGGTTTATACCTACGGCCGCTTGGCGCAGCAGGTAAATCGGTGCGCCAACGGGCTGAAATCCTTGGGCGTGGGCAAGGGCGACCGGGTCGTCATCTATATGCCGCTGACCCCGGAGGGGGCTATTGCGATGTTGGCTTGCGCCCGGATTGGCGCCGTTCACAGCGTAGTTTATGCCGGGTTCAGCGTCGGGTCGCTGCGCGACCGGATTCAAGACGCCGGCGCCAAAGCGTTGATTACCGGCGATGTAGGCTACCGCCGCGGCAATCGGGTGGACTTGAAAGGCATTGCCGATGCGGCGGTGGCCGGCTGCGCTACCCTGGAATCGGTTATCGTCTTTCGGCGGGAATTGGCGGCAGCGGATTTGGCCCCCGGTCAGGTGGACTTCGACCAGCTGCTGGCGTCAAACCCCATCGACTGCCCGGCGGAAGTAATGGACGCCGAGGATCCCCTTTATATCCTCTACACCAGCGGCACTACCGGCAAGCCCAAGGGCGTCGTCCATGTCCACGGCGGCTATATGGTCGGCACCCACTACCACTTCAAGAACTTCTGGGATGTCAAGGACGCCGATGTTTTCTGGTGTATGTCGGATATTGGCTGGGTAGTCGGCCACAGCTATATCGTCTATGCGCCGCTGGTCGCCGGGGCTACCACCGTCTTTCGCGAAGGCGCGCCGGACTATCCCCATAACGCCGTCTTTTACGAAATCATCGAGAAGTACGGCGTCAATGTGATTTTCACCGCGCCCACGGCGGTGCGAATGCTGATGCGCTACGGCGAGGAACCGGCCCGGCAATACAACCTGCGCTCTTTGCGCTTTCTGACCTGCGCCGGAGAGCCGCTGAACCCGGAGGCGTTGCGCTGGGCTTACGAACACATCTGCGGCAGCGGAGAATGGGCGCATATTGTCGATAACTGGTGGCAGACCGAAACCGGCGGCCCCTGCTTGGGGACTACCGCGACAATGGCATCCCGGCCGGGCCGGGTCGGCCAGCCGCTGCCCGGCGCGCTGCTGGATGTAGTGGACCGGGAAGGGCAGCCCATTGAGGAGCCGGACAAGGGCGGCTTTCTGGTTATCCGCCGGCCTTTCCCGCACTTTTCCCGCACCGTTTGGGGTGACCCGGAACGCTACGCCGCTACTTGGAGCCAGATACCCGGCGTCTATTCCTCCGGGGATGTGGCGTTGCGGGACGCCGATGGCTACTATATGGTAGTGGGGCGGGCCGATGATGTGCTGAATGTAGCCGGCCATCGCATCGGGTCGGCGGAAGTGGAGAGCGCGCTGGTGTCCCACCCGGCCGTAGCCGAGGCGGCGGTCATCGGCAAGCCCGACCAGCTGCGCGGCGAAGTCATCAAAGGCTTTGTAACCCTGCGGATGGGCAATGCCCCCTCGGATTTGATGGTCGAGACCCTCCGCAACCATGTCCGCACCGCCTTGGGGCCAATTGCGGCGCCGGCAGAAATCGAGTTCACCCCGCTGTTGCCCAAAACACGGTCGGGCAAAATTATGCGCCGCCTGCTGAAAGCGCGGGAGCTGGGCCTGGACCCGGGGGATATTACTACCTTGGAGGAGTAGAGCGGGGCTGCCGGGTTACCCGGCGGCCCCGGGCTGAAACATTGCGCCGCAAGGGAAAGTTACGCTATGCAATACGCTTATCCCTGTGTTCTGGAACCGGAGGCAGAGGAGGGTTTCGAGGGCTGGTTTAATGTCTCTTTCCCGGATTTGACGGGTGCTTTGACTTGCGCCCTGGGGCGCGGCGCGGCTCTGGAAAATGCGGAGGAAGTTCTGGAGTTAGTGTTGGAGTCTTGCGTTGATTCCAACGAAGAAATCCCTAGCCCCAGCCCGGTTGCCGTGGGTCAGAATTGGTAGCGGTGCGTCCGCTGGTCGCGGCCAAGCTGTCCCTCTATACGGCGATGCGAGAGCAGAATATCACCAAGTCGGAATTAGCCGAGCGGCTGGGAATTGACGAGGAAGCTGTTGATGGACTGCTGAACTCGGAGCGGAGTACGCCCATCAGCCAGGTTATAAGGGCCCTTCAGGTATTGGGCCGCCGTCTGGTAGTGGCGGATTTGCCGGCGGATAGCGGAGTCCATTTCGGCCGCCCGGCCGGTGATCGTCCGATGGAACACCAAGAGTTCATCCGCCGGGTACGCCGCTACGCTCTGGCTAACGATTTGGAGTGGCGCATTGTGGATCCAATTTCTGCGGAAGAGGGTGAGGAAGAGGATGTCCCGGTCCGGCTGGAAATTGGCGATTGCGTGTTCACTCTGCCGGACGGAGTTATTGCCCCGGAGCTTTTGGCCGCCCTGTTGGAGGACTTGAGGATAGACCGGCGGGAGTTCTGAATGGGGCTGGAGTTTTTGCCCGGGAAGTGTTGCGCTTGAACTGTGAATACACATTCCCCCTTGCGCGGGAATGACGATTGCTATATGCAATAGACTTGGGGTGCCGGGCAAAACCCTTTGCCGCCGGCGGATAATGGAGGTAAAATGAACCGGGAGCCACCTCATCGGAACTGGTCGTGGCCGCCGCTGGTCCCGCGGCCGGTGCTGGTATTGGCTTGGGCGGTCTTTAACGGGATAACCGGGCTGGCCATAGTAGTCGATTTAAATCGGGCGGCGCCGGGTACGCCCCTAGGGGAAACCATTTGGGATGCCCTAGGCGGGGATGCCAGCGGCGTCTGCTATTGGGCGCTGCTGGGCAGCTACCTTTACTCGGAGGTGGTAATGATGATTCTGACCAAGTGGTCAAACCAAGCGCGGGTGGAAGCGGCAGAGCGGCGCGGCGAGGCACGCGGCGAGGCGCGCGGCGAGGCAAACCGGGATCGCCGGTGGCGGGAATATCTCGCCCGGCGGGAAGCGGCGGAAAGGGCCGGGCTGCCCTTTAATGAGCCGCCGCCGGATCCGCCGGAGAATGGTCGGTACGGTTACTGAATATCGTTTGGAGTCGAGACCGTGATTCTGACTTTGTGGGCCAACCAGGCGAGGGTGGAACGGGCTTGGCAGCGGGGCCGGACTGAGGAAAACCGCCGGTGGCGGGAGTATCTCGGCCGGCGGGAAGCGGCGGAAAGGGCCGGATTGCCCTTTAATGAGCAGCCGCCGGAGAATGGGCGGTACGGTTCCTAAATATCGTTTGGAGTCGAGACGGTGATTCTGACTTTGTGGGCCAACCAAGCGCGGGTGGAACGGGCTTGGCAGCGGGGCATAGCGCGAGGCGAGGCAAATCGGGATCGCCGGTGGCGAGAGTACTTCAGCCGGCGGGAGGCGGCGGAAAGGGACGGGTTGCCCTTTGATGAACCGCCGCCGGAACCACCAGCGGCTGAGCGGAGCGGCGAGTAGTTCCCGGCAGTTTTTGGGAAAAGAGAAACCGGCCCTCCTTGCAAGGAGGGCCGGTTGTTTTGGTCGTTGGTTTTGCCGGCGGATTGCCGGGGAGCCGGCTAGTTGTCCGCGGGAACGGCAACCTGGTCGGCGGCGGCGATGCGCTCGGCGATGACTTCCTTCATCTTGCGGACGCGGGACAGGTCGGGGTAGGCGTTACCCTCGGCCTTCTTGTCAAAGATTTTCTCCCCGTCCACAAAGACTTCCATAATGCCCTGGCCGCGGGGGGAAATGGTAATGGCCGCATCCGGGCCATAGGCGCGGAAAAACTCGTTCGCCATCCACGTGGCGGTGGCGTGGTGCTGTCAAGGCACGCAGTAGGTAATTTCCAGTTGGACCTTTCCTTCCATTTTCTAACCCTCCTTAAACCGGTCGATTTGGGTAAGGTCTTGTTTATTCTAACCCAAATTATCCCGGTGTCAAGCCTAAATCGGCCGCAGATTTCGGGGCAATTTGGGGATTGGCGCGGGCTAGAAACCGCCGCCGCTGACCCGGAACAGGAAAAAGTAAATCAGAAAGACCGCCGCCAGCAGCCCGCCGATAATCAAACAGCCGAACCGCGCCACTGTATCCTACCCGCCGGTTTCCTAGACCGCTACTTTGCGGGCTACCGGGCGTCCCTGCTCCCGGCTGACCCGCATCGCGAAGGGGTATTCGCTGAACTGCAACGCCAATTCCACATCCTGCGGATGGTATTGCGGCTGGGCCGGGTCAAAGAACTTCTGGGTAGCGCCGCCGGCCAATATCAGCTGGCGCAGGGCGTCCGGGTCCGGTTGGCGGCCCTCCAGCAAGTTGCGCAGATATAAGGCGCAGTGTTCATCCTCATCGGAGCGAACCACGGCCTGGTCGCCCATAGCGATGATAGTTACCAGTTGCGGATTATCCTGCAATACGGCTTGGACTGTGGCGGCGGCAACGGCAAAGGAACCGAGGTAGATGGGGCCGGCGTTGGCGGCGGCAAAGGCGGCGGCGACGCCCACGGTGCCGGCCCGGGTGGACTGCACCAAGGATTTGCCCGCCAGGTCAACGCTGGTAATTTCGTAGGGAGAGTTGCCGTAGTCGAAGCCCGGCGGACGTTTCCCATCCACTTCGCCCATCAGCAGGTCGCCGACGCCGCTGCGGTGCAGAGCCAGGGCATCAGCAGCCTCAGCCACCAGGGTGATGGATGTTGCCCCCTGGTCAAAGGCGATGGCGGCGGTAGTAAAGGCGCGGAAAACGTCGATGATAATGACGGTTCCAGCGGCGTCCCGGGCATCCCGGGCCAAGCTGCCGAGGCGGATTTCCATAGTTGCCCCTTTCCGGAGGGTGTGGCCGGTATTATATAGAGTGCCGGGGGGTTGGACAAGGTGATAGCCCGGTAGTTCCGGGTAACGGCAAGGGCGGCCGGGCGGGTAGTTCCGGGTAACGGCAAGGGCGGCCGGGCGGGTAGGGAGGGGTTAGCCGAGGAACAAGCGGGCGGGAATCAGGCGGCCGTTCACCGGGTCGGCAGCCAAGCCGAAACTTTCCAAAGCAACTACGCCCAAGAGCGGTTGGCAATCGGGCGGGCCAAAGATGCAGACGCTGGTCCGTTCCTGCCCGTTAAGGCGGATACGGACTTCGGCCAGGTCGTACTCCTGTTCGCTGCCGTCTGCCAACTCGAAGCGGCTGCGCCACTCCGGGGCAACGCCCAAGGCAGAGAGGGCAGAGGCAGGCAACAGCGTATAGACGCTGCCGGTGTCCACCATAGCGGTTACTTCGGAAAACCGGGAGCCGGTTTTGGCGGCCAAGCTAAAGGTTTGGTAAAAGATGCCCATAGCAGGATACTGCTTCCAAAGGCGGTAGAAGGGGTGTCGGTGGGATGATCTGGTTTTTGTTTGCGGGGATTATACCTTATTTGTTTTCCATTTCCAAGGGTAAGCAAGGAGGCTAGGTCGGGGCAATCGCACCTTAACCGAGCAGGGCTTTCAGCAAGTAATCCTCCCGCCCGCTGGCGTTAAGGCATTTGTCCTGGATGTCGGTTTTCAGAGCACTTTCCCGCTTGAGCCGGTTACGGGGGCGATTTGACGCCGGGTCGCCAGGTTCTGGGCGCCGCGGCCTTTTCTTAGGGAATTATATACCTGTTTACACAGTCTATCTGGAAACCGACGGCAATCGGAACGAATCCTTAGCCAATGTGTAAACAAGTATATAATTCCCTTTTCTTACTCGATACTGGTATTCGCGAAAGGTACATCGCGGCGCCGGCGCCGGGGGGGGGGGGCAATGCTCCAATGGCTGCGGTCCGCAGCCAAATGCCGGGCGGCTCCGGCCGCGCAACTGCTTAAATAGTAGCGGGTCGCTACGCTGCCGCCGGCCGGCGTATCCCGTTGGCTGACTACCTTGACCGCCGCCTTCAGTTCCGGCCAGCTCTGCCTTTCCTGCAAATAGGATGAGCTGGTCGGGTCGGTCACGACCCAACACTCCCGCCGTTCCACCCGGCCGTGCCCTTTGTTCAAGGCAGTGGCGTAATCCACTACCGGCGCCGCCGGCGGGAATAAGTCTTGCCAGTCGGCATAGCGGGTCGGCCGATTTTCCTTAACCGCCAGCAAGTAGTCCGCCCCCGGTTCACAATAGCTTGGGCGCTGACCGGCGGGCCGCCCACCGCATCAATGGACACGAGGCATCCCTTCAGTTCCAGTAGCCGGGGGATGGCTGTAATTTCGTTGGATTTGGCGGTCGTCTTGACTGGCCCCAGGGTCAGGTCGTTCCGGGAAACCCGAGCGCTGACCCGATGCAGCGCGCCCTTGCCGGCCCCGGCCGGTTGTGGGAACGACGGGCCGTCTTGCCATCCACCGCCACCACCTCGCTAGGCAACAACTGGGCAATCGCCCCGGTCCAGGAGACAAAGCAATCCTGAAACCGCTCCGGATCCCGGCGGGAGAAAACCGCCCCAAAAGTGTCGTGGGAGGGCATCCCCTTGGGCAGCTCCAGGAAAGTCGCCAACCACTCCCGCTTGCTCTTGCCGAAAAGCTATTCCTGAACCCAAGAAGCGGCCCCACAAAGGGCCGCGCCAAGGGCGCTGGCAATGCTGTCCAGCAGGGAATGCCGCCGGGAACAGGACTCCCGCGGGTCGGGCAACTCGGCAAAATAATCCAGTATCGACCAGCCAGCTGCGGCTTTCATCCCAACCTCCTCGGCAATCCCTGAATCAGGCCACTGGATTTTATCACCTCAGTTAAGATGCGATTGCCCGGGTCAGGACGACACTGTTTCAGAAAGTGTTGGCAGTCCGGGCGGCGGCCGGGTTAGGCGGTCAATTCGCGCCGGCCTATTTCAATACATCGCCCAACACCGCCATAAAGTTAGCCGCCCCGGCGGCGCTTTTCAGCCCCCGGGTCAACCGATAGCGGGGTTTAATCCGTCCGAACCGTCCCTCCAACCAGTTAGTGCTATTGGGTACTCCGGGCTCTCTTTGATGCAAGGTCATTTGTCGCCAGCGTTCCTGTAAATGCACCGCCAAGCGGCGCAGCTCCCGGGGCAAGGCTGGATCCCTGGCCCAATGGTGCAACCGCTCGGACCCGTCGGCCGGCAACTCCTTGACCAGTTGCGCCATTTGCGCCAGCAATTCCCCCCAGGCTTCCCGCAAGTCCGGTTTCAGGCGTCCCTTCCACCGCCCCAGGGTGCGCTGCATATGCACCATACACTGCTGCCGTTGCAACCCGGCGTCCGCAATGGGCCCGGCATATTCACTGGCATCGTCAGTTACCACTACCTCCACCCCCAACTGGTCGGCCAGTTCCTGGAACCAGCGCCCGTAGTCAAAGCCGGGGCCGGTCAACTGCAACCCCGCCATCCGCCCGTCCCGGCCCACTACCACCCCCACCGGCCGGGATTTGCCGCGCACCCGCAGCCAGGTCTCATCCACTCCTACTATCCGCACCCGGCCCGCCGGCAAGCGCCGCCGCACCGCCCGTCCCAACCGCTGCACTTCCCGCCAACTGGTGACATGATCCACCGAATAGCCCAGCAGTCCCGCGATTGCCTCAATACCCCGATGGCTCAAGCCCAGGGCATACAACATCCCCAGCAGGGCGGTAAAGGGCTGACTGCGCCGCCCCGACCTACCCCCAGCGGCCGGGCCGTAGTGGTTTTACCGCAAGCCACGCACCGATAGCGTTGGGTCCGGATGGACTTGACCTGCACATCAGTTAAAGCGCGCCGCCGCTGCCCGCCCCACTTCTGCCAGGTTTGACCGCCACAACCGGAACACCGCTCCGGCGCGATGGGCTGGGTCTGGACACGCTGCTTGGCCAGGTTTAAGATAAGCATTGGTTGAACCGCCGCCGATGGGATTTTGTAGCTTAATCCATTCTACGGCGGTTCGGCCTTTTTACAATCCGCTCCCTCCCAACACTTTCGGAAACATTGCCCTTGCCGCCAATAGGCAGCGGTAGCATAATGGCGGCAAAACCGGCGGGAGTCGCCGTGCAAGGCAGGACAGATAAAGGAGATGATGATGGAATTGACGGGAAAGACGGCGTTAGTGACCGGGGCGGGCCGCAACATTGGGCGGGCGATTGCTTTGGCGTTGGCTGCGGAGGGGGCGGATGTGGTGGTGAATGTCCGGGCCAATGCGGCGGACGGGGAGGCGGTGGCGGCGGAAATCGCCGCGATGGGTCGGCAGTCGCTGGCTTTGCTGGCGGATGTGGGCAATCGGGCGGCGTTGGAGCAGCTGCTGGATACCGCTTTGTCCCGGTTCGGGCGGCTGGACATTGTGGTGAACAATGCCTCGGTGCGGCCGCACAAACCTTTTACTGAGATGACTTATGACGATTGGCGGGGAGTGCTGGCGACGGACCTGGATGCGGCTTTTATCACGGCCCGGGCCGCCGTGCCGGGGATGATTGAGCAGGGTTGGGGGCGCATTGTGAACATCGGCGGCTTGCAAGCCCATCAGGGGACGCACGGCGGGGCGCACATTTCGGCGGCTAAAGTGGGATTGGAGGGCTTTACCCGCGCCTTGGCTACGGAACTGGGGCCGCAAGGCATCCGGGTCAACTGCGTTGTGCCGGGGATGATTGACACTACCCGGGAGGGGGCGACGACGACGCGCGCGGCTAACCGGCTGGCCGGAATTCCGGCCGGGCGGATGGGGCGTACCGCCGATATTGCCAACCTGTGCCGCTTTCTCTGCACCGCTGCCGGGGACTACATCAGCGGCCAGACGATTCATGTCAACGGCGGGGAACGGGGGTATTAGCGGTCGCTGTGCTATAATTCCGGGGAGGATGCCCTAACCTGTGCAGCTTACGGGAGGTCAGCAATGGCAACGCAAACTATGGCGCCGTCCCAAGCAATCCAAGCCAGCCAAGCCGTGGCCCAACCTTTGGTGACCATCACGGCGATGGACCATATCGTCCTGCGGGTGCGGGATGTGGAGGAATCGCTGCGGTTCTATTCGGAACTGCTGGGCCTGCCCACGGAACGGGTTGCGCAGTGGCGGGCCGGGGAGATTCGGTTTCCGTCGGTGCGGCTGAACGCCGACACCATCATTGACCTGTTTGCCAGTGACCAGGAGCCGCTGGGCAAGGAGGGGCGGCGCAATCAGGATCATTTCTGTATGGTGATTGCGGCGACGGATATGGAGCGGCTCAAGGCGGATTTTGAGGCGTTGGGCGTGGGGATCCAAGCCGGGCCGGGCAAGCGGTGGGGCGCGCACGGCGACGGCATTTCCCTTTACATCTATGACCCGGATGACAATGTGGTGGAGCTGCGGCACTATTAGGCCGCTAGCCAATTGGGGCGGGAGCGGCGGCCGTTGCTCCTGCCCCAATGCAACGCCAGGGGGCAAAGGAGTTGGTTATGCCGGACAACGGTTATACGACTAAAGAAGTGGTGGCCCGGGGTAAGGAAATCTACCGGGATCAAATCCAGGAGCTGGTGGAACCCCAAGAGAAGGGGAAGTTCATAGCCATCGACATTCTGAGCGGGGACTACGCGGTTGACGCGGAGCATATCGGCGCCGTCCGACTGCTGCGGAAACGGCGGCCGGATGCGAGGATGTATGTCGGACGCGTAGGCTACCCGTCGGCCTATCATTTCCGGCGGCCTTTTAGTGTCCCTAATGATTAGGGGCCGGGTGGATTTCACCCTGGAAGCGGTGGTTGTCGTTCCGGTGAGGGACGGCAACGGGCAGTTTCGGCCGGTCGAGTTTATTATCGACACCGGGTTTGACGGCTACCTCAGTTTGCCCGGGGAGCGGATTCAGCAACTGGAAGCGGAACCGGGAGGTGAAATCAGCGTTACTTTTGGCAACGGGCAGACGGAGGAATGGAATAGTTGGCAATGCCATATTCTTTGGCACAACCGGCCGCGGGAGGTGGCGGTTTTCGAGTCCCGGGGCGATGCTTTGATCGGGATGGCGTTGCTGGAACACAGCGCAGTTAGCATACAAGTCCGCACTGACGGGGCGGTAGTGATTGAGGAGTTGGGCTAATCTCTTAAATCATTTTCCCGACTCTGCCGGCTGCCGAAGCTGTGCGCTGCTCTGATTACACCAATGGGTAACTACTATTGCCGGCAACTTGCACCCCCCTATATTGCTCTTGCAAATGTGCTATCCTGTCCCTCAACAAAACCCTACACCGCAAAAAAAGGAGGCGCTGTTATGCCTTTCGGCGGCAATGACTGGCTGGAACTGACCCAAGAGGAGACGCTGGAACCGGATTTGCCCATCTGCGACCCCCATCACCACTTTTGGGACTTGCGGCCGGAGCGGCTGCCCTATCAGCGTTACCTGCTGCACGAACTGGCGGCGGACATCAACGCCGGCCACAATGTCCGCTCCACGGTGTTTATCGAGGCGCGGGCAATGTACCGGGCCGAGGGGACGGAGGAGCTGCGGCCGGTGGGCGAAGTGGAGTTTGTGCAGGGGTTGGCAGCGGCCAGCGGCAGCGGCCTTTACGGGCCGGGGCGGGCGGCGGCGGCCATCATCGGCCACGCCAACCTGAACCTGGGCGCGGCGGTGGCCCCGGTCTTGGACGCCCTGCAAGCAGCCAGCCCCAACCGTTTCCGCGGCATCCGCCATTCCGTAACTTGGGATCCGCACCCGGAAGTGGAAAACACGGCGGCGCACAATATGCCGGGACAACTGGCCTCCGACAACTTCCGAGCCGGGGCGAAAATCCTGGCGCAGCGCGGCTTGACTTTAGAGGGTTGGCTTTACTTTCCCCAACTGCCGGAACTGGCTGACTTCGCTAAAGCCGTCCCGGATTTGACCATCATCCTGAACCATATCGGCGGCCTGCTGCGGGTCGGCCCTTATGCCGGGCGGGAGGAGGAAGTGATGGGGCAATGGCGGGCCGGCATTGCCGCCGTAGCCGCCTGCCCCAATGTAGTCTGCAAGTTAGGCGGCGTCGGGATGCCGCGCACCGGCTTTGACTGGCATCTCCGCGACCGGCCCATCGGGTCTGAGGAACTAGCGGCGGAGCTGGCGCCGCTGCTGCACTACTGCATTGAGCAGTTCGGGCCGGAGCGGTGTATGTTTGAGAGCAACTTCCCGGTGGACAAGGTTTCCTATTCCCACCATATCCTTTACAACGCTTTCAAGCGGCTGTCGGCCGGCTATTCGGCGGCGGAACGGGCGGGAATGTTCCACGATAACGCGGCGCGGGTTTATGGGATAGCGTAGCGCGGCGCGGCGGTTTCAGCGGATGCCGTAGCGTTCTTTCAAGGCCAGGATACGCGCTGCCGATTGGTAGATGCGCTCCTCGGTCAGGACGCCGGCGGCTACGGCTTGCAACAGGGCATTGCGAACCCGATAGACTCGCTGCAAGTCATAGTCGCCCTGCTGATTAGCCAGCAGGATGAGGTCAACGCCGGCTTGGATGGCGGCGATGGCCGCTTCCTGCGGGCCGTATTCGGCAACAATAGCCCCCATCTGCATATCGTCGGAGACCACTACGCCGGCAAAGCCCAACTCCTGCCGCAGCAAGCCGCTGATGATGGGCGGAGACAAGGTAGCCGGGCGGGCGGATGGGTCGAGGTTGCGGTTGACAATGTGGGCAGTCATCACTGCGCCGTCATAACCGCCGATAATCAGCTCTTGGTAAGGCGCCAGTTCCACATCCCGGCGATAAGTGGCGGTTACATCGGTGACGCCGCGGTGGGTATCGCCGGCGGCGCTGCCGTGGCCGGGGAAGTGTTTCAAGGTGGGAATGACCTGCCGCTGCCGCATTGCGCCGCTGAAAGCTTGGGCGTGGGCCGTCACTGCTGCCGGGTCAGCACTGAAAGAGCGTTCGATAGCGCCGATGGCCGGGCTTTCCGGGTTGACATTCACATCGACCACCGGGGCCAAGTTCCAGTTCAAGCCGGTTTCCTGCATTGCCGCCGCCAGTTGGCCGGCAATGGCGGCCGTTTCCGCCGCCGGGCCGCGGCCCATTTGTTGCGCCGTGGGGACTTTCAAGGTAAAGCCGTACTTTTCCTTGAGGCGGTTGACATAGCCGCCCTCGGCGTCAATGGCGATAAAGTAGGGGATGGCGGCTGGTTCCTGGAGTTGGGCGGTCAGGGCTTGCAACTGCTCCCGGGAAGTGATGTTGCGTTCCAGTGCGCCGCCGCTGGGGCCGTCCCGGTCAAAGAGGATAAGGCCGCCGGGCTGAATATCGCGCAGCATTGCGGCGGTGGGTTCATTCACAGTTGTACCGCGAAAGCCGACCAGCAGCATTTGCCCGACGGCTTGCTCCAGGGTCAGGGCGGCCGCCGTATCCCGACCGTTGACCAGTTGGCAAGCCGGGGACAAGGCCGCCAGCAGCAACAGCAGGACAAGGCTGACCGCCGGCCCGGTAAGCCGGGGCCGGCGGCGCAATAAACCGGTTGACGTAAAGGCAGGCATCGCTCAGCCCGCTATTCCGGGGGGCCAAAGAAGGGGTGTTCCATATACTGCCCCAAGCGCAGGGTTTCCAGGACATCCGACCAGGCCGTCGTGGCTTTATCGAAATCCTCCGGCCAGAAGTCCATAGTGATGAATGCCTGCACTCCGGAGCCGCGGGCCAAGGCGTAGCGGCCGAAAGCCGGCCGCCGCCCAAAGGGGTCAATGAACTCCATCTCCGACCAAACGATTTCCACGCCCGGCGGGCCCAGTTCCATGGGCAGGGGTGTCCCCCGGTTAAGGACAGTTCCGCGATCCTCGATGCGGGCGTCGAGCTGTTCGGCCAAGGGCGGCTGCATTACATCAAAGGATTTGAGCAGGGACTCCTGCAAGTCGTCCTGGTTCAGCGGGCCGGTCCGGGCGGCGGCGGCCAGTTCGGTCAAGCGGGCGGCTAAATCCGGCTCCTGCTCGGCTACTTCCCCGGCCAGGGTTTCCAGATATTCGGCGGCCGCCGCCGGGTCAGCGTCTTGGCCGGTGGACGACTCCAGGCGGGCGTTAAAGCGCAGGCAGGAAATTTCCAGCCGGATGTTGTCGTCCGGGGGTTCGCCGTCATAAATCCGTATTGACGGGGCGGTATCGCCGCTTTCCCGGTCAACGACCCAACCCTGGGGGATTTCGCAGATGACTTCCCCCCGGTTCAGGGCAATCACATTGTTGCCCGGCTTGGCTTTCCAGCGGTGGCGCGGGGGGAGCTTGAAAACCTGCCGGCGGAGTCGCCGCCGATTAGACATTGCCGTTCTCCTGCTGCCGAAAGCGGGGGATGACCGCTTTGCCGAACAGTTCGATGGAACTCATCACCTTTTCGTGGGGGATGGTTTCGGTCTGCATAATCATCATAACCTGGTCGACGCCGATGTCCTCATACATTTGCACGGCTTGGGCGCAGCTGTCCGGGTTGCCGGCGATGATGACGCCGCGGTCCGCCAAGGTGTTGGCGTCGAGTTGGGCGATGGCCGCGCGGGCGGCGCCGGGGCCGGCGTCCAGAGAAATGCCGGACTGTTCGGCTTGGGCCCGGTGGGCATCATCGGACTGCCGCAGCCAGCGGCCAAAGTCGGCTTGCAAGTGGTCGGGAACGCCGCCCCAAGCTTCCAGCAGTTCCTCGTAGGCGTTGATGCGGCCGGCGATATAGGGCTTGTCCGGGCCGAAAAAAGTTTTCATCGACAGGGCTGCCAGTTCCCGGGCTTCGTCGTTATCCGGGCCGCAATAGGCGTGGACATTGTTGCCCCAGAATTCGTTGACGAAAGCGCCTACCGGGTTGGCGTTGGCCAAGGCGTCCCGATAGACTTTTACGTGTTCGGCCAGCACCGCCGTAGCGTAGGAAGCTGAGGACAATACGCCGATGCCCTTTTCGGCGGCCAAGCGGAAACTTTCGGTTTGGGTGCAAGCCAGGTACATCCGGGGATGGGGTTTCTGGAAGGGCTTGGGCAATACCCGCCGCTTGGGGACATTCCAGTGTTCGCCCTCCCAGGAAAACTCCTCGGACTGCCAGATTTGGGGCAGCATCGCGATGGATTCCTCCCACAGGGCGCGGGTGTTGCGGGGGTCGATGCCCAAGCCCATCTGTTCGTAGGCGTTGGAGCGGCCGGTGCCGAACTCGACCCGCCCGTCGGTCAGCTGATCCACCAAAGCCACCCGCTCGGCGACCCGGACGGGATGGTGATAGGGCAGGATGCAGACGCCGTAGCCGATGCGGATGTTTTTGGTGATGCGGCTCAGCGCGCCAAAGAGGGCGTCCTGGCTGGGGGAGCCGGAAAAGCCGGTCAGGAAGTGGTGTTCCACGAACCAGACATTGTCGAAACCCACCTGGTCGGCCAGTTCGCACTGAGCCAGGGTTTCCTTGTAAAGGGAGTTCCAGTCAATAGCGGTGCCTTCGTAGGGACGCTGGGCCTCGAACAGCAAACCGAACTGCATAGGGCTGCCTCCTTTGCGGGGAGTTGGGAAGTTGCGGGGGTATTATAGCATAGTGGGGATAACTAGCGGGGTTCCAACTTGGCACTGCTCGATATGCCTATCCCGCTTCCTGCAAGCGGCGGATTATACGACGCACTTCGGCCGCCTCCTTAGCGCCGCCGGTGGTCACTGACAGGCTTACTTCATCCACCAGCCCCCGGTAGCGCGCCAGCAGCTGATCGGCGATTTCGTCATATTCGCCAACGACGGCGAAAGCGTCCAGCATTTCAGCGGTGACTAACCGGCCCATTTCATCCCATTTGCCCTCCAGGGACAATTGGTGCAACCGCTGTCCGATTTCGGTAAAGCCGTGACATTCCAGCACCGGAAAGTAAGTACGGGTCGAGGCGTAAAAGGCGATGCGCCGCCGGGTTTCCGCAGTCGCCGCTTGCAGCGCCGCCCGGCTGCCGCCGGTAACGATAAACCCGCCGCCGTTCACCTTAATATCGACCGGGTTGCGGCCGGCTTTTGCCGCGCCGGCGGCGATGTTGGGCTTGACTACCTGCCGCACATATTCCGCTGAGGTAAAGGTATGCAGTACCAGTCCGTCGCTGACTTCCCCGGCTACCCGGCAGTTGTAGCCGTTCACGGCCGCGTTGAAAATTGGCGGCGGCGGATTGTGTCCCGGGCCCGGACTGAAAAAGGGCGTCATCAGGGAAAAGCGGTAGAACTTTCCTTGAAAATCCAACCGTTCCCCATTATCCCAACACTGCCAGATGTGGCGCAGGGCTTGAATATATTCCCGCAGTTTGGGGCCGGGCGACGCCCAAGGGGTGGCAAAGCGCCGTTCAATATGCCCTTTAACCTGCGTTCCCAAGCCCAGCCGAAACCGACCGCCGGACAAATCCTGCAAGTCCCGGGCGGTATAGGCTACGACCATTGGGGAACGGGGAAAGGCAATGGCAACATGGGTTTCCAGAGTAACCCGCGCCGTGGCCGTGGCGGCCAAAGTCAACGCCAGAAAGGGGTCGTGGGCGGTATCGCTGCTGGCTACTCCGTCATAGCCCATACTTTCAGCCCACGCCGCTTCCGCGGCTACGGCCCGCACATCCCGGTTGCTCAAGGGATAAATGACTCGCATTGCCGCCTACTCTCCGCCGGCGGCCGCTAGTTCCTGATAGAGCCGGTCGGTCTTGGCGGCCATAATGAAATCGTTGCGGTGCAGGTTCCGAATCTTGTGCGTCCACCAAGTTACGCCGACCCGGCCCCATTCGGTAACTACCCGGGGATGATGCCCTTCCGCTTCGGCCAACTCCCCTACGGCGTTGGTAAAAGCCAGAGCCTGCTGAAAGTTCCGAAAGCTGAATACCCGATCCAGCTTGGGGATGCCGGCATCGGTCAACATTTCCCAATCCGCTACCGTCGGATGCAGTTCTCCGATTTCCGCCGCCGTCACCGCTGGGGAATCCCGCCGGCAGGCTACGCATTTCTCCCGATGAAGTTCGTTCATTTCCCAACTCCTGCGTTGAATTGTTGAGGGCATTGTAGCACAACCAACCCTTGCCGCCCCTTGAGGAATTCGGCAATATGGGCTATAGTGGCACGGGGTTGAAGTTGCAAACCGGGGCGTAGGTGAGGAAAATGATTTTTGGCGCGATAACTAATTCCTGGCGCAATCACTTGGCGGAGCAGAGTCTGGCGGAACTAATCGCCGCCGCCGAAGCCCGCGGGGCCCGCCATATTGAACTGCGGCAAACTTGCCTGGGCGCCGGGGAAAGCGGGCAAGGCGCGGATTGGCGGCCGAACCTGCTGGGCTTGCAGACCATTGCCGCCATTTTCCCCAATTTGACTTTTGACTTGGCGATGGCTTTCCCGTGCTTGACGGAGCCGGCGGACCCGAAGGGGGAGCAGTTTCAGATGGCGTTGGCCGCCGCTAAAATCGTGGGCGGCGACACGCCCCATTTGCGGATTGTGGATCCGGTGGCTTTTGACGCCGCTTGGGAAAGGGCGGCTGATTTGCCGGCGGCGGCCTGGGGCGTTGCGGACTTGGCTGAGGAGGCCGCCGGGCAGGGCGTTATCCTGTCAATGGAGAATTCCGGGCAGCCCATTGGCAGTATGGCTTTGCTGGCGCGGGAATGCCGCGCCCGGATGACGCCCGAAGCCGCGCCTTATCTGGGGTTGTGTCCCGACCCGGTGAATCAGCTGCGCCGTTTTCCGCAGCGGGACGCTTTGGCGGAATTGGATGAGCTGCCCTTGGATCTGCTGAAAATCGTTCATTTCAAGCAGTCCCGGGCGGGCGAGCCCTATCCGGCTGTTGCCGATGGCGATTTGGATTGCCGCCAAATGCTGCGGCTGCTGGAGGCCAAGGGCTATACCGGGCCGGCGATAATGGAAATCCCGCCGCATCCGGAGGTCTTTGCCAACCTGACCGCCAGTTACCAATACCTGCGTCCCAACGATTATTAGCGCGGTAAGTTGCCAAGCGAATTGGACGGCCATTCGCGCTAGGCTGATACGCCATTGCCCATTCTGCCGGGAGCCAAGCGTCCGCCCGTGACCGACTACACCGTATCCATCCACTACGACCGCCGCCTGTACCGGCAGGATATTGCCGGCTCGATGGCCCACGCCCGGATGCTGGGCCGGCAGGGGATCATCCCGGAGGGGGACGCGGCCGCGATTATCGAGGGCTTGCAAATCGTCCAAGCGGAAATTGAAGCCGGGGATTTTCCGTGGGACGCCGCCCTCGAAGACCTGCACATGAACATTGAGCGGCGGTTGACGCAGCTGATCGGGCCGGCGGGCGGTCGGCTACATACCGGACGCTCCCGCAACGACCAGATTGCCCTCGACATCCGCCTTTACACCCGGGAAGTTATTGATGAGACGCTGAGCGGCCTGCGCGGTGTGCAGGAATCGCTCTTGTATCTGGCGGGAAAGTATGAGGGCGTATTGATGCCGGGCTATACCCATTTGCAGCGGGCGCAGCCGGTGTTGTTTGCCCACCACCTGCTGGCGTATTTTCAGATGTTCCGGCGGGATGCGGCCCGCTTTTGGGACTGCCGGCGCCGGGTCAACATTATGCCGTTGGGCAGCGGCGCTTTGGCGGGTGTACCCTATCCCACGGACCGGGAATTTCTGGCCCGGGAACTGGATTTTCCCGAAATCACCGCCAACAGTATGGATGCCGTTTCGGACCGGGACTTTCTGCTCGAGTACCAGTCGGCCGCGGCGATCTGTATGCTGCACTGCTCGCGCCTTGCCGAGGAACTGATTATCTGGGCCAGCCGGGAGTTCAGTTTCATCCGATTGGCGGAGCGGTTCACTACCGGCAGCAGCATAATGCCGCAGAAGCGGAATCCGGACTTTGCGGAACTGGCCCGCGGCAAAACCGGGCGGGTGTACGGCAACTTGATGGCTTTGTTGACTTTGCTGAAGGGGCTGCCGCTGACTTACAACCGGGATTTGCAGGAGGATAAGGAAGGCTTTTTTGACACCGTCGACACTTTGCTGGCGACTTTGGCGGTGTTTCGGGATATGCTGGCCGGCTTGACTCTGGACACGGAGCGGGTGACCCGTTTGGCGGGGGAAAGCTATATGCTGGCTACGGACCTGGCGGATTATCTGGTGGGCCGGGGCGTTCCTTTTCGGGAAGCTCACGGCGTGATGCGGCAACTGTGCGCCTGGTGTGAAGCTGAGGACAAGGAACTGTCCGCTTTGACTTTAGAGGAATATCGCCGTTTCTCGCCGCACTTTGACGTCGCCGTGTATAACATTACCGCCGCCGCTGCTGTAGCTGCCCGGGACAATCCCGGCGGCACGGCGCCGAACCGGGTGGCGGCGGAACTGCGCCGGGCCCGGGAATTGCTGGAGGCGGAGAGGGATGAGGGCTGAAACCCGGATCCAAATCGCGCCGTCGCTGCTGGCCGCCGACTTTGCCTACTTGGGCCGGCAGGTTGAGGAAGCGGCCGCTGCCGGCGCCGATTTGCTGCACGTGGATGTGATGGATGGCTGCTTTGTCCCCAACATTTCCTTTGGGGAAGCGGTGGTGGACGCGGTGCGCCGCCATACTGACTTGCCGCTGAACCTGCATTTGATGGTTCAGGAACCGGGACGCTTGCTGCCGGCATTTCTTAAATCGGCAACGGACCAGATAATTCTCCACGCCGAAGCCTGCGCCCATCTGCACCGGGACATCTTTCAAGTCAAGGAGCAGGGGGCGCAAGTGGGCGTTGCTCTCAATCCCGCTACCCCCATCGCCGCCGTCGAGGAAGCGCTGCCTTATCTGGACTTGGTACTGGTGATGACGGTCAACCCCGGTTTTGGCGGGCAGGCTTTCATTCCTGGGGCGTTGGACAAGGTGCGGCGGCTCCGTCAAATTATCCAGGCCCGGGGCTACCCCTGCCAAGTGGAAGTGGACGGCGGCGTCAAAGCGGACTGGACGGCGCAGGAATCGGTCCGGGCCGGGGCTACTATTCTGGTCGCCGGCACCGCTATCTACAACGAACAGGAAACCGTGCCGGCGGCGATGGCAAAGATGCGCGCCTGCCTGCATGGGATCTAAGGGGCGGTAGCAGCTCCGGGAAATCGGTTTCCCGGCGAGGCTGCCGGCTACTCGAAAATATACTCGCCCCGCCACAGTGTATCGCCGGTAGTCCGGTCATCCTGCCCGGTCAGGATCCGTTTCAGGGCAAACTCGGGCATGGGATGTACGATAAAGCACCGTTCCTGGTACCGGCGGCCGTATTTGCCAAAGGGGAAATCAAAGCGGGCAAAACCTTGGGCCTGCCATTCCGGCGGCAAGTCGTCCGTGTTCACCGGTTGCAGTCGCAGCAGGAAACCGGGTTCCACTTCCTCGGTCGCGCAGGGATCCTTGACATAGATTAAGAAGTTATCCTTGAAATAGACAGCGTAATGGTCGGAGCGAATTATCGGCTGCCCTTCCCCGGTAACCGTCGCGACCATCCGCAGGTCTTGCTCCAGGGAGCGGCGGGAGGATGCCAGGATGTGGGTGTGTTGGGGGTTGATGATGTGAACCCGCCCGGAAAAGGAAATCAGATAGAGCATCCCATCCCGCTCCAGGATGGCGGTTATGGGGCCGGCGGCGTAGTTGAAAATCCGGGTTGGGGTAAAGGTTTCGTAGTCAAATCGGTCAACGACAAAACCGGCTTCCCGGTCGTCGATATACTGGTAGGCTACATAGACCCCGGCGGCATTGGCGTGGGCAAAGGTGGAATAAGTGCCTTGCAATACCGCCGCCGGCTCCGTTACGCCGGCTTCCGGCGGGGCTTCGTTAGTTCCCCAGAACGGTATGCCGTAGAACCCGCCCGACACGATGGCATTCAATTCCTCCAGATGCCCCGGCCCGGTCACCAGTCCGTCGTCCACATCATTATCGCCCCCGTAGACGGCGCCGTCCGGGGCCACGGATATGCCGTACACATTCCGCAGCCCGGTGGCAAAGACCTCGACATCCGCCCCCCCGGGACGGAACCGGATAATGCTTCCCATCAAGTCCGTCCGTCCGCCGCTGTCCTTTAGCCGTTCTTGGGCTAAAGTAACGAAGCCGCCGTAGGAGACGGGCTTTCCTTCGTAAGGATAGCCAATGCTGGCGTAAATCCACTCCCCATCATTAGTCAGACCGTTGGGGCTGTGGGATTCATTGGCGCTTAATATATTGTCCACCGCCACTTGCCGGTCGCTGAGCTCACCCTCCGGGCCGATGGCGTAGGAGAGTATCTCGGCCCGGGAAGTAAGCAACACTTCCAATTGGTCGGCTTCGGAAATCCCGGATATATAACAAATGTCCGGGTCGTCGGCCTGTTTCTGCAAGGCTTGGCAGACGCTCCCCAAGTTGGAGACATAAAGCCGCCCGTCCAGCACGGTCAAACCCTGCGGCCGCAGCAGTCCGGTCAACGCCGTTCTTACCTCACCGGTCGTCACATTCAGCAGGCGGAGTTTCCCGGCATAGTCGGCCAGGTACATCCATTCATCATCCAGCCAGGCCGCCGCCGTCAACTGCTCCCCCGGCTCCAACAACTTGCAATAGCCGTAATCCCGGCAAAGGGCGGCCAAGGCCGGCCGCGCCGTGGGGGTAGCGGTAGGCAAGGGGATGGTATTAGTTGGAATTGGAGTGGAGGTTGCCGGGCCCGCGCAAGCCAAGGTTAAAAGAATAGCCGCGGCCAAGGCGGCCAGTAATCCCGGCGGCCCGAGCAACTTGGTTAATCTCTGGCGCGATAACACCCGGCCCAACGGCATTGGGCTAGGCCGCCCCGGCCCGGGCCCGCTGCCGCGGCGGCTTATGCAGGGTACGCAGGCAGCGACTGCAAATCTTGACCCGCTGCACTTTGCCGCCCAGCTCGATGGTCTGCTTGTGGACATTGGCCTTGAACCGGGTTTTGGTATGCCGGTTGGAGTGGCTGACATTGTTGCCGGTCATCCCGGCCTTTTTGCAAATCTGGCACTGCATCGCAACACTACTTCCTTCCCAATTTGTCCCGCATATTACCACAACAGCCACCGCCGTTCAAGCCGGCAATTACTCAGGTTCAGTTCTATTTTAGGGTACAGCAATTATAAGCACTCTGCTTTCATACGGACACCGGCAGCGATGAAAATTGCTGCGCCCTAAAATGAAACGGAACTACCAAGTCCACCGGGTTGATGGACGGCCCGGTTACGGCCCGGTTGCACCATCAGCAAGAGTATCCGGGATTTCCGGTTGCAATTTGACCAGGGGCTGGGCCATTTGTCATCCGCCATCAATTGCATTATATTATTCCTTGAAACCGTTATTGGGGGAGGTTGCCTGATGATTGCCGAAACTGATACTAGCCCCCGGCCGCTGGACGGGCTACGGGTGCTGGATGCGACCCATATTGTAGCCGGCCCCTTCTGCGCGATGCTGCTGGCCGATATGGGCGCCGAAGTCATCAAAATCGAGCGTACCAATGTAGGCGAAAGGGCGCGGTTGAATGACCCTTTTGTCCAATCCGAGGATGGCCGCCGGGTCAGCGCCCGTTTCCTGGCGATCAACCGCAACAAGAAAAGCGTTACTCTGGATTTGCGGCAGCCGTGGGGCAAGGAAATCTTTGAGAACCTGGTCAAGGCGTCGGATGTGCTGCTGGATAACTGGGGGCCGGGCGCGCTGCAACGATTGAACTTGGGCTTTGACCATTTGCGGAAGCTGAACCCGAGGCTGATTTACGCCAGCATCACCGGTTTTGGCGACAGCGACGGCTTGCGCGGCCCCTACTCCGACTGGCCGGCTAACAACCCCTGCGTACAGGGTATGGGCGGCTGGATGGAAATTACCGGCGCCCCGGACGGCCCGCCGCAGATGGTGGGCGACAATATCGGCGACTCCGTCCCCGGCGTCTGGACCGCCCTGGGCATTATGCTGGCTTTGGAACAGCGCCGCAAAACCGGGCGCGGCCAGCACCTGGATATGGCAATGTACGATTGTATGGTAGCCCATACCACCAGCATTATGCCCTTTTACCAGGCTACCGGCCAAGTTACTACCCGCGCCCGGGAGAATATGATTACCGCGCAACTGGCTCTGAAAGCCAATGACGGCTATGTGGTATTGGCCGGCTCCGGCGGGGGCGGCGGCAAGTGGGAAGGCTTGTGGCGGCTGGTCGGCCGGGAGGATTTGATTGCCGACCGCCGCTATCTGGGCGAGGGCATCAGCGGCCAGTTCTACTTTGACCATATCGTGCCGGCTATCGAGGAATGGTCGCAGCACATCCCAAAGTTGGAAATCGCCCAAAAGCTGATTGAACTGGGCTTTTCGATGGGCATTGTGCAAGACGCCGCCGATTTGGATAACTGCCCGCACTTGGCGGCCCGCAAAATGTTCGTGGATAGCGGCGACTCCCTGGGCGGCTCCTTCCGCACCGTCAACAACCCCATCCGCCTGACTGAGTCCCCGGATACCCCGGCCGGCGCACCGCCGCTGTTGGGGGAACACAACCGGGAAATCCTGTGCGGCATCGGCGGCGTTACTGAGGATGAGTTGGCGTTGCTGGAGCAGGAGGGGGTGGTGTAGGGGCGGGGGGACGTCCCGTTCTGTTTGCTTTGGTTGTTTTTTGTTTTCTACATATTCAGGACGAGCGGAAAACAACTAAAAGCGAACGGAACCCGCCAGCGGCAAGACTTGACAAAGACCGCCCCCGCCGCCATAATACGGGCATACCAAATCTCAGTCTTTGCAGGAGCGTCCCCCGGTGTTTCAGGCCCCCCGCGGTGTTGCCGACCGGCTCCCTGCCGACCAGAAGTATTGGCGTTATGTCGAATCCAAGTCCGTAGCTCTAACCCAGAGTTACGGCTTTCAGCGTATTGACAGCCCGGTCTTTGAGGACGCCGGCCTTTTTATCCGCACCGTCGGCCCCGGCACTGACATTGTGGAAAAGGAGATGTATACCTTTGAGGAGCGCGGCGGCGCCCAAGTAACGCTGCGCCCGGAAGGCACCGCACCGGTCTGCCGCGCCTACTTGGAACACGGGATGCACAACCTACCCCAACCGGTGCGGCTCTATTACTTCTGCCCGGTTTTCCGCTACGAGCGTCCCCAAGCCGGCCGCTACCGTCAGCATCACCAGTTCGGCATTGAAGTCATCGGCGACGCCAACCCGGCGGTGGATGCTGAAGTCATCGAGCTGGCTTGGCGGCTGCTCCACTCCCTCGGCTTAAAGGATGTCAAACTGATCATCAACAGCATTGGCGATAAGGAAAGCCGGCCTCGGTATGTAGCTCAACTGAAAGACTACTACGCCGGCTATTATCAAACCCTGTGCGCCGACTGCCGCAATCGGATGGAACGTAATCCTTTACGCTTGCTGGACTGCAAGGTAACAACCTGCTATGCCTTGGGTGAGGATGCGCCCCGCGCAGTGGAACACCTGGAGCCGGAAAGCCAGGAGCATTGGGAGCAGTTGCAGGGCTATTTGGCGGCAATGGATATTCCCTTTCAGATTGACCACCGTTTGGTGCGGGGACTGGACTATTACAGCCGCACCGTCTTTGAGCTACAGCCGCTCGACGCCGGCGGCCAGTCCACCATCTGCGGCGGCGGCCGATACGACGGGTTGATGGAGGAATTGG
Source organism: Dehalococcoidia bacterium (assembly GCA_965242615.1). Lineage (GTDB taxonomy): Bacteria > Chloroflexota > Dehalococcoidia > Lucifugimonadales > UBA3495 > CBDBCU01. The sequence goes on from CBDESR010000005.1 coordinate 1,732,800, forward strand.
GCGGGCGGCCTACTCCGGGCATCGGCTTTGGAATGGGCTTGGAGCGGCTTATCCTGAACCTGAAACGGGCGGAAATCCCCGTGCCGGAGCTCCCGGGGCCGCAATACTTAGTTGCCAATGTGGGGGAGGCCGCCCGCCGTCCGGCATTGGAACTGGCTTCCCGTATCCGTCGGGCCGGAGCCGGGGCAATGCTCAGCAGCGGCGGGCGGGCCTTGCGCGGCCAGATGCGCCAAGCCAACGCTCTGGGCATTCCTTACGTGCTAATCTTGGGCGATGACGAAATCAGCCGGGGCGAAGTGGTTATCCGGGATATGCAAACTTCCCATCAAGAAACTTGTTCCCTAGCCGATTTTCTGGAAGGATTGACTGGCAACCCCGATTAGCGGCGCGGCGGCAGTAGCGCGCTGGTTCCGCCAATCCCGGCCGTGGGCTTGGGCTGCTCGCCGGCGGTGGCTCTGCTTGGGATTAGCAGTGCTTTTGCTGGAATTGGTTTTTCTGGCGTCGATAGTGTTAACCCGGGAACCGACTTCTCCATCAGCCTTGCCATCCCCGCCGGCATCTGTGGGAATTAGCCCGGTCCTGACCGGCGCGCCGCCCCCGCCTATCAGCCGCGCTTTGTCCCCGCCCACTCCCGCCACACCGCCGCTTTTTGTTCCGACCCCGGAACGGTTCGACCTGACACCCGCACCGCCGCCCATCGCGCCAACGGCAACGGCTATCCCCTTGCCGGTCATTCCGACGGTTACGGCAACCCCGCCGCCGGTACTGCCAACGCCAACAACGCCCACAGCAACGCCGACACCGCTACCTCCGCCGCCGGCCACCGCAACGCCCTTGCCGGTTCCCACCGCAACCCTTATCCCGGCCGCTACGCCAATACCCACGCCTACGCCCAGACCGCAGCTTACCGCCGGGATTGCCCTGCTGGTGGAGACAAGTACGAATACAGTTTCCCTTGGGCAGCAGTTTCGGTTGCGGATAGCGGTGCAAGCCGGAGAAAGTAACCCGGTAGATGCAGCGCAGGTTTATCTGGTGTTTGACCCGGATAAATTTACAGCCGAGTCCCTGACCGCCGGGGATGCCCTGGAGGTTCCCTTGCAATCCAGGTTGGATAACGATTTGGGCCGCGTTGACTATGCCGCTGGCACTCTGGACAACCCCATTACGGCGCCTTTTACGCTGGCTGTGGTAACTTTCCGGGCTCTGGACGCCACTGGCCAGCAAGGAAGCTACATCACCTTTGCCGCCTTGCGATCTCCGCGCCAGACCAAAGCCGTTGCCGGCGGCGCCAACATCACCGGCAATTTGACCACCGCTTACTTGGTAGTACAGTAATAGCGGTTCATCGCCGGTTGACGCCCATTCCCTACTATTCTTGAAAAGAAAGCTCTACTGCCCAGATTTCGCCGGCGATATTGTATTGGCCGGTGCGAATGGCGGCTATGGGATAGTCGGGGAGCCGCCGCGCGATGCGGCACTGGCCGTTACGCTGACTGCCACCATCTTGATGGAACTGGAAATCACGATTTTCAAAGCCGCTTTCCCGGCGGTTTTCCGGCAGGTCGGACGGCAGCGTCGGAGTGATGTGCAGAAAGAAACGGGCGTCAGCGTCTCCGGGGGAGCAGTCATTCTTAGCGTAAGCCAGAAAGTTGTCGTTTTGACGATACACTTGGAACTCCGGTTCAGCGGCCGCCGGGTCGGGTTGGAAAGTTGGCGCCGCTGGCGCCGGCAGTGGGGTGGGCGGCGCGGCTACGGCCAACGCCGTCGGTTTAGCCGCCGCTGCTGCCGTTGCCCCGCCCCGGCGCAACAGAGCCGGTTCCAGCCGTTGCATAATTGCCGCGACCAGCAATTCATTTCCCCGCTGGTTCAAGTGGCAGCAGTCATCGATGTATAGAGTTTCCGGGCGGTCATTAAAAATCCCGGTCAAGTCAAAATAGTTGATATTCTGCTGCTGCAACTCCTTGCCATACTTAACCAGTAGCGGGTAAGTCAGGGCATAATTGACTTTAGCGCGCCCCTCTGCCGTGTAGGCGCGGGACAACTCGGCAACGGACAGAGGCTTGGCGTCCGGCAGATACTGGTTGGGCTGCAAGAAATGATAATACTCAGCCCCTGCGGCCGCGGCCACGCGAGACAGCAAGTAAGAACCACGATACCAGACCCGCACCGATTCCTCGTGAACATCGTTGATGTCCCGGAAGTTGCCCCGGGGCCCGTATCGCTCCAAGCTGCGACTGAGCTCCGTTACTGTCAAGTCCCGGTTCAGTTGGCTAATTCGCGCCTCGATTCTTTCGATGCGATTGCGGTTGACCAGCCCATAAACCGCCGTTAGGCGGATGGGGCTGGTGGGAGGGCCGCGCCGTAACCGGGCAACTTCCTCCCGCAAAACCCGGATTTGGCCGACTAAAGCAATTTCCTCAGTGGTCAAGACTTCCGGGAAGCCCCAGAATAGAGGAAAGAAAGGGAATACTTCTCTTTGGAAGTTCAGATAAGAGCTTGCCAGTTCATTGTATCCATCGAGGTTGATGATGAAGTCAAAGCCGCCGCCCATAGCCAGCAGATGGCTAACCACATCCAGTTGTTGCGGTTGCCGCATACCCACTTGGGACAGGGGTAGAACTACAGGCTGCCGCGGCAATCCATTATCCGCAAAAAAATCCTTTATTGACCGGCGCAAGGGATGAGTAAGATTATCTGCTACCGAGCCGCCCAGAATGCCAATGACCACGGTATCCTCTCGAGTCTGTTGCGGCGGCATCAAGTTCAGGGCGTGCTCGGGAAGGGGACGGGTATATCCGTAATAGGGATGCTTTACCAGTCTCGGGCCAGTGGTGTAACCGGGCAGAGCCAGTTCGGCGGACGCTCCCGGATTGGGGTTTGCCAACGGCCCGGACTCGGATGGGTAGATTTGATACCATTCGGCATAAGCCAAGTAATAGGCGGCCCGGGCCATCCCCTCGACAATAGCTAGAGTCAGCAGGAGCAGCAGGCAGTAGTAGAGGATTTTTTTGCGGAGAATCAAGGGCTTTACTCCTGAATAACGCGGCGTCAAATATACTCTGCGGCTATAGCCGGCGTCAATGAAACTGGCCGCAGCCGGTTGGTTTGCTTTCGGCGGTTATCATCTGGCGACAGATTCGGGGTAAGCGGAGGGAAACTCAAAAAAGAAAACGCCTGTTTTACTGACTTTTACCCCTTGACAAATCGCACAAAATAGCAGAACATTAGTGCAGGCACTTCGCCGGCTATAGAACAGCCGTTAATTCGGCAACCCGGCGGCAACTTTTTCAGGAGCGTTTCTTATGCTTGCGGCAACGGCTCAGGGTATGAACATCTACTACCGGGGTTACATCATCCACGAGGACATCCGGGCCATCTGCTATACCATTTATGACCGCCGACCGGCCCGGCAGGAACTGGCTACCGTCGGCACTTCCCGGGCCGCGATGCAGTGGGTTGACGCCCGGATCAACATTGAGGAGCGGCTGGAGGATACCGGAGTTTCCGTGGCCGAAATCCTTTCCCTGGCCCGGGCGGCGGTGGTAGCCTAGAGCGGCGGCCGGCCGCAAAAGCGGCCTAGTACTTCTGCATAAGGCGCGGCAACAGGGCTTGGGATGAAAACCATCCACTACTCCAGAATCGTCAACCTCAGCCATCCCCTGCACCCGGCTATACCCCAATGGCCGGGCGACCCGCCGGTGGAGTTTCAGCAAGTTGCCGTCCGGGATACCGATGGCTATTTCCTGCGCCGTTTCGCGATGGGCGAACACAGCGGTACTCACGCCAACGCTCCGGCCGCCTTTCACCCCGGCGGCGTCGGGATTGACGCCTACCCGCCCAATGCTTTGGTCGCTCCGGCGGTGGTGATTGACGTCCGGGAAGCGGCCGCCGCAGACCCGGACTATACTCTTGCCGTTGCCGACCTCCTGGCTTGGGAGCAGCGGAATGAGTCGATTCCCGCCGGCAGCGTGGTTTTGCTGTTCACCGGTTGGCAAGATAAGTGGGATAACCCGGCGGCCTACCTGGGTCTGATGGCATCGGGAGTTGAACCGGCCGGCCGCCATTTCCCCGGTTTCGGCATTGCCGCGGCCCGGTGGCTGCTGACTGAGCGCGCCATTGCCGGCATTGGCATTGACACCGCCGGCGTGGATGGCGGCCGAGACAATTCCTTTGCAGTGAACCGCTTGCTGTTGGCGCAACCCCGCATTGTGCTGGAAAACTTGGGTAACCTGCATCAATTGCCCCCGGCCGGCGTTACGCTGATAATAGGCGTGCTGCCTTTGACCGGGGGCAGCGGCTCCCCGGCGTCGGTTCTGGCTTTTCTGCCTTGACCGGGCCGGAGTTAGCCTCAATAAGTCATTGCCACGCCGGCCCGGGCGCAATCCTCGTCCTGCTGACTGGTGCCGCCGCCGACACCGCACGCGCCTTCGATGACACCGTGGCGGATAATCGGCACCGCCCCCTGTCCCATAATCATCTCCCCCCCGGCGGCGGCGTTAATCCCCCGGGGCGTCGGCTGGCCGGCCCGCTCCTGCATTTCGCCGCTGGGCCGGCCAAAGGCCGCCGACGCCACCGCCTTGCCCTGGCAGCCGTAGGCGCTGGCCCAAATAGCCCCGTCCATTCGCTGCATAGCAATCAGCCGCCCGCCGGCGTCGCACACGGCCACGCTGATTTTAATGTCCAGTTCCCCGGCCCGGGCAATCGCCCCGCCGATGATGCGGTTGGCCTCCGCCAAAGTAATCGCCATTGTTGCACCTCCAATCGGGAATGGCGTATTGTAGCCTATAAACCGGCCTCTAGCCAATGGGGAATCAGGTTGTTTTGCCCAATCCCCCGGAAACTTATCACCGTTCCTTAAAACCCGGGCTGTCGGCAAAGTGTTATACTGCCTGCGGATATTCCTTGACCATCCCGGGAGTTTGCCCTATCCGATGCTGACCAAACGGATTATTCCCTGCCTTGATGTGGATGCCGGGCGCGTGGTGAAAGGCGCGAGCTTTGTCAACCTGCGAGATGCCGGCGACCCGGCGGAACTGGCTGCCTTTTATGACCGGGCCGGCGGCGATGAACTGGTCTTTCTCGACATCACTGCCAGCGCCGACTCCCGCGATACGATGGTGGATGTGGTGCAGCGGGTTTCGGAGCAGGTGTTCATCCCGCTGACCGTCGGCGGCGGTATCCGCACCATTGAGGATATAAGGCGGATGTTGAACGCCGGCGCCGATAAGGTATCGGTCAACACGGCCGCGATCAATCAGCCGGCCATCATCAGCGAGGGCGCCGCCCAATTCGGCAGCCAGTGCATCGTAGTGGCAATTGACGCCAAGCGGGCTGACCCGGCCGAGGTTGACGGACGGGTTGCCGCGGCGGACGATACTTTGGCGTTGGATGACCATTCCCGTTGGGAAATCTATACCCGGGGCGGGCGCACGCCCACCGGCATTGACGCCGTCAAATGGGCCACTGTAGCGGTAGCCCGCGGCGCCGGGGAAATCCTGCTGACCAGTATGGACGCTGACGGGCAATTGGCCGGCTATGACCTGGAGCTGACCCGGGCCGTTTCCGCCGCCGTGCCGGCGCCGGTTATCGCCAGCGGCGGCGCCGGCAACCTGGAACATCTTTATGACGCACTGGACGCCGGGCAGGCCGACGCGGTACTGGCGGCCAGCATTTTCCACTATGGAACTTACAGCATCGCCCAAGCCAAAGAGTACCTGAAAGACCGGGGCATCGCGGTGCGCCCGCCGCCCGAAGGTTGGCCGGAATAATCGGCCCGGCTTGGCGGTTCAACCCCCATTCCCGAAAGGATAACCCCCTTTATGACCGGAATAACCACCGTAGTTTTTGACGCCTTTGGCACCCTCTTTGCCGACGGCCCCGACTATTGGGACGCCGCAATGAACCGCATCATCAGCCAGCAGGGGTTGGCAGTATCGGTCGATACCCTGAACCGGGAATGGCTGGCGGCTTGCGCCGATTTCCGTACTACCCGCAGCCAGCCGGGGACGGCTTTTCGGTCTTACGCCGCCGCTTGGCAGGAGGGCTTTGCCACCGCTTTCCGTTCCCTGAACCTAGCTGGTGACGCCGCCGCCGCCGCATCCTACTGGATCAAGGATATGGGCCAACGCCCGGCTTACCCGGACACTTTGCCGGCGTTGCAAGCGGTAGCCCAAACCAGCCGGGTAGTTGTCCTGTCCAATGCCGATGATGTTTTCCTCTCCCCGGTATTGGCGCAACTGGATTTTCCCTTTGCCGAAACCTTTTCCTCGGAAGCGGCGCAGACTTACAAGCCCAACCCGGTTTTTTTCCACGCCTTGCTGCAACATCTGGGCGTAGCGGCCGGGCAGGCGGTGTATGTCGGCGACCGGCAGTATGAGGATGTGCAGGGCGGCCGCGCCGCCGGGATGACTACCGTTTGGATTAACCGCGCCGGTATCGAACCCGACCCGGACTTGAACCCGCCGGACTATCAAATAAAAAACCTGCTGGAATTGCCGGCCTTGCTCGACGGTTAAAGCCGGTTAATGCCGGGCAAGCCGACCACCAGCAAGCCCCAAAGAATCCAGCCATTAAGGACGAAAAGGCGATGCAACCCAAACTGAACGACCAAGGGCTTATTCCCGCTATTGCCCAAGACATCAACACCGGACAGGTGCTGATGCTGGGTTATATGAACCCCGGCTCCCTGAAACGCACCGTGGAGGGGGAACAGGTCTGGTTTTACAGCCGCAGCCGGGAGGATTTGTGGCACAAGGGCGAGGTCTCCGGCAACTATCTGAATCTGCGGGAAGCCTGGCTCGACTGCGACGCCGACACTATCCTGCTGAAAGTTGAACCGGACGGCCCGGCGTGCCACACCGGGGAAGTTTCTTGTTTCTACACCTCTATGGACAAAGTGCCGGCGGATTACGAAAAATCCGAAACCGGCTCCGGTATCCTTGAGGAACTCTTTGCCTTAATTCAAGACCGGCAGCGGGAAATGCCGGAAGGCAGTTACACCGTCCAACTGCTACAAGCGGGCATCCCCCGCATTGCCCAAAAGGTTATCGAGGAAGCCGGCGAAACCGCCATCGCCGCTGTGCAGGGAGCGGATAAAGACGCCTTGGTTGGGGAAGTGGCCGATCTGCTTTACCATACCTTGGCGCTGCTGGCGGCGGCGGACGCCAAGCCGGGGGAAGTGTGGGCAAAGCTGCGGGAGCGGCGGGGTTAAGGTCCGCTTTCCCGGCCCCCATCGCGGATAATTTCCCCGGATTGGTACACTTGCCAACCGCCGGCCCGATATGCCGTTACCTTGCCATACCCGGTTGCTCGCCAGTGTCCCGGTTGCCCCAGCACGCCGGTTTGCGCGTCAATGCCCAGCACGGTTAACCCGTCGGATAAGCGGCTTTGCAATTGCGCGAACACCGCAGCGGGGTTACTGTTTTCGTGGTGCGGCAGCACGGCAATGCCGGCGGCGATGCCCAAGCCGTCAACCCATTCTCCGCCCCGGGGCCGCCGCATAACTGCCCCCATAACCATTGCCCCCGCGCTGGAACCGGCCAAAGTTGCCCCCTGTTCCATGGCCGCTAGAACGGCCGCCAGCAACTGGGAATCCCGCAAGGTATCCAGCAAATGGTCGGGATTGCCGCCAGTGAAATAGATAACATCAGCGGCGGCAACGACTTGTACCAAGCCGGTGTCATTGGCTTGCTCCCGGTCTAAAATCAGCAACGGCTCGGCTTGCCCGCCCAAGCCGTTGAAATGGGTTACGCCGTCGTTGGCCGCCTTTTCCGGGCCGGAGTTGGCTGCCGCGGTCGGGATTACCACTACCCGGGCTGATTGACGGCCCGCCGCCGCCATAATTTCCGCATCCATTTCCCGGCAGTAGCGGCGAAACTCATCCCCGCCCACCAGCGCAATTGTCCCGGCCATTACAAACCTCCGGGGGGCTTTTCAGCCCGGTTTGGCGGCTATTGTAGCAAAGCGGGTCTATTCTGTGCGGGCTTCGGCTGACCAGCGGCTTTGCTTACTGCTCGTTCAACCGGCCAAAGTCCGGGCATAATGTTATGTGAAAAGGCGGCGGGAGGCGCTACCGGGCGGCTTTACCCCGCCACAATTTCATTCCATGCCTGCTTTAGCTGAAAAGTTATCGACGGGTCGTTTTCCAGCAGGGAAACATACTCATTCACGAATCCCCGCGTATCCTGAATCAGCCGCAGATAATAGCGCAGCGTCGGGGCTATCCCGTTCACGATTAACTGGCAGCCGTGGGACTGGGCTACCTGCTGGATGTCCGGCTCAAACCCGGAATAGTCATCGTGCTGGTAGGTAGTCAGCAGGTAAAACCGACTAACCGGCTTAGCCCGTAACTTCTCAAAAGAGGTCTGGATCAAACCGGAAGTAATCGGAATGTTATGCTTGATTTCGTAACCCTCAAACAGGGTATTGTTGGCGTCCATAATATGGATGTCGCCAATCAAATCGGCGCGCCGGTCGGCGGCGGTGTGGGCTGCCATCGGCAGCAGGGTGCAACCCCGATAACGGGCCAATTCCCGTACCAACAAGTGCAAGATGGCGTAAATCGCCAGCACCGGCAGGCGTGACGCGCCGCTGTAGGGGGAGTTGTAGTGCCGGCTTACGCGGTCAACTATCTGGGCCACCGACAGATTGACCGGGTGAAACAAAGCTAAGTTGGTGTTCCGGTCCCGGTATTCAATCAAACCGATGCCCCCGATTTTGATGACCACCGTAGGTTGTATTATTGGCGGAACCGGTGTAATCTTTCAGCGATAGAACCGGGGCAAGGGTTTAACTTATGCCGGGTGTGGAACTGGTACGGTCGCCGTGGGCCGAGGACTTTGATGATTTCGTACGCGCCATCCGTTCCGAAGCAATCGTAGCCGCCCCCTTTATTGGCGCCAAGCCCTTGGCGCAACTGGCGGCTTTGCTCGATACTGACCAGCCGCCCCAGGTTGAACTGATTACGAACTTGGCGGCGGATAGCCTGTTGCACGGCACGGTCGACGTCGCGGCTATAGCCCAATTCGGACGGGCATTGCCGGCAGTAACCGTGCGGCATTTGCCCAGCCTCCACGCCAAAGCGTATGTTGCTGACGACAACTTGGCTATCGTCACCTCGGGCAATATGACCGGGGCCTCCCTTTACCACAACCAAGAGTATGGCGTAAAAATCACTGACCCGGAGGTAGTACGACAGGTTGCCGCTGACATTCGGGAATACAGTTCTCTAGGAACAGATTTCTCTCTTTCCGAACTGGATAAAGTTGCGGAAATTACCCGAAACCTCCAGTCAAAATACCAAGCGGCCTTTCGCACAGCCCGCCATCGCGCGGCCCGAGAATTGCGGGCGGAAATGGCGGAAACCCGCAAGGCCCTGTATAACCTGCGGGCCAAAGATGGGGAAGCGGAAAACGCTATATTTACCCGGACGCTTTTGTATATCCTCAAGCGCGGGCCGTTAGCTACGCGGGAAATCTATCCCATCGTAGCTAGTTTGCAACCCGACTTGTGCGATGACTCCGTACACTCGGCTTATCGAGCAGGTACCGGTGTCCGCCAATTTATACGCTGGCAGCACATGGTCCGGCGGGCGCAGCAGAGCCTCAAAGACCGGGGGCAAATCGAGTCCGTCTCCGGGAAATGGCGGCTGATTCAAGGGGATGGCTAATGCAACCGAAAGGAGTCCAGCGGGAGTATATGCGCCTGTACCGCCGTATCAACCTCTCCCCCGCGGAAACCGCCGAGCGGGTACGTCTGCTCCACCAAACCGATCACCCCGGCGCGGCCCTAGTGCCGGTGCCCGCTATGCACTGCGTTATGGGCATCCTGGTACGGGAATTTGCTCGTTATCGCGGCTGTACCCTGTTGCCTTTAGGTCAGCAAGAACCTATCGGCCGCCGCACCGGACTGGTTGACGACATCCATATCCGCGACGCAGCCGGTAGGTTGGTTGAGGGTTACCAAGTGCTGCACAACATCCCCGTTACTGGCGGGATGCTGCAAGACCTTTTCGAGAAACTGAAAGGGGCGATGGCGTACCGGTACTACCTGCTGACCACCTACCGGCGGGAGGATTACTCGGAGTTTAATCCGTATATTGACCGCATTGCCGAAGTTCTTGGATGTCAACTTACGGTCGACTCCTTTGACCAGACCCTCCGCTACTACCTCCGCTCGATTAAGGATACCGCTATGTTTGTCGATGAGTACGCTTCGCGCCTTGAAACCGCCCCGGCGGTTTCCTTGCAACTAAAGCAGGCTTGGAACGAAATCCTGGCCCGGTAGTTGCTACCCCCCCAACACGCTCCCCCCCTGCACTATCCGCAGAATGTCCTGGTAGGTGATGACCACAATCAGCCCAATCAGGACGATAAATCCCACCAGATGTACCATCCCCTCCCGCTCCGGCGGAATGCGCTTGCCGCGGCGGATCCACTCCAATCCCACGAATACCAGCCGTCCCCCATCCAGCATCGGTATCGGCAACAGGTTCAGGATTGCCAGGTTAATGCTGAACAGGATGGACAGCACCAGCCAGCCGCGCAGGCCGCCCTCCTGCGTTACCTCCCCGGTTACCTGGGCAATGCCCACCGGCCCGGACAATTGCGGAGCGCGGGTTCCGGTAATCCAAGCCCCTATTTCCTGCCGCAGCAGGGTCAGCATCTCCCAAGTGCTGCTGAAAGCTTGTCCCACCGCCGTCCAGGGCGGCGCCCAGCGGGTTTCCTGGCGTGGCTCCAGCAGCTCAATGCGGATGCCCGTTGCCCCTTGTCCCTCCGGCGGATTGACCCGGGGCGTCAAGCGGACAATTTCAGTACGCCCGCCCCGGTCAATCGTCCACTCCATTTCCGACCCGGCCCGCAGCGTAGTAACCCGCACCAAGTCCGCATTCTGTTCAATATCCCGCCCCCCGGCGTAGTCGATAATATCGCCGGGACGCAAACCGGCAGCCTGCGCCGGCGAATTATCCGCCACTTCCGTAACGGCCACCCGCCCCACAGTAACCTCTTGCGGCAGCATAAACAGCAGCGTAAAAACCACGATGGGAAAGATGGCATTCATCAACGCCCCGGCCGCCAGGATGATAGCACGGGGGCCGGCCCCTTGAGCCGCCAGACTGCGCGGCGTCGCCGGATTATTCTCCCCGGCCAGCCGCACAAACCCGCCCAAGGGCAGCCAGTTCACCGACCACAGCATATCCGCCACCGTCAGCCTATCCCCATCAACCCGGACTACCTTGCCCTCGTGCTGCAAGTATTCCCCGCCGCCTACTTCCTGCAACGCCGACTGTCGCCGCCGTTCTCCCGGCCGCGGTGATTCGATAATGCGCGCCACCAAGTTGCCGGCATCATCCTCGGTGGAACTGATGCGGACATACTGCCCCGGCCGCAGCGCGGCCGCGGATTCCAGGTTGACCAGTTGGGTTTGCCCGTCCAGCAAAACCGGCGTTTTGCCGGTGTAGAACCCCCAAGCCCGCGGCGGGTAGCCAATGCCGAACTCCATCACCTTGACCCCGAAGGCTTTGGCGGTGGCGAAGTGGCCCCACTCGTGGATGACCACCAGCATAATCAGCATTGGCACAAAGGTAATTATGGCGATAAAAGCCGTGTCCATTTCCTGCATTCCTTGTTAAAACTGGGTATATTTCCGCCCGCAGCTCGGGCCGGGTCTCGGCGGTAGCGGCGGATGGATAGCATAGACGCTGTGGCCGCCGCCCGTCCTTTCCGCGTTTTATACCAGACGCTCCCCCTCCGGCGGCAGCGGCGGCGGCTGGCGCAGCGCCGCGGGAACCGGCGGCAACCCGCTGAGGTCGAGCAAAGGCCCGTTCACCACCGCCGCCAGCAATTCCTCCTGCTCCGGGTAAGTCGCCACGGTAGCCTCCAACACCCACAGCAGTTCCAGCAGCTCCTCAGTGAAACTGGCCGGCCAAACCGTGGGGCGTAGATCATCCAGCGGCGACGACTTCTTGCCCGCCCCATCCCGCATCCGGTACTTCAGCCACGACTGTACTACTTTCAGCCCCGATACCGAATACTCATATACTTCCGGCGTCACCGGCTCGAACTGTCCGTCCCCCACGTGCAGCGTACCGGCGGCGGCATCATACCGGAAAGATGCCGGATAGCCGTCAGCCTCCTGCGACACCCCAACAGTACACCGGGCCGCCCCATTGGGAACTTGCCCCCGCCGCCAGCCTTCCGGTAGGTAACTTTCGCCGTAAGTATGCAGCCACAACAGCTTTGCGCCAATATCCCGCCCTTGCTCGAACAGCCCGGCATCCGCCGTCAACGGCGCCCGTACCTGACGGGTTTTCAGTTCGTTGTAGTACCGCCGGGTAAAAGCCGGTTGCCCCAGAATGCCGTACAAGTAAGCGGCCAAATCCTCCGGAGTTACGACCCGCCCGTACCGCTCCGCCAGCAACTCCAGCAGGCCGGGCCGTAGATTAGCCTCCGTTGCCGCCCCGTCCCGGTACAGCGGCATAACATCCTTGCCGCCGCCGCCCAATTGATCCAAGTCCGGCAGCAACGCCGACGCAACCAGTGCCGGCCCATAACCCAGCAGTCGGGTCAGGCGGCTTATCAAATATATCTGCCGGTCGTTGCCGTAGCATTGCCACAGGGACGGCCGCGGCCGGGAAATTAGCCGCCCATCGGCAATCAATGACTGGCGGTCAAGAAAACGATAGGCATACCGTATCCTGGGCGGGACTGGAGTATCGGCCGGCAGTTCGTCCAGGGGCGTCGTTTCGGATCCCGACAACAAGGCACCCCGATAGGCTCCGCTGATACGTCGATCGTCGGTTTCCCGCAGTGCCGTTGACTTATCCGACGCCCTCAGCAACTCCCGCCACCGCCGCTCCAAGGTAGCGGCATCCCCGCAAATAGGCCAAGTGCGCTTGAGCTGCACCCCGGAATGTTGCCACGGCATCAAGTCAGTCAGCAACGGCCAGTCAAAATAAACCCCGGTTCCGGCCGGCCGGAACGGGGCTTGCCATTCCTCCGGACATTCCCGCCAAGCCACCGTCTCAAAGTTAGTGATGGCATCCAGCGCCGTCAGTTTTTCCCCGCGACTGCCGGCAATGCGGGCGTAACGCACCCGAGCCGGCTCTGCCTTTGGCTCGTCCTTGCGGTAGGCCACCGCAATCGCTACCGGCGTCTGGATGTTAAAGACATTTTCGCTTTTGCGCGGCCCGCGCCCCTCACCGCCCAAGTCCAGGATCCAGATTTCATCGCAGACCCGGCGCAGATGTTCCCGCATCCCGGCAAAGGCGTTCCCCTCCAGATAACTGGCCGCGCTGATAAAGCTCACTACTCCCGGCCCGGCGCTCTCCGGCTGCTCAAACACCTTCCACAAAGCCCAACGCCAGAAATAGACATAAAGGTTGTAAAGGTTTTTCAAGTGGACGCCGTGGCCGGCGTTGCGCGCCGGTTTCAGAAAATCCCTCAGGATGGGCCGGTCATCCGTCCCTTCGTCCCCCTGCCGCACCCAACCGCCGGCCGCCGCCGCCCGATGCCGGTCATACGGCGGATTGCCCAGACAAACCAGAACCTTGGCCTCCTTTTTGACTTGCAGCGCCCGCTCATGCTCTTGGGACAAAGCCTGCGCCGGCCCAAAGTAGCCCTGTATCGGCAGCCGGTTAGGGCTTTCCAAAGTGTCCGTCAAATAGATTTGCGCGCCATCCTCCGGCAGCCGGGCATTCCGGCCGCGTAGCGCATTGGCTACCCGCAGCTCCGTCACCGCGTAAGGCCCCACCATCACCTCAAACCCGTAGAGATTTTGCGCCAGTTGCGTCGCCTGCCCGGCTACCGCCCCACTGCCCTGCCGCTCAGCAACCCGCTGCAAGGTGTGGTCGATGATGCCCAGCAGATAAGTGCCGGTGCCAGTAGCCGGGTCTAAAGTGAGCACATCCGGTGCCGCGAAGCCTTGCGCCTTGCCCAAGCGGTTGACCAGCAGGTCATCCACCAGCCGCACTTGGGCCCGCACTATTTCAATCGGAGTGTAATAGACCCCGGCATCCTTACGCAGCTTGGGGTCATACTCCGCCAGAAAATCCTCGTAAAAGTAAAGCCACGGATCCGCCGGCGCCACCAAGCTATCCGGCGATACCGCTCCCACCAGGCGCAGTATCATATTCAGGGATGCGGCGATTTCCCCCCGCACTTGCCGGTCGGTCAGCGCCGCCAGCGCGCTGGACAACAGATTGTGCTGATACTGCAATGCCGCCGGGGCATTTTCCAGCGTAAGACTGCCCCCGCCGCCGGCCCCTTGCCCCCGCGCCAGCAACAGGGCGAATACTACCGTTTGGGCGTACGCGTCGGCAAACTGTTCGTTGGCGGCGTTGGGAAATAGCAACTCCCGCCAACCGGCCGCCACCCGATTCAGCGGCGACCCCGGTATCTCTAAGGATTCGGCCACATCATCCCGCAGAAACCGGCAAAGCGGCGCCAATTGGGCCGCCAACCCTTTCAAGTCAATGTTGCCCCGCCCATCGGTCGGGATAACCGGCTCCCAACTCAGAAAGTCAAAAAGCAGCTGGTTAAGGGAAGTTGCCGCGGCCCGACCGACCGCTTGCCGACCGTCCCGGGTTACATTGCCCGCCAGACGTACCGTTGCCGCCACCGGCTGGCCATAGCGGTAAAGCGCCCATTCGTTGCCATCGGTATATAGAATGTTAGGCAGTTCCGCGAACCGGTAAAACTGCTCCCGGTCGTGGCCGCTGAACCGACTCTTTTCGACCCCTTTGCCCGGGGCTTTCAATTCGGCATAGCCGGTCAACAGCCCCCCGGCATTGACGGCGTAATCCGGCTTGCCCAAACGCCCCGGCAGCAAAGTCTCCCCAACGCAGACCACATCCTTGTCCCTGGCAGCCCCGACGCTTTGCAGCAGCGTCTCAAAAGGGGCGCGCAGCTGTTCCTCCGGTTCGCCGGCCGCCGCTCCGCTGAACTTGCCGGTTACTTCAGCGGCAAAATTGCCCAAGGCGTTATAAACTTCGTTGGCGGTAGTCATCCCCGCAGCAATCCTCGCTAACCCGCCGAACCCTTATCGTCCCTTGGCCGCCGTCAACTTGGCGACCACTTCCCCAGCTTTCCCGGTAGCCCACTCATCCGCCGCCAGCAGTTCCTCGACCGACAATCCCGGCGTTGGCTGATGCGCTTCCAGCGTCGCCGCCAGCACCCGGTAAATATCGCCAAAGCCGATTTGCCCCGCCAGAAATGCCTCCACCGCCACCTCATCGGCCGCGCTCAACGCCGCCGGATAAGTCTGCTCCTGCCGCGCCGCATCCAACGCCAAGCCAAAGCAAGGATAGCGTTCCGGCTCCAGCGGGTAAAAGTCCAGCCCTTGCGCCATCCCCGTATCCAGCCGCGGCACCAGCCCGTCATTAGCCAACCGCCGGGGATAAAACAGGGCGTACTGGATTGGCAGCCGCATACTCGGCGGCCCCAGTTGCGCTTTCACCGACCCATCAGCGAACTCCACCATCGAATGGATCGTGCTTTGCGGATGAATTACCACCTCAATCTTTTCCCAAGGGACGCCAAACAGCCAATGGGACTCGATAACCTCAAAGGCTTTGTTAATCAGCGTCGCCGAGTCAATGGTTATCTTGCGCCCCATCCGCCAAGTGGGATGTTGCAAAGCCTGTTCCGGCGTGGCCGCCGCAATATCACCCAGCGGCGTATTGCGGAACGGCCCGCCGGATGCCGTGATAATCAGTCGTTGAATGGGATTATCCTTTTCCCCTTGCAAACACTGCCAGATGGCGCTGGGTTCGCTGTCCACCGGCAGAATGGCCCCGCCGTAACGCCCTTCCCAGGCTTTCAGCGTCGGCCCGGCCATCACAATCGGCTCCTTGTTCGACAGGGCTACCGTCTTGCCCTGTTGCAGCGCTTGCAAGGTAGGCAGCAGCCCGGCGGCCCCGCTGGTCGCCACCATCACCAAATCCACCCCCTCCAGACCCACCATCTCCTCCATTGGCGCAAAGACCGCCCCCGCCGGCCAATCCGCCGCCCCGGCCCGCGAGTAAATATAGCGGGGCTGAAACTCCGCCGCCTGCTGCCGCAGCAGTTCCAAATTCGACCCGGCTGCCAAGCCCACTACCTCGAACTCCCGGGGGAAAGCCCGCACAATATCTAGGGTCTGGCAACCGATGGAGCCGGTGGAGCCGAGGACGACTATTCTTTTCATTTTCCCGCTCCCCTGAAGTTGCTTGACCCGGCTGACCGGCTCCCACTTTACCCCGTAACGGCGCTTTTGACAAATCCCGGCCGATTTGTCGGTCATTCCCCGTAGCGCAGCGCCAGCGCCGCCAGGTAATACACCGTCGGAATCGTCAGCAGCAGGCTGTCCAGCCGATCCAGCATACCGCCATGCCCGGGGAAAAGACGGCCGGCATCCTTGACCTGGGCAATGCGCTTCAGTTTTGACTCCAGTAAATCGCCGCCCTGCGCCGCAATGCCTACCGCCGCCCCCAGCAACGCCGGCTGCCACCAAACCAGTTCCAGGTTCAGGTACCGTTGTAGCGGCAAGGCCAGCAGCAGGGCGGCGATAACCGCCGCCGCCAACCCGCCGGCCGCCCCTTCCCAGGTCTTGCCGGGGCTGAGCGACGGCGCCATTTTGTGCCGTCCCGCCAACCGCCCGACAAAATACGCCCCGGTGTCGGTGGCAAAGGTCGTCAGCAGGGCAAAAATCAGCCAGTTGCGCCCCAATTCATACCCGTAACCGGAAATGTCCCCGGTGTCACCCAACTGCGCCAGCAGCGGTATATGCGCCAACAGAAATCCCACATACACCGGCCCGCCGACCAGCCAGGCCGCCATCCCCGGCCCTTGCCGCCCCTGGTAAAAGGCAATCAGCCACAGCAGCGACAGGAAAGCCCCGCCGACTAGGATGGCTAGAGCAATAATCCAGAACTGCCGCGTCCCGTCCGCTGCCCACCCGCCCAGCACAAAGGCGGCGACCCATGGAATGCCCAAAGCTAACGGCAAAAGCGTCTTGCCATCATCAGTTGCGCCCTTGGCCGCCGGGGTTGCTGGCGGCGGTTCAACCGGCGCGACCGGCAAGGAATCCGGGGCTTCCTCTGTTGCCGGACGATGACTTTCCGGCGGGCGCAGCCGATAGAACTCCCGGATGCCCAAGCCGGCCGCCAGCAGCGTCAGCAATACAATCCAGTGAACGCCGCCCCACCACAGGGCGGCAAAAAGCAAAGGCAATCCCACCAGGGCGGTGAGTAGCCGCCGGAGCAAGGCTTCAGCCCTCGGGCTGGATGTTGCCGAACCGCCGCTGCCGGTTGCCAAAGGAATCCAACGCCTTTCCCAGTTCGGCCGCGTCCAAATCCGGCCACAAAGTATCCGTATGGTAATACTCGCTGTAAGCCGATTGCCACAGCAGAAAATTGCTGATCCGCAGTTCCCCGCCGGTGCGGATTATCAAATCCGGATCCGGGCAATGGGCCGTGAACAATTGCCGGCTGAACAGCTTTTCGTCCACTTCCTCCGCGGCCACGCCCTCCCGGATTAGCCGCTGCACCGCCGCCAGAATCTCCTGCCGCCCGCCGTAGTCAAAGGCCAGATTCAGTACCAAGCCAGTATTGCCGGCCGTCTGCGCCTTGATACGCTCGATGGATTGGCAAAGTTCCGGGGAAAGCCGCTCCGTCTGACCGATGTGAAAGACCCGCACCTTCTTTTCCATCAGCAGATTGCCTTCCTGCTCCAGAGCTTCCTGAAACAGTTCAATGATGCCCGTCACCTCCTCCGACGGCCGCATCCAGTTTTCCGTGGAAAAGGCATACAGGGTCAGATACTCCACGCCCCGGTCAATCATCAAATCCAGCGCCCGGGGGATAGCGTCCACCCCTTCCCGGTGACCGTCCAGCCGCGGCAATCCCCGCTGCCGGGCCCAGCGCCCGTTGCCGTCCATAATGATGGCGACATGACGCGGCACACCGGCCGGCCGGACTTGACCGGCCGCCGCTTTTACCCCCGGAGCCGGCGCGGCCGCAACCCGCTCCCCGCCCACTGGCCCGGCGGAATCGGCGGCAGCAGCCAGGGAATGAACCGGGCTGGTACGGGCTTGCATACCGGTCTCCCCGCCCCTAGACCTGCATAATCTCCGCCTCTTTAGCGGCGGCAACCTGGTCGATGTCCTTGATATGGGCGTCGGTAGTCTTTTGCAGCTGCTCCTGGCTGCGGCGGTTCTGGTCCTGGGAAATCGCCTTATCCCGCTCCAGTTTCCGCAGAGTTTCCAACCCGTCCCGGCGCACATTGCGGACCGACACCTTGCCCTCCTCGATCTTGCGCTTCAGCAGGCGCACCAGTTCCTGCCGCCGTTCCTGGTTCAGGGGCGGGATTGGCACGGTGATAATGTTGCCGTCATTGGAAGGGTTAAAGCCCAGGTCGGAGCGCATCAGGCTCTTTTCAATTTCCCGCAGCGACTGCTTGTCCCAGGGCTGTACCAGGATCGCCCGGGCATCCGGAGCGGAAATCGAAGCCAACTGCTTCAGCGGCGTCGGCGAACCGTAGTAATCCACGGCCACATTCTCGATGAGCGAGGGCGTAGCCCGGCCGGTACGGAGCGCCGCCAATTCCCGCTGCAAGGCTTCCCTTGACCGGCCCATCTTGCGCTCCACCTCTTGGAGCACCGCCTCCGGAGTCAACTGGATTTCGGCATTATCCTGTTCCGGCATAACTAAAAATACCTCCGGGCTGCTGGTCTGTTTTATCCCGGCCGCTTACTGACCAGTAATAATATACCATACATCTTGCAATGGAGAATTGCTACTGCAACCGTTAGACACTGCTTTCCACGATGGACAGGGTTCGTTCCCGCAACTCGGCTTTCTGATCAATGATAGCCGCGATTTCGGCGGCGATTTTCCCGACTTCGGCCGGGTCTTTGCTGATGGGCAACGCGACTTCGTTGAAACGGTTGCCGATGGTGGAAATGGTGGCCTGCACAAAGGTCTTGGCGTCAATCTGTTTCCGCACCACCTTGCTGTTCAGCAGATAGAACAGATAGTAGGGGTCGATGAAATCCTGATCCAGTACCCGTATTTTTTTCAGATGGCTCTGGATGATGATTCGCAAGTCCAGCCGGGTAACAATGGCCGTGCGGCCAATCAGGAAAGTACCATCGCTGACTAACAGGATGTCCTTTTCCTGAATGTCTTGTAGCAGCTGATATTCCGCGAACACCTCCTCAGCGACGCATTTGATGGGGTCAAACTTGATTTCCCAATTCACGATGCCGCTGGTTCGGATAAAGGGCACCTTGCCCGTGCCGTAATGCTGGGAGCCGATTTCATCGCCCCGGGTGATTTGCAGAACTTTCTGGTCAACCAGTTCCCCGATAGACACCAGGGAGTATTTCCCACTGCGCCGCAAGTCCTCCAGTTCTTGGCGGATTTCCGGGTTGTAATAGGCCGGGACGAAAATCTGGTCAACCAGATCCGCGTAGCGTATGCGGAACCCTAGGTGATTGGCCCCTTTCCCGTACTCCCAAAGGCCGGCTGTGCCGTAGTTTTGGGCGATTGTTGATACTTCGTCGTCCAAAACTTTATCCCCGGACGGGGTGTCCGTCTTGTAAATCGGCTTGCCGTTTTTGTTATGGCCCACCGTATTGGCGATAGCCATAAACAAGTCGCGCCGGGCGGGTTTTTTCTCCAGGAAAAGTACGCTGGTTTTGGTGTGGGTGCTGGGTTGAAAGGTCTCTTGCGGCAGGCTGACGACTCCGATAACCGAGCTTACGCTGGAGATGTATTCCCAGATGTACCGGTCGGACGGATTGCCGAAAACTCCTTCCGGCAGCACGATGCCGAGCTTGCCGCCTTCTTTTAGCAATTGCAGGCAGCGTTCAATAAACAGAACCTGCGGCGACTGCCGCTCCAACAGCCGGTCGGTTCGGCGCCATCCGCCTTGCTTCTGCCAACGGTGACCGAGTTGATATTGACTTAACAGACGCTCGCCCAAGACCGGGATTTTCGCGCCAAAGGGCGGGTTAGTGAGGACAATATCAAACTGCCCACACGCGATATTTTCCCTTACCTCTTGACTCCACTGCACCGGGCTTTCCAAGCTGTTCGCGCAATGGATATGGCAGTCCGCGGCGTCTAAAAGAGAAAGATAGGCTTTGGCGATAGTTGCCAGAAAGCTGTCTTTCTCAATACCGGCAAGACAGGAATACTGTTTCTCGTGGGAAAGGCAGTAGCGCAGGGCGTAGGCCAGAAAGCCGCCGCTGCCGCAGGCCGGGTCAATTATCCGGTCGCCGGACTGAGGTGAAAGAACGTCAATCATCATCTGAACGACATTCCGCGGGGTAAAGAACTGACCCTCGCTGCCCCGGAAAGCGGAACCAATCAGCTCCTCGAAGGCATCCCCGATAACATCCCGGTCGGCTTGCAAAATGGAGTAACTCTCCAATTTTGCGACTACGAAAGACAAATCCACCGGCCCGATTTCGATTTTTTCGTCCCGCTCGAAAATCCCGGAATAGGTATTTTTCACCTCGTCGAACAGCTTGTTGACCCGCGCTTGGAGCCGGTTGACATTCTCCTCAGGGCGGTTGGCGAACTCCGCCAACCCGACGCTGTTTTTTTCATCGTAAATCTTGCAAAACAGCAGACGCATAATGTTTTGCGCGATTTTCTCGTCCCGGGTGATGCCGGTCACATTGCCGGCAAAGTAATCCCGTATCTCCCGGAAAATCACTTTCAGGTTGTTGACCGGCTGCAAGTCGGCCAGGCTGAGCCGCTTTGCCCCTTGCCAAGACGACGGGATGGAAAAATCGGGCGTTGCCACCTAGCCCCCTCGGTTATTGGCGTTCACTCCGGACTCCATAAAGTTCAGGGTTTCGTCCAGAGAGTGGTCAGTCATCGCAACATTACACCAACGGTGGCCGTAGCGGACATTATCGGCCCGGTGTCGGATTTCCCTTTCCACCAGCGGATTGATGTGCATCAGCTGGATGCTTGAGTCGTTTCCCTCGTTCCGCTTGGAAGTACGCCAAGCCGGTTGCCAGGTTTCGCCGCGTTCCGCTTTCCGAAAATCCTCCAATTTTGCCGACACCCGGCGGCGACACAAGGGACACTGCAAAATATCATCGCCGGCTGCCGGGAAGGCAGAGGTTGGCAATGAAACTGACTTATCAACGGTCTGACCCTGCAACAGCGAAACTACTTTGCCGTGCAGTTGGTCAAAGTCCGCCTCGTAAAAATCGACGGCGATAGCGATGCCTAGAACGGCATAGGTCTCTACAGCGTCCCACCAGTCGCAGGCTTCCGCGGCGGAGATGACACAGGAGTTTTTCGTCCAAAGATTATGCTTAGTCATAACCAGGTTATCGCCCCAAGGCTCGCGATCTCCTGTGTGGTTATGCCAATCCTTGGGAAGCAAGACGTCCCCCCAAGCCTTTAGCTCGTCCTCGTGCCCCTGCCAGTCTTTAGGTAAGACTACGAAACGTTCCGGCAACTGGTGTGCCTTTCTGCCGGGAACCGTTGCTCCTTGTCGTTTTGGTCTTTGACTACAAAGACCAAGGTTTTGGCATATCTCTCCCCTTCTATTTCTATCCCCTCAATTTCCTTGGCGAAAGGGGGCTTCTCCTGAGCAACCACCAACGGATGCCACCGCAAGTTTCGGTTAGAGAAGGGAGCCTTGCTCGTCCGTCCCCGGGTGCAGAGTGCGTCTCTTTGTAGTTTACCAGCGCCCAAGCCTACATCGCCGTCGCGACTGGTGTGGATTTTACCGTACTGCCGGGTAAATTCCGACCGCCGGGCTGCATCGGGCACAGCTGCGCTTATGGTAGTGGATATGCTCTCGCACAACCGAATAACCCGGCTATCTAGACCGGTCAGCAAGCTGGCACTGATGGTGCGTCCGCTGGCCATACCCTACCCGCCCCCATTCCCGATCGTCGTCCCCACCGGGTCACCGCTGAGGATGCGTCCCATACTGCCCTGCTCAAATATGTTGAACACCACTATCGGCAGGTTATTCTCCATACACAGGGACACGGCAGTCGAGTCCATCACCCCCAAACGCCGGTTCAAGGCTTCCAGATAGTCCAGGTTAGTAAAGCGTTGGGCATCCGGGTTCTGATGGGGATTGGAGTCATAGACGCCGTCCACATTGTTTTTCGCCATCAGCAGCACTTCTGCGCCGATTTCCAAAGCCCGCAGCGCCGAGGCCGTGTCGGTGGTCATAAAGGGGTTGCCGGTGCCGGCGGAAAAAATGACCACCCGCCCCTTTTCCAGATGCCGCATCGCCCGGCGGCGGATGTACGGCTCGGCCACCGCCTGGATTTGCAGCGCGCTTTGGGTGCGGGTAATGATGCCCCGCTTTTCCAGAGCATCCTGCAACGCCAGCGCGTTAATCACCGTTGCCAGCATCCCCGAATAATCGGCAGTCGCCCGATCCATCCCCCGCAGTTCGGCCTGCCCGCCCCTCCAGATATTGCCGCCGCCGATGACGATAGCCAACTGCAAGCCCATTTGATGCGCTTCGCCAATCTGCTGCGCCAAATAGTTGACCGCGTCCGGGTCAATGCCGGCCGAGGTCGAACCCTTCAGCGACTCGCCGCTCAGCTTCAGCAGCACCCGTTGATACTTGGCCGCAGGCATTGCTTCCGACAAAGCGGGCTACTCTTCCAAGGCCAGGCGGCTGAAACGCACCACCCGCACATTTTCCCCGACCTTGGCCGCTAGTTCCTGGACAATATCGCCCACTACCTTGGAACTGTCCTTGATAAAGGTCTGCTGCAACAGGCTGACCTGGTTGGCCGGGCGGTCATCCTCAGCGTCAATGTCGGCGGCCGTCAGATAGACCGGCCCCATCGCCGCCACCTGCATCGCGATGTCGTGTGCCAGCTGCTTGAACTCCGGGGTGCGGGCCACAAAGTCCGTCTCGCAGCCCAGTTCCACCAGCGCGCCCACCCGGCCGCCAGTGTGGATGTAGGCTTCGATGACGCCCTCGGTGGTGTCCCGGTCGGCCCGCCGGGCGGCTTGGGCAAACCCCTTCTGCCGCAGGGCTTCTACCGCCTTGTTCAGGTCCTCGCCGTTCTCCTCCAGGGCTTTCTTGCAATCCATAATACCGGCCCCGGTCTGTTCCCGCAGGGCGCGGATTTGTTCCACCGTAGCTGCCAAAGTATCCTCCCCGTTCAGTAATTAACTCCCCGTCCCGCCGGGGATTAGGTTAAGCGCAGTTTTCCCCTTTGCCGTCGAGAAAGTCCCGGACTTCCTGGGTGTCAGGTAGAAAGCGCACCCCGTCCACGTCGATGCCGAACCTGCGGTAGGCTTCCTCGGTACGGGATCGCTGAGACTCGCGTCCTTCCGCCCTCCCCTCGTCCCGGATTTTCCGTACCGCCTTCGGTATCAAAAGCGCCATTTTACCCAGCACCTCCGAAAATATGGGGAGAGTTTAGGGCTTTTCTTCCCCTTTGCCGGCCAGAAAGTCCCGGACTTCCCGGGTGTCAGGTAGAGAGCGTACCCCGTCCACGTCGATGCCGAACCGGCGGTAGGCTTCCTCGCGCCGGGCAATCTGCGCTTGACGCTCCTCGGCCTGACCCTCCGCCCGCCCCTCGTCCCGGATTTTCCGTACCGCCTTCGGTATCAAAAGCACCATCTTACCCAGCACCTCCGAAAAGATGGTAAAAGCGACGGCTCCCGCCAGCGCCACCCCCAGAATGTCGGCCAGCAGGCTTACCCAATCCTCTTGCCACCGCGACGAACCCCGGCGCAGCCAGAACAGTATAGCCGCAAACACCGGATAGGACAGGTAGTAAATTATCCAGTATTCCCCGATGAACTTTCTGATGACTCCGCCTCTACCTTCGCTTTACTGCCTGCTGCTATCCGACCCTTGCCAAGCCGGCCGCCGGATAAAGCGGCCGGCCCGCAAAGCCTAGCCGTCCGTTATCTCCCGGGGCTGCGCCATCATCTCCGCCAAATCCTCCAGGGGCATCGCCGCCAACGCCCGGCGTTCCATTTCCTCGTCGGAAAGCTCCGGGTCCTCGGCCGCCTCCCGCAGGTCCGCTGCCGCTTCGGCTTGCGCCTGCTGTTCCCGCAGTAGCGCTTCCCGCTCCGCCTGCCCCTCCAGAATGGCGCTGGCCAGCCGGCCCGTTACCAGCCGGATCGAACGCACCGCGTCATCGTTGCCCGGGATGGGGCGAGTTACCAGGTCCGGGTTGGTGTCGGTATCCACGATGGCAAAGATGGGAATGTTCATCCGCCGGGCTTCCGCCACGCAGATGTCCTCCTTGCAGATGTCGATGATAAACATCGCCTGCGGCAGCGCCGTCATATTGCGGATGCCCAGGAAATACTTCTCCAGCTTCGCCAGAGTCTCCTCCAGCTTCAGCCCTTCCTTCTTGGGCAGGCGGCGGAAAAAGCCGGAATCCCGCTGCTGCTGCAACTCAATCATATAGTTGATGCGGCTGCGGATGGTCTGGAAGTTGGTCAGAGTGCCGCCCAGCCAACGCTGGTTGATGTACCACATCCCGCAGCGTTCCGCCTCGCTCTGCATCACCTCCTGCGCCTGCTTCTTGGTGCCGACGAACAGCACCTTGCCGCCCTGGGCCGCCACCTGCACCATCGCCCGGTACGCCTCGTTCATCAGCCCCAGCGTCTGCTGCAAGTCGATGATGTGAATGCCGTTGCGCTGGGTAAAGATGTACCGCTTCATCCGCGGATTCCAGCGCCGGGTCTGGTGACCGAAATGGACGCCGGCCTCCAGCAGCGACTTCATCGTCAAGGGGCCGTGATGCGATTGGGGATGCGGACTCATCCGGGGACCTCCCGGCCCGGCCACCGCCGGCCGTTCCGGACGCTCTACCGACTGTACCATAATCACCTGTCCTTATAACTGCTGACGCAGGATTTGCGGGAAAGTATAACACAGCGCAGCAAACCGGGCAATGCGGGCTTTGCCAATAAATCCGCCAAGTCTGCAAAATAATCCCCAATCTCTATCAGAAATATCCCATAACCACCCGCGCCCCGTTCAGCAGAACTGCTCCGTACAAGCCGGCCGCCACATCGTCAGCCATTATGCCCCAGCCGCCGGGCAGCCGCTCCAGTTGCCGGGCCGGCCACGGTTTCACCACATCAAAAAACCGGAAGGCGAAAAAGGCCGCCGCCAGCCAGTACCAGGTCGGCGGCAGCAGCAGGCAAGTTATCCACATTCCGACGAATTCATCCCACACCGCCCGACCCGGGTCTTGGTCCTTTGCCGTAACCAGCAAGCCGGTAGCCCATACGCCCAAGGGCAAGCCGACAATAATCAGGGCAACCAGCAGCCCCTGTTGCGCTATCGGGTCAGGGAAAGCGCGGGTCAACAGGTAATACGGGATTAGGGCGGCGAGACTGCCGGCGGTGCCGGGAGCTAGCGGCGAAAAGCCGCTGCCCAAACCGGTTCCAATGGCCCGGCCCAAAGGGTTCAGCATACGGTTTAGCGGCGTTGGCATCCCCGGCTACCCATACCCCAACCGATGCAGGTCATCCTCATCCATCCCCAAGTAGTGGCCGATTTCGTGCCACAGGGTTATGCGGATTTCCCGCACCAGCTCGGCGTGGGTTTGACAGCTTTGCATTATCGGCTGGCGGTACAGGGTAATGCGGTCGGGCAAGGCCGGCCCGCCGCCTTCCCGGTCGGTCAAGGGGATGCCGTGATACAGCCCGTACAAAGTCCCGCCCGCCGCCAGCAAATCCTGTTCCGCCGGGCCGGGCCACTCCTCAACGATTACATCCACATTGTGCAGAGACTGGATTACCGCCGGCGGCAACTGCCGGTAAGCCCGGCGCACCAGTTGCACAAACTCCCGGCGGGTCAGTTCAATCACAATATGTCGATTGCCTCACAACGCCACTTGCCGGCGGATATTTTTCAGGATTTCCACATTGCGGGCATCCGGGCCATTACCGTCAAAGCCGGGAGTTTCCAGAAAGAAGGGAACATCCTGAAAAGCCGGGTGGCTCATTATGCAGGCAAACCCCGGCTCGCCGATATACCCTTCCCCGATATTGTCGTGGCGGTCCACCCCGGAGCCGCAAAGCTGCTTCGAGTCATTGGCGTGAACCGCCGCCAGATTTTCCGCGCCAATGGCGGCGTCAAACTGGTCAATCATCCCGGCCACGCCCTCCGGGGTCGTCAAATCATAGCCGGCGGCGAAGCTGTGCTGGGTGTCGAGACAGATCCGCAAGCGGGGATTGTCCACCGCCCGCAGCAAGCCGCCCAATTCCTCGAATTTGGCGCCCAAATGCTGCCCCATACCAGCCATATTTTCCAGGCACAGATAAGGCCCCTCCGGGGTGTTCTCCAGCACCCGGTTGATGGCCGCCACTGCTTGGTCAAAAACCTGTTCATAGCCTTGCCCCTTATGGCTGCCGGGGTGAAAAATCACCCCGTCGGCATCCAGAGCGGCCGCCAGGTTCATATAGTTAACCAGGGACTGTACGCCCTTCGCGACCAGTTCCGGGTTGGGGCTGCCCAGGTTGATCAGGTAGATGGCGTGGAAAAAGACCGCCCCCATACCGGTTTCGGCCCGCCGTTCCTTAAAGGCGGCGATTTCCTGATCCGCCGGCATCTTGAAGGCCCAACTGCGCGCCGACGACCCGAAGATCTGAATCGCCTCGCAGCCGATTTCCAGCCCCCGGTCAATGGATTTGCTGACACCCCCGGCCGAGGATACATGAGCGCCGATTTGCATACTGCCTTCCTTTCCTAATTTTTGTCGCTACGGTTTGGCCCGCCGCCACCCGTCTCAAACTTTCAGTCCGCATGACTACGGCACCGGCAAAGTTCGCCGGCAGTCCGGGCAGCGGTACGGGTTGGCATGGGGGTACCGGCGCAACCTCACTTCGCGTCCCCCGCAATAAGGGCAAGATTCGTAGGGAGTAACCGCCCGGGCTTGCAGTTCTTGGTGCTGCCGTTTCATTTCCGGCCACTTGCTGGTGGCGATTTTGTCGCCGCCAAAGGCCAGTTGGGGTAAGCGGTCGTAACTGAAAAACCGGGCATCCATCACCTCCCGGCGTTTCGGCTTCAACTGGCCCCCGGTAATCCGGGCGTAAATGATTTTGACCGGGTGCGTCCTCCCCTTATGGATGGTAGCTACCGGCTTGGCTTTCAGTCCGGTCTCCTCCCGCAATTCCCGGACGGCCGCTTGCGCGCTTCTTTCCCCCTTGTCCACAAACCCGCCGGGCAAGGCCCACTTGCCCCGCTCACGCCCGTATCCTCGCTGGATCAGCAGGACTTTCCCCTCCCGGTTTTCCACCAGACAAAAGGCAACTTTACGCGCCATTCCAGCCTCCTAGGGACGGACCGGGTGTTTCGTCGGCTCCACCGACAAATTACGCCGTAGCCGCCGCCCGTTTCCGCCACCACAATATCCGCCCGAACTCGCCCCGTTCCCAGATGACGATGAACTGGCTGGCAATGAATATGGAGCTGTAAGTTCCCACGATGACGCCAATGGCTACTACCAGCAGCAGCTCCCGGATACTGGCCCCGCCAATCAGCAGCATCGCCAGCAGCACCGTGAAAGTGGTAAAGCTGGTGTTGATGGAACGCCCCACCGTTTCCACAATGCTCAAGTTCACCGTGGAATCCAACGCCCGGTCGGGATAGCGGATGACATTCTCCCGGATGCGGTCGAAAATCACGATGGTATCGTTGACGCTGTAGCCGGCCACCGTCAGGATGCCCACAATGAACATCGAGTTGACTTCCATTCCCAGGAACCGCCCGAGCAGGGAAAAGACGCCCAACACCAGCAGCGTATCGTGAATCAGGGTCAGGATGGCGCTGATGCCGTAGCGGTAGGCCCGCGGCACCCGCCGAAAGGCATACCAGATATAGAGCAGGATGAACACCGACGCGGCCGCCAAGGCAATGATGGCGTTCCGCACCGTTTCCTGGGCCACAATGGGCGAAGTGGAGTCGAAGTTGGCCGCCACTACGGGGGCTACATTGCGGGTCAGGTCATCCTCGATTAGCTGCCGCTCCGACTGGCCGCCGTCCACGCTTTCCGCCAGTACCTTGGTCCGCACCAGCAGGCTGCGGCTGCCGGTGCGCTGCACCAACGCCTCCGGGTGGCCCAGGGCGGCCATCCGCTGCTGCACCTGGTCTTGCGCCACCGGCCGCTCAAAGGTGATGTCCAGCACCGAGCCGCTGGTAAAGTCAATGCCCGGCCGCAGTCCGGAGCCGCCGTTAATCCACCCGCCCGGCGGCGCCAGCAGGGAAATCAGCCCCGGCAGGATGAGCAGGGCCGAAAAGAGGAAATACCAACCCCGTTTGCCTACGATGTTATACACTGTTTCGCTACCTCCCCTCGGCCCGGCGGGCGCGCCCGCCGCCGGCCGCGCCGGCCCGGCTTTCCTCAGCCAATCGCGGCGCTCCTTCCGGCGTGAACAGGACTATCTTGCGACCCAGCCCGCCCCAAGCCAGTAGTTGGAGCAGGTTGCGGCTTACGACTATCGCCGTGAACATACTGGCGATTACGCCGATGAACAGGGTAAAGGCAAAGCCGGTTACCAAATCGTCGGCGGTGCGGCTACCCAGCCACAGTAGCACCAGACAGGTTATCAGAGTGGAAAAGTTGCCGTCCCGAATGGCCGGCCAAGCCCGCCCGAACCCTACTTCCATTGACGAGGCCAGGGTGCGGCCGATACGGATTTCCTCTTTCATCCGCTCGAAAATCAGGATGTTGGCGTCCACCGCCAACCCGATGGACAGGATGAATGCGCCAATCCCCGACAGCCCCAAAGTTACCGGCACCAGCTTGAACACCGACAGCACCACGACGGTGTAGAACACCAAGGCCAAGGCCGCCACTATGCCGGCCGCCCGGTAGTAGGCTACCATAAAGACCAGCACCAAGCCCAAGCCGATGATGCCGGCCATCAGGCTGCGTTCCAAAGATGCCGACCCCAACAGAGCGTCCACATCGCTTTGCTGAATCAGTTTCAACGGCACCGGCAGGCTGCCTGATTTCAGCTGAATTGCCAGAGTGCGCGCTTCCTCCCGGCTGAAGTTGCCGGTGATGGAACTGCGCCCGTCCCGGATCCAGGCTAGGGACACCGGCGCAATCAGCAATTCATCATCCAGAAAGACGGCAATCCGCTTGGTCTCGACCCCCACGATGCGCTGGGTCAAATCCCCGAAAATCCCGGCGCCCCGCTGGCCGAAGGCGATGTTCACCTCCCACTCCCCGGTATTGGGGTCGGTCGAGGCGTAGGCATCGTCCAGGTCATCCCCGGTCAAGCCGATTTCCGCATCGGTAAAGGTAGCGCAGGTAATGTCGGAACAGGTGCGCTCCTTGAACACCAGTTGCGCCGTCTGCCCGATTAGAGCTTTCGCCGTTTCAATGCCGCCGCTGGTCGCAAAACTGTTGACCGCCCCGACGCCGCCGGCCAAGGCGGAACGCAGTTCCTGCTGCTGGTTCACATTCAGGGATACCGTGCGGATTTCAAACCGCCGCTCGGTATCATCCAGCAGCGTTACCGTAAAATCCTCAAACCCTTGGGCGCGCACTACGCCCTCGACCTCCGGGATACCGGTCGGGTCGCTGAACTCCACTTCGCTGATCGAGCCGCTGGCTCCGGGCAGCTGCACGATAACCCGGTCATCGCCGAACAGCTGAATAATCGGCTCCTCGGTGCCGAACTGGTTGACCCGCCGGCTGATGATGTCTAGCACACCTTCCATCTGGTCGGAGGTAGGGGCAAGGGTTTCGCTCAGTTCGTAGGCTGCCACGCTGTTGGCCGGTGTATTCGCCACCACCGAAAAATCGCCTATTTCCCCTTCATCCTCGACAACGGCGGCGGCCAATCCTTCCTGCAACTGCTGCCGCATCGTATCATCCAGCAGCGTATCCGTGGCAATGCGTACGCCGTTCACCTCCTCGCCCCACAACGCCACAATGCGGTTCTCCAGTTCCAGCTCGTCTGCTACTGCGCCAACTACGGTCACCAGGTCCGGTCTTTGCACCGGTTCCGGGAACTGAAACTGCACTATCGCCGCATTCTCGCGGGGCAGTTGCTCCCCGGGAGCGGCCTCCTGCAATGCGGCGGCGATAGCCTCTTGCAAACCATCCTTAACCCCGTCCGCCAGCAAGCCGGCCGTAACCAGATAGGAGCGGTCATCCCGGGCGGTGACCGTGTAACCGACTGCGCCCAAGTCGTCCAGCGCGCCCTCAATCACGGCGCCCTCTGCCGGCTCCGTAAAGGCCACTTCAATGCGGGTGCCGGTATCGGCTTCATAAACCAGCTGCCCCCCGCCGCTCAAGTCCAGCCCCAACCGCAAACCCAGAGGGCCATCGCCGCCCCGTACCAGAGCGGGAAAGCCCGGCAGGTTGATGTTAATGCTGGGAAAGGCCAAAGCGGTCGCGGCCAAGGCCACGATGAACAGGATAAGAATGGATAACCGGATACTGCGCCCGCGCATTTAAGTAAAGTTCTCCTTTGTTTTACTGCCGCCGGTTCAGCGCGGCCGCTCCTCAATAACCACTGCGCCGCCCTCCCAAGCCTCCACGGCCAGCCGGCAGTCGGCAAGCAGGGACATACCAATCAGGGGCCGGCCCTCAATTTGGAGAACCTGCACTGACCGAATGACCCCATGCCAAACCAGCCAAACCCGATAAAGGTACGACCGTCTCCGCTCGTTGTCAGCCAATACGATGGGACGCCGCCCGTAATTGGTAAGTCCCAATTCCCGAATGATGGACTCCGGCAGAGTCATCCATCCGGTAAAACCGGTGTCGATGTCCGCTTCCTCTCTCCGAAAAACCCGGTCTTGGCCGGCGACCTCTATGGGAATGCGCGCCGCCAAGTATTCCCGTTCCGCATCCCGTCCCAGCGCGACGACTTGGCCGCTAATCACGGGAAGCACCGTTCGGGCCGAGGGGCAGATCTTGGGGATGCCACGACATAAAGTACGGCGCCGGGTAGCCGACCCGTTCTCCCCATGTCATCGCGTCGGGTAGCCGCTCGAATATCCGTAGGGTGGCGGTCAAATCGTCGTCGGCAATTTCGTAGTCGCCGCTGTGAACATCAATGACCACCATCTTGCCCCAATGGTCAACTTCCAATTGGGGACGGAGTTCCGCGTACCGGGCTTTCCCGATACGCTCGATGTCATCACCACTGCAAGACATAGCCCGTTCTCCTTTGCCTTACTGCCCGCCGCCCCCATTATACACCGTTAGCCAGCAGCGCCGCAGTCCCATATTGTATCACTTCCGCCCTCTTTTATGGGGGAATTAGCTGGCTTTTGTTGCCGGCTGCATTTTATCACCCGCCAAAACCGCCGCCGCCCGTTCCAGCCCTTCCTCTTTAGTGGTTATCTCCCCCACCGCTTGCGCTTCGGCCAGTTCGGCCAGCAAGCGGCCGATTTGCGGCCCCGGCGGCAAGTTAAAATGCTCCATCAAATCCCTGCCGTTCACCAAGCGCGGCGGGCCGGCCGCCATTCCCTCCGGCATTTGCCCGGTTCCGGTCTGCAAAACATAAGTCAACATTGCCGCGTAGCCGGCCCAGGCAGCCGCGGCTATCTCCGGCCCCCGGGCGGCCAGATAGTCGGCCAAAGCCAAGTAAATCGTATCTATGGCTACCGCGCCGGCATCCCGAAAATAGCGGTAAATTGCCCGACGGGAGGGCATTTTGTCTCCCTGCCGCAGCTGCGCCGGCCGCAGGTGATGCTCAACCATCCCGCCGACCATAGCAACGCTACGGGAACTGAGCCGCAGTTGCGTCAACCGTTCCTGCGCCATTCCCGCCCCCAATTCCGAATGCCCGAAAAAGCGGATGCGGCCGGCATCATCAAGTTGCTTGGTCTGGGGTTTGGCAATGTCGTGGAGCAAGGCGGCTAGCTTCAGGATGGTGCGGCGGCTGTAGCCATCCCCCGCTTCCCCCTCGAAATGCGCC
Organism: Dehalococcoidia bacterium; assembly: GCA_965242615.1. GTDB lineage: Bacteria > Chloroflexota > Dehalococcoidia > Lucifugimonadales > UBA3495 > CBDBCU01. Next base: position 1,764,697 of record CBDESR010000005.1, read on the forward strand.
GCCGTTTCCGCAGTCCAGGGCGACAAGGAGTAGATAGCCGAATGTTGGTGTCCCCGGGTTACCAGTTCGGCAGATTCGACCGTGTGCAGCAGGTGATTCCACACATCCCAATAATGATAGGCCCGGGGCTGTTCAACCCCTTTCGTCAAAGCCAGTTCCGGGATGATACGGCCCAGCAAGTCCAGCCGGTCCAGAACTTCCAGCTGTCCCCGGGCCCCGTCAGCCGCCAGAATTCGCAGCAACTCGTCCCGAACCCGTTCCGAGGACACTCGCTCCAGCAAAGGGGCGGCGGCGCGGATTTGCCGGGCCGTCTCCGGGTCCAGCCGAAACTGCAACTGCCCGGCCAAGCGGACGCCGCGCAGCAGACGCCCCGGGTCATGCCGAAATACCTCGGGATGGACGGCGCGAATCCTCTTTTGGACTAAATCCACCCGCCCGCCGCAGGGGTCGATGATCTCGTCCGCCCAAGCCGCCGCCGGCCCCGGCCGCCACTGCTCCAGAGGCAGGGCCATTGCATTGACCGTAAAGTCCCGCAACTCCAAGTCATTCTTGATGGCGAATAATTCATCCTCGCCGGCAAACCCGCCGAAAAAGCCGGCCAAGTCAATCATCGTTGACGGCGGCCCCGGCTCCGCCCTTTTAATCACTACCCGCGCCACATTGCGCGCCGGACAAGGCACAACGGTGCCGCCAAACTGCCGGGCCAGTTCCTGCCCCAAATCCTGCAACTGGTCGCCCAGTACCGGCACGGCAATATCCAGGTCGTGAAAAGACAGCGGCGCGTCCCCGGCCGGCCCGGCCCGCAGCGCATCCCGCAGCAAGCCCCCCACCAGATAGACCCTTCCCGTCTCCGCCGGCAAAGCGGCGGCAAAAAATTGCGCAAGTTCGGTAAGTATGGCGGCCGCTCCTAACCCCGTCCGTCCCCGGCGGCGTCAGCCTCACCCTCCGCCGGGGCCGGTTCGTAGGTTATCTTATGCAGGCTTTCCCGGGAAACCAGATGGTCAATGTAGAGAATGCCGTTCAAGTGGTCGGTTTCGTGTTCCAGAGCTTGAGCCAGCAGCCCCTCGGCTTTGATGCGGATAACCTTGCCGTTCAAGTCCAGCGCCCGGGCCCGCACCCGGTTTGCCCGTTTAACCGTACCCCGATAGCCGGGAATGCTCAGGCAGCCCTCCTCAACTTCCCGTTCACCTTCCCGGCGGATGATTTCCGGGTTAATCAGCACCAGAGCATCCTCCCAATCGGGCAATTGGATAACCGCTATCTTTTGCAGCCCGCCCACTTGATTGGCTGCCAAGCCCACCCCGCTCTCGGCGTGCATCGTTTCCACCATATCGGCGGCGTACTGGCGCAACTCCGGCGGGATTTGTCCAATGCGGCGGGACTGCTGCCGCAGAATGGGGTCGGGAACACGTCGCATCGTCAACAGGGCCAAGTTGGGCTACCTCCCAGCCGGTCTATAGTGCGCTGAATTATATCCCAACCCGGCGGAAAAGCGCAAAGGGGAAACGGAGAGACTAAACCGCCATTCCCGGGCCTCCGGGAATGGCGCTCGATTTTCCCCTCATCCTGAAACCTGTTGCCGGCAAACACAACCTGCCCAAGGCTGTAACTTGCCATCCCCTACAAAAAATGCACCGGGTCCATATCGATGGTAACTTCCCGGGTGGACAAAGCGCTGCCTTCCAGAAACTGATGCAGACGGCGGCCGCGTACGATAACCCGCCAGCGATACTGGCCGCGCACCCGTTCTGGCATACCGGGGGCCGGCCCGATGACCTGCACATCGGTCAGACCTTGGGCGCGGATGCGCTGCCGCAGTAGCCGGGCCGCCGCAGTAGCCTGCTGCTGGCAAATGGTGGGGTTGACATTCTGATAAAGCAGATGCGCCAACCGGTTAAAGGGCGGGTTGCCCTGCTGACGCCGGGCGGCGATCTCCGTGTGGTACAGGGCGGCGTAATCCTGACGGGCGGCGGCGGCTACGGCATAGTGTTCCGGGTTATAAGTCTGAATGATGACCCGGCCCGGTTCCGCGCCCCGGCCGGCCCGGCCGGCTACCTGGCACAGCAAGCCGAAAGCCCGTTCCCCGGCCCGAAAGTCGGGCAAATACAAGCCTACATCAGCCAATACTACCCCGACCAGCGTAACCGCCGGCACATCCAGTCCCTTGGCGACCAGTTGCGTCCCTACTACGACCTGCGTCTCTCCGGATGCCAAGCGGCGCATCCTTTCCGCCGGGCTTGGGCCGCCCCGGGTGGCGTCGGCGTCCCACCGCTCGACCGCTATGCCCGGCAGCAGTTTTTCCACTTCCTCAACGACCCGCTGGGTGCCGATGCCCAACTGCCGAATGCGATTGCCCCCGCACTGGCGACAACGGCTGGGCGGGCGGCTACGCCGGTTGCAGCGATGGCAGAGGAGCCGGGATTCGGCCGCGTGATAGGTCAACGACACCGCGCACCCGCTGCAAGTAACTACATAGCCACAATCCCGGCACTGGACGATCGGCGCGCTGCCTCGCCGGTTCAGAAACAGGATGGCTTGCCGCCCCTGCTCAATGCACTCGGTTAAGGCCGCCGCCAAAGCCCGGCTGAAAATGCTGCGATTGCCTTGCCGCAATTCCAGCCGCAGATCGCAGATTTCCACATCCGCCAAGCCATCATCGGTATCAATAGCAAGGTCTGACGGATTACCGTTGGCATTAGATAGCCGGTTGACCGCATACCTTGTCGCCGCCTCGCCAACTCTTTGCAAGGACGACGCCTTGTCCCCTTGCCGTATCCGATAGGGCAACTCCAGGAGGCGGTAGCGGCCGCTTTGGGCGTGGTGATAGGACTCCACATCCGGGGTTGCGCTACCCAGAATTACTCCGGCACCGGTCAGGCGGGCCAGTTCCAAAGCGGCGGTGCGGGCGTGGTAAAAGGGCGGCGTTTCAACCTGCTTGTAAGTCCATTCGTGTTCCTCGTCAAGGACAATCAGCCCCAAATCCGGCGTTGGCGCAAACAGAGCGCTGCGCGGCCCGACTACTACGGCATAATCCCCGTCGCGGATTTTCCACCACTGGTCGAACTTCTGCCGCTCGGTAAGGCCGCTGTGCAGCACCGCCGCCTGCCCCGGGAAACGGGCGTTGACCCGCTGCACGGTTTGCGGGGTCAAGGCGATTTCCGGCACCAGAAAGATGGCTTGCTGCCCCCGCTTTACGATATGGTCAATAGCCCGCAGATACACCTCGGTTTTGCCGCTGCCGGTAACACCGTGCAGTAGAAAGGTACGCGGCGACGCCGGAGCATCCAAGGCCGCGACAATGCGCGCCAAGGCGTCGGCTTGCATCCGGGTCAAAGTTAATTCCCCGGCGGCAATTGCGGCCGGGGCAAGGCCGGCCGCCCAACTTTCCTCCGGCAAAACCGGCAAAATCTCCGGCGGATTTTCCTGCCGCACCCATTCCAAGCCCAACAATCCTTTTTCCACCAAAGCAGTGCCTACACCGGCCCCGAATTCCTTGTTGGCTTGGGTGGTGGAATAGCCGCCGCCTTGTTCCCGCACGGCTTGCAGCAGACGCTCCTGCCGCCCCGGCAGTTGGTAAGTCGGGGCGTCCCCCGTACCGTCATCCTCCGGAGCGGCGGCCGGGAAAAGTTGACTGACATAGCGAAAAGTCCGCTTGCGCGGCAAGTCCACTTGGCGGCGGATAAGCCCCTGACTGACCAGCCGGTTCACTTCCCGAAGGCCGCCCTTGCCCAAGAGCTTGCTGAACTCTGCCTCGGTCAAAGGATTTCGTTCGGCCAGGGTCGCCAAGGCTTCCCGGGTGGCATCTTTCAGCTTGGCATGGGCGGCGTCAGTTATGGCAGCCGGCCGAATTTCGGAGCGCACTTGCGCCTTGAAACCCGGGGGCAGAAACAGAGCTACGGCGTCAAACAGGGAACAGAGATAGTAACGGCTGAGCCAGCGGGCCAGGGTCAAGGCGGTAGGGTTCAACAGGGGCGACGGTGCGACGGCTTGCAAGATGGCTTTAGTTTCCGCTACCTGCGGCGCGGCCGCCAGTTCCATAACCACGCCTTGCAAAGTGCGGCGGCCGAAAGGCACCCACACCAGTTGCCCCGGCTGGAGGCGGAGTTGTTCCGGGATGTGGTAGGAAAAGGTGCGGGAGGGACTGACCGGGGCGTCCACCGCTACTTCGGCGTATTTCAGCATAGCAACCGCCGCCGTCTTTACCCTTGCGAAACCCGGCAACCCGGAGTCGCCGCCAATGGGGAAAATCGCCGATTGCCCCGGGTAGATGGGTAATTCGTACTAAACCCGGCCGGGAGTAAAGGGTAGTTTGCTTGCCGGCGCTTTGCGCGCATCCGGAATTGTTGCCGGATGGAGCAATGGCCGGCAAAGGAAACTGCGCCGGGAAAAGGGCTACTGCCCTTCCGCCGCGGCACCCCGCTGGCGGCGCGGCGTCGCCTTTTCCTTAATGCGGGCGGCCCGGCCCTGCAATCCCCGCAGGTAATAGAGTTTGGCCCGCCGCACGGCGCCCCGGCGGGTAACTTCCAAAGAGTCAATCAACGGCGAATAGAGCGGGAAAATCCGCTCCACGCCCACGCCGCCGCCGGCAACGCGGCGCACCGTAAAGTTAGCCGACGGGCCGCTGCCGTTCTGCCGGCGGATGACCACCCCTTGAAACGCCTGAATCCGCTCCCGCTCCCCTTCCCGGATGCGGAAGTTGACGCGAACCGTATCGCCCGCGCCGAACTGAGGGATTTTCGGGTTGCTTTCCGGTTGCAATACTTGGGCTGCTTCCATAGTTTTAACCTTGTTTCCCCTTTACCCGTTCAATTTTGCCCTACAGCATACCACATCCTCTAAAGAATGTCATTCCCCCAATGTCAGCATTTCCTCGATTCACCGCCGCCGGCCTTTGACATTCCTATGCCAAAATCGCTATCATATTCCGGTCAAATCATCCCCGGAGGCTAAACTCCCTTATGGTTGCCATTCCCGAACTGCGCGAGCAGTACGAAAGCCTGGACTATAACCTGACCGCCCGCCCGGAATCAGCTATCGACCCGGCTTGCCTGCTCACCTTTGCCTACGAATACCCGGAGCAGGCCGCCGAAGTAGTTATCGACACTGATGAGTTCACGGCCTTGTGTCCGTGGACGGGGCTGCCGGACTACGGGACTTTGACTATTGCCTATATTCCGGGGACGAGCTGCATTGAGCTGAAGTCGCTGAAATACTACCTGCTGTCCTTTCGGGATGTGGGGATTGTGCAGGAACACGCGGCGAATCGGATTCTCAAAGACTTGATAAATTGCTGCCAACCCGCTTGGATGAAAGTTACGCTGGATTATAAAATACGGGGCGGCATTCATACTGCGGTGTCGGTGGAGTACCGGGCGGGCGGGGAATAAGCCGGGCCGGGGACTGCCGATAAGACGATAGGGGAAAGGAGCGGTTATGCGGTTTTCGGGGATTTTCGTCATCATCGTGGCGATGTTCGTTGCGGTGCTGATCACTTCCAACATCATTGCGGTCAAGGCCATCGTCCTGCTGCCCATTCAGTGGTTCGGCAACCCGGCGATGATTCTGCCGGCGTCCATCATCATCTTTCCCATCAGCTACATCATCGGCAACCTCTTAACCGAGGTGTACGGGTTTCACGCCGCCCGCGGCGTCATCTGGTTGGGCTTTGTCGCCAATGTATTTGTCGTACTAGCCCTCTGGATTACCGGCTTGTTGCCGGCGGCGGGGCCGCCAGCTTTTGACGAGTTCGCCCAGTCGGCTTATGGCCGTATCTTGGGACAACTGCCCTTTATCCTCATCGGCTCCTTCTTTGCCTACTTGACTGGCGAGCTTGCCAATTCCACCGTCTTGGCCCTGATGAAATACAAGACCCAGGGCCGGTTCCTGTGGATGCGGACGATCGGCTCCACGGTGGTGGGGCAAGGGCTGGATTCGGTCATTTTTATCGCCATTGCCTTTGGCATCGGCAGCCAGCTGGATGGCATCCCGGGCAACGAATGGAGCGGCGTGGCGGTAATCGGCGCCATCCTGGCGCAGTGGGTTACTAAAATCCTCTACGAAGTGGTGGCGACGCCCTTTACCTACGCCATTGTGGGGTATATGAAGCGGAAGGAGCAGATGGATGTCATCAACCTGCCGCGGACGCTGAACCCCTTTGGCGTATTCGCCGCTTCCGCCGAAGCTAAAACCTAACCCTTGCCGGCGGTTGCCGCTAAAAAGCGGGCGGGGCGAGTAACTCGCCCTGCCCGTTTTGTTTCCATTACCGCCTGGCCTACCGCGCTTGGGCCTACCAAGCGGCGGCCGTTCTTTGGGTATCCCGCCCCGATTACACTATCCGCAATCTGCTTTGTAACCGCAGCTTGGTCTTTCCCGGCAAGCTGAATTTTATACTTTTTTAAGAAAATTACACATTTTGCTGAAAATAGGATATAATCCCGCCCCGTAATCAACTTTATGTAAATCCAAGCGGCCGGCGGCTAACCCGATACGCCTGCCGGCCCGATGGGGAGCGGGCATTATGACCCTGACGCGGCTTTTACCCATCACTGCCTTGGCAGCTTTGGGCTTGCTCTTGGTGGCAGCCTTCCTTTTCCTGTTGCTGCGGGATGGCGGCGACCAACCCCTGGAGTTGACCGACAGCGCTGCCGCTACGGCGGCGGCCGTTAGCGACAGCCCGACTATCGCCGCCATTGAAAACCCGGCCGTCGTCGTTGCTACCGATGCTGATGAACCGGTGCGGGTTTATGTGGCCGGGGCGGTACAAAATCCCGGCGTCTATACCCTCAACCCCGGCGACCGCTTGGCTGATGCCGTATCCGCCGCCGGCGGCATTGCCGCCACTGCCGACCTGTCTCCGGTCAACTTGGCATTAAAAGTCAAGGACGAAGGCCGCTACCTTATCCCGGACATCTCCGGCCGGGCGGCCAACGAACTGCCGGCGCCCTTGCCCATTGATACCGATTTAACCCGCAAAACCGCCAACCTGCTCACCGGCGAGCTTTCCGGCGTAATCGAATCCGTGGCACCGAACCCGGAAACTGCCGCCACTGACATCGCCGCCGAAACCGACAACGCCATTGACCAGTCCCCCAGCCGCGTTGACTTGAACACCGCCGGCCGGCCCCAGTTGGAATCCCTACCGGGCATCGGCCCTTCCCGCGCCCAAGCCATCATTGCCTACCGGGAACAGAACGGCCCTTTCGTCGCCGCCGAGGAACTGACCGCAGTAGCCGGCATCGGCTCCGGCATTTACGAAAATCTGCAATCCCTGATTACCGTTCAGACTACCCCCTGAACCGGGCGGGCCGAGGGTAGCCAATGAAACCGGCGGCGTTGGCGGCGGCTTGGCTGGCCGGATTATTCCTGGCTTGGCACAGCTACACCGCCGGGCCGGCGGCTCCTTTCCTGCTGGCGGCCGTTGCCTTGACCCTAGCCTTGACTTTGCGGCTGTTCCGCCGCCGGCTCCCGGCATCTCCATTCCTTTCCCCCTGGCTGCCCCTGCTGTTGGCAATGCTGCTCTTGGGGTTGGGCCGCTACGCCGCCGTTGTGCCGGCGCCTGACTTTATTGAACGGGATAAGCAGGAAGTTACCCTGCGCGGTCAAGTCATCAGCGACCCGGAACCTACTGCGACCCGCGTCAAGTTTCGGTTAGCGGTATCGGAAATCCGCCGCGGACCGCGGCGGGATTGGCAGCCGCAAACCGGGCAGGTACTGGTTTTCGCGCCGGCGCCGGCGGAATTAGTCTCCTTGCCCCAACGCCAGCCGCCCTATATCCGCTACGGCGATTTGCTGGAAATTCCCGGCTCTCTGCAACGACCTCAACCCTTTGCCGGCTTTGACTATCCCGCCTATCTGGAAAGTCAAGGCATATCCGCAATCCTCTGGTCTTACGAAACCGCCTGGCTTGGCGCAGACAACGATGGCGCTTGGCCGCGGTTCCGCGCCGCCGTTTATGACTGGCGCCGTCAACTGGCCCGCAGTATGGACGCCAACCTCCCGCCGGCTCCGGCCGCTTTGGCGCAAGCCATCCTCTTGGGCTTGCGCGGTCAGCTTACCGACGACATAGTGCAGGATTTCCAAAAAACCGGCGTATCCCATTTTTTAGCCATCTCCGGTATGCACTTGGGCATACTGCTGGCTATGGCCTTGGGAACTTTCCGGGGACTGCTGGGGCGGCGCACTCCGGCGGCCCTGCTGCTGACCCTGGCCGCCGTATGGCTCTATGTGCTGCTCAGCGGCGCCGCCCCGTCGGTAGTCCGCGCCGCCTTGATGGGCAGCGTCTATCTGGGCGCATTGGCTTTAGGCCGCCCCCGGGCTACCCTGCTGCCGGCCCTGGCTTTAAGCATCGTCGCAATGACCGCCCTCGAACCCCGCCTGATTTCCCGAATCTCTTTCCAACTCAGCTTTGCCGCTATGGCCGGCATCATCCTGGCTTTGCCCTGGCAGGAGGCCGCCGCCCGATCCATTGCCGCCGCGCTCCATAAACCCAACATATCCTGGCAATCCGCGGCCGCCTTGCCGTTGAGCGGCCTGGTTTCCGGTCTTATCATCGGCGCGGCGGCGACCCTTGCCACTTTTCCCCTCATCGCCTTTCACTTTAAGGAACTGCCCTTGTTGGGCTTGCCAGCCACTATCCTGGCGGCGCCGCTGCTGCCCTTTGCCCTCCTTGGCGGGTTAGCGGCGGCGGTCGCCGGTCTGCTTCATCCCCTGTTGGGGCAAATGGTCGGCATAGCGGCCGCCCTGCCTTTGACCGCCTTGTTGCAGTTAGTCGCCCTCATTCCCGACTGGACTATCGGATGGCATTGGGCGGATTACCGCTTGCTTTTAACCTGGTACGCCCTGATGGTTGCCGCCCTGCTGTTAGCCGACCGCTTGACTTCCCGCCGGGGAATAGTTGGCCGCTTTCTGGACTACCTGAACCAGGAGCGGCCGCCGCCGGCTTTGGGCTTTACCGCTGACGGCCGCCCCCGTTCTAGCGGCCCTTATTTGGGGATTGCCGGCTTGACCGTCATCCTGGCCGCATCCGCCTTATACCTGGCCGCCGCCCTCTTTAACCAGCCGGATGGCAAGCTCCATATCCACTTTTTCGATGTCGGGCAGGGTGACAGCGCGTTGATTGTTACGCCCCAGGGCCGGCAGCTGTTGGTGGATGGCGGCCCGGCTAATGGCGGCGCATTGCGCGCCTTGTCCACCGTTCTGCCGGCTTGGGACAAACACTTGGACGCCGTAGCCGCCACTCATCTTGACGCCGACCACAGCCGGGGCTTGCTGAAAGTGCTGGAAACCTACCAAACCGACGCCGTGTTGGCCGGCGTCAAAGACCTAGACAGTCCCCTCTATCCCCAATGGCGGCGTACTTTAGACGGCGGCGGCTACCAACCCCGCTACCTGACCGCCGGCCAAACTTTGACCCTTGAACCGGGCTTGACCCTCGAAGTGCTACATCCCCCGGCTAAGCCCTTGCGCGGCCCTCTCTGGAACTCCAACAACAACAGCCTGGCCTTGCGGCTGGTCTATGGGGACATCATCTTTCTTTTGGCTGGGGACATCGAGGCGGCGGCGGAACGCTACCTGCTCCGCCGCAACGCCAACCTGCAAAGCCAAGTGCTGAAAGTAGCCCATCACGGCAGCAAAAGCTCGACCACCGCCGCCTTTGTCCGGGCCGTCAATCCCCAATGGGCGGTCATCTCTGCCGGCGTCGATAATTCCTATGGACATCCGCACCCGTCGGTAGTGTCCCGCCTCGAAAAAGCCCTTGGCGAAAACGCCATCTACCAAACCGCCCAACGCGGCAACATCCACTTCACTACTGACGGCGAAAGGCTCTGGGTGGAAACGGAGAAATAAACCTTACGCCGGCTGAACCCGCCGCTCCCGCCGTCCGTTCAGCAGGTTCCCGATAACGGTATAGCGTACCCCAATTTGGTAGCTGACCAGCAAAATCAGCGCTACCCCGGCGCACAACAAGCCGAATTTCAGGTGGACGTTCAGCGGCCAGTTCACCAATAACATCTGCCCGGCCACGACCAGCGGCATATGCGCCAGATACATCCAATAAGCGGCGTCCGATAAGTAGCGCACCCAAAACCGTTCCCGGCCGGCAATTATCCGAAACAGCCCCATCAACCCGAAACACATCAGCCAGGAATAGGCCAGTTGGGCCGCGGCCGCCGCAATCGTAATTGCGCCGCCGCCATCCTCCCCGTCGGGCAAAACCAGCGACAGGGGAAAAACGATCAGCAATGCCGGCGCCAACGCTATCGCCCAGCCGCGCCCGACCACCAGGCTGCGTTGCTGCATAAAGACGCCCAGCAGAAAGAACATAGCGTACCAGCCCAGGGCTTGCGGGTTGATAACGGGACTGCCGGTCTCCCCGCCCAGCCCGTTCATCAGCAAACGCGGCAGCAGGGACAAGGGTATCAGCCCCCACCACAGCCAACGGTGGCGGAAAGTCAACCCCAGTTTGACCAGCAGGGCAAACAAGGCCACTAAAGCCAGCAGATACCACAGAAACCACAGATGATCCAGGTCGTAAGTCCAGGATAGCAGCCAGGAAAAGGGATGCAGCGGCGCAAATTCCTCGCCGCCGCGGAGCGACAACAGCCCCATGGTCGCCGGCACCAGCGTAACCGCCCCAATGGCCAGCGGCAAGCCGACCCGCCGCAAACGATGTCCCAATACCATCCGCAGCCCGTAACGCCGCCACAGCAGAGCCGTAAAGAACCCGCTGAGCAGAAAGAAAATCGGCATCCGAAAGCCGTGAATCGCGGCAATCAGAACGCTATAGCCCGCCGCCACTCCCTCGGTTGCCCCCGGGTCGGTCAGCGGCCAATCCTCAATAGCCAGCAGGAACAGCGCGCCGTGCAGTACAATGCCCAAAATCATTGCCACGCCGCGCAAAGCGTCCAAGTCATGAAAGCGCGGCGCAACTGCCGCCGCCGGATCCGACGCTGCCAGGTTAGCCGCCATCGAAGCAGTATCTCCTCTGTTCAGTGTATAATTCCCGATACCTTACTAAACTACCGAGGAAAAGCAATGGCATCTACCCCAACCCGTCCCGATGGCCGCCGTTGGGACGAACCCCGTCCCATCACCATCACTCCCGGCTACCAATCCTTTGCCGAAGGTTCGGCGCTGATTGAAACCGGCCAGACCAAAGTTATCTGCGCCGCCTCTTTAGAGGAGCGGGTGCCGACCTTTATGCGCGGCGAGGGCCGGGGCTGGGTCACCGCCGAATACAATATGCTGCCCCGTTCCACTAATACCCGTACGCCCCGGGACCGGGACGCCGGCCGCATCAGCGGCCGCTCCCAGGAAATCCAGCGTCTTATCGGCCGCTCCCTTCGCGCCGTCACCGACCTGGAAGCCCTGGGCGAGCGCACCGTTACCATCGATTGCGATGTGCTGCAAGCCGATGGCGGCACCCGCACCGCCGCCATCACCGGAGCCTATGTCGCCCTGCGCCAAGCTCTGCAACTGCTGGTGGCTAACCGGGTTTTGCGCGCCGTACCGCTCCGCTGCGCCGTGGCCGCCATCAGCGTTGGCATTGTGGACGATGCCCTGCTGCTGGATTTGTGCTACCGGGAGGACTTTGCCGCGCAAGTGGATTTCAACATCGTGATGACTGACCGCGGCGAACTGGTCGAACTGCAAGGGGCTACCGAGGCCGCGCCTTTCCCCCGTCAGCAAGTGGACACCGTGCTATCCCTGGCCGCCCGGGGACTTGAACCCAGGTTCGCCGCCCAACGCTCAGCAGTAAGGCAGCTGCGCTAACCCGAACCGCTTAACCTTGCCCGCCGGCTTGGGTTGCCGGCGACAGCGGCTTGCGGGGTTCTACTCCCTCCTCCCGGCAAGCGGCTAGATACTCCTCCACCGACCACTGGAACTCCGGCATTAGATCCGCGGCGTCCCCCGCCTCAAAAGTAGCGATGGGATAAGGCCCGGCGTTGACCACCCGCCCATAGAAAACCGCCGCCACTTCATCGTATTCCACTTCCGCGACATACCCCTTATACTCCATCACGGCTTAACCCCATGGGTGAACCGGCAGCCAAGACTTTTAGCACCGCCGCCCCGAAAATCCCCCGGCCGGCGCCGACAGAAAACCGGGTATATCCCCTTCATCCCGGTTTGCATCCATCCCCATCCACTACCACCACCGGCAGCCCCAATTCCCGCAAACCCGGCTCTACCGCCGCTCGGTCGCCCACTACCAGTACCTGCAAGCCCTCCGGCCGCACCCGCGCCGCGCCGGCCTGCCGTACCTGATCCAGCGTAGCCGCCGCTACTCGGGCCGGGGTAGTGCGGAAATAATCATCCGGCAATTGGTGTAATACCAACTGTACCAGTTGCCCCAGAATCTGCCCCGGCCGCTCGAACCCGGCGGGATAGCCCAGCAGCAGACCGGCTTGGGCCGCCGCCAACTCCGCAGCACTCACCGGGCGGCCGCCCTGAATATCCCGAAACTCCTTTAGCGTTTCCGCTACCGACTCCTTGGTTACTGCCGTCTGTACGCTGCCGTCGGCTACCAGCAGCGACTGTTCCTTGAACCAGGAAATTCCCGAATGAAACCCGTAGCTATAACCCTTATCTTGCCGCAGGTTCTGGTTCAGCCGCGCCGAAAACTGCCCGCCAAAGGAATAGTTCAGCAGTCCCAAGCTGGTATAGTCGGGATGGCTTCGCCCCACCGTAGAATGGCCGGCCCGAATAACCGACTGCGCCGCCCCCGGCTTGTCCACCAGATAGATGGTCGTCGGCTGTTCCCTATTGCCACCATCGCCTGCCGGCGCCCCGGAACCGGCCGCTTCTTTCCCGGCGGCAATCGCCGGGTTCACCCAATCCCCCAAAACCGCCGTTGCCTGCTCCACCGCATCATCCAAACTCACATCCCCCACTACCAGCAGGTTAGCCGCCGCCGGGCCGTAGCAGTCCCGATAGTAGCCGGCCAGCTGCTCCCGGGTAAAGGCCGCTACTGACTCCTCCGTCCCGATAGTCGGATGCCCGTACCGGGATTCCCGCCCGAATACCAGTCCGGGAATTAGCTGCTCAGCGGTAAAAGTGGGGTCATCCTTGCCCCGCCGCAAATCGGTCAGATGTTCCCGCCGCACCCGCTCCAGTTCCTTCTCCGGAAAAGTCGGGTTCTGTACCACATCCGCCAGCAACGCCAGAGATTCCGGCCAGTGCCGGGTCAGCGTTTCCGCCGACAGAATGCTGGCTTCCCGCCGGGTTTCGATGGACAGCCGCGCTCCGATGAACTCAAAGGCGTTGGCGATTTCCTGACTGCTGCGGTTTGCCGTCCCTTCGGCCAGCATCTGTGCCGTAAAGAAAGCCAGCCCCGGCTGTCCTGGCGGGTCGGCGATAGAACCAGCCGGCAGCAGCAGTGCGAAGGCCACCAGCGGCAGCCCCGGCTTTTCCACCACCGTGACTTGCAGTCCGTTGGGCAGCCGCCGGTGTACCGGCAATGGCGGGGCGAACTCCGGTTCCGCCGCCGGTACCGGCTGCTCCGACCGATTCACCGCCATACCGTTCACTACCGGTTGCAATGCCGCCTCCGGCAGCACTCGCATCCGCACCTGATTGCCGTTCAGCGTCCGCTGCCCGGCGGCCAGTACCGCCGCCGGCTCCACCGCCAGATACCGCTCCAGAGCCGTGTTCAACTCCCCCGGGTCGCCGTAAAAAACATTGTAGTAGTTCAGCGTATCGGCCCGTCCCCCGAAGCCGCCGATGCGGGCCAACTGCCGGTAATGGGAACTTTCCAGACGATTCCGCGCCCGGGCCAGTTCCTCCTCGGTCGGCGGCTCCTGCCGCGCCCGTTCCAGTTCCGCATCGACCGCCGCCTCCACTTCCGCCAGGGAATGGCCGGCCGCCGCCGTTGCCTCGACCACAAACTGCCCGGAAATCTCCGCCGAATAGTGCCGTACACTGACGCTTTGGGCAATCTGCTTTTCATACACCAGCGAACGGTACAGCCGGGAACTTTGCCCGTCGGCCAAGGCCAACCGCAGCAGCTCCAGCGGCGCCTCCGCTACATCCCCTTCGGGATAAGCCGGCCAGGCGATATACAGCCGCGGCAGCGACACCTTGTCCCGCAGCTCCAGTTCTACCCGCCCGGTCAGCCCGGAATCAAACCGCCCAACCCGCCGTACCGGCGGCCCCGGCGGCAATTCCCCAAAATACCGGTTCACCAGTTCCAGCGTCCGCTCCCGGTCAATATCCCCGGCAATGGACAAACTGGCGTTCGACGGGGCGTAGTAACGCTGAAAGAAATCCTTAATGTCCTCCAGGCTGGCCGCGTCCAAATCCTCTTGCGAGCCAATGGTCATCCAGTGGTAGGGATGCGGCAGGGGAAACAAGGACTTCTGGATATTCCACTGGGCCATCCCGTAGGGGCGGTTCTCGTAGCTCTGCCGCCGCTCGTTTTTCACCACATCCCGCTGAATGTCAAACCGCTGCTGGTCCAACGCCGCCAGGAGAAACCCCATCCGGTCTGACTCCAGCCACAAAGCCAGTTCCAGATAGTTCGACGGCACATCCTCCCAATAGTTCGTCCGATCCGAATTGGTCGAGCCGTTCAGGTTCGCCCCCACCTTTTGCAGCGGCTCAAAGTAGCTGCTGTTGTGGTGCTGCGACCCCTCGAACATCACGTGCTCAAAGAGGTGGGCGAACCCCGTCCGCCCCGGCTCCTCATCCTTGGAACCCACATGGTACCAGACATTCACCGCCGCCAACGGTATGGAATGATCCTCGTGGAGGATAACTTCCAACCCGTTGGGCAAAACAACTTTTTCGTAAGCAATGGCCGCCATAAAGCAATCCCGTTCCTTTCCCGTCAATATAACCGCCGCCATTCTAACACATCCCTAACCTACCCACACCCAGCACCGCGCCGCTATATGCCCTTCCGCCCATTTTCCTGACGGCCTTCGCCCAGTGGTATCAAGACGCCGGGACGACGGTTCTACCGTCGTCCCGGCGTCTGACCAGATTCAGAAGTAATACCCGACGAGATTAAGGCATCACCTGCAAACTGTCGAGCACCGTCTGCCCGATTTGCCCGTAGTATTCAGTAGAATCGGCGCAAACACTGAACCCCACCCAATAAGCCGCCCCGTTCACCAGCGTCAGCTGCTCCCGATACTCCTCAATACAGCCCCCATTCAGCTGCCCGGTGTAGCGAATCCGCGCCGTCTCCCCGCTGTCCGTAGAACGAGTGCGCCCGGTCAGAATGAAAGTATCGTAATGCTCCTCCAGCCGGGCAATCCGGGTATCGAAATAACTGTCCGCCGCCGTAATTTCCCAATCGGGAATCATCACCGACGCCAGCGCCGCCCCGTCCGGACTGGCAAACCGCACATAGTTGCGGTCGCTGTCGTCAATCTCCCAATCCTCCGGAATGCGGAAAGTATAGTTATACTCCGGGTTAGCGTAAGTCTGCCAACGGATGAACGGCGTAACTCGCGGATTGCGCGCCCCATTCTTGAGTTCCGGTAGCAGGCCGCGAATACTCCGTTCCGCCAAAGCAAAGTTAATCCCCTCCGACCGATTGCCGGCAGCGTCCCGGTCATAAACGAAAGTGTTAATGCCCACCACCTCGCCGCTCGTCAGCAGCAGCGGCCCGCCGCTGTTCCCGGCGTTAATCGGCGCATCCGTTTGCAGCACCCAGGAAAAATAGCGGGGATGATAACGATAGGCCGAAACAATGCCGCGCGTAACCGTCGCCGGCCCGGATATTTGCAGCGCGTAGCCAATGGCAATGACTTCGCTGCCCGGCATAATCGTTTCGGAAGTGTCGAAAGTCAAAGGAGTGAAATCGCCGCAGCAGATTTCCAGCACCGCCAGGTCCCGCGCCTCGTCAAAACCCACCACCGCCCCGGGGTAGGTAGTCTCATCATTAACCCGAATGTTAATGCGGGAGCCGGCTTTAATAACATGATAATTGGTCAGGATTAGCGCGCCCTGGTCGGGGGTAGTCTCAAAAATAATGCCGCTGCCCCCGCCGGCTGTAGTGTCAATGCGGACAATGCCTGGCTTGACCCGCTGCACCATCGCCACCAGGTCATTGGAATAGCCGGTCGAAGGGGCGGCCGGAGTCGGCGCCGCCGCGGAGGTTGCCGGCGGCTGCGCCGTAGCCAGCGGCAGTGGAACGCGGGTCGGCGGCAGCGGCGGCGGGGCCGTAGGCGGCGCGACCGCATCGGCCACCTCTACCGCGGCCAAAGTCGGCGTCGGCTCCACCTCCGGCATCGCCGCAATGATTTCCGCCACCCGGGCCTGAATCGTCGCCTCAATGTTCGGCGTCGGCAGCGGCGCGAAAGTAGCCGGCGGACTAGTCGCCGCCCAGTTGGTTGACTCGATACCGGTCGCCCCGATAACCGGCGTCGTCGCCGCCTCCGGAGCGGTAGCCGGCAGTAAAAGCTCCCGGCCGACCAAAACCACCAGTACCGCCAGCGTAACCGTCAGAGCTATGCCGATGAAGTTATGTCGGGAAAACACGCTTTACTTGCCAATCCCCCCGCTTTTCCCTAATTTAACACGCTGCCGCCGGCCTTTGTCAAAGAATCATAATACAAACTATTACGGGATTTCCCTGCTGTATCGTCCCTTTTCCCAACAAATCATTACGCTTTTCGCAATAATACACTGGAATAATAGCATATTCCGACATTCCTGCCCAAAAAGCAGTTTGGGAAAATTGCGGCAACCCCCTAACCGAAGTGGAACGGATGGGCGGAATTTGGGGGGACCTTTGCCTTTTGGCGTACCAAGATTCCCTTCAGAAGTCGGAGCAGTAAGGATAGCTTTCACCGTAAGCCAAAAACGAACGGAATCCCTCGTAAGCCAAAATAGAACGGAATCCCTTTGCCCGGCATCTTGACACCCCCTTGCCAATGCCTTAAACTTAATAAACGGTGCTTGCACTGGCATACACCCGGCCCGGTGGTGTAGTTGGTTAACATACCGCCCTGTCAAGGCGGAGATCGGCGGTTCGAGTCCGCTCCGGGTCGCCACGGACAGCAATGGGGGATAGGCGTATATGCCTATCCCCCGTTTGATTCGGCCGGGCCGGCGGGTTGCGCCGATTCCGGGTTAAATCCCGTTAAGCCGGTTAGTCCCCTTTACTGCTGGCGGACATACTTGTCCACGCCCACGCCGTCGGGAACGCCCACATAGATGTCCCCGTTGGGGGCGATCCAGCTGCCGTGGCCGCCGCGGATTACCCAGCGGGCCAGCAGTTCCCCGGCGGCGTTCAGCAGGCTGATGCGGGAGTCAGTCTCCTCCGTCCAGCCCTGGCGGGCATCCCGGCCGCCCTCGCTGATGCAGAAAGTCCCTTCCGCGTCTTGGGAAATATCCATCGGGCGCAGCAGGTCAGTCCACATCCCTTGATACTCGCCGTCGGCGTTGAAAATCTGGACGCGATTGTTTTCCCGGTCGCAGACATAGAGCAGCCCGTCGGCGCCCACCATCATACTGTGGACGAGGTGGAACTCGTTGGGCTTGTCCTTACCCGGCTCGCCCCAGGAGGCTTTGAGTTCGCCATTGGCGGCAAAGCGGTGGACGCGGGCGTTGCGGTAGCCGTCAGCCACATACAGATCGCCGCCGGCCCCCGGCACCAGTTCCGCCGGATAGTTGAAGGGCCCGGCGCTGCGGGGGCAGAGGGTGCCCGGCACTTCGCAGCCGGTGTCGGAGTGGACGCCGCGCTCGCCGATGACCTGCAAGGGCTTGCCGTCGAGGGTGTAGCGCAGGCAGACCGAGTCCTCCCGGTCGGTGATATAGACGATGTCGTCCTGGATAAAGATGCCGTGGGGGTTGCTGATGGCGTCGAGGCCCCAGGAGCCGGCATAGCTGCCATCCGGGTCAAAGATGACGATGGGCGGCTCTTTGCGCTGAAAGGCATAGACCCGCCCCTGGGAGTCGGTAGCCACGGCGCTGACCATCCCGAAAGTTTCGCCGGCCGGGAGTTGCGCCCAGCTTTCGACCAGTTCGTAAGTGTAACTGCCGCTGCCAACGGTAGCCATAGAGTTGTTACCTCCGCAGAAAGTTTGGGGAATGAAACCGGGGGTAAGTATGGGGGATAGGCGGTTGGCGGTCAAGGGGGGATTTGCATTAAAGGGCTTGCCAACTTACAATTGCGGACAGTTACTGCAATGTCGGATTAGCTGAGACAACTTGAGCAGGAGCTAACCGTTGGGCGGTTGCGGTGGCTGTGCCAGCCATTGTATCCTTGCTTTAACTTGGCATCCCGACGGTGAGTATGGACTCTCTGAACCCCGAACCAACTCCACAACCCCGCTTGGTTTCCCTGAAAGTGAAAAACTTTCGGGCGCTGCGGTCGGTGGAATTCAAGAACTTGACGCCCTTGACGGTTCTGCTGGGGCCTAATGGCAGCGGCAAGTCCACGGTGTTCGATGCGCTGGCATTTCTTGCCGATTCCTTTCAGTTCAGCTTGTGGGACGCTTGGGAAAAGCGGGGCGGGGGGCAGGAAATCAAAACCCGGGGTGAAAGCGGCCCGGTTGTTATTCAGGTGAAATACCGGGAGTATCCCGGCAGCCCGTTGCTGACCTATCATTTGGCGGTGGAGGACGTGGTCGGACGCCCGACCGTCAAATCCGAGTGGCTGCGGTGGCGATCAAGGGCTCGGGGGCAAGCCTTTTATTTCCTAAACTTTCATTTGGGGGAAGGTTCGGCGGCTAGTGAGGAGCATCTGCTGAAAATGGACCGGGAAGGAGTTCGTCTCCATTCTCCGGACTTGATAGCAGCCAGTGTTTTGGGGCAGTTTGCCCAATATGACCGTATCGCCGCCTTGCGTAACTTCATCACCGGTTGGCATCTATCCAGCCTGTCGGCAGAGGGCCCGCGTCAGCAATCCATTGGCCGGTCTGAGCGGCATCTGAACCAGAGCGGCGATAACCTGGCCAGCGTTATCCATTACTTGGTCGAACATCAGCCTGAACGGTTAAGGGCTATTTTCGAGCGTTTGCAAAGAGCGGTCCCTCAGATTGAGGGGGTGAGGGTTGAGACTACGCTTAACGGCCGGATGATTCTGCAAGTCAAAGACGCGCCCTTTGACCACCCGATACCGGCTGATTTTGCTTCCGATGGCACGCTGAAAATGCTGGCCTACTTGGTGTTGCTGTACGCACCGGAGCCGCCGCCGTTTATCGGCATTGAGGAGCCGGAGAACTTTTTGCATCACCGGTTGCTTTACGAACTGGTGGAGTCTTTCCGGGCGGCTACCGAGCAGACCCAACTGCTGGTAACTACCCATTCGCCCTACTTTGTTGACGCCCTGCGTCCCGAGGAAGTGCGGATTTTGTGGCGGGATAAGCAGGGGTTCACCCGGACGGAGCGGGCGGCCGATTTGTTCGGCATCCCGGAGTTTATGCAACACGGGGCGCAGCTAGGTCAACTGTGGAGCGAGGGGCATTTCAAGGTGGGCGACCCGCAATATAACCGGGAGGCGGAGCCTTGGCGGCCGCCGCAGAGCAAGTAATGGCGGCGCAGCACTTGGAGTTTCTGGTGGAGGAGCCTTCTATGGAGGCATTTCTGCAAGGATGGTTATCCCGCCATCTACCGGACGGGATTACTTTCGATGTTCACCCTTATCGCGGCAAAGGAGACTTGTTAGCCAAGTTGGAAAACCGACTGCGGGTCTATGCCCACTGGCCGGGGGATTACTGCCGCGTTTTTGTGCTGGTTGACCGGGATGATGACGACTGCCATCAACTCAAACAACGGCTGGAGGAAGCGGCGGCGCAAGCCGGACTGTTGACCCGTCGCCAAGCTGGCAACAGTAATTGGCAGGTAGTCAACCGCATTGTCATCGAGGAACTGGAGGCGTGGTACTTTGGCAGCCCGGAAGCGGTATGCGCGGCTTATCCCCGGGTTAATCCAAATGTCTTTCGTCAGCGGAGTTATCGCAATCCCGACGCTATTACTGGCGGCACTTGGGAAGCAATGCAACGAGTGTTGCAGCGGTCTGGTTACTTTCCGGGCGGAATGAGCAAATTAGCAGCCGCCCGGGACATAGCCGCCCATATTATCCCGGAACGCAACTGTTCTCCCAGTTTTAAGGTGTTCTATGCCGCCGTAGTAGAAGCTACGAAAGCGTAATTCAGAGCGTAGCCTCAAGCCATAGTATCCCCCACCGGAGGCGCAAGACCTCCACCGCTTTCAACAACCTGGAACGGGGCCGGGTTCTGCTGGAGTTCTGGGCGGAGCATAGCGGGAAGGTGCAGCAGCGCCGCCCCTAGCTCCGCCCCGTCAGTCTGCCCCCAAGCCGGGATAGCGGGCAGTTACTCCGTAACTTCGTAGGCCACTTCGGCCACTTTGATGCCTTGATGATAGACATAAATCCAGTAGCGGCCGGGCGTCCATTCCCGCCCCGGGCGCTGGCCGACGCTGTAGCGGCGGGCGCCGCCGTAGCCGTCGCCGCTTAACAGCACCGTATCCTTGACCCGCCGGTAGGCAAAGCCATCCGCATAATACTCCACTACTTCTAATTCCAGCGGCTGGGGGTCGCCGGAAAAGTTGTAGGAATAATGCACGGTGAGCCAGCCCCAACCGTCGGCCGCGGCGGCGGGAAAGCGATGGGTGGCCGGCCCTTCCGGGGTTAAGGATAGATAAGCCCGGTCAACTTGCCCGTTGACTGCGGGCAGTTGGTTGGCGACGGGCCGGGTGTCCCGGTGGCGTTCCGGATAGGGTTTATCGCCATCGTACCAACGGGCGATTACCAAATCCACGAGGGCGGTCTGCATTTGCCCGGTGGGAGTAGCGGCCTCGCCTTGGAAGGCCGCCCGCACTTCCCCAATGCCCGGTTCCCGGTCAATGGCGTGAATATCCCGATAGAGTTGCCGGAAACCCTGGCGGAAATCCGCGGCGCCCAGAGCCTGGCGCAAATCCAGAAACAGCCGCTCGCCCAAAGCATAGTTGCACTGGTAGCCCGGCGCGCCCATTTGGTAGTCCATGGCCGCCAAGTCCCGGAGGTTTTTGACGCGGCCGCAGGGGTAGTGATTGGGCATCAGGCTGTCGCCGGCGCGCTGCTCCTCGAAGGCGGCGGCCATAAACTCCGCCGCGCCCTCGTCCAGCCAGGCGACTTTTACATCCCAATAGTAGTGGGCGACTTCGTGGGCAAGGACGCGCCCGGCGGTGCGGGCCCGGGAGCCGGTGTCGGCCCGGTCGTATTCCGGGCGGATGGCGATATGGGTGCCGAAGTTGGCTCCGGCAAAGGGGGCGGGCGTGGCCGGCCCGAACAGCACGGCCACATAGCGGCGGGGGAAGGTTTCCCCCATATAATCCTCGGCAAAGCGCACCGCCTGTTCCAGCAAATCCATACTGCCGGCGGCGCCCGGATCGGTGCGGATGATGGCCAGAGTTATCGGCCCGGCTTGGGGCAAGGCAACGCGGCGTTCCTCCAAGGTAGTTTGGGCGAAGTTCAGCAGGGTCGGCGTCAAGGCGGGATTAGTCCAGTGGACGCCGGCTAGTACCGCTACAATCTTGGCCGATTCATCGCCGATACCGGCTTGCAGGGTGGGATGGGACATTACTTCGCCAAAGGCGGGGCGGTCGCTCGACACTAGTTGGGAGAGGGCGGTCAGGGCTGCCGCGTCGGCCGGTTCCAGGCTATTCAGAAAGGGCATGGCGGCGATGCGCCGGGCGGACGCCGGCGCCCAAACGGAAAGGGTGTTCAAGCCGGCCAAGGCCGCGCCCAGTTCCTTAAAGTCGCCGCCATCCCGGACCCACGGCTTTGCCAGTAAGTCGTTCAGCAAATCATTTTGACCAATGGCAATGTTGACCAGGGCGGCGGCGGCGTCTCGTTCCGCCGCAACTACGCCGTCCGTGACCCAGGGCAGGGCTTGGATGGACTGAGCAGCGGCCGGGTTTTGCTGGGCTAAAGCGGCGGTGTGGGGCAAGGCGGCGTAGCCGGCGGGCGGCGGCATTGTGGCTGATGGCGGCGCCGGCGTGGGGGCAGCCGGTCGAGGCGTAGGATTGGCTGGCGGCGGCGCTGTTGCCGTTGGCGGCGGCGGGGTTGGGGTATTGGCAACAGCGGCCGGGGTGGGCGGTTTCGGGGATGGGGATAAAGCCGGGGAGGGGGTAGGCGGCGGCGGGGCCGTAGCGGCCGGCGGCAGCGGCGCCGGACGGAAGGTGGGCGGCGGCAGGATGGTCGGCGGCGGCAATGCGCCGGCCGGCGGGGCAGTCGGCGGCGGCCGCAGGGTCGGCGCCCACGCCGGTTCCGCGCAGGCTACCCCGGCGGCCAAGGTCAGCAATCCGATGGCAAGCGCAATTAACTGCCGCATAGGGCAATTATAGCGCACAGGGGGGTTAGCCGACCGTTGGCGCCGGCCGGGTTATTGCCCGGCTACAAAATCTGGGACAGGAAGGCCTGGGCCCGCTCGTGCTGGGGATTGTTGAAGAAGTCATCCGGCTGGGCTTCCTCGATAATGCTGCCTTCGTCAAACATTATCACCCGGTCGGCTACTTCCCGGGCAAACCCGATTTCGTGGGTAACGGCCAGCATCGTCATTCCGGAGCCGGCCAATTCCCGCATCACATCCAGCACTTCCCGAATCATCTCCGGGTCCAGGGCGGAAGTGGGTTCGTCAAAGAGCATTATTCGCGGCTGCATGGCCAAGGCCCGGGCGATGGCGACGCGCTGCTGCTGACCGCCGGAAAGCTCGGAGGGGTACTTGCCGGCTTGCTCCGGGATGCGTACCCGTTCCAGCTGTTTCATCGCTTCGGCTTCGGCTTCGGCTTGGGACCACTTGCGGACTTTGGTCGGGGCCAGGGTGATGTTTTGCAGCACCGTCAGATGGGGAAAGAGGTTGAAGGACTGGAACACCATGCCCACTTCCCGGCGGATGGCGTCAATGTTATGGACATCGCCGCTCAGCTCAATGCCGTCCACGATGATGTCGCCGCGCTGGTGGGTTTCCAGCCGGTTGATGGTGCGGATAAAGGTGGATTTGCCGGAGCCGGAGGGCCCCAGAATCACGACCACTTCGCCGCGCTTAATGGTGGTGGTTACGCCGCGCAAGGCGTGAAAGTGGCCGAACCACTTATGCACATCCCGGCAGATGATGATGTCCTCGACACCGCCGGCCAAGTCGGTATCGGCCGCCGTCCGTTCATTGACCGCCATAACAGCCCCCTTCCAGTCAGGAGTCGAGAATCAGGAATTGACCTTGCCCAATCCCGGGCGTCAATCCCCAATTCCTAATTCCTAATTCCTAATTCTTAATTGGCTACCGCTGTCCTACGCCCAAGGATTCCTCGACTTTGCTGCTGACATAGGACATTCCGTAGGTGAAAATCCAGAACACCAGGGCGACAAAGACGAACATTTCCCGGGCGCTTTGCAGGTACTCCGGGTTGCCGAGGATGAAAGTGCGCCCGGTTTCCACAATGTCCAGCATGGCGATGATATAAACTAGGCTGGTGTCCTTGAACAAGCCGATGAACTGGCCGACGATGGCCGGTATCACATTGCGGATGGCTTGCGGCAGGGAAATCAGCAGGGTAGTTTGCCAGCCGGCTAGTCCTAAGGCCCGGGCGGCCTCAGCCTGCCCCGGATGCAAAGCCTGCAAGCCGCCGCGGATGTTTTCGGCCATATAGGCCGCGCTGAACATGGTAATGATGATGCCGGCCCGGAGCAGGGAGTTCAAGGGAAAATCCTGCGGGAAAGCCAGCGGCACCAGCACTTGGGACATAAAGAGCAGGGTAATCAGCGGCACCCCGCGAAAGACCTCGATAAAGGTAACGCATAGGGCTTTGACTACCGGCAGGTTGCTCCGCCGCCCCAATGCCAACGCTATCCCGATAGGCAGGCTCAAGGTGATACCGCCTACGGCCAGAATCAGGTTCAGCATCAGCCCGCCCCAGTAGATAACCCCGACCGGCTGCATTCCCGGCACTCCCGGCAAACCCCGCAGCAGTACCAGGGTCAGCAGGAAAATCACTACCCCGGCAATGGTAATCCGCAATCCGGTTCCCAAGGGCGTCCACCGGGCCAAGGCGTAGCCCACGCCCAGGGCCGGGATGCCGGCCAGTAACAGCAATCGTACATCTAACCCCATCCGTTCCAGGCTGTAGGGGAGAAAGGCAAAGGCCGCCGCGATAACGGTTACGCCCACGGCGATGTTGCGGGCTACCGGGTTTCCTTGCAGGCCCCAAGCCATCCCCAGCAAGGCGATGACCAGGAGCAAGGCCGCTTGCGGTCGCCAGAAACAGTTGTTGCCGGCGCAAGCCGCGTCGGTGTTGTATTGCCCGATGACAAAACGGCCGCCCAACTTGGCGATTACCGTCCAGTCGGCGCCGGCAAAGACCCAGCTCAAGCCGTACCACAAAGCCAGGATAAGGGCCGTGCCGGCGATAAGGGTCAGGGCGGCGTTGTACCAAGTGCTGAACAAGTTGGCAGTGAGCCAGCCGATAACGCCGACTTCGGTGCGCGGCGGCGGAATTTCATAGCCCGTATTGGGCGCGGTGGGCGCGGCCATATCGTCCTACCTCCTGCCGCCGAACTGGAGCCGCCGGTTGTAGATGTTGCCAATCAGCGACCAGGTCAGGCTCATCACCAGGTAAGAGGCCATAATCAGGATAAATATGGAAATGGCCGGGGCGGTCTGGGTCATCGTTACCGCTACATTGGTCAAATCGGTATAGCCGACGGCGCCGCCCAAGCTGCTGTTCTTGGTCAGGTTCAGGCATTGGCTGATGAGCGGCGGAATGATTACCCGCAGGGCTTGGGGAAAGATGACTTGGCGCAGGGTGTTGGTCGGCGACAAGCCCAAGGCCCGGGCTGCCTCGGTTTGCCCCCGGCCGACGGATTGAATGCCGGCCCGCACAATTTCGGCGATAAAGGCGGCGGTATAGATTACTAATCCGACTAACAGCACCAGCAGCCCGGCCCGGGCGGTGAACCCGCCGGCAATGCGCCCGAACCGGCCCTCCGGGCCCGGCACCGACAGGAAAAAGGGCGATTCTCCGGCAAGCAGGCTCAAAATCAGCCACGCCGCTACGGCAATGCCTGCGGCCGCCGCTACGCCTTTGATGAAGGGATAAGTGGACTGGCCGGTTTCCGTTTCCTTGCGGGACAGCCGTTTGTTCAGCAGTATCCCGACTACTACGCCGGCTAGTGCAATGGCGGTCCAAATCAGTCCCATGGCCAAGTTGTTAGGCAGCGGCCAAGGCATTGAAATGCCGCCGTTGTTGATGTAAAGAAAGCCGCCGATGGCGTAACCTTCCCGCACCGGCGGCAGAGCCAGGATGATAAAGAACCAGAACAGCAGCTGCACCAGGAGCGGCACATTGCGAAAGAACTCGATATAGACCAGAGCCAGCCGGGAGACCAGCCAGTTGCTCGACAGCCGGGCCACGCCGATGACAATGCCCAGGATTATGGCCAGGATAACCCCGGCCACCGCTACGATAACCGTGTTGGTTATCGCCACCATCAAGGCATAAAGAAAAGTATCCGACGACTCGTAGGGAATAAAGTGTTCCCCGATGGGCGTCTGATACTCCCGTTGCAGGAAAGACCAGCCAAAGGGAATATCCCGGTCTTGAATGGCGTTGCTGACATTGGCGAAAAACCAGACGACCAGCGCGACCACTACAATGGCGGAAACAATCTGCGCCGTCCACTGAATAATCAGGACGTGCCGCCACAGGGGGATGTTCTGGTAGGTCAGAAAGCGCGGCAACTGCTGCGTGGTCATTCAGTCCCTCGACCGGCGCGGGGGTAAGGGATATTCCGGCGGGGATTGTAACCCGTTGCCCGGATAATTGCAAAGGGAAAATCCTGTTGGATATTTTCAATATGCGGAGGAAAGGTTTGCGCCTTTCCCCCTCATTTACGGGCGACGGTCACTCTCCCTCCGCTTCGCTGTCCAGATCCAGGTCCTCCATCAGGATGATGTGGACGCCGGCGGCCGCGGCCTGGGTTTCCTGTAGGGGCGGGATGCGGCCGCCGATTACCGCGGCTTTGGTGGCAATGCCGGTAGCCTGTTCCAGAATGGCGGCCCGTTCCGCGGCGCGGGCAATGTCGTTCCGGTTCAGGGTAAGGGAAATTTCGGCGGCGATATAGACCGGCGCGGCGGTTTCCCGGTCCGTGGCGGACAGGATGACATCGAGCAGGCGCACTTGGAGATGCTGCCCCGGGGTGATAATTTGGTTGTCTTGGGCTGCCTCCAGTTGGTCGGCCAGGCTCCGGTCGATGCCGAGGTTGACGCTTTTCAGGATAGTGACGCGGCGCAGGTGCAGCCGCTGGCTGAGGACGACATCGAGGTGGCCCTGGAGACGGCGTTCTGCCGCTTCGCCGAGCAGAAGCCCGATTTGCCCCTGCATCCGCCGGGTGATGGTTTCCAGGCTGGTCAGCCGCCGGTCGGTGCTGACGCGAATCTCCTCGAGGTTAGTAACGCGTCCTTCCTGATTGGCCAGCAACTGGGTGGTACGGGCGGCGAGTTCATCTAGCCGGGCCAGCCGCTCGTTGGAACTGGCGGCGAGTTCCGCCATCCGCTCGTCGGCCCGTTGGTTGGTTTCCCGCTGCTCCCGGATGAAATCGTTCACCAATTCGGTTAACTGGTCCAGCCGCTGGTCGGCACTGGCGGCGGCGGCCTCCATCCGGGCTAGCCGCTCGTCGGCTCGCTGGTTGGTTTCGCGCTGCTCCCGGATGAAATCGTTCACCAGTTCGGTTAGCCGATCCAGAGCGGCCGGCAAATCCAGTGTTTCCCTGGCGAGCAATAGGGAGCGCAGGGTATCAACCCACTCCGGATGTTCCTCAAAGATGCGGGCCAAGTCGCTGATGTCGTTGATGGTAGTGGTCATTTTTCTACTCCCGGCACTATTGTAACGCCGCCGGGCTGATTTGTCAGGTTTTCGGACACTTTTTGACCGGAGAATCGCGTACCGGTCAACTGTTCCCGAGGACGGGAACCTTGCTCGCTACCGCAGAGGCACGGAAAAGAGTTGCCCGCCCTTGGGACAGTCGGTGCAGGGGGCGGCACTCCAGAGGGCGTTGCGGCCGCCTGCCCGGACCAGTCCCAAGGGCGCCATATAGCGGTCGTAAATCTCCCCGTAGTTGCCTACCGACCGGATGACATCTTGCGCCGCCGTCTTGTTCAGCCCCAAAGTTTCCTGCCCGTAACTCCCGGACAAGCCAAAGAGCCGGTCAATTTTGGTGTTGCCGGTGGGCGCGGTCGGCACATTCCGGGAATCAATGCCGTAAGCCTCGGCGTAAATCAGCATTGCCATAACCGCTTTTACCAGGTCGTACCACTGCTCATCGCCGTGCGGCACGCCCGGCCCCAAGGGTTCCTCGGAAATGGTTTCGGGCAGGATGGTATGGGCTGACGGGTCGGCAAAGCCGCTGCGGTAGGCATACAGCCCCGAGTGGTCGGTAGTAAAGCCGTCGCACTGGCCCTGATTGTAAGCCTCGACGGCCGCATCGGTGCGCTCGAAAGTTACCGCCGTAATGCCCAAACCCAGCAGGTCTGAATAATCCTGCAAGTTCAACTCGGTAGTGGTGCCTTGGGTAACGCAGATGGTAGCCCCGGCCAGTTCGGCCGCACTGGTCAGACCCAACTCTTTGTGGACGATAAACCCCTGCCCGTCGTAATACATAGTTTGGGCAAAGTTGCCCCACTGGGCTTCCCGGGAAGTGGTAACGGTCAGCGTCCGGGCAATCAGGTCCACTTCGCCGGATTGGAGGGTTGCGCCCATTTCGGTAGCGGTAACGACCCGCACTTCGACGGCGTTGGGGTCACCCAACACGGCGGCGGCTACAGCCCGGCACAGGGCGATGTCAAAGCCCACATTGCCGCCATCCTCGAGGTAGCCAAAGCCGGCGATGGCGTTGTTGCTGGCGCAAATCAGGCGGCCGCGCTCCCGGACCGCGGCGAGGCGGTTGGAAGTCGAGTCTGCCGTCCCCCCGGCGTCACTAGCGGCGATGGTAGCTTTCAGGTTGGCGTTTTCCGACTCCAGGGCCGCCGTGCCGCCTTGCGGCGGGCTGGTGCAAGCCATAGTCAACGCCAGCAGCAACGCCGCGGCGACCAGTATGCTTTTGAGATAAGCCTTTTTCATTCCCGCTACTCCCGGATGGTCAGAGCTATTGCATATACTTAGCGACTTACCTACCGTCATTCCCGTGAAAACGGGAATCCAGAGACCTCGGCCTTTCTGGATTCCCACTTTCGTGGGAATGACGGTTTCGGTAGGGGCTAGCATAGCCCGGTTGACGCCAGACGTCAACCGGGGCGGGTTTTGTCGAACCCGCCCCGGAATGGAAACCTAGTTAGGTTGGGACGCCGGCTTGCCGATTGCGGCGGCCGGCAGTCCGGGATGCCGCCTAGCGCGGCGGCGCGGCATAGACCTGGCCGCCCTTGGGGCAGTCGGCGCAGGGGGCCGCGCTCCACAGGGCGTTGCGGCTGCCTTCGCGCTGCAAGCCCAAGGGGGTCAGGTGGCGGTCATAAATCTCGCCGTAGTTGCCCACAGCCCGGACTACATCCTGGGCCACGGTGGCGCTCAGCCCCATTTCCTCTTGGCCGTAGGAGCCTTCCAAGCCAAAGAGCCGGTCCACGGCGGTGTCGCCGGTGGCGGTGGTCGGCACATTGTCGCTGCCGATGTCAAAGGCTTCGGCGTAGATGAGGATGGTCATTACCGTGGTGACGATGTCGTACCACTGCTCATCGCCGTGCGGCACTACCGGCCCCAAGGGTTCCTCGGAGATGGTGCCGGGCAGGATGGTATGCTCGCCCGGGTTCTCAAAGCTGGACTGGGTGCTGGCCAGACCGGAGCGGTCGGTGGTCAGGGCTTCACACTGGCCGGACAGGTAGGCCTGGTTGGTGGAGATGTTGTCCGGGAAGGTGACGATGTCGAAGTTCATATTGTTCTGGTTGCTGAAGTCCTGGAGGTTCAGCTCGGTGGTGGTGCCTTGCTGGACGCAGACTTGGGCGCCGGCAAGTTCGTCCATGCTCGACACGTCAAGGCTGTTGGGGACCATAAAGCCCTGGCCGTCGTAGAACATAGTGGGCGCGAAGTTGCCCCAGCCTTCGTTGCGGGAAGTGGTCCAGGTGGTGTTGCGGGACATCAGATCCACTTCGCCGGACTGCATCGTCGGCCCCCGCTCGGCGGCGGTGGTGGGACGATATTGGACCTGGTTAGCATCGCCCAGCACCGCGGCGGCTACCGCCCGGCACAGGTCAATGTCGAAGCCCTGGGCGTTGCCGGCGTCGTCGATGAAACCGAAACCGGCTAGGCTGTTGTTGGCGGCGCAGATGAGGTTGCCCCGGGCCTGCACCGCGGCCAGCCGGCCGCCTTCCATCATCGATTCCGCCATCGTCATCGACTCGGCCATGGCGGCTTCCATATCGGACATCTCGGCCCGCATGGTCTCCATTTCCGCCTGCATCGACGTGTTCTCCGCCCGCATCGCGTTCATCTCCTCGGAGGTCATCTCCGGCTGCTGACACGCGATAAGGGCCGCTGCCATGGTGGCCAAAGCCACTAACAAAAGAAGGGTTTTCCTGCTCATAATTACTTTTGGCGTTCCTCCGTAAAATAGGCGATAGGTTTAAGCCGCCAACTACCATATCACTGAATAATAATAAAGTCAAACTATTATCATCATATTTCCGGGGCAATTCCCCGCCCCACAACGCCGCCCCGGAACCGAAGTTTAAGGGGGCAAGTTTCGGGCAATTGCCTCTACTTGGCCCACTGACACTGCCCATTGACAACTCCGATCGGTTCAGCCCTAGAATAAGCCATACTCTTTCCCCGCAGTCGCCGGGCATGGGACAATCGGCAAACCGAAAGGCGGTGTCTATGGGACAATGGTGGGAACGGCAATGGGGCCTGCGGCTCCACGCGATAATGCTCCCCTTCGGGGTTTTTATCGTAACGGCGTTACTGACCCGGTGGATTAGCGGCCAGTGGCCGGGGCGGAACAATCTGGAACTGGCCGCCGACTTGGTTGACCTGTCGACGGTGGTTTATGGTATGATTGCCCTAACCGTGGAAGGAGGTATCAGGCTTATGTTCTGGGCGTTGCAGAAGCACCTGGAGTGGCGGGAGTCGATGCGGGAGGA
Organism: Dehalococcoidia bacterium; assembly: GCA_965242615.1. Lineage (GTDB taxonomy): Bacteria > Chloroflexota > Dehalococcoidia > Lucifugimonadales > UBA3495 > CBDBCU01. The sequence continues at coordinate 1,794,771 of CBDESR010000005.1, forward strand.
AGGGCGTAAGGAGATGCGCTCGGCAGTCAAGCAGCGAGACAAAGTGCTGGCCCGGGTAGCGCAGGAGAAGGGCTTGACCCTGGAGGAACTGCTGGAGCAGGAAGGAGTGAAATAGCGGCGTTCGGCCGTCTCTGGTCACTGACACCTGCCCGTTGACAACCCCTATCGGTTCTACCCTAGAATAAGCCATCCCATTCCCGCAGTCGCCGGGGATGGGGAATTCGGCGAACCGAAAGGCGGTGTCTATGGAAAACCCGAGGTGGTGGGAAATGCGGTGGCCGCGCCGCCACGCTATCGCTACTCCTTTCGGCGTGTTTGCGGTAACGGCGTTGCTGGCTTGGTGGATTAGCGGCCAGTGGCTGGGGCCGGACAACGGCGAGTTGGCCGCCGACTTGGTACCCTTGGCCGGGGTAATTTATGGTATGATGGCCTTAACCGTGGAAGGAGGTGTACGGCTGATGTTCTGGGCATGGGAAAAGCACCAAGCGGTGCGGGAGTCCTTGCGGGAGGAGGGGCGGAAGGAGACCGAGCAGCGGTATATGCCCATCTTGAAACAGATGGCGCAGGAGAAGGGCTTGACCCTGGAGGAACTGCTGAAGCAGGAAGGGGTGAAGTAGCCATGTTCTGGGCGTGGGAAAAGCACCAGATGTGGCGGGAAGCCATGCGCGAGGAGGGGCGGCAGGAAGCCCGGAAAGCGGAGCAGGCCAAAATGCTGTCCCACCTTGAAAAGGTTTCCAAAGAGCGGGGCATCCCTTTGGCGGAGTTGCTGCCGCCGCCGCGCGAGGATTAGTCTGCCCCCCCTTGACACCCGCCCCCTCCCCCTGCCATAATCCCCCCGCCTCGCCCTTGCCCTAAACCCTCGCCGCTGAAAGGATGTTTGCCATGACCCAGCCCGCCGCCACCAACCCCGCCACCGACCCGCTGGATGCCGACCGCCACGAACCTTTGCCCCAACAGGAGCAGCGTTTCCGCGCCCCGGCCCGGTTCGGCCATGCCCCTACATCCATCACCCCCTTGGGCTGGGATCCGCGCAACCCCCACTTCCGCAACCACTACCCCCTGGTCAGCCTGCCCACCCAGATTATCGAGCGGGTGCCGCTGGGAAACCCGGAGCCCCACGAACCCAACCGCCTCATCTGGGGCGACAACCTCCACATAATGCGGCAGCTCCCCACCAACTCCATCGACCTCATCTACATCGACCCGCCCTTTTTCTCCGGCCGCAATTATAATGTCATCTGGGGCGACAACAACGAACTCCGCTCCTTCAACGACATCTGGGAGGGCGGCCTCGACGGCTACCTCATCTGGCTCAACGCCCGCCTCTACGAAATGAAACGCCTCCTCAAGCCCACCGGCTCCATCTACGTCCACTGCGATTGGCACGCCAGCCACTACATCAAGGCGGAGATGGATAAGATTTTCGGCAGTGAAAACCTTGTGTCCGAAATTATATGGGCCTACGGCACCGCCTCTGGGGGCCGGGCGGCTGGTAACAAACCCGTTAAAGGACACGACACCATCCTTTTTTACGCCAAGTCATACGGTCAACACACTTACAACCGCCAGCATACCGAATACTCCGAGAAGTATATACGGGAACGATTCGCACATACTGACGAGGCTGGTCGGCGTTACCAACGCCGGAAACGGGCTAATGGTGAAGTTACCCGCCAGTATCTGGACGAGAGTCCGGGTGTGCCTTTGTCATCCGTTTGGTCGGACATCAATCAGTTGTACGCCTATCACTTGGTAAAGAGGAAGCAAGAGGAAATAGGCTACCCTACCCAAAAACCTAAAGCCTTACTTGAGCGCATCATTAAGGCGTCGTCCAATGAGGGCGATGTTGTCTTGGATGCCTTTGTTGGTGGTGGCACTACCGCCGAAACTGCTATGCAGTTTCGGCGGCGATTTTTTGGGATTGACCAATCCCGGGTCGCTGTCGCGGTCACTGCGGAAAGGCTACAACAAGCTGAATTAACTCGGGGATTGGAGGATGCTCCTTTCCCCGATTTCACTGTTGAACAGTGGGGCATTTACGAAGCGGCCGGGCTGGAGCAGATGACGCCGGCCGAGTTCCGGGACTTTGTGCTGGCCTGCTACGATGCCCGGGTACCCAGCAATGACGCCGGCATCCACGGCTACAAAGGTTCCCGGGCGCGAATTCCGGTCTGGGTCGGCCCGCCCTCGCAACGGAACCCGGTTACGGCTGAGGATGTTGGGCAATTTGCCCAGGCTATCGCCGCCCTGGAGCGCTATTCCGGCGCGGAGGGGCTGCGCGACGGCATTATGCTGGCTTGGGGCTTTGGCCCGGATGCCGTGGCCGCCGCCCAGGAACTGCGGGAACGGCAGCAGGTTACTCTGTCCTTTGTCCGCCTGGACCAAGTGCGGATTGACTCCCCCCAGTTTCGCCAGCACATCGCCGCCCAATCTACGGACCGGGGCGACTATTCCGCCTTTCTGACCTTCGTCGAGCCGCCGCGCGTCTCCTTCGCAGCGCAGCAGCTCCAGCCGTTGCACTACGAATTCAACGCTGCGGATTCCCGTTCCTATAACGCTGACGGCGAAATCATCAGCGTACAATGGGACTTCGACTATAACGGGCGCACTTTCCGGGCCGCGCGGCGGCCCTGGAAGGAGCGGGCCGCCTTGGCAACCCAACACACCTTTTCCCGCGCCGGCAACTTCACCGTGGCCTGCCAGATCCAGGATGACAAGGGCGGGCAGGCCATGTTCAGCCATCCGGTCGAGGTAAAGTAAGCAATGCGGAACGACTTCGAGCAATACCAGTCGGATTTTGACTTCTGGGTCGAGAGCGGCTTTAACTCGGCCCAGGATTCCACCGTGGCCTACCTGAATCATCTGGCCGACAAAAATGACTACCGCCGGCCCCAGCCCGGCGGTCTCTGGCCGCACCAGTGGGATGCCCTGTTGCGGGTCATCTATGCCAAAGAGGTTGCGCCCCGTTCCTTTTGGGAGGACGGCGTCCTGCTGAACATCGTTACCGGCGGCGGGAAAACCGCCCTGATTGGCGCGGCAATGGTCTGGCTGCGCTTGTCCCACAATGTCCAGCGGTTTCTCATCCTCTGCCCCAACCTGATTGTCCGCGACCGCCTGGAAGCCGATTTCAAGGACGGCAAGGTTTTCCGCGAGCGGGGGCTAATCCTGCCGGGCCAAGATGTCGCCCAGCCCGAATCCTTTGCCCTCACCACCTTGGGCGGCGACAGCGACAAAGTAGCCGCCGATCTGTTCGGCTCGAATGTAACCCTGGCCAACATCCACCAGTTTTACCTGAACGCCAAAACCGGGCAGGAAAACTTTTACGGTTTCTTGGAAGCCAATCAAACGCCTTTCGCCATCTTTAACGACGAAGCCCACAACACGCCGGCGCCGCAGTACGACCGCGCCCTTAAAGAGTTTCGGGATAACCCGGCTTACGCCTTTCGCCTGGACACGACGGCCACGCCCGACCGGGCTGATGATACGCCCCTGGACAGTCGGATGATTTACGAGTTCGACATCCCGGCGGCCCTGAACGGCAATGTCATCGCCCGCCCGGTAGTGTACCAGCCGGACATCAAGACGGTAGAGTTGACCTATACCGACGCCGAAACCGGGGAACAACGCCGGGTCGAGGAAATGAACTGGGATGAGGTTGACCGGGCCGGGGTGAACGCGACCCAATGGGTCACCGACCCGGCGCCGATGCGGCAGCAAATCAGCATTGCGCTGAACCGTCTGGAGGAAGCCCAGCGCAACGCCGCCGGGCGCTATCAGCCCATCCTGTTCGTGGTTGCCGTGTGCAAGGCAGATGCCCGGGCCGCGGAGCAAATGCTGAAACAGCAGTTCAACCTGCGGACGCTGCTTGTTACCGAGGACGAGGATCCGGAAGCCCGCAAAGCCGCCGCCGCCATCGGGCAAAGCGGCCAGTATGATGCCGTGGTCAGCGTGGCCATGCTGCGGGAAGGCTGGGATGTGCCGGAAGTGGCCGTAATCCTGTTGCTGCGCAAGTTCGGCAGCAAGGTCTATGGCCCGCAAGTAGTCGGCCGCGGCCTGCGCCGGGTGCGCCGTACGGGGATGAATGACAACGAACCCCAAATCTGCGCCATCGTTGACCACCCCAAGCTCGACCACGAATGGCTTTGGGATTTGCTGCGGGCCAAGGTGCGGCGGGATGTGGGCGTTCAGGAACAATTCAACGAAACCGAGGAACGGGGCGAAGCCCATCCCGAGCAAAAAGTTGTCAACCCAGATTTGCTTATTGCAATCCCGGAACCGGAGGAACCCGGCCCGCCGGAGTTGAAACTCCCCAAGCCGGAACCGCACCAAGGCCCGGACCGGAATTGGCAAATGCTGCTCAAAGGATTTGAGTACGAAGGCGTGGAAATTACCCATGTCGAGCTTTCCGGCGTCATCGGCATGGACTTGGGCCAGGAACGCTGGACTGACTTTAAGAGCGCCCCGGAAAACCACGGCGGCGTTGCCATTTCCCAAATGTCTGAGCCGGAGCTGCGGGAAAATATCCGGGAGTGGCTGGACCGCACCGCCGAACAAGCTACGATTAAAGCCGGGTACGGCCGGCAAATGCGGCGGCACGTAGAGGAAGGCTTGCGTCAACACCTGTGCGCAGAGTTTCTGGGCGGCGAATCCATCACCTACGCCGCCGCGGATAACTTGCGCGGCGCCACGCGGCGGCTGAATCAGCTGGAACTGCAACTGATGCAGCGCGTCGACATCATCGGAGGAATGATTGAATATGCCGGGGATTGAACGGGGGATTTTCGAGAACCCCACCAAAAGCGGGCTGAACTTCGAGAACTACGACTCCGGTTTCGAGCGTCAGATGATGGAGCGTCTGGAAAAGGACCCGGCCGTGCGAAAATGGACCAAAAAGCACGGCATTACCATCAGCTGGACTGACGCGCGGCTCCGGCAGCGGCGGTACATCCCCGACTTTCTGGTCGAGTATAACGACAACTCCCTGGCCATAATCGAGGTCAAGGCAGCCAACTTGGTTAATTCGCCGGATGTTCAACGGAAACGGTTTGCCGCCGAGGAATGGTGCCGCCGCCGGGGTATGCAGTACGAAATCGCCACCATAACCGCCTAATCCCCCCACTCCCGCCCCTTCCCACTGCCGGTAATCTAACCAAGAAACCCGGCCCATCAGCGCGCCTTTGGTGTATTATGCCCCTAGCCAATAAACGGGAGGTAGCGCGCAATGCCGCCGGAAATCCGCATTATCGGAATCCAAGGGATACCGGAAATTCAGCCAGGGGATGACTTGGCCGCCCTGCTCCTGACCGCCGCCGCCCGCCAGGGAACGCCGCCGCAATCCGGCGATGTGCTGGTGGTTACCCAGAAAATCGTATCCAAAACCGAGGGACAAGTAGTGTCTCTCGAGGGCATCGACCCGTCACCCTTGGCCATCGCCATCACCGCGGGACACCGCCGCGACCCCCGCCACACCGAACTCATCCTCCGCGAAAGCCGCCGCATCGTGCGGATGGACCGCGGCGTCATCCTCAGCGAAACCCGCCACGGCTTCAACTGCGCCAACGCCGGCATCGACGCTTCCAATATCCCCGGCGATAACACCGTCGCTCTCCTCCCCATCGACCCGGACGCCTCCGCCCGCCAAATCCGGGACGCCGTCAAAGCCCGCAGCGGCGCGGACACCGCCGTCATCATCTCCGACACCTTTGGCCGCCCCTGGCGCAGCGCCGCCATGAATGTCGCCATCGGCGTCGCCGGCTTCAACCCCCTGCTCAGCTATGTCGGCCAATCCGACGCCCACGGCAACCTGATGCACACCACCGTTATTGCCGTGGCCGATGAACTGGCCGCCGCTGCCGAACTGGTCACCGGCAAAACCGATGGCATCCCGGTATCCATCATCCGCGGCTACCCTTGGGAACCAATGCCCGATGCCAGCAATCAATCCTTGATTCGCGACCCGGACAAAGACCTGTTCCGCTAACCGGCCTAAACCTCCACCAGCGGCAGTGCCAACTGCGGGCTTGCCGCCGGCGCCGCCACTTCCCCAAAAGCCGATACGCCCACCCCCAGCAGCCGAAAACTCCGCCCCGGCCGCAGTTCCCCTTGCAGCAAAGCCCACGCCGTTTCCAATATCACGTCGGCCTCCCCGGTAGGCGCCGCCAGAGTCGTCTGCCGGTTCAGCGTAGTAAAGTCCGCCAACCGCAGCTTTACCGTCACCGTGCGCCCCTGCAATTCCTTCCGCTCCAGATGCTGCGCTACCCCGGCGGTCAGGGAAGTCAACTCCGACCGCAAGGCCGCCGCGTCGCCAATATCCTCCGGGAAAGTGGTTTCGGAACTGATGGATTTTGGCGAGCGTTCTGTCTGCACCGGGTCCTCATCCCGCCCCATCGCCTTGCCCCGGACGCTGTCCGCCCGCTTGCCGAAATGCCGGGCGAACCAGTCCGCCGGCTGTTCCGCCAGCTCCCCAATAGTAGTTATCCCCTCTTGCCGCAGCCGTTCCGCCGTTTTAGGCCCGATGCCCCACAGCTTGCCGGCCGGCAACGGCGCCAGAAACTCCCGCTCCGCGCCCGGCGGCACCAGCACCAATCCGTCCGGCTTTTGCAAGTCCGAAGCGATTTTAGCGATGGACTTGCCGGCAGCGACGCCCACCGACACGGCAAGGCCGGTTTCCTCCTTAACCCGCCGTTTCAGGTCAATCGCCACCCCCAGCGGCCGTTGCCCCGACTGCTCCACCACCGCGCTGATGTCCAGATACGCCTCGTCCAGCGACAGCGGCTCCACCAAGTCCGTCAAATCGCGAAAGACGGCCATCACCCGCCGGGACATTTCCCGGTAGCGGTCGAAGCGGGGCCGCACTACGATACCCTCCGGACAGTGCCGCACGGCCGTGGACATCGGCATCGCCGAATGAACCCCATAAGCCCGGGCTTCATAAGAGGCAGTAGCTACCACGCCCCGGCTGCGCGGACTGCCGCCGACCAGCACCGGGCGGCCGCGCAGCTCCGGGTTGTCCAGCTGCTCCACGGCCGCATAGAAAGCGTCCAGGTCGGCGTGAAGAATATGGCGCATTGGGGCAGACCTCTGCGGCGGAAAATCCTCCCTTCGGCCCTCCGCTACCCTTGCCTAACCATTCTAAACCCGGAACCATCCGGGCGGCTATGGGCTAACGGTCAGTAAATCGAAAGAATTTGCGAACCTTCCCGCCAGTCTAACCCGGCGGCTACGATTTCCCCGCAGCTACCGCTCCACCCCAAAAGCCGTTTCCCAAATCCGGCCCCCGCCGCCGTACTGCCCGGTGCGAATTTCGGCAATAGCATACTCCGGCAAAGGAACGGCAGTCCGACAGCGTCCATCTTGAATCCCGCCGCGTAAGGCAAAGTCAAAATCCCGGTTAGCAAACCCGTATGCCCGCCGCCACGACGGCAAATCATTTACATCAACCGGTATCAGGTGCAAAAAGAACGGGGCGGCCGTATCCGCCCGGTGGCACGGTTCTTTGAGATAGTGCAGGTAGTTATCCCGAATATAAAGGTCAAAAGCGGCGCGGGCCACCGGTTCCCCGGCGGCTATCGACTGATATACTCCCTGCCATAGTTGGGCAGTGTCCGCCGGAAACTCGCCTTCCCAAACCGCTTCCCGGCCGGGGCTGAGCTGACCGGTGCGGACGGTGGCAATAGGGTAATCCGGCAAAGGCACCGTCGCCATACACTTGCCGTCAAATCTATCGCCGTACCGGGCAAAGTCAAAATCCTGATGGTCAACGCCGCTGGCCCGCTGTCGCCGCGGCAAGTCCGTTACCTCAGCCGGGATAATTTGCAAAAAGAACCGGCCGGCCGTGTCGCCCGGAGCGCAGGGTTCTTTAAGGTAGCGCAGACGGCTCTTGTTCCGGAACAAATCAAAGTCGAGGTACAAGTCAAAATCGGCATCGGCGGCCGGCCGCCGGCCCCGGGTCGACCGGTATTCCTCCAGCAATTCCGCAGAATCGAGACGGGAAACGCGATAGAGATGAGGGACGCCGTAAATCAGTTGCTCGATTTTGCTTTGCCCGTCAGCCCGGAGCGCATCCCAAACCGTATCATGGTCGCTTGGCGACCCCAAAACCAGCCAGAGGCGGCCAAGAGCAGCAGCATTAAGAACTCCCGGCAAACCGCCCTGTGCCGCAATCATCCCCCGGGAGCATCCGTACCGGTAATTAGCCCCTTCCCCCTGATAAAACTCGATAGTGGGACTTTGCCATTTGGATACGCAAATCAAATCCCCAGCCTGCGCCTGCTCCTCCAAAACGGCAATAACCGTCTTGAGATTCGACCAGTCCCGCCAGGGGTTATCCTCACGGATTGCCGCTACTCCGGCCAATACGGTCAAAGTAGCCAAGCTAATCAATATCGTTGGTCTCAACCCCGGCCGGCGCGCCCGAGTTGCCAGTTGCCCAGCGGCCCAACACAAGGCCACTCCGGCCGCCAGAAAAACCATCGGAGCCAAATAAAGAGCGTGGCGACTATTGCCCAACGGATAGAGTCCCAGCAAGGCCGCCGCTATCGCCGCCGCGCTGGACAACAGCAGCAGAACGGTAATAGCGTCAACACAACGCCTTTTCACCGACGCCACCAAGAGTCCGGCGAAAGCCGCCAAGGCCAGTAAAGCGACCGGCATCGGCATCAGGTAATTCAGCATCAACCACAAATGCGATACCACAAAAGATAGAGCCGCCACCAGGTCATACCCGCCGGCGTATAAATGCTGGGCATAATCCCCGGTGTAGCCATCGCCGGCCCAAATGTAGCGCAACGCCGTCCAATAACTGATTAGGCAGCCCATCCCAAATAAGGACGCGGGCAAAATTAAATCCTTCCGCGACTTCAGCCTTCCCCAAAGCCGCCCCAGATTGGCGTCCCTACTGGTACCCTCCGGGTAATTTGCCGGATCTGTCCCATCACCGGCCCTCCGTGTCAGCAGCGCAGCCGCCAGCACCGCCATACCAAACAGAGCCAACCCCCATTGCACCAACGGCGTCAGCAACAAGGCCGCCCCCAGTAAGGCTATTCTCCCATCGCGCCGATACCCCAGAAAACCGGCTATCAGCAAAACCGCCATCAGGGTATCCAGCGAGTATTCCCGGGCATATTGGGCGTACTCGATGGCCGCCGCCGACAGGGTAATCAGCAGGGCCGCCAGCAAAACCGCCGGCCGGCTGACGCCCCTTCGCGGCAGCAGGAAAAGCATCGCCCCTACCGTCAGCACACTGGCTATAGCCGGCACAATGCGGATGCTAAGCGCGGAGATTTCCACTTTCTGAACCAGGAACAGCAGCAACAGGTACACTATCGCCGAAGCGTTTTTAGCCCGAGTATTGTCGAGAAACTCGGCAAAAGTCCCCCGCGCATAGAAAGACGCTACCGCCTCATCGTGATAGACCGTGTTTCCCGGCAGGTCATAAAAGCGCAGCGCCGCCGCAACAACCAGCAGCAACAGAGCGGCCGGATAGTACCAGCCTCCAGCCCGGCAGCGGTCGTACAGGAAACTAAGCGAAGCCATAGTTGGCGAAAGGTTGGGCGCACTCATAAGATTGTTGCCAGGATTCTAGCATATCCGACCCGCCGGTTGAACGGGAGACCCGACAAATCCCCTCGCCAGAACCGCCGCGGCCCCCGGGCGTCCGATATACCCGCAAAGGAAATCCAGCCTCCCCAACTCTCAAAACCAATTTCCTAATTCCCGAAAATTCATTCCAAACTCCCTTGACAATGACAATTCCCGCCCCCATACTTATTATTGCAAGGTCAGACCTAGCCCCGGGACGCCGGGTCTCAAAACGATACGCTAGCTTACCGTGAAATACAGCTCACAGCGCGCTGTGGACGCCCCCGGCCCCCGCGGCCGTCAAGCGTCCCCGCTCCTACCCCCGGGGAACCGGACTAAGGAACCCGTACTTCCCCCACCGGAGCCGCGGAAAACGGCAAATCCCAATCGCCGCCAAACCGCTACCCCATCCCTACAGGAGCTGGAGTTACAGGTTGACTGGAGGCCGGTCAACCAACGGTAGCTGGACTGGGCCAAAACGCCGGCATGGCAACCATACCAACCGGCGCCAGTAACCAACTCAAGGTCCGTTACCGGACGGCAAATCTGGTCGGGCAAAGCCGGCATGGGAGCCAGCAGTCCAACCGGTGTTTGGCAACCCGCATGGCCAGACTAGCCAGCCGCCTCCCGCACGGGCGGAACCCGTGGCCACGGGTTCCGCCCCCCAGCGAATTACCCAATAATAGCAATAGAAAATCCCAACCCGCCGGGGCGGCCCCAAGCCGCCGCCCCGGCCATAACCTGTACTCACCTCCGTACCATGTCATTCCGACCAACGGGAGGAATCTAAAATGCCCGCCCTTGATCCCTCTCAAGGTTTTCAGATTCCTCGCTATCTCGCCAAATGACCTGGACAATTGACTACGCTGCCCAATCGTTAGTGTGAACACTTCCTAAAATACCCGCCCTGAATATCCCGCCCGCCCGCCAACTTCCCCCCAATTCCCAAATCCCATTCATCCCCGCCTTGACGCCATCCTAATCCCCTGCTAAACTGGTACCCCCTAGGGCGGTTAGCTCAGTTGGTTAGAGCACTTGCTCGACACGCAAGAGGCCAGTGGTTCGAGTCCACTACCGCCCACCACCCCATCCCCATCCCCTCTTTTCCTTCCCCCCCAGCGCCGTCCTTCCCACGAAAGTGGTAATCCAGAGTCGCCAGGCATATCCAATATACCCCCAAACCGCCGCCCGCCGCCCGCCGCCTTGACACCCCTTCCCTTTTGCTATACTATGTTATCGCAAACCTTTGCAATAACTGCTATTGGTATGACCAGTCAAGAGCAATCCCTCCACTACCTCCAAAGCCTCGGCTACCGCTTGACGCCGCAGCGCCTCCTGGTGCTGGCTATCGTCGCCGGCGGCCCCGGACACTTGGGTGTGGACGAAATCCACCGCCAGGCCCGGGCCGCCTACCCCTATCTGGACTTGGCTACGGTCTATCGCACCCTCCGCCTGTTCAAGCAAGTCGGCGTCGTTACCGAAGTGGATATCGACAACCGCCTCCATTACGAACTGACCGCCCCCGGCGAAAAACACCATCACATGGTCTGCCGCGACTGCCACCGGGCCATCAACCTCAACCCCCATTACCTCGAGGAATTCCGGGATACCCTGATGCGCGAGTTCGACTTCGCGCCGGATCTGGAACACTTCACCGTCTCCGGCCTTTGCCGCTGCTGCCGGGAAACCGCCGGCGCCGCCGCGTCCAACGCCGCTGCCAACCCCGCCAACATTGCCGCCGCCGCTGACCTTGACGATATTAACGATGCCGAAATCCATTAACCTTGCGCCCCGCCGCCCCTTGCCGGCGGCTTTCCTGACGCTGCTGATTGCCTTGCTCCTGGCTTGCGCCCCGGCCGCCGCCCCAACCCCGGCCGCGGCCCCGAACCCGGCGGCAGCCCCGGAATCGGCCCAGCCCGCCGCCGCTACGGACGGCAAACTGCGCGTTGCCAGCACCGTCTCCCCCATCACCAGCCTGGTCGAAAATATCGGCGGCAACCGCATAACCCTGACCGGCATCGTCCCGGAGGGGACTAACTCCCATACCTTTGAGCCGTCCCCTTCCTTGGCGGCAACCCTGGCCGCCGCCGACCTGTTCGTCGCCAACGGCCTCTTTCTCGAGGAACCCACCATTGCCATGGCCCGCGCCAATCTGAAACCCGGCGGCGTCATCCTCGCCCTGGGCGACCGCGCCATCACTCCCGAGGAATGGGTCTTTGACTTCTCCTTTCCCCAATCCGACGGCCATCCCAACCCGCACCTCTGGACTTCGCCCCCCTTGGGCCTCAAGTACGCGGAAATCATCCGGGACGAACTCTCCGCCCTCGACCCGCCCAACGCCGCTTACTACAGCGAAAACTACGCCCAACTCCAAGCCCGTATTGACGACCTGGACGGCCGAATCCACGCGGCCGTGGCCACCATTCCCCCGGAAAACCGCAAACTGCTGACCTACCACGACTCCTTTCCCCACTTCGGCCCCCGCTACGGACTGGAAATCATCGGCGCCGTCCAGCCCTCCGACTTTACCGAACCCTCCGCCCGGGAAGTAGCCGCCCTGATTGACCAGGTGCGGGCTACCAGCGTCCCGGCTATTTTCGGCTCCGCCGTCTTTCCCAGCCCGGTAATGGAGCAAATCGCCCGGGAAGGCGGCGCCCAATTCGTCGACCAGCTCCGGGATGACGACCTCCCCGGTCAGCCGGGCGATGTCGAGCATACCTACCTCGGCCTGATTGTGGCCGATGCGCGGATTATCGTTACCGCCCTCGGCGGCGATGCGGCGGCCCTGGCTGACTTTGACCCCGGCTTGGTCTTTTCCGGGCCCAGCCAAGCGGTCTATCCCCAGTAAGCAGTAAATCAACCCAACCATTCGCTTATCCCGACTTTGCCGGGTGACCCAGTGCCACCCGGCAAAGCAAGCCAAAGCCTAAGGACGCAAAATGTTACATCCATTTCCCCACCAGCGCGGGTCGGGGGAGCCGATTGTCGAACTGCAAGCCGTTACCGCCGGCTACGAAGGGCAGGTTGTATTGACCGATGTCAGCCTGCGGGTGATGCCCGGCGATTTCGTCGGACTGCTCGGCCCCAGCGGCTCGGGCAAAACCACTCTGCTGCGCTCGATCCTCGGCGCGGCCCGGGTGTTCCACGGCGCCATAACCGTGAACGGCGCATCCGCCCCCGGCAAACGCGCCCCGGCCGGCTATGTCCCCCAACTCGAAACCATCGACTGGAACTTTCCCGTAACCGTCGAGGAAGTAGTCCTGATGGGCTGCACCCGCCGCAATCCCCTGCTCCCCTGGCACCGCAAGCAAGACCGGGAACTGGCCGGCGAAATGATGGAACGCCTCGGCATTGCCCACTTGTTCCGCCGCCACATCCGGGAACTTTCCGGCGGACAGCAGCAGCGCGTCTTTCTGGCCCGCGCCCTGGTCAGCAACCCGGAACTGCTGCTCCTCGACGAACCCACCAGCGGCGTCGACATCAAAACCCGGGACGAAGTGATGCACCTGCTCCACGAACTGAACCATCAGGGCATCACCGTGCTGCTGACCACCCACGAAATCAACGCCGTCGCCGCCCATCTGCCTTGGCTGGTCTGTCTCAACGGGCATATCCTGGCCGAAGGGCCGCCCTCCGAAGTCATCTCCCCGGAAATCCTGCGCCAAACCTACGGCGCGGAAATGCCGGTAATCGAGTATCAGGGAATGACCCTGGTCGCGGAAAGCCCCCATCTGTTCGGCCGCAACGGTTCGTACCGGAACGGCGTCGCCCCTCAGGAAATCCCGACCGCCGCGGAGTCAAAAGTTGCTGGAACCCTTTAGCTACGAATTCTTTGTCCGCGGCCTGCTGGCCGCCACCCTGGTCGGCGGGCTGTGCGGCCTGATTGGCGTCTATATCGTCCTGCGGCGGATGGCTTATATCGGGCATGGCTTGTCCCACGCCGTCTTTGGCGGCGCGGTCGTCAGCTATGTAATGTCCATCAACTTCTTTGTCGGCGCCAGCGTCTGGGGTTTCCTGTCGGCTCTGCTGATAACCCTGACCACCCGCAAGCGCAAAATCGGCGCCGACGCCGCCATCGGCATCATCACCACCGCCAGCTTCGCCCTCGGCATTGCCCTCATCAGCCGCTTCAAGACCTTTACCCGCAGCTTTGACGCCGCCCTCTTTGGCAACATCCTCGGCGTTACCCCCGGCGACCTGATTGCCATTATCGCCGTAACCGCCGCCACCCTGGTCATCCTGATTGTGGGCTACAAACTCTTTCTCTTTACCGCCTTCGAGCCGGAAGTAGCCGGCTTTTACGGCATATCCACCGGTTGGGTCGATGCGCTGTTTTCTCTGGTACTGGCGGCTACCATCGTCGTCTCCATTCAGGTCTTGGGCGTTACGATGATTGCCGCCGCCATCGTCATCCCGCCCATCGTGGCCCGCCTGCTCACCGACCGCTTCCGCACGATGGCATTGCTCTCCACCCTCCTTGGAGCCTTTTGCGGATTAGGCGGCGTCTATCTCAGCTACTTCGTCGATGTATCCTCCGGCGCCAGCGTAGTACTATTTTCCGCCCTGCTCTTTGTGCTGGCCTTGCTCTACAGCAACCTGCGGGGACTGCTCAGCGGTTGGCGGCGGCCCGGCGGCCCGCGGCGGCTCGCCCAAAGCCATTCCGACGCTTTCGATTAGTTAGCGCTTGTCCTCGACCGGCGGCTTGAGGGATAGGGAGCGGCAAGGCTGATTCCTGACCTAACCCCGCCGCCGTTCTTAACCGCTGGGGCTATGGGGTGTGTTAAACTAGGGCAGTTTTGGCGGCTTGCCCGGAAACTTGGTCTTTTAATCGGCTTAATCGGTTCGGGAAGGGGGCGTATTCTATGGCCCACGCGCATCAGCACCATCACGGCCACTTGCAGCCTAACGAGGAACATACCGGCATCCGCCGCGGCGCGGCCTTTATCATCGGCGGGCTGACCGGCGGCCACGGCGTCTTTCACTGGCTGACCCAGAGCTTTATCGTCGTGCTGCCGGAAGTGCGGGACTCCCTGTTGGGTGGCAGCGTGTTCGCGGTCAACAGCATCCAGACCACCCGGGAAATTGCCTCCGGTGTCGTCTCCCTGCCCGGCGGGGTGCTGACCGACGCCCTGCGCCGTTACTGGGGCTGGGTGATGGCGGTGTGTATGGCACTGTTCGGCGTGGGTTGGATGCTGATGGCGGCCGGCGGCTGGGCGGTGCCGGGCAGTTCCTGGTTCACCAGTCAGCAGGCGGCGGCCGGAGAAACGGCGGCATCGCTGAATGTAGCCGGCTATGTCCTGCTGATTGCGGGAATGGCGGTGGTCGGGATGGCGGCGTCCTTCTGGCATTTGCCGGCGGTGGCGGCTTTATCCTCCCAATTCAGCCACCGGCGGGCGTCGGTATTGTCCTTTCATGGAGTCGGCGGCAATGTGGGGGATGTGGCCGGGCCGGTATTGACCGGGCTACTGTTGGCGACTTTGACCTGGCAAGCCATCATCAGCATTTACGCCGCCGTGCCGATTTTCTTGGCTTTTCTGGTGTTCTGGGCTTTTCGGGACATTGGACAGCGCGCCCAAGCGGCGGCCGAGGCGGCCGGCGAATCCACCCGGACCATGGGGCGTCAGGTAGCGGAAACCAAGCTGCTTATCGGCAATCCCCGGGTGTGGGGAATAACTATGGTTGCCGGCTTGCGGGGGATGGCGTACCTGGGGTTCATTACCATCCTGCCGCAGTATCTGGCTGATGTGCTGGGGTTGAGAGTGGATGAAAGCCGCAGTTTTGAGAATCTCTTTGTGCGGGGTTCGCTGATTGGGCTGTTGGTGCTGGTAGGCATATTCGCCAGCCCGGTGATGGGCTACCTGTCGGACCGTTACGGCCGCAAGCGGGTATTGATACCGGGGATGGGCGTATTGGCAGTGTTGACGCTGCTGATGGCATTCTGGGGCGACAACATTGTCATTATGACGATTCTGCTGGGCGGATTGGGGTTGTTCCTTTACAGCGACCAGCCCATTCTGACCGCCGCCGCAATGGACATTGTGCGGGAAGGGACGGCGGCCACTACCTTGGGCTTGCTGTCCACGGCCCGGTTCATATTCAGCGCGGCCTCGCCGCTGATTGCCGCCGCCCTCTATGTTATGAACCCCGATTACATTTTCTACTACACCGCCGCCCTGTACGGGCTGGCTATCGTGATTCTGGCGGCGCTACGGCTGCCGCGGCCGACGCCGACCGACCGGGGCGGCCACGGACATGGTCACGGTAGCGGCGGACACGGCCACGGCCACAGCCACCACCCGCAATCGGCGGCGGAGAGTGGGGATACCGGCCCTTCGGCAGAGGAGCCGGGGCCCGGTCACCGGCATTAGCCGGCGGGTTGGCGGCGGCAAGGCGGTCAGCGGTGGAGTGCAGCAACTGCGGACGGGAAGTTTCCCCGGATGCTAACTTTTGCAGCTACTGCGGGGCGGCTTTGGGCAACGCGGCGGCCGGCGGCGGTCTGCCGGCAGTGGTAGCCGCCCTGCAAGGGGAAGTAGCCCGCTTGTCCCGCCGGGTTGACGCGCTGGAACGGGGACAAGCCGGGCCGGCGGCGACAACCCCCGCGCCGGCTATTCCGGCCGCAGCAACTCCCTTTACGGCGCCGGCAGCGCCTCGTCCCGGCGGCGGGCAAGGCGGTTCATCCGACGGTCTGGGCGGCCGGCTGCGGGCTATGGATTGGGAGTGGCTGGTCGGCGGCAACTGGCTGGCCCGGGTGGGCATCCTGGCGGTGGTTATCGGCGTCGGCTTTTTCCTGAAACTGGCTTTTGACAACGATTGGATTGGCGAAACCGGGCGGGTAGTTTTGGGCTTGGTCGGCGGCGTTGGATTACTGGGCGGCGGTGAATACTGGCGGCGAAAGTATGCGGTTTGGGCGCAGGCTTTGACCGGCGGCGGCATTGCCATTCTATACCTGTCGGTATTTGCGGCCTTTGCTTTGTACGAACTGATACCGCCCTTGCCGGCTCTGGGTTTTTCGATACTGGTAACTTTGACGGCGGCCGGCTTGGCTTTGCGCTACGAAGCCAGGGCTATTGCCGTGCTGGGCATATTGGGCGGGTTTGCCGCGCCCTTAATGCTGGCGGAACGGCTGCCGGCCCAAGCCATCCTGTTAGGCTATGTGCTGGCTCTGGATTTGGGCGTGTTGGGGCTGGCGACTTTCCGCAACTGGCGGTGGTTCACCTTGCTGGGGCTGGTCGGGTCACTAATCCTGTACGGCTACTGGCAAATGGAACTGGAGCCGGGGCTGCTGCTGTCCCAAATCGCCTTGACGGTCTTTTTCCTGATTTTCGTCGGAGCGACTACGCTGTTTCACTTGCTTTGGCGGCGGCAGCCGGGGGCGGTGGATCAAGCGTTGATGACGCTGAACGCGGCGGCCTATTTCGGCATCAGCTACTGGCTGCTCTTTGACGAATTGCGGGTTTGGATGGGCGGCTTTACCCTGTTGCTGGCGGCCTTTTACGGGGCATTGGGCTACGCCATCATCCAACGGCATCGGGAGCAGATACGGTTAAGCCTCTTTGCCGTAGCCATTGCCCTGGTGTTGCTGACCGTTGCCGTGCCGGTGCAGTTGGGCGGGCCGTGGGTCAGCGTAGCTTGGGCGGCGGAAGCAGCGGCCTTGGTGTGGCTGTCTTTCCTCTTGGGGATGCGGCCGCTGCGCTGGTTCGGGATGGGATTGTTTGGCTTGCTCAGCGCGCAACTGCTGATTTTCTACAGCGCCCATTTGGAATTGCAGGAAACTTACCGGTTCCTGCTGAACTGGTGGATGCTGGCTTTTGGCGTCGGCATTGGGGCAATGTATCTGGCGGCTTATATCCTGGGGCGGGAGCGGGATGGCGGCGATCCCTCGACGGAACGGGTTTTCTTGCCGCTATTGCTGGCGGCCGCCAATTTCCTGTCGCTGTATGCCTTGAGCGTAGAAGTTTATCAGGCATTTTACTTCGGCTACTTCGCAATTCCCGAAGCCAGCGCCGCCAATGTTACCAGCCTGGCTTTGAGTATCTTTTGGGCGGTGTATGCGGCGGCGCTGATTGCTTTGGGCATCTGGCGGCGTTCCCGGTGGCTGCGATTAGCCGGGTTGGGATTGCTGGCAATTCCCATCATCAAACTCTTTGCCTATGACGCCTTTGCCTTGGAGAGGGAGTATCGGGTAGCGGCCTTTATCGGATTGGGGGCAATGCTGCTGGCCGGCGGGTTTCTGTACCAACGCTACCGCCGGCTGATCCGGGGGTTCTTGCTGGATGATTAAACTGCGCCGCCGCATCCGGCCGGGCAAAGCCGGTCTGCTGATTACGCTGCTGCTGGCGGGAATTCTGACCGGACTGCTGCCGGCGGTCCAAGCGGGGGCTGACTTTGCCCCGGCGGAGTGGCCCTATTTCAAGGCGATAACTTTGCCGGCGGGATTGGCCGCCGGGGATTTGGCCGCCGTAACCCTGGATCGGGCGGTACTGACCGGGGCGGCGTCCAATCCATACGATTTGCGGGACTTGCGGATAGTGCGGGACGGCGGGCGGGAAGTTCCCTACCAGTTGCGGATAGCAGCCGGCCGGGAGGAACGGGTCACCGTGCCAATAGCCGCCCAAGCACCGGCGACGGTACAGGATGCAGCCGGGAGCAGCGTCCACTATGCCAGTTTTGTCGCGGATTTGGGAGCGGGCGCGGCGCGGCATAACGAAGTGGAAATCTTGACGGATGCCGTCAATTTCAGCCGGGCTACCCGGATAGAAACCAGCGATGATGCCCAAACCTGGGCGGTGGTTCAAGAGGGGATGGAGATTTTCGACTTTTCCGCCCCGGAGGGAAGTTTTACCGCCCACAATACTCGGATTAGTTACCCGGAAAGCGCGGCGCGCTATGTGCGGGCGCGGGTCAGGAATGATGGAGCGGAAGGGTTGAAAATCAGCGGCTTGGCGGTGGCATTGGCTGCGGTCAGCCCGCCGCAGGAAAGGGCTTATCCGCCGGCAGCGGTCAACCGGGTCGAGGAGGATGGCGGGCGGGCCACGGTGGTAACGCTGGACTTGGGAGCCGCCGGGATACCCACCAGCCGGCTGAGTTTTGATACGGAGGCGCCCAACTTCCACCGGGAGGCCGAAATTGAAGGCAGCGATGACGGCAATCGTTGGGATTGGTTGGGCGGCGCGGCGGTCTATAGCTACAACACGCCCCAATTCAGCGGCCGCCGCCAGGAAATTACCTACCCGGAAAGCCATTACCGCTACTATCGCTGGACGGTGCGGAATGGCGATGACACGCCCCTGCCCTTGGCGGACATCAGGCTGCACGGGGTCAACCGGCAAGTGGTTTTTGCGGCGGAGCCGGGCGCCGACCATGCTCTCTACTACGGGAATGACTATGCCCAAGCTCCGGTTTATGACCTGGCGCAGTTGGCGCAATATCGGGAAACCGACAACTTGCCGGCGGCGGCTTTAGGCCCGCAGCAGGACAACCCGGCTTACACTGGGGCGGAAGCGCCGTTGACCGAACGCTATCCCTGGCTGATTACCACGGCCGTTGCGGCGGCGGCGTTGGTACTGGCGGCGCTGCTTTATGGAGTGGTACGGCAGGCCCGGGGGAAGCTGCGGCCGCCGGACTCCGCTGCGGGTAGCTCCCAATAAGGTACGAATACGCGGGTAAGTTTCCGTCCTTTTGCCACAGGGCTACCGCATATACCTAGCGACTGACTTACCGTCATTCCCGTGAAAACGGGAATCCAGAGCCCCCGGCCGGGGGCTCTGGATTCCCACTTTCGTGGGAATGACGATTTCTATATGCGATTCTTGTCCCCTTGTGAACCGCCCATGGATCTGGGTAACCGTCGCAAGTGACCCGAATCCGGTGCAACAAGGGGGCTTTGTTTTGCTCAAGAAACTCGGTATTGGGTGCGGCGGGCTGTTGGCGGTCATCATTGTTATCGTGGTCATCGTCATCGCGTCCAGCGGTGGGGGCGGCAATGGCGGCGGGTCGCCGGCGGTCGTCGAAACGCCGCCGCAGGTGGTGAACCCCACCCAAGTCTGGAACGAGTTCGCGGAAAATGAAACCCGGGCCAACGAACGGTACAAGGGAAAGTGGCTCCAGGCCACTTTGCCCACGATCAGCAAGATCGAGTCCAACGGCAGGGTTCAAATGGAGGTGGACGAGTTCGGGTTTAATCACATCGAGCTTGACTTCCGGAACGACAGCGATGTCATCGACCTGAACCCGGGCCAGAGCATCACGGCGGTTTGCCAGCTGGACGGTTTTCAGTTGGACAGTTGGTTGGAATTCGATGATTGCCGTTGGCCGTAGGGGAGCATAAATAGACAAGGGCGGGTTCGCGAACCCGCCCTTGTTGGATATTCGCGCGGCTCTACTGCCGGTTAGTAGAAAACGGCGCTGCCTACGCCGCCGCCGGCCGCAATTACTTCGCCGGTGATGGCCCACGCCTTATCCGACGCCAGGAATGCGGTCAGGAAACCGATTTCCTCGGCGTCCACCATCCGGCAGATGGCGTTGCCGCGGCCGGAGCCGGGGGCGAAGTCCTGCCGTTCCACTTCCGCCGGGCTGACGCCCAGTTGGGCGGCACGGGATTCGAGCATCCCGACGGTGCGCTCGGTGCGGGTAGTGCCGGGGTGGATGCAGTTGACGGTGATGCCGTATTGCCCCAAGTCCATGGACAGGGTTTTGGTCAGATGCACCAGGGAGACATTGCGGGCGCCGCCGCTGAGATTGCCGGCGTTGCGGGCATTGCCGCCGCTGATGTTGACGATGCGGCCCCAACCTTGTTCTTTGAGCAGAGGGATGGCGGCCCGGGAGCAGCGCAACGCGCCGACATATTTGACATCAAAGTCGCTGAGCAGGGCGTCCTCGTCGACGGTTTCAATGTAGCCCACGGCGTTGGCGGAGCCGCCGGGCAGGGATGCGCTGTTGACCATAATGTGCAGCCCGCCCAACTTTGCCGCTGCATCGGCCACTACCTGGTTCACCTGGTCAGTTCGGGTAACATCCAGTTGCACGGGGGTAACGGCGCGGCCGGCGGCGTCGCCAATTTCCCGGGCCGAGGCTTCCAGCTGCTCCATTGAACGGGAAGCGATAACTACATCGCAACCTTCCTGCGCCAACACCCGGGCAATGGCTTTGCCGATGCCGCGGCCGCCGCCGGCGACAAAGGCTTTCTTGCCGGTCAATCCAAAATCCATTTGCAAACCTCCCTTGCGCTGCGGCAACGGCCGCTTAAATCAGTCGAGACACCGGGCCGCGCCGGGAAGTTGCGGCTCGGTGTCTCGGTTGGGAACGGCGGTTTGGGCTAGTCGCCCATAGTGCGGACGGTGCCGCGGTGGTAGCGGTCGACGGTGGTATCCGGATCCCAGTCGTCGGGAACCTGGTTGGCCCAGGGCGGCACCGGGTCGTCAAAGGTAAATACGAAGTCCCGGTCGCCGCGGCCGCGCTTGAACAGCTCTTTGGAAGTGGGGAATTCGTAGTAGATTTCCAGGCGGTTGCCTTCGGAGTCGGCGAAGTACATACTGCGCTGGTTGGCGTGTTCCACCAGGCGGTCGACGGTGACGCCGTGGCTGGTCAGGTGTTCGTAGGCGTCCCGCATATCGTCGTGGCTGTCCACCTTGATGGCGATATGGGCCACGCCGACCTGATTGCGCTCCGGGGCCTCAGCGGCGGTGTCCGGATCTTCGACCGGTTGCAGGTCGAAAACATGGGCTTCCGCCACATCGTCCCGGCCCAGGCTCATAAAGACGCCGCCGTGTTCCGGATCCTCCTCTTCGATGACGAAGCCCATAACTTCGGTGTAGAACTTTTTGGCCCGCTCGATGTCCCGAACCCGGACGGCGGCGTGGCCGATGCGGGAAAGTTTGATTGCCATAAATCCCTCCTTGCTGGCCGCAGTTAGCGGATGCTGTGCGGATACTGAAAGAAACTATAGCCCGGATTGTTTGACGGGTCAATAGCGGCGTTTCCGAAAATGCCGGCTGTTCCACGGAACCGTCCCGGTTTTGCTATCGTCCATTGGCAGCAGGGAAAGGGCGTTCACAGCAGCCCGCCAATGGTCAGCCAGTAAAAGATGATGTAGGCTCCGGCCAGAACCATCAACCACGCGCCGATGGGGTGAATGTAGGGCAAGGCGCGGCGCAGAAACCGCACCATTGCGCCCTTGAATAGCGCCATTCCCAAAGTCAATGCCATTATCACCAAGCCCATACCCAGGGCAAAGAGGACGAAGTTGAGCAGGATGTTGAGAAAACCGATATTGGCGGCGCTGACGCCCAACACTGCCAGAAAGATGGGCAAGGTGCAGCTGAGGGACGCCACGCCGTAGCTGACGCCAAAGAGGAAGTAGCCGCGGATGCCTACTTCTGTTGGCTCGCCAATACGGGCGGCGGCCCGGGCCGCTACGCCGGTATAGAGTTTGCCGCCGCTGACCAGCCAGGCTCCGGCTACCGCCATCAATACCCCTACCGCTAGTCCGAACCAAGGCAGGGCCCGGGCGATAAAGGATGCCCCCACTCCGATAAGGGCGCCGGCTACGCCAAAAAGCAGAACAAAGCCGGCGGTAACGACCAATCCCACCAGCAAGGCCCGGGGCAATTGGCGGAAAAATCCGGGGGAACCGGCCGCCACGCCGCCGCCCAAATACAACCCCAAATAAGCCGGCAGCAGCGCAAAGCCGCAAGGATTGACCGCCGATGCCATCCCGGCGGCCAGGGCAAAAACCGCAGAGACGCCATACAAGCCGCCCAAGAAGTTAGCTGAGCGGCCAGCCAGCAATTCGACAAAGTAGTTGACGGCGTCAATGTCGGCGTCGCTGCCCAGAGTCCACGCGCCAGCTACCGCCAGGACAATGGCGGCGGCGGCAATAAGGATGGTAATGATGTAGGGGCGTCGGGAAGGTTGCTGGGCGGTTTGCATCGTTACACCCCAAAATACTCCGCCGCCGCGTCGAGCAGTTGGCTTACCTGCTCCGGGGATTCGGCTTCGCAGTAGATGCGGAGCAAGGGTTCGGTGCCGGAGAAACGGGCAGCCAGCCATGCGCCATCGAAAAAGAGCCGCCGACCGTCGATTTCATCGGCGGCGCGCACCGGCAATCCGGCCAGCTGGGTTAAAGCGCCGCCGGACAAGCGGGCTTGGATGTTTTGCCGGGCGGCCGGGTCAAAGGCAATATCCCGCCGCTGGTAGTAGTGGGGGCCGACCTGAGAAAAGAGCTGCTGCACCAGTTGGGACGGGGTTTTGCCGGCTTTTGCCATATATTCCAAGATATATAGGCAACTGAGGATGCCATCCCGCTCCGGGATGTGGCCGCGGAAGGCAAAACCGCCGCTTTCCTCGCCGCCCATCAGACCGTCCACCGCCGAAAACTGCGGGCCGATATGCTTGAAACCCACCGGCATTTCAGCGACCGGGACACCAAACTTTTCCCCCAATTTGTTCAACATCATCGAGGAAGTAACGCCCTTGACCAACGGGCCGCGCTGCCCCTTATGCTCCAGCAGATAGAGAGCCAGCAGGGAAAAGACTTCTAGGGTGCTGACAAAACGCCCCTGTTCATCGACCAGTCCTACCCGGTCGGCGTCGCCATCCAAGGCAATGCCGACCGACGCCCCTTGCGCCGGCACTTGCGCCATCAACCCGGCCAGGTTAGGGGCAATGGGTTCAGGCTGCTCCATTCCGGGAAAAGCCGGGTTGCGGTATCCATTCAATTCAGTAACGGCAGTAACGCCGCCGGCCAAGAGACCCGGCAGATAGCCGGCCCCGGCCCCAAACATCGCATCGACCAAGACGCTGAAACCGGCAGCGCGGATGGCGGCCAAGTCAATCAGCGCGGCAATGCGCTCCCGATAGGGCGGGTCAGGGTCAAAGTCAACTATCAATCCCTGCCGGCGGCCTTCCGCCAGAGATACCGTTGCCGGCGGCTCGGCGGCGGCAATTTGGGCTTCAAGTCGGTCGGTGATTTCCTGAGTGGCGCTGCCGGCGTATTCAGGCTTGAACTTGAACCCGTTCCAGTGGCCGGGATTGTGGCTGGCGGTGATGATGGCCGCCCCGGACGCCTGCCGCGCCAAAACATTGAAACTGACCACCGGCGTGGGGGCGGCCCGGTCGCAGAGGTAAGCGCGGATGCCATTGCCGGCGCAGACCGCCGCCACGGTTTCGGCAAACTCCCGGGAGAGAAAGCGGGTATCGTAGCCGACAACCAGCCCCGGCCCGGCTTGCCCGGTACCCCGCAGGTAGTCGGCCAAACCCTGGGCGCAGCGGGCGACATTGGCAAAGGTAAAATCCTCGGCGATGATCGCCCGCCAACCGTCGGTGCCAAACTTGATGGCGGCAGTCATAAGTCTCCTTTGGCCTTATGCTACGGCAGGGGCGGCTAGAGGCCGGATTTTTGCCGCAGCAGGTCGGCCTTATCGGTGCGCTCCCAAGGCAAATCCAGGTCGTTGCGCCCAAAGTGGCCGTAGGCGGCGGTGCGGCGGTAGATGGGCCGGCGCAGGTTCAGGTCTTCGATGATGGCCCCGGGGCGCAGGTCAAAGTTTTCCTGAACCAGTTCCTCGATGCGATCATTGTCCAGGTGGTTAGTGTCAAAGGTTTCCACGGAGACGGAGATGGGGTCGGCAACGCCGATGGCGTAGGAAACGATGACTTCCACCCGGTCGGCCAAGCCGGCGGCCACCAGGTTTTTGGCAACATAGCGGGCGGCGTAAGCCCCGGAGCGGTCAACCTTCGTAGGGTCTTTGCCGGAAAAAGCGCCGCCGCCGTGGCGGGCAATGCCGCCGTAAGTGTCCACCAGAATCTTGCGCCCGGTCAAGCCGGTATCCCCCTGAGGGCCGCCAACTACGAACCAGCCGCTGGGGTTGACGAAAATGTTGGTGTCGGCGTCCATCAAATCGCCGGCAATGGGCTTGATGACCTGCTGCTTGATGTCGTGCCGCAGCTGCTGATTGAAAGCGTCCCGGTTGGCGTGGTCATCATGCTGGGTGCTGATGACTACGGCATCAACCCGATAGGGTTTGCCGTGGCGGTACTCCACCGTAACCTGGGATTTCCCGTCCGGGCCGAGGTAAGGCAGGAGTCCCTCTTTACGGACCGTGGCCAACTGCTCGACCAAGCGGTGGGAGAGGTCGACGGTCAGGGGCATCAAGGCGTCGGTTTCGTTGCAGGCAAAGCCGACCATCATCCCCTGGTCGCCGGCGCCGGTAGCCCGGCGGGCATCGGCGGCGGCCGCGTCATCATCCCGGTGTTCGAGGGCGGTGGTAACGCCGCCGCTGATGTCCGGGGACTGCTTGCTGACATGGGCGACCACGCCGCAGGAGTTGCCATCCAAGCCGTACTTGACATCGGTATAGCCAATGTCCTGCATCACCTGGCGGGCGATTTCGTTAAAGTCCAGTTCCGAGGCGGTGGTAATTTCCCCGGTAACCATTATCAGGTTCTTGGTGGCTACCGTTTCGCAGGCCACCCGGCTGCCGCGGTCGCCGGACAAGGCGGCGTCGAGGACGGCATCGGAAATCTGGTCGCAGAGCTTGTCCGGGTGGCCTTCCGTTACCGACTCGGAAGTCAGCAGATACTTGGGCGAAACCATAAACTGAATGGGCATGGGTCTGTTCCTCCTTATTGCTGCGGCGGCGGGCCGGGGCGTTGACCGCAAAGTTTGAGCCGGCCCGCCGCGCCGGTTGGCGTCTGGGATCGGGCAACGGTTAAGTGCCTTCCTCCCAACTTTCCTGATACCGCTGCTGGTCGGCGGTGAGGGCGTCGATGTGAATGCCCATCGACTCCAGCTTGAGCCGGCCCACTTCCTGGTCCGTTTCCGTGGGGACAACATAGACGCCGGGCGTCAGATTGCCCTGATTCTTGACCAGATACTCGACGCTGAGGGCTTGGTTGGCAAAGCTCATATCCATCACGGCGGAGGGATGGCCTTCAGCGGCCGCCAAGTTAATCAGCCGGCCCTCGCCCAAGAGGTAGAGCCGCCGCCCGTCTTTAGTGGTGTATTCCTCGACAAAGGGGCGGACTTCCCGGTGGCTGGTGGACATTGCTTCGAGGGCGGGAATGTCGATTTCGACATTGAAATGGCCGCTGTTGGCAATCAGCGCGCCGTCCGGCATCGCCGCCATGTGGTCGCCGCTGATGGTGTGGCGGCCGCCGGTAACGGTGATAAAGACTTCGCCAACCTGCGCCGCTTCCAAGCCGGGCATTACGGTGAACCCGTCCATCACGGCTTCGAGGGCGCGGACGGCGTTGACTTCGGTAACGATGACATGAGCGCCGAGGCCGCGGGCCCGGGAGGCCACGCCGCGGCCGCACCAGCCGTAACCGCCGACTACCACCTTGCGGCCAGCCCAAAGGATGTTAGTGGCCCGGGTGATGCCGTCCAGAGTGCTTTGCCCGGTGCCATAACGGTTGTCAAAGAAATGCTTGGTTTCGGCTTCGTTGACGGCAATGATGGGGTAGCGGAGCGCGCCGTCCGCAGCCATGGCGTTCAAGCGGATAACGCCGGTGGTAGTTTCCTCAGTGCCGCCCAACACCGTGGGCAGCAGTTCGGCGCGGCCGCGGTGGAGCATACTCACCAAGTCAGCGCCATCGTCCATGGTGTATTGGGGTTGGCAGTCCAGCACCGCGCCGAGGTGCTGGTAGTAGGTTTCGTTGTCCTCGCCCTTGATGGAGTAGGTCGGGATGCCGTACTCGCTGACCAAGGCGGCGGCTACTTCGTCCTGGGTGCTGAGGGGATTGCTGGCGCAGAGGGACAGGTCGGCGCCGCCATCCCGGAGGGTAATGGCCAGGTTGGCGGTTTCAGTGGTTACATGGAGGCAGGCGGCCATACGCAGCCCCTGCAAGGGCTTTTCCCGGGCAAAGCGTTCCCGGATAATGCGGAGAACGCCCATCTCCCGCTCGGCCCACTGGATACGATTTACTCCGTCTTTAGCCAAGGACAAGTCCCTGACATCGCCCTGGGTACTTTGAACAGCCAAAAGGTAACTCCTTAGGTTTTGATTTAGCCCGGCCCCAAGCCGTCCGGCCAGTCCGGGCAAAGGGATGGGATTAGGCGTCAGCCCCGTAGGAAGTGGGATGACCGGCGGCAATCCAGGCCGGGGTACCGTCCTCGATGTTGTAGAGGTTTTCGGTGTCGTAGCCCATCGAGAAAGCCACTTCGCAAGCCAAGCCGCTGCGGACGCCCATGGCGCAGATGAACAGCAGCCGCTTGTCCCGGGGGACTTCGTCGATGCGGTCCGCCAAGTCGTCGATGGGAATGTGCTTGGCCCCGCTGATGTGGCCGGTGACCCATTCGTCATCCCGGCGCACATCAACGACCACAGTGCCGTCGGTATCGGCGTCGCGGATGGAACGGGCTTCGTCGGAATCGACCCGGTAGTAGGGTTCGCCGGGTTCCTGTCTGGGCATTTTGCGTTGCCTCCTTGATGTTTGGATTTCCTTGCGCGCAGAAAGGCGGGTTAAGGGATTAGTTCAGGTACTTGCCGACCAGGGGCGACAGTTTCTCCTTTACTTCCGGGGGGATGACTTCCGGGTTGGTGATGATGGCGTCTTTGAGAGCGGAGCCGCAACCGCAGCCGGCCGGTTCACCCAAGCGGGGAATAACCCGGCGCAGCATTTCCCGGGAGTTGGATACATTTTTCAGCAGGTTCTGCACTACCATTTCCACGGTTACGGTTTCCTCGGATTCGTGCCAGCAATCGTAGTCGGTAATCCAAGCCAGCGTTGCGTAGCACATTTCGGCTTCCCGGGCCAGCTTGGCCTCGGGAAGGGCGGTCATTCCGATAATGTCCGCGCCCCAGGAACGGTACATAAAGGATTCGGCTTTAGTGGAAAAGGCCGGGCCTTCCATAACCACCATAGTTCCCCCGGAGTGGTTGACGATGCCGAGTTCGCCGGCGGCGGCGGCGATAATCGCGCTGCTGCCGGGGCAAAAGGGTTC
This sequence comes from Dehalococcoidia bacterium, assembly GCA_965242615.1. Lineage (GTDB taxonomy): Bacteria > Chloroflexota > Dehalococcoidia > Lucifugimonadales > UBA3495 > CBDBCU01. Next base: position 1,822,288 of record CBDESR010000005.1, read on the forward strand.
GGCAAAGCCGATGTGGGCGACGATGCCGGAGTCAAAAAAGGTGCTGACCCGGCGGCGGGTGCGGTCGATGAGCTGGTCGGGTATCACCAAATCCAAGGGGGCAAAATCCTCTTTCAGACTGCCCACCGCGCTGACCGAAATGAGCCGCTGGACGCCCAGGGTTTTCAAGGCGTAGATGTTGGCGCGTACCGGAATGGCGGTGGGATTGAGACGATGGCCGCGGCCGTGGCGCGGCAGAAAGGCAACCCGGGTATCCTCGAGAGTGCCGACGACGATGGCATCGCTGGGTTTGCCAAAGGGGGTGTTCAGTTCGAGGCGGCGGACGGCGGACAAGCCCTCCAGGTCATAGAGGCCGCTGCCGCCGATAACGCCGATAGTTGCGGTCTGGTCCGTCATTTATGCCCCCGACAAAGCCGGTATCTGTTCCGGCAGGTAGTGGTTGGCGCGAAAGACCCGGTTGACGATCTGCCCCTCGGCATCGGCATAGAAGTAGGGATTGATATATTCCCAAACCACTTGGCCGTCCGGCGTTACCTGAAACATCCGCCCGAACATACCCTCAGTAATCAGGGTATTGCCGTTGGGCAGGCGGCGGGCCCCGGAAATGTAGGGACTGAAAAAGTTGTAGGGCGGAGAATCCTGGTAGCTCCACACGATTTCGTTGGTCGCCGGGTTGACTTCGATAACCCGGGAAAAGGGCAATCCGGTATGGCGGCGGTGGGAACCGTTATCGTAAATCAGGATGTTGCCGTTGGGCAAAAGGCTGGGGTCGTGCTGCTGGGCCAGAACGGTATCGCCCAACTGCCAGACAATATCCCCGGATTTCTGGTCGATGATGCCGACGGTGGAGATGTTGCGGAAACTGAACAGCACCTGGTCATCCGGCAAGGGGGCGACGGTGTTGCCGTGGCTCCATTCGTCGCGCAGGTCGTTAAAGGTGAGGATGTGGGTTGCCGGGTCGAGATGTTCGGCGGCGCGCCATTCCCAAATGCGGTTGCCATCCCTATCCACTTCGACAATGACATCGGCCCACATACCTTCGGCGTCGGTGCCGGGGACGCCGCCTTTGACTTGGGCGGCCTGCTGCGGGTTCATCAGTTCTACGGTCAGGTAGATAGCGCCGCCGTTGGCGGTGCGGCGGGCGTCGTGGTGGTGTTCCGGGTCGCGGTGTTCCCAAAGGATGTTGCCGTCCCAATCCGCTTCCAGCATCACGCCGCCCTTAAAGCGTTTCCAAGAGGGAAAGCGTTCCCAAGTGTCATCCCGGGTCTTGCCGCCGTAAAAGAGATTACCGTTGGGCAGCAGATAGCCGTACAAGCCCGGCGGATGGGGCAACTGCCACTGGTGGACTTCGTTGCCTTGTAAGTCCAGCAGATAGACCTGGCCGCTGCCGCTCATGGGGGCATAGACCACATAGCCGGGACAGGCCCGGGATTCGTCAAGGGCGGTCAAGCCGGTGTGCGCCATCCGGCGGCGGGTTTGCGGGTCGAGGTTCGACATTCAGTCTCCTTTGGCGGCCGCTAGGATGGCAGCCAAGTATTTACTGCGGGTTAAGCGGCGGCGTTGACCGCCAAGTTAAGGCTTTCCAGATAAGGCGGGCGGGCTACGGCGTTTTCGGTGATGATGGCGCTGATGTAGCGATGGGGGGTAACATCAAAGGCCGGGTTCAAGGCGGCTACGCCCACCGGAGCGGTAGGCTGGCCCTGGAAATGGGTAACTTCAGCGGCCGGGCGTTCCTCGATAGCGATTTCGTCCCCGGCGGCCAAGGCCAGGTCGACGGTGCTGGTCGGGGCGGCTACATAGAAGGGAATGTGGTTTTCCTTGGCTAGGACGGCCAAGGCATAAGTGCCGATTTTGTTGGCAGTATCGCCGTTGGCGGCGATGCGGTCGGCGCCGGTGATGACGCAGCTGATGGCGCCGCGCTGCATCAGGATGCCGGCGGCGGAATCGACAATGAGGGTGGACGGGATGCCCAACTGCTGAAACTCCCAAGCGGTAAGGCGCGCCCCTTGCAGGAAGGGGCGGGTTTCGGTGTTGAAAACCTGGAAACGGCGGCCAGATTCCCAGCCAGCGCGGATGACGCCCAAGGCGGTACCAAAGGCGGAAGTAGCCAAGGCGCCGGTGTTGCAGTGGGTCAGGACAGCGCCGCCCTCGGGCATCAGGGTTTTGCCGAAATCGCCCATCCGCCGGTTGATGTCCGCATCCTCCTGCTGAATTTGGCGGGCTTCGGCCTCGAGCCGGGCCCGGATTGGGGACAAGTCGGGGGTTGCGGCGGCGGCTTGGGCGGCGACCCGGAGCATACGGCACACGGCCCAATGCAGGTTGACGGCGGTCGGGCGGGCGGCGTTGATGATTTCGGCGGCCGCCTGCAAAGCGGCAAGAAAGGCGGCCGGGTCAGCGGCGGTCAGTTCCCGGGCGGCCATTACTACGGCATAGGCGGCGGTAACGCCAATAGCCGGCGCGCCGCGCACCTGCATATCGCGGATGGCGGCTACCGCATCCCGGTAGTCGGTCAACTCCAGGGTAATCTGCTCCAGAGGAAGGCGGGTCTGGTCGAGGAGGCGGAGGACGCCATCCTGCCACTGGATCGGATATATTTCGTTCAAGGCAATGTTTCCTGCAACAGGGTAAGGGGCGGGCAATAAAAAAGCTTCTCTAGGGAGAGAAGCACAGGTTGAACTGTAACTCCCTCATCTTTCGTCTCCCGTTACAACGGGGGAGACGCCGGATTTAGCACCTTGCCGGGTCAGCGGCGGTTAAGCTGCCGGCCGGGGCGGTTGCCTGGCTTCGTCGGGCCGTTCCCTCTGCCGTTCTGGATAAGGGTTCCAGATTGGGGTATTCGGTTTTTAAGGGCTACCGGGGATTATGATAACGAATGATGGGGCGGGTGTCAAATGGGGTTTGCGTGTTGAATGCCCGGCAGCAACCGGTTACACTGGCAACCTATGATAATCAGTTTCCAACACCGGGGATTGCAACGGCTATACGAGCGGGGCGAGCGGCGGCACATTTCTCCGGAGTTTGTGGAGAGAGGTAGAGAAATGCCAATGCAGAACCCGCCGCATCCGGGGTTGGCGGTTCGCTATGACTGCCTGGAGCCGTTGGGGTTGAGCGTTACCGCAGCGGCGCAGCGGCTAGGGGTGAGCCGACAGCGGTTGTCCAGTCTGGTGAACGGCCATTCGGGGATTACGACCGATATGGCGATACGCTTGGACCGGGTGTTTGGCGGCGGCGCGGCGGCCTGGTATCAGATGCAGGCGGCTTATGACTTGGCGCAAGCGGTGAATAAGGCGGCTGGACCTTACGCGGCCTGAAACGGGATACCCTTGCCGTCTCCCGCCCCGTTTTTACTGCTCCATGTGATACTTCAAGATTAGCGGGAGATGTTGGGGTAGTTGGGATACGCTGAGGGCGTAGTCGCAGTGGCGATGCAACTGGGCCAGGTCTTGCGAGCGGGACAGCCAACCGCCGCCATCGACGACATTCACATACTGAACGGCGGGGCTGTTCTGGTTGGTGCGAAGGCCATTGTAGCGTTTTACATCGGCGTACATCTTTTCCTGCTCCCGGGCCCGCTGGCTTTGGGCCGAGGAAGTAGTCAGATTGTAAGAGGCCATAATGAGGATGCGCGGCAATACCAGCTCCGGCACTACCACGTCGACTTCTTTATCATCGACAAAGCTGACTTGCCCCTTTTGGTACTTGTACCCGGCTTGAGTAACCAGGTCGCTGATGGCTTTCTCAACAGCCAAGCCGGAGCTGGTGTTGTACTGAGCTTGCAGGCTATGGTGAATCTCCCGGGAGATGCTGCTCTCAATCAAATTGAGAAAGTCGGTGGGCAGACGCAGGCGTTCCCGGATGTACCACGGCACTTCAGCGGCCGAGTCGGGATTGATTAGAAACTCGGCTATGGCTTTAGTGGCGGTGGCCGATTTCCGCCTTTCGTTCCAAGTGGCTTGGTCGGGACACAGAGCCAAGCACACCCGATCCATCACTTCCAAAGAGCCGGCGCTGGTGGCAAGGAGCAACTTTAGCCGCTGCTCGTATTCTTTAGCCGTACCGACCGCCAAGAGGTCAACAATGTCGGCAGCCGTACCGGGTTCCCCTTTATTGACTTGGGTAACAAACTCGGTGGCGTAGGCGATCCGGCTATCTTTCGCATCCTGGATTTCTTTCTCGACACTTGGAAAGGTCAAGAAAACGCTCATCCCGGCGCGGAGTTGGGCGAGGGTGAGCTTAGCGGGCGGGTTTGCGGCTTGCAAGGTGTTCCTCCCGGATGTCTTTGTCGCGGATGGAAACGATTTTTCCCAAGTGCATGGAGACATAGGCGTTGCCAATGGTGACGGCGCGGGCTTGGTCGAGTTTGGTTTGGGCTACTTCCTGATAGTGGCGGTCAATTTCGGCGCCGATATACTGGCGTCCCATTTGTTTCGCGGCGACCGCCGCCGAGCCGCCGCCGCAGAAGGGGTCAACTATGATGTCGCCGGCGTCGGTGGACATCAGGATTAGCCGTTCAATCAGGTGGACGGGCAGTTGGCAGGGATGGGCGGCGATGCGCTTGCTGGCGTGGCGGACGCGATGAATATCATCCCAAACATCGCTGATTTGCGTACCAAAAGGATGCCGCATATATTCCTTGCCGCCGTAGTCTTTCGCATAGGCTTGGCACTCCCGGCACTGCCGGTGGGGGGCGCGGACATCGTAAAACTTGGCGTTATTCCGCCCTTTGGTATAGAACAGGATACCGTAGTGGGCGGGCTGAAGGGTTTTCCCCAAGGGCTTGCCCCCGGAGTTCCAGGCGATCCAGTGCCGGAAGTCCAGCAGTTCGTTAAGGATGGCCGAGGAGTAGGTCAAGAGCTTGGGGATGTTGTAAAGAAACAGGGCGCCGCCGGGAGTCAGAATTCGGCTGGCCTCGGTCAGCCAGTCCCGGGTCCAGTCCAAGTACTGACTGAGGGGCAGCTTGTCCTTGTAGGACTCGTACTTCTTATCCAGGTTAAAGGGCGGGTCGGCAAAAACCATCTGCGCGCAGCCGGAGGGCAGTTGCTCCATCAGCGTCAGGCAATCCTCAAGATTTACCCGGTTAAGAACTGCGTCGAGGTCCCGGGCCGGGGAGGAATCCGTCTCCATTATTCGGGGTTCCTCGATAACAGAAAGCGCCATTTAACTGCCTCGCGTTCAGGGTTGCTTAGCTATAGAACTAACTTGCTATAGCCGGCATTACTCTAAATAATGAATGGGGGGATGTCAAGGGCGAGGGTTCTGAAGTTTGGCGGTATCGGGTGCGGCGGGTGTCAAATGGGGGTATGCCGGTCTCACGCTCAAGCTACTACAGAGGGCTTAAACCCTCGAGGGTTTAAGCCCTAACCGCTTTCTCGTCAGATTCGACTTCCTCAGCCAAAACGGCCGCCCGTTCCGCCAAGTCAAGGTAAGCACTTGGGGCGGAGTCCGAGTAGATGAACTTGTTGAAAGGGGAAACCCGGTTGCGGCGAAGGTCTTTGAGCAAAGCGTCCACCTTCTTGTAACCGTCCTTGAACCAAGTGTCCTCGAGAAGAGTCGGCATAAAAGTTTCGGTGGGGCGGAGGCTACGGGCCAAATACAAAGCCTGTTGCAAGTGGGCCAAGGCAAAGGTGTACCGGACTTGAGCTCCGGCGTGATAGCGACGCGCCATAGCAAAATCCCGGACACCGCCAAATTCGGGGAAGGCTTTATGCAGCACGTCCTCCGCATAGACCGATAGCTCCCGGAGCAAGTGTCCAACTTCCTGGAGGCTTTCGGTAATGGTATCGTGCATTTCGTCTCCTTTGCGGCGGCATACGGGTGGGGGATGGGCTTCCGGTAATGGATTCATTCTATTAGGATACTTGGTAAGTTGTCAAACCGGATGCAAGCGTTGTTTCACACTACTCTCTATCGGGATACCCGGGCAATTTGACAGGATTGGCAGGGGGCAAACATAATAGCCGCATTATGACGGCTAACAGTTATGAATTTTCCCCGGATACCCTGCCCTTGTTTGCCGACTGGTATGAGTTGACGATGGGGCAGGCTTATTTTGAGCGGGGGATGTTGGGGACGGGGGTGTTCAGCCTGTTGGTCCGCAACTTGCCGGCGAACCGGGGGTATCTGGTGGGCGCGGGGTTGGAGGAGGGGCTGGAGTTTCTGGAGAACCTGCATTTCGGGCCGGAGAGTATCGACTATCTGCGGGGGACGGGGCTGTTCCGGGGGGAGTTTCTGGAGTATCTGGCGGGGCTGCGCTTTAGCGGCAGCGTGCGGGCGTTGGCGGAGGGACGGCTTTACTTTGGCAATGGGCCGATATTGGAAGTTACGGCGCCGGTTATCGAGGGGCAACTGGTCGAGACCTGGCTGATTAACCGGCTGAATTTTCAGAGTTTGCAGGCTACTATCGCCGCCCGGTGCGTCAATGCCGCCGGGGGGCGGGTAGTGTCGGACTTCGGGGCGCGGCGGGCGCCGGGAGTGGATGCGGCGTTGACGATGGCCCGGGCCGGTTACATCGCCGGGTTTCAGTCCACCAGCAATGTATTGGCGGCGCAGCGGTACGGGATACCGCCGGCCGGCACGATGGCTCATTCCTACATCACCGCCTTTCCCAGCGAAATTGACGCTTTCCGGGCTTACGCCGCTACCTTTCCGCAGCGTACTATTTTGCTGCTGGATACCTATGACACTATTGCCGGGGCGCATAATGCCGCCATTGTGGGGCGGGAAATGGCGGCGGCCGGGCAGCAGCTGGCCGGGGTGCGGCTGGATTCCGGTGATTATGGGCAGCTGAGCCGGCAGGTGCGGGGGATTTTGGATAATGCCGGGTTGGACTATACGCAAATCGTGGTCAGCGGCGGGTTGGATGAGTACGCTATCGAGGAGTTGGTGCAGGGCGGCGCGCCCATTGACCTATTCGGAGTAGGAACGAAGGTCAGCGTTGCCGGGGATGCGCCTTATACCGATCTGGCGTATAAGCTGGTAAGCTACGACGGGGAACCGGTGATGAAACTGAGTCCGGGCAAGGTATCGCCGCCGGGGGGCAAGCAGGTTTATCGGGTAAGGGATGCGGCCGGTCAGTTCGAGCGGGATATTGTGGCTTTGGATTCGGAACGGCTGCCGGGCGGGGAGCCGCTGCTGGAAACGGTGATGATTGACGGGCGGCGCATCCGGCCGGCGCCGACGCTGCCGGAAATGCGGGAACGGTTCAATCGGGATTTCGGGCAACTGCCGGAGCATTACCGGCGATTGCGGCGGCCGCCGCGCTACCCGGTAGCGTTCAGTCCCGCCCTGCAACGGCTGACCAATGGGGTGCAGGGCAGTCTGTTGGAAAAGTTGGAGAGTCCCCAGGAGTAAGCGGATGAAAATGGCGGTGTGCGTCAAGTATGTGCCGGTGGTGTCCCGCATCACCTTTGACTACGAAAGCAAGACCATTAACCGGGAAGGTGTGCCGTCGGAGGTGAACCCTTTTGATGTGCTGGGCTTGGTGCGGGCGGTGGAGTTGAAGGCGGGGCCGGGGGATGAAGTGGTGGCGCTGTCGATGGGGCCGCCGCAAGCGGCCGAGGGGCTGACGACCTGCCTGGCGTTGGGGGCGGACCGGGCGGTACTGTTGAGCGACCGGGCGTTGGCGGGTTCGGATACGCTGGCGACGGCGCGGGCGTTGAGTTTGGCGTTGGCACGGGAAAAGCCGGATTTGATTGTCTGCGGGCGGAACAGCGCGGATGCCGAAACCGGGCAAGTGGGGCCGGAATTGGCGGAATTGTTGGATATTCCGCACATCAGCCAGGTCCGAAAGTTGGAGTATCAAGCCGAGAGCAAGCGGATAGTCGCCGAGCGGATAACGGACGAGGGGTATCAGGTTATCGAGTGCGATTTGCCGGCGTTGGTGTGCGTTACCGAGGGAGTGGCGGCGGAAACCTTTGCCAATCGGGAGCAAATGGCGGCGGCCCGGGAGCAGGCGGTCGAGGAGTTGACTTGCGCTCAACTGGACGGCGATTTGGCGCAGTTCGGGCTGGCCGGTTCGCCGACCTGGGTTGCGGATATTCGGCTAGTGGAGCCGACGCGGCAGGGGCTGCTGATTGAGGGGGAAAGCCCGGCAGCGGCGGCGGCGCAAGCGGCGCAAGTAGTGCGGGAAAAGTTGGAAGCGTTGCAAGGGGCGCCGGGGACTGAACGGCGGACGGATGGCGGCGGCTCGGGAATCCGCTATCCGGGGAATCGGGAAGGTAGTATCTGGGTGGTGGCGGAAAGGGCTGGCGGCGGATTGCGGCGGGTAACTTTGGAGCTGCTGGGCAAGGCGCGGGAGTTGGCGGGGACTACCCATAGCGAAGTGGCGGCGGTATTGATCGGGGAGTCGGACCCGGATACTATCCGGGAGTTGGCGGCTTACGGGGCGGACCGGGTTTTGACGCTGGATAACAGTAGTTTGGGGCCGGTGTGCAGTCGGGGCGTGGCGGCGGCATTGGCGGCGGCGATGGATGCGGCGCAGCCCTACGCGGTGCTGCTGGCGGCGACGGCGGACGGGCGGGATTTGGCGTCGCGGAGCGCGGCCCGGTTGGGATTGGGATTGACCGGGGATGCCATTGACCTGGAGATTGATGAGGAGGGGCGATTGGTACAATTGAAGCCGGCGTTGGGAGGGAATGTCATCGCGCCGATTTTGTCAAAGACTTTGCCCAACCTGGTTACGCTGCGGCCGGGGGTATTGACGCCAATGGAGCCGGATTATGGGGCAACGGCGGCGGCGGAGGTTTTGGCGGCGCCGGATTTTGCGGGGGCGGACATTCGGCTGCGGGAAAGCTATCATCAGGAGGATAGCGGGGGGGTTGAACTGGCGCAGGCGCGGGTCGTGCTGGGGGTGGGTATGGGGATTGGCGGGCCGGAAAGTTTGCCGGAATTGCGGGAGTTGGCGGCGGCAATGGGGGCGGTACTGGCGACGACGCGGAATGTGGTACACGCGGGATGGCTGCCACATCAGGTACAGGTGGGCATCAGCGGGCGGGCGATTGCGCCGCCGGTGTATCTGGCGGTGGGGATTCGGGGGGTGTTCGACCATACGGTAGGGGTGCAGGAGGCGGGGGTAATCGTAGCGGTGAATACGAACCGGCGGCATCCGATATTCCGGGCGGCGGACTGCGGGATCGTGGGGGATTGGCGGGAGTATCTGCCGGCGTTGGCGGCGGCGCTGCGGCCGGTTTTGGCGGAGTTCGAGTAGGCAGGGGATGCCGGAATAGGCGGAAACCGCGGCCGCGGTTTCCGCCCGGTCGGGAGGCGGTTGGCAGAAAGGCCATTGGGTTGCCTGCTCTGGGGGGTATCCTGGCTTGCATCCTCCCGGAGTTTCCCGACCGTCCTGCCGAGGACGATAGTTCGACCTTGTATTGGCTATCTACGCCGGACGGTATGGTTGCCATTCCGGCGTATCGCCCAGTCTTGCTACCGTTGGTTGACCGACCTCCAGTCAACCTAGCACCAACTCTTACGGCTATTGAGATTTGCCGTTTCCCAGGACTTGGGGATTGGGGGCCTTAATCCCGTTTCCCCGTGGGGTAATGGAGTAGGGGCGCCCGCAAGCCGGGTGAGGGTTTGCGGGGCCCACCTCGCGAAGTGGGCTTGTAGGCAACGGTAAGCTAGCGAATCGTTAAGACCCTGCGTCCAGGGGCCCGGTTAACCGTGACGATTTCAGGATAGCACGGGGTTTTGGGTTATGTCAATAGATGATTGGCACTAATTTTCAGATTGGTTAGAGATTAGGATTCTGGATTCCCACTTTCGTGGGAAGGACGGTTTGCCGGATGGGAGTTACGGCGGGGGAACTTTTGTAAAAGTTCCCCCGCGCCCCCTCAAAACTTTTGAGTTTTTGCGGTCTCTGGTGGATTGGAGATGGTTGCGGGTGCGGCATTTTAGATTCCTCGGCCGTCGCCTCGGAATGACATGGGTAATAAATAATGAAGGGAATGACCGGGGTAGTAGGGGGGATGGGGGAGTGGGGTCGGGATTGTGGTTTATAGGGGAAGGACGGTATGGTGAGAGGGATGTGGGGTTAGGGGAGGTCGTTGGAGTTGGTGCCGGTGAGTTCGTGGGCGCGCTGGATGGCGGCGGGGACGATTTGGTTTATCTGGTCCTGGAAGCGGGCCTTTTCCAGTTCGTCCATTTGGTATTGGGCTCCGGAGTAGCGGTATTCCACGGCGTAGCGGGTCAGCCAGGTTTCGGGGTCGCCGGATATTTCAACCTGGCGGTGGGTAGCGTAATCCAGCAAGTAGCGCAGTTGGTCGGCGGCGGCAGTGGCGGACTCTACGCGGTCTTGCAACAGGATGGCGGCCAGTTGGTCGATGCTGTGGGTGTTGGTATAGCGGAGGTCGGCGGCGGAAATCCAGCCTTTGAGGGCGTTTTCGACAGCTTGCTGGGCGTTGAAACCGTAGATTTCCTGGTCGATGTCGGGATTGGCGATCAGGTAGTTGAAGGCGGTCAGGTTGCGATAAGCGGCTTGAATCCGCTCTTTGACATCGGGCCAACTAGCCGGGTATTCGTCGTCCCAATCGGGGGTGTAGTTGAGGTTTTCTCCGGTCATTACCACTCCATCGCGCAGGGCTTGGGCGGTTACATGGTTGGGGGAACGGCGGGCGTAGTCGAATTGGCGGCGGGTGATGCCGATGGCATTTACCGGGGTATCGGGGGACTTTGCTTTGAGTTCGGCATAGCCGGCACGGGAGGCGATGGCGACGGCGGCGGCGCGCTGTTCCTGATGAATGACCAGCAGGTCGATGTCGGATTCCGGGCGGTGGTCGCCGCGGGCCCGGGAGCCGAACAGGATTACGATGTCCGGGGCGACGGCGTCCTGGGCCGCCTGGGCGGCGGTCAGTCCGAGGGGGCAGGGTTTGCGGTCAGGTTTTTCCGGAGTTTCCATAGGGTTGATTATAGGGCGGGCGGATTGGCGGCGTCAACGGTTCGGGTTGGGGGTTCGGTTGGCTGTCGAGGTGTTTTCTGGATTCCCGTTGGCAAGGGAAGGACGGTTATGCTGGGGGTGACACTTTTTGACGGGGGTATTATAATGGCGGGGAGAATAACCGGGGCCGTCCGACAGATGGCTGGTCGGAGTAGGGACGGCCGGAGCAAGGCGGGAGGTTAGCGTTATGGATTTTGCTTATAGCCCGGAGCAGGAGGCTTTGCGGGGCGAGGTGCGGCGGTTTATTGAGGAGAATGTGACGCCGGAGGTGCGGCGGGAGATTGAGGAGATGGGGGTGCGGCGGCGGGGGCCGCAGGTGCGGGAGATGTATCGGAAGCTGGGGGAGCGGGGCTGGGTAGGCATCAGCTGGCCCAAGGAGTATGGGGGGCAGGACGGGAGCCGCATTGACCAGTATATCGTGGAGGAGGAGTTTGCCCGGGTGGGCATTACGGTAGGCGGGGCGGGCAGCGGCGCGCCGGCGATTTTGGCGGCGGGGACGGAGGAGCAGAAGGGGTACTTTCTGCCGGGGTTGATTCGGGGGGAAATATCCTTTGCCCTGGGCTTTACGGAGCCGCAGGCGGGGGCGGATTTGGCGAGTCTCCAGTGCCGGGCGGTGCGGGACGGGGATGAGTATGTCATCAACGGGCAAAAGATGTTCACGACCGGGGCGCATTACGCCAGCCATTGCTATCTGATGGCGCGGACGGATCCGGAGGCGCCGAAGCATCGGGGGATTTCGATTTTCCTGATTCCGATGGATACGCCGGGAATTACGGTGCGGCCGTTGTGGACGATTCAGAATGACCCGCCGGCGCCGAGCGGTACGACTTACGGGGATGCCCGTACTAATGAGGTGTTTTTCGAGGAGGTGCGGGTGCCGGCGTCGTGCCTGCTGGGGGAGGAAAATATGGGGTGGTATGTGGGGGCGATGGGGCTGAATTTGGATCGGGTGGGGGCGAGCCGCTATCTGATTTCGGTACAGCGGGATGAGGACATCGTCAATTATGTGAAGGAGCATGACCTGGGGGGATACCGGTTGGCGGGGGAGCCGGCGGTGCGGGACCGGATTGCGGAGTTGTGGATTGAGGCGCAGGTGTGCCGGCTGATGACGATGCGGAGTATGTCGCTGGTGGAGCAGGGGGGGAGTTTTACTTACGAGGGGTCGGCGGAGAAGGTGTTTGCGCCGGAGCATGGGGTGCGGACGACGGAGACGATTGCCCAGATTTTGGGGCCGTATGCGCAGCTGCTGAACGGGTCGGAGGATGCGGTGGAGGAGGGGGTGTTTGCCCATAATTTGATGGGGTCGTTTCAGTCGGGGATCAATCATGGGAGTACGCAGGTGATGCGGGATCAGATTGCGCGGCGGGGGTTGGGGATGCCGCGGGGGTAGGGTGGTTAAGTAGGAATTAAGAATTGAGGGGGCGGCTTTGGCCGTCCCCCTTTTTTGTGGGGGGATTAGCGCGGTTTAGCAGCGGCGGACGCGGACTTTCTTTTCGCAGGTGGCGGTCCAGGTGCGGGTTTTGCGGGCGTTGTACCGGTACCAAGTCAACTGAATGTCTTGGTCGCTGCTATATACCGTGCTTTTCGCCGCCACTGGAGACCCGAGTGGCGCGCTGATAGCCGGCGTTCTGGCAATAGGTCTCGGCAGCCGTTTCCGCTACGCCTTGCCAATCAAAATTGGCTTGATTGGTGTTAAGTTGTTGGGAGATCGCCTGCTTGGCGCCGGACTCGGAGTTGCGGGAGGAAGCTTGAATTTCCCAAGGCGTCCACACCCGGCGGGCGTCGTCAGCGGGGACGGCCATGCGCTTGGTTATGGTTTTCTTGCCGCGGCGCTGCTCCCGAGGGAATTCAAAGATGAGGTCGCGGCTGACGCCGGTAACGCCGGATTCGCCATCGGTCAGGTAGCCCTCTTGGGCCGCTAGAAAGCCGCGGAAGTTGCCTTGTTGGCCGAAGTAGACGGTGTCGTCGCGTTCGTTGCGGTGGCGGCCGGCGGCCCAAGTTTCGGCTTTGGTGAAGGTGTCGGATTGGTCGATGGCGCAGTAGATGGTTTTGCCGCGGTTGGCGGCGAGGTATTCGAGGATCAGGGAGACGCGGGGGTCGTCGGCGTCCTCAACAGCGGGGGTCTCTTGCCAGTCGGCGCATTCCCAAGGGATGGAGCGGGGGGCGGCTTGGGCGACGTCTGCATAGAACAAGTGTTCGTAGGGGGGGGGGTAGTTCGGAACTGGAGTGGGTGAGGGCCGGTTCGGCGCGGCTGCTTTGGACAAAGGCGGCGGCGACCAGGAGCAGGGTCAGTCCGGTCAGGGAAAGGATAAGTTTGAGGGGCAAGGGAAGCATAGCCGGGGCCTCCTGGGGGAAATTTCGAGGTAAGGCTACGGTAACAGGATGAGGCTGGGGTTGTCAACCGGGGATTTGGGGGATTTGGGGGAGGGCGGGGAGTCTGGATTCCCACTTTCGTGGGAATGACGGTTGCGGTTCGGGATGTCTGCTTTCGGGGGGGAGGACGGTGGGTAGGATGGGTATGACGGTAGGGACGGTTTGCCGGATGGGTTACGGCGGGGGAACTTTTGTAAAGGTGAGTATTCCTTTATAACAAGTAGTAACCGAATGACGGCAATAAGGGACTTGTCAAATGAGGGATATTGTGATATATGATTAGATTGTCACAGCGACCCGGGCCGTCAGCGGTTCGGAGCGGGAAAAGCGTAAGTCGTTTCAGCGCAGGGATATGGGCGCACTGCGCCCCCTTGTGGACTTACGCTTTGGCCGTGTCGGTCGCTGTGACGAGTGCCTACATCCCAAACGCTGCAAGGGGGTTCTTGTGAAGGCTATTGTCGCTTTGGCTGTCTTGGGTATCTTGAGCGTGATAGCTCTGGGGGCTTGCGGTCTGCCGTCGTGCGAGACTGCGAAACACGGGGTCAAGGACTTGTCCGAGGACAACGTGTTTCTGACCGGCGGGTCTCCGATTGTCGATGTCTTGGACATCGAGGAGGTCACGAAAACTGACGACCGTATTAACTGCCGGGGAAGGGCGAGGTTGGAGGACGGTCGGAGTGTTTGGATAAGGTTTGCGGCTTATAACGAGGACGGAACTGAGTATATCAGTTTCCGAACAGAGGGGGCTTATTAGTCCCTTACCGGATTACCTTGGCATTGCTCGGCGGAGGAGACGGGATTCGAACCCGCGAGGGTTGGTGGTACTAGCACCTTCCCTACTTGATTCCTAATCAAGCACCTTAAACCGCTCAGACACTCCTCCGTCGGTCAATGCCAAGGTAATACCCTCCAATATATAGGAGGCAAAATGGCGAATCGCAAGCAAAATGCCAAAAATCAAAAAAATCCAGTGCTGACCAAGGAGCGGTTTGAGCGACTGCTCACGCTGGCATCTCAGCCGGCGAAGGCAGAGCGGAAACCGCCTGGTTCAACAACTGGACGAACATAGGGGTTGTGTCGTGGCGGTGGTTGTAGCGGAAGACGTAGGCGTCCAAATAGCCTTGCAGGTGTTTGGGGCTGATGGCGTGGTGAGTGCCGTCAATACCTCGTTTGGTATTGCTCCAGATGCCTTCGATGTTGTTAGTGTGGGCATTTCCAGCAACATATTCCTTTGCCCGGTGTTTCACTGTCTCGTGGGCGTATCCCAGGCTGGATAACTGATTGTAACTGGGGAACTCATCGGTATATATGGTAGTAGTTTCGTTTAAGGGGATGCGTTCTTGAATGATAGGAATCAGGGTTTCGGATTTAGTGTTAGGTGTAACTTTGACAACGACCTTACCACCCCGCTCCACCATACCGAAGGCAGGGGTCTTACCCGCTACGCCGCGTCCGGCGTTGAGGCGTTTGTTGAAGTGCTTGTTAATTTCTTTGCCGCCGATGTAAGTTTCATCGATTTCCACGGGGCCAAAGAGGAAGAGGTCGGGGTCTTGGGACATAATCTTACGGATTTGGTTGAACATACGCCAAGCAGTTTTGTAGGTAACGCCAATCTCGCGCTCCAGTTGCTTGGCAGATACTCCGGTTCTGGTGGAAGCCATCAGGAACATAGCGTAGAACCAGGAGCGGAGAGGATTAGAGGACTTGTGAAAGATGGTATCAGCAGTGGGATAGACTTGGCTCCCGCAGAACTGACAGGCGTAGGACTTGCGGTTGGAAACGCGAAAATGAGGGGTAATACGGTCGCATTTCACGCAACGAATGCCGTCAGGCCAGCGAGCGGACTTGATGAAATCCAGACAGGTATCGTCATTGGGGAATTGTTCGTTGAAGTGTTTGATAGTGTATCTTTCCATACTCGTATTATACCATAAACGCTGCTTGTTGTCAATACTTGTTATAAAGGGATACTTACCTGTGTAAAAGTTCCCCCGCCGTCTCCCCATCCGGCAAACCTTCCTTCCCGCCTTCCCACCGTCATTCCCGCGAAAGTGGGAATCTAGGGCGTGTTCACGCTAAAGGGGGCGGTGCAGCAGCTCAAAGATACACGCCAGCAGGACAAAGCCCAGATACATAAAATCCAGTTTGTCGTAGCGGGTGAAAATCCGCCGAAACCGCTTCAGCCGCCCGAACAACCGCTCCACCCCATTGCGCTGCCGATACAACTCTTTATCCTAATCCCACTTAACCTTGCGATGCCGCCGCGGCGGCACCACCGGCCAATAGCCCAAATCCGCAGCCAGCTGCCGGGTAACATTCCCCTCGTAGGCCCGATCCATCAACAGATCGGCCGGCGGTTCCGGCGGCCCACGCAGGGTCAGCAGTTTCCGCCCTTCCACCCCATCATGCGCCTGCCCCGGGGAGAGGGCCACGGCCAAAGCCGTGCGGTCGTCAGCGGCCAGCACATGAACCTTGGTGTTCCGCCCGCCATGGGACTTTCCTAAGGCTTGTGGCCCCTTTTTTTCGGTGCCCCCGTAGCGTCCGGATGCACTTTGACACTGGTGCTGTCCAATGCCAGAACCGCCCAATGCTCCGGCAGTACCCCGATTTCCTGCAACCCGGCAAAAACCTGAGCCAGCACCCCTTGCTCGTTCCACCGCTGCCAGCGCATATAGATAGTGTGCCAATTCCCAAAGCGTTCCGGCAGCCCCCGCCATTTGCAGCCTTGCTCGGCTAGATACAGCACGGCATTGAGCACTTGCAAGTTGGACAGCTTGACATTGCCCCGCTGCACCGGGAACAGATGGGCGACCTGCTGATATTGCTCCGCAGTGATTTCCATACCGCAACTCCCTCCCAAACCCGGAATCTCCCTCTATTCTATCACCATCGCTTTAGTGTGAACACGCCCTAGAGTCGCTAGGTATATGCGTTAGCCCTGTTGAATAATTACCGCCGCGGCGCCGCCGCCCAGTAATTTGCGCCGCCCATCCCCATCTGCTACACTGGACGGAGCGATGATTGACCAGTCCGAATTTCGCTGGCTCCGGCGGCACACCCTCGCCGTCCCCTTCGGGATTTTTGCGGTAACTATGGCCTTGGCTTGGTGGGAGCAAGCCCTGCCTTGGCCCCGCGTCGGGCCGTCCGCAGCCGCCGAACTGGTGGATTTGGCCGCCATCATCTACGGTATGCTTGCCGTACTCTTTGAGCGAGGAGTAAGAGTTATGTTCTGGGCATTAGACCAGCGGCGTCAGTGGCGTGAACGGTGGCGGCAGGAAGCCCTGTCCGAAGGCGTGGCCATCGGTGTGGCTGAAGGCCGGGCCGACGGTGTGGCTGAAGGCCGGGCTAAGGAGCGCGCCGCAATGAAAGCCCACTTGGAACGCGTCGCCCGGGAAAAGGGCATCGACCTGGATGAGCTGTTGCCGCGGGACAAAGAGTAACCGTCCCGCCGCAACCATCCCCAGAGGAGCAATGCTTATGTTCTGGGTATTAGAACAGCGCCGCAAATGGCGGGAACGATGGCGGCAGGAAGCCCGGGCCGAAGGCCGCGCCGCCGGCTTGGCCCAAGGCCGGGCCGAGTTCCGCGCCGAAATAAAACCCCACCTGGAACGCGTCGCCCGCGAAAAAGGCATCGCCCTGGCGGAACTCCTGCCCCCGGACCCCCAGTAACCACCCCCGCCGCAGCCATCCCCGCCGATTGCCTAGCCATCCCGTCATCCCATCCATCCCGCCACCCTACATCATCACTTCGGGGCATCCCTATGCTGAACCACCGCGCCGGCCGCGTCCTGAACATCCTAGTCAACGAATACATCAGCAGCGCCAGCCCCGTGGCGTCCGAGGAAATCGCCCGCCTTTCCCCGGACAAAGTCAGCCCCGCCACCGTCCGCAACGCTATGTCCCAACTCGCCGAAGCCGGCTACATCTCCCGCCCCCACATCTCCGCCGGCGCCGTCCCCTCCGACCGCGGCTACCGCTACTATGTCGAATCCCTTGAGGAACCGCCCCCGCCCCGCGGCCTCCGCAACCAGCTGCGCGACAACATCCCCCAAGCCGACCCCGATTTGGCTGCCTGGAGCCGCCGCTGCGCCGCCATCCTCTCCCGCCTCGCCACCAATATGGCCATCGTTACCGTGCCGCAATTCCGTTCCCCCCGCCTCAAAAGCCTCCAACTCGTCTATCTCGAGGAACTCACCGCCCTGCTCATTATCGTCTTGCAGGAAGCCCGCCTCCTGCGCCGCCTGCTGCCCCTCGAGGAACCCTCCAGTCAGGAAAAACTGAACCAGATTGCCCACGGCTTGAACGACTGCCTCAGCGGGCGCAACTGGGCCGAAATCGCCGCCGCCCCGGGCCGCTTCAACCCATTAGAGGAACAGGTGCGGCAGAACGCCTTGGCGATGCTGCGCGCGGAGGACAACTACAATCCCCCGGAACATTATGTGGACGGCTTGCGCTGGCTGCTGAACCAGCCGGAAATGGCCCGGGGCAGCCAAGCCCGGGAACTGGTCGAACTCCTCGAGGAACGGGTATTGTTAGGCAGCCTCCTCTCCGAACTCCCCGACAGCGGCGACATCGCCGTCTATATCGGCGGCGAAAACCAGGAGGAACCTCTGCGCCCCTTCGGCGTAATCCTCTGCCAATACGGCGTCCCCCAGCAAGCCGGCGGCGCCATCTGCGTCATCGGCCCTACCCGCATGAGCTACGCCGCCGCCATCAGCGGCGTCCGCTTCCTCTCCACCTTTATGAGCCGCCGCGTCCTCGACTTCTACAGCGGCAGCACCAAAGCCGACAACCCGCCGCCGGATTAGCAGCAATGATGTTGACGGGATTGGCATAATACCAGCCCCCCTTGTGCTAAACTATCCCGGCAATTGTAGAAAGCGGAGCTGAAATGACTACCCCAGTGAGCGGCGGCTGATGCTGCAACAGTTCCTCAAACGCCCGGTGGTCTTGCTGATTTTACTGGGGGCCGCTACCGGCTCTATCGCCGGCCTGGTCGCCTTGGTGAACGATACGCCCTTCCGGGCCTTTAGCGTGGGACTGGCTTACTTTTGCGGCATTGCCCTCGGCGGCTGGCTGACGATGGGCGCCGTGTCCGGCTTCGGCAAACTGGCAATGCGGCTGCTGGACTGGCAGCAGCTGAAAATCGATCAGGTGATGTCCGACACCGAGCGGGCCTTTGACCGGGTGGATGCGCTGATGAATACCGTCGGCCGCGCCCAGGTGCGCCGCCGGCGCAAATCCCGGAACCTGTGGCGGCCGCCGGCTTTCCTGTCGGCGCTGTCCCGGTTTCTCTGGAAAATCAGCGCCTATGTCTATTCCATCGGCGTGCTGTGGACGGCATCCGGGCTGATAATTCTGGTATTGCACCGCATCAGCGGCTTGGGCAATTCGCCTAACCTGTACCTGCTGCCGGTCGGCGGCGGCCTGCTGCTGACCACGGCCCTTGCCACCTATCTGTCCGGCTATCTGCGGCTGTGGCAAATGATGCGCCGCTCCGCGGAATTGCGGGACGAACTGCTGTCCATCGAGCAGGATCTGGTGGCGGAAGCGGGAAACCGGCGGCGGTAGCCGCTGCCTAGCCTGTTCCTGTCGGGGGAAATGTTATGCCCGTATCCAACGACCAAATCGCGGAACTCTTCGACAATATGGCATCCCTTCTCGAAATGAAGGGCGATACCGTATTCAAGATTCGCGCCTATCAACGCGCCGCCCGCACCATCAGCCACCTCTCCTTTTCCCTCGAACAAGCCGCCCAAGAGGGCGTTGACCTCAAAAAAATCCCCGGCATCGGCAAAGCCATCAGCGACAAAACCCGCGAATACCTCGAAACCGGCCGCATCGCCGCCTACGACCAACTCCTCGCCGAACTCCCCGACGGCGTCCTCACCCTCCTCTCCATCCCCGGCATCGGCTCCAAAACCGCTATGCTCATCACCCAGGAACTCGGCGTCAGCACCGTCGAAGGCATCGAAAAAGCCATCGCCGACGGCCGCCTCGCCAACCTTCCCCGAATGGGCCAACGCGCCGCCGACAACATCCTCCGCCACCTCCGCACCAGCGGCGTCAAAAACGGCCGCACCCCCATTGGCACGGCATTAGCCTTGGCTGAGGAAACCGCCGCCGCCCTCCAAGCCCACTGTCCCCAACTCGCCCAGCTCTACCCCGCCGGCAGTCTCCGCCGTTGGGAGGAAACCATCGGCGACATCGACTTGGTCGGTGTCGCCCCAACCGAAACCCAAGCCGCCGTCGGCGACGCCCTGACCGCTCTGCCCGCCGTCCGGGAAATCCTCGCCCACGGCCCCAAAAAAACCAGCGTCATCCTCGAACCCGGCATCCAGGTTGACCTCCGCCTCGGCGAAACCGACTCCTTCGGCGCCATGCTCCAGTATTTCTCCGGCAGCCAGCAGCACAACATCCGCCTCCGCGACTACGCCCACCGCCTCGGCTTGTCCCTCAACGAATACGGCATCACCGACCGCCAAACCGGCCAGCTCGAAAAATTCCCCGACGAAACCGCCTTTTACGCCCGCTTGGGCCTAGCCTACATCCCCCCGGAACTCCGCGCCGGAATGGACGAAATCGAACAAGCCCAAGCCGGCGCTATCCCCCACCTTGTAACCGCCGCCGACCTCAAAGGCGACTTGCACCTCCACAGCGACTGGAGCGACGGCCGCGACCCCATCGACCAAATGATTGCCGCCGCTGCCGCCCAGGGCTACGAATATATGGCAATGACCGACCACTCCTCCGGCCGCGGCATCGCCAACGGCTTATCCAACGAACGCCTGGCTGAGCAAATCCAGCTCCTCCGGGCCATGCAAGACCGCTACCCTATAACCCTCCTCTGCGGCTCCGAAGTGGACATCCGCGCTGACGGAACTTTGGATTACCCCGATGAACTGTTGGCCCAATTAGATGTGGTGGTGGCCTCCGTCCATTCCGCGATGGGCCAAGACCGCGCCACCATGACCCGCCGTATCATCCGCGCTATGGAACACCCCGCCGTAACCATCATCGGCCACGCCTCCACCCGCCTCCTCAGCCGCCGCGGCCCCGTCGATTTTGACCTCGAAGCCCTCTTGCAAACCGCCCGCGCCACCGGCACCGCTATGGAAATCAACGCCGCCCCGGAACGCATGGACTTGAAAGACACCCACGCCCGCCGCGCCCGTGAACTCGGCGTCCCCCTCGTCATCAGTACCGACTCCCACCGCCATACCGGCCTGACCAACCGCCGCTTCGGCATCGCCATCGCCCGCCGCGCCTGGTGCCAACCCGGCCACATCCTCAACACTATGCCCCGGCCCCAATTCCTCCACTACCTCCAAACCCCCAAACCCGGCCGCAGCGAACTCTTCGACCAATACCGCGACCAACAAACCGCCCCCAACTCAACCTCGCCGCCGGCAACCCCATGACTCCGCCCGCCACCCCCAACAGCGCACCCGGCAACGGCAACGGCCCTCCCAACAGCCGCCCTGCCGGCAATGGCGGTACCAGCGACCCCATTGCCGCCAATGACCCCGTTGCCAGCAATGGCGCGTCTATCCCGCCGCCCAACTTGGCGGCCACCCAACCCGATGCTCTGCTCCACCTCCGGGCTGCCGTACAAAGCGGCCTCCCCTGGCATCAAGCCCTCCTCGCAGCCGTCGCCCTCTGGACTCTACCCCGGGAAACCCACCAGGGCCGCACCTACCGCTACCTCATCCACGGCGAAGCCCTCGACTGGCTCACCTTGGCTGAACGCCTCGCCCTGGAAATCGTGGAATTTATCCCCCAGCCGGAACTGGAAACCCTGCTTTTTACCGGCGCCCTCCCCGCAGCCGTCACCCCCGACGAATTCCGCCAACGAATCGGCGGCCACAAATACCGCGCCTACCTCAACTACTGGTACGGCGTAATCGTCGAGGAAGCCCTCCAGCAAGCCGTCGAGGACGATGTCCGCAAACGCCAGTTAGCCCGCTGCTACCCCGACGGCGAGGACCTGGTCGAGGAAGCCTTCGCCCACCTCTACGGCCAAACCCGCTCCGACTTGCTGAAAGAATACCGCCGGCAAGCCGGCCTCGGCCCCCGCGCCCCTCTATCCTTAGCCGACTGGAAAGAATTCACTTACCACCTGGCCCAACGCCGCTACCAGCTCTGGGATCCCGCCCGAGTAGCCAGCGACACCCGCAAAGGCATCCACCACCTCGAACACCTCGAACAAACCGCCGCCATCCCGGTATTGGGGCAACTAGCCGCAGTATAGCCCAAGCCTATCCCACACCGAAACCGTCCCTCCCCCGAAAGCGGGAATCCAGAGCCCCGCTATGCCATTCCCCCTATTTTTCTCATGTCATTCCGAGGCGATAGCCGAGGAATCTCGACTATTCATCAGCAGACTCCCCAAAATCCAAAAGTTTTGAGGGGGTGCGGGGGAATTTTTACAACAATTCCCCCGCCGTCCCCCATCCTCCGGCAACCGTCATCCTCCCACCGTCATTCCCCCGATGCGCCCCCGTCATTCCCACGAAAGTGGGAATACAGAACCTCCATTCCCAAAATCAATCCGAAAATTCATCCCAAACCCCCTTGACAACTACTATTCCATCCCCCATACTTATTACTGCGAGGTCAGACCTAGCCCCGGGACGCCGGGTCTCAAAACGATACGCTAGCTTACCGTGAAATACAGCTCACAGCGCGCTGTGGACGCCCCCGGCCCCCGCGGCCGTCAAGCGTCCCTGCTCCTACCCCGGGGAACCGGAACTAAGGAACCCGCCTTCCCCAACCGGAGCCGCGGAAAACGGCAAATCCCACCAGCCGCCAAACCACTACCCCATCCTTAAAGGAGCTGGAGTTAATAGGTTGACTGGAGGTGCGGTCAACCCCGGTAGCTGGACTGGGCCAAAACGCCGGTAGTGGCAACCATACCCAGCGGCGTTAGTAGCCACCCCAAGGTCTAGTTTGCCGCCAGGCAACTGGGTCGGGAAACTCCGGGCGGATGCAAGCCAGGATGCCCCCCGGAGCAGGCAACCCAATGGCCCCTTTGCCAACCCCCTCCCGCAAGGGCGGAATCTCCGGCCAGAGATTCCGCCCCGGCGCCCCCCACCCCAACGCTGAATCTAAATGCTAAACTCACCCGCCGGGGCAGCCAGGAGTTCCTGCCCCGGCCCTTTCCCGTACTTTCTGCTACTTTCATTCCCCCAGCAACGCCCCCGCCCGGTCGTCAGCTATCCGCCCCACCCTTGCCCCCCGCCCTAATTCCCATTCTTACCTTATAATCACTATTAAAAACGATTCGATATTTAGAATTCCTCAAAAAAGGTGTTGACAGACCCGCCGCTATACCCTAAAATCCCTGATAACCCTATGCGGGCGGCGGTAAAACCCGCCCCGGTTGACCCCAACCTTCTAAATAAGGAGGCAACGGATGTCCCACAAAGATGACCTCGCTTTAATGGCCCACCTCATGCGACGGGCCGGCTTCGGCGCCAACCGCGACGAACTCGAAACCCTCGTCGCCCAGGGTTATGACGCCGTCGTCGACGAACTCGTCGATCCCCCGTCCGACCGCCACGGCGGCCAGGGCGAACTGCTGCTCCGCTACCATCCCGGCAGCCTGCTCCCCGGCGGCAACCCGGTTATGGGCCAGGCCAACTGGCTCTATAACATGATTTCCACGGACAAGCCGCTCGAGGAGAAAATGGCCCTGTTCTGGCACCATGTGTTCGCGACCGGCAACGCCAAGCTGGACAACTGCGACCAGATGTTGACCCAGATTGAGATGTTCCGCCAGTGCGGGATGGGCAACTACCAGGAGCTGCTCCTCGAACTCTCCAAGAATCCGGCCATGATTTACTGGCTGGACAACAACGAAAACCACCGGGACGCGGTCAACGAAAACTGGGGACGGGAACTGCTCGAGCTGTTCTCCATGGGCGTCTCCAACTACACCGAAGTTGACGTCCGCGAAGCCTCCCGCGCCTTTACCGGCTGGACGATCCAACCCAAGCTGCCCCGCCAGCCCTACGGCCGCTATCCCTGGAAGTTCGTCTATCGGGAGGAGGATCACGACTTCTCCGAAAAGACCTTCCTGGGTCAGACCGGCAACTTTAACGGCGAGGACATCATCGACATCGTCGTCAAAGAGCCGGCTACCGCCCGGTTTATCTGCCGCCATCTCTACAACTTCTTTGTGGCGGATGAACCGCAGGTTCCGGCCTGGACGATCGAACCGGCCCGCGACGAGGAAGCCCTCGACGCGATGTGCAAAGTCTTCGAGGAGTCCGGCTACGAAATGCGGGAAGTCCTCCGCTTTATGCTGAAGTCCGACTTCTTTAAGGATGCCCGCTACTCCAAGATTAAGAGTCCGGCGGAAATCGTGGCCGGCACCCTTAAAATGGTCGGCGCTTACCAATTCCCCGACCCCGGCTTGGCCCGGGTCTGCCGGGAACCCGGCTATATGGGGCAGGACATCCTCGACCCGCCCAGCGTCGAAGGCTGGCATACCGGCTCCGAGTGGATTAACAGCGGTTCCCTGCTGGCCCGGATCAACTTCGTCGCCGACAGCGTCACCAAAACCGCCCAGCCGGGGATGCAGACCATTATCGGCCACATCAAAGCCGAAAATGCCACTACTCCCGACCAGCTCCTCGACGCTTGCCTCGACCACATGGGCTACCTCCAGCTCAGCGACGAAACCCGCGCCCAACTGAGCGAACACGCCCAAGCCGGCGGCAATCTCGACTGGAATAACGAACCGGCCGCCGCTACGCGCATCGGTGAAATGATGGCCCTCATCAGCGCCACCACCGAATACCAGTTCGCCTAGACCATCCCTTAAACCCGGGACGCCGCTATCCCGCGGCCTCCCGGGCTAACCCAACCCAAAATCACCAGGAGGCTGATATGACTTCCACCAAGAAAGACCCGGTCGTCGTCGTGTTGCAGCTCACCGGCGGCAACGACTATATGAACACCGTCATCCCCTACAACGACGGCCTCTACTACGAAAACCGGCCCAATGTCGGTTATCAGCGGGAGGAGATGCTGCCCCTGAACGACAACCTCGCCCTGATGCCCACGATGGGGCCGGTCAAGGAACTCTATGACCAGGGTAAGGTCGCCGTCATCCACGGCATCGGCTACCCGGACTCCCCCCGCTCCCACTTCCGCTCCATGGACATCTGGCACACCTGCGAGCCGGACAAGGTGGGGACGGAAGGCTGGGCCGGCCGGCTGGCCCGGGAACTGGATCCGCACAAGGAGAATGTGCTGACCGCCATCAACTTCGGGCATGGCTTGCCGCGGGCTTTGGCGGTTCCCGGCGTCCCCGTCGCCGCCATCTCCGACCTCGGCACTTACGGGCTGCTGACCGGCATCTCCGACCAGGAACAGCGCTCCAAGGCTCTTGACCTGTTCAGCCGGATGTATTCCCCCACCGTCGGCGGCAGCTTTGTCACCGACTACCTGCGCTCCACCGGCACCGAAGCGATGATTGGCGCGGACATTGTTAAGGTGGCTCCGGAACGCTACTCCTCCAATGTGGAGTATCCCAGCTCCGCCATCGCCCAGCATCTGCGGGACATTGCCCAGGTCTATTTCGCCGACTTGGGGACGCGCATTTTCTACACCCAGCACGCCAGCTTCGACACCCACGCCGGCGAAGCCGCCGCCCATCCCCAACTCTGGAAGGATGTGGCCGAGGGCATCGGCGCTTTCTTTGCCGACTTGCGCGAGCATAACGCCGGGGAGAACGTCGTTATGTACCTGTTCTCCGAGTTCGGCCGCCGCGTCCGGGACAACGGCTCCGGCACCGACCACGGCGCCGCCGGCGTCTCCTTCGTTATCGGCGACGGCGTCAAAGGCGGGATGTACGGCGAATATCCCTCCCTCGAAGCCAAAGCCCTCGAACAGGGCGACCTGGTGCCTAACTACGACTTCCGCGGCGCCTACTCCACCATCGTCGAAGACTGGTTCGGCATCGACGCCACTCCCCTGGTCAACGGCAACTTCGAGAAAATGAGCTACCTGAAGTAGCCCATTTCCCGCGCCCTTGACCCGGCGGCCCTTAACGGGCCAACCGGAAAGATTTGGGGCCGGGTGAACTTTCCCCTTGGGGGCGGTTCCCCGGCCCTTGCGACTATCGTCAACGCCAGTAGCAGGAGGAATGCAATGGCTCAGAACACCGTAGCCGCCGGCCGCGCCTGGCTCTACTCCCACAACATCGGCCGCAACGGCGCCGCCGGAATGGGCTTTTCCCAGCCCGTCGGCATCGCCGCCGGCAAAAACGGCCTCCTTTACGCCACCAACCGCGCCACCGAACAAAACCCCGGCGGTATCCGCATCACCAAATTCGATGTCAACCAGGAGTTCCTCGGCGAATTCGGCCGGGCCGGCCTCGCCTACGGCTCCGACGAACCCACTACCTTTACCTGGCTGTCCGGCGTGGCCCTCGACAGCAGCGGCAATGTCTATGTCTCCGACGAATGGCAGTGCCGTATCGCCATTTTCGACCCGGAAGGCGCGCCCATCGGCGGCTGGGGTCAGAAAGGCAGCGAACCCGGCCAGCTCAACGGCCCCGCCGGCATTGCTTTCGATGCCGACGATAACCTGTGGGTGGTCAACTCCTTCGACAGCCGCGTCCAGCAATTCAGCAAAGACGGCCAATACCTGGGCGGCTTTGGCAGCAAGGGCGACGCCGACGACCAGCTGGATATGCCCAACGGCATTACCATTGACAACAACGGCGACCTCTATATCGCCGACTGGGGCAACAACCGCGTCCAGAAATTCACGCCCGGCGGCACTCTGCTGCGCAGCTTTGCCCACACCGTCGAGGACCGGGACGCCCTTAATCACCCCAGCGGCGTCTGCGTGGACAACGACGGCGATGTCTATGTGGTGGACTGGATGAACGACCGAGTGGTCATCTATGACCCCGAAGCCAAGCCCATCGCCTACCTCGAAGGTGACGCCGTGGATGTTTCCAAGTGGGGGCAAATGGGCCTGGACGCCAACCCGGATATGGTCAAAGCTCGCCGCCGCGTCCCCGACCTTTACGAACAGCAGCGCAAGTTCGTTAAGCCGGTGGCTTGCGCCTACGACCGGGACAACAACCTCCTGTTCGTCTGCGACACGGCCCGCAACCGGGTCCAAATCTACGAAAAGGATCACTCCTACCTCGACCCGCAGATTAACCTGTAACCGGTTCGTCTGGCGGGATGCGGCCGGAACGGCCGCAAAGCATAAAAGTTTCTGGGGCGGGTTGCGCGCAACCCGCCCCATTACTATGCCATCCCCAACTTAACCCGTCATTCCCACGAAAATGGGAATCCAGAACCCCACTATGCCATTCCCTCACCCTGTTACCTATGCCATTCCCCCTTATATCCCAATGTCATTCCCCCATCATCACTCATGTCATTCCGAGGCGACAGCCGAGGAATCTCAACCCCACGCCTGCAACCACCTTCAAGACAACCAGCCATCCCCAAACTCAAAAAGTTTTGAGGGCGCGCGGGGGAACTTTATGTGACAGTTCCCCCGCCGTAGCCTAAAATCAATTCCCAAATTCCCGAAAATTCATCCATATTACCCCTTGACAAATCCCCAAACCATCCCCCATAATAAAACTCGTCAAGGTTGACCTGACCCCGGGACGCCGGGTTCCTTACGCTAAGCTTACCGTAAAACTTAATACGCTCCACACAGCGCGCTGTGGGCCCCGGCCGGCCCTAAACAAGCCGCCGGACGCCTCAAACACTCCTCCTCCGGGGCAGCGGCCCAAGGACCCGCCACCCCACTAGGAGCAGCGGCCAACGGCAAATCCCACCCGCCGCCAAACCGCAGCCCCAGCCTACAGGAGTCGGAGCAACCCAGGTTGACTGGAGAACGGTCAACCGCGATCGCAAGACTGGGCCAACCCGCCGGCATGGCAACCATACCTACCGGCATTAGTAGCCAAATCAAGGTCGAACGACCGTAATCGGCAGCCTGGCCGGGCAATACCGGGATGATGTACGCCAATGTTCCTACCGGTGTATGGCGGCCCAACGACCAGACCTGCCAACCCTTCTCCCGACAAGGCGGAAACCGCGGCCGCGGTTTCCGCCAACACCGGTATCTCCCCGCCCGCCCGAATCCTCAACCCGCCAGTAACCAACTACCCCTTACCCGCTCCGCTCAATAACCGCCCGCCGGTGCGTCCCCTCCCCCACCTTCCGCTCCCCATCAAACGCCGCCACCGCAAAACTCAGCCGATTCCGACTCACCTCCACCAACTCCGCCTCCGCCCGCACCCGCGCCCCCAACGCCGACGGCCCCAAATGCCGCACCTGCACCTCAAATCCCACCGTAGTTTGCCCCTCCTCCAAATACGCATCCACCGCCGCTATCGCCGCCCGCTCCATCAGGCTGATCATCGCCGGCGTACTGAACTTGTCCACATGACCCGCCACATTATGCTCGCAAACTACCGTCTCCCGCTCCCCCTTCAACCCCGCCGCCATCCCCGAATTCAAACTAACCATAACTCTCCAACCTCCGCTGCTTATGCGGCTTTCCCTTCCTCCCCAGCCCGTTGCCGGATGACCAATCGCCCCACTATCATACCGGAAATCAGAGCTATAGCATATAGCAACCTTCATCATCGACCTACTACCGTCATTCCCACTTTCGGGGGAATCCAGACAGGCCGGGGACTTTGGATGCCCGCTTTCACGGAAATGAGTAAGTAAGTCGCCAAGTATATGCGATAGCCTTGTACCGGCAACTCCCCCCACCTTGAACCCGTCCTCTTTATCCTATATCATCCCCCCATTCCCGGAGGATGCAATACAATGCCAACTAACCGCCATTTCCTTTCCGTTACCGACCTCTCCCCGGACGAAACCCGGCGCATCATCCAGCGGGCTATCGAACTCAAAGCCCCCACCGCACCGGCCGCCGTTCCCGCCCTGCGCGGCAAAAGCGTCGCCCTGCTCTTTGAGAAACCCTCCCTCCGTACCAAAACCAGCTTTATGGTCGGCATCCACCAACTCGGCGGCTATCCGGTCTATCTCGGCCCCGACGAAGTCGGCTTGGGCATCCGCGAACCGGCTGCCGATGTCGCCCGCGTCCTCTCCGGCTATGTGGACTGCATCGTCGCCCGCGTCAACTCCCACCACGCTTTGCCGGAACTCGCCCAACACGCAACCGTCCCGGTAGTCAACGCCCTCTCCGATTGGGAACACCCTTGCCAGATAATCGCCGACCTGGTCACCATCGCCGAACATCACGGCGAATTGCCCGGCCGCAAACTGGCTTATATCGGCGATGGCAACAATGTCGCCCGTAGCCTCTGCCTCGCTTTGCCGGCAATGGGGATGACCTTCAGCATCGCATCCCCGCCCGGCTACCAGCTCGACGCCGCCACCCTCCAACAAGCCCGGGCCAGCGGCGGCCCCGACTCCATCCAATCCCTGACCGACCCGGCTGCCGCCGTCCCCAACGCCGACTTTGTTTATACCGATGTCTGGACCAGTATGGGCGACGAAGCCGAGCGCGGCGGCCGCCTCGAAGCCTTCAAGGGCTACACCGTCGACCCGGCCCTCCTTGCCCAAGCCAAACCCACCGCCCAATTTATGCACGATATGCCCGCCCACTACGGCGAGGAAGTCCCCCCCGGAATGCTCGACCATCTCCAATCCATCGCCTACGCCCAGGCCCACAACCGCAAGCCGGCCCAGCAAGCCCTCCTCGAATACCTGCTGACCGCCCCCTGAAACCGGGTTTAGCTGCCGCCCCGGCTTGCGGCCTCCCCCTACCCCAGAAACTCCCGCACCGCCGCAATAAAGTCCCCCGGATTATCCTCAAAGACCATGTGACCGGCCCGGTCGATTTCCACCAACGCCGGGTTCGGCAAAGTAGCCAGCATCCGCTCCGCCGTTTCCGAACTCAGCAAATCCGTTTCCGTGCCGCGCACAATCAGGCTGGGGCAGCTGATGTTGGGCAAAGCCGGCCACAAATCCTCGGCCGGCGGCACGGTGCCATTTCGCCGCTGCTCCCGAATCAGCCCATCATACTTCCAGCCTACCTTGCCGTTAGGGCGTGTTGACAAATTCAGCGCTGCCTAAACAGCACTGGAGGCGTCTGACACCAACTCTAGCAGCCTTCTATACGTCCGTTGACGGATTTCCCATAGCACCCCGGAGTGATTCCCCAGCCCCGGGCTCTCGCAAGGTCGCCACCACCGGAGCGACCAGTCTTCCTGACCAGGAAGACACCCGTCAGCGAACACTGGCAAGGGGACCAAAACCTCCCTTTTCGGGAGTGACCTTCAGCCGGGAAACCCCGGATCTCAGGAAATAACAAAATGTCCAACACCACCTTCGTTCCCGTAGTCGACACCAACGGGCAGCCCCTGCCCCCTGTCATCCCTCCCGGGCCCGCCTCCTGATTAAACGCGGTCGCGCCAAACCCCACCGCCGGTACGACCTCTTCGCCATCCAGCTGGTCGACAAAGTCATTCCTCCCGAGGAAGTCCACCAGTCCACCCGGGCCATCGACCCCGGCGCCGACCACACCGGCATCGCCGTAATTCGCCAGAACCAAACCACCGGGAAACGCGCCGGACTGCTGGCCCTCATCATTCACCACCGCGGCAAGCAAATCAAGCGCCGCATGGAAAAACGCAAGAACTATCGCCGCGGCCGCCGCTCCCGCATCCGCTACCGGGCCCCCGCTTCAATCATCGCAAACGGGCCGACGACTGGCTGGCCCCCAGTGTCAAATCCCGTCTGCAAAATACCCTGACCTGGATTTCCAGGCTCGAAAAGCTCGTCGCCATCGACCACATCCTCATCGAAACCACCAAGTTTGACACCCACAAATTGATCAACCCCGAAGTTCACGGCATCGGCTACCAGCAGGGACCCCGCTACCAGTCCCACCTGAGCGCCTGCGTCTTCCACCGGGACGACTACCAGTGCCGCTACTGCGGCCACAAGAGCACTCCCGGCAACCGCCTGACCAAAGACCACGTCATCCCGGTCTCCGCCATGGGACCCACCCGACGGGACAACCTGGTCGCCGCCTGCTATGCCTGCAACCAAGCCAAAGGCAATAAGCCGATCGCAGTATTCCTCGCCGACCAGCCCGACCTCCTCAAGGAAATCCAAGCTCAACTGCTTCTGCCCCTGGCCGGAGCCACCCCGACCAACGTCATCATATCCCAGCTGCTTAAACACCTGGAAACGCAAGACATTGCCCTCACCCAAACTTGCTGTCGCTGACACCGCCACCAACCGCCGGATTTCAACATCCCAAAAACCCACAGCAACGACGCAACGATCCTCGGAGAATTCAACATCCTGACCAACCTGCCTCTTGGCATCGAGTTCCTGGCCCAGGGCCACGGCAAACGCCAGCGCTGCATGCCCGACAAAGACGGAAGCCCCCGCGGCAAAGCTTGGCCCAAATACTGCCGGGCCCGAGACAAAGGCCGCCCCCTGCCCGACTCGCCCCCCAGCCACAAACAGCGCCAAATCCGCTTCCCCGACGCTCACGGCATTTCCACCGGTGACTACGTCCGCATCGCCAACAAGAACGGAACCTTCACCGGATACGCCATGCTCTACCGCCAAGGCCGCCGCATCTCCCTCAGCGGACACAAACCAGCCATCACCGGCTACGTCAAGATCGCTGAGCTGCTCCGCCGCAGCCACGGCTACTACCGGATTTTCACCCCGGCAGTCAGCTGACTGCAAAAATAATTTGTCAACAGACCCTAAACCGTTCTGTTGAATTTTGCTGGGTAGCGACACTGACCGAGGAGGTGGTTTAATGCTGAATGAGATTCTGAAGCGGATTGGAATCGGCATTTTGGGCGTCCTGATTATCATTTGGGCGTTTGTTATGCTCTGGATGCTACCGGTTTGGTTTCCCATCCATCCGCCGGGCTAGGCACTACCCAGCAAAATTCAACAGAACCTGCTAAACTAACACATCCTCGCCAATTCAGTCAACTCCACAAACCAATCGGTTCCGTTTCGTTGTAGCAGTTTTTCAGTTGTACGATATTTTCGTACACCTGGAAACTGCTAAAACAGAACGGAACCAACCAATCCAACAGCAAAACCGTCCCGGACTAAGAACATCCTTCCCGCATCGACGGGAAACCAGAATCAACCAATCCGCCCCGAAACACACCCGGCCCAAGCCGGCGCCAAGATCCAAGCCAGCGTCCCCCTTTTCTCTTGGACAAACTGCCGGCCGGCCGCCTAAAATAACATCAGTCCCAAGACCACAGCACGCCGATTAAGCTCACCGTCACTCCGCCACCAAGCAAAATTGCCATTGCCCCAAGCGCAACCCGATACTTCCTTCAGGACAAAACCTATGCCTCCGCCGCCCAACCAGCAGCCGCCAACCTCGCCGGAAACCCAATACCGTTGGGGCATGCCCAACGGCCGCCTCATCCTCCTTACTACCATCGGCATCATCATCCTGCTCACCTTCCTTGCTTACCGTTGCCAAGAAAACCACAGTTTCACCCAGACACCTCAATTCCAGGCATACCAGCAGAAGCTGGAAGCCCAACTCTATCCCGAAGGCCGCCGTTATACCAGGAACGCGTGCCGCTATATTGCCCGGGGCGACACGCCGCCCGACGGACTCCTCAGGACGCTGATCGCTCATTACAACGGCCAGAACCAGTACCAGTTCAGCCGATACCTCCACAGGCAATAACAACCAGACGGAGGCAGCTCAAAAATGTTCCAACCCGGAGTAACCGCCGCCGAACGCCCCGACCAGCAACAGACCCAACTCTGCGTATGCTACACGCCGGAAACCCTGGACGCCGGCGCCAACCCCGCTGTCCTCTGCCAGCAACTTCAAAGCGCGCCGCCCCGCCGCTGGCGCCGCCTCCTGCTCCGCTGCCTGAACCGCAATGCCGAGCCCCCGCTCGACCAAAGCCAGCGCTGCCGCCTGGACTTCACCAGCCGGCCGGAAACCTTCCTTCAAGTCCAGGGGCAGGCCGCCGCCAGCCGGTAAAACCAAACGGGAAACCTGCCCTTGAAAACCAGAATCAAGGAGGCCGCTTCAGAAATATGAACGACCACCGCCCACGCCGTCCAGACCACAACCACCGCTCCGCGCCCGTAAACAGCCAACAGAACGGCCACCGTCCCCACCGCGCCGGCAACTACGCCAACGGCGCCCGGCCCAACCCGAACCGCTAGCCCCGCAATTACAACAACAGTTATCCTCAGAACAACCGCCCGGGTTCCTACCCCCGCAGCCAGCCCACTCATTATTCCCACATCGAAGACCCGCCCATGAACCGCTGCCCGGCCTGCCGTAGCAAAGTCCCGGCCGGCGGCCTGGAAACGCACCGCCGCGCCTGCAGTCCCCAAGCCTGAACAACAGACCAAGCCTCCCCAAAGCGAGACCGCCATGCCTGAAGCCCTAAACTGAAAACCAAAACCGCCCTCCCCGGTTTTCCTGCCAATCGCCGACCCGGCCCGTCGATAGGCCGCCAGCAACATAGCCGTAAAACCGTC
The DNA here is from genome assembly GCA_965242615.1 of Dehalococcoidia bacterium. Classification (GTDB taxonomy): domain Bacteria; phylum Chloroflexota; class Dehalococcoidia; order Lucifugimonadales; family UBA3495; genus CBDBCU01. The sequence goes on from CBDESR010000005.1 coordinate 1,855,123, forward strand.
CTTATCATCAAACCAACCCCAGCCGCCGCCTCCGTAAAATAAGGCTCGAACCTTAACTAATGGAGGAAGCCCGTGGTCGCCGAAAAAAACCGGCTACGCCACCCGCTACGAGGACGAAGACCTGATCTGGGCGCCGGAGCCCGCGCTCACCGAGGACGAGCGCGCCACTCTCCTCTTCCAGGCCGTCAAGGAAACTGCCTTCGAGCGCTCCGCCCTGGACCTGGCTTACCCGCAGATGCTGAGCCGGATGACTCCGGAAACCCGGGAGAAAATCAGCGAGCGGCTGGTCGCCGCCGCCGAAAGCCTGCGGCCGGAAGAAGATCACACCGAACGGGATCCGGCCAGCGCCCTCCGCCTCCACCTGGTAACCAGCCAGGACTGCGACCTCCGCACCGCCAGCGGACGCCACCAGCTGGCCATGGCCGAAATCGCCGCCGCCCAGCTCCAGTGGGACCTGCACAGCCACCGCGACGACCCCGGCGCCCCCCAGGCCAGCGCCGAAAAGGTGAACGCCAGCCTGACCGCCCTGACCACAGCCGCTGAGTCTAAAACCGCATTTCCCACCGAACGGATCGCTGAAGCCCTCCAGTTCCCGGGGAGGGAACGCAGTAGCCAACGACTACATCCTCCGGACCACCCGGGAGCTGGTCCATAACCTCTTCAACCAGACCAACCATCTCACAGCCGACTGGCCGGCGGACACCCCGCCCGAAAAGGGGGCGGCCTACAACCTGACCATGGCCGCCATTGCCCGGCAAATGGAAGGCAGCATCTACGACAAAGCTGTCTTCAACCCCGACTATGCTGACACCCGCAGCCTGGGCGAACTGAGCATCCAGTCCCAGTGCCAGGCCAGCGTCTGGTCGGAACGGGCCGCCCGCTTCCTCGAATCCGCCCCGGACGCTGCCGAACTGGACGTCCAAGCCCTGCGGCAGGAATGGGAAGAGCGCCAGTGGAACAGCGCCGACTTCGAGCGGGCCAGCCGGGAAGCACTGACCGAACCCGGACCCCAGGGCTACGCCGCTCGGGTCCTGGCCGTGCAAGCACTGATCCACCTAGATCAGCGGTACGACCATCCCATCGACCCCTATACCGGCACCCACGACGAAAGAATCGCCGACTTCAGCCACGCCATCGCCATCGACCCGCAGAACGCTTACAACTACCTGGGCCGGGCCATGACCCTGGAACAGGACGGCGTCTACAGCTCCGCCATCGCCGATCTCAACAAGGTCATCGAACTTGATCCGCAGGCCGGCTACGTCTACAACGGCCGCGCTGGCGTCCACTTCAATATGCAAAGGTTCGACCAAGCCATCGACGACTACACCAAATCCATTGAACTGGAGCCGGACCAAGGCAACTCCTACTTCCACCGGGGAATGGCCTACGTCTATACTGACCAGCCAGCCGCCGCCATCGCCGACTACACGAAAGCCATCGAGTTGAACTATGAACCGGCGGTCGCTCTGATCAACCGCGGCGTCGCTTACGGCAAACTGGGTCAGCACGAACTGGCTGTCGCCGACTTCGCCCAAGGCAACGCCCTGGATCCCGGGAACGTCGAAGCGCTCGAGATCCAAGCCAAATACTACCGGTCGCAGAACGACCTACCCCAGGCCATCGCCCTCCTGACCGAAGCCATCGACCGGAGCCTACCAAGGACCTTTACTACAGTCGCGGAGAAGCCTACGAACAGCAAGGTGACAACGCCGCCGACCCCGATGAACAGCTCCGCTTATGGGACTTGGCCCAAGAGGACTACGACCGTTACCAGGCAGCTTAAAACCGCTGCTCACGACATCAGCCGAAAGCCACACTCCCTCACTCCAGCGCCGCCGCAGCCTGGACCCCACCGCCGGGTCCAGGCTTAAACTTTCAGATCAGAGCCAAAACAGAAACCGAAACTCCAGGACAAGCTCCCCATGCCACCAGAAAAGAAAACCGAACCCAGCGTCATCCGCATAACCGTCGACGGCTACGACCTCGAAGGCCCGGACCAGACCGGGAACGTATTCACCCGGGCCATGGCCAAAGCCGGCCTCGGCGCCGACTGCCAGGCCACGCCCCAGATCTTCAGCACTAGCGCCACCAGCCAGTCCTGGATTCCAGACCCCGACCTGGCAAGCCTGGTCGAGGACTACCAGACCACGACCGGCTGGATTCCAACCCCAATAGTTCTTATACTGGAAACCGGCCCCGCCGGACAGCCCAGCTCCGCCCGGGCCGAATAGCCGCGCTCAAGCCAATCTAAGAAAATAGGTTCCGCTATGTAAGTCGAAGATAAGACCATCCTGACCGCTGTCCTCTCGACCATGGCAGTAGTCACCACCGCCTTAGCCGGAATACTCCTGGTCAGCTGGTGGACCGCCCCAACCAGCCAGCCGGTAATAGTCCAGTTCACTGACATCCTGATGATGACCGTCATAATGCTGCTGGCCTTCCTTACCGGCTTGGCGCCCATAGCCGCCGGCATCTGGCTCATCGCCCGCGACATCAAACCATTGAGAAACCCAACCCAAGCTCCACCGTCATAAACCGCAAACAAAGACCTTAACACCAGCCAACACCAAATTACTCCGTTCCAATCCATGATATAATTCTCATAATCAAGGAGCAAACATCTATGTCAGACCTCATCTTTACCTGCAACCCCCCTGACCACAAGTGCGAATGGCACAAAGTCATAGGCTTCGTCTCCCAGTTCAATGATCTGAACGGGGCAAGTTACAGCCGCCAAAGCTGTTTGGACGTGGAACGACCGAATGGCAATCAGAAGGAACCTGAGGTTCTTCTAAAATGCCCCAACCATCCCGATATGGTCATCGAACTAAAGACCATCGCCTGGAACGGAAGCACATACTTCCGAGAAGAAGCCAACTGGCACCTTTTCGGAGACCTGCTGCTAAACGCACTCAGCTCCACATTCGAAGAGGGACCTCTACGGCAACACGTCCTTACAATCCATGCCTCGTCTATCGAAGGCAAAGCAAAACGTGACATCACCAAAATTGCCGACCAAATCATCACCCTTGTAAAAACCCATCTTCCAAAAAACAAGGAGACCGTATTCCTCGAAGGACACCGACCAATTCCTTGGGTCCTATACCCCCACCCACCCTATGACGACTCCGACGACCGCGGACTAGTCATCGATTCACAGGGAGAATCCGAAGGATTAGATCCGTTCACCGGAGCCTTTCATGGCCTATCCAAAGAAGAAAAGAAGCTACAACTCGAAGGCTATACCCTCGAGCTAGAGAAAGCTGCCAAAAACGCAGCGGACAAGTTCAGCCACTACTCGGACTGCATGAAAATCCTGTTGGTCCAATTTTATGGCCGAAATGGATACATCGGCACCGGAGTCAACAACGAAGACCTCTTAAAAATAACCAAAGAGGCTAAAATGCACCCCACCATCGACCAAGTATGGGTCGCCCAGTACGACTGGGATGAGTACGACAACAAGATTTTGTCCTGGCTATACGTAAGATAAACGAAACAACGCTCGCTTAGAGCACCCCTACACCCAAGTCGAAACGTCTCTTACTCAAGGGACCAGAATCACCACATCAGGCCAGCCCCTAGATCACAGAAGAAATGTCAACGGCTACATCCGCATCCTAGAAGGAACACCGGCCAAGGCCTATTCCCTAGAACAATGCCAACTGCGCCAGGCAACTGGCCAAATCTGCCGCTACCAGCCGGTCCGAAAACCTGTCAGAATATCAGCTCAGCATCAACCAAGTCACCCACCGCATCACAGATAGCACTGAACACTTGGCATCCAGACCAAGCACAACACCAGCCTTCACAAAACTTTCAATAATTAGGGTCAGTCCCAGCCCTTCAGCTTCGCGCCCCGGCTGATCGCCGGGCCCGGCCCCGACCAAGCCTGGAAGCCGGACGACCGATTAGCCGAACTCATCCACAATTACCAGGAAACCGGCGCCCTGCCCCTTCCAATCACCATCGTCCTACGCCCCAATCCTAAGGACGCCAACGCCGGCATCGCCTATCTCCAACCAGCCGCCGCTGAACCCCGAAACCAGGAATAAACAAGCCATGTCCATAGCGCCTCAGCATCAACCGGACCCGGAGCTTACCATCCGGTTCCAAGCCCTGGCCCGGGAATGGAAACAGTCCACCGCGCATCTTTCCAGCCCAACCGCAGCCGCCGCCCATCCCGCCTGCCAGCAGATCTTGGACCTGGGCCCGGCCATCATCCCGCTGATTCTGGAATACACCGTCGAACACGGCGGCCACTGGGAACAAATCCTGATGACCCTGTCCGGCGAAAACCCCATGCGCCCGGAGGAATCCGGAAACGTCCCCAAAAACCGCCAGCGCTGGCTGGAATGGGCCGACAGAACGGCTATATTCAATGAACTGCCAGTTTCATAAAGCTGACTGAAACCAAACCAACTTCATCCCGGAGTAAACCCACATCATGCCAATCCCTCAAAATCGCCAATCCGACCCGAAGCCCGCCGGCCTTTGCAAAGAACTGGCCCAAGAATGGCGCACCGCCACCTGGCCGAAAAAAATGGAGGCCATTATCGTCCTGACCCTAATTGCCGGGCTCTACCTGTCCACCCCTGTCGCAATCCTCTACGGCCTGATTAACACCACCCCTAGCGGAGGATCCAGCGATCCGTTGTTCCAGGTTATCCACCGGACCGCCTACGGCACCCTCGTCACTTTGACCGCAATCCTAATCATACTGCCGCTGGCGGCTGTATTCACTGCAGTCAAGTACGACCGCAAGCTGAAACAGAAAGCCAGCAGTCCCAACAGGGGCTAAATCCCAGTTCAACAGATCCGGCAGAAGCCGCCAAACCCACACTCCTTACCCAATGGACAACAGTATGCCCATCGCCCTGGACAAAACGCCCAGCCCAGAGCTGGAAGCCCAGTTCCAAGCCCTGGCCCAGAAATGGCACGAAGCCACCGGCTATATGTCCGACATCGCCAAAGCCGCCGAACACTCCGCCCACCAGCAAATTGTCGCCCTCGGCGAGCCGGTCATCCCCCTCCTGCTCCACGAGCTGGAAAAGCAGGCCGACCACTGGTTCATCGCCCTGCACTCCCTGACCAGCACCCACCCCGTGCCGCAAGAACACCGCGGCCGCGTATCCAAAATGGCCCAGCACTGGGTCGAATGGGGCCGTCAGAACGGCTACCTAACCTAGGGCGTGTTCACGCTAAAGGGGGCGGTGCAGCAGCTCAAAGATACACGCCAGCAAGACAAAGCCCAGATACATAAAATCCAGTTTGTCGTAGCGGGTGAAAATCCGCCGAAACCGCTTCAGCCGCCCGAACAACCGCTCCACCCCATTGCGCTGCCGATACAACTCTTTATCCTAATCCCACTTAACCTTGCGATGCCGCCGCGGCGGCACCACCGGCCAGTAACCCAAATCGGCAGCCAACTGCCGGGTAACATTCCCTTCGTAAGCCCGATCCATCAGCAAATATGCCGGCGGTTCCTGTGTCCCCCGCAAGGTCAGCAATTTCCGCCCTTCCACCCCATCGTGCGCCTGCCCCGGGGAGAGGGCCACGGCCAAAGCCGTGCGGTCGTCAGCGGCCAGCCCATGAACCTTGGTGTTCCGCCCGCCGTGGGACTTTCCTAAGGCTTGCGGCCCCTTTTTTCGGCGCCCCCGTAGCGTCCGGATGCACTTTGACACTGGTGCTGTCCAATGCCAGAACATCCCAATGCTCCGGCAGCACTCCGATTTCCTGCAACACGGCAAAGACCCGGGCCAGCGCCCCCTGCTGGTTCCACCGCTGCCAGCGCATATAGATAGTGTGCCAATTCCCAAAGCGTTCCGGCAGCCCCCGCCATTTGCAGCCCTGCTCCGCCAAGTAGAGGACAGCGTTGAGCACCTGCAAGTTGGACAGCTTGACATTGCCCCGCTGCACCGGGAACAGATGGGCGACCTGCTGGTATTCCTCCTCAGTGATTTCCATACCACTGCTTCCTCCCAAACCCGGAATCGACCTCTATTCTATCACCATCGCTTTAGTGTGAACACGCCCTAAATACAACGATCCATTCTGGCTCAACACCAAACTCGGAAAGGAAAAGTGAATATGCTCAAAACTCTGAACACTACCACCATAGCCATCGCGCTGACCATGGCTTACCTCCTCGGCTCCGGAATGACCCTCATGGCTATCAGTCTCCCCGGAATCCAGCAGACCGACCCGCCGATTTGGTTCACAATCCTTGACTACGCCGGAGTCGCTGTCATCTTGGTCATAGCCGGGATCATATTCCTCGCGCCGTGGGTCCTACTATTCGACCTGTACCGGAATCCCTGCCGGACCAAACAGAAAGGTTAGCTGAAAGCCAACCCAAGAGAAATCAGTCAGCCCTTCCAGTTACGCTACTGCCCCGAAACCACCCTCAATCCCTTGCCGTATCTCCGCCCCACGCGCTATAATGCTTTCCCAAATACAAAACCCAAAAGGAGCGACCTGATGCACTACTTCCCGACCACGACCACCGACCCGTCCGAAGCCAGCCAAACCGAGCCGGAACGCCCCCGGTTCATCAGCCGGAAGCAGGAATTTTACATCCGCGACCTGCTGCAGGAAGCCGGCAAATCCTGGGACGAAGCCGCCCAGTGGCTCAGCGCCAACCACTCCATCGACCTCCGGGACACCGTCATCAGCCGGATTCCCCGGTCCCTTTCCTTCCCGGTAATCGCGAAGCTCAGGACCTTCAAGCAGGAAGCCATGGCCAGCCCCTAAAGGTAAAGTCAGGAGCAACTTCCCATGCCCACCGAACAGATGCCCACCGCCAATCCCGACGTCCTGAACCTGGAGTCCATCCAGGAACATCTGGAATCCGCCACCATCGAACGCTACTGGCGGGAGCCTCAATGGGACCCAGGCCAGGACGTCGCCCTGACCATCGTTGAGACCATCCAGCGGGTCAAACAGACCAAAGCCCTGCTGCGCCCCGACAAACGAGCAGAAGCTCCGTAACACCTGGACGCTGCCCTCCATGCCCTAAAGTCCCTGACTACCGTCAACTCCACCAATCCGGCGTCGCCGGAACAGCAAGCCGAATTCGAGCAGGCTTGGCGAAGCCTGGAGCAGGCGCGCATCGCCCTCTGCACCAACTCCTATGAACGCCTGCATCCCATCATCGGAATCATCAAAGACGCGCCAGCAGACCTTTCCTCCCGCTGGGAATTATATACCAACCTAAACAGAACAGGTTGGGGACACCCCTGCCAATTCCCGTACTTTCGCCCCCAAACACCCCACTTCCCCGCCCCCATTTACGCTATGCCACGCCGAACTGACCCGGCCGGTTGCCGGCGTTCCAGCCAACATCCGGTCAGGCAACCCGGTCGGCGTAGCGCAGCCGCTTGCCGACCATTCCCCGGGCCATCATGACCATCTGCTCCAGGGTGTCCAACGGCCGCTGATTGTGCCGCCCCTCAAACTCGCAGACATACCGGTGCAAGTGCTTGGAGCTGAAATGGTGGTATATCCCGATATAGCCCCGCTTCAGCATTGACCAGAAGGACTCCACCCCATTGGTATGCGCCATGGCCCGCACATACTCCCCCGCCGAGGGCTTGACTACTTCGTGCGGCCGGGACAGCCCGGCGTAAGCCCGGGCCTCGTCGGTGTAAACCGTCGCCATATCCCGGGTGCGGCTCTCCACAAACCTCTGCAAAGTCGGCGCATCGGTGGACTTTACCACCGATGCGCCGACTTTGTTGGTGCGCCGGTCTTTCACGCCGACCACCGCCGTTTTCCCGACGGTTCCCCCGCCGGCGTGGAGTTTCTTGCTGGCGTGTTTGTTCCCCTCCTTGCCGCCGATGTAGGTCTCGTCGGCTTCCACCGGCCCAAAGAAGGAAGCAATCAACTCGCTCCAGCCCTGACGGATACGGTGTTCCAGATGCCACGCCGTCTTTTGGGTTACCCCAATGTCCCGGTGCAGCTTCATACTGGATACGCCTTTCAGGTTGGTGGTCAGGATGTAGATGGCCAAAGCCCATTTCTGATACCCCAACTTGGAGGACTGCATTACGGTGCCGGTTTTCACTGAAAAGAACTTGCGGCAGTCCCGGCAGTGGAAAGGCATCTGAGGATGGTTGCCTTCCCGCCCGGCGTTGGGGCTGGCGCAGTGGGAGCAGCGGCGGCCGTCGGGCCAACGGGCGGCGATAAACCACTCCTCAGCGGCAGCGTCATCCGGGAACATCTGGAACAGTTCGGGCAGGCCAATACCTTTGCGGAAAAACTTGCCCGGCGCCGATTGTTTAGCCATTGCCTCACCGCGTCGTTCGTAGTCATTAGCCCACTCCGGTAGGGAATTGGTGTCTGTAGCATTTGGATAGTAGCAGACAAAATTTCGTAAAGCAAATTATTTGTTGCGACTTAATTTGTCGCCGCTGCGTCTTGACATCCCCCGGTCCATTGCCTATAGTTGGGGATGCTACAGACACACAATCCATAGGGAATTCCCTTGCTCAAGCGTAAGCGTTTCAGGGTTCGGCCGCGCGCCCCCTTGCGAGGCTCACGCCGGGAATTGGTGTCTGTCGCAGGAAGCCAAATCCTAACTTGTGAGGGGGTTCCCTGTGGTAAAAGCCTTCCCTGCCCTCGTCGTCCTGCTTATCCTTGCCCTGACCGCCACTGCCTGTGCTACTGCCGCGCCGACCGCTACGCCGGACATCCCGGCTACCGTGGCAGCCCGGCTTTCCCAAGTCCCCACGGCCACGCCCTATCCCACGGCTACGTCTTACCCCACCGCTACGCCCCGTCCGACCCACACCCTTTACCCTACCCCGACCAATGAACCAACAGCCACTCCTTACCCCACGGCCACGCCGCGCCCTACGTACACCCTCTATCCCACGCCAACGCCCTTGCCTACCTATACGCCGTATCCCACGGCCACTGCATACCCTACTTATACCCCATATCCGACGCTTACCCCTACGCCGGCACCCACCGCGACGCCACGCCCTACTCCCACCCCTACTCCGCGGCGCCTACCGCCACACCTCGCCCCACCGCGACTCCAATTCCGACAGTGCAGTGGATTAGGCATAATCCTCGCACCTACTTCAGCCTGGCAGTTCCGACGGATTGGCAGAAGGCATACGATGAGAGTATCCCGGTCGACGGCGTATCCGGCGACTTGTTGATATATGAAGCCCCCGGTATGGGAGCAGATGTCACAGTTTCAGTTTTACCGCCCCGCACGGTTGGGCCAATGACTTCACCGTTGCAGGATTGGTAGAGATTGACCTGGAGCCGACCAAGGCTGAATCCGGTTTTCATCTGACGTCCTTGTCGACAGTATCGGCAACGGTAATGCGCTCTGAGTACCGGTACGAAGGTACAGGCGGCTTTTGCGACATTTTGGGTCGTGGGTATTATATCTTGACGCCGCGAAGGGCTTTCACACTGGCGGTCGAGGCTATATTGCCCCGCCTTGACCGTATAGCATCGTCGCCGTTCCGTCCCTTTAAGATTGCGAGCGGCAAGCAATTGGGGCGGTTGGAAATCCTTACCGGTCGCACAGACCTGCGTGTCAATATGCCTTCGGATGTGGGGTTCGCGCTACCGATAACCCGCAAGCCCCCCAGAAGTGTTAGACGGCGGCAGAGGAAGGCTGAGGGGGACACGGCAGATAACGCCGCGAACGGTAAGGAGAACCGGGCATCTGGTCGCAATCGGAGGAGTAAAAACGCCGATAAGGGCAACGGTGGCGACCCGCCCACCGAAGTTAATGTGCTTCTGACTTAGGGGTAACTCGGAAGCCAGTGTTTCAAGTAAGCGGAAGTCGGATGACGTGGGCGTGGGCAAGCACGGGGCTGTGCAAGTCGCTAACAATCTCATCGAGCTTGCCAATGCCGCCGAGTGCAGTCTTACGCTCTTGCAGGTCATAAAGTTGACCTACTTTTGCCACGCTTGGCTGTTGGGGTTGTGCGGGCGGCCCTTGCTAAATACCCCTGTCGAGGCGTGGCAGTACGGGCCGGTATTCCTCGATGTATATCGTGCCTTGCGGCAGTACGGGAGCGGCCCGATCAAGCCGATTCCCCGTGTCCAAGAGGGCGACTTCGACCCCGTTGAGCTCGAGGTGATAAATCTAGTGTACGACGAGTACGGGGAGATGACGGGGATTCGGTTGTCTGCCTTAACCCATGCCTCCGGTACGCCGTGGCATCAGGTCTGGGAGTCCCGGAAACCCTTTGGTCGAACAACTTACATCCCGGACGACAAAATCCGGGATTACTACCAGAGCCTTGATACGGTATTTGGTGTCATCTGTTTCGCAATCTTAGTCCGTTGGTGCTGGAGGGGCTTGAAACGGTGCTGAGGAGTCTTGAAGTGGTGCTGGAGACACCTGACCTTGGATGTAAAAGAGGGAGTCAGGTTTTCGGTTCCCTCTACTTTTAGGGCGCGGATACCCGTCATTCCGCGACGATGTGGTGCCAATCTTGTACAGTCGGATTTGCCTTGCGTGGGCAGGGATGTCCCTCTAATTACTCCGAGCCTCTTGTTTAGGTTGGTATATAATTCCCTCAATTCAGGAGGAGACCAACGATGACGCCCCAACAACAGAACCGGTTCGTAGTACTCCTCAACAAACTCGAAAAATTCGAGAGCGAGGACCCAACAACCATCGAGATTGTCCAAGACATGGCTACCAACCCGACACGAGACAACGCCGATCCGGTCATCCGCCAAGAAGACCAGGACATCAATTCCCTGGTCTCCATGGGCCTCATATCTAATCCCATAGTCGCCCCACTCTACCAACTCGGCATCTTCGCCTACGAACTGTCCTCCGATGGCAGGGATTACCTAGTTACCAAGGGGCCTATACCCACAGCCTTTATAATCCACGGCAGCGACAAGGATGGAAACATACCTGACATTGTCCGCGAGGTAGACCAAGTCTGCCGCAAAACGCGGTCAACCCGGAACGGGCACAAAACCAGACCAACCTTGGTCTGACTCTCAACCGGAAAGTCAAGAACGGCATTGACCAATCCGACATGGTCATTGCGATCCTGACCCCTGACTTGGAGACAGTAGAAGGATCTTACCTTCCAAAACCCAATGCTTACGGCGAAGCTTTGGCCGCCGCCATGTACCACCCAAACAAACTGATCGTCTTGGTAGACGACCAAATAGCCCCCGTAGTCGTCCCTACCGACATCAGGGAGTTCCCCTGGATTACCACAAAGACACCATACGGAACAGAACCTCCGTGGCACGCCCTCCTCCAAAAGGAACTGCTAAAAGCCACCCAAGCCATTCAGGAAGCCAAGTTCCCATTTATGACCACCGAAACAAAACCGACCGGCCAACCCTGCCCACTAGCCCTGGGCGCCGCCCAAGCAGCCCAGGAAGCGGTCGCGCCCGACACCGTAATCCTTTTCGGCTCCCGGTCCCGCGGCGACTACCGCGCCAACTCCGACATTGACCTGCTGGTCATCTACCACTCCCATCTGGAAGCCGCCGGCCTGGCCCGCCATGCCGCTCAAGCCTACCTCAAAGAGCATCCGCCCAACCTGCCGGTATCCGCCATCGCCATCAGCCAGGACCAATTCAACTGGGGCCGCCAGTCCAGGAACCACGTAGCAGCCCAAGCTTTGCGGGACGGAATAATCATGAGCGGAGAGAACCTCAACTTCACCGCCGATTGGGAAGAAGATGAGCCGGTCAACTGGCCGGACGTCAAAGAGCGGATCCTGGCCACCTACCGCAATACCGCCGATTTCAACGCCGCGGTCGACCACAACCTGCTCAGCCAGGAGATGACCGGGTTCCTCGGCCCGCAGGCCGTAGAAAACGCCATCAAAGCCTGGATTTCCGCCGCTGGCGAAGAATATCGCACCGTCCACGACCTCGACGAGTTCGCCGACAAAATCCTGTCCCACCCCACCGAATCGGCGACCGATGCGGACCAGCAGCTGATCGACTTTGTTCAGTTCACCAGGACCGACCCCCAGGGGCAACCGGGACGCCACCAGAACTGGCTCACCGAATACGCGGTAATCTACCGGTACACCGGAGCCGCTTATCACATGGACGAACTGGAAAAGACCACCTTCCAGGAAATGGTCAACATGACGGTTACCGCCTTCGTACGCCGGGCTCAGGAACTGACCGGGACCACTGACCAGGACCTTCAGTCCTGAACCCCTCCCCATTGAAACAAAACCGCTACCGCGGGAAGGGTTGACACCGACTTCAACCCTTTATATAGCTGCTTGTTGCAGAGACAAGCCGAAAGCAAACCAAAAGAGACATCCGGTTTTGAGCAGCCAGAACGATCCGCCAGTCCAAAAGGACGAGGCAATCGCCAACCTCCGTGAATATGCGAAGTCGACCATTTGGAAAGAGTCGACCATCGCCAGCTACGTCAGGGTTGCATCCCAATTCGCCGACTGGTGCACCGAAAACGGTCGCCCCTTTCTCTCCCCCAATGACCAGACCATTGATGCTTTCTTCCAATCCTGCAACCAAGCTCGCATCGAAAGCGGCAAGAACCCGCTCAGCAAAAGGACCACCAACACTTATCGGAATGCCATCAAAGCGCTCATCGCTGCCAACCGCTACCCTCAACTCACCCTGGAACAAAGTCCCGAGGCCACCCAACCCCCCGAACCCAAACTGTCGGGAAAGCTCTTCCAGATGGCTCTGGAAGCCGAAGCACTGGAAAACAGCTACGCCGAACTCCAGACCCGTCTGACCAACGCCCTTCGGCAAGGCCAAGAATCCTTGGCTGCCACCGACCGACCTGAAACAGACGAGGAAGCCACACCGGACCTTGAGGCAGCCATTAAAAGGCTCACTGAATACCTCAAGGCTAACGGACTTGAAAAGTCCATCACCCACTACACCGGCCCCAGCAGAGCCTACATCCTTTGGTGCCAAAACCACCAAATATCCTTCCTCGACACCGACGTGGAATCCATCAAAGGATTCACTGACTACCTCCAGTATGAACTGAAACGCGCCGCCGGCACGATCAACAACGCCCGAAACGCAATCAACCACCTCTTGAGGTCCCACAACAAACCTCCGGTTCCCCGGTAATACAACACCACCAGGTCAGGCACAGCAAACCGGTCCGCCGTCAACCTGACTCTGGAGGCCCAATGCACGATAGCCGCCGTGGCACCATCACCAGCATCCAGAGGGTAAAGGTCGCCTTGGCGACCCCAGAAGTAGCAAACCAATTCGCACCAGTCAAGATGACCGTCAGGAACCACGGTCCTAACGAGTTTCAGCCCTACCCCTTTCTGACTATCAGGAGGAAGCTCCACGCCGCCGACCTGCCCGATACACGCAGAATACCCGAAGACGACCACCAAGCCATGGTCGTCGAGAGACTTCAAGAAACCTGCCAAGACTTTGAGAACTTCATGTGGAAGTTCCAACTTGCTTCCCCGCCCCCCAGCAATGAAAACCTCCCTGACTACAACCAGGACCTCGTCGGACACGACTACGACTACTGCTACGAACGCTACCATCTCAAAGATGGCAGGAAATGTTGCTGCGTAGCCGCCACTTCATTGTCCTGGAGCCAGGGCGAGTTGACAAATTATTTGGGCATTATAAGTTTAACTTTGCGGGGGTGTTGCCTGGTCACAAACCCAGCATATCGTAAACGGTGTTCAACTCGGTCCGGATAAGGGCCCGGGTTGGCGAATTCCGTCAGGAGTTTATCCGAGCATTTGGGGTTGGCATTTGCCAGACCAAGCCCTTTGCGGCGCGTCCGCGCCGTTTCAGCAACTTGCCTCGCGGCATTAGTCGGTCAGTTGCCCGGATTAACGGCTCTGGTCTGGCCGGATTTTACGGCAGAATCACATTCCCTTTGGGGTACCCGCAATTGCCGTTACTCCTTTCAGTGTTTCTCGCGACCATGCGCACGGTTTCTCCTTACCGGCCACAGCATTGGCATCGGTAGCTTGTTCACCCTCACCATTCCGCCACTGAATTTGTCGATAGTCCGCCGTTTACGAGAACCCCGTATCCGTAGTTATACCTCTATACCGGTCGCAAAGACCGGCAGGCTTTTCCAGCCCACCCAATCGCTTACCACCCTTACAAAACGGGCGGGTCAATTCGACCCGCCCGCGTCCCGGATTACCGGCTAAAGGGGCCGGAACTAAGGACTGGCCGCCGCCTGTATCGGGCCGATGTAGGGGGTGCTGGCTTTGGTCAACACGCCGTTGCTGTCGGTGTAGTAGCGGTAGGCGTAGACGTACTTGCCCAAGGCGCCGGCGCCGGAGGCGCTGGTGCCGGAGGTGCCGGCAACAATACAGCCATTGCCGGCGGTGTCGTTGCAGCGTATCCATTTTACTGCATTGTTGTCGCTGATCGTGATTTTCTGCCCCACCCGCGGCGGGTTGTGGCCGCTGACGAAACTTATCGCAGCAGTGGCCCCGGTCCAGGACGCCTTTACCGGCGGGGTCGGCGGGCTGTAAACCATGCCGCGCTCTCGGGAGTGCATCCCAAACCGAAACCGCTTGCCCACTTCGGAGGGATTAGGCACAATTCCCCAAATACCGTGGCCCCCAATTCGGTCGACGCCTAGGCTCGGCGCCCGGGATACGAAAGGCGTCCACCCGGTTACTCCATCGTCGGAAACTTCCCACGCAATCCGGCCGCCGCCGCCCCCGCGGGTCAGCCAGGGCCGGACACCAAAACCGGTGAGCGTTGATTCCCCCACTATCAGGTAACCCCCGCCATCGAGAGTTAGGTGGAGATGAAGCTGTTCGGCGAAGTCGACGCCGCCATACTTCAGCTTGGGATAACGACTCCTGAAATCCCAAGGGTCATCATTGCCGGCTTGTCCGTCCAAGTTCAGGTTCCAGTTGGCGTAAATGCCGCTGTAGCCGGCGGGGGCGAACAGCTCACCCTGCGTCTGGCCCGTCCCCAAGGCGCTGCTGCTCTGGCCGCTGACCGCGGTTTCCCAATAGCTGTTAGCAGCCGTGCCGCCGCTGTTCTTACCCACCAACCCGCAGGCGGCCGGGGTGGTTCCGGTAGCCACCACCGGGCCGATAGCGTAGGCGGCGGTAATAGTTCCTTGGGTAGTAACAGTACTGTCCGTCCGTTGGTTGTAGCCCACCAAGCCGCCTACGGCCGCCGTGTTGCCTGTAGCCCTGACCGGGCTGAATGAGTAGGCGGCGGTGATGCTGCCCTGGTTGTGGCCCACTAATCCGCCCAGATAGGCATTGTTGCGGGAGGTAAGAATTGGCGCAAAGTCGGAGTAGCTGGCGACGATGCTGCCGGCAGTCCCGTTGTGTCCGGCCAAGCCGCCGGCCGCTGACGCGCTGCCATCCACTTCGGTTTTGGCGTAGCTGCTGGCAATTCTCCCGGTATTGCTTCCCACCAAGCCCCCAGCATAGACCGTCCCCACGGTTTCGTCTGCCCGGATGCGCCCGGTGGCCGAACTGCCCTTAATAGTCCCGCCATTGACCCCGGCTAAAGCCCCCACTGCGGTACCGTCCAGACTGGCGATATTCACTTCCCGCAGCTTGACCCGGTCAATGACCCCGCCGGAACCGACCTGCCCGAACAAGCCGGCTTGGCTGGTTTCATTCTGATTGACAAAAAGGTTGTAAATGGACTTGCCATTGCCGTAGAACTTTCCGGTGAAGGGGGCGGTTGCGCTGCCAATGCTGAACCAGCCCCGCCCGGTGTTCCAGTGAACCCCATCATTCCCGTCCACATCATCATCCCCGTCGGCGTCAAAGTCCAGGTCAACTTCCAGTTCATAGCCAATGCAGACGGCGGCGGTAGCCCCATCCGCGCAGCCCATCCCGGCAGTCAACCCCGGAAAGGCGGCTTCGTAACTGACTTGGTTCGCAGCGGCCACCACGCCATCGGTGTTCAAGTCCCAACGGATAGCGTTCAACTGCTCCAGCGTAGTTATTTCAATGCGCCGGTCGTTGTCGGTGTCGTAATCCCGCTGCTGCGGAGCGGATTTGATGTCGCCATAGACCAGAATGGGATAATGCCGGCTGTTGCCGAAATCCCAAGGATTATCGCCGCCGGCCACGCTGTCCAGGTCTAGGTTCCATTGGGCATAAAGGCCACCGTAGCCGGTGGGCGCTTTCAAGTGGCTGGTAGGTTGCCCCAAGCCGCCACTGCCGGCAATCCCGGTAGTTTCGGTATCCCAATAACTGTAGGTTGCGGTTCCGAGGTCGTAAGCCGCCAGGCCGCCCTTGACGCTGCCCTGACCAGATACCGACACCCGCCCCCGGGCGTAACTGGCGGTAATCGTCCCCTGATTGATGCCAGCGAGGCCGCCGGCCAGGGATTTGATGGCATTGGCCGATACCGCGCCGCTGGCGTAGCTGGCTTTGATTTCCCCCAGCAGGTTCTGCCCGACTAGCCCGCCGGCCGCCGCATCGCCCAGAACCAGCGACACCGCCGTCGCCGCAAAGCTGGCCTGCACCGTGCCGAACAGGTTCAAGCCCACTAACCCGCCAGTTACCCCGCTGCCGCCCACAGTGCCGGTAGCATAGGACGAGGTAATCGTCCCCTGATTGACCCCGGCGATGCTGCCCACTGCCGACTGATGGTTACTGCTGATATTGACCTGCGCCAACCCCAAGCCGGTTACGCTGCCAGCTTTGCCGACCGCCCCGAACAAACCAACAGCATCAGCGGCGGCGGCGTCTCTGCTGATGAACAAATGGGAAATAACCTTGCCGCGGCCTTGCAACTCCCCCCTGTAGGGATTGCCCGGGCTGCCAATCGGCGTCCAGCCCTTGCCGCCGTTCCAGTAAAGCCCGCGGAATCCGCCGCCGTAACGCTGCCATCCCCGTTGCTGTCAAAAGTCAGGTCGCCGTGCAGTTCGTAGCCGGCGCAGGGGTCCGGATTGGTATCGGCATCAGTACCATCCGGGCAACCCATCCCGGCGGCGGCGTTGGCAAAAGCGGCGGTATAGCTGGTCTGATTGGCCGTATCATCCACCACTCCATCTCCATCCAAGTCCCAACGAATGGCATTCAGCTGCGCCAGACTGCTGACCTCAATCAGCCCATCATCATCGCTGTCGTAGTCAGTAGTAGTTTGCGCCCAGGCCGGCGGGATGGAATGGCTGTTCAGAAACAGACCACCCCCAATCAGGGCAAACAAAGCCAGGGCCAGGGCGGCGGTAGTCAGCAGTTTTTGGCGCAGGGGCATTGGCGACAGCTCCTTTAGGTAATGGATAGTTGGGGATTGGCGGGGGCTAATTTACTGTTTTGTTGGGTGAGTGTCAAACCGGGAAATTATAGAAAGCAACCCGGCCGGTGGTACCGGGCCGGGCTGTTTCGGGGAATTTTCTAACCGGGCGGGATGATAGGGCGCGCAGGTCGCGGGCTACTCCTGGGTGGAGTTGACGACCTCGAAGTGCTTGACCCAATACTCGCCGCGGTAGAGGTGTTCCATCTCCTTGGCGACGGACTGGCGGAACTCGCCCACCTCGTAGGCGCGCATATTGTCGAGGGTATCCCAGATGGAGACACTGACTCCCTCGTCGGCGTCCTCGGTGCTGCGGAGGAGCTGGCGTTCGAGGAGGCCGGGGATGCTGCCGGCGGAACCGGCCAGCCGCTCGTGATAGTGCCGCTCGTACTCGTCCCAAGTGCCGGGGCGCAATTTGCCCCAAACCATTCGTATGAACATTATTCCCTCTCTGGAAAGGCTGGATTGCGGCCGCCGGGCCGGACTGGGGAATATAATACCACTTTGGAACGGGTTGTGGGTAGGTTACGGCAAGACAATCGCCGATTGAAACCGTGATGCCCCTTATGAAACAGCGTTAATACCGGCGGCGAAATTGATTTTTTCGGGATTTTCCCCGCTAATTTCGCCGCCCCGGCATCTTGTTAAAAGGCCGCCGGCGTGGTATGCTATGAAATATATCCCGTGCCGCGTGTCCCCGTAGCTCAACGGATAGAGTGCTGGCCTCCGGAGCCAGAGATGAGAGTTCGACCCTCTCCGGGGATACCACCCCATCAACAACGCCGCCGGCGCGGCGGCCCTTCCCCCTAACCTTTCCGTCCGTCCGGCTCACCCACCAAACTTGCGGTATCCGGGGCGTGGCCCAGAGGCAGGGCGCCTGGTTTGGGACCAGGAGGTCGGCAGTTCGAATCTGCCCGCCCCGACCATTTACACGGTTGACCGCTACCCTTCCATCCCCTAAACTATCCCCCTAAAACCGACCCGCAGCCTTGGCCCGCACCACCGCCCGGAGGTTCCGTTATGCCCGTCTTTCCCCACGACTACCTGCATCGCGTCGCCTATCACATCTACCTCGCCAAGGGAACGCCGCCGGATGAAGCGGAAATCGTCGCCGCCCATCAGGTCAAATCCAACCTCGTCGGCCACGACTCCCACGGCATCATCCAATTGACCGAGTATTGCAGCCGTATCGACCGCGGCCACATCGTCCCCGGCGCGCCCTTCGTCGTGGAGCGGGAAACCCCCAACACCGCCGTCATCAACGGCAACTGGGGTTTCGGCTTCGTCCAGACCGAAAAGGCGATGCGGATGGCGATTGACAAGGCCCAAGCCCACGGCGTCGCCGCCCTCACCGTCCACCACCAAAGCCATGTCGGGCGGGTCGGCGACTACCCCACGATGGCCCTGAACGAAGGGATGATTGGCTTGGTCACCGCCGACTCCGGCGCCGGCCCCAAAAACGCCGCCCCCTTCGGCGGCCGCTCCCGCCGCCTCGGCACCAACCCCATCTGCATCGGCGTCCCCAGCGACCTCGAGGGGCCGGTGCTGCTGGATATGGCGACCAGCGCGGTAGCTATGGGCAAAATCAACCTTCAGCGCAGCCGCGGCGAACCGGTGCCGCTGGGCTGGATTGTGGACAAAGACGGCAATCCCACCACCGACCCCAACGACTACTTCGCCGGCGGCGCCATCCTGCCGGTGGGCGCCGACCAGGGGCATAAGGGCTATGGCTTGTCCTTTATGGTGGAAATGTTTTCCGGCTTGCTAACCGGCTTGGGCTTTGGCATCGACCCCCAAGCCCGCCACAACGACGGCGTATTCATCTCCGTCTATAATGTGGAACACTTCCGCCCCCTGGCTGACTTCAAGCGGGAGATGCGCGAGTTCGTCGAGTTCATCAAAACTTCCCCGCCGGCCGCCGGTTTCACCGAAGTTTTCTACCCCGGCGAAATCGAACACCGCACCGAACAGCAGCGCCGCGCCGAAGGCATCTACATCGAGGACGAAACCTGGCGCCGCATCACCGCCCTGATGCAGGAACTAGGCGTAGCCGACACGGTAGGGACGCCGTAGCGAGGCGCGGTTAAGGCGTCAAACCCGGCCCTTAACCGGGCGTTGCAATGACCGACCGAGCAAGCCCGCCCCGCCCAAACTTGCTGCCGGATGGCAAATTAGCTATAAGGCCCCAGAAACCGCTCCCCGTCAAAATGAATCAGGTGCGTCGGGGCATCAGCGCACCAAACCTCCGTTTCCCAAGAAATATCCGACAAATAGCGGGCCATCAGCCGCCGGTCGGGGAATGCCGTTACATAGACCAAGCCGGGACGGGCGGCGGCAAACAACTCCGCCAACTCCTCATGCCGTTTGGCGTCGACCGGGCCGTGACTGGTTACCGCCTCCACCAATAGCAGCCAATCCCGGGATTCCAGATACAGCGCCACATCCGGCATTTTGCCATGCTGGTCGACGCTTACGCCCAATTCAGCCAGACGCCGCTCCTGAAAATAACCGATTTTATCGCCGGTATCGCCGACATAAATCACTTCCGCCCCCGGCGCAAAACGGGGCGCAAATTCCTCAATGACCTGTCGGATAAGTTCGCTGTGCGCGCCCGGAGTAAGGGTAATTACTGTACCCTCCGCTAACCGCGCTGGAACCATCTGCATATCCCGACGCCGCGCATAGCGGGCCGCCAGCGTTTCCCGTTCCCCCCGGTAATCAGCCAAGGATGTATCCCAAGCCACTGTCCCCCAAGTCTGCGCCAAGGCAAAGACTGCGGGGCTAATCTGGTAGCAGGCTTGCGGGCTGTTCACCGGGCGGTCGGGACGGTCAGGATTGTAAAGGGCTACGCCGGCGGCAACGAACTGGTGCATCGTGTAACGCCGGAAAGTTTCCCGGGAGTTGGGCGCATACTCCCGCCCGTAATGTTCCGCGCAGAAACCCATAATCGACCCTATTTCCGGCTTGTTGCCGCGCGGACTGATCACTAACAACGGGCGGCGCAAATCCACCCAACTGCCGCCCGGCCGCAGGTCCACCAACGCCAGCAGGGTCAAGGCCGACCGTTCATTTTGTTGGCCCCGGGGCAGCCCCAACTCCCGGATAATTGCCAAGGCGTCAGCAATTTCCTTCGGCCCGTCAGCTGTTGTCATAGTCCCAACTCCCGGGCAATTATGGCGTCGGTTTCCTGTTGGGAACAGATGATGCCGCCGGCTCGCCGTCCAATACGCGCCAAGGCCGCCGGTTCCGGGTAAGGCAGCATCCGCAAATCGGTAGCGTTCACTTGGGTATGGCCATTGAATTGGCGAAAGTAGCGGTCCACAACGCTGCTGTTCAGATAGACGCTCAATCCCACCGCCAGCTCCGGGTCGAAACCCTGCCGGTCGGCGTGGAATACATTGAGATGATTCTCAAACCCCACCAGCGGGCCGGGCAATCTCCCGTCATATACGGCCGCCCTGATGCGCCGCCGCTCCTCTTTAGCGCTGAACCGTCGGACTGCTACGAAGTATCCCCGGTTGTCCCACAGCCAGCGGCGGGTCGCCGGGGCAACTTGAATGGCATTAGGCTTTTTCATTTGCCGCGGCCATTCCAGCCGCCCCCCGGGAAAATGGGCGGGATACAACAGCGGGGCCGTCCCATCCGCCGGTTGGGCCGACCAGTAATCCCGCAGTCGGAAGTCCACCACCGGCCCGGTGGAAACCGCCAATCCCAAATCGGGCAGCGCCGCCGGCAATCGGGACTTAATATCGGCAATTTCCCCGGCGCAGTCCGGGGACGGAATATGAATAAACAGCTCCGGGTCATCGGGATGGATGACAGCAGCGCCGGAAAAGGTCTGCTCCCACCAGCCCGGCGCAATGCCCCCGTCCGACAGCAACTCCGGGCCGGCGCCGTCGCTGGCGGTAATCTTTACCCGTTCCGGCTTAACCCCTTTGACCGCGTGGATGATGATGTTTTCCTGCAATACGCCGTCATTGCTGAAAAGGGCATTGCGCCGCTTGAACAGGTGAATGCGCCGCAGCCCCATCATCGCCAAAAACTGCCGGCGGAACGGCTGAAAATAAGGGCCGTTGCAGAAAGACCGGGGGACAATAGCCGCCATCTCTCCGCCGGGCTGCAACCGCTGCGCCGCCAGAAACATAAAGCCGGCGTAAAGATTGGAAGTTTCCAGCCCGGCGCTGCGCAAAGCGCGGCGCTGTTCCGAATCGGCGCGGATCTTGCGATACGGGGGATTCATCAGGACATGGGTAAATCCGTCCCCACAATCTCCACCAGTGACAAAATCGTCCGCCAGTATGGAACTGTCGGCGGGAATGCCGGCGGATTCCAGTAGCGACTGCGCCGCCGGCAAAGTGTGGTGCAGCCCATCCCGCAAGGCCGGGGAAATCTCTGGACAGACCAGCCACAAGTCCGTCGGCTTGACCGCGGCGGCGCAAACCCGTTCCACCAAGGCCGCGGTCAACGCTCCCGCCCCGGCGCCCGGGTCTAAAACCCGCATAGCATCCGACTGGTGGGACAGCAGACTAGCCATAAACCGGCCCAATGGCGGCGGGGTCAAATACTGCCCCAAGACCGCCCGTTGGCCGGCGTCGACGCCGGCCAAGGCTAATCGCCCGTAAAAATCGGCGGTTTCAGCCAGGTTCATCCCGGTTTCCTTTTGCCGCCCCCGGCAGCCGACGGGCCCGGGCGGAGATTACGGCTATTCTATAGCTTATCGCCACCGCGTCAAGGGCAATTTCCCGCCCGCCCCTATTCCCATCCCTCAAAACCCCGCTATAATATCCTGCGTCAAGCTTGTCTATCCAACAAAAACCCGTCGAGGTGCCACTCCCCTATGTCCACCATCCCCCACCCCCCAGCAACCCTCCCCGACCCCCGCGGCCGCTTCGGCGACTTCGGCGGCCAGTTCGTCCCCGAAACCCTGATGGCCGCCCTCGCTGAACTGGAAACCGCCTATAACGAGGTCAAAGCCGACCCCGCCTTTCAGCAGGAACTAACCCGGCTGCTGACCCACTACACCGGCCGGCCCACGCCCCTTTACTTCGCCGCCAACCTCACCCGCCACTGCGGCGGCGCCAAAATCTACCTGAAACGCGAGGATTTAGCCCACACCGGCGCCCACAAAATCAACAACGCCCTCGGCCAAGCCCTCTTGGCCAAATATATGGGCAAAGCGCGCATCATCGCCGAAACCGGCGCCGGGCAGCACGGCGTCGCTACCGCCACCGTCTGCGCTATGCTCGGCTTGCAGTGCCTGGTCTATATGGGCGCGGCCGACATCCAACGCCAAGCCCTCAATGTCTATCGGATGCGCCTCCTCAACGCCGAAGTTGTGCCGGTCGCCGCCGGCACCCGCACCCTCAAAGACGCCATCAACGAAGCCATCCGCGACTGGGTTACCAATGTTGAAACCACCCACTACCTCATCGGCAGCGCCGTGGGGCCGCATCCCTATCCTATGCTGGTCCGCGACTTCCAATCCATCATCGGCCGCGAAGCCCGGGCGCAAATCCTCCAAGCCGAAAGCCGTCTCCCCGACTATGTAATCGCCTGCGTTGGCGGCGGCAGCAACGCCATCGGCGCTTTTTACGAGTTTATCGGCGACACGACCGTCCGACTCCTCGGCGTCGAAGCCGGCGGCGATGGCATCGAAACCGACCGCCACTCCGCTACCCTCACCGCCGGCCGCCCCGGCGTCCTCCACGGCGCAATGTCCTATCTGCTCCAGGACCCGCACGGCCAAGTCCGGGAAACCCACAGCATATCGGCCGGCCTCGACTACCCCGGCGTCGGCCCCGAACACAGCTACCTCAAGGAAATCGCCCGGGCCGAATATGTCGCCGCCACCGACCAGCAGGCACTAGAGGGCTTTCACCTCTTGTCCCGCACCGAAGGCATCCTCCCGGCCTTGGAACCGGCCCACGCTATCCACCACGCCGCCCAACTAGCCAAAACCCTCCCCCGGGAACAAATCATTCTCCTCTGCCTCAGCGGCCGCGGCGACAAAGATGTCCCCACCGTAGCCGCCACCGCCGGCATTGAACTTTAGCGGTTAGGGAGTAAGGGTTTAGCCCCCTGAGACTGACTTTAGTAATGCAAGGTAGAAGTGCTTCCCCTACACTCCCGCGCCCTCCATACCCCTGTGCTATAATGCCCCGGTCAACTTGCCCTTTAGGGACACTGCCGGCCTTTTGCCGAGGTTTTGCCCGGGCGGCGGCCGGCTTTTCGTAAGGAGTTCTGGTTATGGAAATGGGGTTCACCAATAAAGTAGCTATTGTTACCGGCGGCAGCGAAGGCATTGGCAAAGCCGCCGCCCAGCGCATGGCCGGCGAGGGCGCGCAAGTGGTTATCGTCGCCCGCGGCGAGGAGAAACTGGCCGCCGCTGCCCAAGACATCCGCGCCACCACCGAAGGCGTGGTACTGCCGCTTTCCGCTGATGTAGCTCACCCCGACAGCGCCGAGCGGGTGGTGCAGACCGCCCTCGACCATTTCGGCCGCTTGGACATCCTGGTCAACAACGCCGGCGTCTCTATGGCCAAACCTTTCGAGGAAGTCAGCGATGCGGATTGGGAATACGACTTTGACCTGAAGGTATGGGGCGCGGTGCGGCTCATCCGCCGCGCCATTCCCGAAATGCGGAAAGTCGGCGGCGGGCGCATTATCAATGTCACCAACCTCGGCGGACGCACTCCCGGCCCGGCATCAATGCCTACTTCCATATCCCGGGCCACCGGCATTGCCCTCACCAAGGGCCTGTCCAAAGACTTGGCTAAAGACAACATCTTGGTCAACACCGTTTGCATCGGCATCGTCAAAAGCGGCCAGCACACCCGCCGCTACGAACGGCTCAAGGAAACCAACCCCGACCTCTCCCTTGACGACTTCTACGCCCAGACCGCCCAAGCCCGCGGCGTCCCCCTCGGCCGCATCGCCGAAACCGAGGAAGCCGGGGATGTTATCGCCTTCCTGGCCTCGGAACGCGCCAGCTACCTGACCGGCATTGCCGTCAACATCGACGGGGGAACTTCGGCGGTGGTGTAGCCGGGGGAAAGAGCAAAGGGAGCGCGGCTAAATATGACCCTTACCCAACTCTACCGAGGGATAGTGGCAGCGGGACTGGCGGCATTGCTGGCCGCCGGTCTGCTGGCCTGCGGCAACTTTTCGGCAGGAGGTGTTGCCACCCCTCCACCCGGAGATCCGCCCCCGGTGTACCGGTACTCCGCGGTCTCTGTTGGCGATGAACATAGCTGCGGGCTGCTAACCACCGGCGAAATAACCTGCTGGGGCAGCAACCCGGACGGTCAAGCTCAGTCCCCGACCGGGAAATTCATCGCTCTGGATGCTGGTTACGCCCATACTTGCGGCATCCGTCGGGATGGCACGGTGAAATGCTGGGGCAGCAATGCCCAAAATTACAGTGTAGCGGGGCAGGCCACGCCGCCGGCCGGGAATTTTACCGGTATAAGCGCCGGCAAATTTCACACTTGTGGAGTGCGGACGGATGGGACAGTGGAGTGTTGGGGCAGCAATATAGACGACTTTGGCAACCAAACCGGTCAGGCTAATCCGCCACCCGGTCAATTTACCACCGTCAGCGCCGGGGGCTATCACACTTGCGGACTGCGGACTGACGGAACGGTACACTGCTGGGGTAGCAACGCCGACGATAACTTGGTCAACGTTGAGCAATCCTCGGTGCCGGACGGAGTTTTTACCGCCGTCAGTGCCGGAGAATGGCATACTTGCGGTTTGCGGCCTGACGGTGCGGCGGAGTGTTGGGGAGAGGATGATTCAGGTCAGGCCAGCCCCCCAAAAGGCTCTTTCAGTTCCCTGAGTGCCGGCCGACACTATACCTGCGGGATACTGGACAATGGCAATGCGGAATGTTGGGGCAGTGGCACACGTACCGCTTATTTAGGCGCCGGGCAGTCCTTCCCGCCGGATGGTTCCTTTATTGCGCTCAGTGCGGGCTATGAGCATACTTGCGGAGTGAAATCCGACGGAAGTATGGAATGTTGGGGCATTGATTCCCTTGGAATGGGTACCCCACCCAGCGGCGGCTTCTGGTCCGTGAGCACCGGGGGGTATTATGATCCCATCTGTGGAATTCGGCAGTCCGGCCAGTTGGATTGCGGGGGAGGAACTCGTGTCGAACCCGTCGGCTACCGGGCGCCGGAGGGGGTATTTAAGTCGATTACTTCCGGCAGTTTCCATAGCTGTGGCTTGCGGCCCGACGGGACGGCGGAATGTTGGGGGCATAACGCCTACGGCAGAGCAAGCGACCCCGAAGGCGTATTCGTATTCATCGATGCGGGAGACTCGCGTACTTGCGGAATCCGCGGCGACGGAAGCGTGGAATGTTGGGGCTTCAAATACGCCAGACAGGGCATTCCCCCAGCCGGCCCTTTCTCCGTAGTTGATGCGGGTAATACTATTTGTGGAGTACGCTCGACCGGTTATTTGGAGTGTTGGGGGGACAGCCCAAGGTACCCGGATGAAAACTTGCCTCCCGGCGGCGTTTTTGATTCGTTCAAAACTGCTTTTGCTAATAGCTGCGGTTTGCGCGTTGATGGCACGGCCCGGTGCTGGGGGCATGAAAAATATGGGCTGACCATGCCTCCCGATGGTATTTTTACCGCGATAACCGTCGGCTATCTGTCGGACTACGGTTGCGGTCTGCGCCCTGATGGTTCAGTGGAATGTTGGGGTAGTACTGACACGTTCCCCTTCTATCAACTGGAAGGTTCTTACTTGGCGATAGACGCCGGAGATTCTCACATCTGTGGTGTGCGGGTTGACGGCGCTATCGAGTGCGGCGGCGACGACCAATATGGGCAGGCTACGCCTCCGGAGGGGGCTTTTACTGCTGTAGCTGCTGGCAGTAAGCATAGCTGCGGTTTGCGAACGGATGGCACAGTAGTGTGCTGGGGGGAATTTTATTCCTTCCTGGATACTGCTCCCAGCCCATATAACCCCATGAATGACAAGGTGGTTCTTTCAGTAGATGTCGGCACGGCGGGGGGCGTCTGTGCTGTCCGGAGCAATGGCGCGTTGATCTGCGAGCGGTCCCGCGCGGTAATTGGCCAAGGTTTTACCGCCGTTAGCGTCGGCGATGAGGCTTACTGCGGGTTGCAAGGGAATGGGCGCGTACAGTGTTGGGATGATAAGGACGCCTTTACCTTTATCTCTGGTCTCGGAAGGGTACTGGTGAGCGAAGCTACGCCGTCCAGCAAAGACTTCGTATCCATCAGCGTCGGCGTACGCCATGCCTGCGGGTTGCGCCAGGATAATGCGGTAGAGTGTTGGGGCGACAACTACGACTACTACACGGTCTGTTACGGTGATGGTGTGCCTTGCTACGGTGTGGAGCAAGGGGACTACATCGGGCAGGCGGAGTCGCCGGTCGGCGAGTTCATTGCGGTCAGCGCCGGCGCCTTTCATAATTGCGGCCTGCGGCCCGACGGCAGGGCGGAATGTTGGGGCCGCAATTCCTCCGGGCAGGCAACGCCGCCGCCGGACGCTTTTACCGCCATCAGCGCCGGCTATTCCCATACCTGCGGCTTGCAAGCCGACGGTGAAGTTCAATGTTGGGGCGGCGTATCTACCGAACCGGACACCGCTGAGAGAGCGGACTTTGTGCGCGCCGTTCCGTCCGGCCCCTTTGCAACCATCAGCGCCGGGGGCGGCTATACCTGCGGGGTGCGGACGGACAGCGTAATCAAATGCTGGGGGCGTATTGCCCGCTGATTAGGGTTTCCGGTCCCGGCAAGCGGTCAAGGGTGTTGCGTTGCCGCATTGCAACCCCCTACCCGCCGAGCCAGCCTTTGACCCGCTGCAACAGAGAGGACTTTTCCGCCGCTACCGGGCGGCCGCGCCAGTATTGGCCTTGGTTATTCTTGCCCCGGGGGCGGATGAAAAAGAGCAGATAGCCGGCGACCAGTCCCAGCAAGCCGACCCAGACCAGCCAGGAAAGCTCGGAAAAGGGCGAGCCGAAACTCGGCAGCAGGACGCCAATGAGCAGGAGGGCGACCCCGGCCAGGGCGACCCGGCCCGGGGAGAAGGTTCGCCAACGGCGGGAGGAGGGACGGGATGGCGCAACTTCGGGCGGCCGCTCTGCGTAGGGCAAGGGCAAATCATCCGGGGGCGGTTGCTGCCGTAGATTGCGGCCGGCCGGCA
The DNA here is from genome assembly GCA_965242615.1 of Dehalococcoidia bacterium. Lineage (GTDB taxonomy): Bacteria > Chloroflexota > Dehalococcoidia > Lucifugimonadales > UBA3495 > CBDBCU01. The sequence continues at coordinate 1,882,525 of CBDESR010000005.1, forward strand.
ACGGCGTGGTCTCCTCAATGCCTTTCAGGATTTCCTCGATTTCGTCCTGGTACTTGTCGGGCATAAATCCCCCGCGTCTCTCCTTTGCGCCGCTATTGCTTGCGGGCAATTATACAATACCGGCGTACATTGGCAATTACTGCGGCCCCGGGCCCGGGATGACGGCGGGCAGTCCCCGTTCCCGGGCAATTTCCAAACACTGCGGGCAGCAGTCGGCGGCGGTATAGGTTTCCGCCATCCAGATGTTTTCGCTGACCAGGCCGCAGAGAAAGACCGGCACCGTTTCCTCGATGCCCAGGTCGGCTACATAGTGGACATAGCCCGATTTGGCCTCGGTCGGCCACCACCAGACCGGCATTTGCCCGGACATTTCCTCATAGCGGGACTTGTCATCATCCCGCCAGCCCGGCGCCGGCAGTTCCACCAGCCAAGTACGGCCCTGGTCGCCGCCGGCCCGCTGGGCCTGCAAGCGTCCGGCGCGGATGTAGCGGCGGATTTCGGCTTGGGACAGGTTCAGTAGGTAGGATGCCTCTTGAATCGTTACCTTTTCCACCGGGGACTCCGTGCAACTCGGATATTGGGGACTGATTTTAGCATAAGGGCAAGGCGGCGGGCAAAGGCTGCGGCCGGCAACAAAGGAATTGCTACCGGCCGCGGTGGGTCGATCCTAACGGGGCGGAGGCGCCGCTGACGGTTAGATGTAGTCGGCGTCCTCGTCCATCATCCCGACGTTGTCGGTGGCCTGGAACAGGGAGCGGACGATGTCGTCCTTCAGCTGCTGGAGCATATCGTCGCTCACTTCGCCGCCGGAGGCCCGGGCCTTTTCCTTGAACTGGTCAAAGGCCCACTCGTCGCTGCCGCCGTGGGGCATATCGAAGAACTTGCCGTCGAAGACCGGCATTTCGCCGGGGCCGAAGTAGCCCTTGCCTTCCAGTTCGTAGCCTTCCAAGTCGTGGGTACCCTTGCCCAGCACCTGTCCGGTGGCGGCGTAGTGTTCCATCACATTCTGGAGGCCGTACTTCTGGATGGGGCAGACCTTCATGCAGATGCCGCAGCCGAGGTAGCGGGCCATCACCGGGCGGCAGCGCTTGAAGTAGAGCTTGTTCTTTTCAATGCCGCGCCACCAAATCTTGTCGCGCATCAGAGCGCGGCCGGGGCAGCGGTTGACGCAGACCTGGCAGACCTGGCAAAAGGCGTGGATGCCGTAGTCCACCGGCGAGTCGTAGGTGACATTGGCGTCGGTGGTCAAGCCGACCAAGCGGCAACGGGAGCCGACATGGGGGGTGAGCAGGTAGCCGCAGGCGCCCAACTGGCCGGTTCCGGCGGCGACGTGCATGGGGATGTAGGGGCCGGCGGAGTCGCCGGAGCCCATCACCTGGGCGCGGTAGCCGAGGGAGCGGATGTAGTTACCCAGTTCCAGAGCGGCCGCGCCTTCGGTGCGGTAGGTGCTGGAATGGACGATTTCGGCGTCCACGCTGGGGATGGTCTGGGTCGGCTCGAAGTCCTGCTCGTAAGCCAGGGCGACGAAATGCTCGTAGTAGGTGGTGCTGTTCTTTTTGGACTGGAAGGTGTAGCGGTGGTCAAAGGCGGTGATGCCGACTTCGACGAAGCCCAGTTCCCGGGCTTTGTTCTTAATCAGCTCGCTGACATCCTCCCCGGTGGGTTCGGCGGTGGGTTCGAGGTCGGCGGTCATCCGGCAGGCCATAATGAGCGGCCGGTTGAGCTTTTCATGCTCTTTGCGGATTTCCCGCATTTCGGCGTGCTGGTCGCGGAGGGAGTTGGCCCAGTCGCGGGAGGCCCGCTCGGTGATGTTGATGGTTTCCAGGGGATACTCCCGGGCGTACCAGTCCACTTCCCGCTTGGTCATCGGGATGCCGGGGACGGTTTCCAGTTCCTCGGGAATGGGGATGGTTACCGTCGCTTCGCCCAGGTTGCGCCCGGGACGGGTTACCTCATGCCCTATTTTCAACATAACTGCTCCTCCTAGCTGGTAGATGGGCGGAATGGGATGCGCTCGTAGGGGAAAGAATAAACCAGCCGCCATAAAGTTGTCAATAGTTTAAGCGGCGTAATTTTCAATTGGCGGTTATAGGTAGTTTGGTGACGGATTGGGGTTGAGATATGGGGTGATGGCGGCAGAAGGCGTCAAGATAGTAGGGCTGAAGCCCACGGCCTGCCGTGGGCTTTAGTGGCCGGCTGCGCTCGGGACGGTTGGCTATTCCCGGTAAAACGCCCTCAGAAACAGGCCGGACAGGAAAAATGCCAGGCTAATCCCCAACAGCCAGTAGTTAAAGCCGAAGGAGGGCATCGTCGGAACTGACCGCACAAAGAATAGGGCCGCTATCCCCAGACAAGAAGTGCCAATGTCCGGGAAAGTCAGCCGCATTCCATCGTAGAAACGCCGGAACAAGTCCCCCACGCTTACGGCTCTCTCTTGAACACCGCCAGCAACAGGCCAGCGCCGGTAACGCCGATGGACAGAGCAACTACGGTGTAGGCGCCATACAGCGAATCCTTCAGGGAGGGGTACTGCTCGACATTCAGCGCGCCCCAATTCAATTGATGCCCCAGTACCAGCATCCAGCACAGGGCAATAAGGGCAACTACCAACAGGATGATGAACTTTTGCAGGAAAGTCCGCATAAGACCACTTCCTCAACCGGCCGGCTGATTATCGGGCGGGTTGAGTTGATTATAACAGATTGCCGGTAAAGGCAAACCGGCCCATCCCGCAACCGTATGCGGGATGGGCCGGGACGTTCAGGATAAGCGCGCTGCCTTCTTACCCGCCCGTGCGCCGGTTAATCATCGCCGCGGCCAGGGGGCTGGCCCCGGAGCGGACGACCACATTGACCAGAGACGGGCGGCCGGAGTTGATGGCTCGTTCGACAGCCGGGGCTACTTCGGCCGGCTTTTCCACATATTCGGCATAGCCGCCGATGGCCGCCACTACCTGGTCGTAGCGGATAAAGCGCAGGTCGGTGCCTACCGCCCGCCCGTAATACGCGACTTGAAAAGTCTTGTCAATGCCCCAAGTGGCATCGTTGCCCATTACGGTGGTGATGGGCAGGTTGTGGCGGATGCAGGTATCGTATTCCATGGGGTAAAAGCCAAAGGAACCGTCGCCGCAGAAAACCAATACCTTGCTTTCCGGGTGGGCCAACTTGGCGGCCATCCCGTAGGGGATGCCGCCGCCCAGGTGTCCCAACGGCCCCAAGCGCAGGAATCGCCCCGGCTTGCGGGCGCTGAAGTAGGAACGGCCCCACTGCACATAGTCGCCGCCGTCCAGGATGATGAAAGTATCAGCGTCAATCAGCTGCTCAATGCCGGTGAACACATCGACCGGGTGCATCGGCTCCGCGCCGGTGGCGTTGGCGCGCATCTGCTCGAGCCAAGCATTCCGGTCTTGGTTCAGTTGGGCTACCCAAGGGGATAGATCGGGCTTGCCGCCGCGCCCGGCGGCCGCGGTCAGCTGTTCGGCAATGGCTCCCAAATCGCCCAACAAGCCGACGGCTACGCCCCGGTTGCGGCCGATTTCTGCCGGGGCCGGGTCGGCTTGGATCAGTTTGGCGTCCGGGCTGAAAATCTGGCCGTAGCGATAGCGATGATCCAACCGCTTGCCCAAGAGCAGGACTACATCCGCCTCCCGGAAACGGCGGGCGGCGCCGTTCAGCGCGCCATCAGCATAGCCGAAACAGAGGGGATGTTCGTCGTCAATCATCCCCCGGGCTTGCTCCACGGTAAAGGCCGGTATGCCGGTGGCTTCGACCAGGGCGGTCAACTGCTCTTGGGTCGCAGTGTAGCGGGCCGGATTGCCGACGATGATGACCGGCCGCCGGGCTTGCCGCAGCAGATCAGCGGCTTGCTGAATCAACGCCGGGTCGCCTTGGGCTTTGCCCATATTGCGGTATTCTGCCGGCAGGTAGGGCGGCAGTTCCTCCTCAGCGATGGGCTGGTCTTGAATGTCGATGGGCAGGGTAAGATGTACCGGCCCGGGGCGGCCGGACATGGCGGTGCGAAAGGCGGTGGCAACGAACTCCGGGATACGCTTGCGGTCGTGAATCAGCCAGGAGCCTTTGGTGACCGGGGCGGTCATCCCCACTTGGTCCACTTCCTGAAAGGTGGTCATCCCCTTTTCGGGCAGTTCAGCGCAGCCGGCGACAAAGATGACCGGGCTTTCCGAGGTGTAAATAGCCGGCAAGCCGGAGATGGCGTTAGAAAAACCGGGGCCGCCGGTGAACATTGCCACGGCCGGCTCTCCGGTGATGCGGGCGTAGCCGTCGGCCATGTGCATCGCCGCCCCTTCGTGGCGGGTGTCGATAAACTCGATGCCTTCGTCGGCCGCTGCGTCCACCAGGGGCAGGATGGTATCGCCAACGATGGTGAAAACCCGCTTGACGCCTTCCTGTTTCAAGCAGCGGATGAAAAGATGGCCTCCGTTCAGGTTGGGCATAACTTCTCCTTTTGCGGTGGGGGGATAATCGGCCCGGGTTTTGCCCTACAGATTACCTTGACGGCGGGTTTTAGGCAAGGGCGAGGACGAGGCTCAGGTCAACTGTATATACCCGGGCGGTGTAGGGCGGGCTACATAATCCGGGTTACCGGGCAATGCGGTGACGGGAAGGGGGTTGAGCCGGGACTTGAATTGCTACGCTCCGGCCGCGGCGGTTTCATTGCCGCCGTCATCATCCCCGGCGCCGGCGGACGCAACGGCATCCCGTTCCTGCCGGGCCGCCCAGTTTTGCAGCCAGCGGCGGAATTCGTCCAGGGCCGGCGGGGCGATGTAAAAGACTTCGAGGTCGGCGGGGAACTGGACTTGATGCCGCTCGTTAATCAGCAGCAAGCCGGTTTCGTCCGGTTGCAGGGTTTCGTCAATGCGGCGGGCGATGTGTTCGTAGCGGCTGCGGTTGGCGGTGTCAAACCATTCCCGGAGGCGGGACAAGACGGTTTCGTTGGTGAACGGCACCATCAGGCAACGCTGCAAGTCGAGGGTTTCGGTCAGCAGTTCCCAGCTTTCGGTGGCTTCCAAGGCCGCGCCGTCCGACTGCTTGGCTTGGACCAGGGCGTAGCTGTTGGGGTCGGCCAGTTGCAGATAAGCCAAGCCGGCGGCGCCGCCTTCGGTCAGGCTTTCGTGGTAGATACGCTGCAATCCGCCCAAGCCGCCGGCCAGGGCGTCAACCTGGGTTTGTACCTGTTCCCAATAGCGTTGCAGGAGGGCTTGGCCGGCGGCGGTTTGGTCGTCCGCCGGGTTGGCCGGCAATGGCGGGGCGTAAAGGAGCGGCGTCAGCAGCAGACAGCGGCGGCCGCGGTACTGGTCGGCGGGCGGCCGGGCGATGCGGCCTACGGTTTGGCCGGTTTCCGGGGCGGCATTGGCCGGCGGGTTGGCTTCCGGGGTAGTCATGGCTACATCCCGAAAGCCTTTTTGTAGCTGAGGCTGATGCGCCGTTTAGCCGGGTCAATGTCGAGAATCTGCACCCGGATCTGCTGGTTCAGGTGGACGCATTCGTTGGGGTCTTTGACTTGGCGGTTGGAGAGTTCGGAGATATGCACCAAGCCCTCGACCCAGTCCTCCAAGCGGACAAAAGCGCCGAAGTCGGTAATGCGGGTCACGACGCCCTCGACGATTTGCCCTACATTGTAGCGTTCCGGCACCGTTGCCCACGGCTCCGGCTGGGTGCGTTTCAGGCTGAGGCTGATGCGCTTGCTTTCCAGGTCCACTTTGATGACCTGAACTTCGATTTCCTGGCCGACCCGGACCACTTCCCCGGGTTCTTTGATGCGGGCCCAAGCAAGTTCGGAGATATGCACCAAGCCCTCGGCTTGGCCCAGGCTGACAAAGGCGCCGAAACCGCGCAGGGAAGTGACTTTGCCGGTAACGCGGCTGCCTACTTCCAGTTGGGACAGAAACTCTGCCCGTTCCGCGTCCTGCTGTTTTTGCCACAGGGGACGCTCGGTCATGACCAGGCGTTCCCGGCGCTGGTCGATTTCCAGCACATTAAAGGGGGCATCCTGACCGATGCGTTCCGCCAGGACTTCCTCCCGGGTGCCGCCGGAGAGGGGGGCCATTTGGGAAAAGGGGACAAAGCCGCGGATGCCGTGGAAGTGAACGACGATGCCGCCTTTGTTCTGTTCCACGATGCGGGCGGTAACCGGTTCGCCGCTGTCGAGGCTTTGGCGCAGTTCGACCCAGCCGCGTTGGGAGGCGGCCTGGTCGATGGAGAGCTGGGCCATATCGCCGGGGCCGCGCATACTGCGGACGGTGACGATGAGGCTGTCGCCGGGTTGCAGGTTTTCCCGTTCCTCCGGGGTGAGGGTACGCATTTCCTGGGGGGGAACCATACCCTCGGTTTTGAGGCCGATGCTGACTACGATGCCGTCGTCGTCAATCCGGACCACTTCGCCGGAGACCACTTCGCCGCGCTGATAGCGGCGGGGCAGAAAATCCTGTTCGGAAAGTTCCGCCATAGATTCGTAGCTGTCAAAATCGATGAAGTCGCTATCGTTAGCGTTGCCGACCACCATAATCCGGGTCATCTCCTGCGCGAGTTCCGACGGGGCAAGGGGAAAGGATACCCCATCCGGCGGTTTTGTTCAAGGGGTTGAGGATACTGCGGGGATTTTAGACCGGCGGGGCGGGTTTGGCAATAGGGGGATTGCCGACGCGGGGATGTCCGTTGTGCCGGCGGCGTTGACAAGCTGGGGGCGGGTGTATATATTCACTGGCAAATGCGCTTGGGACGGGTGAACATCAGTATCGTCAGCGACGGCACGCTCCGGATGGATGGCGGCAGTATGTTCGGAGTGACGCCGAAAGCCCTGTGGAGCCGCTGGCTGCCGCCGGACCGCAAAAACCGGGTGGAAGTGGCGTTGAACTGCCTGCTAATCCGGGCCGGGGGCAAGAATGTCCTGGTAGATACCGGGGTAGGCAATAAACACGGGGCGCGGGCCCGGTCGATTTTCCGGCTGCGCGGCGGGCAACTGCTGGCGGGTCTGTCCCGGCACGGTTTGCAGCCGGAGGATATTGACCTGGTGGTGTTGACCCATCTGCACTTTGACCATGTGGGCGGCTGTACCTACTACCGGGCCGGCGGCTACCGGGCGGGCGGCAGCCAAGCGGCGCAGGATTTGGCGCCGGTCTTTCCCAAAGCGACCCATCTGGTACAGGGGGCGGATTGGCGGGAGGCTACGGAGACTAACGAGCGGACAAGCCGGGCGTATTATCCCGAGGATTTTATGCCCTTGGCCGATGCCAAGCAGTTGGAGTTGGTCGCGGGGGATACGGAACTGCTGCCGGGGCTGTGGCTGCGGCGGAGCGGGGGGCATACGGCCGGCCATCAGATAGTCTATCTGGAATCGGACGGGGAAAGGGCGGCTACTTTCGGGGATTTGATACCGATGCCGGAGCATCTGCCGCTGAACTATCTGACCGCCTTTGACCTGTATCCTTTGGATACGCTGGACGCCAAGCGGGAGCTGCTGGCGGCGGCGGAGCGGGAGAATTGGCTGCTGCTGTTCAGCCACAGCGTAGCGCGGCCGGCGGGACGGTTGACGCGGGATGAACGGGGGCGGCCGGATCTGGTCCCGGTGGCGATGGATTAGCCCGATTGCCTTGAGGTGAAAGTTGGCGAGTCAAGGGCGGCGCTGCGTTTTCTGCGAGATTGTGGCCGGGCGGGAGCCGGCCCGGATCCGCTATGTGGATGAGGAGATTATCGTCATTGTGAACCGGCTGACCTGGGCGCCGGTGATGCTGCTGGCAATGCCGAAACAGCACAAGAGCCAACTGGAAATTTGGCAGGACGGGACGGTGGCGCGGTTGGGCAAAATCGCTGTGGACTTGGGTTGTATGTTTTGCCCCAACGGGTTCCGTATCGTATCCAACTTCGGCTATGACGGGTTGCAGACGCAAAGCCATGCCCACCTGCACATCATCGGCGGCGCTTTTCTGGGGCATTACACCGACCTGGCCTAGGGCGGCGCATTACACCCAGCCATTACTACAGCCATTACCCACAGAAGGAGCAATTCAATGGCGGAAACGGTTCTTTACGAACAGCAGGATAACATCGTAACCATCACCATGAACCGGCCCGATTCCCTGAACTCCATCAACCGGCAGTTGCGGCAGGAACTGGCCGACGCTATCGTGGAGTTTGACCGGGACAATACGGCGCGGGTAGGCATCATCACCGGGGCGGGACGGGCGTTCTGCGCCGGGCGGGACTTGAAGGAGCGGGCTAACGATAACGCCGAGGGACGGCAGGCCCGGGCCGGGGACAGTATGTATCCGGACCGGCCCTATATGTGGCCGCAGACTTGGAAGCCGCTGATTGCGGCGATTAACGGGTTCGCCTTGGCCGGGGGCTGGTCGATTGCCCAGATGTGCGATTTGCGGGTGGCGGCGGCGGATGCCAAGTTGGGGATTACCGAAACGAAGTGGAGTTTGCTGCCGCCCTTTGGCAGCATTTTGCCGAAGCAAATCGGGCTGGCGGCGACTTTGGAGTTGTGCCTGACGGCGCAGCCGATTACGGCGCAGCGGGCGTATGACATTGGGTTTGTGAACCGGGTAGTGCCGGCTGGGGAAGTAGCGGCGGCGGCCCGGGAGTTGGCGGAGCAGATCGCGGAGAATGCGCCGTTGGCGGTGCAGTATTTCAAGGAGTTGGCGTACCGGGGGTTGAATATGTCCACGCCGGACATTTCCGCCCTGACTTACCGCACTTATGACCAGCTGCTGGCTACTGAGGACTCGAAAGAGGGGCCGCGGGCTTTTGCGGAGAAGCGGAAGCCGCAGTGGCAGGGGCGGTAGGTTAAGGGGCGGCGGGCGGCGGCATTGTAAAACCGCGTCTTGGCTGCGCTAACGGTTGTTGGCCGGGCAATTGTGTAGTATCCTGCCCGGCGCAATGGCAATTTACCGCGAACCCCTGCCGGATAACTGCCCGCCGCCAGCGGCTTGGGAAATCGACGAGACTTGCGCCGTGTATCGGTTCGTTGCTGCTGAGACGCCTACGGAAGCCGACTTTCGGTCGCAACGGGCGAAGCTGCCGGAGGCAAGGTTTCGAGTAACCGAGTGCCAAGCCCGGGGGCTGTCGGTATTTCTTAATCCGGACGATGCGAAAAGCCTGGCGCAGCGCAATGGTCTGACGGGCGTTCGCCTTTGCCAGGTTACTCTGGGGAAAGGCGCGGGCCGGATACTGAAAACCGGCCGGGCATCCCACTATACTTGGTGGCCGTTGGCGGCCTTTGACATCCTGGCTAACTGCGAGGTGATGGGATGAAAAAGATCGACTTGACCGATGTCCTGGTGTATTACGATGGGGTTCAAGTCTTTGCCGGCCGCGACAGCGGCGGGGGACAGTACATCGGAGTGGGCATTGGCCCGGAGGTAACGACTAACCGCTATCTGGTAACCGGAGCCGCTCCGGAGCGGCTCCGTCAATTTTGTTCCGGGAGGCTGGCTCTCAGGACTTTACTGCTGGAAGCGCCCGGGGGAAGGTGGTATTTAGCCACTGATGACGGGGACGCCGCTCCGCTGACGCTGCATCCCCAGGATAAGGACATCGCGCAGTGCGATTACCTGCCCGGGCCGGACTTTGTGCTGCGGGCCGAGCCGGGTGACAGCTTTGTCCCGGGGCCAGCCCCGGAAAGCGGCGACAACGGGCTAGAGTTCCGGGCGGCCCAAGCCAATACCGGCAAGGGCAGACCGGCGGCAAGGCGTTGACCCTTGGGAATCGGTCAAGCGGCGCCAACCCGGCATAGCCGGGTGTATCAAGCGCTCCAAAACTGCAAACTGGGAGGAACGGGTTATGACGACGCAGGTTCAGCCTAAAGACAAGACGGCGACGGCCAACGGGCATACGCTCCACTATCTGGATTGGGGGCGGGAAGGGCAGCCGACGATGCTGCTGGCCCACGGGCTGCGCGGCCACGCCCATTCCTGGGATGATGTGGCGGCGGCCTTTTGCGAGGATTACCATGTGCTGGCTTTGGACCAGCGGGGGCGGGGCGACAGCGATTGGGCCAAGGATGGGGACTATACTACGGCCGCCTATGTGGCCGACTTGGCCGGGTTCTGCGCGGCCCTGAACCTGGAGCAGTTTGTTCTGGTGGGGCATTCGATGGGCGGGCGCAACGCCATGGCGTTTGCCGGCCGGTATCCGGAAAAGGTTGCCAAGCTGGTTATCGTGGATGTGGGGCCGACCCTGGACAGCCGGGGCAGTGAGCGCATTGCCGAGGAAATTAAGAGCGTACCGGAGGAGTTTGATTCCTTTGCAGACGCTTTGGCGTATATGAGCCGGCAGAACCGGTTCGCGGCGCCGGAAGTGATGCGGCGGCGGGTGCAGTATGCCACTAAAGAGCTGCCTAGGGCGTGTTGAGATATTATTTGGGCGTTATATGTTTAACTTTGCCAGGGTGTTGCTTTTCCCGAGAGCAGCGTATCATTGAATAGAGTTCAACTCGGTCTGGGTAAGGCGGTCCGGGTTGGCATTTGCCTGACCAAGCCCCTTTGCAGGGCGAACGCGCCGTTTCAGCAACTTACTTCTCGGCATTAGTCGGTCAGTTGCCCGGATTAACGGCTCTGGTCCAGCCGGCTTTTATGGTAGCAGCGCATTAACTTTGGGCGGCTTGCCGCCGACGTTGCCCTTTTCACTGCTGCTACTCCGGCCGCGACCAGATGCCCGGTTCTCCTTAGCGGCTATCGCATTGGCATCGGTAGCCTGCTCACTTGCGGCAATGGCGGCAGCTTCGGCAACTATTATCGAGTCGATGGTAAAACGGGCGGGCCAAATTTGCCCGCCCGCGCCTTAGATAACCGGCAAGGGGTTGGAACTAGGGACTGGCCGCCGCCTGTATCGGGCCGATAAAGCCGGTGCTGGCTCTGGTCAGGACGCCGTTGCTGTCGGTGTAGTAGCGGTAGGCATACAGGTATTTGCCCTGCACGCCGGCGCCAGGCGTGTAACTGGTTTGGCGACTCTTATTGGTGTCGCCCACCACACAGTCGCTGGTGGTGGCTGCCGTGCAGAACATCCACCACACCTTATCACTGCCACTGATGGCGATGCTTTGCCCCACCCGGGGCGGATTATGCCCACTGGCAAAACTGGCCGCCGCCGTTGCCCCGGTCCACGATGCCTTGATGGACGGGGTGATGTAACTGGCAAGCCACCCCGATTCCGTGGTATTCACCTGATTTCGCAGCCGCTGGTTGGCTTCAGTGGCTTTCGGCACGAAGTAATCCGTCCCGCCGGTGCTGCGGAGACTGCTGCCGCTGCTTGGCGCCGCCGTCCAATCGCTTACGCCATCGGCGGAGAGTTCCCATTTAACGGCGTCGCTGCCCAGGCGGGTATGGTAGCCATCGTTCAGCCGATAGACTACAACTTCGCCCACTACCGGGGAACTGCCATCGTAATCCGGGTAGATGCGGGCTTGGGGCAGCAGAGCCAAGCCGCCATACTTCAGCTTGGGATAGTGGTGGGTGAAATTCCAAGGGTCATCATTGCCGGTTTGCCCGTCCAGGTTCAAGTTCCAGTTGGCGTAGATGCCGCTGTAGCCGGTGGGCGTTTGCAGATGGCTGCTGGGTTGCCCCAGCCCGCCGCTGCCGGCAATCCCGGTGGTTTAAGTATCCCAATAGCTGTAGGTTTCCGTCCCCAAATCGTAAGCCGCCAGGCCGCTCTTGACGCTGCCCTGGCCGGATGCGGACACCGGGCTCCGGGCGTAACTGGCGGTAATCGTCCCCTGGTTGATGCCCACCAAGCCGCCGGCAAGGGCTTTGATGGCGTTGGCCGATACTGCGCCGCTGGCGTAGCTGGCTTTGATGTCGCCCAATATGTTCTGCCCCACTAATCCACCCGGACACCGCCATCCTTTTTCGACAGAGAACAGTCGTAGCGGCTGAAGGCCAAACCCGGGAAGCGACACGGCTGCCGCAATCTCCCAAAAGAACAGAACGGACCGCATTGGCCGCAATCTCCCGGCGAACCGGCCGACGCCATCTGCCATCCAGCGGAAAAACTCTTTTCCCAAAAGATACTTCAACAGTCTCCCTCCCTCCCTTATAGTAAAATCCCCGCCATTGGAGGAAGCCGATTATGTTTTACCGTCGTTTCAGTATCCCCGTTCTGCTGGCTGCTGCGGCCCTGTTCCTCATCGCCGCTTGCGGTGTCTCCGCCTATCAGGAAGCAACCCGGGAAGCGGCCGTCCCGGCCGAAATGGCCACTGCCGCCGAAGTAGCCGCTCTGGATAAAGAAGTCGCGGCCCTGAAAGCCCAACTGCAGCAGATTGCCGGGTCCGGCGTAACGGTCTGGTCGGCGGCGATAACGCCGGCGGCCAGCGGCGGGAACGCGGTCTGGACCCGCGCCAGTGGGGAGACCGCCGCCGGCGCCATCAGCGGAGAGACCGGAGACGCCGACTTCCGCCTGCTGAAAATCCTCCGGACCGGCGCCAACAACGACCTGACCATTGTCACCCCCGGTACGGCGGCCGGATTCGCGGACCAGACCCTCCGCATCGGCAACAACTATCTGACTTTTCAGTCCAGTATCGGCAGCGCGACTTACAGCAGCGACGCCGACCAAACGGTTTGGTCTTTCGTCGGCGACTATGCCAGCTGGTATACATCAGGATCAGCCCATCAGGTCGCGGTGCTTTCCCCCATCAACCCGGTCAACCTGCTGCCCGACCCCATACCGGCAGCCACTGCCCTGCCCGACCACCTGCTGGGCTATGACGACGGGGTCAATCAAGCGCCGCTGTCCCTCCTGGATGACCGCTACCGCCGGCAGGTCCCGGCGGATACGCCGAAAGTTTTTTCCTTTCCGACCAGTCCCGCGCCCGCAGCGGGCGACACCGTCATCCTGCTGCATCCTGACGCCGTCCCCCGATACTTCACCGGCGATGTTAAGGAAGGACAAGTCACCTTGCGGGAAATAATCGTGAACCTGGATATCCCCGGCGGCCGGATCACCCACTTGCGGGGCTACAGCCCGACCTACGCCGGCCGCGAAGCCGCCTTCCGCGGCAAAGTCTTTGCTATTATCCAACGGAATCCGGCTTCTCGACCCACCAAGCTGCATTACCAGGGCGCATCCTATTCCATCAGCCAGAGTTTCGTCCCGGGAGAGGAGGGATTCTACGAAGTATCCGGATTAGGCTACGCCCAGCTGTCAGTCGGCACGCAGCCCCGATACGCCTTTACGCTGGCCGACGGAACCAAGTATCCCCCCGACCGGCAATATCAGCCGGATACCTATACTTTCAACGGCAGCAGCTGGGAACTGACCCCGGGCAGCGTATCCCGATGGGCTGAAGCCGACAACGCGGATAAAATTCCGCTGAATAAACTTCCGGCCGCCGCTACCCAAGTTGTCCACGCCGGGACCGGAACCGGCATCAGCGTCGCCAGCAGCGGCCAAACCGCCACGCAACGGGTTGCTTTTACCGGGTTCACGCCGACTTTCGACCTGGACGACAACGAAAAGCGGCGAGGCGTTATCACCGTGCGGGCCAAACTGCGTTTTGACCGCCGCACGGTCAACACCGCAGGCTTTAATGACGACACGCAAAATCCTTTGCTGACCGGCGCCATCGAGGGACTGGTTTTCGCCAGGGCAATGAAGTCCGCCGCTGCCTACAGCGCCACCGCCGACAGCGGGGAGAGAATCGGGGATGCGGTCATCATCCGCAACGGCAGCGCGACTTTAGGCACCCTGTCCCTGTATGCGGCCCGGGACGCCCACAATGCCTTGGGGTACTACCTTGCCTACACCGGCAAAAGCGGCAGCGTCGGCTTTGATATTGCCCTGGCCGATCTGGAAGTGGGGTTCATCCCCGACGACGCGCCGCACAGCATCCAGGGCGCGAAGCTGGCTACCTGGACAGCGCAGACCACGACGCCTACTTCTACCCGAATCTCCGGAGCCGGACGCAAGCCGAATTGGACCATTGAACCTTCCCCGCCGGGTACCGGCTCGATCAGCGCCCAGCCCGGCCACCTGCCCAGCAACCAGCAGAACCGTATCCGGGTCGACCAGTACACGCCAACGGACCGGTGCTTCGGCTGGCTGTTTATCGCCAAGACCGGCGGGACAGAAGTTGACCGAGTCGTAGTGCCATTTAGTCCCTCAGGGATTAGTGACATTACCAAGGCGCTTTCAGCGAGCGCGCATCCCGGGTCTGCATATACCCGAATGAACCTCGGCGGCGGCCAATTCCTGTTGATAACCTACCACAGTATCCTTAATGACGGGCAGGATCGGATTAATATCGGACCACAGCCTACAGGCTTCGACGACACGGGGAGAGCCAATGCTTGGAGCCCTTGGCCGGCCAACCTGACGGTTGAACTTTACGAGGCAGTGATTGACTGAGCACTCCCGGCTTCGCCGGGCAAACCGGGGCGGTTCCGTGGAACCGTCCCGGTATTTGCTACGGAAGTAGAGCCGGCGGGGGGCGGGGGAAGTGTTACAATACGGCTGATTTATTACCGGCTGGGGGGTTTTGGGATGGCTAATGATGACGGCGTCGCTAATGGGGGTGATTATTCCCCGGAGTTGGAAGGGGGCAGTTTGGCGCTGCCGGCGGCCGGGGTGGAGGATTTGACGGATCAGTGAACTTCAGATAGTCCTGTGGACTGAGCTTGACGGCGATGGTCTGGGGCTGGTCCGGCGGAGTCATGGGCATAAGTTGCATCCCTTGGTTGGATTTCGGGTTTGGTGGCCTTGGCTTTGGTTGGCGGGAGCTTTGGCGCGGCGCCGCTGCGCAGTATGGCGGCTTGGCTGACTTTGCTTCCAGGATGGGTTGTGCCGGTTGCTCGTTGGCCGGTACGACGGGGTCATTTTACAGGAAAGCCGCAGAGTTCGTCGAAGATGGAGTCGGAGATATGGTCGTGGGCTACTTGGGTTCTGCGGTTGGGATTGCTGGACGCGTAGCGGGTGGCGTGGTTCAGCAGGCGTTTCGCCTGTTCCGGTACGGTCAGTTTCGGTTCCGTATATTTGCTGCGGGCGTCCTGGGTCGCGGCCATCAGGGCGGCGTATTCCTGGTCGTTCAGCTGGAGGGTGATTTTTGGCATGGAGGGCATTCTCTCTTTTGGGTTTATTCGCCGCGGCGGCGTTGTAGTGTTGCGGGTTGCGGGTCGGTTCAGGGCCGGCTGTTCCAGATCAGCCAGGTGGCGCTCAGGCTGAAGGCCATGAACCCCAGGATGATCATGGGGTTGCCCAGGAGCAGGGCGCCGCTGACTGCGTTTACGGCGATGCCGGCTATGCCTATGCTGAAGCTGCCGGCGGTCAGGAACATTTTTGTTTCTGATGGACATATTTTACATCCTGTTGTAAATCAGTTGCTTGCCGCGCGGCCGGAAGCGTTTGTGTTGGGGCAGCGGCGGATCTGCTTTGAAGTAGCCGCGGGCGACGATGGTTTTCAGGACGTTGTTGTTGCCGCTGAGTCAGGCCCTTTCCTTCTGGCGGCCACAGACCGTGCAGATTTCTAGGTAGATGAAGTCATTGGGTTCTTTGGTGCCGGGCGGCGTGGTCCGGAACTCAACGAATTCGATGATATGCTGCGTGTGGAAGTCGCAGGGCTGTTTGCACCACCGGCGGTAGTGGCTGGTTGGGATGGCAGCGGCGATGTTTGCGGCCATGACGGTTGGCTTTCTTGGGGTAAGTAGTGGGCAAAGGTTTTGGCCCTGTCTACAGGTCGCCGGCGAAGCAGGCGACGGCCATGGCGTCCGATTCGTTGTTGGCGCAGTAGCTTAGTTCGCGGTCGGGGTCGCCGACAATTCCTTCGCGGAACAGCAGGGAGACTTTAGCGTCGATGCTCCGGACTTCTTTGACGCGGATGAGGTTTCCGTCGTCGTCGGTGAATTGGGGGCTGTATTGGACCATGCCGGGTGTCATGAATGTTCCTCCGGGTCAAGGGTTTGGGCTGCTGGGGTTTCCGGTCGGCGGCCTTGGAACCCGGGAATTCGCCGGGCTTTGGTTGGGTCGGCGTCTGGCTTTCTCGCCCGGCGGTGTCAGCTCTCTGGCTGGGGGCATGCGGCGGCTAGGCTGCCGGTTGGCTGGGCGTTGCTGCCCGTTCCGGTCTTTGCGGCGGCGCGGCGTTCTTGGTCCTGGAGATAAATGGGGTGGTAGTAATCCCGCAGGGCGGCGTCGGAGATGCGGAAACGGCGGTTGCTCTGGTTTTGGCTCCAGGCTTGGCGCCAGGGAGTGCTGGGCCCGTTGCAGAGGCTGCCCAGTTTTACGCCGTCCAGTTTGGCGTATTCGGTGAAGATTGTCGATCAGCTCCTTTTCCGGTTGTTTGAACCGGGCCGGTTCATTCTTGCCCGTTTTGACCGCGGCTAGATAGTCGATTTTGGCCATGGCCCTGTAGAGGTCATGGCAGTACGGACCGTACTGCCAGCCGTCAATCGGTTTGTCGAGCAGGGGGCGTTCGTGGATGCCCAGCATCCAGGCATGGCAGAAATAGACCAGCTTCAGGGTAGCTTGGGGCTGGATGTAATTGTTGTATTCGGCTTCGTACCGGTCGATGAGGTAGTCGGCGACTTGGCTCGCCGAATAAGGCCCCGGGCCGTAGGGCTGGCAGCGTTCCCGGCCGGCGGTCAAGAGTTTGAGCAGGTTCATGGCAGGGTCCTTTGGGCAGTGGGGTTCGGTGTCCCTTTGCCGGGCTGGGGTTGATTTTGTTTCTTAATCCCGGTTGCGCAGGATGATAATCCGGTTGTCGCCTGCGTGCTTTTTTGCGTCGACCGGGTTGGAATAGATATTCAGGGTGCCGATCCGGCCGGTGCCGTTTCGTTCCGTTTCATGCAGGTTGAGCGGTACAAAGTATTGTGCATACTGGCTGCTCTTTTTCTTGCTGAAGGGCCACATTGGAAATTCTCCTTAATGCCGGTTTAAGTCTTGGCCAGCGGAAGGATGCCGAGCTGGCAGTGGTTTTGGCTTTTCGGCGGTCCCGGAAACCCGGCGCGCCCTCGGAGGAGGGGCGGATTTGAAGCGATGGCCGGTGGCGACGGGTTGCGTTCAGCCGATGGATGGCGTGTCTTCCGGGAAGTCCGGCTGGGGCGGTTTCGGCAGTTTTTCCAGCCGGGCCTGGGCTTTCTGCAGTCGGGCTTCCAGTACCATGCGTTCGATGTTCATCTGGGGCGGCAGGCTGTTCAGCAGATCTTGGAGCCAGCCGATTTCGGACCGGGTCCAGTAGTATTCGAACTCCGGGGTGCCGTGTTGCGGCTCCTTGCCGGCCATGGCTTGGGCGGTCTGGTACCAGCCGGCAATCAGGTCAGCGGCGCGCTGGGCGGTCCCGGACTGGAGCTCTTTAAGGGGTTCTGTTCAATTTTGCTGGGGGGGATGATTTATGGACGGTAAAGAGCGCAAGTCCCGAAAGCAACGGGGTTTTGTGCAGGTCACAAAAGCCCTATGTTCCCGTAGGGAACATAGGGGGCGGAGACTGGTCGATGCCGCCGGGCGGTGCTATGCCTGCTATCTGAAAGAGATAGGGGCATAGCACCCCCAGCAAAATTGAACAGAACCCCGCGACGAAGTCTGGCTCGTAACGGCGGGTAATGCCGTCATGCTTCCAGGGGATGCTCCAGCCCAGTCGCTCGTTGCGAATCCAGCGCTCGACGTCGGGGTGCCGGTCCAAGGCTTGGGCCAGAGTTACTTCCCAGCCGGAATCGCAGACTGCTTTGTTGACTTCTGACTTCTCAGTGGGGTAGTGATGCCGCCGGGCGGTAGTATAAGCCTGCAGACGGCTGGCGGTCAACCATTCCGGCTCGCCTTTGATCGGTTCGACCGGACAGCAGCGCCGGGTTGCAGCTGTCGGGAGTGGCAGTGTTCCAGCAGCCAGGGGGCGGCCTGCTCCGGCGCGGTGGTGTACCGATTGGGCCAGGAAGAGTCATCCTGGTTCGGGGGCAGCAGGGCTTGGGCTGTGATGGCTTGGTTGAACCTGGCGTAAGCCTGCTGGAACAGGTTGCGGCGGCTGAGCGGCGCAGCGGCGTTGTTGCGCTCCAGCTCGGTTACTCTGTTGGTCAGCAGGCTGGCGGTAAGGAAGGCGAATTCTTCGCGGTTGGCCGGAGCGTTGAGCAGTTAGGCGGCTTCGCCGGCGCCCAGGTCGGGAATGGTGGTTACGCTGCGTTCCGCCTGGTCCGGGTTGGGAATCTGGTGCGGTGGAACCTGGCTCCAGTCTGAAGGCGGCAGCAGATGGATGGGCTGAGAGCTGACGCTGCGGCGGTAGCCCAGGATGTTGGGCCATTTAACCAAGAACTGGTCAATGCGTTCGTCGACGCGGCTGACGTCGTAATAGTCCGGCGTCGGGAAGGGCTGGAGGTCATCCGGCTTGGGACCGGGCAGGTCCCGCAGGGTGCGCAGGTTCTGGAAGTCGATGCCGAGGACTTCGGCATATTCGGGAGTCAACTGCCCGGTTTCCGAGTCGATGTCGTGGATCATCCGGCGCAGGGTGCGGCCGGCGACCTGCTCGCAGAGCAGCTGGGTACCGAAGCGGCGGAAGCCGATGGTGTAGCAGACGTTCTTGGCGTCCCAGCCCTCGGTGAGCATTCCCACGGAGATGATGCAGCGGATCTGCTCCCCGGGCATTCCCTTTTTGCCGACGGTGTTCAGCACGAAGCGGAGCACTTCGGCGTCGGTCATGTTGAGCAGGGCTTTGTCGCCGGAGTAAGCTCCGGGATACTCCTTGCGGTAGGCGTTGGCCTGCAGCTTCATGAACTTGTCGGTGCCGGAGGACTCCGGCCCTTCCAGTTTGGAGTGCACCAGCAGGGTGCGGGGAACCGGGTACGGCTCCAGTGTCCAGGGGGCGTAGTTGGACAGGCCTTCGCCGACCTGGCCGGCGGCGGCTTCGCCGCTGTCCGGATCCCGCCAGCCGGCGACCTACTGGAACAGGGCGTCGGCGTTCTTGGTGGTGTTCACGATGACCGCGATGGACGGGGGACTGGGCCGGCGGCTCCAGGGCGGCTTGCCGCGCTGGTCGTTCCAGTGTTCGTAGGCCAGGCGCAAGGCCGCTTTCAGATGCCGGTTGGCGTGCTGGTCGCTCTGGTGATCCAGGGACTTGATGTCCTTGGAGTTGGCGTAGATGTTGCGTAGCAGCTGCTCCGGGGTGTGCGGGCGGCGAGGCCGTCCCGGGGCATTTTGTCGGGGTCGGGCAGGCGCATGATTTTGACGATGCCGGCTTCTTCGGCTTCGTGTAGGTCGTACTGGCTGACGAGCCAGGGAAATAGGGGCGCTTTGCTGTTTTCGCGAAGAAGGGGGTAGCCGAGAAGTCGTAGATGCTGCTGTGCAGCAGGTTCTGCTTGCGGAGCAACTTCAGTGTGTTGTACCAGACATAGGAGTTGTCCTTGTCGGCGTCCGGCTTTTCCGGGTCGCCGTGATGGCAGTGGTGCGCTTCGTCGTTGATGACGATCACCGGCCGGGGATGGTCGCCGAGGACGCGCCTTACGATTTGTTTGGGGGTTTCGACCCGGGACTTCATGCGCGCCGCTTTCTTGGCTCCGGCCGGGGCTTTCAGGTCCGGGTCCCGGGGCAGGAAGGAGTGCCAGTTTTCGGTCTGGAGATGGATGAGGCGCAGGTACTTTTCGTAGTGCGGCGGGGTCAGTCCCAAGACGGGTAGCAGGTATTCGGCAGCCGGGTTGGGCGACGCGTCGTGGAGCGGCGTCAGTCCGTCACGGAGGCGGTCCTTGACCGTGATGCCGGGGCCCGGGCCAGGAAACGGTTGGTGAACCGGGGGGCGTTGGGATAGAGGGCGTGGTTCACCGTCTCCAGAGCATCAGGGCGGCCATTACTGCGGTTTTGCCGGCGCCGGTGGCCAGCTGGCAGGCGATGTGGGGCAGGCTTTCGTTGAATGTGTCGTTGGTGGCTTGGAGTTCAGCCAGGATGGCTTGGCCGGAGGGGCGTTCCGGGGCGGCTTCATGGAGCCAGATAATGGCGGAGATGGCTTCGCGCTGGGCGAAATAAAGGCCGCGGTCCTGGGGTTCGTGCCAGTGGGCCAGCAGCTCTTTGGTGGCGTTGGTGGCCCGGGGCCAGCCTTGGTCCAGCCAGTCAGTCAGGGCGGCGCGGATGTCGTTGACCAGCGCCAGGCGAGGCTGCTGGTCTTCGGCGTTGTTGGCGATGGCTTGCACCGGGTTGCGGGGCTTGAAGTCGGGAGTCACGGCCAGCAAGCCGGAGTCCGGGTGGCGGCCCGGCTGGAGCATGGTGGGTTCCAGGCTCCGGATTTATAGCGGGTCCAGTACCGGGTTGGCGGCAGGTAGGGCCGGTTGATGATGGGAGACTGGGTAGCGGCGTTGATGCCGATGTTCATTGGTTTTAGTCCTTGGTTGGGACGGGTTGATTGTTGGGAAGATACTTTATTTATAGCGGGTCCAGTACCGGGTTGGCGGCAGGTAGGGCCGGTTGATGATGGGAGACTGGGTAGCGGCGTTGATGCCGATGTTCATTGGTTTTAGTCCTTGGTTGGGACGGGTTGATTGTTGGGAAGATACTTTGGATTCCGGTAGGAAATCCGGTCTTTGGTTTGGTTGAGCAGCTTGGCGAACAAGCGGTTCCGGTCAGCGTGGTCGAGTTGTGGTGGTGGGATAAGCAGTGTGTGCTGTGGAAATGGAATTTTGCTGTCTGGTGGCTCCAGCGGGTCGGGCTTGACCGTTAGTCCGATTTCAGTGCAGTCCTTTACTTGGAAAGTGATTACTCCCGCTGGCTCCGGGAATCCGGAGTCGATGCGGTGCTGGAAAGTTTCCTCGGGGGTGGTGTCCGTTCCGTCATATACGGAAAGTCCTTCCTCGCCTTGTGCGACGCGGAAGGACTCATTTCGGATCTCTCCGTTCTTGACGTGGTTGGACTGGAGGATGCGGTGGAGGTCGGTGTCGCTATTCATCGGCGGCTGCGGAGATGGTCATCTCGGCCAGGTTGTGCCAGCAGCTGAGGCAGCCCATGTTGATGGGGTGCTTCCATGCTTCCTCAGCCTGGTCGATGTTGTAGACCAGTAGGATGCCATCGTAGTTGTCGGCATTGAGTTCAAGGTCGATGAACCGGTTGCCGATGCGCCAGTACAGCACGAAGCTGCCATCGAGGTCCCACGAGATTTCCACCGGCCAGGCTTGGTCGGTTTGGTTGTGCTCGTATGCTTCGGCCAAGGAACAGGCCAGCCACTGGGTTTGGTCCGCAGTGGGCCCCGGCTTATCCGGGAAGTTAGCCGGGTCTTGCAGCGACTGGAACTCTTGGATCAGGTGCGGCGGGAGAGTTTCCGGGTCCCCTTGGTCAGGCCGGCGTTTGTCGGCGATCTTGGCGATTTGGCTGAGCCAAGGGGCGGTGCCGGGTTCTTGGGATACCGGTTTGGCCCAGGGGCTTTGGGTAGTTGCTGCTATGGTGACCATTTCCGGTTCGTCTCCGTCTTCAGTATGGAATGGAACGGGGAATGGGTTTCTATGGAGTGTCTGGGGCATGGTTGTCCTTCTGGTCCAGCAGTTGCGTTGGCGCAATCTGGTTTTCTGTTGTGCAACTATATATAGGGCTGACTGGAGTTGTCAAGCCCTGCGGTGATTGGCTGTGGGGTTGTCGGATGACTAGGGCGTGTTGATAAACCCGTTTCTCCTGATTAGATTACCAGCAATGCAGGGCGACCCCAAGAAAGGCGGCCTGCCGCCTCTCCAAGCTGATCGGGTTGCGGTTGAGGGTATCTTATGGATTGCCCGCACCGGAGCTCCCTGGCGAGACTTGCCCCCCGAGTTTGGGAAATGGAACCCGGTGTATCAACGGTTCCGCTGCTGGACTAAAGCCGGCGTCTTTGAGCAGCTGTTCAACAGCCTGGCCGGCGAGCTTCAGCTGGATACCGTAATGGTGGACGGGACTTTTGTCAAAGTGCATCAGCATGGGGCTGGCGCCCCAAAAGGGGACGCTCCCGGGACCAATCCCGGGTCGCCCAGGCCATCGGGCGGAGTCGCGGCGGGCTGAATACCCGGATTGTGGTCCTGGTCGCTGCTATGGGCCGCTTGGTCAAGTTTGTCCTGCGCCCGGGCAACGCCACGGAATATGTGGCACTGCCGGTTTTAGTTGGCGGAGTGGCTGCCCAGGAGCTGATTGCCGACAAAGCCTATGATACGGACCTGATCCGGAGCTGGTTGACCGCTGCGGACATCCGGCCGGTGATACCTGCCCGGGCCCGGCGGCGACAGCCGGCTTGGCACGACCCGGCGGTGTATGGGGTGCGCCGTTTGATTGAAAACCGCTTTGCAGTGGTCAATGAGTATCGGGGAATTGCGACCTGCTACTGCAAGTTGGGCGAGATGTACGCGGCAAACCTTTCCCTGGTGGCCTCGGTAGTAGCCATGCGGGAATGGGAAACCGGCCAGAACCCCGGCGGCTGGCCGGCGGTCAATCGGCAACTGCCAATTTAAGGTTTGTCAACAGGCCCTAGGCCGCTGCAATTGCCCCGACACTAAAAGCAAACGGAACCGTGCTTGTCCATCCCTTGACCGCAACCCAACCTGCTGCTAGAGTCACTGCCTCGCCCGGGTATCCGGGCCAAACCCCATTAAAACGAAGGAGTTGCCCCTGATGCCCTTACTCCCCAGGTTGCCCATGTTCGCCGCGACCCTGACCCTGCTGGCCCTGATTCTGGCCGCAATTTCCCTGAACGCCACTCTGACTCCCACGGCCCAAGCCCAAACGACGACCACCACTGACTACGACAGCGATGAGGACGGGCTGATTGAAATTACCACCCTGGCGCAGCTGAACGCCATTCGTTGGGACTTGGATGGCGACGGGGCGGTGGATGATACGGCCAATCAGACCAGTTACACCGCCGCCTTTCCCAATGCGGCGGCCGGGATGGGTTGCCCGGATGGGACTGATGCCGATACTAACCCCGACCCCTGCATCGGCTACGAACTGCACGGCGACCTGACTTTTGACAGCAATGGGGATGGCAGCGTTACGGCGGCGGATTCCGGCGGCCTTTACTGGAACGGCGGCAAGGGCTGGACGCCGATTGGCGACCCGGGCAATCTCTACAAGGGGGAGTTTCAAGGACGCGGCAAGGTCATTTCCCATTTGTTCATCAGCAGAGACGCTGCCGACACCGCTGATGCTGTTGGTTTGTTCGGGGCGGTCGGCAAGGCCGGCAAGGTAACCGGCTTGGGATTGGCGCAGGTCAATATCACCAGTAATCATCAGTCGGCTGTCGGCAGCATCGCCGGGGTCAATCAGGGCGTCATTACTGCCAGTTATGCTACTGGCAGTGTGGGCGGCAGCGGGGTAACCGGCGGGTTAGTGGGCTTGAACCTGTTCGGGACGGTGCAGGCCAGCTTTGCGGCGACGGCGGTGTCGCTGGTTCTGGGCGATGCGGCGGCCGGCGGGTTAGTGGGTCAAAATCTGCTGGGCGACATCAAAGCCAGCTACGCCAGCGGCGCGGTATCAGCCAATGCCATTAAATCCTTGGCCGGCGGCTTGGTGGGCATCAATCAGGGGACGATTACCGCCAGCTACGCCCGGGGCCGGGTGTCGGTATCTGGTCAGGGCAGCGTCAAGGGCGGCCTGGCGGCTTACGACCTCGGAACCGCAACCTACAGTTATTGGGATACCGAAACTACCGGGATTGCCGGCAGTGGCGGCTTGGGGCAACCCTCCAATCATCTGAAAGCTCCTACCGGCTATACCGGCCTTTATGCCAACTGGAACCTGGACTTGGACAGCGTGGCCGGCGGCGATAATCCTTGGGACTTCGGCAACAGCCGGCACTATCCCATTCTGGTCTATGGGGACATCAAATCCGCTCCGCAGCAGCGGGACTACG
Organism: Dehalococcoidia bacterium; assembly: GCA_965242615.1. Taxonomy (GTDB): domain Bacteria; phylum Chloroflexota; class Dehalococcoidia; order Lucifugimonadales; family UBA3495; genus CBDBCU01. Next base: position 1,906,300 of record CBDESR010000005.1, read on the forward strand.
ACACCGACAACGACCGGCGCATTGAAATAACCACCTTGGCGCAGTTGAACGCCATCCGTTGGGACTTGAACACCGACGGCGTGGTGGCCGCTGCGGACCAAGGCAATTACGAAGCCGCCTTTCCAGGGTTGACCGCCGGGATGGGCTGCGCGGATGGGGCTACCGCCGCCATCTGCACTGCCTACGAACTGGAAGTTGACCTGGACTTTGACACCGACGGGGATGATGATGTGGACGGGAATGATGGGGTTCACTGGAACACCGGGCGCGGCTGGTTCAGCATTGGCAGCGCAACCGCCCCCTTCGCTGGAAAGTTTTACGGCAACGGAAAGTCCATTCACAACCTTTTTGTCAATCAGAATGAAACCAGCCAAGCCGGCCTGTTCGGGCAGGTCGGTTCCGGCGGGTTCATCGACGGGGTCAAGCTGCGGGAAGTGAATATCGCCAGTCTGGACGGTACCGCAGTGGGGGCTTTAGCCGGGGTCAATGGCGGGACTATTAAGGGCAGTTCGGCCACCGGGCGCATCCGGGCAGACGAAACCGTGGGGACGGTCTATGCTGGGGGCTTGGTGGGAAGCAATACCGGGAGAATTGCCAGCAGCTACGCCAAAACCGAAGTGGATGGCAGCGCGTCAGCGGCCGGCGGCTTGGCCGGACACAACGGGACTGCCGGCAGCATCGTCGCCAGCTACTCCGACTTTGCGCCAATTCTTACCTCCCGCAACAATGCCTATCTGGGCGGATTAGTGGGCCACAACCAGGGCAGCATCACCGCCGCCTACTCATTCAGCCCGGTCAGGGCTACAGGCAACACGGCGGCCGTAGGCGGCTTGGTGGGCTACAACCAACGGACGGACAGCACTTCCACCACTCAAGGAACTATTACCGCCGCCTACGCTATCGGCCCGGTGGTCTCCACTGGAACCACTCCCGCCGCCGGCGGGTTGGTGGGCAAGAACAGCGGCGGCACGGCTGCTAACAGCTATTGGGAAACCCCGGTCAGCGGCCAGAGCAGCAGCGCTTTGGGGACGGGCCAGACGCAGAGGGAACTGTTCGCCCCCGCCGGCTACTCGGGCATTTACGCCAGCTGGAATCTGAACCTGGACGGGCAAGCCGGCAACGATGACCCTTGGGATTTCAGGAGGCGTTATCCCAAGCTGAAGTACGGCGGCGTCGACTTCGCCGAACAGCTTCATCTCCACCTAACTCTCGATGGCGGGGGTTACCTGATAGTGGGGGAATCAACGCTCACCGGTTTTGGTGTCCGGCCCTGGCTGACCCGCGGGGGCGGCGGCGGCCGGATTGCGTGGGAAGTTTCCGACGATGGAGTAACCGGGTGGACGCCTTTCGTATCCCGGGCGCCGAGCCTAGGCGTCGACCGAATTGGGGGCCACGGTATTTGGGGAATTGTGCCTAATCCCTCCGAAGTGGGCAAGCGGTTTCGGTTTGGGATGCACTCCCGAGAGCGCGGCATGGTTTACAGCCCGCCGACCCCGCCGGTAAAGGCGTCCTGGACCGGGGCCACTGCTGCGATAAGTTTCGTCAGCGGCCACAACCCGCCGCGGGTGGGGCAGAAAATCACGATCAGCGACAACAATGCAGTAAAATGGATACGCTGCAACGACACCGCCGGCAATGGCTGTATTGTTGCCGGCACCTCCGGCACCAGCGCCTCCGGCGCCGGCGCCTTGGGCAAGTACGTCTACGCCTACCGCTACTACACCGACAGCAACGGCGTGTTGACCAAAGCCAGCACCCCCTACATCGGCCCGATACAGGCGGCGGCCAGTCCCTAGTTCTGACGACTATTGGACGGACGGCACGAGGTTGGCCGCGCGGTTCAGTTTGGTATATAGCCCCGTTGACTAACGGGAAAGCCCCCGGCATTGCTACCGGGGGCGGTGGTTATTCCGGGTGGGTACGGGGTTTTAGCGATAGTTGCTTTCGCGCATCTGGCTGAAGCAGTCGCTGCAATAAACCGGGCGGTCGCCGCGGGGGCGGAAAGGAACGGTGGTGTCGATGCCGCACTGGGCGCAAACGGCGGGGTGCATTTCCCGCTGGCCGCCGCCGCCATCGTAGGAGCGCTGGCTGCGGCGGGCTTGCCGGCAGTCGGGGCAACGGCGGGGTTCGTTGGTGAAGCCGCGGGAATTAAAGAACTCCTGCTCCCCCACGGTAAAGATGAATTCCGCAGCGCATTCCGCGCAGACCAAGGTTTTGTCGGACAGAGCCAAAAGATGACCTCCCTAACGGTTATTTGATATGGCTTGCGTCGAGGTCATCCGGCGTCAGCGACAAATCGACTACGACTCGCGGGGAACCTTAACTCATACCGGTTGAGTATTGTAACACACTTGGGGGCGATTGGGAATAAGCCGGACGGGGGAAAGGGGAAATTGGGGATTTTTACGGAATCCTGATTTGTTTGGGGTGTTTCAGCAACTAATGCCGGCAAAATCGGCTTTAATCCGTAAAGTCCGGGAGGGAATAGCCACCAAGCCGACGGCCCTGGCGGCGGTCAATCCCGGGCCCGGCCGGGTGGAGAAGTCGGATTTACAGCCCGGGCGCGGCGGCCGGCCCGCTGGAGGGGCCTCGGGCGGCGAGGATACGGTCGAGCATCAAGAGGTCGCTGGGGTTGTCGCCAATCATTTTGAGCTGGGCGACGATGTCGGCGGCGGTTTTTTCCTCCTCGATTTGTTCGGTGATGAAGGTTTGGAGGTGAACCTGGGTGGCGTAGTCGCCTTCGCCGACCGCCACTTCGTAGAGGCGGTTGATGAGGCGGCTGACTTCCCGCTCGTGGTCGAGGGTGTGCTGCATCACGCCGAGGGCGGACTGGAACTCGAGGGCGGGCTGGTTGATGGGAAGGAGGGAGACGCGGCCTTCGCGGTCCAGGACGAAGTCGAAGAGGTTCATGGCGTGGGCGTACTCCTCCTGGCTTTGCACCCGGAGCCAGTGGGCGAAGCCGGGGAGGTCGATGGATTCGCAGTAGGCGGACATCGACAGGTAGAGGTAGGAGGAGTAGAACTCCTCGTTGATGTGGCGGTTGAGGGCATCCTGGACGGTTTGGCTGAGGGCCATGGGGAGAACTCCTTTGGTTCAGGTGGGGGACAGGGATTGATGCCGGTTTAACTGTATTACATTTTGGGGGAAAAGGCAATTGCCCGGGGGCGCGGTTGCAAGGTAATTGCATATCCCTGCCGCTGTAGTGAAGGGGCGGCATAATTTCGGGGTAACTGGCAAAGCAGTGTGGGGGAGGCGAGTATGACCGGGAACGGGCGGCAGTATTTGACCAAAATTGACTGACGCCGGCGCCGATTATGTATTAGCCCTCAACGGCAATCAGGAGACCCTGCGGGCAGCCGTGACCCTGTTTCTGGCGGAAATTGGCCTTGAAACCTGGCCCAGCATGAACCCGGCAAGGGGTCGATGCGAGGCAAGCTGAAACGCGCCGGCTGGAACAACTCTTTTCTGGCATTCCTGCTTTCTCAGTTCACTGATAGCTATAGGCATTCCCCCTTTCGGTGCTACCCTTTCCTTTACTTTCCCCGCAACTGTGCTTTATTATTAGCCCAACTAAACCCGGTGTCCCCCGCGCCGCGCCCACCTTGCCGGCCGGTGTCAAGGGCCGCCGGATATTGACAGGAGAGTTAGGCCGCTATGAGCTATGAAACCATCAAAATCGAGCAGGCGCAGCGGGTCGCTATCGTTACGCTAAACCGGCCGGAGGTGCTGAACGCGCTGAACCTGCAACTGGTGCGGGAACTGGATACCGCCCTGACCGGTATGGAAGCCGATGACGACGTGGGTGCCATTGTCATTACCGGGGCCGGCGACCGGGCATTTTCCGCCGGCGCCGACATTCACGAAAACCGGGAACGCACGCCGGAGGAACGGGACGCCGCCGCCGCCGAGCGCGCCGAATATACCTGGCACATGGCCGCCAGCCCCAAGCCCATCATCGGCGCCGTCAACGGACTCTGCTACGGCGGCGGCACCGTAATGGCGACTTCCCTCGACTTCCTGATTGGCTGCGATAAGAGCAGTTTCCGCTTTCTGGCGGTCAACTACGGCCAGATGAACGCTACTTGGAGCCTGCCTAACTTGATTGGCTGGCCGCGGGCCAAGGAACTGCTCTACAGCGGACGGGAAGTCTTTGCCGAGGAAGCCTACCGCATCGGCTTGCTGAACCATCTGGTGCCGCAAGCCGAACTGCTGGACAAGGCGGTGGAAGTAGCCGCCGGCATCGCCAAAAACCGCGCCGAAGGTATAGCCAACATCAAGCAGATGCTCTTTGAGCATACCGGCAAGCCAATGGAGGAACAGTTCTGGAACGAGGTTAATTCGCGGCAGGGGCGTTTCCGCGGCTTGTCCGTCGAGGAAGGTTTTAAGGACTTTCTGGAACGCAAGGGGCGGAAACCGCAGGAGGTATAGTCCCAACCCTTTCCGGGCAAAAGAGAACCGGCCGGATCGATATTGCGGCTAAAGAATACCCGCCCATCCGGCCGGGCAACCGGCAAAAACAAACCCCGGGGACATCACCGGCTCAAGGCCGGGAGAGGACTACCCGGGGACCGCAGGGTTAATATAGCACATTGTGCGGAGAGAGTCAAGCGGCATAGTCGCCGTTTGGCTCGGAAGTCCCGCCCTTCAGGATCGGATAATCAGCACTACCAGGCTGATGATGACGCCAATCAGGGCGACGATGATGCCGCCGCCAATGGTGATGGCGGCGTGATACAGACGGTCAATGCGGCGGTTCGTCTCCCGTTGCTCATCCCGTACTTCCTGCACCCCGGACTTCACATCTTGCAGTTGAGTCTCCCGGCCTGCGATACGACCGGCCAGATAACCGAGGCTGATGGGGCGTTCCTGCTCCGACGGCGTAATTTCAATGCCCCTTGGTCAATTTTCCGGAAGTGTAGCATAACCGGCATTGGATAGCAAATTGGGGATTGGCGATGCGCGAAACACCGCAAAGGGAGTCTTTCAACATTCCGCCGCCGGCACGGCGTGGGGCGGATGTGGACACGACGGCCCCGGACGGCTCGGAAATACGGCTGCTGCTGGACCACCGGCATTACTCCGACCGCGCCAGTATGGTGGAGGTAACTTTGCCGTCGGGGCGGGTTTCCCGGCCGGTGTATCATCGGACGGTGGAGGAGTTGTGGTATTTTCTGGAGGGGCGGGGGCAAGTGTGGCGGTGTCCGCCGGATGCGGACCCGACCGCCGTTGCCCCGGTAGCAGTAGAGGCGGGGGATGCTTTGACCATTCCGGTCGGGTGGCGGTTTCAGTTCAGCGCGGATGCGGCCGGAGGGCTGCGGTTTTTGTGCGTTACGATACCGCCTTGGCCGGGAGCGGAGGAGGCAGTGGCGGTGGATTATGGCGGGTTGGGGCCGGCTACGGTTTGATTGCGGCGTCCGCTGGCTTTCCTGGCAATTATCTACTTTACACACAAACACCTTTTCGCCCCTCCTTTTGATGTAATGCCCATGCCGCTCCCGAACACTACATACGGATGTTGACTTCGGTGGGTTGACTGCCGTTCCGGTTCTTGGGTCGGTTGCGCCGTTCCTGCCGTCCAGACCGGGACGATACCTCACCCGCCGCATCGTTCAACGGCAAGGTCTTTCCCTGCTTTACCTGAATGTTCGACCCCGCCCTTTTCCCGCCTTTCGGTACAGGCCAGGACTGACCGCCGGAGGGTGATTGCCCACCCGGTCGCGGCCGCGGCGCCGGCCGCCCACCCCGACCATCATCATTCGGACCCGTTCCGTTATCGGTAGTATCGTCCCCGTTGTTATCATCGCCCGGCCGAGGTATTCCCCACGAAGTAGCGTAGGAACCCTGGATTTCCTTTCCGCGACGCACTCGGCTGACCGCGCGTCCGAGCATCCCATCCTTCTTGAAACCATCATTAGACCGTTTGCCGACGGGTATTACCCGGTCAAGAACTGACTGGTCCAGTTGGTTTATTTCCAGCAGGTAGGCCAATCGCTCCTGGGCATCCGCGTCCTTGATTACGGCGGCCCGGGGGCCATCCCGCCGCACCTGTTCCAACCGGTCAACCAGCCGTTGCGCGGCCTCAATCCCTACCTCAATAGTTATCGACGTCCGCCACATTTTCGTTGTATTTGGAATGCAGGGCTTGAACAGCCAGGAAGTCCTTTCTCATTTCCGCCGCTACCGCTGTTCCATCCCAATGCTCGTAGATAATCTGGTTCAGGATGGCGTGGGTGCGGAAGTGGGAATCATTGCGCCAGCGGCGGTCTTTCGCGACGGCTTTGACGGCTTGGGACAACGCGCCCCAAGACTTTTCGGAAGCCTGAAGTCGCTCTGGAGGGTCTTTTGCCAACTCCAGTGTGGCGTGTTCCAGAAAACGCCGGCTGGACTGCATATTGGCTTCGGGGGAACGGTCGGTGATTGGAGGCAGGGTGGTAGTCATAGCTTTCCTTTCTCGAATAACGGGAGGGGAGCTCTCGGCTTTTGGGCTAGGCGCCAGATAGTATTGCTTGAAACCCAACTGGTCAAGATTCTGAAGTTAGGCTACGCTCATTATAACCGCGAACTGGGAAAAAGCCAAGCCGGGGCGTTTGAGACACGCCCCGACTCTTTTGAGGGATGCCGACTACCTTGTTGCCCGCTCAAACGCCCCTGGGGTTATCAGACGGAATACCGGCGTATTGTAAGTCCAGCCGGAGCAACTGAACAGCGAAGGCACGTCAAACCGGGTGTAGTAGCAGTATTCCTCGACCTCCTCAAACTGGACGGCCATATTATAGCAGCCCGACGCGGCCAAGAGTGTGCCTTTGGCAAACCCGATAACTTCGGCGACTTTGTTGCCCTCCCTGAGCTTGCCGGTTTCGGTAAAAGTAAAAGCCGTGCCGTTACCACCCGAGATGCCGGCGTAACAGCCGCGCAGGATGAACGGCTCGGTGTTTATCCGGTTGGATTTTGCCAGGTTTCTTATTGAAACCGGGGTGTAAGGCAAACCCCACTTGACCGTGGGTATCGGGGTACGCGTCGGCCACGGGGTGGATGTCGGGCGTGGAGTAGGCGTAGGAGTGGGATAAGGCGTATAGGTGGGGTAAGCAGTGGCCGTGGGGTAAGGCGTGTAGGTAGGCAAGGCCGTAGGCGTGGGATACGGCGTGGCGGTGGGAACTTTGGTGGGCGTGGGATAAGGGGTGTGGGTCGGACGGGGCGTAGCAGTGGGACAGGGAGTATGCGTCGGCCACGGCGTACCAGTCGGGTAGGGCGTAACCGTGGGGACTTGGGACAGCCGGGCTTCCACGGTAGCCGGGATGTTCGGCGTAGCCGTCGGCGCGGCAGTAGCGCAGGCCACGGCGGTCAGGGAAAGGATAAGCAGGACGACGAGCGCGGGGAAGGCTTTTACCACAGGGAACCCCCTCACAAGTTAGGATTTGGCTTCCTGCGACAGACACCAATTCCCGGCGTGAGCCTGCAAGGGGGCGAGGCAACGGCCAAGCCCTAACGGTTACTCACGCCTTATAGGGGGGACCCCTCGGGAAATCGAAGTGTCTGTCGCGCCCCCAACTATAGGCAACGGACTGGGGCGTGTCAAGATGCGGCGGCGACAAATTAAGTCGCAACAAATAATTTGCTTTAATAGAACTTATATACTACCATATCCCTAAATCCGATTTAAGGAGGTTAGAGATGACCGCAGAGAAACTGACCTTTCAAGCCGTCCTGCGCTGGGACGAGGAACAATGCCGGGACTTTCTGGTAGCTATGCGCTGGCCCGACGGGATACGCTGACCTAAATGCGGCTCCCGTGAGGAGCCGTACAACTGCCAACGGAAAACCCCGTCCAAAAACAAGGCGGGGTTCTTTTATCGCTGCCGGTCTTGCCGGCGGCAGTTCACTGCCAAGATGGGAACTATCTTTGAGGATAGCAAGATTCCCTTGAGCAAGTGGTTGGCGGCCTTGTTCCTGATGTGTTCCTCCAAGAAGGGCATATCCGCCCACCAGCTGTACCGAATGCTGGACTTTGGGTGCTACGAAACGGCTGGTTTATGGCCCATCGTATTCGGGAAGCAATGCGGGAAAAGGGAATGTTGGAACCCTTGACCGGGGATGTGGAAGCGGATGAAACCTATCTGCACCCGCGCCGGCGGCGGGGCAGCCCGGCTTATCACGAGCGGGTGCAGGACGAGATTGAAATGGGCATTCGTCCCAAGCCCCGGCGCAAGGGGCCGTATGAGGGCAAGGTGGTGGTGTTCGGGATGCAGGAGCGGGGCGGGCTGTCCCGCACCGTGAAAGCGCCGTACGCCAATGCCAAGACCCTGCAACCGGTTATCCGAAAGTGGGTGGACTTGTCCGGTAGCCGGGTGATTACCGACCAGCGCCCGTCTTACCGCTCGCTGAAGCGCTTTGTCCGGCACGACAGCATCAACCACGAAACGGAGTTAGTGCGGGGGGATGTGCATACGCAGAACATCGACAACTACTGGTCGGTGTTCAAGCGGGGCGTTTATGGGGTGTTTCACCACATAAGCGAGGACTACCTGCCCTGCTACCTGTCGGAGTTCGACTTCCGGCGGAACCGGCGGGGGATTAGCGACGCCGAGCGGTTCGCCGCTTTGATGGGGCAGGTGCAGGGGCGTCTGACCTGGTATTGCCAGACTCCTCAACCGGAGAACCCTCACGCGTAGGCGTGGAGGTATCGTCCCGCACTAAAGCGGCTACCGCTTCCTCAAAGGACAAGTGGGCTAGGGATATGGAATCTCTAGCCCGCTTACCTGGCTTGCTTTTATTGCCTTTAGGCATATCCTGCCAGTCCAATCTCTACAGGGATACTCCGGTGTCAGTTTGGTTGTTTCCAGCGGTTGCAAACATAGTTCCAAAACCCCGGCACTTCCTCAGGGGTACACAACGAATACAGTTCGCCCCCCGCGACAGTGAACCGCACGTGTCCGCCATGTAGCGAAAGGTCGCTATCGGCAACGAAAGAGTGGTCGTGATAGTGGAAAGTATCCCCCGGCTGCGCGTCAATGAATTTCACGACGGCATCAATCTCGTTCTTAATCAACCCCAAGGAATCCAAGCAATCCAGTGCCCCTACTCCATAGCCGAAAGGTCGGTAAACCTCATCGCTCAGGCTTCGACGGAAGAACAGCGGCACTAGACTATTATACTCAGTGTCGTCCCGGACAGCATTTACGACAACCACGAAACGGCACAGAGCGGTGAATAAATCGGCGACCTCCTTTTCCAAGTTGCTCAATGCGCTTAGGGTTTGTAGGGAGAACGCTCCGGGCCGCTCTACTTGTCCCGCCAGAACCTGAGCGAACAGAGTCTCCACATCCTGGTCAGGGGCAAGGCGCGCCTTGTCCCTCCAGTTCCGCCACCATCCAAAATCTACGTCGTCCAAACCCTCCAGCGTTCCGCCCAGCATAGACCGAGACTTCAGAACGATATTGCCGACGGTGGCAGACTCGACGAACATATAAGGATTAACCACCTCATCGGACAGGACCCGGCGGAGGTTATCCAGCTCAACCTTCGCCAATCGGCTTTCCCGACCGGCTTCCGACAAGCCCAGAATGAAATCCGCCAAGCGATTGACCAGTTTGTTGTCACGAACAACCGCCAGCGATATATCTAGCAAGTCATTAAGGTCCATAACAATCCCTCCCGCCGGCGCCCAATTACCGGTGTAACGAGCGAGTATAGCATATTATACCCTTAAAGCGGCACAGGTGTCCACTCTCGCCGCAACTGTAACTGGTCAATCCGGTTTAGGCAGGATGGGACGGGTAAAGGCCCCGCCCCACCCCGCTTACAACTCCAACCCCGGCAGCCCCGCCACTATGTCCACCGTCTGGACGCTGACCGTGGTAACCCGCTTCACCAAATCCAGAATGTAGCGGGGATTGCCCGCCTCTTTAGCCCAATCGTTGGGGTCGTTGACGATGCCGCTGGCCGGGTCCGGTTTCACCCGGTAGCGGTCGAGGAGCCAGTCCAAGGCCGACCGGGAACCCAGCCGGTACAAATGCGCCTTTTCCGGGATGCCGCTCAAGGTAATGCCGGCGTTGTAAAGGATGGTACTTTTGTCCGCGCCGCCCTTGCCGGCATAGCTCATTTTCGTTACCCGGTAGGCATCCGCGGCGTCAGCTTTCCAGTCGGCGGAATGGTTTTCGGTCAGGCCATAGGGTTCGACCGTTTCGTAGTTGATATGCAGTTCTGCCAAATCCCGGCCGGCTTGGGCAAAAGCCCGGAAGTCGGCGACCGTGGCCGCCAGCGGGATGCGCGCCGCTACTTTCGACAGGTCATCGGCAAAGGTTTCTCGATACTGCGGCGAGTGCAGGATGCCATAGGTGTAATAGAACAGGTCATCCTCGCTAATGTCCCCCGCCCCGTAATGCTCCCGAAACTGCGCCAAAGCCGCCGGATTGATGTTGCTGACCCGCTCCAACTCCGCCGGTTCCCCTTGTTCCGCCGTATGCAGAACAGATTTTCGGGGGGGGGCAAAACGGAATCGGGGTAGGTATACGGTATGACCGGTTAGCCCGTCCTCGGGAATGGTGTCGGTCATAAGGGTACAGAAATCGGCGCTTACCGCCGTGCCGGTAATGGCTATGCCCAAGTTTTCCGTTTCCGGGGCGGGATAGAACTGAGCCATCCTGCCGGTGTTGACATTGAGACGGTTGTTGAAATACAACCGTTGCTTAAAGAACGGACGGTAGGAGCTGATGTAGAATCCATCCTCCTGCAAGGTGTAAAAGACCCCCTGCGACAAATGGTTGTAGCTCTTATCGTTCCAATGGAACTGACGCTCGTCCTCTTGGGCAAAGGACTTAGCGGCTTTGCGCCTTTCCTTAGCGGACACCGGGGGATTGCTCTCTTGGAAAGCCGTCACTTGGCTGTTGTAGAAATCAATGGTGCGCTGAATGTTGGCCCGCAGGCTAACCTTCGAGGATGAGTAGCACCAAGTATCCCGTTTGGTGGTTATGGCCAAGGACTGGAGATCAAACACCGGAGCCAAGCCACCCGAGGCTGTTGCCTTGCGTTCAGTCAACGGGCGCAGCAGTTGGAAAGCGGCCGTGCGCTGGTTAATCCAGTCCCCGTGTTCGTTGGGCGCGATGACCCGCCAATCGGTTTCGTCCAATCGGGAGCTGTCCAAGATTTCCAACTTCTGCTCCCGGGTCAGGTAATCGCCAATGTCCCGGTAATAAATGGTCGCGCCGGGGGATTCGCCGGGCTTTTTCACCAAGAGCAGGATGGCTACCCCGGCTCGACTGCCAGAACCGAAAATCTTACCACCTTCCTGTCGGGACTTTTCCCCGGCGGTGCGCTGGTCGCCCCGCAAGTCAAAGCAATAAATGGAGTGAAATTCCTTGGCCAAGGCTTTGCGGAGTCCATCGCCGCCATTGCTGGAGATGAACCCGCCGTTGGTAACAAAGGCAACTACCCCGCCTTCAGCGCCATCAAGGATACGGTCCGAAGCCAAGCGTATAGCTTTCACATAAGGGTCATACAGATGGTCGAGGGCGGAACTTTTTGACGGCTTGGCGTAAGTCTCTTGCACCCTGCCATCAATGCCGGGGTAAGCCCGGTTGCGGGTGGCAGACCAGGGCGGGTTGCCCAAGATGACCCGAATATCCAGCCCCTTTTGCCGCTCAATGCGCGCATTGTTGCGGGGGAACAGCACGGCGTCCATCGGGTCACCCGGTTCATAAGACTGAAAGGTATCAGTCAGCACAATGCCCGGGAAGGGCTGATATTCGCCGGCATTGGCCGCGTCGTGGTAGGTGGCTTCGATGTTGATGGCGGCGATGTAGTAAGCCAGCGGCATAATGTCGTTGGCGTGCAGTTCCGCGGCGTACTTGCGGGGCAAATCCTCCGGCTTAATCAGGCCGCTTTGCAGCAGGCGGGTCATAAAGGTGCCGGTGCCGACAAAGGGATCGATGATGTGGACGCCCGGGTCGCTGACCGACCGGTTAAACTCCCGGTTCAGCACATCCTCAACGCTGCGGATGATATAGTCCACCACCGGCACCGGGGTATAGACGATGCCCAGGCTTTGGGCGGCCCGGGGCAGGGCCAGTTTCAGGAACCGCTCGTACAGTTCGGCGACGATTTGCTGTTTGCCGGCGGCGCTGGTGATGCCGCGGGCCCGCAGCCGCACATCCCGATAAAAGCTTTCCAGCCCCTCCGTCTCCTTTTCCAGCCCCCGCTCCTGCAAGGATTCGATAGTGGCTTGCATCGCCTTGGACACCGGGTTATGGCCGGCAAAGTCATAATCCACAAACAGGGCGTCAAAGACCGGCTTGGTAATCAGGTGCTGGGACAGCATCCCGATGGCGTCGGCTTCGGCAATGCCGTCGTTCAGGTTGTTGCGGATGCCGGCCAGGAACTGGTCAAAGATGGGGCGGACGCCGGCGGCCGGGTTGCTCAGCAAGGCGCGGATGCGGGCTTCGTGGCGGGCGGCGATTTCCCGAATGTTGACCGCCCACTTTTCCCAATAGCCGGGGTCGGAATACTTGTCCACCACCCGGGCCAGGACGGCGTCGCGCAGTTCCGCGGAGCCGTCGAATTGCAGCATCGTCTGGAAGGCGCGTTCCTCCTCAGTAAGGGTTTCCTCGCCGCCGGGAATCGTGGCCATATCGGTTTCGTCGATATAATCCCGGTCCTTGCGTTTGCGTTCCCGTTCCTGTTCCCGGTCCTTGGCGGTCAAAGCCAGTTGATTGATGACCGCCTCGAACCGGTCATCGTGGGCGGCGATGGCGTTGATGACCTGCCAGACCGCTTTATAGGCGCTGCTGCTGAGGGTTTGCTCCGGCGTAGCGTCCGGGGCGTGGGCAATGGGCAGGATGATGTAGCCGTATTCCTTGCCGGGGGATTGCCGCATCACCCGCCCCACCGCCTGCACCACATCAATATCCGACTTGCGCGGCTCCATAAAGAGAATGGCATCCAACGCCGGCACATCCACCCCCTCGGTCAGGCAGCGGGCATTGGACAGCACCTTGCAAACCCCCGGCTCCGGCTCCTGCCGCAGCCAAGCCAGATGATTGCCCCGCTCCACGGCGTTCTGCGTCCCGTCGACGTGCTGCACCTGGCAGCGCAGGGTGTTTTGCGCCCCGGCCTTGGCCAGGCAATGATCGATGACGATGGGGAAAGCCTTGGTGAAGTTTTCCGATTGACGGATGGTGTTGCTGAACGCCACGGCCCGTTTGGCCGGCGCCGGGTCGGCGCTGAAATCGGCTCCCCGGGCGGCGCGTTTGCCCAACCCGTTCCAACTGCCCACCATCCGCGCCCCGTTGTCCATATTGACGCCGCTCTTGTCATCGGAAATCAGGTCGTCCAGGTCGATGCCCACTTCCTCTACCAAATCTACATTCAGGATGACCACTTTGTAGGGCGTCAGGATGCCCATTTCGGCCGCCTGCCCAAAGCTCAAACGGTGAAACTCCGGGCCGTACAGCTTTTCATCATCCATCGAGGCCAGGGCGGTAGTAAGGTTGCTTTCCGTGGCTTGCCGCTTGGCCCGGTCGCCGAAAATGCGCGGCGTCGCCGTCATATACAGCCGCTTTTTCCCGGCCACAAAATCATTGCTGTGGACTTGGCGGAAGTTGGATTCCCCTTTGCCCACCAGACTGACCCCGGTAGTGCGGTGGGCTTCGTCGCAGATAATCAGGTCAAATTGCGGTAGCCCCTGCTGCTGGGCCTCAGCAATCACATTCAACGACTGGTAGGTGGAAAAGACCACCGTCATTTTGTCGGCGGCGGAGCTTTGGGCGGCTTGCCAGCGGCGGGCCAGTTGCGCCGGGTCCGTGGACGGCGTCTCCGTCAAATCATACGGCGCAATATCCGCATCATCATCGTTGCGGGAATTGCTTTTGCCGGCGCGGATGTCGGAGCAGACGGCAAAGGCTTGCAGCGACAGCACCGCGTCATTAGCCCAATCGTTGAGGGATTGGGACAGCAGGGAAATGGATGGCGTGAGAAACAGGACGGAGCCGCCGGCGCCGACCAAATCCTCGGCGACGCGGAGGGCAGTCAGGGTTTTGCCGGCGCCGCAAGCCATAATCAGCTTGCCCCGGTCGTGTTCCTTAAACCCGGCCAGCGTATCGGCCTTGGCCGTCTCCTGATAATCGCGCAGGGCTTTAGCCGGCCGGCGGGTCAGGTAAGCCGGCCGGTTCAGGTCAAAGCTCCCCCAGTCAATCGAGGATGCCTCAAAAACTTCCGGCCCCCACCGCTGCACCGGCTTGTCCCGGTTCACCAGGGCTTGCTCCGCATTCCCCGTCCACTGGTCGCTAGTGGACACGAAAATGCCGCCGGCAAACTCGGTAGTGCCGTAAGCCGTCAGAAACTTGTTGACCTCGGCCAACCCGATGCTGCTGCCGGGCAGGTAAAACTTGCACTGAATGGCCGTCAAATCCCCGCTTTCCCGCTCCTCGGCCACCAAGTCGATGCCGGTATCGTGGCGACCGCCATTCCCGGGCCAGTCCGCCCACAGCCAAACCCGGCTGAAACGCTGAAACTGGGTCTTGTCCTGCTCCAGAAAGGCTTTGACCAGTCGCTCAAACTGGCGGCCTTTGTCGGACATATTTTCCGCGCCGGCGGCTAGTTCGGAAAGGACATCGTAAAAGGTTTGGGACGGCACAGCTTACCTCGCCTCTTAAAATCGTGGTCTCCCAGCATCGGGAACCGGGGGCATTATGGCAAGGTGATGCCGCGCTTGTCAACAGGCAAGCCCAAATCCATTTTTAGTGTATCCAATGCCCGACGCCCTTAAATCCGGCTTTGTGTGTAAAGTAGATAATTGCCGCTTTCCTTGACAGGCTTTCCGGGCTTTGTTAGCATTTTCCCCACTTTCAGCTATGGCGGCGGCCGGTACAGTGGCGTGGCCGCTAATGTGGGGAAATGAGTAGTCAGACCGTCGCCGACCAACGGCCGGGGCCGCCGCTGCCGGCAATGTTTGCCCGGTATCAGGACCGGGTCGAGCAGGAATTGGCGGCGATCGTGCCGGCGGTGGAGGGGTCGCCCCTGGCGGTGCCGATGCGGTATCATTTGGGCTGGGGGGATCGGGAGGGGAAGCCAGCGGTGTCGCCGGCGGCGCAGGGCAAGGCGCTGCGGCCGACGCTGTGTATGTTTGCGTGCGATGCTCTGGGCGGCGACGGGCGGCGGGCGGCGGCGGCGGCCGCGGCGATTGAGCTAATCCACAACTTTTCGCTAATCCACGATGACATTCAGGACGGCGACCGGGAACGGCGGCATCAGCCGACGGTGTGGGCTTTGTGGGGGGTGCCGAAGGCGTTGGTTTGCGGCAACGGGGTGCAGTCGCTGGGCGATGGGGCATTGCTGCGGACGGCGGGGCAAGGGACGCCGCCGGCCATCACTTTGCAGGTTTCCCGGCTGCTGCTGGAAGCCTATTTAGAGATGATTGAGGGGCAATGCCGGGATTTGGGGTTTGAATCCCGTACGGATATTGGCACTGCCGATTATCTGGAAATGATTGCCGGCAAAACCGGGGCGCTAATCCGCAGTTCGTTGCAAATCGGGGCGACTTTGGCGGAAGGTAACCAAGCCACGGCGCAAGCCTTTGCCGATTTCGGGCGTTATTTGGGGCGGGCGTTTCAGATACGGGATGATTATTTGGGCGTTTGGGGGAATGCGGACGCTACCGGCAAGTCCACGGACAATGATATTCGGCGGCGGAAAAAGTCCTTTCCGGCGGTCTATGCCCTGGAGCAAGCCCAAGGTCAGGATGCCGCCGAACTGCGGCGCATTTATGGGCAAGGGGAGCTGTCGGAGGAGGAGGTGCGGCGGGTGATGGAGATTATGGACGCGGTGGGGGCGGCGCAATATGCCCAGCAGCTGACGGAGCAGAGCGCGGCCGAAGCCGGGCGGGCTTTGGAGGGGGTGGCGCTGCCGGCGTGGGCAAGGGAGGAAGTGGCGGAGTTGGTGGATTTTCTGGCGCGGCGGGAGTTTTAAGGGGGTAACGGAGGCAAGGGATGAAACCGGCAAAACGACCTTTGGCGCTGTCTTTCCGGCTGGCGGGGTATATTCTGCGGCAGCGGCTGCGGGGACGGCGGCGGTTCCCGCTGGTGACGATGCTGGAGCCGCTGGAGATGTGCAATCTGTCCTGTATCGGCTGCGGGCGGATTCATGAGTATAAGCCGGTGATGGAGCGGATGATGGCGGTGGATACGGCCTTGGCGGCGGTGCGGGAGTCCGGGGCGCCGATTGTGTCCATTGCCGGCGGGGAACCGACCATTCATCCCCAAATCGACGAAATCATCAACCGGCTGGTGGCGGAGGGGTATTTCGTCTATTGCTGTACCAATGCGCTGCTGTTGGAGCGGATGCTGCCGAAAATCCCGCCGTCCAAGTATTTCTGCTGGGTGGTGCATTTGGACGGGATGGAGGAGCGGCATGATGAGTCGGTAGCGCGGGCCGGGGTTTTTCAACGGGCGGTAAAGGGCATCCGGGCCGCCTTGGGGCAGGGCTATCGGGTTTGCACTAATACCACGGTCTTTCGCGGCAGCGATGTGGCGGATTTGCATCGGATGTTCCGTTTCGTCGGGGAGTTGGGGGTCGAGGGGTCGATGATTTCGCCCGGCTATGACTTTGCGGATGCGCCGGACCGGGATTTGTTTCTCAGCCGGCAGGAGGCCCGGGGGATTTTCCGGGAGTTGCTGGCGCCGGGGCGCACGGCCGGGATGCGCTTTTACAACAATCCGTTGTATCTGAACTTTCTGCGCGGCGATAAGGAATATCAATGCACGGCTTGGTCGAACCCGACCTACACGGTGCTGGGTTGGCGGCAGCCGTGCTATCCGCTGGCGGATGCCCATACGCCGGAGGTGGCGGCGCTGTATGAGGAAAAGCTGTGGGAGAATTACGGGGTGGGGAAAGACCCCCGCTGCGCTAATTGTATGATGCACTGCGGGTTTGAGTCGGCTACCATTTTTCAAGCGGTAGCCACGCCTAGAGACTGGGTGACGCTGGTGAAGTCCGGGGCGGCGTATAAGGGGGGGATTACGGCGGGTTAGGGGGCTGACCGGTTGCCCTTGCCGCCGGACCGAACCGCCGCTAACTTGGAGGGAAACAATGCCGCTATCGTTGCTGACTGCCCTGTTCCTGCTGATGATGGCCGCCGCTACGCTGTTGGCTTGCGGGCCGGTGGCGCAGCCGATGCCGGGGGATGGGAATGTTTTGACGGCGGGGCAACAGTTGGAGGGCGGGGATGAACCGGCGGCGGCTACTGCTACCCCGGAACCGACGGCGGCGCCGGCGCTGCCTACCGCCTCCGCCAATGGACCCTACTCCAATCCGCCGCCCCCGCCGCTGCCTACTCTCAAATACCCGAACTTGGAGGAGCATAACCTCGACAGGCTGGCTGTGGAAGCCGATGCGGCCCAAGCCGATGGCAGCCACTCCTGCACCGGCCCATTCAGCCCGGGAATTTTTGCCCGTATCTGGATGTCCACCAATCCGGAGGATAGGAAAACCCGGGACTTGGTAAAGTGGCTGGAAACCCAAGGTATTCCCCGGGATTTCATTCATGTAAGCGCTCTGTCCGAATTATATGGAGACGGCAGTAGCATTTGGGTCGGCGCATTGCCGACGCGCTTGCTGGGACCGGTAGCACAGCGCGAAGGAGTTACCTTGGTGAGAGACGCCGCCTATGAAATAGCCCCCGCTCCGTATGTGCCGGGGCAGCCGGGTCCCAAGTACCCCGCTTTGGAAGGATTCAGCCGCTATGTCGAGGAATTCGAGGAAGCTCAAGCCAACGCCGCCCCCGGTCAGGCCGCGGTTAAAGGTCGCAAAGTATTCGTGCTGATTATCCTATCCTCCGGGGATAGCGGCGAACCGATGCTTGCCTGGCTGCGAAGCAACGGAGTTTCCGAGACCGACGATTGGCGTTACGGGGTCGAAAACCATTTGGTAGCGGTTTATGGAACTTGTTTCTATGCGGGTTCGGGCCCGGCCCCCGGGTATATCTATGCTATAGTGCCGGCGTCGTTGCTCCTTCCCCTGATGGAGCAACCGGGCTTTGACCGCGCCGTGGATGCTTGTAACAATGGTTTTCAGTGCCACCCGCTTTACTCCCGCGAGTATCCGGTTAGCCGGTAAGGTAAGGTTTCAGTTTGAGCGGTTTTCCGCTACGAATTGCGGCGCAAAAGGAGACACTGCCGATTAGCCATCCCGCCGCAATGATGTTTATGTAGCCGGCTTATGCTGACTATCATCGCTGCTACTGAGTATGAATTGGCCGGTTTACGCCGGGCTTGGCCGGTTGCCGGGGAGGAAGGGGAGTTGCAAGGGGTGGGTGTTGGGAAGCGGGCGGCGCAAGGGGCGGTACGCCAGTTGCTGAACCGGCGGGAGGAGGGACGGGAGACCGGGGAGTTGCTGCTGTTGGGCTTGGCGGGCGGTCTGGACCCGGCTTTGCGTACCGGGGATTTGTGCTTGCCTTTCCGCTACTTGCGGGAGGCCCGGGAGGGGAGGGACGGTTTCCTGGAACCGGATGATGCGATGTACGGGCAAGCGGTAGCGGCCTTGCAAGCCGCCGCTATGGATTGGCGGGGCGGCGATGCTTTGACCGTCGCCCGGGTTTCGGCGGCTGCGGCCGTCAAGGCCGCCCAGTTCCGCCAATATCAGGCGGCTACGGTCAATATGGAGGATTACTGGATTGCCCAAACGGCCGCCCGTTATGCTGTCCCTTTTTTGGCGGTGCGAGTGATCCTCGACACTGCCGGTCAAGGATTGCCGCATTACTTGCTGCAACTGGCCGCTGCCGGGCCGGGGCAAATCGCCAAGGCGGTGGCGGGGCATCCCCGGCGCATTCCGGAATTGGCGCGGCTGTCGTATGACGCGGCCCGGGCCCGGCAGAGTTTGACGAAGTTTGCCTTGGCGTTTCTGGAATTGCGGGCGGCGGCAACGGCGGCGGAGTTGTAAGGTCGGTTTCTGGCATGGGAAGGGCGGCGCGATGAAAGTTCTGCTGACCGGGGCTAGCGGCTTTATCGGCGGCAACCTGGCTTTGGCGTTGGTTGAGCGCGGGTATCGAGTGCGCGCTTTGGTGCGGCCGGGGAGCAATACCTTGGCTATGGACAGTGTCGGCGACGCCGGCCGGGGTCGGACTGAAAAGGTCGTTGGGGATATACTGGAACCGGATTCCATTCAACGGGCAATGGCGGGCTGTCAGGCGGTCTTTCATTGCGCCGCCGTTTATACTTTCTGGTCGAAAGACCCGGCGGCGGTCTATCGGGTTAATGGGGAGGGGACGGTTAATTTGCTGAACGCCGCCCGGCAAGCCGGCGTGGATAAAGTGGTTTATACCAGTACCGTGGCCACTATTCCTTTGCCTCCGGCCGGATTAGGCGTTGACGATGATTGGACCGGAAGGGCGCGGCTGCATTTGACCGGGCATTATAAGCAATCTAAATACCAAGGGGAACAGGCGGCTTTGGCGATGGCGGACGCCGGCTTGCCGGTGGTAATTGTCAACCCGACGGCTCCGGTGGGACCGTGGGATGTTAAGCCGACGCCGACCGGGCGTATTGTTCGGGACTTTATCCGGGGGCGGATGCCGGTTTTGCTGGATACCGGCCTGAACCTGGTGGATGTGGCGGATGTGGCGGCCGGGCATATTCTGGCTCTGGAGAAGGGGCAGCCGGGGCAGCGTTATATATTGGGCAACTGCAATCTTACTTTGGGGGAAGTGGTGGGGATGCTGAGCGGTATAACCGGGCGGCCGGCGCCGCGTTGGCAAATCCCTTTCGGGTTGGCGATGGCGGCCGCCGGCTTGGAGCAGGTGATTGGGGGCAGGCTGCTGGGACGGGAGCCGCGTATTCCGCTGGAGGGATTGCGGGCAGCCCGGCGGCCGATGTATGTATCGGCGCAAAAGGCGGTGGAGGAGTTGGGGCTGCCGCAAAGCCCGGTTGAGGAGGCGTTGGAACGGGCGGTGAAATGGTTTCGGGATTATGGGTACGGGTAGAGGATTTCTCGGGAAATTATCCGGCGGCAAGCCAGCGGCATTGCATAAACCGGCGGGACGGTTTATTATCAGGGCGGCGATAACTTACCTTTCCCCGGACGAGGGCAACGATGACCACGCAAGTAAAAGAGCCGCCGGCCGCGCCGGCAATCGCCGCGGAGTCGCCCATAGCTCCCGTGGCGCGGCTGCGGGAGACCCGCAAATTCACCGTAGCCGAATACTACCGGATGGTTGATGTCGGCATCTTGCAGACTGAGGAGCGGGTTGAACTTATCGAGGGGGATATTCTGGTTATGCCGCCCATCGGACCTTTTCACGCTGAGGGCGTGGATGATTTCAATGAGTTCTTTTCCCGTTACGCCGCCGGCCGTTACCGGGTTCGGGTACAAGCCCCGGTTCACTTGGGGGAGCGTCTGGAACTGGAGCCGGACCTGGCCCTGCTCCGCCGCCGGCCCGGGGGCTACGGGCGCGCCCATCCTACGGCCGCCGATGTCCTGCTGGCGATCGAGGTAGCTGACAGTACCCTGGCGTATGACCGGGACATTAAATCCCACATTTATGGTCGGGCCGGAGTGCCGGAAACCTGGGTGTTGAACCTGCTGGGGGATTGCCTCGAAGTTTTCCGCAATCCCGGCCGCGAAGGTTACGCCCAACATACGATCTACCGGCGGGGCGACAAGATTCGGCCGGTAGCTTTGCCCGACCTGGAGTTTGCGGTGGCGGATTTGCTGCCGACGCCGCCGGCTCCGGAAACGGTAAGCTAGTTCTTTTGGGGAAACCGGCCGGTGGTCAGTCAGCAACATACGGCTTGGGATACCGCCCGGCCGGGCCATTCCCGGATGCCGGGGTCGCCGCCGGCGGCAAGGCGGCGGCCTCCGGCGGCGCCGGATTTGGATACGGTGATTGCGCGCAGTCAGGATTACTTCAGCGGCTGCCAGTATGCCGCCGGGTACTGGTGGGGGCCGCTGGAGTCTAATCCGACTATGGAGGCGGAGTATTTGCTGCTGTCCTACTTTCTGGACCGCCGGGATGAGGAGCGGTGGCGCAAGGTGGTGAACTACATTCTGAGCAAGCAGCAGGACAACGGTTCCTGGGGGCAGTATTACGGCTCGCCGGGGGATGTCAGCACTTCGGTGGAGTGTTACTTTGCCTTGAAACTGGCGGGCTGTTCCGCCGATTCCGAGCCGCTGCG
The DNA here is from genome assembly GCA_965242615.1 of Dehalococcoidia bacterium. Taxonomy (GTDB): domain Bacteria; phylum Chloroflexota; class Dehalococcoidia; order Lucifugimonadales; family UBA3495; genus CBDBCU01. Next base: position 1,927,455 of record CBDESR010000005.1, read on the forward strand.
CCGGGCTAAAGAGTTTATCTTGGCTAAAGGCGGCGTGCCGGAAACCCGGGTATTTACTAAAATCTGGCTGGCGCTCTTTGGGCAGTGGGACTGGAAGGGGACGCCCAATATGCCGCCGGAACTGATTTTGCTGCCGCCGTGGGCGCCGTTCAACATTTACGAATTTTCCAGTTGGGCCCGCAGCACTATCGTACCGATGCTGCTAATCCTGACCCACCGGCCGGTTTGTCCGATACCGGAAGCGGCGGCCATCGATGAGTTGTACCTCCGGCCGCGGGGTGAAATCGACTATTCCTTGCCCAAGCCGGACTCGACCCTCAGCCTGGCCGGGCTGCTTTACTATCTCGACCGGCTGGTGGGCATCTATCAGCAGTGGCCGATTCATCCTTTCCGGGGGCGGGCGGAGCGGAAAATTGTCGAGTGGGTGGTGAATCATCAGGAAGCCGACGGTTCATGGGGCGGAATTCAACCGCCGTGGGTTTATTCCCTGCTGGCGTTGCAGAACATCGGCTTTCCGGCGGACCATCCGGTACTGGAAAGGGGCTACAGCGGGTTCGACCATTTTGCGGTCGAGGATGAAAACAGTTGTATGATGCAGGCGTGTATTTCTCCGGTGTGGGATACTTGCCTGGCGCAGCAGGCGCTACTGGAATCGGGAATCGCGCCGGAGGATCCGCGCATCCGCAAGGCTACCCGCTGGCTGCTGGCGCGGCAGATTGACACGCCCGGGGATTGGCAGGTGCGCGCGCCGAAAGCCCGGCCCGGCGGCTGGTCTTTCGAGTTCAACAACAGCCGGTACCCGGATGTGGATGACGGCGCGGAAGTTATCATTGCTTTGGCGCAGGCGCGGCTGGATGCGGAGGAGGAACCGGGGCGGGAGGATGCCATTGCGCGGGGCGTGCAGTGGCTGACCGCCTTGCAGAGCAAAAACGGCGGTTGGGGAGCTTTTGACAAGGACAATAACCGCAAGTATCTGGCGAAGCTGCCTTTTTCCGATTTTGGGGAAGTGCTTGACCCGCCGAGCGCGGATGTTACCGCTCATGTGGTCGAGATGTTCGGCCGCTTGGGGTATTCCCGGGATTATCCGCCGTTGGAGCGGGCTTATAAATACCTGCGGCAGCAGCAGGAGGCTAATGGTTCCTGGTTCGGCCGCTGGGGCGTCAACTATATTTACGGCACCGGGGCCGTGCTGCCGGCATTGGCGGCGATCGGGGAGGATATGGAGCAGCCCTATATCCGGCGGGCGGTGGATTGGCTGCTGTCCCATCAGAACGCCGATGGCGGTTGGGGGGAAAGCTGCGGTTCTTATATCAACCCGGAACTGCACGGGGTCGGACCAAGTACGCCATCGCAAACTTCGTGGGCGTTGCTGGCCTTGCTGGCGGCCGGCGAAGCAGACAATCCGGCTACCGGGCGCGGCGTGGGCTATTTGGCGGGCCGGCAGCGGGGGGATGGTTCGTGGGATGAGCCGTACTTTACCGGGGCGGGCTTTCCGGGTTATGGTACCGGGGAGCCGCCCAAAGATCCGGGCCGCAACGGGGCGGCTGAGGGCGGCGATGGGGATTTGTCCGCCGGGTTTATGATTAACTATCAGATGTACCGCAACTACTGGCCGCTGCTGGCTTTGGGCCGCTACCGCCGGCAGGTTGGGGGTTAGGGCAAGGCCGCGCCGGGCGCGGCGAGACGGCGCCGCAAGGCGGGAAAGAGTAGGGGATGAAAAGCAAATCCTTTTGTATCGAACTGGAAACCGGGCCGGCTCCGGATTTTGTGGACATTACGGAGCGGGTGGGGCAGTGCGTCCGTCAGTCCGGGGTGGGCAATGGCTTGGTGGTGGTCTATTCCCGGCACACTACGGCGGCGGTGAAAATCAACGAAAATGAGCCGCTGCTGCTGCGGGATATGGCGGATTTTCTGGAGCGGGTCAGTCCGCGCAATGGCTGCTATCAGCATAACGATTTCAGCGTCCGCACCGTCAATATGACGCCGGAGGAGTCGCCCAACGGCCACGCCCATTGCCAGCATCTGACGCTGGGTTGCAGTGAAACCATCCCGCTGATTGACGGGCAAATGCAGTTCGGCCGCTACCAGAGCATTTTTCTGATTGAACTGGATCATCCCCGGCAGCGGGAGGTGATGGTTCAGGTGGTCGGGGAGTAGGGGTAGTTATGCCGGCCGCCGGTTCCGCGGGCCCGATTTCCCAAGTTGCGCCGCTTGGCGGAGACAAGGCGGCGGGCGCGCCGTCGGTGGCCGCGGCGTACGATTACTGCCGCCGTTTGGCGCGCAGTCACTACGAAAACTTTACCGTGGGTTCATGGCTGCTGCCGCGGGGGATGATGCCCCAGATCTATGCCCTTTACGCTTACTGCCGTACGGTGGACGATTTGGGGGATGAATCTAGGCCGCAAGCGGCGCGGCGGCCGGGGTCGGAGGAACCGGAAGGGGAGATTGCCGCTTACCGCCTTTCCTTGCTGGACTGGTGGCAGGGGGAACTGGAAAGCTGCTACAGCGGTCAGCCCACGCATCCGGTTATGGTGGCATTGCAGCAGACGATTCGCGCCTTTGACTTGCCGCCGGAACCTTTTATCAAGCTGATTGACGCTAACCGCATTGACCAGCGGACGCGGCGTTATCCTACCTATGCTGATTTGCGGCACTATTGCGAGCATTCGGCTAACCCGGTGGGGCGGCTGTTTTTGCAGCTCTTTGGTTATGGGGATGGGGAACGGCAAGCCTTGGCGGACGCTACCTGCACCGCCTTGCAGTTGGCTAATTTCTGGCAGGATGTGGCCCGGGATTATCAGAAGGGGCGCATCTACTTGCCGCTAGAGGATATGGACAACTTCGGCTATAGCGAGGGGGATTTGGCTGCCGGCGTAGTCAATGATGCCTGGCGGCGGCTGCTGGCTTTTGAGGTGGAACGGACGGGGGAGTTGTTCAGGCAAGGGGCGGCGCTGCCGGCGATGCTGGAGGGGCGGGTCAAGCTGGATGCAGCCCTGTTCACTAGGGGCGGTATTGCCGTGTTGGATGCGATCAGGAAACGGGATTATGATGTTTTGACGGCGCGGCCGGCACTGTCCCGGCGGCGCAAGGCGGCGTTGTTCCTGTCCACCTGGCTTAACTGGAAATTGGGCCGGGGGTTGGCATTGCCCAACGCGGCGGCCGAAAGGGGCGGCTGATGGCTACGGAGCTGGAACTGGCTTACCGGGAATGTCAGCAGACTGCCCGCCGGGAGGCTAAAAACTTCTACTACGCCTTTTTGACTTTGCCGCCGGCGGCCCGGCAAGCCATCTATGTGGTCTATGCCTTTTGCCGTTACTGCGATGATGTGGTGGACGCTCCGGGTTCTGAGGACCGCAAACTGGCCCGGCTGTCCCGGTTGGGGGCGGAGTTGACCCGCAGCTATGACGGGCGGGCGGAGGTTGCGGTTTTTCTGGCCTTGAACGATGTGGCGCGCCGCTACGCCATCCCGGAACAGTACTTCCGGGAAATTCTGGCGGGAGTGGAGGCGGATTTGACGACGACCCGCTATCAGGATTTTGCCGAGCTGCGTCAATACTGCTATCGGGTAGCGTCGGTAGTGGGCTTAATCTGCCTGCGAATTTTTGGCTGCCGGGAGGAGCGGGCTAAAGAGTACGCCATCGACCTGGGGCTGGCAATGCAGTTGACCAACATTTGCCGGGATGTTAAAGAGGATTGGGCGCTGGGCCGGATCTATCTGCCGCAGGAGGAACTGGCCCGGTTCGGCTATTCGGAGGCGGAACTGGCGGCCGGGGTTTGCAATCCGGCTTTTGTCGCGTTGATGAGCTTTCAGGTGCAGCGGGCGCGGGAATACTTTGGCCGCGGCCGCCAGTTGCTGCCATATCTGCCGCTGCGTTCCCGGGCCTGCCCGGCGGTACTGGGCGGCATTTACGGCAAGGTGCTGGATGGGATTGCGGCGGCCGATTATGATGTGCTGAACTACCGGGTCAGCTTGTCCACGGCGGCTAAAGCCCGGGTGATGGCGCAAGCTTGGCTGGGCGGCTTGAGGCCGCGGCGGAGGGGGCCGGGATGATGGGGGACGGCGTGGTCATCGTTGGCGGGGGCATTGCCGGCATTGCCGCCGCTTTGGCGTTGCGGGACGCCGGCTATCCGGCAACGCTGATTGAAAGCCGGGGTTTCCTCGGGGGCCGGGCTTTCTCTTTCACTGACGCCGCTACCGGGCAAGCGGTGGACAACGGGCAGCATATTATTGTCGGCCGGTGTCATTACTTTCGGCGGTTAATCGCGCGGTTGGGCGTCCGGGATAAATGGCATTTGCAGCCGCGGCTTAATGCGCCAATCCGGAATCGGCAGGGTAAAACCGGGCGGCTGACGGCTTGGCCGCTGCCGCCGCCTTTGCATCTGCTGCTGCCTTTTCTGGGTTATGCCCACTTGAAACCGGGGGAAAGGGCAAGAGCAGTGGCGGCGATGGCGGCGGCCCGGCGTGTTGACCGCAACAACCCGGAACTGGAAAAAATTACATTCCGGCAGTGGCTGGACGAACATAATCAGTCGGAGGGGGCGGTCAACAATCTGTGGAATCTGCTGATTGAACCGACCTTGAACGATAATGCGCGGGAAGTGAGCGCGGCGATGGGCTTGATGATAATACAGGAAGGGCTGCTGCGGGAGCGCAACGGGGCTAATATCGGCTACCCTAAAACCGGCTTGACGGCCGCCCTGGGGGAACCGGCGCGGCAATGCCTGGAGCAAGGCGGCGTGCGGCTAATTCGGGGCAAGCCGGCCCACCGTTTCTTGGTGGCTAATGGGCAAGTGGACGGGGTGGAACTGGCGGACGGGGAAATCCGGCGCGGCCGGGCCTACATCAGCGCGCTGCCTTTTGACGCCTTGCTGAACTTGCTGCCGCCGGAAACCCGCCAATGGGACTACTTTCGCCGGATCGAGGGGCTGGAATGGTCGCCCATCGTCAACATTCAGCTTTGGTACGATCAGCCGGTAATGCAGGGGGATTTCTGCGCTTTTATTGACCGCCCGCTGCAATGGGTGTTTAACAAAAGCGGGATTCAGGGCGGGCCCGGGCCGGGGCAGCAGATTGGCATTTCGCTGAGCGCCGCCGGGCAATACATTGACCAGTCGCCGGAGGAGCTGACGCGGGCCTTTGCGGCGGAAGTGGCGGCGGCTTTCCCGGCCGCTAAAAATGCCCGGTTGATGCAGTCCCGGGTGGTCAAGCAGCGGATGGCGACTTTTCGCTGCCGGCCCGGGGCGGCGGCTTTGCGTCCCGGGCCGGCGACGCCGCTGCCTAACTTTTTCCTGGCGGGGGAATGGACGGATACCGGCTGGCCGGCGACGCTGGAAAGCGCGGCCCGCAGCGGTGGGGCGGCGGCGCAAAGGGCCATTCCCATTCTGTCCGGGGTTGGTTCCTGATGTTGACGCCCGGCAAAGTTATCGCCGTTACCGGAGCCTCCGGTTACATTGGCTCCTGGCTGCTGCATCGGCTGGAAAGTTTGCCGGGCCGGGGCCGGCTGGTGGCTTTCGACACCGCCCCGCCGCCGCTACCTCTGCATAACATTGCCGTGTACCGGCAGGATGTGGCCCGGGACATTCACGCCTTGCTGCGCCGGCACCAGGTTGAAACCGTGGTGCATCTGGCGTATGACGCCCGCCGGGTTCGCGCCCAAAGCGAAGCCATTGCCATCCGGGCCCATAACTTTCAGTCCGCCGAGAAAACCCTTGAATCCTGCGTCAACGCCGGGGTCAAGCATCTTATTTATCTCAGCTCCAATGTTATTTACGGGGCCAATCCCGGCAACCGGATTCCGCTGCCGGAGGAGTGGGTGGATTTCTCTAACTTTCCGGCATTTCCTTACGGCCGGGATATTTACCAAGCGGAGCAAGCGCTGAATACGGACTACCCCGGCATTAAGGTGACCATCCTGCGGGCGTGTCCGGTGCTGGGCGCGGCCCCCGGCAGTGAGCTGACGGCGCGGCTGCTGCCCCGGCGGCTGTGGGGCGTGGGGCAAAATCCGCCCTATCAACTCCTGCATCTGGAGGATTTGCTGCGGATTTTGCTGGAGTTTATTTATCGGGAGACGCCGGGGGTGTTTAATGTTGCCGGGGATGGGGTGGTTTTTCTCCGGGAAATCGCCGAACTGACCCGCCGCAAGCTGACCAACCTGCCGCCGTTTCTGGCGTACGGGGCGGTTGGACTGGACCGGAAGTTGCTGCTGCAACCCGGCTCCATTCGGGCGGAACTGGACGCGGTGCGCTACCCGGTGATAATGAGCGCCGCCAAGCTGAAACAAACTATGGGCTATCGTTTCCGCTATACTGCGCTGGAGACCCTGACGGCTTTTGCTAATTACACGGCGGCTGGGTAGAGGTTCAGTTGCCGGTATGACGTTGCCATAGTATAATATGGGCGTAAAATAAGGATGCTGACGGTGGCAATAAGTCCAGCAGGAGACTTGCTTGATCCCATATCACAGCAACCGTGAGGAAAGGCAACAGGCGGCGCAACTAATAATTGCCAACCCGACGCCTTACTACATCAACACCGCGCGACTCAGGCATCCAGAGGTTGCCCCGGAGTGGATCGAAAGGACTTTAACTGATCCGTATGCTTGGGAGATCCAACTTAACGGTCGTATCCGCTATTGGGGGCCGGTTCCCGAAGTGGGAAACTGGCTGCGGGTGGTAGTGGAGAACGGGCAATTGCTTAACAGTTTTCTGGACAGCAGCCGGCGCTCCCGGTGGGGGCGACCAGCGTAGGAGGAGAGAATGACCCAACTGAATCCGGAAGTCAAAATGCCGTTAGCCGACGACCCGAAACTGCACATCTCTTACGACCGGGAATCGGACATTTTGACTTTGTGCAATGGCTTGCCGGCGGGCTATGGAGAGACGGTCGCGGAGTACCTTACCGCGGAGTTGAACGGCGCTAGTGTAGCCGAGGGCGGCGAAGTGGTGGGCATCACTCTTGAAAACGCCGCCGAGTTGCTGTTGCCCTACCTTGCCCCGGAAGCGGCGCGGAACGGCAGTTAGCTACCGTGGTCCGGCCACTACCTAACTCGCAACTTGCTTGTCCAGCAAAGCATTCCGCGCCTTTACCATCATCGGGTGTACCAGCAGCCCCCGCCCGGTCAAGTCAACTATCTGCCGGGTCAAAAACTCCCCAATGGCGGCGTCCAGATTTTCCCGGGCCAATTCCCACAGTTGCGGCTGGTAGGGATACTTTTTCCCTTTGTTGGGGTCGAGCTTGTCCGCCAGAAACACCACCTTGCCCAAAGCGTCCAAATCGGGATGGGCGGTAGTGTGCCAATAGACGGCTTGGTACAGGCCGGCGGCCGCGCAATCCCCCATCGAGTCTGCCCCGGCCGCCGGCAACCCTTCCTCCCGGCGCAGGATTTCCGCGCCCACCGGCCCGTGCAGCAGCACCGGAACCCGCCGGTCAACCATCCCTACCGGCAATCCGAATTGGGCCGCATAGCGCAGCAGTTCCGCGCCCGGCATTGCCCGGGCGATGTCGTGAGCCAGAATCCCCAAGGCCGCCCGTTCCGGGGCTACCCCGTGCCAGGGAGCCAGTTCCCGGGCCGCCTCCTGCGCCCGGGCGATATGGGCTTGCAGTTTGGGCGGCAAAGCGTCGACCCGCCGTTGGATACGCCTTTCCAGGTCGGCGGCAATAATAGTTTGCATCGGCCTAGCCCATCGCGTTCAAGGCGCGGCCGCCCAACAGATGCAGATGCAGATGGGCAATGGTTTGGGCGGCGTCCGACCCCTGATTCAGCGCCAACCGGTAGCCGCTGCCGGTTACCCCCTCCCGCCGGGCCAGTTCCTCGGCCACCACAAACAAATGCCCCATCGCCGGCACCTGCCCCGGTCCGATATAAGCCAGGGAGTTCAGGTGCATATTGGGGATAATCAGCAGGTGGACGGGGGCTTGGGGATTGATGTCCCGCAGGGCAAAAACCTGCTCGTCCCGGTAAATGGGCGCCTCGTGCGTCGGATTGCGGGCAATGCCGCAGAAAACGCATTCGCTGGTCGTCATTCTGCTACCTCTCTCCGGCGGCCGGGCCGGGCTGCGCTGAGTTAGGGATGGCCGCTACCACCCCGGCATAGCGGTCGCCGGCAACGGCTACGCTTCAATCTGCTGCAAGGCCACTTCCTTGTGAAAGTTGACCTCCCCGTAGGAAAGTTCCTGCACCTTGGCCCGGCGGGTATAAAGCTGCAAGTCATGCTCTTTGGTAAAGCCGATTGCCCCGTGACACTGGTGCGCCAGATTGCAAACCCGCTGATATGCCCCGCTGACCCACGCTTTAGCCATCGCCACTTCCCGCGCCGCCGGTTCCCCGGAAGCCACTTTCCACGCCGCTTGATAGGCAATGTGGCGGCAGCCCTCGACATCCGTAGCCATATTGGCGCAATGATGCTGCACCGCTTGGAAAGTCCCCACCGGCCGGCCAAACTGCGTGCGCTGCTTGGCATACTCGACCGTCATTTCCACCACCGCGTCAGCGCCGCCCAGCATCTCCATACACTTGCCCGCCACCGCCCGCTGCAACGCCCGTTGAATGATGGGCCAACCGCCATCCACCGCGCCCAGCACAGCATCAGCCGGCACAGTAACATTGTCGAAGTTAATTTCACACTGCCGGTCGGCGGATATGGTGCTGAGCTGATTGACCGTCAGCCCGGCGGCGTCTGCCGGGACGATGAACAGGGTAATGCCCTCCGCCGGGTCGGCGGATTCGGCAGTACGGGCGGCCACCAGCATCAAATCGGCGGCGTGGGCGTCCGGGACAAAGAGTTTGCTGCCGTTCAGCCGGAAAGACTCCCCTTCCCGGACGGCGGCAGTGGTAATGCCCCAGGGTTCATAGGTAGCCGCGGCTTCGGTCAATGCCAGCGTCAGCCGCAGTTGGCCGCTGCAAATGCCGGTCAGAATGTCCCGTTTCTGCGCTTCCGTGCCGGCGTCGAGAACGGTAAGGCCGCCGAGGACGACCGTGGCAAAGAAGGGGCCGGGCATCAGGGCGCGGCCGATTTCCTCGAGCAGGACCGCCAAGTCCAGGAAATCGCCGCCGGTGCCGCCGTACTGTTCGGGAAAAGCCACCCCCGGCCAGCCCAAACCGACGGTCTGCCGCCAAAGTTCATCGGTATAGCCGCGTTCATCCTCCTCCATCGCCCGCGCCAAAGTCAACGGACACTCGGCGGACAGAAACTCCCGCGCGCTGTTTTTCAACATCTGCTGAATCTCGCTCAGCCCCAAATCCATCAGCCAACTCCTGATAACCAGCCCCAAAGGTCGGTCAAACCGCTAAAGATTGCCGGGGGTAGTATAGCGCAAATTGGGAAGTTGTGCATTGGGGGATTTGACAAAGATTCCCGTTGCTTGCGATGCATCTACAAAGAGCTACGCTATGGAATGCTTAACGCCGTCGGGCTGGAAAATCCCGGGCTGGAAACGGTGTTGCAGGATATTGTCCCGATGTGGAGCAGGAAGTCGCCGGCAGTGGTGGTCAGCGTGGTCGGGGAAAGCATGGAGGATTTTGTTGAATTGGGACGGTTGGCGGACGGCGTGGACGGGGTAGCGGCGGTGGAGTTGAACTTGAGTTGCCCGAATTACCATAACGGCGCGCAGTTCAGCCAATCTCCCCAACTGGCGGCGCTGGCGGTGGACGCTTTCCGGTTCGCGTACGATATGCCGTTGCTGGTAAAGTTGTCGCCGAATGTGCCGGATATTGCGCCAATCGCCCAGGCGGCCGAGCAAGCCGGAGCCGATGCCTTGACGATTTGCAATACCCTGCCGGCAATGGCGCTGGACGCTAAAACCGGCCGGCCGGTGCTGGCTAATGGCAGCGGCGGGCTTTCCGGCAAGGCATTGCACGGTGTCGCCTTGCACCTGATTTATCGGGCTTTCCCGGCGGTGGGCATTCCGATTATCGGAGCAGGGGGAGTTGCTTCCTGCCGGGGTGCGCTGGACTTTATACGGGCGGGCGCAACGGCAGTGCAGATTGGGACGGCGGCCTTGCGGGACCCGTGGCAACCGTTGGTGGTTTTGGCTAAAATGCGGGACCGCTTGTCGCTGGATTTGCCGTCGGATTCTTGGCAAGGGCTGGTTGGGGCGGCGCATCGGTAAGCCGGCGGCGGAAAGTAAAAAGCCCCGCCCTCGCTAACGAGGGCGGGGCTTTTTGCCGGTTACCAGTATCCTCCGTAGCCGGCAAGAGCCAAGCTGTCAAATATCTTTTTGACAACTTCTTCCCGGTCAGTTTCCCGGTTGTAGGCACAGACGTCAAGCCGGACGAAGTAGTAGATAGGACCTATCCGCTTGTTCAGTCCAAAGCCATCCACGGCCGTAATTTTGTCAACGCCTCCATACCTGAACTCCGCTCGTTGGTCCCAGACCTCTGGTGCCGGATTAAGCAAACGTGGATTTAGTGGCTTCCGTTTTACCTCCCACTGTCGGAGTAGCTGGTAGTTCGGCACCTTGTCGGCTATAGCCGACAGGTTTGCGTGGATGAACTCTGGCCAGGTCAACCCCAGGACTTCGCGGACCGAGTCTTCGTAATACCGGTATACAGTCAAAACCGCCGAAGAGTATTGGTTAGACCCTACAGTTGGGAGGAAATAAACTTCCAGACTGGGGTCGGAATACCTACGCACCCAACGGTTAGCTGGCAACTGCATTGAGACTCCCGCGTCCCAGGGCTTATATTTATTCCACCTTACATCACTGAAAGGCGGTGGGGTATCCACGCTACAGTGAAAAGAGTGAGCCGGCGTTGCCGGGGTTGCCTGGTCCGACCGGAAGACGGCAATGGTCGGGGTTTTGACAGGAGTTGCCGTTGCCGTGGTCTCCGGTACCGACGGTTGGTCTATACTACTGCTACAGGACATAATCAGCACCGCCAACAGCAGGGGCAGGATAATCCGAATGTCGGTCAACAAGGCAAACCTCCTCTTGCTTGAATTACCGCCCTTCGGCGGTTATGGCGAAGGCATCATCGACACCGCCGCTTTCCGGGAGCGATTGGTCGAACTGACTGCGGCGGCCCCGGTAGCGGCCGAGCCGGTAGCGGCCAACCCCACCCCCTAAACCAGTTTCCCTACAAACCCGGTTAACCGCTCCAAGGCTTTGCTGATGTTTTCCTGGGAATTGGCGTAGGACAAGCGCACGTAGCCCTCGCCGTATTCGCCGAAAGCCGAACCGGACAGCAGTGCCACCCCCGCCTCGCTCAAGGCCCGCTCCTCAAACTCGGCGCTGCTCAAGCCGGTTTCCCGGATGCTGGGAAAGGCGTAAAAGGCCCCCTCCGGTTCCGGGCAGTGGACGCCGGGGATGCTGCGGAGTCCGTCGGTAATCAGCCGCCGCCGTTGCGCGAACTCGGCCGTCATTTCCTGCACCGCATCCTGCGGCCCGTCCAGGGCGGCGATGGCGGCCCGCTGACTGAACGAGGCGGCGCAGGATACGCTGTTCACCGCCAGCCGGGTGATGTGCGGCACCAATTCCTCCGGCATTATCCCGTAACCCAGCCGCCAGCCGGTCATCGCATAACTCTTGGAAAAGCCGTCCAGAATGATGGTCTGCTTTTCCAGTTCGGGGAAAGCGGCGATGCTGTAGTGTTCCCCGGTATAGAGAATATCCTTGTAAATCTCATCGGCCAGCACATACAAGTCCCGGCCCCGGGCCAAGTTGGCGATGGTTTCCAATTCGGACTTGGTCAGGGCGGAGCCGCAGGGGTTTTCCGGGGAGTTGATGATGATGAGCCGGGTGCGGTCGGTGATTTTGGCCGCCAAATCCGCCAAGTCCGGGTGATAGGCTTTCTCCTCCAACAGCCGCATCGGCACCGGCGTCGCCCCGGAAAAGCGTATCATCGACTCGTAGATGGGAAAGCCGGGATTGGGGTAGATGACTTCCATGCCCGGCTGGGCCAAGGCCAGGATGACATAGAACATAATGGGCTTGGCCCCGGGCGTTACCACCACCTGCGCCGGTTCGGTGTTGATGCCGCGCACTTCCCGGCTGTTGCGGGCGATGGCTTCCCGCAGTTCCGGCAGCCCCGGCGTGGGGCCGTAGTGGGTATAGCCCTCCTGCAAAGCCCGGGTGCCGGCCGCGACGATATGCCCCGGCGTGTCAAAGTCCGGCTCTCCGATTTCCAGATGGATGATTTCCTGCCCCTGAGCTTCCAGCGCGCGGGCCTTGGCCAGCACCTCGAAAGCCGTTTCCGTCCCCAAGTTCATCATTCGGTCAGCAAGGGTCATAAAAACCTCCGGGTAGTTCGTAGCAGTTCTTTCAGGATAAAGGGATTATTCCAGTGTTACCAGGCCGGCGCGGAAGTCGATAGTAAGTTTCTGCCCCCGCAAAAAATCGAGGCCCAAGACCCCGTCGACCGGAGAGCCGGAGGGCAAGTTATGGCACACCACCGGAAAGTTGCTGCGTTCCTGCCCTAAGGCTGCTATCCTTCCGATTACAATACGGGGAGCAATTTCTATGTCGCTCCCGGTAATGAAACGGGAAAAACTGGTAGCTCCGGCAAGGTCATAGCCCAGCGCAACAACTATATCCCGGCCCACCAAAGACCGGGTGGCGCCGGTATCCAGCGAAAAATTGGCGGACGTATTACCGGCCGGCCCGGACAAATAGACCTCAACCGGTATGACTTCGCCATCCGGGTTGAAGGGAAAATTCACAGAATCATCTCCAACCCCTCCGGGAGACCACCGATATACCGGATGGCGTGGTGCATCCGGGGCAACTCGACCATTTTAGCGCCGAGTTCGGTCCGGTCTTTGCTGTGAAAGACGACCTTACCCTGGACAATTTCGCGAGAAACGGTGAACTCCGGGTCCTCAATCAGCACCCACTCCCCGTTAAAGGTCTCCTCGATTTTCGGCCAGGACATTACCTCGTTCATCGCTGCCTCCTAACTGCTCCGGTTAAACCGGGATGGATTGCTATCCGGGTCGAACGGCAAACTCACAGAATCATCTCCAACCCCTCCGGGAGGCCGCCGATGTGCTTGATGGCGTGGTGCATCCGGGGCAACTCCTCCATTTTGGCGCCGAGTTCGGCCCGTTCTTTGCTGTGAAAAATAACTTTCCCCCGGACAAATTCCCGGGAACGGGTATATTCCGGATCCTCGATCAGCACCCACTCCCCGTCAAAAGTCTCCTTAATTTCCTCCCAAGACATCACCTTGTCCATAATTGTCCCCCTGTGCGGCGGCCAAAAGACGCCGCCGGCTCCCCTCGTTGACTGTCCGCCCCCTAATCCGGCTGCGCCTGGTTTTGCGTCCGCACCGGCAGTCCGTAAATGTTGATGAAACCGGCGGCGGCGGCGTGGTCGAACTGATCCTCCCGGTCATAAGTCGCCAACTGGTACTGATACAGAGCCTGCGGCGCGCTGCGCCCCACCACCGTGCAGACCCCCTTGTGCAGCCGCGCCCGAATGTCCCCGGTCACATAACGCTGGCTACTGCGTACATAGGCGTCCAAATCCTGCCGGTGCCGGGTGAACCACAGCCCGTTATACACCATATCGGCGTATTCCTGGGCGATACGCGCCTTGGCCCGGGCCTGCTCCTTGCTCAGCGTCAAGGTTTCCAAGGCTTTGTGGGCGGCGTGGAGAACTACGGCTGCCGGCGTTTCATAAACCTCCCGGGACTTGATGCCCACCAACCGATTCTCCAAATGATCCACCCGCCCTACGCCGTGTTCCCCGGCCAAGGCGTTCAGATGGCGGATCAAGTCAACCCCGGCCATAGTTTCCCCGTCCACCGCCGTAGGGATGCCTTGCTCAAAGCGTATTTCCAGATATGCCGGCGTGTCCGGCGTTTGACTGACCGGATTAGTCCAGGCATAGGCATCCTCCGGCGGCTCCCGCCAGGGATCTTCGAGTTCCCCGGCCTCGGCGCTGCGCCCCCACAAGTTCTCATCCACCGAAAAACGGCTTTTCCCCGGATTGATCGGCAAATTGCGGGCTTGGCCGTACTCGATTTCATCCTCCCGGCTCATCCCCCAATCCCGAATCGGCGCGATGACCTTCAACTCCGGAGCCAAGGCGGCCACGCCCACATCAATTCGCACCTGGTCATTGCCCTTGCCGGTGCAGCCGTGAGCCACCGCATAAGCGCCCTCGGCCCGGGCGGCCTCGACCAGACAGCGGGCAATCAGCGGCCGCCCTAAGGCGGTAGCCAACGGATACTGCTCCTCGTAAATCGCCCCGGCCTGCAACGCGGGAAAGAGAAACTCCCGGACCAGCGTCTCCCGCCCGTCCACCGTCAACGCCTTGGCCGCCCCCACCTGCATCGCCCGCTCCCGGATGGACTCCAAATCCACCATCCCCAAGTCGATGGTCAGCGTAACCACATCGACCCCATACTCCTCTTGCAGCCAGGGCACCGCCACCGAAGTATCCAGCCCGCCGCTGTAAGCCAGGACAATCTTATCCTTCGCCATTGTTTTGATGTACCTCCGCAGGGTTTAGCGTCGTGGATTGGGCCGGCGACCGCCAGCTTGTCGATAGCGAAAGCGGCGGCGGTTGAAACTCGCATTGTTCTCGGTGACCACGACGAAGTTGCCTTCCAACAAAGGGGCTGCCTGCTCCAGCAGATATTGGAGCATGGCTGTTTTGACTGCCGGGGACTGGTCTTCCATCCGCAGCAAAACCACTCCCCGGTGCGGCTCGCCTTGGCGGAAAACCAGTTCGCCGAAATCTTTATCGCAGGTAACTACGATACGGTTATCCGCGGCCGCCCATTGCAGAATGGAAAGGTCATCCAACCCCCGGTTATCCGGGCTGACCGAAATTACCTCATGCTCCTGCAAATACAGCCACCGGGCTACCGCCGGCCCGGCACATTCGTCCACTAGGAAACGGATTGCACACCTTCCGCTACGCCCAGCGGCATAAAGGTGATGTCCTCCAAGGACTTCTGGGCGAACAACAGGCAGGCGTAGATGTCTTCCCGGGCGATGTGAGGATACTCGTCGAGGATTTCCTCGACGGTCATCTCGTGTCCCAGCAGACCGACGATAAAATCCACAGTCAGGCGGGTTCCCCGGATAACCGGCTTACCCACCTTCACCTGCGGATTTGTGGTGATACGCTCCAACAGCGCGCTTTCCTTCCCGTTCATAAAACGACTCCTTATTCTTGCGGTCGAACTTATCCGGCAAAAGGAGAAACCCGGCCGCCGGCCGGGGCAGCATAAACCCCGGCCCGCCGCCTTAACCCTTGCCGCCTTTCCCCTAAATCTGCCCCAACGCCTGCTCCAGCCGCCCGATGCCCTCGTCAATCTCGGCGGCGGTAATGGTCAGCGGCGGCATAAAGCGCACCGCATTGGGGCGGACGGCGTTCAGCAGAACCCCGGCGGCGTTGGCATTGGTCAGCACCTGCCCGGCAATATCCTGCTCAAACTCCAGGGCCGCCAGCAGCCCCTTGCCCCGAACCTCGGTAACAAAGGAAAAGCGGGCTTTCAGTTCATCCAACCGTCCCAGCAAGTGCGGCTCCAATTCCTTCACCCGGCCGGGAATGTCGTTGTCAATCAGAAACTTGGTGCCGGCATAAGCCGCGGCCGTCGTCAAGGCATTGCCGCCAAAGGTCGAGCCGTGGTCGCCCGGAACCAATGCCATCGCCGCCTCCTTGGACATAAACGCCCCAATCGGCACCCCGTAGCCCAAGCCCTTGGCCAGGGTCATCACATCCGGCTCCACCCCATACTCCTGATAGCCGAACAGACTGCCCAAGCGGCCCAAGCCGGTCTGCACTTCATCCAGCATCAGCAGCAACCCTTGGCGGTCGCACCATTCCCTAACCCGCTGCAAATAATCCGCCGCCGGGATATTGACGCCGCCCTCGCCCTGCACCGGCTCCAGAAACACCGCCGCCGTGCGGTCCGTGGTGGCGTTCATAATCCCTTCCACATCGTCAAAGTCCACATGGACAAAGCCCGGCAGCAACGGCGTAAAGGATTCCTGATAGTGCGGCTGGCCGGTGGCCGCCACCGTCGCCATCGTCCGCCCGTGGAAAGAACTGAACGCGGTAATCACTTCATAGGCCCCGTCCCGGTGCAGTTTGCCGTAACGCCGGGCCAGTTTCAGCGCCCCCTCATTGGCTTCGGCCCCGCTGTTGCCGAAAAACACCCGGTCGAGGCAACTGTTTTCCACCAGCAGCTCCGCCAGTTGCAGCTGCGGCACGGTGTAGAACTGGTTGGAGGTTTGCAGCAGGGTGCCGGCCTGCTCCACGATGGCTTGCGTAACCGCCGGATGGGAATGGCCCAAGTTGTCCACCGCCCAACCGGCTACAAAGTCCAGATACTCCTTCCCGTCGGCGTCCCACACCCGGGAACCTTCCCCCCGGACGATAACTACCGGCTGCCGCCGCACCGTCTGGGCGTAATACTTGTTCTCCACCCCAATCCACTCGCTGCTCTTGCTCATCGTCGGTTTCCTCCCAAGATTTGTCGCAAGTTGTCCAGAGACTGCTCCAGGTCGGCCAGTTCCGCCTCCAGCGCGCTGACCGCCGCCTCGATTTCCTCGACCCGTTCCGCCGCCGGCGCGCCAATGCCGCCATCGCCCGCCGCCACCGGTTCCACCCCCACCAGCCGCGCCAACCCTTCCGCAATGGTATCCGCCATCACGAGGTTGGTGTTGTCCGCCAGTATAACCTTTTTCAACTCCGGAAACGCCAGCACCTCCGATTGGAGATACAGCGGTTCCACATAAACTATTGTATCAGCCATGGGAATGACCAGCAGTTGCCCCCGGATGATTTGCGACCCGGAGCCGTCCCAAAGGGTGAACTGCTGCGATACCTGCTGGTCATTTTCGATGCGCGCCTCGACTTGACTCGGCCCGTCAATCTGCCGGTCATCCGGCAGTTGAAAGCTCATCAATTGCCCGTAATTTTCCCCGTCATTCCGCGCCAGAAGCCAGCCCACCAGGTTTTTCTTTTCTCCCGCCGGCGAAAAGGGCAGCAGCAGCACAAACTCCTCTTTTTCCTCTCCCGGCAGCCGCATCACCAGATAGGACGGCGTTACGCCTACGCCGGTTTTCCCGATGCGCGTTTCCAACGGAATCGACCACTGCTCCGCCTGGTTAAAGAACACCTGCGGCTCCGTTATATGATAGCGCAGATAGATTTGCGCTTGGGTAGTGAACAAGGCCGGCGGGTAACGCAAATGCCGCTGCAAATCCGGCGGCATTTCCTCGATGTCCTTGAACAGTTTGGAAAAGAGTTCCCGGTACATCCGGATCATCCCGTCCTCCGGGTCGATGACATAAAAGTCCACCTCCCCGTTATAGGCGTCCACCACTACCTTGACGCTGTTGCGGATATAGTTAAACCCGTCCCCGCTCGGCGTAGCGTAGGGGTAGCGGTCCGTAACCGTGTAAGCGTCTTGAATCCACCACAACTTGCCGGCGTCATCCAACACCGGGTACGGATCCGGATCCAGTTTCAGGAACGGAGCCAAAGTCTGTACCCGCTCTTGAACTTGCCGGCGGTACTGGATCCGGCTGTCCCCGGTCACTTGGTCGCTCAGCAGCAGGTTAATGTCCCGAAACCGCAGCGCAAAGACCGCCCGCCGCCACCAGGAACTCAGCGGCACCCCGCCCGTACCATCATAGCCGGCAAAATCCGCCGCTGGATTCACTTCCCGCAGCCCGCCGTTCACAATGGCGAACTCGCCCGGCGCCTCCCCGTAATACACCTCCGGCTGCGACACCGCCAGTTTCCCCTGTATCGGAATATCCTGAATAAAAAACTCCGGCCGCCCTTCCCCCGGCGTGAAACCGGTCGCCGGACTCATCGCTACCCCGTAGCCGTGGGTGTATTGCAGATGTTGGTTCACCCAATTGCGCGCGTCCGCCGGCAGGTTCTCCGGATCCAACTCCCGCGCCCCAATCAGCACCTGCCGCAGCCGCCCGTCCACCATATAGCGGTCCGAATCCATATTCAGAAAGTTGTAGTAAAGCTCCATAAACTGGAGCTGATTATAGGCGTCCCGTAGCGGCGCCAAATCCCACAAGCGGATGTTGTCAATAGTCGCCCGGTGTTCCCGCACCGCCGCCGGGTTCAGGGCCGCTGTCGCCGGATACACCGACTCCGCTACCTGCTCCAGCCCATAAGCCGCCCGGGTCGCCGCAATGTTGCGGCTGATGTACGGTTCCTCCCGGGAGAATTCCTCCGGCGTTACTTGAAACCGCTGAAACAGCAGCGGATAGACCCAGCCCGCCAGCATAAACAGCAGCAGCCACAAACTGAATGCCCCGGCCATCAGCCGAAAGCCCCCGTAGCGGATGCTCACTCCGAAAACCACCGCCCCCAGCAGCGCAATCCCGGTCAGAAACAGCAACGCCGGCAGCCGCGCATTCACATCCGTATAGGCCGCCCCGAAAACCGCTCCCCGGTCCGATAGTACCAGATTGAAAATCTCAATCAAATGTCCCCAAGCCAGGAGCAGCATCAGAATGACGCCCATCACCCCAAAGTGAATCATCATTTTCGGGGTAACGATAAAACTGGTGCCGCGCAGCCAGAACATCGCCCAATACAGCGACAAGGTCGCAATTACCGTCGCCACCCACGCCCACAAACTCCAGGTCTGGAGAAAGTCCATCACCGCCAGGTTCACTACATAAAAGCTGATGTCCTGCCCAAACAGCGGATCCGTTATCCCGAACGGCTCCCGGTAAAAGAACATCAGCGACTCGTTCCAATACCCGTAGGCAAAAAAGCCCAGGATAATGCCCGGAACGAACATCGTCAGCATCGTCCCGATCCGCAGCAGGGCAAACAGCAGCCGCATCAGGTCCGGGAGAATGATACGCGTCCCCGGCCCGTGGGACAGCCGCAGCGTAACCAGCTGGTTCAAACTGATGAAAGTCGCGACCACCGAGATGCTCAGGGAAAACATTCCCCCCTGCATCACCCGCGCCCGGGCCCACGGCCGCTCGTAACCCAGCTCCTTGGCCCACAGCCAATCGGTATAAAAGTTGACGCCCCACCAGATACCCAAGCCGGCAATCACCGCCAGGGTCAGCCCGGTACTCCAGCGACTTAAAAGCTTGCTCTGCCGCTCCGACAGCCCCGGCAAAGGCGGCCGCAGCGGCTGCTCGGCGTCATTGGTCAGGTCATAGCTCACGGCGCAACGCTCGGTTACCGGTTCTAGCGGGCCAGGGCTTGCGGGTCATCGGGGTCAACACCGCTAATCCTAAAAATATGGGCGATGACGGCGGCAACGGCCCGGCGGATTAAGCGGGCCAGTTCCGCAAACTCCGCCGCTACCATATCGTGGTCGGTTTCGTTGTAGCGGTACAGCACGGCGTAGTTGCTCAGCCAATCTGCCTGCTCGGACAAGGGAATGGCTTCATCGTAGCCGATGAACTCGAACAATTCCGAAACCGCCGTATACGCTTCCCGGGCCGCCGGGTCGCTGAAATCCTCGATTTCCTGAATCGCCGCCCACAGCGGCGGCAAGGGATGCCGATACCGCCGTTCGTCGTTATAGGCCGAAAGCCAGCCTTTCAGCGCATTCTCCACCGCTTGCTGGGCAACAAACCCAATAGACTCTTGGGACACATCCTCGTTGCGGATAAAGGCGTTCAAGTCTTGGATATAGCGCAAAGCGTTGCGGATGCGCTGTTTGGTGCCCGGCCAGTGCGCCGGGTAACTATCGGTGAAGTCCCCCGGGATTGCCGGCTGGTCAGCCTCCGGATCGCGCATAAACACTCCATACCGGGCGGCTTGCCCGGCTAAATGCTGGAAAGCCCGTCGGCAGCGGTGGAACTCTTGGCGGCTGATGCCCTTGGGGTTCACTTCCAAATCCGGCGGACAACGCTGCATATACTCCGTGGCGGCTTTGCGGGCCCGGGCGGCCGCATCTTTAGGATTGGCTTCGTCGGTAATGACCAGCAAATCCACATCCGAGTCCGGCCGATAGTCGCCCACGGCCCGGGAGCCGAACAGGATGACCGTCGCCGGCGCCACGGCTTCCTGCACCGCTTGGGCAATGGCTAAAGCTTGGGTATCAGTTTGACCGGGCGAGATGGTGGTTTGCATCCCTATCACGCTGCGCTCTTTACTGCGGCGGTTATCGCACGGCGGCTATTGTAAGGGAATTGGGCAGGAGTTGCAAAACCGGGTCGAACCCCCCGCCCCATCACCCCCGCCCCGGGCTTTCCCCAATAATCCGCGTTCCCGCGCCCCGGCCGGCCACGCAATCCGCCAACGCCCCCGGCTCCCGTCCGTCCACAATATCCGCCGCCGGGCAACTTTCCAACGCCCGCAGGCACGCCGCCAACTTCGGCACCATCCCCCCGCGCACTACATCCGACCCCAGCAGCAGGTTAGCCCGCCGCCAGTCCAGCCGCGCCAACACCCGCCCATTCCCGTCCATCACCCCCGGCACATCCGTCAGAAAAATCAGCCGTTCCGCCCCCAACGCGCAAGCCAGTTCCCCCGCCACCGTATCGCCGTTAATGTTCAGCGGCCCCCCGGCGTGGTCGCTGCCATCCGCCTCCTGCATCGCCAACGGCGCCAGCAACGGCATATAACCCCCGGCCAGAACCGCCCGCAGCGGCTCCGGATTCACCCGGGTAATCTCCCCCACAAAGCCCAATTCCGGATTGGCGACCCGGGCCTCCAGCAAGCCGGCGTCCAGCCCGCTCAGCCCCAAGGCCCGGCCGCCCAAACTATGCAGCATCGCCACCAGTTCCTTGTTCACCAAGCCGGTCAGCACGGCGACCACAATGTCCAGACTGGCGGCGTCCGTAACCCGCAGCCCGTTCACAAAGCGCGGCGGAATCCCCTGCCGCTGCATCCATTGGGATATGACCGGGCCGCCGCCATGCACCACCACCACTTCCCGGCCCGCCCGTTGCAGGGCGACCAGGTCGCGCAGGCTGGTATCGTGGCTGCCCAGGGTGCTGCCCCCGATTTTCACCACTAGCGGCGGGCCGGACACTCCGGACCTCCCCAATCAGACAAAATTTTGCCGCACCCTCCGCGCCCGGCGTCAACCCCGGCGGTAAAGGCAGGAATCCCCCCAATCGGCAGTCAGACCCGGGATTGGGAGGATTTACGATTTCCTCAAGTTCAGCAATTCCCTTCCCTATCCGGGACAAGGAATCGATCCGGTTCAGGTAGTATAGGCGCTGTTGATGATGACGTATTCCTCCGTCAAATCGCAGCCCCAAGCCGTAGCTTCCCCCTCCCCCAAGTTAAGCTGCAACCGGAAAGTAACTTCCGGCCGTTTCATCAAAGCCACCACCGCATCCCGATGAAAGGGTACCGGCTTGCCCGCTTCCATAATGCAGACGCCGTTGACAAACAGGTCAATCTTGTCCTCGTCCGCCGCGGCGCCGCTGCGCCCCAAAGCCGCCAACACTCGACCCCAGTTCGGATCCGCCCCATAGACCGCCGACTTGACCAGACTGGAGCCGGCAATCGTCCGCGCCGCCTGCCGGGCGTCGGTAAGGTCGGCGGCCCCGGCCACCTCTACCTTAATCAAATGCGCCGCGCCTTCGCCATCCCGGGCCAGTTCCTGCGTCAGATAGACGCAGACCGCCCGCAGCGCCGCCTGGAAAACCGCCGCCTCCGGCGAACCGGCCCTTACCTCCGGCGTCCGTGCCGTCCCGTTAGCCAGCAGCAATACCGTATCATTAGTGCTGCTGTCCCCGTCCACCGTCAGCATATTATAAGTTTCGTCGGCGACTTCCGACAAAGCCCGCTGCAAAAACCCCCGTTCCACCGCCGCATCCGTAGTCAGGAACGACAGCATCGTCGCCATATTGGGGTGAATCATCCCCGAACCCTTGGCAATGCCGCCCAAATGCGCCGTACGGCCGCCCAACTCAAAGCTCACCGCCGCCGTCTTGGGCCGGGTATCGGTAGTCATAATCGCTTTAGCCAAGTCCAAACCGCCGCTGCCCGACAGTTCAATCTGCGCCACCCCGGAGCGGATTAGCGACATCGGCAGTTCCACCCCGATAACTCCGGTGCTGCATACCAGCATCTCGGCGGCCGTGGCCCCGGTCTTTTCCGCCGCCACCGCCGACATCTCCTCAGCGTCAATAAACCCCTGCTCGCCCACACCGGCGTTGGCAATGCCGGCGTTGACCACCAGCCCTTTCATCGGAATGCCCTGCGCCAGCCGCTGCCGGTTGACGGTAACGGTAGGGGATTTAACCGTGCTGGTGGTAAAGACGCCGGCGGCGGCGGCGGGCGTCTCCGAAAAGAGAATGCCCAAATCCAGCTTATCCTCGGCATAGGTTTTCAGCCCGGCGTAAGTAGCCCCGGCCCGAAACCCCTGCGGCGTCGTCAAAGTCCCGCCATCCACAAAGTTTATCGCCCCGGCCATAGCAGCAGCCTCCCCCTTGTTGACAAAAGCTCCCGACAGCAAATCGGCAGAAAGTATAACACACCCGGGAAAGGGCAGGAAAGGCGGGGTTGTGGAGGTTTCGTTTGCTTTTGGCGTACAGTTCCGTATCTCCAAGGATAACAGAACTTTCCATACGCCAAAAGCAAATCAAACCCCATCCATTCCCCCGGTTGCCAACTCCCCTTGCCAATCCTATAATAACCGCCGGCACCTTAACTCCAACTGCCCCCAAAGGGCGGGCAAACCGGGAGGCTGTTATGGCTGAGCTATTGGGCATCGGCGCTACCCACTATCCCCCGGGACTGGTACCCGACGAGTATAAACCCTGGCCGTTGGCCCGGATGCTGAAAACCGACCGCATCCCGGAGCCGATGAAAAACCCGGCCAACTGGCCGCCGGAAATGCAGGCCGAATGGGGCGACGACGAAGGCATCACCGCCCACAAAGCCCACCGCGCCCGCATATTTGCCGCCTTCCGCCAAATCCGCGCCGAAATCGACGCCTTCCAACCCGACTTTATCCTCCTCTGGGGCGACGACCAGTACGAAAACTTCCGCGAGGACATCATCCCGCCCTTCTGCGTCCTCGCTTACGACCAGATTGACTTTCAGCCCTACCACCGCATCGGCGACCGCCCCAACATTTGGGGCGAACCCAAAGATACTACCTTCCGCGTCCCCGGCCATCAAGCCGCCGGCCGCTACCTGACCCGCGCCCTCATCGACCAAGGCGTCGATATGGCTTACGCCTACAAACCCCTCCACGAAAAGGCCGGCTTGGGCCACGCCTTTGCCAACACTCTGCTCTTTCTCGACCTCGACCGGCAAGGCTTTAACTACCCGGTGTTGCCGGTGGCCGTCAACTGCTACGGCAGCAATGTAGTGCGGATGCGCGGCGGCGCCGAAGTCTTTGCCGATGAACTCGACCCCCCTTCGCCGACTCCCCGCCGCTGTTTCGAGGTCGGCCAAGCCACCGCCCGCACTCTAAAGGATAGCCCTTGGCGCGTCGTTCTGCTGGCATCCTCCAGTTGGTCCCACGCCTTCCTCACCGCAAAGAACTCCTGGGTTTATCCCGACCTGGCCGCCGACCGGGTATTACTCGACGCCCTCCGTAACGGCCATTACGAAACTTGGCGGGACTGGCCCTTGCAGCAAGTCGAGGAATCCGGCCAGCAGGAAACCCTGAACTGGCAGTGCCTGGTCGGCGCAATGGCTGAACTGAACCGCCAAGCCGACATCCTCGAATGGGCCGAAACCTGGAGTTTCAATGCCCCCAAGTGTATGGCCGTATTCCGCTAAAAGGAAACCGCGGCCGGGCCAAAACCGTCATTCCCGTGCCAACGGGAATCCAGAGACCTGCCATTTCTGGAGCTCCGTTTTCACTGGAATGGTGGTAAGGCTACTGCTATAAGGGTGCCGTTTGCTTTCAGGGTACGGTTGTGTCGAAAGGACACGACCCATGCGATTTTTCGAGATCTGAAATTACTGTACCAAATAGCAGACTGTTCGGTCTGGTTCAATATACCGAGTTGCCGACTGCCATTTTCGCCCCTACAATAGCCGCTAAATGACCGGGGTTTTGAGGCAGAATAATGACACAGCAGGACGATCGCGGCAGCGCGGCGCAGCGGATGTTCGGCGCGCAAGCCCCGCAGTATGCCCAAAGTCAGGTTCACGCCGGCGACCATCGTTTGGATATTGTGCAGCGATTTGCGCCGGCGGCGGGCAATGAGTGGGTTATCGACTTGGGTACCGGTACCGGCTTTACCGCCTTTGCCATCGCCGCCAATGCCCGGCGGGTGGTAGCGTCGGACTTGACTTTGCCGATGCTGGAGGAAACCCGCCGCATTGGGCGGGAGCGGCGGTTGTCTAACATAATGCCGCTGCAAAACCGGGCCGAGGCTTTGCCCATAGCGTCCGATTCTATTGACTTGATTACCTGCCGGGCGGCCGGGCATCACTTCAACGATTTAGGGGCGGCCTTGGATGAAATTCGCCGGGTATTGAAACCGGGCGGGGCTTTGGTGATGGCCGATTCCGTTTCCCCGGAGGAGGATGACCTGTACCACTGGTTTAACGATGTGGAGCTGCGGCGGGACTACAGCCACATTGAAAATCGCAAGGTGTCGGTATTGGAGGGTATGCTGGCCGCGCGGGGGCTGCACATCGTGGAGCGGGAATTGACGGCGACTTATATGACTTTTAATAATTGGGTAGCGCGCACCGCTACGCCGGCGGCGGAAGTAGCCGCCCTGCGCCGGGATTTTATGCAGGCGACGCCGCAAGCCAAGGCCGCTTTCCTGATTGCGGAAACCGCTGACGGCGCGGACATCAGCTTTGCATGGCCCTGTTTTATTTTTCGGGCGGTTAAAGGGTAGGGCTGCCGACCGGGAAGCAGTAGCCGTTTCGATTGGCATAGCCCCCGGGCCGGTGTAAAATCAGCGCAACTTTAAGCCCTATTCCCTGATTCCTTTGCTTTGCCGGGAGGAACTTATGGCTAATCCCCGCGCCGATTATTCGCCCATCTTTCACCGCCCGCCGCTGCGCCTGCCCGGCAACGCCCGGGTCGCGGTCTGGCCGGTCATCAATGTCGAGGAGTGGGATCTTAACGAACCCATGGCCCGCACGGTATTGCCCACGCCGCAAGGGGTGTCGGTAATTCCGGATGTGCCTAACTTCGGCTGGTTTGACTACGGCTTGCGGGTGGGCTTCTGGCGGCTGAAACGGGTTCTGGACGCCCGCGGCATCCGGGCGACGGTCAGCCTGAACGCTTCGGTGTGCCACAGTTACCCGCAGCTGGTGCAGGCGTGTCTGGACTCCGGTTGGGAACTGATGGGCCACAGCTACATTCAACGGGTCATCAACAAGGAGCCGGACGAGCGGGCGGCTATTCGCCGCACCATTGAAACCATCCGGGAGTTCAGCGGGCGGGCGCCCCGGGGTTGGATGGGGCCGGGACTGGCGGAAACCTTTGACACTCCGGACATTTTGGCGGAGGAGGGCATCGAGTACTGCTGTGACTGGTGCAATGACGATCAGCCCTATCCGCTAAAGGTGAAAAGCGGCCGCCTGATTTCCATACCCTATACGGTGGAGCTTAACGATATTCCGGTCTATCTGGTGCAGCAGCACCGTTCCCCGGAGTTGTTGGAGCGGGCCAAAGACCAGTTTGACACTTTGTACGCCGAGGGGGCGGAAAGCGCGCGGATAATGTGCGTTTCCACCCATCCCTACATCACCGGAGCCGCCCACCGCATTCGCTACTACGCCGAGATTTTCGACTACCTCAGCCGGTTCGAGGGAATAGCCTTTATGACCGGGAGCGAGATTTTGGACTGGTATCAGGGGGCGGTAAAGTAGTACCTGCTCAGGCAAAAACAAGGTTCACCCCGGGCTATTCAGCCCGGGGTGAACCTTTCATCCCTTCCCCACACTACCCGCTGAAAGATGCAAAACTGCTACAAGTCCACTGGCCGCAGGTAGGTCATATCGGCCCGCCGCTCCAGGTAGCCGGCCTTGGTTTCGTGGCCGTGGGCAAATACCAGCAGCCAGCCCTGCTTTTCCGCTTCGGCCAGCACATCCCGCTTCTGTTGCAGGGTATCCTCCGGCGAGTAGTCAAAGGCCGATATGACCGCCGGGTTCAGGTGATGCGGCGTCGGCACCAAGTCGCCCAGAAAAGCAATCCGCTCCCCGCCGTGATTAAACAGCACCATCTGGTGGCCTTTAGCCGGCCCCTCGCTGACGATAACCCGCAAGCCGGGGAAAATCTCCGTGTCGCCGTCCAGCAGTTCCAACTGTCCCCGTTCCTCAATGGGGGCAAAGTTATC
This sequence comes from Dehalococcoidia bacterium, assembly GCA_965242615.1. Classification (GTDB taxonomy): domain Bacteria; phylum Chloroflexota; class Dehalococcoidia; order Lucifugimonadales; family UBA3495; genus CBDBCU01. Next base: position 1,953,630 of record CBDESR010000005.1, read on the forward strand.
CTCCCGGTAGGCGTAGGTGAACCGCTCCCCGGGATGGTACGCCTCCTCCCAAGACGCCCGCTGGACGTAGTAACGGGCCCGCGGAAAGGTGGCAACAATGGTGCCGGTGCGGTCCAGGCGGGTACAGCCCCCGCAGTGGTCAAAATGCAGATGAGAAAGGATTACGGCGTGAATATCCTTGGGCGTCAGCCCGGCGGCTTTCAAGCCCTTGAACATCCGACTCGGCACCAGCCCCAGGGCTTCCTTGTCACCATCGGTATCCTTGGAACCAACCCCCGTATCGACCAGGACATTCTTGCCGCTCACCTGGAGCAGCAGGCAGTTCAGGCCGAGGGTAATGCGGTTTTTGCGGTCGGTGGTTACGCTGTTCTCCCAAACCACCTTGGGTACCGGCCCGAAAACGGAACCGCCGTCCATTTTCAGGATGCCGTCGCTGATAATGCGCGCTGCCGTTGACACCATACTGGACCCCGCACCTCCAAAAATTCGTGAAATCCGCACCAAATACCGGTGTCGTCGCGGATTAAATTAGGTTAGTATCCTTGCCGGGTTCGGGTCGGGATGCCGGGCCGTTTCCACCGCCGTAAGCCTATACCTTGACTTATCCGGCTATTTACTGGCAGTTATCCCACGGCGGGCAACAATCCGCGCCTTTGCCCCTTTCCGAATCGGGGAATTTCAGCCGGTAAAAGGCCGTCAGGGGAGCGATTTGCCGCCGGGGATTTGACCTCAGCCCGGAACCCTGCGGATAATTTAGCCGCCATTAAATTAGGCATTGTCAAGGCAGTTTTTGACGGATTTTTAGGAAAGTCAAAATTGATTTTCCGCCCCGATTTCCGACCCTTTTATATGGGGAATCCTATCTGCAAGCCGGCGGCGGGAACGAAATTTTGTTTTGTGAAAATTCGGGAACAGGTCGGGAAAGATGATTGATAAAAGGGCGGCGCTGCAACGCCGGGTTCACGAAATTGTCGAGGTAGCTCCGGCCGGCGACCGCGCCAGTCAGCTGTTCGACTTTTTCATCATCATCCTCATCCTGGGCAACACCCTGGCTCTCATTATCAGCACCGTGGATCCCATCCACGCCTTTGCCCCGGCCCTTTTTTACTACCTCGAGGCCGTTTCGGTAGGCATCTTTATTGTCGAGTATATTCTGCGGCTCTGGGCCTGCACCGCCGATGCCGCGGAAAAGTACCGGCATCCCTTTTGGGGGCGGGTCAAGTTCGCCCTGACGCCGCTGCTGATTATCGACCTGCTGGCAATCCTTTCCTTTATCATGCTGCCCATCCTCGGCTGGGACTTGGTCGAGATGCGGATTATCCGGCTGGTGGCCCGGGCGGCCCGGCTGGGCCGCTATTTCAGTGGGATACGCACGCTGGGGCAAGTGGTGGCAAACAAGCGGTATGAACTCTTTACCGTGCTGCTGGTGCTGGGGGTAATGCTGGTGCTGGCTTCCTCGATGATGTATTTCGCCGAACACGAAGCCCAGCCGGACAAGTTCGCCAGCATCCCGGCCGCCCTGTGGTGGAGCGTCATCACGCTGACTACCGTCGGCTACGGGGATGTTTCACCCATCACGCCTTGGGGGCAGGTAATTGCCGGCATCATTGCCATCACCGGCATTGGCCTCTTTGCCTTGCCGGCCGGGATTCTTGGCTCCGGATTTCTGGAGGAAATCCAACGCCGCACTGCGCCGACTCGGACTTGCCCGCACTGCGGCGGCGAAATTTCAGATTCCCCAGGGAACTAGCCGCCGGGGCCGCAACGGGCCGGGGTGTGTTACAATATAAGCGGCGTTCATCGGACGCCGCCGATTTTGGGCCGTTAGCTCAGTTAGGCAGAGCACCGGACTTTTAATCCGGGTGTCGTGGGTTCGAGCCCCACACGGCCCACCACCAGAATAGGTACGAGGTTTGAGGAGACATATATGTCAACAACAGACGGGGAAACCATCATAGAAGTATCCAAGTCCACCTTTGACCTGGACAGCCTTATCACTTCGTTTGACGGCTATCCTGACTTCAAGGCTGGCTTGCAATCAGCCGAGGTTCTCATAATCCCTTCGGACCTTAGCCCGGAATACGATGGCCCAGTATTCCCTAACACCACCAGCCAGGTTTTCCAGAGTCTCAAAACCGGCTTGGAGGGTCATGCCGTCGTGGACGTTGCTATCCGCGACGAAGATTACGTGAATTTCGAGTTTCTCTCTGACGACGTCATCCTGCCAGTAGTGTTTGTCGCCAAAGAGGTTTTCCTGCCTCTTATAGTCAATCTTATAGCATCGTATCTGCACCCACGTATCGCCAACCGCGAACGTCAGTCCGACGCTCGGGTTAAGAGCGAAATTCACGTTGATACCGATAAAGGAGTGCGGTATCATATCAAGTACGAAGGGCCTGTGGAATCTTTCGAGCGCATAGCATTGAAGGCTCTTGAGGATGCAAAGTCTTATCCAAAGGATAGCTGATCTACGCCAAGAAATCTGGAAGGGACAATATGTGCGCTCCTATTAACTCGCGGCTCAGCTTGGCAAGGGGTTTGTTGCGGGATTACAAGACCCGTACTGAAAATCACTTGCCCATCCAATTCTGGGAAAATCTGTCTCAGGCAAAATGCGAGGCAGTAACCGCCGGTGACCAGTTGACCGCCAAAGCAGTGTGGTGCTTGGAGTCTGTTGGGAGTCTCCAAGACACTTTCGTGTCTGCCTTTTGGCACATTCACGCGGGAAAATTCCAAGAGGCTTGGGATAAGCTGGCGTGGTGCGAAAACAAAATCATCGGCTTGGATCGCCATTTCGCTGAAGTAGACAGTGAATTCGGGATTGAGTTTATCCGCGCACATACAAAACGCTTTCAAGATTTGTACCCCCTCAAGTGGGGATTTAGTTTGGGTTTGCTCATTAAGGAACGAAGTTGCTCCATTTGCGACGCCAAGATTACGATAAGGCGTGGCTGTTCGCACAAGGTTGGTGAAATATATGACGGGGAAGCGTGCGTTGAGAAAGCAACCTCTATTGAACCCCTACACGTTTCCTTGGTGACTAATCCCGTTCAGAAATCCACTATGTTTTTCCCGAAAGGCGACGAAGATCCTCAACTGGTACCGCTCAAAGATCTTGCGAATGCCCTTTCGTCCCCTTGGCGGAGTTGGAGCTATCGAATAGAGGAGAACAAAAAGTACCATCCTGCTTTTAAGGATGTCGGACGCAATGACATTTGTCCGTGCAGGTCGGGACTCAAATACAAGCGTTGTTGCCTAAACAAGGAGAAGGTGTATCCACACTTCTATGTCTCACTTAGCAGAGACCATTAGTGGGTCTGCTCACCACCCGGCCCACCATTCCCTTGGCCATTCCTGGTCAAAGAAACTTACCTAGGACTTGAATAATGCGCCCCGCCCTTAAACTTCCCGCCTTGCGATTTATCCGCTTTACTCTGCCTTTACTGGCATTGCTACTGATGGCAGCCTGCGCCGCTCCCGAACCGACGGCGCTGCCGGCAACGGCGACCCCAATACCAACTCCAACCCCGCCGGCCGCAAAGGTGCTGACCCTCCGCTACTGGCAAGCCCCTTCCTTGCCGCTGCCCTACCTGTCCGGCGGCGATAAGGATTGGGACGCCGCCGCCATCACCCTGGAGCCGCTGGCTAACATTGACCCGGAGGGCAACCTACAACCGGCCCTGGCGGCGGAAATTCCGACCCGGGAAAACGGCGGCGTGGCCCCGGACGGGCGCGCTATTACCTGGCGGCTGCAACCCGGCGTAAAGTGGTCGGACGGCAACGACTTTACGGCTGCTGATGTGGTCTTTACTTGGCGTTACTGCACTGCTCCCGGCTCCGGTTGCACTGCTGTTGATGCTTTTGCCGCCGTTGCGGCGGTGGAAGCCACAGATACTTTGAGCGTCAAAATCACTTTTACCGAACCGGCGCCCTGGCCTTATACTCCTTTCGTCGGCTCCCGTATGCCGATTCTTAACCAGTCGCAATTTGCCCAGTGTCTTGGCCCGGCGGCCGCCGGGTGCGCCGCCGAGAACGCCGCGCCGCTTGGCACCGGCCCCTATCGCCTTACCGATTTCATCGCCAACGACCGGGCATTGTATGAGCGCAATCCTTATTACCGCGGCCCGGAACCCTGGTTTGACCGGGTAGAATTGCGCGGCGGCGGTGATGCTCTGTCTGCCGCCCAAGCGGTTTTGGCAACCGGCGGCGCCGATTATGCCTGGAACTTGCAAATCCGCCCCGAGACTTTGGCGGAACTGGAAAGCCGGGGCCAGGGCCGGGTAGCGGTCGCCTTTGGGAGCTTTGTCGAGCGGCTGGCGGTCAATCAGACTAATCCGGACCCGGCTTTGGGGGAAAATCGTTCCGAGTACCAAGAGGGACAAAATCCCCATCCCTTCCTGACTTTCCCGCCCATCCGTCAAGCAATGTCGCTGGCAATTGACCGTTCCGGGATTGCCGAAATGCTTTACGGCTTTGCCGCTGCGCCGGAGTGCAATTTGGTAGCCGGCCCGCCGGCTTACCGTTCCACCGCCAATGATGCCTGCCTAAGTCAGGATATTGCGGCAGCTAACCGCCTGCTGGACGAACAGGGCGTACTGGATACTGACGGCGACGGCATCCGGGAGTACCAGGGCGTTCCCTTGAAAATTACTTTGCAGACTTCCGCCAATGAAATCCGGCAGGAAACGCAGAACCGGCTGCGGGATGGCTGGCGGCAAATCGGCATTGAGACCACCTTGGTACAGCACGATGCCGCCCGCTTTTTCGGCGGCGACCCGGCAGCGGATCCGGAAGCGTCTTACCGCCGCTTTTTTGCGGATGCGCAGATGTACGCCGACAATTCCGGCATTGACCCGGAGCGTTATTTTTCCGACCAGCTTTGCGGCAGTATTCCGACCCGCGCCAACCGCTGGGCCGGCGGTAACATTCCCCGTTCCTGCAATCCCGAATATGACCGGCTTTTTGCCCAACTGGCCCAAACGCCGGCCGGGCCGCAACGGGCCGACTTGGTGCGCGAACTGAATGACCGGCACATCCAAAGCTACTATGAAATCCCGCTGGTCAATCGAGGCTTGGTGTCGGCTTATGCCAATACTTTGCAGGGTGTCCAGCCCAACGCTTGGGACACTTCCCTGTGGAACATTGCCGAATGGCGGCGGTAGCCTGGCGGCGGCTTTGTTGTATAATCCGGCCTAACATTTCGACTGAGAGAGGCAGTTTCCAATGGAGTATCGCAAACTGGGCAATCTGGAAGTATCGGCCATTGGGCTTGGCACCCTCCGCACTTTCGATGTCAGCGACGACGGGGACATTGCCCGGCGGCGGGAAATCGTCGAGTCTTGTCTGGAGCATCAGGTCAACCTGATTGACACGGCGGCTTGGTACGGCAAGGCGGAAGGGGTCGTTGGGGCGGTTACGGAGGGCTTGCGGGATAAGTTCTACCTGGCGACTAAAGTTCGCTGCGAAGGCAAGGCGGCCGGGGAAGCCCAAATCGCCCGTTCCTTTGACCTGCTCAAGACCGACTACATCGACCTTTTTCAGGTGCACAATATGATTGACTGGCAAACGCATCTGCCGACCTTGGAAGGGATGCGCGGCGCGGGCAAAATCGGGATGGTGGGCGTTACGGCAATGGTGCCGGACGCCTATCCGACCATTATGGATTTAATGCGGCAGCGGCGGGTGGATGCGGTGCAGATTCCCTACAATGTCCGCAACCGGGCGGTGGCGGAGGAACTGCTGCCTTTGGCCGAGGAGTTGGGCATCGGCATTCTAGTGATGGAGCCGCTGCAAAAGGGGCGGTATGTGACGGAGTTGAAAGAGCAGCCGGACCTGGCGCCGCTGGCGGAATACGGCATAACTACCTGGGCGCAGGCGTTGCTGGCTTGGGTAATATCCGACCACCGGGTCAGCGCGGCCATTCCCACTACTTCCCGCCCGGGGCGCATTGCGGAAAATGCCCAAGCGGGCAACGCCGCCGGGCTGCCGGGGGAACTGCGCGACTACATTCAGGGGGAAGCGGAACGCTGCTTGTAAGCAGAAATGGGACGGTTTGAGGGGGGCGGGTTGGGGCAAGAGTAGTGGGGGATACCGGTGTTGGCGGAAACCGCGGCCGCGGTTTCCGCCTTGTCGGGAGAAGGGTTGGCAGGTCTGACCATGTGGGTTGCTACACCGATTGGATACCTTGCTGCACATCTCGGTAATGCCCGGTCAGGCTGCCGATTACGGTTGCGCTACCTTGAATTGGCTACTGACGCCGGTTGGTATGGTTGCCATTCCGGCGGGTTGGCCCGGTGTTGCGACCGCGGTTGACCGTTCTCCAGTCAACCTGGGTTGCTCCGACTCCTGTGGGTTGGGGCACGGTTTGGCGGCTAGTGAGATTTGCCGTTGGCCGCTGCTCCGGTTGGGGTGGCGGGTCCTTGGTCCGCTTGCCCCGGGGGAGGAGTGTTGAGGCGTCCGGCGGTTTGTTAGGCCGGCCGGGGCCCACAGCGCGCTGTGTGGAGCGGTATTAAGTTTTACGGTAAGCTTAGCGTAAAGAACCCGGCGTCCCGGGGTCAGGTCAACCTTGACGGATATTATTATGGGGGATGGTTTGGGGATTTGTCAAGGGATAAATGGGATGAATTTTCGGGAATTGGTAAATTGAGAATTGAGGGAAAAACTAACCTTTGCGCCCCACCCGCCGATCTAATTCTTAACCGCCCCCGGCGCCCCCGTATCCCTCATCCAGCAAATCCACGATATGGCAGACCGGGTAGCCGGCGGCCGCGCCGCCGCTTTCCGCCAGCCCCCGGGCCAACTGCATTATGCAGCCCGGGTTAGCCGTAACTACCTGCTCTGCTCCGCTGCTGCCGATGTTTTCCAGCTTGGCGTTCAGGATTTTCCCGGATACCTCCGGCTGGGTCATCGCGTAAATGCCGGCGCCGCCACAGCACATTGCCGACTGCTCCATTTCCACTAATTCCAGCCCCGGGATGGCTTGCAGCAAACGGCGCGGCGCGGCGGTAATGCGCTGGGCGTGGGCCAAATGGCACGGGTCTTGATAAGTTACCCGCCGCGCTACCCGGCCGGCCGGCGGCGTCAAGGGCAAGTCATCCAGAAACTCGGTAATGTCTTTAGTCAGACTGCCGAACCGCCGGGCCGCTTCCGCATACTCCGGGTCATTTTTCAGCAGTTCCCCATATTCCTTCATATTGGAGCCGCACCCGGCCGACGCCGTAACAATCCAATCCACTCCGGCCGCCAGGAAAAGGTCAATGTTGCGCCGCGCCATCCGCCGGGCCAACGCCAAATCCCCGGCGTGCAGGTTTAACGCCCCGCAGCAGCCTTGACCCGGCGGTACGATTACATCACACCCGTTCCGGGTCAAAACCCGCACCGCCGCTCGCATCGTATCCCCTTGCATCAAGGGCATCACACACCCGGACAGCAAGCCCACCGTCAACGGCTTGGCGGCGGTATCAGCAGTGTCAGACGGCCGCCCGGTCGCGGCATAAACCCGGCGGGAGGGCTTAAAAAACCGGCCGCGCAAATCCGGCAGCTGCCGCTCCATTTCCGCCAAGGCCGGGGACAGCCGTTGCAGCAATCCTGACGCCCGTACCAACCGCCGCAATCCCGACCGCTGGTACAGAAGCAACAGCCCCGCCCCCCAACGCAGCCGCCGGGGATGGGGCAAGGCCGCCCGCAGCAGCAGCCGGTCTATGCGCCGCAGACTGCGCCCCTGCTTACCTTGCGCCAATACCTGCGCCCGGGAGTATTCCATTATCCGCCCGTAGGGAACGCCGGAGGGACACACCGCCTCGCAAGCCCGGCACTGGAGGCACATTTCCCAATGGGACACGATGCGCTCGCTGATGCCGACCCGCCCCTCGTGCACCGCCCGCATCAAGGCAATCCGCCCCCGCGGCGACTCCGTCTCTACCCGCAAAGTGGCATAAGTGGGGCAGGAACTGAGGCACAGCCCGCAGTGGACGCACCGGTACAAGTCGGCTTCCGCCGGCACATCAACGCCGCGGAAACCCGGTTCTTGGTTCAGCGGCCCGGTCAATTCAGCCGCCGCCGGCAGCCCGGCAAGGGGATGGGGCGAGTTCAGCCGTTCCTCCTCAGCCATTACAATCCCCCCATAAACCGGCCGGGGTTCAGGATGCCGGCCGGGTCAAACTTATCCTTAATCCGCCGCATAATTGCCAATTCTTGCTCCAGATTCGGGCCGCCGCCCCAAACATCGATGCCCGCTTTCACTGCCAACGGGCAATGCTCCACCACTACCGTACCGCCCAATGCCTGCACCCGTTCTCGTATTGCCGCTATTTGCGCTATAGTAGCGGGTACGGCGGCGTCATCCGCCGCGCTTTCATCCCACCGTAGTAGGTGAACCGTACCAAAGCCCACATCAGCAACAACGCCCCATTGCTCTCCCGGCTTTTGGGATTCCCCATAAGCTACCAACTTGCCCACTGCCGCCGGGGGCAGGTTCACTTTTAACCCCAACGCCGGCAGGGTATCATCATCCCAACCCAAATCGGTAAGCCTTTGCAGCAGCGACTGGCCGGCCGCCGCATCCAAAGCGTCAATAGGCACCGCCCCGGCATCCCGCAGCAGACGGGCCGATTCCTCCCGCCGCCGCGCTACGGCCCGCGGCCGCCCGGCAAAAAATGCCAACAGGTAAGCGGCCGCTGTAGGATTGGCTTGGTCTAACCCCAAGCGCCGGGCTGCCGGGCCATTGACTACTTGCACACCTTGCGGCGCATAGACTTGGCCGATCAGGGAACGGCCGGCGGCGATGCCGGCGTCTAATGCGGGAAAGGCGGCCGTCAAAGCCGCCCCGGTATCCGGGCGGGGCGACAGCTTGAAAGTAGCCTCGACAATGACGCCCAAAGTCCCCAAGGAACCGATATAGAGCTTGTTCAAGTCATAGCCGGTAACATTCTTGACTACCCGCCCGCCGGCTTTAGTTTCAACGCCATCGCCGCCGATGACGCTGACCCCAATCAGCCAGTCCCGGGGCAGCCCGTAGCTATAGCGCAACGGGCCGCTGCTATTAGCTGCCAGGATGCCGCCAACGGTTGCCCGTTCCGCTATCGGCGACTCCAGGGGAACGAACTTGCCCCCGCCGGCCAATTCCCGCTGCATCCCGGCCAAGGTAATGCCGCCTTCGACGGTAGCCGTCAAATCCGCCGGCTGATAGTCCAGAACCCGATTTAAGCGGCTCAAATCCAGTACCACCCCGGCCCGATGGGGCGGATTGCCCAACCCGCGATGTACGCCGCCGCCCCAAGGGAGAACCACTACCCGGTGCGCCGCCGCCCACTGCACAACCGCCGCCACTTCCGGCCGGCCGGCCGGCCGCGCCACCGCCAGCGGCATAACCCCGTCCATCGCATACCCGGCCAATTCCGCCGCGCCGCCGGCCGCCTCCGCCGCCAAAACGGAATCCGCCCCCAACCGGGCGGCCAGTTGTTGCTGAAGGGGGACAGACAAAAGTTATCCTGCCGCCAACCGGCTAGACTTGGCTGGGCTGCCGCGTGATGGCTTCCCGCAGACCCTCCAGCAACCCGCCCATACGCGCCAGTTGCTTCTCAAGTCCGTGGACTTGCAGGGTCAGTTCCCGGATGGTCGCATCCTGCGCGTCGATCCGCTGCTCCAGCCTTCCCATCCACTGATCCATCCGGTCCATCCGCCGCTCCAACCGGTCAAACCGCTCATTGTTGAGCCGCTCCGACCGTTGCTGCGCGGCAAACAGGAAAGCGATGCCGCCCAGCAGCAACGCCCCCAAGCCAACGCCCGAGGTGATAATGGCGATAAGTTCAGGACTCATAACTTCTCCTCGGGTAATAATTCAGCCGTCCCTAATCATACTACCCAATCGCCGGAATGTATGTAACCGGAACCGATATAGCGGTGTCTATTCCGGGTTCCAGATTGCCCCGCTGGCGCCGCGTTTCCAGAACACCAGGAAATAGGAGTGATTTTTGCGGGCGTGTACCTGCCGCACCGCCCTACTAACTCCCGGCCGGTTGTTCCGCATTACCACAAACAAATCCTCGGCGACCAAGCCGATTTTCTGGTATTCCGCGATGATTTCGATGTGGGTAAAGCGTTGGCGGTTGGCGCACACTTCATCCTGGCATTTGACGATAGCGACGCCCCGCTCCCGCAGTACCCGGTGGGCTTCCCGCCCGGCGGCGTAGTAAAGTTCCAGCACCGCCGCGTGATACTTGCCGGCTACCCCTTGGCCCGCCCCGTTGTTGCCGTAATGCTCCTCAAAAGCGGAATGGGCCAAATGCGCCGTGCCGCCGGGGGAGTGCATATAGGGCGGATCCAGTACCACGCAGTCAATTGCGCCATCGTTATAGGGCAGCCGGCGGCAGTCCACCCCATCCCGCAGGTCGGTAGCCAGCAGTTGATAGCGGTCTTCCGGAACTTCTTTCCAGAAAGCCCCCTTGCCAAAGGTAACATCAGCCACTACGCTGCCCGGCGCTACATAAAGCTCCAGGATTTTCCGAAACACCGCCGCATTGCCCAGGTTGTAGGCGCTCAATACCAAGTCGTTAGTTGGCGCGCCGTTGCGGACTACCCGCCGCGGCCGCCCGTTACGGCCCGGGTCGGCGGCTTTGCGGTCAACAGCATTGCCGGTAAAGTTCAGTTCAAGCACGGCGGCCCATACCCCCTAAACATACACCCCGGTCTCTCCCGGCGGCAAAGTCGGCTGTGGCGAAGGCTGATACACCCCGGCATCATCCGGGAATATCTTGCCCGGATTCAGCCGGTTCGCCGGGGCAAAGGCCGCCCGCACCCGCCGCATCGCGTCCAAATCCTCCTCAGTGAACACCAGGGGCATAAACTGCTTTTTTTCCAGCCCGATGCCGTGTTCCCCGCTCAGCGACCCACCTACCGCTACGCAGTATTCCATCAATTCCGCCGCCCCGGCCATAGCCCGCTCCATAACCCCCGGCTCCCGCCCGTCAAAGAGCATACAAGGATGCAGGTTGCCGTCCCCGGCGTGAAACACATTGGCGATGATGATGCCATACCGTTCGCTGACTTCCGACACCTTCCGCAGCACTTGGGTCAGCCGGGTGCGCGGCACTACCCCATCCACCAGGTAATAGTTGGGGGCAATGGCGCCAAAGGCTCCGAATGCCGTTTTGCGCCCCAGCCACAGCCGTTCCCGCTCGGCGGCATCCTCGGCAATCCGCACCTCGGCGGCTCCGGTTTCCCACAACGCCGACTCTACTTCCCGGCTCACCTCGTCCACTTCCTCCCACAATCCCTCCAGCTCAATCAGCAATACCGCCCCGGCAGACGCCGGGTAGCCGGCGTCTGTTACCTGCTGCACGGCGCGGATGCTCAAAGCGTCAATCATCTCCAAGGCTGCCGGCAAAATGCCGTGGCCGATAACGGCTGACACCGCGCTGCACGCGGAGTCAATGTCCGGAAAAATGCCCAGGAAAGTCTTGACCGCTTCCGGCAAAGGTAGCAGCCGCACCGTAATTTTGGTGGCAATGCCGAAAGTCCCTTCGGAGCCGACGAACACGCCGCGCAGGTCATAGCCGGGAACTTCCCGGGCCGGCCCGCCCAACTGAACCAGCGTACCATCCTCTAACGCCACTTCCATACCCAGGATGTGGTTGGTGGTCGCGCCGTAAGCCAGGCAGTGGGGGCCGCCGGCATTTTCCGCAATGTTGCCGCCCAGGCTGCACGCCTTTTGACTGGACGGGTCGGGGGCGTAGCGCATCCCGAACTTGCGGACATAGTTATCCAGGTCGAGGTTAATTACTCCCGGCTCGATAGTGGCCGCGCGGTTGTCAACATCCACTTCCAGGATGCGGTTCATCCGGGTAAAGGCAATCTGAATCCCGCCCGGCGGGGCCAAGGCGCCGCCGCTCAACCCGGTGCCGGAACCCCGCCCCACCACCGGAACCCCGGCAGCGTAAGCCAAGGCCAGCGTCCGGCTTACCTCGGCGGCGGTGGCCGGCAGGACCACCGCCCGCGGCATTGCCCGGTCCACCGAACCGTCATATTCATAAACCAGCAAATCCTCCGGGTGGGCGATGACATACTCCGCCCCCACAATGGATTTCAGCCGGTCAATAAACTCCTGCCCGGACAACCCCAGCCTCCAACCCGGTGTATTTACGCCCTACCCGCATCCGCCGGGCGCACAGGGATGATAAAGCAAAAGCCCACCACTGGCAAGAACAGAGCGAGCCCGCTATAATAGGGAAAAACCAGGCAGGAGAATTGAGATGGAAACTGTCCCGATAACTATCGAAGTGGATGCGGAGGCCGCCAAGGTTTACGCGGCCGCTACCCCGGAGGAACAGTGGAAAATCCAACTGCTGCTGAGCCTGCGGCTACAAGACATCACTGCCGTGCCGGCCCGGCCGCTTCGGGAAGTAATTGACGAAATCAGCCAGCGGGCGGCGGAACGAGGGTTGACCCCGGAGATTCTGGAGTCCATTTTGCGGGGTGAGGATGAGTAATCTGAGGCAACGCTACCCATATCATCACCGGCGACAATGATTTGCTGGACTTGCATCCCTTCCGCAACATTCCCATCCTGACCCCGGCGGTTTTTCTGGAGCGGCAAAGGTGCCCCCGGTTTTTTGGAAATACGGATGAGCTGGCTCATCCTGACGGGTACTTGGCAACAGCTCCAAAATCCAGCTCTATCACCGGGTCAAAGCCGAGTCCCTTTTGGCTGAAACGGATAAACCCCGCTTCGGACAGCCTTATCAACTCCCGGACAAAGGTGCGGTGGCTTACCCGTTGGTAAGTCCCCCGGACATACTGCGATTCCAACAACGCGGAGAGGGTAATCTGCCGGGAGGCGACTTCCGAAAAGGGATCGAGTGGTTCGGTCTCCGTCAGCAGAAAAGTTAACAGTCCGTACTCCCGGTCGTTTAACACCTTACGCCGGGCGCTCAAACGGGAGCGGCGGCACCCTTCGAGCATTTGGCGGTACAAAGTTCGGTTAAACTTGTTCTTAACGAAACTGTTTATTCCGCTCAGTTCCTCGGCAAACCCCTTTACGCCGAAACTGATAAAGGGCAGCAGGTCAAAGGGTTTTCCTTGCCGGCACCTTTGCAGCAGCCGCTTGTATTCAGTCTCGTTCCGGTAAAAGTAGTTGGACAGGCCGTAAAAACCATGCACGTTATACTCGCTCTGAAAGAGTATGCCGGCTTCCAGCAGCCGGGAAACCCGCCCATTGCCATCTCCAAAAGGATGAATTGTTACCAGAAAGAAATGCGCCAGTAACGCTTTAACTACCGGGTGGTTTTCCCGAAACCGGCGGGAGTTGATGAAGCCGTCGAATCTTTCCATCAACTCGCCCAGAGTTTCGTGGGGCGCGCCACTATGGACGCCGCCCATAGCGGGAGAACCGACGGTTACCGGATAGGCGCGTAACTGGCCGGGAGTGTTATGTCCTTCGTCGGAACCTTGGGTTACTATCCGGTGCATCGTTAGCAAGTCAGACAAGTCCGCCGGAGCAGTCCCCGGCGCAAAGCGCCGTCTGACCCATTCCTGGGCCTGCGCCGAGTTGCGTACTTGCAACTGCTCCCGGGACAATTGCCCGGCCGCGGCCGGAAAGTCTGATTGTTCCACCAAATCGATTTGCCGCGCAACTTCCGCCTCGGAAAGAGGATTGCCCTCAATAGCGGTGGTGCCATGCACCACCCGGACCCGGTTCAGACGATTCAATTGACCGCTCCATTCCGGGGGCAGTACCAGGTTCAACGCCGCCAACTTGTAACCCTCAACGGCAATCAAATCGGCGGACAATGCCCGCTCATCCAGGACATAGTCAAAGGCAAAACCTTCCCAGAAATCCTTGGCGTTCATTAGCGCAACTTCCCTTGAGCCGGTTCTTTGACCCGCTGTTTGACACCTTATTTGACATTATTATTTATACTTGCCAATGTCAATAAACAGATAGGATTTCCGGCACTGCCGATTTCTTATTTGGCACACTGTTTGACGCTAGTTTTCCCATCTTGATGCCCGGTTTCCCTCCGGCGGCCGCCGAGAATACCCCATCCCCCGCCAATTTATGGTATATTACCCCCAAAGCAATCCTGCGGCCGTTGGCGGCCCACTATACTGAACCGGGAGGATTAGCCTTGACGCTGGCATTTCTGGGCGGTACCGGGCCCGAGGGCAAGGGCTTGGCTTTGCGCTTGGCTCTGGCCGGAGCGGATGTTGTTATCGGCTCCCGGGAGGCGGCGCGGGCGGAGACCGCCGCCGCTGAACTGTCCGAAATGGTTGCCGCCGCCCCGGCCGCCGGCCGCATCGCCGGCGGCGACAACCGGGACGCCGCCGCGCAAGCCGGCACCGCCTTTCTCACCGTCCCTTACGCCGCCCAGCGTCCCTTGCTGGAGCAGTTGGCGCCGTCCCTGGCCGGCAAGGTGGTGGTCAATGTCATTGCACCGATGCGTTTCGAGCGCGGCGTTGGCGCTGTTGTCGTGCCGGTGGACGCTGGATCCGCCGCTCAGGAGTCCCAGCTGTTGATACCTGATTCCCAAGTAGCCGCCGCCTTTCAGAATGTCAGCGCCGAGGAATTGCTGGAACCGGCCCGGATAATGGACGGGGATGTAATCGTCTGTTCCGACCACCCGGCGGCCAAGCGTCAAGTAATGGAATTGACCGAAAAAATCCCCGACTTGCGCCCGGTGGATGGCGGCGGATTGGCTAATGCCAAATATGTCGAGCAGATTACCCCCCTGCTGGTCAACATCAACCGCATCTATAAAATCCACGCCGGCATCCGTATTGTCGGCTTATAAGAGAAATGAACCGTTGACGGAGCTGGTTGGAGACAGGAATACAGGTACCCGGCACACTGGATTTGCCGAAAGCTATTCTCTTGACGGGAGAATGTTATAATCGGGGCGTCCAAGCATCCCTCCAATACGCTCCTAGGGAGAATAGTATGTCCCAAGGGACTTTCTGCGCCAATTGCTCCAAGTTAATGAGCGGAGACCAGAAGTTTTGTACGGTGTGTAGCAGTCCTCCCTACGTCCCGTCCAAGGCTCTGCGTATTGAGCGCGCCATTCGCAACATCGACTCCCTTCCCAAAAGCCGGCTTTTCAGCCCCAAGGAGATACAGGAACTTCCTGACCTCCTCTGGGATGACGAACTGCCGGAGCAGTGTGTCACCGGTAATTATCACGCCAACTCTGGTATTCTGGTTGCCACTGATCGGCGAATGCTTTTCGTGGGCAAGGGGTTGCTGGGACAGCTGAAAGTGGAGGATTTCCCTTACGATAAGATTTCCTCTCTGGAGTCTAATCGAGGAATCTTGGCGGGAAGCATAGGCATACATATTTCCGGCAACTGGGAATGTATCGACCGCATCCCCAAGGGGCAGGTTGACGCGTTTGTCGCCGCTCAACGCAAAAAGGTAGCCTTATGGAAAAACAAGGCGGAAATCCCCCCGCAGACCTCTCACCAGTCCACTTCCTCGAAGGGGTCTGTAATAGACGAGCTGGAGGGGTTGGGCAAACTCCACCAGCAGGGTATCTTGACTCAAGACGAGTTCGAGCAAGCCAAAGCTCGCCTACTCAGAAGTATTTAAGTGGTGGTGGTGTTTCCCGGCCCATTTGATTATCGGCGGAAACATAAACAACCACCAGAGCCAAACTGGCCAAAGGAGATGACGCTATGCCCCGCGGAACCTTGAACCTGCAAAACCCCGCTGACCTGCAAGCCGTCAATGGCGTGTGGCGGTATGCCCCCGGCTTGGTGCCGGGCGAACCTAACGAAGGGCTGGTTTCCCAACTGGAAGGCAGCCCGGCCCGCTTGACCGACTATGACGACTCCGCTTGGGAAATCTGCAACGACCTGACCGAATGGCATTCCTACGGCTTTACCTTTGCTTGGTACCGTATCCGGGTTACGCTGCCGGAGACGGTAGATGGCCGGGAACTCGCCGGTTCCCGCTGCATCTTTGAGACCTGCATCGACGACTACGGGGAGCTGTGGATTGACGGGGAGTGCAATCGCGACCGCGGCGCGGTGCAGGGTTTCAATGTGCCGCAGCGGGTGGTCATCAGTACCGAACCCAAGCCCGGCGACCAGCACACCATCGCCCTGTTGGCGATGAATGGCCCCATCGGCGCGCCCGGCGGCGCGGTGTTCGTCCGCTACGCTACCTTGGCTTTCGAGTGGCGTACCCCCGGCTACTAGCCGGCGCCACAATGGCGGCTGAATTACTGCCACCCGATCAAAAAAACCGTAACCAGTGAGGTGTCTAATATGCCCCTGACCGCCGAAAAGTTCGCCCAGGGTATGACCACCCGGGAATACATCGATGGCTGCATCAAGGTCAACAAGCAGCCCTTCATTGACATCTATGAGGGCGTAGCGGTGCCGGCCGATACCCTGGCTTGGTTTGACGCCTTGCCGGAGCCGCTGAATCTGGCGGTCTTTACTTCGGACTGGTGCGGCGATGCCCTCAGCACTACCCCGGCTATCCTGCGCTTGGCCGACCGCGCTGACAATCTGCGGCTGCAAGTGTTCAACCGGGACGATGAACTGGAATTGACCAACAGCTTTCTCCCGGAAAACCGCGCCGGCACGGTGCCGGTGTTCGTCGCCTTGGATGGCAATATGGGGGAAGTGGCCCGCTTTATCGAAACCGCCCGCTCCCTGGTGCCGCAGATTGACGCGATGGATGAAGCCATTGCTGCGGAAGTGGCGGCTGCCGGAACCCCGGAATCGGAAGCCCGCGCCGCCGGCCGCGGCAAGCGCACCGCCTACCGGGTGGACAAAGCCCAAGAATGGGGCGAAGTCATCATCCGGGAGTTTCAGCAAGTAGTGGCTGACGGCTTGGACTTGCCCCAGGCGCAACGGCCGGCCGAGGGCGGAACCCAATGGCCGCCGGCGGATTAGCCGCTGCGGTTCGCCGGATAATCAGCCCGGAAATTAAGGGATTAGACGGAGTTTGACCTTGCAACACTTGAACTTTGGCTGGGTGCTGGAGGGCTGCCTGGCCGGCGCTATGGGGCCGACGAGCCGCCGCGACCTGATTTTTTTCAGTCAGCAGGACATCCGGGCCGTGCTGCGGATGGAAGAAAATACCATCTCCGCCGAGCTGTGGAATATGTATGACCTCTATGAGCCGGTGCCGGACTTTTCCGCTCCGACCCTGGAGCAGATTGACCGGATGTCCCGCTGGATTGAGGACCAGATTGAGAATTGGGAGCGGCCGGTGGTGGTTACTTGCCACGCCGGTATCGGCCGCACTGGCACCGTCCTGGCTTGCTACCTGGTTTATACCGGCTACGCTCCGCAAACCGCCATTACAATGGTGCGGGAACTGCGCCCCCGTTCCATCCAGACCCGGGAGCAGGAGCAAGCCGTGTATGACTACGCCGAACACCGCAGAATCGGCGGCGGCCCTATAACCGGCCGGTAGGCTATTCGGGCCGTGGCGCGTTGGCGGAGCCGCCCGGTTCGCCGCCTATGCCGCCAGCCGGTAGCCGCCATCCTTATCCACCGTTGCCGGCAACGGCGCGGCCGCCAGTTCCACAATCCGCCCGCATTGCAGGCACTTGCGAAACGGCCCGTAGGCGTCCCATTCCAAATACATATCCCCTTGACACTTGGCGCAAGCCTTGAAGTAAAACCTGGTTTTGAGTTCTCGCATAATTCCGACTTATCCTCCTTTGTGGGTTGCTGTCCCGGTAAATGCCGGGAGCTATGCCAATCAGGGTAAGGGCTAATTGTGCGGAAATTGTGAAGGAAATCTTTGCTATAGTGCGGCTTTCTACGCCGCCGGTTTATAAGGCGTATTTAGGTAAATACGCCTTGCCCGACCCGGCGGCCGCTCGAAATCCGCGTCAGGAGTTAATCCAGAGATGCCCGAAACTGCGCCAATGCCAACCCCGGTAGCCATTCCCCGGGAACTGCTGGAGCTGGTCTATAAAGAGGCGCGGCGGTGTTTTCCTGCCGAATGTTGCGGCTGGCTCTCCGGGCATCGGGATGGCGGCGCGGCGGACGCCATCCGCCCTTGCGTCAATATGCAGGATGGCGGGCAACATCCTACGGCCGCCGACCGCACTGCCGAAACGGCCTATGTGCTGTCCGGGCCGGATTTGCTGGCGTTGAACCGGGGCTTGGATGATGCGGCGCCGCCGCTGGTTATTTACCATTCCCATCCCAATGGCCGCGCCTACTTTTCCGACACTGACCGGACCGTGGCCGCCAGCCCTTGGGGTGACGGCCCGGCTTACCCCGTGCAGCAACTGGTGGTAGGCATCGACCGGCAGCGGGTGGTCGAGGCGGCGCTGTTTGCCTGGTCGGATGCGGCCGGCGGCTTTGTGGGAATAGCCCGGTTTGCGGGGGCTGCGGTGTAAGCGGCGGGAAGGGACACGACTTAAAAAAACCGTCATTCCCGCGCCAACGGGAATGACGGTTTCAGGGCGCAGAGAAAATCCCCCGCTACATTTACGCCTCGGCGTCCACGGCCGCCGCCGCGGCCGCCGCTGCCGGTTCAGCCGCCGCGCTGCTTTCCTCCTCCTCGATGCGGCCTTCCTCGGCTTTGGCCATAAGGGCGTAGGCGGCCAGCCGGCCGAGAAACCACTGGAAATCGTAGTAGTTGCCTTCCCGCAGGGACTTTTGGGCTTGGGACAAGTCAAAACCGGCGCAGCGTCCCAGGTAATTCAGCAGGCGGTTGTCGGTGCGAACTTCCGATTGCCACCGCTCCATTT
Organism: Dehalococcoidia bacterium; assembly: GCA_965242615.1. Lineage (GTDB taxonomy): Bacteria > Chloroflexota > Dehalococcoidia > Lucifugimonadales > UBA3495 > CBDBCU01. Next base: position 1,972,343 of record CBDESR010000005.1, read on the forward strand.
CCGCCATAATCCGATGCTGAAACTCCCGGCCCCAGTAGCTATGCGCGCTATAGGCCAGATACTCCAGAGAACCCCAAGGGGTGGGCTGCCGGGCGGCGTCCTCGAAAATAAGCGTGTCTTTAAGGCCGGTCAGGCTGGGTTTGGCCATAGTATTGCCTCCTTGCATCTATATATTTATGCCACAGTGGCGCGGCTGATTCCTTTAGTATTTTACCAGTTATTCAGCGCCGTCATAAAGGGGATGCGGCGGGCAATTCGGGGTTTCCCCAAGGAAATTGCCGATGCGCGATGCCTAACTGAAACGAAATACCTTTACTGCGGCCAGGGCGGTGGCGGCGACCCAGGCGGCCAGGATGGCCAGCTGCGGCCAGACTTGCCATAGGGTAGCTTTCGCGAGGGCAATGTCCCGCAGGGCGGTCAGCATCGGGGCCAAGGGCAGGGCGTCGGCGGCGTAGGGCAGCAGCCAAGGCAGGGTGGAAGTGGGGAAAAAGACGCCGGCAAAGAACATCATGGGAAAGGCTACGGCGTTGCCCATTCCAGAGGCGGCGGCCGGCGTGTTGGCCCACGCCGACAGGATAAAGCCGATATTCAGGAAAATCAGGCTGCCGAGGATTACTACCGGCAGGAGATACAGCACATTGCCGTTGATTTGCGCGCCGAATATAAATACGCCTACCGCCAGGATGATGGCGGCTTGGGCTAAAGCCAAGACCAGTTGGGCGGCGACTTCGGCGGCAAAGAACTTCCAGATGGCCAAGGGCGTTACCAACATTCGCTTGAGGATGGACAGGTTGCGGTAGTTGCTGATGCGTACCGCTACGGAGATGATGGCGTTGGTCATTATGCCCATACCGACCAGGCCCAGCAGCACCAGGTCGAAGTAGGAGGATTGGCGGGTGGAGATGCGCTGTTCCACGACCAGAGGCGGCGGTTCCAGGACGCGGGGCGGCGCAATGGCAGCGGCGGCCAGTTGGCGCAAGATCCCCAAGGTCAATTGATTGCGCTCCGGGTCGGCGGCGGTAAAGGACAAGGCAAGGGGCAGCGGCGGGCCGCCGCTGGTGAAGTCGGCCGGGATGACGAGCAAATAGTCCAAATCGCCGGCGGCAATCAGCTGCCGCCCGGCGGCGGCGGTTTCCGGCGGCGGCACCAAGCGCAGTACGGCAACATCTTTCAAGCCGGCGATTACTTGCTCGGACGCCGGGGTTTGGGCTTGGTCGATAATAGCCAACTCGGAGGAGTCGAAGCGGTTCAAGTCAAACAGTCCGAAAACCACCACCAGAATCAGGGGAAAGAACAAGGCCCAAAAGGTGGTTTGGCGGTTGCGCGCCAGCATTTTCAGGTTGGCAAGGGTCAAGGCGAGCATTGGGGTCGCTACTCTCTATGGCTCTCTACGGGCCGGATACCCGGGCTAATCGCGCAGTTCGTTGCCGGTTAGTTCCAGAAAGACATCCTCGAGGGTGGCCGGCACAATTTCCAGATGTTTCAAGCTGATGCCGCTGCGGACAATGCCCTCGAGGATACCGTTCAAGGCTTCCGGGCTGTTGTCCAAGCGCAGCAGATAAGGATAGCCCTCGACCGCGCCGTCGGCCGTTTCCTGACTTAGCAGGCCGATGGATGCGCCCCAGCCGAGGGTCAGGGATTGATTTTCGGTGAGGCGTTGGGCGGCAATCAGTTTGACGGTGTAGGTGGTTTTGATGCGGCTGATGAGGTTGGCCGGCGTGTCGATGGCGACAATTTTGCCTTCATCCATAATTGCCAGCCGATGGCACAGGCTTTGGGCTTCCTCCATATAGTGGGTGGTCAGCACTACGGTAACGCCGCGGCGGTGAATATCCTGAATCAAGTCCCACAGGTTGTGCCGGGCTTGGGGGTCTAGTCCGGTGGTGGGTTCGTCAAGGATGACCAGTTCCGGGTCGTTGACCAGGCTGGCGGCCACGGTAAAACGCTGCTGTTGTCCGCCGGAAAGCTGGTTGACACGCCGGCCGGCGTGTTCGGACAAGCCTACTTGCTCGAGCAGTTCGTCGGCGGGCCGCCGCCGGGGGTAAAAGCTGCCGAGGAGGTTCAGGATTTCGCGCAGGGAAAGGAAGTTGAAGTAAGCGGAGGATTGCAGCTGTACCCCGATGCGGGCTTTGATGCGGGGGGCATCCCGGGGGGATTCCAGTCCCAAAACGCTGACCTGCCCGGCGGTGGGTTTTTGCAGACCCTCGATGATTTCCAGGGTAGTGGTTTTGCCGGCGCCGTTGGGGCCCAGGATGCCAAAAATCTCTCCGGCCGCCACGCCGAAGGAAATAGTATCCACCGCCGTAACTGAGCCGAATCGTTTAACCAGCCCTTCTACCCGAATCGCGTCAGACATGATAACATTGAGAATTATAGCACAAAGTTAAGGGGCGGGCTTGCTTACGCCGGAGTCAGTAGTGGCAAGTTTGGAAACTGGGGACAGGCATAACATGGGGACGGGCAAAGCCGGCCGCTGGCTGCGTGGCTTGGCTCTGGCGTCGGTGGTGTCGGCTTTTGCTTTGATTGTGCTGGGCGGGGTGGTGCGGGTTACCGGTTCCGGTTTGGGCTGCGGCGGCGACTGGCCGCTGTGCGATGGGCGGCTGCTGCCGGCGGCGACGGCGGAGGATATTATTGAATGGAGTCATCGCTGGGTGGCGGCGGCTATTGTCGGGCCGCTGATACTGGCAACGGCCGCGGTGGCGTGGCTGGGGTTTCGGCGGGATAAGTGGCTGACGGTGCCGGCGGCGGCGGCGGTGATAATGCTGCTGCTGCAAGGCGGATTGGGCGGCGTAACGGTGTTGACGGAACTGCCGGGGGCAATCGTGGCGGCGCATCTGGCGTTGGCGCAAGCCCTGTTGGGGTGCTTGATACTGGTACTGGTAGCGGCTTATCGCCGGCCGGTGGCCGGGGGTTCGCCTAATCCGGCCCAAGCCGCTCAGCCGGCAATGGCCCGTTTTTCCCGGTGGACGATGGTATCGGCAGTCGCCGCCTACTTGCTAATCCTTTCCGGGGCGTTGGTTACGGCTACGCCGGGGGCGTTGGCCGCCTGCCCGGACTGGCCGCTCTGTCAGGGGTGGAATTTGCCGGCGGCCCATTTGCCGGCGGTGAATATGTTTCATCGGGTAGTAGCCGCCTTGTTGGGATTGCTGCTGCTCTATACCCTGCATCTGGGCTTGCGGAGGGGGGGCAAGGAAAGCGGCGGCGGCCTAACCCGCAGTCTGTCGCTGGCCGGCGTGATTCTGCTGACGGCGCAGCTACTGGTGGGCGGTATCGCGGTTTGGACTAACTTTCCGGTGGAACTGCGCGCCCTGCACATTGCCCTGGCTACAGGGGTTTGGGCTATAATGGCGGCCTTGGCGTTGCTGAACTGGCGGCCGCTGGCGGCCGCCACCAATGCCCGGGCCATTCCCGCCGCCGTCTAAAGGCTCCGGGTTGCAGTAGAGGAATTACTGATGGCTGAACCCCAATCTTTGAGGGATACGCCGCCGGCACCGCCGCCGGAAAGGGCCGCCGCGCCGGCGGCCGGCCGCCGCCCGTTCCCCGGGATGGCGGTAATCAATGACTACATTACCCTGACCAAGCCGACCATTATTCTGATGCTGCTGATAACGGCGGCCGGGGGGATGTTTCTGGCGCAAGGGCAGCTGGGCGGCGGCATTCCATCGCTGACGCTGTTGGGCTTGGTCTGGCTGGGCGGCGCGCTGGCTTCCGGGGGGGCTAATGCCCTGAACCATTACTATGACCGGGACATTGACGGGCTGATGCAGCGCACCCACCGCCGGCCGGTAGCCGGCAAGCGCATTTCGCCGCGCAATGCCCTGATTTTCGGCATCGGGCTGAATGTCCTGGCGGTGATTGTGCTGGCCGTGGGGGTCAACGGGCTGGCGGCCGGGCTGACACTGGCGGCTACGCTTTTCTATGTGCTGGTCTATACGATGTGGCTGAAACGAACCACGCCGCAAAATATCGTCATCGGCGGGGCGGCTGGGGCGATTCCCCCGATGGTGGGTTGGGCGGCAGTAACCGGGACGGTGGACTTGCCGGCGGTGTATCTCTTTGCCATCGTATTTTTCTGGACGCCGCCGCACTTTTGGGCTTTGTCCCTGCTGATCCAGCGGGATTATGAGCGGGCGGGAGTGCCGATGCTGCCGGTAGTGTCCACGCGCAATTTCACCGTGGGCAGCATTTTCCTTTACAGTTGGGCATTGGTGGGATTGACGGTGATGTTTGCGCTGACGGGTGCGGTGGGCTGGCTTTATACGGCGGCGGCGCTGATTTTGGGCGGATTGTTCCTCTGGCTGGCGTGGCGGCTGAAACGGGAGGAAAGCGCGGCCAATGCCCGGAAGTTGTACCTGTTTTCCCTGCTGTACCTGGGCTTGCTGTTTGCGGCGGTGATGGTGAGCGGGGCGACCGGGTGGTAGGGGGTATGCCGGCGTTACGGCGCTCCGGGTATCCGCTTATACTACGCCGCCCTTCCCGCATTGGGCGATTTCAGCCATTTCCGGGAGAGAAATCAAACCCGCCGCCGCCCGGTTTGTCCCCGGAGAGACGCCAAATCTTTTGAGATTGCCCGCCAATTTTCGGCGGCAATATCATTGACAGCCTTTAATCCTTGTGATAATCTTTCCCCGCATTAGTGAAATTTTGCACAGACTAAACCTCTATAGTCTGGCAGAACAGCATACAAGGGGAGTTGGCAAATGGGGCTTTTGCCCTTCCGCGGCGCAAATTCCCGTCCCGCCGGGGCCGGGGATGAAAAAGGTAAGACCACCACTATGACCAAACGGATTCCGCCCTTCCGCAGTCGGCACTTGGCCCTGTTGGGGCTGCTGTCCCTTTTCCTGTTGCTGCTGGCTTGCGCGCCGGACGCCAAGCAGTCCACTTTTGGCACGGCCGGCCCGGTTGCCGAGCGGCAGCTGCTCCTGTTCAATGTCCTGCTCTGGGTGATGGTTGCCGTTTTCGTCATCGTCGAAGGCATCCTGATCTATGCCATCATCAAGTTCCGCCGCCGCCCCGGGCAGGATGAACTGCCGCCGCAGACCCACGGCCATACCGCGCTGGAAATTACTTGGACCGTCATTCCCACGGTGCTTATCCTGGGCTTGGGCATCTGGTCGGTCATTACCCTCTTTGAACTGGATCAGCCGCCGCGGGGCGCGGATGCCCTCGAAGTTACCGCCATCGGGCATCAGTGGTGGTGGGCCTTTGAGTATCCCGACGCGGACGGCAACGGCAAATACATTACTACCGCTAACGAGTTGCGGGTGCCGGTGGACCGGGCAATCCGGGTCAATCTCCGCAGCGAGGATGTTATCCACAGTTTTTGGGTGCCGAAACTGGCGGGCAAGGTGGATGTGGTGCCGACCCGCAACAATTATATGTGGTTCCAAGCCGATGAAACCGGGACTTTTTACGGGCAGTGCGCCGAGTTTTGCGGCACGGCTCACGCGCAAATGAAGTTTCTGGTGCAGGTGCTGCCGCAAGAGGATTACCTGGCTTGGGCGGAGAGTTTCGGGCAGACGCCGGAACTGTCGGCGCAAGCCACGGCCGGGCAGCAGGTCTTTAACGGGGTTGGCGGCTGCGTGGTTTGCCACACCGCCAACGGTTCCGACAGCCCGGCGGTGGTGGCGGGACGGGTAACCGGCTTTATGACCACGGAAACCGGCATTGCGCCCGGCCCTAACCTTACCGACTTGGCAACCCGGGAGCGGTTCGGCGCCGGCCTTGCCGATTTGAACCGGGACAACCTGCGGCAGTGGCTCCGCAATCCGGAGGACATCAAGCCGGGCAATCACATGGCGGGGCGGGCGAACATTTACCAGACCGATAACGGCCGGGCTAACCTGAGTGAACGCCAGATTTCCGACTTGATGGAATATCTGCTGAGCCTGAAGTAAAATTGAACTGAATTAAACCCCGCCGCGCGGTACCGCGTACCGCCGGGAGCAAATCCGGTTGAGCAGCGGCTGGCGGCGGGGCGCAGCGCAATTAACCGGCGCAACTGACCAGGAGAGGAACTGCTATGGCTACCGCCGCCGAAACTACCGGCGTAATCGCCCGCCCGGCCGGGGCTACCGGCCTCTGGAGCTGGCTGACCACCGTCGACCACAAGCGCATCGGCGTCTTGTACGGCGTTACCGCTTTCATTTTCCTGCTCCTCGGCGGCATCGAAGCCGGCGTTATCCGCCTGCAACTGGCGGTGCCGGACAATTCCCTGGTCAGCCCGGACGCGTTCAACCAGATGTTCACCATGCACGGCACCACGATGATTTTCCTCGTGGTGATGCCGTTGAGCGCCAGTTTCTTTAACTTCGTCATCCCCCTTGCCATTGGGGCGCGGGATGTGGCGTTCCCCCGCCTTAACGCTTTCAGCTACTGGGTTTTCCTCTTTGGCGGGTTGCTGCTTAATGCCAGTTTCCTGACTAACCAGGCGCCGGATGCCGGCTGGTTTTCCTACGCCAACCTGACCGAAAAGCCGTTCAGCCCGAATGCAGGGCTGGACTATTGGGCGTTGGGCTTGCAGGTGCTGGGCGTATCCTCGCTGGCGGCCGCTTTCAACTTTATCGTTACCATCGTCAATATGCGCGCGCCGGGGATGAGCTTGATGCGGATGCCCCTGTTCGTCTGGATGACCCTGATAACTTCTATCCTCTTGGTGCTGGCATTTCCGGTCATCACCGTCGGTCTGATTGAACTGACCTTCGACCGCAACTTCGGCACCAACTTTTTCGTCCCGGAGGGCGGCGGCGACCCGATAATGTGGCAGCATTTGTTCTGGGTTTTCGGCCATCCGGAGGTCTATATTCTGATTCTGCCGGCGATGGGCATTGTGTCGGAAGTGCTGCCGACCTTTTCCCGCAAGCCGCTGTTCGGCTACCCGGTGGTGGTCTTTTCCGGCATCGTTATCGGCATAATGGGCTGGGCGGTGTGGAGTCACCATATGTTCACCGTCGGCTTGGGGCCGATTGCGGTATCGGTGTTCACCATTACCACGATGCTGATTGCCGTGCCGACCGGGGTTAAAATCTTTAACTGGATTGGCACCCTTTGGGGCGGTTCGATTGACCTGAAAACGGCGATGCTCTTTTCCCTGGGTTTTATCGCTCTCTTTGTGGTGGGCGGGCTTAGCGGCGTCTCCCACGCGGTCGCGCCCTCGGACAATCAGCAGCAGGATACCTACTACATCGTCGCCCATATCCACTATGTGCTGTTTGGCGGCGCGCTGTTCGGCATCTTTTCCGGGATTTATTACTGGTTCCCCAAGCTGACCGGCAAGTTGCTCCACGAGGGTATCGGCAAAGTCCACTTCTGGCTCTACTTTATCGGGATGAACATTACCTTTTTCCCGATGCACTACCTGGGCTTGAACGGGATGCCGCGCCGGATCTACACCTATGCCAGCGAGTTCGGCTGGGACGGGTTGAATATGCTGGCATCGCTGGGCTATCTGGTGCTGCTGGCCGGCACTCTGGCATTCATCCTGAACCTTATCGTCAGCCTGCGGAAGGAGAAGGACTCCGGGCATGACCCCTGGGACGCCCCGGGGTTGGAATGGTCGATTGACTCGCCGCCGCCGGCATATAACTTCGCGCAAATCCCCCAGGTGCGCGGGCTGGATCACTACTGGATTGTTAAGCGGGAGGCGGCCGCCAACGGCAACCCGATTACCGCGCCGGAGGCCCCGGTGAACCCGGCGACTATCCATATGCCCAGCCCCTCTTACTGGCCGCTGGTAACGGCAATCGGCGTGCTGATTATGGGCGCGGGTATGCTGATTGATGTGGGCTGGCCTTACATCCGTTTCCCCATTCCCTTTATCGGCGGCATCATTTCCTTTATCGGCATCGTGGCTTGGTCGAATGAGCCGGCGACCAAGGAGGGGGTGAGTTGCCCCTACTGCGCCAGCGTCATCAAGCCGACTTTCCAGTTCTGCCCTTATTGCGGGCAAACTCTGGAACAACATCACGCCCAAGCCCACCATCAGGAGGGGTAGAGTTGGCCCACCAAACCGACAGCGGACACCACGCCGGCCCGCAGCACGCCGGCGCCCACGGGGCCGAACACGCCACTACGACCGGCATCGACCACCGGAAACTCCTGATGTGGGTTTTCCTGTCCTCGGACTGCCTCTTTTTCGGCTCCCTGATTGCTACCTATATGGTCTATCGGGGGCAAAGCCTGGTCGGCCCCTATCCCGTCGACATCATCGACGTGCCGATTACCACCGTCAGCACCTTCGTACTGCTGTGCAGCAGCTTCGCGATGGTGCGGGCCTTGGCCGCTACCAACGAAGGCAATCAGAGCCGGATCCAGTTCTGGCTGCTGATGACCGCCTTTCTTGGGGCCATCTTTATCGGCTTTCAGGTCTATGAGTTCAACCTGTTCCGCTCTGAGGGGCTGCGGATTGACACCAATCTGTTCGGCAGCACTTTCTTTACCTTGACCGGCTTTCACGGTGCCCATGTGACGCTGGGTATCGTTTGGCTGCTGGGTTTGGCGTGGATTGCCCGGAAGGGCCGCTTGGGGCCGCGCACCGCTTTGGATGTGGAACTGGCCGGCCTTTACTGGCACTTCGTCGATATCGTTTGGATTGTCATTTTCACCTTGGTGTACCTGATTGGCGGGTTCGACACCGGCCCCGCCCTGCCGGAAGGAACGGAAATCCTGCATTCCATCCTGCCCTTCCTCGGCTAAACGACCCAGGCTTACCGGTTAAGGAGAATCGGCGCAATGAGCAGCGACCCGGCGGCCCATCAGTCCCGCCATCCCACCCTCAAACAGTATGTGGCGATTGCCATTTTCCTGTTCGTGGTTACCCTTGTCGAGTTCGTGATTATCCTGCCGGAGGACTTCCGGGGGGCGGGCTGGACGATTGCGCCGTTGGCTATCCTTTCCGCCATCAAGTTCGCGGCGGTCATCTTTTTCTATATGCACCTGAAGTTTGACAACCGCCTGCTGACCTGGATTTTCCTGGGCGGGCTGGCTTTGGGCGTGGCGGTAGTGTTTGCCTTGGTTGCCCTGTTCAGCGTTTGGACGCCTTCGCCGCGCACTTGGGCGCAGGAAAGGGCGCAGCCTTGTCTCTTTGACCACGAACACGGCGGCTGCGCGCCGCTGGCGGCCGCCGCTCCTGCGGAACCGGCACCGGACGATGGCGCGACTGAATCTCCCGGCACTGCTCCCGTTGCCGCCGCGCCGGCGGCCGGCGGCTTGGCGGCCCAAGGGCAAACCGTCTTTACCGGAACCGGTATCTGTATGACCTGCCATACTATCGACGGTGTCCCCGGCGCGGTGGGCATAATCGGGCCTGACTTGACGCACATTGCCACGGATGCGGCTACCCGGCAGCCCGGTGTCTCGGCCCGGGACTACATCACTACATCCATCGTTGACCCGGAGAGTTTTATTGCGGAGGGCATCGAGCGCGCTACCCCCGGCTTGATGACCGCCGCCATCGTTGCCAACCTCAGCGATGCTGATGTCGAAGCCTTGGTCGAGTTCCTGATGCAGCAGGAATAGCCCCAACTTTCCAGCCGTCTTGTACCCAACCCAACGGCCGCCCAAGTATTGCCGGGCGGCCGTTCCTTATCAGGGCTATCGTATATAGAAACCGTCATTCCCACGAAAGTGGGAATCCAGATCGGCCGAGGACTTTGGATTCCCGTTTTCACGGGAATGACGATAAGTAGGCCGCCAAGTATATGCGATAGCCCGGCGTTCCTTGTCCCGCCATTTGATACCCGGCCGGTTTAGTGTTATGCTGTTGCCCGGTTTGGGTGGGACAATTTTTGCCGGAGGGAAAGCGGGTGGAGTTTGACATTGCCGTACTGAGCGGCGACGGTATCGGGCCGGAAGTTACCGCCGAAGGGGTCAAGGCTCTGGAAGCGGTGGGACGGGCCTACGGGCATACCTTTAACTTGCATTATGCCGAGGTCGGCGGCATTTCCATTGACCGGCACGGGACGCCATTGCTGCCGGAGGTGGCGGAATTGGCTGGGGACGCCGACGCGGTGCTGTTCGGCGCGGTCGGCGGGCCGAAATGGGATGATCCGGCGGCGGCGACCCGCCCGGAGGACGGGCTGCTGCAACTGCGGGCGCACTTGGAGGTATTCGCCAACATCCGCCCGGTGAAGGTCTATCCCGAATTGGCGCCAGCCAGCGTACTGAAACCGGAAGTGCTAAAGGGCGTGGATCTGGTGGTGGTGCGGGAGCTGACCGGCGGGCTTTACTACGCTCAGCCCAAGGGACGGCAGGAGACGCCGCAGGGCTGGACGGGCGTGGATACGATGCGCTACAGCGAGGGGGAGATTGAACGGGTGCTGCGGGTAGGCTTTGAGCTGGCCCGGGGCCGCCGCAAAAAGCTGGCATCGATTGATAAGGCCAATGTCCTGGAATGTTCCCGGCTGTGGCGGCAGATTGCCACCCGATTGGGGGCGGAATACCCGGATGTGGAACTGGAGCATATCCTGGTGGACGCCTGCGCGATGCAGTTGATTCAGCGGCCGGCCCGCTTTGATGTGATTGTGGCGGAAAATACCTTTGGGGACATTCTGACCGACGAGGCGGCGGTGCTGTCGGCGTCGATGGGGCTGCTGCCGTCGGCCAGTCTGGCGGCGGTGCCGGTGGCCGGGCGGAAAATCCGGGGGTTTTATGAACCGATCCACGGCAGCGCGCCGGATATTGCCGGGCAAGGCATTGCCAACCCGGTAGCGGCGACGCTGAGCGTGGCGATGATGCTGCGCTACTCCTTGGGATTGACTGAGGAAGCGGCGGTAGTGGAGCGGGCGGTGGAGCAGGTTTTGGCGGCCGGCGGCCGCACTCCGGATATTGCCGGCGGCGGGCCGGCGGTCAGCACCACCGCAATGGGCGACCAAATCGCCGCGGCCATTGTCCCTTAACTTACCGCGCTGAGCGGATCGACCGGATTTTGTTGGCCTGCCGGGGAGCCAGTGGCGCCAAAGGCAAATATAATCCGGTTTATCTGGCCCGGCGCGGTTTTAATCCAAATCGCTGCGAGGAACGCTCTATGCCGGGACTGCCCGATTCCGTTGGTTTGGCGGTGTCCATTCCTATATTTCTAGCCAGCGCCGCCGCCGTTATCTTTCTGGGGTGGCAGCTGGCGAAGTATGGCGACGCTTTGGCTACCCTGACCGGGTGGGGCCGGCTGTTCGTGGGGAGTATCCTAGTGGCGATGGCTACTTCCCTGCCGGAACTGTCCAACAACATCACCGCGGCGCGGATTGATAACCCGCAACTGGCCCTGGGTGATGTGGTCGGCTCCAATATGGTGAATATGTTCGCGATAGTGGTGGTGGGTCTGCTGTTTGGCGGGCGGCGTTTCCTGCAACGGGTAGCTCCGGAACAGGGCTACCTGATTGTGCTGGCGGCTATTTTGACCGGCTTGGCAGTGCTGCTCGCCGGCTGGCACGCTTTGGCTCCGAGCAGCTTTACGGAACTGCACGCCGGGCAGGTGGGCTTGTCCTCGATTCTCCTGCTGGTGGTCTATGTAATCGGGATGCGGATCGTCTATCAGCACCGTCCGGCAAATACAGCGGAGGAGGAAGCGGATGCCCCGGAAATGTCGCTGCGCAAAGCCTGGGTGATATTCAGCCTGGTGTCGGTGGGAGTAGTCATCGCCGGGGTGTTTCTGGCGCAGAGCGCGGACTGGATTGCCCATACCACCGGCATATCCTCCGGGGTATTGGGGATTCTGGTCGTGTCGATTGTAACTTCAATGCCGGATGCGGCGGCGGCGGTAGCGGCGGCGCGGCTGGGCGCGGCGGATTTGGGAGTGGCCGGGCTTTACGGTAGCTGCGTGTTCAACATAACCATCTTGTCTTATGCCGACCCTTTCTATCGGGGCGGCATCATACTGAACGCGGCGGCCCCGGAGCATTTTATAGCGGGCATTATCGCCGTGGGGCTAATCCTGGGGGGCGGGCTGCTGCTGTGGGGCCGTAACCGGCTGCCGCAGCCGGCAGTGTTAAGCGGCTTGGCGTTAATGGCGGCGGTGTATGTGCTTGGCGCGCTCTGGGTAGCGTGGCTGGGGACGCCGGCGTAGGCATTTCCCACCCGGCAACAAGTGCGGGATGAGCGGAAAGCTGCGGGAGCGGTATTCCGTGCTATAATTCGGCTATGCCTGCGTTCCCCGTTCCGCCGCTGTCTTTCCGCCGCCTTGTTATCTATGCTTTAGCCTTTCTACCTTGGCTGGCCTTGTTGGCTTGGCTGGTCAGCCTTTCTTGGTGGCTGGCCGATGACGCCTTTATCAGTTTCCGCTACGCCCGCAATTTGCTGGAAGGTCACGGCCTAGTCTTTAACCCGGGCGAGCGGGTTGAAGGCTACACCAACTTTCTCTGGGTCTTGGAGCTGGCCGCCCTGTGGGGGCTGTTCGGACTGCGGCCGGAATATGCCGCCCCTTGGTTGTCGGTAGTCTGCACCGCAGCTACGCTGGCATTGCTGCTTTACTGGGTTGCCCGGATGCCGGGGTTGCAGCGGCGGGGGTTGACGGCGTGGCTGGCTTTGGGACTGGTCGCCAGCAGCGCGACCTTTGCGGTGTGGACTTCGGCCGGGGGACTGGAAACCCGCCAGTTCACGATGTTCATCGTGGCGGCGGTGGTGATTTTAGCGGTACACCGGGCAAGCTGTTGGGGATTGTTGGCGGCGTCTTTCAGCTTAGCCGGGGCGGCGTTGACCCGGCCCGAAGGATTGTTGATTGCCGCTATTTGTTTCGGCTGGTTTGTGGGGCAGCAGCGGCTGATAGACTTGCGGCCGGTTTCCAATCAGCCGGGATCTACGGTAGCCGGCATAGTTTGGCGATTAGTCAAAGGGCTGAATTGGCGGGAAATAGCTTATCTGGTAGTGCCTTTTACCGTATTGATTGCCGGGCATTTTCTATTTCGCTACGCCTACTATGGGGAATGGCTGCCCAATACTTATTACGCCAAGTTTGTGCGGCCGTGGTGGGAAGCCGGGGTTCGCTACTATGCGGCGGCGGCGTTGGAGACGGGTTTGTATCTGCTGCTGCCGCTGGCAATAGCGGGGGCATGGCGGCATTGGCGGCGGAAGGGGGACAGCTTGTACCTGCTGCCGCTGCTACTGATTGTCCTGCACGCGCTATATGTGATGCGGGTGGGCGGCGATTATTTTGAGTGGCGGCCGCTGGATTTTTACTGGCCGCTGCTGGCGGCGCCGGCGGCCGTGGGGATAATCTATCTGGGGGAGAAACTGGCGGCGGGTTTGCGGCGGCTTGGGTCAGCCCATCCTGACCGCTGGCGGCCGGGAGTAACGATTGGCGCGCTGCTAATTTTTATCCCGACGCTGTTTTATGCCGGGGCAATGCAGGGGGCGCTGCTGCTGGGAAAAGGAAAGACTGACTTTGACGACAGCCGGGTTGTCCGCTATCTCGCGCCAAGTCTGGGCCCGCTGACGGCTTGGAATGAGGAACTGCGGGCGGCAATGGAACCGCAGGGAGTCGGGTGGCGCGTTGAGCAGCATGGAGTTTTCTCCCGACTGCTTATTGAACGCTATGGGCCTTATGAAGCGGTCTTGCCCGGAGTAATTCCTACCGACGCTTTAGTGGCCGGTATCGCCTTGGGCATTGTGCCCTTTTATCTACCGGAGTTGCGGGTGGTGGACTATCACGGCTTGGTGGACAAGGTCATCGCCCGCAACCCGGTAGCCACGCCCAACGCCGCCCGGGTAATGGCGCATGACCGCCGGCCGCCGCCGGGCTATATGTCCCAACGGGGCGTCAACTTCGGCATACACTCCCCAAAGGCCACGGCAGCGGCGGCATTGACCGAGCGCGCCTACGCCATACCGGTCGGCCCGCAAAGGTGGATGCCTTTTGACGCAATGGATTACCAGTGGGTCAAGGCTAATTTTGCCCACCGGGGTCTGGAAAGCCGGATTGACTGGGATAAATTATCAGTCCCGGATTATATCCGAGGATTGGTCGGAGACAGCCAGCCGGTAATCCGGGCCAACTATGATGTGTATAAGGTTGAGAACCGGCTGATTTATGTCAAAGAGCGGTGCAGTTACGATGATGCGGAAACAGCTTTTTTTCTGCACCTGATTCCGGTAAATCAAGACGACTTGCCGCCGGAACGCCGGCCGCACGGCTTTGACAACCGGGACTTCGATCTGATGCACGCCGATTTGCTGTTGGCCGATGGCTTGTTGGTGGACCGGAAACTTTGCGTGGTGGTTCGTCCCTTGCCGGATTACCCCATCGCTGAAATCCGAACCGGGCAGTTTTACCCCGGGCAAACAATCTGGTGGGAGGGTCGGATTGCCGTTGGCGAATGAGTACCGACCTGCATTTGTCCCGCCGTTGTGCTTTCTCGCGGCAATTACCGGCAACTTTACGCCCGGCCCGGCTATGCGCTACGATTGCTCTAACTTGCCCGCCCCCCAACCTGTTATACTGGCGGGGTGTTAAAACCACCGGCATGGCAGGATTTATTGCGGCGTCCGCCCCGGATTTTCTACGGGTGGTGGATTGTGCTGGTCAGCTTGATTGCAGATGGCATCAAGCAGGGCAGCTTTAACCGGGGCTTTACCGTCTATATCATCCCCATTCAGAACGATTTGGGGTTGAGCGCCGCCGCTATCGGCTGGGCGGACACCTTGGGCCGGCTGATGGGCGGCATTCAGGGCCCCATTGTCGGCTACCTTACCGACCGCTACGGGCCGGGGGTTATGCTGGCTTTCGGCGGCATCCTGTCGGGCTTGGGCTTCATCCTGCTGTCCCAAACCGGCAACTACTTCTTTTTCCTGCTGGTCTTTGTCGGGCTGATGTCGGTCGGTTTCCGCTCCGGCTACAACAACGCCTCCATTGCGGCGGTGAACAACTGGTTTCGGCGGCGGCGCGGCTTGGCAATGTCCATTGTGTCGATGGGGCATGGCTTGGGCGGGACGATTGCGCCCCTCACCGGGCTGATGGTGTTGACCTTGGGCTGGCGCAATGCGGTGCTGATTTCCGGCATCGTCATCATTGTGCTGATTGTGCCGTTGTCAATGCTGCTGCGCCGGTCGCCGGAAAGTATGGGCTTGCTGCCGGATGGCGACCAGCCGGCGGCAGAAGGGGGAAATGCGCCGGCAACAACGGCCCGGCCCCGGCGCAGCGGCCGGGCAATGCGCGGCCGCCCGGAAAGGGACTTCACCGTCCGGGAGGCAATGCGTACCCCTTCCTACTGGATGATTGTGCTGGCTTCGGGATTGCGCAATACCGCCCATTCCGGACTCTCTTTCCTGCTGGCGCCGCTGATGGTCTGGTTCCTGCAAGCCGGCGGCCGGGAGCAGACGGAAAGTTTGCAGATTGCCGCCCTGTTCGTGGGACTGGTTGCGGTCGGTGTTATCCTGTTCAACCCGTTGGTGGGCTGGCTGGGCGACCGCTTTTCCCGCAAACTGCTGTGCGCCGTTTGTATGGCATCCGGGTCCGTTTCCCTGGCATTTCTGGTGAATGCCAACGGCAACTTGGGGCAGCTGGCCGCCTTTGCCCTGCTGCTGGCCCTGTCGGAAAGCGCCAATTCCTTGAACTGGGCCATTATGGGGGAGTTTTTTGGCCGCCGTAGTTTTGCCACCCTGCGCGGCTGGCAGCATTTGCCCGACCAGCTGATGTCGATGTGGACGGCGGTGTGGATGGGGTTGATTTTCGACCACACCGGCAGCTACTTCTGGGCCTTGTTCCCGTTGATGGGCATATTGGGGTTGGCTTGCCTGACCTACATAATCCTGCCGCGGCCGCGGCGGCCGGCCCGGCGGCGGGAGCAAGCGGAACCGGCGGCCGTGGGGCGGGGGTAATAGTAGGGGTGTAAAACTGCCGGGCGGTCGCGGCCGGGCCGGCGTTTTCGGAAACAACGCCAATCATGCGGTTGGCAGCTATCCCGGCTTTGTGGCATAATGGCAGCGTTTCGCAAAATCCAGGGTTCCGGGGATGAAATTGCTTTCGCTGGGAGGTTTTTTCCGCAAGATGTCCGGTATTGCCCGCAGTTTTCTGCTGACGGCCGCATTGTTGGCCGCCATCCTATTGTCCGCCGCCTGTTCCAGTCCGGCCCCCACTCTTACCCCAGCGCCCACCGCTACGGCCGCGCCCACCGCTACGCCGACCCCGGCTCCCCCTCCCACCGCTACACTGATTCCCGAACCGACGCCGACGGTTGCCACCGCCGCGCCGGCGGCTAACGGGGCGGCGACTCCGCCATCCTTGGGTCCCGCCGGCGACGATACGGTGTATGTGGAAACTCCGGTAGGGCTGCTGAGGAATGAACCGGGGGCATCTCCGGGTTACACCCTGTTTAATCTGAGCGGCGGTGATACGGTTTACCTGATTGACAATGCCGGTCTGGTAGTTCACCGGTGGGATTTGGCGGATATTGCCGGTTCCGCCAAACTGCTGGCGAATGGCAATCTGCTGGTATCCGGCTACGAGGGGCGGCGCGGCGGCGGCGTCCGGGAAATTGACCCGGCCGGGCAAGGGGTGTGGCAGTACCAACACCCGGGTCAGCATCACGATTTCCTGCAAATGCCCAACGGCAATGTGCTGCTGCTGTCCCGCCGGAATAAAACCGCTACGGAAATCATCGCCGCCGGCGGCAATCCCGACTTCCTGCCGGAGGGTGTGGAAACTTTCCGCATCCCGGCGGTGGTGGAAGTGCGCCCCACCGGGCCGGATAGCGGGGAAATCGTTTGGGAATGGTCCATGGGGGACCATCTGGTTCAGGAATTTGACCCGGCCAAGCCCAACTATGGGGTGGTTGCCGACCATACGGAACTGATTGACTTGAACTACCGGTTGGGCCGGTTGTCGATACTGCCGAACCAGCAGCGGCCGAATGTAGTTCACTCTAACTCCCTGGACTATCATCCGGAATTGGACCAGATAATGATTTCGGCGCGCAACTACAGCGAGGTCTGGATTATTGACCACAGTACGACTACGGCTGAGGCGGCAAGCCACAGCGGGGGCCAAAGCGGCAAGGGCGGCGACTTGCTCTATCGCTGGGGCAATCCCCGGGCTTATGCCGGGGGAACGCCGGGGGAGCAATATCTGTTCTGGCCGCATACCGCCCATTGGATTGAGCCGGGACTGCCGGGGGCGGGCAACATCCTGCTGTTCAACAACGGCAACGAGTTCCCCCGGGACCGGCGGGAGTATTCGACGGTAGAGGAATTCGTCCCCCCGGTAGCGGGCAAGGGCTATCGGCGGGAGGACGGCGCGGCCTATCCGCCGTCCGGGCCGCTGTGGACTTATGACGCCGGGGCTGAATTTTACGCCCCAGCCCAATCCGGGGCGCAGCGGCTGCCCAACGGCAATACCCTGATTCTCGACTCGGCGCGCGGGGCCATTATCGAGGTAACGCCGGAGGGCAAAGAGGTTTGGCGTTATATCAACCCGGTGACGCCGGACGGGACGCTGCAACCGGGCGCGCCGATGCCGACTACCGTGCGGCCGGACGGAGTGCGGGTCTATAACAACCGCCTGTTCCGGGTCTATCGCTACGCCCCGGACTACCCCGGCTTGCAAGGATTGGATTTGACGCCGGGCGAACCGGTAGAGTTGTCGGCCGCGCCCTAGTCGGTGATTTCCAGCCGGCCAAAGGTCACTGCGCCGGTGATAGTCAGTTCGCCGGCCGCTTGCTCCGGGGCCGGCGGATGGCGCTGTTCGACGCTGTCGCCCAGGGTGACCTTGACATCATGCCAGTGGACGGTCCAGGGCGGGGGAACCCGGAGTTTCAGCTCGCCGAAAGTTACGCTGACGGTCAGATGGGCGGCGCAGTCGGCCAGGGCGGCGTCCCGCAAGTCCAGTTCTACGCTGCCGAAAACGGCTTCCGCCGCGCCGCCTTGAAAATCCGGCGTGGCAATCCGCTCCGCCACATTGCCGAACACGGCGCGCCAGGATGCACTGTCAGTCCCGGCGGTTTCGGCGGCCGGGGCATTGCCCGGCAGAGTAACTGCCGGCCCATCCCCGGGAGGCTGAACCGCAACGGTTTCCCGCCGCCGCTCCCGCCGGCCGCGGCGGCGCAGCAGGATGAACAAGCCGGCGAGGACGATGAGTCCCGGCCAAATGTAAGCCCATTCCAGAATCCCCTGCGCTGACAGCAGGAAACCGACGCCCAACAGCAGCAGGATGATCGGCCACAAGCGGAACCGAAAGCCGCCGGCAATGAGTCCGACCAGCCCGACCGCCACCAGAATCAGCGGCCACCAGTTGCCGATAAAGCCCCAAAAGCTGCCCAAGCCCAAGTTCAGCGGCAATACACCGGCGTTGCTCAGCAGGAACAGCAAGCCCAACGCTACCAAGACGCCGCCGACAATGTAGCGGCCAAAACCGGATTTCATAGATATACTGCCTCAAGAATAAGGTTAGGCCGGAGCCGCAGCATAGTCGGTTCCGCGGCGGCTCCGGGAAACGGGCCGCCGGGCTAACTTCCCGCCGGCACCGGCAAGCCGGCTACCTTCAGGGGTACGCAGCCCAAAGTGTGGCGGGTAGTGTAAAAGAGGGTTTGCCAATCGCCGCCGCCAAAGGCCACATTGGTAGTGCCGGCTTGGCCGTGGTCAATAATGCCCAGAGTCTGGCCGGCCGGGTCGATAACCCAGATGCCGCCGGAGCCGCCGCAATAGACATTGCCCCGGAGGTCAACTTTCATCCCGTCCGGATTGCCGGGCTGCTCGCCGCTCAAGTCACAAAACACCCGGTCGGTAGCCAGCAGGGGCATCCCGTTAGGTTCCAGGTCAAAGGCGCGGATGTGGCGGCGGCGGGTGTCATTGATGTAAAGGATACTTTCGTCCGGGGACAGGGCCAGCCCGTTGGGGCGGGTAAAGTCCCAGACAATCAGGGTAATGGTTCCCAAGTCCGGGGTCAGATGATAGACGCCGTTGACATCCAAATCGAGGCCCGGCGCGGGAAAGCCGGGGTCGGTAAAGTAGATGTGGCCTTGGGAACTGACGATAACATCGTTGGGGCGGTTGAGGCGGCGGCCGCGGTAGCTGTTGGCAACGACGGTTAGGCTGCCGTCCGGTTCGGTGCGGGTAACGCGGCGGGTTTCGTGTTCGCAAGCCAGCAGGCGGCCGGCCGGGTCGCGGGTGAGGCCGTTGGCGCGGTTAGTGGGTTCCATAACCAGGGAGACGCCGCCATCCGGCGACCAGCGCATTCGGCGGTTGTTGCCGATGTCGCTGAACAGCAGATAGCCGCCCTCCTGCCACCAGAGCGGCCCTTCGGCAGGGCCGGCGTCGCCGCCATAGCCGTTGCCCAATTCGGTAATGGGCGCGTCCGGGGATACCAGGTCAGCCAAAGCCGGGGATAGTTGGGTGATGGGCATAGGGGGAGCCTCCTTTTGCATTAACCGGGATAGCGCGGGTTTAGGGGACATTATACGGGGTAAAAGGGGGATGGGGTAGTTTTTGACCATAACAGTTCCTGAGATGCGGGATGGTTTAGCCGTTGGCGCTGTGCTATAGTGGCGGCGGCGTAAAGGCAGCGGCGGCCGGCAACGAGGTACGCAGTCGCTAGCTCTTGTCCCCCTGTATTATCTGCTTATTAACTGGTAAGATAGCCCAAACTCAACTGGGCGGATGCAGTTTGATTATTGAAATGCCGGCTACCGGGGAAATGGAGCGGGAGCGGTTGGAAAGCCGTTTCTGGCCCCTGATGTCCGAGGACTTTGACTTGGGGCGGCTGGTTTCCTACGGGGGCAACAAGAAAATCCCCTTTCTCCGCTTGTACCGCTACAAGGAAGCCTTTTCCACCCAGTTAGTCAGCCATTTCCTGGACCGTTTTGGTGCATCCCCGGCTGACCGGGTGTTTGACCCCTTTGCCGGGCTGGGAACTACCTTGTTCACGGCAATGCTGCGCGGCATTCCATCGGTGGGAGTTGACCGCCTGCCGGTGGCGGCCTTTGCGGCGGCGACGCTGCCCAAGTTTCTGTCGCTGGAACCGGGAAGTCTGATGGCTGCCTTTAAGGGGATGGCAACGGCGGTTGACTGCTGCCCGCCGGCTCCGGTCGCCGCCGATGTTCCTATTATGGGCGTGGCTTTCGACCCGGATACGCTGCACCGACTCCGCCAGTGGAAAAGCGCCATCGACGGCTTGGCTGCTCCTTGGCAAGACCCGTTGAAACTGCTTTTCTTTGGCATTCTTGAGGAAACTAGCTATACCGTGAAAGATGGGCAGTTTCTGCGCTTGCTGCGGAATAAGACGCCCCGAGACCCGGATATTGCATTCCGGGAAAAGGTAGCGGAAGCAGAACAGGATTTAATCGCCGCCGGCTCTTACTGGTCGCATAGCCAACAGTCCCAATGCGCCCGGCCGCAGGTCATCCTGGGCGATACCCGATGTTTGGATGGTGCGGATTGGGCTGACGCGCCGCCGACCATCCTGATTACCTCGCCGCCCTATGCCAACCGTTACGATTACACCCGCAGCTATTGCCTGGAGCTTTGCTTTGATTTTGTGCGGGACTTTGCCGAATTGCGGGACCTGCGCCACAGCATTTTGCGCTCCCACATCGAATCCAAAACCCATTTGACGGACTACCCCAATCACCCGGCCTTGGCCGAAGTGTTGGCCGCCCTCAGCCGCAAAAGCCTGAACAACGCCCGCATACCCTATATGCTGACCGCCTACTTCGTGGATCTGGAAAAGGCGATCCGGGAGTGGCAGCGGGTTATGGCGGCCGGCTCCCGGGTGGCGTTGGTGGTGGACAATGTACGCTTTGAGGGGGAGATGGTGCCCGTTGACCTGATACTTACCGAACTGGCGGAAAAACACGGTTTCACCGCCGAACAGGTCATCATCGCCCGCTACAAAGGCAACAGTTCCCAGCAGATGGGGAAGTACGGGCGGGTTCCGGTGCGGGAGAGCATCGTGGTTTGGAGGAAAGGATGAGTACGCCGGCTGACGACAAAGCCTTACAGCAGGAAGCGGAACGGGCCCGCTATGCCCTGCGGTCGTCTTACTATTATCGTATGGACGGCCA
Source organism: Dehalococcoidia bacterium (assembly GCA_965242615.1). Taxonomy (GTDB): domain Bacteria; phylum Chloroflexota; class Dehalococcoidia; order Lucifugimonadales; family UBA3495; genus CBDBCU01. The sequence goes on from CBDESR010000005.1 coordinate 1,993,321, forward strand.
TTGGGACGGTTTGTTGGAGCTGCTGAACGGTGTATCCACCCCCGATTGGGACGGCCGGGCCGAATGGGGTATTTCGGAAACGGCGTGGGCGCAAGCTCAGCAAACTGGCGCGGCCCCGGTCAGCGTGTTCTGCCATCCCGATACTATCATTGCCGAACCCCGGCTGATTGCCTATTACCGCCACTTGGCCGTGCTGCCGCAAAAGGGTATGCAGACTTTGGGCGTCAACACCGCCAACTTGGAGGAGGGACGGGGACGGTTGAATGCGGCCCGGGCAATCCGCATTGCCGCCACCGTCAACAGCTTTATCTGCGCTGCGATCGAAGCGGATCCGAATTGGGATTTGGCGAAGTCCCGGGTCGCCGCCCTGCTGAACCTGGGTTCTCAGATTAACGGTTCTTGGCGCAACGAGGTGGGCAATGAGGGCGGGCGGCGGGTTAAGCAACTTTTGATGGCTTTCCTTTTGCAGCGGGAAGCGGTGGGCAGTATGCTGCTGAATGACGGTTCGGAAGTTGCCCCCGGCGCGGAGATAGCTGAGCAGTCGGTTCGGGAACTGCGCTTGTCCAATGGCGCGACGATTGCTTTCAGCAGTGAACCGGATGTTGCGGTGCGGGACGCTCAAGGCGGTTTGGTCGGCACGGTGGAAATCAAGTACGGGCTGGATCCGGCGGCCGCGCTGGAACGGTACGGAGCGGCTAAAAAGTCTTTTGAGGAAGCGGTTCGGGAAAATGTCCGGGTAGCCAACATTTACCTGGCCAGCTGCATTACCCCGGAAGTGCGCCGCCGTATTTCCGAGGACCGGATAGTCAATGCGGATTTTAACCTGACCGAGGTTCTCAATGACGGCGGGAAGCGGGAGGAGTTTCTGAGCTATATCCGCCGGCTGCTGGAGTTGTAAGGGGAAAGCATCCGGGGCGTCCCGCGAGTGATGGGGTGAAATCCAAATCGGCGTAAAGGCCGCCCCCTTTAACCAGGGGGCGGCCTTTACGCTGCTCTGCGGGGCTTTGGGCTTGCGGAGTTAGGGTTTGGCAGCCGCTAGAATCCCCCTACCGCTCCGTCGGCACCGGGATGCCGGGGATTCTCACCCCCACGCTGCCCAGGGTGTTCCAAGTGGTAAAGAACAGGGTTTGCCAGTCCCGGCCGCCAAAGCACAAGTTAGTAGTGGCCGCCCCGCCGTGAACCACGATGCCCAAGGGCTTGCCGGCGGAATCGAGGATCCACAATCCCCCGGAGCCGCCGCAATAGACATTGCCGGCGGTATCCACTTTCATCCCGTCCGGCACGCCCGGCCGCTCGCCGCTCAAATCGGCAAAGACCCGGTCGGAAGCCAGGGCCAGGCCGCCGGTGGGCAGCACATCAAAGGCGCGAATGTGCCGGCGGCGGGAGTCGTTGATGTAAAGGACGCTTTCGTCCGGGGAGAACGCCAAGCCGTTGGGCAGGGTAAAGTCGGCCACCAGCAGGGTCAGCGTCCCCAAGTCCGGGGAAAGACGATAGACACCGGAAAAGGATTGCTCCCACTGATTGGCCGGCCGCTGAAAAGTCCAGGGGTCGGTAAAGTATATGCTGCCATCGGACTTTACCACCACATCGTTGGGGCGGTTCAGCTGGCGGCCCTGAAAGCTGTTGGCGGCCACGGTAACCCGCTGCCCGTCCCGGCTGAACCGGCAGACCCGGCGGCTGTCGTGTTCGCAAGCCAGCAACCGCCCCTGCAAGTCCCGGGTCAAGCCGTTGGCCCGGTTCACCGGCTCGGCAAAGACGGTTACGCCTTCGTCGGCCGCCCACTTCATCCGCCGGTCGTTGTGAATGTCGCTGAACAGCAGATAGCCGCCCTCCTGCCACCACAGCGGCCCTTCGGCCGGGCCGTTGCTACCGCCGTAGCCGCTGCCCAACTCCTGAATTTCGGCAGCCAGGTCAATGATGTCGGTCAGTTCCGGGGCCAGTTGTTCGATGGGCATAAGATAGCCTCCTTATCCCGGTTAGCTTCTATGGTCGCTCCCGATTACCCCCCCAACCCGCAAACCTCCGCCACCAACTCATACGACCGCACCCGGTCGGCGTAGCTGTGGCAGATGGTTACAATGCTCAAATCATCGGTCTGATAGGCTTCCGCCAGCGACTCCAGCTTCTCCCTAACCTGCTGCGGATTGCCGTCCACGCAAACCTGGCTGTATTGGCGGACGAAAGCCCGTTCGTTCAGCTGATAATTGTAGCCCAACGCCTCCTCAATGGTCGGTATGCCCTTGGCCCGGTTAGTGATGGAAAAGAGCCGGGCCAAGTTGCGGCTCGCCGCAATCCGCAAGGCTTCCTCCTCCGTATCAGCGCACAACACCTGCACCCCCACATTGACCAGCGGCGCCGCCAGATGTTGGGACGGCTCAAACTGCTTGCGGTAGCCGGCGACAATCTCCGGCCCTTCCTGCACCCCCAAGCCGAAAAAGTGGGCATAGGCAAAGGGCAGCCCCAAACGGGCGGCCATATAAGCGCTTTCGTACCGGGAACCCAGCAGCCACACCGGCGGCGCCGTTTCCGCAGCCCCCGGCCCGGCTTGAATTTCCGCAAAGGGATGTCCCGACTCCAACCCGCCGGACAGATAGCCCAGCAAGTCCACCACCTGTCGGGGATAGTTCTGAATGTCGTTGGCGTTGCCCGGATAAGCCAGCGCGGCGGCCGTCAGTTGGTCACTGCCCGGCGCCCGTCCCACGCCCAAGTCAATGCGCCCCGGATACATCGCGTCCAGCATCCGAAAGTTTTCCGCCACCTTCAGCGCGCTGTAGTGCGATAGCATCACCCCACCGCTGCCTACCCGGATAGTTTTGGTGCGGGCCGCCACTTGCCCAATCAGCACTTCCGGGCTGGTGCCGGCAAAATTGGGCAAATTATGGTGTTCCGCCAGCCAATAGCGGTAATACCCCAACTGCTCGACCGCCATCGCCAGATTGACAGTATCCCGCAGCGCCTCCGCCGCCGTCTCCCCGGCCCGCATCGGCGACTGATCCACCACGCTTAAAACCAGTTTCCGGCCCAAAATCCGCTCCTGAGGGTGAGATGACAGCCCGGCCGGAATTATAGCAGATTAAGCGCATCATCCGGGGAAACCACTTGCAGGCTGTATAGTTCCCTTATGCCGGAAGTTTCCAAGTCGGTTAGCAGAGGCTGGTCGGTGGTTACAAGGATGGCGCCGCTAGCCACCGCCAAGCGCACGATTTCCACATCATCCCAGCTACCTTGGGGAATGTTGGTTTCCTCCGGGAAGGACGGAGCGTTGGGTTGATTATTCACTTTTCCGGCCCGCCGCCAAGCGCTCGCCAGTATTGCCAAGACATGGGGTACATCCGGAGCAACAGCCGGCTGATTTCCCAATTGCTCCCAATACTTATCCTGCAACCAGGGAGACAAGACCAAGGGATGGCAGATGTCAATTATCCGCTCCAGCAAATCCCGGCAGGTGCGGTCGGGGACGCCGTGGTCATCCTCTTGTTTGTGGGCCAGGATGATGACATTTTCGTCCAAGATGAAGTGCTGGGTCATTCGGCCGCCGGCATCCGAGCAAACTGAGCTTGGCTGTAGCGTTTCAACTCATCCAGGTTGGTATCGAAAAAGTCTTTGATACCTCCTTCAACGGTTCCGTTGGCATACACTTTCAAGGGATGCGCCGAGCATACCCCCTGGTCATCCTTCTCAAAAGCGTAAATCGCCAAGTCGTCAATCGAAAGCGTCCCTTCCGCCACCAGCGTCAGTAAACGGTTCAGGATATGCTCGCTGTGCGTGGTCATTATCACCTGCTTGTCCCCAGTCAGGGCTTCCTCCGCCAATACTTCGGCCAAATCGGCCTGCGCCTTAGGGTGTAGGTGAATCTCCGGCTCCTCAATCATCACCGTCGCCCCTTGCTCGGCGGAGACCAGTTGCAACAGCAGCATTATCAGGGAATTACTGCCAAAACCCTCGGCGACAACGTTGAAACTACCCGCCTTGTTTAGAGATTTCACTTCCACCGATTTTGGTGGAACAATATCGGCCCGCAAACCGGTTCCCGTCACTTTCTTGAGCAAATGGGATACTTGCTCGACAGCATCCGGGGAGTAGCACAAGTTGGTAGCGGTTTGCTCCTCTTGCTCGACAATCCCGTTCATCAGGGAAACATCCTTGACCAGGTTGTCCCGCAACGGATGCGCCGGGTCGGAAAAACCCCGCTTGGCCGGAACCAGTTTTAGCCCCCGGATTACCGACTTTGATGCTTCCGGGTCCGGCGCAAGCAGGGTACGCGTGGTAGGGGATTGCTCGGTTGGGAATTCAATTTCGTAGGGGAAGCTGTGTTCCAATTGCCCTTTGGTAACGCTGTCAAAGCGGAATACCGGATCGCCTTGCCCGAAATTAGATTTCAGAGCCTCCAATCCGGGCAGGTTCACCAGCGGCCCCTGCAAGAAAAGCTGTGGCAGGTTGATACGACGGGAATTCTCCACAGTCTGCTTCAGCAGCCCAAAGGCTTGCAGCACGCTCGACTTGCCCGTGCCGTTAGGCCCCACAAAGGCGGTTATCCGCTTGGGGTGGATTTCCAGATGCTGGAAGCCCTTGAAGTTGGTCAGGGTGATGTCGGAAATCATTGTTCTACCTCCTTGCCATCAGTATATCCCAAGGGCGGCCCCGGGACAAGCCGGTTATGCCTACCTAATCCCGCCAACAATCCCTTAACAAAACTTAAACCCAACTTGCGGCCGGAATTACCCCAGATTGAACGCATCATCCCGGGAAATAGCAGATATGGCTCGGCAGCCTCCCCTACCCCATCGTTCCCAGCGCATCCGCCGCGATAGCCACCGTCCGGTCAATATCCCCCTCCGTATGCCCCAAAGACACAAACCCCGCCTCGAACTGCGACGGTGCGATATAGACGCCGCGGGTCAGCAGGGCGTGAAAGTAGCGGCCGTAGGCGGCGGTGTCGGATTGCTCGACTTGGGACAGGGTTTGCACCGGGCCGGGGTTGAAAAAGCCGGTCAGCATTGAGCCGACCCGGTTCAGGGTGGCCGGGATTTGGGCTTGGGCAAAGGCTTGGGTTAAGCCGGCGGCCAGCCGGGCGGCCCGGGTTTCCAGTTGGTCATAGACGCCGGGCTGCTGCAAGGCGGTGAGGGTGGTCAAGCCGGCGGTTACGGCCAGGGGGTTGCCGGAGAGGGTGCCGGCCTGGTACATCGGCCCCAACGGGGCAACCAGTTCCATAATTTCCCGGCGGCCGCCGTAAGCCCCCACCGGCAGGCCGCCGCCGATAATTTTGCCCAAGCAAGTAATATCCGGCGTCACCCCGTAGCGAACCTGCGCCCCGCCGTAAGCTACCCGAAAGCCGGTGATCACTTCGTCAAAAATCAGCAGCGAATCATTAGCGGCAGTCAGCCGGCGCAAGCCCTCGAGAAAGCCGGGGGCTGGAGGGACGACGCCCATATTGCCGGCGACCGGTTCGACGATGACGCCGGCGATGGCATCCGGCCAAGCGGCAAAACAGCTTTCCACTGATGCCAAATCGTTATAGTCGGCGACCAATGTTTCGGCGGCGTAGGCTTCCGGGACGCCGGCACTGGTGGGGATGCCGTGGGTCATGGCCCCGGAACCGGCTTTGACCAGCAGACCGTCGGCGTGGCCGTGATAGCAGCCGGCAAACTTGATGATTTTGCTCCGCCCGGTATAAGCCCGCGCCAGGCGGATGGCGCTCATACAGGATTCGGTGCCGGAACTGACCAGCCGCACACTGTCCACTGAGGGCAAGGCGGCGCAAATCAGCCGCGCCAGTTCGACCTCTTGCTCGACCGGCGCGCCGAAACTGGAGCCGTTGGCGGCGGCGGCTTGCAGGGCGTCCACTACGGCGGGAGGGGCATGGCCCAAAACCAGCGGCCCCCACGAACCCAGGTAGTCAATATACTCGTTCCCGTCCACATCCCAAACCCGGCTGCCTTGCCCCCGGGCGATGAAAGGGGGCGTACCGCTGACGGCGCGGAAGGAGCGGACGGGGCTGTTGACGCCGCCGGGGATGAATTGCTGGGCTTGGGCAAAGAGCTGCTGGGATTTGGTTTGGTTCAGTTCAGGCATTGATAACATCCGCTCCGGCGTCAACCCGGGTTTCAATAGTTGTGGGCAACGCCTCTAATCCGGGGCATTGCAGGATCCTGGCGATACAGTCCGCGCTGCCGCCGACATAGGTATCGTACAAGTCAATTTCGGTGGCAACGCACCACGCCCGGTCGGCCGGCCACCACAGATTTGGCGACTGTCCCCACCAACGGGCGCCGGCAACACCCAGCGTCCCGGCGGTTGCCATATTGCTCTGAAACAGCAGGTAATCCCGTCCCGCAGTACGGACGCGCGGTGTTTTGCGGTAACTGGTCGAATGGAAAAAGCCGTAGCCATCCCAGAGACACCAATAGCAACGATCCGGAGTTGCCGTGAAATCGACCAGCAACTGCGTCAAAGTATGCAGTTCCGCGGCCGGCAAACGGCCTGGCTCCGGCGGATGCCCCCAATCCGGCTGGTAAGGAGCGGGCAATTTGGCGATTTTCCCGAACTGCATTTGCGGATGAACCGTGGCCCCGTGCCAGGCCGCTATGGTCGCCCAGCGCACCGGCCGGTTTTCCTCCCGGTCAGTGGCGGGATGAAAGATGCGGGCGTAAGCCGGGAAGCCCGGGGGCAGCAGCGCGCTCAAAAGCACTCCGGCGCTCGACCAAGGAGATTGCAACTCATCCTCAATCCAGCGCGCCGGCGTCAAGTTATGCAGCAAAGTAACGCCGTCGGGAATGGGGTCGGGGGCGCGGCGGAAAAACATCTAATCTTTCAGCTCCCCCAGCTCCCCCGCAACCGCCCCCGCGTACTGCTCCCAATCGCCCGCTTCCGCATCCTTTTGCTCGAAAGACGCTTTGGCCGCCAGCAGATCCGCCAATTCCCCAAACCGCTGATAGCGGTCGTAGTCCGTGATTAACGCCCAGCGATTGCGGAACCAAGCCAAATGCTCGGTCAGCGGCTTGCCGTACTTTCGCATTCCGCTCTGCATCCGCAAATCCCGAGCCCGGCTCTTGCTGGTCTCCCCGGTGGCATAGGCGTGATACACCGCGGAGGGAAACACCCAGGTCTCGGCGACACTATCGTCCACAAAGTTCAGGCACAAGATGAACAGGTTCGGCTTGGGCTGAAACTCGGCAATCTGAAACCAGCCCAAATCCTTGCCGCCCAAGCCGCCTACCGACAAAATTTCCAACTCCAGCACCCGCCCGTCTTCCAGCCGCGCCAGCCCGTTCAGCCCGGAATGTACCAGCGGCTTATAGACGGACATCCCCCGTTTCAGCAGTTCGTTGAATACGTGCTGCTCGGCAAGATAACCGGCACTCTGGGCGGTCAGCATAAGGCTACTCCTTTTCCCGCAGCCACCGGGCCGCTGCCTTGGCGTGGTAGCTGATGATAATATCCGCGCCCGCTCGCCGCAGCCCGGTCAGCAATTCCAAAGTTACCGCCCGCTCGTCAATCCAGCCCTGCTGCGCCGCCCCCTTCACCATGGCAAACTCGCCGCTCACATTATAAACGGCCAACGGATGGTCAAACCGCTCCCGGGCCTGCCGCACCACATCCATATACGCCAAGGCCGGCTTAACCATCACTATATCCGCGCCCTCGGCAATATCGCTTTCAATTTCCCGCATCGCCATCCGCCGGTTCGCCGGATCCATCTGGTAACTGCGCCGATCGCCAAACTGCGGCGTCGAATCCGCCGCCACTCGAAAAGGCCCGTAAAAAGCCGACGCGTACTTGGCGGCATAGCCCATTATCGGCGTCTGTTCATAGCCCGCAGCGTCCAGCGTTTCCCGAATCGCCCGCACTTGCCCGTCCATCATTGCCGAGGGCGCGACCATATCGGCCCCGGCTTGTACCTGGGTCAACGCCGTACGCGCCAGCAGTTCCAGCGTCCGGTCATTGTCAACCCGCCCCCCCTCAATCACGCCGCAATGACCGTGGTCGGTATATTCGCACAGGCAAACATCCCCGATAACCAGCAGCTCCGGCGCCGCCGCCTTGACTACCCGTATCGCTTCCTGAATAATCCCCTCCGGGTCATAGGCCCCGCTGCCGACCCCGTCTTTCGACTCCGGCAAGCCGAACAGCAGCACTCCCGGCAATCCCAACTCCACCACTTCGGCAATTTCCGCGGCCAGCAAGTCCAGCGACCACTGATAGCACCCGGGCATCGGGTCAATGGGCTGCCTTACGCCTTGCCCGTGGGTTACGAACAGCGGATAGATAAAGTTGGCGGCGGACAGCCGGGTCTCCCGGGTCAAGGCCCGCACCGCCGCCGACTCCCGCGCCCGCCGCAGCCGCGTGTCCGGAAAACCGAGCATCGCCTAATCTCCCTTTACCGGCTTAACCGTCATACCGCCCCCAACCATTACCCCCGCCCCCCTTTCCTAATCCGTAAAATACCCTATCCCCCCGCTAACTGTCAACCGTCAGCGTTCCCTCCCGGTTTAACCCGTCCCCCCGAAATGCCCGGTCAAAACCGCCGCCAAGCCCTCAACCGTAGGCTCTGCCGCCGTCAAATCCACCCGCAGCCCCAACTCTCGCGCCGTCCCGGCTGTTACCGGCCCGATGCAGGCAATCACCGCCGCCGCTAACGCCGCCGTATCCCCTTCCAGAACCTCCAGCAAGTTCCGTACCGTCGACGAACTGGTAAAGGTTACTGCATCCACTCCCTCGGCCAAAAGCCGCCGGGCTTCCGCGCCGACCCCGGCCGGGCGCACCGTCCGATAGGCCGCTACCCGTTCCACGCGCGCCCCTTGCGCCGCCAATCCCTCGGCCAAAACTTCCCGCCCGATGTCCGCCCCCGGCAGCAATACCGGCAACCCGCTCCATTCCCGCCCTGCCAGTTCGGACACCGCCAACTCCGAAACCGAAGTCTGCGGCACAAAGTCCGCTTTAATGCCTTGCCGCGCCAAGGCCGCCGCCGTGGCCGGCCCGATTGCCCCGATAGTTGCCCCGGCCAACGCCCGGGCATCCTGCCCCGCCAACTCTAACCGGCTAAACACCGCTTCGACCGCATTGACGCTGGCGAAAATCAGCCAATAGTTGCTGATTTTCCCAAAGGGCGTTTCGACCGGCAGCAGCCCGTACCGCCCCAAGGCCGCGTCCAGTTCGCTATAGTCAGCCAACGGCGCAATTTCAATGGTCGGCAATTCCAGCGGCTCCGCCCCCTGCGCCGCCAGCAGTTCCCGCAGCCGCGAGCCTTGCGTCCGGGAACGGGTTATCAAAACCCGCTTGCCGAACAGCGGCCGCTGGTCAAACCAGCCCAATTCCTCCCGCAGCTTGACCACCGTCCCGATGACCGCCACTACCGGCGCCGTCAACCCGGCCGCCCTTCCTTGCTCTGCCGCATCCGCCAAAGTGCCGACCACCGTCCGCTGCTTGGCCCAAGTTCCCCACTGCACCAAAGCCACCGGCGTATCCGCCGCCATTCCCTCCCTGTGCAACCGTTCCAGAATGGATTGCAGCGCCGCCCAGCCCATCAGCACCACCAAAGTGCCGCCGCTGCGAGCCAAGGCCGCCCAATCCACCGCCGACTCCCCTTTCGCCGGATCCTCGCTGCCGCTGACCACTGTAAAGCCGGTAGCCATCCCCCGCTGGGTAACCGGAATCCCGGCATAGGCCGCCGCCGCCACGGCTGCCGTAACTCCCGGCACTACCTCAAAGGGAATGCCTTTTTGCGCCAGGAACTGCGCCTCCTCCCCGCCCCGTCCCAAAACAAAGGGATCGCCGCCCTTCAGCCGCACCACCATCGCCCCGGCCGCCGCCCGGGCCGCCAGCAGTTCGTTGATTTCCCCTTGGGTCAACGCCTGCCGTCCCCGCTCCTTGCCCACAAACACCAATTCGGCATCGGCCCGGGCCGCCGCCAGCAAAGCCGGGTCCAGAAGCCGGTCATAAACCACGACATCCGCCTGCTCCAGACCGCGCAGACCCTTAACCGTAATCAACCCCGGCTCCCCGGGCCCCGCCCCCACCAAAAAAACTTTCCCCGCCAAAACTTTCCCCCCGCCGGCTCAATCAGCTCCAGAGCAACATAGCCAAGCCTCGCCATTCCATATATGGACAAGGGATCTATGGCGTGTTGACCCTGATTGCTACCACTCCGTACATCCAATTCCCTAACTAGGTCATTCCGACCAATTACCTATGTCATTCCGACCGCAGGGAGGAATCTAAATGCCCGCCCTTAATTCCCTGGTAGCGGCAATCCTTGTGGTTGCTCCCGGCAATTAGTGTGAACCCATCCTACTCCTCCGGCTCCTCAAACTCCGGAGCCGGCTCCGGATAGTCAATAGCCTCCCGCTCCGCAATTTCCTCCCCCGACAACCGCAACCGACTCAATGCCCGTTCCTGCTCGCCGGTAGGAGCGAAATCGGGATTAGGCTCCCGCCCCAACAGTCCCGTAAAAGTGTCCAGGATCCCGGACACCCGCTCCAGCCGATCCCGCACCTGGAAATCCTGCATCGTATCCTCGTAAAAGTTGTCGTGCAGCTTGTCGGCGGTATCCTGCATCACCGTCAAATCCGGCAGCCCATACTCGGCCGCCAGCAAATCCACGATATTCCGCCGCCGGTTATGCGAATCGTGCCGCCAGTATCGAGCCTCGGCCACCGCCTTAACCGCATGAGCCACTGCCCCGGCCGCCTTATCCGACGCCTGCACCCGGTCGCCCCGCCGCTCCAATTCATAACCGGCCTGCCGAATCAACCGCCGACTGATTTTCATGTGATGCTCTACCCCCGGCAAATCACCCCGACCGTTGTCAGTCATACCGCATTCCTCCAATTCCCGGCTTCCCCCATTCTAGCACACCTCCGCCACTTGGCCGGGAAAACTCTATAAATACCGCCGAAACTCCCCCACCGACAGCCAGGAAGTTCTCAATATGCTCCGCATAACCGTCAGGTTAATTACCCGGTTGCCGTGTATTGGCACCGTAGCCCGCCGGGTAGGGTCGGCACTATGTTCCATATAATGATGACTGCCCCGGATTCTTACCAGATTAAACCCCTCCCTCTCCAAAGCCCGCAGCGCTTCACGCCCGGTTATCCGGGGCCGCCGGCTCATACTTCTACTTCCAGAACCGCTATAGCTTCCCCGTCTCCCGTCGGTACCGGCTGCCCCACCGCCCGCAGTCCCTCAACCGTTACCTCAATCGCCTCCCGCACCATTGCCATCGCCTCGGCCCGGGTATCGCCATAAGTGGCAACCGACAAAGCCGGCACACTGGCCGTGAAAACCTCCTCCATCGGATCCCACTCAATCACCACGCTGTAGCGATAGCGTCCCATAACGGACACCTCCCGATTATCGGCTTACCCCCCCACTAACTCCCCGCCGCCCTGCTCGGCCAGCGTCAAACGCGCCGCCGCCGCCAACTCCTGCGGATTATGCGCCGGCCCCCTTACTTTCCCCCAAAACGCTTGCCGTCCGTCCGCCGTCCCCAAAAACGTCGTCAGCGTCAGTAGCTCCTCCTCCGACTGCGCGTACGCCCCCACCGGCACTTGGCAGCCGCCGCCCAGCAGCTCCAGAAAGGCCCGCTCTGCTGTCGCCGCAGCCCGGGTCGCCGCATCATCCACTTCCCGCAGCAACTCCCGTATCCGGTCATCCGCCGCCCGTATCTCCACCGCCAGTACGCCTTGCCCCGGCGGCGGCGTGAACCGCTGCGGCGACAAATACTCAGCAACGCCGCCGGCCAATCCCAACCGACTCAATCCGGCCGCCGCCAGTATCGCCCCCTCGCATTCCGCTCCGCCCGCCTTCCGCAGCCGCGTCTCCACGCTCCCCCGTAGCGGCACCACCGTCAAATCCGGCCGGCAGTGCAGCAATTGCCCTTGCCGGCGCGGGCTGCTTGTGCCGATGCGCGCTCCCGCCGGCAGTTCCGCCAACGGGCAATTCCAAACATTCACCAATACATCCCGCGCATCCGCCCGGGGCAGCATTGCCCCCAAAGCCAACCCCTCCGGCAGTCGCGTCGGCAAATCCTTCAGGCTATGCACCGCCAAGTCCAACTGACCGGAAAGCAACTGCTGCTCAATTTCCCGCACGAACACGCCCAACCCCATCCCGGCCAACGGCGCCGCCGCGTGGGCGTCCCCCTGCGTAGTAACCGCAACGACCTGAAACTCCACCTCCGGATGCCGGCGCCGCAGCTGCTCCAGAACCAGCTCCGTCTGCCGCCGCGCCAGACGGCTCCCCCGGGTGCCTACCCGTACTACCCGGCCGGCGGCCATCCCGGTAACCTGACCGCCGCTTTCCCGGTCAGCGGCGGCGGCCATCCCGCCCCCCGTCGCCTTCCAGGTCAAACACTTCCCCAATCAACTGCTGCCGCAGCGGGTCTTTAGCCGCCCGCAGATACGCCGTCGGCGAATGCAGCAGTTTCTTGACCAATGCCCCGGTCAGCGCATCCAACTGCGCCGCCAATTCCTCCAGCCCCGGCCCTTCCCCAGACGCTCCATCGCCGGCCGTAGCCGCCGCGCTATCGGTTGCGCCGCCGCTTTGCCGCCGCTGCATCCGCCGCAGCGTCTTTTCCACTTCCGCCCGCCGGATGTTTTCCGCCCCTTTCCGCAGCGCCGCAATGGCCGAAATCGTATCCAGAGACTCCCACCATTCCCAGAACTTTTCCGTCTCCTCGGCTACTAACTCCTCCGCCCGGGCCGCCGCCGGTTTCAGGATGGCGTTATCCGCCTCCGAATCCGCCCGCAAGGCGTCAATGTCGCACAGGCGCACCCCTTCCAGCAGTCCCACCGCCGGCTCAATATCCCGGGGGACGGCAATATCAATCAGCAGCAGCGGCCGGCCGCCCCGCAGTTCCATCACTTCCGCCACCGGCTCCCGCCGCAGCAGATAATCCGGCGACGCCGTCGTGCTGATGACCGCATCCGACTCCGCCAAAGTCTGATACAACTGCTCGAAAGGCGCCGCCGTTCCTCCCAATTCCCCGGACAGCCGTTCCGCCCGGTCATAAGTCCGATTCGTTACCACCAGATTCTCCGCCCCGGCTGCCGCCAAGGCCCGCCCGGTCAACTGACCGGCATCGCCCGCCCCGATTATCAGCACCCGCCGCTCGGCCAAATCCCCCAGCAAACGATGCGCCAACTGCACCCCTACCAAGCTTACCGACCGCCGCCGGCTGCCCATCACCCGCAAATCCAACTCGGCTGCGTGATGTACCCGCCGTCCCGCCCGCAATGCCTGGTGAAACAGCCGCGACAACGGCCCCCGCACATAACCCCGTTCACTGGCCGCGCTGAACGCCGCCCGCACCTGCCCCAAAATCTCCCACTCGCCCACTACCATTGAATCCAGCCCGCTGGCTACCCGGAACAGATGCCGTACGCACTCCCGCTCCGCATAATCGTAGCAATACGGGCACAATTCCGCTGCCGGTACGCCCCAATAATCGGCGACAAAATCCCGCAGCCGCCCCGGCAAATCCTCGCCCGCCGCCGCCGCGCCGCCCTTGTCTGCGGCCAGCGTATAAACCTCCAGCCGATTGCAGGTGGACAAAATAACCCCCGGCGCCACCCGCCGGTTCAGTTCATCCAACGCCGCCGGCAGCGCCGCCGCATCCACCGTCAACCGCTCCCGCAATTCCAGCGGCGCGGTGCGGTAATTCAATCCCAAGACTAACAGCATTACCGCGCCCACTCCTTTTGCGGGACGGACGCCGCCGTGGCCCGGTTTTCCGCTTGAACTTGCCGCCGCGCCGCGCAGCCCTTGGGTTCACACTGCGCCAAGTTAGCGCACAGCCCCGGCGCGCGGTCATCCAGCAATTGCCCCAGCAGCTGGGTCAACGCCGCTTCTGACCGCCCTTCCTGCGCCAACTCCAGCAGATCCCGGGTAATGCAGCACTGCCACCGCTCTGGGTCAATGACTACTCGCCGCTCCTTGACGATCCGCCGCGCCTGCCCCAAGACCGCCGCCAAATCCGCCCACTCCAAAGCCGCCGCTTCCGCCAAAGTCTCCCGCAGCTTCCGCGCCAAGGCCGGGCTGGCCCCTCCGGTCGAAATCGCCAGAGTAACCGGTTCCCGTTTCACGATGGACGGCGCGATAAAGCTGCACAAATCCGGGTCATCGACCACATTTAGCAGAACCCCCCGCGCCTCCGCCTCCTCAAAAATCTCCCGGTTCACGTGCCAGACATTCGTCGCCGCCACCCCGATAAAGGCCCCGGCCAAATCCCCGGGCTGATAGGCCCGCTCGATAAACTCAATATCCCCCCGGGCCGCCGCCGCCCGGATCCCCGCCGTCGCCGCCGGACTGATGACCGTAACCCGGCAGCCCGCTTGCAGCAAACCGCCGATTTTCCCCTGGGCAATCGTCCCCCCGCCGATAATCACGCACCGCTTCCCCGCCAAATTCAGATACACCGGGTAATAATCAGGCATAACCCCCTGTTCGCGCTCCCCTTTGGATTTACCAGATACCGTAGCCCCTAACTAGCAAATTCCCCTACTACTCCACCCCCGCCACCGCAAAATCCGCCGCCGGCGCATCCGCCCATTCCTCCTCCCGCTCCTCCACAAAATACCGCACCCGCGTTTTCTTATATTCCCGCGTGCTGTAGAGCAGCAGCCGGTCGGCAATTCCTGTCGCCGCCCCGATTTCCCCGGCAATTTCCTCGCACTCCTCTTGCGTCGTGGCGTGAATCATCGAAAAATGGCTGTACGGCCAATCGGGAAAAGTCGGCCGCTCGTAACAATGGGTCACCGCCGGATGTTCCGCCATTTTTAGCCCTACTTCCTCAGCCCGTTCCGGGGGGACTTGCCAGACGACCATCGCATTGGCCCGAAACCCGGAACGCCGGTGATGCAGTACCGCGCTGAACCGCCGCATCAGCTTCCGCTCCTCGAACTCCCCGGCCAGCGCAAACAGTCCCGCCGGATCCATTCCCAGCCGCGCCGCCATCCCGTCAAAAGGCCGCGGCTCCAGCGGCAAATCCTCTTGCAGCTCCCGGATTGCCGCCCGCTCCGCATCCGTAACTTCCTGCGCCCGATTCCAGTCCGGCGCCGGCCGGCTTTCCCCCACATTATCCGGGCTGTAGTTATGCGCCGCCCCCTTCGCCCGCACCATATCAAAATTGACCCCAATCTTGAAAAACCGCAGGGTCGGCATCACCCGAAAACTCAACGCCCCCGTAGCCTGGGCCATCCCTTCCACCGTCCCGGGCAAATCACCCTCCGGCGGCACCGCCAAAGTGAACCACAGGTTATAGTACGAACCTTCCCGCGCGTAGTTATGGCTCACCCCCGGATGCCGGTTGATGAACAACGCCCCCGGATGCAGCTGCTCCGGCGCGTACGCCATCGCCGCCAGCGTCGTCTTGTAGCCCAGCCGGCGGGTGTCAAAAATGGCGCTGATTTGCCGCACCACATTTTGCCGTTTCAGCTCCCCCAGCCGCGCCAGCGTCTCCGCCTCCCCAATGCCCAATTCCGACCCCAACGCCAAATACGGCCGCTCCGTCAACGGAAAACGACTCTGTACCAGGTTCAGCAACTTCCGGTCCGTCAAATCCATAGCTCTCCGCGTTCAACCTCCGCTAATCTACTCAACCGTCTTTCCCGCCCCGGCAGGAATCCAGTCCTATCGGGAATCCAGTCCCCTAGCAACCATCCTTCCCGTGCCAACGGGAATCCAGAACCCCACAACACCGCCACGCGCCCCCCAATTCTTAATTCCTAATTACCGTCCCCCGTCCCTTCCTGATGACCCTCCACTACTCCCACCAACGCCCGGTCTGCCAACTCCAACGCCGTCGTCCAGGCCCGGGACCGCATCGAATCCATCGCCAAGGAGCGGAAAAAGATAAACGCCTCCACCGTATCCCGCAGCGACACGCCCCGTCCCGCCATCTCGCTGCCATACTCCTGCCCCAGCTGCCGCGCCTCGGCCAAAGTTTCCCGCCACTGCCGCGACGCCTTCCGCGGCGGCCAATCCCGCACCAGCAAAGACAGCAAACGGCGGCCAAAGAGCCGCATCCGGCCCCGGCCGCCTTCCTCAATGCTCTGATACCACGAATACCCGGCCACTTCCGCCTGGCTCAACCGCCGCCGAATCCGCCGCAGGGCCGCGCTCTCCGAGCGTTCCGCATCCCCGGTCGTCGGCGACTCGACCACCGTCCCCTGCCGCGCCAAGGCCAGCAAATCCTCCTGCCGAAACCGCCGATGTCCCCCCGGCGTCCGATACACCTGCAAATGCCCGGCATCGCCCCACTGCCGCAGGGTAGCCTCGCTCACTTGCAGCAAACGGCTGGCTTTCCCCATCGAAAGCCACTCCTGACTGTCGCCCACCGCCACCGCCACCGCCTCGCCGTCCGCTACCGCTACCCCGGCGTCGCCATCCGCCGCGCCCATCCCGGCGCCATCGTCCGCCGCAGCGACCACGCCGTTGTCATCCCTTTCGTTCACCACGGCAAAACCTATAAAAACCTCTAAAAATCTCCGCAAAAACCGCTCCAATCCCGCGCCGCCAAGCATATTAGCACACCCCGTCCGTTGCGTCAACGCCCCCGGACTACCTGCTTTCCCTCCAGCTCCGACTGCAATTCCGTCCCCCAATTCTTAAACGCCTGGTGTGAAATAAAAAGGCCGGAAAGACCTTGCAGGGAAGGCGTCTTTGCCCCATAGTTAAGCCTACCCGACAAAAGGAGACTGGGCTATGCTGGATCCGAACACCTTCCTGACCATACTATAGGTCCTGGTGGATGACTTTTGCAAATCCCGTGAGCCACCGCCCCGGCAACCGGGCCGCCCGCCGGCTTTGTCCGACAGCGCGGTAATTACTTTGCTTGGTTTCAGCCAATGGCGACGCTTTGGCAGCGAGCGGGACTTTTACCGCTACGCCGAGACCCAACTGCGGGACGCCTTCCCTCGTCTGCCCAACCGCAGCCAGTTCAACCGCCACGCCCGCCGCTGCTGCGCCTTGCAAGTAGCTTTCTGGCGTTACCAGTCCGACTTGCTGGCGGAACCGGAGGGGCTTTACCAAGCCCTCGACAGCACCGCCGTGCCGACCCGGGCCGCCAAGCGGCGGGGGAAGGGTTGGCTGCCGGGACAAGCCGACATCGGCTACAGCAACCGCTTGGGCTGGTATGCCGGCTTTCATTTGCTGCTGGCCGCGGGCCCGGCCGGCAACATTACCGGGTTCAGCTTGTCCCCGGCCAGCGCCAAAGACCAGACCATGACCGAGGTTTTCCTGGCTTTTCGGTTGTATCCCCATCCTCGACTGCCTACTTTGGGAGCTTACTGCCCCTGGTATTTGGCCGACTAAGGCTTTACCGGGCGGGCGGCTCATCAACGCTGGCAGCAGGAGTATCAAGCTTGCGTTGTGACACCGCCGCAACGGCACCGCAAGCATCCCTGGAGCTACCCCTTGCGCCGTTGGGTGGCCGGCAAACGGCAGATTGGGGAAACGGCCTTTGCCCAGTTGCAAGGCTTTTTCCGCTTGGGGCAAGACCGGCCGCACACCTTGGAGGGCTTGCAGACGCGGCTGGTGGCTAAGGTGATTATGCATAACTTCTGCATCGGGCTGAACCGGCAGTTGGGCCGGCCCAATCTGTCCTTCGCCGACCTGCTGGGCTGGTAGCCCCCAGCTATTTCACACCAAGCGTTCCAGAGCCGACGCCGACGCCGACCGCTACGCCGCAACCGACGGCCACTCCAGTGCCGACGGTTCCTTGGCAAAGGTTTAGCCCCAGGTCTTATTTCAGTGTTGATTTGCCGGAGGATTGGGCGGCAGAGTCCGACCACCACAGCATTGTTTCCTTTAACGCCCCTTGGTATCGGGCTACCCTGATGGTCTTTTCTGGAACCCGGGGCGAGCGTATGGACCAGGACCTTACCCTTGCGGGCTTCGCTGATGGCTTCTTGGGCCTCAGGAAAAAAGAACCCGGCTTTGAGCTGGACGCCTTTTACGAAGTTTCGCCCACTGTCCAACGTTCGCGGTATCGGTATTCGCGGGACATCGGCTATTGCGATGACCAAGAGAGTTACGGGTTATACATTTTTCAGTCTGTGCGTCTTTTCGTCATCACGATGGACGTGTGCGCCGACTGGACAGGCCAGTATGACGACGCTTTCGTCGAGCGGGTTTTTGACAGCCTTATCTACACGAACCAGCAACGGTAATCAGCGCGCCCGGCGGAGCCGGCAAATTGTTTGGCTCCGCCGGGGGCGCAGCGGATGATTGCCCCGGCTGCACTCCCGCAGCAGCCTAACCCGGAACACAAGGAGGTTTTATGCTGAAAATCCGGCCCATCCTTACCTTTGGGGCTATCTTGTTGCTCACCGCCGTGGCCTGCGCTACCGCCGCCCCGGCTGTCCCCGCGTCTCCCACTGCTACCCCGTCTCCTACCGCTACTCCCGTACCCACCGCCGCGCCGCGTCCCACGTCCCAATCGGCCATCACGCTTCCGCCCACCCCCACCCCTTGGGCTACCCGTATGCCTACTTTTACCCCCCGTCCCACCACCACACCGAGCCCGACCGCCACGCTTGCGCCACCTACGCCCACACCTGCTACCCCCCGTCCGCCCGCTACCCTTAGACCCACGCCAACCCTGGCGGAAACTTCTACCTGTTTCCGCTTTGCCGATGGCGCCAATCTTTTCCAGGAACACGACGCCATTCGGTGGTCGGAGTGTCCCGTCATTGAAAACGGCATCCTGCGGGCTGCGGGAACCGTATCAGGCAGTCGCACCCTCTTGGACTCTCCGTCCGTCGCCACCTTTGTCATCAAATACCGGAACACCGACCGCGACGCGTTGATTATTCTCCGCCCTGCGCCGCCGGGCGCATCCTATCCGAACACGCCCGGCACTGCCGAGGCTATCCTTTGGGATGTGAGCAGCCGGTCTTTTTCCATAAAAGCGCCGGTGGGCAGTTTGGCCGAGCCGGTTGATTTGCTGGTGTGGGGTTCGGATATTCCCGGCGCGCACATAAAGGCCCCGCCGCTGGCTATTCACTCCATCCGGTACATCCAGTAATCCGGCCCGACTGTGGGCGCGCCAGAAAGGGCGGGAGGGGCTAATCCCTCCTGCTCTTTTCCAAATTAGTGACCCTTTTGACCTTCCCTAGACGATTCTGAAAAGGTTGCACAGAAGGAAACGATGATTTATAATTGCTAACGGAAGTTGCTTGAACCGCACTGCTTTACCGGGTGAGATTGGTTAATCCCCCGAACAGCCTGAACTGGAGGTGCTTTAGTGACCCAGCAAGTCAACGCCGATCAAGAAGCTGTCAAGCGGCGGCGCGTACGCGGTGGCCACAGCAAACCCTTCCCTACGGTGAAGTTCGAGAGGGCACTTCTGTTGCCCAAGAGCATTGCCGAGCATGGCTTTGACGGCGAAATCAGGCGGCTAACGCTGTTCAAGGAACTCAACCGCTCCCCAGACAGTGGCCCAAGCCAGGTTCTGGTCACCAACACGGAGAAGTACGGATTGGCCGTCCGGAAGCAACCGGGCGATTTTCTGTCACTCACGGACAGCGGGCGGGCCGCCTTGTCCACTGATGGCGATTCCCAAGAGGTTTTGGCGATACGGTTCAGCTTGGCCATCGAGCAGTTCGGGCCTTTCAGCACCATCTACGACAAGATGAAGGGCAAGGCTTTTCAAGAAGGCCCGGTGCTGAAGGATGAACTGGTCAAAGCCGGTGTTGCCGAGGATGACAGGGATAAGGCTACGGAAGTGTTCGCTGCGAACTTGCGCTTTCTCGGCCTTATCGAGGACATCGGGGGCCGGAAATATGTTAAAGATATTGCGGAAATCCTCGATGAACTTCCACATAGTTCCGTAAGTGTCGCACCGACATCCTCCGATTTGGAACCTCCTGTCGCGGCTGTTTCCGAAGTGCGGGAAAGCGGCAAGATCGCCGCAGAAACCAAGCGCCCTGCTCTGCACGTAGACATCCAAGTCCACATAGACCCGACCTCGAGCGCAGAGCAGATTGACCAAATTTTCGCGAGCATGGCCCGACACCTTTACGGGAACGAGTCGTAGTGGACGAGTTTTCGAGCGGTCGCGAAATAGCGTCGACACTGGGTGACGTCCTGCGTTCCCTTAACGAAGCAGGATACGAAGTTCGCCGTGTTGTTCCACCCAGCATAGCTCCCACCTTACACCAACTCTTTGACGAGTTGGTAACCGACGATTCGCTTCGGCAAGCCAGTGCTTCGTTATTTGTCGACGGCTACTATGCCCGGGCCGTCGAGGAAGCGTTCAAGTGCCTCAACAATGCCGTCAAAGATAAGTCGGGTAACACTGACCGAGACGGCGCGCCATTGATGCGGACGGTGTTCAGCCCCAATGCGCCCATCCTCAAGCTCAACCCGTTGCAGTCCCCATCGGAGCGGGATGAACAGCAGGGCTATATGGATTTATTCGCCGGTGCGATGACCGGCATCCGAAACCCGCGCGCTCACGAGCATAGCCTGGTGGACGCCGGCGAGGTAGCCTTGGAACTGCTGACTCTGGCCAACCACCTGATGCGGAAACTGGATGGCGCGGTTGAGAATCCGTAGGGATTAACCGGCCGCTTACCTGAACTTGGCGCAGGATAAGCGGCGGCAGCTTGCGGCGGGGAATTTCTTACAGCCGGAGAATTGCCGGAATCCTTGAATAAATCGGGAGGGGTCGAGCCTTAATCCCGCCCGGGGTAGTAATAAACCATCACCTGCTTATATTCGCCCTGCCCCCAAGACAATGCTTCCGACGGGACATCCCGGAGGCTTATCCCCCCGGAGCGGCTATACCTCACCACCGGAGCAACCCCGGTTTCCACCTCATCACTACCCCACGCTTGGGCCGCCAACCCCAATCGCTTACTAGCTATGCTTCCTCCTGGAACCCTGTAAGCGGTTTTCCCCGTGCGCCGTTGCTTAAGGTTGAACTTGCCGTTGCCGTCGAACGCCCAAACCCCCATAAGGGCTTCCTCCGGCATCAGGTCAATCATCCGAAAAGCCGTTGCGGGAATAGAAGTATCATACTTGCGGGCCAAGTTCTGCAAGTTCCGCAAAGACCACCCCCCTAGCCAGGCGTCTTCCTGAAAAGCTAAGCGCGGCATCAGAATCTCGGCGGCGATTTGGTCGCACAACCACTCTTCCGCATCGCTATGACCGTGGCCGCGATACTTTAAGGCAATATCGGCTTGCTGGGACTCCTGCAAAAGCAGATGCCCCAACTCGTGGGCAAAGGAAAACCGTTGGCGCGTCAACCGGCTTGGCCGGTCTGCCTTTTTAAGAACTATGCTGTAACCGTTCCGGTTCGGCAAAAGCATAGCCTCCGACCCGATTTCCCGCTCCTCAATTGAGGTTACACCCCAACGCTGGGCAAAGGTTTTCAGGTCGACCTGACAAGGCAGGGCTTCCAAGCGGAACTCCTCCCGTATAGCAGAAAGCAACTGGTTGCTATTTGGAGTCGCCATGGTCCAGACCGAACAAGTCGATCTCATCCTCCAACTGCTTTTGGGATTCGAAGTTATCTGCCAAAATACGCAAATCGGTATCGGACAGATTCGCTTCCCTGAAGCTGGGTGCCGAATTAAGGTTTTGCCAGAACTCTTGCCTAATGGCGGGGACAGGAAATCGCGACCTGACAAACCTGAACACTGCGTCTTGGGTTTCGTCGTACCCGCTACGGAGGTACTCAGGCGTGCACTCCAACGCTTCGGCTAAGGGTTCCAGGAAATCGTCCAATACTGGACTGTTGCCCGATTCCATACGGGCAATAGCCCTTTGACTGAGCCCAACCCTTGACGCAATTTCCTCTTGGGTGAGCCCAACCTCAACCCGACGCCGGAGCAGCCGCTCCGAAATCTTTTCTTCTTTATCCCTCATTTTCACCTCCGCTCACTATTATATACCTCCTCCCCCCTACTCACACTTATTCCAGCCGCAGGCTACGCACATCAGGCAACCCTCCTGGAAAATCACCGGCGTGTTGCAGTCCGGGCATTTGCGGGCAATGTTGACCGCCGGGACCGTCTGCCGCAAGACGCCGTTCCCGGCCGCCAGTTCCCCCTTCCCGTTCCGCTGCGCCGGCTGGGGGACGAACTGCATTTGCACCGACTCCACTTCCGGCGGGTTCAGGGTTTCGACGGCGTCTCCGGCGTAGTTTTCCAGAACCAGCGCCACCGCATCCGGGCCGGAGCGCACCAGCGTCCCGTTGTCCCACGCCGGGCAGCAGGTAATTCCCCGCAGCTGCGTCACCACATCCCGCGCGCTGATGCCGGAGCGCAACGCCAGGGACACCAGCCGGGAAATGGCTTCCAGCTGCGCCGAATCGCAGCCGCCGGCTTTGCCCAAAGTCCCAAACAGCTCAAAGGGATTGCCGGTTTCGCCGAAGTTGACAGTGATATACATATTGCCGTGGCCGGTGCGTACCCGCTCGGTAACGCCGTGAATCTGCCGCGGCCGTTCCCGCGGCACCCGCCGCTCCGGGATGACCAGATAATCGCCATCCGCGCCGTAGCCATTGGCAGCTGGGACATTGCCCACTGCGCCGTTGCCGGTGTCCCCGGTGCTTAACACTTGCCCTTCCTTGCTGCCATCCCGATAAACGGTGATGCCCTTGCAGTCGGTTTCGTAAGCCAGACGGTAGGCCGCGGCGACATCGGCGATAGTGGCTTCGGCCGGGAAGTTGATGGTCTTGGACACCGAGTTGTCGGTGTACCGCTGAAAGGCGGCCTGCATCCGCACGTGCCACTCCGGGGTAATGTCGTGAGAAGTGCGGAACACCTCCTTAACCCAATCCGGCACCGGCAACTCCGGGTCAATCAACGCCAGGCTGCCCTTTTGCGCCAACTGCTCCATCAGTTCGGTGGAGTAAAAGCCTTCGTAGCGGGCCACCGCCTCAAAGTAAGGATTGCCCTCGACCAACCGGGTGTTGTCCATCACATTGCGGACATAGGACAGGGCAAAGAGCGGCTCAATGCCGCTGGAGGCCCCGGAGATGATGCTGATGGTGCCGGTGGGCGCAATGGTCACCGGCGCCGAGTTCCGCATCCGCTGTACCTGGCCCGGCCGGTTGTAAATGCTGCCCTCCCAAGCCGGAAAGACGCCGCGCCGTTCCGCCAATTCCGCCGACGCCCGGTAGGTTTCCTCCTGAATCCGCCGCATCACTTCCGCCCCCAACTCCAGGGCTTCCTCGGAATCGTAGCGGATACCCAACTGCACCAGCAGGTCCGAAAAGCCCATAATGCCCATTCCGATGCGGCGGGTCTTTTTGCTCATCGCCGCAATTTCCGGGATGGGATAGTTGTTCATATCAATGACATTGTCCAGCAGATGGACGCCGGTGCGGACCGCCCGGGCCAGCCGGTTCCAATCCATTTCCACCGCATCCCCGGTATGCCGCACCATCCGGGCGACATTCAGGGAACCCAGGTTGCAGGATTCAAAGGGCAGCAGGGGCTGTTCACCGCAGGGATTGGTCGATTCAATCCAGCCCAGTTGCGGGTTAGGATTGTCCCGGTTAATCCGGTCCAGAAAGACGATGCCCGGGTCGCCGGTTTTCCACGCCATTTCCACCAGACGGTCAAAGACCGCTTTAGCGTTCAGTTGACCGACTACTTCCCCGGAGCGCGGGTTCACCAGGTTATAATCCCGGCCCTGCTCCACCCGCTGCATAAAATCCTCAGTAACGGCGACGGAGATGTTGAAGTTAATCAGATGTTCCCCGTCCTCTTTGGCGTGGATAAAGCGCAGAATGTCCGGGTGTTCCACATTCAGGATGCCCATATTGGCGCCGCGGCGGGTGCCCCCCTGCTTGACCACATCGGTAGCGGCGTCAAAGGCGTTAATAAAGCTGACCGGCCCGGAAGCTACGCCGCCGGTAGTGCCGACCACATCCCCCTCCGGGCGCAGCCGGGAAAAGGAAAAGCCGGTGCCGCCGCCGCTCTTGTGAATCAGCGCCGTCTGCCGCACCCGGTCAAAAATCGACTCCAAGGAATCGTCCACCGGCAGCACAAAGCACGCCGAAAGCTGCTGCAACTCCCGCCCGGCGTTCATCAGCGTCGGGGAGTTGGGCATAAACTCCAGGCTCCGCATCACATCATAGAACTCCTCCTCCGTGGCCTGCCGTTCCCGCTCCGGGACGCCATAGTTCCGGTCGGCTTGGGACAGGTTGCACGCCACCCGCCGAAACATCCCGTCCGGGTCTTCGAGGACATTGCCCTCCCGGTCTTTGGCCAAGTAGCGGCGGCGCAGCACCACCTGGGAGTTCTCCGTCAACTCCGTGGAACGGTTGTTGATTTGGCCGCTGATGCCGGCGGCGGCCAAGGCATCCCGGAGCCGACGCCGCGTATCGGCGGTGGCTTGGCCCGTACTTTCTTTGATGGTTGCCATTTTCCTCACCCTTACAGCACTCGCAAATATAAAGTCAAGTTACTCGGTTGGGCTATCCCCTCCTCAGGCAATAGCTAGTCGGGCGTCCGTTGGCTTCCGGCGGCCGCTTTCCGGCCGGCTTTGGGGAAAATGCTTACCGGGAATCCGCCGCCAGTTCCAGCCGCGGCGGCGGGTTCAGCCGGGCGTTCAGCATCAGATCGAGGTTCAATCCCCAATGGAAATACATCACCGGGACGGCCCGGAGCGGCCGCGGCCGGCCCAGGCAACGGGCGATGGTATTGACCGCCGCCCGCAGCGGACTAGTGGCAACGGCTTGGCGGATGACCCCGGACTGCAATTGCGCCCCGCGCTGCGCCAGTTCCCGCTCCAGCAAATCGGCCAGGTCTTTCAGCGCGCCGTAAGCCAGGGGATGGGACGCCGCCAAAGCGACGGTCAGCCCCTCCGGGGCAAGGCGGCAGTCCCGCACCGGAAAGCTGCGCCCCACGGCGGCGGCCAAGGCGGCCGCCTGCTCCAGAGGCAAGGGCTGGCAGCGGATTTCTACCAGGTAGTTAACTTGGTCAAGCATAGGATTATTGTAATACTCCCTTTGGTGTTGATGGTAGGGCGGGAAGTTGCCAAATTAGCAAACTTCACCAGTCTCGGCTTTGCTGCCGGGCGGTTGCAACGGGGGAAATCGTCCCGGCCCGGTTCAGGAACCGGCGCCGGTTTCCGCCCACTGTTGTAACACTTTTTCCGCCGATTGTCTCTGTGCCGCCGTCAGTAACCGGGCCACTTGGGACAACTCGCCGCCCAGCTCGGCGTGGAGTTTCCACATCCGGCGGCTTTCCGCTTCGAGCAATTCCAGTTCCGCGGCGGCGTCAGCTTTCACCGGAACTTCCGCCACCGCCAATCCGCCGGCCGGCGCGGCGGCCAATTCCCGCTGCGGCAATACCGCCACCGCCGTGTTGATCGCCGGGCCCGGCGGCGTCAGTTGCGCCGCCGCCGGGGACAAGTCCAGATTGACGCCGCATTCCAGCCGCTGCCGCAGTTCCGCAACCTGGCCGTCCAACCCCACTGCCGCCCACTCCGCCCGTTTGTGGCTTTTCCACAAAACCACATAATCCGCAGTGCGATTGATGTTCAACATAGCTGCCTCCCCGGCCGGCGCGGCCGCCGGCTAAATCTCCTCGAGGTCGTCCAACTCCCGGGGCATCGCGAACCAGCACGCCACCAAGCTGGCCCGCACCTCCTTGTCGATGTCGTTCTGCAAGTCGGCGATGGGGTTCACCTCCGGGTCAAACTCCCCGGCGCCGCCCTCTTGCACCGCCGCCCCTACCGGGGTCGGCAGCCGCGCGAGCAGTTCCTCCAACTGATGCACCTTGGTGTTGTGGTTCAGGAGCCGGGTCAGGGCGGAGTATTGGGCGCTGCTGTTCATCGGAAAAACTCCTTTTATAATTCCGTTGCCGGGGTTTCCGTAATCGGTTCGTCCTTGGGGCTATCCTCCGGGGTCATTTCGGGGTCGGTTTCCGGCGGCTCTGGGCTGGCTGATTCCCGTTGCCCGCCGCCGCGTCGCCGTTGCTGCCGGGCTTGCCCCGGTTCCAGCTGCGGCAGGGTCAGCTGCGTACCGCCGCCTTCCCGCAAATCCTTAACCGCCTGTTCAAAGCTCTCAATGTCCTGAAAGTCCCGATAGACGCTGGCGTAGCGGATGTAAGCCACCCGGTCGAGGTTTTTCAGCCGTTCCATCACCGTTTCGCCGATAATGCTGGTGGCTACTTCGCCTTGGCCCAGCCCTTGCAATTCCCCCTCGATTTCCTCGACCATCTGCTCGATGCGGTGCGCCGGCACCGGCCGTTTGGCGCAGGCTTTGCGGATGCCGCCGGCCAGCTTTTCCCGGTCAAACTCCTCCCGGCGGTTATCCCGTTTAGTTACCATCGGCGCGGCGGCGTGGATGCGCTCGTAAGTGGTGAACCGCCGTTGACACTCGCGACACTCCCGCCGCCGGCGGATGCCGTTTTCCACATCCCGGGAGTTAGTAACCCGGGATTCGGCGGAACCACAATAGGGACATCGCATTTCCTTGTACCGTTTCTAAAAAAAGTTTTAGACTTTTCTTAAAAATACTACATATTGCATTGCTTCCGCTCAGCGATACAATTTATAGTAGCGGGATTGTATCGCCGCCCCCCAGGATAAGTCAATAGATTTCGCCCCTGAAATCCGCCTTAAAAAACCAGTTTTGCCCCAATCCCGGCCAATTTCCCCCGGCCCGGGACCGCCGCCGCGCCCGGCTTCCTTTCAATTATCCGGCGGCCGCCGCCCCCGGCGGAAGGGGCAAGTGTCAGTGACCGGGGGTTAGGCGTTGCTTGGGAAAATTTGGTCCGGCACGGATGGCAACCCGTCTGAACCGAAGCGGCAAGGTCGGACTTGGGGGTTGTTGCGGTATGCGGTGGCCCGTATCAACCTTGGGCCCGGTTTGCAGGAATCTTGAGGGGAGCGCTGATATGGTGTCGCAAATGATTTGGGGATTGCGAATGAACCGTTTTGAGGACTGAAAAACGCCGCCGGGTTCCAATTCGGGGCAATGTTAGGTATGGGCTGAAACAGAACTTCCCGCGCCAACGGGGATCCGGCCGCAGATAACTAATCCCCAACCCTTACCACCCCATCCCGCCCCTCCACTACCGCCGCCAATTCCCCAATCGTCCGCCCCAATACCGGATGAACTACCTCCCCGGCAATTTCCGCCAAGGGTAGCAGGGCAAAGGCGCGTTGGTGCAGCCGAGGATGGGGTATTTCCAAATCCGGCGTTTCCAGCCGGACTACCTGCGCCCCGTAAAGCAGAATGTCCAGGTCCACTACCCGCGGCCCGAACCGCAGTCCCGGCTGCCGTCCCAACCGTTCCTCAATGGACTTGCATAACGCCAGCAGCTCCCCCGGAGACAAAACCGTAGCCACGCCCACGGCGCAGTTCAGGAAATCCGGCTGTTCCCGGTAGCCCCACGGCTCCGTTTCATAAACGGCAGAATGCGCGACTACCGCCGCCCGCCCGTCAGCAGCCAACGCCACCACCGCGGCCGCCAAATTATCCCGCCGGTTGCCCAGATTGGAACCCAGCCCCAAGTAAGCCCGTACCGGTTGGGCGTCTGCCATCGTCAACTGTCCGAACTCCAGCCGCGCACAACCGCATCGCTCATACGACTCACCCGCGCCATTTCCTTCACATCATGCACCCGCACAATATCCGCGCCCCCGGCTACCGACAGGGCTACCGTGGCCGCCGTTCCTTCCAACCGTTCCTCGACCGGCAAGTCCAGCACCAAGCCGATGGTGGATTTGCGGGATGTTCCCATCAGCAGGGGAAAGCCTAACTCCCGAAACTCGGCCAACCGCCGCATAATTTCTAGGTTATGCTCTGCCGTTTTGCCAAACCCGATGCCCGGGTCCAGAATGATATTCTCCCGGGCCACTCCCGCCGCCATTGCCTGCGTCACGCTGCGCCGCAAACTGGCAAAAATATCCGGCAGCAAGTCCCGGTAAGCCCGCCCTTCCTGATTGTGCATCAGGATTAGCGGCGCGCCGGTTTCCGCCGCCACTGCCGCAATTTCCGGGTCATACTTCAGACCCCAAACATCGTTGATGATGGCAGCCCCGGCCTTAATGGCTTCCCTTGCCACCGGCGATTTGTAGGTATCTACGCTGATGGGAATGTTGACCCGCGCCGCCAACGCCGCCAACGCCGGCCGTAGCAACGCCAACTCCCCCTCCGGGCTGATGGGACTTGCCCCCGGTCGGGTCGACTCCGCCCCCACATCCAGAAAATCCGCCCCTTCCGTCTCAAACCGCAATCCCTGTTCCACTGCCGCCGCCAAGTCCGAACCCAAGCCGTCCCCGGAAAAGGAATCCGGGCTCAGGTTGATAATTCCCATAACATAGGTGCGGCGGCCCCAAGTCAGCGGTTCGCCCCGCCCTACGGTTAACTGTTCCCAAGCCGTCAATTTGCCAGCGTCCCCTTGCCGATTCCTGATAGCCCAATAGTAGCACACCCCGCCCGCTCTTTCCCGCAGTTAAGCGCATACCCCCACACCGCCCCAATATCGGTTATAATACCGCCGGCAACACTTCGATCAGGAGCGGTCGTGTCCACCGAAAAGCGCATCATTGACCGAAAAATCGCCGCCTTGCAGGAAATGCGGCGTACCGCCCGGCAAGGCGGCGGCCCCCAGCGCATTGCCCAGCAGCGCAACCGCGGCAAGCTCACCGCCCGGGAACGCTTGGCTCGGCTGATGGACGACGGCTCCTTTCAGGAAATCGACTCTTTCGTCACCCACCGGGCTACCGACTTCGGCTTGGCCGACCGCAAAATCCTCGGCGATGCGGTCGTCACCGGCTGCGGCCGCATCGAAGGCCGCCAAGTCTTTGCCTACGCCCAGGATTTCACCGTCTTTGGCGGCTCCCTTTCCCAAGTGGTCGGCGAGAAAATCTGCAAGGTGATGGATTTGGCCGGCAAGACCGGCTGCCCGGTCATTGGCATCAACGACTCCGGCGGTGCGCGAATTCAGGAGGGCGTGGTCAGCCTCGGCGCTTACGGCGACATCTTTCTGCGAAACACCCTCTACTCCGGCGTAATCCCGCAAATCTCCGTCATTATGGGGCCGTCTGCCGGCGGCGCCGTCTATTCCCCGGCCATCACCGACTTTATCTTTATGGTCCAGGGCAAAGGCCAGATGTATATTACCGGGCCGGATGTGGTCAAAGCCGTAACCGGCGCCGAAGTTACCCACGAGGAATTGGGTGGCGCCGATTCCCACGCCACCCGCAGCGGCGTCGCCCACTTCGTCGCGGCAACCGAGGATGAATGTCTCGCCGAAGTGCGCCGCCTGCTCAGTTTCCTGCCTGCCAATAACCTGGCTGACCCGCCCCTGCTGCCCCTCGGCGACCCGGTTGACCGCTTCGACCCGGACTTGCGCTATCTGGTGCCGGATGAACCCAACCGCCCCTACGATGTCCGCGACATCATCTATCGCATCGTGGACATTGGCGGCGAGGAGGAACTCGAGGAAGTCCCGGTCGAGGAGTTTATGGAAGTGCAAGCCGACTTTGCCCCCAATGTGGTTATCGGCTTCGGCCGCTTCAACGGCAGTACCGTGGGCCTTATCGGCAATCAGCCCTCGGTACTGGCCGGCGTGCTGGACATTGACGCCTCGGCCAAAGCCGCCCGGTTCGTCCGCTTCTGCGACTGCTTCAACATTCCCCTGGTTACTCTGGTCGATGTCCCCGGCTTTATGCCCGGCATTGACCAGGAATATGGCGGCATCATCCGCCACGGCGCCAAACTGATTTACGCCTACGCTGAGGCTACCGTTCCCAAAGTCAGCGTTATCCTGCGGAAAGCCTACGGCGGCGCTTACATTGTGATGAGCAGCAAGCACCTGCGCGCCGATGTCAACCTGGCTTGGCCCTCGGCGGAAATCGCCGTAATGGGGCCGGATGGCGCGGTCAACATCATCTATCGGGAGCAAATCGCCCAGGCTGATGACCCGGAAACGGAACGGCAGCGGCTTATCGCCGACTATCAGGAAAAATTCACCAACCCCTACATTGCCGCCGGGCAGGGCTTTGTGGATGATGTTATCGACCCGGCGGAAACCCGGGCCCGCATCATCAAAGCTCTGGAAATGCTGAAAAACAAGCGGGACAGCCTCCCCGCCAAAAAACACGGGAATATACCGTTGTAACCCTTGCCACTGTACCCAACCGTCATTCCCGTGCCAACGGGAATCCGGTAAATCCAGCGGCAGACTATAGCAGCATCGACCGGGTGACTTCGAGATTATGCCGCTATAATGGAACGGAGCCTTATGAAACTGCGAGTTGACAAGCAAGCCGACGCCCTTTATCTCCGCCTCGACGACTCCCCCATAGTGGAATCCGAGGAAGCGTCGCCCGGCGTCATCCTCGACTACAACGCAGTCCAGCAAGTGGTGGGCGTGGAGATGCTGCGGCTTTCCCAACGCTCCCCCAACCTTGACCTGTCCAACCTGCAAATCGAAACGGAGTGAAGCTCCGCCGGAGCCAGCCCGCAACGCCATAAGGAGCCAAGCCCTATGGAATTCGGCATTTTCTACCAACTGCCCTGCGCCGACCATCAATCCCCGGCCCAGCGTTACGCCGACACTATCTCCCAGGCGCAGTTAGCCGACCAGTTGGGCTTTGCCGCCGTTTGGCTGGCCGAAGTCCACTTCAATCCCCGCTTTTCCGTGTTGCCGGCCCCGCTGCTCCTCGGTTCCGCCATTGCCCAGACCACCGAAAAGCTGAAAATCGCCACCGCCGTCAACCTGATGCCACTGCATCACCCGGTACGCTTGGCTGAGGAGTTTGCCACCCTGGATGTTATTTCCAACGGGCGGGCCATTTTAGGCACCGGCCGCGGCGCAATGCTCCAGCAGTACGCCGGCTATGGCATTGATGTCGAGGAAGGGCGGGAGCGTTTTGTCGAAAATCTCGAAATTGTGCTGCAAGCCTGGACTAGTGAGACACTTACCTACCGGGGCAAGTACCATCAGTTTGAGCAGGTGCGCGTCGTCCCCAAGCCTTGCCAACAGCCCCATCCCCCGGTCTATATCGCCGCCAACAGCCAGGATACCTTTCCCCTGGTTGGCCAGTTGGGGCATAACATCCTCATCGCCCCCTTGGTGGTATCTCTGGATGGGGCGCAGCGCGGCCTTGCCGAATACCGCCGCCAGTTGCAAGCCCACGACCATAACCCGGCAAAACGCCGCGTCAATGTTATGCTCCTGATGCACGTAACCCACGATGAAACCGGCCCCACGGCCCAAGCCTACGCCGCCAGCCTCGAAAACTACCTCAGCATCCTGCGGAGCAACCGTTCCCGCTCCATCAGCGGCCGCAACAGGGACTTGAGCTTTGACCATGTATCCCAAGAGTTCTGCGTCATCGGCAGCCCCCAGCGGGTCATTGCAAAGCTCGAATCCTTCCGGGAAATGTTCGGGGCCGACGAGTTTATGTGCTGGTTCGCCACCGGCGGCCTTCTGCCCAACGCCGATGTGCATAACTCGATGCGCCTCTTTGCCGACGAAGTTATGCCCCACTTCCAATAGCCCACGCCCGCCGTACACCCTGGCCTAGGAGCAACTCCCTTTACCGTGAAAGATTACTTGGCATCCCGCCTCCAAGCCTTTTCCCTGCCGCCCCGCATCCGGGACGCCGGTCATTCCCCGTGGCTGCCGTTGGCCCTGCTGCTCCTGGCTCTGTCCACGGTATTTATCTTTGCCAACGACCGGGATACCTTCTACCGCCCCGGCCCCCAAAGCCCCCACAACTACCGAACAGCCAACTATCTGGCCTTGGCGGCCAATATGTCCCCGGAGCATCGCTTCCTGGGATTCTATGGCCGATTCTTGACCCGCGACGGCGAAATTTCTTACCGAGCCTACAACCGCTTCCCCATCGGCGGCTTTTTGCTGATTAAGCTCTCCATCCTCCCCTTCCCTGATGACCGGTCGGCCCAACTCTATTCCGCCCGCATCCTGATGCTTCTCGCCTACGCTGGCGCCGCCCTGCTGGCGTACTTGTCCCTGCGCCGCTTGACCGGCCACCCCTGGATTGCCCTCACCGCCGCCTTATTAGCCTTCTCCTCTCCTTACTGGCTCTATTTCAACGATATGGTCACCACCGAAGCCTCCCTGGATTTTTTCGGGGTAATGCTGGTTTTCCACGCCATGGTGCTTTTCGTTCAGGAGGGACGCTTCCGCCAACTGCTGCTTAAAAGCTGCTTGGCCTTGCTCCTGGGCTGGCATACCTATGCCTTGTTGTTGCCCTTTATTCTGCTCGGCTTGGTCAGTGAACTTATCCGGGCCCGCGCCGCCGCGCCCGTAGCTTCCCCCTTGTCCCGGATACGCGCTGCCTTTGACCTCCTGTTCCGCAGCCGCTACCTGACCCTGGGTGTCGTAACCCTCCTTTTCGGCATAGCAGTGCTTGGCTTCAACTTCGCCAACGAATACTTCGCCCTCAACGGGCAAAACGGACTGACCGAATTGGGGTCTTTTCAATCAGCGTTGAGCCGGTCAACTTTGAGCGGAGACTTTATTTCTGACCCGCTGGCTTGGCTCGCTTACTTGCAGCAACAGCTTTACCGTATCGGCGGAATGTCCAGCCCCTACGCCTTGCCCGGCTATTTCAATACTATGGGCACCCCACCGGTGGACGACTTGGCCCGTCACAGCATTGCCCTGGGCATCGCCGTCACCGCTGTAACCCTGCTTGGACTGGCTTTTGTCTCCCATAAAATCCTCTGGGCTACCCTCTCCCTTTTCGGCCTTTGCTGGGCGTTGCTGATGTATAACAATGTCGCATTCCAGGACTTTGAAGCCCTCTTTCTCACCGGAATACCCTTGACCGCCTTCTCCCTGTCCCTCCTCTACCTCAGCCGACCCGGCGGCCGCCGCTTTATCGCCGCCTTTGCCGCCGCTGCCATATTGATCTTCGGACTGTCCGCTTTCCGAATGGCCCAAATCGGCCACGCCGAAACCGACAGCCGCTTCCAGCAAATGGTCGCCGCCGACTTTCAAGTTATCCTTGCTGAAACCGAAGGACGCACCGTCGCCTATCGTGGTAAGTTGCCCCAACTGAACGCTCCTGTGCAGAGCTACCTTTCCGGCAGCCTGGCGGCGGGCTTGGCTGTGGCCGACTTTCTGATTTTGCCCCTGCGCTTGGATGCATTCGCAACCTTGACCCCGCAAAACAGCCGACTGTTCCTCTATCCCGGCGGCCCTGACGCTTTCCCGAATTACCTCGACCATATCTTGGCCCAAGCCGGCCCGCCGCTGCTCAACGCCGACTACGCCGTCTATCATTATGCCGGACACCCTTACCTGCCCGACGACTGGCTCTTTTATGTCAAAACTCCATGCCAACCCCAAGACCGGCAAGCCCGCTTCTTGCTCCACTTGATCCCCCAAGACCCGGCCGACCTGCCCATCGAGCGTTGGCAGTATGGCTTCGCCAACCTGGACTTCGAGTTCAGCCACTACGCTTGGTCGAGCCGGGAAACCTGCATCGCTGGCCACCCTTTGCCAACCTACCCCATCGCCCGAATCCGCACCGGCCAGTTCCACTACCCAGATGGACACCCCCTCTGGCAAGGCGAATTCGCCATCCCGCCGGCCCCTTAGCCGGGTCTGCCGCTACCCCGGCCACCGCGGTGGCCGCAAAAAGCCTTCTCAACTATGAAAAACTCCTTGGCCTCCCGACTCCAAACCCTTCCTTGGCCATCCCAACTCCGGGCCGCCGGCCAATCAACTTGGCTGCCGCTGGCCCTGCTGCTCCTGGCCCTGACCACTGTATTTGTCTTTGCCAACGACCGGGGCGCCTTCTACCGTCCCGGCCACCACACCAAGGTAACCCTTAACTATATGTCCGTAGCCGCCAACTTGTCCCCGGAACATCGCTTCCTCGGCTTCTATTTCCGCTCCCTGACCCCGGACGGCAGTATTTACTATGATACCTACAATCGCTTCCCTATCGGCGGTTACCTGCTGATTAAGCTGTTCATCTTTCCCTTCCCCGATGACCTGTTGTCGGCCCAACTCTATTCCGCCCGCATTATGATGCTCCTCGCCTACGCCGGGGCTGCCCTGCTGGCTTACTTATCCCTGTGCCGCTTAACCGGCCGCCGCTGGATTGCTCTGACCGCCACCCTGTTGGCTTTCGCCTCGGCCTACTGGCTCTACTACAACGATATGGTCGCCGCCGAAGTCGGGTTAGACTTTTTCGGGGTAATGTTGACCTTCCACGCCATGGTGCTTTTCGTTCAGGAAGGCCGCTTCCGCCAACTGCTGGTGAAAAGCTGTCTGGCATTGCTGTTGGGCTGGCATATTTATGCCTTGCTGCTCCCCTTCATCCTGATTGGCTTGGTCAGCGAGTTCATCCGAAACTTTACCTCCCCACAGCCAGACCCCGGCCAGACCCGGCTCGGGAAATTAGTCCTGCCAAGAGTTGCCCTGACCCGGCTGTTCCGCAGCCGCTTTTTGACTTTGGGCGTCGTAACCCTCCTTTTCGGCGTCGCCCTGCTCGGCGCCAACCTGGCCAACGAATACTTCCACTTTCGCGGTGAAAAATCCCTAACCGAATTGTACACTGTCGACTCGATTAACCGCCGTATCTCCTTTTCCCCAAGCGGCAACCAGGTTTTTACCAGCCAATACACCGTGCCGGATTTCCTGGAGCAGCAGTTCTACCGCATCGGCGGAATGTCCCTCCCCTACGCCTTGCCCGGCTATTTCAATAAACTGGCCCCATCCTTCTCGGACAACTTGGCCGTGTCCGGCATTATCCTGGGCCTAGCCGTAACCGCCGTTGCCCTGTTCGGACTGGCCTTTGTCCCCCATAAACTCCTCTGGGCCCCCCTCTCCCTTTGCGGCTTCGGCTGGGCTCTACTCGCCAGTGGCGACATCCGCCCCCATAACTACCAAAGCATCTTTTACACCGGCATCCCCCTGACCGCTTGCTCTTTCCTGCTGCTTTACCTCAGCCGAGCCGGCGGCCATCGCTTTATCGCCGCCTTCGTTGCTGCCGCTATGCTGATATTTGGCTTCTCCGCCTTCCAAATGGCGCAAGTCGGCCACGATGCAACGGCCGCCCAGAAAAGCAAGCAGGCTCTGGCTGACCTCAGCGCTATCCACAGCTTAACCCGGGACAGTACCGTAGCCGTTTTCCGGAGCCTCCCCGAAGTCTCCAGTCTGATGCTATACTACCTTAACCGCGTCATCCGAGCCGGAACCGACCAGGCCGATTTCATCATCCTGCCCCTGCGTCTGGAAGGAGTGGACACCCTGACCCCGGAAAATAGGCGTCTATTCCTCTACTCCGGCGGCCCTGACGCTTTCCAAAGTTACCTCGACCAGATCCTGACCCAAGCCGGCCCGCCCCTCATCAATGCCGACTATGCCGTCTATCACTATGCCGGCCAACCTCACCGGCCCGACGACTGGCTCTTTTATGTCAAAAACCCGTGCCCTCCGGAAGACCAGAATTCCCATTTCTTGCTCCACTTGGTTCCCCAGGACCCGGCCGACCTGCCCCTCGAGCGCCGGCTGCATGGCTTCGCCAACCTGGACTTCTTTGGCGGAAATTACGCTTGGTCCACTCACCCCAACCGTTGCATTGTCGGCCGCATCTTGCCGTCCTACCCCATCGCCCGCATCCACGCCGGCCAATACCACCCCGACGGCCACCCCCTTTGGCAAGATGAAGCCGTCATCCCGCCTGCTCGCGGGCCGGGTATGCCCCAACCCGGGCCAACGCGGCGGCCGTAAAGGGCTTTCTCAACTATGAAAAGTTCCTTCACCTCCCGACTCCAAACCCTTCCCGGGCTGTCCCCAATCCGGGACGCCGGTCATTCCCCGTGGCTGCCGCTGGCCCTGCTGTTGATCGCTCTGGCCACGGTATTTATCTTTGCCAACGACCGGGACGCCTTCTATCGCCCCGGCCATCACACCAATGTAACGTATAGCCATATGTCCGTAGCCGCCAACTTGTCCCCGGAGCATCGCTTCCTCGGCTTCTATTTCCGCTTCCTGACCCCGGACGGCAGTATTTACTATGATGTCTATAATCGTTTCCCCATCGGCGGCTACCTGCTGATTAAGCTCTTTATCCTGCCTTTCGACAATGATTTCTCCGGCCAACTCTATTCCGCCCGCATCCTGATGCTCCTCGCCTACGCCGCCGCCGCCGTACTGGCCTACTTGTCCCTGCGCCGCTTGACCGGCCAACCCTGGATTGCTCTGACCGCCACCCTGTTGGCTTTCGCCTCGGCCTACTGGCTCTACTACAACGATATGGTCGCCACGGAAATTGGACTAGACTTTTTTGGGGTAATGTTGACCTTCCACGCTATGGTAATTTTCGTTCAGGAGGGCCGCTTCCGCCAACTGCTGGTGAAAAGCTGTCTGGCATTGCTGTTGGGCTGGCATATCTACGCCTTGCTGCTCCCCTTTATCCTGATCGGTTTGGTCAGCGAGCTCATCCGAAACTTTACCTCGCTCCAGCAAGACCCCGGCCAGACCCGGCGCGGACAATTAGACACCCTAATCACCGCCTTGACCCGGCTGTTCCGCAGCCGATATTTGACCTTGGGCGTCATAACCCTCCTTTTCGGCGTCGCACTGCTTGGCGCCAACCTGGTCAACGAATACTTCCACTTTCGCGGCGAAAAGTCCCTGACCGAGTTGCCCTCTGTTGAATCAGCGAATCGCCGGCTCTCCTTTTCCCAGAGCGACATCCGGGTTTTTTCCAGCCAATACACTGGGCAAGATTTCCTGCTGGAGCAGTTCTACCGCATCGGCGGAATGTCCACCCCCTACGCCCTGCCGCCCGGGTATTTCAATGAACTGAGCCCGCTTTCCAAGGACAACCGGACCTGGTACGGCATTATCCTGGGCTTAGCCGTAACCGCCGTTGCCCTGTTCGGACTGGCTTTTGTTCCCCATAGGCTCCTCTGGGCTACCCTCTCCCTTTGCGGCTTCGTCTGGATGCTGATTGCCAGTGGCAACGTCTACGAGCATGACTACGAAAGCCTCTTTTATACCGGCATTCCCCTGGTTGCTTGCTCCTTCCTGCTCCTCTACCTCAGCCGAGCCGGCGGCCGCCGCTTTATCGCCGCCTTCGCCGCCGTTGCCTTATTGATCTTCGGATTGTCCGCCTTCCAAATGGCCCAAGTCGGCCACGACGCAACAGCCGCCCAGAAAAGCAAGCAGGCTCTAGATGACCTCAGCGCTATCCACAGCTTAACCCCGGACCGCGCCGTAGCCGGTTTCAGGAGTCTCCCCGAACTCATCATGCCGATGCTATACTACATTAATCGCGTCATCGGAACTCGAACCGACCGCGCTGACTTCCTGATTTTCCCCTTGCGCCTGGAAGGAGTGGACACACTGACCCCGCAAAATAGCCATCTGTTCCTCTACCCCGGGGGCCCCGACGCTTTCCAGAATTACCTCGGCCAAATCCTGGACCAAGCCGGCCCGCCCCTAATCAATGCCGACTACGCCGTCTATCACTATGCCGGCCAACCTGATGTGACCGGAGACTGGCTCTTTTATGTCAAAACCCCGTGCCAACCGCAAGACAAGGTTTCCCGCATCTTTCTCCACTTGGTTCCCCAAGACCCGGCCGATCTGCCCCTCGATCGTTGGCAGTATGGCTTCGCTAACTTGGACTTCCAAGGTGAGATTTACCCCTGGTCGGACCGGAAAATCTGCATCGCCGGCCGCCCCTTGCCGTCTTGGCCCGTCGACCGCATCCGCACCGGCCAGTTCCAATCCCCCGACGGCTACCCCCTCTGGCAAGGTGAAGCCGTCATCCCGCCGGCCCGCTAAACCGTGATACCCTCAATCTGATTCGTGCTAGGGCGTGTGGACAAATACTTTGGGAATTATATATTTGTGTACCAAACTGCTTGAGCGGACAGGCTAGTGGCAGATATAACTAGGTACACAAGTATATAATTCCCAATGGACTTGCCGGTTTAGCTGACCGGGTGAGAATTACATAACGGCCGGCTACTCCGCAAAGCGGTACTTCCGCTCCCACAGCTTGCCAACTCCTTTGACATACTGGCCGGTGCGGATGGCGACGACGGGGTAGTTGGGCAGCTGCCGGCCGGCCGTACACCGGCCGGCAATCAAGCGGCCGGCATCGGCGAAACGGAAGTCCCAATTGTCGAAACCATATTCCCGGCGCTCCGGCGGTAGGTCCGCGGCGTCCGCCGGAATGATATGGAGAAAAATGGTGGCCGCCGTATCCGCCGGGGTACAGCTCTCCCGGACATAGACCAGCTGATTGCTGGCCGGACGGTATACCTGAAAGTACCCGTCAATCAACAGTTCCGTCGGCCGGGCGGCTGTATCCAACCCGGAGTCCGGCGGCCGGGCGTTGCCGACCCGGCGCAAAGCCGGCTCCAGCCGCCGTACCATAGCCGCCGCCAGCAGTTCCTTGCCCCGGTCATTGAAATGACAACACGCATCCCAGTAAAGGGTTTGGTCATTGCGCTGAAAAATATAGCTTAAGTCAAAGTAGTTGACTTGCTGCCCGGAAAGCTTTTCACCGAACCGAGCTAACTCGGGATAGCCGCCCCGATAAGACTTGGCCCATACTGTGTCCTCAGCATAGCAGCAATCCAGTTCCTCCGGGGTAAGCGGTTTCGCTCCGGGAATATACTGATTGGGCTGGAGAAAGTGATAATACTCGGCCCCGGTCAATTCCGCCAATTCCCTTAACAGCAGGGAACCCCGATACCAGACCCGGGCTGCTGCGGTATTCAAGTCGCCTTCCTGAGGAAAGGATTCTCGGGGGCCGCGCCGTTCCAGACTGTAGTCCGTCCGGGTGGCCGCCAGTTGGTGGTTCAGTTGGATAATTCGCCGCGCGGTTCTTTCCCAGCGGTAACGGTGGACTATTCCATAGAGGGCGGTGTAACGGAGCGGCGAACTGGCGGCCCGCAGCAACTCAGCTTGCTGTTGCCGCAAAACTCCAATACGGCCAACTATGCGGTATTCCATGGTCGTCAAGTTCAGCGTGGCATCCCACCACTGGGGAAAGAAAGGATGCCCGCCCCGGTGGTGGTACATATAGTCCGGGGAATACACTTCATTGAACCCGTCCAGGCTGACGATGAGGTCAAAGTGACCGCCCAGCAGGAGGGTATTGGCCGCCGTAATAGCCTGCTGCGGTTGTCGCGTAGCGCTCAGCCCCAGCCCCAGAACTACCGGCCGCCGCTCCAGGTTATTAGCCGCGAAGTAGCGGGACAAAGCGCGCTGGAAAGCCGGCGCTACACTCACGGCTACCGAGCCGCCGAACAACCCGATTAACGCCACATCCTCCCGCTTGGCCCCCGGCGGGGCAACATTCAGGGTATAGTCGGGATCGTGGTGGCTATGGCCGTGAAAGGGATGCGGTAGCCGCGGGTCGCCGCCGGGTATTCGGTCCAAGGGTGGAAGTTCGGGAGGGGGTGAGGGGGAATCCGTTGCCGTCCGCCGAATGTCATACCCTTCGGCAAAAGCCAGCCAATAAGCCAGCCGCGCCATCCCCTCAATGGCAATAAGGGTCAGCGCAACCAGCAAGCCGTAGTAAAGGAGCTTTTTAAGAAAGGGCAAGGCTTTCCTTTCCCGCAGATTGGCTGCTCGGCTTGGCAACTTGCTTCGGCGCTGCGCCGGCAGCGGCTATAACGCCCCGGAGTTGGGGGGCTCCCCTGCTAATACCCGGCAAAGGCGGTGGTGAACAGCAAGGCTTTTTCCAGCGGCCCGTCAATTTCCAGTTGGGCGGTGGCCGGCGCGCCGCCGCTGAGGTCGAGGCGGCCGTAGGTCAGCAGCACATAGGCGCTGGAGTTACTGCGAAAGGTTACATCAGCCGGCGCGTCCGCAGCGTCCGCAATGGTGAAACTATCCCCAGCCAAGACCACATCCTGGCGGCGGGCGGCAGCCCCGGAAACCTCAAAGCGGAAACGGGCCGATTCCGTTACCGGGGTAAAGCAGGCGTTCAGCCAGCGGTGGGTCAGGGACATTATGGCGGCGGCCGCCCCCTCGGAAATTTCCGATGCCGGGTCGAGGGCAGAGCGCAAATCCCAGCCGTGAATGGCGATTTCCTGAATACGGCGGGCGATGTTTTCGTGGACGGGAATGATGCCGCGGCGGTGGAAAGAGGGCTTTGCCCAATCCGCCGCTTGCAATGCGCCGGCGGCCGCCGTCAAGCGGCTGGCGGCGGCATCATAGGCCGCCAGCAGTTCCCGGGGCGTCTGCTCTCCCCGGTAGGCAATGGCTCGTTCCGCCGTCATTTGGGAGGCCCGCTCGCCGGCGTCAAGGAGCCGCTGTCCCGGCGGCGGGCTGGGGTCGCCGGCTTTAGCCCGGGTCAAAGCTACCGCCGCGCTGTCCGCGCCTTGAGTCAAATGGGCGACCACATCGGAGATTTTCCAGTCGGTGCAGGCGCTTTCCCGCGTCCACCAGTCCGCGGGGATGACCGACAACACCCCGCTCAGAAAGGCGGATTCGTGGCGCAGCAGGGCAATGGAGCTTTCCATTTCCGGTAGTTCGGGCATCGTTTTTACTCCTTTGTTAATTTCGTTTGTTGCTGTACCCACTGCCAAGTTGCCGTCAGGCCGGCGCGCAAATCTACTTCCGGCTGCCAGTTCAGGCATTGTTTAGCCCGGCGGATGTCCGGGCGGCGCTGTCGGGGTTCGCCGGCCCGGGGCGGCAGCCAGGCAATTTCCGCCGTTATGCCGGTTACTTCGTGGAGCGTGGCTGCCAGTTCCAAGATGGTCAGTTCGGCGGGATTGCCCAAGTTGACCGGTTCGCTTATTTCCGAGTTCATCAGCTTAATCAAGCCGCTGACTAGGTCAGAAATGTAGCAGAAAGAGCGGGTTTGCGTACCGGGCGGCACCACCGGCAGGGGTTGGCCTTTGACCAGGGCATCCATAAAGGCGGGAATGACCCGCCCATCATCCAGCCGCATCCCCGGCCCGTAGGTGTTGAAAATGCGGGCGGTGCGGGTTTCAATGCGGTGGGAGACCAGAGTAAGCAGCGTTTCGGCGGCCCGCTTGCCTTCGTCGTAGCAGGCCCGGGGGCCGCGGCAGTCCACATTGCCCCAATAATCCTCCCGCTGCGGATGTTCCAGAGGGTCGCCGTAAATCTCCGAAGTGGAAGCCAGCAGGAGGCGGGCTTGCTTGCGGATGGCTAAATCGGTCAGCAGCCGGGTGCCGAATACGGCGGCGTTGAAAGTGTCGAGGGGGTCGCGGCTATATTCAACCGGGGAAGCCGGGCAAGCCAGATGATAAATCTGCTCTACCGGCCCCATTCCGTCAAAATCGGCGATGGCGGCTTGGGTCAAGTCCAGCTGCCAATCCCCGCCGGGGCGGCGGTCGAGGGTAATAACCGACTGACCGCCCGACCGCAGGGCATGGACCAAGTGCTGGCCGATAAAGCCGGCGGCGC
The DNA here is from genome assembly GCA_965242615.1 of Dehalococcoidia bacterium. GTDB lineage: Bacteria > Chloroflexota > Dehalococcoidia > Lucifugimonadales > UBA3495 > CBDBCU01. The sequence continues at coordinate 2,034,678 of CBDESR010000005.1, forward strand.
CGGTTACCAGGATGGACATTGGGGATTCCTTTCGGCAGGCATCGGCGGGATTGTAGCAGGGGCGGGTAAGAGTGTCAAAAGATGGGGGCTGGGCGTCTTTCATATTCTCAACTTTTCCTTAACCCGGCTCAGTAAGGTTCGGTCACGATTAAGCCTTCAATGGGCCGGCCCTCAAAACGCTGGGAAAACCGCTTGTCCCAGACCAGCAGGACATCGCAGCCCAGCAAAATAGCCGTAGCCAAGTGGATGGCGTCAATGGGCGTCAGGTTATGGGACGCGCCCAGTTCCTGCGCCTTTTCCGCAATCTCCCGTGTTACATCGGCGGTCTGGATAAATGAGCGTTGGAAAAAGGCCCGGATTTGCGCCAATTCCGCCGCCGCCAACGGTTCGCTCTGATTCTGAATCCGCCGCACTTCGGCGATGGCGGCAACAGAGGTATAGATGGGGTATTGCCCGGCTTCGGCTTCCCGGAAAATTCGCCCCACAACTTCCCAACGCGGCAACCCACCGGCGGCTGGTATATCCTCTTGTTTCACCCAAGCAAAGAACACCGACGAATCCAGGTAGGGGCGGAGGAAACGGTCATTCACCATCGCGCAACATCCCGATATATTCCGCGGTGGACTTATCCCCGGTAAGGTCCGGGACCAAGCCCAGCATATCCCCCGGGGAAGGCAATTCCTCATCCTCCGGCATAACCCGCAGCCGTTCCGAACTGACGCTCAAGGGATGCCCTTTCTCCCCGTAGGCAACCATCCCGGAGACGATAACCCGCCGGCCCAGTCCCGATTTGACCGCCGCCTCGAGCTCGGGCGGCAGGCTGCACTGGACCACTTTCCCGGTGATGCGGTGGCAGACCAGAAACTGCCGGCGTCCCGGATGCAGAGACAGGGATTCCAGACGCCCCTCGACAGCGCCGATGCTGCGGTATTTGACTTTGGATTTGGATTGAACCATACTACCCCCTCCGTTTCCGCACCACATAAGTGCCGCCGATGTGGTCGTGCCAGCCCCGCTTTTCCTTGTCCCAGCCGACCCACAGGTAGCCCAGCAGCAGGGCGAGGCCGGACAGGAACTTGCCGACGATTTCCCGTAGCAGAACCGAGCCGAATCCCGGGATATTGCCGCTTCGGTTCACCACCTGCACGCCAACAATCATCTTGCCGATGGTCTGACCTTTGGCAGTGATGAAAGCGACATGGTAAATCCAGCCGACAACCAAGCCAACGAGGTTTGACGCCGTGTCGCCCGTGCCGAACCCCAACAGGGACCGCAGTATCCAGCCGGCTAAAAGGGCGACAATGCTAATCAGGATGACGTCAATCAGGGCCGCCGCGACCCGAATCCAGAATCCCATATATTCCACACCCCCGTGCATCGGCCCGCTCGGATTAGTCATCCCGGGCGCGTAACCCGGCCCGCCGCCGGTCAGCGGGTCGGCCGCCGCGCCGCAGTTGGGGCAGAAACGCGCGCCCGGCTCCTGTTCCCGGCCGCAAGTGGCGCAGCTGACAGAGTCGTCCTCGGGGTGGTATGCCATTGACTTTCTCCTATGGCGGCGATATTCGCCGCCGGCTGATTTTATTGCCGGTTCCGCACCACCCGAGTCCCGCCGATGCGGTCGTGCCAGCCGCGCCGTTCCGGGTCGGCCAATGCGCCAAAGATGCCCACTATCCCGATTAACTCCCGCAGGATAAGCGGTGCCAGTCCGGGTTTGTTGCCTTGACCGTCCACCACCCGCAAGCCCAGCAGCATTTTGCCGGGCGTCCGGCCTAGTGCGGCGATAAAGATGATGTGGTACAGATAGAGCGCTACCGGGGCCCCGACGGTTTGAATTATTTGCGGGGGAATAATGCCGGTACTGCGCTCAAAGGCGAAAACCGCCAACAGGACGGCGGCGTACACGATGGCCGCGTCAATCAGGAAAGCCGCCACCCGCAGCCAGAAACTGGCGCCGTTGTTGGATTGAGCCACAGTCCCGTCTCCCTTGCCGCCGCGCCGTTGGCGGCTAGTTTTGGTAGTAGCTGGCGGCCCGGTTCAAGTCCCGCTGCGCCAGAAACCATACCGCCGGGGCGAACACCAACCACAGGATGAATAGGGCAATGCCCGGATACTTTTCGCCAACGAATTGGGCGTACTGGTGGGCGTGATGCCACAGGGCAAAGAGGTTGGCAATGGGAATAATCGACAGCACCGTCCACCAGCCGGCTCCGGCGGCGCTGCCGTTGGCTCGGTGCAGTTCCTTGAGAGTAGCGTAAAACCAGTAAATGCCGTAAATGCCCAAGGTGATGATATACAGGATAACCTGCACCGCCATATTGCGGTACTTGATGTGGTCATACTGGAACATCCCGCCCTCCTGATCCCGGCTGCGGCCCGGCAAGCGGCATTTTAGACCGGCGCCGCTGCCCTGTCAAATTGTGCGGCATCCCCCCCTAGCCAATCCCCCGCCGGTTAGTTACAATTTTAACCAATCTTTAACCAAGGGGGCGGCGCCGTTATGAGCAAACCGAAAGTTTTCATCACCCGCCGGATTACTCCGGAGTCCCTGGACTTGATTGCCGCCGCCGCCACTATGGAAGTGTGGCCCGACGACGCCCCGCCCGCCCCGGCCATCCTGCGGGCCAAGGCCGCCGCCGTGGACGGCTTGCTCACCAACATTATGGACCGGGTGGACGCCCCCCTGCTGGACGCCGCGCCCCGGCTGAAAGTCCTCAGCCAGGTTGCCGTGGGCTTGGACAATGTGGATGTGGCGGCGGCGACCCGGCGCGGCCTGCCGGTCGGCTACACCCCCGGCGTTCTGGCCAAAGCCACCGCTGATTTAGCCTTCGCCCTGCTGCTGGCCGCCGCCCGGCGCGTCGGCGAAAGCGAGCGTTGGGTGCGGGCCGGCCAGTGGACTTTGGCATTTCACCCCCTGCGCTGGCTGGGCGTCGATGTCCACGACCGCACCCTGGGCATCATCGGCTTGGGGCAGATTGGCTTGGAAATGGCCAAGCGCGGCCGGGGCTTTGACTTGCAAATCCTCTACCATTCCCGCACCCGTCGCCCGGAACTGGAAACCCGCTACGGCTTGACCTGGGCCTCCCGGGACGACCTGCTTTCCTTATCCGACTTTGTATCCCTGCACCTGCCTTTGACCCCGGAAACCCGCCACTATATCGGCGCGGCGGAACTGGCCTTGATGAAACCCACCGCCGTACTGGTCAACGCCGCCCGCGGCCCGGTAGTCGATTCCGCCGCCCTCTACGCCGCCCTGCAATCGGGACGCCTTTACGCCGCCGGCCTGGATGTTACCGACCCGGAACCCATACCGCCGGACGACCCTTTGCTGACCCTGGAAAATGTGGTCATCGCCCCCCATATCGGCAGCGCATCGGCGGACTCCCGGGGCGCAATGTGCCTATTGGCCGCCCGCAACCTCATCGCCGGCTTGGAGGGCCGCCCCCTGGAACAGTGCGCCAACCCGGAAGTGTACCGCCATCGGGAAAAGTAGCTCGCAACCGGGCTGACGCCCCACCCTTAACTGAACTGCAAGGAGCCGACAATGCGGAAACGCAACTTGCTGCTAATCGCCGGCGGCATCATCCTGATACCGGTTTTGGGCTTGGCTTGGTGGCTGCTGTCCCCCCTGTTCCTCAACCAAACCGTGGCCGAGGATTTCCCCCGGGCCGCCAACGCCGTCATCCCGTCCAATATGACGATGGCGGAAGTCGAGGCGGCAATGGCCGCGATGGAAACCGCCGACCAGCCTATGCTGACCGAGGCAATGCCGGCCGCCGGCCCCATCGCCATTGCCGCCGGCAACTTCCGGGACGCCGATTCCTTTCACCGCGGCCGCGGCACCGCTACCATCTACCGCAACGCCGACGGCTCCCATATCCTGCGCTTCGAGGATTTCCGCGTAACCAACGGCCCGGATTTGCGCGTGCTATTAGCTCAAGCCCCCGACCCGCAAAGCCGCCAGGAACTGCACGCCGCCGACTATGTCCCCTTGGCGCCGCTCAAGGGCAACATCGGCAGCCAGAACTATGAGATACCCTCGGAAATCAACCCGGCGGCCCAAGCCGGCAGCGTCATCATCTACTGCCAGCCCTTTCAAGTAATTTTCAGCGTCGCCCCGTTGGCGCCGGTGAACTAACCGGGTTGGCACGCCGCCATTAGCGGGAATGGGGCGGCCTTACCGCTCTATCGCCAACTCGACCGCCCACAGTTGCCCTTGACCGGGGACATACTGGCCGGTCCGTATTTCGGCGATGGGGTAGTCGGGCAGGGAAACTGTAGCCAGACATTTCCCGTCAAACCGTCCGCCCTGCCGGGCCAAGGGGAAATCCCGGTTGGCAAAGCCGTGTGTTTGCCGTTCCGGCGGCAGGTCGGCGGCGTCCACCGGCACGATGTGCAGGAAAAACCGGGCCGACGCGTCGGCCGCCATGCAGGATTCCCGCCGGTAAATCAGCTTGTTACCTTGGCGATACAGGTCAAAATAGCTCCGGGCGTCCGGTTCGACGCCGGAGACGGCGGCATCGGCCGCCGGCAAATCCGGCGGGTTAGCCGCCGGGTAGAGGACGCCCTCCCATCGGTCGGCTTGCCCGGTATGTATTTCCGCGATGGGGTAGTCCGGCAAGGGAACGACGGCGAAACACTCTCCCCCGGGCCAGCCGCCGTAGTGGGGCAAGGAAAAATCCTGATTGGCAAAGCCGACTTCCCGCCGTTCCGGGGACAGAACGTCAGGGTTCGCCGGGTAGATATGTAGATAGAAAAGGGTTTCGAGTTCCGGCCGGGAACAGTCCGGCTTATAGTAGATGAGGCGTTTGGCGCCGGCATCCCCAGGATCCAGAAAGACCTCAAAGTCGGCGGGGCGGGCTGTTTGCTGCCCATTCTGCCGGGCGGCGGCGATGATGTCGTCTAATTCTTGGGGGTAGGGGGGAGTAAAACTGTACCAATCCTCCCAAAAGTCGTAATCTATCGTTCCAGCATAGCCTTGCCCGAGGATGATATGGGTAATGGGATAGTCGGGCAGCGTCAGCACCGCCAGACACTTGTCCCTCCAGCGCGCCCCGTAACGCTTCAAACTTCGGGAAGCCGCCCGGTCGATCCAAGTGGTGGGCCGGATCCCCGGAACCGCCCGATGAACTTTCGCGTTGAACTGGCCAGCCAAAGCTCCCGACGGGCAGTTTTCCTGAATAAAGGTCAAGGTTCTCCCGTTGCGATATACCGCATAATCAGCCCGGATAATCGGCTCTCCCGCCACCGCCGCTTGATACGCTTCCCGGTAGTAACTGGCCGCCGCCGCATCCATCCGGGTCGTATCCACTGCACTGACGCTCAGCAGAGTGTTGTTATAGACCCGTTGGGCGTAAATGCGGCTGACCGATTCATTAGCCGCACCCGCCAATATATAGTCCGGGTCAACGGTAGTCGAGTTGAAAACCAGCCGCTGCCGGGCCGCCGCCGGCAGGATTTCCGCCGCCAGGGGCCATGGCTGTCCCCCCAGCATATACACCGTTTCCCCGGGATGGCGGTTCAGCAGATATTCCAGGATTTGCCGCCCGACCAGCCGCCAGTAGTCCATTTCATACCGCGTCCGCAGATGCTCCGGGGTAGTCCGGTCCACCAGAAAGTTGAAATAGACCTGCTGCTGGGGATGGATTTGCGCCATTTGCAGGATAATCAACCCCAAGCCGACGCCGGCCAGCCCATACAGCCCGACCTTTAACCACCGTTGCCGCCCTAACGCCGCCGCCAGCCAATGCAAGCCCCATACCGCCAACAGGCAGAACGGGGAATAAATAAAATACAGATGCCGCCAATCGTCAAATATATTGGAACCCAGCAAGACTACACCCAGCAGCGGCAGGGCAAAGCAAGCCAATAGCAACAATCCAAAGCGCAGCCGAGTGTTGCCAAAAACCGCCCCGGGCCGGGACAGGCATTGTCTTACTACCGCCGCCGCGCCAATAAACCCCAGCAGCAAGATGGGCGGCGGCGTAGTAAGGGCAAACCAGGTCAAAGCGTAATGCGGCGGCAGTTCCGTGGAAAGAATCCGCTCCCCCTGAAACAGCTGAGGTACAATAAGGGGGTGATTGACGGTCAAGCTCAAGGCGCCGGTCAGATAGTCGAGGGGACTGCTCCAGGCATAGGGCAACAGGACAAAGGGCGTCAACCCGGCGGCTAGAGCAAATAAACCGCCCGTAAGCAGGATATGCCGCCGTCTTGCCCATTCCTTTGTCCTCCACAAGTCCAGTCCCCGCATTGCCAACACCGCCGGGAACAGGATAATTCCCATAATCCGCAAGTCGGTCAATATCCCTACCGCTATGCCCAACAGGACAAAGGCCCAAGTAGTATTCCGCCGAAAAGCCCGCTCCAGCAGATACAAGGCAATGCTGAACATACTGAGCAGGGGCAGGTCTTTGGAGTTGACATAGGAATGGGCATAAAGGCGGGGATGCAGCAGAAAGAGCAGCAATGCCAGTAAAGCCAGCAGCCGGTTGTTGAACAGCCGATAAACCAGCAGGTAGCAGCAGAAAGCGCCGGCGATAAAGAACAAGTGGGTCAGGATTAGACGGAGCCGGTGGACACTATAGTAATCCTCCAAGCCCAAGGCCCGCTCGGCCAGCAGCAGGGGCAGCTCAAAGGAAACGCCAAAGACCCGGTCGGGATAAGGGGGCAAGTCGGCAATATCGGCATTGCCCAAGATGTAGTTCAGGTTGGCGATGGCATTTTGCCGCCGGCGTTGTTCATCAAACCCGATGCCATAATCATCGGACAGAAACACCCCGGCCAGCAGAAACAGGGCGCAAATCAGCAATGCGCTGTGGGGCGTCAGCAAATCCGCCGCCCGGCGCCCGGGGAAAAGGCGGGGAGCCAGTTGCCGCGTCAGTGCCATCATCAGAGCGGGATTATAGCATAGGGCGGCCGCTGACCGGACTGACTTACCCGTCCCTCTGTTGCCGTGGGAAGGTCAGCTTGTCTGGCATTCCGGGGTTGGCGGCGGACCTATTGCTCCACCGTCAACTCGGCCGTCCACAGCTGCCCTTGTCCGGGAATATACTGCCCCGTCCGTAGCTCGGCAATGGGGTAGTCGGGCAGGGGAACGATCGCGAAACACTGTCCGCCGGGCCAGCCGCCGTAGTAAGGCAAGTGAAAGTCTTGGTTGGCAAAACCCACTTCCCGCCGTTCCGGGGAGAGAGCCGCCGGGTCGAACGGGTAGATATGCAGATAGAAACGGGTTTCGTACTCCGGCCGGGAGCAGTCGGATTTATAGTAGATGAGGCGTTTGTCGCCGCTGTCCCCGGACTCCAGAAAGATCTCAAAGTCGGCGCGGCGGACCGTTTGCCGGGGGTTCTGCCGTATCGCGGCGACGATGTCGCCCAATTCGCGTGGAGGGGTCGAAAAGCTGTACCATTCCTCCCAAAGGGCGTATTTTTCCTTGCCGGAATAACCCTGCCTGACGATGATATGGGCGATGGGGTAGTCGGGCAGACCAATTACCCCCAAGCAGCGGCCATCCAGTCCCACCCCCAGATTGTAAAACTCCCGGTAGTCCCCGGCAGTGGGCAGACGCTCGATCGATTGCTCCGGGCGGGCCGGATAAACTTTTACGCCGAAGTTGCCGGCCCGCTCACCCGGCTGGCAGTTCTCCCGGATGAAAGTCAGGGTTTTGCCTTGGAGATAGATGTCATAGTAGGCGCGGATGATGGGTTCCTGGTCTGCGGTTTGGCGGTATAACTCCCGGTAGGCGTCCACAGCCGCCCGGTCCATCCGGGCGGCGTCAAGGGCATAGATGCTGAGGAAGGTGTTGTTATAGACGCTTTGAGTGTAGGTTGGCTTAACGGGCAGATCCGGACGGTGCTGTTGGTGGTAAAGGGCAAAGTCCGGGTCCCGGGTCGGGGAATTGACCACCAACCGCTGTTGAGCGCCTCCCGGCAAGGCGACGGGGGACGCCACCTTGGACATCCACACGGTCAAGGTTTCCCCGGGGTAGCGTTCCAGCAGCCCTTTCAGAGCGTCTTGCGTCTCTGATCTCCATACTCCTATTTTGTACCAGGTTTTCAGATGTTCCGGGGTAGTTCGGTCCACCAGAAAGTTGAAGTAGATTTGCTGCTGGGGGTGCAATTGCGTTATTTGCAGGACAATCAACGCCAAGCCGGCGCCCACCAACCCGTACGCTGCGCCCGGCTGACCGCGGCTTTGCAACGGCCACGCCGCCAGCCAATGCAAGCCCCAAGCCGCCAGCAGGACGAAAGGGACATAAATGTAATAGATATGCCCCCAGTCGCGGTACATATCAGAACCCAGCAGAATCACTGCCATTGCCGGCAGAGTCAAACAAGCCAGCAGCAGAACCCCGAAGCGCAGCCGGGTGTTGCCCAAAACCGCCCCGGGCCGCGCCAAACCGCGCCCGGCTGCCGCCGCCATTCCCATCAGTCCCAGCAGCAAAATTAACGGGGGTGTGGTGATGGTGAACCAGGTGGGCAAGTAATCCGGCGGCAGTTCCGAGGAATAAATCCATTCACCCCGGAACAGCTGAAGCTCAACATGAGGAGTGTCAGCAATCAGGCTGAAATTCTGGACAAAGTAGTCGCCGGGATTGGTCCAGAGCCAAGGCGACAGGGCGCACAAGGTCAAGGGAGCAATCAGAGTGAACAAACCGGCGGTCAGCAGGATGCGGCGGCGCTGCGGCCAGCTGGCGGCGTAAAACCAGTCCAAGGCGCGCATCCCCAACACTGCCGGGAACAACATCACCCCCATAATCCGCAAGTCGGTCAATATCCCTACGGCCACGCCCAACAAGGCAAAGGCGACCACGGTACCCCGCCGGAAAGCCCGTTCCAGCAGATATAGGGCAATGCTGAACATACTGAGAAAGGGAAGGTCTTTGGAATTAAAGAAGGAATGGGCGTAAATCCGGGGATGCAGTAGAAAGAGCAGCAATGCTAACAATGCCAGCAGACGGTTGTTGAACAGTCGCCAGGTCAGCAGGTAGCAGCAGAAAGCGCCGGCGATAAAGAACAGATGAGTCAGGATTAAACGGAGCCGGTGGACATCATAGTAATCCTCCAGCCCCAAGGCGCGCTCTGCCATCAGCAAGGGTAGCTCAAAGGAAATGCCATAGACCCGATCGTGCGCGGCCAAGGCGGCAAAGTCCCCGTTGCCCAGGATATAGTCCCAATTAGTAACAGCAATTTCCCGCTGCGTATGCTCATCCAATCCAATGCGATAGTCTGCGGCGGAGGCCACGCCGGCCAGCAGAAAGAGGGCGCAAATCAGCAACGCGCTGTGGGCCGTTAAGAAATTGGCCGCCCGCTGCAAACCGGAATGGAACCGGGATGGGGACATCCGGGGAATGCGTTCCAGCATAGGCGGGATTATAGCATAGCGGGGCGGCTGCTCGGACTGATTTAGCCGGCGCGCGGCCGCTGCGGAACTGTCGGCAGCGCCGGCATTACGGGAGCCGTTAAGAATAGCCCGGTTACAGCCACGGCCGCTGTTTTGATCGTTCCTTTTGGGAAGTGTAAGCCGGCAAACCCTGCTGCTCCAGGGTTTCCGCAATCATCCGGCGGAACAATTGGCGGTCGCGGCCGCTGACTACCGCCTGCTCGTGGGCTTCGGAGATGGCTGCCGGGTAGCCCTGACCCCGGCGGCATTGCTCGGCCAGTAGGCTGTGGCTCAGGGTCAGCAAATCCGCGTCATCCACTACCCACTGCGGTACTTCCACCCGGGCGATTTCCTCCCCGGCGTGCAGGTAGTAAAAGCAGACCTGCTGCTCCGGGCCGTAATGCTCCCGCGGCACTGACGAATTGGTGCGATAGATGGGAGAACGCTGGTAGGGGGAGAGCAGTTCGGCGAAAAGTTCCCGGTCGAGGAAATCGTTGGCGTCACTGCACGGGGTACGATGGGAACGGCGGTTGCTGCACGACTCCCGGCAGTGAGCTAGTTCGTTGGGACAAAGGCAGCGGCGGATGGCATTGGCAACTTCGGTAACCCGGGGCAGGGAAACATAGGCGGCCAAGGCAAGGCGTCGTCCCTGCTGCGCCAACTGCCGCAGTTCCTCCAGAGCCGGCAGCAGCCCGGTCTTCAGGATGGCATCCCGGACAAAGGGGCGGTAGCCTTGGCCGGCCAAGCCCCACAGCACCAAAGTACCGTCGACCAGAGCCAGGACGGGCAAGTCCGGCGGGACTTCCTTGACCACCGCCGCCAGTCGTTCCAGTTCCCGCACCGTCCGCAGCAGTCCCAGCAGCGGGCCGGCAACGGCTTCCTCAGCGGTGGGCTGTTCCGGGTCTTGCAGATACAGTTCCTCTTGCCGGTAAGCGACATAGGGCTGGCTGAAAAACCGGGCCTCGGCTTGGCGGCCGTAGGTCAAGACGCAGCCGCCCAGGTTAATCAGATAACAGCCCAACGGCAGATGGCGGTCGACATCAATATGGGAACCATCCACCGCTACGGCGGCCCAATCGGCCGGCGGCGGCGGGGCCTCCGTTGCGCCCAGCAATGTATCTTGCACTTCCGCCGCCAGGAAAGGGTCATAAAAGCTGCGGGTCTTTTCCCGGGCCAACTCCGGACTGACCGCGGCGGCCTCCCGCAAAAGCAGCTTTAGCCGGGTTTGCCGATCGCGGTAGCCCGGTCGCAATGCGGCGGCTACCTGGTCAACTTGCAATATAGTTTCGCCCAAGTCAAGGGACATCGGGAAAGTTGGCCTCGCTGCCGATTGGTCCGCCAACACTTGTCGCGCCCAAGGGTTTCCCCACCTTTAGACGGTTCCTAATCTAAAGGCGGGGAAACCCCTGGGTCCATACGCCCTAATCCGCCGTCACTTCCTCCAAAACCAGCGGCTTGGCGACCCCGCCGTTCTCGTGCAGCCAGTCTTTGGCTTCGTCGTGGAGCATATCCGCGAAAATCTCCAAGCGGTTGCCGTCCGGGTCAAAGAAATAGACGCTCTGGCTCATCACATGGTCCAGCGTCCCGTCAATCTCCACCCCGCGGGCCTTGAGCCGGCCGTACAGCTCCCGCAGCTCCTCCGGGCCGCCCTCAATCTCCAAGGCGATATGGTTCAAGCCCAAGTGGTTCTTTTCCAGCCGCTCCGCCGGCTCCCGGTAGGGGAAAAGGGCGATGTCGTGGTGTTCCGCGCCAAAGGAGAGGAAAGCCATATCCCGCTCCCGGTTATAGCTGACCACTTCCATCCCCAGGATGTTGGTATAGAAGTCCACCGACGCCGCCACATCCCGGCAGTTCAGGACAATGTGCTGCAAGCGGTTGATGCGAGCCATCGAGACACCTCCCGATTTCAGATTGGGGGCATTATAACGGAAAAGCGCGCCGCGTCAATGCCGATTGGCAATAAGGCTTTTACACGGCAAGACTAACCGGGTTCAGCGGAGGGGCGTTCCGCCGGTCAGTCGGCGGCTACAATGCCCAGGGAGCAGACTACTTGGGTGTGGGTGTTGGCTGGCGGCAGGTGCGGCTGTGCGGTATCGGGAAATTGCGGCAACCGGCTTTGCATTGCCGCCAAGGCTTGCCTGAAGTCGGCGCCGGAAACCTTTTGCCGCATCAAGGCTTTGATTTGGTCGTTGACCCTTGCCGGCAATTCAGCGGTGAACCGGCTGCGGAGGGATTCAATCTGCCGCAAGGTAGCATCATCGTTTATATAGTCCGCGCGGAGTTGCCCTAATTCCTGTTCAATGTAGCGGGCAACTCGGCGGTCCCGGCGGCGGGGTTCCAGCGCAACCGGTTGGGAACGGGTTGACGCCAAGGCATTGACGGCGTTGGCAATGCGCTGATTGGTGTCCGGCGGCAGCGCAATGGCTGGAGTATCCGGTGGGCAAGCCGCCCGGGTTGCCAACTCGTGGTGGGCAAGGGGCGTAACTTCGCCGGCGGAACTGGCATAGCCTTGTTTCAGCGAACCGGCCCGCAGCAGTAGCAGGGTTGAATCCGGGTTAGGGTGTTCCGGGTGGTTAAAGGCCGCCCGCAGTCCGTCCGGCATATTAAGCAGCTTGGCCCATAGTTCCGGCTGCTCCCGGCGTATCCGGTTGAGAGTGGCGTTGGCTTCTTGGGCCATAGCCGCGCCGGACAAGCGGTCGTCCTCCTCGGGCATTTCACCGTCATAGATGGCGTAGATGCTAGCCCGGTTGACCGCTTCCGTCTGTTGCAGGATGGCGTCGTCCAAGCCGATAAAGTCGTGGAAAGACTGCACCCGCTCGCTCAACTTCCCGGTCAAGTCGATTTGCTGCTCGACGCCGGCATCGGGCAGCATATTGTGCAGGTGAATGGTCTGATGTTCGGTAGTGATGCGGTCAATGCGCCCGTAACGCTGAATGAGCGTTACCGGGTTCCAGTGCAAATCATAGTTCAACATCCGGCCGCAATCCTGAAGGTTCTGGCCTTGGGAAAGCACATCGGTGGCAATCAGGATACGGGTCTGCTCTTTGGCCGGCAGGTTGGGCTTGCCGTTGCTGACCGGGGAAAAGCGCGACATTTTATCCTGGCCGCCGGCCCGGCTGTCTTCGCCGGTCAGCAGGTCGATGGCGTCTTGGGGATAGGCCGCTTTCAATTCCCGAAACAAGTAGCGGGCGGTAACTTGCGACTCGGTGAACACCAGTATTTTCTCGTCCCTGATGCCGGGGGCGGCGACGAAACTTTTGATGGCGTCGAGCTTGGCGTCATCGGCCGGGGTCAAATCCTTGACGCCATCGTGAATTTGACGGAGCAGGTCAGCGTCTTTATCCAAGTCCCGGGCCCACGCGGCACAACGGAAGTCGGCGGCGTTGTAGGACTGGTCTTTGATGGTGATATAATCCTCATCCAGTTCCGAGGGTTCCCGCGCCGCCGCTTCCTCATCGGAATCGCTTCCGCCCTCATCCCGGCTGACCGCGCCACTGATTATTTGGTCGCGGAAAGCGCGGTTGCTTGCGATGATGTTCTCCAGGGTGCTGCGGAAAGCCGGGATGCTGGATTCCAGCCGCTTGAACAGCAGTACCCGCATCAGGGCGGACAGGGTTTTGCCGGGGTTCTGGATTTGCTGGTACTCCGATTTCTCCCGGGCGGCCGCAGTGAGGTAAAAGGCGTGGCGGTAGCGGCTGGCCCGGTATCTTTTCAGCAGGCGCACAATTTTAGCCAAGCCGCCGGCCTGCCGGTAGGCGTGTTCCAAACTATACTCCTGATTGCTGAGATCATGCTTGGGAAAGCGAATGGGCTGGCCGCCCAGGGAACTGTTGCGGTAAAGCCGGGTGATGTCCTGACGCCGCCGCCGTAGCAGGATATGGCGCAGGACTTCGCCGGCCCCTTCATCGATGGCTGCGGCAGTGTCGTCAGGAAAATAGGGATACAGCGGGCCGTCAATGCCGTGCAGGCCGTGATTTACCGGGTCGAGGAACAGTTCCAGTTGGCGCAGGATGTCCCGCGGCGCCAGGTTCTGCGGCGTGGCGGACAATAGAATAGTCTTGTGCCGGCGATTGCTTTTCAGGAAATCCAGCAGCACCCGCCGCCGCTGATTGTTGTTGCGGAAGTTATGGGCTTCGTCAATCAACACCGGCCCGGCGTTGCGGAGGGTCTTGCGGAGGCTGCGGTCCGACTGGTAGTTGGCTGCGGTCAGGCGGCCGATGCTGAGGACATCGGCGTTGATGATGCCAAACTGCTGGTCGCAAACCCGCTCCCACATCGCGGTCAGGGGCGCCGGGCAGATAACCAGCGGGTCGCCGGCTTGCGGCTCCAATAGGGTCAGGCGACGCAGGATTTCCGCGCCGATATAGGTTTTGCCCAAACCTACCACATCGGCAATGTAACAGCCATTGTGCTTATCCAGCATTGCCAAGCCGGCGGCCACGGCATCCTGCTGATAGTCGGTCAGTTCCACCGGCGGCTCCGCCGGCGGCAAAGCCGCATCGCCCAGGGTGTCGCCGTAGAGTTCATAGAGGATTTTCAGGTAAATCAAATAGGGGTCGGGAGTAGCCAGGGGCCAACTGGCTTGCAGCTGTTCCACTACCCGGTCGCTGACCGGCTCGCTTTCCGCCCACAGCCGCTCAAACCATTCCTTAACCTCGAAAACATCGCCGCTGTGGGTAACCGGGTAATTCAGCTCGGTGTTGCCGGCAAAGCCGCTGGCGGAAAAGTTGGTGCTGCCGATAATGGCGGTGCCGGGGTTGGCTTGCAAGCCGGTGTAGCCGATATAGGCTTTGGCGTGCATTCGTTCTTTCAGGTAGGCGCGGACGGCCACTTGGCCGCCGGCAATCAAGGCCGCCAGGGTCTCGATGCCGGCGGCGCTGGCGTCCTCCTGGGGCTGGAGGGCGGCGCTGCGGCCCACATTGGCCACGGTTTCATCCCGGGCGATTCGTTCCTCCCGCAGGTTCGGGAGGGCGCGGTCAGCGTCGGACAATTCCCGGGGGCTGTAGCCGGCGGCGATTTCCTGCTGGGTGGGCCGGTCGGTGCGCCCCAGCAGCAGGCGTACTTGGCCCGGCCGGTTCGCCAGCAGGTCGGACACCGCCCGGAAACCGGACAAATAGAAGTAGCCCACGGCGATGTCCACGCTGTGCGGCTGCCCGTTGGCGTCGGCCAGAACCCGCCGCAGGTGTTGGCTAAAGTCCGGGTCGCTGTGGGCGTGAAGGATGGTCATGGTTTAAGCCGCGCGTACCGCAAAGTTGCGGGGATTTTTCAATACGTAGCGCCGCACTTCCCGGTGAATATCCCCGGTCACGCTGATTTCCAGACCTTCCTCAAAAGCCCGCAAGACTTCCTCTTTGTCAGCGAAGTTGAACTGGACGTGCAATGCCGCCGGGCGGCCGTCCATCTCCGACAGCACTACCGATTGGCCGTCGAACTGTTCACGGGAATTCCGGTCCAGCCGGACAATTTCCCCGGTTATCGGGGCATCCAGAAAGGGGCTGTGCCGCCGCAACCGTTCCGCGCCGCCGGCAAATACTTCAGCCGCGCTTTCCGCAAACACGAACTCGCTATCCGCAACTTCCGCCGGCCGCACCTTGGCCCACGCCAGGCTGACGGCGACACCGTGGGACTGCCGGGCCAAGGCGGCCACCGCATCGCAAAAGTTTGCGCTGGTTCCCTTGGCCGCTGCCGTGTCAAAAATCGCCAAAGGTTCGTCCCCCCCCAGCACAGAATCCACTGTAGCCCGGCCCTCCCGCAAGCCGGCATAGAGAGCCAGGGTAGATTGGCGGGCAAAGGGACGGTGGGGGATTCCTTCCAAATCCTGCTGCTCGCCGTATTCCGCCGGAACTTGGGAATGTAAAGTCAATTCGTTCCCGCTTTCGTACCCCGGCAGCGGGCGGACTTTCCGCACGTAGTCCGTCACCTCTCCGGAGTCCCGGCCGCGATAGACTGCCAACCCGGGCCGCTCCGCCGCCCGGGCCGCCGCCCTTACCAGGTCCCGGGCCTGCCCCAGAAAAGTTACGCTGTCGTGCAGCGACCAGTCGGACGGGGACTTTTCCAGCGGCCGCAGCCGGATGACATCGGCCCCGGCGGCCAGCAGACCATAATAGACATCCAGCTGGGAACGCCCCTCTACTTCCGCCAGCACAGTCACCGCCTCAGCCATCCGCAGGGCGTAGGTATCGGAATGTTCCCGCAAGGGTGCCAAAAGCTGGCTGGTCTGCCCGTTATGTTCCTTAACCCATACGGAAATCCGATCCCGCCAATTCTCCGTACGCACCCAATCCGCGGCGTCCAAGTAGGCGCGCAACTGGGAAAGAGACACCCGGCGCAAGGCCGCCGCATCCCGAATTTGCACCTCCATCGCGAACCTCCCTTAACCGGTTAGCTGATGGAACATATTGACCAAGCCGGATTGGTCCAAGAGTTGGTCCCGGGGGAAATAAACCCGCACGGTAGATTCATTGGACGATACCGGCCGCCCCATCAGGGATAGCCAGTAAAGGCAATGCCGCAGGCAAGTCTCCTCCTCGCTTTGCGCCAGCCACTGCTCCGGATCCTCGGGCATCGTATAGAGCAGCAGCACCCGGGGAATGCCATCCTCCTGCACCAAACTATTATAGTTCTCCACCCGCAGGTCGTACCCGATGTCGAATTCCCGGACTACATAGCGGGTGGTTGCCTTGATTTGGTAGTCCACCCGATTGATGCCGCGCTGAGCGGGGTTAACGATAGCGCCGTCAATCCCGACGTCAACCTCAGGTAACGACAGATTGTAACCGGCGTTGAACACTACAGCTCGGACGCAGGCTTGGGAAAGCTGCTCCTGGCTCAAGTTGGTTGGCGTCACCTGCCCCACCTCCATTAAAGCCACTGGCCGGTAATGGTGTAATTATACCTTTTCCGCCGCTGCCGTCAACCACCCCGGCGTCACTAAACCCGAATATCCCCCTCTACGCCACATTCACCTCGGCAATTTGCCGCTTTACTATGGCGTCGTAGGTTTCATTATACACGGCGTCTTGCTCGTCCCGGGTTAGCCCCAGATACGCGAACACCGGCTCGTCTATTTTGCGTCGGGTGTCGGTGAGAGTCAGTCGGAAACCGCTTTCGGTGCGCCGGTCGCGGGTGACCAGCGGGTGGTCACTGGCCAGCAGCGCAGCGGTGGGCGCAGCTGCTACACCGGCCGGGTTGGGAACTGTCAGACGCTCCAATTCATAGAGTTGAACTTTAAGGATACCGCTGAGGTTGGCACGGCCGCTGTATTCGACCATTAGCATGGCGACGGTGGAGTTGAGCACTGTCGCAGTTTGGTGCTGGAGCCCTGCCGGTACGTATAGGTTATGGAATACGTCCGCGGTGGCTGTGTTTTGGATTGGCATTAGGACGGGACATTTTGTCCTGATGATGTATCCAAAGGACAGCATCGCCGGCTCTACGCTGACTTCGCCCGCAGCCGCCGGTTGGTCACCAGCTGCCTCAAAGCCGCCCCCAGCGCTTGGCGTTCCGGTCCCGTGAATCGGGTTTTGCCCCCCCCCGAAATGATGTTCGTATTATCGACAAACACTCGCTCCGTTTCGTAAATTTTCAGTTCCAGCGCGCCGCCGCCGAAGTTGGCCCGGCCCTCAATGTTGTATTGGACTTGGGCGAAATCATCGTTCAGGGCAGCGGCTAATCCCGCCGCCCTTTCCGGCGCGGTGTGGATTTCCTGCAAAGTGTCATTGGCATAGGCCCCGGGCGGCATTGTAAAGGCTTTGGCCCGTTCATCGATGATACGGTTCATCGCAATCGGCGGCGGCGCGGGCTGGCCCAAGTCGTACCAACGGGGCCGGACTTGGCAAGTGGGGCGGCGGTGAAATCCCTGCCTTTCGCCCCACTCGATATAGCGCAGCGCGCCGGTGCCTTTCAGTTCCCCCTTGTCCTTATGGCACAGGAAAATCTTGTAGGGCAAAGCCGCCGGGTTGACGATGAGACTCTGACTCTCGGTGGGGGAAGTCATCACCGGAGCCAGGAATTCCTCCTCGATGCCGAACTCTCTTGCCCGGTCGGGTTTCAGGTAAAAGAACGCGTTGGCGCCGCTGGTTATGCCTCTTTTAACGGTAGCGATGTCGCCCAAGCGCACCAGTTTGTCGCCGTACTGGTTCAGGATGTGGTGGTAGATGTCCGGAGCGCGCAGATACTTGCCGCCCCATTTGTCGCCTACATAGCCGCTGTTGCCGCCCTTGCCGTTGCGGTTAGCCGGCTTGACCTTTTCCGGGTCGGTGCCGGCGGCGCGCAACTCGGCGGCGGTCTTGGTGATGATGCGCTTTTCACCGCCGGGCTGCACGGCATTTTCAAGCTCCTCGAGCAGACGGATAAAGCGGGTTTCGTGGTCGTCCCTGGCTTGGCCCCGGCGGAGAATGCTGACCACGGTATTGATGGCGGCGGTGCTGAACTGCCGTTCCACGGCGGACTCGTAGATGGCCGCTACCGTGGCATTGTCCAGCAGATACTCCTGCAACTTGGCGCCATAGCCCACATCCAGCCAGCTGTTGGAGCAGACGAATACCTGCATCCCGCCCGGCTTGAGCAGCTGCAAGGCCCGGGCGTAGAAGTAGCAATAAAGGTCGGAACGGGGGACGGCGGCCGCGGCGTAGGCTTTAATGAGCCGGTCTTTGTAGTCCGGCGGCTGAATTTCCTCTTGGCGCACATAAGGCGGGTTGGCGATGACGATGTCAAAGCCGCCGCCGGCGTGAATATCGGCGAAGTCCACCCGCCACTCCACGGCGCCGGCCGGCGCGGATGCGCCGCTGTTCTGGCGGATGTCGGCTTTGGCGGCGGCGATTTGCGCCTTGAGCCGGGCTTTTTCCGCCGCGGCATTGGCGTCGGTGTAATCACCCACCAGCTGCCCCAACTGCGCCGCGGCTATAGCGTAACCGGTAATGTCCTGCTGGACGGCATCCGGGGCGGCGTCGGTCAAGGCATTGCCGGCGACCAGTTTCAGGTCCAGATTAGGCAGCGGCGGCGGCGCAGCCTCGCCCTCATATTCCACCGCCAAGCTCAGCCAGAGCCGCAGCATCGCGATATGGACGGCGTTGGCATCCTGGTCCGCCCCGTGCAGGTTGCGGCGGATGATGTCCAGTTTCTGCCGATACTGGCTAATCGGGGCGGCGCCGGCCCGGAACAGCGCGCCGTTGACCGCCATAATTTCCTGCATCATTCCCAGCAGGAAAGCGCCGCTGCCGCAAGCCGGATCCAGGGCTTTGACCTGCCCCAGGGCGATGGCCACGGCCGCCGCTTGGGCCGGCGTAACCGCGGCGGCGTCCCCATTGTCCACCAGGGCGGCGATTTGTTCCGGCGACAAGCCTTCCGGTTGGCAGTGTCCCAGATAGCCTTTCAGGGCTTCCCGGCACATAAAAGCCACCACCGGGCGCGGCGTGTAGTAAGCGCCGTTGCTGTGCCGTTCATTGACCGTTTCCTCAAAGAGCTTGCCCAGCATTTCCGGGTCGACGGCTACTTCGGTGTCCAGAGGCGTGGCTTCCATCACCGTAAAGTTGTAGCGGTTGAACAGGCCGCCGGGGCCGATGATTTCGGCGATGGCGTCATCCGGTACGACGATGTTTTGCCCGTCCAGTTCGTTGCGCTCGAACAGCCCGCCATTGAGAAAGGGAACTTGCCCGACCAAGGCGGCGACATGGGGGGCGCGCTGCTCCGCCGGGGTGTTCATTCCCTGATGAAACAGGACGGCCAGGCGGTCGGCGTGAAAGTTGCTTTGCCGCCCGGCTTGCTGCTGATAATCCGACCACAGGGCGTTAAGGTAATCGGAATTGCCGTTAATGCTCAGCCAACCCTTGCGGCTGATGAACTGGATAAACAGCAGGCGGTTGAACAGGGTCTGGGTGAACTGCTCGGCTTCCTGCCGATTAACCGTTTCCGCCAGCCAGCGCGCCGTGTCGTCATAGACCCGCTTGTAGTCGGCAAAGAACTGGTCCGTAACCGGCTGGACATCGAAACCCTGCCGGAAAGCCCGCTGGGGATTGCGGTCGTGGGCGATGGCGTTGCCCACCGTTTCCAGACAATCCAGGATGGTGCGGTTGCCGGTGTTCCAGTAAGCCGTCGCCCGCCGCACTTCCTGCAAGCGGTAGCGATTGCCCGGAACCGGCGCGCCGGTAACGAACTGGACGCCGCTGTTGTCCGGCAGGGTGAACAGCAGCAGGGGGTAGCGTTCTGCGCCAGCGTATCGTTGCAGAACATCGTTGGCGGCTTGGATCCGGGCGTTGGTTACATAGGAATGTTGCCGGCGGCCGCTAACGGCGGACAGGTCAAAATGCAGGGCGGTAAAGTCCGGGCCGAACTCGTTGGGCAGGGTGGCAATGGCGGCGGCCCGGTCGGGCAGCAAGGCGTTGTCCACGGCAATACTGGTTCCGGCGGCGGCCGCGTCGAAGCCCAAGACGCCGGCGGCGATTTCCCGCAAGCCGGCGGGATGTTCATTGCCGGTCTGCTGCGCCATAACGCCGAGGCGGGACTGGGCATAGTGGCGGCGGCCGCTAATACCGCCGGGCATTGCCGGATTCAGCATAATCGCTCCTCATCAACCTTGGCGCCATTGCTTTCCCCGTTCATTCATAGCTATACGCAATTGACCCGGGACAGCGCCCACCTAGTGGCCGCAGCCGCAGCCCCCGCCGCAGCCCCCGCCGCCGGGCAGCGGCGGCAGGTTCATCGCGCCGAAATCGCCGCCGGAACTCTCCCCGGCGGAAATCGCCGCAAAGACCGATATGGCCCGCTTGGCCGGCTGCTCGCAGCGGGGACAGTCCGCCCCGTCCGCGCTCATCGGCTGCAACCGGTCAAACCGGTAATTGCAAATAGAGCAGTGGTACTCATAAATGGGCATAAACTACCTTCCTCTTATGGCGGTGGGGTGTTGGGGGTTATATGCCGGGCTTTTGTTTTCAGGTGATGGTTCAGTCGCAACTGACTAAATGTAACCGGCACGGCTTACGGCGTCAAGCGGCGGGTGTCAGTAATTACCGGCGGCGGTACCGCTGATAGAAATGGTAGCCCCCGCCCACCGCCACCAGCGCCGCCGCCCCGGCCGCCGCCGTCAACGCCACCCGCATCGTAGCGTCAAACCAGAAACCCAAGGGAAACATTATCAGCAGATAATCGGTGCGGGGGTTCAGCTGCCACAAATCGTTGGCGAAACTGATGCGGTGAAACAGCAGAAACAAAGCGTCAAAGCCCACCAGCGCAAAGCCGCCTACCGCCGCAATCAGTCCCAGCGTTGCCAGCCCCCCCCACAGCAGCCGCCGGCCCAACTGCGGGATGAAAGCCCTGCCTTGTCGGATAAACCCGGCCGCCGTTGCCGCCAGCAGGTATATGCCGGCTATCGCCGCCACCGCATAAGTCCCCCAAATCAGATGCTTGACATCCCTCATGTGCGCCACTTCCCGCCCATTAAACAAATCCCGCTCCCTCCCGAAAACGGCGGCGCGCACGTGCAGCGGCTCCCCGGTGGAATTAAAGTAGCGGCGCAGCTCAGCCCCCACCCGCTCCAAGTCGGCGGGGGCAATGCCGCTGTAAAGGGCAATATCATAGCGGTCAAAGCCGCGCCGGTACAATCCGCCATCATTCACCGCCCACGCCACGCTGCCGGCAATCAGCAGCAACGGCACGGCAACGACAAACAGGGCGGCCACGACAGCAGGGGCAAATCTTTGCATCGTTACTCCCGGAGAGAACCGACTAGTTAGGCGAGGATAATAGATAATCTAACACCGTTGCCGCCGATTGAACAATGGCCGCCGTTCCGCTATAATGCCGCCCCGTGAGTACCGAACCGGCTGCCAACCCCATTCCCGACCGCGACTTGGGCGACTTCCGCGCCTTGACCGACATCGTCGCCCGGTTGCGCGCCCCCGGCGGTTGCCCTTGGGACCGGGAGCAGACCCACGAATCGCTGAAACGCCATTTGCTGGAGGAATGTTACGAGGCTTTGGAAGCCATTGACCAAGGGGAGCCGGCGCTACTGGCCGAGGAGTTGGGTGATTTGCTGGTGCAGATTGCCTTTCACGCCGATATTGCCCGGGAAGCCGGCCACTTTACCTTGGCCGAAGTGATTGCCGGCGTCAACCGCAAACTCATCCGCCGCCATCCCCATGTTTTCGGCAACGCCAAGGCCGCCGACGCCCGGGCAGTGGAATTGAATTGGGAGCAGTTGAAAGCCCAAGAGCGGCAGGAACGGGGCATCCGCAAATCCCCGGTCGATGGCATCCCGGCAGCCCTACCGGCTTTGAGCTATGCCCAGCTGATGCAGGACCGGGCGGCCAAAGCCGGGTTTGACTGGCCGGATCTGGATGGCGTACTGGATAAGGTGGTCGAGGAAGCGGCCGAATTACGCCAGGCTGCCACCGCCGCCGACCGCCAGCACGAATTGGGCGACTTGCTGCTGGTACTGGTCAACCTCGGCCGCTGGCTGGAAGTGCAAGCCGAGGATGCCTTGCGCCAAGCCAACGCCCGTTTCCGCAACCGCTACCGGCAAATGGAGCAACTGGCTGAACAGCGCGGCCTGGACTTCGCGAACCTGCTGTTAGATGACAAAGAATCCCTATGGCAGGAAGCCAAAAAACTGGTAGGATAGGGGGCGTCAAAACCGGCAGGATAAGACCTAGGCCCATTCTGAACCGGCTGCCGGATGGACCGGCCCAAACTACGGCGGAAAGGAGACCGCAATGGACATTCTGAAGCGACTGGCGGCCATCTACCTCTTTCTGATGGCGGCGGTAGTGGTATTTCTCTGGATTACCAGCGCCGTCTTTGACAACAGCTCCGGCGATTATGCCATGTGGCAGTTGGCGGACAAGTTTATGGGCTTTGCCGCCATTCCCCTAATGCTGCTGGTCGCCATTGTCCGCAAGGCAATGCTGTGCCGGCAGGAAAAGGCTGACGGCGGCGGGAACGGCATCACCCGGAACTACTTGGAAACGAACTTGTCCCTGGCTGGAGCCATCGTCCTGACGATGTATTTCTACTGGAACTGGTTCTATTCCTTCTGGCCGATGAACGAGCCGTGGCTGATTGAGGGTTCGCCGGTGCTGCTGCACATCCACCTCAGTTACTGGGGTTACATCCATCCCCTATTTGTGCTGCTGAGCCTCTCTACCGGGGCTTTCCTGTGGCGGTGCGCCGGGCGGAAACCGGGTTAAAAGCGGTGCGCGGGATTTGCGGCCGGCGGGGCGCTGCGTCAACAAGGGTCGAAACCGTCGGAATAAGGGTTGACCACCCGGGTTGAGGGAGGAGACGGCAATGGACATTCTGAAGCGGCTGGCGGCCATCTACCTTTTTCTGATGGCGGCGGTGGTGGTGTTCCTCTGGATTACCAGTGTCGTTTTTGACAACAGTTCCGGGGATTACCCCATGTGGCAGTTGGCGAATTGGTTTATGGGGCTGGCTGCTATTCCCCTGCTGCTACTGGTCAGTATTGTCTGCAAGGTACTGCTGTGCCGGCAGGAACGGGCTGAGGGCGCGGATGGCGGCATCACCCGGAATTATCTGGAAACTAACCTTTCCTTGGCTGCCGCCATCGTGCTGACGATGTATTTCTACTGGAACTGGTTCCATTCCTTTTGGCCGATGAACGAACCGTGGTTGATTGAAGGTTCGCCGGTGCTGCTGCATATCCACCTCAGTTACTGGGGCTATGTTCACCCCATATTTGTGTTGCTGAGCTTGGCTACCGGGGCGTGGCTGTGGCGGTGCGCGGGACGGAAGTAAAGTTAATAGCGGGCAACGTTAGGAGCGACACCTTAAAACCCGCTCTCAAGGCAAAGGGCGTTAATGCAAACCCGCCATTCCTGCGGTATAGGAATGGCGGGTTAACTATTCTGGCAGCTTGGGCTGGATTGGACTTACCGCGCGTGGCCTACGCTTTCCAGTTCCGTGGTAAAGCGTTCCCCCAAGCGCGGCGTCCAGTCGCCAACCCGGGGGCCGATGGCGTAGAGGCTGGCCGTTTGCACTACCGGAATGACCGTCCGATTGCCCAGGATTATCGCGTAAGCCTGGCGGATGAGCCGGTCTTTCTCCTCCAGGTTGGTCGACGCCTGAATCTGTGGAGTCAGGGCTTCCAGGTCGGGATTGCAGGCAAAAAGAGCCGTCCGCTCTTGAGTGCAGCGGTATTGGGAAATCAGCCGGCGGGTGGTGTCGGTCAGATGCCCCAGCCGCATCAGCCAGATTTTACCCTCCAGTTCCCGGCCGCGGCGCATTGCCGAGTGGGCGCTGCCTTGAATGTTCAGCTTCAAGTCCACATTCAAGCCCACGGCTTCCCACATCCCGGCAATGGCTTCCGCCAACTGCGGCCCTTCCGGGATGCCGCCCAAAGGCCGCTGCTGAAACTCGATAGTAATGCCGGCCTTGCCTGACGCGTCCAACAGTTGCTTGGCCCGTTCCGGGTCATAGGGTTCCGGGGTTTCCCACTGGGCATCATAGCCCAAGGAAATGGGCGACAGGTCGGTAATGCCGGTCGGCACCGCGCCGCCGAAAAAGACCACATCCGCCAGTTCCTGCCGGTTAATCGCCAGGCTCAAGGCTTCCCGAAACTGCGGGTCAGCCATCGGGTTGTCGGGGTTGGGAGCGTCAATTCCGGTAGTGCCGGGGATATAGACCACCGGGACGATAAAGACGCCGGCCACGCCCGGGTTCAGCAGGGTGCGAACTTGGGCCGCTTCCGCCTGCCGCTTGAAAGAACCGGGCAGCAGGGCAATATCCACTTCCTGACTCAGCACCTGCGCCAACCGGGTCGAGGCTTCCGGAGTAATGCGAAACTCCAGGTTCTGCCATTGGGGGACGATGCGCCAATGCCGGCCTTCGGCGGCTTCGAGGGAGATGGATTCGCCCAACTTGTGGTCAACGAACTGATAGGGGCCGGTGCCGATGGCATTACGGCGGGCTTCATCCAACCCCACCTTTTCCACATAGGCCCGGGACAGCATACCGGTGCCGTTGTTGCCCGAGGACAAGTCCATAAAGGCGGTCAGGTAGGGCGCGCCGGTGTATTGCACTTCCACGGTGTAGGTATCCACCGCCTGCACTTCCGGCGCGGACTGCAACTGCGCCGCCACTGACGGGTGGGTGGATTCCTCATTAAACAGCCACTGGTCCAGGCTGTAGGCGGCATCGGCGGCGGTGAACTCGCCCCAACCGTCGTGGAACGGAACGCCTTGCTCCAACTGGTAGGTAACGGTGCGGCCGTCGGCGGACAGCGACCATTCTTTAGCCAAGCCGGGCTTGAACTCCCAGGTAACCGGGTCGAGGAGCAGCAGGGTTTCCATCACCCGCTCCCAGTAGAAACGCTGGGTAACGCCCTCCCAAGGCAGCCAGGACTCGGTATCGTAGTCAAACTCGGAAACGGTCAAAGTCCCTTCCGGCAGCCGCATTGCATCGGCCGGTTCGGGGACGGCGGTGGGCTGGGGCGTCGGCGCCGATTGCTGCTGCTGGGCGGCGGCCGCCGGAACCGGGGCTTGCGATTGGTCGGCGGCGGGTTCGGCCGGCGCGCTGGACGGCGGCGCGGCCGCTTCCGGCGCCGGGGACGACGGATCCGCGGCCGGGGCTTGCGCCGGCGCCGTATCCCGCTGGGCCGAAGCCGGTTGGACGGCCGCCGCCGGTGCGGCCGGGGCCGCCGGCGCCACTGTCGGATTAGCCGCGCTGCCGCAGCTCACCGCCAGCAAGGGGACAATCGCCAGGGCAAGGTAGAAAAACAACCGGTTAAGACCGCCAAACCTTTTCATTCCGGCGCCTCCATTGGGGACAAAATGGGGATTGGGCTAAAGTTCCGGGACAATAATACTCTAAAACCGGCGGTTAAGCATCCCGTACCGTCATTCCCGTTAGGTTTATCGCCTATAGAAACGTCATTCCTGTGCCAACGGGAATCCAGACGCCGCGGCATTTCTGGATTCCCGATTGTCCTTGTCGTCCGTTGACCGGCTTTCGTCCCTAATCCGCCGTAACCGCCAGTTCCCGGTCGGCTACCGTAGACCCCACATAGCGGCTCAGGAACCGGGCCATATTCTCCACTATGGCTTGGCTGAACGTCGGTATCCGGTCAAACATATGATCCTGCTCGGCAAACAGGCACAAGTCCGCCGGTACGCCCGATTGCTCCAAAGTATGGAACATCCGCAGCGTCATCTCGTGCGGCACCCGGTCGTCGTTAGTGCCGTGCAGCAGCAAGGTCGGTGGGTAGCTGCCATCCAACCGTTCGATAGGATTGGCGGCGCGGAGGGCGGCTGCCGACCGGTCGGCGGCGGTGTAAGGCTCCAGTTGCGGCCGCCGCCAGTATTCGCTGATGTCCGACACCGGAGCCACCCCGATAACCGCCGACACCCGGCTGCTGTAGTCGGGCAGAAAACTGCTGCCGTTATGGGGTTCCTCAAACTCCCCGCTGCCGTTGGTCGCACCGGCCAGCAAAGTCAAATGTCCCCCGGCTGACTTGCCGCCCAAGGCAATCCGCTCCGGGTCAATGCCCAGCCCGGCGGCGTTGGCCCGCATCCAGCGGATAATCGCCTTGACATCCTGAATCGCCGCCGGCCAGATGGCTTGCTCCAGCACCCGATACTCCCCGGTAACGCAGACGAAACCCCGCTCGGCCATGGGGATGCCGTAGCGTTCCGGCAGCGGCGACCGGTCAGCAGTCAGCCACCCGCCGCCGGGCAGAAACAGCAGAGCCGGGGCCGGCCCGTCGGTATCGGCCGGCCGGGCCACATCCACCGTCAAGTCAATCCCGCCAAAGTTGCCGACTACTACATTCCGCTCCAAGCTAACCTGCGTCATTTGCGTTCCCTCCTTAACCCGATTTGAGTTTGAGGGGTAGTGTAACACGGTTTTAGCGAATGGGTGGGAAAGGCGATAAAATTCGCTCGGCAGTCGCCCCTTCCCCGGAACCGGTTGCCGAACAGAAACCGCAAAAGCAATAAGTTATGCTATACTGAATAATCAACCCTAAACTGGAGCAATTGGCCTTATGACCCAAGCCAGCCCTACCGTTATCAACGACATCGCCGACCTGTATCGGATTCTGGATGAGCAGCCTCAGTGGGCCGAAGCCATCCGCAGCCGGATACTGGGCTCCGAACTGCTGTCCGTACCGCAACGGTTGGACCAGTTGACCGAACAAATCCACGAACTCCGGGAAACCGTAAGTCAACTGGCCGCGACCGCTGCGGAACACACCCGCCAGTTCGTCGAGTTGCGGGAAACCGCCGCGGAACACACCCGCCAGTTCGCCGAGTTGCGGGAAACCGTAAGTCAACTGGCCGCGACCGCCGAGGAAAGCACCCGTCATATCATCGAGTTGTGCCGGATTACCGAACTCCAAACCCGGCGGATGAACCGGATGGAGACGGACATCGGCAAAGTCAAGGGGATTGGCGCCCAGATTCGGGCCGAGCAAACCATTGCCGTCATCGCCGACGAATTGGATTTGTTCAACCCGGTCCAGGTCCCGACCGCCGAACTGGTGAATTTCGCCCACCAACTCAAACTCGACCGTTCCGCCCGGAGCAGCTTCATCCGGGCTGACCTGGTCTTTCTGGCCCAGGATGCCCACCAGTCGCCCATATACTGCGCGGTAGAAGTCTCCTGGACCGTCGCCCATCGGGATTTGCAGCGCGCCCGCCGCAATGCCGAACTGCTCAAACGAGCCACCGGAACCCCGGCCCAGGCCGTCGTCGCCGGCGAACGTTACGAGGAACATCTCAACTGGACGGGCGTCGCCTGGTGCGAACTGGAGGACTAACCAGCAAAGCCCGGCAGAAACCCCAGCCCTTTGCCGACGGTCTGCGCCAAATCCCCAGACGCCATTCAATCCCGAGCTTTGCCCGGAACCCCGGCTGGCGGCGGTGTAGTTGCTGGGGGATTCCGGCGTTTAGGGATTGCGCTCCCCGGCTAGAGGTTGCCCAAGTTGGGGTCAAGTTTGGCAGTAGCGTAACACGGTTTGGGTGAAGGGTGGGGAATGTGGATAATGGCAAGTCCCGGCGTATCTTTGACCGAAAACTACCAAAAGTCATCAAAAATCGTGCTTGCTCCCCTTGCAAAACCTGCTCGATTATGTATAATAATCCGCACATCTGTTTGAGACGCACAGTTCCCATACGGCGAGTTAGGAGTATTAGTTATGAAAGCCCTCGTCACCTTCTCTCTTGTGGTGTTCGTCCTTCTATTGTTGGCTTGCTCGCAACCTCTGACCGAGGAGCGTTTGTCCGATACCCGCCAGAAGGCCAAAATCATGTATAGCAAGGCGGTGGGACGGTGTCCTAAGTCCTCCCCTGAGTTCGTGGCTGTCGAAAATGCGAAAAACATTTTCTACAACAGGCTCATGGCGGCGGCGGGCAGCACCAGAGAGGTTTCAAAGCAAATAACGTTAGAGAAGCCCGAGAAAGCTTTAACACCCGTTTGAGGGAAACTCTCAACGACTTTGATAAGAGTTTGAGAGAAGCTGGATGTCGTCCTTGGCATCATAGGTTTTTCGACTGGATGTCGTCCTTGGCATCGTAGGCTTTTCGAGTAGTGCCTTCTGGTTTCTTAACCTACCTTAAACCGTCATCCCTGTTTTCACAAGGATGACGGTTTAAGGTATAATTGTTGCATATACCGTCCCCCCGCACCCAACCAAAAGGCAGGCCCCTTTAATGCCCCCCAACTGGAAAAACCAAACCCTCTGGACCGGCGACAACCTGCCCATTATGCGGGGGATGAATGCCGCTTCCGTTGACCTCATCTACCTCGACCCGCCTTTTAACAGCAACCGGGATTATGCCGCCCCCATTGGCAGCGCGGCCGCCGGGGCCGCTTTTAAGGATACCTGGACGCTGAACGACATTGACCTGGCGTGGCACGGGGAAATCGCCGAATCGGAACCGGCCCTCTATTCCATCATTGACGCCGCAGGGTTGGCTCACGGCAAGGGGATGAAAAGCTATCTGATTATGATGGCGGTGCGCTTGCTGGAAATGCGCCGCATTCTGAAAGACACCGGCTCCCTTTACCTGCACTGCGATGACACCGCCAACCATTACCTGAAGTCGGTAATGGACTGCCTCTTTGCCAAAGACAACTACCGCAACGAAGTGGTTTGGAAACGCACCGCCGGCCGCTCCGACGCCCGCCGTTTCGGGCGGGTTCACGATGTCCTGCTGCTCTATACCAAAAGCGCCCGCTACACCTGGCACACCCCCTATTTGCCGCATAACCCCGACTATGTGAAAAAGCAGTACCGGTACCAAGACGAATTAGGCTACTGGCGCGCCGACCGCTTGACGGCATCGGGAACCAGTCAAGGGGAATCGGGACAGCCTTGGCGCGGCGTTGACCCGGGGTTGGTGGGCAATCACTGGCGGACGCCCACTAAAGGCGGGATGAATGACTTTATCATTGAAAAGGGATTGATACCGGGTTGGCCCGACGCCTATCCCGGCGTCCACGCCCGGCTGGATGCCCTGGACGCCGCCGGCTTGATTCACTGGCCGGAAAAAGGCAGCAAGCCGGCATTGAAACGCTATCTGGAATCGACCAAAGGGAATGCCCTCGAGGATATTTTTTCCGACATTCCGCCGGTGCAGTTCAGCGCCAAGGAAAACACCCACTACCCCACGCAAAAGCCGCTGGCCTTGCTGGAGCGCATCATCAACGCCTCCAGCAATCCGGGGGATGTGGTGTTCGACCCCTTTTGCGGCTGCGCTACGGCTTGCGTGGCCGCCGAAAAGCTGGGGCGGCAATGGGCGGGCATTGACATTTCGCCCAACGCCCTGCATCAAGTCCGCCTGCGCCTCCGCAACGAACTCGGCCTTTTCTCCCTCAAAGTCATCCACCGCGAGGACATCCCGCGCCGTACGGATTTGGGGCGGATTCCCCACTACCGCACCCACAAACATACCCTTTTCGGGCAATGCGAGGGGATTTGCAAATGCAAGGTTTCATTTCCGTTCCGCAACTTCACCGTCGACCACATCATCCCGGTCAGCAAAGGCGGCACCGACCACTTCGCGAACCTGCAACTCCTCTGCGGGGCCTGCAATTGGCTGAAGGGGGAGGGTACGCAGGAGGAGTTTTTGGCGAAGTTGAAGGAGCGGGGGTTGGGTTAGGATTGGATTTGACCCGCCCCGCCATTGCTACTATACTTGCCCCCAGACCAAATCCAGCCTGCGGAGGATAGACCAGTATGAATGTAATGGAAGCCGTGGCCCGTATCCTGAAACTCGAGGGGGTGGAGTGGGTTTCCTGCTTTCCCTCGAACCAGCTCATTGAACACGTCGCCAAGGAGGGCATCCGCACCATAATGTTCCGCCAGGAACGGGGCGCGTTGATGGCTGCCGACGGGTTCAGCCGGCTCAACGGGCGGGAAAAGTTCGGCGTCACCATCACCCAGGGCGGTCCCGGTTCCGAAAACTCGATGGGCGGCTTGGCCCAGGCGTACAGCGACAATGTGCCGATTCTCTACCTGCCCGGCGGGCCGGCTTTGGGGCAGTACGCGGTCAAGCCCAACTTTTCGCCCAGCCGCACCTATGCCACCGTGTCCAAGTTCGGCGAGGTGGTCGTCCAGCCCGGCCAGGTGGCTAATGTGATGCGCCGGGCTTTTCACGCCCTCCGCAACGGCCGCCCCGGCCCGGTTATCGTGGAGATTCCCGCGGATGTGGGGACAATGGAAGTGCCGGAGGCGGCGATGAACTATCAGCCGCCGAAACGGTTGCGCCAGTCCCCGGACGCCGCCGATGTCAAAACGGCGGTGAACCTGCTGCTCAGTGCCAAAAAGCCGGTCATCTGGTCGGGAATGGGCGTTCTCTTTGCCGGGGCTACTGAGGAACTGCGGGAGTTTGCCGAGTTGACCGAGATTCCGGTCTATTGCACCATGCCCGGCAAATCCTCCTTTGACGAGCGGCATCCCCTGGCGTTGGGGTCGGGCAGCAGCAGCACTTCGCTGCCGGCCCGCACCTGGCTGCAAGAGTCCGATGTCCTTTTTGCCATCGGCTCCAGTATGACCCGCACCAGCTATGGGCAGCCCATCCCGGACGGCAAGGTCATTATCCACAATGTGGAAAGCATCGACGACATTAACAAAGACTATTTCGTCGATGTGGGGCTGCCCGGCGATGCCAAGCTGACCTTGCAAGCGATGATTGCCGAGGTCAAAGCCCAAGCCGGGGATAAGGGACGGCAAGGGACGACCGGCATTGCCGCCGAAATTGCCGCCGTTCGCGATTCCTGGTTTGGCGAATGGGCGGACATCCTGAAAACCGACGAAGTTCCCATCAGCCACTACCGGGTTATCGGCGAACTGGAGCGGACGCTGGATAAGGAAAACAGCATCGTAACCCACGATGCCGGCGCGCCCCGGGATACCATTATGCCTTTTTACCCCGGCACTACGCCGCACAGCTATATCGGCTGGGGCAAAACTACCCACCTGGGCTACGGCATCCCCTTGATGATTGGGGCCAAGCTGGCCCGGCCGGACAAGTTCTGCCTGAACTTTATGGGGGATGGCGCGTTCGGGATGTCCGGGCTGGATATTGAGACGGCGGTGCGGGCCGGCGCGCCAATCACTACCATTGTGCTGAACAACGGCGGGATGGCGACCTACCCCGGCGGCTACCCCACGGCTAACGAACTGTACGGGGCGACCCGGATGACCGGGGACTACGCCAAAATCGCTGAGGGTATGGGCGCGGTGGGCATCACCGTAACCCAGCCCGGCGAAGTAGCCCCGGCTTTGCAGCAAGCCCAGCAGCTGAACGCCCAAGGCCGCACCGTGCTGATTGATGTTCACACCGGCTTGGAGGCGCGGCGGTCGAGTTTTTAGGGGATCGGGATAGAGAGTTGCCCCCGCCGGCCCGGTGGTCAGCCGCGGCCGGCGGGGGCTTATTCCTGACGGGAAAGCGAGACTATGCTGCTCCGCAACCTGCTGCTGGTACTGGCGGCGCTGGCTGGACTGTCAATCCGGAAACATAATCACAAATCTTATATCAGGATGTATGGCAACACCCCGATTGCGGGGCCGTATAACCTTCCGGGGCAAAATAATCGGGGCCCGATACACCTACCGGGCCCCGACTTGCTTTCGCTGCGTTATCCCGCCGTTCCGACAATCACTGCCGGATGAACCCTTCCTGAAGCTCATTTGCCAAGGTTATAGGTTAGCTTGGCGCAATTGCGGGACTCGCGCTTTGTATCCGGCCCTGCCGGCGGAACTGCGGCATCCTTTAGGCGTCCGCCGCTTTCCCGTCCGCGCCGGCAGGGACGGTACAAGGAAAAATCCATTTGTGGTTGAGTTCAAAAACCTTAACCATTTCGCCCTCCTTGCCGGATTTCGGAGCATTGTCGGCATTTGTCAGCCGGCTTGCTCTGGGGATAAGGTAACAGATGGCGGAAAAGTTGTCAATACCCTTTTCCGAAAGATTCCATTCCGTTCCGGTGGACAATCCTGGTTGTGATCCGCTCCGGCCCAACAGTTTCGGAAATAGCGCCCGGAACTCGGGCCGGATAACCGCTGTCCCTATAGACCGGCCTTGACCGGCCGGCTAAACTATCGGTAGAGCTATTAACCGGGAATAAGGATGTTTGGCTTGATGAACCTGCAAGACGGCTACGCCGTGGTGGACCTGGAAACTACCGGCCTGGACTGCTGGACCGACCGGATTATTGAGATTGGCATTGCGTTGGTACTGCCGGGGGAATCGCCTTTCGTTGACTCCCGGCTGGTCAAGCTTGGCCGGCCGCTGCCGCGCAACATAGTCCAGCTGACCGGCATCACTGACCGGGATTTGATTGCCCGCGGCCAGTCCCTTGACGATGCCCTGGCTTGGCTGGTGGAAAAGGCCGCCGGCTTGCCGCTGGTGGGCTACAACATCCTGAACTTTGACCGGGCTTTTCTGCTGGAGGCGGCCCGAATCCACCGCCGGGCCGTCGCGGAGGGCACGGCGCCGGTTCGAGTGATTGACGAAGTGGACGACCTGCCGGCCCGCCGTTTCATTGACGCGATGGCCCTGTTTCGCGGCTACAAGTTAGGCCGCTATCCCGAACTGGGCGAAAGCCATCAGGATTATGCCCAACGGATCCTGTCTTACCGGGCGCCCGGAGTGCGCTACAACCTGGCGGCCGCCTGCGCCCACTTCAGCATATCCACGGACCGCATCCGCGCGCACCGGGCCGCCGGGGATGTAATTCAGACCCAGCGGGTTTTTGAACATCTGCTGAATTTGAACCCGCCGCTGTAGGAAATTATCCCCCAACCTTTACCCCCCAATGCACCGCCACCGTCCCAAATCCCAACTTCCGGTAGCCTACTTCCGTCAGGCCGCTGGCCCGGAATAAATCAGCCAGCCGCGCCGCCGCCAGGAAATAATCCACCGATTGCGGCAGGTAGGTATAAGCCCCTCTATCTCCAGCGACCAGTTGGCCGATTAGCGGGACGATGGCGTGAAAGTAGGGGCTACCGGGAAGCCTTCTTGGCTCCCTTCCGTAGGATGTTGTTAAGAAAGTCTATTGACCGCAGTTTATACGCGGTCAGTTGTTGCTGGATGTCTTGGGGTGACCATTGGCTTGCAGGCTTGGTAGTCAAAGACGCCACGAATTCGTTCACGGTTTCCCCAAGTTGTTGCAGGTCACCCTCCTGAACAATCTTGGTGCCGTCAGGTAGGTAAGCGTCGTGGGAAAGGGTATCCGCAGGATGGATTAGTACCGGAGTGTAAGGTTGTCCCGTGTAATTTTGCTCGAACCACGTGGCGTGGTGGCAAAGTTGTTCGGCTTCGGCCTTATATATAGCCGCACGGTCCAAGCGAACTTGGTTTTTGGCTTCGATAACCAAGTAACGGCCGTTATCCAGCCGCCAAAGAACATCGGGGCCGCGCCCAGCCTCCTTGTCGGGACGCTGTGCATCAAACCCGATTATTTCGGACAAATCTTTGAGGGCTTCCTCAAAGGTATTGTGATTTACCCCGAAAGCAAGGGCATAAATCACTTCTTGGGCTGCAATGACCATCGCATTGGGGTCGCTGAATCGTTTCATCCAAGCCAAGGCCGCATAGGCTTGTTCCGTGTGTTTGGCCTGAAGCTTGCGATACATTATCCCCTCGGGAGGCTTAAGGAGGCGGCGATTAAAGTCGTGGGCCTTAATTTGCTTCTCAAAGGCACTCGCCTTGTCAACGTGATGCAGATACTCGGCTTGCTTTTGCAAGTACCAACCAGTGTCCCCATCGGACAAGTCGTCATTGGATTTAATGAGATTCCCAATCTCATCGGACGCCTTGGAATAATTGCTCTTAAGAGCAAACTGCCAAGCGTTCAGCTCCAACACTGCCAAATCCGTATCGGTCGATACCGGAGTGGATTGACTACCTTGGAGGGCGTTCCTATGGTAAGTCTGCCAACCCGGGTTGCGGTTCAAGCACTGAGACACCAACTCCAGAATGGCCTTGTAAGAGTTGGCGGACGTACTTTTGATTTCTACAGATAGGCGTTTCCCTGCCTCGATTTGCCGTTTAGTGTCCTCGGTAAAGAGGGACTGATTGTCCACTTGAGACATAAACGGCACTAGCTTGCTACCGGTGAGGATGACGACACAGTAGTCCGAGCGGGACCTTACTCCGCGGCCGATCCCTTGCTCAATCCGCTGAGCGATTTGCCGGTTCAGAATTGGAGAGGGTTGCCGCTCTGTGGCCTCGATTACACGCACTAAGCGGTGTTCTTGCGGCAACCCGTCAAATACTAAGACGCGGCAGGCTTTATCGGGAAGGTCTATGCCGTCATACCGATTGGCAAAGATGACTACGTTGGAATCCGAATCGGACAGTTGTCCAATCAAATCTGATATGTCATCACGAGAGGCTACTTTGGCATCAGGCAGGAATAGTTTCCAATTTTCTGCTTGGCCAAAGGAAGGTACCAAAACGACCACGTTGGCTTGGTGAGCAGACCGAATCTCGGGCACCAAGCCAGAAGCTATAGTGCCTTCCAGACTTGGGTCAACCAGCGACGGGCTTATGATAAGCCGCTCACCGATGTCACCACCGATTTTCGGCCTAATGGGCTTCTTTACCGAATCAGCATCGGCGGCAAAGTCTTTGACGAGAGACGCATCGTCGAGCAAAGTGGCTGACATATAAACCCGGTGATTGGCGCGATCAAAACTCGGCACCAAGTCAATCGGGAGCAGGAAAGGAGCAATCTCGATCCTTTCACCTGAGACAACTGCCGTCGAGTTCTCGAGGACACCCCTTTCTTTGAGGAACTGCCAGACGAACTTGAGTTCCTCCGAATCAGCATTTTTGCTGAACAGATTAGCTATATCGTCAAGGCGTTCTTGCCAAGCCCAGTAAGGAACGCGAATACAGGTGTCCCCCTTTCCCTCGACTATGTCTGCCCACAAGGAAACTCCTTGCTGTTTCAGCTCACTCTCAAAGAAACTGATAAGACTTTTCCAAACCGGGGATTCTTTGAGAAAGCGCGCCGAAAATTGTTCGTGGGCGATGTCAACGCACTTATGGGCGTCATCCACGACAACCGCTCCTACGCTGACGTGGCTGGGGCGTCCAGCAACACCGAAAAGAGACCTTCCGTTAAAGAGCTTGTAGGCGTTGATGACCAGAATTGCCGACGAGTCATAAAACTCTGGCGGCAATGGCTCACCCTGCCCAGACCCTACACACTTTATTCCCAACCGCTCAGCTTCGCGCTGAACTTGAGAAACCAGATACAGATCCGGGCAAAGGTACAATGCCGGACCCTTCCCTTCATTAAGGAGAGACTGAAGGATAACCAAGCCCACCACAGTCTTGCCGGCCCCGGTATTCATTTTGATTACCAAGTCCCGCTCATTCCTGCGCCCGTGCCACTCGTCCAGAACGTCGCCCTGGACATCCCGCAGGTAGTCGTACTCCCTATGAAGGGAGCCAAAAAGCCGCCTCGGATCTATCTCCGGCGGTTGGTTTTCCTGTGCAATCAACTTACTGAAGTTGACCATTCCTACCCTCACGGAATCGGAACGAGATGGCTTAATTGCAAGGATTATAGCAGCAACTCACGGGATAAGCAAGTCAAAATTCCCAATCTATCCCCCAACCTTCACCCCCCAATGCACCGCCACCGTCCCGAACCCCAACTTCCGGTAGCCCACTTCCGACAAGCCGCTGCCCCGGAATAAATCAGCCAGCCGCGCCGCCGCCAGGAAATAATCCACCGATTGCGGCAGGTAGGTATAAGCCCCCCGATCCCCGGCGACCAGTTGACCGATTAGGGGGACGATGCCGTGAAAGTAGGGGCGAAACAGGCGGCTTTTGACGCTAGACCCGTCCAGAGGCGTCAGTTCCAGAGTAACAACCCGCCCGCCGGGGCGCACTACCCGCGCCATTTCCGCCAAGGCTTGCGGCAAGTCCGGCATATTCCGCAGGCTGAACCCGGCGGTAGCGCAGGCAAAGCTGTGGTCGGGAAAGGGCAGAGCCAAGGCATCGCCCACCAGAAAAGACACCGGGGCGGCGGCCGGTTTAGTCCGCCGTTTATGCTGCCCCAAGGCAATCATCTCCGGCAGCAGGTCAACGCCGACAGCATGGTCAATTCCCGGCTGCCGGGCCAGGGCAAAAGCCAGGTCGCCGGTGCCGGTGGCAATATCCAAGGCCGGGCCGGTCAAGCCGGCGGCGGCGATGGCGGCGGCGCGGCCTTTCCAGCGATGGTGCATCCCGCCGGTCATCAGGGAGTTCATCAGGTCGTAGCGGCCGGCAATGCGGGCGAACAAGTCGGCCACATAAAGCTGCTTGGCGTCCCCGTGCAGCCGTGCCATCTAATCCGGCCCTCCCCTTTCCCGATACTGCAAATCCGGCGGCAGTTCCTCGGTTACGCCCAAGGCCGCCAGCACCCGCTGCGCTACGAAACGGGCAATATCCTCAACTCCCTGCGGCTTGAGGTAAAAAGCCGGTTCCGGCGGCAGGATTACCGCCCCGGCCCGGGCCAGAGACAGCATATTTTCCAGATGGGTCGCGTGCAGCGGCGTCTCCCGCGGCACTACTACCAACTGCCGCCGCTCTTTCAAGCACACATCGGCAGCCCGCAACAGCAGGTTGCCGGCTAGACCGTGGGCAATCGACGCAATGCTGTTCATACTGCACGGGACGATAGCCATTCCCGCCGTGGCATAGGTGCCGCTGGCAATGGCCGCCCGCAGATCGCCGATATGATAGTGGGTAAAATGGGGGTATTCCCGCCACTCCGCCAAGGTTTCGTTAAAGGATACTTCCAGTTCCTCTTGCCAAACCAATCGGGCGGCGTTGGAGCAGACCACGATAGTCGGCGCTTCCCGGCGCAGTAGTTCATCCACCGTGCTGCGGGCCAGAATGGCGCCGCTGGCTCCGGAGATGCCCACTACAACCGGTTTGACGCCGGCCGGGTTGTTCGCCGGGAAAGATGTCATCAGGACACCACCAATGCCAAGATGGTGAAAGCCAGAAACTGGACGGAGATGTAGCCGTTGACCCGGAAAAAGGCGACGCCGACTTTGGACAAATCATCCGGTTTCACCAGGCTATTTTCATAGATGAGCAGCAAAAGGGCAATGCCCCAGCCGATATAGTAGGGCCAAGCCAGTTGCAGCCAGAATCCGATTAGCAACAAGATGATGGCGGCGGCCAAGTGCATCAGCCGCGCCAGCCATAACGCTTCGGCAATGCCGATTTTGGCGGGGACGGAATGGATGCCGTACTGCCGGTCAAAGGCGTAGTCGGTGCAAGCGTAGATGATGTCAAACCCGCCCGCCCATAGCGCGACCGCCAGGCTGAGAATGAAAGGTTCCCAAGCCGGTTGGCCGGTAACGCCGAGCCAAGCCGCCGTTGGCGCCGTGGCCAAAGCCCAGCCCAGGAAAAAGTTGCATAGCCAGGTGAAATACTTGGCATAAGAATAAAAGACGACATAGGCGGCGGCAAAGGGCGCCAGGAATAAGACCAAGCCGTTGAGCCGGGCCGCTGCATAGAACAGCAGCAACAAGCCGAGCAGCGCCATCGCCGCCACTTCCCAAGAGTTCAGTAGGCCGCTGGGGATATGCCGCCCCACGGTGCGGGGATTGGCGGCGTCCTCTTTGGCGTGAATTAGCCGGTTAGCCGCCATTCCCAGGGTGCGCGCTCCAAACATCCCCGCCGTAATCCAGATAAAAGAGTGCCAACCGGGCCAGGGTTGTCCGTGGAGGGCGTTGGATGCCAATATCATCCCCATATAAGCAAAGGGCAGGGCAAAGATGGATTCCCAGATACGGATGGCGGAGAAGTAGAGGGGCAGTTTGGCGAGGAGGGTCATTAGAATCCGTACTCCCCCCACCGCTGCTCCACCAACGCCTTGACTTCCGGGGTCATTGCAATGTCCGGGGGCCAGCCGCGGGTGTAGCCCTCATCCGGGCCTTTGCGGGTGGCGTCGATGCCCACTTTGCCGCCGAACTTGGGCGTGGGCGAGCCAACTTCCAAGTCGTCGAGGGGGCCTTCGACTATCACCAAATCCTGGCTGGGGTTAATATTGTTGGCCACCCGCCAAGCCACTTCCGAGGGATTTTGCACATCGACGAAGTGGTCAACAACGATGATGGTTTTAGTCAGGCTCATCAAGCCCATTCCCCACAGGGCGTACATCACCTTGCGGGCTTGGCCGGGATATTCCTTTTTGATGGAAACCAATGCCAGGTTGTGAAAGATGCCCTCGGCCGGCATATTCATATCGACCACTTCGGGAATAATCATTTTGATGATGGGCATAAAGATACGCTCGGTGACTTTGCCCATCCAATAGTCCTCCATCGGCGGGCGGCCGACAATGGTAGCGGGATAAATGGCATCCCGGCGGTGGGTGATGGTTTCAATATGGAATACCGGATAATCCTCAGGCATTGAATAGTAGCCGGTGTGGTCACCAAAGGGGCCTTCCCGGCGAAGTTCGTCGGTCAATACATAGCCCTCGAGGATGATTTCGGCTTGGGCCGGCACCATTAGGTCGACGGTTTTAGCCTTGACCAGTTCCACGCCCTCTTGCCGGATAAAGCCGGCGGCGGCCATTTCATCCATATCCGGCGGCAAGGGAGCGGAACCGGTCCAGATGGTAGCCGGGTCGCCGCCGAGGGCTACGGCAACTTCCAGCCGGTTATCCTGCCGTTCCTGGCTGACCCGGTAGTGATGCGCCCCGACTTTGTGGGTCTGCCAGTGCATTCCGGTAGTGCGGGCGTCATAAATCTGCATCCGATACATTCCGTAGTTCTGGACGCCGCTGACCGGGTTTTTGGTGATGACCAGAGGCAGGGTAATGTAGCGGCCGCCGTCGAGCGGCCAGCATTTGAGGGCGGGAAACCGGGACAAATCCACCTCATCCCCGGTCAACACTACTTCCTGACACGGGGCGCGGCCGACGGTACGGGGCTGAAAGGAGCCGAATTGAACAATTTGGCCGAGGACGCGGAGTTTGTTGAGCAAGCCCGGCGGCGGCCCTTGGGTCAGCTGCAACATTCCCTCGATGCGCGCCACCAGGTCGTCGAGTTTTTCCACGCCCAAAGCCCATGCCATCCGCTGGTCGGAGCAGAATAGGTTAATCAGCACCGGCAGGTCGGAGCCGACCACATTCTCAAAGAGCAGCGCCGGGCCGCCCTGCTGCACCATACGGTGGGCAATTTCGGTGATTTCCAGTTCAGGGTTGACCGGGGCGGCGATGCGGCGCAGTTGGCCGCGTTCCTCGAGGAAGGCGATAAAGTCGCGGAGGTTCTGGAAGTTCATTGCAGGTTTGTCCTGACGGCGGGCGGGATTAGGATTAGGCCGGTTGTGTCGGGTTATTGTAGCCGGGGATAAGGGGCGGCGCAACCGGGGAATGGGCAAAGGAAAAGCCGGCGTGGCCACGCCGGCTTTTTTAAGGCAGTCCGGGAGTGCCGGGGTCAGTATTGGGCGGCGTTGCGCTGGCGGCTGAAACAGTCGCTGCAATAGACCGGCCGGTCGCCGCGGGGACGGAACGGCACGGTCGCCTCGTTGCCGCACTCGGCGCACTCAACCTGAAACATCTCCCGTTCCCCGGAAAAGCCGCGCTGCTCGGAGCGGCGGGAGGAGCGGCAGGTCTGGCACCGTTTGGGGTCGTTGATGAACCCCCGGGAGTTAAAGAACTCCTGCTCGCCGACGGTAAAGATGAACTCCCCGCCGCAATCCACGCACACCAGGGTTTTATCGGATAGCGCCACTGCTTGACCTCCTTTTGGGTAGGTATGGGTTGGCTTATTAGGTCAGTCAGCGCGCCGGTTGGGATGGCTCCGCGGAGACCGGGAAAGTTGATGCCCTGGATAACCTAACTTACGCCGTAATGCGCTACTATATACCGGTATTATGGTAAATGCAAGGGAAACATTGGGAAATTGCCAATTTCATTGTTTTACGGCAAAATAGGCAGGGTTAATGACGATATGCGTCAAATAATGGCGCAATATGGGATGTAAAGCGTTGTAAGGGTTTCGGTTACGGCAACGGGTGGGGGGAGCCGGGCGGTCAGCACCGCCCGGCTGGGGGGATTGGGCGGGATTGGCCCGGGGTTGGCGGCTACCGCAGAAAGCAACGGCGGCCGCCGGCTACTGGCGCGGACAGGTGGGGCCATTGGTTAATTGAACCCCTTGGAGCCAGTCTTGGACCGGACTGAGCGGCGCACAAAGGCTATCATTGGATCCAAAGGTAAAGCTCCATACCTGCGTGAGCATCGTGAAGGTCTCAGGAATTTCTCCGGTCAGCTGGTTAAAGCTGAGCGAGAAGGTTTCAAGTTCAGACAAGTTGCCAAGCTCCGGCGGGACGGTCCCGGTCAAGTCATTAAAGCTAAGGTCTAACCGGGAAAGGTTGGACAAACCGCCTAATTCCGCCGGAATTGTCCCGGTCAAGTCATTGAAACCGAGATCCAATTGGGAAAGGTTGGACAAATTGCCCAACTCTGCGGGGATAGGCCCGGTCAAGTTATTCCGGGAAATATCGAGCTCAGTTAAGCCGGACAAGTTGCCCAATTCCGGCGGGATAGCGCCGGTCAGGTTGTTATCCGCAAGGTCTATTTCGATGACCCGCCCGCTGCCGTCGGTAGTAACTCCGTTCCAGTTGCCCAAAGGTTTGTCAGTCGTCCAGTTCCAATCGTTAGTCCACTGGAGGCCGTCGGTGGCGTTGTAGAGGGCTACCAACGCCGCGTGGTCGGTTTCGGAGAAGGGTATGGGCGTAGGCGTGGGTTCGGGCGTGGGGGTTGCTGTTGGGCCAACGGTAGGCATGGGCGCGGGTCACGGCGTCGGAGCCGCCGTCGGGACAACGGTAGACGTGGGTGTCGGTTCTAGTGACGGGGTTGCTGTCGGGGCAGTGGTAGGGATGGGAGTCAGTTCCGGCGTGGGCGTAGAGGTCGGTTCGGGAGTCGGGGTAGGTATAGAGACAGTGGCAAGGGGTTGAGTGGCCTGCACCGAACAATCCGTGACTACAATGTCAATGATGCTCTGGCCTTCGATTAAACCCGATACGGTGATTTCTTGCCCTTCCCGCAACGCTATGACCGCGTCGACTTCGCGGTCATCCACTTTGCAGACGACGGAGATAAAGGATATTTCCTCCAAGGTAGCCGGGTTGTTACGCATTTTCACATCGTAATTGTCCCCGTCCTCGGTAATGGAGAAAACGGCGCCGGTAATCAGCGCCCTTTTATCCTCGTACTTTAATCCAGCAGCGACTTGGTTGCCATCGTAATCCGCAACCAGTTCGTCGACGGAAACGGCCAGCGCGAACGGCGTGGGCGTAGGAGTAGGTGCCGGGGCGGGAGTTGCCGCGACCGGGGCCGGCGTTTGCCCGATGATTGACGCCGGGTCGGCCGGGTTGCTACTGCAAGCCAGGATAAAGAGGGAAAAGACGGACAGGGAAAGGATAAAGAGGCCGGTCAGCTTGGACATTGAGAACCCCCTTGCGCCCAGTATGGGTTGGAGCAACCGCGACAGAAGCCCAAGCCTACAAAGACCTTACAAGGGGGCGCGTGGCCCCACCCAAGAATGGGCAAAGGTCTTTGGCACAATGGGATGCGTAGGATTTTAAGGCTTCTGTCGCAGGAGGAATTGTAATGGCGTGAGCGGGGGTTGTAAAGGGTTGCAAAAGATTCGAGGCTATGTTATATAATTGCTTGAACCATACGAGAAGGGGGTATATATGGTCGAACAAGCCGGCAACACGGGCATTGTCTATATCCTCAGCAACGTGGCTATGCCCGGATACCTCAAGATCGGCCAGACCAGCGGGGATTCCCCGGAGGACGTCGTAAGGCGTATGGGGGAGTTGTATCGAGCGACCGGTGTCCCGCGTCCCTTCAACTGCGAGTACGCGGCGGTAGTTGCTGACCCCCACGAGGTTGAGCAGAAACTACTGTATGGCTTGGGTGATTTCCGGGTAAATCCTAATCGGGAGTTCTTGGAAGGGATTGACCCCATCCGGGTCAAAAAACTCCTGCAACTCAGTGCCATCATCGAGGAAGTGACCCCGGGCGAGACGGGGGTCGGATACGCCGA
This sequence comes from Dehalococcoidia bacterium, assembly GCA_965242615.1. GTDB lineage: Bacteria > Chloroflexota > Dehalococcoidia > Lucifugimonadales > UBA3495 > CBDBCU01. The sequence continues at coordinate 2,076,580 of CBDESR010000005.1, forward strand.
GCCCGCTACCCATGATAAACCTCCCAAGGCGGAAAGGTTCACGTTCCAGATGGTAGGCATTCCAGTGGGGGAAACCTTGGAATGGGCGGATGACCCGGAGAAAAAATGCAGGGTCTTGGACGGGCGTACTCATGTGGAGTATGAGGGAGATACTTACTCCTTGTACCCTTTGTCGGCTCATCTCAAAGGCTGGTCGAACGCTCAAGGTTCCAAGTATTGGCTTTACGAGGGTGAAACCCTACAAGAACGGCGTAACCGTCTGGAAAGTTCCGGGGACGACGGAGACTAGCGATTGCCAACTGGCATATCCTAAAAGACGCAGGGGCGGGTTCCAAACCCGCCCCTATCTTTTTGCAATGCCGCTCATCCTGAAATTGCTGAGGGGTGAGCGGTAAGGCTAGACCGGGGGTTGCCATAGAGAATCTTGCCCTGCCGAACCAGTTCCGGGAACTGTTGCCAAGCCGTGTAGTCGGAGCCTTCCTGAATGAGCAGGACTTCGGCGTCGAGGATGGATTCTAAAGAGGCTTTGAACCCGAAGTAGCCGCGGAGGCTTTGGGTGGTGGCGTTGTCCGGGCCTTCGACCAGGAGCCGGAGTTGGGGCTGAGCCGGGTCGTATTCGGGCAGCAGGGTTAGGCGGGTTACGGTGTGCTGCCGGCAAAGCGGCGCGATGGCGGCGATTTGGGGTTTGAGGTCGGGGATGGCGGTCATTAGAGGGCGACTCCTGGTGAAAGAAAGGGGGCGACAGCTTTGGGCGTATTATAGCACAGGCAGCCGTTATAATTGCCGTGGCAAGGATGGGGTTGGCTGATGAACCGCGGCAACGGCAAATTTTTGACTTTCCTCGACCGGGCCATTGCCGCCGGGGTGCGGCCGGTGGATGGGGCGGGGTTGGCGGCGTTTCGGGTGGGGTTCGGGCTGCTGGGGCTGTTGGGGGTTGTCCGTTTTTTTGCTTACGGGTGGATTGATGCTCTGTATATTGCGCCGGAGTATCACTTTACTTATTGGGGTTTGGGGTGGGTGCAGCCGTGGCCCGGTTGGGGGATGTATCTGCATTTCGGGTTGATGGGGCTGTGCAGCCTGGGGATTGCGCTGGGGTATAAGTATCGGGCGTGCGCCGTCTTGTATTTTCTGGCTTTTACCTATGTGGAGCTGCTGGATAAGACTAATTACCTGAACCATTACTATCTGGTCAGCCTGCTGAGTTTTCTGATTATTTTTATGCCGCTGCACCGCACGGCGGCATTAGACGCCCGGGGCAAAGGAAAGGCGGGGGACGGGACGGCGCCGGCGTGGACGCTGGGGGTTTTGCGGGGGCAACTGGCGGCGGTGTATCTCTTTGCCGGGATTGCCAAGCTGAACCCGGATTGGCTTTGGGAAGCCCGGCCGCTGCGGATTTGGCTGCATCAGAACGGGGATTTGCCTTTGCTGGCATTGGGGACGGGGGAGTTGTGGCCGGCGTATGTGTTCAGTTGGGCCGGGCTGATTTTTGACTTGACGATAGTATTCTGGCTGCTGGGGCGGCGCACCCGGCTGCCGGCTTGGGGCGTGGTGGTTGTTTTCCATATATTGACCTGGCTGCTGTTTCCCATCGGGGTGTTTCCGTGGGTGATGATTTGGGGGACGACGCTGTTTTTTGCGCCGGATTGGCCGCGGCGGCTCTGGCGTTGGGTAAGGGAGCGGCGGATTTTGCGGATAAGCGGCGCGGCGGCAAGGGGCGATGCGGCGGTTGCGGCGGCGGAGGAAAAGCCGGCGGCGGGTAATTTCCGGGTGTCGAATAGGATGCGGTGGGCGGCGGGCGGGTTGTTGCTGTTTGCGCTGGTACAGGTGGCGCTGCCGCTGCGACACTACGCTTATCCGGGCAATGTGCGGTGGAATGAGGAGGGGTATCGGTTGGCGTGGCGGGTGCTGCTGTCGGAGAAGGCGGGGTTCGCGCAGTTTCGGGTGCAGCAAGTAGAGGGCGGCGGGCGGTGGTTAGTTGGTGCGTCCGGGGAGTATCTGACGCCGGGACAGTGGGAACGGATGGCGCATCAGCCGGATCTGATTTTGGACACGGCGCAGATTATTGCCGCCGATTTTGCGCGGCGGGGTTGGGGGCCGGTGGCAGTTTATGCGGATGTCTATGTGGCTTTTAACGGGTATCCGAGCCGGCGGCTGGTAAATCCGACGGTGGATTTGGCCCGGGAGCAGCCGGGTATTGGTCCCAAGGATTGGGTGCTGACTTGGGAGGAAGCGGCGGCGTATCCCTAGCTGTCGCCGTCCTGGTCGCTGAAGCCGATGGATACATTGAGCAGGCTGGCGATGTCGGCGTTAAAGAGCCGCTGGATGTCGATAAGGCGGTCAAAGGCGGTTTGGGATGGGGCCGGGTTGGACAGGATGGTTTCGGGCAGGGGTTCCTCAAGGTTGTCGATGGCATCGAGGGCGGCGGCCAAGGCGGCGATGGTTTGCTGGTCAACTTCCGGGGAAAGCTGACGAACCAGATGGGTCAAGCCCAATTGCCCGTCTCCGGAATAGACGGCTTGTATTGCCTGAACCTGGATAGTCAATTCGGCGACGGCGTTGGCGGCGGGGCCGGCGGCCAAGGCGGCCGGGTCGGGAGTTACGCCGTCCATGCCCAACGCCGGGGCCAACTGCATCCGAGCCAGCCGCTGGGTGAGGAAAACGATGGAGCCAACGAAGTCGGCCAGGGCGGCGCTTTCGTGGAGGGAACTGGCGGCGGTGCCGTCAAAGACGGCTTGGTAGGGGCCGGAGTCGGGACTGCCACTGACCCATTCGTCGCGGACAGCGGCGACTTCGGCGGCGGCGGTTTGGGTCAGGGCGGTCAGGTAGGCGCAGCGCAAGGTTGCGGGGTCGGCAAGGGCGGCCAAGGTTGCGGCGTCCGCGCCGAAAAGGAGATGTTCCATGGCGCCGAGGCCGCGGCGGTCGGAGGGGAGGAATTCGAGGACGTCGTTGGGAGTAAGGGATTGGCGGCGGGACAGCATAGCATCGAGTTCGGCGGCGGGGGCGGCGGGCCAGTCCACCAAGCCGAGGGATTTGCGGGTCATTACCGGGCCGAAGCGGATAGGGGCGGTTTGCTGCCAAGCGGCGCGGGCGGCGCGCCAAGCTTGCCGGGCGGCGGTCAAGGCGGCGGTATCGGGGGCGGCGCAGAGGGTTTGGGCGGCGGCGTCCAGTTCCTGCATAGCGGCGGCGGCGGCTTGGTAGCGGGGGAGGATGACTTGGGCGGTGAGGGATTCGACTACGGCTTTTTTGGTAACGGGGGACTGGTCAGCGGCCGGGGCGACATCACTGCTGGCGGCGGGTTCCGGGTTGGTGGTGGCGGCCGGGCCGCAAGCCAGGGCGGCGGTCAAGAGGAACAGGGTTAGACTGAGGGCGGCCGGGGAAAGGCGGCGGCGGCTGGAGCGGCCAAGGCGGCGGATAAAGGTCAGCATAAGGTTGGTTTCCTTTGACGGGTGGGATAGGGTTTCGTTGCAATGTTGCGGCGTAATAAATATACCTTAATTATTGAAATTAGGCAAGACGAATAATGGCGGCTTTCCGGGGCGTTGGGGCGGTACAACAGGCGGGGCAAGAATCGGTTAGAATGGGGCATCTTTAGCGGGAGGGCGGGTAACTTTGCGATTGCGGGGCGGCGCGCCGGTTTTTGCGGTGCTGCAAGACCGGGATTTTCGGGTCATCTGGTATGTGGGCAGCCTGCGGGAGATTTCCCGCCGGATGGAGCTGCTGGTATTGAGCTGGCTCATCCTGCAAGCTACCCAGTCGCCCTTTCAGTTGGGCTTGGTGCTGGTGTTCAACAACCTGCCGCGCCCCTTTCTGTCGCTGTTCACCGGGTTGGTAGCCGACCGGTTCAACCGATGGCGGATTTTGGCGGCGGGGCAGCTGATTAACACCGGCATTGCGGTGACTTTGCTGGCGCTGTTGGCTACGGACGCTATCGCTGCCTGGCACGTGTATGCGGCGGTGTTTATGCAGGGGGCGACCAAGGCGTTGGAGGATCCGTCGCGGCGGACGGCGATACTGGATATTGTGGGGGAGCGGCGGCTGGTCAACGCCCTGTCGCTGGATACGATCAGCAATACCAGCGGCAAGATGCTGGGGCCGCTGCTGGGCGGGATTATGATTGACGCCTCCGGGGGGCTACTGCTGCCCTGGCTGGGGGCGGATGCGGTAGAACGGGCGGGATTTGTGGGGGCGGCCGGGCTGATTGTGGCGGTGCATTTGGCGGATTTGGCCTTGCTGACCCGACTGCGGATACCGCAAAAGCCGCCGCGGGCCGCCGGGCGGGTGGAACCGTTGTGGCGGAGTTTGGGGGACGGGGTGCGCTATGCTTTGGGGACGCCGCTGCTGTGGGGGATGCTGTATGTGACTATTGTGATGAATGCGCTGGCTTTTCCGATGCAGCAGTTCATCCCGGACATTGGGGCGAACAATTTGGGCGTGGGGGCAACTTTGGTGGGATTGTTGGTAGCGGCGGAGGGCATCGGGCAGTTGACCGGGGCGGCGACGATGGCGTTGACCCGCAATCTGGAACGGCATGGGCTGGTGTTTGTTATCGGTTCCAGTGTGGTGCTGCTGATGGCGATAGGGTTTGTGTGGGCGCCGTGGTATCTGCTGGCTTTCGGTTTGTTGGTGCTGGGGGGTATCGGGCAAGCCGGGTTCGGGACGATGCAAAGCACGATAACGATGCTGGCGGCGCCGCCGGAGATGCGGGGGCGGATGGTAGGGCTGATGAGCGTGTGTATCGGCATCGGGACGCCGTTGGGCGGGTTGGAAATCGGGATTATGGCCAGCCTGTTCAGCACGGCTTGGGCCATATCGGTGAATGCGGCGGCCGGGCTGCTGCTGCTGTTGCCGGCGCTGCTGTTGACGCCGCTGGCGACGGGGCGGACGCGGCGGCGGGAAGCGAGGGTGGAGAGTTAGGGATTGAGAATTAGGAAGCCGTGCTTATCCGGGTCATCTCGGATATTAGTTTGGGAGTTGAGGATTCCCGTTGGCAAGTACTGACAAATCCTTGCGGCTGGGGTATAATGTCCCTCGGAGGGTAAAACTGCGCTATGACCACGACCACCATCAACGACATCGCTGACTTGGCCCGCATTCTGCGGGAACAACCGGAATGGGCGGACACCATCCGGGGCATCCTGCTGGGCCAGGAATTGATTGAACTGCCGAACCGGTTCGCCGAGTTCGTCGAGCTTACCCAGCAGAACTTTCAACTGCTCCGCGAGCATCAGAAAGCCGATATGGCGGAAGTCAAAGCCGACATAGCGGAACTGAAAACTAGGGTGTCCGGTCTTGAGACCGAAGTGTCCGGCCTCAATGTCCGGGTTACCCGTCTGGAGGGGAAAATGGACAACGCCCTGGGGTCTAACTACCAGAACAAGGTAGCCCGGAATATGCACAGCATCTTGGGGCAGCATTTGGACTTGACCCGGGTCAAAGTTCTGCGCGGCTATCAAAATGACCCGGACGCCGACTTTATGGAACGGCTCTATCAAGCCGAGGAACAGGGAATTATCACCCACCAGCAAAGCAACGACCTGCTGCTGGTGGATATTATCTGCACCGGCCGCCGGCGGGCTAACCGGGACGAGGAGATTGCCCTGGCTATCGAAACTTCCGTCACCATCGGCGATAATGATGTTGTGCGGGCGGCCCGCCGAGCCGAAATCCTGGCTGCCATCCTGAACCTGCCGGCCCAAGCCGCTGTCGTTGGCGATTCCGTTGACCCGCCCCGGACGGCCTTGGCCGCCGACTATCAAGTCTCCGTAATTCTGCACCCGGACGAATAAATAAACGCCCGCCCCTCCCGGCTCGGCATTACCCTAGCGCCGCCCGGTACTCCTCCGGTGTGTTCAAGTCCCACAGCGCTTCCGGGGTATCCACTTCCGCCCGGTGGATGAACCCTTTATGCCGCTCCATTACCGCCCGCAATCCCTGGGTTTCCTCAGTTATGCCCAACAGGTCGTCCAGCAAAGCGGCGTCCACAATTACCGGATGGCCGCCCTTGCCCCGGTAGGCTGGAATTGTAATCAGAGCGGCGGCCGCCCGGTGCTGCCGCAGCAGGTAGCCCAGCAGCTCCGGGCGGCGCGGCTGATCCACATTCAGTATCAGGATATTTTGCAGGTTATGGGCGGACAAAACCCGCAAGCCCGCTTTAATCGAAGTAGTTTTCCCCTGCAAATAGTCCGGGTTGACTACCCAATCGAGAGCGGGGCGGGATGCCTTTTCCGACTGCAACACTTCCTGCAATTCGGCGGCGCGGTGGCCTAACACTACCATCAGGCAACCGACTCCGGCGGTATCCAAGGCGGCTAGCTGATGGGAGAGCAGGGTAGTTCCCTGCCAAGGCAGCAGGGCTTTTAGCTGCCCCATCCGGCGGGATTCTCCGGCGGCCAGCAGCAGGGCCGCCGTTTTCGGATCCCTTTCCGTCCCGGTTTCCGGCACCGCTTGTCCGTCCGCCGCCGGTGCTAGACGCTGACCGCGTCCGCCGCCCGACTGGCCACCCGGTCGATATACCATTCGGACATTTGCATCGGCCCGCCTTGGCCGCCGCGCCGGGTCATAATGATTTCCGACATAATGCTGACCGCCAACTCCTCCGGCTGCAAGCCGCCAATGTCCAAGCCGATGGGGGCGTGTACCTCTTTCAGCCGTTCCAGGGGGACGCCCTGCTGGAGCAGCCGCTGGTAAATCATCAGGTTTTTGCGCCGGCTGCCCATCAGCCCAATATAGCGGGCGCGGGTAGTCAGCGCCGATTCCAGCGCCATATCGTCAAAGCGATGGCCCCGGGTGGCTACTACCACAAAGGTGTTGACATTGATGGACAAATGCTGCGCCCATTCGTCATAGCGGGTTACCACCGTCCGCTCGGCGTAGGGAAAGCGTTCCGGGTTGGCAAACTCCTCCCGGTCATCGACGATAAAAACCCGGTAGCCCAGCATATTCGCCAAATCCGCCGTAGCCTTGCCCACATGACCGCCGCCGACCACCGTCAAAGTGGGCGGCGTGGTAAAGCCCTCGACAAAGACTTCCTCGCCGGCCGCCGTGGTAAAGCTGTCCGTTGCCCCCACATCAGCCACCCGGCGGGCGATGGCAATGGCTTGGGCGTCCAGTTCCGGGCGGCCCAAAGCGCCGGCTACCGACCCGTCCAACCGCAGCAGCAGTTTAGCCCCGAAGTTGGCCGCCCCGGCCGGGGCTTTGACCACCGTCGCCAAGCCTACCGGTTCCCCGCCCTCGTAAGCGTCGATGACTTGGCGGCCGATGCCGAGAAAATCCCCCGGCTGGTAAAAGGGTTCCAGGTAGAAATACATCGTGCCGCCGCAGACCAGACCGTCCCGGGCGGCAATATCCTCGTTCAGGTAATAGTCCTTGAACTCCGGGCCGCCGTTGTTGCGGAACATTTCCCGGGCCGCGAACCAGATGTCCCCCTCGACGCAGCCGCCGCCCAAAGTGCCGACGCCGCTGCCGTCCTGCCGCACCAGCAGCATCGAGCCGGATTTCTGCGGGGTCGAGCCTTTAGTACGAACCACCGTAGCCAGCACGCAGGGCTGTTCCGCTTCCAGCAGTTTCACCGCTTCCTGTATAACTTCCTTCATTTGCCCGCACCTCTAAACCGCTTGCCGTTTCAGCTATAGTTAGATTACCAGATTTTGGCGGAATTGACAAAGGGGGCAATGCTGGGCTGACCGGCCAATCACCCCTCAAACCGTAGACCGTCATTCCCACGAAAGCGGGAATCTAGAACTGCCAATCCTCGAAAACCAATTCCGAAAATCCGTCTTAAACCCTCTTGACAACTACAATTCCCGCCCCCATAATAAAAATTGCGAAGGTCAGACCTAGCCCCGGGACGCCGGGTCTCAAAACGATACGCTAGCTTACCGTGAAATACAGCTCACAGCGCGCTGTGGACGCCCTCGGCCCCCGGCCGTCAAGCGTCCCGCTCCTAACCCCGGGGACAGGGCCAAGGAACCCTCAATCCCCAACCGGAGCAGCGGAAAACGGCAAATCCCAACCGCCGCCAAACCGCTACCCCTTCCCTACAGGAGCTGGAGTTAATAGGTTGACTGGAGGTGCGGTCAACCCCGGTAGCTGGACTGGGCCAACCCGCCGGTAGTGGCAACCATACCCAGCGGCGTTAGTAGCCAACTCAAGGTCTAGTTCCCGTCAGGCAAGTCTGGTCGGGCAAATCTGGAGTGACGCAGCCAGGATTCCAACCAGACAGGCAACCCGCATGGCCAGACTTGCCAACCCCCTCCCGCAAGGGCGGAACCTCCGGCCAGCGGTTCCGCCCCGGTGCCCCCTACCCCAATGCTGATAAATACTAAACTCAACCCGCCGGGGCAGCCAGGAGGCGCCGCCCCGGCCATACCCCGTACTAAAGCCCCGGCCATCCCCGCTTTAACCTGTCTCCCCAATTCTCAATTCTAATCCTTAATTCCTAATTCTCCATTCCCCAATTCCTAGACACCCCTTCCCCAACGCTTTATAATCTATCCCAGCCAATCCTTGGCCCCAACCTGCTTGCACCGAAAGGACGCGCCTATGCCTGCCACCGCCACCCCCGTATCCCCCCACGACTACAGCGCCTTCGCCGACCTCCCTGCCTTGGCCAAAGAACTGCGCCGCGACATCCTCAACACCATCTGCGCCGCCGGCAGCGGCCACCCCGGCGGCTCCCTCTCCGAACTCGAAATCCTCATCGCCCTCTACTTCCGCGTAATGCGCCACAACCCCCAAAACCCCCACTGGCCCGACCGCGACCGCTGCATCCTCAGCAAAGGCCACGCCTCCCCCGGCTTCTACGCCGTCCTCGCCAAAGCCGGCTACTTCCCCCAATCCGAACTCGCCGACTTCCGCCAACTCCACGGCCGCATCCAGGGTCACGCCCACCCCATGACCCCCGGCGTCGAAATGAACTCCGGCTCCCTCGGTATGGGCCTCTCCTTCGCCCTCGGCTGCGCCCTCGCCGCCCGCCTCGACCGCAAAGACTACCAAGTCTATGCCCTCCTCGGCGATGGCGAATGCGACGAAGGCGAAATCTGGGAAGCCGCCATGTCCGCCGCCCACCATAAGGCTGGCAACCTCATCGCCATCGTCGACCGCAACCGCATCCAGAACGACCGCTTTACCGACGAAGTGATGACCCTCGAACCCTTCGCCGGCAAATGGCGCGAATTCGGCTGGCAGGTTCTCGAAACCGACGGCCACGACTTTGACGCCCTCCTTGCCGCCCTCGCCACCGCCGGCCAGCCCGGCGACCAGCCCACGGTAATTATCGCCCACACCATCAAAGGCAAGGGCGTATCCTTTATGGAAAACAATCCCGTTTTCCACAGCCGCACCCCCAACCAGCAGGAACTCGAACAAGCTATGCAGGAGTTGGCCTGATGACGGCCCAGCGACAATTGGTATCCCCTCGACAAACCTACGGCGAAACCCTTCTCACTATGGCCGACGCCTACCCCGACCTGGTGGTCTTGGGCGGCGACCTCAATGTCTCCACCTTCACCCACCTCTGGCGCGATAAGTACCCGGAGCGGTTTTTTGACTTCGGCCCCGCCGAGCAGAATATGATTGGCGTCGGCGCCGGCTTGGCCGCCAGCGGCAAATTGCCCTTCGTCAGCACCTTCAGCGTCTTTGGCGTCGGCCGTCCCTTCGACCAGCTGCGCGTCCTCGTCGCCCAGCCCGCCCTCAACCTCAAACTGGTCTGCACCCACGCCGGCATTATGACCGGCGAGGACGGTATGTCCGCCCACGGCATCGAGGACTTGTCCCTGATTTGCGCCTTGCCCACCTTTACCGTCCTCTCCCCCTCCGACGCCCCCGAAGCCGCCCAAGCCGTCCAGACCGCCGCCCGGGCAACCGGCCCCTTCTACATCCGCCTCTCCCGCGCCGCCATCCCGGTCGTCCATTCCCCCGATTACCAATTTAACCTCGGTCAAGCCGAAAAAATGCGCGACGGCGACGCCCTGACCATCATTGCCACCGGCATAATGGTCGCCGCCGCCCTCGACGCCGCCGACCTCTTGGCTGAACAGGGCATCCCGGCCCGCGTCCTCAACATCCATACCCTCAAGCCCATCGACCAGGCCGCCATCATCGCCGCCGCCCGGGAAACCGGCGCCATCGTCACCGCCGAGGAACACTACATCCACGGCGGCCTCGGCAGCATCGTCGCCCAAATCGCCGGCCAGCACTGCCCCGTCCCCCTCGAAATCGTCGCCCTCCACGGCTACACCCCCTCCGGCAAACCCGAGGAACTCCTCGCCCGCTGCGGCCTCACCCCCGAAAACATCCGCGATGCCGCTCTCAAAGCCCTGGCCCGCAAATAGCCGCCTTAACCGGCCGCCCAAAAATTCGGGGCGGGTTGCCCAACCCGCCCCTTCCCAATCCTGAACCCGTAGCCCGGCCAGCCCCGGGCAACGCCATAAAACCCAACTAGACCGCCGCTTGCCTATCCCCCACCCCAAGGCTTACAATGGAACAACAACAGGATAAACCTTGGTGGACTTACGCTCCCTACTTCCCCAAGGAGGCCATCATCATCCTGTCCTTGGCCGCCGACCTGATTATCCCCGGCACTTGGGCCATCAACTTCTTTTACCGCGCCGACTACCCCACTTCCGACCTGCCGCCCATCCTGGACGCCATCATCAGCCGGAACCCGATGGTCAACCTGACCGCCCTCCTGGCCCTGCTCCAACTCAACCTAGAGGTGTACGATATGATCCTCAACCGCAAACGGGTCTATGTCGAAAAAATGGAAGCCGTAGCCGCCGCCGAAGCCAAAGCCGCTGCCAAAGCTAAAGCCGAAGCTACCGCCGAAACCGAAGCCCGGTTCAAGGCGCGGCTCCAAGAGTGGTACGACGCCAATCAGGAGCAGCTGACCAACGTGCCGCCCCCGCCCGGCCTCGACAACGAAACCGCCGCCAACAACAACGGCGACCGGCACTAGACAAGGGCGGGCTCTGAAAACCCGCCCCTACCTTCCTCGCATAGGGAATCAACGATGACTGCCGAAAAAGTCCCCATACTGGACGCGCTGGATGTCCCGTCCCGGTTGGCTGAGTTCCGGGGTATGGCTGATGGCTGGCTGGAGGGCGCTGGCATTGCTCCCGACCCCGCCGGACTGGATTGGCTGTCCGCCGCCTATGTCCGTCACTTCCCGGATACCCTCCCCTTGCCGCGAACCTATCCCACCGCCGAAGGGGAAATCCGTATGGAATGGGCGTACGCCAGCAACATCTGCATCCTGGAAATCAACCTTGCCGACCACTGCGGCAACTGGCTCTGGTTTGACCAGAACTCCGATGCTGAACAGGAGCGTATCCTGAACTTGTCCGACCCCGCCGCTTGGCAGTGGTTGACGGCAGAAATCGCCGACAAATGCGCCGGGCCGCAATGAACGCTCAAACCCTGCTTTACCGGCAGGTCAATCCCCGCTGGGTAATCAATGGCGAACCCAATTCCCAAACCTTTATGCCCACCCGCAAAGACTTGGGACTGCTATCGGTCTATGACGGCGATCAAATCACGCCGGCGGCCTCCTGGCGTCACTTCACCGGCGTATTGGGTTACGCCTCGGCTGGTGTCGTCGCTATTTCCCTGAGCGAATGTCACGACCAGCAACTGACCGTTCATCCCGACCCGCAGTCTTTTCCCGAACACGCCCTGATCGACTTCACCGGTTTGAGCCGCAGCCAACGGGAACGCAAAGCCGCCCGCTTGAAAGCGGCCGCCATTGCTCGCGGTTGGCAATTTCGCCCTTAATCAATAGGGGCGGGCTACCAAACCCGCCCCCTTACTACACCCGGGAAAAACCCGCCGCCCCCTACACACCCGCCATAAACGCCTGATACTCCCCGTTCCCGAAGTTGTCCCGCACCCAGTTGGCCCGCCTCTCCGCGCTGTCCCGGGCCAACTGCGCCAGCGTCTCATTCCGCATCCACCGCACCGCCGGCCGCTTGTTTTCCATCAGCAGCCCGGCCAGGGTCAGATGATTCCGTTTCCGACCATTGCACGGCCGGCACAGCAGAATGCGGTTCAGGATGTGGTTCGCCCCCCGGTCCGACTTGGGCGTAATGTGGTCTAACTCCATAAACTCCATTTCCAAGACCCGCCCGCAACCGGCGCAGATAACCCCATCGCCATTAGGATGGGCTTGGGCCACCGCCAAAATCCGGGCCATCTGCTCCCGGGACAACCGTTCCCAGGGCTCCGGCGGCCGCTGCGTCCGCAGCCGCAAATCCGGCACCGCCGGCGTATCGTCATAGTCGGTACGCTCCGGCGGCGCAGTCCGCAGATACACCTCGCCAAAGTTCAGCCGCTTGCTTTCATCGCTGACTTTCAGGTTCTCCTGCTCCAAGCGGTCCAGCACCATTTGATAGGCTCCGTCCCAAATGTCGATGCCGATCCAATGCCGCCCCAACCGTTCCGCCGCTACCGGCGTGGTAGCGCAACCCGCAAAGGGGTCAAGCACCATATCGCCCGGATGGCTCGACGCCCGGATTATCCGCTCGTACAAGGACAAAGGTTTCTGGGTGGGATAACCGGTGCGCTCACCCTTGGGGATATGCCCGCCACCCGCAATATCGACCCAATAATCCTCGACCAGCTTGCCCCGGGCCCCGTACTCATCCTCTAGCTGGCGCACTTCCTCGTCGCTGCGGCCGCCGCGGGAAAGCGAATTATGCCCCGTCCCCGATAGCCGAATATAAGGAATATACAGGTCGTCCCGGTTAAAGGTATAGGCGTCCCCTTTGGAGTAATACAGGATGGTATCGTGCTTGCGGGGAAACCACCGCTTGGTGTTGGACGGCCCGGTATAGCACCAAACAATTTCATTCCTGAAATTCCGGCGCCCAAAGATGCCGTCCAGCAGGCACTTGGCATAGGCGTGGGCCGTGTGGTCAATGTGCAGGTACAGGCTGCCGGTCTCTTTCAAGACCCGATGGCATTCCAGCAAGCGGACGCCCAGCCAGCACAGGAAAGCGGCCATATCCTCCCCGGCCGCGACCCGGGCCGTGTCAATCACCGACCAGACCGCCGGCCAATCATCCTTGACCGCGTCCACCCAATCCGGATGCACATCCCGATCCCACGACCACCGATCCTCAAAGCGGGCCCCCTTGGCCAGGCTGTCCGGGGTGGCGTGAAAGTCCCGGCTTTTGTTAAAGGGCGGGTCCGTGGCAATCAGGTCAATGGTCGCCGAATTGATGCCCTTCAACACCTCGAGGTTGTCGCAGTGATACAGGGTGCGGTTGACCGGCTGCCCGGCAAGCGCGCTTGCGCGCTTGCGCGCTTGCGCGCTTGCGCGCTTGCGCGCTTGCGCGCTTGCAAAATCGTTCAACATAGCAGAATTTCCTCCCTTTTTCAACTTTTTGCCGCCCGGTCAACCCGGGCGGCCGCCTATGCTAACCCCCTACCCCTCGCTCCCGTTCTCCCCAAACCCGCCATCGCTGAACACCCCGATGGGCCGCCCCTGGAACACCGCGATGGCCGACTCCAGGGCGCCGATGCCTACCGCGTTCAGCACCTCCCGGTCAATGGTCTGGATGACTTCCTGAATGTCCTCCTGCTCCAGGGTCTCCGCCACAATCAGGCACGCCTGCACCATAGCAAAGGCAAAATGCACATCCAGGCGGCCCACCAAGTCCTCCTCCTGGTAAATGTCGTACGCCTCGGAGTAGGCGGTTCGCACCATCCGCTCCAGCTTGTAATCCGCCACTATTGCCCCCTTAACGCCGGTTAAATTGGGGTAGCCGCGCGGCTACTCCCGAACCTGTCCGTCCCCGATAATTACCCACTTGTACGAAGTCAATTCCCGCAGTCCCAGCGGCCCCCGGGCGTGAAACTTCTGGGTGCTGATGCCCACTTCCGCCCCCAAGCCCAACTGGGCCCCGTCGGTGAACCGGGTGCTGGCGTTGACCAGCACCGCCGCCGCATCCACTTCCCGCTGAAACCGTTCCGCCGCCCCGGCGTCCTCGGTAATTATCGCCTCCGAATGCCCCGAACCGTAGGTTTCAATATGCTCCAGGGCTTCCTCCAAGGAGTCCACTATCTTGATGGCGGCGGTCAGCGACAGAAATTCCTGCCCCCAATCCGTTTCGTTAGCCGCCCTGGTATTGACGCCGGCGGCCGGCCCCAGAATGCTCAAAGCCCGGTGGTCGCAGCGCAGTTCCACCCCGGCCGCCGTCAAATCCCGGGCAATAGCCGGCAAGCCGGCCGGGGCCGCCGCCGCGTGCAATAGCACCGTATCCAAAGCGTTGCACACCGTCGGCCGCTGCACCTTGGCGTTAAAGATGATGTTGGCGGCCTTGCCCAAATCCGCCCCTTGGTCCACATAAGCGTGGCAGACCCCGACCCCGCCGGTCACTACCGGCATTGCCGCCCGTTCCGCAATGAACTTAATCAGACTGGCGCCGCCGCGCGGCACCAGCAGGTCGATATACTCTTTCATCCCCAGCAGCGTATCCACCAGTTCCCGCTCCGGGTTGTCCACAAACTGCACGATGTCCGGGGAAATGCCGGCTTCCCCGATACACCGCCGCAACAGACCCGCCAATGCCGTATTGGATTCCAGGCTTTCCTTGCCGCCGCGCAGGAGGCAGGCATTCCCCGATTTCAGGGTCAAGGCGGCAATGTCCACCGTGATATTGGGCCGGCTTTCGTAGATGCTGGCGATTACCCCCAGCGGCACCCGCCGCCGTTCCACTTGCAGCCCGTTGTCCAGCGTCCGCGCCTCGATAACTTCGTGCACCGGGTCGGGCAAAGCGGCGATGCCGCGGACATCTTTAGCCATACCGCGCAGCCGCTCCGGGGTCAACAGCAGCCGGTCAAGCATGGCCGCATCCATCCCGCCGGCTTGGGCGGCGGCGTAATCCGCCGCATTGGCCGCCAGTATCGGCTCCGGCTCGGTTTCCAAAGCGGCGGCGATGTTGAGCAAAGCCTGATTTTTCGCCGCGGTGTCCACCCGGGCCAACTGCCGGGCCGCCCGTTGCGCCGTCTTGCCCTGCGCCCGCAGCGCCGCCGCGTCTGTGGTAATGATTGCCATACTAACCCCGCTCCTTTGACTCTGGAGAATAACCCGACCGGCTTGGCGGCCGCCTACAGCAGCGTCAAGTTATTCCGATGCACCACTTCCTGCCCGTAGTGATACCCCAAAAGCTCCGGAATATCATCGGAATGATGCCCCCGGATGCGGCGCACATCGGCCGCCCGGTAGTTGGCAATGCCGCAGGCAATACGCTGTCCCGGTTCAGCTACAATATAGATAATATCCCCCCGTTGAAATTCCCCCTCCACTGCCCGGATGCCGCTGGGCAGCAGGCTGACATGGCGGTTTTGCAATGCCGCCGCCGCGCCGCCATCGACCACGATTGCCCCCCATTGGGAATCCCGAACCCGGCTCAACATCCACCGCTTGCGGGCTTCCAATTTTTCCCCGGCCGCCACAAATAAAGTGCCCAGGGGCTGCCCGCCGGCGGCCTTGATTACCGCGCCCTCCGCCCGCCCGTTGCACAATACCATCGGAATCCCGGCCGCCGTAACCAGCCGGGCGGCCTCAATTTTCGTGGGCATACCGCCTCTTGCCCACGGGTTGCGGTGCTGCCCGGCCGCCGCCACGATGCCCGCATCCACCTGTTCCACCACCGGAATCAACGCCGCCTCCGGATTATAGCGGGGGTCGGCGGTATATAGTCCGTCGGTGTCGGTCAGCACTATCAGCAAATCGGCGTCAATCAGATTGGTCACCAAAGCCGACAAGCGGTCATTGTCCCCAAAAACCTCGCCGATTTCATCCACTGCCACTACATCATTTTCGTTCAGGATGGGCGTCACGCCCAAATCCAGCAACGCCAGCAAAGTGTTGCGGACATTCAGGTAGGCTTGCCGGTCGGCCAGGTCGTTGATGGTCAGCAGGGTTTGGGCAACCTGGACGCCGCAACTGGCAAAGAGCCGCTCGTAGGTGTGCATCAGCCGCCCTTGCCCGATGGCCGCCAATGCCTGCCGGGAGGGAATTTCCCGCTCGGTCAATGTACGGTGGCCCCGGCCTAGTTCCTGCCGCCCGGCGGCAATGGCCCCGGAAGTTACCAGCAGCAACTCCGCTCCGCATTTCTGCAACTGGCAAATCTGCTGAACCAGGTCGGACATTACCGCCCAATCCAGTCCGCCGCTGCCATCGGCGGCGGTCAATACCCCGGTGCCGGCTTTGACCACAATCCGCCGGTAATTCAGCTTTCCCGCCGCCGACACTGCGGCGGCGGTATCCGGTCGGATTTGCTGGACACTGGTGGACATAATCTAGCGATGCAACCTGGCGCCGGTGTGGTGATGGGCGGCATTATAACACGGCGGGATAAGCAGTTGTCAGGTAGCAATTGACCGCCCTTCCCGACTTGGCCGGAATGACGGTCAATTTGCCGCCGCCAAGAATGACAGCCAACTCCTATGGTCGATTCTTTATGCCCGGCTTGGAAAAGAACCGCTACCCCGTAACCCGCTTTTTGCGGTTGGTCATATAGTCCACAAGGATGTATTCGCCCAGGTTTTCGGAGCTGCTGTAGAAGGCGCGGCCCTGGTTGATGCGGGTCATCCGGTCGACGAAGTTGACCAACTGGTAGTTGTTCTCCAGCATAAAGGTGTTGATGATGATGCCTTCCTGGGTGCAGCGTTTGACCTCTTTCAGAGTTTCCAGTTCGGTGCGGTGGCTGGGCGGGTAGTTGAAATAGGAGCGGCCATTTTCCAGATGGGCCGTCGGCTCCCCGTCAGTGATGACCAGTATCTGCCGGGTGCCGCCCTTTTCCTTGGCCAGCAGATTGCGGGACAACATCAGGGCGTGGTGCAGGTTAGTCCCGGAAGTCCAGTTGTTCCAGGTGATTTTAGCCAAATCCTCCTCTTTGATTTCCCGGGCGTAGTCGGAAAAGCCGACGACGTGCAGGGTATCCCGGGGGTATTGGGTGCGGATGAGGGCAAAGAGGGCCAGGGTGACTTTCTTGGCGGCCGGCCAGTTGTTGAACATGGCCATGGAACGGCTCTGGTCGAGCAGTACGATGGTGGCGGCCCGGGTCATGTGTTCGTTGCGGTAAATCTCAAAGTCCTGGGGGCTGATGCGCACCGGCACCTGCGGCCCGCCGCGGACGATGGCGTTCTTGACGGTGGATTGCAAATCCAACTGGAAAGGGTCGCCGAATTCGTAGGGTTTGGTTTCGCCCAGCAAATCGCCGCCAGCGCCCCGGGTATCCAGTTCGTGGTTGCCCATCCGGTCTTTTTTCAGGTGGACAAAGACTTCGCGCAACGCCTTTTGGCCGATGCGGCGGATGCCGCGGGCGGTGAGCTGCGGGTCATCATCGCCGGTGATATAGCCGGCTTCCTTGAGCATCTGCCGCAGCCGGTCGAGTTCCTCCCAAGCGCGGCGGGCTTCCTCGCCCAACAGTTCGGCTAACTTGTCCGGGTCAATATCCTCGAGATTGCCGGTGCGGAGGGCTTGCTGGAGGGACTGCTCCAACTGGTCCAAATCCTGGAACTGGCGCATCATTTCCATAGCCTGCTCCATCGTCAGGCTGTCGTCCCCCAAGAAAGGATACTGCCGCCGCAGGTCGTCCATAGGCATCAGCTGTTCCATCAGCCCGGCGAACTCGGCCATTTCCTGCTGCAAGCCGGGTTGCAGGGCGGACATCAGGGCGTCCTCCAGTTCCCGGCGGGCCTCCGGGGACATACTGTCGAGCAGGGACTGCATTTGCGCCAACTGCTGTTGCAGCATTTCCATAAGTTGGTCGAAACTCTGCGGCGGGTTGTCGCCGAACATCGGGCCGAACTGCTGCATAAAGCCGTCAAAGTCCGGTTCCCGGCCGGACAGCTTATCCTGCATCATCTGGTTCAGCTGCCGCAACATTTCCTGCATGGCGGCCATCTGTTCCGGGGACATTCCCTCGAGTTGCTGGCGCATCTGCTGGGACATATTTTGCGCCATCTGGCTTTTGAGCCGGTCGAGCAGTTCCTGAAAGAGGCGTTGGGCTTCCGGGTCGATGAAATCGTATTCCATCAACTCCTGAATCTGGCCGCCGAGGCTGTCGGGCAAGTTGTCGAGTTTTTCCCGGTTGCGGTCGGCGCGCTGTTGCAGCAGGTTGTAAAGGCTTTCCGGCAATTCCCGGTCGGTTTCCGGGGACTGCTCGACCTGCTCCCGGGCGTCGGACAGGCGGCGGTCGATGCCTTGCCGCTCCGTTTGCAGAATTTCCTCAAGGCGTTCCTTGAGGTCATCGACTACGGAGTCCATATTGTGCTGCTGCAACTGCTGGCGGCGGCGGTTTTTCAGCTGCTCCATCAGGTCGCGGAGGCCGGTCATCTGCTGGCCTTCCCGGTTCTGCAATCCGTTCCGCAGCAGTTCCCGCAGGGCGGACATCAGGTCGCCGTCCTTGAGCAGTTCATCGGACAGCTTATCCATCAGTTCGTTGGCGTCGAGGTCAAAAATCTGCTGGGAGCCGTCCCAGCGGGAGTAGCGATAGGAGCGGTACAAGAGCATAACGGCCTCCCCTTGCGTTAAGCGGCTGCGTCAGGGCCGGGGATCAGTGGGGGCAAGTATAGCACACCGGGCGGGAAAGTCAGACTACCTGCGCGCCGAGGATGTTTTGCAGATGGCCCAAAGCCCAAGTATGGGCGGCCGGGTCAAAGGTGGCGACGCAGTCGGCGGGCACGGCCACGGCGTAGTCCCGATTGCGGGCGTCGGCGGTGGTATAGAGGATGCAAATGTCGGTGCAGACGCCGCAGACGATAACCTGGTCCGGGTTCAGTTGCTCGAGCCGCCGGGAGAGGTCGGTGTTAAAAAAGCCGCTGTAGCGGTTCTTGGGGACGAGGTTGTCCCCGGTCAGATAGCCGGCCAGTTCGGGGATGACTTCCGGCTCCGCCGTGCCTTTGACGCAATGGACGGGGAAAATCTGAAACTCCAGGTCGTCCGGGTCGTGGTGGTCGGCGATGAACAGGATGGCGGAGCCGGCGGCGGTTTCCCGTTGCAGCAGGGCTTGGATGGGGGGTATCAAATCCCGGTAGCCGGCGCAGTAAAGGTTATGCCCCGGCTCCAGGAACCCGCGCACCATATCGATAACCAGTACGGCGTTGGGCATAGTTGCGCCTCCGTAATAAGATTTAAGCGGCCCCGGAGTAGCGTTCATCCCGGGCCAACAGCTCCGACAAGCCTACGGATTCAAAGCAATCCTGCAAACTGACCATACTATCCAGCCGGCCGGCGGTAGTTCCGGCGGTTTTCAGCTCGGACAGCAAGTCACCGACGGCTCGGCTGACGGTCAGCAATGCGCTGACGGGGTAGATTGCCAGCTTAAAGCCAATTCTCTCCAGTTCGGCCGCCTTCAGCAGCGGCGATTTGCCGGTTTCGACAAAGTTGTAAAGCAGCGGCAGTTCCAGGGATTTAGCGGCCCGTTCCGCGTCCTCCGGGGAGCGCAGAGCTTCGACAAAGAGTATATCGGCGCCGGCTTGGGTATAGGCAGCGCAGCGGCGCATAGTATCGTCCCAATCGGTAACGGCCAAGGCATCAGTGCGGACAATCAGCTTAAAGTCCGGGTCCGTACGGGCATCCACCGCCGCCCGGATTTTGGCGACCATATCGTCCGTAGGAATAACCCGCTTGTTGTCCAGATGGCCGCAGCGTTTGGGAAACTCCTGGTCTTCGAGATGCACCGCCGCCACACCGGCCCGTTCGTACTGGCGGATGACGCGCTGGATGTTGAGGATGCCACCATAGCCGGTGTCCGCGTCGGCAATGACCGGCACATTAACGGCGGCAGTAATGTCCGCGGCGTTGGCGACCATTTCGGTCATAGTAGCCAAGGCCAAATCCGGATAACCTAGCCGGGCCACGGAGGTGCCGGCCCCGGTCATATACACGGCAGGAAAACCGGCCTGCTCAATCAGTCGGGCGGTCAGACAGTCGTAAGCCCCGGGAGCCATAATCAGCCCCGGCTTTGCCAGCAAACGCCGCAGGCGGGTAGTAGCCCGTTCCATAACACCGCGCCCCTTTTGGGGCGTTTTCCAATTAGCGGTCCAACGCCTTGCGGGCGTTGTCAACTTGAGACTTCATGTGCATCGCCCCGTCATAGAGGAAATCCACGAATTTGATCACCTCTTGGGCCAGCTCCTCCCTTTTGGCAGGATCCGCTTCAGCGACAAGACGATGCAGCCGGTGCGTCGTCTTGGCTTTTGCGCCCCTCCAACTATCGGCAGCATAGCTTCGGGCTTCACCGTAGCTAATGCCCGACTCTTTGCTGATGTCGGAAATGGTCGTTCCCTCGAAAGCCATTGTCCTGACCTGCTCCCGCAGGGCCGCTTTGTCCGTCGTCAAGCTCGTCATCATACTCCTTTGGGATTTCAGACTGCCTCCCGCTGATTGTGGGGACAGCAGGCAGGATAAGGGTAACCAAGGTGGATGTAAATATACAACGAATAATCCGGAATAGCAACCCTACTATTGTATAAAACCCGGTATAGCGATTTGACACCGCCCCGCTAAATCGCTATTCTAATGTTGCTACGGTCCCTTGGGTGCTGGCTCCCCCTTTGGTGGGTGAGCTATGGGGCAAAGGATGGCATTCCCTTGCCCCCTTGTCAGCTCACGCCAGGGCCAGGTGACCGTAGCAAGTGCCTTATCCTGCGCCACTACAAGGGGGTTCTTTGATGCTCCAACTTTTCCCGAAAGCCGGTATCCTGGTCTTGGTTGCGGCCCTTGCGCTGCTGACGCTGGCAGTTGCCTGTGCCGCGGCGGCCACTCCGACGCCTGTCCTTACCGTTACCCCGGTACCTAACCGCAACGACTGTCCCGACGCCCACGCCTGCTCCTGCACCTACTGCCACCCCTGCTACGGAGCCTCAACAGGGAAACTGGGTTAAAGAGGAATACCAAGACCCTATCGATGATAGTTTGGCAATTAGCATAAAATTGCAAGCGTCGGAAAGTACGCTAGGCTTTCCGTATGACAACCCTTGGCTCGGCGTCGTGTGCATTGAACTTTCCGGTGATCGTTCCGGAATTGGGATGTTCATCGAATGGGGGGAATTTCTGGGATCTGATGACCTTATAATTGATTGGCGCGTTGATAGTAAGCGTGCCGCCTCGCCAAGGGTATGGCGTTTGTCTGGCGATAACTCTACTGCGCTGCTAATTGAACCAAGTACATACTTGAGGGATGTGGGACGGGCTGAAAAAATCACCGCAAGGGTGAAGCGGGACTTTGCGGAATCCATAACCGCCGTCTGGCACCCGGTCGGATTCGCCGAGGCTTATAAGCCGGTAGCCGAGGCGTGCAATCTGACCGTCCCATAGTAGCCTCCCACCTACCCCAACATTCCCCCATCAACCGTAATCACCTGCGCCGTGATGTAGCCGGCGCCGGGGCCGCAGAGAAAGGCTACCGCGGCGGCTACATCTGCGGCGCTGCCGAACCGCTCCATCGGGATGCGGGTCAGCACCTGCCGGCGGGCCTCCTCAGACATTTCCGCTACCATCCCGCCGCTGTCGATAAAGCCGGGGGCCAAGGCGTTGACGGTGATGTTGCGGGAGGCCACTTCCCGGGCTGTGGCTTTGGTGAAGCCAATCAACCCGGCTTTGGCGGCGGCGTAGTTGGCTTGCCCCGGGTTGCCGGACAAGCCGATTACCGAGGATATGTTGACGATCCGCCCGCTGCGCTGCCGGATAAGCTGCGGCATTACAAACTTGGTACAGAGGAAAGCCCCGCGCAGGTTCACTTGCAGCACTTCATCCCAATCCTGCGGCGTCATCCGCAGCAGCAGCCGGTCGCGGGTGATGCCGGCGTTGTTGACCAGAATGTCAATGCGGCCCCACTGCTCCAGGGTCTGCTTGACCAGACCTTGGGCTTCCGCCTCTTGGGAAACATCCCCAGCCAGGCTGACCGCCTGCCCGCCGGCGGCGTTAATGTCCGCGACTACTTGGGCCGCCGCCGCCGCCGATGCTTGATAGTTGACGGCTACTTTAGCGCCATCTTGGGCCAGCCGTTGGGCAATGACCGCGCCAATACCCCGGGAGGCTCCGGTAACTAGGGCAACTTGTCCCTCCAAAGGGGCGGCCATCAGTCCCGGGCCTCCGCCAAACCCCGGCGGTGGATTTCCGACAACTCGGCCCGCATCCGATCCAGCAAGCCCAAGCGGAAATACTCCACGGCGGTATTGATGGCTCCGGTTACGCCGGCGGCTTTTGAGGAGCCATGCCCCACAATCACCGCGCCGTTGACGCCGAACAGCGGCCCGCCCATGGTCCGCGGCCGGTTCATAGTCTCCCATAGTTCCGACAGCGCCCGGTTCAGCTCGCTTTGGGGCATTTGCGCCGCCAACTGTTGGGTCAGGTAGCCGCCCAAGGCGCTGCCCATCCCCTCGGTGAACTTAATCAGGATGTTGCCCACAAAGCCGTCGCAAATGATGACATCGGCTTTGTCGGTAAAGAAATCCATTCCCTCGACATTGCCGATAAAGTTCAGATGGCTTTTCGCGAGCAACTGGTAAGTTTCCTGCACTTGTCGGTTGCCTTTGGATTCCTCGGCGCCCACGCTGAGCAAAGCAATCCGGGGATTGGCGATGCCCAGGAATTGGTCGGCAAAGACCGCGCCCAAGGCGGCAAAGCTGACCAACTGCGCCGGGCGGCAGTCCACATTGCTGCCCAAATCCATAACCACGGTGCGCGGCGCCAACCCCAAAAAATGGCCGCCGATGCAAGGCCGCTCCAAGCCGTCCATCAACCCTAACACTAGGGCGGAGACGGCCATTGACGCCCCGGTCGAACCCAGGGAAACCAACACATCGGCTTGCCCGCCTTTCAGCAGTTTTGCGCCGACAATAATCGAGGCATTGGGCTTTTGCCGGAAAGCGTGCATCGGGTGTTCGTCATCGCCTATTTTGCCGGCGGAAGGGATTAGCGAAATCGCCGCGCCGTTACGGTCGCCGGCGGCCAGTTCCCGCTCTACGGCGTCCGGGTCGCCCACCAGCAGCAGCTCAATGTCCGACCGCTCCCGGGCGGCGGCTACCGCGCCCTTGACGATTTCGCCGGGGGCGTAATCGCCGCCCATGGCATCCACCGCCACCCGGACGGGAGCCGGCGTTGTCTTGTTCTCCATAGGTCAACTTTCCTTAACCGGGCGCCGCCGCTTGCCGGCGGCGGCCCTATGCGGTTTGCTGAATAGCGGCGCGGCCGGTCTTAACGGTAGCCGTGCCGGTCACCAGTTCCTGACCGGAGTCGCTGTTGACCACCGCCACGGCGCAAGTTACCAGTCGATAGCCGGGCAATTGCTCCGCTTTAGTTACCCGGCAGCGGCTTTCCACCCGGTCGCCCAAGTAAGCCGCCCCCTTGAACCGAACCTTGAGACTGCCGGTTTCCAGCCAGTCCCGTCCGTAGGCGGCGGTCATACTGCGGGCAATCAAAGCCAGGGTCAGCATACCGTGGGCGATAATGCCGCCGAACTGAGTTCCGGCGGCAAACTCGGCGTCCCAATGCAACGAGTTAAAATCCCCGGCGGCGGCGGAATAGGCATCCAGCCGTTGCTGAGTAATCGTCTCAGTAATCACCGGCAGGGCGGCGGTAGTTTGCGTTACTTCAGTCATTGATTACAGACTTCACCGGGCAATTTTATTCCATACCGGCCGAACCGTTGGCGTCAGCCCCGGCCGGCATCAGCACGGTAGTTTTGCCGGTTTGTACCGTGGACCCGCTGCCATCGCGCAGAGTGTAGGTTACAGTGGTGAACTGCAACCCGGCCCGTTGGCGGGGCCGTTCCAGCACCGCGCGGCCGCTGACTTCCTGCCCGATAGCCACCGGCCCGGCAACTTCCATTTCCTGCAAGCTGTGCACCGTTCCCGGCGGCAGGTTCAGCTTTTCCAGCAATGCGCCCAAAGCATAAGCCGACAGAGCCAGCGGCGGCGTCAAACCGTGCTGTAAATACAGTTCCGGGGAATCGCCAACGGCGGCCAAGTATTGCCGTATCCTTTCCTCGGTAAGCTGCCAACTGCCCAGGTCGATGTCCCTTTCCACCTTGTGCTGCCTTTGCTCCGCCGGGTCAAATTACCGACTTAACCAATTATAACCGATAGTCCGCCCCGGGGGACAACCCGAATAGCGGCGGGCAATTGCCAGTTTGCCCGGAAATCAGGCATCCAAACCAAAGGACTCTGCCGCCAAGTCAACGATATAGCCGCCGATGGCCAGGGAGGAAGTAGCCCCCGGCGAAGGGGCGTTCAAGACATGGATGGCTTGCCGCCCCCGCAAGATGGAAAAATCGTCGAGCAGGGAACCGTCGGCGGCTACGGCTTGGGCGCGGACGCCGGCCCCGCCGGATGCCAAATCCGTATCCTTAATCTCCGGGATCAGCTTTTGCAGGTCGTGGACAAAAACCGACTTGCTGTAGGAACGGCGCATTTCCGCAACCCCGGTGCGCCAGTGCCGGGCGGTCATTTTCCAGAAACCGGGGTAGGTAAAAGTGCCTAGCGACTCGCCCAAGTCCACATTGCTTTTGCGGTAGCCCTCCCGGGCAAAAGCCAGCACCGCGTTAGGCCCGGCTTCCACATAGCCGTGAATGTTGCGGGTGTAGTGGACGCCCAGAAAAGGAAAGCGGGGATCCGGCACCGGGTAAATCAATCCCTTAACCAGATGCTGACTTTCCGGGCGCAGGGTGTAGTATTCCCCCCGGAACGGGATAATGCGAACGCCGGTCGACTCGCCCATCATCCGGGCTACCCGGTCGGCGTACAATCCGGCGCAGTTAATCAGGTGTTTGGCTCGCAGGGTTCCCCGCCCGGTCTCCACGGTAATGGCGCCGGAAACGCCGTTAATGTCCTGCACCGCCGCATCGTTGTAGATGTCGCCGCCGTTTTCCTGAAAGCGGGCGGCGTAGGCTGAAGTTACCTTGACATAATCAATAATGCCGGTAGCCGGCGACCACAGCGCTTTAACCCCCGCCGTGTGCGGCTCGATTTCCCGCAGCCGTTCCGGGCCAATGATTTCCAATCCCGGTACGCCGTTAGCCACGCCCCGCTCGTACAGGTTTTCCAGCCGCCCCAACTCCGACTCATCGGTGGCAACAATGGTTTTGCCGCACTGTTCGTACTCGATTTCGTTGCGGTCGCAGAACTGCATCAACGCCTGAGCGCCGCCAACGCAGAATTGGGACTTTTGGGAGCCGGGCCGGTAGTAAATGCCGGAGTGGATGACGCCGCTGTTGTGGCCGGTCTGATGTTGGGCCAACTCCTGCTCTTTTTCCAGTACCGCTACGGCGCGCTGCGGAAAGCGGCCGGTCAGCTGCATTGCCGTGGACAAGCCGATAATCCCGCCGCCGACAATTACGATGTCATACTCCCGGGAGTTCATTCCCCACCTCCGGCAATTCCTTGCCCTGACTTTTTCACCGGGTAATGGTAGCATTGGCCGGCAAAGGTGTAAATGGCAATTTCCCGATAGTAACTTGACCCCATAGGGCTGATGTGCTTAACTTGCTGCGGAATTATTTTCAAGGCCGGCGGCGGCTGGCAGGCGGTTTTATGGAGTTCGGGATTTTTTCGCAGTTTGAGCGGCGGGACGCCGGGAGTTACGCCGCCGCCTTTCAGGAAGGCTTTGCCCTGGTGGACGCCGCCGAGGAGTGGGGACTGGATGAGGCGTGGCTGTCGGAAATTCACTTTGCCCCGACCCGCTCCGTCCTGTCGGCGCCGGCGGTGATTGCCGCTTCCGTTGCCACCCGCACGAAACGCTTGCGGGTCGGCACGGCGGTATCGGTACTGCCCCTGCAAAATCCCCTGCGTATCGCCGAGGAAATGGCGACAGTGGACCAGATAGCCGAGGGGCGGTTTGACTTTGGCATCGGACGCAGCGCCTTTCCCCGGGCCTATACGGTCTATGGCGTTCCTTATGAGGAAAGCAGGGGCCGCTTTGAGGAAGCCCTGGATATTGTGCTGGAAGCGTGGAAGGGGGAACCCTTTTCCTATCACGGCGAGTATTTCCAGTTTGAGAATGCCCATGTCGCCCCCCAACCTTACACCTTGCCGCATCCGCCGCTGCGGGTCGCCGCCACTACTGAGGATACCTTTCCCCGGATGGGGCAGCGCGGTATGCCCATCTTTGTCGGCTTGCGGGCGATGGATGTGCCGGAATTAAGCGCGTGCATCAAGGAGTACCGGCGGGCGTGGCAAGCGGCCGGACACCCGGGCGATGGCAATGTATCCCTGCGGGTGGCTACCTACGCCGGGGAAACGGAGCAGGCGGCAATGGCGGAGCCGCAGGAAAGCATTGCGGCTTATTTCAGTCAGATGGGGGAACTGTACCGGGCCTCCGCCGGCAATCCGACCGTGGCGCGGCAAGCCCGGGCCGAGCAACTGGACGGACTGACTTTTGAGAAAATGCTGGAAACCAAGGTAGCTTTTGGCTCCGCCGCTACCCTCACCGCGCGCATTGCTTACCTGCAAGAGGAGTTGGGGTTGAACGGTTTTATCGCTGAGCTTAACCCCGGCCGGTTGATTCCCCCGGACAAGGTGATGCGGAGTCTGGAAATTCTGGCCAAAGAAGTGGCCCCGGCTTTCCGATAGAATATAGGCGAATACATCAGGATGGGCTAAGGAGCGATTGCCATGCTATGCGCTAACTGCAACCGACAGGTGAGACCCGGCTTCCGCCGCTGCCCGGACTGCGGTAATGCCTTGCCCGCTGAGCGACCCGGCGGGGCCACCTTTACCGCCATTGATGTGGAGACGGCCAACCGCGACCAATCCACCATCTGCGCCATCGGCTTGGCAACCTATTCCGGGAACAAGCTCCAGTCCCAATGGTATTCCCTGGTTGACCCGTCCGCCGAATTTGAACCGAAAAACATTGCCATCCACCACCTCACGCCGCGGGATGTGCAGGGGAAAAGGCAGTTTCCCGAAGTACTGCCGGAGATTGTCCGCTTTATCCGCCGCGCCAATTCACCGGTCTTGGTCTCCCACACCCCCTTTGACCGGGTAAGTTTGCAGCAAGCCGCCGAACGGTGGAAACTAACCTTGCCTGAAAACTGGATTTGGCTCGATTCCGCCCTGTTAGCCCGCCATACCTGGCCGGAAGTGGGGCATCGCGGTTACAACCTGGCTAACCTTTGCCGCAAAATCGGCTATCCCTTCCGCCATCACCACGCTTTGGAGGATGCCAAAGCCGCCGCCAATGTTTTCCTGGCGGCGATGCAGCACACCGGGTTTAACCTCGAGGAATGGATTGAAAGCATCAAGCCGGCGGAACCGGAGCGGCCGCCGGCGTCTCCCCGACCGGGCAATCCCCGGTTAAATGCCAACGGACGGGGGCCGCGACCGCAGCCCCGCAGCAACTCCCCCCGCAATCCCACTAACCCGGGCAACGCTACTCCCGGCAGGAGCAACTATCGTGAAAATCGCCGTACTCGATGACTACCAGGAAGTAGCCGGGCGGATGGCCGACTGGGCCGCCTTGCCGGCCGGTTCCGAGTTGACCATATTCAACGACCACTTGGCCGACGCGGCTGACCTGGTGGCCCGGCTGAAGGACTTTCAAGCGGTAGTCGGGATGCGGGAACGGACGGCCTTTCCCCGTTCCGTGCTGGAGCAGCTGCCGGAGTTGCGCTTGCTGATAACCACCGGAGCGCGTAACGCATCTTTTGACACTGCCGCCGCTACCGAGTTGGGTATCGTAGTTTGCGGTACCGGCGGCGCTGGAGAAGGGCCTACCGAACTGACTTGGGGGCTGATTATCGGCCTGCTGCGGAAAATTCCCCAAGAGGATTGGCTGACCCGGGCCGGCCGTTGGCAGACCACCGTCGGCGTCGGCTTGAAAGGCAAGACGCTGGGCTTGATCGGCTTGGGGCATATCGGCGGCCTGATGGCGCGGGTCGGCAATGCCTTTGGTATGCGGGTAATCGCTTGGAGTCAGAACCTGACGGCGGCCCGGGCGGCCGAATGTCAGGCAACTCTGGTGGACCAGGATACCCTGTTTCGGGAAGCGGACATCGTCTCGGTGCATCTGCGGCTTAGCGACCGCACCCGGGGCTTGGTGGGAGCGCGGGAAATCGAGTTGATGAAACCCACCGCCTACCTGGTCAACATTTCCCGGGGGCCGATTGTTGACGAAGGTGCGTTGATTGCGGCGTTGCAGCAGGGGCGCATTGCCGGGGCCGCGCTCGATACCTTTGATGTGGAACCGCTGCCGCTCGACCATCCCTTTCTGCAAATGGAAAACACCATCCTGTCGCCGCATTTGGGTTATGTTACCGAGGAAGGCTACCGGGCTTTCTACGCCGGCGTCATTGAGGACATCCGGGCCTACGCCGCCGGGGAGCCGGTGCGGGTAATCAACCCGGAGGTACTGGAATCTAGTCAGTTGCGGCCCCAAGGGTAAAAGCCGGCAAATTCAACTCGGAGGGAGCGGATGAAAGCGGTCAGAATTGAACAGTTCGGCGGGGTGGAAGTTCTGCAATGGACCGATACGGCGGCACCGACGCCGCGGCCGGGACAGGTTTTAATCAAAGTGGACGCCGCCGGGGTGAACTACGCCGATATTATGCGGCGGCAGGGCAATTATCCCGGCCCCGACCTGCCGGCTACCTTGGGATTGGAAGCCGCCGGTACCATTGCCCAATTGGGCGAAGGCGTAACCGGTCTTGCGGTAGGGCAGCGGGTGATGGGAATGGGGCCGCAGGGGCAAGCCGAGTATGTGGCAATCAACGCCAATTATGTCTTTCCCTACCCGGCAAGCCTCGACCCGGTGCAAGCCGGCGGTATGCCCATCGTCTTTCTGACCGCCTATCACCTGTTGAAAACCCGGGGCCAGTTGCAAGCCGGGGATACCGTGCTGATTCAAGCCGGAGCCTCCGGGGTCGGCACCGTAGCGATCCAGTTAGCCAAAGCGTGGGGGGCGCGGGTCATCACCACGGCGTCAACTACTGAAAAACTGGACTTGGCCCGCTCCTTGGGCGCGGACGAAACCATCAACTACGCCGCCCAGGATTTTGAGGAGGAAGTGCGGCAGCTGACCGACGGCAATGGCGTGGAGCTGCTGTTGGAGTGTGTCGGCGGCCCAACTCTGGAAAAGAGCCTGCGCTGTGTAGCATCGTACGGCAAGCTGATTTCCTATGGCAATGCCTCGGGAACGGCGGCCGCTTTGCCGGCGGCGGAAATCTTTGCCGCCAACCGCACCGTCATCGGGTTCAGTATGGGACGCTCCCCCATGGGGCGGCTCGACCACCGGGCGGCGATGGCCGAAATCTTTGACTTGTTGGCCGCCGGGCGGCTGCGCTTGGTGGTTGACCGGGTACTGCCTATGGAACAAGTGGCGGCGGCGCAGCAACATCTGTCAAATCGGGGCAGTCAAGGCAAGGTAATTTTGACCCCTTAACTGCTAGAATCGGCGGCGGCATTATTCCACCGCCCTTTGAGCAGTTAAGGAGGCAGTTATGGCTGAGGGAGTTCCGGCGCGCCGGGGCGATGCGCTGTTGCTGGTTGGCACCCGCAAAGGCGCGTTTATCCTGCACAGCGCACCCCCCCGCCAGGATTGGCGGCTTTACGGCCCCTACAGTCCCGGCAGCGATGTTTTTCACCTGACCTACGATGCGCGCGGCGGCGGCCGGCTTTTCGCCGCCACCAACAGTATGTGGTTCGGGCCGCAAGTGGAATTCAGCCAAGACTTGGGCGGTAGTTGGGAGCAGGCGCAAGCCCAGCCCCGCTTTGCCGGCAACGCTGACAACGATGAAAACGCCGGGCCGACGGTCCACCGGCTGTGGCACATTGAGCCGGGACGGGATACCGAACCGGGAACTTTGTACGCCGGCGTCGCACCGGCAGCCCTGTTCCAGTCCGCGGATGACGGCGTTACCTGGCAGGAAGTGACTGCCTTGTCCCGCCATCCTACCCGCGATGGATGGATGCCGGGCTTGGGCGGCTTGTGCCTGCACAGTATCCAGACACCGGCCGGTCAGCCCAATACCATGTGGGTCGGCATTTCCGCCGTTGGAGTTTTCCGCACCGACGACGCCGGGGAAAGCTGGCAGCCGGCCAACAAAGGCGTGCGGGCTGACTTTGACCCGGGCAATCGCTACCCGGAATGGGGCGTATGCACCCACAAATTGCTCTCCCATCCCCGGCGTCAAAACCTGCTGTATCAGCAGAACCATTGCGGCGTTTATCGCAGCGACAACGGCGGACGGGAATGGCAGGATATTACCGGGGATTTGCCTTCCCGGTTCGGCTTTGTGCTGGGTCTGGACTGCCACGACCCGGATACGCTGTTTGTAGTGCCGGAGGATACGGCAACCCTGGATGATGTGGGCGGCGGCCTGCGCTATGTCAGCCACGCCAAACTGCGGGTGTTCCGCAGCCGGGACGGGGGACAAAGTTGGACCGCCTTGACCCAGGGACTGCCGCAGGAAAACGCCTACCTGCACACTTTGCGGGAAGGGATGGCTACCGATACCCTGGAACCGGCCGGCGTGTACCTCGGCACCACCAGCGGGCAGATTTTCTACAGCCGGGACGGCGGCGACCGCTGGGAGTTGATGATTGAATACCTGCCGCCCATCAATTCGCTAGAGGCGGCGATAGTGGCCGCGTAACCCCCACACCATCCGCCCCCGTTGCATAGGGATCCAGTGTTCCCAGCGGAATTGAATGGCTTAACCCCGCTCCATACGAGAGCGGGGTTAGCCATTCTAACCGTAGCCGCGTTCCACCAGCACCGAATAGACTTTTGACATCACGGTTTTGGGGAAATGCTGACTCATCCCGCGCATTACGCCAGCCCGGTCGGTGCGGAAGGCGTCCGGGGCGTGGAGTTGCCCATAGACCGCCAGCACTTCCTCCTGAAAGGCCCGGCGTTCCTTGGCTTCGTTTAAGACCCGCTCGATGGTATCGAGGGAGCGGCCAATCTGGTCATCGCTCCACTCCTCAGCCAACAGCTGCACCATATCGGCAATTTCCGGGTCGTCGGAGACCTCAAAAACATTGCGGGCGACAACTACCAGTTCCTCCCGCGGCACATGGTCGCTGGCCCAGTGGATTTCCTCAATTTCCGGGGGCTTGAGCTTAATCAGGCGGGTAAAACTGCCGGGTGCCGTCCGCGCGTCAGCGGCAAAGCGGACATAAAGCATTTCCCCCTCCTCGCCCTCAAAGTATTCATCCTCCAGCCGCACCAACCGGGCGCTGATTTCCTGCTGCCGCTGGCGGTAGGCATCCGTCAAATCGCCGCTCAAGGCAATGGCCCGGTGTTCGGCAATGGGACAATCCAAGCCGGCAAAGTGGGGATGTTCCCGGTGCGGCGCCAAAAGATTGCCGGCGGCGTCCCGGCCAAAGAGCAAAGCCAGGTCGATGGGCTCCGGGTAGCGGATAAGCATACGGTTTTCGTAGCCGTAAAGTTCGTAAGCCAGACATTCGCCCGGCTGCAACTGCCGCTGCTGCGCCCTTGGGTAACGCTCCAAAGCCCGCTCCAGCAGGTTAAGAAAGTGGGGCGACATAAAGGGGCGCGTCCGCAGCTTGAAAGTGGTAAAGGGGCGGCCGGCCGCATCCTGATAGGCGTACTGGCAAATGTTAGTGCCGTCGATTTTCAGGTAAGACGCCACATCCTCCGCGCCGTACAGCACCCAATCGCCGCCCTTGTGAAAGGGATAGGCGGCCTTGGGCGTAACCTTGATGAACTGCGGCGCCGGGCGGCCGTTGACCTCGGTAATCGCCAGCGCGCCGTATTCATCCCCGCCAACAATCTGAATGTGACCGGCCATACGGTTACCCGGATTGAGCGGGTCAATCTCCAGAAAGGGACGCCACAGCTTGGGATGGCTTTCCGGCGTGGTGTGGCGGTAGTGGATGTCGTGCCAGATTCGAGTGGATTCGGGAGTGTCCATAGTTACCCATCCCTTTACGCCCGGAGTTGGGACAAAAGTTGCCAGAGACGGTGCCAGACCTGCCGCCGTTCCGGGTCGGTCAAGGGGCGGCCGGTTTCCCGGCGGACCATAATTACCGCTTGTCCCGCCAGAAAGCCCCAACTGCCCGGTTCGTCCCGCAACCAAGCGACGACCTTTTCCCGGTTAGCCCGCAGCAGGTCGAGCAGCAGGGCATCCAGATTTGCGGCGGGAAAAGTCATCCGCCGCCCACCGGCCGGACAATTTCCAGGGTATCCCCATCCCGCAGCTGCACTTGGGGAAAGGTCTCTTTTTTCAGAACTTCGCCGTTGTAGCCCACCGCCAGAAATTGCAGGTTCAAGCCAAAGGAAAGCAGGTAGGACTCCAAGTCGCTGGCTTCGGCTTGCCGGGCTTTGCCGTTGACGATTAGGCTAATGGTCTCCGCCATAACAACCTCCCGGGGTAAGGGCGGCGCGCATCGCTGCTTTCAATCGGGCGGCGGCTCTTTCTGGATCCGTAGCCGCCAGAATGCTGGTAATCACCGCCGCGCCAAAGGCCCCGGCTTGCATTACTTCCCCCACATTATCGGCGGTAATGCCGCCGATGCCAATGACCGGTATAGCGGTAACAGCGGCGATTTGACTGATCAGTTCCGGGCCGGCCGGCGGTTCACCGGGATGGCTGCCGCTGGCGTACATTGTACCAGCGATTAGAAAGTCTGCGCCGTCCGCCACGGCTTGCCTAGCCCCCTTAAGGGAATGGACGGAGCGGCCCAACAGGGCATCCGTCCCCAACAGCCGGCGGGCGGCGGCTACCGGCAGAGCCGCCTCCCCCAGCTGAACCCCGGCGGCTGGCAAAGCAGCGGCTACATCCACCCGTTCATTGACCATCAGCCGGGCGCGGCCGCCAATCCTTTCCTCTAACGCCGCGGCCAATTTCAGCAGTTGACCGCCGGGCAAATCCCTTTCCCGCAACTGTACCACATCCACGCCGCCGGCTACGGCGGCGGCTACCCGGTCGGCCAAGTCGTTATTATCCCGGGCCACCCGCCGGTCCGTTACCAGACAAAGGCAGGGATGAGGCAGGGCGGGCGGCACGGCGGATTAGCTGCCGGCCGCCGCTGGCTGCGGCACTTCGGCGGTGGGGCTGCTGGCCGCGGCGTAAGAACGCACCGGGATCCGGCCGGAGAGATAGGCTTTGCGCCCGGCTTCTACCCCCATACGGAAAGCGTCCGCCATCAACGCCGGGTTTTGGGCTTGGGCAATGGCGGTGTTGACCAGCACGGCGTCCGCCCCCATTTCCAGAGCTTTGGCCGCATCTGAAGGCACCGCCAAGCCGGCGTCCACCACCACCGGAACCGTGGCCTGCTCAATGATAATCCGCACTTCCTCGACGGTGTGGATACCCTGCCCGGAGCCGATCGCCGAACCGAGCGGCATCACCGTAGCGCAACCGGCATCCTCCAGTTTGCGGGCCAGCACCGGGTCGGCGTGGATGTAAGGCAGGACGATAAAGCCCTCGGCAATCAGCAGTTTGGCCGCCTCCAAAGTAGCCGCCGGGTCGGGAAAGAGATACTTGGGGTCGGGAATGACTTCCAGTTTCACAAAGTCGGTTTTAGCCACTTCCCGCCCCAAGCGGGCGACAAACAAGGCTTCCTCGACTGTAGCGCAGCCGGCAGTGTTGGGCAGGATGTTGTAGCGCGTCCAGTCGATATAGTCGAGGATGGTCTTTTCCGTGGGATCATCGAGGTTGAGGCGGCGGATGGCCACGGTAACCATCCCGGTGCCGGAGGCATCAATCGCCGCCACCATTTCCTCATTAGTGCGGTAGCGGCCGGTGCCGACAATCAGCCGGGAACTGAACCGCTTTCCCGCAATTACCAAGTCATCGGACATTGCGCTGCTCCTTTGGCGGCCGTGCTATAAAAACAACCGCCGTTGGCTGGACTGGCGGTTGCGGGCCAGAGGCGCGTCCGGTTCCTGCGCCGGCATTATCCGGGTCAGGTACAGACGGTCGGCAACGCCGGATCCGGTTGCCCTCTCAGCCTGGCTTGCCCAAGCTCCCGCCAGAACAATTCATTCTGCTAATGCCCAACTTTAGCACGGAAAGGGCCGGCAAGTCAAATCAGGAATTTTCCCGACAGCGCCGCAATGTATAGCCGTGCCATCGGCCGGTCTGCTATTGCGGCGGCGTTGACCAGCATAGTCCTTGGCAACATCCGCCGGAAACTACAGACAGCAACCGGGCTATTCCGCCAACCCGGTGGACTTGGTGCCGGCTACCGTCGGCTCCATACACCACTGATTCCGCAGAATTGCCAACTGCTCCACCGCGGCCGTATCCAGCCCCAAAACTTCCGTCAGCAGGCGGCGGTCCAACTCCTGCCGTACCGGGTCGCGATAGGCTTCATTAGCCGGCAGCATCTGCTCTTGGCACAGGTCATCGTAGATTTGCACAGCGGACTGCATCTGCTCCCCCGTCAACCGCCGCAAATCCAAAGTCGGAATGTTGGGAATCGCCGTTACCGTGGTCGTGCCGCGCCCCCCGGTAGTGCGATTGCTTGCCAGCCAGTAGCCCACCATCCCCAAAGTGCCGTTCAGCCAAGCACAGGTCGCCTTTTCCATCTCGATGGTATCCATTTGCAGACTGGGCCACGCCCGGCCGCCGGCCGCTATCCGCTCCGTAAAAGCCGCCGCCGTCGGGTTGGCGTTAAACCGGAAATCCATATTGATATGCAAACGGCTGGACTGCGCCCAGATCCTTGCCGAATCCCGCTCCTTGCCCGCTTTTATCGTTCCCGCGCTGTCCGGCGCCGTCGCCATCCGGACCTGCGTCCGGCTGTTCTGATTCCACAGCATCGGATACTCGGTGCCGCTGTTCGCTCCGGCTTGCCGGGTGAAAGCGTTCAGAATCGCCCGATGTACCGGCCCTACCCGGCCCACTTGCCCCATCCGGGCGATGGGAATCGCCACCGGGTCAATGCGCTGCGGCAGGTACAAATTGCCCCGGGCCAACGCCCGCGCCGTCCGTACCAAGCCAATGTTGGCAATGCGGGCCGTAGTCCACTTATCCAGCGGATTTACCCCTTCCAGTCGCACCGTCCCTACTTCCGTGCGGCCGACCGTGATGGCGGCAGCGGTCTCCGGGGTCGTCAACCGGTTCAGGGCAATGCGGATGGCCCGGGCCATTTCCTGGGCTTCCAGTTTGTTGCCCGGCCGCGCCGCCAGGTTGACGAAATGCGCCCGCCGCGCCGGCTGCTCCGCCGCCGCCAACCGCCGGGCCACGATCATCGCCTCGGCAATGTCCGTATCGGCGGAAAAGGCCGCCTCCCGGTTTTCCGCCTGAGCAATGGTCAGAATAACGATGTCATTGTAGCCGTCCGCCAGCAGCTGCCGCAGCTTTTGCCAACTGCGCGCTGTCCGCCCGTCATAACTGCCGCCCAGCAGCGCCGAAATGGGCAGTATCAACGCAATATGCCCGCCCGGCTTAACCATATTGTGGGCAATGGCGGTGAAATAAGTTCCCAAGCCGGCGTAGCCGTCCCCGATGGTGTTCCGTCCCAACTGCCGGGCCCGGTCGCCCATCGCTTTCTGTTCCTCCGGCGTAGTCTGAAAAGCGGCAAAGGCCGGATTGAACCGCCGCGGTGCTTGTTCCTCCTCTCCCTCGGCCGCCTCCGTAGCGTTAAAGGGCGCGATATTGGTCGGAGTAGTAAAGGGCGGGTTCATAATCACCAGGTCTTGGCTCAAAGGGGACATATCCACTTCAATGATGCTCTGCTCCCCATTGCCGCCCATTGCCATCCGCTCCGACAGCGGCAGCACCGCCTGCTTGCGGGTCTCTTTCAAGTCCAGCAGCTCCAGCGACCCGATATTCACTTCCGGATTGCCCTTTTCGTCGAAGTTGCCGGTGCCGCCGTAGCCGTACAGCACGCTGCGCGTCCTTTCGTAATGCTCCCGGGGCGCCACCGACGACAGCAGCGACGCCGCCAGATGGACGCCGGCCGGCATAATATCGCAGGCCGTCAAAGAATTTTCCATCATCCAGGAATGGGCCGCGTCGGGATTGCCGCCATAGTTGCGGTGCAGCTCCCGCGCCCGCTGGTAGGCGGCCAGGGGCAGCCCGCCGGTGCCGCAGGCATAGTCGGCAATATGGTAATTTTTCAAGGTTTCCGGATTGGCCCAATCCAGATTTTCCGGCACCGCCAGATACGCCGCCAAAGTAGTGGACTCCGGCCGGGTGTAGTAAGTAGCCAGAGTCTGCCGGTCGGCGATCAGCTGCTGAAAAACCTCCCCGGCCACATCGTTGGTGCGCGTCGCTTCCCGAATGTTTGTGGCGGCCCGGGCCATCCGCTCCAATATCTGCACCGCCGGATAGGGCGTCAAGTGCAGCATTAGCCGTTTGGCAATGTAAAATATCGGCCAGTAGTTGATGGACAGGATATAATCCCAATGCCGAATAACCGCCCGGACGGACAGCCGCCCCTCCTCGCTTTCCACTTGGAAAATGCCCTTGATGCCGCGATAGCCCGCCAGATTTTCCTGATAAGCCATCGCGTCAATCATAATGGCCGCCGCCATCCGGGCGGTCTGGGTGCGCTGCCGGTACTTTTGTTGCGCCACTTCCGGGGCATCCCGGTCATCCGCCAATGGATACGGCTGCCGCAGCTGCTGCCCAATGGCAATGCCGGACACCGGGCGGCAAGAGACCATAATCAACGCCGCCGCATCCTCCGTACCTTCCCGCAGCTCCCTGGCGGCTTGTTCAATGGCGTTGCGCGGCTCCGCCGCCGGCTTGATAAAATCCAGCAAGCGGCGAATGTCCCCGGCAATAAAGCCCTGTTCCGGAAACCGGCTGTGCCGGTTCGCCGTGCCTTGATAGGCCGCATATTCCAGCGCAACATTGCCCGCTATCAGCAAGTCCCGGGCGGCGTCACCGGTCACGCACTGTTGCAGCGTTTGCGGTGAGCGGAGGGCAATAACCGTGCTGACCACGCCGGTAGCCCCGGCCGCTTCCGGGTTCAACTCCCGGCCCAGCACCCGCAGACAATCGTCAACCACGGTCGCCGCCGGCAGATATTCGTTCTCCAGCACAATGGGCGGGGCATCCGTGCGGGTAACCAGAATATCCGGCTTGGTCTTGGGGCCGCGCAACGCATTCCAAAGCTCCTCCCGCGCCGTCCAGCCCAACCCGCTCGACAGCTCATTGATGACGCTGGCAATGCGCCCGTTCAATTGCGGTTCTTCCAGCGCCATCGCAGTTTTCCATCCTTGCCGGACTATCTTATCGGGGGACTAGCCTACCTTCCCCGAATTACCCTAAATGATAGAATAGGGTTAGCCGCCCGTCAACCGACCGGGCGTCACTGGATGATAAGATTGCCCTTGCCGGATTTCGTTATCGCTACCTTCCATACAAATACATACTGCATCCGGCGGCCCCACGAAAATGCTACTTTAACCCGCCTTGCCCCAAATCGCATTTCCCCGCCCTACCGTGTTATTATATCCCCGGCCCTGCCAGTTGCCGGCGGCAATAATGCCCGGCATAAACGGCGGCCCTACACCAAGGAGGCATTCCTGCTGATGTTGCGTTCCCTATTTGGCCGGGGGAAAAAACGGCCGCCGCCGGCTACTGTCCCCGGCAACACCCTCCGCGATGCCCAAGTGGGCGATGTGGTGGTGGTGCATGGGCTGGCTTTGGAGTATGACCGCCTCTATTTTGTGGTGGAAAACATCCACCGCTACGGCGGCAACCGCATCATCTGGTTCGAGCTGGTAGTGGCTGACGCCGACCAACGCCTCTGGCTGGAGTGGATGGACGATGGCGGCGAACTCTTTATAACCGCCACCGACGACCGCCGGCCGGTTACTCTGGAAGCCTTGGGCTTGACCGAAGCCGACTTGATAACCCTGGACGAGGAACACTCCATCGGCAACAGCATCACCGTTGCGGGGCGGCGGTTTTCCTACCGCAACAGCTTTGAAGCCTTTTACTTCCGCAACAATCAGGGCGCCGGGGAAGGCTTTTACCTGTGGGATTTCCTCTCTGCGGACGAGGATCGTTCCCTATCCATCGTCAAGTACGAAGGCGCGCCCTACGAAGCCCACTTCAGCACAGTACTTTCCCCGGAGAATGTCATCCTCTATCCCGGCGCGCGGCCGGAGCAAAGGAATCGGTGAGCCTAATGCTGGATACCCTGCTGAACACTTTGGCATTTTTCCCCAAGGGACTGGTCTATGTCGCCTTGGGCGTGGTAATCCTGTTCCTGGCCAAACTGGCCCGGGACATTGTAACCCGCCATCCCATTGACGCCGAAATCGTCGTCAAGCGAAACTTGGCCGAAGCCCTGCGCCTGGCCGGCTACCTGCTGGGCGTAATTCTGGTTTTCTTGGGAGCGGTCTATCAGCCCTTTGCCCTGACCGTCGGCGATGGCGGGTTGGGGTTCAACCGGGAATTCGGGCTGGATGTGCTGCGGGTCTCCCTCTATTCCCTGGCCGGTGTAGTCGCCTTGAACCTGGTACGCCTGCTGATGGATAAGGCGGTGCTGTACCAATTCCAGGTCGAAAAGGAAATCATCGAGGAGCAGAATGTCGGCACCGGCGCCGCCGGGTTCGGAATGAATGTAGCCGTTGGCCTGCTGATTGCCGGCGCCATTGCCGGCGGTGGCGAATGGTACACCGCCCTGGCTTTCTTTGCCTTGGGCTTGGTAGTGTTGGCTTTGTTCGCCCTCTTTTACGAACTGACCACTTCCTTTGACATCCACGACGAAATTGAACGCAACAACCCGGCAGTAGGGGTAGCCTTCGGCGGCAACCTTATCGCCATCGGATTGGTGAACCTCAAGGCGCTGTTCGGAGATTTTGTCGGCTGGCAGGAAGGGATAACCGAGTTCGTCGTCTTTGCCGTTATCGGCTTTATCCTCTTGTACCTGCTGCGGCTGCTGGTGGACTTGATCCTGTTGCCGCGCACCAAGGTAGCCGACCAGTTGACGGCGGGCAATGTGGGCGTGGCCTTGGTGGAAAGCGGCGTAGTAATCAGTTCGGCGTTAATCCTGTTCTTTGCCATCTAGCCGCTTTCCGGTGAACGCCGACTAATGCGGAGACAACCCCGACAGTTGTCCCCTTAACTTTCCTCAGAAATTGCCCGCACCTGCCGGGCTATCCTTTCTTGAGCGCGCCGTTCCTGTTCCGCCGCGGCTTGGGCCTCGGCATAGGCATAGCCCGCCTCCAGAATGGCCGCCAGCCACTCCTCCGGAGCTTGCTCCCGGTTCACCACCGGCTCCAGCAGGCGTTGGAAAAAGTCGGCATCCTCCATCAGTTCCACCCAATCCGCCGCAAACTCATCCAAAGTCCCATCATACAGCCGCAGCAGAAAGACGGTACGCGCCGGGTCTAACCCCTCGGCAATAAACAGTTGCGCCCGCAAATCCTCCCCATGACCGCTGTCAAACTCCACGCCGCCATCCTCATCCCAAAGGGTATCCTTGAACCCATCAAACCGGTCAATATAACCCTCCGTTTCCATCAAAAGCCGGCCGATAAAACGGCGGCCCTTGGCGGCAACTTCATAAAATCCGCTTTCCTCCGCAAGGTTAAGCAGCCCCTGATCGCACAGACTTTCCACCGTTGCCCGCAGGACATCATCAGCAGCATTCCCCTCCACAACCGCCGGCAGCCGATACTCGTGCTTGTCCAGAAAGTAGAGCAGGACACACTCCCGCAGCCAAGCCAGCAATTCTCCTTGACTGGCCGCATAACCTAGGGCTACGGCATAATCCAAAGCCCGGTACTCCGGGGTAATACTCAATTCCAGTTCAGTAGTGCCGGCCGCAACGGCTTGCCCATATCTGGAAACCGGGTCGGAAAGTTCCGCCGCCAAGCCGCAGACCCTTACCCGCAGTTGACACAAGCCCGCCCGATACTGCTCCAAGACCGGCAAAAAACAATCATAAATATCCGGCAAGTCCGGATTGGCCGCCGTATCCAGCCCCTCCACTACGACAGCGCGGGATGGTTCATCCGGGGGGAAAATCGCGTCCAGCAGTTGCCCAATTGCAAGCCGGGCATAGTCGGTCGGCAGCGTAATTTGCAACCCGGCATCAGCCGGCAAACCCGTCAGGGATACCGATAGGGCAAGGGCTTCTGCGGCCGCCGGCTTCAACCAGACCATCCCTAACGCTGCTTATGCCCGGCACGGACGACACGACCGCTCCGCAGCTTTACCTGCCCGCCGCCGCCTTGAAATGAGCCGAAGCTGCTGCGGGATATGGCGGAACTGCCGCCGGCCCGGCTCACCGCGCTGCTCGAACGGAAAGTCCCGGATGTCCTTTGCGTCTGCTGATAACTTTGGCGGGCGGCGCTGGTACTGCGCCCGGCTTCCTGATAGCGGGAACCGGCAAAGCCCTGCTGCCGAGTGGCGTAGCGGCTGTTGCGCGCCACCTGCGTCCCGTAGCGGCTGGATTGGCGATAGTTAGCCCGCTCTTGCCGGATCGTCGGCCCGTAGTTGGCCGGAGTATGATAGAAGTAGGGGCCGCGGTTGAAACTGCTCAGCAGCAAATAGGTAAAGAGAAAATCCCCGGCCCCGAAGTGGCTGTTGTAGTAGCCGTTGGCGCCGTAACCCCGCATATCATATTCCTCGTTGGCCTTGACGATGGAAAAGAGGCGGTCGTCCTGGTTATCCTCAATATCGTTGCTGCCGTTCAGGTCCTCCCAACCCTCCAAAGTCAGCCGGTCGCCGTCCTGCAAGGCGCGAATCAGGATGATGCCGTCGCCCTCGTAAATTTCGTTGACCCGCTGCTCAAACTCCGTGGCGCTCTGGGAGTTCTTAAAGGCTTCCTGCACATCATCCAGGTTGATGCGGCCGGCGGCCCCGTCCGTCGCCGCCCATTCGTCATAAGAGGAGCCGCTGCTGCACGCCGCCATTAGCGGCGCGCCGGCCACCATAGTTCCGGTAAAGACCGCCAGACCCCAGCGGCGAATTTTCAGCGCCATTTGCCTACCCCTTCTTTTGATTGCCCCGTTGACCGGGTTAATAGTTTCCCGTTGACTGACGGCGGTAACTTCAGCTTACCAGCATCGCCGCCCTTTCATCCAGTTGTACCGCCAGTGGTGCCGGCCCCGTTTCCCTTGCCAAGTCGGACAACGAAAAGACGCAGAGCCGGGACAGGAACAAATCAGCCCATTCCCCTTGAAACTGCCGCCACGCCGCCGCGGCGTGAATGATGTATTCGGCTACGGCGGACTTATGCCCGTAACCACCTAGCCGGGAACTTACCGACAAGGCTTGCAGCCCCGCCCGGTAATCTTTCCACACTTCATCCCCCGATTGCAACCGTAGCAGCCGCGCCAGTTCGCTGAAACGGCGGCCGCCCAACTGCCCTTGCCGGCTCGCCAAACGCTCCGCCAGCAACGCCGCTATTTCCCCCGGCAAAGCATCCAACGGCGCGCCGTAAAGGCCGGCCGCATCACTACCGTAACACTCCCGAAGCTCCTTTGCCAGTTGGGAAAAGCAGCCGGCGTAGTCAACATTATCCCCGGCCGGGAAATACCGGGCCGCTATACGGTACGCCGCCCCTTGCGCCATAGCAATAGCGGATTCAAAGCCATCTGCGGCGGTCATCAACTCTTGCCGGGCTTGGTAGTAAGCGGCAGTTTGGGCATCAGCAATGGCGGCATAGTCCTGTTGGACACTGCGCCGGGCGGCGGCGTCCGTTTCCGCCGCTTCCTGCAACTGCTCCAAGTAACGCTCCACTGCCTTGCCCTCAAAATAAACCCGGCCGCCGGCGTCGGTTTTTTGACCATCCGCAAAACCCGGCCGCCGGTCTCCCCGATAAGCCAGCAAAGGGTCATCCCAGGAAAGGATAAACCGGGTCGCGCCAAATTGCCCCTGCCGTCCACTCCGCCCTTTAAGCTGCCAGGCTATCCGGGCGGCATCACTAAAGGCGGCGCTAATCACATAGAGACCCAAGCCAAACTCCAACGGTTCCGGAGAAACCGCCGGCAATTCATCCGGCGGCGAACCGGCGCAACTTACCACCAGTTCAACCCGGTTCCCGCATTGCCGTGTGCAAATCAGTTCACTGTCAGCAGAGAGCGCAGCCGCCAGCAAGTCGGCTTCAGCAATAGTAGGGCAGCGGACGACTACCGGGCGGTTTTCCCGGCCCAGCCGTTGGCGGAGTAGCGATAGGCAGTTAGCGATGATGTGGCGGTTCAAGTCCGGGTCAAGGATAATATCAGTGCCGCGCCCCGCCATATTGGTCGCCACCGTAACCGCTCCGGCCGACCCGGCCCGTCGCACCATCTCCGCCTCCCGATGCCCGGTAACGGCGTTTAGCAAGTTGTGGTCAATCCCCCCTTCCCACAAGCTACGGCTGACTATTGCCGACTGTGCCACGGTCTGCACGCCCACCAGTACCGGCTGCCCCATCGCTTGACACTGCCGCACCGCGTCGGCAATGGCAGCCAACTGTTCCCCCTGGTTGGCATAAACCCGGCTGGGCAAATCCCGCCGCCGCAAGGGATGCGCGGTAGGCAAAGCAACTACCTCCCGGGAATAAAGCTGCCGAAACTCGGCGGCGGCGTCAACCGCCGTGCCGGTCATGCCGGCCAAATGCCGATAGCGGTTGGCAAAGCCCTGAACGGAAATCTGCGCCAAAGCCTCGCATTCGGGATTAACCGCTACCCCTTCCTTGGCCTCCAGTGCCGGGTGTAGCCCTTCCTGATAACGGCTATCCGGCCGGGGACGGCCGGTAGCCCGGTCCAGGAGAATTATCCCCTCCTCAGCAACAATATAATCCTCATCCCTTTTCAGCAGCAGATAGGCCCGCAGCAGTTGATACACCTGATTTGCCAAGTTCACCCGCCGGGCCTCCTGCCGGGAAAGACTAGCGGCCTCCGGATTAGCCCCGGCGTCATAGAAAAGGCCAAGCCAGTTCTCCAGAAACTCAATGCCTTGGGCGGTCAGGGTAACAAACCGCTGCTCCCGGTCAACCAGGCAATACAAATCCTCGGCCAAATCCGGGTTGGGATAGTCGGAACCGTCAGGATAAAGGGCGGCCAACGCCCGGCGATAGGCGCGGGGTTCGGCCGCCGCCAGCCGCCGCAGCCGGTCATTATCCGGTTGGGCTAACAAGGCCCGCGCCATCCAGCCAGCGTAAGTTTTGCTATTGGGGGATTCTACTTCCAGCCGGTCAAGGCATTCCCCGGCCACCGCCCCTTGACGCGTCACCAATTCGGTCACGGCTTGATTAGCCCGCTCCAAGGTTTGCCGGTTCAACAGCGGCGCGCCGGCGATTATCAAAGGAGTCCGCGCCTCGTCAATAAGAGCCTGATCCCCTTCATCAATGATGATGGTATCGAGTTGCCCCTGCACCTGCTCCGCCAGTACGGTTTTCAAGTTGTCCCGCAGAAAGTCAAAGCCAAACTCCCGCAAAGTGCCATAGACCACCTGCTGACCGTAGGCATAGCGGCGTTCCCCATCCACCATCGAACTCAGCACATTGTCAACGC
This sequence comes from Dehalococcoidia bacterium, assembly GCA_965242615.1. Classification (GTDB taxonomy): domain Bacteria; phylum Chloroflexota; class Dehalococcoidia; order Lucifugimonadales; family UBA3495; genus CBDBCU01. The sequence goes on from CBDESR010000005.1 coordinate 2,119,970, forward strand.
TGATGCCCAGGGAGCGGTACACCGGAGCCAGCAAGTCGCAGTCCCGGGCCGCCAAGTAATCGTTGGCCGTAGCAATATGGACAGCGCGACCGTGCCAGGCGTACAGCACGGCGGGAAAGACGGCCGCAACGGTTTTACCCTCCCCGGCGTTCAGCTCAACTATTCTACCCCGGAACAGATGCAGCCCCGCCAAAATCTGCTCATCAGTGGGCTGAAATTGCAGCAGCTTGCCGGTATCCTTGCGACCCAGGGCTTGGTAAAACTCCGCCGGCAGCAAAATGTCCCATCCATAGCGGGCCGGCAGTTCCCCTTGCACCCGCCGCAAAGTCTCAACGATAAACTGCTCATCGTCATCCAAGCCGGCGGCCGCCATCCTCGAACCGGGACATTGGGCCAACTGGCAATACCGCTCCAAGTTCTGCCGGTCAAAACCCGGGTCAAAAATACGCCAGTAACCCAAGCGACGGCGGATACTTTCCTCAGTTATGGCGAAAGTTTCTACTATCCCGGATTCCGGATCCGCATGGTTAAGAGTTGCCTGAATACGCTTCAGCCCATCCCGCAACTCCCCATCCGACCAGTTTGCCAAGCCCATAACCGAGCGGCAGCGGCGGATGGCATCCAGCAGTTGGTGTTCGGGGCAAGACCGCCCGATTGCCAACCGACCCTTTAGCCCGGTCAATGGCGCAAGGCGGCGGCCATCCGGGGCGGCCGTGTCAACGCTGCCGGTCAACTCCGGAAAAAAGCCGGCCGTTGGGTTCATTCCCGACTTTCCCCCTTTCCCGGCGCGTGGTCGAACCGGAATATCACCAAGCCGGCGCTATGGCCCGGCTTGTCCCATTCATTATAACGTTGTACCAGATAATCTTGGGCGGCGTGGATTTTGGCCGCCGCTGCCGGTTGGGCGGCGGCTAACTGGCGGCCCAAAGGCGAGTCCAGCGTCCACTCCCGGTTGACTTCCCCGGCAAAGCCGGCCCGGCGGGCAATGTCCAAATACTCCCGGCGCAGCCGTTGGTACTCCGGTTCGTTGCGGTACGGCAGGGGCGTAACATAAAAATCGGCGGACAGGTACAACCCCAATTCGTTCTCAAAAACCTGCGCCATATCGGTGTCGCCCAGCCAACCCTCCATCGCAAAAAAGAGGTTCTGCGGAATATCTTGCGGCACCCGGTGGTAGTAATAATCCTCTACTGTCTCAACCATCCGTACCCTAACCGGCCGCTTGCCGCTATCGTTCAGCATCGCATCAACTTCCGCGCCCTGGACAAACAGGAACGGTATGTTGCCGTTGGTAGCGTCCACCAGCAGGGGCGCGCCGTCAATATGATACAGCAATGCAGTGTGCTGCCAGTAGCGCATATAGCGTTTGGCAAAGCGGAAGTCAAAAGTAGTCAGCAGTTCCCGCAGCTTGTCCACCGGCGCCGGCGCCACCGCATTATCCCCGGCAATCAGATACTCCGATTCCAAGCCATAATGGTCAGTCAGAAACTTCAGGGCTTGCACCTTTTCCGTGCAGATACCCCCGGAACCGGCGGCGATATTCCGCGCCGTTTCATCCCCGGTCTTGAACATCAGCTTATCCCCGATAAATCGGGAATAATTCTCAAAATCGCTGCGCCAGATACGCCGGCCCAAAGACTTGACCAACTGCCGCTGCCTTTCCCCGCTATCCAGTCGCAGCGCCGTTTCAGCCGCCGCCGGTCCGTAATCCGCCGTCAAGGTATCTTGGACAAACCCGGCAAAAAAATCCGGGTCAGCAGCCCAGCGACGGCGGTGAAATCCGGCCCAATTGCGGTGGTAGCCCCCATTGGCCCGGTCAATGGACAAATCAATAACCGAAACCTCAGTATCCCCGGCCCGAGCCTTCGCCCTGACCGGCATCCTTTCCAAATCGACCGGCCGCTCCTGCTGCCGCAAAACAATGCCCGCAAACAAATCCCCCAGCCGTCCCCGGTCATCGCAGCGATAGACCAAATCCGTCAAACCCTGTAGCATCGGCCGGGCCGCGTCGGTAATCGCGCCCTCCCCCAGCAATTCCACCGCCGGGCAATTCCGGAGATATTTGTCCAGCAGTTGGCGCACCGTCAATTGCCCGTCCGCCGGGTCAATCCGCAGCGCCGCCCGCCGCCCGGTTAAGGTATCAGTGAACTGGAGGAGCAAAGGGCCGGATTGGATTGCTGCCATTGCGCCCACCGCCGGGCTGTCGGTTGGAACGGGAATAAGCAAGTAGGGGAAAAGGTAATGAGAAAAGCGGATCAGTGGTCGGGGTGAGAGGATTCGAACCTCCGACCTCTTCGTCCCGAACGAAGCGCGCTAGCCACTGCGCTACACCCCGACAAGATGGGAAAGTTATGTACTGGCTATTATACCATATATGGGAATAGGTATGTTAGGAAAACGGGAATGAGTTTGGATGAGTTTGCCGTGGACTATATGATATACTATACCGCAGGAGGTAAAATCATGTCAGGGATACGACCCAAGCAACACTCCCGGATGGGAGAATTCTACTTGGAGGAGGCGGTACTCGACGTACTACTGGAAGCCAAGCATGAGGGAGAATGCCTCGGGCCGGCTGAAATCAGCCGTCGGGCCGGGATATTCCGAGAGCGTGGCGACGCGAATATCATGAACGATGCCATCTGCACCGGCATTCTGGTGAAGTTGCACAAGGAACACCGGGTAGAGCGTTGCCAGCAAGCCAACGTTAAGAGAGGAGGTTGGGAGTTGACCGAGCAGGAGTTCCAAGTTCGACGGGATGACGTACGTTAGACCAAGTGGCGACGGGCTTGATGGTTCCGTTCTTTTGGGCGCAAATCGGTTATCCTGAATCACCCAAAACAGAACGAAATCGGTATCCCCACTATCCCCCCTCACTCCAGCATCTCCTCAGTAATCTCCGTCAACTTTTCCAAATTCAGCACCCCATCCCACTTGCGGTGGATTTGCCCCTCGGCGTTGATAAATACAGTAGTAGGCAAGCCCAGCACCCGGTAGTTCTGTAGCACCTGGTCGTCGACAGTATAGCCGGCCGGGTAGGTTACGCCCAAATCCGCCAGCAGATTTTGCGCGTCCTCCTGGCTGCCCAGGTTCATAAACTGACCCAAGTCCACCCCGATCAGCGTAACCCGCCCGGCAAAGTTATCCTGAAACTGCTGAAACTCCGGCATCTCCGCCCGGCACGGCGGACAAAGCCCCGCCCAAAAATTCAGCGCCACCGGCTGGCCCCGAAGTTGGGATAATTGCAACTCGGTGCCGCCCAACTGCTCCTGCCCCTGATACAGCTCAACCGAAAAATCATAAGCCGGTTCCGGAGATTCACTAGCCGGCGCGGCGCAAGCGGCGGCCAGTAACAGCAGCACGGCCGCCACCAGCCATAAAAAACCGGCGCGTGAACGGCGGCGCAACTCTACTCCCCGGTCCGATTGATTTGCCATCCCTTGGTAACTCTCCCCGGCGGCCGCTTCTGATCCTGCTACGCCCCGGCCCAGGCCGGCGATTTCAGTCGGCCGCGGCAACCATTTGTTGCAGCCGTTCCTGAAAAACCAGCAACCGCTCGAGAACCCGGGTCAGCCGGGGCAGCCACGGATCGCCCAAGCCGCGCATTGACAGCTTGATTTGCCGGTTGCCAACCCGGGCCGCCGGCCCTAAAACCCGTTCCAACGGCGCTTTGACGCTGCCCACCGCCTCCCGCAGATTCAGCGTAATGCCGGCTGAGGTGTGCAGGATGGACTCTATCCCGACCGTGGCCGCCAGGGCGCGCAAGTCCAGCAAAGTCAGCAGATTCTCCGCCTCCGGGGGCAGCGGCCCAAACCGGTCGCGCAATTCCTCTCGCAATTCCGGCAGGGCGGAACGCTTCCGCACTTTGGCAAACCGCTGATACAGAGCCAGGCGGGTCGGCGTGTGCGGAATGTAACTTTCCGGCAGGGCGGCCGCTACCGGCAGCTCCAGCCGCGGCAATTCCGGCCGTGTCAAGTCCGGCGCCGGGCGGCCCGCCGCCGGGTCCGCCGCCCGCTTTTCCTCTTGCAGCTCCGCTACCGTTTCCTCCAGCAGTTGCCCGTACAATTCCAGCCCGACTGCGTGGATTTGACCGCTTTGCGCCGCGCCCAGCAAATTGCCTGCCCCCCGAATTTCCAGGTCCCGCATCGCGATCCGGAACCCGGAACCCAAATCGGCCGCCTCCAGAATGGCTTGGATCCGCTGCTCGGCCGCTTCCGTAATGCGGCGGCCCCGCGGCAGCAGCAGATAGGCATAAGCCCGGTGTTCGCCCCGGCCCACCCGTCCCCGCAACTGATACAGCTGCGACAAGCCGAAACGATCCGCCCGATCCAAAATCAGGGTATTGACATTGGGCATATCCAGCCCGGACTCGATAATGGTAGTGCAGACCAGCACATCCGCCTCCCCCTCGGCAAAGGCCACCATCACCTCCTCTAATTCCGCTTCCGCCATCTGCCCGTGTCCCACCATAAAGCGGGCTTCCGGCACCAGTTCCGCCAGTTCCGCCGCCGTGCGGTCAATGGTTTTGACCCGGTTGTGCAGAAAGAAAGTCTGCCCCCCGCGCTCCATTTCCCGCAAAATAGCTTCCCGGATCGTGTCCTCACTGTACTCGGAGACAAAGGTTTTGACCGGCAAACGAGCTTCCGGCGGCGTGTTCATCACGCTCATATCCCGCAGTCCCGACAACGCCATGTGCAAGGTGCGGGGAATGGGCGTAGCGCTGAGCGTCAGCACATCCACCTCCTGCCGCAGTCGTTTCAGAGTTTCCTTGTGGCTGACGCCGAACCGCTGCTCCTCGTCCACCACCACCAAGCCCAGATTCTTGAACCGCACATCCTTTTGCAGCAGGCGGTGCGTGCCGATAACAATATCCACCACGCCCTCCTGCAAACCCTCAATGACGCCTTGCTGTTCCTTCGGCGTGCGGAAACGGCTCAACACTTCCACCTGTATCGGGTACGGACTGAGCCGCTCGCTGAAAGTAGCGTAGTGCTGCTGCGCCAGCACCGTCGTCGGCACCAGCAAACCCACTTGCCGCCCATCCGCCACGGTCTTAAAGGCGGCCCGCAAAGCCACTTCCGTTTTGCCGTAGCCCACATCCCCGCAAATCAGCCGATCCATCGGCTTGGGCTGCTCCATATCCAGCTTTACTTCGTCGATCGCCTGTACCTGATCCGGGGTTTCCTGATAAGGAAAGGAATCCTCCAGTTCCAGCTGCCAAGCCGTATCGCCGCCGAACTGATGCCCCTCCGCCGCTTGGCGGGCCGCATACAGTTTCAGCAGTTCCTCCGCCAGTTCCCGGGTCGAGCTTTTGACCCGCTCCTTCATCCGCGCCCACTCGGCGGTTCCCAGCCGGGTCAAGCTCGGCGGCTGGTCTTGCGCGCCCACATAAGCCCCAACCCGATCCAAATGGTCGGTGGGAACATAGAGCTTGTCGCTGTCGGCATACTCCAGCACCAGATACTCTTTAGCGTCGCCGTTATCCCCCATTTGCGTAGTGCCGGCAAAGCGGGCAATGCCGTGGTCAATATGCACCACATAGCTGCCCGGCGTCAGTTCCGACAGGATAATATCCTCGCCCAAAGAATTACGGGCGCGCGGCGTCCGGTAGCGCCGTTCCTTAACCGTGCCAAACAGTTCCCCATCGGTCAGCAGAGTAAGCGCTGCGGCGGCTTGCTTTCCCTTGCCCAACACGGCCGCCGTCCAGCCCTCCGCCAAAGAGCCGGGTATCAGGTAAATCCGCCCTGGCTGCGGCCGACTTTCCAGAGCTTCCGCCCGGGCCGCGCCAACGCCGGCTTCGGCTAAAACTTCCTCCAAGCGGCGGGTGTGCTGACTGACCGCAACCACCGCTTGCCCCTGCCGCAGCCGGATTTTCAAGTCATCGCTGAACTGTTCCAATTGCCCCAAGTAAGCCGGAGCAGTTTGGAACAGACTATCCACGCCATCGCCGACCCAGCTTTCCAGCAATACCCGTTCCTTATGCCGCGCCAAGCCGGCGGACAATTCCCGCCAGGTCAGATAAGGCGAAGGAAAGCTGCCCGGCAGTTCACCCCGCCCTTCCCGGCTTTCCCGCATTCGGAAAAACTTTTCCTCCAGGTCCAAAGCCTCCGTTTCAATCTGGCTTTCCCGATCCAGTACCAGCACGGCGTCAGCCGGCAGGCAGTCGAGCAGGCTGCTGCTGTTCAGCAAGCCGTTGTAAAAAGACAGAGTTTCGATATTGGGATTGGCGAACAGTTCAACCAGCTCCTCCTCAATCCGCTCCCGAGTGGCCGCCGAACAGTTGGCAAACTCAATGGCCGCAATGCGCCGCGCCATTTCCCCTTGCTCCGCCAAGCCCGGTAGCTGCTCCCGGGCCGGGATGACCACTACCTCGGCAGCGGCCTCGCCATCCATCTCCACCGGCATCGAGCGTTGGGTATAAGGGTCAAAGGGACGCAGCGTATCCACTTCATCCCCCCACAACTCCAGCCGCCAAGGATATTCGCAATGCGGCGGGAAAATATCGATGATACCGCCCCGCTGACTGAAAGCGCCGGGACTTTCGACCAACGGCTCGTGCCGGTAGCCCAAACGAACCCACGCCGCCAGCAGTTCCTCAATGCGGGCAATGCGCTGCCCCACCCGCAGCCGGGTAAAATCCCCGGTATCCCCATCCCCCCCGGCCAGCACCGACGCCGGCAAAGTCAGCCGCAGTGCCGCGGCCACCGAAGCCACCACCAGCGGCGGCCGTTGTTTATCCGATGCCCTGTCCGCATTGACCGCGGCCGCCGCCAACACCGATAAAGCCGTCAGCCGCTGGTTAACCGTGCGCGCATCCACCGCCAACCGCTCAAAGGGCAGCACCTCCGGCTCCGGCAGCAGATAGACCGGCGCCGCCTCCCCTAGGTAAGTCAGCAACTGGTCGTGGAGCCGCCGGGAATCCTCCGGCCGCGGCGTCAGTACCAGCATTGGCTGGCGGCGGCTAATCCATAAAGACGCCAGATAAACCGGCCGCGCCCCCCGCCGCGCCGTGATGCGGCCTGACTCCCCATTGCCCCGGTCCACCGCCCGGGGGATAACGCCGTCAAAAGCGGAAAGGATACCGGATAAGGACATATACGGATTTGCTCCAACTTTTCTTGGGACTTTGGATGATTTGCCCATAGCAATAGGGAAAAGGGCTAACGCCGGCGTTAGCCCCGATTCCCTCCTCATTGTAGCCCCTAATTGGCATACCGGCAAGGGGCTGACCGCAAATTTCCCCTCACTTTTGCCCCCATCCCCTCATCCGCCGACCCTTTCCCATTTACCCTGAACCCGTTAAAGGACGGCAAAATCTTGCAGCGGACCGAAATACGCCGGAAATTCCCGAGTCATTCCCCCAAACCTTGTCCCTCGATACTCTGCGCGGTTGATGAAGCCGGGAGGCTATATGCTACAATGGGGGAAATTGGCCGAGGGGGTGAGGGTTATGGTTGATTACAGCAATGGCAACGCGCCGGGGGTGATACATCATTCCCGCACTTGCCGCCGCTTGATTGGTCAAGCCAACTACGAAATGGAGCAGCGGGGCGACCGGGTGCAGGCGTCGGATAAGGCGGCCGGGGCGGTGGCGCACGGGGTCAAGGCGGTTGCCGAGGCCCGGCAGTGGCGGCACGATTCCCATAACCGGCGGCGGCGCATCGTCTATCTGCTGGCCGCCGAGTATGGGTTGCCGGACCTGAATGTGATGCAGGACACCGCCGACCGGCTGCACGACAACTTTTACGAGGACGCGATGTACGAGCCGGAAGTGCGCGACCGGCTGGAACGGGTGACGGGACTGCTGGCAATTTTTATGGAGTTGCTGGAGCGGGGGCCTAACCCGGATTTCACGCCGACGCCGGAGCAGGAAATGATGCTGAGTCGGCTGCGGTTGACCGATGAGGAAATAGCGGAACGGGCGGCCATTGACTATCCGCCACCGCTGCCGGAGTTTGATCCGGCGGGGGATTAGGGGCGGGAGCGGTAGTGCTGACCGGGTTATTTAGAGGAGGGTATCGGGAATGAAGATTGCGGTGATGGGGGCCGGGGGCGTGGGCGGGTATTTCGGGGGGCTGTTGGCCCGGGCCGGGCATACGGTTACTTTTGTGGCCCGGGGGGCGCATTTGCAGGCGATACGGGAGCGGGGGTTGCGGGTGGAGAGCGGCAATGACGGGGTTTTTACGGCGCAAGGGGCGGCGGTGGAGGATACGGCTACGGTAGGGCCGCAGGAACTGGTGTTGTTCACGGTCAAGATGTATCACAATGCGGCGGCGATAGCGGCGACCCGGCCGCTGCTGGGGCCGGATACGCTGGTGCTGACGCTGCAAAACGGCATTGACAACGGGGAGCAGTTGGCGGCGGTGTTGGGACGGGAACGGGTTTTAATCGGTTCCTGCTATCTGGAGGGGCGGGTTAAGGAGCCGGGAGTGGTTACCCAAGGCGGGCCGGGGGCGGCGTCTTTCGGGGAGTTGACGCCGGGGATTACGGAGCGGTGTCAACGGCTGTTGGCGGCGTTTCGGGAAGCGGGCTGGCGGGTGGAGCTGCAAGAGAATATGCCGGGGATGCTGTGGAAAAAGTTTGCCTACTTGGCCGGGTCGGCGGCAGTGGGGGCGGCCAGTAATTCGGTGTTCGGGGAGATGCGGACGATAGCGGAGACGCGGGCGATTATTCAGGGGGCGATTGAGGAGATTTTGGCGGTGGGACGGGCTTGGGGCGCGCCGATAATGGAGGATTCGCTGGAGTGGGCGATGCAGTCGCTGGATAATTTTCCGGCGGCGGGGATGTCGTCGCTGGGGAAGGATTTTCGGGAGGGGCGGCCGGTGGAGTTGGAGGGTTTGACCGGGACGGCGATACGGATGGGGCGGGAGGTGGGAGTGCCGACGCCGATTAACGATACGCTGTACGGGGTTCTGAAGCCGTGGGCGTTGCGGATTGAGCGGGAGTTGGGGAGGTAGTCCCGCGCCCTTGCCAAGGCAGCATAGCCAAATTGCCATGGCTTGTGGTATAAGTTGGAGCGGTTAGTTGGCTCAGCGGCAACTTTGCTTTAGAGGAGCAGTTTAGATGAAAGCGGCCCGTTTGGTTGGCCCCCGGCAGTTTGAGATGGTGGAGGCGGAGGTGCCCGCGCCGTTGGAGGGGGAGTGTCTGATTCGGCTGGAGAAAATATCGGTGTGCGGGAGCGATATTCGGCACGAGTTCAGTCATATCTTTCCCGAGGAGCATTATCCGGGACGGCTGGGGGTGCCGGGGCACGAGTGCGCCGGCACGGTGGTGGAGAGCAAGTCGCAGGAGTTTCAGGAGGGGCAGCGGGTTATCATCTATCCGGGTCGGGGCGTACGGTCGGGCGGGCTGGTCGAGTATATCGCGGCGACGCCGGATTGGATGTGCGCTTTGCCGGAGGAGGGGGACTTGGCGAAGTGGGTGCTGTGCCAGCCGTCGGGTACCGTGCTGTATTCGGTGCAGCAGATGGGGAGTTTGCTGGGCAAGGATGTGGCAGTGGTCGGGCAAGGGGTTATCGGGCTGTCCTTTACGATGCTGACGGCGAAGTTGGGGGCGCAGCGGGTTATCGGAATTGACCCGCTGGATTACCGGCTGGAGTGGTCGCGGAAAATGGGGGCTACGGATACGATTAACCCGGACCGGGAGGATGGGGCGGCGGCGGTGAACGATTTGACCGGGGGATTAGGCGCGGATGTGGTGGTGGAGGCGGCGGGCTACCCGGACAGTTTCAATATGGCATTGCGGCTGGTGAAGCAGTTCGGGCAAGTGATGGTGTTCGGGATTCAGGCGGATGAGCTGATTCCGGTGGAGCATAATTTGCTGATGGAGCGGCAGCCGCAGTTGATACCGACTACCGGGGGGCGGCTGCGGAATCCGATGGCGCCGATTAAGACGATGGTGGAGTTGAAACGGCGGGGCTGGTGCGATCCGGGGCAGATGCTGACGCACCGGATGCCTTTTGAGGAGGTGCAGCGGGCGTTTGAGCTGTATGAGGGGCAGCAGGACGGGATTATCAAGGTGGTGATGACGGTTTAGCGGGGGGCAAGGGTTTCGGGATTCCCGTTGGGACGGGAAGGACGGTCGGCAAAGGGAAAATCAGGAAGTTGAGGAGGGAACGGTTATGGGGACTTATCGGATGTTCACCGGGTCGGACGGGCAAACCCATGTGGAGACGATTGACTTGGCGGAGACGCCGGAGTGGACGGCGGCGCAGGAAGCGACGACGATTACTTTCCGGGAGGCGCCGGCCGGGCGGTATCAGGATTGGCACCCGGCGCCGCGGCGGCAGTATGTCATCATCCTGTCGGGACAGCTGGAGATTGGGCTGGGCGACGGGAGCAAGCATATTTTCGGGCCGGGGGATGCGCGGTTGGTGGAGGATACGACCGGTCAGGGGCATACGACGGCGACTTACGGGGATGGGCCGTGCGTGACGGCGACGGTGCCGCTGGCGGGGTAGGTGTTGGGGGCATTGATGCCGGTTGGGGGGGCGGGTTTTGAGAACCCCGCCCCTTTTTAATCGGTGCACTTTGGTTCGGAGCGTATCAGCTCGCCAAGCTCAGAAATATCGTACTCAGCCCGTACCTCGTAGCTAGATCCCATTGTCCCAGAGAGGATGAGGGTATCCGAGTTCTTGGCTTGGTTAAAGACGGATAATACTGGAGATTCCAAACTGTAGCCACTGAGGCTCGGATCCCACATAACATTTTCAAGAGACCCGTTGTCGAACCTGACCGACGAGGCAGTCAGCTCGCCATAAGTCGTTTCCCCCTTACCGAACACTTCGCCGCTGGCTTCTATACGTAGATAAATGCTTTTCTCGCCAGTGCAATGAAATTGCAACTGCGGAACGCCAATTCCAAACAACGGCTCATACTCAATAGGAGAAACGGTAAATAATCGGAAGTGAAGTGTAACTGAGTCGCTCATTACCAAATCTTCTACCCCTTTTTTCACTTGAGGCATACCGCACAGTTCTGGGTGTGCGGCCATTGCATCAGCAAGCCCACTGAGCTTGAACTCGGCAGTGAATTCATCGCCAGAGAAATCAGTCATCTGAACATACACTACTTCAGACTGATTAGCCCGGTAAATGAAGGTAATTGGGAAGGGCATAAATGCGCCTTCGTTCCCGGCCGATTCACGCCAAGACTCAAAGGCGGCAGGGTGTGCATCAAACCTTATTGCCACCTCCATTTTGTCGTCGTAGCCAGCCACATACTGACCACCCCAATGAACAAACGCTTCCACCCTTTCATCACTACCACACCGCACAACCAATCTCGGAGCGTCATAAATTAGCGGGGCGTTGTGGCTGATGGCTTCAGTGTAAAGCGTTACCCGCACTTCGTCAGTGATGCGGTCTTGGCGCACGCCCAAGCTACTCCAAGCGGATGGAATTGGGGTGGGTGTCGCCGTGGCTAAGGGCGTCGGAGTAGGGGACGGGGCTGCAGTGGCCGTTGGGGGCGGCACAGGGGTAGAAGTAGGAAGCGCGGTAGGTTCAGGCGTGGCAGTCGATACTACCATCGGGGTAGCGGTAGGAGTGGGGGTAGCGGTAGGAAAGGGCGTGTAGGTGGGAAACGGGGTGTAGGTAGGTAGAGGCGCGGGAGTAGGCACCGGGCTGGAGCAACTGATGGCAAGAGCAGTTAGCGCCAAAGAAATGCCGATAATAACCTTGGAAAGCATTTTCACCCCAGAAAGAAGGCGGTTACCTTTTAGGCAGGGGCAATATATCAAAATAGATTCAGTGGGTCAACTGTTATTTACTTTGGGTTTTCTCGTCTGGGCGGCTATAATACTGCGCTTCTTTACAAGAGGCTTAATCGGTATTTAGTCCGGTTCTGAACGGATAAAGGAGGATTTTATGAAATTCGAAATAGTCATGCGGCGGTTTGCCCTGTCTATCTCTTTGGATTGGAAATTTTTACTTGCGGTGTCGGTTGTAATCAGTTAGTTCACAGGGGCGGGATCCAGACCCGCCCCTGTTTTAGTTGGCGGTTCCGGACGGGGGCGGCGGAGCAGGAGGGTTACATTGCCATAGTAGGGTTCCAGCGGCATAAGTCAGGAAATGTAGCCTTGCCGGCGGCCCCAATCCAACCAAGCGGCAACCATTTGGTCAAACTTGCCGGCGGCGGCGGGCGGGATGGGGTTTTCACCGGTGAGGGTGGTTAAGGCCCCAAACCAATGGTCGGGGCGTTCTTGCAACTCTTGAAGGAGCAGGGGAATGGCCGGCGGGCCCAGAGCAAGGATTTGCCGGTAGGCGGGATGGCGGGACCGTTGGTAGTCAAAGGAAAACAAGCCGGTTTCCGCCGCCCACTGGTCAGCCAAGGCGCGGAATTGGGTTGCCAATTCGGTTGGGGAATCGGTTTTAACGGGTTGCTGCATAGGGTAAATATAAACCGGATGGACTGGGTATTCAAGGGGCGGGTTTTGAGAATCCGCCCCTTTTTTGATGCTACTCTTTTTCGGCAATGGCTTCCAGGACGGCGCCGGGGGTTAGGGGGAGTTTGCGGATGCGGGCGCCGGTGGCGTGATAGACGGCGTTGGCTACGGCGGCCAGGGGCGGAATGATGGGGCCTTCGCCGACGCCGCGCAAGCCGAAGGGATGGCGGGGGTTGGGGACTTCGATGATGACGGCGTCAATCATGGGCAGGTCAAGGGTGGTGGGCATCCGGTAGTCGAGGAAACTGGAGTTAGCCATCGTCCCGTCGGGGGTGTAGAAGTATTCCTCGTTCAAGGCCCAGCCGATGCCCTGGACGGTCGCCCCCTGAATCTGGCCTTCGACAAAGCTGGGGTGGACGGCTTGGCCGGCGTCGAGAAAGGCGGTGAAACGGAGGATGTCGATTTTGCCGGTGTCGGGGTCAACGGCGACATCGACGATGTTGCCGGCAAAGATGGGGCCAACGCCGGTGGAGGCGGCGGAGGCGGAGCAGGTAACGGGACCGCCGGTACGCATCAGACGGCCGGCCAGTTCCTTGAAGGTGAGTTTGTCCTCGGTTTTGGTACAGACAAAGCTGCCGTCATGAAAGTCCACATCGTCATCCTCGACTTCCCAGAGGAGGGCGGCGCGGTGTTTCATCCGGGTTTTGACTTCCTCGGCGGCGGCGATGGCGGCGAGGCCGGTGTCAAAGGCGGTGCGGCTGCCGCCGGTGTTGGCGGTGTAGCCGACGCTGTCGGTGTCGCCAACGGCGGGAAAGACATCCTCGGAAGCGATGCCGAGGACTTCGGCGGCCTGCATCGCAATGGCGGTGCGGGTGCCGCCAATGTCAACGGAGCCGGTAATCAGGTTGATGGTGCCGTTGCTGTTGACATTGATGGTAGCGGAGGAGGTTTGGCCGCCCTGGGCGCGGAAGGCGACGGCGACGCCGCGGCCGCGGTTGGGGCCGCCCAAGGGAGCGGAGTAGTGGGGATGGTTCAACATTGCTTCCTCGAGTTCGCGGCAGCCAAAGACGGCGTGGGGGACGCCGTTGGGCATACGGTCGCCCGTTTTGACGGCGTTTTTGAGGCGCAGTTCCATCGGGTCGATGCCTAGTTCCTCGGCCAGTTCGTCGATGGCGCATTCGACGGTAAAGGCGGCTTGGGGCTGGCCGGGGGCGCGGTAGGATTGGGCTTTCTGCTTGTTGCAGACTACATCGTAGCCGTCCACCAGGACGTGGTCGAGGTTGTAGGAGCCAAAGCCGGTGATGGCGCCGCCGCCGACCGGGGCGCCGGGGAAAGCGCCGGCTTCATAGACCATATAGACCTGGCCGGCGGTGAGTTTGCCATCCCTTTTTGCGCCGAGTTTGACCTGCATATAGGTGGCGGAGGCCGGGCCGCTGCCCTCGAAGACTTCCTTGCGGCTCATGGCGATTTTGACGGGGCGGCCGGCTTTTTTAGCCAGGGCGGCGGTAACCGGGGCCAAGTAGGTTACGCCTTTCGCGCCAAAGCCGCCGCCGATTTCCATGGGGATGACTTTGACCATGGACTCCGGGACGCGGAGGATGGCGGCGGTGGCGGCGCGGACGGCAAAGGCGCCTTGGGTGCTGGTCCAGACGGTCAGGCGGCCGTCGGGGGACCATTGGGCGGTGGCGACATGGGGTTCGATGTAGCCTTGATGGACGGTTTGGGTTTCGTATTCCCGTTCGAGGATGACGTCGGCTTGGGCAAAGCCCTGTTCGACATCGCCCATTTTGTGCTGCAAGTGGCCGGCGATGTTGCTACGCTGGCCGGTGTCGTCGCCGGGGCCGAAGCGTTCGACCCGAAAGCGGGTGGTCATATCGTCGTGGAGCAAGGGGGCGTCGGGTTTGAGGGCGTCGTGCAAGTCGAGGACTACGGGCAACACTTCATAGTCCACGGCAATAAGGGAGAGGGCTTGCTCGGCGATGTGGGGACTGGTGGCGGCAACGGCGGCGACAGCGTGGCCGCGATAGAGGACTTTGCGGTAGGCAAGGATGTTTTCGGCGATGATGCGGGGGTTCTGCTGGAAGTTTTCGTAGTCGATGGCGGGCTGGTGCTGGACGATGGGGAAGTCAGCGGCGGTGGCCACAGCCATTACGCCGGGGAGGGCGGCGGCTTTGCTGGTGTCGATGCTGCGGATGCGGGCGTGGGCGTGGGGGCTACGGAGGATTTTGCCGTGGAGCATACCGGGCAGGTTGAGGTCGGCGCCGAAACGGGCGGCGCCGGTTACTTTGTCAAAGCCGTCGTGGCGCGGGGGACGGGTGCCAACTACGCGGTACTGATCGGGGGCGGCTACGGTGGTCATCGGCGGCCTCCTTGCGGATTCGCAGTTTTATGGTAAGCGGGATGTTGGCGGTAGTTTAGGGAATGCGGCGGGATGTGTCAAATGGGGGGATTAGGAGGAGTTGACGCGGCGGCCTGTGCTATACTGGCGGCGGATTTTCCGGGCGGGACGGGTGCGGTAAGCGGCAACTAATTTGGCCCGGGAGACGATTGGGGGCAAGTATGGCTTATGGGGATTACACGCCGGGGGAAATGGTGGCCAAGGGCGAGGCGATTTATTTGGAGCGGATACAGCCCTTGGTCGAGCCGGCGGAGAGTGGGAAGTATGTTGCCATTGACATCGAGAGCGGCGACTACGAGATCGACGTCGAAGACCCTTATGCTTTCCAGCGGCTGGTGGCGCGGCGGCCGGAGGGCGTGTTTTATGGGGTTCGGGTAGGTTATTGGTCGCCGGATGGGCGGCCGGTTTCCGGCTATCTCGGGTTCTGGCCGCGCAATGATTAGCGGGCGGGTGGGGCAAGATTTGCAAGAGGATAGGGAGGGCAATATGGCTTATGGGGATTACGCGCCGGGGGAAATTTCGGACCGGGGGGAAGCGATTTATCTGGAGCGGATATTTCCCTTGCTGGGCCAAGGTGAAAAGGGGAAGTTCGTTTCCATTGACATTGAGAGCGGCGACTACGAGATCGACGCGGAAGACCCTTATGCTTTTCAGCGGCTGGTGGAGCGGCGGCCGGCGGGCGTCTTTTACGGGGTTCGGGTGGGTTATTGGGCGCCGGATGGCCGGCCGGTATCCGGCTATCTAGGGTTCTGGCCGCGCAATGATTAGCGGGCGGGTGGGGCAAGATTTGCAAGGGGATATGGAGGACAATATGGCTTATGGGGATTACGCACCGGGGGAAATTACGGCTCGGGGGGAAGCCATTTATTTGGAGCGGATATTTCCCACGCTGGGACCGGAGGAGTCGGGAAAGCACGTCTCCATTGACATCGAGAGCGGCGACTATGAGATCGACGCCGAGCAGCCCTATGCCATGCTGCGATTGCGGGAGCGGCGGCCGGAGGGCGTCTTTTACGGAGTTCGGGTGGGGTGTTGGTCTCCGGATGGACACCCGGTCTCCGGGTTCATCGGTGTAGGGCCGCGGGTAGCCCGATGATTAGCGGGTGGGTGAGCAGCGAGTTCCAAGCGGTGGTGGAAATCACTTTAATCGGCGACGCTGGGCCACACGAGCCGGTTGAGGTAGTTTTGGACACCGGGTTTCAGGGCTATCTTGTCTTGCCTGCCAACGTTATTCGGGAACTGGGATTACAGTATCCTGAAGAAGAGACCGTCGTACTGGCGGATGGGCAACGGGTTCAGCTGAACAGCTACATCGCTACAGCAGTGTGGCATGACCGGCCGCGGCTGGTGATTGTTCTGGAAGGGGAAAGCACGCCGCTGATGGGGACTTTTTTGTTGCGGGGCAGCCGGGTTACTTTGGATATGGAGGCTGGGGGCGGGGTGAGTATCGAGGAGCTTTCGCCTTAACTATGATGGGCGGGGATAGTTTGCTTTGGAAGTGATTTTTGACCGGGGCGTTTATCTGCCGGAGGTGGACTTGTGGCTGGATTCCCGGCGCAAGCAGGAGATGGGGCTGATTTCTCATGCCCATTCGGACCATACGGCGCGGCATCAGCGGCCGATTTTGACCGGCAATACGGGGCGGCTGCTGGCGGATTATCTGCACCGGTCGGACCCGATTACGCTGGATTATGGGGAGCCGCTGGAGGGGGCGGGCTATACGCTGACGCTGTATCCGGCGGGGCATTGTTTGGGGTCGGCGCAAGCTCTGGTTACGAGTAAGGCGACCGGGGAGCGGCTGCTTTATACCGGGGATTTTAAGGCGCGGCCCAGTCCGATTAACGAGCCGCTGTTGCCGGTGGAGTGCGATATTCTGGTGATGGAGGCGACTTACGGCAAGCCGGAATATACTTTTCCGCCGGAGGATAATGTGCTGGAGACGGCGTATCGGACGCTGCGGGTGTGGCTGGAACGGGGGGAACGGCCCATTGTGCAGGGTTGGCGGCTGGGCAAGGCGCAGGAGTTGATGCACTATCTGCTGGAAGCGGGGTTTGAGGTGGCGGTGGAGCCGGGGATTTACGAAGTGGCAGGGGCGTATCAGGAGGCGGGGGTGGAGTTTCCGGGGAGTTTCGGCTGTTTTAACGGGCATTGGGCCGAGGGGCAGGTGCTGGTGTGGCCGCCGGGGGGACGGCGCAAGAATGGGGACTTGAACCGCTATTTGGGCAAGCGGTATCTGGAGTTGACCGGGTGGGCGTCGGGGGCGCGGCGGCGGCAGTGGGGTCGGCCGGGGGATGCCAGCCTGCCCTACAGCGACCACGCCGATTTTAAGGATTTGGTAGATTATGTGGAGCGGGTGCAGCCGAAACGGGTTTATACGGTGAATGGCTTTCCCGACTTGGCGGCGCATTTGCGGACTTTGGGCTATCCGGCGGTGCATCTGGACGGGAAAAACGGCGCGGGGGATAACGGCGGGTTTCAGATGAAGTTGGTTTAAGAGGAGGGGGACTTGTCCGGGCTGCGGACCGTCGGCCTGATTTTGCCCGTATCTGAGTTGACTTCAGCATGGCACCACGCCATTATGTTTTTAGGCAAACGGAGGGAGCGGCGGAAATGACTCTGGCTAACTTTGCGAACCGGACGCTGTACCACGCAGACAATCTGGATGTCCTGCGCGGCATCAATTCTGCCACTGTCGATCTTATTGCCACTGACCCGCCTTTTAACAAGAGCCGGGACTTTCACGCCACCCCGGACAGCTTGGCTAAAGGGGCTAAATTTGAGGATCGGTGGTCTTGGGATAAGGATGTTCATCCGGATTGGGTGGATGCAATCAAGGACGACTGGCCGGCGGTTTGGTCAGTCATCGAAACGGCGCGGGTATCGGCCGGGGATGATATGGCCGCGTTCCTGTGCTGGCTCGGCGTCCGGTTGATGGAGTGCCATCGGGTCTTGAAAGACACCGGCAGCATCTATTTGCATATCGACCATACGGCCCACGCTTATGCCAAGTGCCTGATGGATGGCATATTTGGCCGGCGCAATTTCAGGAACGAAATTGTCTGGTGCTATACCGGCCCGGCCAACACGCCCCGCTGGTTTTCCCGCAAACACGATACCATCCTGTTCTATTCCCGTTCCGGGGTCTTTACTTTTAACCGGGACGCGGTGCGGATTCCTTACAGCGATGCCTTTACCAAACGGCGGCAATACACCGAAGGGCAGCGCGGCATAACTGCCGGCTACGCTGAGGGCCGCACGGACGCCGAAGTAGCCGCTGCCTTTGGCCCGGGCAAGCCCATCGAAGACTGGTGGCCGGATATACCGGCCGGCGGCCAGATGCCCCGGGGCGAGCGCACGGGTTATCCGACCCAAAAGCCGTTGGCCTTGTACGAGCGGATAATCAAGGCGTCGAGCAATCCGGGGGACATAGTGCTTGACCCCTTTGCCGGTTGCGCCACTACGCCGGTAGCAGCGGAAAGGTTGGGGAGGCAATGGATTGGCATTGATATTTGGGACGGGGCTTATCAGACGGTTTTAGATCGTTTGCAGCGGGAATGTCTGGAGGTTCCGGGCGTCGAAAACATCCGCTTGCCGTTCAGCCAAGTGCATTACTGGACGGAGCCGCCAGAGCGTACCGACTATGACCCGTCGCCAGCGGTCCCTGACCTGCGGCTTAAAGTTATGCGGCCGCCGGAGCCGTGGGAAAGGCTGTCGCGGGATGAAATGACGGCCATCCTCGCGGCGGCGCAGGCAACTACGGAGGGCGTGATCTGCGCCGGTTGCGGGCGGGTATTGGAAATCGAGTTTATGGAGCTCGACCACATTACGCCCAAGTCGGACCGGGGAGCCAATCACATCCTCAACCGTATCTTGTTGTGCCGCCCCTGTAACGGCCGGAAACGGGATACCTTAACTTTGCGGGGGCTGGTTCTGGAAAATCGCAAAGTGGGTTGGATGCGGAACGAAACACTGGCCAAGCTGGCCCAAGACAAGGCTCGGGAACGGGCGGAACAGGTGCGGGCTAACGGGGGCGCATAGATTAAGCGGTGGGGGAACGGGGATAACACAGGGGCTGAGTACGGGTTATGGCCGGGGCGGCGGCTTTTGGCCGCCCCGGCAGGTTGGGGTTTGCCTATTGCTGTGGGGTAGTAGTTCGCTGGGGGGCGGAACCCGTGGCCACGGGTTCCGCCCGTGCGGGAGGCGGTTGGCTAGTCTGGCCATGCGGGTTGCCAAACACCGGTTGGACTTCTGGCTACCTATTCCGGCTTTGCCCGACCAGATTTGCCGGACGGCAACGGACCTTGTAGTGGCTACTGGCGCCGGTTGGTATGGTTGCCATTCCGGCGGGTTGGCCCAGTCCAGCTACCGTTGGTTGAACTGCCTCCAGTCAACCTGTAACTCCAGCTCCTATAGGGAAGGGGTAGCGGTTTGGCGGCGGTTGGGATTTGCCGTTTTCCGCTGCTCCGGTGGGGGAAAGGGAATTCCTTAGTTCCGGTTCCCCGGAGGTAGGAGCAGGGACGCTTGACGGCCGCAGGGGCCGAGGGCGTCCACAGCGCGCTGTGAGCTGTATTTCACGGTAAGCTAGCGTATCGTTTTGAGACCCGGCGTCCCGGGGCTAGGTCTGACCTTCGCAGTTTTTATTATGGGGGCGGGATTGGTAGTTGTCAAGATGGTTTAAGACGGATTTTCGGGAATTGAGAAATTGGATTTTGGTATGGGGTACGGCGGGGGAACTTTTGTAAAAGTTCCCCCGCACCCCCTCAAAATTTTTGAGTTGGGGGAGTCTGTGAGTTTCGAGAAGTGGTTTAAGGCGGGCATTTCAGATTCCTCGGCTGTCGCCTCGGAATGACATGGGTAACAGTAGTATAGGGGAATGACCGGATAAGGTAGGATGGGATGGGTGGTTTGGGCGGGGTTGATTTGGTATGGTATCCTGTAATGCCGATGGGGTTGACAATAAGCGGGAGCCGGGCGGGATGAGTAGGGCCGCCCAAGGTCAGGATTGGCACAATTGGCACAGGAGGGGGCAAGTGCTGCGGGAAGCGATGCAAGGGGAGAAATTTTTGGGGGAGTATGCCCCGGCAGTGGCGGCGGCTTTGGCGGAACTGGACGCCGACCGGGTGGTGTCTCGCATCCGGGAGGGGGATTATCGGGTGTGGCGGGAGTCGCCGACGGAGATTGTGGACCGCCTGGGGTGGATGTCGGTTATCGGGGAGATGCAGGGGCGCATTGGGGAGCTGACGGCTTTTGCCGAGGAAGTGCGGGCGGCCGGCTATCGTCATGTGGTTTTGCTGGGGATGGGCGGGAGCAGTTTGGGGCCGGAGGTGCTGCGGCGTACTTGCGGCAGTCAGCCGGGCTTTCCGCAACTGCTGCTGCTGGACTCGACTTTGCCGTCGTGGACGCAGGCGGTGGAGGGGGTGATTGACCCGGCGGAAACGCTGTTTCTGGTATCGTCCAAGTCGGGGTCGTCGATTGAACCGAACAGCCTGTACGCTCACTTTCGGGAGGTAATAGCGGCAAGGAAAGGGGCGGCGGCCGGGGAGAATTTCGCCGCCATTACGGATCCGGGGACGGTTCTGGAAAAGTTGGGCCGGGAGCAGGGATTTCGAGAGGTTTTCCTGAATCCGCCGGAGGTGGGCGGCCGCTATTCGGTGCTGTCTTGCTTTGGATTGGTGCCGGCGGCGTTGATTGGGCTGGATTTGGGTTTGCTGCTGGGACGGGCGGCGGCGATGCGGGAACGGTGCGACATTGAGCGCGCCGGGGATAATCCGGGGGCGTGGCTGGGGACGGTTTTGGGTGTCCTGACCAAGGCGGGGCGGGACAAGCTGACGCTGCTGGCGTCGCCGGGGGTGGCCGGGTTCAGTCTGTGGGTGGAGCAGATGCTGGCGGAAGGTCTGGGCAAGGAGGGTTCGGGGATTATTCCGGTGGCCGGGGAGCCGGAGTTGCCGCCGCAAGGGTATGGCAGCGATCGGTTTTTTGTCTATCTGCGGTTGGCGGCGGAGGATAACGCCGCTTTGGATGGGCGGGCGGCGGCGTTGGCGGCGGCCGGCCATCCGGTAGTGCGGCTGGATCTGGCGGACGGGTATGATTTGGGGGGCGGAGTTTTACCGGTGGGAGTATGCTACGTCCATTGCCGGGCGGTTGCTGAATTTGCATCCCTTTGACCAGCCGGATGTGCAGAGCGCCAAGGATATGACGGACCAGGTGTTGGCGCAGTATCTGGAGCAAGGGGTCTGGCCGGCAGAGGATGGGGACGGGTCGCTTAACGATTTGCTGGCGCAAGCCCGGGCCGGGGATTACTTGGCAATTCTGGCTTATTTGCCGGATACGCCGGCGATTGGGGAAGGGATTGACGAGATACGCCGGCGGGTGGGAGAGAAGTACGGCATTGCGGCGACAGCCGGGTTCGGGCCGCGCTATTTGCACTCGACCGGGCAACTGCATAAGGGCGGGCCGAATTCGGGGCTGTTTCTGCAACTGACGGCCGACCACGAAAGGGAGATTGCCATTCCGGGGCGGCGGTATAACTTGAATGCGCTGGCGGACGCGCAGGCGGCGGGGGATTTGCAGGCGTTGCGGAACCGGGGCCGGCGGGCAGTGCGGATACATTTGGGGGACGACCCGGTGGCGGGATTGCGGCAGATTGGGGCGGAAATTTAGGTGTCGTTTGCGGGGTTCTGGATTCCCGTTTTCACGGGAAGGACGGTAGTAGGTCGGGCAGGAATGACGGTAAGGTGGGACGGGACTGGATTCCCGTTTTCACGGGAAGGACGGTGGGGCGGGATTGGAATGACGGTAGGACGGGATGGGAAAGGCGGGAAGGAAAGCAAGGGGATAGAAGTATGGAACTGGCGATGATTGGCTTGGGTCGGATGGGCGGCAATATGGCGCAGCGGCTGCTGCGGGGCGGGCATCGGGTAGTGGCTTATGATGCCAGCGGGGATGCTGTGGCGGCCAGTCAGGAACAGGGCGCGACCGGGGCGGCAAGCCTCGAGGAAGTGGTGGCGTTGCTGACGCCGCCGCGGGCGGTGTGGCTGATGCTGCCGCAAGGGCAAGTTACTAACGATACCATCGACCGGCTGCGGCCGCTGCTGGCGGCCGGGGATGTGATTCTGGACGGGGGGAATGCCAACTATAAGGATACCATCGGTCAAGCCGAAAGGCTGGCGGTGGACGGGATTGAGTTGATGGATGTGGGTACCAGCGGCGGTATCTGGGGGCTGACCGAGGGTTATTCGCTGATGGTGGGCGGCAAGGCGGAAACCTTTCGGCGGCTGGAGCCGATTTTTCAGACTTTGGCGCCGGCGGCGGATAAGGGCTACTGCTATGCGGGGCCGGCGGGGGCGGGGCATTTTGTCAAGATGGTGCATAACGGGGTGGAGTATGCGCTGATGCAAGCCTACGCCGAGGGTTTTGAGTTGATGGCGGCCAAGACGGAGTTTGACCTGGATTTGGCGGCGATTGCGGAAACCTGGCGGCACGGCAGCGTAGTGCGCTCCTGGCTGCTGGATTTGACGGTGGCGGCGTTGGAGGAAAACCCGGGTTTGGCGGGATTGGAGGCGTATGTGGAGGATTCCGGGGAAGGGCGCTGGACGGTGCAGGAGGCGGTGGATTTGGCGGTGCCGATACCGGCGATTACGCTGTCCTTGCAGCAGCGGTTTCGGTCGCGGCAGGAGCAGCCCTTTGGGGCGAAGCTGCTGGCGGCGCTGCGGAATCAGTTCGGGGGACACGGGGTTCGGAGGTCGGAATAATGGTTTTGTCCGCGACTGCCGCCGATTTTGCCGCCGTAGCCGCCGCGCTGGAGGATGCGCGGGGCATTACCAGTTTGATAATTTTCGGGGCCAGCGGGGATTTGACGCGGCGCAAGCTGATGCCGGCGTTGTGCAATCTGTATTCCAAGGGGCGGATCCCCCGGGAGCTGCGGATTATCGGAGTGGCGCGGGCGGAGATGACTACCGCCGATTATCGGGAGTTCATCCACCGGGAGATGGGGGCGACCGGCGGATTTCAGCCGAATGATGCGGAATGGGCGGCCTTTTCGGCGCGGATTACCTATTTGATGGCGGATGTGGATTCGCAGGAAAGCCTGCGGGAACTGGAGGCGCATCTGGAGGAATTGGAAAGTTTCGACCCGGAAGTGTCGAACCGGCTTTACTATCTGGCAATTGCGCCGAGTTTGTACCGGGCGGCGATTACCGGCTTGGGAGCGGCGGGAATGGCTGAGGACAGCAAGGGCTGGCGGCGGGTAGTGGTGGAAAAGCCCTTTGGCACCGATTTGGCGACGGCCCGGGAGTTGAATGATGTAGCCCATTCGGTTTTTCAGGAAAATCAGGTTTTCCGGATTGACCATTACCTGGGCAAGGAAACGGTGCAGAACCTGCTGGTGTTCCGGTTTGCCAACACCATTTTTGAACCGATTTGGAACCGCAACTATATCGACCAGGTGCAGATTACGGTTGCGGAGTCGCTGAAGGTTTCGGAGCGGGCGGATTACTATGACCAAACCGGGGTGCTGCGGGATATGTTTCAGAACCATCTGATGCAGCTGCTGTGTCTGGTGGCGATGGAGCCGCCGTATGTGTTTGAGGCGGAGGCGCTGCGGAATGAAAAGGCCAAGGTGCTAAAGTCGGTGCGGCCGATACACCACAGCGAGGTGGGGCAACATTTGATTGCCGGTCAGTACGAAGGCTACCGGCAGGAGCCGGGAGTGGCGGCGGCATCGCGGACGCCGACTTACGCCGCGCTGCGGTTGTTTGTGGACAACTGGCGGTGGCAAGGCGTTCCTTTTTATCTGCGGTCGGGCAAGGGGATGGAGGATAAGACGACGGAAATCATCATTCAGTTCCGCCATCCGCCGCATATCCTTTTCCCGTTGGCGGCGGATGAGGAAGTGCCGTCGAATATGCTGGCAATCTGCGTACAGCCGGATGAGGGGTTTCGGCTGGAGTTTCAGTCGAAGGTGCCGGACGCCGGGCTGCAGATGCGGAAGGTGGAGTTGGAGTTTCACTATCAGGAGGAGTTTGGGGGGGATTTGCCGGATGCCTACGAGCGGCTGCTGATGGATGCGCTGAACGGGGATGCGGCGCTGTTCACCCGGGGGGATGAGATTGAACAGGCGTGGCGGATTATGGATCCGTTGATTGAGTGGCTGGGCAGCCCGGCGGCACCGCCGCCGGATAGTTATGCGCCGGGGGAATGGGGGCCGGCGGCGGCGGATGAGTTTCTGAAAGCGGATGGCGGGCGGGTTTGGCTGCGCGGCTGCTGCGAGCACTGACCGGGCAATTTCCCATAGCGTACCGCACGCAATAAGGAGGGAGTTATGACTACTACGAACCCGGCCACGGTAACGGTCTGGTACGATTACACTTGACCGTGGTGCTATGTCGGCCTGGTCAGGCTGGACGAAGCGGCGGCGGAAACCGGGGCGGTGATTGACCGTCGTCCTTATCTGCTGGCCCCGGAACGGCCGGCGGCGGGAGAAGCGCGGCCGTTGCGGGAGGGGGAGACGGAGACGGATTTGACCCCGGAGTGGCAGGAACGGGCGCGGCAGGCGGGCATCGTAATGCGCCGCCCGGCCATCGCGCCCAATACCAACCTGGCGCACGAGGCTACGGCTTACGCCAAGGCGCAGGGGTTGGATGGGGAGTTTCATCACGCGGCGGCCCGGGCTTATTGGGCGGAGGGCGTGGATTTGGGCGAGCGGGCGGCGCTGCTGGCAATCGCTGAAAGCTGCGGGCTGGATGCGGCCGGCTTGGCCGCCGCGCTGGAGGCGGGGGAGTATCGCCAGTATGTGCTGGCGGAACATCAGGCGGCTAAAGAGTTGGGCATTTTCGGCACGCCGACTTATCGGGTGAACGGCGGCGCGCCGGATTTCGGGGATAAGAGCGTGGGGGAGCTGCGGGAGCTGTTGGGCGGGTAGGGTAGCGCGAACGGTTGACTAATGAAAGAACCCGGGGCAAGGCGCAAGATGCTGCGCGGTTCCGGGTTCTTTTGATTCTCTCCGGTGAAAAGGGCGGCTGAGGGAATCAGATTGCCGGCTCCGGGGGCGGTTCCGCCGGCTCCGGGCGGGGCGGCAGCAAGTCGTCGACGGCAAACTCGAGGTCGGGCAGGGAGACCAGGCGGATTTTGTCACCGCGGCGGTAGATAGTTCGCTGGGCGTAACCGTCGGGGCCGGGGTTGGTTAAATGTTCGAGGCAATCCTCGGGCAGGTTCATCAGGAGCATTTCCGGGATGCCGGCGGCGGCGTAGAGTTTGGATTTGATTTCCCGGTCGTAGTCCAGGGTGGTGTCGGAGACTTCGACGACGGCCAGGATGTCCTCCGGGCCGGGCTGGAAACCGGCGTAATAATCCTCCCGGAATACCAGCAAGGCAAGGTCCGGTTCCGGTTCGCAATGTTCGCCCAAGCGAATGGCGCCTTGGGTGCGGACAATGAAGCGGCCGCGGGAAACTTCGGCGAAGGGCAAAGTCAAACGGTCGACGCCGCTGCCGTGCAAAGGGCCAATGGGAGCCATAAGAACGATTTCTCCGGCGATAAGCTCGACCCGCTCGGTGGGGTTCAGGATGCCTACTTCAGCCAACCGGTAGTATTCCGCTACGGTGAACTTGCGGGTCTGGCGGGTTTGTTGCGGGGCCGCCGGGGCCGGAGCCGAGATTGCCGGCGGGGCTTTTGCCGGGGCGGTAGTCATCGGTGCGTCTCCTGTTGAGGGTAAGGGGGATAATTCCCGGAAGGATGATAAACCTTCGGCCCTTTTGCGGCAATGGCAGCCAGCCGGCCGCTTTTCACGGCCGCGGTTGCCCCCGTCCCCCGCGGCCGCCGTTGCCGCCGCCAGTAAAGGGGTTGGCGGTACCTTCCGGGATAATCAGGATGCTGCGGGCTTGAAAGATGCTGCCATCGGCATTGGGCCGGCCGCCAATCCGCACCGTGGTGCCGGCGGTTAATTCCGCCCGGTCGGCCGGGGCTATTTGGGTCAAGGCGGTATCATCATTCAGAGTGACCAGAGTGTCGCCTTGGGGCGTGGTCAGAGAAAGGGTGTTGCCGTCCACGGCGGCTACGGTTCCGGTCAAGCCGCCGCGGCCGCCGCCAAGGCCGCCGGGCGTTGCTCCCTCCGGGAAACCGCCATCCGCGCCCGGCGGAGCATCAAAACCGCCGCCGCCCGGCCCGGGTGCCGCCCCTGCCGGAATGCCAACCGGTTCCGCCCCGCCGCCGGCAAAAGCGCCGTCCAGCCCCGGCGGCAGCGTATCCGCGGCGGCTTGGCTGCGGCCATAGACTACGCCGCCCACAAAAGAGCCGCCGAGGGCCGCCCCCAGAATCACCACCATAACCAGCAGTATCAGAAAGGATTTGTTCATTTCCCGCTCCCTTATTTCCCCTATTCGAAGCGCAGTGCCTGGATGGGATGCAGCCGGGCGGCGCGCAGGGCCGGATATATGCCAAAGAACAAGCCAATACCCGCTGATACGCCCAAAGCCAGCAGGGCGATATTCCAGTTAATCGCCGTTTGCAGGGGTTCATCGCCGAACAGGGGCCGGCCGCGCATCAGCAGGGCAATGGACGCCCCGAAAAGCACCCCCAAACCGCCGCCGCTCAAGCTGAGCAGGGTAGCCTCGACCATAAACTGCATCAGAATATCGCGCCGTTTCGCCCCCATCGCCTTGCGGATGCCGATTTCCCGGGTGCGCTCCGTTACCGAAACCAGCATAATGTTCATAATCCCGATGCCGCCGACCAGCAGGGAAATGCCGGCAATAGCGCCGAGGAAAAGGACAAAGGTGTTGGTAGTCTGCTGGATGGCTTCGATGGTTTCCTGCTGACTGCTGATGATGAAATCGTCCTCGTCAGTAATGCGGTGGCGGAGCCGCAGCACGGTGGCGATTTCCCGCATCCCGGCGTCCATCATCGCCACGCTGGGCATCTGGACATTGATGGCGTCCACGCTGATGCCGCCCTGAGTAGTGCGCTGGGAACTGAGCCGGTAGTAAGCGGTAGTAATCGGCACCAGGATCTGGTCGTCAAGACTGCCGAGAAAGCCGCCGCCCTTGCTTTCCAAGACGCCGATAACCCGGAATTGGCGGCCGTTGATGCGGATGGGCTGGCCGATGGAATCGAGATTGCCGAACAGAGTATCCTCGACCGCCGCGCCGAGGATGGCAACTTGCGACCGGTTTTCCAACTGGCCGGCGGTGATGAAACTGCCCTTTTCCACCGGGAAATTGCGGACGGCGGCGTATTCCGGGGTTACGCCTACTATCTGGGTAAAGGTATTGTTGCGCCCGGCCGCGACCTGCCCGCCGGCGCGGAGTTCCGGGGCCACGGCGGCTACCGAGGGGGCAAAAACCGGGTCTTGCAGGGCGTAGGCATCCGCTAGAGTCAAAGTGTTGGCGCTGCCGGCGCCGCGGCCCAAGCCGCCCTCAAAGGAACCGCCGGGCCAGACAAAAATCAGGTTGGAACCCATGGACTCGATTTGGGCGGTAATCGTCTGCTGCACGCCCTGCCCAATAGCCATCAGCGCAATGACCGCGCTGACCCCAATGACAATGCCGAGCAGAGTCAGGGTGGAACGCAGTTTGTTCGCGCCCAAAGATGCCAGGGAAATGCGGAAAGTGGTTAAGGGATTCATCCGGCCGCCACCGCATCACTGACAATCAAGCCGTCGCGCATCGCAATAACCCGTTGGGCGGCGGCGGCAATGTCCGGTTCGTGGGTTACGATAATCACGGTCAAACCCTCCTGCCGGTTCAGCCGCTGCAAAATGGCGACCACTTCGGCGCTGGATTGGCTGTCGAGATTGCCGGTCGGTTCGTCCGCCATCAGGATACTGGGGTCTTTGACCAATGCGCGGGCAATGCCGACCCGCTGCTGCTGCCCGCCGGAAAGTTCAGTAGGTCGATGCTTGACCCGGTCGGCCAAGCCAACCCGGTCGAGGGCTTGCAAGGAACGGCGGCGGCCGTGGCGGCCGTTGCCGTAAAGCAGCGGCAACTCCACATTGGCTAAAGCGGTCAGCCGGGGCAGCAGGTTGTAGGTCTGAAAGACAAAGCCGATTTTACGATTGCGGATTTCGGCCAAGCGGTTGTCGCCCAAGCGGGCCACATTCTCCCCCTCGAGGTAATACTCCCCGGAAGTGGGGACATCGAGGCAGCCGAGAATGTTCATCATCGTGGATTTGCCGGAGCCGGAGGCGCCCATAATGGCAACCATCTCCCCGGCTTGAATGGATAGGGAAACGCCGCGCAACGCGCCTACTTCCACGCTGCCCATCCGGTAGGTTTTGGTTACTGCTTTCAGTTCAATCATCGGACACGCCCCGGGTAGGGAATGGTGCTAGTTGGGGCCGCGGCGGCCGCCGCCGGTAGCCCGGCGGATTTGCCGGAAACCGCCGCCGAAGGGGTCGAAGGCATCCGACGCCTCCATAACTACCCGGTCGCCCTCAGTCAAGCCAGCTTCGACCGCAACCCAGAAATCATCCCGGCTGCCGAGGCGCACCGGCCGTTCCGCAATGCTGCCGTCAGCAGACAGGGCGCGCACGGCGGGCTGATTGACGCTGCCGTAAAGGGCTTGCTGGGGGATGACCAGCACATTGCGCTCCTCCCGCAGGATGATGTTGGCAATGGCGCTCAAACCGGCTTGCAATTCCAGCCCGGCCGGAGCTTCCAGTCGGATACGGATTTTATAGGTTACGATGCCTTGCTGATTGTCGGCGGCGTCAGCGATTTCAGTAACGGCGCCGGCAAGGATTTCATCCGGCAGCGCGTCGAGCATCACCTCGGCGGCCGCGCCAACAGATAGCGACAGAACATCGATTTCATCGACGATGCCGTCCACTTCAACAATACCGGTATCCACTATTTCGAGGATTTCGGTATCGGTCTTGACCGCATCGCCAGTTTCCGCTTTGACTTCCATAATGACGCCGGCAATAGGGGCGCGCAGGGTAGATGCTTCCAGTTCATCCCGGGCATCCTGAAGTTTGACTTGGGCCGAAGCGATTTCGGCGGTTTTCAGGGCAATTTTGAGCGGGTCAGCGGGTTCCGGCGGTTCGAGTTCCGCCCGGTCTTGCTCCGCCTTGTCGAGGGTGGCTTGCGCCAAGCGGATTTGTTCCTCTTGCCAGGCGATTTCGGACGGTTCCGGCGTTGTGAGCAAGTCCTCCTGGAGTTCAGCCAAGTCAGTGATGGCTTGGTTCAGAGTAGCGGCGGCCAAGGCGATTTGGGCTTCTTTAAGCGCCAGTTCGACCGGGTCGGCGGCGTTGTCCTGGAGTTCGGCTAAATCGGCAATGGCTTGGTCGAGGTTGGCTTGCGCCAGGGCAACTTGGGCTTCTTTAAGCGCCAGTTCGACCGGGTCGATGTCGGGAGCTACGATTTCGGTGCGGTCGCGGGCGGTTACTTCCTGACGAGCCAGAACGGCGGCCGCCTTGGCCTGGAGGGCTTGAATGGCAATGGCATCCGGGCCGCTTTCGAGTTCAGCTAGATGGTCAATCGCTTCCTGTAGGGCGGCGGCGGCTACGGTGATGGCAGTTTGCAGGGCTTCGGCTTGGGCCACAATGCCTTGCCGCAAATCGTCGAGTTCAACCTCGAGAAAGCTGATGTGCCGCCGCCAACGCTGTAAATTGGGATAAAGTCCGATGGTGCCTTGATCGTATTGGGCTTGCAAGGCGGCCACGGTAGCCTGGGCTTGGGTCAACTGGGCTTCAATGGCGGCCTTTTCCTGACGGCGAGTCGTGAGGACACCGCCCTGGCTATCCTCAAAATTCTCTAACGCCCGTTCCGCGTTGTCCAGAGCGGTCTGGGCTTGCTGAACCGCTTGGCGGGCTTCGGCTAACTGCTTTTCGGTAGGGGCCAAGGCGTCGAGGGATTCCTGAATGTCAGCCAGTTCCTTTTCAGCGTCGGCTTGGGACTGGTCCGATTCCGCGATTTGCAGGTCGTAATCGGGGCGGCGGTTTTTAGTGACGAAATCATCCCGGTCGTCCATGGCTTTTTGCAGTTCTAGCCGGGCGTCGGCGATTTTCTGTTCCTGCTGTTTGACTTCCTGTTGGGTCGGGGATTCCGGGTTAAGCAGATCGTCCCGGCTTTCAATCGCCTGCTGGAGTTTCAGGCGGGCGTCCGCGATTTTTTCCTCCTGCTGTTTGATCTCCTCGGTAGTAGGAAGTTCCGGCTCGAGCAGGTCGGCCAGGGCTTCGCGGGCCTGGTGGAGCTTAAAGCGGGCATCAGCCGCCTTTTCGGCGGCGGCGGACTGGTCGAGGGCGAACTGAACTGCATCCGGCGGTTCCCGGAGCTCGTCCAGTTCCTCCCGGGCGGTGGAAAGTTCCACCCGGGCTTGGGCGATAGTTTCCTCGAGGGCGACGATGGCCGCAGCGTCGAGGCGGGCCAAGGGGGCGTCCCGGGCGACCGTATCCCCTTCCGCAACCAGCAACTGCCCAAGGGTGCCGTCGATGGTGAAAGACACTGTTTCCCGTTCCGGAAAGTCGAGGTGACCGTTGGTGGAAACCTGATTGATGATGTCGCCGTAGGTGACCGGGATAATCTGCTGATTTTCGGTCAGTTCCGCAGCGGCCGCCGCCGGCGCCGTGGTCCGGGCGTAAAGCCAATAGACGCCGGCCGCCGTGCCGAGCATAACCAGCAAGAGCAGCAGAGCCTGCCCGATGCTGAGGGATTTGACGGCATTCCACAGGAATTCCATAAGCTTCCCTTCCGTTCCCGGCTCCCGTCCCTGGAATGGAATGGGATGGGATGGGATGGGATCGTTCCAACTCTATTATATACGCTTTAAGCGGCGGTTTCGGCTTTATCCGGGGGCGGGCTGGCAGTCAAAGGCAGGATGAAAGTAAAGGTAGCCCCTTGCCCGGGTTGACTGGCGGCGTGGATACGGCCGCCGTGGGCAGCGATCAGCTGGCGGGCAATGGTAAGTCCCAAGCCAACGCCGCCGGTGCTGCGGGCCCGGGAAGGGTCCACGCGATAAAAGCGGTCAAAGATGTGCGGCAAGTCGGCGGCGGCAATGCCGGGGCCGCTGTCCTGTACGGCCGCCCATAGTTCGTTGGCGGCATCCTGGCCGGCGGTTACGGTTACAGCCCCGCCTTCGGGAGTGTGCAAGATGGCATTTTCGAGCAAGTTGGCGGCTACCTGGCTGATGCGGGTAGCGTCGAGGAAAAGTGGCGGCAAGCCGGGAGCGGCATCAAAATTCAGCGTAATGCCTTTGGCCGCGGCCCGGGGTCGAAAGGCGGAAACGGCCGCTGCCAGCAGGTCGGGCAAGGATTGGGGCTGCAAATCCAGCTGCAAGGCCCCGGCCTCGGCTTGGGCCAACAAGCGCAAATCCTCGACCAGCGCGACCAGGTGCGCGGTCTGCTGACGAAGGGCGGCGATAGTGGCGGCGTCCGGTTGCAGCAGCCCATCATTGACCGCTTCGAGGTAGCCCTGAATGTTGGATAGGGGCGTACGCAATTCGTGGGCCACATCGGCGGCCAAGTTGCGGCGGAGCTGTTCGGCGACCGCCAGGTTTTCCGCCATCGTGTTAAAGGTCTGGCTGAGATGACGCAGTTCCGCGGGGCCGGCCGCCGGGACGCGCTGGGAAAAATCGCCTTGCCCCAAGCGTTGCGCGGCGGTATTAAGGGTTCGCACCGGGGCCAGGATACGGCGGGAAAGCAGGGAGATAAGCAGTATGCCGGCAGCGGCGGCCGCCAAGCCCGACCAATAGAGGGAACGCCGCACCTCCGTAGCCAAGCGGGCCGGCGCCGGCTCCCGTTCCGGCGGCGGCCCCCCGGGTTCCGGGCCGGGGCTAAAGGCGGCCGGAAAGAAACCATTGCCGGGGCTATCCGCGTCGGCGGTAGCTTCGCCATTTTCCGGGGCCAGTACCAAGAGGGCTACCGGGCGGTCATCGACCAGAATGGGACGGGCGCGGCCCTGGAGCTGGGCCTTTTCCCAACTTTCCCAAGCCCGCTTTTTGGCGGCGGTTTCGGCGGCGTGGTGGGAGTCGAGGATGATCCGGCCGGCCGGGTCGGCAATAATGAAACGGCGGCCGTAGAGGGCGGCGGCCTGCTCCAATCGGGGCTGCAAACCCTCCCAAGCCTGATGTTCCCGGTAGTGGCGGGCGATGATGCGGTGTACCCGTTCCGCGCGGAACTCCTGACTGCGGCGCTGAAAGCGGTCCGTTTCCTGCGTAGTGGCAAAACTGACAAAGAAACCTACCCCGGCCAAGGCCAGCGCCAATGCCAGGGTAAAGGCCAGAATCAGCCGAAAGCGCAGGCTGAAAAACCAATCAGGCGCGGCCAAGTTTGTACCCCACTCCGTAGATGGTATGGATGTAGCGGGTTTTGTTCAAGGGAGCTTCGATTTTGCGGCGCAGGGCGGAAACATGGGCGTCGACAGTGCGGTCAAAGCCCTCGAAATCGTAGCCAAAGACCTTTTCGATGATTTGCTCGCGGTTGAAAACCCGCCCCGGTTCCCGCAAGAGCATTACCAATATGCGGAACTCGGTAGGCGTGAGGGACAAAGGGGTATCGGCGGCATAAGCGGCGCGTTCCCGCAGATTGGCGCGGAGGGGGCCGTAGGTCAGTTGACCGCCGCCGCTTTCCGCGTCAAGACGGGCGGCCCGGCGCAGTACGGCTTTGACCCGGGCCGCCAGTTCTTTAGGGCTGAAGGGCTTGACCACATAGTCATCGGCGCCCAACTCCAAGCCGGTAAGCCGGTCCCTTTCCTCAACCCGCGCCGTTACCATAATGATCGGAACATCCGACTCGGCGCGCAGGGCGCGGCAGATTTCCCAGCCGTCCAAACCGGGCAGCATCAGGTCGAGGACAATCAAATCCGGCGCTTCGGCCCGGGCTTGGCGCAGCCCTTCCGGGCCGGTAGCGGCGGTCAGTACCCGGTGTCCATCGTGGTTCAGGTAAAGGCGCACCAGTTCCACGGTGTGCGGGTCATCCTCGACAATCAGTACGGTGTTGGGCATTGCGGCAACCTGCCTTTAGCTGCCGGGTTCGGGGATGGCGGACAGCAAGACCGAGACGCTTACTTCGTCCTTGACCTGAATCCGGCCGGGAATGTTGGGCGGGGGAATTTCCAGTTCATCCCAAGTAAAGGTAGCGCTGCCCAGGATGAACAAGGCATCCGGGTCGCGGCGGGCTTCCACGGTGAAAGTGATCGGTTTGACCACGCCGCGGACGGCAAGTTCACCGGTTACTTCCCGGGTGATAACCTCGCCCGGCGGCAAGGGATTAGGCAAGTCGCCCAAGTCGTTGACGGTAAAAGTGGCAATGGGATTGTCGGGAAACATCCGCTGCCGGACATAGCGGTCCCGGCGGTTGGCGTCGCTGGTCAGGGAATGCAGGTCAATGTTGATAACCGAAGGGCGGCCGTCGAGATAGACGGTGCCGGAAAGGGATTCGGTACGCATTACGGCATCGTTAGGCAGGTCGAGCCAAGCCAGTTTTTCGTTGACGGTAAAGGTAGCTTCCGACCCTTCACCGACGGTGAATGCCCTACCGTCAGCAGCCGCGGCCGGCGCGGCCGGTTCAGTGGGGATGGCGGCCGGCGGCGGGTTAGTCGCTGCCGGGATGTCGGTAGGCTCCGCGGCGGTAGTAGCCATTGCCGTTGCGGCCGGAGTTGCAATCGCCGGCGGGCTGGTCGGCATAACGGCCGGCGGCGCAGTAGCCGCAGCCGTGGGTTGAACTGCGGCCGGCGGTTGGGTAGCCGCCGGCGCGTCCGTGGGCGCCGCCGGAGCCGGCGCGCTGCCGGCGCAGGCCAAAGCGGCGGTCAAGGCAATCAACAAAGCCGCCAACAGAAGCATTGCCGGCCGGGTAAGACGGCGGCTTGCGGTTTTACTGAGGTTTGGGATGAATCGGCGCATAAATCCTCCGTTAAACAGTGGCGTCGCGGGATAAGATGAACGGGGCGTACGGCAGTTGCCGGGACGCCGGCGGCGGCAGTTCCAGTTGGCCGCTGGGCTGGTCGCCCATTTCCCGCAAAGTCCAACCCAGGGTCAGGGCAATGGCAATTAGGATAGCGGCGCTCCACCAAGGCAGTTGGGGTACATAGCGGTAGAGTAGCACGGCACCAACAGCGGTACTGCCAAACAGGACGGCGGCCAGGGTCAGAGTAAAGGTCAAGTAATTTTCCAGTTGGTTACTGGACATCAGGTAAAGGGCGGCTCCGGTAAGGGCAACGGCAAGGATCAGCCAGAGGATGATGAAAAGGACGGGGGGTGCCGCTCGGTTCGGGCGGCCGGTGAAACGCCCGATTAAGCCGGCCAGCAATGATACGGGCAAGCCGGCCAGGGCAACGCTGGCGCTGTTAAAGATGCCATCGTGGGGCGAGACCAGCGGCAGGGAAACCAGGATAGCCAGGATGGTCGCAATGCCCCCGGCGGTAAGTCCTGCAAGCATAAGAGCGCCGTTCCTTACGATTGGGCCGGTGTGCGGTTGTTGGGCGTCTAATTATACGGGTAAAGGATGGGAATTGTATCCCATCCTTTGGGCCGGGTTTCAGGAATTGGGCCGGCTGCCGTTGACCTTCATTCCCGCGCCAACCGGAATCCAGCGGGAATGACGGTCGGGATTGGGGTTAGGAATTGTAGCCGTCGCCATTGCCGCGGTGATGGCGGGCTCCGCCGCGGTCGCCATCGCCTTTGCCGTGACGGCGGCCGTGGCCGGCCCGTTCCAGTTCCTCCGGCAAGTCGGGGCGGTCATTGTACCAGGACAGAATGCCGTCGGACTGGTCTTGGGTAATCCACTCCCTTTCGACCAGGTGGGAAAGTTTGCGCTCGACCTGGCTGGCGTTGCGGGCAAAGCCGATGGCGCGGAGTTTGACCAGGTCGGAGTAAGGCCAAGCGCGGAACCAGGTCATAATGGCGTCAGCTTCCGCCTGAGCCACACCGGCGTCGGTCAGCTTTTGCTGGAGTTTCTCCTCCTGGAGGTCGGCAGTGGCGGCGTTGAAAGCGGTTTGCATCTGGGCGTCGGTGATGCTGCTGTCGCCGGTCAAGCCCAGGGCGGCGTTGAGCTTTTGGGCGACCCGGGCCGGGAAGTTGTCGGCATTCCCGAAGCCGGGGCCGTGCCCCGCAACGGCGCCAACGGCCGCCGCGCCCAAGCCGCCAACGATGCCCAGGGACATAATGCCGGCGGCGGCGATGATCAGGAACTTGTTTTTGAGAAAGCGGGGGAACTGCATTGGGAAACCTCCTGAATTTTATGGCGTTCCGCGACGATTGTTTGCTGTCGCTAATCAGGAGTTTAGAGGGCAATGTTGAAGGAATTGTGAAGGATTTGGGGGAATTGAGAATTGATCATCCGGAATTAAGCCGGGGCGACGGGTTTAACCAGGATAAAGGGGTATAAAGACGCCGGGACAACGGTTAACCGTTGTCCCGGCCGCTGCCCGGGGCGGAAGTAATCTCCTTTACTGCCGCCCGGGGTAGCTATCGCTCAGAAGTTGGCGGCGTCTGGGGCGGAGTGATGTTCTGGTCTTTAAGCCACTCGACCCACGCTTTGTCCCGCGCGGCGGCGACCTTATCGGTGACCGCGGCGGTAACTTCAGCAGTAACCTTATCGGTGACTTCAGCCGCGACCCGGGCCGCGACCCGGGCCTCGTGCCGGGCCTTCTCTTTCGACAGCCACATAAATCCCTCCTTTACTAACCGAACCGTGTTGCCGATGATGACGCACAAGGCGGCGGCATAAACCGGTTTATCCAGGTTTTGCGTACCGGCTTGCCACCAATCGTTTCCGGCCTGCCGGCCGACCCAAGTCTCGATGACCAGGACGGCCATTGACACGCAAAAAGTAATCAGCAGCAACGGCCACGGCACCAAGTCGCCCAAGAGGGGATACTGCCGATACTGGTCATCATCCACTGGCGCAAACCTCGCGGTAGTTATGGGCCGGGGGCGTTAATCTGCCCGCAAGCGTATCATAGCACAGCCGGCGGTCAACGGGAATATATTGGGCGGCGCTGCTTTGCCGGGGGCGGGCTACAACTGCCGCAATTCGGCCAAGGCTGCCTGCAACTCCCGGCCCTGCTGTTCAATCCGGGTCAGCAGTTCCGCCGGGGTGCGGGTATCGCCCTGCTCCCGGCGATGGGGGTTCATCGCTTTCAGGTCATAGTTACGGCTTTCAATCTCCGCCCGGCTTACCGTCCAGCTGTGGGGGCTGTCGGCCCGGGCCGGCAGCAGCTTAAAGAAGTGGTCAAAGTGGGCGCGGGTTATCGGGTACTTGATGGTGAAGCGGGTGCCCGGCCGCATTTGCCCGGTGCGCCGGTCGCGCCAAGGCGGCGGATAAAGTTCGTAGTACCAGATGTTTTCAGTGGGCCGCCCTTTCTGAAAGAAAAGCAGGTTGGTTTTGACCCCGGCGCCGGCCGCCGTAAAGACGCCGGGGGCCAGGCTGACGATGCAATACAAATCACACTCGTCCAGCAGCCACTGCTTGGTCTGGACAAAGGCGTTTTCGTTGGTGCGGAACAGCAGCCCCTCGTCCACCACTATGCCGGCCCGGCCGCGGGGTTTCAGGCTTTTGACCACCTCTTGCAGAAACAATACCTGGGTAGCGGAGGTTTTGTAGGCGTAGCGGGTTTGGGCGTCCGCGCCCTCCTTGCCGCCAAAGGGCGGGTTCATCATCACCACATCATAGAGCGTTGGGGCGTCCTGAAAGAGGCCGCCGTAGCTTTCGTTGCCGGTCAGGGTGTTGCCGTGCCAGATGTTGGGCCGGTCGATACCGTTCAAGGCCAGGTTAGCCAGGGCAATGGGATAAATCAGGTTTTCCTTTTCCCGCCCGTAAAAGGTTTGCTCGGCCAACCGGGTCAACTGGTCGCCGGTGAGCTGGTTGCCTTGCTTGGCCCGCATATAGTGGTAGGCTTGAGCCAGAAAGCCGCCGGTGCCGCAGCCCGGGTCAAAGACTGTTTCGCCAATCTGCGGCTGCACCGTTTCGACGATGGCTTTGATGACTTCCCGGGGCGTAAAGAACTGGCCGCCGTCATTGTTCTTTTCACCCATTTTCAGCAGCAGACCTTCGTAGGCTTGGGAGAGGATGGCGTTATTCTGCGGGTCAACTTCGTCCGAACAGATTTTATCCACATCGTCCAGCACATCGAGAAAGTTGCGCTCGGTGTCCACCCGCGTCTGCTCGACCCCGGACATTATTTGGCTGATGATTTGCTGCCGCACCGTGGCGCCAGCCCGGTCTTTCAGCCCCTGCAAATGCGGCAACAGTTGGTTGTTGGCAAAGGTGAAAACGCCGCCCCGCGGCCCATCCTGCAACTCCCGCCGCTTTTCCCCGGTCGGGGCGGCCCAATCCTGCCAGCGGTAGGGGTATTCCAGGGACGGGGTAAAGGGCAAGTCCAGAACAGCCCTTGCCGCCGCTTCCTGGGCTTCCCGGGCGTCGAGAATGCGCAGAAAGAGCAGCCAGGTCAGTTCCGGGACATACTGCATCGCCCCGGCGCAGTTGGAGCGGCGCAGCTTGTCGCAGATGGAGTTAATGCGGGCGTCAATGGAGGCCGGGGCGGTTTGGGTGGTCACGGGGCAACTCCGGAAATTAGGTCTGGCCAGGGTAGCGGCGGGGCCGCGCCAGAAACCGGGGGCAAGCCTGAAACTTACCCGGCGTACTTGGCAAGCAAATCCCGCACCGCCGGCACCAGCTCTTTGGGAATCAACATCGTGGCATACCCCGGATCCGCAAAAGCGGCTTCGTCCTCGGCTACCGCTTCCGCATCGGTTTGCATTTCGTAATGCTCCAGGATACGGCGGACGCGCTCCTCGTCCCAACCCGGGGGAAAGTTCGTCTCGTTTTTCATCGGTTGCTCCTTCGTCGTCGTCGCCGGTAAGCGGCTAGGGGATTGCCGGTAAGTTCGTAAGCAGTGATTACAAAAACGCTGCCCGGTTCCGGATCCCGCACATAAATTACCCTCAGATAACGCCCGCCCGCCGTCATTCCGATAGCACTACGAGCACCTCGGCTACCATCCCGATCCTCGACCGGCAACAGCAAAACATCCTCAACTTCCTCCTCGACAACGCCGTGGGAATAAATGTGAGGATAACCTCTTTCCGGGTCAATGTAAAATCGGATATTCATTGCTATCGGCACGACTCAATACAATGGTATCAAACCCGGCGGCAAGGTTCATTATACCGCCGCGGCAAACCCTTCCCGCAGCAGGGCCGCCGGCATTGCGGCAATATCCGCCAACTGCTGCCGGGCGGCCTGTTCCAGCCGGGCGGCTACGGCATTTTTCCGCTCCAGTTCAGCGACGATGCGCCGCTGTTCCGCCAAGGGCGGGAGGGGAATAGTGTAGCTTAGCAAATCCGAAACCCGCAGGTTGGATATGTTGGTGGTGTTGGACGAGGTATGATAAAAGAATTCTTTTGCCTGATTCGTATTAAGGGCCATTAAGACCCACTCCGGGATAGCGGACGCATTGACCCGTACAACTGTAACAAAAGCGCCAAAGGTGGACGGGTACGGGATTTCCTCAACAAGGCAAGATTTCCCCACTATAGCCTTGCTGTTTGCAGTGCTAACCAAAATGTCGCCACTCCGCAACATCTGGTTCTGAGATTTGACCAAGTCCCCCGGAATATACCGCTTGGTACTCCAGTCCGTTTGCGCTTGTACGGCACTAGTGGTAAGGCAAGCCAAGGAACCGGGTTTAGCATCTTGGGATGACACCCCTGACGGGAAAGTAACCCCTCTAATCGCTTCGACCACTTCCCCCAACTTGGCCCACTTCCAGCCAAGCGGGAGATTTTCGGCTTAGCCGAAAATCTCCCGCAAAAAAGAAGCCTTCAACGCACTGATGTTCTGATAAATTTCCTCAGCCGCCGCCCGCGCCTTTTCCACCGCCGCCATCTGCTGGTCGAGGCGGGCGACGATGCGGCGTTGTTCGGCTAGAGGTGGGAGGGGGATTTCGAACCGTTGCAACGCTGTCTTGGATACTTCGGTAAAAGTAGCGCCACTACCCAACGCCTGTATTGCCGGCACCGATTTTTTCAAGGCCCAATACAGGAAAAGAGAATCAACATCGTCGCCGGGTACAAAACTTTTGCAACCTTGATTGGTGCAAAGCTCTATACCGGCTACGCCCAAATGTCCAATCGGCGCACGGGTTGACATTACCACCGCGCCGGCCGGCAACATCCGGGTGCTGCAACTTTTCAGCCCGGCTTGGGTAATGTACCTGTCCGTGGCGGCAATGATATTGGCCGCCAACTTACCCAAGTCCGTGGGAGTAACCCAAGGGATTTCTCCCGACCAGTAGGATGGTTCTTTGGTGTCCGGCGTAGAGCCGCCGATCACTTCGCACACTTCCCCCAACTGAACCCGTTTCCAGCCGGGGGGCAGGGGTTTGGTTTGGGGGTTGGTCATCCGGCGAACATCCTGGTTTTGGTGTCGGTCAGGGCTTGGCTGGGGCTGCCGCTGCCGTAGGTTTGCAGGGCGGGGAGGCCGCCGGCTTGGGCAACTTCCGGGGTCTCGAACAGCCTCTGGTTTTCCCAAGCGTCGGTGCCAGTCTTGGCGAATTGGGAAACCAGGGCGCGAATGACGGCGGCGGCCGGGTCCGCCAGTCCGTCCAGCCACTCCGCGTTTTTATAGAAAAAGGCTTCGGCCCGGGCTTCCCGGCTGAGGGCATACTGATTATAGCCCAATTCAGCCAGCACATCAAAGAGGTCGCACTCCTCCTTCTTTTCCAGTTCCTGAACCAGCTGCACACTGTTTTTCGGCAGTTTCGTCAGCAAATCCTGGCGGGATTGGGGTTGCTGCCAAGTCGTCCGAAAGTCATCCAGGCTGGAAACTTCGGCCAGCAGGCGCTCGCCCAACTGCTGTTTATAATCCGCCAAGGAAACCAGGGATTGGCCGGCGGCGCCGGGCAGCATAATGAAATGGCCGGCCGGGGATATTCGGACCTCAAAGCCACGGACGCGCAGGGTAACTTCCCCGGCTCCGGGCGTTCCCGGAGATTCACCGGAGGAGCGGGACGCCTGGAAAGAACGGGTAAAGTCCTCGGTGAACAGCCGGGTGGCGTTGGTGTAGTCATAGACGCGGAAGGTCAGCTTGTCGGTCGGCTCGTCAATGCGGGTGCCGCGCCCCACCATCTGGTAAAAGGCGATGGGCGAAGTAACATACTTGAAAAAGACGATATTCCGCACCGGCGGCACATCCACCCCGGTAGTCAGCAGGTCCACGGTAGTGGCGATAAAGTAACGCTGGCTGCTGATCTTGAAGTCGGCAATAAATTCCTGCCCCTGACTGGCGGCGGTGCACTTAAAGGCGTAATGCTCTTGCCGGGTCTGGCCGTTGGCGGCGCACCAGTCGGCGTAAAGATTGTTCATTGTGCTGGCTACGGCGTCGGCGTGGCTGTCCCGGGCGCAAAAGATGATGGTTTTCTGCTTGGGGTCGCCGTTGGCTTTCAAGTGGTCGAACAAGTCCCGGCACATAGCATCGACCCGCTCCGGCAACAGCAGGATTTGTTCAAACCGGGGGGCTTCGTAGCGTTCGCGCATAACCTCCGGGCTTACCGGTTGGCCGGTGTTGGGGTCGCTGATTTCCTTGCCTTCCAGGTCCGCCCGGGCTACGCCGGTCTCGATTTCCGGCTCCAAATTGTCATCCAGAAACACTTCCCGCTTGACCACTTCCATAGCCGCCAGGTAGCCATCGGCAATGCCTTGGCCGATGGTGTATTCGTAGATAGGTTCGCCGAAGTATTGGTAGTTGCTGGCGGTGATGCCCTGTTCATCTTGGGCGGCGATGGAATCCTCTGGGTAGCGGAATTGGCGGGGCGTAGCGGTCAAGCCAATCTGCATCGCCTTGGGGTTGCGGCGCAGCACATCGGCCCACTTGCCCCAAGCGGAGCGGTGACATTCGTCGATGATGATGTGGCTGAAGTAGTCGTAGCCGTAGTTGCTGGTCAAAAAGGAATCGTCCGCCCCGTCCCGGTCCACGCCCAGGGTCTGGTAGGTGGCAATGATGATGCGGGCGTTTTTCTGGGGCTTGCCGGCCCGGGCGGCGGCGGCGTCGCTGCCGAATTCGCGATTAAAGGCGGCCAGTCCCTGCGTCCGCAGTTCGTCCCGGTCGCAGACAAAGAGGGCTTTCCGCAGCTGCCCGGCGTCGGCGATGCGTTTCAGCAGTTGGACGGCAATAAAGGTTTTGCCGGAGCCGGTAGCCAGGCTGAGCAGGGCGCGGTTTTCGCCGCGGGCTACTTTTTCCAGCACGGCGCGGATGGCGGCGTCCTGGTAATAACGCCGCCGATTTTCTCCTTGGGCGTAGGGCGTAACCAGCGGCCGGGCGGCTGCCGATTCCAGCGTAAAACCCTGCTGCTGCTCATAGCGGGTCCGCAGTTCGTCCGGCGTGGGAAACTGCGTCATAGGCTGGGCCGGGCTGGTTATTCCGGTTTTCCGGTCATACTCGACGAACCGATGTCCGTTGCTGGAATAGACGAAAGGCACATTGAGGCGGTCGGCGTAACCCTTGGCCTGCTGCAAGCCGAAATCCGGGGCTTTGTCCTCGGCTTTGGCTTCAATCAACGCCACCGCTACCGCTTGGGTTCCGGCTGGGGAAACGACCCGCAGGGTATAGTCCACCCGCTTGTCCCCCCGCCGGCCCCGGCCGCCGACAATTTCAATTTCGCCGGCGGTCTCCTCCCGTTTAATCTGGCCTTTGGACCAGCCGCGGGCGTACAACGCCGGGTCAATCAATTCAGCGCGGGTATCGGCTTCGTTCCTCGCCATAGCCCCGCCATTATAGCCGATTGTGGCGGGGGAAACAATAGCTGATGCCGGAAAGGGAGGCGGTGGCTGCCTTGACAACCGGCCGGCCGGTTATTTACAATGCGGTTGCTTGGCAGGTGTGATCAGGATTATTAAAGGGGAGCGTATGTTCAAGAAAAAGCGCGCAGGTCCCAAGATTCATGTAACCCGGACGGGTGGGTTCTATGTCAAGGCGGAGGAGTTGCTGCGGAGCGAGAAGGGGCAGCAGCGGATGCGGGAGGCGTCGGAGTTGATGGCCCGGCTGCGAGCGCGGGCCAAGGCCAAGCCGGAACCCTAGTCGGGCCGGCGGCGACCCTACTGTCGGGAGGTGTCCCCTATGGGGTTGGGATTGTTTCTGGTCCCCACCGTTGGGGGCTACTGGTTTTTAACCCATTGCAACTACACCCGCTACCGAGCTTTTCGGGATTCGGGCTATCATGTCCTGTTCAGCTCCGCTTTTGTGGGCGCTCTTTTGTTCGGGATTGCCCACCTGATTATCCGGCTGCTGAACCACTTTTGCCCG
Organism: Dehalococcoidia bacterium; assembly: GCA_965242615.1. GTDB lineage: Bacteria > Chloroflexota > Dehalococcoidia > Lucifugimonadales > UBA3495 > CBDBCU01. Next base: position 2,161,976 of record CBDESR010000005.1, read on the forward strand.
CAAATTAACGCCTTGTGGGCCGGCTATTTCCCGGCGGCCTACTCTGACACTGTCGTGTTGAGCGTAGTTTTGGGAGCGGCGCTGCCGTTGCTGATTAACCGGTTCTACAACGAGCATCAGGGGGCGTGGCGGGCGGCCCGTGAAAACAACGATTTCGTGGAACTGCTGCTGGCCGAAGCTATGACGCTGAATGAGTTGGTGGAGCTTTCCCTGCACAGCGGGAAGTCCTACATTGGTTTTGTCGTAGAGAGTGGCATCAAGCGGCAGCAGGGCGAGCCGGATGTGGCCTTGCTTCCGGCACTCAGCGGTTACCGGGATCAGGAAACCCGGGAATTGAAAATCACCACTGATTACGCTCCGGTGATTAGTTTGGCGTTGGAATCCTGGGGTCTGAGCGATGAGGACTTCCGCATCGTCATACCGATGTCCCAAATAGTTTCAGCTCGCCTGTTCTTTCCTGAAGCGGATGAACTGTTTCAGGAAAGGCCGGATGGAGCTGAGGCGGATGAGGGGCGAATGGAGGCCGGTTAGCCGGCATATTACCCCTGTCCCCATCTGCTATAATATCCCCCATAACCAACCCCGGTTTTTCATCCAAATCCTTGGGAGGCTGACGCTATGGCTGAAATTCTTGGCTTGGGCTGCACCCATGCCCCGATGATTCTTAACCCGCCGGAGGAGTGGGTTAATATGCGGAAGCGCATCTATGGCGGTATTCCGGAGTATCAGGCGCCGCCGGAGATGATTGCGGAACTGGCCGACGACAACGGCTTGGCTCACGACCGCAAAAATCAGCAGCGCATCGCCGATGCCTTTGCCGTGCTGAAGGCCAAGCTCCACGCTTGGCAGCCGGATGTGGTGATGATTGTCGGCGATGACCAGGCGGAAAACTTCAAGCGGGAGAACCTGCCTACCTTTTGCCTGTTCACCGGCGACCGGGTAGAGGCTTACCCCTTTCACCGGCCCAGCGGTCACAAGAACCTGTGGGACGCCGCTCCGGATGCCCGGTATGCCTACAACTGCCCGGCGGAGTTTTCCCGGGAGATGCTGGCTTACCTGATTCGGGAGGGGTTTGATCTGTCGTCGGCTACTTCCCTCTCCGGTTGGGATTGGGGACTGCCGCACGCTCATGTCAACCCGCTGACTTTCCTCGACCCGGAGGGGGAGCTGACCATCCTGCCGCTGTTTGTCAACTGCTATGGGGAGGAGGCCGGCGAGGGTTATCCGCCGCGGCCCACGGCCAAACGCTGCTACGAATTGGGCCAAGCCATCCGCCGCTTTCTGGATACCCGAGCCGAGCGGGTTGCCATTATCGGGTCGTCCAGTTGGTCCCACAGTTTCCTGACTCACAAGTTCAACCGCTCCCGGTTTGACACCGACTTTGACCGGCGCAATCTGGAGCTGCTGAAATCGGGGCAGGGCAGCCAAATCGCCGAGTTGACCCCGGAGGAAATTCAGCAGTCCGGCGACCATGAGTTTCTGAACTGGCTGGTGCCGCTGGGCGTGGTGGGCGACCGCCCGGCGGAAATCGTCGACCATCTGGAGGAGCAGTCGCAAATCTCCTTTAAGGTGTTTGCGATTTGGGACTAGCCGAAAGTCCGGCATTGCGCGCCGCCGCCGGCTTAATCAGACCCGGCGGCGGCGCTATTGAGGGTAGGGATTGCTATGGCTGAATCGGACTGGCCCATCCTGCGGGCCGGGGGGCGAACTTTCTTTAACGCTCCGCTGTGCGCCAACCTTGCGGAGTTGGACGCCGCCGTGGCCTTTATCGGTATGCCCTTCGATCAGGGAACTTTGGGCCGGCCCGGGGCCCGCTACGGCCCGGACGCGGTGCGGGATGCCCGGGTCTATAGCTACAGCGACCCCTACGGCCGCCATCAAGAAGCCGAAGGGTTTTTCTCCATCGACGCCGGGGATGAACTGCTGCGCGGTATCACGATGGCCGACTGCGGCAACATTACTACTTTGCCCGCTAATGTCCACCGCAACTTTGACGCCCTGACGGCTGCGGTGGAGCAAGTAGCGGCCCGGGGCGCTTTTCCGGTAGTGGTGGGCGGCGACCACGCCATCACCTACCCGGTAGTGCGGGGACTGAGCCGCTTTGCGCCGCTGAACATTGTCCACTTTGACGCCCACATGGACTATGCCCACGACTACCGGGGCGAACTCTACAGCCACGGCAGTCCCATCCGCCGCTGCCGGGAACTGCCCTTTGTCCAGCACATCGCTTCGGTAGGCATCCGCCACGCCCGCCGCCAAACCTACGAGGAATCGCAGCGGGATGGCAACCTGATTATCACTACCCGCCAGTTTCGGGAGTGGGGGCCGCAAGCAGTAGTTGACCGCATACCCCGGGGCGAAAATCTGTATATTACCCTGGATATTGATGTGATGGATCCCAGCCAGGCTCCCGGCACCGGCACCCCGGAAATCGGCGGCCTGTTCTACCACGAAATGCGGGACTGCCTGACCGCTCTGGTTGCCCGGCACAACCTGATTGCCTTGGACCTGGTCGAGGTAGCCCCGCCCTATGACCATTCGGAACTGACCAGCCGGCTGGGGGCAACGCTGCTGATTGACGCCCTGGCCGCCCGGTTTCCGTCCCGGTAGCCGGCGGTTCAGCCGGCCCAATCAGCTCAATTAAGGCGGTAGCAATGTCCCCGCTGTTCGGCCCCGGCAAAGCCTTTATCGGCGTCATTCACCTGCCGCCGCTGCCCGGCGCGCCGCTTTGGGCCGGCAATCTGAACGCCGTATTGGCGCAAGCGGAACAAGCGGCGTTGACCTTGGCCGAGGGCGGCGCTGACGGCATTATCGTGGAAAACTTTGGCGACGCCCCCTTTCGCATTGGCCGGGTGGAGCCGGAAACGGTGGCGGCGATGACCCGCGCCGTGGACCGGGTAGTCCAGTCGGTGGACTTGCCGGTGGGCGTCAATATGCTCCGCAGCGATGCCCTTTCCGCCTTGGCCGTGGCGGCCGCCGCCGGCGCCCGTTTCATCCGGGTCAATATCCACTATGGCACAATGGCCGCCGATGAAGGGTTGACCACCGGCGATGCTTATGAAACCCTGCGCCGCCGCCGACTGCTGTCTGTCGAGGACATAGCAATTCTGGCGGATGTGCTGGTCAAGCACGCCGTCCCTTTGGGCGATGTTGACTTGGGGTTAATGGCCCGGGAAACGGCTTATCGGGGCTTGGCGGACGGACTGATTGTAACCGGCCCGGTAACCGGTCAGCCGGCGGTGGCTGCCGAAGTAGCGGCGGTGCGGCAAGCCGTCCCCGACCGGCTGCTGTTGGTCGGCAGCGGCGTAACCGCCGCCAACGCCAACCAGTTCCTGCCTTATGCCGATGGCGCGATAATCGGCACCAGCCTGAAAAAAGACGGCATCATCACCAACCCCATCGACCCGGCGCGGGTGCGGACGATGGCGGCGGTGGTGAGCGGGGCGGGGTAGGCGCGATGAACGCAGCCCAACTCTTTTACATCCTGGCGTTGGACGGCGGCGGCAGCCGGGGCATTTATCCCGCCCAAGTCCTGGCTAAGTTGGAGCAGCAGCTTGGCGGCCGCGTCAAAGATTGCTTTGACCTGATTGCCGGCACCAGCACCGGCGCCATAATCGCCGGGGCGGCGGCGGCCGGGATTCCAATGGCGGAGATAGTGGGGCTGTTTGAGCGGGAAGCGCCGCGTATCTTTCGGAAACGCCTTTTGCGCCGGGGCGGGTTCCGGAGCCGCTACGACCACAAGCTGCTGGGGTCGGTTATCCGGCGACACTTGCCCGACCGGACCTTGGGCGAAATAGCGACGCCGCTGCTGATAACCAGTTCCGACATCAGCTCCGGCGGAGTGTATGTCTTTAAGTCGCAGTATTTGCGGGAGGTCGGCAAGGATTATGTCCGGGATGGCAATGTTCCGCTGGCGGACGCGATCCTGGCATCCTGCGCCGCCCCCACTTACTTTGACCCGGCCGCGGTCGGCAGTTATCTGCTGGCGGATGGCGGGGTCTGGGCGAACAACCCGTCGATAATTGCCCTTACCGAGGCGATGTCGGCTTTTGGCAGAGGGTTGGGGGAAGTAAGCATCTTGTCCTTGGGAACCGGCCACGCGGCCTTGTTCTATCGTCAGCAAAGGAATTGGGGCGCGCTTACCGGCTGGGGCGGCGTCAAGCTGTTTGCCTATATGATGAGCGCCCAATCCCAAGCGTCCGCCAATATGTCCAGGCTGCTGCTGCAAGACCGCTATTTGCGGTTAGACCCGGAGACCGAGCATTGGGCTATGGACGACACCAAGCACTTGGGCAACCTGAAAGCCTTGGCCGACCGGGATTTTGCCGCCAACTTCGGGCAAATTTCGGTCCATATCAAGGGAGGGAAGGGATGAAAAACGTTAACAAGTTCAATAACTTCCTCAAGGTGGAAGTGAACATTGACCGCGGCCGCCTTAACACTCTGAACGCCCGAGTCCCCGCCGTAACCGAGTTCCTGAGCAAAAACCTGGATTCGTACATTAAGGTGGAGCGGCAAGGCTCTTACGCCCTGCGGACGATTATCCAGCCGGTCAACAATGGGGAGTATGATGCCGATGTCCTGCTTTTTATGCAGCACGACCCGGTCAAGAGTCCCGCCGAATACATCACCGAGGTTCATAACTGCCTCAAGCGGGGCAGCCCCTATTCGGAAGTCGTGCAAGTAAAAACCCGGAGCGTAGTAGTTGATTACGCCGGGGACTTTCACTTGGATATAGTCCCCTGTATCGAAAGGGACGGTTTGAGCTATATCTGCAACAGCAAAACCAAACAGTTTGAGCCGACTGACGGCACCGGTTACCGGGATTGGTTCAACGCCAAGACCACCATTACCCACGGCAACCTCAAAGGGGCGGTGAAGTTGCTGAAGTATATAAGGGATCACAAGGGTAACTTCGAGGCGCCTTCAATCATCTTGACCACCCTTGTCGGTTACAACATACACGAATCCGATGACCGGTCTAACTTCAGGAATGTCCCGGACACCCTGAAAACCGTCTCCAATCGGATAAATGCCTTTTTGCAGGCTAATTCCGCAATGCCCAGGATGCGTAATCCGGTAATGCGCCGGGAGAGTTTCAACAACCACTGGAGCCAAACCGATTACAAAAACTTCCGGCGTATGTTTGCCATCTACAACAACAAAATCAACGACGCTTGGGAGGAAACCGTCCCGCAGAGGAGCATCCGGAAGTGGCGGGAATTGTTTGGCGATAATTTCGGCCGGTAGCCGAGCAAACCCTCTAAACCGCCGCATATCCCTTTTCCCGCCCCACGGTCACCGTCCGCAGCCGCCTTTGAGCTGCCAGTTCCCGGAGGGCTTGCCGCACTTGCGGGTCGCCGTGGCGGCGGAACTGATTCATTACTTTGCGGGCCGTTTGCGGGCGGGCGCAGTATAACCAGATGGCGTCAGCCAAGTCATCCCCGGCGGCCGGCAACGGCTGCAATCGGGTGATAAAAGTATGCCCCCGGTTGCCGTCCACCGCCTCGCCGGGGCGATAGGTCAGCCGGCCGGCTTGGCTCTGTCGTTCCAGATAGTTCCGCAGGCTGGTACGCAGCCGGCCGCCGGTTCCGGTAGAGCCGTAGCCATGCACCACTTCCAACTCCGCCCCAGCGGCCGCCGCGGCGTAAAATTCTCGAAACTCGGTCAGAGCGTCGGCCCAAGTCTTGCCGTGCAAGTCCAGCGTAAGGGCGGGCATTGGCATTATCCCCATTCCGGGCAGCGGGGTTAAGCAGACGGGCGCAATCCTAAAACACCCGGTTGCCGGCCACGGCGGCCGGGATGCTATACAATCCCGTCCGCGCCGTAACATATATGGTCCGGTAATCCGGGCCGCCAAAGCACAGGTTAGCCGGCAGTTGGGGGAATTCAATCGTCCCCAAATGCTCCCCGGCCGGCGTAACTACCCACAGGCCGCCGGGGCCGGTAACATACAAATTGCCCTGACTGTCCAGTTTCATCCCGTCCGGGCCGCCCCGGGCCGCCGTATCCATATTAACCAAGGCCGCCGGTTCGCCCAAGGACAAGTCGGCATTCACCGGAAAAGCCAGCACATTGCGGTTGCGGGAATCGTCCACATAGAGGATAGATTCATCCCGGGAAAAAGCCAAGCCGTTAGGCCGATCCATTGCGCGGTTCAGCAGGGTAACAGTGCCATCCGGGTCAAGGCGATAGACGCCGTTAAAGCCCAGTTCGCCCGGTTCCGGGTCGATGCCGTAGGGCGGGTCGGTAAAGAAAATGCTGCCGCCGGAGTGGGCGACTAAATCGTTGGGGCTGTTCAGCGGCTTGCCAGCGTAGTGACTGACCAAGCCGCGCATTGTGCCGGCGGCATCCATTCGCGATACCTGCCGCCCGCCGTGTTCGCAAGCCAAGAGCCGCCCTTGCCGGTCGAAGGTCAGCCCGTTGGCGTTACGGCTGGGCGTGATATGCGGCTCCGGGCGGCCGCCGGGGGCATAGCGGTAGATGATATCCGCGGGAATATCGCTGAACAGCAAATAGCCGTCAGGATGCCACACCGGCCCCTCGGTGAACTGGAATCCCTCGGCTACCACCACCGGTTCCCGTTCGGGAACCAAATCCCGCAATGCAACGACCATAATTACCCCGTAATGGACTAATTCCCACCGCCCGGCTCCCGGGAAGTTACCGCCCTACGGCCCCGCAATCCCCAATTCCCCTTTCAGGTCGTCGATTACCTGGGTGCGGGAGCGGGTTTGCCAACGGACCCGGCTGCCGATGGGTTCGTTTTCGATTTCCGGGTGGACTTTCAGGGCGACGAACACCGGGCCGGGCTGGTTCAGGATTTCCGCAATGCTGTTGGTAAAATCCTCTAGGTTGTCAAAAGCATAGGCCGCCGGGTAGCCGGAGCCTTGGGCGATGACTTCGTAGGCGATGTTTTTGGCGTTGGGAACGGGCTGGCCGCCGGTGGTGGCGTAACACTCGTTGTCCAGCATAAAGTGGTACAGGTTAGCCGGGGCCTTTTCGGCGATGGTGGGCAGCGCGCCGAGGTTCATCAGCACATCCCCCTCGGAGTCGAACAGCACCACCCGCTCGTTGGGCAAAGACAGGGCTACCCCCAAGGCAAAGGAAGCGTGGCCGCCCATGGCCGGGTCGCCCACCGGCAAGTCCCGGTTAGGCTGGTCACTGAGCTGGGTCCAGTGGCGTCCGCCGCGGCCGGGGATGACGATGGCATTGCCGCGGTGCTGATTAAAGACTTCGAGCAAATCCGCCGTGTTAAGCATAGTCGCCTCGCTTTTGCGGGATGATGTGCCTTTGACAACCGCTTTTTAATGGTTGTCAAAGCTGTTGTATTTCCTCGGAGTTCCAAGTGTCAAATGAGCATAAACCTCGAAAAGGGTCTGCTCGATAGGGTCTTTAATACCTACGGCACGGATGACCATTTTGCTGACACGTTTTTTGGCGTCCAAGAAAAGTCTTTCGAAATCGGGATCCTTTTGCAAATCCTTCCGGGACACGGATTCGGAAGCATCGCCAAATGCTTCCCTGGCAAGAATGAAAGCGAAAGTAGCGGTCTCACGCTGGTTGCCAGGCTGTCCGTGTTCCAAGATCCTCTCCTTGAGACGGTCAGACCGGCCTGCGTACATTGGCTTTTCATCCTCATAGAGGACGTAGATACCTGCGTTAGCAACAGGAAGTTTGCTACCCAAGCTACTACGCTCCTGCCGCGTATCCATCCTGATAACCTGACACGACTCAAGTTCGTGCAGATACTGCGGCATCTTTTTGATGATGTCGTCAAAGTTGGGATATTCCGCCACTCTACTCCGTCCAGACAAAGAGTTAGGGAAAGCCCCCTACCGGTTAAAGCCGTGATATTCGTCGCCCACCAGCACCGCTACCGGGCGGCGGGTGCGCTCCGCTTCCTCGAAAGCAATGGAAATGCGGGGGGCGTCCTCGCCGTTTTCCACCAGGTAATAGTTGATACCAAAGGCGTTAAGGAATCGCTCGGTGTAGGTGGCGGCGGTGTCGGTGTTGACGCCGTGCCGCGTCCAGCCCCGATAGCCCACCAGCATCACCACCGGAATGTTCAGACTCAACCCCCAGCCGCGCAGGGAATCCCCGGACTCCATCATCCCGGTGTTTTGGATGAGGATGACCGGCTTTTTCCCGCCGACGGTCAGGCCGGCGGCCGTGGAGAAGGCTTGCCCTTCCCGGCTGACCGGTATCAAGTCCAGGGACGGCTCTTCGAGCATCAGCAGATAGAGCCAATTGGTTTCGCTGTCCGGCAGCCAGACCACATGGGTAACGCCGTTCTTAATCAGTTCACCCAGCACAATGTCCGGGCGGAGTTGGGCTTCCTGCTGGGTCATAACGCTGTACCTGCCTTGCCGGCGTTAATGGCGCCGGCCCCGGATTGACGATGTAGTGATTATAGCCCCGGCTTTCAGTTCAACCGCGGCCCCCGGTAAGGATTGTTCCTTTCCGCCTGCTCCCGCACCAGCTCATTGCTGCGCCGCAGCAGCGGCAGCAATTGGGACAGCCGTTCCCCCGCCGTTGCCGCCGCCAGCAGCTCCTGCCGCATCCCCTGCGGCAGTTCAATGCTGGAAGTCAAAGTAGCCGCCGCCGCAAAAGACAAAGTCAACGGATTATCCGGCGTCGCCACCGGCGCGTTCCAACTGCCCGCCAAGTTCGACAACTGCCGCAGAAAATCGGCATATTCCCCCCGCACTTCCGCCAGCGTATCCGGCGCCACCTCCCCCCTTTCCTCCTCCATAAACCGCACCAACCCCACCAAATGGGGTATCTCCTGAATGACCTCCACCAGTTGAAACCGCCGCTCCCCTTGCGTCAGCAGGTTCAGCCGCCCCTCCTCCAGCCGCTGCACTTGGGCAATGCGCGCCGTAGTGCCAATGGAATGGGTTTCCGCCGGCCCGCCCACTTCCGGCCCCTCCCTAATCAAAGCCACCCCAAAGGGCGCGTCCCGCTCCAGGCACTCCCCAATCATCGCCTTGTAGCGTTCCTCAAAAATATGCAGCGGCAACTGCATCCCCGGAAACAGCACCAGATTCAGGGGAAACAGCGGCAGTTCCGTCAAATCATCCCGCGGCAACCCCCGCGGCCCATCCATCAGCATAACGCCAGTATAGTAGCCCGGCGGCCAAAGGGCAAATTTCGGGCGGAATAGACCCGCCCCCTCACCCTACACCGGCCACTCCTCCAAGTTATAAGCCATCTCCCAAAACTGATACTCCAAGCGCAAACTGGTCAAGTAGGCTTTCCCCATCGCCGCCCGTTCCGCCGGCCCGGCCTGCTCCCCCAATCGGTTCGCCAAATCGCGAATTTCCCCCGCCAGTTGCCTGAACTCCGGCGATACATACATCTGAATCCACTGGCCATAAAGCGGCGCCTCCGCCGGCTCCCCCTGCTTTGCCAAATGCTCGCCGATTTCCCAATACCCCCACTGGCAGGGCAGCAAGCCGGCCACCAACTCCCCAAAGCTCCCCTGATGCGCCAGTTGCAGCAGATAAGCGGTATAAGCCACCGTCGTCGGCGCGGCCACCGTAGCCGCCAATTCCGGCCCGCTGATGCCAAACTGCGCGCAATAGCTCCGGTGCAAATCCATTTCTACATTCAGCGTCTCGTCCAGCAGCCGCGCAAACCAGCCCATCGTCGCCAAATCCGGCGCCCGCGCCGCCGCCAAAGCCAACGCCCGGCTATAGTCGATCAGATACGCATAATCCTGCAAGACATAATGCTTGAACCGGGCCAATTCCAGCGTCCCGTCCCCCACGCCCACCACAAAAGGATGTCCCAGAATCGCCTGACGAATCGGCCCAGCTTTCCCTTCAATGTCATCCGCAAAAGCCATTTTCCCCCTCCGGCCTTACCGCGGCGATGCCCGTCAAATCGCCGCCGCCGTTACTCCTCAACCCCCCAACCGGGGGCTAGGGCCGGGGCCCTCAATGATGATAACTGACCGTTTCCGTCAGATAAGTTGACCACCGGGAACCGCCCCGGTCCGACCGCAACGGCTTTCCCCGGCCGCCAAACCGCAACGCCCGGCCGCTCAAAATCCGCCGCAGCCTTTTCAGCAGCCCCATCCCCGCGCCTTTCCCCGGCCGCCGCAACCTGGCGGCCGGCCGCTCAAAATCCGCCGCAGCCTTTTCAAGCAGCCCCATCCCCGCGCCTACCCCGCCACTTCCTCCATAACCCGCACCTCCATCTTGGCAATGTGGCTCGGCGGAATATCCCCCAACGCCTTCCGCTCCGGACTGGCAAAAAACTCCGCCTCCTTGGCCGGAATTTCCCCCACGCTGTCAAACCGCCGAATCCAGATAAACTCCGTCCCCTCGGCATTGACATAGCTGCTCACCACCGGAATGCCCAACCGGTCGTGCAACGGCCGAATGTGCTGATTAAACACCTCCAGCCACGAATCCATCATCCCCCGGTTAATGGTATAAATCCGCAGTTGCGCCGCCATCCTGAATCCCTCCTCCTTACGCCGGGTTGCCCGCCGGGTAATCCCAGCCTTTCCCATAACCGCCCGGCTGGTGAAAGCAATCATACCACAAACAACCGCAGCCCCAATTGCCAACCCCCGCCAACTCTAGTATAGTCTGCCCCATTCGGCAATTCAACTTTTCGGTTAAGCGGCGGTTTAAGGCATTTGCTTACCCGGCATTTTCAGTTATATAATGTCCCCGGACGCGCCCGACAAAGGCAGCAAGCGGGGGTAGGGAAACTATGACGCAAACCGCCCATCCGGTCAACGCGGCGGCCGACTTGGCCCGGCCCTTGCCGGCCGGCTTGACGCCCCAGGATTTGACCAACGCCTACCGCCAGATGACGCTGGTACGCACCCTCGACGAGCGTATCTGGATGATGAACCGCCAGGGCAAAGTCCCCATCGCCGCCTCCGGTCAGGGACACGAAGCAGCGCAGTTGGGCAGCCTATTGGCGTCGCAGCAGGATGGCAACTGCTTTCTCTTTCCCTACTACCGGGATTTGAGCATCAAAATGTCCGTGGGCTTGACGCCGACCCAAGTGATGCTGTCTTTTATGGGCAAGGCCGGCGATCCTTACAGCAACGCCCGCCAGTTTCCCTTGCAGGGCGCGGACTTGAAACACCAGGTCATTCAGCTGTCCAATGTAGTGGCTGCCGGGCTGACCCAATCGGTAGGCTATGCCCTCGGCTGCCAGATGTTGGGCGATGGCACGGTGACCCTGGTCTATTTCGGCGATGGGGCCTCGAGCCAGGGGGAAACCCACGAAGCGATGAACTTTGCCGGCGTCCATAAGCTGCCCATAGTCTTTATCTGCGAAAATAACGGCTATGCCATATCGGTGCCGCAGCGGATGCAGATGGCGATTGGCGATGTGGCCGCCCGGGCCGAGGGCTACGGCTTTCCCGGATTGGTCATTGACGGGATGGATTTGCTGGCCAGTTATGAAGCCACTAAGGAAGCCATCAGCCGCGCCCGGCGGGAAGGGCCGGCGCTGCTGGAAATGAAAGTCGAGCGGCTAATGCCCCATACCACCGACGACGATGACAGCCGCTACCGCCCCCGGGAGGAAGTGGAAGCCGCCAAATTGCGCGACCCCCTAATCCTCTTTGGCGACTGGCTGCAAGAACAGGGCTACTTAACGGCGGCGCAGCAAGCCGGCTACAAAGCCGCGGCAACCCGGGCGGTGAACGAAGCCACCGACGCCGCGGAAGCGGCCGCCCCCCCGGACGCCGGGGAAATGGGCAAGCACGTGTACGCCCCCTGATTACGGCGGCGCGCGGCCGGGTAATCGGTTCAGCAACTATAGGGAAAGTGGGAAAGAGTATGGCGGTCCAAAGCGTAATTGAAGCGGTGCGGGAAGCGATGCGGGAGGAGATGCGCCGGGACGAAACCGTCTTTGTGATGGGCGAGGATGTGGGTTGGCGCGGCGGCGTCTTTCTGGCAACCCAGGGCTTTATCGAGGAGTTCGGCGAAAGCCGGGTTATTGATATGCCCCTGGCCGAAGCCTCGATAATGGGTATCGCTTTGGGGGCATCTTTCCGCGGCCTGCGCCCCATCCCGGAAGTGGAGTTCGCCGATTTCTTGTGGCCGGCGGTGAACCAGCTGATTGGCGAAGCGGCCCGGGTGCATTACGGCACCGACGGCAACCTTAACGCCCCGGTAACCATCCGCATTCCCTACGGCGGCGGCATCCGCGGCGGGCTGTACCATTCCCAAAATGTCGAAGCCTACTTTTTCCACACTCCCGGCTTGAAAGTGGTCGCCCCGGCTACGCCTTATGACGCCAAGGGGCTGCTGAAATCCGCCATCCGGGACAACAACCCGGTGGTCTTTCTGGAACACAAGAAAACCTACCGGCTGGTACGCGGCGAAGTGCCGGAGGAGGATTACACCATCCCCATCGGCCCGGCGGAAGTCAAGCGGGCCGGACGGAATGTTACCGTGGTCAGCTACGGGCTGATGCTGCACTACTGCCTGGAAGCGGCCGAACAGTTGGCGGCGGAAGGCATTGCCCAAGTGGAAGTAGTGGATTTGCGGACGCTGAAACCGCTGGATACCGAAACGGTGCTTAATTCGGTGAAAAAGACCGGCAAACTACTGATTGTCCACGAGGATAACATTACCGGCGGCGTGGGTTCGGAAATCGCGGCCCTGGCGGCGGATGCCGCCTTTGACTACCTGGACGCCCCCATTGCCCGGCTCTGCGGCCCGGATGTGCCGACCATGCCCTTTGCCCAAACTTTAGAGGACGCCTATATGCCCAACACCGGCAAGATAGCCGACGCCCTGCGCCGGCTGGCGGCTTATTAGGGAACCCCGGCGACTGCATCCCTGGCCCGGCGCGGCCAAGGGAACGGATTAAACAGCGGGCGGTGCTGCCTTGGCGCAAACAATAGAACTACCCCAAGTTGGCGAGTCGGTCGTCGAAGGCACTATCGGCAAGTGGCTGAAACAGCCTGGCGACAACATCGCGCGGTATGAGCCGCTGGTGGAAGTCGTAACCGACAAGGTAACGATGGAAGTTCCCTCGCCGGTGGACGGCGCGCTGCTGAAAATCCTGGCCCAGGAAGGGGAAACCATCCCCATGGGCGCGCCCATCGCCGAAGTGGAAACGGCCGGCAGCGCCGCCGCGCCCACCGCAACGGCGGCGGATACCGAATCCGTTCAATCGCCTGTGCCGGCCGCGAGTCCGCCCGTTACCGCAGTGCCGGCCGAACCGGCGGCCGCGCCGGCTACCCCCTCGGCCAGCCGTATCGGATACCTGAACACGGCGGCAACGATGGTCGGGCCGACCGGCGGCGGCGCCGGGGATACGGTGGCGCAGGATGCGCCGCCAACCGCCGCCGTCAACCCGGCGGTTGCTGCCGAGGCGGCAACGGCTGCCCCATCCGCCCCGTCCATCCCGGCCCCGGAACAGTCCACTAATGGCGCGCCCCGGCTTTCCCCGGCGGTGCGGCGGCTAGCCCGGGAGCATAGCGTAGATTTGTCCCGCATTGCCGGCACCGGAATGGGCGGCCGCATTACCCGGGATGATGTGCTGCAATATCTGGAATCCGGCGCGACGGCAGCAGCCGGGCCGGCTCCGGAGCCGGTCGGGCCGGCGGCGGCAACCGGCGATGAAACTCACATTGCCCTGACCCCGGTGCGGCGGATGATTGCCGCGGCAATGGTACGGAGCGTCAGCCAGATACCCCACGCCTGGAGCGTCACCGCAGTGGATGTTACCAATCTGGTGGCGGCCCGGGCCGCCTTGCGCCCGGCCTTTCAGCAGCGGGAAGGGGTGGATTTGACCTACCTGCCCTTTGTGCTGCGGGCCTTGACGGCGGCTCTGCAAGAGAACCCCACTTTCAACGCCAGTTGGGGCGAGGATCAGATAATCCTGAAACGGCGGCTGAATATCGGCTTGGCCGTGGCGGCTCCCGGCGGGTTAGTAGTGCCGGTAATCCCGGACGCCGACCGGTTAAGTTTGTCCGGGCTGGCTCACGCCGTCGCCGACTTGACCCAGCGGGCGCGGCAGGGCAAGCTGACTTTGGCCGATGTGCAGGGCGGCACCTTTACCCTGAACAACACCGGCGCCCTGGGTTCCACCGTGTCCCAGCCCATCATCAACCATCCCCAAGCGGCCATCCTGACCACCGAAGCGATACAGAAACGGCCGGTAGTCATCAACGACGCCATTGCCATCCGGTCAATGATGAACCTGTGCCTTTCCTTTGACCACCGTATCAACGACGGAGCGGAAGCCGGCGCATTCATCCAAGCCATCAAAGGCCGGTTGGAAGCAATAAACCCGGACGCCGGGTTGGTCTAATCCGGCGTCAACCAGGAATCGGGGGATTAAGCCGGGAGAATGGGGAAGGGTTATTCCCGATACTCCCGGCTGATTTTTGCGCTATGTCGGAAGCAATGCCGGTCTGCCGGGTGGAAAATTGGGGCGTAGTAGAATACTGCCGGGCGGTGGAACGGCAGGCGGATTTGGCGGCGGCAGTGCAAGCCGGGCGGCAGCCCAATACGCTACTGCTATTGGAACATCCGCCGGTTTATACCCGGGGGCGGCTATCTAAACCGGAGCATATACGGTTGTCTCCGGAGCAACTGGCGGCCCGGGGCATCGCCGTAGCGGACACCGACCGCGGCGGGCAGGTTACTTATCATGGGCCGGGGCAGCTGATTGCCTGGCCGGTGGTCAACCTGCGAAATTGGGGCGGGCCGTTGCGCTATGTCCGCACTCTGGAGCAAATCATTATCTCCGTATTGGACGACTTTGGCATTGCGGCCGGAGTAGAGCCGGGTTTGACCGGCGTTTGGGTCGGCAACGCCAAAATCGCCGCCATCGGTGTGAAAATCAGCCGGGGCGTAACCCGGCACGGCTTTGCCCTGAATGTGAACCCGGATTTGTCCTGGTATGACCACATCATCCCCTGCGGCCTAACCGACCGGCCGATTACAGCAATGCAGCAGGTTTTGGGCGGCAAAGAAGTGGCAATGGCGGCGGTACAAAACAGCGTGGCCCGGCGCTTTGGGGAAGGTATGGGGTTTGGGATGACCGGGGAAGCAGCCGATGCAACGACCAGTCCCGCGCCTTGACACCGGGATACCGGGCATATACCATTAAGCCAACTTGAACCAGTCGCTGCGCCGCCGGTAGGGGCAAAGTTGACTGGTGAACCGGGCAAATTACCCTGCCGTACCGGGAGACGAAATGGCGACACCGAAATCCGAGTTTGGCCGGGGTGAGGTTGATTGGGACGCGGCTTTGGCGGAACTGGAAAACTTCGACCGGCCGCCTTCTGCGGCGGAATTGCGGGCGGCAATGCTGGAAACTGTCGAGGTTTTCAGGCAGGGGTGGCTGACCGAGGACGAACTGAAATGGGTTTTGTCCCTGCTGGCCGCGCAGTTGGCAACGCAGACGATAGAGCGGGAGTTACAGGAAATCCTGCTCGATTTCGGGCGCGGTTTTGACCGGGAGCCGAGTTTCGCCAAGCGTCGTTTCGGCTTGCCGGAAGGCGCAAACCGTTCCGGGTTGTCTTATGCCTGAAGAGAGCCGTCCGGCATCGCCGGAAGAAGGAAACCCCATAGCTCCACAGGAAACTACGCCATCTGAAGGCGTTGACCCTGAGGAGGCTTTGGTCGGTCTGCCGGTCAGTTTGCGCAGGATGTTCTCCGCCACATTGTCCGGGCCTTTGCGGAACCCGTTGCTGGATAAGCTGACTGCGGAACACATCTCGTCTCTGATTTCCGCGGCGGACAAAGATCGGGATCGCGCGCTGGAAGATCGCCGCAACGCCCGGAAATGGCAGTCCATCATATCCATTCTCATCATTATCGTGGTTGCCCTGTTGCTGGGCTACTTTGCCTTTCTGCAACAGAACAGTTTGGTCGCTGAAATAATCAAGCTGGCGGCCGTGGGGTTGGGCGGATTCGGCGGCGGGTACGGTTTTGCCCGGTGGCGGGGTAGCCGGTAGTTTTACGGGTAAGCCGGCCAAGGTTGGGACAAATGCAAACCGGGACGCACCGCTAACGCGTCCCGGTTTGATTTTTGACTTGCCGGGTTAAGGCGGCTATAACCCTACTAGGCCTCCGGCTTGTTCACTACTTCCGGGTCGATTTTGCGGCGGAGGAAGCGGCCGGTATTGTGGCCGGTGCGGAGGCGGCCGTTTTCGACGGCGACCATTCCCCGCAGGATGGTCATTACCGGCCAGCCCTCGACTTCGTAGCCCTCCCAGATGCTGTAGTCGGAAATGTGGAAGTCGTCAATGGTCAGCGGCCGTTTGATGGTGGGGTCAATCAGCACGAGGTCGGCGTCGCTGCCGGGGGCGATAACGCCCTTGCGGGGGTAAAGGCCCATAATTTTGGCGGCGTTGGCCGAGGTTACATCGACGAACCGCTGCAAGGACATTCCTCGCTTGGACACCCCTTCGCTGTAGGTGATGCCGAGGCGGGTTTCGATGCCGTTGTGACCGCCGGTGACATCCGTTACCTGGCGGCCGGCGGTTTTCACATCCCAAGTAGTGCAGTATTCGTCGGTCGCCATAGTGCTGAGGCCGCCATGGACGATGCCGTCCCACAGGGCGCGGCGGTCCGTTTCCGACTTGAGGGAGGGATAGGTATGGTACTTCATACCGTTCTCCTCCTGATAATTGTCGGCGTTAAAGCAGCAGTAGTTGTGCAGGGTTTCGCCGTACACCGGGCGGCCGTTGGCCCGGGCTTCCTGAACGGCGGTCAAGCCTTGGCCGGCGCTGACATGGACGAAATAGACCGGGGAACCAGTCCACTCGGCGACCCGCAGCACCCGGCGGAAGGAAACATCCTCGGATTCGTTGCTGTGGACCAGGTGCATATTCCACCATTCGGTCTGTTCCGCGGCAATCAGTTTCTGGTACATATACTGCACCATATCGTCGTCCTCGGCGTGAACCAGGAGCATTGCGCCGTGCCGCTGGATGCGCTCCATCAGGTCGTGGAGATGGCCCATCCGCACCATCCGGGGTTCGCCAGCCATACTGGGAGGGCGAATGTTGGTGGTGAAAATTTTGACGCTGGCAAAGCCGTCCTGGATGTGTTCGTTGAGCTGGCCGAGGGTGTGGTCGGAGATGTCGCCGAGGAGCATCAGGTGGTGGGAATAGTCGGCGTAGGAGTTGCCCTGCCAAACGGCGGTGCGTTCCTGAATGGCCTGGTTGATGTCGATGCCGGGGTACTGGATGGCAAAGTCGAGGATGGTGGTGGTGCCGCCAAAGACGGCGGCGCGGCTGACTTCCTCCGGGGGGGCGGTTTTGAGGTCGCCGTGGCCCATAATGGGGGCGTGGATGTGGGCGTGGGGTTCGATGCCGCCGGGGACGACTACCTTGCCGCTGGCGTCGAGGATGCGGGCGGCTTCGTCGGTCAGGGTATGGTGTTCGGCGACGGCGACGATTTTTTCGCCGCGGATGCCGATGTCCCAATTGCCGACGCCCCAAGGGGTAACAACCTGTCCGCTGCGGATAATCAAGTCAAACATAGCCTAACCCTCCGGTGGTAAGTTGGGGGTGCGCTGCGGTGACACTTTTTCAGCTGCTGATGGCGGCGATTAGCGGTTGGAGCAACAAGGCGGCAATGAAGCCGGCGCCGGTGGCCGCGCCCAAGTAAAAGAGGCGGTCGAGCTTACGGTTGGCCGCCGCAGCCAAATCCGTCACGGCGTCGAGTTTGATTGCCAGACTGTCGAGCTTGGTCAACAGACTATCCCCTACGGCGGGGTCGGTGACGGTGATGGTCATAAGGGCAGCTCCTACCAGTGATAAGTTGGGGCTGATAACCAGGGATGATTGCTCAGCCGCTGATGGCGGCGATTAGCGGTTGGAGCAGCAGGGCGACAATAATGCCGGTGCCGGTAGCCGCGCCCAGGTAAAAGAGGCGGTCGATGCGGCGGTTGGTTTCGCGATTAGTTTCGCGGATGGCGACGATCAAGTCCTCGACAACAGCCATCAGCGCATCGACTTTGGACTCCAAGCGGGCTCCGGTGCGGTCGGATTCAGTAGTGGTAGTCATAAGTTGCAGCTCCTATAGCCGGTATGAGGTTGATTGTAACGGATAAGGGCTATTGGGGGCAAGGCAGGGGTTAATCCCCGGCGACAGCCATTATTTCCCCCTACAGGCCGGCAACTCAGTCCTCCTCCGGCTCAAAATCCGGCGGCGGCGGGGGATAGTCCATAGCCCACCGCTCCGCAATTTCCTCCACGGTCAAGCGCAGACGAGACAGCATTTGCTCTTGCTGCGGGTCAGGCACGAAGTCGGTATTCGGCTCCCGATCCAGCAGGCCGGTAAAGGTTGCCAGCAGACCGGTTACCCGTCCCAGCAGATCGCGCACTACCGGCTCGTACATCCAGTCCTCGTAAAAATTGTCGTGGAGCTGGTCGGCGAAAGCCTGCATCACCGGCAAATCCGGCAAGTCGTATTCGGCGGACAATAGGTGTACGATATTGCGCCGCCGGTTATGGGAGTCGTGCCGCCAGTGCCGCATCTCGGCCACGGCCTTAACCCCGTGGGCTACGGCCCCGGCCGCCTTGTCGCACGCCTGCACCCGGTCGCCGCGCTTTTCCAGCTCATAGCTGGCCTGCCGAATGAGCCGGCGGCTGGTTTTAAGGTGATGTTCCACGCCCGGCGGGTTGCCGTTGCGGTCGGTATTGTTGACGGTCATCCTTGGCAAATTCTCCTTGTCCCCGGTTTCGCTTATTTTAGCATAACCGCAGTTTCCGGCGGCGTATTCGTCCAGCAGCCAGTTCAGGATAGAAGGGCGCGGCAAGGGATAACGAAACTTAATCCCCGGCGGCCGCCGTTCCGGGCCGGGCCGGGGCGCTGCGGTATTCCTCGGGGAGGGCGTCCTCCCAGTTGGGGAGTTGGCGGCGGGAAGTGCGGGGCAGCAGCAGGATGGACAGGACGCCGATGGAACTGAACAGTAGGGAGGCGGCAATGGTGGCGGTGAAGTTGCCGGAGGCCAGAAAGTCGGGGTAGCTGATGCCGCGGGAAAGGTCGGGCAGCCAGCCGCCGATTAACGAATTATCCAGGGCCGCCGGATAGGTGATGCCTTCGGAGAAGTCGCGCAGCCAGCCGCCGATGAAGGAACCGGATGCCATCCCAAAGCCGGCGCCCATCATCTGAAAGCCGTAGGTAGTGCCAATGGGGGCGTTGCCGTAATACTGGCGGTTGATGATGGGAAAGGCGGTCATTTCGCCGCCAAAGCCAATGCCGAACAGGATGGCAAAGAGATAGAACATCCACGCGGTATCGGCAAAGAAAAGCAGGAATACCGGGGCTACCTGCAAAAAGAAGCAGACGCCCATTACGCCCTTGCTGCCCAAGTGGTCAGCCAGGATGGGGACGGCAAAGCGGGTCAGAGTGCTGGTCATGGTCAAGGCGATAAAGACGCCGGCGGCCAAGCCCCGGGAGACGCCGGCGGCCTCGGCCATAGCGACGATAAAGACCATAACGATGGCGTGACCGGCGCAGCCCCAATAGTGGATGCCGATCAGATTCCAGAAGGCGGCGGTACGCAGCACTTGGCGGAGAAAGATTTTGGCGCGGAATTGGGCGGGAGCGCCGCTTTGCAGGCGGCGCACCGGGGTATCGGCGGCCGCGCCCAGGGGCCGGGCGTTAATATCGGCCGGTTCGTTGTAAAAGAGGCGGATGAGCAATAGCAGCAGCAGGCCGCCGCCGATGCCGGGGATCCAGAAGGCGGCGCGGAGGCCGGTTTCGCCGCCGCCGAAAAGGGCGATAATCAGCAGGATGATGGGGACGGCGACTAGGGGCCCCAAGCCCTGGGAGGCTTGCAGGATGCCCATACCGACGCCGAGGCGGCGGTGAAACCATTGGGTAACGGCGGCGGTCAGCGGCACTTGAAAGATGCCCATTGATGCGCTGAGGATGATACCAAAGTAGAGGTAAAAGAGGAGCCAGTGGTTGACGAAGCCGGTCAAGACCATTCCGATAGTGAACAAGAAAGCGCCGACGGTCATCGCCACGCGGACGCCGTAGCGGTCGCCGAGCCAGCCGGCGGGGGCGCCGAAAATGCCGGAGACGACCCATTGGAGGGCGAAGGCGCCGCCAACGATGCCGTAGCTCCAGCCGAAGGTTTCGACGAGACGGGGGATGAGGATGCTGGAGGAGGTGCGGAAGCTGGAGGAGCTGAGGCGCATCAGGGCGGCGACGATGACGATAACCCAAGCGTAGTGGATGGGGCGGCCGCCGAGGGCTAACTGGGACGGGCGGAGATTGAGATTGGGCAAAGGGCCCTCCGAGCGCCGGTTTTGATGCGGGGGTTGGGGGATTATAGCATAGAATTGAGGATTGGGGGGATACCGGTTTTGGCGGAAACCGCGGCCGCGGTTTCCGCCTTGTCGGGAGAAGGGTTGGCAGGTCTGACCATGTGGGTTGCTACGCCGATTGGATACCTTGCTGCACATCTCGGTAATGCCCGGCCAGGCTGCCGATTACGGTTGCGCTACCTTGAGTTGGCTACTGACGCCGGTTGGTATGGTTGCCATGCCGGCGGGTTGGCCCGGTGTTGCGACCGCGGTTGACCGTTCTCCAGTCAACCTGGGTTGCTCCGACTCCTGTAGGTTGGGGCGGCGGTTTGGTTCGGCGGGTGGGATTTGCCGTTGGCCGCTGCTCCTGGTGGGGATTTACGGGGCCTTAGTCCGTTTCCCCGAGGGTAGGAGTGTTTGAGGCGTCCGGCGGCTTGTTTAGGGCCGGCCGGGGCCCACAGCGCGCTGTGTGGAGCGGTATTAAGTTTTACGGTAAGCTTAGCGTAAAGAACCCGGCGTCCCGGGGTCAGGTCAACCTTGACGCTTTTTATTATGGGGGATGGTTTGGAGGTTTGTCAAGGGGGGTTTTGGGAGGAATTTTCGGGAATTTGGGAATTGGCCGCGCCAAAGGGCTACTTTCCCTTGCGCCGTTCGCCCGGGGCAAAGAGGCGGCGCAGGAAATTGCCCAATTTGCCGCTGGGAGGCGCCGGCGGCTTGCCCCGGCCGGCGGCTTTGCGGCGTTGGCGGCGTCGCTGGTCGCGCAGGGCTTTAGTTTTGCCGCCGCCGATTACCATAGCCTAACCTCACTCGCGAGCAGACTTTGCCAGGGGTTGTTCCCGGCGGCCGATGGCCGCGGGTTGGCCGGCTAGAAAGCGAAGGTGTCCATCAGTTCCTCAACCGTCCGCTCCCGGGCTTTGCCGCGGACGGACTCCAGCCGCTGCTCGAGAGAGGGGCGGTTTTCGTCCCGGTAAAGGACGCCCATAGGGACGCCGCGACGTTGAATCAAGTTGTAGGCCGCGCCGCGGTCGGCGGTGTCGTGTTCCTCCGGCACTTCGTACAGCAGAGGGTCGATGCCCTTGCGGGCATTGCCTTTAATCAGCTCAAAGGTATCGTTGTAGGTGGTGCAGGGGGACTGGACATGAACCATGGCAAAGCCGGGGTGGTCCATTCCCTGGTTAATCAGTTTCGCTAGTTCCCGGGGCTGGCCGGAAAACCCGGAGGCGATAAAGGAGACGCCCAAGGTCAAGTAAAGTTCCAAGGGGTCGGCTTGGGCTTCGATTTTGCCGTAGGGGGTGGAACTGGTGATTTTGCCCAATTCGGTGGTGGGGGAACTTTGCCCCTTGGTCAAGCCGTACACCCCGTTGTCCATCACCACGGCGCAGATGTTGAGGTTGCGGGCGGCTTGGGGGCCGATATGTTCGCCGCCGATGCTCAGAAAATCGCCATCGCCGGCGACCACGACCACATTCAGCTCCGGCCGCGCCATCTTGACGCCCATCGCCACCGGCAGGGTGCGGCCGTGGATGCCGTGAAAGCCGTAGGGCTGCTGCCCTTCCAAAAGATGAACCAGGTTGCCGGAGCAGCCGATGCCGGCCACGACCACATTGTTTTCCATCGGCAAGCCGGTCTCCTCGAGGCGGTTAATCATCGCGAACTCGAGGGCGCGGCGGACGCCGAAGTCGCCGCAGCCGGGGCACCACTTAAAATCGTACTCCGGGTTTTTCTTGCTCATACTCGGACCATCTCCTTGGGCTGGGCTTTGGGCAACTGAGTTACCTGCGCCACCAGGTCGCGCACCTTGAAGGGCAGGCCGGTGTATTGGGTAATGGCTTGAGCGTTGATGCCGTAGGAACGGAGGTGGCCGGCGAACTGCCCCTGATAGTTCAGCTCCGGCACGATGACCAGTTCCTTGGTTTGCAGTTCGGCGAGCAGAGTCGGCGGCAGGGGGCTGAGCAGCATCGTGTAACGCCAGCCTACGTCGACGCCGGCATCCCGCAGCTGCCGGTAGGCTTCCTGGGCCGGGCCTTTGGAGCCGCCCCAAGGCATCAGCACGACCGGAGCGTCCGGGTTGTCCACTTCGTACTCGTTTTCCTCGAGGAGCTTCAGCTTGCTGAACCGCCGTTCCGTCATCTGGATGTGGCGGCTGGGCAAGTGGGTGGTGTCCCCCATTTCATCGTGTTCGCTGCCGTTGGCGACATAGGCGCCGGGGCCGCCGGGCAACGGCATCGGGGAAAGCTCAAAGCCGGAATAGCGGTTATAGCCGTTGCTGCCGCGATAGGTAAGGCGTTCCTCCGGGGTTACCTGGGACAAATCGGGGCGGCGGATGTTCTGCACCCGCTCGGCCAGGGACATTTCGGTCATCAGGATAACCGGGCCCTGGTAGCGTTCCGCCCAATTCAGGGCTTTCACCGCGCCGTAGAAACATTCCTCGACGGTGCCGACAGCGATAACCGGCAGTTTGACATCGCCGTGGGCCGGATACATACAAGCCAGCAAGTCGGACTGTTCGGTCTTGGTGGGCAAGCCGGTAGCCGGGCCGCCGCGCTGAACATCGACCACGACCAGGGGAATCTCCGCCATCCAGCCCAAGCCCAAGCCTTCGCTCATCAGGGAAAAGCCGGGGCCGGCGGTAGCGGTCATTGCCTTTTTGCCGGCAAAGCCGCCGCCGAGGAGGGCGGTAATCGATTCAATCTCCGAACTGACCTGGTAGGCGAATTTGTCCTTGCCGACCAGGTGCCGCTCCATAAAGACCAGAATGGTAGTAGCGGGCGAGATGGGGTAGCCCACATAAAAGTTCAATCCGGCAGCCAAGGCGCCCAAGGAGACGGCTTCGTTGCCCTTGAGCATCACTTGGGGATATTCGGGCATACTGGGCGGGGCCAAATCGCCGAGGACAAAGCCGCTGCGGGCCGTTTCCTCCCGGCCCAGCTGCAAAGCTTGGTTGTTGGAGCTGATGATTTCGTCGTCGTTGGCGCGGCCGCGGCGGAACCGGCTTTCCACAAACTGCTCCAGGTAATGCTGCGGCATATTGACCAGATGGGCCAAGGCGCCCATCACCACCATATTGGCGGCGCGGGTGTTGCCGGTGGAGCGGGCCAGTTCATCAATGGGCAAGCCGTAGCTACGGTCATCGCCAGCCAACTGAAAATCGTTGGAGTTATAGATGACCAGGCCGCCCTCCCGGACTTCCTCGCGGTGGGTATCGTAGGCTTCGCGGTTGAAAGCCACCAGCACATCCACATCGTCGCCGGCGCTGAGGATGCCGTCCACGGAGATGCGGGCCTGCGTCCAGGTGGGGCCGCCCATAATCTGGGACGGGAAAGTGGCGTAGGTCAGGGCGTGGTAGCCCACCTGGGTGGAGGCTTGGGCCAAGCCCTCCGCCGAAGTAACTACGCCCTGCCCGCCTTCGCCGGCGAAGCGGACCACGAAGTCGCTCATCTGCATTGTCAACTGTTATTCTCCTCCCGCCCCGTCGTCCGTCGCCGGCGGCCACGGGCGGGGCATTGTGGGCTGGATTGATTCAAGCCGCCGGGGGTATAGCCGGCCGCTGCCGGATTGCCGCGGGACGGGTCGGGAAAGGAAACGGGGAAAATACCCATTCCGTAAGGGGGAATGGCGGTCTCGCCGGAGGGAGTGGCGCGGTTTTTCCGGTGGCAGTCATCGTATCAAGGGCCGGTGGTTAAAGCCTTGCGGCCGGCAAGCAAAGTCGGGTTCACGCCGCCGGCGGCCAAGGGCGGCCTGCGGTCTGGCGTTAGTGTAACACCGGCAAGGAAATGTTGTCAATGGAAAGGTGGCTATATTTCCATTGACACGCCAACCCTTAACTCTTAAAGTATAACCATCCAGCCGCAAAAACCGGGAGGCTTGCAATGAAGCCGGAAGCTATGGAACGGATGAAAGAGGTCTTTTCCGAAACTCTCTACGCGCGGTTTCCCCACGGGCTGGTTTTCGACCCGATTATCATAAAGCCCACCATCGACTATTGGGGGGACGGCGACGAATACGCCCGCGCCCTGATTGTCGTGGATGGCGACACCGACTTGATGGACGCCAAGGGGATGCGCGGCTTGATTACCGAGCTTCGCGATAAGCTGGAAGCCGAAGGGATTACCGAGTTCCCCTCGCCCTGGTATATTGACAAGGACGAGTACCTCTATTACTTGAAGCGGGGGAAAGTTGACACCCTTTAACCTGATTGCTACGGCCCGGGCTCTGGCTGATACCGGCCGACGCGGCCGGCCACGGCAAACGGATTTGCGCCGGGCGGTCAGCACTGCCTACTACGCGCTCTTTCACTGCTTGGCTGCCTGTTGCGCCGATTTACTGGTCGGCGGCAGCGGAGCCGACCGCAGCGCAACGGCGTGGGAGCGCACCTATCGGGCATTGGAACATGGCGTTGCCCGGCGGCGGTGCCGTTCTGACACTATCAAGGAGTTTCCCGATGGCATCCGGCAATTCGCCGACGTGTTTCTGGATCTGCAGGCGAAACGCCATCAAGCCGACTATGCCTCCTCGGGTAACCTTCCCAAGCGCATTGTGCTTCAGGACATCATTGCCGTAGCGGATGCCATAACTCTCTTTCAGCAAGTTCCGGCCAAAGACCGCCGGGCCTTTGCCGTGTATTTGCTGCTGAACTTGCGGAATAACTGAGTAAGCAGGGTCGGGCAATGTTATACTACTTTACCCGACTCAGAAAATCGTAAGGAGGACTTTCCAAATGATGAACTTGGGCAATATCCAGCAGGTTTCCCTGCGGGAAGTGTGGCCTAACGAAGCCCGGGATTTTACGCCGTGGTTGGCGGAGAATATCGACAAGCTGGGGAACGCCTTGGGCTTGGATTTGGAAGTGCAGTCGGCGGAAGCTCCCGTAGGCACTTTTTCTCTGGACATACTGGCCCGGGACTTGGGCGGCAACCGGCCGGTAATCATTGAGAATCAATTGGAGCCGACTGACCATGACCATCTGGGCAAGCTGCTGACCTACGCCGCCGGCTATGACGCTTATGCAATAGTCTGGCTGACCCGGGAATTTCGCGACGCGCACCGCCAAGCGTTGGACTGGCTGAATCAGCGCACTGGTGAGGATACCCAGTTTTTCGGCGTGGCGGTCGAGGCGTGGCGGATTGATGATTCCCGCCCGGCTCCCCATTTTAACGTCGTTGCTATGCCCAACGATTGGCGGAAACGCACGATTAGTGTAGGACAGCAGAGCGGGGCCGAAGGAGTAGAAGTATCAGAAAGGATGAAGCTTTACCGGCGGTTTTTCCAAGACCTCATCGACATTCTGCGGGAGCAGCACCAATTCACCAATGCGCGAATAGGACAAGCGCAAAGTTGGTACGCTTTCAGTTCCGGTTTCTCCGGAGTCAGTTATGGAGCTGCTTTTACCCAAGGTATGACGGCAACGGTTAACGTTTCCATTGACCGCGGCGACGGCGAGTGGAACAAAGGAATCTTTGCCCGCTTAATGGAGCGTAAAGAGACTATTGAAACCGACCTTGGGGAACCGTTAGTATGGGAAACGGTGGAGAATCGGAGAGCTTGCCGCATCCCAATCCGGCGGTCGGGGAGTATTGACGACGCCCCGGAAACTTTGGAGGATGTGCAGCAGTGGATGGTAGAGCATCTGCTGAATTTTAAGCGGGTTTTCAGTCCGCATTTGACGGAACTGGTCAGGTAGTTGTTTTCCAGCGGCGAGTTTGAGTTACACTAACCTGCCCCCAATTCCCCACCCCCACCGAGGTAACCACTATTATGCCCCAACCGCAGTATGACGACCAACCCGTTGCCGACCAGCAAGCCCTTTCCTTCGAGGCGGCTTTTACCCGCTTGGGGGAAGTGGCGGAAACTTTAGAGGCCGGCGGTTTGCCTTTGGCTCAAGCGGCCGCCCTGTACGAGCAGGGTATGGGGCTGGCTCGGCGGTGCAGCCAGCTGCTGGAGGAGACCGAGCTGAAAATCGCCGAGGTTCGGGAAAACGGCGGTGCTGCTGCCACGACAGTCAACGCCCCCGCCGACTGGACGCCGGGCCCGGGGCTGGCTTGGGAGGACATCGCAATGTCCCCGGCGGATGAGGAGGAGGATGAGGAGCTGGACTTTGACTCCCTTGACGACGGGGACGAAGGCTAGGCCGCCGGCGGCTGCCCAATGCTCAACATCGGCTGGTTTTCTACCGGACGCGGCCCCGGCTCCCGGGGCTTGTTGCAGTTCGTCCAGGAACGGCTGGAACGCAACCCTATTGACGCCCGCATCAGCTTTGTGTTCAGCAACCGGGAGTGGGGCGAGGCCGACGGCTCCGACCAGTTCTTTCGCTTGGTGGAGTCTTACAACATCCCCTTGGTAACCCTTTCCTCGACGGCTTTTCGCCGCGCTGCCGGCAGCCCTTGGTCGCAACTGCGCCCGGCGTATGACCGGGTGGTTATGGAAGCCTTGTCCGATTACCGGCCGGATCTTTGTGTCCTGGCCGGCTATATGCTGATTGTCGGCGGGGCAATGTGCCGCCGCTATCCCTTGTTGAACCTGCATCCCGCCTTGCCCGACGGCCCCATCGGAACCTGGCGGGAAGTCATTTGGACGCTGATTGAGCAGCGGGATGCCCGTACCGGAGCGATGCTGCACCTAGCTACGGAGCAGGTTGACCGGGGGCCGGTAATTTCCTACTGCACTGCACCCTTGGACGGCCCGGATTTAGCTCCCTACTGGCAAGGGATTGCCAGCCGGGACTTGCCAACCTTGCGCGCGGAACAGGGGGAAAACCTGCCGCTGTTCCAGCAAATCCGCCAAGCCGAATACCGCCGGGAGCCGTACCTGCTTTACGAAACCCTGCGCGCCTTGGCCGCCGGTCGGGTAGCCATCCAAAACGGGCAAGTGGTCCCGGCCGCCTTGTGCCTGGACGCGGAGATTGACGCGGCCATGGCCGCGGATGGGGTGGGGTAAGGTAACTCCCTCTAACGCCGCCCTTAAATCATCCCGCCTACGCCGTAATCCGCAACTGCATCCCCAAAGCGCGGGTAATCTGCATAACGGTGGCAAAAGAAGGGTTGCCCTTTTCCGACAGGGCTTTATAAAGCCCTTCCCGGCTCATCCCCACATCCCGGGCCAGCTGGCTTATATTCCCGGAACGGACAATGTCCCTCAGTCCAGCGCGAATCACGCTGCCATCGCCCGGATCCTCCGCGGCGCAGGCTTCCAGATACAGGCGGGCATCCTCCTCGGTGTTCAGGTAGTTGGCCGCATCCCAAGTCCTAAAGGTTTCCGCCATACTCCCTCCAGTCTTGCGCCAACCGGTTGGCGCGTTCGATATCCCGCCGCTGGCTGCCTTTGTCGCCGCCGCAAAGCAGAATAACAACAGTTATTCCCTCGCGCAGGAAATATATCCGGTAGCCGGGGCCATAATGAATTCGCAGTTCGTACAGGCCATTCCCTACTGAACGGGCGTCTCCGAAATTGCCCAAGGTAACGTTTAGCAGTCGGGCATTGATGCGGGCTAACGCACGGCGGTCGCGCAAGTTACTGATCCATCGCTGGAAATCGCCGCTTTCCACGATTTCAATTGCCGACATATTGTAATCCACAGTTCACAGTCAGTCAATAGTCATTCGGCTTTTGCGGGCCGGCTGACCGTTGGAATTGGAGAACGGTCCTCACGCCGAGCGTTGCAGCAACTCCGGCTGCGGCAGCGGTACCCCTTCGCCGGCCGGGGTCAGCAAAGTGGGGTCGCCTGTCCCTTCAATGGCGTCCCGGTCCACCACGCAGCGGGCAATGTTCTTTAGCGACGGCATTTCGTACATCACATCCAGGAGCGTTTCCTCGACCACATAGCGCAGGCAGCGCGCCCCGGTATGGTGGTTCAAGGCCCGTTCCGCCGCCGCCGCCAACGCATCGGCGGTGAACTCCAACGCCACGCCGTCAATGCTAAACAACTGCTGATACTGCTTGACGATAGCGTTTTTCGGCTCGGTCAACACCCGAATCAACGCATCCTTGTCCAGATGTTCTAGGCTGCTGACCACCGGCAGCCGGCCAATCATCTCCGGGATAAACCCGAACTCCAGCAAATCCTCCGGCGTAACCTGCGACAGGGCATTTTCGGTATCGGCTTTGTTGCGGCTGCCGCCGAGAAAGCCCAATTGGGAGCCGTGGGTGGCGATGCGCTTGGCGACAATTTCATTCAGTCCGTCAAAAGCCCCGCCGCAGATGAAAAGCACATTCTTGGTATTGATTTGCAGAAACTCCTGCTGCGGATGTTTGCGCCCCCCCTGCGGCGGCACATTGGCAACGCAGCCCTCGATAATTTTCAGCAATTCCTGCTGGACGCCCTCCCCGGATACATCCCGGGTAATCGAGCGGTTGACGCCCTCCTTGCGGGCGATTTTGTCGAGTTCGTCAATGTAGATGATGCCCTGTTCCGCCCGGCCAATGTCCCAATCGGCCGCCTGAATCAACCGCAGCAGGATGTTCTCCACATCCTCGCCCACGTATCCGGATTCGGTCAGGGAAGTGGCGTCGCAAACGGCAAAGGGGACAGCCAAGGTGCGGGCCAAAGTTTCCGCCAGCAAAGTTTTGCCGCAGCCGGTGGGGCCAATCAGCAGGATGTTGGACTTTTGCAGTTCCACCTCCGGGTTGGCGCCGCCGGACCAGACCCGCTTGAAGTGGTTATAGACCGCCACGCTGAGCGTCTTTTTGGCCCGTTCCTGCCCGATGACATAGGCGTCGAGGCTGGCGTAGATTTCCCGCGGCACTAGGGGTCGGGGCGGCTTATTCGTCGTGGCCGCCGGCGCCGCCGCCGGGGCCGTCAGCAAATCCGGCTGAATCAGTTCGCCCAAAGTTTGGATGCAGGAGTAGCAGACCGTGGCCCGGCTTTGCCCGGCTTGTACCATACTGCCGCGACTGCGCCCCTTGCCGCAGAAGGAGCATTGCAGCTGCCGCCCGCCGCTGTCTCGATTGCCGCCGCCGGGGTTGCCGGAATTTCTGCCGCTGCCGCTGGGGGTAGTCACCGGTCTGCCTCCGCCATCCTTAAAATCAGTTCCGCCGCCGCGCCGTCTTTCCCCTGCTAACGGGAAGCCGGCATATCCTTGCTTCCGACCCTACTCTTTGCCGTTGGCCGCTGCCGCATTACCGCCCAGAATTTCGTCCACCAAGCCGTACTCTACCGCTTGCTCCGGGGTCAGGTAAAAGTCCCGGTCGGTGTCCTGGGCGATTTTTTCGTAGGTCTGGCCGGTGTTGTCGGACAGGATATTGCGCAGCTTGTCCTGCAAGCGCAGGATTTCCCGGGCGGCGATTTCGATGTCGCTGGCTTGGCCCTGGGCGCCGCCCAAGGCTTGGTGCATATGCACCGTGGAGTTGGGCAGGCAGTAGCGCTTGCCCTTGGCGCCGCCGGAGAGCAGCACCGTGCCCATACTGGCGGCCATTCCCACGCAGACCGTCGAAACCTCCGGCGCAATCATCTGCATGGTGTCGTAAATGGCCAGGCCGGAGCTGATTTGCCCGCCGGGGCTGTTGATGTAGATGCTGACCCCCCGGTCGGGATCCTCCCGTTCCAGGTACAGCAGCTGCGCGATGATGGTGTTGGCTACCGGGTCGGAAATGGGCGTACCCAAGAAAATTATCCGTTCCCGCAGCAGCAGGGAATAGATGTCAAAGGCCCGCTCGCCCCGGGGGCTGGTCTCAATGACCATGGGGATGATGTTTTCCGGGGTCGTGGGTGCCGCCTCGTAGGGGTTAATCAGCATCGGGTTTTGCTCCTTCCGTATTTCCTTGGGTTTCCGGGTCCGTTGCCGCCGGGGGTTCCGATTCCGTTTCCATAGCGGCGGCCGCCGGGTTTGCCGTTTCGTTGGTATCGGTTTCCGCCGCCGCAACGGCGGCCGTTGCGGGTTCAGCGTCAGCGGCGGCGTCATCCGCAGCCGGGGTTTCCGGTTCAGTGTCAGCGGCGGCGTCATCATCCGCCGCTGCGGTTTCATCAATGCCCTGGACAATGGCGACCAGCCGTTGCATTGCCTTGCGGGTCAGCATCGAGTTATAGATGGCGTTGCGCTGTTCCTCGGTATTGAGCAGCCGCCGCACTGCCGCCTTGCGCTCCTCGGCGGTGTTTTCCAGGGTCGTCTCGATTTCCTGCTGGATTTCCTCCGGAGTAACCTCGAGTTCCTCCTCTTTCACCACCTGCCGCACTACCAGCATCCGCTCCAAGCGATCGATAGCCTCCGGGCGCAGTTCGCCGCGAAACTCCTCCGGCGTCTTGCCGGCATAGGTCAAGTAGGTATCCAAATCCAGCCGCTGATTGCGGAGCATCCGATCCCGCTCCTCGACCATGGCCTGCACTTCCCGCGCTACCACCAAATCCGACAGGTCAATAGTCGCCTGCCCCAGCACCCGGGCCAGGGCCAGCTCCTGAAACTCGTAATCGGCCCGCTGCTGCGCGTCGTCGTTCAGCTGCCCTGCGATGTCCGCCCGCAGGTCAGCCATCGTATCAAACCCTTCGCCCACGCCCTTGGCGAACTCATCGTCCAGCTCCGGCAAGTTCTTTTCCTTAACGGACAGGGCCGTTACCTGAAAGGCTACTTCCTTGCCGGCGAACTCGGGCCGGGGATAATCGGCCGGCACCGTCATTACGAATTCCTTTTCCGCGCCCTCGGTCAAGCCCTCCAGATAGGGCGCAAAGCCGGGGAAAGGCAACACATTCCCCGGTTCAGGAATAAAATCCACCCCGTCGTCGCTGATAATTTCCTCGCCATCCATCACCCCGCGCACCTTCAGGTTCAGCAAATCGCCAAAGCGGGCCGGCCGCTCCGCCGGTTCCCAGGGCGTCATTTCCCGGCGCAGCCGTTCCAGCATCTGGTCAATCTGTTCAGCGCTGACTTCCGCCGCCGCCTTTTCCAGCCGCAGCTGCCGAAAATCCCCCAAATCCACCGCCGGCTCCAAGGGGATGACCGCCTTGAAGGACACCGGCTCCCACTCCAGCATCTCCACCTGCGGCTCGATGAACGCCTGCAAACCCTGGTCTTGCAGCGCCCGGTTCAGCGTTTCGGGGATCATATAGTCGAGGGCTTCCCGCAGCAACGCCTGGCGGCCGACATGGTTCTCGACCACCGAGCGCGGGGCTTTCCCCTTGCGGAAACCGGGGATGGACAAGTTGCCGACAGTGCGCCGGTAGGAACGGGCAACAAAAGGTTCCTCGTCCGCCGCGTCCATCGCAATGTTGAGGATAACTTCGGTGCTGCTGGACGACTCCGTGGTAACTATCACCGTCATTCTCCCGGTAAATAATCGTCCGCCCGCCCGGTCAAAAGGGCGGGCCAAATCGAGGCTGGGGGTTAGTATAGCACAAAACCCGGCCCGGGGGAAAGGGCGGCGTGACATTGGGAAAATGGAAGTTACCCCGGGAATCCGGCAAGCCGCAAAAATCCCCCATCCCCCCATTGACAAAATCCCGCCCCATCCCTTATCTTGGTACCATCCTTCAGCAAGGAGCTGCCACTATGAACCGACTTTCCGTAGCCATCCTTGCCCTGTCCCTGCTGATTCTTGCCGCCGGCTCCGCCGCCCAAGCCGCGCCCCGCTCCATCCCTTGGGACTGCTCCGACTGGCAAGAGTCCCCGGCGGTCGCCGATGCCGATGACGCCCGCGTCTCGATGATCCTCGAATCCCTCGCCGCCAATCGGGGCAAGTCCATCTACTGCGCCATCGACCAGTCCGACACCTGGACCAAAGCCGAAACCTGGGCCGCCGGCCGCGACCGCAACGAGCGGGACGACACAGTCTATTTTGGCGAAAGCGGCAACTTCCGCGGCTTCCTCGCCGCCCAAGAGGGCTACCTTACTGACGGGGAATCCGGCGTTACCGGCGTCAGCCGCGACCTCATCTTTGAGTTTCCCCGGGAGGAACGCCGCCGCCGCTGGCGCACCATCGTAACCGAATCCGAGACCGTCGAAGCCGATACCCGCAACTGTTACGCCTTTACCGGCGACGGAGCCGTCCAATACTATAACGGACCTTCCCCTTCTGACCCGCCCTGCCGCCGGGCTATAGCTCCCTTCGGCGAATACCTCAGCGGTTGGCAACTTCTTGGTAGTAATACCCGTGATACCAGCGGTCATTGGCCCCCTCGGGCTCGGGCGCATTTTGGCAGCACCGCTGATATTGACTGGGCCGTCCTGTCCCGCGCCGCCGCCACGGCTTACTGCGAGGGCAAGGGTTATCAGCGCGTCCGCAATATAGTCGCCACCGACCCGCCGCTCTCCGGAGCCGATGACTGGGTCTATGAACGCAGCACCGTCGGCGCGCCAGATCCTAACCGGGCCACGCACCGCGCCGCCCCGGTCAACTCCTGGTCTGCCACCTGCCAAAACACCAAACGCGTCCGCCGCTAACCCCCGGGCCGGCGGCGTATCCAATCCGGGGCGGGCATCACCCCCAGCCCGCCCCAGTACCTTATGCCAGCATCTCGCCGCCGCCAACGATTGGCTTAACTCTATCGCCGGCTACAGTTCAACCATTCATGCGGCCGGGCGGATAGGAGGGAAGTCCGCCCGGGAGTTCCCCGGGGGACTTCCCTTTTCCCTATGTTATTTCTCGGCTGTCGCCGTGGAATCCTATTCGGGTTCACGCTGACGCTGGGGTAGCGCAGTCAATCGGCTGGGTTATTCCTAATTCTCCCGTTCCAAATCCCCCAAATTCCCGTCTTGACACCCCCGCCGCCGCCTTGTTACGGTAAAACCGCAAGCCGGCCGCTCCCGCCGCCGCCTTTCCCGCCCACCCCAAAGCGGTCGCCGGCCAGCCCATCCCGATAAAACCTCCATCCCGGCAAAGTCGAGGTACATCTCCAATGCTTAACTGGAACCGCTCCATCCCCAGCCGTATATCCCGCCGCCGCGCCGGGTTCCTTATGCTGACCGCCGCCTTGGCCTTGACCCTGGCTCTAGCCCTGGCCGCCTGCTCCTCTGGCGAAACTTCCTACCGCATCGGCGCCGTCCACCCCTTGACCGGCGACGCCGCCAGCTACGGCGACCCGGTCGAACGCGTCATCGCCCGCGCCGTCCAGGACATCAACCAACAGTGGGCCGCCGACAACCGCCACCTCGAGCTGATAATGGCCGACGGCAAATGCACCCAAGCCGCTGCCTTGGCCGCCGCCCAACGCCTGGTCGAAGACAGCAATGTCAAAATCATCTACGGCGGCACCTGCTCCGACGAAACTTTGGGTATGGCGCCCTATACCGAAGCCAACGAAGTGCTGCTCCTCTCCCCCCTCTCCGAATCCAGCGAAATCTCCACCGTCGGCGATTATGTTTTCCGCAACATTCCCGCCAACTCCGCCCATGTCCAGGTTATGGCTCCCCTGCTGCTGGAACAGGGTTTCCGCCGTTTTGCCCTGTTCACCAACGACACCGCCTTTGCCCAGGATTTGCGGGCTTGGTATCAAAACCTGTTGACCAGCGGCGGCGGCGAAATTGTCGCCGATGAAGTAGTCCCCTCCGGCCAGGGCGACTACACCGCCCCAGCCGGCCGCATTGCCGCCGCCAACCCCGATTTGGTTATCGTCCTGCCCCAGACCATCCCGGACATTGACTACCTGCTGACCCCGCTGCGCGCCGCCGGCTATGCCGGCCCCGGCGCCACCAGCCTCGTCGCCGTTCAGGATGCCATTGACCAGTACGGTGACCTTCTCGAGGATTTCTACCTGCCGGCTTTGACCTTCAAGAGTGAAGGGCAGCCCGACTTCGCCGCCCTGCAAGCCGATACCGACTGCAACCTCGACTACTACTGCGCCACCGCCTACGACGGCGTCCTCCTCATTGCCGAAATGCTCCTCGAATGCGGCGACCAAAACACCACTTGTATGCAGGAGTTCCTGTACGGCACCCAGAATTGGGACGGCAAGTATTACGGCAGCATCAGCTTCGACGAAAACGGCGACATCGCCGGTACCTTCCGGATTAGCCAAATCCAGAACGGCCAGCCCGTCCCCGTGCGATAACCCGCCCCCTTCCCTTTCTATCCCATCACCCAAAACAAAGCGTCCCCGGCATTGCCGGGGACGCTCCCACCCAAGGCTATCGCATATAGAAAGCGTCATTCCCGTGAAAACGGGAATCCAGAGCCCAAAACTTGCCCAATTTACCGACCGCCGCGCAAGGCAATTCCCGCCGTTCCGGGGTATGCTGGTCATTGCGCGGCTTGATAGCCGCCGCCAAATCTTACACCGGGAGTATTTTTGATGAGCAATGTAAGCCCCATTCCCCAAGGGTTTCACTCGGTAACGCCGCGCCTGATTATCAAGGGCGCCGGGGCGGCTATGGACTTTTACGCCCAAGCCTTTGACGCCGCGGAATTGTGCCGGTTCACTATGCCGGGTATGGACGACCTGATTGCCCACGGCCTGCTGAAAATCGGCGATTCCTTGGTGATGGTGTCCGACGAGTTTCCCCCGGAATTCGGCTGCGCCGGCGTCGCCGCGCCGGCCACCTGCGGCAGTTCCACGGTAACCTTGCAGGTCTATTCGGCGGATGTGGACGCTATGTACCGGCAGGCGTTGGCCGCCGGTTGCGCTGCGGTGATGGAGCCGATGGATACTTTCTGGGGCGACCGCTACGGCCAGGTCAGCGACCCCTACGGCCACCACTGGGCCTTGGCAACCCATATCCGAGACATGAGCGGCGCGGAAATCGCCGCCGCCGCCGAGTTTGCCGCCGCGCCAGCCGATTAGGCCGGTCTATTCACCGGGTCAAGACAGTATAGGGGGGCGGGTTTGCAAACCCGCCCATCTATCGGTGACTCCCTAGCCGCCCCTAACCCGTTCTTTCCCCTATCGCCGCCAGCAGCAACTCCCCCGCCGCCTCAGCCGCCAGTCCGGTCAAGTCCAGGCAAGGAGTAGCCGGCAATTGGGCCGCCGTATCGCAGGGGCGTACTTTTACCGGAATCAGGATGCCCTTGGCGGCCTCCGGGTCTTGGGCGTAGGCGGCGGCCCATTCCGGCCGTTGCAAATTTTCCGCCAGAAACTCCGGGGAGAGCAGGGCAATGGTCGCTTCGGCAATGGCGCTGACCGCGAACATCTCCAAAACCAGGTTGGAATTAGCCCAGTAATCCCAGGATTGCAGTTCCACCGAATAGCCGGCGGCCGTAAGTTGGGCGGCTATCCAGTCCGCCCAATCCCGGTCGGCAGCGTGGTAGGCAATGAAAAAGTCCATCGAATTGCACCAATGCCTAGATTGGCGTCAAGCATAACGCAAACTTGACTAACCGGGCAAGGATATAGACAATAGGGGGCAATTGCCAATCATTGAACGGGAAACCGCCAAATCAGACAGCAAGCAAGGGAGCGTTATGCCTAACTTTGTGCGATGCTATACCGGAGCGGACGGGCAGTCTCATCTGGAGGACTTGAACCCGCCCTTTGCGTCCTTTATTGACACCGAAGGGGCTTACGGCGAGGGGACGCCGCTGGAAACGGCCAACGGCATTACCATCCGCATTGCCCAGCCGGGCTATCTGCTGGAGTGGCACTGCGCCCCCCGCCGGCAATACACCATCACCCTGTCCGGCGAAGCCGAGGTGGAAGTGGGCGATGGCAGCAAGCGGCGGGTCGGCCCGGGGGATGTGCTGCTGGCCGAGGATTTGACCGGCCAAGGGCATATTACCCGCGTGGTCAGCGCCGAACCCCGCTACTACATAGTGGTAGCCTTGGGGGACTAGCCCGCCGGCACCGCCCGGGCCGCGGCCCCTTCCCTTAACCGGGGGATCAGTTCCCGCCCATATTCCGCCGCGTCCCCCAAAGGGTCAAAGCCGCGGATGATGATAGTGGTACAGCCCAGGTCGTAGTAAGCCAGCAGGGAATCGGCTACTTGGGCCGGAGTACCCACCAGGCAGGTAGTCGAGCCGGCAGCCCCGCTGGCCGCGGCTACCGGCAGCCACAGCCGTTCATCGTGAACATCCCCTTGGGCGGCGAAGTTCAGCAGGCGGCGGGAGCCGACCGACTGCGGCCGGGCCGACTGACCGGGCGCGATTTGGTCGGCCGTGGCCGCTTTGACCCGGTTCAGGATTGCCCCGGCCCGTTGCCATGCCTTGTCCTCAGTATCCGCCAGGATGGGGCGCACCGATAGGCTGAAAGCAATATCCCGGCCATAGGCGGCGGCCCGGCTTTTGATGTCGGCAATGCGCTCCTGAATGGCGGCCCGGGGTTCGCCCCACAAGGCAAAAACATCGGCGCGGCGGCTGCCCACTGCCAAAGCAATATCCGACGCCCCTCCGAAAAACAACGGCAAATGCGGCCGCTGATAGCACTGTACTTGACTGGCCGCGCCCTTGAGCCGGTAAAACTCTCCGTCATAGTCAAAGGGTTCCGGGCAAGTCCAGATCCGGCGCAGAATGTCCATATATTCGTCGGTACGGCGATAGCGGGCATCGTGCGGCAGAAAGTCGCCGTCCCGTTCCTGTTCGGCATCACTGCCGCCGGAAATGATGTGCAGGGCAATGCGGCCGCCGGTCAGCTGGTCTAAAGTAGCGGCTTTGCGGGCAGCCAGAGTAGGCGCGACAAAGCCGGGGCGGTGCGCAATAAGAAAACCCAAGCGTTCCGTATGGGCCGCGGCGTAGCCGGCTACCTCAAACCCGTCCGGCGTACTCGAGGAATAGCCGGTCAATACCAAGTCAAAGCCGGCAGCCTCGTGAACTCGGGCGAATTCCCGGATATAGCCGCCATCAACGCCGGCAGGAACGGCCGCCCCGGGATTGATACCACCGCCAAAAACGCTAAGCGTAGCCCCGGCAGTAGTCGGGTTTTCCCGGGCCACGCCAATCATTCCAACAATGCGGACGGAGCCGGGGGCGCTGGTTTCAATCATTGCCGACACCGGGCGGGAATAGGGTTAGAAACCCGCTTGCTCAGCTTGACTCCGCCGGCGGCGGGGGGCGCGGCGGAAGGTGGGTTCCGGGGCGTAGCGGGGGTATTCGGCCAGTTTGCCGTCGAGAAGTTCGGCGATGGTCAAGAGCTGCACCCGGGGGAATTGCTGGCCGGGGAAGTGGGCCGGTTCGTAAAAGCCGGCGGCCAGGGCTTCCTGCTGCATGGGGCCGGTGGGCGGGTTCAGGGTGATGAATAGCGCGATTTGGGCTTTTTCCCGTTCCAGGTCGCTTTTGAGGGTGGCGATTTGGGCGCGGTTGACCTGGCCGCTTTTGACCTGAACGATGATGCGCTTGGGGCGGCCGCTGTTGTCGTCAAAGAAGTTGATATAGCCGTCAACACCGGCGTCGGGGCCTTTGCGGCGTTCCTGGGCGGGGCGGGCTT
The DNA here is from genome assembly GCA_965242615.1 of Dehalococcoidia bacterium. GTDB lineage: Bacteria > Chloroflexota > Dehalococcoidia > Lucifugimonadales > UBA3495 > CBDBCU01. The sequence goes on from CBDESR010000005.1 coordinate 2,199,511, forward strand.
CGACCAGTCCCAAAGCCCACCACTCGAATTGATAGCGACCGTCGTGTTCGCTTTCAATAGCCAGAGCGCGGGCGCTGGCTACATCGCGGGGGACGCCGATCAGGTCGTAGGGCTGCAAGCTGTCGCCGAAGCCGTCGCGCAGCCGGTTTTTCATCAGGGATACAGCCAGGTGGGTGATGTCAATGCCAATCCAGCGGCGGTTGAGCCGCTCGGCGACGGCCACGGTGGTGCCGCAGCCGCAGAAGGGGTCAAATACCAGGTCGCCCGGGTTGCTGCTGACCTGGAGAATGCGCTCAAGCAGGGCTTCCGGTTTCTGGGTAGGGTAGCCCATCCGCTCTTTGGACCGGGAGCCTAGAGGTCGGATGTCGGTCCAGAGGTTTTGGACCGGGGAGCCTCCCATTTCGTGGAGATATTCCTTGAAACGGGGGACGGAGCCGCCGGGCGGCCAGTAAATATAGCCGCTGTTGTCCAGCAAGTCCAACTGCTCGGTGATGGGGAGGTTTGCAAATTCGGGGCCGGCAAGCTGGGTGATGACGCGGCGGGGGACGCTCCAGTGGCGGTTGTTATCGGTAGGATTGCAGTCCCGCCAAGGTTCGCCAGATTCTCCGGCGCTGGCGCCGGGGCCGGTCAGGGTTATCAGCTGGAACTTACCGCCGCCGTCCTCATAGCGGAAGTATTGTTCGACATACTCCTTAGAGTAGGCGGTGTAAGGGAGATTCCAGGTGTAGTTGTCGCTTTTGGTGTAGAACAGGATGCAGTCGGTGATGCGGCCGAAGCGGCGCGGGTCGTTGTGGGCGTAGGTGCGCCGCCAGATGATTTCGTTCCGAAAGTTGTCGAAACCGAACATGGTCTCCATCAGGAGTTTCAGGTAGTGGTTGGCGGTGGGGTCGCAGTGGAGATAGATGCTGCCGGTGGGTTTCAATACCCGGTGCAGTTCGATCATCCGATGGGACATCATCGTCAGGTAGGCCATCATATTGTTCTGACCCAGCAAATCCCGCATCGAGGACAAGAGCCGGGAGAGCCGGGGCGGGCCATCCTGGATTACTTCCCGATAGGCGGCATCCGACTCGAGGCCCCAACGCCAAGTATCGCGAAAGGCGGTGATTTGGGCGGCGGATTGTTCGCCGCTGCGCTCCCGGAACAGCAGGTTGTAGCTGGCGTTGGAGTTAAAGGGCGGGTCGAGGTATATGAGGTCAACGCTGGCGTCGGCGATATGCTCCCGCATAATGGGGAGGTTGTCGCCGAAGTAAAGTTGATTGGGGGCGGTTTCCAGCATTGCCGGGTTTCCTTAATGGCGGTATGGGGGTATTGTAGCAGAAATTTGGGGAATGGGGAGAGTTTGGTAGTTCCTGAAAAATCTCCGGTATCCCGTTGCCATTATCCGGTATCATAAAACTAATCCGATTGGATTGCGGAGGTGAATTGATGGCGGGGGCCGCTTTTGTTTATGGGGATGCCCTTTCCCGGCACATTCTGCGGGCTGACCATCCGATGCGGCCGGCCCGGCTGCGCTATACCTACGAACTGCTGCAGGCTTACGGGGCTTTTGACGGGGAAAATTCCCGGCTGATGTCCCCCCGGTCGGCTACCGAGGAGGAACTGGAGTGGGTGCATACGCCGGAATACATTGCGGCGGTGCGGAGTCTCAGCTCCGGGTTGAATCTGTCCCGGCCGGAGCGGTTCGGGTTCAGCAGTATGGGGGACAACCCGGTCTATCCCGGGATGTATGACGCCGCTTGCCTCAGTACCGGAGCTACGCTAATGGCGGCGGAACTGGTGGCCGGCGGACGGGTGAATGCGGCCTTTTCCATTGCCGGCGGCCTGCACCACGCCGCGCCGGGCTACGCTTCCGGGTTCTGCATTTTCAACGACCCGGCCCTGGCAATCCGCTACCTGCTGGCCCGGGGTTTGCGGGTGGCTTATGTGGATGTGGACGCCCATCACGGCGACGGGGTGCAGAATGTCTTTTACGCCGATGACCGGGTTTTGACTATATCCCTTCACGAATCGGGGCAGTATCTGTTTCCGGGGACGGGATTTGTCCGGGAAAGCGGCGCGGGAGACGGCGCCGGGTTTGCGGTCAACATTCCCCTGTATCCCTATACCGAGGATGAACTGTATCTATGGGCTTTTCGGGAGACGGCGCTGCCGCTAATCCGCGCCTTTGCCCCGGATGTGCTGGTAACGCAGTTGGGCATTGACAGCTACCACAGCGACCCCTTGACCCATTTGCAGCTGACTTCCCGGGGCTATGCGGCGGTAATCCGGGAGTTTGCAAAATTGGGATTACCTTGGCTGGCTTTGGGCGGCGGCGGTTATGACCTGGACGCGGTAGCCCGCTGCTGGACTTTGGCTTACGGCATAATGTTGGGCGTGGGCTGGCCGGACGCCATCCCGGCCGCTTGGGCTGATCAGCATAACCGGCGGCAGCTGCGGGATGATGTGGCCTTGGCAGTGCCGACTGAGGTAAGGCAGGAAGCGCGGCGGTATGCCGAGGAGAGCGTGGCGGAGTTGAAAGCCGCGGTCTTTGCCCAGCACGGGCTTTAGGCCGTATGGCGGTTGCGGCGGGCGGCGGTGTCGAGGTCACTATTTCAGAAAGTGTTGGGGTTTCGCAAAATGCCGGGTTGGGCGGTCAACTCGTGCTGGTCTATTGCAATACATCGCCCAACACCGCCATAAAGTTAGCTGCCTCCGGCGGCGCTTTTCAGACCCCGGGGCAACCGATAGTAGGGTTTAATCCGGCCGAACCATCCCTCCAGCCAGTTGGTAGTATTGGGTACTCCGGGTTCCCTTTGATACAAGGTCATTTGTCGCCAGCGTTCCGGTAAATGCACCGCCAAGCACCGCAACTCCCGGGACAAGGCCGGGTCTCGGGCCCAAGGCATACAACACCCCCAACATTGCGTCCCCGCGGCTACAACTGCATACTGCCGCCGCCGCTACTCTGCGCCGGGCCGCCGGCACTGGCCGGCTGGGTCTCTTGCAGCCGGGCGGCCAGTTCCTCCATCCCTTGCCGGTAGGCGTCCGATTGTTCCGACTGACCGGGCAAGTCAAAAACCCGGTGTTCGGCGCTCAAGCTGCGGGCGTAACGATCCCGGGGGGCGTTCATAAAGCCGTCTTTAGTTACCAAGAACAAAACCCACTGGTCGCGGGACTGCTGCCGCTCTTTGGCGGCAATAATGTCGTTGCGGATAGTTTCGCTGCCCAAAGCCTCCGGGGTGCAGACCACCAGCAGTTTGTCATAGTGGCGAATCCACCGCTCGACCTCCTCCTCCTCGGAAGTGCTGCGGCGGTCAACCAGGGCGCTGCCACGGGCATTTTCCGGGAACAGCCAGCAGCGGGCCCCGTTAGCCCGCAGGTCATCGCGCAAGGCGGTAGCAAAATCCAAGTCGGCGGCGGCGCAGGCGATAAAGTAATCCCCGGACAAGGCCGGGCCGCCAGACAGGGACTGCTGAAAGGCGGTCAAAGACTCCGGGGAGCCGACGCCGGTCAGAAATACCGCCGGGATTTGACCGCCGGAGCGGAACAGGGAATCGACGCCCAAGGTGCTGGGAGCGTCGTGGCGCACGGCGTCCAAGCCCAAGGCGGCGCTGAGATCGCAGTTCTGAAAGACGGTGTAGCCCATAATGCTGCCGGTGAAATCGGCGCCGTCCAGCGGGGTAGTGTTGAATACCGCCTCGTAAAAGTCGCTTTCCCGAAAGATGGCGCCGTTCAGGTTGGTACGGGTCAGGGCCGCGCCGTTCAGATTGGCGCCGGTCAAGTCAGCCCCGGACAGGTTGGCCCGGTCGAGGTTGGCCCGGGAGAGATTGGCCCCGCGCAGGTTAGCCCCGGCCAAGTTGGCGTCAGAGAGGATGATGCGGTCGAGGTCGGCATCCTGAAAGCTGGCTTCCCGGCAGTCAGCCCCGCGCAGGTTTGCCCCGTTCAGCAAAGAGCGGTCAAAAACCGCCTGCCGCACATCCCCCCGGTAGAGATGGATGGGATTAAGACGGCAGTCGGTCAAGTTGGCCCGCCGCAGCATCGTCCCCATCAGGTCCGAGTTCCGCAAATCCGCGCCGCTCAAATCCACCTGGGGAATGCGGGTATGACTCAGATAGCAGGCGTTGAGGTCAAGAGCTTCCCCGGGATGTTCCGCCCGCCATTGGGCTACGGCGTCCCGCCCCCGGCGTACCAACTGCACCTGTTCCATATTAGCCATAACTGCCGCTCCGTTTCGGTAAGTCAAAGTTGCGTCCAGCCCCGCTGGAGCCGCCGCCGTTGATTTTACCTTATTGGCGGCGGGAATGGTAGGGGGATGGGGGAAGGGGCACTGTTCCCAAAAATGTTGGCAGTCCGGGCGGCGGTCGGGTTAGGCGGTCAATTCGTGCCGGTCTATTGCAATACATCGCCCAACACCGCTATAAAGTTAGCTGCCCCGGCGGCGCTTTTCAGCCCCCGGGTCAACCGATAGCGGGGTTTAATCCGTCCGAACCGTCCCTCCAGCCAATTAGTGCTATTGGGTACTCCGGGTTCTCTTTGATGCAAGGTCATCTGTCGCCAGCGTTCTTGTAAATGCACGGCCAACCGGCGCAACTCCCGAGGCAAGGCTGGATCCCGGTCCCAATAATGCAACCGCTCGGACCCGTCGGCCGGCAACTCCTTGACCAGTTGCGCCATTTGCCCCAGCAATTCCCCCCAAGCTTCCCGCAAGTCCGGTTGCAGGCGTCCTTTCCACCTTCCCAGGGTGCGCTGCATATGCACCATACATTGCTGCCGTTGCAGCCCGGCATCCGCAATGGGCCCGGCATATTCGCTGGCGTCGTCGGTTACCACCACTTCCACCCCCAACTGGTCGGCCAATTCCTGGAACCATTGCCCGTAGTCAAAGCCCGGGCCGGTCAACTCCAACCCCACCATCCGCCCGTCCCGGCCCACTACCACCCCCACCGGCCGGGATTTGCCGCGCACCCGCAGCCAGGTCTCATCCACCGCTACTATCCGCACCCGGCCCGCCGGCAAACGCCGCCGCACCGCCTGTCCCAACCGCTGCACTTCCCGCCAACTGGTGACCTGGTCCACCGAATAGCCCAGCAGTCCCGTGATGACCTCAATACCCCGATGGCTCAAGCCCAGGGCATACAACATCCCCAGCAGGGCGGTAAAGGGCTGACTGCGCCGACTCCGGCCTACCCCCGGCGGCCGGGCCGTAGTGGTTTTACCGCAAGCCACGCACCGATAGCGTTGGGTTCGGACGGACTTGACCTGCGCATCAGTTAAAGCGCGCTGCCGCCGCCCGCCCCATTTTTGCCAGGTTTGACCGCCACAACCGGAACACCGCTGCGGCGGGAGGGGCTGGGTCTGGACACGCTGCTCGGCTAGTTTTAAGATAAGCATTGGTTGAACCGCCGCGGATCTGATATTGTCGCTTAATCCATTCTACGGCGGCTCAGCTTTTTTGCAATCCGCCCCCGCCCAACACTTTCTGAAACAATGCCCATCAAGTTGCCATCCTTGACCGCAGCCCAACCTGCCGCTAAAGTCCCTACTCGGTCCCGTGCCGCCGGGGCCAAACCCCATCAAAACACAAGGAGTTGTCCTTGATGCCCTTAACCCCCAAGCTGCCCCTGTTCGCCGCGACCCTGACCCTGTTGGTTCTGATTCTGGCCGCAGTTTCCCTGAACGCCACCCTTACCCCTACGGCCCAGGCCCAAACGACGACGACCGCCACCGACTACGACAGCAACGATGACGGGCTGATTGAAATTACCACCCTGGCCCAACTGAACGCCATCCGCTGGGACTTGAACGGCGACGGGGCGGTGGATTATACGAACGATCAGACCGTCTATACCGCCGCCTTTCCCAACGCCGCCGCCGGCATGGGCTGTCCCGACGGCAGCGACGCCGACACCAACCCCGACCCTTGCATTGGCTACGAACTGAAAGCCGACCTGACCTTTGACAGCAACGGCGATGGCAGCGTTACGGCTGCCGATTCCGGCGGCCTTTACTGGAACGGCGGCGCCGGCTGGACGCCCATCGGGGATGTCTATGACGGCTACAGCGGGGAGTTTCAAGGCCGGGGCAATACCATTTCCCACCTGTTCATCAACAACTCCACTCGGGTCTATCTGGGCTTGTTCGGCGCCATCCGACATCGCGGCCGGGTCAGCGGCTTGGGGCTGGAGCAGGTCAGCAGCAGCAGCAGCCTCCCGGCGCGCGCCGGAAGCTTGGCCGGGTCCAATGTCGGCGTCATCACGGCCAGCTACGCTAGGGGAACTTTGAGCAGCAACGCCAGCGCCAGCGGCAATGCGCTGACCGGGGGACTGGTGGGGTATAACGGTCTGGCCGCCACGGTGCAAGCCAGCTATGCGAATGTTACCGTGTCGAACCGGCACAGCCGGGCGTCGGCCATCGCCGGCGGCCTGGTCGGGCAGAATGAGGGCAATATCCAGGCCAGTTATGCCACCGGCGCGGTGTCGGTTCACGGGACCACCCGGTTCACCCGGGCCGGCGGCTTGGTGGGGCGTCAACTTCGCAACGGCCGGGTAACCAACAGCTATTGGGACACCACGACCTCGGGGCTGTCGTACAGCGCCGGCGGGACGGGACAAAGTAGTAGCGCCCTGCAAACCCCGTCCGGCTACACCGGCATTTACGCCCACTGGAACCTGAACCTGGACGGCACTGCCGGCGGGGATAACCCGTGGTATTTCGGCGCTGCTAATCAGTATCCCGTCCCGGTCTATGAGACGGCGCGGGATTACGATGCCGACAACGACCGATTGCTGGAAGTGGACAACCTGGCGCAGCTGAACGCCCTCCGCTGGGACTTGAACGGCGATGGGGCAGTGGCGGCGGCGGACCAAGCCAACTACGCCGCCGCCTTTCCGTGGCCGGCGGCCGGGATGGGCTGCGCGGATGGTACTACCGCCGCCGCCTGCATCGGCTACGAGCTGCAAACCGACCTGGACTTCGACACCAACGGGAATGGCAGCATTGACGCCAATGACCAGTTCTGGAACAACGGGGCTGGCTGGTTGCCTATCGGCGGCTGGGCAGTCGCCACGACTCATACCCTCACGCAAAGCGAGTGGGACGCCAGGAATTTCTCAGGGACTTTCCAAGGCAACGGCAAGACCATTGTCAACCTGTATATTAACTATACCTCAACCCGACCGTTCGATTCCAATCTCGGCTTGTTCGAGGTTATAGGTACCACCGGGATTGTCGACAGCGTAAAGCTGCGGGATGTGGATATCCGCACTCAGTCTCACGCTACAATAGGGGCTTTGACTGCGAGCAACATCGGAAGCATCACGGGCAGTTCGGCCACTGGTCGCATCAACGCGAACTTTGGGGACTACAGAAACCATGCCGGGGGCTTGGTGGGCAGCAACCACGGTAGCATCACCAGCAGCTACGCCAACGCCGAAATTGCGGGTAACGCTTGGAAAGCTGGCGGGTTGGCAGGAGATAACGCTTGCCTTGGGATGGGCCCCCCCGAGAATGAGTCCTTTATCTGTGGGAGCATTGTCGCCAGCTACTCCAGTGGAGCAGTCAGCACCACCTACAGCAACCCCGACCCTTCCAATAGCTACTTAAATGCCCATTTTCGTAGCTACTTAAATGCCCACTTGGGCGGTCTGGTGGGCCACAACGAGTCGGCGATTACTGCCTCTTACTCCCACAGTCCAGTCAAGGCTACCGGCAGTGGGGCGCACGTGGGCGGATTGGTGGGTTACAACCAGCGGGCTGCAACAGAGGATTACGATGTGATTTCTCGTGGAGGTGCCGCCTCACTGGGAACCATCACTGCCAGTTACGCCATTGGTCCGGTTGTGGCTACCGGAACCAACACCTCCATTGGCGGCTTGGTTGGCAAGAACAACGAGGATGAGGATATCTTCCGTAGTGGGGGAACAGCGGTCAACAGCTACTGGGACACCCAGGTCAGCGGCCAGAGCAGCAGCGCCTTGGGGACGGGCAAGACCACGGCGGAACTGACCGACCCCACCGGCTACAGCGGCATCTACGCTAACTGGAACCCGAACCTGGACGGGCAAACCGGCAATGATGACCCTTGGGACTTCACCCACCACTACCCCAAGCTGAAGTATGGTGGGCTGGCTCTGCTGAACCAAGCCCGTATCTACCCGGATTACGATGGCAGCTCCCCGGTAGTGGGCGAGGTTGTAGTCTATCGGCTGAACGATGGCTACCATACCCGCTTGGGCAGCGATGCTGTTAAGTGGGAACTCTCCACCGATGGCGTAAGCGACTGGACGGCGGCCCCAAGCAGTGGCAGCAGTCTCCGCAGCACCGGCGGCACGGATTACTTCGTGCCGAAAGCCACCGAAGCCAACCGGCGGCTGCGGAATCAGGTTAATACCACGGAATCGGGATGGCTTGCCAGTTACATCACCCCGCCCATCAAGGCAGCCTGGACCGGGGCAACGGCTGCGGCCAGTTTTGCCAGTGGGCATAACCCGCCCCGGGTGGGGCAAAGCATCGTCATCAGCGGCAGTGACAAGGTGTGGTGGATGTTCTGCGCGGCGGCCACGACCAGCGATTGTGTGGTGGGCGACACCAATAAGAGCCGCCAAACCAGTTATACGCCCGGCGCCGGGGTGCAGGGCAAATATCTGTATGCCTACCGCTACTACACCGACAGCAACGGCGTTCTGACCAAAGCCAGCACCGGCTTTATCGGCCCGATACAGGCGGCGGCCAGTCCCTAGCCGTAACCCCTTTGCCGGTCATCTAACGCGCGGGCGGGTTAAACTGACCCGCCCGTTTTGTAACCGACTAGATAATAGCTGCCGGAGCTGCCGCCATTGACGCAAGTGAGCAGGCTACCGATGCCAATGCGATAGCCGATAAGGAGAACCGGGCATCTGGTCGCTGCCAGAGCAGCAGCAGCGAAAAGGATAACGGCGGCGGCAAGCCGCCCAAAGTTAATGCGCTGCTACCATAAAAGCCGGCTGAACCAGAGCCGTTTGTCCGGGCAACTGACCGACTAATGCCGAGAAGTAAGTTGCTGAAGCGGCGCGGACGCGCTGCAAAGGGGCTTGGTCAAGCAAATGCCAACCCGGACCGCCTTACTCGGACCGAGTTGAACTCTATTCAATGATACGCTGCTCTCGGGAAAAGCAACACCCTGACAAAGTTAAACATATAACGCCCAAATAATTTGTCAACACGCCCTAGGGCAGCGTTGCCATTCTACCCTAACCGGCGTACCCTTACCAAGGGCAAAGCGGCCCTACTCTTTCCAGAACCGTTCCTCCCGGAACTGCCACCCCTGCGGCGTAACCAGTTCCTTCACCCCGGCAATCATCCCCGGATGCCCGCAGGTATAGACCATCGTATCCTCTGGCGGCAGGTCAAACTCCGCCAGGTAATGCTCCACCAGATTGTTGAGCCGGCCCGTCGCCCCGGTCCACCCGGCGTTGCGATCCTCGTTAGGCCGACTCACCGCCGGCACAAACTTGATAAAATACGGATACTGCGCCGCCAGTTCCGCCAACTCCCGGTCATAGGTCAGCTCATCCTGATAACTGGCCCCCAGCAGCACATAGAAATAGTGGCCCGTCCCGCCTTGATGCAGATACTCCCGGATGATGCTCAAGTACGGCCCCACCCCGGTTACCGTGGCCAGCATCAAGTGGTGATGCACCTTTTCGTTCAGAGTAAAAATCCCCTTGGGCCGCGGCCGGATGGACATCCTATCCCCCACCGCCATTTGCCACATCTTGGGCGTCAACTCCCCCTCCGGCACCAACTCCACGAAAATCTCCAGCGTCTCCTCATACGGCGCGGACACGATGGAATAGGCCCGTTCCACTCCCTCTTTCCCCAGGGTGCAATACTGCCCCGGCTTGAACTTGAACGGCCCCTCCTGCGGCGCCAGCTTAATCACCATCAACTCCTCGGTGATGTCCCGCCGATCAACCAGTTCGGCTTGCGGCAGCTGGTCCGTGCGGTATTGCGGCCGCCCCGGGGCCGCCGCCCTATCGCTGCTGGTGGTCATCTTTACCTCGCTTCAACTAATTTTCCCGGGATTGCCGGGGACTGTTCACCCCGACCCTTTCCCAAACCGTCCGAATCTGAACCGCCGCCGTCTCCGAACTACCAACAAGGCAATCCGTCCCAGCCGGCCCGCAATGCCCTACACTCCGTTACCGCCCTCCGCCGCCACCTTCACCACCCGCGCCGGCCGAATATCCAACCCCGGTGTCCGGGACATCGGCTCCGGCTCCGTCGAGTTCTGCAAATCTACCGCCAGTTGCCCGAACAGTATCGTCGCCGCCACCGTGCCGCCCGGCCGTCCCACCTCCAGTCGCGCTTGCCCAGCCAGCCGCCCCCCCGGCGTCTGCACTTCCACCGTATCCCCCTCGACAATGCCCCACGCCGCGGCGTCCTCCGGGTTCAACTCCACCACTTCCTCCCGTTCAATGCGGTTGCTACCCCCCGGCCCATCCGCAGTCACCCGGGTATCCCGATCCCGTTGCAGCAGCACCCGCCCCGGCACAAACCGCGCCGGATACTCCCCATCTGCCGCGGCCGGCGCGGCCCGGAATTGCGGAATCAGCCAATCCGCCTTGCCCCCGGGAAAGCCATCCCGGTACAGAACCGCCGTCCCGCCGCCGCTTTCCCCCGCTGGCCACTGTAACCCCCGCCGCTCCTTGCTGACATAAAGCAGCTGCGTCGGCTGCGGACTTTCCAACCCGCTCCGCAAAGTCAGCCCCGTTTCCTTATCCAACCGGGCGTAGGATATGCCGGCATAATTAGGAACCACTTCCGCGATTTCATCCATCACCGCCCCGGCATCCGGATAGTCAAAGCCGGCCGCGTCCAGCCGCTGCCCCAACTGGCAAAACACCCACTGCTCCGATTTAGCGTTGCCGCCTTGCGGTTGAAACACCGGCCGCACCCGTTGCACCCGCCGCTCCAAATTGGTATAAGTCCCATCCTTTTCCGCAAAGGACACCCGCGGCAAAACCACCTCCGCCAGTTGCGCCGGCCGGCTCAGGAAAGTATCCATCACCACCAGAAACTCCAGATTCTGCAACGCCGCCAACCCATCCCCCAAGCGGCCGTTCACCAGGTTATAGATGTCCCCCACCAGCAGCATCGCTTTGACCGTCCCTTGCCGCGCCGCTGCCACCATTTGCGGCAAGCCCAAACCGGCATCCGTTGGCAAAGTGCAGCCCCACCGTTCCTCCAATTCCTGCCGCGCTTGCCGTTCCCGCCGCCCGGGTTTCACTCCCGGCAGTAGGTCGGGAACGCAGCCCACATCCACGGCTCCCGCTTCATTCGTCCCCGGCGGCAGCGGATAAATGCCCGCCCCTGCCTTGCCCACATTCCCGGTCAGTAGCGCCAGGTTCACCAAAGCGTTGACGCAATCCCGCTGCAAATCCCGGTCGATATTGTCCAACGAATAGCAAATCGCGGCAGTCTCAGCCCCCCCGAAAAACTCGGCCGCCCGGGCCATTTCCGCCCGACCCACTCCGGTAACGGCGGCGATTTCCTCCAGATCCAGGTTGTTCAGGTAGTAATACAACGTAGCCGGATCCTCGCACCGCTGCTCCACCCACTCCTTATCGACCCGCCCCTGCTCTACCACTTCCCGCAGCAATCCCCCCAGCAGCAGCAACTCCGTGCCGGGGATGGGCCGCAGCCAGCAGGCGGCGTAGCGGGTCAACTCCACCTCCCGGGGGTCAATAACTACCAGCTTCGCCCCGGCTTTCACCGCCCGCTTGATCGGCACCCCCACCACATTGTTATCCTCGGTCAGGTTGCTGTTGAACACCAGAATCGCCCCGGCCCGCTCCAAATCCCAAATCGGATTGGTCGCCCACCGGTAACCTAGAGACTGCTCCAATCCCCCGGTCAATTCCGGTTGCAAGTTGGAAGTCAAATCCACATTGTTGGATTGCATCGCTACCCGCGCCAACTTCTGCGCCAGGTAATGCTCCTCCGTAGTCCCGTTGGGCGCCGCCAGCAGCCCGAAAGCCGCTCCCCGGTACTCATCCAGCCGTTGGGCAATGTAGTCCAACGCCTCCTCCCAGCTGCATTCCGTCAGTTGCCCCTCCCGCCGTAATAGCGGCGTTTGCAACCGGTCGCCCCGGTTAATAAACTCCAGCCCGAACTTCCCCTTGAAACACCCTTGCCCCCGATTGGCGGGCGAATTATATTCCGGCACCACCCGAATCAGCTGCCCGTCCCCGTTCAGCTCCAAATTCAGCTGACAGCCCACCGGACAGTGCGGGCAAATCGTCCGCTCCACCCGTCGCGCCTTTTCCCACTTGTGTTCCCGCTCCACCAACGCCCCTACCGGGCAGACATCAATACACGCCCCGCAGAACTCGCACCCCGACTCCAGCAGCGACGACCCGAAAGAAGTCCCCACCAACGCCTTGCCCGACCGTTCGGTGAAACAAATGGCGTCATCCCCTCGAATCTCCTCACACGCCCGCACGCACCGCCCGCAGGTGATGCACAGGTTATAGTCCCGGTCATAAAAGGGATCCGCCACCTCCAGCGGAATCTGCTTGTATTTATAGTTCAGCGGCGACTCCAGCTCCATCCCCAGATACCGCACCGTATCCTTGAACTCGCACCGCTCATTCTTGGGACAGGTAACGCAGCGGTCATTCACCGACACATGACGCAGGCAAATATCCTGCGGCCCGCAAATGTCAATCCGATGGCAGGTCAGGCAGCCGTTGGGATGTTCCGCAATCAGCATCTGCATTACCGACCGCCGCAGTTCGTTCACATCCCGCGCCTCGCTGCGGATCCGCATCCCGTCTGCAACCGGCAAAGTGCAGGCCGCCGGAAAGCCCCGCCCGCCTTCGACCGCCACCACGCACATTCGGCAGGCGGCGTACGGCGCCATCCCCGGATGGTAGCACAGATAAGGAACATAAATGCCGGCGTCAATGGCCGCTTCCAGGACCATCTTGCCCCGTTCCGTAGTTATCTCCACCCCGTCAATGGCGATGGTAATTTCCTCAGCCATTCAATCCTCGCGCAGCCCTTGCCCAATGCGACTAATGCTGTTGCTGTCAACTACCGCCGGCTCAACCGCGGCGCAAAATGCGGCTCCCCGCAGCGGCCGGTCGGACACCGCTTTTCCTCAATATGCGCCGCAAACTCCTCGGGAAAATACCGCAGCGCCGACGCCACCGGGCTGAACCCCAATTGCCCATGCCCGCACAGCGAACCGGCTTGCATATTCAACCCCACCGACCGCATCAACTCCAAATCCTCCGGCCCCCCTTCCAGCTTTCCAATCCGCTCCAATGCCTCCAGCAGATGACTCATCCCCATCCGACAGGGAAAGCACTTGCCGCAGGACTCGTACTGGCAAAAGGCAATCAACACCCGCGTCAAATCTACCACGCAGGCATCATCCCCCGCGGCGATTATCCCCCCGGAACCCAAAATCGCCCCGGCGTTGCGAAACACCTCAAAATCCAGCAGCAAATCCGCCGCCGCAATCCCCAGCACGCCCCCCAATGGCCCGCCGGTCTGAATAAACTTCAACTTCCGGCCCGCCGGCGGCCCCCCGGCAATTTCGTACAGCACCTCTTGCAGGTTCAACCCCATCGGCAGCTCTACCATTCCGGTATAATTCAACGCCCCGCTCAGGCACAGAATCACCGTCCCGGTACTGCGCTCGTGGCCGATGCCCGCAAACCACTCCCCGCCCTTGGCGATAATCTCCGGCACATACGCCAAAGTCTTGACATTATTGATATTGGTCGGCTTCCCGAAAACCCCCACCTGCGCCGGAAACGGCGGCCGGTACCGCGGCATCGACCGCTTCCCCTCAATGGCCTCCATCAACGCCGTTTCCTCCCCGGCCACATAGGAATCCCCGGTCAATGCCACCTCCAGGTCAAACTGGAACCCCGACCCCAGAATATCCGACCCCAGCAATCCCAACTCGTAGGCTTGCGCCACCGCCGTCTTGGCCCGCTCAATCGGCCCATCGTGCCCATGCCGAATGAAAATATACCCGTAGTTGGCCCCGGTAGCGTATCCCGCCAATATCATCCCCTCCACTACCGTATGCGGGTCGCTTTCCAGTATCCCTTTATCGTTAAACGCCCCCGGGTCGCCCTCCTCGCAGTTGCACAGAATATACTTGTCCGCAGCCCCGTTATCCGCCAAAAACTTCCACTTAACCCCGGTGGCAAAGGCCGCGCCGCCGCGTCCCCGCAGCCCGGACGCCGTAACCTCCTCCCTTACCTCCTCCGGTGTCATTGCCGTCAACGCCCGCTGTAATGCGGCGTAACCCCCGTTAGCCACATACTGGTAAATATCCAGCGGGTCAATCTGCCCGGCATTCCGCAAAGCAATCCGCTGTTCCTTAACCCGCATCGGATGCCGGTTCAAGTCCGGCAGCCCAATGCCGCCGCTGTCATCCCCCTCGGGATAAATGCAGCCCAGCGCGGCCGCCGCTACCGGCGCTCCCCCGACAATATGGGACGCCACAATTTCCTCGGCCAATTCCGGGCTGACCTTCCCGTAAAAAACCCGCGCCTGCCCCGGAACTGCCACCTCTACCAACGGCTCCGCAAAGCACATACCCAAGCAACCCACCCGACTCACCACCGCCTCCAAACCCCGCTTTGCCAACGCCGCCTCCAACGCCGCCGCCGCTTCCTCCGCTCCCGCCGCCTGCCCGCACAACGCCGTCCCCACCCGCAGCCAAGGCCGACCGCCGGCCGTCAACTCCGCCCAGCGACTTGTTGCGGCGGCCTGGATTTCCTCAAAAGTGGGGAACATACCGAACTTTACTCCGGAGACTGACCCAAAGCTTGGGTCACCCGGCGGCCCGCTTCCTCCGGGGAAAGCCGGCCGATTAAATGATGATTCACCGACATCACCGGCGCCAGCGCGCAGGCTCCCAGACAGGTATTGTACCGCACCGACAGCCGCCCGTCCGGGGTATCCCCCTCCTCCTCCAACCCGGCTGCCGCCAGCGTCGCCGCAATCACCGGCATTGCCCCTACCAGATGGCACGACGGCCCCCAGCAAACTTCAATCCGCTGCTCGCAAGGCGGCGTCGTGCGAAAGTTGGGATAAAAGGACACCACCGCCCAAACATCATTAACCGTAGCCTGGTTGAACTCCGCCACCGCCGCCACCGCTTCCTTGGGGATATACCCCAATTCATCCTCCACCGCCAGCAGCGACGACAGAATCGTAATCGTCCGTTGCGGCTGCCGCGCCACCGCCCGGCTGCTCCGTTCCTTCAGCCCATCCATCTGCCGGGATCCTGACCTCTGCCCAAATACTCTGCGCCTGATTATCGCCCCGCCCGCAATCCCCCGCTGAATGTTACCACAGGAAAATAGGCGGATTCAACCAATTTTCCCGCCGCCAGCCCCCCCTACTCCCCCTGCAAATACTGCCGCATCGCCGACCGGAAAATATCGTACGGATGCGCCCCGGTGAACATCAAATTGCCCACCACAAAGGTCGGAATCCCCCGGATCCCGTACTGCAACGCCTCCTGATACTGCTGCATCACCACCGCCGAATAGGTATGCGCCGCCAAATGCTCCAGCAGCTCCTCGGCATTCAGCGCCACCGACCGCGCCACCTCCGCCAGCGCCGCCGGCTGCCCCAAATCCCGCCCTTCCTCCCAATAGGCTTTATAGGCGGCGTGATGAAACTCCAGAAACTTCCCCTGCTGCTGGGCATACTCCGTCGCTTCCAACGCATACAACGTATTCGGCGTAACCGCCGGCGGCCGCATAATCAATCCCGCCGCCCGCACCTGCGACCGAATCGGTTCCGCCAACTCCTCCGCCGTCTCCCCGGCCCGCGGCTGCCGCTGCAAACCCTCCTTCGGCGTATCCGGCCGCAGCAAATAAGCCCGCCCCTCCACGGTGATATTGTAATCCTGACCCAACTTGTCAACCCGCTCCAGGCCGACATAGCACCAGGGTCAAATATAGTCATACCAGACGATAACCCGCACCGGCTCCGTCCCCTTGCCCCCCGCCGCCGTCCCCTGCGCCCCTTCCGCCATAACCTTGCCTCCTGCCGTACTTTCCCTTTACTGCAACCGCAGGGCTATCGTATATCGCAACCGTCATTCCCACGAAAGTGGGAATCCAGAACCCCTATACGCCAAGTTGCCCTCTTTCCCCTACTCCGCCGCCTGCTCCCCATAGGAATACTCCGCCGCCATCCCCTTCCCTTGCGGCGGCATCAGCGACCCCGGAGCCGCCGCCAGCAGCCCATCCAACTCATCCAAACCCGCTATCCGGACGCAATCTGTCACCTCCCGCTGCCATCCGCCCCGATCCAGCAGCACCGGATAAATCCCGGCGGAACGCGCCCCCAACACATCCGAACGCGGCTGGTCGCCGATATGCACCGCCTCGCCCGGCAACGCCTCCACCCGGGCCAACGCCGCCGCAAAAAACTCCGCCGCCGGCTTCTCCACCCCCGCCGCGGCCGCCGTCAGGCAAAAATCCAGATACGGCGACAAACCCATCCGGTCGCAAAGCTCCTCCATATCCCGCCGCAGGTTAGTGATGACCCCCAGCCGGTAGCCCTGCCCCCGCAGCCGCGCCAACGCCGGCCGTGCATCCGGAAAGGCCGCAAAATCCTTGGGAACGCTAATGGCGATTTCCCAGATTTGCCGCGCCAAATCCCGCGACACCGCCAACCCCGCCTTCTCCAGCAGGATTTGCTCATAGCGGGCGAAAAACGCCAGCCGCTCCGCATCGCTCCGCTCCGCCAGCGGCTTAACCTCATTCTCCCGGTTAAAATACACATCCGCCACCGCATAGCCGTACTTAATCCCCTCGGCATCCACCTTCAGCCCCAACTCCCGGCACGCCGCCTGTTGAATCTGGTCCAACGGCGGCCAGAACCGCGCCAGCGTATTGTAAAAGTCAAAAAATACGGCTTTAATCATCGTCCCTGCCCCTATCGGCTTTTGCCTGCCCGTTTTGCCCCCGGCACACCCCCGGCCCAACCCAAGTTGCCAGGTTCCCTTATGCTACTCCGGCATTCCCCCGACAAACCCCGGCTTGGGAAAGCCCTTGCGCCCCGCCATTCTAGCACACCCGCCCAACTTTGTGCATCCTCCCATCCGCCCCACTATCCCATCCCCACCATCCCCTCATATCATTTCCCCCCATCATCACCCATGTCATTCCGAGGCGACAGCCGAGGAATCTGAAATGCCGCCCCCGCAATCCCCCTTATTGTAACCAGCCATCCCCAAACTCAAAAAGTTTTGAGGGGGCGCGGGGGAACTTTTCCAAAAGTTCCCCCGCCGTATTTTTTCGCCCCCTCTCGGGTCCCAAAAAAATTTTCGCGAATTCCCCCCCACCCCCTAACCCCTCCCCCATTTTCCCCAATCGCAAAAAGGGCGTGATTTTTGTCAAGCCAAAAATCACGCCCTTTCCTACACTTTTATTACCGGCATACCGCCGGCATTAAAAGGCTCTGGCCGCCCGGAGGTGTCCCCAATGAACCGCTACCGATTCCCTATTGCCATCCTTGCCCTGTCCGCCTTCACCCTCCTCCTGTTCTTTACCGCCAATCCGGACCCCACGGCCCAAGCCGCGCCCCGTTCCATCCCCTGGGACTGCTCTGACTGGCAAGAGTCCCCGGCGGTGGCCGATGCCGAGGATGCCCGGGTCTCGATGATCCTCGAAACCTTGGCCGCCAACCGCGGCAAGTCCATTTACTGCGCCATCGACCAGTCCGACACCTGGACCAAGTCCGAAACCTGGCTTGCCGGCCGGGACCGCAACGAGCGCGACGACACCGTCTATTTCGGCCAAAGCGGCAACTTCCGCGGCTTTCTCGCCGCCCAAGAGGGCTACCTGACCGACGGGGAATCCGGCGTTACCGGCGTCTCCCGCGACCTCATTTTTGAATTCCCCCGGGAGGAACGCCGCCGCCGCCGTTATAAAACCGTAACGGAACGCCATTACCTCGAACCCAGCTACGGGTTCTGTCGCATTTTGCTGGGGGAAGTAGATGATGAGTAAAAAACGAGCGGAGTTCGTTTCCCTGATGGGGCCGGCGGAGCCGTTGACCGGCTGCCGGGAGTGGCAGGGAGAAGTAGGGCCGCTGTTTCCCGGTATTGCCGGCTTGGAATATGCCGTCTTTGACTGGTATGGCCGGCGGCGGCTTGCCATTGAAATCGCGTGGAAGTTGTTTCGCGGGCCGGTTCCGCGAAACCCGTTGCTGTTGGTATCCAACACCTGCGGCAACAATTCCTGCGTGTCGGTCGGTCATCTCTGCCTGCACCGGTTGGAGCCGGTGGACGGCGGGTATTGGCAACTGCCACGCGGCCGGCCGGCTTATCCGGCGGATGAAATCGCCGCATATCGGGAGGAGCATAGCCTGGCGGAGACGATGGCGGCGTTCAGTTGTAGCCGGGCGACGGTATATCGGGCGGTGTCTCAAAAATAAACCTTGTTTTTAATTTTGAGACACCCCCCAGCAAAATGCGACAGAACCCCGCTACGACTTTGACCAGCGGGTTTGGTCCGAGTGGGGGGGAAGGACCGAGGAGGTGGCTTCCGGCAGCCGGATCTTACAAGCCCAACACCGTTTTACTACGGCGGGTACTGGTCGGGCGCAAAATAACTACTATGATGCGTCGATCCCGAAAGCCCGGTACGGCGCGCACTCCCGGCTCACTAACTGGCCCACCCTGCTCCAGGAAGCCGGCGACGCCCGCTGCCAGGCTTTGGGCTATCAACGCGGGGTCAACCCCCAAATGTCCTTCGTTGACCCCCGGGACGGGACCACCGCTTGGCTTTCGACCAAGCCTTCCCATAGTGGTGGGGAGTCTAACGATAACGGCACCGGTCTGGCGTGGCCCGCAGATAGCCTCCGGGTGCAATGGGCTAACCCCATTACCGATGGTACGACTTCCCATAAAATTGAGCAAGTCGAAGGGCCGAAAGGCGACACCGCCCGGCGGAATGCGGAGGCGGCGAATGCCCATTACGCCTACATCGACATTACCGGCAACCCCAACTGGTATGGCTGGGCCCGGCAAAGTTTCCCTTTCAGCGTCACCTGCGAAAAGAAAACCCGCAAGCGCCGCTAGCCGCCGCCGGCTAACGCCGCACACTAGTCATCGCACGCTAACCGCAAAGGGGGCGGGTTGTTGCAGAGCCTCCCGCCCCCTTTGCTTTTTGCTGACGCAGCCCCAATTGACAACCCCAACCGCCGCCGGCTAAACTGATCTCAGCCCAAATGCCGGAGGCCGCCTTGACCCCAACTCCCGACCAGGATCCCGACCGCCAATTCCGCCACCTTTTCACCAATTGGCTCCTTGGCCCCAAACGTTTCATCATCGTCGTTATCGGCTTTTTCCTGATACTGATTGCCGAAACCGGGTGGACTTGGCAGGAGTTGGCCGCCAAAGCCCAATGCGGCGGCCTGACCCAAGACCCGCTGTGCTGGGCCCCGTTATTCCCCCGGGCCGTGGTCCAGGGCTTCATAACCGCCAGCTTCTGCCTGGTTAGTCTCTGGTTCATCAACTACGCCATTCCGGAGGTACGGAAAATGATTGCCGAAATGTTCAAGCAGCAACGCTACGACCTAGGCCACCGCCGCGGCCTCGAGCAGGGTCTCGAGCAGGGTCTCGAACAGGGCATCGCCCAAGGCATCCAAACCCAGCAAAAAGCCTGGGAGGACTGGAACCGCCGCCGCGAAACGGCCCAGGCTAATGGCGAACCCTTTACCGAACCCCCGCCTACCCTCGACACCACCCCCAACGGCCATCACGGCTAACCACCCCAAAGCCGGCCGCCAAAAGCGGCCGGCTCCCCCTTTCCCACTCCCCATCTGTCCCCCAACCCCCAATTCCCAATCGCCCCCCACCCCTTGCCCCACCCGCCCCCTTGCCGCTATCCTTAAACCCACCCGAACTTTAATCCCCAACCATCACCCTTGGAGCCTGCCGCTATGCAAATCGCCCTCGGCGCCGACCACGCCGGCCTCCCCCTCAAAGAAACCCTCAAACCCTGGCTCGCATCCGCCGGTCATCACATCCACGACCTCGGCGCCCACACCCTCGACCCGGATGACGACTACCCCGACTTCGCCGCCGCCGTCGCCCGCGCCATCGCCGCCGGGGACGCCGACCGCGGCATCATCCTCTGCGGCAGCGGCATCGGCGCCAGCATCACCGCCAATAAAATAGCCGGCATCCGCGCCGGCCTCTGCCACGATACCTACAGCGCCCACCAAGGCGTCGAACACGACGCGATGAACATCCTCTGCCTCGGCGCCCGCATCATCGGCCCCGACCTCGCCAAAGAAATCCTTACCGCCTTCCTGACCGCCGCCTTCCAGCCCGAACCCCGTTTCCAACGCCGCCTCGACAAACTCCTCCAAGTCGAAGCCGCCGGCTAATCTCAATCTGCCAGCAAAGTCAGCGTCTCCGCCACTTCCCGCGGCGAATCCACCCGATACGCCGCCCGCGTCGGCTGCCGCGCCGGCCCCACCAATACCGATATTCCCCCCAATTCCGCTACCGCCGCAAACCCGTCCTCATCCGTCAAATCATCCCCGAAAAAAATCGGCAGCGTCCCCGCCGGAAACTCCGCCGCAATCCGCGCAATCGCCTTACCCTTATCCCAATCCACCGCCGGCCGCACCTCCAGCACCTCCTTGCCCCGGGTAATCCGCGCCCGTCCCGCCGACTGCAATTCCCCTACCGCCGCCATAAAATCCGCCGCCACCGCCGCCCGCTGTTCCTCCGGCGTCAGCCGGTAATGTACGCTCAAAGTCAGCCCCTTGCCCTCGACCAGTACCCCCTCATACCCGCCCAACCGATTCGCCAAGGTGTTGACCAATGCCGCCAGTTCCCCCCGCCATTCGTCCGCCGATGGATGCAAAAACTCCAACCCCGGCCCTTGTATCTCCAACCCGTGATTGCCGGCGTAAATCAGCCCCGGCAAATCCACCATCCCCATCAAATCCGCCAATCCCCGCCCGCTGACCAGACCCACCGTATACCGTTCCCGCCGGTGCAGCCGACTCACCGCCCGCCGCGTATCCTCCGGCAAAACCGCCAGCTCCGGCCGCGGCGCAAGGGGCGCTAAAGTCCCGTCATAATCCAGCAGCAGCAAAATATGCCCGGCCCTGTTCACTTGCCGGCGTACCTGCGGCCAGACATTCAGTAGATGCGGCATAAACAACCCTTGACCGCAGGGTTATCGCCTATACCTTGCGGCCTACCTATCGTCATTCCCACGAAAGTGGGAATCCAGAAAGGCTGGGGACTCTGGATTCCCGTTTTCACGGGAATGACGGTTTCTATATGTGATCGCCTTGCCCTTGACCGGCGGTTGGCGGTGATAGGCGGACGGCTTGACCCGGCTAACGCACCCCGGCCAATTGCGCCAGTCCCGAGGTCGAACGCCGGGCGCACTGGATTAACTCCACCAGCAGCCGCGCCGCCCACTTGTAAATGTTATTCTCCCGCACCGTCGCCCGCATCTGCGCCATCCGATAAGCCCGTTCCGCCGCCGGCATCGTCACCGCCTCCCGTATCGCCTCCGCCAGATCCTCCGTAGCGTAAGGATTAACAATCAGCGATTGCGTCAACTCCAACGCCGCCCCGGTAAAAGGACTGAGGATTAGCACCCCGTCATTGTCAAACCGGCTGGCCACAAACTCCTTGGCCACCAGGTTCATCCCATCGTGCAGCGAACTCACAATGCAGAACCGGGCCAAACGCCGCAGCGCCATCAAAGTAACCGCCGGCAAATCGTCCGGCATATAGATAATCGGCTGCCATCCGTCCCGAGCAAACCGGCTGTTGATGTCATCCAGCAGCCCGTCAATCTGCGCCGCCAGCTGCTGATAGGCGTCAATATCGCTGCGACTCAAC
This sequence comes from Dehalococcoidia bacterium, assembly GCA_965242615.1. GTDB lineage: Bacteria > Chloroflexota > Dehalococcoidia > Lucifugimonadales > UBA3495 > CBDBCU01. The sequence continues at coordinate 2,221,397 of CBDESR010000005.1, forward strand.
ACCCCCGCCTGCACAAACACCACCTTGCCCAGATACTCCGGGTACTTCTCCAGAAACCGCCCGATTGCCCGGAACCGATGCGGGATACCCTTGGTATAGTCCACCCGGTCAATCCCCAACCCAATCAGCTTGCCCTCCAGTTCCCACTCCCCTTGCAGCCGCTCCATCTCCGCCGCCACTTCCCCGCTCTCCGCAAAACGGCAAAGGTCGTCAAAGTCAATGCTGATGGGAAACGGCCGCACCAGCGTCGTCTCCCCCTGATACTCAATGCGGTTATATTCCGCGTCCACTTCCAGCGGCAGCGTCCGCGCCGCCGTCTCCATAAAGTTGCTGCAATGATCGCCGATATGAAACCCCAGCAGGTTATTCCCCAGCAGTCCCGCCACCAGCTCCCCCTGCCAGGGGCAAATGCGGAAAATCTCCGGATGCGGCCAGGGAATATGCCAGAACTGCCCGGTGATGATGTCCGGGGCCGCGTTGCGGATGTATTGCGGCAGCAACGCCAAATGATAATCCTGGGTCAGCACAATGGCCGGCCGCCCCCCGATTTCATCCAGCACCAAGTCGGCGAACTTGCGGTTGACCGCCTGATAAGTCTGCCAATCCCGCCAGTCAAAAATCGGCTCCGTATAGGCGTTATGGCACAGCGGCCACAAGGCTTCATTGGAAAAGCCGTAATAATACCCCTGCTCCTCCTGCTCCGTCAGCCAGACCAGCCGCAGCGCGTACGCCGGATCCTCCGGCGGCACCATCACCCGGTCATCCCAATCCACTACATAGCGGTCGCCGCTGCCGCCCCCGTAGGCAATCCAGGTCCCGCCGCACGCCTGCATCAGCGGATCCAGCGCGCTGGTCAGCCCCCCGGCCGGCATAATGGATTGCGGTTGCCCCTCTACCAGGGTATGGATATACGGCTGGCGGTTGGAAACGATAACCAGCCGGTAATCGCCAATCTGCCGCTGCACCAGCCGTTGCAAATCCTCTTTAGTCCACATACCAACCTCTCCGGCCCGCCCGCCTTAAAGCAACCCGCCCCCCAACCGCTTCCTAACCGTCCCATCCGCCGCCCTTTCCGCCGCAACCGCTCTTTCCACCGCCCCTAACCTTGCCACAGAAACCCGGCAAATGCAACCGTCGGCGTCCCCGGTCTATCGCATATAGAAACCGCCATTCCCGCCCTCCTACCGTCCTTCCCCCGAAATCGGGAATCCAGAACCCCCTATGCCATTCTCTCCCCCTTACCTACGTCATTCCCCTTGTTACTACTTATGCCATCCCCCCGCACTGTTACCCATGTCATTCCGAGGCGATAGCCGAGGAATCTAAAATGCCCGCCCTTGACTCCTCTCGAGACTTTTAGATTCCTCCCTTCGGTCGGAATGACATAAGTGGGAGACTCGGAATGACATAGGCAGGGGCGTCGGAATGACCCGGCGGCCGGATAACCCATCCGGCCGCCGTATTTTTTTCGCCCCCCTCCCGGGACCCCCAAATTTTTTAATTCTCGAGCCCCCAACCCCCCGGTAGCCAACCCCACCCTTCCCGAAAAGTCCAAAAGTGTAAAAAAGGGCAGGATTCCTACTTGACAGGAATCCTGCCCTTTTTTACACTTTTATTACCGGCTTACTACCGGAATTAAAAGTCCTGCTACCGCGGAGGTATCCTAATGAACCGCTACCGATTCCCTATTGCCATCCTAATCCTGTCCGTCATGACCTTCGGACTGTTCATCACCGCCAGTCCTACCCCTGACGCGCAAGCCGCCCCCCGTTCCATCCCCTGGGACTGCTCCGACTGGCAAGAGACCCCGGCCGTGGCCGACGCCGAGGACGCCCGCGTCTCGATGATCCTCGAATCCCTGGCCGCCAACCGCGGCAAGTCCATCTATTGCGCCATCGACCAGTCCGACACCTGGACTAAAACCGAAACTTGGGAAGCCGGTCGGTACCGCAACGAACGCGACGACACCGTCTATTTCGGCGAGCAAGGCAACTTCCGCGGCTTCCTGGCGGCCCAAGAGGGCTACCTGACCGACGGCGAATCCGGCGTAACCGGCGTCTCCCGCGACCTCATTTTTGAGTTTCCTCGGGAGGAACGCCGCGGCAAGAAAACCATACGCATCCGGGTTCGCAGCGACTCCGCCGACACCGGCGACTGCATCACGCCGACCCCGCAAAGCCTCTCGGAGCGCACGCCGGCGCCCCCCGGCACCCTGATTTGCTCTGACTTGCCCAGTGCCTGGAGCGGCTCCTGGGTCCAAAACTTGGGTAGTTCTGTGCAGCATCGGGCCCGGAACGTGTATGTCGGCCGGGGTGCCGGTGACACCGACTGGCGGTTCGACTGGCGAACCCGCGTCCGGACGTGGACTTCGCAACCTCCGGCGGTCGCCCAAGGCAGCAGACTTAGCGAGGATGAGTGGATCGCCAAGGCGGAAGCCGCGGCATTTCTGCTTGCCGGGCCCGGGGCGGGAAATATGTCGCCGGCAGCGCCGATTTCGGCCCCGGCCACAACCGCGAACGCGGCGGCGACTCGGGCGCAAATTATATGGGCCCCAACCATGGCTGGTTTTACGACTACCGACGACATAGCGAGACAATTGTGGGGGGAGGCGTCAACAATTACCAGGCGAAAGCCCGGGAAAGCCGCACTTGGAGTGGTGTCTGCACCAAACGCGTCCGCCGCCGCTAACCCCTTGCCCGGCTATCGCAACGGCAGCTTGCCGTAACGGGTAATCCCCCAAGAAATCCTTAACCGTCCTTCCCCCGGTTCCGGGGGAAGGACGGTTTCTATCTGCAATCTGGCTACTCGGCGTCCGATAAATTGACACCGCAGCCGCCAACCGCTAGGATAGGGGAAAACTTTTGCCATCCCTTTCCCCCCCAGACCAAGGAGGTTGTTTCTATGTTCGTCCGCCGCGACTTGACCGACACCGTCCCCACCCGCGAAGGGAATATGCACTACCGCAAGCAGGGCAGCGGCTTTCCCCTGGTAATGCTGCATCCCCTCGGCACTTCCACTTGGGCTTGGCACACCGTCCTTGACGCCCTCAGCCAGGACTACACCTGCTACGCCTTCGATATGCTGGGCCACGGCCATTCCGACAAGCCCACCCGCCATTTCAACATCCCCGACTACGCCCGCGCTCTGGATGACGCCTGCCAGGTGTTGAACATCCACCGCGGCCACTATGTCGGCAACTCCGTCGGCGCCTGTCTCGCCGCCGAAATGGCCGCCAGCTACCCGGAGCGGGTGGACAAACTGGCTCTGGTCGGCTGCCCCCTGTGGAATCCTTGGGGCGGCAACCAGCGGATCGCCGACACCGCCGCCGACTATGACGAAAATGGCTTGACGCGGCCGCGCACCCTGGAGCAGTTGCAGCAGCGCGCCACCTTTGCCAACCCCCGGCAGGAATGGCTCGACGCCACCAACGAAACCCGCCGGCAAGCCGGGGAATGGGTGCAGAACCTGCATCAGTCCCTGGCTTACTACGACATTCTGTCCCGGCTGCCCCTGATTAAAGCCACCGCCACCCTGGTACTGTACGGGGAGTTGGATACGCTGTGGGAGGGCGCGGAACTGCTGCACAACAACATCGTTAACGCCCGCCAGGTAATTCTCCCCGGCCTCGGCCACATCCCCCAAATCGAAGGCCCGGACGCCTTTAACGCTGAGTTGCTAACTTTCCTGCGGGCGGGGTAGCGTAGGCCAAACATGGATGGACAGGATAGGGAAAAGAAATCCTGTTTATCCATGTTAATTCGGGCGTAGTTTGCCGTGAAAAGCAGAGGGCTAACCTTCTCCCTCCCCTCTCCAAAAAGAAACCCACCGCTCGTAGCGCGGTTGGGGCTGTAGTGATTCATGCCAATCCAAAGGCATAATCACCGACCTCTCGTCCTTTTCCATACTAGACAAAGCTTCGCGGGACAAATTGACGCCCCTGGTGTTTGTCCCGCCGGCGTAAGTCAGATATTTGGCTTTGAGTTTGGAAAACACATCCTGTTGCACCTCTACAGGAATATAAGAAATACGACCGGTGCGGCTCCATACGATACGGACTATGAGCAAATCGCACTGGGGCGCAAAAGCGGAGATAAACTCCTCCGCTTTTTCAGTTTCGGATGTCCACTTGATGCGGATTCCTCCCATGCCAGTTCCCGTAATCGTCTTGATGGAAAGGGGACCGTTGCCAACATAGCAATCTATGTCAGCCTCGACCGCGCTCTCATTAGGCGTTACTTGCTCATCGCCAAAGAACGCCATAAACATCCCGATAAGTACCGCTTCCCGCAGCACCCCCACTTCAGGGCCGCTAGCCTGTTGCCGCACCATCTCAAAGGCCCGCGGCAACTTCTTTTGGATACGCTCCAAGTTATCCGGGGACTGGAACATCTGGACAATCAGGTTATTCATAACCCGACCGCCTTTCCGCCACTACCAACCCGTCGGAACCGCTGCGGGTATAAAGCAGCGGCGCCGTCTCCCCCGCCAACCGCCGCCGCGCCAACTCCCGATACTCCTCGGCAACCTCGTACCCGACAAACCGCCGCCCGGCTTTCAGCGCGGCCAATGCGGTGGTGCCGCTGCCCATAAAGGGGTCTAAAACTACCTCCTCGCGATAGGTATAAAGTTCAATGCAGCGGCGCGGCAGCTCCTCGGGAAAGGGCGCGGGATGGCCGATGCGGCGGGCCGATACCGGCGCGAACTGCCACATACTCTTGGTACATTCCAGAAAATCCTCCCGGCTGATGGTGGCCTCCCGGCCGGGCAGCCGGGGCCGTTGCCAAGAGTCCTTGCTGAAAATCAGGATATATTCGTGGATGTCCCGCAGCGTGGGATTGGAAGGGGATTGCCAGCTGCCCCAAGCCGTCGAGGCGGCCGCGCTGTTGCCCTTGTCCCAAATAATTTCCCCCCGCATCAGAAAGCCCAAGTCGAGAAAATCCTCGATCAGGTAGCGATGCAGGGGCAAATAGGGACGGCGGCCCAGGTTGGCAATGTTGAAACAGACCCGGCCGCCGGGCACCAGAACGCGGTACACCTCGGCCATCGTCCGGCGGATAAAGCCGCGATACTCCGCCAAAGTCAGGTCGGCGTCATACTCCTTGCCCACATTGTAGGGCGGCGAAGTAACCATCAGGTGGACGCAGGCGTCCGGCAGCGCGTCCATCCCCTCCGCCGAATGGGGCAGGATGGTATTTACAACATTATCAGGTAAGGGGTTTTCCCAATACCGGCCGGGCTTGGCGGCCGGCAAGTCATCATAAAGGCGGCCGGCATAGAAGGGCGACGAATCGTGACCCTGCCGTCCCGCCGACCCGAACGGGGAAGTACGGGTTTTACCCCTACCCGAGTCGGGGGGGGGGGGGGGGGTAGAACTTATATGTTCATCGTAGGGAATCAAAACGCGCGCGATAATCGCGCCGGAAAGGGGGAATGTCAAGGGGTTTTGGGCGGGGGAATTACAAATGCAGTAGCCGGGAGATTCTTTACGAATCTCCCGGCTACCCCATTGCCGGATAAAAAGATACGGTTGAATGGAATGGATGTATTCCCGCTTTTACCGCCCCACCAACCCCTGCGCCGTCCTTACCACCCGCGCCGCATTCGGCAGGTAGGTATCCTCCAGCGGGCGGCTGTACGGCACCGGCGTATGCGGGGCCGTTACCCGGGACGGCGGGGCGTCCAGATAATCAAAGGCTTCCTCGGCTACGCGGGCGCAAATATCCGACGCCAAGCTGCACACCGGCGTATCCTCGTCCACCACCACCAGCCGGTGCGTCCGCCGCACCGAATCGATAATCAGGTCATAGTCAATGGGCGAAACGCTCAGCAAATCCACCACTTCCGCATCAATCCCCTGTTGCGCCAGTTCCGCCGCGGCGTCGGCGCAAACCCAAGTCATCTTGGAAATGCCCACCAGCGTCAAATCGGAACCGGGGCGGATGGTGCGCGCCTTCCCCAAGGGCAGAGCGTACGGCTCCTCCGGCACGGCGCCGGTGTTGCCGTACAGCCCCTTATGCTCAAAATAGACCACCGGGTCATCATCCCGAATTGCCGCCGTCAGCAGCCCCTTGGCCGTGTAAGGATCCGAGGGCGCTACCCCCTTGAGACCGGGGATGTGGCTGAAAATGGAGTAGAAAGACTCCGAATGTTGGGCGGCGCTGCCAAACCCGGCCCCGATGCGGGTCAGCAGGGTAAAAGGCACTTTCACCTGCCCGCCGAACATATACCGCATCTTGGCGGCGTTGTTCAGCAGCTGATCCATACAGACGCCCACGAAGTCCACGAACATCAACTCGGCCACGGCCCGCATCCCGGTGGACGCCGCGCCGATGGCCGTACCTACGAAGGCCGCTTCCGACAGCGGCGTATCCAGCACCCGCTGATTGCCGAACTGCTGAATCAGCCCCACCGTAGTGCGGAACGGCCCGCCCCAGGCGTCCACAATGCCCAGATGTTCCCGCCCGGCGCCCCCGGCGATTTCCTCGCCCATAATGATGACCGTTTCATCCCGCTCCATCTCCTGGCGCAGGGCTTCGTTGATGGCTTCCCGATACCGCAGTTCCCGGTCGGTAGCCGGCAGCATCGCCGTCGTGGTCATATTCCGTCCCTCTAGTTAAAGAATGCCGTCATTCCCGCGCCAACGGGAATCCAGAAAGTTCCGCAGGCAGAATGATTTTTCTTGACAATGACCTGTGGATTCCCGCTTTTACGGGAATGACGGTTAAAGAATGGGCTAGACTTCCAGGTTGATGCCCCGCCGCAGCATAGCCACCGGATAGTCCACATACACATCGTCATACAGCTCCGCCGGCTCCGGCAGCGGGCTTTCATCGGCAAAGCGGATGGCTTCCTCCATCAGTTCCTGGGCTTCCAAGTCCATAAAATCCAGTTCATCGGCGGCCACCAAACCGCCGGGCAACGTCTTTTCCCGAAACACCTTCAACGGATCCCGACCGCGCCAGTAATCCTGCTCCTCCTGAGTGCGGTAGCTCAGCGGATTGTCAAAGACGGTGTGGCCGTAGTACCGATAAGTGCGACATTCCAGCAGGGTCGGCCCCAATCCGGCCCGGGCCCGCTGCACCGCTTGCCCCGCCGCCTCGAAAACCTCGAATACATCCATCCCGTCCACATGGACGCCGGGCATATCATACCCGGCCGCCCGGTCCGCCACCCGCGCCGTGGACAAGGCATATTCCACCGGCGTGGACTCGGCGTAGCCGTTATTTTCGCAGCAGAAAATCACCGGCAGTTTCCACACCGACGCCAGGTTCATACACTCGTGCAGGACGCCTTGATTAGCCCCGCCATCGCCAAAGAAAGCCACTGCTACCCGCCCCAAGTTCCGCAACTTGGAAGTCAGGGCCGCCCCCACGGCCAACGGGATACTGGCCGCCACCACGCCGTTAGTCCCCAACATCCCCTTGCTCATATCGGCAATGTGCATCGACCCGCCCTTGCCCTTGTTCGGCCCGGTGGCCCGCCCGAACAGCTCCGCCATCATCAGCTTGGGGTCCACCCCCTTGGCGATGCAGTGGCCGTGACCCCGGTGGGTGCTGCCGATGTAATCATCCACCGTCAAATGGGCGCAAACCCCGGTCGGCACCGCTTCCTGCCCGGCCGAGGAGTGGACCGACCCGGACATACCCCGCTGCCCGGTTTCCGGGATGCCCCGTTCCTCAAAGTGCCGAATGGTGGTCATAGTACGGTACAGGTTCAGCAGCGTATCCCGGTTCAGTTCCATAGCAATCCCCCCGCCGGCGTCCGGCAGTCCCGCCGCCGCCGCTGGCAACTCAGTTTCCCCCATAGTAGCACGGCGGCTAGGGATGTCAATACAATTTCAAGGTACACTTCCTGAAATGAACCCGCCGGCTATGATATAGTAGTTACGCCGTTGCTGCTTGACAAAGGCTTAACCCGCCCATTACTCTGCTTTTATCCGGCCTAAGTGGATGCCTTTATACGCTATCGGGAAGTAAAGGGGCAGTAAGCGATGAATCTCCCCAACTTTGAGAACCGCACCCTGTTTCAGGGGGACAACCTGCCTTTCCTGCAAGGGTTGAACAGCGCAACGGTGGATTTGATTGCCACGGACCCGCCGTTTAACAAAAGCAAGGATTTTCACGCCACGCCGAACAGCCTGGCGGCCGGGGCCCGGTTCACCGACCGCTGGCGGTGGGATACGGATGTGCAGCCGGAATGGGTGGACGCCATCGAGGACGATTGGCCCAAGGCGTGGTGGGTAATTCAGTCGGCGCGGGAATCCTTTGGGCAAGATATGGCGGCCTTTCTGTGCTGGCTGGGGGTGCGGCTGATGGAGTGCCATCGCATACTGAAACCGACCGGCTCTCTTTACCTGCACATTGACCATACCGCCCACGCCTACGCCAAGGCGTTGCTGGACGCCATCTTTGGGCGGGACAACTTCAGGAATGAAATCGTTTGGTCGTACAAGACGGGAGGGTCGAGCAAGACTTATTTCTCCCAAAAGCACGATACCCTGCTGTTTTATACCAAGGGCAAGACCTGGACGTTCAACGCCCAAAAGGAAAAATCTTATACCAAGGCGAAAAGCCGCAAGCCGGGAACGGTGAATTATGGCGCCGGCAATGCGGAGTTCTACCAAGACGAGGACGGGGTCTATAATTGGGTCAATATGCGGGATGTGTGGGAAATATCCTACATAGGGTCAACTAACCCGGAACGAACCGGCTACCCCACGCAGAAGCCGCTTGCCTTGTACGAGCGGATAATCCAAGCGTCAAGCAATCCCGGGGATTTTGTGCTAGATCCCTTTTGCGGTTGCGCGACGACGCCGGTAGCGGCGGAAAGTTTGGGGCGGCAATGGATTGGGATGGATTTGTGGGCGGGCTGCCACGGCATCATTGTTGACCGACTTAATGCGGCAAAGCAGCTCTGGCGGCCGGAGGATGTTAAACTGGCAACTACGCCGCCGGAACGGACGGATGATGCGGATAATGCGGCCCCGCATTTGCAGCAGATTGAGCGGCGGCGGGAACGGCGGCCGCTGTTCAGCAAACCTGAAATGAAGGCCATCTTGATTGGGCAATGGGGCGCGGTATGTTGGGGCTGTGGATTTGAGCCGCCCAATGGCGATGACCGGCATTTCGACCTCGACCACATCGACCCTAAATCCGAGGGAGGGCATAACGACCTGGACAACCGGGCGGTACTATGCCGTCCTTGCAATGGGCGCAAGGGCAACCGGATAACCTTGACCACCCTGCGGCGGGAAAACCGGCGCGATGGCTACTGGTACGGCAACCCGCCCATTGACCAGCGCATCGTGATCCGGTTGGCCCGCGAATGGGCGCGGGACTACTTGGAAAGCCAAGCCCGACAAAGGCAGTTGACCGAGTAAAATCACTGTGCGTCCGAAGCAGCGGGAACCGGAATATCAGCCCCCGTCGCCGACCCTCACCACCGCCGCTACGCCCACCCCTAAAACCTGCGCCGCATTCCCACCCCGCACTGCAAATTTCCTCTATAGTAGTGCGGCGGCTAGGGATTTCAATAGCGGCGCGCCAGCCGGCAATCAGCGCACCGCCAACTCTACCGACCACAGTTGTCCTTGGCCGGCGGCGTGTTGCCCCGTCCGTATTTCGGCAATGGGGTAGTCGGGCAAGGGTACTACCGCCAAGCAGTCGCCGCCGGGACGGCCGCCATAGGTCCGCATACCGAAATCCCGGTTGACGAAGCCGAATTCCCGGCGTTCCGGCGGTAGAGAATCGGAGTTCACCGGGTAAATATGCAGGAATATGCGGGTATCGTAGTCCGGTCGGGAACAGTCCGCTTTGGCGTAGAGCAGGCGATTGCCGCCGCCGGCGCGCTGGTCCAGGAAAACATCGAAGGAGTTTAAGGGAGACGGTTGCTTCCGGTTTTGGCGCCCGGCGGCAATAATGTCGCTCAAGTCCGGGTGGGAGAAACTGTGCAGTTCCTCCCAAAGGGGAAAGCCCTGCCTTTCCGAAAACCGGCGCTGACCGACGATGATGTCGCCTTTAGCGTAGTCGGGCAGTTGGATAACGGCCAGACAGGTATTCCCCAGCCGCACCCCGGAATTGCTGAAATAGGTAAAGGAACTTCTTTCCGGGAAATAACCCGGCGCGCTTTTCGGGTCGGGCGGGAAAACCTTTGCGCTGAATTGGGCGGACAAGGCGCCCGGCGGGCAATCCTCCCGGACAAAGGTCAGCAGTCCCGCCCGGTGGTACACATCGAAATCAGCCCGTATAACCGGTTCCGAGCTTTTAGCCTGCCGGTAAAGCTCCCGGTAAGCATCCGCCGCCGCCGCATCCATCCGGTCGGCGTTCACTCCTTTGGCGACGCTGATGGTGTTGTTGTAGATTTGGACAGCGCCGGTTTGGTTAAAAGAGAAATCCGGCCGCCGGCCGTGGTCAGGATTGCGGTACAGAACATAATCCGGGTCGCGAGTATCGGAACTGGCCCGTAGCCGCTGCCGGTCCGCCGGCGGCAGAAAACCCGCTGCTGCCGGAATGGAATCGAGATACAACGGTTCTCCGGGGCGCTGTTCCAGCAGTTGCTCCAACAACTGGCGATGGGGAACCATCCAGTAGTCTAGAGAGTAATGGGTTAGCAGGTGTTCCGGGGTAGTTCGGTCCACCAGGAAATTGAAATAGAAATACTGATGAGGATGCAACTGCGCCATTTGCAGAATAATCAGACTCACGCCCACTCCGGTTAACCCATACACTCCCGCGCGCCAGCCCGGTTGCCGGAACCCTTTCCCCAGCCAACCCAAGCCGAATACAGCCAGCAGGCAAAAAGGCGCATAGATAAAAAACATCTGCCGCCAGTCGGTGTCAATGGGGGAATTCAGCAGGATGACCGCCACCACCGGCAGGATGAGGCTGGCCAGCAGCAGGAAGGCAAAGCGCAAGGGCGTGTTGCGGAAAATGGCGGCGGGCCGGGCGATGCCCCGTCCTATTACGGCCGCCGCGCCGATGACTCCTAGCAGCAGGATTAGCGGCGGGGTAGTGATGACGAACCAAGTAGGAATGAAATCCGGATTCCCAGCGCCGTTCGCAATCCATTCTCCCCGGAACAAACTGATACTCGCATAGGAGGGAAGTTGGGACGCATAAGTAAAGCTGTCCAGGAAGTGTTCCACCGGGTTGGTCCATAGTATCGGCCAAGTAGCGTACAGGATGCCGACCGCCGCCAGAATAAACCCGGCCGCCGTCAGCAGTATCCGTTGGCGGACGGCCCAGCCGTCGGCATAAAACAGGTCCAGCCACCGCATTGCCAATACTGCCGGGAACAGCATCACGCCCATAATGCGGATATTGGTCAACAACCCCACGGCAATACCTAACAGGACGAAAGCCCCGATGTTGTCCCGGCGGAATGCCCGCTCCAGCAGGTACAGGGCGATTAGGAACATAGTCAGAAAGGGCAAGTCTTTGGAATTAATGAAGGAGTGGGCGTACAGCCGGGGATGCAGTAGAAAGAGCAGCAGGGCGAACAAAGCCAGCAGCCGACTCTTGGACAGCCGATAGACCAGCCGGTAGCAGCAGAAACCGCCGAGAATAAAGAAAAGGTGGGTTAATATATGACGACTGAGGCTGATACTGCGGCCCTCCGTCAACCCCAAGCCGCGCTCGACCAGAAACAAAGGCGTCTCAAATGCCACGCCGTAGAACCGAAACCAGTGTCCTGACAGCTGGTCATTTTCCCCCAGCGCATAGTCAATCGTCATCCTTGCCAAGTTGCGCTGAAAGGATTCATCCCGCCCCATGTCGTAGTCGGCAATCACGACAGCTCCGACCAGCAGAAAGAGGGCGCAAACCAGCAAGGCGTGCTGAGCGGTCAGGAAATTCGCCGCCCGCTTGAGGCAAAAAAGTTGACGGTAAGAGGATATGGGGAGCATAAGCAGGATGATAGCATATTGCAACTTTACCGGGTTACCGTCAACTCCACCGCCCAGAGCTGCCCTTGCCCGGGCGTGGATTGCCCCGTCCGGATTTCAGCGATGGGGTAATCGGGCAACGGGACGGCGGCCAAGCAGTTGCCGCCGGGGTGGCCGCCGTATTGGCTCAAATAGAAATCCCGATTGGCGAAGCCGAATTCCCGGCGTTCCGGCGGCAGGGAATCCGGGTTCACCGGGTAAAGGTGCAGGAACAGGCGGGTTTCGTATTCCGACCGGGAACAGTTCCCCTTGGCATAGAGCAGGCGGTTGCCGCTGCCGGGGCGCTGGTCGAGGAAAACATCAAAAGAGTTTAAGGGGGCGGGTTGGGGCGGGTTGCGCCGCCGGTCGGCGATAATGTCGCTCAATCCCGGATGGGCGAAACTGTGCAACTTCTCCCAAAAGGGAAACCCCTTCGCATTCCTGGACTTGTGCCGGCCGACCAGAATGTCGCCTTGGGCGTAGTCGGGCAATCGGATAACGGCGAGGCAAGTGTCATCTCCCAACCGCACTCCGGTGTTGCTGAAACTAAGGAATGCATGGCTTTCCGGGTTAAACCCCGGCGCCTTTTCCGGGTCAATTGGGAAAACTTTTATCACAAACCGGCCGGACAGGTCGCCCGGCGGGCAATCCTCGCGGCTGAAAACCAGAGTACTGTCCCTGAGATAAACATCGTAATCGCCCCGGATAATGGGCGTTCCCGACTTGGCCTGCCGGTAAATCTCTTTATAGGCATCCGCCGCCGCTGTATCCATACCGGCAGTATCCACCCCTTTAACAATGCTGATGGTGTTGTTATAGATTTGCCGGTCGCGTATCCGGTTAAAGGCCAGGTCGGGCTGATGTTCCAGGTCAAAGTGCCGCAAGACTACATAATCCGGGTCGCGGGTTTCGGAACTGAGCGCCAACCGCTGCCGGGCGGCCGGCGGCAGGAAATCCGCCGCCTTGGGTAAAGAACTCAGGTACACCGGTTCCCCCGGATGGCGTTCCAGCAGATACTTCAGCTCTCCTACTAAGGAAACCCGCCAGTAATCCATCGCGTATTGGGTTCGCAGATACTCCGGGGTAGTCCGATCCACCAGAAAGTTGAAATAAAACTGCTGCTGGGGATGCAGCTGAACCATTTGCAGGACAATCAGCAGCAATCCCGCTCCGGTCAACCCATAAACTCCTCCTTGCCAAGCCTTTTGCGGTCGGACAGCGGCCAGTCTACGCGCCCCGAACACTGCCAGCAGGCAGAACGGCGCATACAGAAAATACATTTGCCGCCAGTTGCCGTAAAGAACGGAATCCAGCAAAATCACTGCTGCCACCGGTAGGGTAAAGACCGCCAGCAGCAGAAAGCCAAAGCGCAATCGGGTATTGCGAAAAACCCGGCCCGGCCGCATTATCCCCGCGCTCACTACCGCCGCCGCGCCGACCAGTCCCAAGAGCAGGAATAGCGGTGGCGTGGTGATGACAAACCAGGTGGGGATGTAATCCGGCGGTAAGGCCGCGGCCGAAATTACTTCCCCCCGGAACAAAAGGTTGACGACATTGGGGTAGTGAGCCATTCGCGCAAAGACTGATAGGAAACGCTCTGCCGGGTCGCTCCAAAGCCAGGGCCAAGTAGCGTACAGGGTAATAGCCGACGCCAGGGCAAAGACGCAGCCGGTCAGCAGGATTCCTTTTCGCTTGGCTCCTCCGGCCGCCGCAAAGAAGTCAACGCCCCGCATTGCCAACACGGCCGGGAACAGCATCAGCCCCATAATGCGGATATTAGCCGTCAGCCCCACAACTACGCCGCCCAGGACAAATGCTCCCACCGTATCCCGGCGGAAAGCCCGCTCCAGCAAATAGAGGGCAATCATAAACATACTGAGAAAAGGCAGGTCGCGGGAGTTAAAGAACGCGTGGGCGTACAGCCGGGGATGCAGCAGAAAGAGCAGCAGGGCGCATAGAGCCAGCGGCCGATGGTTGAACAGCCGATAAACCAGCAAGTAGCAGCAAAAGCCGCCGAGGATGAATAACAGGTAAGTTACGAAATGGCGGGTCAGCGCGATAGCGCGGGCATCCGTCAACCCCAAGCCGCGCTCCAGCAGCAGTAGCGGCACTTGCAGGGCCGGGCCGTAAAACCGGTTCCAATCCGCGAGCAAGGCATCGTTCTTGCCCAGGATGTAGTCAACCGTTTTTTCCCCTACATCCCGTTCGTATCGAGCTACTTGATAACCGTAATCGTCAACCAAAGGCAAACCCGCCAGCAGAAAGAGGGCGCAGATGATGGGGGCAGCGGCGGCAGCCAGAAAGTTCGCCGCCGTCTTGCGGCGGCCGGAAAGGGCGGGAAGTTTAAGTATCGCTTTAGCCATCAGTCGGGATTATAGCACCCGGCGCAGTTGCGGCGGATTAGCGCGTCGCTTTTGCACCGGCATTTCAGGATGCGGCGGCAGACCCGGTTACTTGCACCGGCGCGCCGTAGTCTAATCCTAGCGTTTGGGCGGCGCTGCCATCAGGTACGGCGATTTCCAGGTAGCCGTTGCTGCCCATCAGGGCAAGCAGCGGCGGAGTATCCGGGAGAGTTGCCGGCGTGGCGGCCGGGTCGTGAAAGGTACGGCTCAAGCCGGGGATATGGCGATTGGCGATGGTGATGGTCAAGGGCTCAGCCGGCAGTTGGGCGGCGGTGATGTTGGTTATCAGGTTGCCGAACCGGTCAATGTAGATTACTTCCCCTTGCAGATTGTTGCCGCGGCGGATTGGCGTCGCGGCCGGTTGCCAAACCAGTTCCGTCACCGGCGGCCCAAAAGTTTCCGGCGGCCGGCCCAAAGACAGATAGGCGGCCGCCGGGGCAAAGACATCCCGTCCGTGGAAGGTGTGGCTGACCGGGCGCCGTTGGTACTCCGGGTTGGTCAGTTCATAGGCCGCCAAGCCCGGCGGCAATTCGACCAAGCCGGGTTGGGCTGGCGGCGTCTCCAGATAATCTTTAATTACAGCACTGAGCAGCCCGTTGTCCGGGGCAATAAAGCGGGCTTGGGGCGTTATCAGGAGTATAGCCCGCCGCGCCGTGCCGACGCCCGGGTCCACTACCGCCGTGTGGATGGTACCGGGCGGGAAGTAGGGATGATTGACGCCCAGGACAAAGGCCGCGGTACTGACCCGCTGCGGCGGGATGGCGTGGGTCAGGTCGATAATGACGGCGTGGGGATTGATAGTGAGAATAACCCCTTTCATCACGCCGACAAAGGGGTCGGTTAAGCCGAAGTCAGTAGTCAGTACCAGGGGCGGAAAAGTATCCATTCGGCCGCCGGGTTCGGTTCAAGGATGGTTGGCTGCGCCGCCGGCGGTTAGCCGGAGAACAGCTGTACGCTGATGATGGATACCAGGATGAATACTACCGACAGGGCGATGGTCAACTGAAACAGGGTCTTTTCCAGTCCCCGGCGGGTGCGGACGGTGGATTGGGCGCTGCCAAACAGCCCGCTGCCGCCCTCTTTGACCTGGGCCAAGATAATCAGCACCAGCACTACGGATACCAGGATTTGCGCGATGTTCAGGTAAATCAACGGCTTGCCTCAGTTGGTCGATATGGTCGATACTGACCGGGTTCGCGAGTCTTGACTTTCCCCCACGCTGGGCGGGGAAGGGAGTTATTCGGTTTCGGCTTTTTTGATGGCTTCCAGGCGGGCTTGCACCAGTTGCAAGGCCAGTTCCGGCTTGGCTTTGCCGGAAGTAAATTTCATTACCTGCCCCATCAGGAACCGGGATGCCGTTTCCTTGCCTTTCAAGTAATCGGCGACAGCCTTGGGGTTGGCGGCCAGGGCGTCCTCGACTGCCGTTGCGACCACCGCCGAATCGTTAATTTGGCTGTAGCCCTTTTCCGCCGCAATTTTAGCCGGCGCGGCGCCGCTGGCAAAGGCTTCCTCCAACACGGTTTTAGCCAGAGTACTGCTCAAGTCGCCGGCGTCAATCAGCGCCACCAGTTCGGCCAGGTGGGCCGGCTTGACGGCAACCTCGGTTATAGCGCAGTTTTCCAGATTCATCAAGCGGCTCAAATCGCCCAACATCCAGTTGCTGACGCTTTTGGCAAAAGCCGCCGGATCCGGGGCGGTGCTGATGCCCAAAACTACCGCTTCCTCGAAGTAGTCAGCCATCGCCCGGGAGCCGGTCAGCAGGGCGGCGTCATATTGGGACAAGCCGTACTGCTCAATGAACCGGGTTTGCCTTTGACCAGCCAATTCCGGCAGTCCCTGGCGGATTTCCGCGACCCAGGAGGCGGGTATGGACAGGGGCGGCAAGTCCGGTTCCGGGAAGTAGCGGTAATCGTGGGCTTGTTCCTTGCTGCGCTGGGCTACGGTAACGCCGCGTTCCTCCAGCCAGCCCCGGGTTTCTTGAACGATGCGCCCGCCCTCCTCCAGAATGCGCCGCTGCCGCTCTATTTCGTAGTTCAACGCCAGATAAACGGAGCGGAAACTGTTCATATTTTTAACTTCGGTACGGACGCCAAATTCCGGGCTGCCGGCGGGGCGGAGGCTGATGTTGGCGTCGCAGCGAAAGTTGCCATCCTGCATCTGCGCCGAGGAGACGCCGAGGTACTGCATAATGGAGTGCAGGGTCGTCAGGTAGGCGCGGGCTTCCTCCGGGGAGCGCAAGTCCGGGGCGCTGACCACTTCCATTAACGGCACGCCGGCCCGGTTCACATCGACCAGGCTGTAGGCTTCGCCGGCGGCGTCGGGAAAGTGCTGGAGTTTGGCGGCGTCCTCCTCGAGATGCACCCGGGTTACGCCGATGGATTTGACGCCATCGGCCAGTTCAATCGCCAGCGCGCCCTGCTCAGCCAAGGGCAGGTCGTACTGGGATACCTGATAGCCTTTCATCATATCCGGGTAGGGATAGTTCTTGCGGTCAAACTTGGAATGGGCCGGGATGCGGCAGCCCAAGGCCAAGCCGGTCATAATGGTATATTCCACGGCCTTGCGGTTGATGACCGGCAGCGCGCCGGGCAAGCCCAAACAGACCGGGCAGACCCGGCTGTTGGGCGGAGCGTACTGATAGTCCGCCGGGCAAGGGCAGAACATCTTGCTCCGGGTTTGCAACTGAACATGAACTTCCAAGCCGATGACGGTTTCGTAGTCCATAACCCTTTCCGGGACGGCAAGGTTGGGCAATGTTAAAGCCGGGGAATAGTATAGCAGGATAAGTTGGGGGAAACAACGGGCGGAGGGCGGGATGGCGGCGGATAAAGTCAGCCCCCGCCAATGGCTGACGGGGGCGGATACCAGGCTATCGCAGATCTGGATTCCCACTTTCGTGGGAATGACGATAGAACCTTCATTCCCGTGCCAACGGGAATCCAGAGTTCCCGGCCTTTCTGGATTCCCCCTTTCGGGGGAATGACGGTTCGACGGTTAAGCCGGGCTAGGCCAGCACCAACTCTTTGTTGACGCGGCCCGGCTGCCCCATAATCGCCAGACCTTCCGCGGGGTCGGCTTGGTTGTTGCAGAAAAACTCGACGCGGTTGCCGTCCGGGTCCATAAAATAGACGCTGGAGGTCATACCGTGGTCGGTGTTGTGGTCCATCACCACATCCCGCCCCTTGAGGTTGTGATAAACCTCGGTCAGCTCGTCGAGGTCGGACACCTGGACGGCGAAGTGGTTCAGCCCCAACTGGCCGTTGGTGACCGGCAAGGCATCCTCCGGGGCTTGGAACAGGGCCAGGTCGTGGTGAATCTTGCCGCAGGTCAGGAAAGTTCCGGTAGGGGTCTGCCGGGAAATCTCAAAGCCGAGAATTTCGGTGTAAAACCGGGTGGACTCGGCCAAGTCTTTCACATTCAGGACCAGGTGTCCCACGCGCATCGGTTTTGCCATAACTCTGCCTCCTTTAGCTGCGGGGCGGGATAGAGTAAGGGCCGGGGTGATTCGGATGCTGCTCCCGCCGGATTGGGCTTAATTATACGCCGGTTTCGTAGAAATGCAAGGGGCGGCGGCAAGTTGACAGCAACCGGGTTCAGACTTACACTCGAAACCGACCAAGGGGTTCAGCCGGAAAATGGAGATAAGGGGGTAAAAGGGATTATGCCCATTGATGCAGTGGATATAGTGCGGATGTGCGGCGGCTGCCGTTCCGAAATTGAGACCATCACGGTCAAAAAGGACAATATGCGCCTTTTCGTGGATGAGGAAGTGTGGTGCGAACGATGCCAAGGCAACTACCCGGAAGTGCGGGACATTGCCGGCCGCCTTGACACCATCCGCAACGAGCAGCAAAGCTACCCGGAAAGCCCTACTTCCGGCCCGCCGGTACTGGCGCGGTAGGGGGACGGGCGGCGGCCGGTTATAGATAGGGAGACCGTTAGTTAAACCGGTTCATTGCGGTGTCGATGCCGGATTCGAGCAGGCAATCGATGGCGGCGGCGGCTTGTTCGACGCTGCGGGCGATTTCCGGGGCTTCGGATTCGGAGAAGCGGCTGAGGACATGGGTGACTTGTTCCTGGCCGGGGGCGGGATGGCCGATGCCAACCCGGATGCGGGCAAAGTCGGTGGTTTTCAGTTCGCTGATGATGGAGCGGATGCCGTTGTGGCCGGCCGGGCCGCCGCCGGGGCGGAGGCGCAGTTTGCCAACCGGCAAATCCATTTCATCATAGATTACTACCAGGTCGGCGGGCTTGGCGGCGAAGCGGGTCAGCAGGTAAGCCACGCCTTCGCCGCTGAGGTTCATAAAGGTGCGGGGTTTGGCCAGCACTACATCCTGCTGCTGCTGGCGGCCGCGGCCGAGGACGGCTTTGGCGCGGCGTTCCGTCACGGCAATATCCCAACGGCGGGAAAGCCGGTCGATGCAGCGAAACCCTACATTGTGGCGGGTACAGCGGTAGCGGTCGCCGGGATTGCCCAAGCCGACAATTATCCGCATTGTAAATCCTTTTCGTCCGGGCTTGGCTAGAGCAGGGCCGGCGGCGGTTCCGGCAAGGCCAAGGCCGGTTCCGTCAGCAGTTGCAGGAATGCCGTTTCATCCAATACCGGGACGCCCAAGCGGTTAGCGGCGTCGAGTTTGGCGCCGGGGGATTCGCCGGCGACGACATAGCCGGTTTTGCGGGTTACGGAGGAGGTGGCGCTGCCGCCGAGGGATTTGACCTTGGTTTCGGCTTCGCGGCGGGTCATCCCGGAGAGGGTGCCGGTGATGACAAAGGAAATGCCGTGCCAGGGCAAATCGGTGGGGTGGACGATTGCCAGTTCGTGGTGGAGTTTGACGCCGGCGGCTTGGAGCTGCCTAATGACTTCCCGGTTGTCGGCGACCTGAAAGTAGTCAAAGATGCTTTCGGCGATTTTGGGGCCAATGCCTTCGATTTCCTGCAAATCCTCTTGGCGGGCTTGGGCTAGTTGGTCGAGGCTGGCGTAACGCTGGGTGAGGAGTTCGGCGACTTCCGCGCCGACATGGGTGATGCCGAGGGCAAAGAGGATACGCGGCAGGGGGCGGGTTTTGCTGGCTTGGATGTTGCCGGTAATTTTGTCCGCCAAGCGGTCGCCCATTCGGTCGAGGGGCAGCAACTGGTCTTTGTGCAGGGAATAGAGGTCGGCAACGCTGCGGACTAATCCCTGGTCAATCAGGATACGGCACCACTGTTCGCCCAAGCCGTCGATGTCCATAGCGCTGCGGCCGACGAAATGTTTCAGGAGTTCAAAAAACTGGGCCGGGCAAGAGGCGTTGGGGCAGCGGTGCATGGCTTCGCCGTCGGGTTTGACCACCGGGGTTTGGCAGACCGGGCAATGCTCCGGCATTTGGAATTCGATTAAGCCCTCGGGGCGGCGGTCTCGAATGGGGCCGACGACTTGGGGGATGACATCGCCGGCGCGTTCGATAGTTACCCAATCGCCGATGCGGATGTCCTTGCGGTGGATGTCCTCCGCGTTGTGCAAAGAGGCGTGGCGGACGGTGGCGCCGCTGACTACTACCGGTTCCAGGACGGCGTAGGGGTTGAGGCTGCCGGTGCGGCCGACATTGATGCCGATTTCGAGCAGTTGGGTAACGGCGCGTTCCGCGGGGAATTTGTAGGCGATGGCCCAACGGGGTTCCCGGCCGACGACGCCGAGGGCGTTCTGATAGTTGAAGGGGTCAACTTTGATGACGATGCCGTCCACTTCGTAGGGCAATTGGTGGCGGCGTTCCAGCCAGTGCTGATAGTATTCGTTGACGGCGTCGAGGGTGTGGCACAGGCGGTTTTCGGGGTTGGTACGAAAGCCCAGTTCTTGCAGCCAATGGAGGGTATCCCAATGGCCGGCGGGAGAGGGAGTTTCTCCGGCGGCGGTGAGGGAATAGACCCAGATGTGCATATTGCGGGCGGCGGTGACTTTGGGGTCGAGTTGGCGGATGGTGCCGGCGCCGGAGTTGCGGGGGTTGGCAAAGAGGGGTTCGCCGCGTTCGGCCCGTTCCGCATTCAACTGGCGGAAACTGGCGAGGGGCATATAGACTTCGCCGCGCACTTCCAGGTAGGGCGGCGGGCTGCCCTGGAGTTGCAGGGGGATGGTGCGGATGGTGCGGAGGTTATGGGTAACGTTTTCGCCGGTGTAGCCGTTGCCGCGGGTGGCGCCTTGGGTCAGGACGCCGTTTTCGTAAATCAGGCTGACGGCCAAGCCGTCGATTTTCAGTTCGCAGGTCATGGCAAAGGATGCGCCGTCGAGGAGGTTGGTGACGCGTTTGTGCCAAGCGGCTAGTCCGTCCGGGTCAAAGACGTTGCCGAGGCTGAGCATAGTTTGGCGGTGCTGGACGGGGACGAAACCGTCGGCGGGTTCACCGCCGATGCGGTGGGTAGGCGAGTCGGGGGTTAGCAGTTGGGGGTAGTCGGCTTCGAGTTGGCGGAGTTCCTGCAACAGGCGGTCATAGTCGCCGTCGCCGATAACGGGGTCGTCCAGGACGTAGTAGCGGTGGTTGTGGTAGTTAAGTTCCCGGGACAGGTCAGCGACCCGCTGCCGGGCGTGGTCGAGGTTGCGGCTGACATCCACCATTGGGGAGACTCTCCTGATTTGGGGTTGGGAAAGTAAGTATAATGGTTTTGGGGTTGGCGGGGTAAGGAAGGCCGGCGCGGGTTCTGATGGGTTTCGGGGTATTTTCCCGGATGCCGGTTGGCGCGGGGATGGTGATTGCCGGGGTGTTGGGGATTTAGTACGGGGTAGGGCCGGGGCGGCGCCTCCGGGGCCGCTCCGGCGGGTTGGTCTTTGGGGATTTAGGATTTCGCTGGTGGCGGCGCCCCTTGGCCCAGGGGCGCCGCCCGTCGCGGAAGGTGGTGGGCAAGGCTGGTCATTGGGTTGCCTGCTCTGGGGGGTATCCTGGCTTGCATCCTCCCGGAGTTTCCCGGCCAGGTTGCTGACGGTGGATGGACCTTGGATTGGCTACTGCCGCCGCTGGGTATGGTTGCCGCTACCGGCGGGTTGGCCCAGTCCAGCTACCGGGGTTGACCACTCTCCAGTCAACCTGTTTTAACTCCAGCTCCTGTAGGGAAGGGGCGGCGGTTTGGCGGCGGGTGGGATTTGCCGTTTTCCGCGGCTCCGGTTGGGGAAAGGGAGTTCCTTAGTTCGGTTTCCCCGGGTTTAGGAGCGGGGCCCCGAAAAGCCGTGTTAGGGCGGTGGGGACCACAGCGCGCTGTGAGCTATATTCAGTTTTACGGTAAGCTTAGCGTAAAGAACCCGGCGTCCCGGGGTCAGGTTAACCTAGACGCTTTTAATTATGGGGTTGGGATTTTGAGATGTCAAGGGGTTTGGAACGGATTTTCGGGAAATTAAAAATTGATAATTAGGAATTAAGAATTGGGAGATGAGAGATGGTTGCAGGTCTCCGGGACGGTTTAGGGCGGTCATTTTAGATTCCTCCTTTGGTTGGAATGACATAGCTATGGCGTCGGTTATCCGGGGCGTCAATAATTAGTGGGAGCACGCCCTAGATTTTGGGATGGGGTTACGGCGGGGGAACTTTTGTAAAAGTTCCCCCGCACCCCCTCAAAACTTTTGGGTTTTTGGGGGTAGGTTGGTTGTTTTGAGGGGGATTGAGGGCGTGGTGTTGAGATTCCTCGGCTACGCCTCGGAATGACATAATCGGGGGAGTGGGGTTCTGGATTCCCGTTTTCACGGGAATGACGATTGCCGGAGGGTGAGGTGCGGCGGCACAATCGATAAGCGAGGGGAAGGGGTGCTATTGGCAAGTTGACAGACTGGGGCGGCTGTTTTATGGTAACAACCGCCTTGAATGATGGTGCCGGTGGGGAGGTTTGGCGGCCGGTCGTGCTATGCCAACCGCTAAAGGTGGCGGGAGGAATAGCCGGTTGCGCTATGCCAACCGCTAAAGGTGATGGGGAATAGCCGGCCGGGGTCGGCCGGCGGGTCAACAAATCGCTGAAGTTGGAAAGGGAGGAAAGGGCGGCGTATGGTTACGCAAACTCCGGAGGAAGCCCGCAGTCAGATTGTCAACCTGGTCAAGGATTTTGCGCGCCGGGAGGTGGAGCCGGTGGCGGCGGAATTGGACCGGGAGGATACGGTGCCGCACGGCCTGATTGATCGGATGAAGGAGCTGGGGCTTTTCGGCATTACGGTGCCGGAGGAGTATGGCGGGATGGGGTTGGACTATACCACCTTTGCCATGGTTTTCGAGGAGATGAGCAAGGTTCTGATGAGCCTGACCGGGGCCATCGGTACGCATCACATTATGACCTATGTGCTGACGCACTACGGGACGGAGGCGCAGAAGCGGCATTTTCTGCCGGATTTGGCGGCGGGCCGCAAGCGGGGCGGGCTGGCTTTGACGGAGCCGGGCGGCGGTACGAATGTGGCGAATTTGCAGGTTACGGCCGACAAGGACGGGGAGGAGTATGTGGTCAACGGCAGCAAGATGTTTATTACCAACGGCCGCTACGGGGATACTTTTTGCCTGCTGGCGCGCACGGACCGGGCTGCCGAGCCGAACTATCGGGGCATCAGCGCCTTTATTGTGGAGAAGGGCGGCGACGGGTTCCGGGTGGGCCGGGATTTGGATAAGTTGGGCTACCGGGGGCTGGATACCTGCGAGCTGATTTTTGAGGATTACCGCATTCCCGCGGATAATCTGGTGGGGATGGAGGAAGGCAGAGGGTTCGGGCAGGTGATGAGCGGGTTGGAGACCGGGCGGATCAATGTGGCCGCCCGGGCGGTGGGAGTGGCGCAAGCGGCCTTTGAGGCGGCGATTCGTTATGCCCAGCAGCGGGAGACTTTTGGCGTCCCCATAGCGCAACACCAGGCCATTCAGCTGAAATTGGCGGATATGGCGACGAAAATACGGGCGGCCCGGCTGCTGACTTATGACGCAGCCGGCCGTAAGGATTCCGGGGAGCGGGTGGATTTGGAGTCGGGGATGGCGAAGCTGTTTGCCAGTGAAATCTGCGGGGAGGTGGCGATGGAGGCGATGCGGATTCACGGGGGCTATGGGTATATCAAGGAGTCGCCGGTGGAACGGTACTATCGGGATGCGCCGCTAATGATAATCGGGGAAGGCACTAATGAAATCCTGCGGTTGGTTATCGCGCGGCAGCTGCTGCGCCGGCCGGAGTATCAGGTTTAGGGGGCGTTGTCCGGGCAACGGCTGGGTTGGGGTTGGCAGTGTTCTGGTCTATGACTGATTGACGGCGGGACGGGGTCGGTGGTTTAATGGAAGGGATTTGACGAATAGAGAGGATGATAACGAGAAACGGAATCGCCGGCGATGGCCGCCGCCGCGGTGGGTGGTGCATATTGCCGCCGGGTGGTTTATCGTAGGCAGCATCCTCAGTTTGCTGGAGGAGACTGCTGTCGGCCCTTGGTGGCGGGTTGCCTACGAAGCCTTGGTCGGCGGCAATGGCTTGGGCTTGATTGTGTATGTTAACGGCGGCGCTTACTTGGTCGCGGAGGAGATTCACATGATTATTTCCCACTTGAACAATATCAGGGACCGGGAGGAGGCCGAGGCCAAAGCCCGGCGGGAGCGAGAGGAGGCCGTGGCTAAAGCCCGGGAAGAAAGTGAGGCGCGGGGGCAAGCCCGGGTAGAGGGCCGAATTGAGGCGGTGCGGGAGACGCTGACGCCGGAACAGCTGGATAGGCTGCCGCCGGCGGTGCGGGACTTGCTGAACCGGCGTTATGACGGCAACGGGGGTAACGGGACTAACGGCCAGTAGCGCGCCGCAGGGAAACCGGCGGCGAATGCCCTCTCCCCATTGCGGGGAGAGGGTATCCTTTTGGGGATGATGCTGGGCGCGCGGGGTGTGGAAAATCTGTCGGTGGGTCTTAATGCCCTAGGCGCGGGCCGGGTTGAAAACCAGCCAGTTGGCTACCGGGCCGGTACTGCGGCTCCATTCGTGGGGGGTGTTGGGGGGTATCAGAATGGCGTCGCCCTCGGAAACGGGGTATTCGATGCCGTCGCAGGTGAGGATGCAGCCGCCTTCGAGGAACCAAGCCAGATGCTCGCCGGCGTGGGTGTGGTCAGGGCTGACTTCACCGGCGGCCATACCGCGGTGGGAGAGAGTGTAGTTGGCCGCGCCGTCTGCGGTGGTCAGTACCGGGCGGGCGGCGCCGGGGCTGGTGTCGAGGTCGGCCAGGTTTTTGATGACCGGGGGTTGGCCGGTGCCTTGGCCGCAGTTGTTGTTGGCGCCGCCGCTTTGGGCGGCCAGCAAGGGGTTGATTTCGATGCGGCGGATGTCGTCCGGGCCGCCGTTGTTCAGGGTGTAGTGATCGACATTGCCGGGGATAAAGATGGCGTCGCCGGCCTGGACGGGGTACTCGACGCCGTCACAAAACAGCGTCCCGGAGCCGGCGATGATGAAAACTTCGTGTTCCCAAGGGTGGATGTGGTGGCTGCTGGTTTCGCCGGGCGGGATGTGGGAGTAGCTGAGGGTGCAAGTGGGCGGGTTGTCGTCGAGGTTAATCAGGCGGGCGGCCGCGCCGCCGGGGGTGAAGTGCTGGCGGTAGTTACGGATGATGGGTTCCATTTGAGCCTCCGAAGGTTGCCATCAGTGGCGGATGGGGTTCGGGATGTTGGCGGGACATTCCATTTGCTTGCAGCGGTTTTCGTCCGGCAACGAGTCCAAGGTGATTAGAAAGCCGTTAAAGCAAAGGAAACGGCATCGAGCTAAAAAAGTTTGCCCGGCCGGGTTGGTCAGGGCATAAGGGCGGCGCACTGTTCGATGCGGGGCATTACTTCGTCGTATTGGGCTGAGGGCAGGGCGAAAATGAGGCGGTCAACGCCGGCTTCCTGCATTCGGGCCGGGGTGTCGTCTTGGGGACGGGTCATCCAATAGACGGATACCGGGATGTGTTCGTCACGGCCGGCTTCTTTGGCTTGGCGGCGGAGCAGGGCGATTTTTTCCGCCAGGCTGCCCTCTTGGCCGGGCCGGCCGGCAATGGGCATCCAACCGTCGCAGAACTCGACTACCCGGTCAAAGGTGCGGGGGCCGTCGCCGCCCATAAAGATGGGGGGATGGGGCTTTTGCGCCGGCTTGGGGTAGGTCCAAACCGGGTCGAAGTTGACCAGTTCGCCGTGAAATTCGGCCTCGTCCTGAGTCCAGAGGGCTTTCATTGCCAGGATGCGCTCGCGCAGGAGTCGCCAACGGCGGCGGTAGCTGGTGCCGTGATTTGCCATTTCCTCGGCGTTCCAGCCGCCGCCAATGCCGAACATAAACCGCCCGTTGGAGAGGTAGTCGAGGCTGGCGATTTCCTTGGCG
Source organism: Dehalococcoidia bacterium (assembly GCA_965242615.1). Lineage (GTDB taxonomy): Bacteria > Chloroflexota > Dehalococcoidia > Lucifugimonadales > UBA3495 > CBDBCU01. The sequence continues at coordinate 2,247,014 of CBDESR010000005.1, forward strand.
GTGGTGATGGGGTCGCGCTCGATGATGAGGCAAATGCCGGTGCCGAGTTTGAGCTTGGTGGTAACGGCGGCGGCGGCGCTGAGGGCAATGAAGGGGTCGCAGCTGTGCCAGTATTCCGGGGGCAGGTCAGCGCCGCCGGGCCAGGGACTGCGGCGGCTGGCCGGGATGTGGGTATGCTCCGGCACCCAGAGGGACTCGAAGCCGCGTTCCTCGAGCAGCCGGGCCAAGGCGTCGGGCCGCATGGAGTAGTCGGTTACGAACATAAACGCGCCGATTTCCATAGGTTTCTCCTTACTGATGGCGGCATTCCCGGGGGAAGGGGATTGACGGTAGCTTTTTGCCGGGCGGTAGGCGGATTCCCGGGGGCGGCCAAGGTTTGCTACTACACCGGCAATAGCGGTTCGGTAGTTCCTTCGGGCAAGGCCACGGCGAAGGCGTTGAGGATAAAGGCGGTCTGGGCGTAGTGGCCCATTACGGAAGTCAGTTCGACCAGATATTGGGTGCCGAACTGCTCCAGGGCGGCGTCAAAGGCGGCTGGGCTGACCTGATGGGTGCGGAAAAACTCGGTGGCATAGTCCACGATGGCCTTTTCGTCGGGGGGCATGGCCGGCAGGGGCTGGCGTTCCCGGAGGGCGTCAATCAGGGCGGCGCTGACGCCTTCCTGCCGGGCGGCAGGGGCGTGGGCGTTCCAGACATAGGTGCAGTCCATCTCCCGGGCGGTGGTGATTATGGCAAGTTCCAGGATGCGGCGGGGGAAAGTGGTTTCGTAGCGGAGGTAGTTGGTCAGGTGGTTGCGCCGCCGGGCCATTTCCGGGCTGTTGATGGTGATGGAGTAGGGGCCGGTCAGGGGGCGGCCGCTGGCGGTCAGTTCATCGTAGGCGTCCCGAAATTCCTCGGGAACCAGGTCGCGGGTTAGGGCAGGCAGTCGGGCCATAATAGCGTCTCCTTGGTTGAATTGGCGTTCAGTATAACATAAGGCGGCTTTTGGATATTGCCGTAGCGGTGATGAGAAACTAGGCGCGGAGAAAGCGGGGCGTGGCGGCGGCCAAGGCCACGGTCAGCGCAATGCCGGCAATGCCGATAGTTACCGCCGCCAAGGGCGCGCTCCACAAGCCGGCGATATAGCCCACATTGGCGCTGCCAAAGCTGTAGGCAAAGATAGCCAGTACCCGCAAGCCCAGGACGCGGCCGCGATATTCGGCCGTGGTATTCCGCAGGAGCATGGTCAACATCATCGTTTGGGTTGAGGAGAAAGCCGCGCCGGTCAGGAGCAGGATGCCCATAGACCAGTAGAGGGAGTCGGACAGAGCAAAGAGCAGCATACTGCCGTGCCAGACAATTATCGCCAGAATCATCAGCTTGCCGATATGCCGCAGGTTGCGGACGGTGGCCCAGCCCAAAGAGCCGCTTAAAGCCCCGATGCCAAAGGCGGCGCTGAGCCAGCCCAAGCCGGCGGAGTCGGTGTGCAGCACATATTCGGCGAAAATGGGCAATAGGGCGGTGTGGAAAGGCCAGCCGGTCAAGTTGATGATAACGGCCATCAGGAGCGTAACCCACAGCAGTTGCTGGCTTTTGACATAGCGGAGTCCCTGCCCAACGGATTGCAACACTGAACCTTGCGGCGGCCGCTGTTCTGCGCTGCGAACCGGGCGGATGAACATTGCCGATATACTGCTGGAAAAGTAGAACAGGGAGATGACGGCGTAAGCCCCTTCCGGGCCAAATCCCTTATAGAGGAAACCGCCGAGCAGCGGGCCTAGAATGGTGGAAAAGTTCTGCGCCATACTGGTCAGGGCGGCGCCGTTGCTGATTTTGTCCGGGGGCAGGGTGTCGCCAATCAACGCCTGGGCGGAGGGCATCTGAAAAATCCGCACCAGGCTGGCGGCGATGGTGACGGCAAAGAGATGCCAGACTTCCAGCAGGCCGGTCAACATCAGGGTCAATACCAGCAATCCCAAGCCGGTCATTACCAGTTCGATGCCCGCCAAAAGACGGTGCCGGGGCAGGCGGTCGGCGATGGCGCCGGCAAAGAGGGCCAGAAAGTTCAATGCCATCCGCGCCCCGGCAATGAGGCCGCCGAGGAAGGGGGAGTCGGTCAGCTGGATGACGAACCAGCCCAAGACCAGGGCTTCCATTTGGCTGCCAACCTGGAATTGGGCGATGGAACCCCAGACCAGGGTAAAGTTGCGCTGCCCGAGGATGGCCACGGGGTAGGCGGCTTGGCGGAGGGAGGGGGATAGTTTCATTAAGTTGATGGGCCTTATTCCGCCAAGCAACGGCCGGCCGGCGGCCGGGCAAGTCCGGGCGGCAACTGGTTAGGGACGGGTATAAGTTTAACCCCATCGGGCGGGAAAAGAAACGGGCGGGGGAGAATTACTCCAGTCGGAGGAAGCGGCGGGATGAAGTATCCCAATCCGGCTGGTGAACCAAGATGAAGTCTTTTGCTTCATTCCTGACTTCAAAGCAAACGTTACCGGTAATCCGCCCCCCAACAAAGACTTCTCCCGATAGCCGGTCAGGAACCGCATACTCGTAACCACATCTCGGATGAATCAAAATAAGGCCGTCATCAAGCAACCTAAAGTCAGAGTCGGTAATATAAATCGAGCCGGCTCCTGAGATGTAAGCCATCTCCACCGAAATCATATAAAAGCGATGCCCTGCTTTTGGAGGTTGAGCGGCGTAGTGGGAAGCCATCATAGGCCAAGCGTCGCGCACAGTATTGGTAACTACTATCTCTGTGCCGTCAACTCCCTCCAGCGTCCCGCCAATTTCTACAGGGTCGCTGATACTGGATCCCGGTACGCTCCAAAAGGAATCCAAGTCTTGGTTCGTATCAAGAGTTTCGTCATAAATGCAATGCGCTTCTGCCAAGAGGAAGTAAGTATCAGCCGACAACTCGCTCTCGGCCCGCAGAATATCGGGGTAAGCTAAAAGAGTCGCATAGACCATAACCCCAATGGCAAAGCTACCAGCGGGCGGTTCAGCGGATAGAGCATCCCGCATTGCTACCAAAGCAGAGCGATTAGCGGCGTGGTAGTCTTTTAGCTCGCCGGGAGGTGTAACTTTACGGTATTCGTCAATTTGGTTGCCCAGGGCCTCTACTACCTCTCGGTTTGTTACTTCATCATGCAAATCTGGATTGAGCGCAATCAAGGATTCGCACCAAGAAGCGTACTCAACAACCGTCATTTCCACGACGGCTGTTGGTGTTGGTCGAGGCGTCCGGGTCGGCGTGGGTGAAGGTGGGGGAGTAGCGATCGGGGCGGCGGCCAGAGTAGATTGAACCTTGGCCGCAACGGTTGCTTCAATGTCGGGAGTTGGGCTTATCGGAATGCAAGCCAACAGAAAGAGTTGGGAAAGGGAGAGTAATACCAGAACGAAAAAAGAAGCGGACACCTTATTCATAATAATCACCTTGGCTAAAGGTGTCGGTTCTTAAATCTGCTATGGCAAGGGGAATTGTAGGGCAAGGCGGCGGAAAATGCAAATCGGGGTTGCAATCCCGGACGCCGCCCGGCCCGGAGTCCCGGGCCGGGGTTTCAGCTGCACCGCTTCCCAATTCCCCCCTACACATTGCGCAGTTTGGGGTCGAGGCGGTCGCGGAGCCAGTCGCCGAGGAGGTTCATGGACAGGACGGTGAGCAGGATGGCGAGGCCGGGGAAAAAGGAGAGCCACCAGGCGTTGATGACCAAGGCCCGGCCGTCGGCTACCATCAGTCCCCACGCCGGGTTGGGCGGCGGGATACCGGCGCCGAGGAAACTGAGGGAGGCTTCGAGGATGATTACTACTCCTACTTCCAAAGTCGCCAACACGATGATGGTGTTGACTACATTGGGCAAGAGGTGGCGCAGGATGATGCGGGTAGTGGAGGCGCCGGCTACCTTGGCCCGGGATATGAAATCCTGGCTGCGGAGGCTTAACACTTCGCCGCGCACCAGGCGGGCGTAGCGCGTCCACAGGGTCAAAGCCACTACGATTATTACGGTGAAATAACTGGGGCCTAAAGCGGCGGCCAGGATCAATGCCAGCAGGATGGAGGGAATGGAGATTTTGATGTCCACCAGGCGCATTATGATGTGGTCCCACAGGCCGCCAAAGTAGCCGGCGAGTAAGCCCAAGGTGGTGCCGACGATGCCGCCGCAAACGATGGAAATGGCGGCGATGGTCAGGGAAATGCGCGCCCCGTAGATGATGCGGCTGAGCATATCCCGCCCCAATTTGTCCGTCCCCAAGGGGTGTTTCCAGGAGCCGCCCTCGAGCCAAGCCGGGGGCTGCAACCGCTCCAGAACATTGCCCTTGGTGGGTTCGTGGGGAGCGACATAGTCGGCGAACAGGGCGGGGATGACCAGGACGAACAGCATCACAGCCAAGGAGAGCAGGGGAAAGCGGCGGGCGAATGCCATGGCCCGGCGCAGGGGGCCGGCGGCGGGGCCGCGCGGGGCCGGAGCTTCGGCGATATTTGCTACCATTACGGCCGCTCCCTTAAAGCATTAACCCGGTGGGATTGAGTTTGTCCGTGTTGTCAACGGGGCTAGGAAGTGTAACGGATGCGGGGGTCAAGGTAGGCGTAAAGTATATCGACCAACAAATTGCTGGCAATGTAGATGACGCCAAAAAAGAGTACGACGCTTTGGACGACCTGAAAGTCCCGGGCTTCGAGGGCGTCAATGGCTAATAAGCCGACGCCGGGCCAGGCAAAGACGGTTTCGATGACTACTGAGCCGGTGAGGAAGCCGCCGAGGATGAAACCGAAGTAGGTCAGGGGGGCAATGGCGGCGTTGCGGAGGCAGTGTTTCCAGATGACTTTCCAGTTAGGTATCCCTTTGATGCGGGCCAGTTTGACATATTCGCTGTCCAGCACCTCGAGCATCGAGGAGCGGGTCAAGCGCATTACGGCAGCCACTTGAAACCAGCCGAGGGCAAAGGCCGGCAGTACCAAGCTGGTGATGCCGCCGCGCCCGGAAGCCGGCAGCCAGCCTAAAGTTACGGCGAAAATCCAGATAAGTATGATGCCGACCCAAAAGGAGGGGGCGGCTTGGCCGAGCAGGGCGACAACCTTGCCGGCGTAGTCAATGCCGGTGTCTTTTTTTACCGCGACCAGTACGCCCAAAGGCAATGCCAAGAGGGCGGCGACAATGAGGGCAAAGAAGGATAGTTGCAGGGTGGCCGGCAGGCGGGCCAGGATCAAGTCCAGGGTGGAACGGCCGGGCCATTTGATGGAGACGCCGAAGTTGCCGCGAAAGATGTTGCCGACATAGACCAGGTACTGAATATGCAACGGCTCGTTCAAGCCCCACAGTTCGGCGGTCTGGATGTAATCCTGCTCGGTGGCGTCCTCCGGGAGCAGCACATCCATCGGATTGCCGGAGATGCGGGCGAGGGAAAAGACGATGATGCTCATGGCAAACAGGGCCAGGAGAGCGTGAAACAGGCGGACAATGATGTAACGCTGCATTTCTCCCTCGAGGTCGCTGCTGCTGCCGGTATTGGTACTGCTGCCACTGTTGCCGGAGTGAATTAGGGCGGCCGCGGCCGGGTTGTCCGGTTCTGGTTAAGGATAGGGGTTGCCGGGGATGGTTGGCTGGCGGGGAGCGCGCCCAAGGCTAGGTCTGGCGTCGGGGCGTTGCAGCGCGCTCCGCTAATTTGGGTTACGGCGGGACCGGCTCCCGGCTATTGGGGGATGGTCTCGATGTATTCCAGGTGGGTGTAGAAGCCGCTGATGAACCCCGGGAAAACGTAACTCTTGATATATTTGGGGTTCACGGCAATGTCCGGGGCGACATCGAACATAGGCAGGGTGCAGATTTGCTCAAAGCAGAAGTCGCCGATTTCCCGCATCAGGGCGGTGCGCTTATCCTGCTCGATGGTAGTTCCCAGTTCCTCGATTTTCTGGTCGATAAAGGCGTCCTGGAAAGCGTGGACGGAGCCGCAGGTGCAGAACCGGGTTTCCAGGTGATAGACGGTGTAGTTGTAGCCGGCGGTGCCGGAGATGGTGTTGTGAATTTCCCGGGCCCGCCGCTGGGAACGGATTTCGCTGGCTTCGATGTTAGCCAGTTTCGGTTGCAGCCCAACGGCCTCGAAGTCCAGGGCCATAGCCTGGCCGATGTCGACGATTTCGGGCAAGGCGGTGCTGGAGTCGAGGGCGAGGGTGAACTCGAAGCCGTCAGCGTAGCCGGCGGAAGCCAGCAACTGGCGGGCGGCGTCCGGGTCATAGCCGTACACTTCGTCCCAACGGTCATCCCACTCCGGGTTAATCAAGCCGGGCCAGACCTGTTCATCCAGGGCGGTAAAGCTGGTGGCAACCCGGGTGTCCACTTTGGCGCCGGGCAACAGGGCTTGGGCAATAGCGTCCCGGTTGACGGCCTTGACCATAGCCTGGCGCACTTGCTGGTTCAGCAGGGGGTTGTCCGGATCCAAGGTGTCCGGTTCGGTGTGGTAGTTGCCCCAGAAGTGCCAGAAATGGTGAATGCCGGGATAGACGCCGGAGACGAACTCCAGATCCCGCTCGATAACTTGGTCGCGCACGGAGCGCTCGATGACAGCCAGATGCACTTGTTCGGTGAGCAGGGCGGCCAAACGGGTTTGGCTTTCGGCGATGGCCCGGTACTCGAGTTGGTCATACTGGGGGACGACGCGCCAGTGTTCCTCGGCGGCGTCATAGAGGACATGGGAGCCTTCGACCCGCTCGACATAGCTGAGGGGGCCGGTGCCGACCATCTTGTCGCCCATACCCTCGTCGCCGACGGCGTCCCAACGGGCTTTGCTTTCGATGGGGAGGTTGCGCCGCTTGCCCAAGTTAAAGAGGGCTTCGGGCAGGACGATGCCCAAGTGGATGACTACCTGATTGTCGTTGACGATTTCCACGACTTCCGCAGCACGCTGGGTAACGGTGGCTTCGTCATCGCCTTTGTTGACGCCCATAATTTTGCGCCAGGTGCTGACGCCGCTGGGCTTGGCGGTGGGCTGGACAAGGAGCCAGAGGGAATGGCGGACATCGGCGGCGGTGAATTCGCCATAGCCATCCTGCCATTGGACGCCTTCGCGCAGGTTGAAAGTCCAATCCCGGCCGTCCGGGGACATTTCCCAAGAAGTAGCCAACTCCGGGATGTAGGCGCCGCTGGCGTTGTCCACGCCGACCAGGTATTCATAGACCGGCCACTTGTCGAGGAAACCGCCGATGTTGACCTTGTAGGTGTAGTTGGAGTCCCAGGACTGGCCGCCCACGGCGACGCCAACTTTGTCCATCCGATTATCCACGGTGACCTCAGCCACAGCCGGGGCCGGTTCGACTTGAGGAACCGGGGTGGGAACAACATATTCCTGCCGGGTGGTCTGCGGGCCAGAGGGGTCGATGGTGGGCGAAGTTTGTTGGGGAGTGGTGGCGCCGCTATCGGTGGTTGCTGCGCCGCCGCTAGCGGGTTCTTGTTGGGCCGGTTGGCGGGGCGCGGCCGGCTCTGCGGCCGGGGCGGCCGGTTCCTGTTGCTGAGCCGCCGGTTGGGCCGGCACGGCCGGTTCGCTGACCGGGGCCGCCGGTTCCGGGGCGGCGGAACCGCAGGCGATAATGAGGGCCAGGGTTAAGACGGCCGCCAGGGTGGCCAGCAGCCGGGTATGGGGGAGCAAGGGTCGGGTCATAAAGATACCTCCGCTAAACCTGCCGACAGGATTGCCGTAAGTAATGCGTTCCGAGAAGGGGGCAAATTCCGCTACCCCAGATGCCGTAAGGGTAGGTGGCGGCAAGTATAATAAGGGGTTAAGGGGTTGTCAAACTTTTGACAAGGGGCGGGGAAAGGGCGGGGACTCTGGATTCCCCCGAAAGGGGGAATGACGGTGGGGAGGGTGGGAATGACGATAAGTAGGCCGCTAGGTATATACGATAGCCCTGTGGGGCGGACAAGGGCGGATGGCATAAATGCCGTTGGGCTGTGGTATATTGGGGCTGGAATTTCCGGGAGATAGGAGCAGGTCACAACGCGATGATGCCGCGCCAGACGGAACCTAATGCCAACAACGCCTTGGGCAGCGTGCTGCGGGGGATGATGCCGGGCTGCACGGTGCTGGCGGAAAATACGCAGACTTTCGCCGACTATCCGGGCCGCCATTCGGATGTGCTGATTACCGGGCCGGGGCGGGCACCGGTGGTGGTCGAAGGTGAATATGAGCCGGCGGCTACGGTGGAGCAGGATGCCCGGGAGCGGCTGGGTTTGCGGGTGGTGGCGGAGCAGCGTACCATCGAGGCGGCTATTGCCTTGCGCTATCCCTTGGAGGTGGGGGAAGCGTACGATGTGACGGCGGCAATCCGGTCGGCGCCACTGGATTACGCGGTACTGTATGAGAACGGCGACCGGTTTCCATCATCCGGCTGGCTGCGCGGTTCCGTTACCGATTTGGCGGACCTGGCGCGGTTGGTGTCGGTGCCGCAGCGCGAGGTTGACGCGGCCGCGGAACTGATGGAGAACGGCATCGACGCCGCGGTACCGGTTCTCGACGAAATGTCAAAGCTCAAACCCAGCGCCGCTGCGGATGTCGCCAAGTTGTTGGGGCTGGCGGAGGTTTCGCAAACCCGGCGGATGGCTTGCGCGATCCTGGCTAATGCTTTGGTCTTTCACGACCGCATTGCCGGGATGCACGCGGAAGTGAAATCGCTGCGGCAATTGGCGGACACCCCTGAGCCTACCCTGCAAGACGCGATCCTAGCGGCTTGGCGGTCGATTATCGTTGACATCAACTACTACCCCATTTTCGCCATTGGCCGGGACATTTTGCTGACGCTGCCCTCCGCAGAGGCCGCCGCTTTGTTGGATCGGCTGCGGCCGATTGCCCAGAATGTGGGCGGGGCCGGGGTGGATCACGCCCACGACCTGACCGGGCGGATGTTCCAGCGGCTGATTGCCGACCGCAAGTATCTGGCGACCTTTTACACCCGGCCGGAGTCGGCGGCCTTGCTGGCCCGGCTGGCCGTGGCAAAACTGGAGGGAGTTAATTTGGCGGACGCGGATGCCATCGGCCGGCTGCGGGTGGGGGATTTTGCCTGCGGCACCGGCGCGCTGCTGTCGGCGATCTATGACCGCATCGCCGCCCAATATCAGCAAGCCGGCGGCGACCCGGCGCGGCTGCATCCGGTTATGCTCGAGGAAGTATTGTACGGCTGCGATGTAATGCCCGCGGCGGTTCATATCACCGGCTCCACTCTCTCCGGCGTCCAGCCTAGCGTCAAGTTCGACAAGTCCCGCCTTTACACCATACCCTACGGCCGGTTAAGTGATGACAGCGTGGCGATTGGTTCTCTGGAGTTCTTGAACTCCAACAGCCAGATGACTTTGAGCAACTTCAGCGACCCGGCCCTGCGGATCAATGGCAATGGGGGTGAAAAGGAAGCCCACGCGGTAGCGGAAATTCCGGAGGAGGGGTTTGACCTGGTGATTATGAACCCGCCCTTTACCCGGGCCGGTTCCGACTGGGAAGGTAGCGGGCGGGATGAGGATGCCATTAAACAGTTCCGGGGTTTGAGCACCGACCTGGAAACGCAGCGGGCGATGTCGGACCGGGAGAAACAATTTACCGCCGGCACTTGCGCCCACGGTTACGCGGGTATTGCCTCGTCTTTTGCCGCCCTGGCGAATCGCAAATTGAAAAAGGGGGGCGTGCTGGCTTTGGTGCTGCCGCTGGCGGCCGCCGCCGGGGCGTCGTGGCAGTTGTTTCGGCAAATGCTGGCGGAGCATTACACCGATTTAACGGTGGTGAGCATTACTTCCGGGGGGCGGGAAGTGTCCTTTTCGGCGGATACGGCCATTGCGGAGTGTCTGGTGGTAGCCCGCAAGCTGCGGAAAGGGGAAGCCGGCGATAACCGGGTTAAGTTTGTTTCGCTGACCCGGCGGCCGCAGCAGTTTGCCGGGGCCGCCGCCATAGCGGGCAACATCAGCAGTGCCGGGCCGGTTCGGGGGTTGGAGGATGGCCCTTATGGCGGGACTGACTTGGAGCTGGGGGCGGAGCTGGTCGGAACTATGTTGACGGCCGCCGGTTCCGTCGGGGATGAGGCTTGGGGCGGTGTGCGGATAGCGGATTATTCCCTGGCGCAAACGGCTTATGCTTTGGCGGACTCCCGGCTGTGGCTGCCGGGCAGCCCGGCGGCCTTGGAGTTGAAAGTTGCGCCGCTGGGTCAAGTGGGCCGCCGGGGATTGCACCACCGGAACATAGTAGGCGGGCCGACGGCGCCCTTTAAGCGGACGCGGCCCAGCCCTACCGCTACCTATCCGACCTTGTGGGGGCATAACGCCCAAAAGGAAAAGCGGATGGTGTGCCAGCCGGATGCTCAGTTGCAGGTCATACCGGGTCATGAAAATCGGGCGGGCGAGGTTTGGGCAATAGCCAGCCGCGCTCATCTGACGCAGGATTTTACTATGGGGTCGCAACCCCTGTGCGCGGCGTTCACCGAGCGGGAGTGTGTTGGCGGAACGGCTTGGCCTAACGTGCGGTTTGAGGATAGCCGGTTTGACTATCCCTTTGTTTTGTGGTGCAACACCAGTTTGGGTTTGCTAAGTTTTTGGTGGCACTCGAGCCGCCAGCAGCCGGGACGGGGTCGAATAACGATTAGCACTACCGACACCCTACCCATCCTCGACCTGCGCGCCCTTACTGATGGTCAATTGGTTACGGCGCAGGAGATTTTTGAGGAGTTTCGGGATAAGGAACTGCTGCCGGCGTACTTGGCGGATGCCGACCCGAACCGGGCTTTGCTGGATAAGCGGGTTATCTGCGATTTGCTGGGGTTTGAGGAGGCGGTGTATCAGGGGGTAAGGCGGTTGGCGGCGAAGTGGTGCGCGGAGCCGTCGGTGCATGGCGGCAAGGCGCGGCCGCCGGGGGCGCGGTTGGTGGTGTAGGCGGATAGCGGTAAAGGCTGGGGCCGGTTTGCAAACCGGCCCCAGTTTGGGTATGCGGTGGAGGTGCGCTGCCGGTTAGCGGCGGAGGTCCTCGGCGGGGGTTACTTGGAGGGTGATGTTGAAGCCGTCGGGGTAGGTGGTGGTGTGGCCGCGGCCGGTGGTGTCCTCGATGAGGCGGACATCGCCGGGGCCGAATTCGTGGGAGGTACCGTCGCTGAGGCCGATGATGGTGCGGCCGACGATGCCGACCTGCCAGCGGCGGCGGGGAGCGGGATGGTAGTCGGAGAAGTGGCCGGGTTCGCGCTGGGAGACGCTGAAGTTCATCTGCGCGCCTTCGAGCTTAATCTCTTTCAGGGCATCGGCGGACAGTTCCGCGATGTGGGTTTCGCCGTCGTCGCCGGTGAACATTCGATATACGCCCATAGTTTTCTCTCCTTATACTTTGGTATGTTGGATTGCTGGGGGGAGTTTAACATAACCGGGGTTGGGAAACATTCCGGCCGGCGGGCGAAGGGGTCAGATAGCGAACTGGCGGGCGTATAAGCGGTTCAAGCGGGATACCGGTTCGGCGGGCAAGGGGGGCAGGTCGGAGCAGGCGGCGGCGTCCGCGACTTCGGCGGGGGACTTGAAGCCGGGAACGATGGTGGCGATGGCGGGCTGGTCAAGGCAGTAGCGGAGGGCGACTTGGGACATAGTGGCGTAGGGGCTTTGTTTGAGGAATTGGAGGGTTTGGGCGCGGGCAAAGTCGCGGGCTACTTCGGAAGCGGCGGCGACCGGGCGGTCAAGGGCATCGGCCAAGGCGCCGGCGGCGTGGGCGCGGATACCGATGACGCCAATGTTTTGAGCTTGGGCAACGGGGAGAGATTGGCCCTGGTCAATATCGTCGAAGCCGGCCGGCGGGGGCGCAAGGGCGGATTGGTTCAGGAGGTTGTAGAGGATTTGGGCGGTGTCAAAGCAGCCGCTTTCCAGGAGTTCCCGGACTACTTCTTTTTGCCCGTCCCAAGCGGTGATACCGATGAAGCGGACTTTGCCCTCTTTTACCAAGTCAGCCATTGCCTGCCCCAAGTTGAGGCAGTCGGCTTGGTTCAGGAGCAGGGCGTAGCGGGGCGGCGGGCCGACGGCAGCCAGGTATTGACCGGCGGTCAGTCCGACCTGGTGGTGGACTTGGAGGAGGTCTAGGTAGTCGGTGTTGAGGCGGCGGAGGCTTTCCGCGACGGAGCGGCGGACGGCGGCTTGGGGATTGGCGCGGTCAGTTTCGGATTGCAAGCGCACTTTGGTGGCGATATGGACTTCGCCGCGGCGGCCGGCCAAGCCGCGGCCGAGGTTTTCCTCGGAGCGGCCGCCGCCGTACATCGGGGAGGTGTCAAAAAAGTTGATGCCCAAGTCCAGGGCTTGGTGGATGGCGGCGATACATTGGGCGTCGGTGGTTTCGCCCCAGACATGGCCGATGCCGGCGCCGCCGAAGCCGACTTCGGACACTTGGAGGCCGGTGCGGCCGAGGGTGCGGTAGTGCATAGGCTCCTCTTGGGGTTGGTCAAAGACAAGTAGGGATTGGGGTCTAGGGGTTGCTGCTGCCGTTCAGCCCGGCGGGATGGCCCGGCGGCGGTTCGGTGAAGGGGATGCCCTCCTGTTCGGCGGCGAGGCGGCGTTCATTCCAACCTTCCCACGCCTGTTGCTGCGCGGCTAATGCCTTTTCCGCGGCTTCAGTAGAGGCTGCTACGGCGGCGTCCACTGCCGCTTTTTTCGCTTCCTCGGCGGCTTTGGTTGCGGCCTCGGTTGCGGCCTTTTCAGCCCGTTCGACGCGGGCTTGGTTGCTGCGTAGGGTGAATATCATAATGATTACCTCCGTAGTGAGGAAGCCGAGGGACAGGGTAGCGAGCCAAGCGTTGTAGCCGTTGCCGCCGACGCTGCCTTGCCACAGGTAGTACCACCAGAGTTGTCCGGGGTTGGTCAGGCTTTCAAGGTAAGCGCCGACGGCTAACCAGATTAGCAGAAGTCCCCAGATGACCACGATGAGGGGGCGCGGCAGGTCGGGTATCCAGGAGGGGATTTTCCATTCATCCAACTTTACCTTATCACCTCGTTTTGCCGGTGTCAGCAGCCCGGGACGGGGAAATTGGGGGCTTTTGTCGGGTTTTGCGCCGGCGGTCGGGAGTTAGCTGCCGGCTTTTTGCGCGGCGTTCCGCATAGTTTTGAGGTAGTCCACGCTGGCGGTTTGGAGGAGGCTGCCGACGTTGCCGTGAAAGTATTGGACGCCGAGGTCGAGGTATTTGGGGACGAGGTTGTCGGGACAGCTGACACCGGCGCAGCGGCCGGCGTTGCGGATGATTTTGACGCCGCGTTCCATTTGCGCCTGGACTTCGGGGTGGGTCTGCTGGCCGGGGTAGCCCATCGATTGGGAGAGGTCGCCGGAGCCGATAAAGAAAACATCCACGCCGGCAACGGTGACCAGTTCCTCGAGGTTGTTGATGGCTTCTACTTCCTCGAGCATCAAGCAAGTCAAGGTGTTGCGGTTGGCGTCCTGGACATAATCAGCGGTGGCGCCGGCAAAGCCGTAGTTGGCGGGGCGGCCGCGGCTAAAAATGCCGCGATGCCCGTCCGGGTGGTATTTGACGGCGTCGACGGCGGCCGCGGCTTCGGCAGCGGTGTTGACATGGGGAACCTGGACGCCCCAAGCGCCGCGGTCGAGGAAGGGGGCGATAAACTCCGGCTTGTTGGCGATGGGCCGGACGATGGGGGCGATGCCGCTGAGTTCGGCGGCGCGCACCAAGTCCTCGGAGTTGTCGACGGTGATGGAGCCGTGTTCGTTGTCGAGGAGGATCCAGTCGAAGCCGAGGCCGCCGAGCATTTCGACTACCGGGGCGGCGGGAAAGGTGAGCATTACGCCAAAGACGGCTTGGCCGGCGGCCAGTTTTTGTTTAAGGGTGTTCTCCTGCATTGCCACTCCTGCCGGCGGCCGGTTGACCGGCGCCGTTGATGGTGTTGCCGCCGTTCTGCGGGGCGAGGCGGGACATTCGGGGTCGGTGGTCGCGTTCGGGGAGACGGTAGAGGGACAGGATGTAGCGGCGCAATACCGCGCCGGCAAGGATGCCGGCCAGGGCGCCCAAGATGCCGGCGGTGCCGCCGGCCAGGGCGGCGAGCGGCCGGGTTTCCATAGCCTGGCCGTCGATGCTGGGCATTTGGGTGATGGCAAAGACGATGCCGAGGATGCTGCCGATAATAACGCCGAGGATGGCGCCGATAACGAGGCCCTTGTACTGTTCCCAGAAGCCTTCTGCGGTTTGCCAAACGACGGTTTCGGCGATGACTACCGGTATAATGCCGGCGCCGAGGCCGATGATGGCCCAGCCGATGGACTCCTCAATCAAGTCCGGGGGCAGATGGCGGGGGTTGGGTTCGATGTAAAGCCAGAGGAGGCCGAGGTTGGCGGCCAGGGGTATTGCGATAAGGCAGGCGGCGACTAGGGCCAGGACCAGCAGTCCGTCAACGGCCCGGTTTCCGGTGATGTTCATTGGTCTCCTTGTTGGATGGGGTTTGGTGGGATTGACGCCGCGGGTGGGCGGTTCGGTATCTTTGCCCGGCCGGTTTCCGGTAGAATATGATATTACTGATAATGCGCCTGGTCAATTATTTGGGGGGATGATAAGGGGGGTTGTCGGCTTGACCTAAGGGACGGGTAGAAGGGGAAAGGGAGAAAATTGGGAAAATATCTTGACAGGGGGGATTGACGGGTATATATTCCTTTGCCAACGGGATTCCGGGTAAAGGAATTTACACGGAGTTTTAACCTTGTTGGGGGAAAAGCCAACGGGATTTTAATGATTCAGGAGGTAGGTTGCCTAGCGGAGAACTATTAGTACCTTATTCGAGGGTTCCTCAGCAGCCAACGGAGTAGGCTGTATTCCCGAGCTAACGAGGGAGGAAAAGAGATGACCTATCAGTGGTTAAGGAAACCCAAGGCGTGGGCTTTGGCGTCGATGGTGGCGCTGCTGGCCTTGGCGGCGGTGGCGTGCGGCAGCGCGTCGGAGCCGGCGGCCCCGGCCGCGCCGGCGGCGGCGCCTACCGAAGCTCCGGCGGCGATGGCCGACCCGGCTCCGGGGGAGTCGATGGACGGCGGGATGACGACCGACGGGGCGATGGGCGGCGGCGAGGCGATGGAACAGCCGGCACCCACCGCGATGCCGGAGGCTATGGACAAGCCGGCGGATGAGATGATGGACAAGGGCGAAACCATGGATATGATGGACGCCGGCTTGACCATTCCGGACAATGTCAAGGAGTTTTACGGGGATGTGACGTACGGGGGGCGGCTGCGGATTAACTACGAGGATCCCCTGGAACACGCCAATGCGTGGGGCGCGGGTTCCGGCGTAACGGACCGCTATCGGATGCCCACCGGCGCGCTGCTGGTGATGGAGAATCCGTATGACTCCGGCGCGCCGATTATTCCCGACTTGGCGCAAAGCTGGGAGATTAACGAGGGTCTGGACGGGATTACCTTTAACTTCCGCCCCGGCACGACCTGGCACAACGGCGATGCCTTTACCTGCGAGGATGCCCGGTTCTCCTTTGAGACGATGATTACCGAGGCGGGCATCACGGCCAGCTATATGAAGAGCCGTTTGGCGAACGTCGGGGACAGCACCGGCGCGGGCGAGCATGGCTTGAGCTGCGTTGACGATATGACGATGCAGATGAACTTCGTCGGGTCGAGCAGCGAAGCGGTGCTGCTGCTGCCCTTGGCGAACCGCCGGGCGCAGATTTTCAACAAAGCCTGGTTCCAAGAGGGCGGTGAGGAAGTGATGTTCCAGGATGTGGGGATGGGGCTGGGGCCCTTCATCTGGCGGGAAGGCCAGTCGGTTGGGGTGGATACCCAGTATTTCGACAAGAACCCCAACTACTACCTCGACGGCCTGCCCTATGTGGACGAGTTGGTCATCAACGGCATTCTGGACGAGTCCACGCAGCAGGCGACGCAGCTGGCGCATCAGACGGATTGGCACTGGGTTCGGAACTGGGGTCAGTACCAGTCCTATGTGGATCACGAGCAGATTTACACGGTCATCCGGGCCACGCGGGGCAACTTCCGGCTGTGGATTAACCCGCGCATTCCGCCCCTGGACAATGTCGAGGTGCGGCAGGCAATCGTGATGGGCATTGACCGCAACGCCGCCATTCAGGTCTTGCAGGATGGCAACGCCGCGGTCGGCGGGTTCGGCTACGCCCCGGGCAGCCCGTGGGAATTGAGCCAGGAACAGCTGTGCTCCGTCCCCGGCTGGTGCGTGTCCGAGGATATGGATGCGGTGCGGGCCGAGGCCCGGGCTTTGCTGGAAAAGAACAACTTCGACTTTGACCAGGAGTTCCTGTTCACCGTCGAGGGCGACGAGCAGGTGGGTGCCCGGGCGACTTTCCTGCAAGAGCAGCTGCGGCTGCTGGGCATCCAGACGGACTTTGACCTGGTGGAAACCATTGCCTATCGGACGTTGGAGTCGCAAGGCACTTGGGGCGCGTTCAAGCCGGGCAATAACACTGTAACGGCGGACGACCCCAACGCCGGCGTGGCGGCTTTCCTGCGCTGCGATTCGGCGGGCAATCACTGGACGCCCAACGGCCCGTGCGACGAGAGCATCGTCGCCCTGCTGGACCAGGCGCAGGTGGAGTTGGATCCGGCGGCGCGCAAGGCTTTGTCGGACCAGATTGAACTGGCGGCGATGAAGGCTTATGGCTCCTTCCCGGTCTATTGGGAGCAGGAAGCGGTATCCTTCTGGCCGGAGGTCAACGGGTACTCCCACTTCCCGGCGCCCAATGGTTCCTTCCTGAAGTTTATGCATCTGTGGATGGACCCGGCGGACGCGGAATTTGACGGCAATGCCGGTCAGACCAGCGGCGTGCCGGGCGGGGCTTAGCCCTACCTACAGGGTAGAGCCGGTTAAGGGCTAACAACTGAACGCAAGCCACCCGTCTTTGGGGATGGGTGGCTTGTGTTATCCGATGGGGGCGGCCGGATTTGCCGCCGGTTGGGGGGCGGTGGATTCCAAAAGGGCCGGTTTGGGGCTAAATGGCTTGACAGCAGTAGTAAATCCAATATAATCAGCAAAACCGGCCTTGGGATGGCGGCGTAGGACTATCCAAATCGGCCAAACCGGTAAATCAGCCCAAATCAGCCAGGGGCCTAAAGCGGCGAACCGGGCGTCTTAACTTTCCGGCGGGCGTGGTCAACGGCCCGGTGAGGGGTGTACCCAATGCGGACTTATCTGATTAAGCGGTTTCTCCTGTTCTTTCCGACGGCGTTTTTTGTGTCGGTGGTGATTTTCGGGATGCTGCAATTCATCCCGGGGGACGCCGCCGATGCGCTGCTGCTGGGGGGGACGCCGGGGGAAGCCTACGACCCGACGGAGGGGCAGGCGGAGCGGATTCGGGAGCAGCTGGGGCTGGACGACCCGATTCCGTTGCAGTATGCCCGCTGGCTGGGGAACTTTATCCAGGGGGACTTTGGCATTTCCTGGAACAACCGCAAGCCGGTCATCGAGCGGATGGCGTCGCGGATTTTCCTGAGTTTTGAGCTGGGGCTGCTGGCGGTGCTGCTGGCGACATTCTTGGGTACCGTTGGCGGGGTTATCGCGGCGGTGCAGCAGGATAAGTGGCTCGACTATGTGTTGCGGTCCGCCAGTATGACGCTGCAAGCGATGCCCGGGTTCTGGCTGGCGTTGATGGTGATTGCCGGGCTGGTGGCAATTTGGGGGTGGAAACCGCCGATTGAGTACCGGCATTTGTGGGATGACCCGGTGCGGAATCTGTCGGTGCTGCTATTGCCGGCATTTCTGGTGGGCTTGCGGAGTTCGGCGGAAATTCTGCGGATGACCCGCTCCTCGGTGCTGGAAGTGCTGCGGGAGGACTATGTCCGCACGGCCGAGGCCAAGGGTCTGTATCGCTCCCGGGTTTTGGGACAGCACGTACTGCGGAACGCTTTGCTGCCGGTAAGCACTTTGGCCGGCTTCGAGGTGGTGTTCCTGATGAGCGGGCAGGTCATTATCGAGCAGGTGTTCAACCTGCACGGCATTGGCAAGCTGTTCATCCAGGCAGTAGGGAATCGGGATTACCCGGTAGTGCAGGCTATCGTAATGTTCATTGCGCTGGTGGTGCTGCTGGCAAACCTGGTGGTGGACATTATGTACGCGTGGCTGGACCCGCGCATCCGCTATACCTAGACCGGAGGGCCAACGTTCCGCCCCGCCCGGTAAGAAGTTCGGTAGGGGCGGATGGTTGCCGACGGAGGCAGCGGGCATTTTTGCCAAGGGGAAATTAAATGGTAACGCCAAGAGAGACGACCGGTTCGGACGCCATCCGCGAGAGTTTGATGACGGCGGAGCCGCCGCGGCGTCCGGGGTTTTTCAAGTACACGCTTTACTATTTCCGGCACAAGCTGCTGGGGACGGTAGGGCTGTGCATTGTGGTGGTGATGCTGCTGCTGGCGGTGTTTGCCGACCTCATCGCGCCCTATACCTACCAGGAGCAGAATTACGAGGCGGTGCTGGCGGCGCCGAGCTTGGAGTTTCTGTTCGGGACGGACAACTTCGGGCGGGACATCTTTTCCCGGATCGTGCATGGGGCGCGGATCTCGATGCTGGTAGGGTTCCTGTCGGTGATTGTCGGCACCGGAATTGGGGCCATCATCGGGTTGATTTCCGGGTTCCTGATGGGGAAGGTGGACGCGATAGTGCAGCGGGGGGTGGATGTGTGGATGTCGTTCCCGGATTTGATTCTGGCACTGTTTATCGTGGCGGTGTTCGGCAATACGCTGCCGAATGTAATTATGGCGATTGCGGCGACGATTCTGCCGCGGGGGGTGCGGGTTATCCGCTCCTCGACGATTGCCATTCGGGAAATGGACTATACCCTGGCGGCGCGTTCGATTGGGGCGTCGGACCTGCGGACGATGCTGCGTCATGTGATGCCCAACACGGTAGCGCCGTTTTTGATTATTATGTCGTCGATGTTCGGAACGGCGATTTTGACGGAGGCGGGGTTGAGCTACCTGGGGTTGGGGATTTCGGAGCCGACGCCGTCCTGGGGGCGGATGCTGACCGGGCAGGCGGCGCAGTACGCGCCGCGGGCGCCGTGGATTATCGGCTTCCCGGGGGTTTTCCTGACCATCACGGTGATGGGGTTTGCTTTCTTTGGGGATGCCCTGCGGGACTTGTTCGACCCCCGGCAACGGGGTCGGTAGGCGCGGCGGCAGACCGGCGGCCGGAAGTCAATTCCGGCCGGGACGCAGAGCGGCGGAGGTTTTAGGCTCCGTTGCTCTGCGTCTTGCTTGAAAGGGCGGCCAAGGGTAGCGGCTGGCTCTGGTATTCCATATAATCGAGGGATTATTCAGCCCAACGGTTTCGAGCCGGCGGGTTCAGGAGGTTCCGGTGCGTAGTATTGATATTCACGCTCATGTGACGCCGCAGTCCTTTATCAAGGCGATGAAGGAGGGGCGGGAATGGCACGGGCTGGAAGTCCGGCCGCTGGATTTGGAGCCGGAGTTGGAGTGGACGCCGGAGGAGCGGATTCGGGATATGGATTCGCTGGGGGTGGAGGTGCAAGTGGCGTCGACCGGGGCGCAGTTTTACTTTTACGGGCGTCCGGGGGAGGAAGTGGCCGGGATGCACCGGGAGTGCAATGATGAAGTCCACCAAATGACGGTGGATTACCCGGAGCGGTTCCGGGGCTTTGCCCAAATCCCGATGCAGGATGTGGACCGGGCGATTGCCGAGTTGGATCGGTGCGTCAACCAGCTTGGGATGCTGGGGGCGATGATTGACGATAAGGTCAACGGCAAGACCTTTGACGAGCCGGAGTTTCTGCCGCTGTGGAAGGCGGCGGAACAGATGGGGGCGGTTATTTTTATCCACCAGGGCGGCGGCACTTTGGTGCGGCCGCGGACGCGGGCTTATCACCTGCCTAATACGGTGGGCAATCTGGTGGATCGGGCGGTGACTTTTGCCTCCTTTGTGATGGGGGGAGTGATGGATGCCTGCCCGGACTTGAAAATCTGTCTGGCGCACGGCGGGGGTTATACCTGCTATGGCGTGGGACGAATGGATCGGAGTTGGGATGTGGGCCGGCTGCCGCAAATTCCGCAGCCGCCGAGCGCGTACCTGAGCCGCTTTTATTATGACTGCCTGACGCACAGCGAGTCGGCGCTGCGGATGCTGATTGATATGGCGGGCATTGACAAGGTGGTTTTCGGGACGGACTGGCCTTTTGATATGAAAATCGACTGGCCGGTGGCGTGGGTGCTGGGGCTGGAGAGCCTGACGCAGGAGGAAAAGGAAGCCATCCTTTGGAAAAATATGGAGCGGCTGCTGGGGGTGTAACCGCCCGGGGCCGCTTGTCCCTAGGGAGTGTTCACACTAATTATTGACGCCCCGGATAACCGACGCTATAGCTAGGTCATTCCGACCGCAGGGAGGAATCTAAAAATCTTGAGAGGAATCAAGGGCGGGCATTTTAGATTCCTCGCTATCGCTCGGAATGACATAGTCGATTGACTGCAATACCCGAGGGTTAGGGTGAACACGCTCTAGTTCGTTCCATTCCTTAATCAGCTTTGGTTTGGAGGTTAAGAGTTGCGGAGCATTGACATTCACGCCCATTTGACGCCCCAGTGTTTTATCCGGGCGATGGCGGCCGGCCGGGAGTGGCATGGGGTCAAGCCGGGGGAGATGCGGGTGGGGCCGCGGAATTCCTGGACGCCGGAGCAGCGCATCGACGATATGAACTCCCTGGGGGTGGATGTGCATATCGTGTCCACTTTCAGCTTTTACTACTATTACGAGCGGGAAGCGGCGGTCATCGCCGGGATGCACCGGGAGTGCAACGACGAGGTGCATCAGATGACGGTGGACTATCCCGACCGGTTCAAGGGGATGGCGATTATCCCGATGCAGGATGTGCGGCTGGCGGTGGCGGAGTTGGACCGGTGTGTCAACGGGATGGGTTTTGTCGGGGCGATGATTGACGACCATGTGAACGGCAAGACCTATGATGACCCGGAGTTTATGCCGCTGTGGAAAGCCGCCGAGGAAATGGGGGCGGTAATGCTGGTGCATCAGCAGGGCGGGCGGACGCTGGTGCGGGAGCGCAATCCCCGGTATCACCTACATAACACCATCGGCAATTTGGTGGATCGGGCGGTTACTTACGCCAGTTTTGTGTTCGGCGGGGTGATGGATGCCTGCCCGGATTTGCGGGTGTGCTTGTGCCACGGCGGGGGCTATGCCTGTTTCGGGGCGGGCCGGATGGATCGGGGCTGGCAAGTGCGGTCGGAGGCGCGGGTGAACATTTTGCAGCCGCCGAGCAGTTACCTGAACCGGTTTTACTATGACTGCCTGACCCACAGCGAGCCGGCTTTGCGGATGCTGATTGACTTGGTGGGGATTGATAAGGTGCTGTTCGGGACGGACTGGCCGGCGGATATGGCGATTGACTGGCCGGTGGCGTGGGTGCTGGGGCTGGAAAGCCTGACCATGGCGGAGAAGGAAGCCATCCTCTACAAGAATATGGAGCGGCTGCTGGGGATTTAAGCCCGGCGGCCGCGGCGGGAACCGGCTAATCTAGCAACCAGCCGGGATAGGCGGGATACCATTCCCGTTGGCACGGGAAAGACGGTAGTAAAGGGAAGGGATACTAATGCGGAGCATCGACATTCACGCCCACTCCACGCCGCAGTGCTTTCAGCGGGCGGTACTGGCCGGCCGGGATTGGCACGGGATGACTGCCGCCGACGGGGAGCTGTTCAATCCGCGCAATGCCTGGACGCCGGAGCAGCGGATTGCGGATATGGACTCTCTGGGGGTGGATATTCAGGTGGTTTCGACCACGGCCGGGTTTTACCAGTATGATAAGGAATCGGCGGTTACGGCGGCCATTGCCCGGGACTGCAACGATGAGATTTACCAGATGACGCTGGATTACCCGGAACGGCTGGCCGGCTTGGCGACGCTGCCGATGCAGGATGCCGGGTTGACGGTGGCGGAACTGGAGCGGGCGGTGGTGCAGCTGGGGTTTAAGGGGGCGATGATTGGCGACCAGGTGAATGGGAAAACCTTTGATGAACCGGAGTTCTTTCCCATCTGGAAGGCGGCGGAGGAAATGGGCGCGCTGATTTTTATCCATCAGGGCGGGCAGACCATCGGGTCGGAACGGCAGCCGCGCTATCATGTCCGCAACACTATTGGCAATCTGGCGGATCGGGTGGTTACTTTCGCCGCCTTTACCTTTGGCGGGGTGATGGATCAGTTTCCCGACTTGAAAATCTGCCTGGCGCATGGCGGGGGTTACGCTTGTTTCGGGGCCGGGCGGATGGATCGGGGTTGGCAAGTGCGGTCGGAGGCGCGGGTGAACATCAATCAGCCGCCGAGCAACTATCTGAACAAGTTTTACTACGATTGCCTGACGCACAGCGAGCCGGCGCTGCGGATGCTGATTGACAGCGTGGGCATTGAGCGGGTGGTATTGGGGACGGACTGGCCGGCGGATATGCGGATTGACTGGCCGGTGTCGTGGGTGATGGGGCTGGAGAGTTTGACGCTGGAGGAGAAGGAAGCGATTCTGTGGCGGAATTTGGAGAAGTTGCTGGGGGTGTAGGGGGGCTGTACCGGGAGTTTCCGGTTCCGGGTGTCTTGGCTACCCAAAGAGGATGATGACGAATGAGTTTCCGCGTTAATGTGGATTACCCTACTCGTAGGGCAACAATTCATACGGTCAACAATGACCGGCGTTGCCAGCCCCGTGAGAAGCGGACAGAGGATGGCGGGTGGCTTGGACCATTTGATACCGTACGGACGGCTACCCAAGCGGCCCGCGAGTCCAGGTTGCGAGTCCATCCATGCCGAGTTTGCAATCCGCGACTGTCTGCCGTTGCGGCACAGCGGCCTGAGTTGCGGGTGGAGAAAGAGATCCCTCGGCCAGAACCAGAAATCCTTGCGGTACCGGAGCAACCCCGACGGGAGCCAGTGCGTTTGGGTAGGACCTTGGGGTCTGCCGCGTATTCTGTGGCAAAAGAGGCAGAAAATCGCCATCGGACGGCTGTCCAGCAAGAGCGAATCCTTACCGAGGCAGCGACCGAAATGACCCAGATATGGGCTGGACTTGAGGAGGGGCTACTGGCTGCCCAATCATCGGATTTTGGCGATGATGAAGTGCTTCGTCGGCTGAGGCACGAGGCCACGGAGAACCGGATTAGTGCGTTGGGCACCGTTTCTGCCTATGCCCGGGTTGCTGGCTTCGACTCCGGCATCTACAAGCCGGTTTATGACATTTTCCGAGAGATGGCGGACATCCAAGTAGAGGTTTTTGATACCGTACTCTGGGCTTGCGATTCCCGCGAATCCGGGGACTTGGAGTATGCAATCGTATCTACTCGGTATTGTCAATCGCTGGGTGAGCAAGCCTTGATGATGATGCCGGAGTTGGCACAACGGCGGAAACAAGAGGATGGAGACCATAAACGGGGTTGTGTTTGGGTTGGCGTGGGCTTGGTAGCTCTGGTTGCCTTGATTATAGTTGTAGCCTCAATTGACAGGTAAGGCAATATATAATCCCCTCCGTTTCCATGCGTCGCGGAGGGGATTTTCGCAGGCGGTTTTGCAGTGGCCGCTACCGCTTTCAGAGGCTAAGGCTTGCTACCCTTCAGGCTCACATACTTAGCCAACTTCCGACCGTACTCGACTTCGTTGGTATAACTGGACGGTACGCCGGTGGCTTGGCGGACAATCTCCGGGGTGGTCAACTCTTTAATCTGGTCGGCATACTGGATGCCAAACAGAATACCTTGAATAGATTTCTCACCGTCAGGTGCGGTCAAGTAATACTCCCGCAACGCTTCGGCCGCTTCTCCGACTGTCATACTTCCTCCTTAAAAGATGTTCAGCCCGGAAATGATACTAACCCACATCAGTTAGTTCCGCAAGCCTAATTGCATCTTTCCAAAATCCTTATCAGCGATTAAACTAGGCACGGCAAACTTAAACTTGACAGGAGACCAATTTATGCGGTCGATTGACATTCACGCGCACATCAGCCCGGAGCCTTATGTTCGTGCCTTGGAAGCGGGGCGGGACTGGTATGGGATTACCGCGGAGGCGGATGAGTTTCACCGGGCGGTGCCCCGGACGCTGTGGACGCCGGAGCAGCGGCTGACCGATATGGATTCCATCGGGGTGGATTTGCATATCCTCTCGACCAACTCGGTCTTTTACTTTTACGAGAAGGACGCGGCTACGGTGGCGGCGATGGACCGGGAGTGCAACGATTATGTGGCGCAACTGGTCAAGGATTATCCGGACCGGTTTGCGGGGCTGGCGAACTTGCCGATGCAGGATGCGGGGGCGGCGGCCGCCGAGCTGGAGCGGTCGATGACGGAGTTGGGGTTGAAGGGGGCGATGATTGGCGACCATGTGAATGGCAAGACTTTCGACGACCCGGAGTTTTTTCCGGTGTGGGCAGTGGCCGAGCAGACAGGGGCGGTCATCTTGATTCATCAGAGCGGGGATACCCTGGTCAGTCCCCGACTGAACCGCTATCATCTGCCCAACTCCATTGGCAATCTGGCGGATCGGGCGGTTACTTATGCCAGTTTCGTGTTCGGCGGGGTGATGGACAAGTATCCGGATTTGCGGATTTGTTTGTCCCATGGCGGGGGCTATACCTGTTTCGGCGCCGGGCGGATGGATCGGGGTTGGCAAGTGCGGTCGGAGGCGCGGGTGAACATTACCCAGCCGCCGAGCAGCTACCTGAACCGGTTTTATTATGACTGCCTGACGCACAGCGAGCCGGCGCTGCGGATGCTGATTGACAGCGTGGGGGTGGACAAGGTGCTGTTCGGGACGGACTGGCCTTTTGATATGTGCATCGACTGGCCGGTGGCGTGGGTGCTGGGGCTGGAAAGCCTGACGCCGAAGGAAAAGGAAGCCATCTTGTATAAGAACCTGGAGGCGCTGCTGGGGCTGTAGGCGGCCGGCGCGGCGGGTTAGCGGGAAACAGGAGAGGGAGAATGCGGACGATTGATATTCACGCCCATATCGCGCCGGCGGTGGCGACCAATTTGCCGGCGGGTCAGGAGTGGCACGGCTTTACCCGGCAGGAGGCTAACGGGCGGCAGTTTCTGGTACAGCCGAACAAGCGGCAGTGGCTGCATCCCAAGTATCTGCTGACGCCGGAGCAGCGGATTGCGGAGATGGACGCCCTGAAGGTGGATGTCCATGTGCTGACGACCTGGGTGGGGTTGTATAACTATGACCTGCCGTCGGAGCAGGGGGCGGCCATTGCCCGGGACTGCAACGATTATGTGGCGGAGCTGACCCGCAGCTACCCGGCCCGGTTTGCGGGGATGGCGACGCTGCCGATGCAGGATGTGACGGCGGCGATTGGGGAGCTGGAGCGGGCGATGGGGCCGTTGGGGCTGAAGGGAGCGCAAATCAACGACCAGGTGAACGGGAAAACCTTTGACCATCCGGATTTTACCCCGTTCTGGCAAGCGGTGGAGGAAATGGGCGCGCTGATTTTCTTTCATCAGGAAGGGGATGATACGATCGTCGCGCCGCGGGATACCAAGGGGTACTTTATCGACAACTCCATCGGCAACTTGGCGGATCGGGTGGTTACTTTTGGCACGCTGGTGTTCGGGGGAGTGCTGGATCGGTTCCCGGACTTGAAGGTGTGTCTGGCGCATGGCGGGGGCTTTGCTTGCTTTGGGGCGGGCCGGCTGGATCGGGGCTGGCAGGTGCGTTCCGAGGCGCGGGCTAACGGGGTAGAGATGCCGAGCCGGTATCTGGGGAAGGTTTATTATGACTGCCTGACGCACAGCGAGGCGGTGCTGCGCTATATGATTGACGCGGCCGGGGTGGAGCGCATCTTTCTGGGCAGCGACTGGCCCTATGATATGGGCATTGACTCCCCGGTGGAGTGGGTGCAGGGGCTGGAAAGCCTGACGCAGGAGGAAAAGGACGCTATCCTGTGGAAAAACCTGGAGCGGGTTTTGGGGCTGTAGCCGCCGCCTTTGCCTGACCGGGTTTTGGGTCAACCGGGCAAATCTGGTATTATGGGGTAGCATCGGAACTGAAGCGGCAAGCAAGAAGGAGGGGCATTATGCTGGCTGACACCATCCGTCTCAAGAACATCAACCACATCACGTACAATGTGCGGGACAAGGACGCGGCCCTGCGCTGGTACGAGGATGTGCTGGGGTTGAAGCAGATTCCCAAGATGGTGAACAGCGACCATCTGTATTGGCTGCAACTGCCCAGCGGGGCCATGGTTCACATCATTGAGAACCCGGAGGCCCCGTCGGCGCCGTCGCACCACACCGCCTTTGAGGTGGACGACATCGAGGCGTCCCAGGAGTATTTCATCGGGAAGGGCGTCGAGACCACGGAGATTCAGACCCGGAACGACGGGCAGCGGGCCTTTTACATCAACGACCTGGACGGCAACCGCATTGAGCTGTGCACCGTTTCCGGGTTCGGGGTGCTGGTTTAAGGGCGGTTTGATGCGCCGGCCGGGAGTTTTCCCGGCCGCAACCTGAGGCAGCGAGGTTAAGGATGAAACTGGTATTCTTTGACGATTTCAAGCTGGGCGTGGTCAAGGGCGATGCGGTGGTGGATGTTTCGTCCGCCGTCAGCGGCATTGCCCACACTTCGCCGCAGGACCTGATTAACCGGGTTATCGCGGGCTGGGAACAGCACCGGGATGGCATTGCGGCGGTAGTGGACCGGGAAAGCGGGACGCCGCTGAGTTCGGCGCAGCTGCGGCCGCCGTTGCCGAAGCCGTACACCATCGTTTGTATGGCGGTGAACTATATGGAGGACGGCACCCGGGCTGAGCCGGCCCCCATCAACGCCTTTCTCAAGTCGCCGCACTGCATCATCGGCCCGGAGGATACGGTGGTTCTGCCGGACATTCCCGCCACCATCTTTGAGTTCGAGGCGGAAATGGCTTTCGTCATTGGCAAGGCGGCCCGCAATGTCAAGGCGGAGGATGCCTACGATTACATTTTCGGCTACCTGAACTTTATTGACGGATCGGCGCGGGGGGTGCTGCCGCCGGGCAATACCTTCTACCAGATGAAATCGCGGGCTACTTTTGCCCCCATCGGCCCCTGGGTAGTTACCGCCGATGAGTTCCCCAACCCGCTGAACCGGCAGGTGACGCTGAAGGTGAACGGGGAAACCAAGCAGAACTACAATACCAACGATATGGCGCATCAGATACCCCGGATTATGGAGTGGGTTACTTCCATCCACCCCTTGGAGCCGGGGGACATTGTGGCTACCGGCACCAACCACCGGGGCTTGAGCGCGCTGATGGACGGGGATGTGATTGACCTGGAAGTGGAGGGCTTGGGCAACCTGCACATCAACTTCCGGGATGACCTGAAGCGCACCTGGCTGCGGGAGACGCGGCTCGACCGGCAGAACCAGGGCTTTGACACCACTACCCCGCAAACCGGCGGCAAGTACGCCGAGGGGAGTTAGCGGGCGTTGCGGCCGTGGGCCGGCAAAGTTAGAGGAACCGGACTCCGGGATTGCCCGGAGTCCGGTTTTTCAGCGCCTCTGGCCTGTTGGTGATATAATGCAAGGGCAGTTGAGCCGGGAGGGTTTTGCGATGGTTATGCCGGAGGGAAAGGCGGTTGCGCCGGTCAAGAAGCGGAAACGGGTCAGCCGGCAGCAGTTGACCCGGGAGATTTGGGAGGAAGCGGAGCAGGCGGTTAAAGCGGTGGCGATTCGCCGGGGCTGGCCGCATGAGACTTATGATGACCTGATGGAGGTGGTGCGGCGGCTGGCCGCTGAGTACCCGGAGCATTGGATGGGACTTATCGCCGGTTTCGGGGGGACTTGCAGCCTGTACCGGGACAACCTCATCCATCCCTTTATGGATATGGAGGAAATCCGGTGGTTTCAGCCCACGGTTAAAGACTTCATCAAGTTGGTGGGGTCTCTGGAGTAGCAGTGACGGCAGAGGAGCATATCGCGGAATCCTTGGATTCCACCCAGACTGCGGAGCGACTTTATCGGGAAAACCGCCCGTTGCAGGGAGCGGAAATAACTTGGTGTTCCGTAAAACACGCCATCAATGCCATCGGCTTACAACGGGGTCTGAGGTACGACAGTTACCAGCTAAAGAAGCGGATTGTCCGGTTGCTGCAACGGGAGGAAGGGCATCTTGACTTGGAAGAGCAATTAGGTCAAGCGCGTCGCTTGCACGTGGATTCCGACCACGGTTTGCTGAATGCTCAACAGGTAGCGGAAGCCCGGGCGGTGACTGCCGTTTTGACGGAGCGGCTGCTGACTATTGCTACCGCTCTGTAAGGGGGGGCAAAAGATGGCGTCCCAGGCAGGATTCGAACCCGCGACCGGCTGCTTAGAAGGCAGCTGCTCTCTCCACTGAGCTACTGGGACTGGCATTGGGCGGCCCGGAACCGGCCGGTGGACATAACAAGGTATAATCTAATGGTAAGTATCCCGTTATCCGGTGTCAAGGCAATCGGGAATGGGTTACAATGGGGTTTTGCGGGAGCTGTGAGGGTTTTAGCCCTCGTTTTTCCCGGTATCGCTTTGTTGACGGGGAGAGTTTGCTGATGGCGCAGGAAAGCCGCCCGGTGCGGGTGCTGGTGGCAAAGCCGGGACTGGACGGGCATGACCGGGGGGCCAAGGTTATCGCCCGGGCTTTGCGGGATGCCGGAATGGAGGTTATCTATACCGGTATCCGCCAGACGCCGCAGATGATTGTCCAGGCGGCGGCGCAGGAGGATGTGGCAGTGTTGGGGTTGAGCATCCTGTCCGGGGCGCACATGGAATTGGTGCCGGAAATTATGGCTCTGCTGCGGGAGCAGGAAATGGAGGAGGTGCTGGTGGTGCTGGGCGGCATCATCCCGGAGGAAGATCGGCAGCCGCTGGCTGATATGGGAGTGGCGGCGGTGTTCGGCCCTGGGGCGGCGACGCAGCAGATTGTGGATTATATCCGCTCCGGCGCAATTCCGGGCGCGGCAGCCGGCCGGTAGTTTAGTGCGGCGGAGTTGGCCGGGTTGCCCTTGCCGGCGGTCGGTGTTATGCTTGCTCGGCCCGGGACAGCGGGTTAGGGGCAGCATAGATAACCCAAATTGGTCAACAAAGCCTTGATTTTTACTTGACATTTTATCGAGAAAAGGGCTAAATTGCCCGGCAACGGTTTACTTCGTCAATGCAATACAATGTAGCGCAACTGCTCAAGGAACCCATCGGCGCCACCCGCAGCTATCGGCTGGAGGAGGAAAAGGCGGCGGAACCGGGGTTCGACGCTGACTATATCAGCGGCTCGGTGCAGTTTATGCGTACTCATCAGGGGGTATTGGCGCGCGGCGAGGTGGATGCCCGGGTCGGGCAAACCTGCGGACGTTGCCTGCGGGAGTTCACCGGTTCAGCCCGCTTGCTGGTCGAGGAGGAGTTTTTCCCGCAGGTGGATGTTAATACCGGCCGGCGGCTGGCTTGGCCGAGGGACGCCGAGGGGATGGCGATTGACGCCAACCATATTCTGGATTTGACGGAAACGGTGCGTCAGTCGGTAGTGGCGGCGCAGCCGATGAAGCCTTTGTGCCGGGAGGATTGTTCCGGGCTTTGCCCGGAGTGCGGGGTCAACCGAAACGATGGAATTTGCGACTGCGGCGACTGCGTTCGCGATCCCCGGTGGGGCGCGCTGACGGCGTTACTGCGGGAAACCGAGAGTTAAGAGGAAACCGAATTATGGGCGCAGTGCCGAACAAGAAAGTTACCCGGGCCCGGCGGGGGCGGCGGTTGACGGCGTACAAGCTGAAGCCGCTGCATCTGGCTTATTGCCCGCGCTGCCGCAAAGCCAAGCGGCCGCACACCGTTTGCCCGGCGTGCGGCTACTATCGGGGCCGGATGATGGTAGGGTAGGGGCGTGGGGCCGCCCCGGCAGTTGCGGCCGCCGGCGGGCAATGCCGGGCGGCAGTCGGAAGGTTTGTACCGGGGGCAATCGGGTTTGTTGAGTGTGGAGGGTATGAGGAGCAATCAGGATAACAGCGGCTACTCTTTCGTTTTTCCGGGCCAGGGTTCCCAGAGCGTGGGAATGGGGCTGGAGCTTTTTCACACTTCCCGGGCCGCCCGGGAGGTATTCGAGGAGGCGGATGACAGCCTGAATTTCCGTTTGTCCCGGCTGATTTTCGAGGGGCCGGCCCGGGAATTGCAGGATACCATCAACTCCCAGCCGGCCATTATGGTGGTCAGCATTGCCTGCTGGAAGGCGTGGCAGGAGTATCTGGGCGCGCAAATGCCCCAGCCGATGTCGGTGGCCGGGCATAGCCTGGGGGAATATACTTCGCTGGTAGTGGCCGGCGTGGTGAACTTCCGGGACGGGGTGCGCCTGGTGCGGGAACGGGGGCGGCTGATGCATGAGGCGGCCGAAGCCCGGCCCGGCGGGATGGCCGCCATTATCGGCTTGGACGAGTTTGCCTTTGAGCATATCTGCGCCGAGACCGGGGTGGAACTGGCTAATGTGAACAGCGCGGACCAAGTGGTCATCAGCGGGGATAAAATCGCCGTGGCCCGGGCGATGGACCTGGCGGAAGCCCGGGGGGCGAAAAAGACGGTGCCGCTGAAGGTAAGCGGGGCTTTTCATTCGTCGCTGATGGGGCAGGCGCAGCAGGGATTGACGGCGGCCTTGGCGGAGTTGGAGTTGAAAGACCCGCAGGCGCCGATTGTGGCTAATGCGGCGGCGGCTCCGGCGGTGACGGCGGAACAGGTGCGGCAGGAGTTGATTACCGGCTTGTGCCACTGCGTCCGCTGGAAGCAGTCGGTGCAGTATATGGTGGATGCCGGGACTTCCCATTTCGTCGAGTTCGGGCCGGCGCGGGTATTGTCCAGTCTGATTAAGCGGATTGACCGGGAGGTGGAAGCGGTTACGCTTTCGGACCCGGATTCGATACAGAAATTGGCGCCGGCGCAGGGATAAAGTGCCGGCGGCGGCGTCCCGCCTTTGGGTGAGTATGACAAAGGTATTGACCAACGACCCGCGGCGGACGGCGCGGATAATGGCCCTGCAAGCCGGCTTTGCCGGGGATTTGCGGGGAGAGTTTTCCGAGGTAGCCCTGGAGTGGCTGGCGGCGGAAAACCCGCTGCATCCGGGGGAAGGGGCGGAAGTGATGGCCTTTGCCCAAAGGCTGCTGCACGGGATTGGCGCGGAACGGCAGGGTCTGGACGAACTGATTCAGGGCTACGCCCCGGCGTGGCCGGTCAACTTGTTGTCTCCGGTGGACCGCAACATTCTGCGGATTGCATTGTTTGAGCTGCTATTCCATACCGACACCCCGGCGAAAACCGCCGTGAATGAGGCGGTGGAGCTGGCTAAAGTATTCGGGAGCGACAGTTCGGCCCGGTTTGTCAATGGCGTACTGGGGTCGGCGATGGGGGCGCTGTCCCGAGGGGAACTTAATCCGGTAAAACCTGTGTCTGAAGGGGGATGACCTTTGGCCGCCGTTAGTGAACGCGTGAAATCCATCGTAGCCGACAAGCTGGGCAAGGATGCCAGCGATGTGGAGGAAAGTTCCTCCTTTACCGACGACCTGGAAGCCGACTCCCTGGATTTGGTGGAGTTGATTATGGCTTTTGAGGAGGAGTTTTCCACTGAGGATAACCAGGTGGAAATTTCCGACGAGGACGCCGCTGAAATTCGCACGGTTGAGGACGCCATCAACTACTTGAAAGAGCATGGCGTTGCGGACGAGTAGCTGCCGGCTTTTTCCGATTTTCCGGAGCCACCCGGTCAAAAGGGCTTGGTCGGGGCGGTTCTTTTTGGCTGGGTCCGGCCGGGATAGCGGCGTTGGTGAGGGGTGATGGATAGCCTGCAAGAAATCGCCCGGCTGGTGGCGGCGTGTACGGACTGTGCGCTGCACCGAGGCCGGCGCAATGCGGTGCCGGGAGAGGGCGACCCCAAGGCCGAGCTGATGTTTATTGGCGAAGGGCCGGGGGCGCAGGAGGATGCCCAGGGGCGTCCCTTTGTGGGGGCGGCCGGCGGGTTTCTGGAGGAACTGCTACGCTCCATCGGGTTGACCCGGCGGCAGGTTTATATCGCCAATATGGTCAAGTGCCGGCCGCCGCAGAACCGGGATCCGTTGCCGGAGGAAATGGGGGCGTGCAGCAAGTATCTGAACCGGCAGATTGAGCTGATTGACCCGTTGCTGATTGTTACCTTGGGGCGGTTTTCCTTGGCCCGGTTCTTTCCGGGGGAAGGGATTACCCGGGCCCGGGGACGGCTGCGGGAAAAGGACGGGCGGCGGATTTACCCGATAATGCACCCGGCGGCGGCCCTCTACCGGCAGGAAATGCGGGGGCTTATCGTCGAGGACTTCCAGCGGATTCCCGACATTCTGGAACAGGCGCGGCAAGGGCCGGTTACGCTGCCATCCAACCTGCCGGAGCCGGCGGCCGCGCCGCCTACCGAACAGCTGAACCTTTTATAGGGACTGGCGTTAATTTGACTTTGCACCGAAACAACAGCAGTACCCTGCGCGTCATTCCCCTGGGCGGTCTGGGGGAAATCGGCAAGAATATGATGGCCCTGGAGTGCGGCGAGGATATAGTCGTCGTGGACTGCGGGGTGCAGTTTCCCACCGAGGAGCAGTTGGGCGTTGACCTGATTATTCCTGATGTTTCCTATCTGGTGGAACGGGCGGAGCGGGTACGGGGCATCCTGATTACCCACGGCCACGAGGACCATATCGGCGCGCTGCCTTTTGTGCTGCCGCAATTGGAAGTACCGGTTTATGCCCCCCGCTTGGCGCACGGCTTGATTTCGGTCAAGCTGAAGGAACACCGGGCAACCCGGGGCGCGGTGTTGGAAGTCATTGAGCCGGATATTCCCTATCAGTTCGGTAGCAACTTTCAAGCGAGCTGGTTTCGGGTTTGCCACAGCATCCCGGACGCGATGGGAATTGCCATCGGCACCCCGTTGGGGACGGTGATACACACCGGGGATTTCAAGATTGACCATACCCCGGTGGACGGGCGCACTATTGACTTGACTACCCTGGCGCAGCACGGTTCCGATGGGGTGCTGCTACTCTGTTCCGATTCCACTTATGCGGAAGTGCCGGGTTACACCCCTTCGGAGCATATTTTGAGCAACGCCTTTGAGCGGGCGATTGGGGATGCGCCGGGGCGGGTGATGGTGGCTACCTTTGCCTCGTTGATTTCCCGGGTGCAGCAGGTGGTGGATGCGGCGGTGCGGCATAACCGCAAGGTCAGCATTGTCGGGCGGAGTATGGCGGACAATGTGGATATGGCGGCGGAGATGGGCTACCTGAACCTGCCGCCGGGTACGCTGCTTTCCCTGAACGAAATTCGGTCTTATCCCCCGGAGCGGGTGGTGTTGCTGACTACCGGCAGTCAGGGGGAGCCGACTTCGGCGTTGGTGCGGATTGCCAATCAAGACCACCGGGAGGTTGCGGTGATGGAGGGGGATACGGTGGTGATTTCGGCGTCGCCCATTCCGGGGAATGAACTGCTGGTGAGCCGCACTATTGACAACCTGCTGCGGCAGGGAGCCAAGGTGCTGTATGACCGGGTTGCCACGGTTCATGTTCACGGCCACGCCAGCCAGGAGGAGCTGAAAATGATGTTGAGCCTGACCAAGCCGCGCTACTTTGTGCCGGTGCATGGGGAGTATCGGCATTTGATGGCTCACGCCCGGCTGGCTTGGGATATGGATTTGGCCCCGGGCGGCATTTTCGTGCTGGAGGATGGGGATGTGCTGGAGTTGTCGGAGGGCGGCGGGCAGGTAGTGGATACGGTATCGGCCAGTCCGATATTTATTGACGGGTTGAGCGCGCGGGACAGTCAAAGCGCAGTGCTGCGGGAGCGGCGGGCCTTGGCCAAGGACGGGGTAGTGGTAATCGTGGTTGCGTTGGACCGGGTGACGGGCCGGCCGGCAGGGCGCTGCCAAATCCGGGCCAGCGGTTTTATGGAGGCGGCGGAGACGGACGGGCTGTTTGCGGAGTTGGCGGCTTTGGTGGATGATGTATTGGCGGACAGTCCGGAGCTGGCGGCGGCTCCGGAGCGGCTGAAAAACAAGGTGCGGGACGCCGCCCGGCGTTTCCTCTTGAATGAGACGCGGCGGCGGCCGACGATTGTGCCGGTGTTAGTGGAGAAGTAGGGTTTTTGCCGCCCGGTTCCACTCGATAGCGGCGTAGAGTGAATTTTGCCGAATTTACGCTGAGCCGCTTGACAGACCGGACTGGCGCGGCGTTATGATGGTATTGATGGAACGCTGGGGGAAATACTGGGTTTGCTATTACGGCGTTTTCCTGGCGATCCTAGCCTCGCTGTTGGCGAGTTACTGGTCTGCGCTGGATTGGCGGGATGAATCGTGGTTGCTGTTACTGGCCGCCATATTCGGCGTGTCGGCCGGGATGGCGTTGACCATCACCATCATTGTGGAGGGTTTGGCGAGTATGGTACTGCTGATACCGAAGGTGGCGGAAAAGCTGCGGGCGGAGGGCGAAGCTATCGGCTTCGCCAAGGGCGAGGCAAGCGGACTGGAAAAGGGTGAGGCGAGCGGACTGGAAAAGGCCAAGGCTTGGCTGGAGCGCAAAGCGGCCGCCGAGCGGGCCGGCTTACCCTTCGATGAACCGTTCCCCGGCTAATGTGCAGGGGAGGGTGGGGATGGTTCCTCTAAAACCCTACAACATCCGCAAGTAAATACCCCGGGTAACCCGGCAACCGCAATGGGGCGGGCGCAATTGCGCCCGCCCCAACTTTTTATTCGCGCCAAAGTCCCGGAAATTGGTTACCATAAATCTTTAAGTTTTGCCATCGTTCCGGGTAGGATAGGAGTGAGGAGATGATGTTCAGCCGGTTCTCCGGGGGGTTATATGGCAGAATCCGCGCCTTTGCTCCGCAGTCCCGCCGGGTCTTGGGGCAATCCCAGGTTTCGTTTCTGGTTTTTTGCCGGGCTGGATGCCTTTGTGGTGGTGTCCGCTTTGGTGGCGGCACTGGTGGTGTTCTGGATTTATGAGGATGCCAACCGGCGGACTTATACGGCGTTGGGCTACGGGTGGGTGCCGGTGATTTTGTGGTGCGGTGGGGTTTTAGCCACGCTGCGGTACTGCCCCCGGTTTTTGTTCCGGCCTTGGCGGTGGTGGCTGGTCGGGGCGGGAGCGGTGGTATTGGTCATCGGCATCCTGACTTATTTTTACCCGGACTATGGGGCGTTGCGGACGGCCAGTATGGGCGGTCACTGGGGGCAGGCGATAGTAGGGGAATCGGCGTGGCTGGGCGCGCTGAAACTGCTGGGGGTGGCATTGGTCATTCCCCTGATTGTCTATCCCTACAGCGTGAGCCGGGCTTATTGGGTGGCATTGTTCAATACCGGCAAGGGCATCTGGTTTGTGTTGGCATTGCTGGCATTGGGGGCGCATTGGGCAGGGCGGAAGGTGGCGGCCGGCGTACGGATTCTGGTTCATACCTTGGCGCATCGGGAGACACGGCCGCGTTGGCTGACGGCAGTAGTGGAGTGGCGGCCGCGGCGGCGGGCGGTACCGGTTGCGGCGGCGGTTGAGGTGGTGGAAAAGCCGGCGGTGATTAAGGCAGTCCCGGCGGCTCCGCCTCCGCCGGCCGTTGCGCCGGCCAATCTGTCGCCGGTAGCGGTCAAGGGGTCGCAGTGGCAGCTGCCGCCGATGGAATTGCTGGCGCCGGCGGAAAGCCGGCAGCGGGATGACCGGCCGCTGAAACAGATGGCGGTCAACATTGAGAAGGCGTTGGCGGACCATGGGGTCAGCGTGGAAGTGGCCGATATTAAGGCAGGGCCGCGGATTGTCCGGTTCGGGCTGATGCCGGGCTGGATGGAGAAAAGGGGGCGGGACAAGGGCGACGGGATGGCGGCCAGTGAACGGCGGCGGGTGCAGGTGGGGAGCATATTGGCCCGGGAGAAGGATTTGGCTCTGGCCATCAGCGCGCCGAGTTTGCGGTTTGAGCCGGTGCCGGGAGAAGCTTTGCTAGGGTTGGAATTGCCGACGCCGACGCCGAGCAAGGTGACGATGCGGGAGGTGATGGAGGCGCAGGATTTCCGCAAGATAGTGGGCAAGGGCGGGCTGCCGATTGCGTTGGGCGCGGACGCCGGCGGGGAAGCGGTGGCAATGGATTTGGCGGCATTGCCCCATGTGATGATTGCCGGGGCGACCGGCAGCGGTAAGAGCGTCTGCATCAATTCCATCATCGCGTCTTTCCTGATGACCAAGCCGCCGGATCAGCTGCGGATGCTGATGGTGGATCCCAAGCAGGTGGAGTTGACGCCGTTCAACGGGATTCCGCATTTGGTTTTGCCGGTGATTACCGATGTGGATGAAGTCAGCCCGATGCTGAAGGGGTTGGTGCGGGAGATGAACCGCCGTTATAAGCAGATGTCGGAAATCAACACCCGCAACATTGCCGGATATAACGCCAAGGCCAAGGAGCCGATACCCTACATTGTGCTGATTGTGGATGAGCTGGCGGATTTGATGATGGTCGGCGGGGTGGAAGTGGAGCATTCGTTGGTGCGGTTGGCGCAGATGGGGCGGGCGTCGGGGATTCATCTGGTATTGGCGACACAGCGGCCGTCCAAGGAAGTAGTCACCGGGTTGCTGAAGGCGAATGTGCCGGCCAAGGTGGCTTTTGCGGTAGCAACGCAGGTGAACGCCCGGGTGATTCTGGACGCAGTGGGGGCGGAGAAACTACTGGGCAAGGGGGATATGCTGCTGGCGAATAATGATTCGCCGCAGCCGCGCCGGGTGCAGGGGACGCTGGTTTTCGATGAGGAGATTGAGCAGTTGGTGGACTTCTGGCTGGAGCAGAAGGGGCCGCCGCTGCCGGCGATTAACTTGGAGGAGTTTGACGGGGCCGACGGGGATGATGCCGACGCTGGCGGCCTGGATGAGGAGACGCTAGAGAAGGCCCGGGAGCTGGCGTTGCGGAATCCGCATTTGAGTTCGTCACTGCTGGAGCGGCGGTTGAAAATCGGCGGCAGCCGGGCCGGGCAGATTTTGGAGGAATTGGAGGAGGAGGGGTTGGTGATTCCGCGGTAGGGGTGGGAGTGGTTTGGTTGTTGCCGGCGGTTTCCTTTGATAGACTGGAGGCAAGGAACAGGAGTCTCAAATCAGGGCAACCGGTCGGTTGGAGTTATGGACGAAAGCAAGTTGCTGGAGAGAATTACGGTGAACCCGGATATATTCGGGGGCAAGCCGATAATTCGGGGGCGGCGTCTGGCCGTGGAGCATATTCTGGGTATGCTGGCGGCGGGGGATGCCCCGGAAACTATTTGCAGCGGCTATGGCTGGCTGGAGGTGGAGGATATTCAGGCGTGCTTGCTGTATGCGCGTAAGGTTATCGGGCGGGAACGGGTTGAAGTGGCGGCGGTGGAGTCCGGGAGTTGAGGTTGCTTCTGGATACCGGCATTGGGGTTAAGGGTTCGCCGATAACCCCGGACATTATCCGCTATGGTATGATTAGGCCGGCCCGGCTGGTGGATGGGCCGGCCGATTATTTTGTTTCGGGCGTGATGGCGGCTTTTGCTGATTGACTTGCATACCCATAGTTACCCGGCGTCGGAGGATGCCTTTGTCGGAGTGGATGAGGTTATTGAACGGGCGAAGGCGTTGGGGTTGGAGGGGATTGCGCTGACGGACCATGACGCTTTCTGGCCGGCGGCGGAAGTGGCGGAGTTGCGGCGGCGGCATAGCTTTCCGGTGTTTGCCGGGAGCGAAGTTAATACGGACGCCGGGCATATTCTGGTGTTTGGGCCGGAGCGGTATGTTTTTGGGATGCACAAGCCGGAGTTTCTGCGGCGGGAGGTGAACCGCTGCGGCGGGGTGATGATTGCGGCGCATCCGTACCGGCGGCGGTTTCTAGCAGATCCGGGGCGGAAGGCGGATGCGCGGGCGGAGATGCTGGCCCGGGCTCTGGCGGAGGATTTTTTCCTGAGCTGCGACGGGTTGGAAGGGGTGAACGGGCGCGGGTCGGCGGCGGAGAATGAGTTTTCGCAGGATATTGCGGCGGCCTTTCACTTGAAAACTACCGGGGGCAGCGACGCCCATCGGTTGGAGCAGTTGGGGACGGCGGCGACCCGGTTTGAGCGGCCGGTCAACGACTTGGCGGATTTGATTGGGGAGTTGAAGGCGGGGCGGTTTCGGGCGGAAGTTTTGAGGTAGGGCGTTTCTGGATTCCCGTTGGCACGGGAATGACGGTAGCCTGGCGGGGATGGCGGTCGGGAAGGGGAGTTACGGATACGGAAAGGTTGGATGGGGATAAGCGGGAGTTATGGCAGAAGCGTTGAGAGTGGAGAACTTGCAGGTGGAGTTTGAGACGGCCGCCGGGCAGGTGAAAGCCTTGAATGGGGTCAGTTTGGTTCAGGAGGAGAACCAGATTTTTTGCGTGGTGGGGGAGAGCGGGGCCGGGAAAAGCACGCTGGCGTTGGCGATTATGGGGTTGCTGCCGCCATCGGCAACGGTGGTGGCGGGGAGCATTGTTTTTGACGGGGTGGATTTGTTGCGGGCCAGTCCGGAGTATCTGCGGGGGATTCGGGGGCGGGAGATTTCGATGGTCTTTCAGGACGCGCAGTCGGCACTTAACCCGGTGCAGACGGTGGGGGCGCAGTTGGAGGAGGTTATCCTGACGCATACGGATCGGTCGCGGCGGGAGGCGAATCGGATGGCGCAGGAGGTATTGCGGGAGTTGGGGCTGCCGGATCCGCGGCGGATTTTGGGGGAGTATCCGTTTAATTTGAGCGGGGGGATGTGTCAACGGGTGATGCTGGCGATTGCGCTGGTGATGCGGCCGCGGCTGCTGATTGCGGATGAGGCGACTTCGGGGCTGGATGTTACGCTGCAAGCGGAGATTTTGGAGCGGTTGAAGCGGCTGTGCCGGGAGTTGAATTCGGCGATTTTGCTGATTACCCATGATTTGGGGATTGTGGCGCACATGGGGGATCAGGTGGCGGTGCTGTATGGGGGGGCGTTGGCGGAGCGGGCGGAGGTGATACCGTTGTTCAAGGAGCCGCGGCATCCTTATACCTGGTCGCTGCTGCAGGCGCTGCCGCGGTTGGATGATGCCGGGCGGCGGCTGCAGGCGCTGCGGGGGAGTCCGCCGGATATGGTGAATTTGCCGGAGGAGTGTCCGTTTTTGCCGCGGTGTCATAAGGCGTTGAGTCGGTGTCGGGTGGAGCCGCGGCCGCCGTTAGGGGAGATTTCGCCGGGGCATCAGGTGGCTTGCTATAACCCGATGTTGGTGTGATGGGGGATGGGGCGGCGGACGGGCCGGCGGGAATTAGCCGCCGAAAAGCGGCCAAACCCATTCTTTCAGGGCAAAAATCAGGAAAGCGCCGATAATCAGCCGGTTGGTCCAGCGGATTTCGGCTACCGAGCCTTTGATTTCGCCGAGGGTTTTGTTGAGGGAAAGCATTTCCGGCTTGATGGGTGCGGTGGGCATAAGACGCTCCGCGATGATTCCTATTATTCCTACTGATTTAGCCCCGGCT
The DNA here is from genome assembly GCA_965242615.1 of Dehalococcoidia bacterium. Lineage (GTDB taxonomy): Bacteria > Chloroflexota > Dehalococcoidia > Lucifugimonadales > UBA3495 > CBDBCU01. Next base: position 2,286,439 of record CBDESR010000005.1, read on the forward strand.
GGGGGCGGCGAGGTCAGTTACCAGTAGTTCGAGGGCGAGGTCGTCGGATTCGACTTGGCCGGTTTTCAGGGCCAGGTCGGTGTCGAGGAGCTGCTGGTAGCGGCGGGTGAGGTCGGGCCAAGGGTGGCGGCGGGCTTGGTCGACGGTTTTGCGGACGGCGAAGGGGGGGACGCCGAGTTTGCCGGCTAGTTCGGGCTGGGGGATGCGCTGTTCGGACCAGTAGCGGGCGAGGGCGATGAGGCGGAGCTGACGCTCAATCATAGTGATGATGTAGGGGAGGGCGGCGCCGTCCTGGCGGAGCTGCTGGAGGAGGCGGAGGGCGATGGCGGGGCGGCCGTCGAGCATAGCGTCGACGGCGTTAAAGATGCTGGCTTCGCGGACTTGGGAGACCATTTCCTGGATGTCGGATTCGTCGATATGGCGGCCGGCGGCGTAGAGGGAGAGTTTTTCCAGTTCCCGGTCGAGAGTCCAGAGGTCGTTGCCGACTAAGTCGGTGAAGGTTTTGATGGCGGCGGGGCTGATGTCGGAGCCTTTTTGCTGGGCGAGGTCTTTGATGTAGCGGGCGAGGGCTTCGCCGCCGGGGGCGGGACGGTGGCGGATTTGGGCGAGGTCTTTGAGGGCGACGAGGAGGGGGTTGGCGTCGGAGAGGGCGTTGTCCACGAAGAGGAGTCGGGTGGTGTCGGGCATTGCGGCGAGGGCCGGGGGCAAGGCGTCCCATTCGCCGAGGGCGCGGTTGGATTGATTGGAGCGGGCATTGCGACTACGGCCGCCGCCGCGGGCGGAGCGGCTGTCGAGGGTGGTTAGCAAGCCGGTTACGACGACGAGGCGGCAGGCGTCCATAAAGGGCAAGGCGTGGCAGACGGCGAGGAGGTCGGGGAGTTTGGCTTGGGGGCCGTTGATGCGGTGCTGGTTGGCGTCGAGGAGTTGGTCGGCGCCGGCTTCCTGTTCGAGTTTTTTGAGTTCCTGGGCGACGAGGAAGCTGTCGCCGTAGATGATGTGGGCGGGCAAGGGTTTTACTCCCGGATGAAAAGTTGATAGTTCGGTTAGGGGCGGGTTTCCCAGGGGCGTTCGACGAGTTCGGTAAGGATACCGAAGACGGAACGGGGGTGGATGAAGGCGATGTTGCCGGATAAGCCGTCGCGGGGTTCGGGGTCGATGAGTTCGAGTCCGAGGTTGGCGGCGATTTGGAGCTTGCCGGGGAGGTCGGTTACATAAAAGGCGAGGTGGTGGAGGCCGGGGCCGCGGCGGTCGAGGTAGCGGCCGATGGGGGTTTCGGCGGCGGTAGGCTCGAGGAGTTCGAGGCGGGTCTGGCCGATTTGGACGAGGGCGCCGCGGACGCCTTGGTCGTCGAGTTCTTGGATTTCGGGCAGAGGCGCGCCGAAGACGCCGGTGAAGAGTTGGAGGGCGGCGTTGAGGTCGGGGACGGCGATGCCGATATGGTCGATGTAGTCGATGGCGCAGACCGGGGAGGTGGTCAAGGGTTTGGCTCCTTATTTGGGCTGGGGCGGGTTCAGATTAGTTATCTCCAGCCCGGTATGACCAGTTTGTGGCTAGGTGATTCCGGCCGAAGGGGAGGATCTAAAAATCTGGCGAGGAGTCAAGGGCGGGCATTTTAGATTCCTCGCTATCGCTCGGAATGACATAGCTGATTGACTGCTGCTTTGCAACCGGGTTAGACGGGGTATTGGTTGAGGACTTGGCGGGCGATGAGGAGGCGCTGGACTTCGGAGGTGCCTTCGTAGATGGTGGTGACGCGGGCGTCGCGGAAGAGGCGTTCGACCGGGGAGTCCTTGAAGTAGCCGTAGCCGCCGTGAACCTGGAGGGCTTGGGAGGTGACGTTGACGCACATTTCGGAGGCGATGAGTTTGGCCATGGAGGCTGCGTTGATGTAGGGCTGGCCTTGGTCTTTGAGGGTGGCGGCCTGCATGGTGGTGGTGCGGGCGGCGTATACGGCGGTGGCCATATCGGCCAGCATAAACTGGATGGCTTGGTGCTGGGCGATGGGGCGGCCGAAGGTTTCCCGCTGTTGGGCGTAGCGGACGGCGGCTTCGAGGGCGGCTTGGCCGATGCCGACGCATTGGGCGGCGATGATGATGCGGCTGGAGTCGAGGATTTCCATAGCGTAGCGGAAGCCGCGGCCGGGTTCGCCGAGGAGGTTTTCGGCGGGAACGGGGGTGTCCTGAAAGACTACTTCGTTGGTGCTGGAGGCGCGGATGCCCATTTTGCCGTGCATGGGGGTGATGGTCATACCGGGGGCGTTTTGGGGGACGACGAAGGCGTTGATGCCTTGGTAGCCTTGGCTGCGGTCTTGGGTGGCGAAGACGACCATGGATTCGGCGACATCGGCGTTGGTGATGAAGATTTTGCTGCCGTTGAGGAACCAGGTGCCATCGCGTTCGACGGCGGTAGTTTGGAGGGCGGCGGCGTCGGAGCCGCCGCCGGGTTCGGTCAAGGCCCAAGCAGCGACGCCCTGGCCGGCGGCGAGGGTGGGGATGAAGCGCTGCTTTTGTTCGTCGTTGCCGAAGCGGTAGATGGTGGTGGCGCCGAGGGAGAGGTGGGCGATGAGGCTGACGCTGGCGGCGGCGTCGCCGCGGGCGGTTTCCTCAGCGGCGATGGCGATTTGGCGGTAGCCGCCGCCGCTGCCGCCGTATTGGGGGTCGATGCCGATGCCGGTTAAGCCGAGGCGGGCCATGCCGTGCCAGTTGGGCCAGTCGAATTCCTCTTTTTCGTCGGCGGCCCGGGCGCGGGGGGCGAGTTCGCGGTCGGCGAAGTCGCGTACGAGGGTTTGGAGCATTGATTCTTGTTCGTTGAGGGTGGGGTCGGGCATTGGGGTTACTCCTTTTTGAGGGGAAGTATGGAGGTTCACGGTTAAGGTTTTCTGGATTCCCGTTTTCACGGGAAGGACGGTGGGGAGGTATGGGAATGTCGGCAGGGAGGTATGGGAACGAGTCGCTCCGTTGGTTTGAGTTCGGGGTGGTTGGCACTTAATCCGGTTGGTGACTGGTTAGTTGGGAAAGGATTGCGATGAAACGGGTATCAGTGAGAATTGGGAAGGGTGTTTGGCCGTTGAGGATCAGGAGGTCGCGGTCCCGGGTTATCAAGTAGGCGGCTTTGGAGTGAACTGCCAAGTTTATGAATATCTGGTCGTTTGGATCCCGGCATTCCGGTAGGGCTGACGGGAGGCGCTCGATAATCAGCTGGCAGTAGGGTTCGTAGAGGCGCAGCGTCCGGTCGGTGAACTTGGTTGCTTGGTAATGGTCGGTTGAGGCGCTCTGTTTGAGCAGCTCGAGGCGCAGCTCGCGTAAGGTCTCCGGGGTGGCGAGTGGCTTGATGGCGTTTTGTTGCCAAAGCTTGGTCAGATTGAGCTGTTCTGCGGTGGGCTGGCGCAGGGTTGCCACGAGAGAACTGGTGTCGATGACTACCGGGATGGGGGCAGGGATGTTGGTCATAGGGTTGCTCCGTCCGGTTGTAGCTCGGCTTGGTCGATGCGGTAGGCCGTGTCAATGTCCTTTTCGGCCTGCTGGTAATTGCCGAGCTGGATGTAAGCGCGTCCCCGGTTGTGGTAGGGCATTGGCAGTTCAGGGTTGAGCTGAATCGCGAGGTCGAAGCACTGGATCGCCGCGTGGGGATATTCCAGCTCAAGGCAAAGGATGCCGAGGCTGTTGTAATGGATGGGCTCCTGCGGGTCGAGGCTTATGGCGTGGTCCAGGTGTTGCCAGGCGGCTGCGTAGTCGCCGGCTTCGAGGTGGGCTAGTCCGGCATTGCCGTGGGCAATGTCTAAAGTTTCGTCCAGAACCAGGGCTTGGTTGAAGTATTGGGCGGCCGGTTCGAGGTCGCCAATTTCCAGATAGATCAAGCCGAGGTTGTTCCAGGCGAGGGCAAAACCGGGGTCGAGTTTTACGGCAGCGCGGAGGCAGCGGAAGGCGCGGGGCAAGTCGAAGTCGAGGTATTCGAGGCCGCGATTGTTTAGTTGGATGGCTGCGTGGTCGGCGGCGACTTCGTAAGGGACCGGGATGGCGGTGAAATAGAGAACGCGGTCGGCGGCGGCCTGTTGGAGGAGGGCCGGTTTAATCCGCTCCGGTTCTAGCTCTTGGAGGTTAACCGGCAATTTGGGCAACTGGAATTGGCCGGGGTTAGCCGGAGGGCGGTCGCGGTGGGCGTCCGAGATAGGCTTGGCCAAGCGGCGGTAGTTGTAGAGGTCGTTAGCGAGGGCCATAGCGCTGCCTCGTCGGTGAGCGTGGGATGTTTTGGGGTTGTATTTTATCGGGATTTAACGGGGGTGTCAAAGGGATGAGGGCAGCTGGGAATACTGCTATAAGCAGACGGGGCGGGTTAGAAGGCGATTTCGCCTTGCTGTTCGCCGAAGATGCGGCGGAAGATTTGGCAGATTTCGCCGAGGGTGCAGTAGTTTTCGATGCAGTCGAGGGTGGCGGGGATGGTGTTGTCGGAGGAGCGGGCTACTTCGGCCAAGTGGTTCAGGGATTTTTGGACGGCGGCGTTGTCGCGGGTTTGGCGGAGTTCAGCCAGGCGTTGGGTTTGCTGGTGGGCTACGGCGGGGTCGACGCGGAGGAGGCTGCCGGCCGGGGGAGTGGGGTCGGTGATGTAGCGGTTGACGCCGACGATGGTACGGTCGCCGCGGTCGATTTCCTGCTGGTGGCGGTAGGCGGATTCGCCGATTTCACGGACTTGAAAGCCTTGCTCGATGGCGGCGACGGCGCCGCCCATTTGGTCGATGCGGTGGATGTAGTCGAGGGCGGCTTGTTCCAATTGGTCGGTGAGGGTTTCAATGTACCAGGAGCCGCCGAGGGGGTCGACGACGTCGGCAATACCGCTTTCGTGGGCGAGGATTTGCTGGGTGCGGAGGGAGAGTTGGGCGGATTCCTCGGTGGGCAGGCCGAGGGCTTCGTCGCGGGAGTTGACATGGAGGGATTGGGCGCCGCCGAGGATGGCGGCGAGGGCTTGGACGGTACTGCGGATGAGGTTGTTGTCGGGTTGCTGGGCGGTAAGGGAGACGCCGGCGGTTTGGGTGTGGAAACGGAGCATCATGGAGCGGGGGTCTTTAGCGTGGAAGCGGTTTTGCATCAGGTGGGCCCAGAGGCGGCGGGCGGCGCGGTATTTGGCGATTTCCTCGAGGAGGTTGTTCTGGGCGACGAAGAAGAAGGAGAGACGGGGGGCGAAGGCGTCGATTTTCAAGCCGGCGTCAAGGGCGGCCTGGACATAGGCGATGGCGTTGGCGAAGGTGAAGGCGAGTTCCTGAACGGCGGTGGCGCCGGCTTCGCGGAGGTGGTAGCCGCTGATGCTGATGGTGTTCCAGCGGGGGAGGTGGTCGGCGCAATACTTGAAGACGTCGACGACGAGGCGCATAGAGGGACGGGGCGGGTAGGCGTAGGTACCGCGGGCGATGTATTCCTTGAGGATGTCGTTTTGGAGGGTGCCGCTGAGTTGGTCGGGGGATACGCCCTGGGTTTTGGCGGCGGCGATGTAGAGGGCGAGGAGGATGGAGGCGGTGGCGTTGATGGTCATGGAGGCGCTGACTTGGTCGAGGGGGATGCCGGCGAAGAGGGTTTGCATATCGGCGAGGCTGCAAATGGGGACGCCGACTTTGCCGACTTCGCCGCGGGACTGGGGGGCGTCGGAGTCGTAGCCGATTTGGGTGGGGAGGTCGAAGGCGACGGAGAGGCCGGTTTGGCCCTGGTCGAGGAGGTAGCGGAAGCGTTGGTTGGTGGCGGCGGCGGTGGCATAGCCGGAGTATTGGCGCATAGTCCAGAGGCGGCCGCGGTACATATTGGGCTGGACGCCGCGGGTGTAGGGGAATTGGCCGGGGTAGCCGATGGCGGGGTTGAGGTGAGCGGGATTTTCGGGGGCGTAGAGGGGCGCGATGGGGAGGCCGCTGTCGGTGTGGAAGCGGGGGCGGCGTTCCGGGAAGCGTTGGAGGGCGGGTTGGAGGGTTTGTTTCCGCCATTGTTCGGGGGTTTGAGCCGGGTCGGGGGGCATAGGGTTACACTCCCGCGTTGGAGGTTTCGGGTTGGGGGTATTGTAACCGGATTGGGGGTTGGGGGCAAATGGGGGATTGGCAATTAAGAATTGAGAATTAGGAATTAGGAATGATGGGGGACGAGGTGGAGCCTGCGATCGGAAGGGTGGTTTAAGGAGTGGGGTTCTGGATTCCCGTTTTCACGGGAATGACGGTACAAAACGGGGATGACGGTAGCAGTAAGTACGGGGTATGGCCGGGGCAGGAACTCCTGGTTGCCCCGGCGGGTGAGTTTAGTATTTATCAGCATTGGGTAGGGGTTCACCGGGGCGGAACCGCTGGCCGGAAGTTCCGCCCTTGCGGGAGGGGGTTGGCAAAGCTGGTCATTGGGACGCCATACACCGGTAGGAACATCGGCGTACATCATGCCGGTATTACCCGGCCAGATTTGCCTGACGGCAAACTAGACCTTGAGTTGGTTACTAACGCCGGTTGGTATGGTTGCCATGCCGGCGGGTTGGCCCAGTCCAGCTACCGAGGTTGACCGCACCTCCAGTCAACCTGTTAACTCCAGCTCCTGTAGGGATGGGGTAGCGGTTTGGCGGCGGGTGGGATTTGCCGTTTTCCGCTGCTCCGGTGAGGGAAGTACGGGGCCTTAGTCCGTTTCCCCGGAGATTAGGAGCGGGACGCTTGACGGCCGCGGGGGCCGGGGGCGTCCACAGCGCGCTGTGAGCTGTATTTCACGGTAAGCTAGCGTATCGTTTTGAGACCCGGCGTCCCGGGGCTAGGTCTGACCTTCGCAGTAATAAGTATGGGGGATGGATTGGTAGTTGTCAAGAGATAAGTGGGATGAATTTTCGGATGAATTTTCAGAAATGGGGAGTCTGGATTCCCACTTTCGTGGGAATGACGGTGGGAGGGTGGGAATGATGGCTGCCGGAGGATGAGTTACGGCGGGGGAACTTTTGTAAAAGTTCCCTCGCACCCCCTCAAAACTTTTTGAGTTGGGGGATAGGCGGGTTGTTTTTAAGGGGGTTGCGGGGGCGGCATTTTAGATTCCTCGGCTGTTGCCTCGGAATGACATAGGTAATAGTGCGGAGGAATGGCATGGGGGGTTCTGGATTCCCACTTTCGTGGGAATGACGGTTTCGATAGGTGATAGCCTTGTGGGGGAGTTGGGTTGTTCTTGACAAGGGGGAAGGGCAATTCATATACTAGCCGGGAGTTTTTAGAGGGGCGGCCGGGGGGATTTTTCAAGGTCGCCGGCGGGTTATAGGGGTTATGGGCAAGCAGGAAATTGTGGTAGTGGGCGGGGGGACGGGCAATCACACTACTTTGACGGGGTTGCGGAATCAGGATTGCAACTTGTCGGCGGTGGTGGCAATGACCGACGATGGGGGCAGTTCGGGACGGCTGCGGGATGAGCTGGGGCAGCTGCCGCCGGGGGATATTCGCCGCTGTTTGATGGCGCTGGCGGAGGATAGCCCGAGCGGGCAGGTGATGCGGCGGCTGTTTGACTATCGGTTCAGTTCGGGGAATGGGCTGAGCGGGCATAACTTCGGGAATTTGTTTTTGACGGCGTTGACGGAGGTTACGGGAAGCGCGATCAGCGCGATTGAGGAGGCGTCGCGGATTTTGGGGATTCGGGGGCGGGTACTGCCGGTGACGCTGACGAAGTCCACTTTGGTGGCGACGCTGGAGAATGGGAAGGAGATTTCGGGGGAGGCGGCGATTGACCTGCGGCGGGAGAATCTGGAGGTAGGATCGATTATATTCGGCTACAGCGAAGGCGTATGTGTATCCGCCGGCGCTGGAGGCGATTGAGCGGGCGGAGGTGATTGTGCTGGGGCCGGGG
>CBDESR010000006.1:0-16013 GCA_965242615.1 Dehalococcoidia bacterium
CGGCGGTTCTATCTGAATAATATGCCGCTGACCGGCACGACCCAAGCCACTGTTGACGCCCTGAAAACGGCGGTTAAAGGGGAAGGGCCGGCCCTGCAAGGGCGGTCGGCTTTGTACGAAAGCTACATCATCGGCCCCCAAGAGTTGCCGGCGCGGTATGATGTGGACCCGGAGCCGTACCACCATTTGCAGCAGTCCCGGCGGCGGGGGCGGCCGCCCAGCGTGCAGACGGCCAGCTGGTCGGGGCGGATTCCCAAAGATGAAGCCAAAGCCCTGTTGATTAAGAAGTTTGGCCCGAGGTGTTGGGGCTGCGGTTACGAACCGTTGCGGCCCAATGGCAGCCTGGACTTGGACCTGTTGGAAGTGGATCATATCCGGGCGCGGCGGGCAGCGGCTGGTACGCCGGGGAGCGACGAGCTGTATAACTTGGCATTGCTGCATCGCACCTGCAACCGTATCAAGGGCAATCGGCTGACTTTGGAGGAGGTGCGCCGCTATAACGCGGACAAGAAGCTGCTGTATGTGAACACCTTGGGCGAAATTGGTGGACTTGTACGAAGCGACCCGGTTTGCCGCCGAACAGATTGCCGCCTATGATGTCCGGCAAATCCGGCAAGAAACTGCGGCGGTCTAAACCGGTGGAAAGGAATTAAGGCATGGCCGGCATCATCGCTTACGGCGCTTATGTCCCCAAATACCGGTTGGGGCCGGAAACCGCCGGTTGGGATTTGCCTTACCAGCGGGCCATCGCCAACTTTGACGAGGACAGCGTAACCATGGCGGTCGCCGCCGCCCAAGACTGCCTGCACGGACGGGAACGGGCGGCCGTGGACGGGCTGATTTTTGCCACTTCCACCGCCCCCTACGCCGAAAAGCAGGGCGCCGCCATCATCGCCGCCGCCCTCGACTTGCGGCGGGATCTTTTCACCGCTGACATTGCCGCCGGCTTGCGGGCTGGAACCACCGCCTTGCAATCGGCTCTCGACGCCGTAGCCGCCGGCTCCGCCCGGCAAGTCTTGGTCACCGTTGCCGACAGCCGGCAAGGGCCGCCGCGCAGCGAAACCGAGCGCAACGGCGGCGATGGCGCGGCCGCCTTCCTCGTCGGCAAAACCGGCGTCATCGCGGAGCGGGCCGGCTCCTACGCCCTGACCGACACCTTAATGGATAACTGGCGTTCCGCCGGGGACGTCTTTGTCCATTCCTCGGAGGACCGTTTTGCCACCGAGCAGGGGCTGGAGCGGCTGGTTACGGCAGGAATGGCCGGCTTTCTGGAAAAGCACAACCTGACCACGACAGACTTTGCCAAAGTCGCTTTATACGCTCCGGACGCCCGGCGGCACAACCAACTGTCCCGGCGGCTGGGTTTCCAGCCGGAACAAGTCCAGGAACCTCTCTTTGGCAAATTGGGCAACACCGGCGCGGCTTTCCCCTTAATGCTGCTAACCGGTGCTTTGGCCGCAGCGAAACCGGGACAGTTGCTGCTAACCGTTGCCTATGGCGATGGCAGTGAAATCCTGGCTTTCCGCGCCACCAACGCCATCGCCGCAGCCCCGCCGGCCGGCGGCAGCCTAGCCGGCTACCTGCAATCCGGCCGCGTCCTGGACAGCTACGAAACCTACGCCAAATGGCGGGAAGTGTGGACTACCGACGAAGCCGCCCGCCGCCCGGCCCCGGCTACCCCCTCCGCGGCGGCCCTGTGGCGGGAACAGGATAAGAACCTCCGCTTGTACGGCGGCCAGTGCAACCGCTGCGGCTATATTCAGTATCCCATGCAGCGGGTCTGCGTCCACTGCCGCGCCCGGGACAATGCCACCGCCATCCCCTTGAGCGACCGCCCCGGCGAACTGTTCACCTATTCCATGGACTACATCGCCGGCGCCGTGGATACTCCCCTGGTCGTGGGCGCCGTCGATTTCACGGGCGGCGGACGCATCATCTGTATGCTGACCGACCGGGAACCGGCGGAAGTCCAAGTCGGTATGCCGGTGGCAATGAGTTTCCGCAAACTGCGGGTCGTCAACGGCATCCATAACTACTACTGGAAAGCCATCCCCCGACGCCAGCCGCCCGGCGCGCCGGGCCAGGAGCAGCAGCAATGAACGGCATTAAAGACCGGGTAGCCATTATCGGAATGGGCTGCACCAAGTTTGGCGAACGCTGGGACGCCGGCCCGGCCGACTTGATGGTCGAAGCCGCCTACGAAGCCTACGCTGACGCCGGCATCGCTCCGGAGGACATTCAAGCCGCTTGGCTCGGCACGGTCAGCAGTTTCCGCACCGGCCAGCCCCTGGCCGAAGCCCTGAAACTGGACTACATCCCCATTACCCGCGTGGAGAACGCCTGCGCCACCGCCACCGACGCTTTCCGCAACGCCGCCTACGCCGTAGCCGCCGGCATTTACGACATCGTCCTGGCCGTCGGCGTGGAAAAGTTGAAAGACTCCGGCTTTTCCGGGTTGGCTGTTCCCGAAGCCCCCGGCTCCGATGTAACGCCGCCGACTCCCCCGCCCTCCCAATTCGCTATGGCCGCCACCCGCTACTTTCACCAGTACGGGATACCCTACGACACCGGCAAGCGCACCCTGGCTGAAATCGCCGCCAAAAATCACCACAACGGCAGCCTGAACTCCCGCGCCCATTTCCAGCGGGAAGTCAGCCCGGAGCAAGTAGTGAATGCGCCAATGATTGCCTGGCCCTTGGGCTTGTTTGACTGCTGCGGCGTCAGCGATGGCGCCGCCGCCGCCATCATCACCACCCCGGAAATCGCCCGCAGCCTGCGCCCGGACTATGTGCTGGTCAAAGCCTTGGCCCTGTCCGTGGGAGCCTTCGGCGCCCTCCGCAGCGATTGGGATTTTACCCACTTCCCGGAAAGCGTCCGTGCCGGCCAGGCCGCCTATCAGGAAGCCGGCATCGCCCACCCCCGGGCTGAACTCGACTTGGCCATGGTGCATGACTGCTTTACCATCACCGAGTTGATTATCTACGAGGATTTGGGGTTCAGCCCCCGGGGAGAGGGCAGCGCCGATGTCGCCGCCGGTACCTTTACCCTCGAGGGCGATTTGCCGGTGAACACTGACGGCGGCTTAAAGTGTTTCGGCCACCCCATCGGCGCCAGCGGCATCCGAATGATTTACGAAGTCTATAAGCAGCTACAAGGGAAAGCCGAAGCCCGCCAGCTGCAAAAAGCCCACTTGGGCTTAACCCACAACTTGGGCGGCCGCCCCGGCTCCTTCACCTGCTCAGTAGCCATTTTCGGAGCGGCGGAATAAGCAATTCCATTAGAAACCGTCCTTCCCACGAAAGTGGGAATCCAGAAAGGCCGGGGCCTCCGGCTTCCCCTTTTCCCGGGAATGACGGCAGAAAGGGCGGGGAATAACGGCAAGTAAGTCGCATCGTTGCCGCCCTACCTGTGCCAATCGGCGCCAATGCGGTATAATACCCCCAGCCATCCCAAACCCCTACCAGGAGGAAAAATGATTGCCCTGATCGTAACCATCAACATCAAGCCGGGCTTCAAGGAGCAGTTTTTGGCTTCCCTCGAAGGCGACGCCCGCGGCTCCAACAACGACGAACCGGGCTGCCTCCGCTTCGACGTCTTGCAGGACAACGAAGTGGAAAACCGCATCCACCTCTTCGAAGTCTATCAGGATGACGCCGCCCTCGACGCCCACCGCGCCGCGCCCCACTACACCAAGTGGCGCTCCGAAGTCGCCGACTGGTTCGACGGCGAAATCACCCGCAACCTCGCCGTCCCGGTCTATCCGCCCCCGGAAAAGTGGGAAAAGCGCCCCCCGGTGGACTAGCCGCCGGCCCCGGTCTGCTATCCCGGAAATCACTGCGGGCAATCCCCCAACCGGTCGGATTGCCCGCAGCTTTTGCCCTTTAATCGTCTCCCCCAATCCCCCAAGTCACACCGCCGCCCGCGCCGCCCTCCGGGGAAAGTAAATCCCCCGCAGCGGCCGGTTACTCAAGCTCAACGCGATAGCAATGATGAACAACGCCCCGCCTACCGCCAGCACCCACGACGCATTGGCAAAAGGCAAATCCACAAAGCCCGCATTCACCGCATTCGCCAACGCCATACTCCCGCCCACATGAAAGGAATAAACCCCGGACACTCGCCCTCGCACCCCATCATCCACCAGCGACTGGATGACCGTATGGCTGATCGTCATAAACCCGCCCTGATTCAGCCCAATGATAAAAGTCGCCAGCAAAGACAAGCCCGGCTCATCCGATAACGCCAGCAGGATCGGCCCAAACCCGCTGCTGACCCCGAAAATCAGAAACAGCATCCCCCGGACTTTGTCGCTCCGCACCCCCGCCAGCCAGATTGCCGAAAACATTGCCCCTAAACCCACGCCGGCCAGCAATCCCGACGGCCAAGTCCGCTCCGTTATATTCAGCGTAAAGCCGAACAGCGTCACCGCCGTTGCCCCCAGTTTCTCCTGCGACACCGCCGGCAGCAGCGACTCGTACGACATCGTAAAAGCGCAATGCCCCAGCACAATCAGTATCATCGCCAGCACCGGCGGCCGGGAATAAACATAGCTGAACCCGCTAACCAAGTTGCCCCAAAACCCCCGCCGGGCGTCAATCCGTCCCGTCGAGCGGGTCGCGATCCGCGCTACCTGTATCAGCCCCAACCCGTACAGCACCGCGCAAGCCCAGAACACCGGCTCCGTCCCGAAGTTCAGCGACACCACAAAAGCGATTACCCCGCCCAGAAACCGCGAACCCTGCTGCGTCGCCTCATTCAGCGCAATGGCATTGGGCAGCATCTCCCGCGGCACCAGATTTGGCACCAGCGACTGCGTCGTCGTCATCTGCGCCGACCGCAAAGTCCCGTTCAGCAGCGACAGCCCCACCAGCCACCAGATATTCGCCAGCCCCAGCATCACCAACCCGGCCAGCAGAATGTTATGCGCCAAATTCAGCGTATAAGTCCATTGCAGCACCGTCTGCCGGTTGAACCGATCCGCCAGAAACCCGGTAATCACCGTGGAAAATACCCGGGGAATCATCGCCGCAAAGGTAACGGCCCCCACCCAAAAGTAGAGTTGGGACAGTTCATCCGTCAGCACCGCCCGGGCCACAATCAACGCCCACGCCGCCGCCCCGGCGCACAAATTCGCCGTCCACAGCGTCAGATAATCCTTATACTCCAACGCCGCCAGAAAGCGGTTAAAGGGCGCCGCCACCATCGCGCCAATCCCGTTAGCCATACCGCCCCCTCCATCTAAATCAGCTGCCCCGCCGCCCCCTGCAAACTTTGGGGAATTATAGCCCGGCGCCGGGCAATTGCCTATACCCAGCGACTTACCTATCGTCATTCCCGTGAAAACAGTAATCCAGAACCCCAAGCCCGCAACCATCCTCCTCACCCCTCTCCACCGTCATTCCCACGAAAGTGGGAATCCAGAACCCCAAGCCCGCAACCGTCATTCCCCCTTATATACCCATATCACTCTCCCTATTACCCATGCCATTCCCCCTATATACCCATGTCATTCCGAGGCGACAGCCGAGGAATCTAAAATGCCCGCCTTAAACCCCTCTCAAAACCCGCAGACTCCCCAAACCCAAAACTTTTGAGGGGGTCCGGGGGAACTTTTGCAAAAGTTCCCCCGCCGTATCCCCATCCCCCGGCAACCGTTATCCCCGCCATCCAGCAACCATCATTCCCCCCCTCCCCACCGTCATTCCCACGAAAGTGGGAATCCAGAACCCCACGCCCGCAACCACCATCATCACCCCCACGAAATCCCCGATTCTCAACTCTTAATCCTTGTCAGCCCCAACGAAAACCGGTATAGTAAATGGCATATCAGGAAAACCCGATTCTCATAGCAAGGAGTCCGCCCAATGTTCGAGTTCCTCGGCGTAATCGGCACCATCCTGGGCGTCGGCATCGCTCTGGCCGCCCTGATCCTCCGCGGCCAGCAAAACACTAATCAGCGCATCGACGCCTTGAACAATCGGATCGTGGAAGTGGAAAAAGGCCAAGCCCGGCTCGAGGGCTACTTGGCCGGCTTGCAGCATCCCGCTCCCCCGCCCGCCGCCTAGCTACGCCGCCCGGCTTAACCCCGTCCCCCAACCCTTAACCCCCAAAATCCCCCATTGACAACCCCCGCCCCATCCCTTACCCTTATGCCACCACCTTACTGCAAGGACGAACCGCTATGCTTCGCGCCCTCGTATCCGCCTTCGCCGTGGTCGGACTGCTGACCCTCGCCGCCGCCTTCACCTATAACAGCGGCCGCGCCGCCCCGGCCCTCACCCGGTCCAATTCCGTACTACCCACTCCACTAACACCTGTTCTATGTAGCCCCGGCCCAAGCCGCCCCCCGCTCCATCCCCTGGAACTGTGACGACTGGCAAGCCTCCCCCGCCGTTGCCGACACCGACGATGCCCGCGTCTCCATTATCCTCGAATCCCTCGCCGCCAACCGCGGCAAAACCATCTACTGCGCCATCGACCAATCCGACACCTTCACCAAAGCCGAAACTTGGGCCGCCGGCCGCCACCGCAATGAGCGGTACGACACCGTCTACTTCGGCCAAAGCGGCAACTTCCGCGGCTTCCTGTCCGCCCAGGAGAACTACCTCACCGACGGCGAATCCGGCGTAAGCGGCCAATCCATCGACCGCATCTTCGAATTCCCCGAGGAGCCCCGGCGGAAACGCAAAAAGTGGAAACGAGTACGCTATGTCAATGTAATCGAGACCTTGGAACTCGCCGCCGACCCCGGCCGCTTGGTCGAATCCCATCGCGGCTGCTGGCCTGGCAACTGGTTCAGTCCCAGCGCAAGGGCGTCGGCTGAAACCGCTGCCCGGCACAGTACCTGCTATGGAAATGCTCCCACTAACTCCCAATGGTCAACCCGGGCCCAAACCGCAGCCGGCGCGGAGTGCATTGCCCAAGGTTACCAACGCGCCCAGTCCGGCGCCGCCACTGTCGCCCCCGGCACCCCGGATTGGCGTTACGATCAACAGACCGGACTCGGTGGCGCCGGAATTAAACTCCGGGCCCGTCAAGTCCGCCAATACACCGCCACCTGCGAAAGAACCGTCCGCCGCCGCGCCACCGCCGACGACCCCTAACCCTCCCCAAACTCAAAAGTTTTGAGGGGGTGCGGGAGAACTTTTACAAAAGTTCCCCCGCCGTAACTCCATCCGAAAATCCAATTTCCTAATTACCGAAAATTCATCCCAAACCCCCTTGACAACGATAATTCCCATCCCCATAATAAAAATTGCGAAGGTCAGACCTAGCCCCGGGACGCCGGGTCTCAAAACGATACGCTAGCTTACCGTGAAATACAGCTCACAGCGCGCTGTGGACGCCCCCGGCCTACGCGGCCGTCAAGCGTCCCGCTCCTACCCCCGGGGAACCGGATTAAGGCCCCGTATTCCCCAACCGGAGCAGCGGAAAACGGCAAATCCCACTAGCCGCCAAACCGCTACCCCATCCCTACAGGAGCTGGAGTTAACAGGTTGACTGGAGGTGCGGTCAACCCCGGTAGCTGGACTGGGCCAAAACGCCGGTAGTGGCAACCATACCCAGCGGCGCCAGTAGCCAATACAAGGTCCATTTGCCGCCAGGCAATTGGGTCGGGAAACTCCGGGCGGATGCAAGCCAGGATGCCCCCCGGAGCAGGCAACCCAATGGCCCCTTTGCCAACCCCCTCCCGCAAGGGCGGAACTTCCGGCCAGAGGCTCCGCCCCGGCGACCCCCTACCCCAACGCTGATAAATTCTAAACTCAACCCGCCGGGGCAGACCAGGAGGCGCCGCCCCGGCAATACCCCGTACTCAGCCCCTTTGACCCGGACGGCTAATATGTCTATCATCCGCCACCCCCAACTCTGTGTTAAAATCCCCGCCAACCAACCACCCCTCAACTCAAGGAGTCGCAGCTATGCCTTTCTATATGTATGTTTCCCTTTCCCAAGCGGACAAAATAGCCCGGCTGGCTATGGACGCCGCCACCGGTGCCCTGACGCCGCTGGAAACCCTCGACGCTCCCGGCCGCCCGGCCCCTATGGCCCTCAGCCCGGATAAGCAGTATCTCTATGTCGGACGGCGGGACGCCATCGCGGTATCCAGCTACCGCATCGACCCGGCTGACGGCAGCCTCGACCCTATCGGCGCGGCCGCCCTCGAGGCTGACCCCTGCTATCTCGCCACCGACCGCAGCGGTAACTACCTGCTCTCCGCCTACTACAACGCCGGCCACGCCGCCGTCCATCCCATCAACGCCGCCGGCGTAGCCACCGCCCCGCCGGTCGAGTGGCGCGCCACCGGCGCCGGCGCCCACTGCTTCCAGACCGACCCCGGCAACCGCTACGCCTTCGTGCCGCATATCGCCGCCAACGACGGCCCCAACGCCATCTTTCAATTCCGCTTCGACCCCGCCACCGGCCATATCACCGCCAACGAACCCGACCGGGTCCGCCCGCCGGAACCCATCGGCCCCCGCCACTTCTGCTTTCACCCCAGCCGCGACATCATCTATTGCTCCAACGAACAGGGATGCAGCGTTACCGGCTACCACCTGAACCCGGACACCGGAACCCTGACCGCCTTTCAGACCCTCTCCACCCTGCCGGCCGGCTTTGCCGAGCGCAACAGCTGCTCCCAAATCCAGATTACCCCCAACGGCCGTTTCCTGTACGCCCCCAACCGCGGCCACGACAGCATCGCCGCCTTTGCCGTGGATCCTGACGGCCGCCTCACCGCCCTGGGACAAACCCCGGCGGAAAAGACGCCCCGCGCCTTTACCATCGACCCCACCGGCAGCTACCTCTATTCCGCCGGCTTGGATTCCGGCAACCTGGCCGCCTTCCGCATCGACCCGGACAACGGCGCATTAACCCGCCTGGCCACCTACGCCCTAGGCGCCGGCCCCATGTGGGTATCCATAGTAGAGCTTTAACCCAGCCAGTCTATCGCCTATCAAAACCGTCCTTCCCACGAAAGTGGGAATCCAGAGTCCCCGGCCCTTCTGGATTCCCCTTTTCACAAGAATGGCGGTAAGTAATAGCCTGCTGCGCTATGCGCGGAAACCCTTACCCCCCGCCGCTCAGCAAACGGTGCAAATGCAGCAAGCCCTGTTGACGGCGGGCGGTAGCCGCCGCCTTTGCCGGCGCCGCCAGGCGCGCCGCCGTCTCCCGGGTAATTTCATTCTCTTGCAATTTCCCAAAGGCGCGGTACAAGTCCCAAGCTGGGGACGCCGCCGCCCCGGCCGCCGTCCAAGCGTGGCAAAAGGGCAAAACCCCATTCACCGCCAGATCCCGAGCCCGGGCCGCCCCGATATAAGCCGCCTTTTGCCCCAATTCCCCGTCCACCGTCAAGGCGGCGGTCAACCGGGCCGCACTGCCGGCGGCGACCAGGTCCGTCAAGGCGGCCGCCAACCCATTCGCGGCCTTGCTATCATCCATAAACCGGGCCAACAGCCGCGCCGCTCCGGCAATGCGCTGCTTGGGCTGATTGGCGGGCCGCACCCGGAAACAATGCCATTCCCCAGCCATCAGCGGCGCGCCGTAACCGCCGCCGGCCGGAACGCGACCCGCCGCTCGTTGCCCGCTGGTCATAGCCAGACCGGACAGCTGCAACAGCCGCCTTTCCAGAGCGGCCGCCCGTTCCGCCGCCGGCAAGTCCCCCACTTCCCGCAGTAGCGCCGCATAAGGGGCATTATGCGCCAATTTCAGAAAGGGTTGCCGGTTAGCCCGGTAGCCCAAAGCCTCCATCAATCCTTCATACAAGGTCTGCGCCGCCGATTGTTCCGCCATTAACCGGCGGAACCAATCGCTTTTTTGCCGAAACCGGGCATCCCCGGCCGCATCCAGCAAATCGCCCCATTCGGCGGCATCCGCCGGCCGCCGCCAACCCTGCCGCTCCAGGGCCAACCAAGCCGCCGCGCCCTCATCCCCGTCGGCGGCATTATCGGCATCCGTAACCAGAGCCGCCAGGGAAATCACCGGGGCGTGGCCGCCGTTCTGCAAGCGGGTAATTTCCGGGGAAACTTGCAGGGCGGCGTGGAGTACGACGCCGTTATAGTTGGGGTCGGCAGCGTGGCCGTGGGCATACCAATCCTGCTGCCGCCGGTGCAGCTCCACATCGCCCCGCACCAGTCCCAAGCCTTCCACTTCCAGCAGCGCGTCCCGAAAGTCCGGCCCGGCGGCCGTCCCCGCCCGGCCGGGATACAAAACCCGCACCCGGCGGCCGGCATCAGTGCGAAACTCCCGCTGCCGGGCGGCCCGCTGCTGCCACAACCGGGCCAGCAGCTCCTCCGGCAAATCGGGAATCGGCTTGCTTTCCATCAACAAAGGCATAACGGCTCTATATTTACCCCTTGCCGGGGGCTATGTCCAGCCTTTCCCCGGCGTTGCTCAGTCCCGGTGTTAAAAATGGCTTTACCGGAGCCCTTGGAAACCGCCCGGGTTTATCGCTATAATAAACCAACTTGATGAGGTGTCCAATGCCGGAAATCGTTAAAGCCGTCGCAAAAGTCGCCGCCGGCGCGACCATCGGCGCCTCCGGATGGAAGTTGGCCCTGGACTTGGGCGTCGACCTGGAATATACCGACCGCTATGTAATCGCCGCCAATTCCTGGGTGGACGAGTATGGCTGCGGCGACACCAAAGAGAGTGCCATCGCCGATTTGCTGACTTCCCTGCTCGATTTGCGCCAGTCTCTGGAGCGGCAAAAGCGGGAAAGCATCCTGGCTGAGGAAACCCGCGACCTCCTCGCTAAGCTGACCATCCTCTTGGTCGAGGTCGGTGATTAAGTGGATGTTCGCACCGTTCGGCAAGTATTTCGGGGGAAACTGAACGCCATCGAGGATCGGGCGTGGCATCATATCTTTTTCTATCTGGATTACCAGGGGAAAAGATACCTTGGCCCTAAAATGTCCCATTCCTGGCGGGGCGACCTTGACCGGCAGCAGGTAGATTGGTTGAAAAAGCCTTTGCAACTGACTACCGGAGAGTTTGAGGAGCTTATCTCCTGTTCCCTTTCCCGGGTGGACTTTTTCACGCTGTGGGCCGAGCGTAAGGGTCTTGATTAGACAGTCATCCCCCGCAGCCGCAGCGAGTTCCCTACCACCGTCACCGAACTGAAAGCCATCGCCATCGCCGCCAATACCGGGTTCAGAAACCCCTGTTCCCCAAAGAAAAACTCCAGTCCCGCCGGCACGCCGCCAACCGCCGCAAAGACCGGATACAATACCCCGGCCGCTACCGGTATCAGCAGCACATTGTAGAAAAACGCCCAGAACAGGTTTTGCTTAATCGTCCGCATCGTCCGCCGGCTCAATTGCAATGCCGCCGCCACGCCGCCCAAATCGCTCCCCATCAGCGTAACTTCCGCCGACTCCATCGCCACATCGGCCCCGGCGCCCAAAGCCAAGCCTACATCCGCTTGGGCCAGAGCCGGCGCATCGTTAATCCCGTCCCCGACCATTGCCACCGTGCGGCCTTCGGACTGGAGCCGCCGCACTGCCGCCGCCTTATCCCCCGGCAGCAATTCCGCCTCGACCCGGTCGATGCCCAACTGCTCGGCAACGAACTGCGCCGCCCGCCGGTTATCCCCGGTCAGCATGGCCACGGACAAGCCCATCCCTTGCAGCTGGGCTACCGCATCCCGCGCCTCCGGTTTCAGCCCGTCCGCCAGCCCCAGCACGCCCCAAGCCTGTCCGTCCACCGCCAGAGCCACCGCCGTTTTGCCTTGCCCGGTCAATCGGTCCACATCCGCCGCCAACCCGCCCAAGTCAATGCCCTGTTCTTGCAGCAGGGCCGGGCGGCCCAGCATTGCCGGGCGGCCGGCTACCGTGCCGGTTACCCCCAAGCCGGGCTTGGCTTGAAAATCAGCCGCCGGAGCCGGCGTCAACCCCCGCTGTTCCGCCGCCGCAACTATCGCCTGGCCCAAAGGATGCTCCGAACCCTGCTCCAACGCCGCCGCCGCGGCCAGCAGTTCCTCCGCGGCCGTCCCGCCCCCGTCCCGGTCGGGAAAATCAGCGGCGGCGACAATATCGGTAACGACCGGCTTACCCGCGGTCAGGGTGCCGGTCTTGTCCATAACTACCGTATCCACCCGCTGCGCCGTCTCCAAGGCCGGCGCATTCCGAATCAGGATGCCCCGTTCCGCGCCCTTGCCAGCCCCCACGATGATGGCGGTCGGCGTTGCCAAGCCCAAAGCGCAGGGGCAGGCGATAATCAGCACCGTGACCAGGGTCAGGACGGCATAGGTCAACTGTGGCGCCGGCCCCAGGAACAGCCAGAACAGGGCCGCCGCTACCGCTACCCCGCTCACTGCCGGCACAAACACCGCCGCCACCCGGTCGGCCATTCGCTGAATGGGCGCTTTGGAACCCTGCGCTTCCTCGACCAAGCGGATAATCTGAGCCAGAGCCGTATCCCGTCCCACCCGAGTAGCCCGCAGCCGGAAAAACCCGGTGCGGTTCAGCGTCGCCGCATAGACCGGCTGCCCGGGCGTTTTGTCCACCGGCATACTTTCCCCGGTCAGCATTGCCTCATCCACCGCCGACCAGCCTGCGACTACTTCACCATCCACCGGTATTTTCTCCCCCGGCCGCACCGCTACCAAGTCATTCAGCACTACCTCCGCCGCCGGAATCTCCACTTCCTTGCCCTCCCGCAGCACCCGGGCCGTATCCGGCTGCAAGCTCAGCAGCCGCCGGATGGCTTCCGATGCGCGCCCCCGGGCCCGGGCTTCCAGATACCGCCCCAGCAGGATTAGCCCGATAATCAAGGCCGCCGTGTCAAAATACAGCCCGCCGCCTATGCCGCCGCTTTCCAGAACCGACGGGGCGAAAGTCCCCAGAACCGTCACCGCCGCGCTGTAGCCGTAAGCTACTGAGGAGCCCAAGGCCACCAGAGTGTGCATATTGGCCGCTCCGTGCCGCAGCGCGGTCAGCCCTGACCGGTAGAAAGGCCAGCCGGCCCAGAACTGTACCGGCGTCGCCAAAGCCCACAGCAGCCAAGGGTAGTAATCCCAACTTTTTAGCCAGGCCGCCCAGGGCAGGGCGTGAAAGGAACCCAGCAGCAAGAGCAGCCCGGCTGTTACCCCAAAGATGCAGCGGTAGCGGTAGTAGCGGATTTCCGCCGTCCGGGACAACCGGGCCAGTTCCGCCGCTGCGTCTTGTTCCGCGCCGCCGATGCCCTCGACCCGATAGCCGTACTCCTCGACCGCCCGCCGCAGTTCGGCCAGGTCGCTCTGGCCGGCGATGTAGCTGACCGCCGCCCGTTCCGTGGCCAAGTTCACGCTGACCGCCGTAACCCCCGGCGCCGTCCGCAGGGCGTGTTCCACGTGCTGCACGCAGGCCGCGCAGGTCATCCCCCCGATCGTCAGGTTCAGTTGCGCCGCCGCTCCCATTGCCGGCTCCGTTCCCCCGTCCGGCTGCAACCTTTCCCCGTCTTGCGGCACCCTTTCTGTGTTTTCCGTAGCCATTGCGCCCCCGGCTGCTTGTTCTTTCCTATGGGAATTATATACCATCTTGTTGGAGATTACATATCTAACCAGCCACGGCATAGCGCATCATTTCAGAACGGCCAACCCCGCGGCGGCAAAACCAGGAAAGGCGGTGTGGTATAATGCGGCGCTATGCTGCCATCCTTGCCCCAACCGGTCGCAGACTTCTGCCCGGGCTGCACTTAACCTGCTGCCAACCCACGGTTGGGCTTGGTTAGTCTGCGTTATGTTTGCGCTGGCCGGCGCGGCTTTGGTCGACGATTACGGCGTGTCTGTGGACGAATGGGCGCAGCGTAACGTTGCCATTAGAAACCTGAACATTATTCGGCAAGGCGGCGAGTTGCCGTTTCCCCGAGACGAAGCTTTTAATTGGGAAACGGTGACCAGAGTTTATGGGGCTACAGTTGAGTTGCCCTTGCTACTGATTGAGCGCGCTTTGAGATTAGAGGATACTCGCCAAATCCACCTCAGCCGCCACATTCTGCTTCATTTTTTCTTTGTCACTGGCGGATTTTTCTGCTACCTGCTAGTGTACCGATTATTCAACAATCGGCTGCTGGCGTTGCTGGCATTGTTACTGTTTTTGCTGCATCCCCGGCTGTACGCCCATTCTTTCTTTAACTCCAAAGATTTGCCCTTCGTCAGTATGTTTATGATTGCCCTGTTTCTGATCCACCGGGCATTCAGGAAAGACACGGTTGGAGCCTTTGTGCTTTGCGGTGTAGTGGCGGGGCTATTGACCACCGCTCGGATTATGGGATTGATACTGCTCGTCGC
The DNA here is from genome assembly GCA_965242615.1 of Dehalococcoidia bacterium. Taxonomy (GTDB): domain Bacteria; phylum Chloroflexota; class Dehalococcoidia; order Lucifugimonadales; family UBA3495; genus CBDBCU01. The sequence goes on from CBDESR010000006.1 coordinate 14,270, forward strand.
CGTTATCGCAATGCGGGGTTGGGATTTGCTCTTTGCTGCCGGGGTAGCGGAACGCCGCCGCGTTTTGCTGACCGCTGGATTGTTTTTACTGGCTGGCGGCTTGGCTTATTATGTCGCCACCCCGTATCTTTGGCGCGACCCCCTCGTCAATAGCGCGGATACTTACGGCACTTTTTCCAATTTCCCGCGATTATAGGGCAGGTGTTCCAAGGCGAGCTTATCCTCTCTACGGAAGCCCCACCCCGTTACCTCCCGGTTTGGATGGCCATTACCACACCCCCGGTTGTCCTGCTGCTGGCGCTGGTCGGCGCGGCGGCGGTTCTAGCGCACGGCATCAGTCGTCCCCTTGCGGTTTTCCGCAACGGCAACTTGCGCTTTGGCTTCCTGTTGCTAGCTGGCGGCACGCTGCCGGTACTGGCAATCGCCCTGACCGGCACCACTATCTACAATGGCTGGCGGCAGATATTCTTTCTCTACGCCCCCCTATGCCTGCTAGCAGCAATCGGAATACATTGGCTGGCGGCCAACTTTAACCGTAAAGCCTCTGCGAAACCGGAGTCTATGGTCTGGGCGGCGTCGGATTGGTTCTGGTCATCCTCCAGATGCTGCAACTGCACCCCAGCCAGCAAGTCTATTTCAACTTTCTGGTGGACCGTACAACCCCGGAATATCTGCGCTCCCAGTACGATTTGGACTATTGGGGGCTGTCCTACCGGGGAAGTCTGGAATGTTTGTTGAAAGAGTACCCGGATTTGCCGCTTTATTTGGAAGGGCTGGGGCGAAACGACTTGAAGCGAAACCGGGAAATCCTGCCGCTGGCCGACCGGCAGCGGATATTTATTCGCGGTGAAAATGTCGGTTTTGCGCTGCCCGGTTATTACGCCGGCGGCTGGCAACGGGAATTGCCGGCCACGGCCAAGTGCATCGTTCAAGCGTATGGCAACACCTTGATGGCAGTGGAGCCGGCCGAGCCGAGCCGCCCTTATACCGACCTGGCGGCCGAGTACCGGCAGGCGACCCAAGCAGTTTATCAGTCCCTGGCCGCCGACCAGCCGGATGCTCGCGCCGATTTTGACTTGTACCGGCGGGAGCAGACCCTGCATTACCTGAAGGAGCGATGCCGCCCGGCGGATACTGAGACCAAATTTTCTTTGCACATCATCCCCACCAACCAATCCGACTTGCCCCCCGAGCGGCGTCAGCATCGCTTTGACAATCGGGACTTCTATTTCTACCGCAATGGCGCGCGATTGGGCGGAGTATGCTTGGCGACGGTTCCCCTGCCGGATTACCCCATTGACGAAATCCGCACCGGCCAAGGCGACCGGTGGCGGGTCCGGCTGCCGCTGGGAATGGCGGAACGCCGTCAAGCGACCTATCAGGAACTCACCCGCGGCGAGCCAGCGGCCCGCTCCGTCTTTGACTTGTATTTACAGAATGACCGGTTGTATTTCCTCAAGGAGCCGTGCGCCCCGGCGGACACGGCGGCCCGCTTCTTTCTGCACTTCGTGCCGGTGAATGTTGCCGACCTGCCCCTGGAACGGCAGCAGTACGGTACCGGACAACCAAGATTTTGACTTCGCCCAACGCGGGGAGCTGTTTGACGGCAAATGCCTGGCCCGGGCAATTCTGCCCGACGACCCGGTGCAGGAAATTCGCACTGGGCAATTTGTCCTCGGGGGTGAGCGGTTTTGGGAAGTCTATTTGCCGGTGTCGCGGTAAGGCGCGGGGTTTAGCCGGAACA